>MKVM01000006.1 GCA_001898835.1 Micrococcales bacterium 72-143 | reverse complement strand
ATCAAGGCGAAGCTTGTGCTTCGGTTGCGCTCGGAGGGGCTCACGGGTCGGCAGATCGCCGCGCAGGGTATGTCCCGCACCAGCGTGGCGATGGTGCTCGATGCCGCTGACCGGGAGGGCATCGGCTGGGACGACGTCGCCGCGCTCGATGAGGCGGACGTGTATGCGCGGCTGTTCCCCGGGCGGGGTGAGCATGACAGTGTTCACGCGCAGCCGGACTGGGAGAAGGTCCATAAGGAGCTCGCGAAGGTCGGGGTCACGTTGAAGCTGCTGCACGGCGAGTATGTCGACGCCTGCCGCAGTAGGGGTGAGACGGCGATGGGGTACGACAGGTTCTGCAAGTCGTATCAGCGTCACGTGCTGGTGATCGGGGCGGCGTCGCGGGTCGGTCACAAGGCCGGGCAGACGGTCGAAGTCGACTGGTCCGGGAAGACGATGCGGCTCACTGATCCGGTCACCGGCCAGGCGATGAGGGTCTACTTGTTCGTCGCGACGCTGCCGTTCTCCCGCTATGCGTTCGTTGAACCGGCCCTGGATATGCGGCAGGACACTTGGTTGCGGGCGAACGCGGCGATGTTCGACTGGTTCGGCGGCAGCGTCCCCAGGATCGTGCCGGACAACCTGAAGACCGGGGTGATCAAGCACCCTGCCGAGGGTGAGGTCGTGCTCAACGACGCGTATCGGGAACTCGCTGCGCACTACTCCGCGGCGGTGCTGCCGGGCCGGCCCGCGAAACCGAAAGACAAGGCGAGCGTCGAGAACACTGTCGGCAACGTCGCAACAGCGGTGATCGCCACGCTCCGTGACCGCACCTTCGCGACGCTGCCGGAGCTTCGCGCGGTGATCCGTGAGCGGGTCACCGCTTACAACGCCGAGCCGTTCCAGAAGCGCGCCGGGTCCAGACTCTCCGTGTTCGAGGCAGAGGAGAAGCCGCTGCTACGGCCGCTGCCGGCCGTCGGGTTCGAGATCTCCCGATGGCACTACGGACGCAAGGTTCAGCGCAACGGGCACGTGGTGTTCGAGCGGAACTTCTACTCCGTCCCCTACGCCAACATCGGAGGCAACGTCGACCTGCGCGTCACCGACACCACCCTCGAGGTGTTCGCCGCCGATCAGCGGCTCACCAGCCATCTCCTCGCCCCAGCCGGGGTGATCAACGAGTACCGCACGCACGACTCGGATCTGCCCGACGGACCCCAGTATCGGCAATGGGACGCGGAGCGGGTTCGGGAGTGGGCAGCTCGGATCGGGGAGAACACCACGACGATCGTGAACCGCATCTTCGAGTCCGTCCCGGTCGACGAGCAGGGCTTGGACGCTGCGCTGGCCGTGTTGCGGATGACTCGCCGCTACTCGGCCGCGCGGGTCGAAGCTGCTGCTGGGATCGCGCTGCAGTCGCGGGTGAGGTCGCCCAGGTATGCGCATCTGCGGCCGATCCTGGACTCCAATCAGGACCAGAACGGCAGACGGCAAACGAGGTTCGAACCATCCGTCTGGGAGGAGCCGGCAGGCTACGTCCGCGGCGCCGACTACTACGCCGGAGGCACCCGATGAGCCGGCTCGACTCCGAGACGAAACGGAAGCTGCGGGAGATGGGCATCTCCGCCCTGGTCGACGCGATCGACATCCAAGACGATGCCCTCACGATGGGGATGGTGTTCGAAGAGCGCATCAAGCTCGCCGTCGACGACGCCCACGCCGCGTTCACCCACGCGAAAGTCGAGGGCCTCATCCGGCGGGCGGGGCTCCGATACCCGAACGCGGACCTGCGCAGGGTCGACCTGCTCGAACAACGCGGCCTCGACCGGGGTGTGATCGCGCAGCTCGGGACCTGCCAGTTCATCAGCAGGCAGCAAAACGTGGTGTTCCAAGGGTTCACCGGATCCGGGAAGAGCTACCTCGGATCGGCGCTGGCGAAACAGGCCTGTCAGCACCGCTACCGAGCGCACTACATCCGCATGCCCGACCTCGAAGAGACCTGGGCCGCCGCGAAAGACAAGCCCGCCGGCAGGGAGAAGTGGCTGCGGAAATACAGCACGTTCACGCTCCTCGTGATCGATGAATGGCTGCTCGACCCACCCACCGACGACGTTCGATCCATGCTGCTCGAGCTCCTCGAACGCCGATACGACGCGACCTCGACGGTGTTCTGCACCCAGTACGCGAAGAAGGACTGGCACCAGCGCCTTGGCTCCGGGGTCCACGCCGACGCGATCATGGACCGCATCGTCCACAACACCCTCTGGATCGAGACCGGCGACGTCAACATGCGCGAACAGACCGCCGCGTCCAGCTGAGTCGGCGCCGGTGAGCGTCGCGCCCGCGGGGGTGGCGCTCACCGGCAATCCCCCTGGCCCCGAGAGCAAATATCGGCTGGCCCCGAACCGCAATAATCAGTGGCCCTCAAGACTCCAAATACTCACTCAG
>MKVM01000005.1 GCA_001898835.1 Micrococcales bacterium 72-143 | reverse complement strand
GTCTACGTGCCCGCGCTCGGACGGTTCATGTCCGTCGACCCGGTCGAGGGTGGTGTCACCAACGCCTACGACTACCCCGCCGACCCCATCAACAAGTTCGACCTCACCGGTTCGATGCAGACATGCGGCACAGGCGGCGGTGGTTGCGGGGGAGGGAAGGTACAAGCGAAATACTCGCTGGAGGACGCTAAAGCGATATCTAAGCTACGCAAGAGTTCCCGCGAGGCGACTGCCGGAGTCGCTCTGACGGCGGTTATCAACCTTCGGGTGAACGAGCGCGCCTTGTCATTGGCGGACGCGATGGGAGCAACATGCGCGAGCGTTGGCGGCGGCCAGACCGTATGCGCCGGGGCGACTAGCAACCTGGGGGGCGGTGGCACGACGCTCGGAAACGTATTCATTACGACGAAGAGCTTCAAGCGTGTCAACGAGTTGAACGAGAGGGATGGCCTACTCGAACATGAATGGGCCCACACAGTTCAGTGGGCAAGTATGGGGGGGGAACCCATCGTTTTTGGGACTTTTTACGGAGGCGCAAGCTGGGACTCATGGGTCCTCACGGGAAGCTACGCTTGTTTGAATCCCTTCGAAAATCTTGCCGATCTCGATGCAGGGGGTTATCGGTGCTAGGCAGGCGCGCTCGTCGTCATCTCCTGGTGGGGACAGGCGCCGTGGCCGCGGCGGTTTCGCTCACCTCTTGCGATCCGGTCCCCACGACGGCTCCACTTGCGTTGTCGGTGACCGACGGTGGCGTTCTCGTCGCCATTTGCGATGCGAGTGAGCTGCGGGACTTCCTTGTTGAGTTCCGGCCGACGGTCGACGCGCCGTGGGAGACCGTCTTCGAGGCTGAAGGTGGGCCCGTGCCGGTGGTCGACACGGCCATGCCCGATTCCCGCCTCTCAGTGACGACCTCCGAACCGTTCGAGGTGACGGGGTCTTCGATCGTGGCTGTGCTGTTCTCCGATGCTGCTCGCCCCGCCGACGTCAGCTATGAGGCAGAGTTTCGTATCCCGGCAAGCGGTCTAGGGGACGCGGACTGGATCTACCCCGACGGTTCGATCGGAACCGACCGCTGTCGCTAGGTTCAAAGATGGTGTGGCATGGGAAGACCCGCGGGGAGCAGTGGGCGGTTCTTACGCCGATACCGAGCAGTTGGGTGCGTCCGTCTGCGGGCTTCCTGCGACCACGATCCAGTACGGGTGGTTGAAGAAGATCACCGGCCCGACCCCGGGAACCGGTTCCGCGGTCGCGACGGAGTACGCCTACGACGTCCTCGGTCGCACCGTGGGGTCCAGGACCACGGGGGATCCGGCCTGGTCGTGTGTGAGCTTCGACGCCCGGGGGCGCGCGACGACCGCGGTGGTGGCGCAGGGCTCGACGGACGAGCGGATCACCGCCACCGATTACGCGGTGGGCGGGGACCCGCTCGTGACCTCGGTCACCGACCCGGCGGGCACGATCACCACCCGCATCGACCTGCTGGGCCGGGTCGTGGAGTACACGGACGTATGGGGCACCGTCACGACCCCCACCTATGAGGCGCGGACGGGGCGGGTGCTGTCCACGACCACCACCCCGTCAGGCGGGGCTGGCATCACCCAGTCCTTCACCTACGACCCTGACGGGAAGGTCCTCACCGTCAAGATCAACGGGACTCTGATCGCCGACCCCGACTACGCGTCCGACCAACTCCTGTCCTCGGTCGCCTACGCCAACGGCACCAGCCTTGCCACCATCACCCGCAACAGCTACACGGGCGCGACGGATGCGATCGGGTGGGCGTTCGCGGATGCGTCGACGGTCACGGATCAGGTGGTGCGGTCCCAGGCGGGCCGGATCATCAGCAACACGTTGACGGACTCCCTCAGCACCGGCCCGGAGACCTCCGCGTACCGCTTCGATACGGCAGCTCTGCGGCGGAGTTGGATTGCTACCCGTTGCGGGTCTGCTGAGGTCTCCGGCGACAGCGACCCTGCGATCGTCCCGGGTTCGGACGCGGACTACGCAACGAACTCGGCGGTTCCGCATCATTGTTCGCCTACGTGACAACGCGCGACTATGGGTGTGGGAACTTGTTTGAGTGGCGCGCGGGACATTCGGAGGGGGATAACGCTGTTGGAGCTTAAGAAGCTGGTCGGCGTAGGCGCGCTATTGGTCGTCGTCGGCACGCTCGTTGCGTGCGGACCAGACGGCTCGCCCCGGGCCCGACTCGAGGCCGGAGTTCCGGTCGTCTCGATCTGTACCCAGATTGATGCTCGCACCGTTGAGTTCTTCGTCGGGGTGGGCGACTCGAATCCCTACGACCAACCGCCGATCTGGACGGTGGAGGGTAGCCACTCGTTCGGCGTCGGTGACATGATCACCCTGGGGGTTGTGCCCGACGGCATGGAGGCGACCGGTCCCCCGGGCCGATTCGATCCCCACGATGATGGGCTTGCGGTTCGTGTCGTCCCGCCGGAGGGGTCGAAAGATACGCAGGCCAGTTGGTGGGGGGCTGATGGCCTCAGAGAGTCGACCTGGTCGAACGGCGCTGCTGATGACCCTTGCGGGTAGAGGACCTTTCGGAACATCGCGGCGATGCGTCTGCTGCCGCGGGAGGGCCCAAATCGTGACGAGCGCGTCGCTGGGCCGAGCCCGGCGCGGAGTCGCAACACGTCGATCTGGCGGGTGGGGGTGAGATGGGGCCGCTTGTCGTCGGGCTGATGGGACTGGGGGTGGTGACCCTCGGTCTCGTCGTCATCGCCTTGAAGGGCGAGGTGGCCTCTCTGTTTCGCCGATCCTCGAGCTTCACGCCCATGCCCGCGAGCGCCTTCGCCCCGGGGGTGGCTCGCTTCACCGGGGTTCTCTTCGTGCTCTTCGGTGCGGGACTGCTGGTACTCGCGGGCTTTCTGATCGCGAGGTAGCCACTGCGATCGGATGCGGGCCGGCTGACCGCCGCGCGCTTCTCGATTTCCCAGGCGGCATCGGGCGGACGCACAGCCTCGCTCCTTAGCATGAGTGCATTCCCGCGGCGGCGCTGTGGTGGTCGCCGCCGCGGGAGATTCCCCCCGGAGCGTCGCAGCTCCGCGAGACGGCCCGCCAGGTCCCCCCTCAGGCGGGCCGTTTCCCTGTGCGGGGGGCCCGGGGGTGGGTTTCGATACGCCGCTGCGCGGCTACTCAACCAGCGGGGTGCGCGCGCTGCGCGGCTGCTCGACCAGCGGGGACTCGACCAGCGGGAGCGCGCGCTGGGGCGGCCACCAGGCGAAACAACCGCGCAACATCGCGGGTCTAGGCTCCTGTCATGGGCGAGCTGTTCGAGGGCTACGGCGCTGTCGCCACGCGCCGCACGGGCGCCCCGCCCTGGGACGAGATGTTCGCATCCGGCGACGCCGCCCGCGGCCCGTACCGCGAGATCCACGCCGCCCTCGCCCGCATGACGCAGGAGGAGCTGCGCGGCCGCACCGAGTCGCTCGCGAGCTCCTACCTCGCGCAGGGCGTCACCTTCGACTTCGCCGGCGAGGAGCGCCCCTTCCCGCTCGACGCCGTGCCGCGGGTCATCGAGCAGCGCGAGTGGGTCACCGTCGAGGCGGGCGTCAAGCAGCGGGTGAAGGCGCTCGAGGCGTTCCTCTCCGACGTCTACGGCACCCAGCGGGCGGTGCTCGACGGCGTCATCCCGGCGGGGCTCATCAGCTCCTCCAGCCACTTCCACCGCGAGGCGTACGGCATCGAGCCGGCCAACGGGGTGCGCATCCAGGTCTCCGGCATCGACCTCATCCGTGACGAGCAGGGCGCCTGGCGCGTGCTCGAGGACAACGTGCGCGTGCCGTCGGGCGTCTCCTACGTCATCTCCAACCGGCGCGTGATGGCGCAGACCCTGCCCGAGCTGTTCGTGTCGATGCGGGTGCGGCCGGTCGGCGACTACCCGCAGCGGCTGCTGGGGGCGCTGCGCGCATCCGCCCCCGAGGGCGTCGACGACCCGACCGTCGTCGTGCTCACCCCCGGCGTCTACAACTCCGCCTACTTCGAGCACACCCTGCTCGCGCGGCTCATGGGCGTGGAGCTCGTGGAGGGCCGCGACCTGTACTGCTCGGGCGGGCGCGTCTTCATGCGCACCACCGCGGGGCCGACGCGCGTCGACGTCATCTACCGCCGCGTCGACGACGAGTTCCTCGACCCGCTGCAGTTCCGCGCCGACTCGATGCTCGGCTCGCCCGGGCTGATGCTCGCGGCGCGCCTCGGCAACGTGACCATCGCCAACGCCGTCGGCAACGGCGTCGCCGACGACAAGCTCGTCTACACCTACCTGCCCGACCTCATCCGCTACTACCTCTCCGAGGAGCCGATCCTGCCGAACGTCGACACCTGGCGCCTCGAGGAGCCGGGTGCGCTCGAGGAGGTGCTCGACCGGCTCGACGAGCTCGTCGTGAAGCCCGTCGACGGGTCCGGCGGCAAGGGGCTCGTGGTGGGACCGGATGCGTCGCGCGACGAGCTCGACCAGCTGCGCGCCCGTCTGCAGCGCGACCCGCGCGGCTGGATCGCGCAGCCCGTGGTGCAGCTCTCCACCATCCCGACCCTCGTCGACGACGGGCTGCGCCCGCGGCACGCCGACCTGCGGCCGTTCGCCGTCAACGACGGAACGGATGTGTGGGTGCTGCCCGGCGGCCTCACGCGCGTCGCGCTCCCCGAGGGGCAGCTCGTCGTCAACTCCTCGCAGGGCGGCGGCTCGAAGGACACCTGGGTGGTCGGCACCGACCCGCTCGCCTCCCACGACCACAACATCCAGGGGCTCGTCGCCGAGCAGGCCGCCGTGACCTCGTCCATCCCGATCATCACCGAGCCGCACTTCCAGGACCACAACCCGCAGGACGCGCCCCGCCGCGACCAGCAGCAGCAACAGCAGCAGGGGCCCGAATGCTGAGCCGCATCGCCGAGTCGCTCTTCTGGATCGGCCGCTACATCGAGCGCAGCGACGGCACAGCGCGCATCCTCGACGTGCACTTGCAGCTGCTGCTCGAGGACCCCTGGATCGAGGAGAACCTCGCCTGCCGCTCCCTGCTGAGCGTCATGGGCGTCGAGGTGGAGCCGGATGCCGAGGTCGGCCGCGCCGAGGTGCTCGCCCTGCTCGCCGTCGACCGCAACCAGCCGGCCTCCATCGCCTACTCCCTCGCCGCCGCCCGCGAGAACGCGCGCCGCGCCCGCGAGGTGGTGAGCACCGAGCTGTGGGAGGTGCTCAACACCACCCGCGCCCGGATGCCGCGCAAGGTCGCGACGGAGCGCGTGCACGAGTTCTTCGGCTGGGTGCGCGAACGCGCCGCGCTCGCCGTCGGCATCATCGAGTCGGCCACGAGCCGCGACGAGGCCTACCGCTTCTTCACGCTCGGCCGGTCGATCGAGCGGGCCGACATGACCGCGCGACTGCTCGCCACCCGCTCGCTCACCGAGGCCTCCGGACCCAGCTGGACCACCATCCTGCGCTCGGTCGGCGCCTACGAGGCCTACCTGCGCACCTACCGCGGTGTGCCGAGCGCGCGCAACGCGGCCGAGTTCCTGCTGCTGGACCGGCTGTTCCCGCGCAGCATCCTGTTCTCGGTGACGCGCGCCGAGCAGTCGCTGCGCGAGATCGAGCCGCGCAGCGACCGGGTCGGCGTCTCCGACCAGGCGCTCCGGCTGCTCGGTCAGATCCGCTCCGAGCTCGAGTACCGGCCGATCGCCGACATCCTCGACGACCTGCCGCGCCACATGGACAACGTGCAGCTCGCGACCTCCGCCGCCTCGGAGGCGATCCGCCAGCGCTACTTCCCGACCAACGCGGCGCCGAGCTGGGCGGGGGAGTCCACGTGAACCGCCTGCGCATCCGGCACGTCACCGGCTTCCTCTACCAGGGCGCGGCCACCGCGTCGTACAACGAGGCCCGGATGCTGCCCGTGACGGGCGACGGCCAGCTCGTGCTGTACTCCAACCTCGACATCTCGCCGATCTCCGGCACCCACAGCTACGTCGACTACTGGGGCACCCGCGTCTCGAGCTTCGAGATCCTGAACCCGCACGACGAGCTCTCGCTCACCGCCACGAGCCTCGTCGAGGTGCGCACGCGCGAGGTGCCCGAGCGGGGCCCCGGATGGGCGGAGCTCGCCGCCGAGACGGCGCGCGCCACCGAGTACGTCGAGCAGCTCGCCCAGACCCCGCGCACCCGGCCGCCGCAGGAGGTGGTCGACCTCGCCCGCTCGATCGTCGCCGAGCACGACGACCCGTGCGAGGCGGCGCGGGCCGTCTGCACGGCGATCGGCGAGCGCATCGAGTACATGCCCGGGGTCACGGGCGTGCACACGACTGCCGCCGAGGCGTGGGAGCACCGCAAGGGCGTCTGCCAGGACATCACCCACCTCGCGATCGGCGCCCTGCGCTCGGCGGGCATCGCGGCGCGCTACGTGTCCGGTTACCTGCACCCGCGTCCGGATGCGGAGCTCGGCGTGACGGTGGCGGGCGAGTCCCACGCGTGGGTGGAGTGGTACTGCGGGCAGTGGCACGGCTTCGACCCCACCAACCTCATCGACATCGGCGACCGGCACGTGATCGTCGGCCGGGGCCGCGACTACAACGACGTCGCCCCCCTCCGCGGGGTGTACGCGGGCCCGTCCTCCTCGAAGCTGTTCGTCACGGTCGAGATCACGCGCGAGGCGTGACCGAGCACTCGCGAGCGGGCCAGAACTAGGGTCGGAACTAGGGTCGCGGGCGTTGCCGCGCCCGGGGCGGGTTCCGAAGGATGGGAGACGGCCGTCTTCGCGGTCGATCCCCGGTTCCCGAGCCCTGGAGCATCCGCATGTCGCCCTCCCGCCTGCCCGCTGCCGTCGCCGCCCTCGCCCTCGCGTCCGTCGTCGCCGTCGGGGCCGTCGCCTCCTCCGCCGTCGCCGCCACGGGCGACGTCGTCGAGTTCCTGCACGGCGACGCCTCGACCGAGCTGCAGGAGATCGCCTACGGACCCGACGGGCGCCTCTGGTTCGCCGAGTCGAACCGCGGTTCCGTCGGCGCGATGACCACGGGCGGCGTCTTCAGCCGCTACCCGGTCCCGTCGTCGGGCACCTCCGCCCCCACGGATGTCGCGGTCGGCCCCGACGGGAACGTCTGGTTCGCCGACCTGTTCGGCAACCAGGTCGGATACGTCACGCCCGCGGGCGCGGTCACCGTGTTCACGACCGGGATCACGGCGGGCTCAGGGCCCTACGGGATCGTCGCCGGCCCCGACGGGCGGATGTGGTTCACCGAGACGAGCGGCAACCGCATCGCCGCGATCACCACCGCGGGCGTCGTCACCGAGTACCCGCTGCCGACGGCCGGCTCCGGCCCCAACCGCATCACGGCCGGGCCGGACGGCCAGCTGTGGTTCACGCAGAGCTCCGGCGACCGGATCGGGGCCATCACGACGGCGGGCGTCGTCACCGAGTACGCGGTGCCCGGCTTCGGCAACCCGGAGGGCATCACGGTGGGGCCCGACGGTGCGCTGTGGTTCACCACGCTCTCGACCTCGCAGGTGGGGCGCGTCACCACCGCGGGCGCCTTCACGATGTTCCCTCTGGCGTCCGGATCGACCCCCCGCGGCATCCTCACGGGCGCCGACGGCAACCTCTGGGTGGCGGCCCCCGGCCAGGACGCGATCGTGCGGATGGCGACCGACGGCACCGCGACGGCGTACCCCATCACGACGAGCTCCTCGGCGCCCTTCGGGCTCGCGCTCGGCCCCGACGGCGACGTGTGGTTCACGGGCACCCCCGACCCCGTCGAGGGCGTGGCCCTCATCGGACGCCTCGACGTGGTGGTCTCGACGCCGACGAGCGGCTCGCCCTCGCCCTCCTCGTCCCCGTCGCCCTCGGTCGGGGCCGCCGGGGGTGTGCTCGCCGACTCGGGCGCCGAGGCGCTGCCGCTCGCGGCCGCGGCGCTCCTGACGCTCGCTCTGGGGATCGTGCTCGTCACGCGTCGGAGGCGCACCGCACCCCGGGGCTGAACCGCGGCCTCCGGGAGCGGGGGCGTCGTGCGCGTAGGCTGAACCGGCCATGACCTCGCCCGACGCCCAGGACCCCACGGAGGCGATCGAGCTCCCGAGGAGGCGGCGGTTCGTCGACCTCAGCCCGCTGCGCGAGCATCCGGTGTTCGCGCGCCTGTTCTTCGGCACCTCGATCTCGGGGATCGGCACCTGGGTCACCACGGTCGCGGTCGGGCTCTTCATCTTCGACATCACGGGTGACACCTTCGCGGTGGCGCTCGTCGGCGGAATCGCGCTCGTGCCGATGATCGTCGCAGGGCTGTGGGGCGGGATGCTCGCCGACGCCTTCGACCGGCGCCGCGTGCTCATCCTCTCGAGCGTCGTGGCCTGGGTCTCGATCGTCGGCATCGTCGTGCTCGCCGCCGTCGACGGGGCGGCGGGCGGGCGCCCGCCGGTGTGGCCGCTCTACGTGCTGACGACGCTCAACGCGGTCGCCGCGACCATCTCGAGCGCCACCCGCAGCTCGGTCACGCCGCGCATCGTGCCGGAGGACATGGTGTCCCGCGCGAACGCCCTCAACGGCATCGTGTTCGGGCTGCAGCTCGCCATCGGGCCCGCGCTCGCCGGCATCCTCGTCGCGACGATCGGGTTCCCGCTCACCTTCGCGGTCGACGCGGTGCTGTTCACCGCCGGGTTCCTGGGCGTGCTCGGGCTGCCGCCGCTGCCTCCGCTCAGCGACACGGCGCGGCCCGGGTGGGAGTCGCTGAGGGACGGCATCCGGTTCCTCCGCACGGCCCCCAACATCCGCATGAGCTTCCTCGTCGACATCGTCGCGATGAGCCTCGGGCGCCCGTACGTGCTGCTGCCCGCGATCGGCGCAACCGTGCTCGGGGGCGGCTCGGTGACGGTGGGCGTGCTCACCGCGGCCACCGCGATCGGCACCTTCCTCACGGGCCTGTTCAGCGGTCCCGTCGCCCACGTGCACCGCTACGGCGTCGCGATCGGCCGGGCGATCATGCTGTTCGGCGCCTTCACCGCACTGTTCGGGCTGGTCATCGCGGTCGCGGCGACCGGATGGTTCGGCCCGGTCGGCGAGGAGTGGGACCAGGTGAACCTGCCCTTGCTGCTGCTCGCGGCCGTCGCGCTCGCCGGCGCGGGCGCATCCGACGAGGTCAGTGCGATCTTCCGCTCCACCATGCTGCTGACCGCCGCCCCCGACGAGATGCGTGGCCGCCTGCAGGGCATCTTCATCGTCGTCGTCACGGGCGGGCCGCGCATCGGCGACATGGTCGCGGGCTCGCTCGCCGTCGTGTCGGCGCTGTGGTTCCCGCCCGTCGCCGGCGGCCTCGCGATCATCGCGATCATCGCGATCCTGCTGCGCGTGCAGTCCACGTTCCGCCTCTACGACGCGCGCGACCCGCGCCCGTAGCCGCGCGCCGCGCCGTGTCGCTACGCTCGCGCCATGAGGATCACCGGATGATGCGCATCGACTCCGCCGGTGCGACCCTCGGTCTCGTCGTCGGCGGCTCGCTCGCCCAGCTCGTGCATGTCGGCTATGTGGCGATCACCTGGGCCACCCGTCCCGATCTGGGGATCTGGGATGCCGAGGTCGCGACGATGGTCGTGATGGCGGTCGGGGCAGTCGCCGGGCTGGCGGCGGCTCTCATCGCCGGGCCTGTTCTCTATTTCGCCCCGAGGCTCCGTCGGCCCCTGTCCGCCGTGTTCGTGCTCGGCGGCGGCGCCGCGATCGCGACGGCGCTCCTGCTCGCCCTCCGCCCCGACTTCGTCATCGACGGGCGCGGCTACGTCATCCTGCTGCTGTCCACCGTCGTCATCGCGGCGCCGGTGGGACTGGCGACCACGGCCGTGCGCGACGCTCTCGCCCGCCGCGACGAGGCCCGTCTTCGGGCCGCCATGGCACCTCGGAGCGACGACGAACTCGACTACGGCATCGACTGAGCGGCGACGCTGCGCGGCCGGGTGATGACAGCGTGCTCAGGCGCGCGCGTCCGAGCCGCTCGCGGAGATGTTGCGGATCAGCAGGATGAGCCACGCGAAGATGAGCGCGAAGCCGATGATCTCCATGGCCGTCAGGTTGTAGACGCCGACCGCGAAGAGCACGGTGGCGAACAGCACGACGCCGAGGAAGACGTAGCCGACGACGAAGAACACCTCCGGCAGCCCCGGCACGATCCACCGGATGCCGACCACGAGCCCCGCGAAGATCACCACGAGTCCCGTCGCGAAGGTGTTGTGCACCCACTCGACCCAGCTCACCGGGAACACCCCCACCAGCGCGAGGAAGACGCCCAGCAGCACGAGCGCCGAGCCGAGCAGCCGGATGCGGGCGACCTCGTGGCGGTCGTCGGCGTCCCGCGGGCCGCGGGCGAGATGACCCTGCCCCAGCTCGGTGATGAGGTACACCGAGATCGCCGTGATGAGCACCCCCGCGACGATGAGGGTGACGTTGAAGATCCAGCTCGAGAAGTCGTCGCCGATCCCGAGCGCGCTGATGTTCTTCTCCCACCAGCGCGGGTCCGAGGTCGACAGCATCGCCGCCATCACCCCCACCACCAGGTAGAGCGCGAGCACGGTCGCGATGCGCGTCGTCGTCATCCCCGACGCCGACAGGAACGCGGCATAGGCGGCGAGAGCGGATGCGATGCCCACGATGAGCGCGGAGCTGAACGGGTACACCTCCGCGCCGATGAACGCGTCGGCCATCACGATCGACATCCCCTCCAGCAGCAGGAGGGCGACGGCGGCGTGGGCGAGGGCGAGCGCGGTGACGTTCACCGCGAGCCGCCAGCGGGAGGGCTCCGGATGCGTGCGCCGCCGCGATCCCGGCGCGGGGAGCAGGTAGCCGACGACGAACGCGAGTGCCGTCATCCCGGCGGTGACGAGCGCGGCGATCGTGCCGAGCGACTCGTCGCCCGTGATGGCGAGGGAACGCCCGCCGATCACGGCCAAGCCGACGAGGAAGCCGAGCCCGAGGGCGGCCCCGCCCACCAGGATGGCCCGCGACTCGTTGGTGGTGGCCGTCGCCCCGAGCCGCGCGAGCGGTCCCGCCTGCTGCTCGCGCGCGCCGCTCATGCGGTCATTCTGCCCCCGGCATTCCCGACGCGGCTCCAGCCGCGCCACGGGCGGTCAGCGCGGGGTCTCCGCCTCCACGATCGCGATCTCCTGGGTGGCGGTGTCGCGGTCGGCGGAGCTCGCGGCCGAGACGCGCAACGGCCAGCGGCCGCGGCGGTCCCAGCGCAGGCGCACCTCGCGCGTGCGAACGAAGAAGACGGCGGCGATGGCCGCCGCGACGAGGCCGGATGCGGCCCCCACCGCGATCGCCCACCGCGGCCCCGCCGCATCCGCGACGGCCCCGACGAGGGGTGCGCCGATCGGGGTCCCGCCCATGAAGATCGCCAGGTAGAGCGCCATCACCCTGCCGCGCATCGAGGGCGCGGTCGTGGTCTGAACGTAGGCGTTGGCGGTGTTCATCATGGTGATGCCGGTGAACCCCACGATGACGAGCAGCGCGGCGAAGCTCCACGGCTCGGGTGCGATCGCGGCGGCCCCGAGCGAGAGGCCGAAGCCGAGGCTCGCGAGGGTCACCGTGCGCAGCCGCGGACGCTCACGGCGTGCCGCGATGAGCGCCCCCGCGACCGAGCCGATCGCGAGCGCCGACGACAGCCAGCCGAACTCCTGCGGCCCCTCGCCGAACTCGACCTTCGCCATCGTGGAGGTGTAGATCGGGAAGTTGTAGCCGAGGGTGCCGGTGAGGAACACCATCGCGAACACCAGCAGGATGTCGGGCCGCCTCCGCACGTAGCGGAACCCCGCCCGCATCTGGCCCCGCCCGCTCGCCTTCCGCGTGAAGCGCGTGAACTCCGCCGGCCGCAGTGCCCAGAGCGAGCCGAGGACGGCCAGGAAGGTGACCGCGTTGATGAGGAACACCCATCCGGAGCCGACCGCGGCCACGAGAACCCCCGCGACCGCCGGGCCGATCAGGCGGGCGCCGTTGAAGGACGCCGCGTTGAGCGCGACGGCGTTCGCGAGGGAGCGGTCGTCGACGAGCTCGCCCACGAACGCCTGCCGGGCCGGCGCGTCGAACGCGGCGGCGACCCCCAGACCGAGCGCGAACCCGAACACCATCCAGAGCTGCACGACCCCGAACACGGTCAGCAGGCCGAGACCCACGCCGAGCAGCATCATGCTGGCCTGCGTGACGGCGAGCACCCGCCGCCGGTCGAAGCGGTCCGCCACCCACCCGGTGACCGGCAGCAGCACGAGCTGCGGCCCGAACTGGAGCGCCATCACGACCCCGACCGCGATGGCGTCGTCGTCGGTGAGCTCGGCCAGCACGAGCCAGTCCTGGGCGATGCGCTGCATCCAGGTGCCGACGTTGGAGACGAGCGCGCCCGCGAACCAGATGCGGTAGTTCCGTGTCGCGAAGGAACGGAACATCTGACTCATCCCCTCCATCATCCACCCTGCACCCGTCTGCGCCCCGCACGCCCTACGCTCGGAGGCGGCGAGGAGGCCCCATGAGCGACGTGACCCGCACCGAGCACACCTTCGTCGACGCCGAGGGCGTCACGATCCACTACTACGTGTGGCTGGCGGATGCGCCGCGCGCCGTCGTGCAGCTGCTGCACGGCGTCGGCGAGTACGCCACCCGCTACGAGCGCTTCGCGCAGGCGCTCGCGGCCGCCGGCTACACCGTCTACGCGGACGACCACCGCGGCCACGGCGCGACCGGGCTCGGCCAGTGGGGAGGCGACAGCGCGAGGCTCGGCCGCCTCGGGCCCGGCGGGGTGCGCGCCGCGATCGCCGCGATCGTGCAGCTCGCCGGCATCATTCGCGACGAGAACCCCGCCGTGCCGCTCGTGCTGTTCGGCCACAGCCTCGGCTCGCTCTTCGCGCAGAAGATCATCGGTGCGGATGCGTCGCGCTACGACGCCGTGATCCTCTCGGCGACCGCCTACCGCACCCTCACCGACATGAACGGCGGAGACCTCAACGCGCGCCACAAGCACCTCGGCACGACCGGCCACGAGTGGCTGTCGCGCGATCCGGAGGTGTGGGCGGCGTTCGCCGCCGACCCGCTCACCTTCGACGCCACGGTGCTGAAGCTCTTCGGCCTCCCCGACACGCTCCGGCTGCTCGGCACCCCGAGGCGGCTGAACCGCGACCTGCCGATGCTCATCATGATCGGCGAGGAGGACCCCCTCGGCGGCCCCGCCAGCATCCGCAAGCTGGCCGCGGCGTACGAGAAGCGCGGGGGCCTCACGGATGTCACGGTGACCGTCTACCCGGGCGCGCGTCACGAGACGCTCAACGAGACGAACCAGGCGGAGGTGCGCGCCGACGTCGTCGCCTGGCTCGACGCCCACGTGGCCCGCTGACCCCGCGCCCCCGCTGCGCTCTTCGTGAGGGCGGGGCGGCGCCCGCGGGTTAGGCGCACCTAAGCTAGAGGGGTGCATGGCGAGTACAAGGTGCCGGGCGGCAAGCTCGTCGTGGTCGACCTCGACGTCGTCGACGGGCACCTCGCGAACGTCCGGCTCTCGGGCGACTTCTTCCTCGAGCCCGACGACGCGCTGCCCCTCATCGACGAGGCCCTCACAGGGCTCCCCGCCGACGTCGAGGGCAAGGTCATCGCCGCCGCCGTGCAGGGTGCGCTCCCCGACGGCGCCGTGCTGCTCGGCTTCTCGCCGGAGGCGATCGCGACCGCCGTGCGCCGCGCCGTGCACCGCGCCACCACCTGGCGCGACTACGACTGGGAGCTCGTGCATCCGGGGGCCCTCAGCCCCGTCACCCACCTCGCGCTCGACCAGGTGCTCGCCGAGGAGGTCGGCGCCGGTCGCCGCAAGCCGACGCTGCGCATCTGGGAGTGGGACGAGCCGGCCGTCGTCATCGGCAGCTTCCAGTCGGTCAGGAACGAGGTCGACCCGGAGAACGCCGCGAAGTACGGCATCCCCGTTGTGCGCCGCATCTCGGGCGGCGGCGCGATGTTCATGGAGGCCGGCAACGTCGTCACCTACTCCCTGTACGCGCCGGTCGAGCTCGTGCAGGGCATGAGCTTCGCCGACAGCTACGCCTACCTCGACGACTGGGTGCTCGTCGCCCTGCGCTCGCTCGGCATCGACGCGACGTACCAGCCGCTCAACGACATCGCGAGCCCCGCAGGCAAGATCGGCGGCGCCGCGCAGAAGCGCCTCGCCGACGGCGCCGTGCTGCACCACGTGACGATGTCGTACGACATCGACGCCGACAAGATGGTGCAGGTGCTGCGCATCGGACGCGAGAAGCTCTCCGACAAGGGCACCAAGTCCGCGCAGAAGCGCGTCGACCCGCTGCGCAGCCAGACGGGCCTGCCCCGCGCGGCGATCATCGAGCGGATGGTCGAGACCTTCCGCTCGCTGCACGGCCTCCACGACGGCGAGATCACGCCCGAGGAGTATGCGCGCGCCGAGCAGCTGGTGACGGAGAAGTTCGCCACCGATGAGTGGCTGTACCGGGTTCCGTGAGCGCGCCCGCACACCTCGCGCGGCGCCGCACGCTCGTCGGGCTCGCGCTCGCCGTGCTGCTCGTGCTGGCGACCCTGGTCTCGGCGGTCGTCGGGCAGTTCGGGGTGAGCGTGCAGGATGTCGTGCTCTCCGTGCTGCGGCACAGCTGGATCCCGAACCCCTGGTTCGCCAACCCGTGGCCCGAGATCGACCCGACGGCGGACGCCGCCCTGTGGGTCATCCGGTTCCCGCGCATCGTCATGGCGATGGCGGTCGGCGCGGCGCTCGCGGTGGCGGGAGCGGTGATGCAGGCGGTGTTCGGCAACCCGCTCGCCGAGCCCGGGGTCGTCGGGGTGTCGTCCGGGGCCGCCCTCGGCGCAGCCCTCGCGATCGTCACCGGCCTGCTGGCCTTCGGGGAGTGGACGATCGCGCTGCTCGCCTTCGCGGGCGGCCTCGGGGCGACCCTTCTCGTCTACGGGGTCTCGCGCGCGAACGGCCGCACCGAGGTCGTCACCCTGCTGCTCACGGGCATCGCCGTGAACGCCTTCGGCGGCGCGGGCCTCGCGTTCCTGCTGTTCATGGCGGGCACCGCGAGTCGCGAGCAGATCGTGTTCTGGCAGCTCGGCTCGCTCTCCGGCTCGCTCTGGCGCGAGTCGCTGCTCGTGCTCGTCGTCGCCGCGATCGGCGCGGTCGTGGCGATCGCGCTCGGGCGGCGCTACGACATCCTGTCGCTCGGCGA
Source organism: Micrococcales bacterium 72-143 (assembly GCA_001898835.1). GTDB lineage: Bacteria > Actinomycetota > Actinomycetes > Actinomycetales > Microbacteriaceae > Homoserinibacter. The sequence goes on along the minus strand of MKVM01000005.1, from coordinate 1,086,128 downwards.
GCGGAACGCGCGGCACCTCGGCATCGACGTCGAGCGGTTGCGGTTCTGGTCGATCGTGCTCGTCGCGCTGCTCACCGGGGTCGCGGTCGCGTTCGTCGGCATCATCGCCTTCGTGGGCCTCGTCGTGCCGCACCTCATGCGCATGATCCTCGGGCCGTCGCACCGTGCGCTGCTCACGGCGAGCGCGTTCGGCGGGTCGCTCCTCATCGTGGTGGCCGACCTGCTGTCGCGCACCCTCGTCGCCGGCGCGGAGCTGCCGATCGGGCTGCTCACCTCGCTCATCGGCGGACCGTTCTTCTTCGTGCTGCTGTGGCGGCAGCGCCGCGCCTCGGGAGGCTGGGCATGATCCGCGCCGAGCGGGTCACCGTCGAGCTGGGGGGCCGTGCCGTGGTGCACGAGGTCGAGCTCGCGGTGGCGACGGGCGAGCTGCTCGCACTCGTCGGCCCGAACGGCGCCGGCAAGTCGACCCTGCTGTCGGCGCTGTCGGGCGAGCGGCGTCCGGATGCGGGCCGCGTGCTCATCGGCGACCGCCCCGCCGACGAGCTCGGCGCGCTCGAGCTCGCCCGCATCCGCTCGGTTCTCACGCAGGACAACGCGGTCAGCTTCCCGTTCCGGGTCGCCGAGGTCGTGGAGATGGGACGCAGCCCGTGGGCGCGCACTCCCGCGCAGGACGCGGACGACGACGCGATCCGCGCCGCCCTCGAGCGCGCCGACGTGGCCCACCTCGTGGAGCGGCGCTTCACGGAGCTCTCCGGCGGCGAGCGCGCCCGCGTCTCGCTCGCCCGCGTGCTCGCCCAGGAGACCCCGATCGTGCTGCTCGACGAGCCGACCGCGGCCCTCGACCTGCGGCACCAGGAGGACGTGCTGCGCATCGCCCGCGGGCTCGCCGCGGAGGGCCGCACCGTCGTCGTCGTGCTGCACGACCTCTCCCTCGCGGCTGCCTACGCCGACCGCGTCGCCCTCCTCGAGGACGGCCGGCTCCGCGCGCTCGGCACCCCCGTCGAGGTGCTCACCGAGCCCCTCATCTCGGAGGTGTACCGCCTGCCGGTCGAGGTGCTCGTCCGCGACGGCCGCCCCCTCGTGATCCCGCGCCGCTGAACCGTCCGGGATCGGGGCGTAGGCTCGGCCGGTGCCCGCAATCCGCTACGTCGCCATCGGCGACTCCTTCACGGAGGGGATGGGCGACGAGCTCCCGGACGGACGCGTGCGCGGGTGGGCCGACCTGGTCGCTCAGGGCTGGGCCGACGGCACCGGCGAGCAGATCGAGTACGCGAACCTCGCCATCCGCGGCAAGCTCATCGCGCCGATCGTCGAGCAGCAGCTCGAGCCCGCCCTCGCTCTGAAGCCCACGCACCTCTCGTTCAACGGCGGCGGCAACGACATCCTGCGGCCGCGCGCCGACGCCGAGCGCATCGCCGACCTCTTCAGCCACGTGCTCCGCCGCTGCGACGAGGAGGGCGTCGCGCTCATCCTGCTGTCGGGGGCGAACCCGACGGTGCAGCTTCCCCTCGGCTCGGTGATGCGGCGCCGCGGCGACCTGCTCTCGCGGGTCGTCGAGCAGCGGATCGCCGACCGGGCCGACGTCATCCGTGCGCTCAACTGGTTCGACGCCGAGCTGGCGAAGCCCTCCTACTGGTCGGAGGACCGCCTGCACATGAACCCGCGCGGCCACCACCGGGTCGCCGCCCGCCTCCTCGACGCGCTCGGGGTGCCGCGGCCTGCCGAGTGGTGGTCGCTTCCGGAGCTGCCGTCCGCGGAGAGACTGCGGGGTGCGGCCTACTACCGGGAGCACGTGGGGCCGTGGGTCAAGCGCCGCCTCACCGGTACCTCCTCGGGTGACGGGCGCGAGCCCAAGTTCGGGGGCGGCTGGGTGACCGTCCAGCCGCTCTGACGTAGCCTCGAGGCATGCCGTTCTGGGGGTGGGTCGTCCTCGGCGTCGTGTTCGTCGCCGGGATCGCCGTGGCGCAGTGGCGCGGGTGGATCGAGCTGCGGGGCACCAGTCAGGGCCGCGGCTCGGGCAACGGCGCCCTCGGCTTCGCCGACGAGGTCTTCCACCCCACGAAGCACGAGGCGCAGAAGATCGCCGCGGCCGAGACGGAGCTCCCGGCCCCCGCCCCGACACCCGGCGACGGCCCGCTCGACCTCGACGCCGGCCGGGTGCGCATCGCGCTGCCGCGTGACCGTTGAGCGGTCGGAGAAGCAGGCTGAATCGGCTGGATCGGTTCCCCGCGCCCACCGCGCGCACGATCCAGCCTGTTCGTCCGACGGCTAGCGTGATCGGGTGAGCTCCGAACCGCCCGCCCCGCCGTCCGCCGCCTGGCCGGAACCCGCGCCGCCCGCGGTCCGCGAGACGCGGTGGCGGGGCGCGCTCGCGAGCCTGGCGATCGGCGTGGGCGCCGGGCTGCTGGGCCTTGCGCCCTGGATCCTCACCGGGATGCGGCTGCCGCTGCAGAACCTGTGGGCGTTCGACGCGCTCCCCGAGCAGATGCCGGTCGCGTGGCTCCCGCTCAGCCAATACGACGTCACCTTCGTGCTCGGCATCCTCGTCGTGGGCGGGGCCGCCGCGGGCGTCGCCGCGCGCGCCCTGCGGGATCGCCTGCCGCGGGCGGCCCCGTTCTCGGTCGCCGCGGGGCTGCTCTTCGTGCAGGTCGTCGCGACCGCGCAGGCCGTCGACGTGCTCCGCTCGGGTCTCCGCGCCGGGGGAGAGGCCGCGTTCTACCTCGGTGCGTGCGTCGCGGTCGCCGTGCTCGGCATCCTGGGCGGCCTGCTCGTCTTCGGTCTCGTCGCCCGCGGTCCCGTGCCCGCGGCGGTCGTCGCCCTTGTCGTCGCCGCGATCGCGACCGGATGGTGGATCTCCGGCGCCCTGGGAACCCTCGGCCCGCTCTCCCCGCTGCCGTACGCGCTCGCGACCCTCGCGACCTGGACACCGCCCGTGCTCGCGGGGGTCGCGATCGCGTGGGGCGGCATCCGCACCGCCCGCCGGGTCGTCGCGGCGGTCGTCGGCCTCGTGCTGCTCTGGGTGCTTCCCGCGCTCGCGACCGCCGTGCAGTCGGCCGTCGGCTCGCGCGCGCTGCTGCGCAGCCCGGGCGAGCTGCTCGACTACGCGTGGAGCGTGTTCCGGGCGGCGGTGACGATGCCGGAGCTCGTGCTTCCGCGGCTCGCGGTCGCTCTGGTCGTCGCGGCGGTCGGGGTGGCGGGGACCGTGGTCTGGAGACGCGTCGCCGCTGAACGGCGGCGCTCCTCGACCGCCTGAGCGGGGACCCGCTCCCCGGTCATCTGGACAGCAGCGGCTGGTACTCCGGATGCCGCTCGATGTAGGCCGCGATGAACGGGCACTGCGCGACGACGCGCGTGCCCTCCTCGGCCGTCACCGCGTCCAGCGCCGCCTTCGCGAGCAGGGAGCCGAGCCCGCGCTCCTGGATCGCCGGGTCGACCTCGGTGTGCGTGAAGGTGATGACGCCCGGCTCGCGCCGGTACACCGCCTTGCCGATCGGCTCTCCGTCGCGCTCGAGCACGAAGCGGCTGCGTTCGGGGACGTCGACGACGCGGTCGCCGCGGATCTCGTTCTGCTCGGTGGTCATGCCTCGACGCTACGCGCTGCCGACCCGACTCGCCGGGTCAGCGGAGGGGAACCTGACGCGCCTGCACCCATCCCTCATCGACGGAGGCCGTGTCGGTCAGGATCAGTTGCACCGGGCCCGTGTAGACCACCGGGCCGACGGCGCTCTCATCGACCTTCCCGTCGCACCTCGTGGTCCCCTCCGCGAAGGTGCGCTGCTCGTCGAGCTCCGTCGATGCGGTCACGAGTCGCCAGCCGAGGGTGCCGCCGCTGCATTGGGCGGAGATCCGGATCTGCATGTCGGCCTCGAGCAGGGCGGGGCCCGTGATCAGGGGCGTCGTCGGGATGTCCGTCGCGGGTTCGACCATTGAGATCGCGAGTTGGTCGGGCGCGGCCGCATCGGGTGTGACGATCGGATCCGGGGTGGGGGAGGGCCTGCTCGACGACTCGGATGGGCGGGGCGACTCCGTCGGCGCGGGCGCCGCCGCCGTGCAGGCGGTGAGGCCGAGCGCGGATGCGGCGAGGAGAGCGACGATCGGGATTCGTGTGCGTTCCATGCCCTCACGCTACGAAACCGCACGCCGCCCGTCAGCCCGGTTGACACGCGTCGGAGGAGCCGCTCACTCGCTCCCGCGCTCGATGATGCGGGTCGGCATCATCGTGATCTGCGAGACGGTGCCCCCGTCGATGAGGTGCAGCAGCACGTCCACCATCCGCCGACCCTGCTCGACGGTCGGCTGCTCGACGGTCGTGAGGGGTGGGCTGGAGGACTGCGCGGCGTAGTCGTTGTCGAACGTCACGAAGCCCAGGTCGTGCGGCACCGACTTGCCGTGGCTGCGCAGCACGTTGAGCGCGCCCTGGGCCATGAGCGAGTTGGCGGCGAAGACGCCGTCGATGTCGCCGTCGCGCGCGAGCAGCCGACGCATGGCCGCCTCTCCGCCGGCCGGGCTGAAGTCGCCGTGCTCGACGAGGTCCGTCGGGATGCCGGCGGCGTCGAGCGCCTGCCGCCAGCCCTCGAGCCGGTCGAGACCGGCGGACATGTCGTTCGGTCCGGCGATCGTGGCGATCCGCCGCCGACCGTTCTCGATGAGCTTGCGGCTGACGTTGCGGGCCGCCTCGACGTTGTCGACGTCGATGTAGTACGCGTCCGACCCCTCCTGGCTCATCGGCCGCCCGCCGAACACGACGGGGATCGAGCGGGCGAGCTGCGTGTACGAGCGGTCGTCGGAGTGGTGCGACAGCAGGAGCGCGCCGTCGACGTTGCCCGCCTGCAGGTAGCGGCGGGTCTTCTCGCCGTCGCGCTCCGCGGCGATCACGAGGCTCAGGGTGTAGTCGGTGTCGGAGAGGTACATCGCGATGCCCTGCACGACGGTCGCGAAGTACGGGTCGGCGAAGAAGCGGGCCGTGTTCTCGGGGATGACGAGCGCGATCGACTGCGTGCGCCGCGACGCGAGGATGCGGGCCGCCCGGTTGGGCACGTAGCCGAGCTCGTCGATGGCCCGGCGCACCGCGGCGAGGGCCTCCGGTGTCACCTTGGGGGAGTCGTTGATGACCCGCGACACCGTGGACCGGGAGACGCCGGCAGCCTTCGCGACCTGTTCGAGAGTCGGAGCGCTTCCGTGCTGTTCCGGGGTCATCGGGGGTCCTCCTGGCCGGGTGTCGGCCCGTGCAGTCTATGGGGCGAGGGTACGCGCACCCGCGGCGATCTCCGCGAAGGTCCGGCCGGAGTCCTTCACGATGCGCTCCTGCGTGACGTAGTCGACGTAGACGATCCCGAAGCGCTTCTCGTATCCCCAGGCCCACTCGAAGTTGTCCATGAGCGACCACGCGAAGTAGCCGCGCACATCCGCCCCCTCCTCGATCGCCTCGGCGACCGCCTCGAGGTGGCGTTCGAGGAAGGCGACCCGCTCGGCGTCGTGCACATGACCGTCGGGGGCGACGACGTCGTCCCACGCGGAGCCGTTCTCGGTGACGTAGAGCGGCGGGAGCTCCGGGTACTCCCGCCCCAGGCGCACGAGCAGGTGCCGCAGTCCGTGGGGGTTGATCTCCCAGCCCATCGCGGTGCGCGGGAGGTTGCGGGTGGGGCTCGTGAGGAACTCCGAGCCGACGAACCAGGAGGAGGTCCTCTTATCGGTCGGGGCGAGGCCGCGCGGGTGCCCCTCGGGCAGCGGATGCCCGGACACGTTGTCGTCGTGGTAGTGGTTGACGCCCAGGAAGTCGATCCTCTGGTGGATCGTCGCGAGGTCGCCGTCGCGCACGAGCTCGTCGAAGCGGTGGCCGGCGACGTCCTCGAGGAAGTCGGCGGGGTAGGCCCCCCGCAGGATCGGCTCGAGGTAGGCGCGGTTCCACAGCGCGTCGAGACGGCGGGCCGCGTCGAGGTCGACGGGGTCGCTCGGGTCGTTCGGCACCGCGTTGGTGAGGTTGAGGGTGATGCCGAGCTGCTCCGCGCCGCGGGCACGCAGCTCCTGCACGGCGAGGCCATGGGCGAGGTGCTGGTGGTGCAGCGCGGCGAGCCCGGCTCGCGGCTCCTGCCGCCCGGGGGCGTGCTCGCCGCCCGCGTAGCCGATGAGCGACGAGCAGAGGGGCTCGTTGAAGGTCGTCCAGCGGCCGACGCGGTCGCCGAGCGCCTCGTGCACCGCGACCGCGTAGTCGAGGAACCGCTGCGAGGTGTCGCGGTTGGCCCAGCCGCCCGTCTCCTCGACGGCCTGCGGCATGTCCCAGTGGTACAGCGTGAGCCAGGGCAGGATGCCGTTCTCGAGCAGCTCGTCGACGAGGCGGCTGTAGAAGTCGAGGCCCTTCGCGTTCACGGGTCCGTCGGCCGGCTTGACCCGCGCCCAGCTCACCGAGAAGCGGTAGCTGTCGAGGCCGAGGCCCTTCATGAGCTGCACGTCCTGCGGCATCCGGTGGTAGTGGTCGACCGCGGGGTCGAGGGTGTCGCCGTGCGCGATGTTGCCGGGGGTGCGGGCGAAGTGGTCCCAGATGGAGTCGAGCTTGCCGTCCTCGTGGGCGGCGCCCTCGATCTGGGCGGCCGCCGTGGCGGCACCCCAGAGGAACCCGACCGGCCACTCGAACCCGTCGGGGAGCGCGAGCGCCATCAGCCCTTCACCGCCCCGGACATGATGCCCGAGATGAGCTGCTTGCCGGCGAAGAGGAACAGGACGAGCAGCGGCACGATCGACACGACGGTGCCCGCGAGCACCATCGAGTAGTCCGGCGTGTGCCCGCCGGAGGCGTTGAGCGCGGACAGGGCGGTCTGCACGCTCGGGTTCTTGGGTCCGAGCACGAGCAGCGGCCAGAGGAAATCGGTCCACGCGGCCATGAACATGAAGAGTCCGAGCACCGCCATGGCGGGTCGCGCCGACGGCAGGGCGACGTGCCAGAAGGTGCCCCACATCGACGCGCCGTCGACCCGCGCGGCCTCGATGAGCTCGTCGGGGATGACGTCGACGAGGTATTGCCGCATGAAGAACACCCCGAAGGCGGAGACCATCCCGGGGATGATGACGGCGCCGAGCGTGTTGGTGAGCTTGAGCTCGGAGACGAGCATGAAGAGGGGGATGATGCCGAGCTGGGTCGGGATGGCCATCGTCGCGATGACCGCGACCATGAGCGGGTTGCGCCCACGGAAGCTCAGCTTGGCGAAGGCGTACCCGGCGAGCGTCGAGAAGAACACCACGGAGACGGCGATCGCGGTCGAGATGACGAGGCTGTTGACGAGCGCCTTGGCGAAGTCGACCGTCTGGAACGCCTTCAGCACGTTCTCGAGGAAGTTCGGGCCGGGGATCACGACGGGCGGCACCGCGTTGATGTCGGATGCGACGCGGCTGCCCATCACGAACGACCACCAGAGCGGGAACACGGCACCGAGGAAGAAGGCGGCGAGCAGCGCGTAGCTCAGCCATCCGGGCCGGTCGTAGAAGCGTGCCTTGCGCTTGCGGGCGGCGCGCTCGTCCTGGTCGGGGAAGTGGAGTCCGCCGTGGCTGGGCCGGCGGTCGATGGTCGTGGTCACTTGCGGCCCCCGATCGTGCGGCGCGTCCCCGCGACGGGCACGCGCACGTTCTTCTTGATGTCCTGGGAGGCGATGGTGCGGGAGATCCCGTAGTTGATGAGCCCGATCAGGATGATGATGAGGAAGAGGATCCAGGCGGTCGCGGCGGCGCGGCCGAAGTCGCGTCGCGGGAACGCCATCTCGTAGAGGTAGAGCACGATCGTCTGGAACTGGCGGTTAGATCCGCCGTTCGACTGGCCGTCGAAGAGCTTCGGCTCGGTGAAGATCTGCAGTCCGCCGATGGTGGCGGTGATGATGACGAAGATCATGGTGGGCCGGATCATGGGGATCGTGATCGACCAGAACCGGCGGATGCGGCCGGCGCCGTCGAGCGCCGCCGACTCGTAGACGTCGCGCGGGATGGCCTGCATGGCGGCGAGCAGGATGAGGGCGTTGTAGCCGGTCCAGCGCCAGTTGACCATGGTGGCGATCGCGATGTGCGAGGGGAAGACGTCGTATCCCCACTTGATGGGTTCGAGCCCGAACACGTGCAGGAGGCCCGTGATGGGGCCGCCGAACTGGTTGAAGATCTGGGTGAAGATCACCGCGACCGCGACGGGGGCGGCGATGTAGGGGAGCAGCACGCTCATCCGCCAGAAGGTGCTGGCGCGGATGGCCTGGTCGAGCACGGCGGCGATGATGGTCGCCATCACGAGCTGCGGCACGGCGGAGAGCAGGAAGATGCTGAAGGTGTTGCCGAAGGCGTTCCAGAACATCGGGTCGCTGAGCGTGGTGGCGTAGTTCTGCAGGCCGATGAAGTCGCCCTGGCCCTTGAGCAGGTCCCAGTTGTAGAGCGAGACGTTGACCGTGTAGATGATCGGGAACAGGCCGAGCAGCGCGAAGAGGATGAAGAACGGCGAGATGTAGAGGTACGGCGAGAACTTGTAGTCGAAGTTCGACAGCTTCTGCCGGAAGGTGAGGCCGGCGCCGCGCCGCTGTGCCTGGAGTGTGCTCATCCTGATGCCTTACGTGATGTGCTCGGGTGGGGTGGGATGCGGCCCCCGGGTCTGGCCGGGGGCCGCATCCGTGGTGGTGCGGTGCTTACTGCTTGATGAGCTGGTCGAACAGCGTCATCGCGGCGGCCCAGGCGTCGTCACCGTTGGTGTACTTGCCCTGACCGATGTCCGTCAGCACGGGGCCGAAGACGTTGTCCTGGATGTTGGAGTCCTCCGGACCCTTCACCTGGGCGACGACACCCTTCGAGCGGTTGGCGAAGATCTCGCCGGTCGGCGCGTCGTTGAAGAACGCGTCGGTGGCGCTCTTGACGAGCTCCTGGCCCTTCAGGGTCGACGGGAACGGACCCGCGGCCTCGAAGGCGGCAGCCTGCTGCTCGGGCTCGGCGAGCCAGAGGGCGAGGTCGGCCGCGGCCTCCTTGTGCTCCGACGACTCGGAGACGCCGAGGAACGAGCCACCCCAGTTGGCGGCGCCGCCCGGCAGCACGTCGGCGAAGTCCCAGCCGGTGCCGGTGGTGCCCTGGTCGTAGTAGCCCTTCACGACGCCGAGCATCCACGACGGGCAGACGTAGACCGCGAAGTCGTCGGCCTTGGCCTGCTCCGCGACACCCCAGGCGTCGAGGCCGGCGCCGATGTTGGCGTTCTTGACGATCAGGTCGAGCTGGCCCTTGAGGGCGGCGTTGTCCTTGACGTTGAGCGTCGTGCCGTCCTTCTTGTAGTAGCCCTCGGCCTGCTGGTTCACGAAGGAGTTGAAGAAGAACGACGGGTTGTGGTAGAACGGCTTGCCCGTCGCGGCCGTGTACTTCTGGCCGAACTCGAAGAACGACTCCCAGGTGGCGTTCTCGCCGCCGATGGCCTCGGCGAAGCCGTCACGGTCGCCGGGGAGGCCGGCCTTCTCGAGCAGGTCGCCGCGGAAGCAGAGACCCTGCGGGCCGATGTCGAGGCCGGCGGCGAACACGCGGCCGTCGGCGTCGGTGCCCTGGGCGTACTTCCAGTCGAGCCAGTCGCTCTTGTGGTCCTCGATGCCGTAGTCGCGCAGGTCGACGAAGGCGTTGGAGACCTCGGCGATCGTGGAGAGCCAGCCCTCCTCGATGGCGACGACGTCGCTGAGGCCGGTGCCGGCCGCGATCTTCGCGTACGCGTCGTCGCGGGCTGCGCCACCGTTCTCGAGGTTGGTCGCCTCGATCTTGACGTTCGGGTGGGCCTTCTCGTACGCCGCGTAGTTGGCGTCGATACCCATGGTGCCGAAGGTCGTGATCGTCAGGGTGATGGGCTCGTCGCTGTTGCCGCCGTTGCCGCCATCCGTCGAGCACCCGGAGAGAACCAGGGCGAGGGATGCGGTACCGGCGACCACGGCGACAGTGGCGGTGCGTCGTGAGAACTTCACGGTCACTCCTTTGTGTGCGTGGATGGGGACGATCTCGGTGGGAGCGCTCTCACGAAGCCCCGTGGGAGCGCTCTCACGAAATCGGGGGCAACGATACGCACGCTCCGCGAGCCGTGTCAACACGGAGAAATGCAACGAATTGGCAACGAAGGAAAAGCCCAGGTCAAAGCACTGTAAATCGACCCGTTTGTCGTCAAGAGAGCGCTCCCACGGCGCGCAACTAGACAGCGTGTTCGACCCCCGCAAGCGGCTCACGCCATCCTCCGCTGAGTGGTCGGTTCTGGGCCCCATAACGACAGGATGAGGCCCGGAACCGGCCACTCAGCGGGTGGAGTCCCGGTCAGGCGAGGGCGGCGTCGACGATGCGCTTCGCCTCGGCCTGCACGAGGGCCAGGTGCTCGGGGCCGCGGAACGACTCGGCGTAGATCTTGTACACGTTCTCGGTGCCGGACGGGCGCGCCGCGAACCACGCGTGCTCGCTCTGCACCTTGACGCCGCCGATCGCCGCGCCGTTGCCGGGCGCGTGCGAGAGGCGCGCCGTGATCGGGTCGCCGGCGAGCTCGGTCGCCGTGATGTCGTCGCCGGACAGTTTGCCGAGCCGCGCCTTCTGCTCCGGCGTCGCCGCGGCGTCCACCCGGGCGTAGGCCGGGTCGCCGAACTCGGCCGTCAGCTCGCGGTACAGCTCGCTCGGGCTCCTGCCGGTGACGGCGCGGATCTCGGCCGCGAGCAGCGCCAACAGGATGCCGTCCTTGTCGGTCGTCCAGGCCCTGCCGTCGCGGGTCAGGAAGCTCGCCCCCGCGCTCTCCTCGCCGCCGAAGCCGACCGATCCGTCCACGAGACCCGGCACGAACCACTTGAAGCCGACCGGCACCTCCCACAGCCTCCGCCCGAGCGACGCCGCGACGCGGTCGATCATCGAGCTCGACACGAGCGTCTTGCCGATCGCGGCATCCGGGCGCCAGCCGGGGCGGTGCGCGTACAGGTACTGGATCGCGACGGCCAGGTAGTGGTTGGGGTTCATGAGCCCCCCGTCGGGCGTCACGATGCCGTGCCGGTCGGCGTCGGCGTCGTTGCCGGTGAGGATCGCGTAGTCGCCGGCGCGCGCGACGACGGATGCCATGGCCGACGGCGAGGACGGGTCCATCCGGATCTTCTCGTCCCAGTCGAGCGTCATGAACGACCACGTCGGGTCGACCGCGGGGTTCACGACCTCCAGGTCGAGGCCATACCGCTCGGCGATGAGCGCCCAGTAGTTCACGCTCGCGCCGCCCAGCGGATCGGCGCCGAGCTTCAGTCCGGACGCCGCGATCGCGTCCATGTCGAGCACATTCGCGAGGTCGTCGACGTAGGCGCCGCGGAAGTCGTAGCTGTCGACCGCGCTCGGCTCGGCGAAGCGCACCTCGCGGTTGCCGCCCTCGATGATCGCGTTGGCGCGGGCGGCGATCCAGCCGGTGGCATCCGAGTCGGCGGGGCCGCCGTGCGGCGGGTTGTACTTGAAGCCGCCGTCGCGCGGCGGGTTGTGGCTCGGCGTGATGACGATGCCGTCGGCCTGCGGCTCGCCCGGGTGCTCGGTGTTGTACCGGATGATGGCGCGGCTGAGCGCGGGCGTCGGCACGTAGTCGTCGAACTCGTCGGCGAGCGCGTGCACGCCGTTCGCCTCCAGCACGCCGAGGGCCGTCGTCTGCGCGGGCGCGGAGAGGCCGTGCGTGTCTGCGCCCACGAACAGCGGGCCCGAGACCCCCTGGGCGGTGCGGTACTCGACGATCGCCTGCGTGATCGCGGCGATGTGCGTCTCGGTGAACGCCCCGTCGAGGCTCGACCCGCGGTGCCCGCTCGTGCCGAACACGACGCGCTGCGCGGCATCCGCCATGTCGGGGGTGCGCGTGTAGTACGCGTCGACGAGCTCGTGCACGTCGACGAGGTCGGACGGCTGGGCGGGGGTGCCTGCGCGGGAGGTCATGCGCCCATCATCCCGCTCCCGCCCGAGCAGGGTCCAGCGTTCCGGCGCCCGCTAGGCTCGCGGACGTGTACAGCTACCTCGGTCCCGCGGGCACCTTCACCTGGGCGGCGCTCGCGCAGGTGCCGGAGGCGGCGGGCGAGGAGTGGCGCTCCGTCAACAACGTGGGCGAGGCGCTCGACGACGTCGTGAGCGGCCGCAGCACGGCGGCGATGATCGCGATCGAGAACTCCGTCGAGGGCGGGGTCTCCGCCACCCAGGACGCGCTCGCCAACATCCCGGGGCTGCGGATCGTGGGCGAGTACCTGGTGGCCGTCAACTTCCAGCTCGTCGGCCGTCCCGGCACGCGCCTCGAGGACGTGAAGGTCATCAACGCGCACCCCGTCGCGTACGCCCAGTGCCACCTGTGGCTCGACGCGACCCTGCCGAGCCACGGCCACATCCCGTCGACCTCGAACGTCGCGGCGCCCGCCGAGCTGCTCGAGTCGCGGAACGCGGATGCGGCGATCGCCCCGCCCGGCATCACCGAGCACCTGCCGCTCGTCGTGCTCGCCGAGGACATCGCCGACAACCCGGAGGCCGTGACGCGCTTCGTGCTCGTGTCGCGCTCGCGCGCCATCCCGCCGCGCACGGGCGCCGACAAGACGAGCGTCATCGTCGAGCTGCCGACCGACCAGCCCGGCGCGCTCGTCGAGATGCTCGAGCAGTTCGCCACCCGCGGCGTCAACCTCAGCCTGCTCGAGTCGCGTCCCATCGGCGACGCGCTCGGCCGGTACCGCTTCATCGTCGACCTCGACGGCCACGTGCTCGACGAGCGCGTCGCGGATGCGCTGCTGGGCCTCAAGCGGTTCAGCCCGAGCGTGCAGTTCCTCGGCTCGTACCCGCGGGCCGACAAGCAGCGCATCGAGGTGACGGGCCGCTACGACGACCAGGTGTTCATCGACGCGCGCGACTGGCTGCGCGACATCCTGTCGGGGGCGCCCGACGCGCTGTGAGGCGCGGGGTTTCGATACGCCGCCGCGCGGCTACTCACCCAGCGGAGGCGCGCGGGAGGCGAACCACGAGCGCCGCGGGATCCACGTGGGCGCGGAACGCGACCACCTCGCCGAACTCGTCGCCGTCGAGCTCGAACTCCTCCGGCCGGTCGAGGCGGCCCTCGATGCGGCGTCCGCGCAGGTAGCGCAGCGCCCGGACCGGCTTCTGCCGCAGGTCGAGCAGCATGCGCCCGGCCTGGCTGCGTCGCAGCACCCCGTTCTCCCACACGATCCCGACCCAGACGCGCGCCCATCCGCCGAAGCCCTCCGGCCGCAGCGCGACGATGTCGAAGAGCCCGTCGTCGATCTCCGCGTCGGGCAGCAGCTGGATGTTGCCGGGCAGCGTGCCGCAGTTGCCCACCATCACGGTGTGCGCGCGCGTGCTGCGCTCCTCGCCCCCGTCGAGGCGGTAGCGGATGCGCAGCACCTCCTTGTCGACGAGCGAGCGGCCGATCGCGTCGACGTATGCGAGCCAGCCCACCCGCTTCTTGAGCTCGGGGTTGGTGTTGGCGATCATCTTCGCGTCGAGGCCGAGGCCCGCCATCACGACGAAGGAGTGGGTCTCGGTGCTGCCGTCGGGACGGTCGACCTCGACCACGCCCACGTCGATGGCGGAGTCGGTACCCGTGAACGCCAGGTCGACCGACGCCTCGAGGTGGTTGGTGTTGACGTCGAGCCCCAGGTTGCGGGCCAGCAGGTTGCCGGTACCCGACGGCAGCAGGCTGAGCGCGACGCCCGTGTTCTGCAGCGCCTCGGCGACCGCCCTCACCGTGCCGTCGCCGCCCGCGGCGATCACGACGTCCGCCCCCTCCCGCACCGCCTGCCGGCCCTGCCCGATGCCGGGGTCGTCCTCGCTCGTCTCCAGCCAGAGGCTCTTCGCCCAGCCGTGCTCGCTCTCCGCCACCGCGACCGCCGCGCGCAGGCGTTCGACGTCGACCTTGACGGGGTTGTAGACGACCGCCGCCCGCTTCGGCTTCGCGGCGTCGGGGGGCGTCATGGTCTCAAAGTAGGCCATGAGTCCGAGCGTCGGCAGCCTCCTAGACTTGAGGCGTGATCGACCCCCTGCTGCTGCGTGAGAACCCGGATGCCGTGCGAGCCTCGCAGGAGCGTCGGGGGGCATCCGTGGAGCTCGTCGACGAGGCCCTCGCGGCCGACACCGCCCGCCGTGCGGCCATCACCTCGTTCGAGGCGCTGCGCGCCGAGCAGAACGCGTTCGGGAAGCGCGTCGCGCAGGCCCCGAAGGACGAGAAGGCCCAGCTCGTCGCCCAGGCGCAGGAGCTCGCCGCGCGCGTGAAGAACGCGCAGGCGGTGGCGTCGGATGCCGAGGTCCGCTTCGCCGAGGTGGCGGGCGGCATCCCGAACATCGTGCTCGACGGGGTGCCCGCCGGCGGCGAGGACGACTTCGTGACCCTGCGCGAGGTGGGCGAGCGGCGCGCTTTCGACCCGGCCGGGTTCCCGGACGGGCCGCGCGACCACCTGGCCCTCGGCGAGCTGCTCGACGCGATCGACATGGAGCGCGGCGCGAAGGTCTCGGGTGCCCGGTTCTACTTCCTGAAGGGCGTCGGCGCCAGGCTCGAGCTCGCGCTCGTGCAGCTCGGCATGCAGCGCGCCCTCGAGGCCGGCTTCACGCCGCTCATCACGCCCACCCTCGTGCGCCCCGACATCATGGCCGGCACGGGCTTCCTCGGCGCGCACGCCGACGAGATCTACTACCTCGAGCGCGACGAGCTCTACCTGACCGGCACGAGCGAGGTGGCGCTCGCCGGGTACCACAAGGACGAGATCATCGACGTCTCGGCGGGTCCGCTGCGCTACGCCGGCCTCTCCACCTGCTACCGGCGCGAGGCGGGCTCGGGCGGCAAGGACACCCGCGGCATCATCCGCGTGCACCAGTTCCAGAAGCTCGAGATGTTCAGCTACATCGACCCCGCGGATGCCGAGGCCGAGCACGAGCGCCTGCTCGCCCTGCAGGAGGGCATGCTGCAGAGCCTCGGCCTCGCGTACCGCGTCATCGACACGGCGGCGGGCGACCTCGGCACGAGCGCGGCGCGCAAATTCGACGTGGAGGCGTGGGTGCCGACGCAGGACGCCTACCGCGAGCTCACCTCGACGAGCAACTGCACGACCTTCCAGGCGCGCCGCCTCGACATCCGCCAGCGCGGGGCCGACGGGAAGACGGCCCCGGTGGCCACGCTCAACGGCACCCTCGCGACGACCCGGTGGATCGTGGCGCTGCTGGAGACGCATCAGCGGGCCGACGGCTCGGTCGTCGTGCCGGAGGTGCTGCGACCGTACCTGGGCCTCGACGTGCTGGAGCCCGTGCGATGACGCTCGCACGCGGGGATCGATGGCTCATCGGCCTCGACATCGACGGCACCGTGCTCACCGAGGACGGCGAGCTCGACCCGCGGGTCGCATCCGAGATCCGGCGCGTGCGCGACCTCGGGCATGAGGTGATGCTGTCCACCGGCCGCTCGGTGTCGATGACCCTCCCCGTGATCGACCGGCTCGGGATCACCCCCTCCTACGCCGTGTGCGCGAACGGCGCGATCGTCATGCGCCGCGACAAGGAGGCGCCCATCGGCTGGGTGCGCGACCGCGTCGAGACGTTCGACCCCCGCGAGGTGCTCACCACCATCCGGGGCCACCTCGCCGGCGCGAGCTTCGCCGTGGAGGACGAGGAGGGCATGTTCCGCTTCACGGGCCAGTTCCCGGAGGGGGCGCTCGCGGCGGGTCGCCTGCAGGTGGAGTTCGACGAGCTGCTCGACTCGCCCGCCACGCGCGTCGTGGTGCTCTCGCCGGGCCACGCGATCGAGGATTTCCTGCAGGTCGTCGAGCGGATGGGCCTGCACAAGGTCAGCTACAACGTCGGCTGGACGGCGTGGCTCGACATCGCCCCCGACGGCGTCAACAAGGGCACCGGCATGGAGTACGTGCGCGAGCTGCTGGGCATCGCCCGCGACCACGTGATGGTCATGGGCGACGGCCGCAACGACATCGACATGTTCGAGTGGGCGGCATCCGGCGGCGGCGTCGCGATCGCGATGGGGCAGGCGCCGGACGAGGTGCGTGCGGTGTCGACGGACGTCACCGGCACCGACCTCGAGCAGGGCGTGGCCAGCGCTCTCGCACGGTACTTCCAGGCTTGAGTCCGTCTTCCCGCCTACACTCGGCTCGATGTCTGACCCGGAGCTGAGGCGCGACCGTACGCAACGTCAGCGCGCGGTCGAGGCCGTCGGCATCGCCCGGCACGGACGGCTTCCGCGCTCCCGGGCGTGGGCGACGGTGGTCCGCGCCGTGGCGGCGGGTCTCGCCGTGGTGCTCGTCTCGACGGTCGGCGTCGCAGGCATCTGGTTCTACCAGTTCACGAACGGCGTCGGGAAGAACTCGGTCGACATCAACGGCGACGAGGCGGCGCCGCTCCCCGAGATCGGGGCCTACGAGGGCGGGTTCAACATCCTCGTGGTGGGCTCCGACGCCTACAGCGATCGTGACACCGTCCTGAACGACGTCAACATCCTGGTGCACGTCTCCGCCGATCAGACGAGTGCGGTGGCGGTCAGCATCCCGCGCGACATGGTCGTGCCGTTCCCCGGCTGCATCAGCGAGAAGACCGGCAAGACGTGGGGCGTCGGCACGGGACTGCCGATCAACAACGCCCTCTTCTACGGCGGGCTGCCCTGCGTCGTGAACGTGGTGAAGAACTTCACGGGCCTCGAGATCCAGTACGCGGCGATGATCGGATTCGACGGCGTCGCGAACATGTCGAACGCCGTCGGGGGCGTGACGGTGTGTCTCACGGCGCCCATCGACGACCGCTCGTCGGGGCTGCAGCTCGAGGCCGGGACGCATACCCTGCAGGGTTGGGACGCGCTCTCCTTCCTCCGCACGCGCAAGGGCATCGGCAACGGCTCGGACCTGGGGCGCATCAGCTCGCAGCAGGCCTTCCTGTCGTCACTGCTGCGGAAGCTCAAGTCGGAGGACACCCTCACCAACGTCGGCAAGCTGCTCTCCCTCGCCAACGTCGCCAAGGACAACATGACGTTGTCGACCGAGCTGTCGCAGCCGGCGACGATGGTGGCGATGGCGAAGGCGCTCAGCCGCATCCCCATGGACCGCATCACCTTCGTGCAGTATCCGGGCAGCCCCGGCGTCTCAGGCATCTACGAGAACAAGGTGCAGCCGAACAAGAACCTCGGCGGGCAGCTGATGGATGCGATCCGCAACGACCAGGCGATCGGCCTCGACAAGGCGGGCGACGGCGTCGGCACGGAACCCGACCCCAACGCGACGCAGGTGCCGTCTCCCGACCCCGACGGCACGCCCTCCGCGCAGCCGAGCTACTCGGAGAAGGTCGTGATCTCGGGACTCGACGGCCAGACCGCCGCCGACCAGACCTGCACCGTCGGCAACGGCTGAGGCGGCCGCATCGGGGTGCGCGTCGAGCGCTCTCGCACGGTATTTCCAGGGTTGAGGGTCCCTTCTCCTTTACACTCGATTCGGTCAACCGAGGAGGGCTGTCCGAGCGGCCGATGGAGCCGGTCTTGAAAACCGGTGGGCAGTGATGTCTCGTGGGTTCGAATCCCACGCCCTCCGCTCGCCAGTGCCCGCAACCCGTCCCGAGAAGAGGTGTCCGTGTCCGAGCAGGAGCTGAAGCGCGATCGCTCCCAGCGTTCGCGCGCCCCCCGCCCGGTCGGCATCGCCCGCCACGGTCGGCTGCCGCGGTCGCGGGCCTGGAAGACGGTGCTCGGGTTCATCGGCTCCACGGCGATCGTCGCCCTCGTCGCGACGGCGTCGGTCGGCGGGATCGCGGCCCTGCAGCTGTCGAGCGAGCTGAAGGCGAACGCCGTCGACATCAACGAGGGCACCGAGGCGCCGATCCCCGAGATCGGGGCCTACGAGGGCGGCTTCAACATGCTCGTGGTCGGCAGCGACGCCTACTACGACCGCGACAGCGTGCTCAACGACGTCAACATCCTCATCCACGTCTCCGCCGATCAGACGAGCGCGGTGGCGGTCAGCATCCCGCGCGATCTCGTGGTGCCGTTCCCGTCCTGCACCGACCCGGAGACGGGCAAGAAGAGCTACGCGATGTCGGGCAGGCCGATCAACGAGGCGCTCTACTACGGCGGTCTCAACTGCGTCGTCACGGTCGTCGAGAACCTGACCGGTCTCGACATCCAGTACGCGGGCATGATCGGATTCGAGGGCGTCGCGGCGATGGCATCGGCGGTCGGCGGCGTCGACGTGTGCACCACAACCCCCATCCACGACAAATACGTCGGCTTGAACCTCGAGGCGGGAACCCACCACCTGGAGGGCTGGGACGCACTGAAGTTCCTCCGCTCGCGACACGGCGTCGGCGACGGCTCCGACCTCACCCGCATCAGCTCCCAGCAGGTCTTCCTCTCCTCGCTGCTGCGCAAGCTCAAGTCGAGCGAGACCCTCACGAACGTCGGCACCCTCATGTCGCTCGCGAAGGCGGCGGCCGCGAACATGAAGCTCTCGACCGAGCTCACCCAGCCCGCGACGATCGTGGCGATGGCGAAGGCGCTCAACAAGATCCCGATGGACCGCATCACCTTCGTCCAGTACCCGGGTTCGACCGGCGGAACCGGCATCTACTCGGGCAAGGTTCAGCCGAAGACGGGCATCGCGAACGCGCTGTTCGCCGCGATCAAGGCGGACCAGGCGATCGGGCTCGACAAGGCGGGCGACAACCGCGGCTCCACCGCCGACCCGAACGCCACGACCGAGCCGGTCCCGGCCGGCCCGACCGCCACGGGTACGCCCGACCCGAGCGCCTCGTCCACGCCGACCCCGGATCAGACGCTCTCCGAGAAGGTCGTCATCTCGGGCCTCAATGGCCAGACCGCGGCGGACCAGACCTGCAGCGTGGGATATCACGGCTGACGCCGCGCCCCGGGGCGCCCGCCGTCCCCGGCCCGAGAGGAGCAGTCGATGACCGACGAGACCTTGAAGCGAGACCGCTCCCGCCGCTCGGGCACGCCGAAGCCCGTGGGACTGGCACGTCACGGCCGCCTTCCGCGGTCGCGCGCCTGGAAGACGGTGCTCGGCGTCGTCGCATCGTCGCTCGCGGTGGTGCTGGCGGCAGGCGGCGCGGTCGGTGGGATCGCCGCCTACCAGATCCTCAGCGGATTCGGCGACAAGTCGGTCGTCATCAACGAGACCTCGGTGGCGATCCCCGAGATCGGGGCGTACGAGGGCGGCTTCAACATGCTCGTGGTCGGCAGCGATGCCTACTCCGACCGCGACAGCGAGCTCAACGACGTCAACATCCTCATCCACGTCTCGGCCGATCAGACGAGCGCCGTCGCGGTGAGCCTGCCGCGCGACCTCGTCGTGCCCTTCCCGCCGTGCACGAACCCGGAGACGGGCCGCTCGACGAGTGCTGCCACGGGGCTCCCGCTCAACAACGCGCTCTCGTACGGCGGGCTCAAGTGCGTGGTCGACGTGGTCGCCGCGTTCACCGGGGTCGACATCCAGTTCGCCGGCATGATCGGATTCGACGGGGTCGCGGCGATGGCGGATGCGGTGGGCGGCGTGCCGGTCTGCCTCGCATCGCCGATCTCCGACCGGTGGTCGGGACTCTTCCTCGACGCGGGCACGCACGAGCTGTCGGGCTGGCAGGCGCTGCAGTTCCTGCGCACGCGCAAGGGCGTGGGCGACGGCTCCGACCTCACGCGCATCAGCTCTCAGCAGGTCTACCTGTCGTCGCTGATCCGCAAGCTGAAGTCCGACGAGACCCTCACCGATGTGACGAAGCTGCTCTCCCTCGCCTACGCGGCCAAGGACAACATGACCCTCTCGGCGGAGCTCGCGCAGCCCGCCACCATGGTCGCCATGGCGAAGGCGCTCAGCCGCATCCCGATGGACCGCATCACCTTCGTGCAGTACCCGGGGTCGACGGGCGGCACGGGCATCTACCTGAACAAGGTGCAGCCCAACCAGCACATCGGCACCCAGCTCATGGACGCCATCCGCGCCGACCAGGCGATCGGCGTGGAGCAGGCGGGCGACGGGCGCGGCTCCGAACTCGACCCCAACGCGACCCCGCTGCCCGAGGATCCGGCATCCGGGCCGAGCGCCTCGGGCGACCCGAGCGCCTCGCCGCCGCCGTCGCTCTCGGAGCAGGTCGTCATCTCGGGCCTGCGCGGGCAGACCGCCGCCGACCAGACCTGCAGCATCGGCAACTGAGGCGGCCCGGACGCCCGCTCCCGTATGGGTATGATGGGCGAGCAGTACCGGGAGACGTCGCATAGTCCGGTCGAGTGCACCACCCTGCTAAGGTGGAGTCCCCTCACGGGGACCGAGGGTTCAAATCCCTCCGTCTCCGCTGGAAATCCCTGGTCAGAGCCTGTTTCTTCCGGCTCGCCAGGAGGCGTTGAGTTCAGCGTCCGAGGTTCGGACCGCGCCGAGTGTCCCGTGAGTGTCCCGACTTTCTGCCGAACTCCTCGGCAGCGGCGAGACGCCGCACATGGTCGCGGCGCTGACCTTCGCCGAGGACGTGCGCGTAGACCGCGAGGACGGTGCGTGCCTCGTCGCCTAGGTACTCCGCGACCTCGTGGACGGGCGTGCCGAGCCGCAGCCAGGTGGACGCGGCGTAGTGGCGCAGCGCGTGGCGGCGGAAGCCGAGCGGGAACTTGCGGACCACGCCGACCGAGAGCTGCCCCCCCTGCTGGTTGGTGAACAGGTAGTCGTCGGGCTGCTTGCCCGCGGCGTACTGACGGAAGATCGCCAGCGCCCGCGGCGACAGCGGCACCGGCCGAGTGCCGCGCGAGGACTTCGGGTTCTTCTCCTCGTAGCGGTCGGAGTGGGAACGCTCGACGTTGAGTTGCGCGAGTGGGACTTCTGAGAGCCAGCCCACCCGGGTCGCGCGCAACTCGCCCCAGCGCACGCCGGTCAGCGACATGAACTCGAACACGTCCGCGATGTCGCTGCGCCGCTGCCGCAAGGCGGCGAGCACTCCGGCGACTCGGCGCGGGGAGGGAATCTCGTTCGGGCTCACCGCGCGCTGGGCGACGCTGCTCAACTCGGGAATCTTCTTCATCGTCCGCACCGGGTGCGGCTGGTGCAGGTAGCCCTGCTCGTCCGCGTAAGTGAACAGCGCGCTCAGCGTCGTCTTGGCGCGGGCGACCGTCGCCGGTGCCTTCCCACCGCGCAGCTCGGCAAGCAGATGCTCCCGGATGTCCCCGGCCTGCACGGTGGCGAGCGACCGCCTCAGCAGCGAGGCGGGAAGCGCGGCGAGGTTGTTCCTATCGGTGTCCACCGTGTGCGGGTTCCCGCCCTCACGTGCCACGAGAAACCTGTCGACCAGTTCCTGCATCGTGAACTTGCGCTTCGGCGGCAGCGGCCGGCCGGTGTCCAGCAGGTGCTTCTGCTCCCGCTCCCACGCCTCAGCGTCGCTCTTGCGGTCGAAAGTGCGGGACGCGACGAGTTGCGTGCCGGAGCGGACGCGCGCGAGGTAACGGGTCTTGCCCGCCTTGGTCTTGCGCGCCTCGATGCTCAATCGACCACCCCCGCCAGGCGCTCCACGTCGATGCGTCGGTAGACGCGCTTGTGCGGGGTGAGCCGAATCGGCTCCACCGGAGCGCGGCCGTCCAGAGCGAGGGTGCGTAGCGTCGTGCGGTGGATACCGAGCAGTGAGGCGGTCTCCTCCTCGGAGTAGAACAGGGGCGCCCGACCGAGCGCGCTGCCCGTCTCGCCGTCGCTCATACCTTCCTCCTCGCGTATATCGCGTTTCCGCGAATACACGACATTAGACCACGAAACGCGCCGACTCGCAACTACATGAGTTTACGCCTCCGACTCGTTAGACTCGGGACGTGACCACTTCCGCGCAGGACTCCGATCAGCAGCCCGACTTCGCGCTGCTGATCGACGCGGACCTGCCGGATGGGTGGTGGTTCCCCGAACGGTCCCCGCTCGACACGGAGGGCGAGAGCGCCGGCATCGACCGCTCCCTGCATTACGAGGACTGGATCGACAACGCCCCAGGCCTCGATCGCAAGCTCCGTTCCGAGCACAGCAACCTCGATGCGGGGCGCTGGTTCCTGATCCAGCACACCGAGAGCGGCACCCGCGTGCTCCTGCGCCTTCAGCAGCAGGTGCGGGTCTATGAGAACCGGATGGGGGAGGTGCGGATCACCGGCATCGTCCACATGCCGTTCTTCGCCGGCGACCCGATCACCAGCCAGCTGTTGCGCGAGCTGCCGACCGCGAAGATCGAGGCCGCGATCAACAAGCGCCTGTTCGCCGTCACAGGTGCCACCCGCTTCCAGAACGGCAAGATCACCCTTCCCAGCGGGCGCACGCTGCGCGGGCAAGACCTCGTCCGACCGCTCGGTGACCCGAAGCGCACCCCGGACTTCTACGAACTCGTCGCACTCCAGCACACCCGCTTCGCCGAGGACGGCGACCCGAACCCGACCGCGAGAATCGCGCGCCTCAGCGACGTCGCCCTCTCCACAGCCCAGGGTTGGGTCGCCAAAGCCCGAGCCCGCGGACTGCTCCCACCTGGCCGCCGAGGGCGAGCGGGATAGCGCGCGAGGGAGTTGAGCTGCGCTCGACCCCTTCGCGCGCAGGGTCACGAACCGCGTTGAGGCCCGTAGATCCAATGGTCTTGAGGTTCCGGCCTGTGGATGACTGCATCGAGGTGCGCGCAGCTACACGTTGCTCAGCACCTGAGTTAGCACTCTTGGCGGCCGCGGCCGCGGCGTCGGGAACAGGAGTCGGCCATATGCCGTTCGCGTCCCGCGGGTGCACGCGTTCGGTCATGCTCGTTCGAGTTGCTTGTTGAGTTTGTCTCCTTCGATGTCGAGGTCGGGGAGGATGCGGTCGAGCCAGCGGGGGAGCCACCAGGCCTTGTCGCCGAAGATGGCCATGATGGCGGGGACGAGCGTCATGCGGACGAGGAAGGCGTCGACGAGGATGCCGAAGGCCAGGGCGAACCCGACCTGGGCGATCATGGGCTCGGGGTTGTAGATGAACCCGGCGAAGACGCTGGTCATGATGATCGCGGCGGCCACGACGACGCGACTCGCGACGGCGAACCCGCGGGTGACGGACTCCGTGCCCTTGGCGCCGTGGACGTGGGCTTCCTTCATCGAGGAGACGAGGAACACCTCGTAGTCCATGGCGAGGCCGTACAGGACGCCGGTGATGATGATGGGGAGCAGGCTGAGCACGGGGGCGGTGGCGTCCATCCCGAAGATCGGCTGCAGCCAGCCCCATTGGAACACGGCGGTGGTCGCTCCGAAGGTCGCGGCAACGGACAGGAGGAACCCGACGGTGGCTTTGATGGGGACGATGATGGAGCGGAACACGAGCAGCAGCACGATCAGCGACAGGCCGACCACGACGGCGATGTAGAGCGGAAGCACGTCAGCCAGACGATCGGAGACGTCGATCGCGAGGGCCGCGAATCCCGTGACGCCGACGTCGACTCCGTAGTCGTCGGTGAAGGTCGGTGTCATGTCACGGATCGCGGTGACGAGGTCGGCGGTCTCTTGGGAGGTGGGACCGGTCTCGGGTACGACGGAGAACACCGCGGTGGTGCCGTCCTCGTCGAGGCCGCCCAGGGAGACCGCTTCGACGCCGTGAATGCCGGAGAGGTCGCCGTAGATGCCGGCGAGGTCCGTAGCGGGGATGGTCTCGTTGTCGGGCGAGGTGGCGACGACGACGAGGGGCCCGTTGTAGCCCTCGCCGAACGCGTTCCCCACCACCTCGAAACTCTGCCGCTGCGCGGTGTCGGGGTGGTAGCTCGCGCCCGAGGGGAGGCCGAGGTCCATGTCGAGCACGGGGGCGGCGATGACACCGGCGATCGCGAGAGCGCCGACGGCGGCGACGTAGCGGTTCTTCACGAGCAGACGCGACCACGTGTTCGCGACGCGGTGCGAGGAGCCGTTGTCGTGGGAGGTGCCGGCGTTCAGCCGTGCCTTCGCCGAGCAGATCCGTTCGCCGACGAACCCGAGCAGCGCCGGCAGCAGGGTGAGTGCGGACAGGACGGCGATGACGACGGTGGCTGCGGCGGTGATGGCCATCGTCGTGAGGAGCTGGATCTGCACGACCGTGAGGGCGAGCAGAGCGATGACGACAGTGGTTCCGGCGAAGAACACGGCGCTGCCGGCGGTGCCGATCGCGCGGGCGGTCGCCTCTGGCGCGCTGAGGCGCTGATCGAGGATGAACCGCCGCTGCCGATTCACGATGAACAGGGCGTAGTCGATCCCGACCGCGAGCCCGAGCATGAGCCCGAGCACGGCGGTCAGCGAATGCATCGGGACGATGCTGGAGATCGCGAACGCCCCGCCGACCCCGAACGCGACACCGGAGAGCGCGGACACGAGCGGAAGGCCCGCGGCGATGAGCGAGCCGAGCGTCGCGATCAGCACGAGCGCGGCGATCGCGACGCCGACGATCTCTCCCGCGCCGATCAGCTCGGGAACCTGGATCATCGTCGACGACGGCAGCACGTCGATCGCCTCACCGGCGACGGCGTCCTCGGCGGTCTCGATCGTGTCGTCCACGGTGCCCTCGGGGAGCTCGAAGGTCTGCGCGTCGAACACGAACTGGAACAGGGCCGTCTGGCCGTCGGCGGAGACCACCACTCCAGGGACCGGGGTCTGGTCGACGACCAGAGCGGTCGGCGCACCGGCGTCCGTCCCACCGGTGGTCGCCTGCTCCTGCGCGATCGCAGCGGCCGCCTGCAGCAGCAGACTGTCCTGCCCCTTGGCCAGTTCCTCGGCGAGCACCTCGCGCGCGTCGACGACGTGTTCGCCGTCGTAGATCTCCTCGACCGCCTCCAGGACGGCGGCGAGGTTGTCCCCCTCGTCGATGCGCTCCCCGTCGGTGGAGTGAAACGCGATGATGCCCTGCCCACCGGAAGCATCCGGCAGTCGGTCCGAGAGATCATCGATCACTTCCTGGGCGGCTGTGCCGTCGATGCGGATCTCGTTGCTGAGCTTGGGCGGGTTCACCACGATCAGGCCCACGATCGCGGCGATCAGCACCACCCAGATCGCTGTCACCCACCACTTTCCCCGGTACGCGAGCGCACCCCACCGATACAGCCACGACGACATCCGATTCCTCTATTCCTCCGGGCGCACCAGCCCTCGCGAGGGCCGATCCCGCCGCCTCAATGCGAACAACTGATAGTTGACTATCAACTGATGTGAGAGTCTGGTATCGTTTTTCGGGGTTGTCAAACCGACGCGGAAGGAGCGGATTCGATGGACGGCAGCACGATGCGGGTGGATGCGGCGGCGAGCATGGCGAAGATCCTGGGAGCCGCGCGGCGGGCGTTCTCCCTCGGGGACGGGTCGGGGACGCTGAACCGGATCGCGAAGGAGGCGGGCGTGGGGATCGCGACGCTGTACCGGCACTTCCCGAACCGGGAGTCCCTCGCCCTCGCCGTCTACGACGACGTGTTCGCCACGGAGGTGCAGCCCGTCTTCGCACAGTTCGAACGCACCGACGCTCCGCGCGACGTGCTGCTCGAGCTCGGGGAGAGGCTCCTCGGTGTGCTGGACCGCGAGCGTGGGTTGGTGAGGTCGCTATCGAACCTGGCCGAGGCGACCCGCGAGCTGATGGGCCGGAACGCGGCCGCGATCGAGCAGACCGTGCGGCGTGCGCAGGCGGCGGGAACGCTCCGTGCCGACATCACGCCGGAGGACATCCCGAACCTGATGACGATGATCGCCGCCGGGTTCGGCAGCATCCCCTCCGGCGCCCATCGCCGCCGCTACCTCAGCCTCGTCCTCGACAGCCTGAACCCCGCGCAGGCGCACCCGCTCCCGAGCGTCTGACCGATGCTGGAGTCGAAAGCGATGTCAGACATGACGGCAGAAGTCGGGCATCCCCGTGCAGTCGTGGGGCTGGCGCTGGGGGGCGGAGGTGCGCTCGGCGCCGCCCACGTCGGCGTCCTGAAGGCGCTCCGAGAACACCATGTCCTCCCCAAGGTCGTCGCGGGGACGAGCGCGGGCTCACTGGTCGGCGCGGCGTTCGCCGCGGGCCTTTCCATCGCAAAGATCGAGGAGGCGGTGCTGGACGCGGACTGGTCGACGTTCGGCCGTCTGCGTCCCACCGCGCGGCTGGGGCTCCTCGACAGCGCCGCCCTGCTGGACACCATCGACCGGCTCGGTGGAGAGCCGCTCATCGAAGAGCTGCCGCGGCGCTTCGCGGCGGTCGCAACCGATCTGCGGACCCGTCGGGCCGTCATCCTCGACAGAGGCCGATTGGGTCCAGCCCTCCGTGCGAGCATCGCCGTCCCCGGCATGTTCTCCCCGGTCGTGACCGGCGACCAGATCCTCGTCGACGGTGGCCTGGCTGCGAACCTCCCGATCGCCGCCACACATCACCTCGGTGCGACGTTCACGATCGCTGTCCGGCTCCGGCCGGAATGGGAGCACGTCCCCGTGGTGCGTTCGGCGGCGGCGATCGCCGAGCTCGAACGGCGTCCCGACGTGCTGATGATCCACCCCGATCTCGACGGATGCTCACAGTGGTCCCGTGCGGACGTCCCGCGCATCATCGATGCGGGCTACGCCGCCGCGAGCACCGCCCTCCACGAATGGAAGACCCAGCAGACCCATGCCGCATAGCGAATCTCTCACCGGCCGCGCCGCCTGCGTGCTGATCGGCACAGACACGTTCCCGCCCGATGTCAATGGTGCCGCGCGGTTCGCGCGGGAGCATGCCGTCCGCCTCGCCCGCCGAGGGCACGACGTGCACGTCATCGCCCCCGCGACCCGCATGCGCTCCAGTTCCGGCATCGAGGTCTACGACGGGCAGCGACTCACGGTCCATCGGCTGCGCAGCGTGCGCTGGCCGCTGCACGACTGGCTCCGTGTCGCTCCGCCGTGGGAGGTGCGCGCGCAGACGCGTCGCATCCTCCTGCGGGTGCGGCCCGCCGTCGTGCACCTGCAGTCCTTCATCGACATCGGACGCGGCCTCGCCTACGAGGCCGAGCGCCTCGACATCCCGATCATCGCGACCAACCACGTCATGCCGGACAACGTCGTCGAGTTCAGCGGACTTCCTCGGCGTCTGCACCCTCGGCTGACGGCGTTCGGATGGAGCCTCGCCAGCACGGTGTACTCCCGCGCCGACATCGTCACCAGCCCGACCCCGGCCGCCGCCCACTATCTGGAGTCGAACACGCGGCTGCGTGGCGTGGTCCCCGTATCGTGCGGCGTCGAGAACGACAGGTTCACGCCCAAGCAGGACCGCCCGGCGGAGAATCGCGTGCTGTTCGTCGGACGCCTCGACCCGGAGAAGAACCTCGACACCCTGCTGAACGCGTTCAGCCTCATCCCCCGTGAGCTCGCGGCGCACCTCGACATCGTCGGAAGCGGCTCCGAGCGCAGCCACCTGGAGGGGCTGGCGCGTTCGCTGGCCATCGCCGATCGCACGACGTTCCACGGGTACGTCGACGACGACCGGCTGACCGAACTGCACCACCGGGCCACGGTGTTCGTGATGCCATCCACTGCCGAACTCCAGTCGATCGCGACCCTTGAGGCGATGGCCTCGGGCACCCCGGTGGTTCTCGCCGATGCCGTCGCGCTCCCGCACCTGATCGCCTCCGGCGCGGAAGGGTATCTCGTCCACCCCCGCAACGCGCACGAGTTCGCCGACCGGATCGAACGCATCCTGCACCTCGACCCCGACGCCTACCGGGCGATGAGCCGTGCGGCATCCGCCACCGCCTTGACCCATGACGCCGGGGTCATGACCTCCCGATACGAACAGCTCTACCAGGAGAGCTGGTCTCTCGCCGGTGCCGTGTGAGCACCCCGCGCGGCCCCGCCCTGATCCGGTTCTTGACGCCTCAGGGGCGTTACGCGCCGAGCCGTGCCGCGGCACCGTACGCGCCCCTCGTCGACGGGCTCGACACGGAGCGGCTCCTCTCGTTCTACCGCGAGATGACTCTCGCCCGTCGGCTCGATGAGGCGTCCACCGCGTTGCAGCGTCAGGGTGAGCTCGCCCTCTGGATCCCCTCCTACGGGCAGGAAGCCGCCCAGACAGGCTCCGCCCACGCCCTCAGCCCGCTCGACACCGTGTTCCCCTCCTATCGGGAACATGGCGTGGCTCTTGCCCGTGGTATCGACTTCGTCGACATCCTCGCTGTCCTTCGCGGCAACACGTTTCGCGGCTGGGATCCCGAGCGCACCCGGTTCCGGCTCTACACGATCGTGCTCGCCGCCCAGGCGCTCCATGCGGCGGGCTATGCGATGGGGATCAGCCTCGATCAGCAGGCAGGACGAAAGCCACCCGGCGAGGAGGCCGTGATCGTCTACATCGGCGATGGCGCGATGTCCGAAGGCGACGCGAGCGAAGCGCTGACCTTCGCCCGCACCTACGACGCACCCGTCCTGTTCTTCGTGCAGAACAACCAGTACGCCATCTCCACCCCGGCATCCACCCAGACCGCGGTCTCTTACGCGACGCGTGCGAAGGGATTCGGAATCCCCGGCCACCGCATCGACGGCAACGATGTCCTCGCCAGCTACGCCGTCACCAAACACGTCATGGATGCCGTCCGCGCCGGCGGCGGACCGGCTCTCATCGAAGCCGTCACCTACCGCCTCGGCCCCCACACCTCATCCGACGACCCCACCAAGTACCGGACCGTGCAGGAGCGCTCTTCCTGGGAGCGGCGCGACCCGATCCCGCGCCTGCGGGCCCACCTGAGCGAGCGCGGCGTCACCGATGACGTGTTCGAGAGCATCGATGCTCACAACGCCGAACACGCCGGCGACGTCCGCAGACGCCTGATCGCACTCCCCGCCCCGGACCCCGGCGGCATGTTCGACCACGTCTACAGCGACGCCCATCCCGTCGCCCATGCCCAGAAGGCGTGGTTGCGCGACTATCTGGACTCCTTCGAGGACGCCGCGGAATGACCATCGACGACGATGGGCGGCGCAGGGGCTCGCCACGGCCGAGGGTGTCGATCGTGATCCCCGCCTGGAACGAGCAGGACTACCTGGGCGAGTGTCTCGAGGCGATCGCCGCTCAGACGGACCCGCCCGATGAGGTCATCGTCGTCGACAACGGCAGCACCGACGCCACCGGCCGCATCGCGGCCTCATACCCCTTCGTCACCGTCCTCGAGGAGCCCATCCCCGGGATCGTCCCCGCGCGCAATCGCGGACTGAACGCGGCCACGGGCGATGTGCTGGGCAGGATCGACGCCGACAGCATCATCGACCCGGGCTGGGTCGCCGTCGTCCGTGCACACTTCACACGGGCGGGCACCGACGAGGTGGCGGGAATCACCGGCTCAGGCGACGCGCTCATCGACGGACACCCCGCCCTCGGACACCTCCTCGGCAAGGCCACCCTCGAATACGGCTACTACCCGATCAGCGAGATACTGACAGGCGGCCAGGTCATGGTCGGCTGCAACATGGCCATCACCCGCACCGCATGGGAGACCATCCGCGAGGATGCCTTCCCCGACCACACCAAGGTGCACGAGGATCTCGATCTCAGCGTGCTCATCCACCGTGCGGGCGGGCACATCCACCACCTCCCAGAGATGCGCATCCGGACCAGGCGCGTCGAACTCGAGCCGCCGGCGAAGCTCTGGTGGCGGCTGCGCATCTGGCCGAACGCCGTCACCCGGCATCAGCACGCTGTCCGCGTCGATGCGATGTCGGAGAAACACGGGCAACCGGAGCGGACCGGAGCAGCGGGCTCGGACCACGCGATTGCGTGAGGGACGGCGACGCAGGCCGGACGAGTCGACGACTACCCTACATGTCCGTGCCAGCATGCGGGTCGGTGGCGCTCTGCTCGTCTGGGTGAGCGGCGCTGCTTGCCGGTCGGGATTCCGTGGCGAAGATCCGAATGGATTTGCCCAGGCTCCGCGCGATCTCCGGAAGCCGGGAGCCGCCGAACAGAACGAGAGCGAGAACGGCGATGACCAGCAGCTCGGGCGCCTCGATCCCGCGGATCATGCGCCCACTCCGGTTCCTGCCGAGTACGGGGACGCGCTCGTCAGCGGCATCAGGAGACCGCCCGTGTCGCGACCCGGCAGCGGACATCCGCCGTCGGACCGGACAGGAGCGTGCGGCACCGCTACGGGCCCGGCATGCGGAACGGTCATCATGATGCTCCCTCGAGATAGGACGGATCGGACTCCGGGTGCTCTGCCGCGATGATAGCTCGAAATGATAGTCATCTCTTGTTTCTGATTCGCGGTCGACATCCTCGCGGACACCGCCTCTTCCCAATAATTTGCTTTTAGGTAAAATATGCATGACGGGAAGGCGGAGATGACGACGCAGCGGCTCGAGGATCGGTGGGACGCGATCGTCCTCGGCGCAGGCGCCGGTGGCCTGTTCACCGCCGCGCGGCTCGCTGCCGTAGGCCGACGGGTGCTCGTGCTGGAGGCAGGGGAGCGGGCTGGCGGTCGCGCGGGTGTCTCGGAGCTGGACGGCTTCCTCGTCAACGACGGCGCGGTTCTGGTCGAGCTGGCCGGCATCCTCGAGCAGAGCTTCGCCGAGCTCGGGCATCCGCTGCGCCTCTACGTGCCGAAGCGCGCCCTGACGCTGCGCGCCGGGAAGCGGGACGTGTCGTTGAGCACGGGGCTCGCGGCGGTGGCCGTGCGCGGCGGCCTGTGGCTGGCGCGCACGGGCCTGCGATTGTTCCCTGGGCTCAAGCCCGCCGAGCAGTTGACGACCTCCGAGTGGCTGGCGCGGCTCACCAGGAGCGCGCGGGTGCACGGCCTGGTGCGGAACATGTGCGGGGCGCTGTTCGCCGCCGGTCCGGAACTCGTCTCGGCACGGTTCTTCCTGGACTACTTCACCAAGCCCGGTGCGCTGAAGTCCTTCGGCTTCGCCCCCGGCGGCACCGGGGCGATCTGGGCTCCGCTCGTGGAGGTGATCGAGGAGGCCGGCGGGCGCGTCCTGCTCGGCGCGACGGCGACCTCCGTCCAGCGGGATCATGCGGGTGGCGGCTTCCGGATCACCAGCGATCACGCCGGCGGCGGCCGGGTCGATCGCGCGCCGCAGTTCGTGAACGACGCGGGCCCGGCCGCGCTGCTGTCTCTGGCCGGCTCGCTGCTGCCCCTGGAATACGTGCAGCGGCTGCGGACCGCGGACAGCCCGAGCGCGCTCATCACGGTGCACTTCGCGTCACGGGAACCGCTCGCGCAGTTCCCGGCATTGGCCCTGTTCGCCGGCTCCCGTCGCCTGGCCTACGCCGGGAACTTCAGCGCCCCGGATCTCGCTCGCGCGCCGGAAGGCTGGCACCTCTACAGCGGCGCGTCGGTTCCACAGCCGGCCGTCGGAGACTTCGACGAGGAGGCCGAGACCGCTCTGCTCCTGGAGGACCTGCGGGAGCAGTTCCCGGGCTTCGATCGGGCCCGCATCCTCCGCATCGACGTCACCCGCGGCACCTGGCCCGGTGCCCGTTCCCTGCCCGGCCGCACGGTCGAGCCGGAGAGCCCGGTGCCGGGGCTGTGGAACGTCGGCGACGGCGCGAGCCTGTGGGCGACGGCTGGGATCTCCGCCTGCGCGCAGAACGCCCAGGTCGTCGCGGACCGCATCCTTGCCGCCCCGCACGGGGCCACCTCGAAGAAAGCGAGCGCATGAAATGAACGCCCCCACCACGGGGTCCGGTCCCTCCGTCATCGTCGTCGGCGGCGGCCCGTCCGGCTTGTCCGCCGCGTTCCGGCTGCAGCAGGCCGGCTGCACCGTCACGGTCCTCGAGGACGATGCCCAGGCCG
The DNA here is from genome assembly GCA_001898835.1 of Micrococcales bacterium 72-143. Lineage (GTDB taxonomy): Bacteria > Actinomycetota > Actinomycetes > Actinomycetales > Microbacteriaceae > Homoserinibacter. Next base: position 1,054,433 of record MKVM01000005.1, on the reverse strand, counting down.
GCGGCAAGGTCCGCACCGAGGTCCGCGACGGCTTCGTCATGGACCAGGGAGCGAGCGTCCTGCCACAGGCGTACACGTACGTCATGCAGCTGCTCCACGATGCGGGCGGCGACCACCTGCTGCAGCCCGGCGGGACCACGGTCGGGTTCGCCCGCGAGGACAAGATCCACTTCCTCGACTCCGCGCACCTGCTCCGGGATGCGATCGGCACGAAGCTCATCTCCTGGAAGTCGAAGGCGAAGATGGCGAACCTGGGCCTCGACCTGCTGAAGGTGCGCCCTTACATCAACGCGGAGAACCTCGCCCCGCTCGGGCAGTTCTGGGACGACGAGACCGCGAACGCCTACGCTCGGCGGCGCCTCACCCCGGAGGTGTCGGAGTTCATGATCGACTCGGTGCTGCGAGGCCTGCTCGGCACCAGCGGCGAGTTCAACTCGAAGATCGACTTCTTCTACTCGTTCACGAACATCATCGGCACGAAGCTGAACTCGCTCAAGGGCGGCATGCAGCGCTACGTCGACACCGTCGCCGCGCATCTGAACGTCGTCACGAACGCGCGAGTCCAGTCGGTCGAGGAGAGCGAGCACGAGGCCACCGTCACCTGGGTCGACGCCGCGGGCACGACGCACGTCGACACCGCCGACGCGGTCGTCCTTGCCGTCTGGGGCACCCAGGTCGCCTCGCTCTACCCGCAGCTGCACCCGAAGGCGGTCGAGTACTTCGACGACCTCGAATACACCACGAGCGTCAACCTCAACGTCGCGCTGTCGAAGCCGCCGGCGAAGAACCCCGCGTTCGTGGTGTGCATCCCGGAGTCCGTGGAGACGAACCTGTTCGCCGTCACGCTCGAGCACAACAAGGCACCCGACCGCGTCCCGGCCGGCAAGGGCCTGGTGGGGCTGTACTCGATGTCGAAGTGGGCGGAGGAGCTGATCGATCAGGATGACGAGACGGTCGTGGCGCAGTTGCTCGCCGCCGCCGACCGGGTCATCCCGCACCTCAGCGACGACGTCGAGTTCGCGCTCGTCAACCGCTGGAACCCCGTCGTGGTCTACAGTCACCCGGGCACCTACAAGGGCCTCGCGCAGCTGAACCAGTACCGGCCGCGCAAGCGTGTCCACCTCGCGGGTGACTACTTCTCCTGCTCCAACCTCAACACCGCCACCGCGGGCGGCGCCCGGGCCGCCCGCGAGCTCCTCGCCGCAGTCGCCTCACCGGCCCCGGCTCTGACCGGGCGGTGACGGCCGGCGCGCGAACCTGATGCCCACAACCAGTGCGACCGAATGAGAGGAGACGATCAATGACGATCGAACAGCATGCACACGTGCCGGAGGAGGTCGACGTCGTGGTGATCGGCGCCGGTGCCGGGGGCCTCGCCGCGGCTGCCTGGCTGGTGAAAGCCGGCTACCGCATCCTCGTCGTCGAGGCGAAGCCGCAGGTCGGCGGGCGCGCCTCGACCGAGCCGATCGACGGCTTCGGGGTGAACACCGGAGCGCAGATCTTCGAACTGGGCGGCGCGAACAAGGCCCTGTTCGACGACGTCGGCATTCCGATCCGGGCGAGGAAGCAGCCCGTCCCGCTGATCCTCCGGCTCGGCAGACGCGACGTTCAGGTGATGAGCGGCATCACGGGATTCCTCGCCAACAAGATCGGCATCCCCGTCATCGGCGGCCTCGCGCGTCGCTTCGGCTGGTTCCGGCCCAAGGAGGGCATCTTCCTGGACACCTGGCTCGACCAGCTGCACGCCCCCGTCAAGATCAAGCGGCTGTGCCGGAACCTCACCAGCGCCCTGTTCGCCGCCGAGCCGAGCGACGTCATCGCGACGCTGTTCTTCGACTACCTGACGAAGAAGGGCGGCATGAACACGTACGGCGCCCACCCCGACGGCTCCATCGGGCCGTGGCAGGACCTCGCAGCCGGCATTCAGCGCGCGGGCGGCACGATCCTGCTGGACACCAGCGTCACCGCGATCGGTGTCGGCGACGACGGACGCGCCGACACGGTCGTCATCCGGAAGACCGACGGCGCCACCGTCACCGTCCGCACCCGGGCGGTCATCAGCAACATCGGCCCCGTCGCCACGAGCCGCCTCTTCCCCGCCGAAGCCTGGCCCGCCGACGACAGAGAGAAGCTGGAAGCGGAGAGCTTCCCCGGCACTCTGATCACGATCAACTTCGCTAGCGAGCAGCCGATCCCGAACCTCACGACACTGGTGTTCTTCGGCTACACAGAACGCCTGGCCTATGCCTCCTACATGAGCGGCCCATCCCCGTCGCTCGCACCCGCCGGCTGGCACCTCTACTGCGTCACGAGCACTCCGCATCCGGCGAACACCGGCTTCGACCTCGACGAGGAGCTCGCCATCCTCCGCCGGGAAGCCGCTCGAGAGTTTCCCGAGTCCGCCCGGGCGCGTGAGGTCTCGATCGCGAACTGCACCGGCGACTGGCCCGGCCAGCGGGCCATCCCGGGCCGCGATTGGCCGAACGCGACGCCGATCCAGAATCTGTGGAACGTCGGCGACGCCGCACGTCCCTGGATGGCAGCCGGCCAGAGCGGCTGCGTCGAGTCCGCCCGGATCGCTGTCGACGCTCTCATCGCCACCGGTCTGCCCGCCTCGCACCTGAGAGACTGATCGTGTGAGCATCAGCACGCCGGAACCCGGGCGAGGCCGGGGACGGGGACGACCGGCACGCTCAGGAGATGACCCCGCGGTGCGCGAACTGATCCTCCGTGCCGCCCGGTCGGTGTTCGCGCGCTCCGGCTACCATGACGCGACCCTGCAACGGATCGCCCAGGAGGCGGGCGTCACCCGACCGGCGATCAGCCACCACTTCTCCAGCAAGGCGGCACTGTTCTCAGCCGTCTTCGAGGAGGTCCGCCAGAGGGTCGTGGTCACCGGCATCCATCGAGCCCTCGACGCATCCACCCATCTTCAGGATCGCCTGGCCACGTTCCTCATGTCATCGGTGGAGGTCGACGCGGAAGACCGCAGCTACGCCGCGTTCATCACGGCCTCGCTGCTGGACACGGCCAGGTCCCCGGAGCTGCACCACCTCACCCGCCGCCATCTCGATGACCTCCGCGCGTTCCTGAGGCGACTCTGCGAGGACGCCGTCACAGCAGAGGAACTGCCCGCCAGCACCGACATCGCCACCAGCGCAGAGGCATTGCTCGCGATCGTCTGGGGCACCGGCCTCTACGGCGCCTATCTCGGCGACCACCAGCAGCTCACCGCCGTCAGCGAGCGCGTCGTCGCGATGGTGCGCGGGCTCCTCACCATCGACTGAAGCCGCTTACCCATCTACCCGGGCCGACTCCAGCAAAGGCCTACGGTTCTCGCTGCACGCACGCCCTGTATCCCCGCTTCCCACGCCACCACTCTTCCGGCTCCTTGGGCATAAGCGAATGTGTCATAAGCGAATGAATGAATGAATCCTCTCCCTGAACTGAATCTTCTCCCTGAGTGTGTCACCGATGTCCTGATACAGAACTGTCACCAATGTCCTGAGACATCACATCTTCTCCCTGAGTACATCTTCTCCCTGAGTGGACGTATGCTACCGTAGGTAGTTGCAAGAACATGAGTTTGGAGGAGGCGGTGATGAAGGGCGGCGTGATTCTGTTCCGGGGCTCCGGCGCGGACGCGCGCCGCTACTTGGAGTCGGATCGGTCGCGCGCCGATGACTACTACTTGGAGGGCGGGACCGCTCTGGCGGAGTTCGCCGTGGTCGATGCCAGCGGCAGGGTGATCGGTGAGGGCGCGCTGACGGCTGACGAGTACGCGCAATGGGTGGACTGGATCAACCCGCTCACCAGTGAGTCGATGGGCAAGCCCCGGCTGCCCGGTGTGGGGCGGCAGGGGTCGCCGCGGTTCGCGGAGATGGTCGTGAACGCGCCGAAGTCCCTGTCGATCGCCGCCGTGCTGCACCCGGAGGTGTCGGAGGCGCTGGACGCCGCGCAGCGGGACGCGGCAGCGGAGATCCGGTCCTGGCTCGGCCAGCATTCGGTCACGAGGGTCGGGCCGCGCGGGAAGCAGGAGGTGGTGCCGGTCGAGCAGTTGGAGACGGTCGCCGTCTCGCACAAGACCTCCCGCGCGGGTGACCCGCACCGGCACATCCACTTCCAGATCGGCACCCGCGTATGGGCGGTCGGCGCGTGGCGCGGGCTGGACACCGGGGCGCTGTTCCGGCAGCAGGGCGCGATCCGCGCCCTCGGCACCGCCGTCATCGCCGCGCATCCGCAGCTCGCCCAAGTACTCGACGCGCACGGCCTCACGCTGGACCCGGTGACGGGTGAGGTCGCGGAGCTGACCCCCTACAACGCGATCATGTCCAAGCGCGGCGAGCAGGTCGCCCGCAACCTCGCCAAGTTCGAGGCCGAGTGGCGGGTGGCGCATCCCGGCCAGGAGCCCGGCCCGGTCGCCATGTCTCGGCTGACCGCGATGGCGTGGGATCACGAGCGGCCGGCCAAGAAGCCGGCCATGCTCGGCCACGAGGCCGCTTGGCGTGCGGAGCTGGACGTGGCCGGCTACCGGCCGAACCCCGAGCGGGTGCCGGTGCGCGCCACGGTGTCGCTGGACGACCTGAGGGTGCAACAGGTCGCATCGCGGGCGCTGGACCGTTGCGCGGCCGGCGCATCGACGTGGACGGTGCATGACGTTCAGGAGCACGTCACGCGCATCATCACCGAGGCGGGCGTGCGTGCAACCCCCGACGCGCTGCGCGACCTCGTTGCGATCACGACCCGCCTGGCCATCGAGGATTGCCTGTCCGTGCTGCCGCCCGACAGTGTGCAACCCGAGCACATTGCGCACCTCACGACCCTGCACGTCGTGGCGGTCGAGACGAACCTGCGCGACCGGCTGACCGCCCGCGCAACGTCCGGCACCGGCCGGGTGCCGGACGTGACGCGCCTGACGCGCGACGCCGGGCTGGACCCGGAGCAGGCGCAGGCCGCCGCCGCGGTCGCCGGGACCGACCTCCTCGTGGTCGTGGAGGGCGCGGCCGGCGCGGGCAAGACCACCATGCTCGGCGCGGCCATCGAAGCGGCCACAGACCACGGCCGCGCAACGCGCGTGGTGACGCCGACGAAGAAGGCGGCAGACGTGGCCGCGCAGGAACTCGGCGTGAGTGCCGACAGCGTGGCGAAGCTCGTCCACGCGCACGGCTGGCGATGGAACGCCGACGGCGTATGGACCCGCCTGGCCGTGGGCGACACCGACCCGGAGACGGGCACCACCTACACCGGCCCCACCGCTGCCGCGCAGCTCGTCCAGGGTGAGCGGATCGTGGTGGACGAGGCGGGGATGCTCGACCAGGGCACCGCCCTCGCGCTGCTGACCGTCGCGGACGAGCACGGCGCAACCCTCGCCCTCGTCGGCGACCGCGCGCAGCTCCCCGCCGTGGGTCGCGGTGGGCTGCTCGACATGGCAGCGCAGCTCTCGCCGCGCGCCCACGACATGACGACCGTGCATCGCTTCGCCGATCCCGAGTACGCGGCGCTGACGGTGCAGATGCGTCGCGGCGATCATCTGGCGCTGCTGTTCGACCGACTCCACTCCCTCGGACTCGTGGTGCTGCACGAGAGCACCGAGGCGGTGCAGGACGCGATCGCCCGCGACGCCCGCGACGGGGACGCGATCACGACCGCGACGAACGACGAGGCGCGCGAGCTGAACGAGCGCGTCCGCGACGAGCGGGTGCGGGGAGGCCTGGTCGACGACGCCCGCACGACGACCGGCAGCGACGGTCTGAGCATCGGCCGGGGCGACGTGATCCAGACCCGGCAGAACGACTCGGACGTGCAGGTGGCGAACCGGCAGACCTGGACCGTGCAGGCGGTCGGCCAGGACGGGGCGGTGTGGGCGAAGGAGAACGGCAACGGCCGGAGGCGGCAGCGCACGGTACGCTTGCCGGCCGAGTACGTCGCCGAGCACACCCACCTGGCCTATGCCGCCACCGCCTACGGCGTGCAGGGCGCGACCGTGCCCGGCTCGCACACGGTCCTGTCCGATGCGCTCGACGCCTCCGGCGTCTACGTCGGCATGACCCGAGGCCAGGAGACGAACCGCCTCCACGTCGTCGCGGCCGACGTGGACGACGCACGGGAGCAGTTCGTGGCCGCGCTCGAGCGGGACCGCGCCGACCGCGGCCTGGTCGCCGCGACCCAGGCGGCGCGCGAAGCCGTAGCCGGCCTCGCGGCCGATGGGCCGGTTCGGGTGGTGAACGCGGAGCGCGCCCGCCTCGCCCAGCGGATCGAGCGCGCCGAGCGCGAGGCGGGCAAGTGGGAGCGGGTCGTGGCGGCGCTGGACCGGCAGCGCGCGGCGCACCGGGCCGAGGCCGACGACCAGCAGGAAGTTGTCGCTGCTGCGGACGCCCGCGCCGCGCGGGTGCGCGCCGAGGTCGCGTCCCCGCTGATCGAGCAGGCCGCCGCAGACGGCCTCGCCTACCTCACCGGGCGGGAGCGGTTGTGGGAGGCGCAGACCGCGCACGGCCAGGCGGGACGACTCAGGAGGCGTGCCGCCGGCCGCGCGGCGACCGAGGCCGCAGACGCGCACCGTGCGACGGAGGACGCGGTGCGGCGACGCTGGGGCGGGCTGCCGAGCGGGGCGGGCGGCCTGGAGCCATGGGCCGAGACGGTCGCCGGGAAGCAGGCCGACGCCGACCCGCGCGTGACCGAGACGCGGCACGACGCGGAGCAGACTCACCGCGAGCAGAGCCGCCTGGCCGAGCGGCACCTGCGCGAGTCCGTCGCCCTGCGCCAGCGGGTGCTCGGCTCCGCGACCCCGAGCACCGCGATCACCCGCGCTGCCGGCTGGCGTGCCCGTGCGGAGCAGGCCAGGCACGACCTCGCGCAGATCGAGGCGCTGCCCGTCACCGAAGCCGCACAGTACGTCCGCGGCCTCGCCGCCCGAGCCGAGGCCGAACGGCAAGCGGCCGAGCGCGCCCAGGCCGCACGCGAGAAGCGCGCTACCCAGCTCGGCCGCTACCGGCCGTCGAGCGACCACGGCAGGACGGGACCGCAGCGCGACGCTCCCGGCCTCAGTTTGTGACGGCTCCCGCCTCGCCGTCGCCGCGCAGGTAGATTTCCACAAGGTCGCTGGTCCAGGTCGCGACACCTGCACCGAAGAAGTCCCTGTCCTCGGTCCAGATCGGACAATCCAACGTGAGCGCAGCGGCGACCATCGGCCAGTCCATCGGGTCGCGCGCGCCGATCCGGGCCATCGCCACAGGCTCCAGCGGAGCGATCACTTCGATCGGCACAGCCTCCACGACCACGCGGAGTCGGTCGAGCGAGTCCAGCAGGGGCGCGGGGTCAGCGCCGCGCTTGCCGGCGATGGTCGGGAGGTGCCGGGCGGCCTCGGCGAAGGCGAGGTCCGGGGAGAAGAAGGACGTGTCCTCCCCGTACTCCTCGATCAGCTCCCGGACGCGGGTTCCGAGCACCGCCCGGATGAGGATGTTCGCGTCGAGGACGATGCGCCTCGTCGTCACGATGCGGAAGCGGCTTCCCGCGGTTCCTTCCGGCGCGCCTTCCGCATCGCGTCGAACTCGGCGACCACCTCGTCCTCGGTCATCCCGAGCTGCTCCAGCAGGGCGCTGGCCTTCTTCGCCGCTTCGGAGTATGCGGCGATCTCGGCCTTCCGATCCCGACGCACTGGGATGAACAGGCCGACGGTCTGCCCGTGCCGGGTCACGGTCACCGGCTCGGCCTGGTCGATGTAGTCGGCGAGGTCCTGGCGGAACTCCCGCACTCCCACGGTCACACTCATCCTCGGCTCCTTCCCATTGCGTACCCAAGTGTAAACTTGCGTACACAATACCCGGATTCGGCAGCGATGTCGAGCACCCGGCGCCTCCCGGCCGCTCGGCTCATCGGTGTGTGCCGTCGCCATGTCAGACCGCGAGCGTAGCCTCGGACCATGACGCTCAACGTCGATGGAACCCGACTCGGAGAGCAGAGCACGCTCAGGATCGCCGCCACCGTGCTCGCTGGGACGGTCGAACCCGGCTGGGCGCTGCTGGAGGAGACGGCCGACGAGCAGTTCTCCGGGTGGACCATCTACGGGCCGGGGGACTTCACAGACAAGCGACTGCCTGAGCTCGGCGAGGGTGACGAGTTGGTGGAGGTCTCCTTCGCCGAGGGCGAGCGCGCGCTCCCAGAGGTGCGAGAGCTGCACGACTGGGGCAACGGCGAGTTCCCGCTGCTCATGGAGTCGTGGGTGCATCGCGGTAGGCGCAAGTGGATGCCCTGGGAGGACTTCAGCAAGTACCGCGAACCAGCCGACGAGTGACCCGGATCGAACGCCGGCCGTGGCTCTCAGGAACCCGCCCGAGTGTCCCAAAAGTGTCCCGAGTGTCCCGAGAATGGCGATTCGCCCCCTTCTCTGAGTGCGACGAGTGCGAGGCGTGCGGGAGGGGCAAGGCCCCGACATCCCAGTCACCACAAGGGATTCCGCGTATCCGCTACGCTGGTCGGGCACAAGGAGACGTCGCATAGTTCGGCCTAGTGCACCACCCTGCTAAGGTGGAGTCCCCTCCGGGGGACCGAGGGTTCAAATCCCTCCGTCTCCGCTTCGAAAAGTCCTGATCAGAGGGCTTCCTTAGTAGGTCCCGAAACCGCCAGTCAGCGGTGGACGCACGAAATGCACGTCATGCCCCGCCTTGCATCACATGCTCGAAGGATTGCGAAGGTTCGGCATCGACCGATCCCTGTCCGTGTCGCGTCACGGTAGTGCGTGAGTTGCCCCCACTTCCACGCGGGATTCCACATGTGTAGTTGGACTTCTCCACACTGAGAGACAGCCGAGCCTCGTGCTCGTGTCGCGCGACGCGATCAATGGGCGCCCGCTCACCCGTCGAATAGATCTGCGCCGCGGGCGTTCAACTGGGCGACTGCCGCGAGATCTTGGGCTTCGCCGAGGACATGCGCGTAGACCCTCAGAGTGGTGTTGGCGTTTGCGTGTCCGAGCCATCGCGCGACTTGGTGAACCGGGATGCCCGCACGCAACCATGCCGAGGCGGCGTAGTGCCCGAGGTCATTGACGGTCCTGCCCGGTGGCACTGTTTCGGACCATTTCACTGCCCACCGGAAGCCGCTGCCTTGCAGTTGTTTCCCGGTCGCGCTGAGCGCCAGGTGCTCGTCGGGGTGACGATTCGCGGCGAGCGCGGATGCGATCTCCTGGGCGCGGTCCGTGAGCGGCACCAGCCGGACGTTGCTGGTCTTCGTGCCGGCTTCGGCGTACCCGTCTGACTGGGCGTGCCAGATGCGGAGGGCCGGCATAGGCGTCGAGTGCACATCACCGACGCGCAGCGCGCGGAGCTCCGACCACCGAAGACCGGTGAGGCTGAAGAACTCGGTGACACTGGCGAGGCGAGCGTGCAGCACGTGCTGCTCGGCAAGGGATTGCTCGAGTTGTGCGTCGGTGAACGTTTCCACTCCTCGCGAGGCAGGATTCCCGCCCGACGGCATCCGCACGTCCCGCACCGGGTTTCCCGTCAGCATCCGCTCACGGACCGCGTACGCGAACACGGCGCTCAAAGTCGTCCGCGCCCGCTGTGTCGTGGACCGCGCCCTCATCGCCAGCTGCTCGGTGAGATACCTCAAGATCCGCGAAGGACCGATCGACGCGACGGGCAGAGAGCTGAACCATGCGGGGATGCCGGCGAGGTTGTCGCGGTCAGTGCGCCAGCTGTGCGGGGTCACCTGTCCATGGCGAGACTCGAGCAACGCGGCCGCGACTTCCGCAAACAGGATGGAGCTTTGGCTGGGCGGGATGAACTGCCCGAACGCAAGGGCACGGTACTGTTCTCGCTCCCACATCGCTGCGTCACGCTTGCGGCGAAACGTCTGCGACGTGACCAGCTTGCTGTTGTTCTTCACCCGCGCGACGTAGCGGGGTTCGCCGTCACGAGTCATGCGCTTCTCAATACTCATCCCTCGATACTTGCGATGCGGGTCTGTCACCGCTGTCGCCGCCGTCAACATGCGCGTTCGAAGTCATCATCCAGGCGCTGTCCGAACGCGTTGCTAGCCTCAGACCGTGGAGTTCTCGCGGATTGACGTGTCGGAGTGGCTCGTCTCCGACGAGGAGGCCGTGGGCGCCAATGAGAAGTACTGGTTGCGCGACCCGATCGCACCCGCCGAACCGGCAAATCTGTGGCTGTTCAAGCCCGTGACAGTGCACAAGAACGGTCACTCGCAGGGTGGTGACTGGGCCGAACTGATCGCGGGCGAACTGGCGCGAGTCCTTACCGTGCCCAGTGCCGAGATTCGATTGGCGTCGCGCTCGGGACGCGACGGAACACTGTCCCGGAACGTACGCCCGTCCATGGAATGGGACCGCCATACGGGCGCAATATGGATGGACTCCGTTCGGAGCATCGCATACCGAGCGCGTTCCAGTGCGGACAAGAGTGCGGCGACCAGTGGCTACACGCTGAGTGCAGTCGCCACATCACTGGAGGGGCTCGGCGCGCCACCGCAGGCCGCGGATCCAGTCGGAGCGTTCGACGCGTTCGGCGTGTTCGCTGGATATCTCGTGCTGGACGCGTTGATCTCGAACCGCGACCGGCATGAGCAGAACTGGTCGGTCCTGCGTCACGCCCTGGGCACCGAGCCCGCCCGGCTTGCAGCCGCCTACGACAATGAGGGCGGTCTCGGCTATAACCTCACCGACGAGTTCCGTGAACGGGTTCTTGCGGAGCCCAGTCGCTTTGCGAAGTTTGTCTCTGGAGGAACGGCATGGCGTTTCGACTGGCAGGGAAGACCGCTACCGACGTTGACGGCGACGGCGATCGAAGCTGTGCGGATGCTGCCGTCCGATATGAGCCACTACTGGCGCGAACAGGTGGAGACGCTTGACGAGGCGATCGTCCAGGCGATCGTGGACGGCGTGCCGGGAATGTCGGAGGCTGCCCGTAGGTTTGCGGTTAACTTGGTAATGGCAAACGCGAAAGGGATTCGCGATGGTTTCCGCGACTGATCGACGCGGCGCTCCACTCGACGCAGTTCGAGCGGATGAGCGCCGCCTCGTTGTGTGCTGGCAACACCCCCTCACGCGAGCGGTCGAGGAGATCGGACTGCTCACATTCGACGGCTCTGCGTACCGGTTTCAGTATCTGGAGCGCGCCAGGACCGTCGATGGCTTCCAGCCGCTGATCGGTTTCGACGATTTCGGCGAGGCCTATGAGTCCGACGAACTGTTTCCGTTCTTCGCACAGCGAGTGATGGATCCCCGCCGCCCCGACTACATTCGCTTCGTTGAAGGCCTGTCTGTCGATCCTGACGATGAGGATTCTCCATGGGAGTTGCTCGCTCGCACGAGAGGGAAGCGCGAGGGTGACACCATTCAACTCTTCCCGGCACCTCGCGTGAGCGAGCACGGATGGGAGTGCTCCTTCCTGGTTCACGGTACCCGTCATATGACGCTGAAGACCGTGCCGATCGGTGACGAGATGCGTGGCAAGTATTCGTCCGAGCAGTTCGAGGAGATCCTTTCCGGGCTTGCCCCGGGGGATCCGCTCCAGTTGCAACCAGAGCCGGCGAACGAGTGGACCGATAGCGCACTGCTCGTGCTCGACGCTGGCGGGCATCCGCTGGGTTATGTGCCCAACCTCCTTCTTGAGGCAGTGCAGAACGCACTCACCAACGGTGACGTTCACCTCTTCGTGGAGCGGGTCAACCCTCCGGAAGCAGGATGGCACCTTCGCGTGCTCGCGCGACTAGACGCGGAGAGCGATCAGCCGTTCGACTTCTTCTCAAGCGATCAGTTCAGGCCCGCTTTAGCCAGTTAATCGGTGCACGCAGCCCCGACCCGGTCTTGCATCGCGCCCGGTCGGGATGAGCCTCGGGAAGGCGAGGACGCTGGTGCGTAGATGCGTCGTGCTGTCCTGGCTCGAGCGTGTCCAAGCCACTCTGCGACCTGCTCGATCGGGATGCCAGCGTCGAGCCACCGTGTGGCCACGAAGTGGCGCAACTCTCGGATGGCGCGGCCAGGGGCGGTTTGTGGCCAGTGGACTGCCTCTCGGAACCGGTTGCCCTGTAGCTGCTCGCCGGCGGGTGTCGTCGCAAGGTACTCGTCGGTAGGGCGGGAGCCGGCGAGCGTGACGGCGATGGCTAGGGCTCGGTCAGTGAGTGGCACGATCCGCGCCCGGTCGAGTGGCTTCTCCGCGTATCCGTCTGAGTGCGCGCGAGCCACCCGCACAGCTGGGTAAGGGGTCCGCTGTAGGTCGCCGATCCGGAGGGCTCGTAGTTCTGACCAGTGCAGTCCGGTCAAGCTCAGGAGTTCGGTGACGGAGGCGAGACGCGGCTGGATCTCGTACTGGGCGGCGAGAGTGCGAGCTAGTTCGGCATCGGAGAACGTCGATACCGACTCCGTGTCGGCGTCGGCGGCTTCGGGAGGAAGAGGGACGTTGCGCACCGGGTTGTGGTTCACGATTTCCTCGCGCACGGCGTAGGCGAACACCGCGCTGAGCGTTGTCCGCGCTCGCGCGACCGTTGAGCGCGCTTTGATGGCGAGCTGTCCGGAAAGGTAGGCGAGGGCATCCGATTCCCGGATGGTTGCGATCGGTAGCGCGGCGAACCACGCGGGGACATTCGCGAGGTTGTCCCGGTCGGCGCGCCAGCTGTGCGCAGTGACGTTCCCGTGCTGCAGTTCGAGGAACATCTCAGCCACTTCGGAGAACAGCGGGGACGTGCGGGCCATTGTGTTAAGCGTGGCGCCTCGACGGCGCGGTACTGTTCGTGCTCCCACTTCTGCGCGTCCCCTCGGTCGCGGAAGGTCTTGGACGCGATCAGTCGCCCGCTGTGCTTCACGCGCGCGACGTACCGGGGTGCGCCATCCTTGGTCTGACGTTGCTCGATGCTCATGGATCATGGTCGCGACGGGGTCGAAAGCGTCGCCCTCCACCTACTAGGTGTGTCGGCCCATCCACACGCGCCCATTGTGCCGACCGGTGAGTCACCGCCTCGACCGAGAAGAAGCAATGTTGCGCAGACCGGCCAGCTGCGCATCGGACAGGTGCGCTCAGATTTGCTGGCTGCATCGAGCCCCGTCATCGCGGGCGACAACACAATGGCCGAGACCGGCTCTACGTTATATAGTGGTTGTATATAGACCGTTGGAGGGGAGTGCGATGGCCGTCACGTCTATCGATATCGACCGGGATCTTCTGCATGACGCGAAGGAGCTCCTCGACGCGCCCACGAACAAGGAGGCGGTGCAGCGGGCGCTGCAGTACACGATCACCATGCAGCGGCAGCGGCTCGCTTTCGACCGGATCTCGCAACGCGAGTTCACCGACGAGCAAATCGACGCGCCGAAGATCGACTACGCCCCGTAGTGGCAGGGGTGAACCCGCGATCGGCGAAGGCGGGCAGATTCGTGTCGAACGCGTCGCCTGCGCAGCGCCGCACACGCTCGCCGGCGTCACCAGTCGAGCGGCGCGGGTACCTCATTGACAACAGCGTCCTCCAGAAGCTGGCACGCAGCGCGAACATTCGTCGCCGCTTCGAGGAGATCACCAACACCTACCCGATCTACACGTGCCCGCCCCAGGTGCTCGAGTATTGCTGGTCGGCGAGGAATCCCGCAGAGTACGCCGAGTTTCGCCGCGACATGGAGCTGTACACGCCGGCGGTGAACACGCCCAACCAGAGCGAGGTCCTCGACATCCAGCAAGCGCTCTGGGATAACGGGCTGATGCGCGGCGCGGGAAACACCGACGTGCTGATCGCCGCCTACGCGATCACGAACGACCTGACCATCCTCACCGCCGACCACGACTTCGAACACATCCAACGCGCACTCGGCGCAGGCCGATTCCGGCAAGAGTTCGTGTCGGAGTAGCGCCTCCAACGCCGAGGATCAGGTGGGCCGTCTACGGGTCTCTGGCCCGGCTGGATCCCGTACGCGCCTTGCCCGCGGCGGGGGCCACGGCGTACCGAGACTCGATGCATTCAGGAGGGAGACCGGTTGCGAGCCATACGCCCATCAAGCAGGAGCGATGAGTTCTCGAAGCCCAGCGACGTCGCAAAGGCGCGGCGGGGCGAACTGAAGTGTCACTGAGCAGAGCTCAAGTGAGATCCTGGCGCCGTGAGCTACGACGATGACCCTGAAGGATGGAGTGCCCGGCTAAGAGCGAAGCTCGAGCCGGACGCAATCCGTTCGACCCTCGCATTCGCCGGGCTCTACCAACTCGTCCACGAAATGATCAAGTCGTCCGTTCTCGACGACCTGAAAGGCTGCTACGGGCAGAGCTCCCTTGAGAAGGGTCAGTGGCTGTGGGGCGATGAGAGCTATCGCGCCGAGGTGCTCGCGCTTGCGCCGAAGAACGAGTTCCGCGCCTCACTCCTCTGGCTGGAAGAGGCCGGGGCTATGACCAGTGAGCAGATTGAGCGGCTAGACGAGATCTATGGACATCGCCACGAACTAGCCCATGAGCTCGTCCGTTTCATTATCGACGCGGACCGCGACGTCGACGTCCTCCTGCTCATGGATGCCCTCGCCATCTTGCGTGACATCGCGCGTTTCTGGACACAGATGGAAATCGATATGGGCTCGTTCGATAGCCACGTGGCCGTCACTGTCGATGAGGTTCAGCCAGGCCGCTTGCTGGTACTCGATACGTGCCTGGACGCGTACCTCGGGCAATGGCCGCACTCCTGAATACGATCCGCGTGCGGGGGGTGCGCGATGGGGGTGGTGAGTGAGCGTTCAGCAAGATCTTCGAATCGGTGTCGAGTCTTGGTCTCGATGGCACCCTCAGACCGATCCGGTTGGGAGCGCCCCCGCAGAGGGGCCTTCAGCTGGCGCTGCATGCACCAACTCGCTTGGTCGCGGGCAGGTGGAGAGTAACCCGACGCCGGCCACTCTTCAGCGTGCCGTGGACAGTTGGCCAAGCGGTGATTTTGGCCTTCGCTCTAGGCCTGGCAAGGTGAGGCGCTGCAGCCGCCGTTAGAGGTCGTACGACTTCACAACGGATGCGAGCATCACTTGACCACGAGCGATAAGGGCATTCACTTGATCCTTCGCTCGCTCCCATTCGTGTTCGTCAGCGCCCCTCTCTGGTAGCAGATAGACACCGTCGAGCAGGTACACCATGATGTCGCGCAGCGCGTTCGCGACGTCTTTGGGAGTCGAGGCAATCACGAGGTCTGCCGCCCCGCGGACTTCCCTCATTGCGTGAACCATTGAGGCCGCGGCGGGGTCGTCTGTCTTGCCTGCGCCGAGCTCCACGCAAGTCATCGCGTTTGACTGGAGCCGCTCAATCCGACTTGAGGTTGCAGCGATGTGGGCGGTCCTCTTAGCCTCGAGTCCGGCCAACCCGACCTCAACCTCATCGAGAAGGCGGGCCGTTGCCGCCAATGGGCCGGCATCCGACATGTGAGGCTCGAGAATGCTGTATCGGCGGACGTCCGTCCCCGTGTGCAATGCGGGAACGATGAAGGTTGTGAGCTCAAGCGATGTCGCGGCCACTTCGAGCAATTCTTCGTGGGTGTACGCCCCACGCGAGACAAGCGGACTCGCCCATGGCCACAGTGAACGGACTCTCTGACTGATCTGGGCGGTGCGCAAGGAGATCATGCCCAGCTCGGCCGCATCTCGTTCGTCCTGGGTGTTCTCTCTCAGGTCGCTCAGTGAGGTGAGGGTCGTGTTCGAGCTGACTGCCGCGCGGTAGGCGCCCGCCTGAAAGCCAGACTCTGCCATCAGGATCCCTCGGTCCGCTCCGAGATCGGAGACGATCGCCTGGAGCGCGAGGACACGCTCCTTCGGCACAGGGCGCTTCCATTGCTTGCATTCGACGACCCAGGTGATGGTCTGCCCACCGACCTTCGACTTCACCAGCACATCGATGTCGTGCGTCGCTCGTGCACCAGCGAGTGCCCTGACGTCCACCTCTGCGTCCATGCCGAGAGAGCGGTAGAAGTCGGCGACATCGTGCTGATACTGACGCCAAGGCTCCACTGTCGCCGCGCCTTTCTCTCCGTAATGAGTAGGTGTCACCCATAATGCGGCATCCGGATGGTGGGCTTTCATACGACCGTCGCGGACTCATCTCCAAAATGGTCATTAGAATAGCGCTATTCTAATATCCATGGCTCGTCCACCGTCGTCAGCCGCGGACTTGGTGTTCGCTCAGTCGTTGGCCGCCGAGATCAAGTCGCAACGCATAGAGCGGGACTGGTCACAGGAGCAGCTCGCTCGAGAGGCCGGTGTCTCCACCGCGAACGTCAGGCGACTGGAGAACGGGACCTCCCCGGCTACCTCATTCGTGACAGTCGGCCGACTGTCACGGAGTCTCAACATCTCCATGGACACCCTGTTTGTCAGCTTCCCGAGGGATACCCGATGACCCTGATGCAGAATCCCGCTACGGTTTCGCGTGTGGTCACGCTGAACACTGCGCAGTGGGGATCCCGCGATGTCAGTTGGGGTGAGTCCTGGGAGCATGGCACAGCCGCGTATTGGCTGGAGGCGACTCGACGGGCCGCGCGCGTAGCTGATCCGAACCGGCATCGACTCACCGACTCGCTGCACGACGAGGTCGCTCTGTGTATGCTCGGCGGCTTCGGGATGCCGTATGAGCTAGCTCTCGCGGCGTACACCGCAGTCCACCAGCAGGTTCTTCTGGGTGACCCAACGCCAGCGGAGTCGGCAATCGAGGCTGTGCTGCTCGAGCCGGTGCGCGTCGGGAACGCCACGCGACGGTACCGCTTTCCCCATCAGCGCGCTCGCCGGCTCGCTGGGGCGCTCCGCCACCTCCACGCGTCACCCGCACCCACCGATCCACTCGAAGCGCGCGAGTGGTTGACGAGCGCTCCGGGCATTGGGCCGAAGACTGCTAGTTGGATCGTGAGGAACCGGTGGCCCGACGCTCCCGTCGCGATACTCGACGTTCATGTGCTTCGGGCAGGCGCCCGCGCAACAGTTTTCCCCGAGGACGCCCGCATAAGCACGGCTTACCGCCAATTGGAAGCGCTCTTCGTCGCGTGGGCCGCTGTCGAAGAGGTTCGCCCCGCCGACCTGGACGCCACGATCTGGGCGGAAGAGGCGGCCCGCGCACGCCATCCTTTCTAGGCGCGACTAACAAGCTGGTCATGCCCGTCTGAAACACACTCACAGCGCCCCGCTTTGCCGATACGGTACGGAGTAACTCGAGAGGGAGTGCCAGATGAGTGGTAACAACGGGCCTTCGGGCGGTGGCATGTTCACGGGCGGGCCGGAGTCCGACGACTGTTCGGCACTTCGCCTCAGCGACTCGGTCGCATCACCGGATCCGAGCTACACCTTTGTCGTCGGAGTCTTTCTCGACGTGGTCGTCAACGCTGGCCCTCCGGTGACGGTGTCACTTCTTGGGGGCGGAATGAGGGTCGGTTCGCTGCACCCCCTTCCCGCTCTGGTGCGCTGCCTGAACCAGGGCGTGCTCTTCCGCGCCGAAGTGCTTAGCGCGATCGGCGGCGACATCCGCGTTCGTGTTGAGCCGGTTCCGTGATTGTCGTCGGCGGCAGCTACACCGAAACTGTCCTTTACCCCGAACTCAGCTCGCAGTTCGTCGGGAGCGGACTGCGAGCGGCGATAACGCTCGGCGGTGTCGCCGAAGTGCTTCTCACCGTGGCATCCCCAGAAGAGGTAAACGACGTCCGAGCGGCGGTCGCCAGCGGAACATCCGTGACGGCCAGGATGCGCGACCGACCGGTCGAGTTCCGATACTTGGACGCGTCCTTGCGGCCTCAAGTCGTGGGCCTCGGCGACGGAGAGCGTCCCGTGCTGGACTGCACGTTCCCAGGTAAGGATGTGCTCGCGTTCGGACTCGCCGAGTTGCCCGACGGCTACCCCATCACAGCGCGCCGGGTCGTTATCGACCCTCAGGCACCACAGACGGCGTCCAGAGACATCCTCGACGACATCGATGCCGAGCGAGTCGCGATCTGCGCGAACCGAGGCGAAGCGCGCCGGATGACAGGGCACGACTCGCCGGTGGACGCGGCGAGGGCGCTGCTGGAGTTGCCGAATGTTGAAGCGGTCGTGATTAAGTGTGGCGCGCTCGGATACGTCGCCGCAGACGAAAGTTCCATCGCCTGGTTTCACGCAACGCCGACACTGCGCGTCCGTACGCTCGGGTCCGGGGATGTGTTCTCCAGCGTTTTCGCGCGCGAGTGGTTCGCGGGGGTGTCCGCTGAGGACGCGGCTGCCACAGCAAGTAGTGCGGTGGCGAGCTCAGCTGGGCCGTCGACGTATCCTTCGATGCGCCTCCAGCCCGGCTACTCACCGAAGGTGTACCTCGCCGGACCGTTCTTCACCCTCCCGGAACGTTGGCTGGTCGAGCGGGTCCGGGAGGTTCTCAGCGGCCTCGGCGCGCGCGTCTTCAGCCCCATCCACGATGTAGGTCCCGGCGATATCGAGGTCGCCCAGCGGGATTTGGACGCGCTCGACGACTGCGACGTCGTCTTCGCGCTCCTCGACGGGTTCGACCCAGGAACCCTCTATGAGACGGGCTGGGCAGCCCGCGAGAACATTCCCATCGTGTGCTTCGCCTCCGAGGTACACACCAAGGAGACGAAGATGCTCATCGGCATGGGCGCCGAAGTGCATACCGACCTCGCCTCCGGCATCTACCGCGCCATCTGGGCCGGTCAGGGTCTGCCCCTTGCCCCCGGAGTCCACCCCGGAGCGAGCGCATGAGTGCTGGGGGAACGGTGCTGTTGCTGTCTGGGGGCCTCGATTCCGCGGCGCTCGCGATGATGATCCGTCCCGCCCTCACTGTCTTCGTCGACTACGGTCAGACGCCCCGGGAAGCGGAGTCTCGCGCTGCGCGTGCGGTGGCCGCACACCTTGCCTTGCCGTTCACCGCCATTCAGCTTCCGTTGGGCGAGCTCGGCGGCGGACTCATGCACAACGACACACCTCTTCCGAATGCGCCCAGCCCAGAGTGGTGGCCGTTCCGCAACCAGTTCCTCGCAACTGCGGGCGCCGCTGTTGCGCTTCGTCATGGCCTGACTGCGGTGGCGCTCGCTTCCGTTCGAGGCGACGGCGACCGTCACGTCGACGGGTCCTTGCCGTTCTACGTGCAGTTGGACGCGGTCATGAAGATGCAGGAAGGAGGAGTGGGTGTCATCGCACCCGCCATCCATCTGTCGACGGTGGAGCTGTTGCGCGAGGTCGGGGCCGACCGCTCCCTCATCGGGTGGACGGTCTCCTGCCACCGGGCAAATGAACCGTGCGGCGATTGCCCCGGGTGCTGGAAGCGGGAGCTGGTACTGACCGAGTACCTCCCGTCACTGGATCAGTAGATGCGACCGCCACTGCCTGCCTCGGACAGAGACACGTCGCATCTCGATGTCGAGGACGCCCAGGTCCTGGCGGGAGCCCGGGCGCTATCGGTCCCGGTGCCTCTGTACGAACCGGTGCTGAATCTGACTCTGGGCGCTCGCCGTAGTGAGCGAGCAGGAGGGCACGTTCGTCTCGAGCGGGCGGTCGATGTGGTCGCCCCCCTCCTCACCGCCAAGTCCGAATGGGTAGCCGCCGATGGATACATCGAGAAGCAGACCTCCGTCCCGTCTGCCGGCGGGCGCCATCCGCTGACAGCACTCGTGCTTTCCAAGACCGAGGAGTCGCGTCACGATGCCTGGGCGATCAGCCCGTCCACGGCCCCGAGACGCTATCAGGTGACCGGACACCGAATCGAGGTTCGAACGGTCCTGCGCGCGACGACCGATGCCCTGAGGCTGCCCGGCGAGCCTGAAAGCCTCATCGTTCTACTCGCCCGGTTCCGGCGCACACTCTCGAAGTACCCGGATGGCGAGACACTCGTCTGGCGCGACAGTGGGGTCTTTCTCGGATCTGCCCACCTCATCGCCACCAATCTCGGACTCCGGTCCTGCATCGCCGGCATCGCCGAAACAACGCAGTTCGCGCTGGATGGTTCGACCGACGTGCTTGTCGACGTCGGAGCAATCCTGCTGTCAGAGAAGGAGTAAGCCCTGTGGCCCTGACAACGACCATCACATACGAGTTCGAATTCCAGGCCGCGCACCAACTGCACTGGCATCCTGGCCCATGCCGCTCGATGCATGGACACAGCTATCGCTGCGAACTAACCTTCGGCGGCGAGTTGAATGAGAACGGCGTCATCGTGGACTTCGACGAAGTCGCCGTATTCGTCAACGACACACTGATGCCTCGCCTGGACCATACCTACCTCAATGACGTCCTCGACAACCCCACCGCCGAACGCATCGCCGCACTCGTATTCGAAGACGTCGAAACAGCAGCCCTGCCCATCGTCAGCGCCCGTTTGTGGGAGACACGCACCTCCTCCGCGGTCGTGAGTCGCACATGAGCACGCTCATCCCGGTAGTCGAGACTTTCGTCTCGCTCCAAGGCGAGGGGCCAAGCGCGGGCGAACCCGCTCTGTTTCTGCGTCTCGCGAACTGCAATTTGAGCTGCGAATGGTGCGATACGCGTCACAGCTGGGACTGGGATACATTCGCCAAGACGGAAGAGGTCGAGAGTGTGACCTCGCCCGAACTCGTCGAGCGTTTGTTGCGCGAACTGCCTCCTCACGTAAACCTCCTTGTGCTCACTGGCGGCGAGCCGCTGCTCCATCAGCGCGCTGTGGTATCGGTTCTCGCTGAGCTCCGTGTGCAGCGTCCCGACCTGCGCATCGAGGTGGAAACCAACGGAACAGTGCCGCCGACGCCGCCCATGCGAGACCTCGTGCACCTCTTCGTAGTGAGTCCCAAACTCGCAAACTCCGGCATCGCGGAGAAGCGGCGCGTTCGGATCTCGGTGCTCACAGAGTTCGCGACGTTGCCGTCCGTCCTGAAGTTCGTAGTGGAGGCGCCCCTCGAAGTCGTGGAAGCGGCGGCGGTCGCCGAGGCTGGCGGATTCGACCGCAAGCGAGTGTGGCTGATGCCGCAGACAACCTCCGCGGCGGAGCTCGGTTCTCTAGTCGCGATTCTCGCGCCCGCAGCTATCAATGCTGGCTTCAAGGTCTCATCCCGCTTGCATATCCTCGCTTGGGGAGAGACGCGCGGCACATAGTTCGCAGGCGCGCCGCAGAGACGGCCTGGAAATGTCCCGCTTCCGGGGGTTGATGAAAGGCCAAGCGCAGCAAGGACACTGCGGATCATTGGCGTGTCCACTCGATGTCCACCGGGGGTTGATTGCATAGCGTGTTTCCGCAGATGTGACGTGCAGAGAGGGGCGGAATCACGCCTGAGTTGCAGATTCGGCAGCCCTGCTAAGGTGGAGTCCCCTCCGGGGGACCGAGGGTTCAAATCCCTCCGTCTCCGCATCGAAAAGGCCTGATCAGTAGGCACTTTGCTTCTCTTCGTCGTGGGTCGAGTGCTACCTCGCACGCGATAGTTGACACTGGTCAACCATCGGCGTATGGTTGACCGGTCTCAACGGTTGACCCTCGTCAACCATCTCGCGCCATCGTCGCCGCGCGTCCGCTCCATCACCTCTCTCCGAAGGACCCGCATGTCCAGCTCCGCACCCGCGTCGCCCGACGCCCCCGCCGACCCGAAGCAGCACCGTCGCGTGCTCGAGGCCCTCTCCGGCCTCCTGCTCGGCATGTTCGTGTCGATGCTCGCCTCGACCGTCGTCTCCACCTCGCTGCCGACGATCATCCACGACCTCGACGGCGACCAGACCGCGTTCACCTGGGTCGTCACCGCGACGCTGCTGACCACCGCCATCTCGACCCCAATCTGGGGCAAGCTCGCCGACCTCGGCAACCGCAAGCTGCTGTTCCAGCTCGCGATCGTCATCTTCATCGTGGCGACCGCGGCGGCCGGCTTCTCGACCAACCCCGAGATGCTCATCGCGTTCCGCGCGGTGCAGGGCATCGGCGCCGGCGGCCTCGCCGCCCTCAGCCAGGTCATCATGGCCGACATCATCAGCCCGCGCGAGCGCGGCCGGTACATGGGTCTGTTCGGTGCGGTCATGGCCGTCGCCACCATCGGCGGCCCGCTGCTCGGCGGCGTCATCGCCGACGGATGGGGGTGGCGCTGGAACTTCTTCGTCGCCCTCCCCGTCGCGATCCTCGCGCTCGTGATCGTGCAGTCGACCCTGCACCTGCCGAAGCGCGAGCCCAAGAAGACCTCGATCGACTACCTCGGCATCGTGCTGCTCTCGGTGGCCGTCTCGCTCCTGCTCATCTGGGTCTCGCTCGCCGGCGACCAGTTCGAGTGGTGGAGCTGGACGACCGTCTGGATGGTCGGCGGGGCCCTCGTGGCGACCGCGGTCTTCATCGCTGTGGAGCTGCGCTCGAAGGAGCCGCTCATCCCGCTCACGATGTTCCGCAACCTCACCTTCACCCTCTCGGTGGTCGCGTCGATCGCCACCGGCATCGCGATGTTCGGCGCATCCGTGTTCCTCAGCCAGTACATGCAGCTCGCGCGCGGTGCGACCCCGACCGAGGCGGGCCTCATGACGATCCCGATGATCGGCGGCCTGCTCGTCGCGTCGATCGGCGTGGGAGCGCTCGTCACCCGCTTCGGGAAGTGGAAGCCGTACCTCATCGTGGGTGCGGTGCTGCTGACGGCCGGCTCCTACCTGCTGTCGACGATCCACTACGACACCGACTTCACGCTCGTCTCGATCTACATGGCGATGCTCGGCGCGGGCGTCGGCATGACGATGCAGAACCTCGTGCTCGTGGTTCAGAACACCACCGCGCCGTCGCAGATCGGCGTCGCGAGCTCCGGGGTCACCTTCTTCCGCAGCCTCGGCGGCACGATCGGCGTCTCCGTCATGGGCGCGGCTTTGGCGGCTCGCGTCACCGATCTCGTGACGGAGCGCAAGGACGACATCGCGGCGGCGCTCGCGAGCCTCGGCGCCGAGGCGCCGAAGTGGGTCGAGCAGCTGCAGTCCGGCTCGCTGCCCAAGGTGTCGACGATGCCGGAGGCGCTGCGCGTCGTGTTCGAGGACATCTACGCCAACGGCATCTCGCACTCCTTCCTCATCGCCGTGCCGTTCGCCGTCATCAGCCTCATCGCGATCGTGTTCCTGCCGAACAAGCCGCTGACCCGGATGACGACGACCGAGCGCATCCAGGCCTCGGAGGCCGACCTCGCGACCGTCTCGGTGCCGGAGGGCATGGAGGCGCTGACCGCGACCGGCAGCATCAGCACGGTCGGCGACGGACGCCCGGCGGGCGACGCACGATGACTACCCCGCACTCCGTGGACGCGGCGGCCGCACCCGCCGCGTCCACGGGCGAGCCCGACGCGCGGCACGCCGCCGTGCGCGGCCTCGAGGGCGCGTTCAGCGAGCTCATGGGCGAGTTCCGGCGTTTCTACGCGCAGGCCGCCGCCTCGGTGAGCCCCGGGATGCTGCCGGCCACCTTCAAAGTGCTCTCGCTCATCCAGCGCGCCGGCTCGGTGACCGTCTCGGGCCTCGCCGAGCGGATGGCGGCCGACAAGGGCCAGGTGAGCCGCAGCGTCACTGAGCTCGAGGACCTCGGCCTTGTGGAGCGTGTCGCCGACGAGACGGACGGCCGCATCAAGCTCATCTCGATGACCGCCGAGGGGCAGCGTCGCCTCGAGCACGCGCGGCAGCCGTACGAGGGCCGCCTCACCGACGTGCTCGCCGACTGGCCGCTCGAGTCGATCGAGCGCCTGACCGGCCTGCTGCACGCCCTCGCGCGCGGGGAGACGCCTGAGGCTTGAGCCGGGGATCTGACATACTCGATTCACCCGAATCTGCTGTCACCCGTCCCCGGTGACCCCCCGCACGCAGGCGGAGCCCGAACCCGAACCGGAGCCGCAGTGAGATCCGCAACCCTTCGCACGACGACGGCGCTCGCCGTCGCCACCACCGCCGGAGTCTCGACGCTCCTCGTCGGGGCGAGCCCCGCGTCCGCTGCGAGCGAGGCATGTGGTCCGAACGACGGCACCCTCATCGCCCCCGGTGTCTGCGAGCTGACGTTCACCGCCGGCACCTCGAGCTTCACGGCCCCCGCCGACACGACGAAGCTCGAGGCTCTACTCGTCGGCGCGGGTGGCACCGCGACGAGTGTGAACAGCGGCTGGGGGTATGCCGTCGCCGGAGGAGGTGGCGGTGAGGTGAAGGTCGTCGACCTGAGCGGGGAGACGGGCGCGCTCACCGTCACGGTGCCGGAACCGGGCACAACCGGCGGGGTCATGCACGGCGCGGGCAACGACACGGTTGCCAACGGTGCCGACGGTGCTGCCGTCGGCAGCCCCGGCAGCCCCATCACGGGCGGTGCGAGCGGCAACGGCAACGCCGGCGCTGCGACGACGGTCGGCTCCGGCGCGCAATACGCGGGCGGTGCGGGCGCGGGCGCGAGCCCCGCGACGCAGGCGGATGGCGGCGCCGGCGTCGCCGTCGGGGCGATCGCCCCGACCGGGTCGCTGTTCGCCGGCGACACCCGCTGCTTCGGCGGGGGCGGAGCCGTCGTCATCAGCGGGGTCCTCGTCGGAACCGCGAGCTGCGGGGGCGGGGTCCTCGATGCGCCCACCGCGAACTCCGGCGGTGGCAGCGGTGCGAACGACAGCACGACGTCGACCTTCCTGGGCGCCTCCGGTGTCGTCATCCTGCGCTGGACAGCGGCGGATATCGCGCTCGGCTTCAACATGGGCGGTCACGGCACCGCGCCCGCAACCCAGGTCATCACTGCGGGAGGGGCGCCGAGCACCCCTGCGGCGCCGACCGCCCCCGGGTACATCTTCGACGGGTGGTACACCGACTCGAGCTTCGCGACGCCGGCGGACTTCAGCCTGCCGCTGACCGAGTCGACCACCTTCTTCGCCAAGTGGACCATCACCCAGGTCACGGTGACCTTCGATGTCGGCGCCCATGGCACCGCCCCGGCCGCCCAGACAGTTGACTACGGCACGGTGCTACTCGAGCCCGCCGACCCCGCCGAGGTCGGGCAGGTCTTCGACGGCTGGTTCACGGATGCGGCTCTAACGGCACCCGCCGACTTCTCGGCACCGGTGACGGCATCGGGCACCCTGTACGCGAAGTGGAGTACCGCCAAGGTCGCGGTGACCTTCGATGTCGGGGCGCACGGGACGGCCCCGGCCACCCAGGCTGTCGACTATGGAACGCGCGCGGCCGCGCCGAGTGCCCCCACCGCTGTCGGCTACGTCTTCGAGGGGTGGTTCTCGGATGCGGCGCTCACGATTCCGGCTGATTTCTCGGCGCCCGTGACTCAGCCGACGACACTGTATGCGAAGTGGAGCGCGGCTCCCGCAGCCGTCGGCGGCCTCGCCTCCTCGGGCGCCGAGGTGCGCGCCGGTCTGTTCGCGGGTGGAGCGGTGCTGCTCGCCGGCCTCGGCCTCGCCGGAGCGGTGGGCGCACGCCGGCGCCGCTCCGCGTGATCCGCTAGCCCTCAGCGAAGCGCTTCGCGAGCTCCCCTCGCCGCGGCTTGCCCGTCGCGGTTCGCGGGATCTCCGGCACCCGGGCGACGAGCGTCGGCGCCGCCGTGCCGAACTCCTGGGTGAGGTCCTCGACCAGGAGTTCGAGATCGGCGCCGTCGTCGGCGACGATCGCCATGCCGATGCGGCTGACACCTGACGGGCCCGCGTACGTGAAACTGCAGACATCGTGCACCCGGGGGTGACGAAGAGCCGCATGGTCGAGGCGGTTCGGGTCGATCTTCACGCCGCCTGCGTTGAGCACCTCCGACTCGCGGCCGACGAGTGTGAGGCCTCCATCGTCGCGGAACCTCCCCAGGTCTCCGGGGTAGAACCAGCCGTCGCGGAAGGCTCGCGCGGTCGCCTCCGGGTCGCCCAGGTAGCCCTCCGCCATTCCGAAGCTCCGGTGCCGGATGCGCCCGACCGTGCCGAGAGGAACCGGCTCGTCGTGCTCGTCGACGATCTGCACCTCGGAGCCCGGCTGCACCCGGCCGACGTCGAAGGGGTCGCCCGAATCGGCCGCGCGGCGCGTGGCCGTCCCCGCCTCCGTCGAGCCGTAGTTGCTCACGACCAGGCACCCGCCGGTGACCTCCTGCAGGCGTTGCTGCACACTCGGAGGCAGGACGGTTCCTGACACGACGACCGTCTCGATCGCGGGCAGTGCCGCCTGCACCTGCTCCAGGTGGTCCACGAGCGCGGTCACCTGGTTGGGTGAGCCCTTGAGCGTGCGCACGCCGTTGTCGGCGAGCAACCGCGCGAGCGCGTCGGGCGCCGCTCCGCCCGCCGACAGGAACGGCTGCCCGGCCTTCACGCTGAGGAAGAACTCGCCGATTCCTGCTGCAGAGCCGGTGTCCATCATCGTCACCGACGGTCCTCCGTCGAACCACGAGGGGAGGGCGGCGTCCATGACGCGCTCCATGGTGCGGCCCAGCGCGATCGCCTTCGGCGTTCCCGTGGTACCGCTGGAGAAAACGATGCGCAGCACGTCGATCGGCTCTTCGCTCGGCCGGATACCGTACGGGTTCTGATCGACCTGACGGAGGAACTGCGAGTCGACGATCACCGTCTTCGCGTGTCCCTGCGGGAGGGGGGTGCCGGCCGAGAAGATCCACGAAACCTCGAAGGCACCGCCCACGTGGTGGCCCGGAGGGATCACGGTGCTGATCCCCGCCTCGTGGTAGACGGCCTCAGTGAACAGGAGACTCAGCTGGTCGGGTAGCTCCAGCGCGACGATGTCACCCGCTCGAACGCCGAGGCGACGTAGCTCGTAGGCCAGCTTCTTCACCTCGACGACCGCCTCGGCATTGGTCAGCATGTGGTCGGGTGAGCGCAGGAAGACCCCGCTCGGATGGGACTCTGCGTTCCGCAGCAGGAACTCGAACGGGTTGGTGAGGTTCACCGGGTCAGGCTACCGATCCGACGCGAGAGGCCGCGCCGGACGAGACGGCGCGGGCGGCGTAGGGCCGAGGAGATCAGGTGTCGGGCCGGTCGATCCGGTAGAACGCGAACGGCACCGCCGAGATCAGGCAGCTCGCCGCGGGCACGAGGGTGATCGCCACGAACACCGTGTTCTGCATCTCGGGGGTGACCATCGCATCCGCTTGGTAACCGGCGGCGGCGACGAACAGGCCGAAGACGAGCACGGCGAGGGCGCTCATGATCTTCGACACGAAGGTGAGCGTCGCGAACGAGATGCCGTCGTTGCGGATGCCGGTGCGCCGCTCGGCGTCGTCGACCGCGTCGGCGATCATCGTCGCCTGAACGACGAGGAACACCCCGAGGGTCAGGCCCGTGAGGAAGATGAAGACGACGATGGGCAGGATGCTCGCGAAGCCGACGAGGTACATCGCGACGTAGAGCACGGCCCCCGCGAGCGAGGAGCCGACCACGAGCGCGCGGCCCGAGAACCGGCGCAGCAGCAGCGGGGTGCCGAAGCTCGCGAGCACGAGCCCCGCGATGATGGCCGCGCCGATGAGGGTGAAGAGCCCCTCGTCGCCATACGCCACCACGACGAACACGGCGCCGCCCGCCTGCACGACGTAGCGTCCGAATCCGAGCACCGAGCCGAGCAGCACGAGCAGCAGCGGCGTGTTCCGGATGAGCGTTCCGGCGAGCTCGCGGAGCGTCAGCCGTCCGTGCGCGAGCGCCGACGGACGCTCACGCGGCACGACGAACGCGAGCAGGTAGAGCCCCATGCCCACGACCGAGGTCACGAGCACCGCGAGCGTCCAGCCGGTGCCGGTCGCCTCGCCGCCGCCCGACAGCGCCCGGGCGAGCCACGGCATCCCGAGCGTCGCGAGGCCGAGCGAGATCGCGCCGAACGCGCGCACGTTGCCGATGACGCGCGTGCGCCTCGCCGGGTCGGGGAAGGCCGAGCCGATGAGCCCCCAGAACGGCACATCGCACACCGTGTAGGCGAAGCCCCACAGCAGGTACACGATGCCGAAGTAGACGAGCTGCAGCGGCTCGTCGACATCCGGCACGGCGAAGATGAGCGTGGTGAGGGCCGCCACCGGAGCCGCCGAGAACAGGATGTACGGGCGCAGCTTGCCCCACCGCGTGCGGGTGAGGTCGATGATGACGCCCATCACCGGGTCGGTGAACGCGTCGACGATCTTCGCGACCGTGATGATCGCGGTCACGACCGCGATACCCGCGCTCGAGATGCCCGCGTACTGGATGAGGTAGGCGAGCACGAAGGTCGTCACCGTCGTGAGCACCACGTTCTGCCCGAAGCCGGCCACGACGATCGCGACGGCCTGCGCGCGCTGCGAGGGCACGGATGCCGTGGGCCGCCCGGCGCTCATCACGGCTCCAGCAGGATCGTGACGAGCTCGAACGGCCCGAGCGCGAGCGCGCCGAGCGCGGCATCGCCCTGCGGCCGTTCGATGAGGTCGACCCGCGTGGCGCACGAGTGCGGGATGCGTGTCGTGAGCGCCGTGGTCGTCGCGCGGCCGAGGCTCTCGTACAGCCGCACGACCGTGCCGTGCCCCGCATCCGCGCGCTTCACCGTCTCGACCACGACGCCCGGGTCGGAGCTCGCGACGAGGCTGTCGAAGGCGACCCCGGATGCCATCCGCAGCGGGTTGTTCAGGCGGTAGCCGTCGCGGATGACATCGCCGAGCGCGCCCGGCGCGAACGGCCGGATCGCGTAGCAGAACTCGTGCGCCCCGCGGTCGGCCGTGCGGTCGGGGAACGTGGGGGAGCGCAGCAGGTTGAGGCTCAGCAGGCCGTCCTTGGCGCGGTGGCCGTACTTGCCGTCGTTGAGGAGGGCGAAGCCGCCGCGCTCGTCCTCGACGGCGATCCACTTGTGCGCGACCACCTCGAACTGCGCGCGCTCGACCGAGTCGCGCTCCGTCGTCGGGCGTCGGATGTGGCCGAACTGGATCTCGCACGCCACCTCGTCGGCCCAGCGCGCGGGGCGGAACTCGGCGCGCAGCATCCGGTGGCTCGCGCGCCAGTCGGCGCGTGTCTCGAAGCGCACGAGCTCGCTTCCCGCCTCGAGCACGATGCGCTGCTCGATCTCGACGCCGGGACCCGTCATCCGCTGCTCGCGCACCACGGTCGGCCCGTCGAGCCGCGTCTCGGATGCCGCGAGGCGCAGCTGCCGCGGTCGGCGCTCGACGTAGCGGGGGTCGATGTCCCACGCGTCGAAGGGCCACTGGTAGGGGTCGCGGTGCACGACGAGCCGGTTCAGGCCCGCACCCGCGTGCTCGGCTCCGGCGGCATCCGTGAGCGAGGTGATGACGCCGTGGTCGTCGAAGCGCAGCTCGAGGATGCCGTTCGAGATCGACGATGGCAGTGCCGTGAGCCCGAACGGGCCGGTCGCGGGCTCGACCCGCGCTGCCGCGTACGGCTCGACGATCGCACGGTGCCACACGCCGTCGACGCGGAGGTGCTCGTCGCGCGGGAAGCTCGTGAGGTTGACCGCGGTGGTGTCGCCGCCGGCCGCGAGCCCGGCGAGCAGCCCATCGGCGAGGGAGTCGAGCTCGCCCTCGAGCCGCGTGTACGTCTCGCGTGCCTCGCGGTTGACCCGCTCGATGGAGGAGCCCGGCAGGATGTCGTGGAACTGGTGCAGCAGCACCTCGCGCCATACCGGCTCGAGCTCGCCGCGCGTGTCCGCATCCGCGGCGACCGTGAGCGCCTCGACCTCGTGCAGCATCCGCTCGACCGTGCGGTTGTGCCGCTTGATGGCGCCCTGGGTCGTGTAGGTGCCCTGGTGCGCCTCCAGGTACAGCTCGCCGTGGTGCTCGTGCAGCCGGCCGAGCTCGGGGTTCGCCTCGAGGCGTTCGAAGAAGGCGCGGGCGGTCGAGTACTCGACGCGGGGGAGGCCCCTGATGCCGCGGCCGTCGGGTCCGATCTCCCGCTCGAGCAGCTCGAGGTGGATCTCGCCCGGCCCGCCGCCCCCGTCGCCGGAGCCGTAGACGAGCAGCGCCCGGCCGAGCGCCCGCTCGGGGTACTGCGTCAGCGCCGTGAGCAGGTTGTCGGCGGCGGCACGCGAGTTGTAGTCGCCCTCCGGCGGCATGTGCACGAGCACCTCGCTGCCGTCGATGCCGTGCCACCGGAAGGTGCGGTGCGGGAACACGTTGGTCTTGTTCCAGGCGAGCTTGATGGTGACGAAGCGGTCCATGCCCGCCCCGCGCAGGATCTGCGGCAGGTTGCCGGAGTAGCCGAAGGTGTCCGGCAGCCAGCACAGCCGCAGCTGCTCGTCGTCGAGCCCGAACTCCTCCCGCAGGAACCGCCGCCCCACCGTCGCCTGGCGCACGAGCGCCTCGCCGGTGGGGAGGTTGGTGTCGGGCTCGACCCAGAACGAGCCCTGCAGTTCGAGGCGCCCCGAGGCGGCCGCCGCGTGGATCCGCTCGTACAGGGCGGGCTGCTGCTCCTTCATCCAGGCGAGCTGCTGCGGCTGGCTCGTGCCGTACACGTAGCCGGGGCGGCGCTCGATGGTTTCGAGCGCACGGGTGTAGGTGCGGGCGGCCTTGCGGCGGGTCTCGCGCAGCGGCCACAGCCACGCCATGTCGAGGTGGCCGTGCCCGGCCGCCGAGAACAGCACCTCGGATGCCGTGGGCCGCGCGAGCGGCTCGGCGAGCGTCGCGCGCGCGGCCGCCGCGTCGCCCGCGCGGAACATGCGCCATGCCTTGTCGAGCGCGGCGCGCAGACCCTGCGCGAGCTCGGCGTCCTCGGTCGCCCCCGCGAGCACGGCGAGGGTCAGGTAGTCGTAGTAGAGCCCGAAGACCGTGTCGTCGCGGCGGGCGAGGTGCGCCCCGTGGAAGACGCCCCGCCCGACCTCGTACAGGATGAAGCCGTTGTAGGCGACGTCGGCGTACAGCTCGACGCGGGTGCCCGCGGCGAGCGGCTCGCCGACCGGCCGGAACCTCCCGCCCGAGTGCGGCAGGTCGCCCTGCTGGAAGACCGTCGTCGTCGCGCCGACGATTCCCCCGTCTGCGTCGTGGATGAGACCCTCGCCGCGCACCCCGAGCATCACGACCGCGCCGCCGGCATCCGCGGGCACCTCGCCCGTGAGCCGCAGCCACGCGCACTCGAGCACGCCGCCGAACGATGCGCCGCGGCGGATGGGTGCGAACGCGGAGCGGTCGAGCTCGCCGAAGGGGATCGGCTCGGTCGAGCGCACCACCTCGGCCGCCAGCGGCGCGACGGTCGTGTAGATGCGGCTTCGGATGCGCGTGAGGCGCCGGTACTGCAGCGGCTGCTGCACCCGCAGTCCGAGGAGGAACGAGAGGAATCCCGCCATCGTCCCTCCCTCGCGCGACGGTTCGAGTCTACGGCGATCGCGGGTACGGGGAGCGGCGAGCCGCTTGTACCCTGAGCAGGGCGTGGCCGAGGTCCACGAGGCCAGCGCCCGCTCGACGCGCGAGCGGCACGTCGACGCTGCGAGATCGTGAAGCGAAAGAGGAGCGGACCCGATGACCGAGACCGCAGCATCCGTGCTGGCGCTGGATGCGGGGCAGACGGGTATCAAGGCGCGCCTCTTGCGCCCGGGCGCCGAGCCGGTCGAGCGCCTGCTCGCGGGCGTGCGCACCGACCAGCCGCTGCTGCCGCAGCTCGCCGAGGTGGTGCGTCAGGTGACGGGCGGTGTCCCGGTCGGCACGCTCGCCGCCGGGGTGTCGGGCCTCACGAGCGTCGAGCACGACGCGGGTGAGCTGCGGGTGCTGCTGCACGACGTCGCGCCGGATCGTGTGCTGCTCGCGCACGACTCGGTCACCTCCTACCTCGGCACCCTGGGCGATGCGCCGGGGGTCGTGGTGGCGAGCGGCACGGGCTCGATCATCCTCGCCGTCGGCCCGTCCGGTGTCGCGCGCGTCGACGGCTGGGGCTACCTCATGGGCGACGCGGGCAGCGGGTTCTGGGTGGGCCGTGCGGCCCTCGACGCCGTCATGCGCGCCCACGACGGGCGCGGCCCGGAGACCTCCCTCACCCCGGTCGTGCGCTCGCGCTGGCCCGAGCTGGAGGACGCCTACGTGCAGCTGCAGTCCGACCCCGCGAAGGTCAGCGTCGTCGCCTGGTTCGCCGAGGCGGTCGCCGCCCGCGCCGCGACGGATGCGGTCGCCGCCCGGATCTGCCGGGAGGCGGCGGAGGAGCTCGCGCTCTCGGCGCTCACCGCGCTGCGCCGGGTGGGAACGGATGCGGACCCCCTGGTGAGCGCGATCGGCGGCGTCTTCCGCGGCGAGTTCGTGCGCGGCACCTTCGAGGATGCCGTGCGGGCCGTGCACCCGGGCGCGCGCTTCGAGGCGCCGCACGGAACGGGGCTCGACGGGGCGGAGGCGCTCGCCCGCCTCGCGCCGGGGCACGCCCTGCACGCCCTCGTGAGCGAGGCGGTCTGACGCGAACATCGGCGCCGCGCGGCAGGGTCGCGGGCTCAGCCGGCCGCCACCCCGGGCACGACCGTCACGTCGGGGTGCGGGTCGAGGCGGTAGCCGCGTCCGCGCACCGTGCGAACGACGTCGCCGTAGGGTTCGAGCCGGCGCCGCAGCCGCTGCAGGTAGACGTCGATGGTGCGCTCGTTGATGGGCTCCCCGTCGGTCTCGCCGACAAGGGCGGTGAGCAGCCGCTGCCGGTCGTGCACCTCGCCCTGATGCTCGACGAGGAAGGTCAGGAGCGCGTGCTCGCGGAAGCTCAGGCCGACGACGTGCCCGTCGACGGTCACGCGATGACGGGCGAGGTCGACGACCACCCCGTGCGTGCGCGCGGTCGCGTGCGTCCGCTCGCCGCCCGCCGGGGTCCGCTGCAGCGAGGGCTCGCCCAGCGCGGTGCGCACGACGTCGAGCGGCGGCTCGTGGTCGCCCTCGGGCGCGAGCACGACGGATGCGAAGGTCGAGGCGCCGGGGATGCCGGTGATCGCGCGCTGCACATCACCCACGAGCGCGCCGATGTCGACACCGGCCGCACCCGCCGCCTCCTCGTCGAGACCGACGTAGATGCCGAAACCGCGCAGGCCGAGGCCGCGCGGCGCCGCCACCGGGGGCTGCGCCCCGGGCGCGCCGACCCAGGGGATCGCAAGGTACTCCGCGGACACCGACCGACGCCTCCTCTCGCGCTCAGCTCACGCACGAGTCTGACCGCCCGGCCGGGCGCGATCCATCGAGGTGACGTTCTGCGACGGCGTGCGACAGCGTGCGACGTCGCGTGACGCCTGGTGTCGCGGCTCAGCCGTGCGCGAGCAGCTGCAGGCTCACCACCACGATCCCCAGCAGCGCCTCGGCGCCGAGCGCGACGAGCCGCTGCCACCAGTTGAGGCGGAGGCGGCGCACCGCCGCCCAGCCGATCACGACGAGCGCGCCGACGAGCGCGATCGACGACGCGAGCAGGGCGGCATCCGTCGACCAGACCCCGAGCGCCGCGAGGCCGAGGAACACGAACGGCGCGGCGAGGCTGCCCACCGCGCCGAAGCTCGTGCGCAGCGCGACGCGGAACTCGCGGGGCGACATCATCCGCTCGTGCACGACGATGTGGGCAACGACGTCGGCCGTGAACACGGCGAGCAGCAGCCCCAGGATCGTGACGGCGAGAGTGAGCATCGCCTCGCCGGCCTCCGCGTGGTGGCGCTGCAGGCCGAGCACGACCGCGAGGGCGGCGAAGGCCACGTAGATGCGCTCCTTGAGGTGCGCGGCGCGCTCCTCGCGCGAGGCGAGCCCGGGGTCGCGGGCGGAGTCGGTCATCCGTCGCTCCTCTCGGCCTCCTGACCACGATCGACGCACGTCGGGCGTCGCGTGTCAATCCCCTCCCGCGGATCTCGTCGCGGCCCGACGATTCTCCCCGAGGGGGTGATGCGAGATGGGAGACGACGAGACGTCGCCATCCGGAGCCAGGTCGAGCAGCGAGCTGTTCGGGGAGTTCGGACTGCAGTGGGACGAGTACGAGGTGCCCTTCGACCCGGCCGCCGCGATCGACGGCGACGGCTGACCGCGGAGCGCCCGCTACGGCCCCGGGCGCGTGCTCGACCAGCGCGGTCGCCCTGATATAGTCGTCAGGTTGACTTCGCGTCGGCGCGCGCCCGTAGCTCAATGGATAGAGCATCTGACTACGGATCAGAAGGTTGGGGGTTCGAGTCCCTCCGGGCGCACTTTCGTTCTGATTCCCGTCGCTACATGGGCTGCATCGCAACTCACCTGCGGGTGACGCGGCGGATGCCGAGAGGAGCCCTTGGGGTGGCAGAGGTCGTCATCGTCCCCGACTCGGCAGCGGGGGGTCGGCTCGTCGCGGAGTTGATCTCGCGTCGCATCCGCACGAATCCGCAGTTCGTGCTCGGCCTGGCTACCGGGTCGACCCCGATGCCCGTCTACCAACGCCTGTCGGCCTTGCTTGCGGGCGTCGACGTGTCGAGCGTGCGTGGCTTCGCGCTCGACGAGTACGTCGGAATCGACCCGGCCCATTCGGAGAGCTACCGCAGCGTCATCCGTCGCGAGGTCGTCGAGCCGCTGGGGCTGGACCCCGAGCTGATCCACGTGCCGGACGGCTCGGTCGATGGCATCCGTACGGCGGGCGCGGACTACGAGGCGTCCATCGAGGAGGCGGGTGGTGTCGATCTGCAGATCCTCGGTATCGGCACGACAGGGCACATCGGGTTCAATGAGCCGGGCTCGTCCTTCGCTTCGCTCACGCGGGTGAAGACCCTCACCGAACAGACCCGGCGCGACAACGCACGGTTCTTCGATTCGCTCGAGGAGGTGCCGCGCCACTGCATCACGCAGGGTCTCGGCACGATATTGCGGGCACGCCATCTCGTCATGCTTGCGTTCGGTGACGGCAAGGCGGCGGCCGTTGCCGGGGCCGTCGAGGGCCCGCTGACCGCGTCCCTGCCTGCTTCGGCGATCCAGCTGCACGAGCGGGTGACCGTGGTCATCGACGAGGCGGCTGCGTCGCGCCTGCGCTTCGCCGACTACTACCGTCACGCCTACGCCAACAAGCCGGACTGGCAGGAGCTCTAGGGACAGGGTCCGGCACCTGCCGCGGGCGTCGCGAGCGCATCGAGCGCTGCGAACTCTCCTCGCGCGCGGCGCTGCCCGGTCGCGGCGACTTTCGTGGTGGATATTGCGCCCCTCCGCCGACATCCGCATACTGGTACATGCCAGTTTCAACGATGAAGCCCTAGGAGCAGCTGTGCCGACCGTCGCGAACGTCCTCCTCAGCAACGCACACCGCAAGAAGGTCATCCACAACCTCGTCTATCGGCACGACGACTTCCCCGCCGCGAGCGCGGCATGGGGTTCGCTGTTCCCTCAGACGTTCTGCATCGACGAAGACGCCGGCCACATCCTCACGATCTCGGACCCGGGGGTTGTCTCGATCTACGACTGGGACACGGGAGCCTACCTGCGCTGCTTCCGCATCGCGGGAAAGTCCGCGCTCTCGCAATGCGCGGTCATCCGGCGTATCGGCAGCAAGAAGTGGCTCTACCTGCGGTATGCGCTCGACACCATGGCGCGCGTGGACATCACGACGCTGCCGGCGAACATGTCATCCGTGTCGCCGTCGAACACATACAGCTTCCCTCTCCACTACGACTTCGACTGGCGCAATGACGTGTGGACGACGGGCACACGCATCTCGAACTATGGGGACACGAACTTCCAGAACCGTGCCCGCTTCATCCGGCGCGACAACGACTTCTCGGAGATCGGCCTGATGGAACTGCCCACGATGCGCTACGGCGGCAACGTCGGGGTCGCGCAGAACCAGTACATGCAGAGCTGGATCCCGAAGTCGCAGGGATTCGCCGAAGGACCCAACTGCTACGCGATCGGAATGGGCGGCGCCTTCCATCCGGACAACATCCCCGCGGGCGGCGAGACGCTGTTCCACATGCAGGGGATCCGGGTGTTCAACACGGGCGGCGAGCTGATGGCCGAGAGCCTGGTTCAGGCGAGTGCCATGCTGCAGACCTACACCGATCTCGGCCTCAACCCGAGCTACATCGAGTGCGAAGGCGTCGAGTGGGCATTCGACAACTTCTACACGCTGAACACCATCAACCGCGCCGCCGACGCGGGATCCGCCGCCGGTGGTTTCGTCATCCAGCAGGAGTTCGTCGATGAGGGCACCCCGGGCGCCTTCGACGTGTCGGAGGTCGCGCGCGGCTACCCCGTGCCGACCACCCAGACGATCGGGGCGGGTCTCCAGCCCGTCGGCGACGACCTCAAGCTCCGCAACCAGGTGACGTGGGAGAGGCTCACCACCCTGCCGCAGGCCCTGGCCTTGATGCAGAGCACCGGACAGCACCGGATGGCGTTCTACACCCCCGTCGCGAACCTGACGGACATCGGGGGTGCCGCTCTGCCGGCCAACAGCTTCGTCGAGATCATCAACCTCGGGAACCTGGCGTTCGATGTCCGCATCAGTGGTCCCCGGGACACGCGGAAGCTCAGGGTCACGAGCCCCAGCCCCACCGGCGCGTGGGCGAGCGTGCCGAGCGACACCGGGTGGGTGAACCTCCAGATCGCCAGCGGCTACGCCGCGATCTCGTCCGGCGAGCACCCCAAGATCCGGCTCAAGGACGGCGTCCTCTACTTCCGCGGAGGCTGGTCCAACACGGGGCTCACGGCCTCAGCGGTGCACGATGTCGGCACGGTTCCGTCGTCGTTCACCATCGTCGAGAACATCCTGATCCAGGGCTCCTCGAGCAACGGCGCATCGGATGCGACGGTGCGCATCGCGACGACGCGGTCGATCCAGATCCGCACCGGCACCTCGGTCGGGTCCTACTACAAGATCGACGGCGCCAGCGTCCCGGTGGACTGAGAGGCCTGCTCATGGGGATCCGTCACCACCGCCGTCTGGAGTTCACGCGCCGCACCTTCCTGGGCGGGACGATGGGGGTGGTCGGCGTGGCCGCCCTCGCGGGGGCGGGGGAGCCGATGCCGGTCGACCTTCATCCGGTCCAGGCCATCGATCGCACCTTGCCGGTCGATATCCATACCGCGTCGCACCTGCTCGAGAGCTTCGTCCCCACCGGTCTCGCTCGCGCGGTCGCGATGCTGGGCACGCGCGTGGTTCGCGATGTGCTCGTCCCCGGCAGCGGACAGCAGGCCGCGGCGATGGCGGCCTTGACCGGACAGGGGGTCAGCGTCATCGGCATCGTCACGAGGCCGGGGGACAGCGAGTCGCACGCCCGCCGCCGCGTCCGCGCGGCTGCCCGCCACGGCGACGCGCTCGTCCGCCTCGAGTTCGCGAGCAGCGACGCGCTGCAGATCCCGGTGGCCGCCGATCGGCTGCACCGCAGCTTCATCGACATGCCCATGGGCGACGCGCCGAGCGATCGGGCCGAGCTCTGGCGCACATCCGGTGCGGCGACGCTGCGTCGGTGGTTGACCGATCTCGACCATGCGATGCATCACCCCGAGGCGGCGACCCCGCACTGGCCGCTCGTCGCGGCTGACGGCCTGCTGGTCAGCTCGCCCACGGGGTGGGAGCCGACCCCGGGATTTCACGCCATCAGCCGGTTCAATGCCCTCGCACGCGGCTCGGTTCGAGAGGATTCCGCGGGCCCCGACGCTCGCCTCACGGCGAGCGTTCCCCGGGGGTACAAGGTACTGGGGTGGGCTCTCGGGGCGGGGCGCATGCTCGTCGTGGCCTGGACGCCACCCGGCGTGCATGCGGGAGGCGCCGTGCTGCGCCTGCGGTCATCGCGGCAGATGCATTGGCGGCGCTTCGCGCCCTCCGAGGATGCCGAGCCGCGCCGAGCCGCGCGGGGCCTCGAGTGGGCAGCGCGGGCGCGGAGCGAGCCGGTCGTCGTCGTCGCCGAGCCGATCTGAGCGAGGGCGTGAGGCGAGGTCAGCCGACTCGCGGAGTCACCGCGCGACCCGCGAGCGTATCGACGTGCATCCGGATCTCGTAGCGGTCGGCGCGGAGCAGTGCCGTACCGACCTCGACGACGCTGTCATCCGGGTCGCGGATGGTGACTTCGGCGCGGAACACCGGGGAACCCGGGGGCACGTGGAGCAGCACCGCCGATCGCTCGTCGATCGACGCGATGGTGAAGCGTCGCTCCGCCTGGGTCCCGCCGGAGCCGTAGATGTCGTTGAGGTGGTCGCGCATGGACCCCTGATCCAGGGGCGCCGAGTCGAGGCCCGGGTAGCGGATGAGTGAGTATCTCGTGTGCTCCAGGGACATCGGCGTCGCGTCGGCCGTTCGCAAGCGGACGAGTTCCAGGATGGGGCTCCCGCCGGCGACGCCGAGGCTTGCCGCCTCGACCTCGCTCGCGGGGCGCGTGTTCGCGCTGATGAGCCGTGCGCCAGGTGTCATGCCGAGCGCGCGGATCTCGCGGGAGAACGAGGGGAGCGTCGGTGCGATGGGGAGGCGTGGCTCCGCCGCGAAGGTGCCGCTGCCGATCACGCGCGTCGCCAGCCCCTGACGGACGAGCTCGTCGACCTGGGTGCGGACGGTGGGACGAGAGACACCGAACCGTTCGGCGAGCACCCGCTCAGACGGCAGCATCGCGCCCGACGGGAGGTCGGCCGCCAGCGCGACGAGGTGCTCGTAGACCTGCTCGCCCTTCGGGCGCGTGGAACTGACGAGCCGGAGGCGCTCGGTGACATCGGGGCGGTTCTGGCTGCGAGCCATGCTGTCCTCGCTTTTCGACGGAGTCGAGGTCAGTCTACGAAGCGTTCACACGCGGAGAGTTGACATTCAATACTGGCTAGTACCAGTATAAATCCATGACCACTCGCCGCCCCACCGGACGCCTCCGCGACGCACTCGCGCCGGTGCCGTGGATCGCGCCGACGATCATCCTGGTCCTCGGGGTCATCGCGTTCCCGGCCGGCTATGCGGTCTACCTCTCCTTCGTGGGCGTGAACCGCATCGGCCAGATCACCGGATTCGCGGGCTTCGACAACTACGTTCGCCTATTCCGCGAGCCCATGTTCGGGCACATCATCCTCAACACCGGCACGTGGTTGGTCGTGGTCGTCGCGGTCACGATGGTGTGCTCGATCGCGATCGCGGCGCTGCTGAGCGGACGCGGCTGGGGCCGGCGGGTCCTGCGGTTCGCGCTCATCGTCCCGTGGGCCGCGGCGCTCGTCATGACGAGCCTCGTCTGGCGGTTCATCCTCGAGGGTCGCTCCGGAATGCTCAACCGCGTGCTGAACGACCTCGGGCTCATCGACGGCTACCCCGATTGGTTCCGCGACCCGACCACCGCGTTCGGCGCGGTGATGGTGGTCGGCATCATCACCTCGATCCCCTTCACCTCCTTCGTGCTCCTGGGCGGGCTCATGACCGTCCCGAACGAGCTCGTGGAAGCTGCACGCGTCGACGGCGCGAGCAGCTGGGCCATCTGGTGGCGGGTGAAGCTCCCGGCGATCCGCTCGACGATCTTCGTGGCAATGGTGCTGAACCTGCTCCATGTGTTCAACGCCTTCACGGTGATCTGGGTGATCACCGGTGCGGGCGCCGGCAACTTCGCCGACACGACCATCACCTGGATGTACAAGATCGCCTTCGTCACCCAGCTGGACACGAGCGAGGCGGCGGCGCTGGGCGTGCTCAACGTCATCTTCCTGGTCGCGCTGATCCTCGTCTACCTGCGCGTCGCCCAGCCGACCGAGAGCGACGCGCCCAGCACGCCCGTCGCATCGCGGATCCGCGACGTGGTGGGCGTCGTCGACGACCTTCTGGTGCGGGCCGGCCTCCGGATCGGACGGACGCTGCGACCTCTCCGCCAGTTCATCGCGCCCCTCGCGCGCCGGGCGGCGGGTCCCGCCGGGAACGTCGTCGCGCTGTTCCTCGGCGCGTTCTTCCTGGCGCCGTACCTGGTCATGTTCCTCGCCTCGCTCAAGACGACGAACGAGCTGTGGTCGATGCCCGCGACCTACCTGCCGGGGGAGTGGAGGTGGTCGAACTACGTGGACGTCTTCACGAAGATCCCGCTCGCCGACTACTTCCGCGTCAGCCTCACGGTCGCGCTCGCATCGACGGCGCTCATCCTCCTCGTCGCCATCCCCGCCGCATACGCCGCATCGCGACTCCGCTTCCGCGGCCGCACGGCGTTCCTCGGACTCATCCTGGTCACCCAGATGTTCCCGGGCATCGCGCTCATCATCGGCCTCTACCAGGAGGCGCTGCTGCTCGACGCGATCGGCGAGTACTGGTTCATCATCGTCATCGACACCTCCTTCAACCTCGCGTTCGCGGTGTGGATCCTCTTCGCGAACATCTCGGCCGTCCCCGTCGAACTCGACGAAGCGGCGAGACTCGACGGACTCGGCAGGTTCGGGGTGCTCATCCGGGTCGTCCTGCCGCTCATCGGCGGTGGCCTGGTCACGGTGGCGATCTTCAGCTTCATCGGGGTATGGAACGAGTTCATGCTCGCCCTCACCGTCTTCAACGATCCGGCGCAGAACCGCGTGGTGCTCACGGTCGGCATCCAGAAGTTCGTCGGAGTGTTCGAGACCAACTATCAGTACCTCTTCGCCGCGTCACTCATGGCGATCATCCCCGCCGTGATCCTCTTCGCCCTCATCGAGCGCCGCCTGGTCGGCGGACTCACCGCGGGCTCCCTCAAGTAACTCGTCCCTGAACACCCAACACACAGAAAGAAGCCAAGATGAAGCGCACCACCGCTGCACTCGCAGGTATCGGCGCGGCCACATTGGTACTGGCCGGCTGCACCGCCGAGCCGGACACCTCGGCGGGCACCGCGGAAGAGATCTCGATCGTCGTCGCCCAGTACTCCACCGGGACGGAGGGGTACTGGAAGGAGATCATCGCCGATTTCAACAAGCAGTACCCCGACGTGAAGGTGGACCTCCAGGTTCTCGACTGGGGCAACCTCAACCCGACGGTCAACACCCTCATCCAGACCAAGCAGTATCCGGACATCCTCAACATCACCAACTACCAGGACTACGCCAGCGCGGGACTGCTCTACCGGGCCGACGAGGTGCTCTCGAAGGACGTCATCGACGACCTCCTTCCCGCCTTCAAGGCGAACGGGGAGATGGACGGCGAGCTCTACGGCATCCCGTTCATCGCGAGCGCCAACGTCATGTACTACAACGTCGATCTGCTCGAGCAGGCCGGTGTCGAGGTGCCGACCACCTTCGATGAGCTGCTCGCGGCGTGCGACGCCGTCAAGAAGCTCCCCGGTGACGTCGCGACCTACGCGCTCTCCCTCGGTGCCACGGGCGGCACCGGTACCGCCGCGGCCTGGGTCTTCGCCGGAGGCGGCGAGCTCTACGAGGATGGCCAGTGGACCATCGACAGCGACACCAACGTCGACACCTTCCAGTACCTCCAGGACCTGGCGGCGGCCGGATGCACGCAGCCGAACCCCGGCCAGACGAACACCGGTGACGGCACCTGGCCGCTCTTCGCGCAGGGCAAGGCTGCGATGGTGTACGCGCCGCTCGGCAACGTCCCCGGTTTCATGGACCCCGTCAGGGATGCCGGCCTCAAGGTCGAGGCGACGACTCATCCGACCAACAACGGCGCGAAGCCGTCGATCCTCGGGATCCAGGACAACCTCATGGCGTTCAAGAAGCCGGGCAACCAGAAGCTCGTCCAGGAACTCCTCGGACGGTTCTACGCGGCCGATCAGTACGCTGCCATCGCGAAGACGGAGGGTCTGTTCCCGCTCACGCAGTCGGCCCTCGCGGTCTCGCTCGCCGACCCCGACCTGGGGTTGACGCAGGACGACGTCGACCTGCTGAACAGTGCGCGGTTCTACCCGAACCAGCCCGGGTGGGCCGCGGCGAACGCGCGGCTGAAGTCGGACATCGGCCTCGCGGTCGTGCCCGGTGCCGACGTGAAGCAGGTGCTCACCGCGATCCAGGACGCAGCCGTCGCCGGCTGAGCGAATCACGCGGGGTCGGGTTCCACAGGGACGCCCGACCTCGCGTCTCGCTCCGACGCGCTAGATCGCCACGTCACGACCGGAAGGCAGGGTGCCATGGACCGCAGAACCGACGATGGTCGTCGCGCCACGCGGATCGTCCACGTCTCGGACCTGCATCTCGAGCGCGACGGCACGGAGCACTACCCGGGGCTCTTCGCGCGCGTGCAGCGACTGCGCGGCGTCGTGTCGGGGCTGGCGCCGGATCTCGTCGTCGCAACGGGCGATCTCACCGATCGCGGATCGAGCGCGCCCGACGACTTCGCGCTCGCGTTGGAGTGGCTTGATGCGCTCGGCGTTCCCTGGGTTGCCGTTCCCGGCAACCACGACCTCGGTTCGAACACCGCCCGAGAGCGCGAGTCTCCGGTGATGGAGCGCTACGAGGACGTGCCGTTCGCCTCCACCGGCTATGCGACCGCCTTCGGCGGGGACCCCGTGACGAAAGCCCGGATCGACGGGCT
This sequence comes from Micrococcales bacterium 72-143, assembly GCA_001898835.1. Lineage (GTDB taxonomy): Bacteria > Actinomycetota > Actinomycetes > Actinomycetales > Microbacteriaceae > Homoserinibacter. Next base: position 1,012,235 of record MKVM01000005.1, on the reverse strand, counting down.
CACGGTGCTGGGCATCGCAGTCCGAGAGGGCGACCCGGACGGCGCGATCGACCGACTGGCGCGGGAGATCGGCGAGGCACACGGTCCCGTCGTCGTCGCCGGCCACTATCCGGTCGTCTCGCCACGGACGATCTCCGGCTCCGAGCCGTTCGGCGCACGCGGGTACATCGATGGCGTCGTCGACCGCCTCGCCGATGTGCTCTCGCATCCGGCCGTCATCGCGTACCTGTGCGGTCATGTTCACCTCACCTCGATGGCGCCCATCGGGGCCGGGTGCATGCAGTTCACCGCCGGGGGGCTCGGGCCCGGTGCCGCGGCCCTGCGCGTCTACGACTGGGATGGCGCCGAGTGGCGCTACCAGACGGTCGACGTCGACGGCCCCCAGACGTTCTGGGAGAGCGGACTCTCCGACGCCCGCGACGACCCCGAGTTCTCCACCGGTTCCGCCCGTGAACGCGCGGGCGTGTGGACCCCACCCAACACGATCACGAAGGACCCCGTATGACACCCCGCCTGCTCGACTGCTCCGCCTCCGACCTCGCGGAGTTCGGAAAGACGGAACTCCTCGACGCCATCCGGGCGAGCGAGGGGCGCACGCTGGTCTGCGAGATCGCGGTGTCGACCGAGCCTGTGCTCGTCTCGGTCAGCAACGCCGAACTCGTCGCGTCGGTGAGCGCGGACATCATTCTCCTCAACCTCTTCGACGTGCTCGCCCCGTCCGTGGAGGGGCTGCCGGAGGGTACCGCCCCGGGCGACGTCATCCGCGAGATCAAGCGGCTGACGGGCAGGGCGGTCGGGATCAACCTCGAGCCGACCGACGAGCGATACGCGCCGGTGTCCGGCGACCCTCATCGCATCCCGCCGGGACGGACGGCAACCCTCGAGAACGCCGAACGCGCGATCGCACTGGGCGCCGACATGATCGTGCTCACCGGGAATCCGGGAGCCGGAGTCTCCAACGAGAAGATCGCCGAGGCGCTGCGGACGATCTCGGCGGGCGTCGGCGATCGCGTGGCGCTGGCGGCGGGCCGCATGCATGCGGCGGGGGTGTTCGACGGCAAGGCCGCGCTGAGTGTCGACGACATCGAGAGGTTCGCCGAAGCCGGCGCCGACATCCTGCTCGTGCCGACGCCGGGCACGGTGCCTGGCGTCACCCTCGAGATGGTCCACGGAATCGTGGCGCACGCGCGCGCACGGGGGCTGCTCAGCATGACGACGGTCGGCACCTCGCAGGAGGGCGCCGACGAGGCGACGATGCGCCGACTCGCCCTCGCCGCGAAGATGGCGGGCGCCGACATCCATCACCTGGGGGACGCAGGCTACGCAGGAGCGGCAGTGCCCGAGAGCATCCTCGCCTACTCGATCGCCATGCGCGGGCGACGTCACACGCTGACCCGCATGGCGCGATCGGTCTTGCGCTGACCATGCCTCCCGGGGTCTGCCATGGTTGACGGCGCGCTTCTGCTGGATCTCGCCGCCCGCCTGCTCCTCGCGATGTTGCTGGGAGCTGCGATCGGGCTCGAGCGCCAGTGGCGACTGCGAACCGCGGGCATCCGCACGAACGCGCTCGTCGCCGTGGGCTCCGCGCTCTTCGTGATCATCGGAGCGGTCGGTCTCGGCACCCGGGACACGGTGGACCCGACGCGTGTCGCCGCACAGGTCGTCTCCGGCATCGGCTTCCTCGGAGCAGGAGTCATCCTGAGGGACGGGCTCAACATCCGGGGTCTCACGACGGCGGCCACGCTCTGGTGCGCGGCCGCGGTGGGCTCGCTTGCCGGCGCCGGGATGACCGTCGTCGCCGTCATCGGCGCGGCGGTGATCGTGGTCACGAACACCTTCCTCCGACCGATCAGCCGGCTGGTCAGCCGCCACAGCCGCGCAGACGCGGGTGTGGCGGGCGTCGACGCCAAGCCCGCCCCCGTCGACTACACCTTCGAGGCGGTGACCACGGAGAAGAACGAGCCTCGCGTGCGCGCGCTCATGCTGCAGTCGATCGATCGCAGCGAACTGGTTCTGCGGTCGCTCGACGTGCGACCGGGGAAGGCGTCGCGCATGAAGGTGATCGCCGGGGTGAGCAGTGACGCTGCGACGACCGGCGGCCTCGAGGCCGCGGTGCAGCGGATCAGCCTCGACCCGAAGGTGATCTCGATCCGCTGGTGGCTGACCGAGGTCGAAGACTGACGCCGCCGCGCGGTCAGCCGAGAAGTCGATACCCAATCCAAGGAGAGTGCAGTGCCCGATCTTTCATCCATGCTGGCGAGTGTCCTCGTCGCCCCGCAGACCGTCCGGCTGGAGCGCCGCGACGTACCCCGTCCCGGTGCCGGTCAGGTGCTCGTCCGCGTCACCGCGGTCGGCTGTTGCGGCTCCGACACCCACTTCTTCGAGACCGGTAATGTCGGGGACATCGTGGTCGAAGGCCCCATCGTTCTCGGACACGAGACCGCCGGCAGGATCGCGGCGGTCGGGGACGGCGTCGACGCCGCGAGGGTCGGTGAGCGGGTCGCCATCGACCCTCAGCGGCCATGTCGGCGGTGTTCGTATTGCAAGCACGGCCAGTCGCATCTGTGCCCTCACATGCAGATGTACGGTGCGTACCCGACCGATGGATCCTTCGCGGAGTACGTGGTGATCGACGACGATTTCGCCTATCCGATTCCCGACACGATGAGCGACGAGGAGGGTGCGCTCGTCGAGCCCCTGTCGGTCGCCGTCCACGCCTGCCGGCGGGCCGGCATCAAGGCCGGGTCTCGGGTGCTCATCACCGGTGCCGGTCCGATCGGTGTGATGTGCGCTGAAGCCGCCCGTGCGTTCGGGGCTACGGAGATCGTGGTCAGCGATCCTGTGCGCGTGCGCCGGGAGGTCGTCGCGCGGCACGGCGCGACACGTGCGCTCGACCCGGCGGCGGACGACCTCCGCATGTTCGACCGCTACTTCGATGTCTATCTCGACGCGTCGGGAAACGCCAGAGCGGTTCAGCAGGCTTTCGGGACCATCCGCCCCGGCGGCGCAGCCGTGCTCGTCGGGATGGGCGATCTCGATCTCGAGGTCCCGATCGCCATGATCCAGCAACGCGAGATCACGCTGACCGGCACGTTCCGTTACGTGAACACCTGGCCCACCGCGATCCAGCTCATATCCTCGGGCCGAGTCCAGGTCGGTGACCTCGTGACGGGCCGCTATGGCCTCGACGCCGTCGATGAGGCGCTCATGCGAACGAAGACGGACCCGACCGCGGTCAAGACCATGGTGATCCCCGACCTCACGGGTGCGACTCTCTAGCACGTTCGATGACCGCCCGTGGCGGGCGCCGCGGCGCTCGCCGCGCTCGCCGGGTGCTCGCTCGCGAAGTACGTCTTCCCGGGCGCGCATCGACAGCGCCGGGGAGGTCCGCCTTCGGCGCAGGCTCGGGCACAGGTCGGGGGCGTAGCCTGACCCCATCGCCGAGAGGATTCCGACATGCGCGCATCAGCTCCGAACGGGTTCGACCTCTGGGAGGCCGTCGACGGCATCCGTGAGACCTTCGCCGCCGGCATCGGGCGGCGTGGGGGGCCGGGCGACATCCGCGCCGCGATCCTCGTCGAGCTGCTCGACGGGCCGAAGAACGGCTACGAGGTGATCCGTGCCATCGAGGCGCGCACGCAGGGGGCGTGGTCGCCGAGCGCCGGAACCGTCTACCCGAACCTGCAGCTGCTCGTCGACGAGAAGCTCGCGAGCGCGAAGCAGACGGGTGAGCGCAAGGTCTACGCGCTCACGGATGCCGGGCGCGAGGCCGCCGAGGCGGCGGAGGCTCCCGAGGTGGGGGAGTCCGCGCGGGCCCGCGCCGAACGCAACCTCGCGCTGCCGAAGGCGGGCGTGGCGCTCGCGCAGGCGGCGGGGCAGGTGGCGCAGCACGGCACGCCCGAGCAGACGGAGCGGGCCGTCGCGATCATCGACGAGGCGCGGCGCAGGCTCTACGCGGTCCTCGCCGAGGACTGAGCGGATGCCGCAGCCGGGCGCCGGCCCGCCCGCGACCGCGGACGGGCGCGGCCTCCGCACGCGCTACCGCCGCATCATGCGCTTCGCGGCGCGCGCGTTCGTGCAGGCGTGGTGGTTCGAGCTCGTGCTGCCGCGCATCGGGCTGGCCGGCCTCGCCGAGCGGGGGCGGGCGCGGCGGCTCCAGCGTCTCGCCCGTCGCTTCCACGGCCTCGCGGTCGAGCTCGGCGGACTCATGATCAAGGTGGGCCAGTTCCTCTCCTCCCGGCTGGACGTGCTGCCGCCCGAGATCACGAAGGAGCTCGAGGGGCTGCAGGACGAGGTGGCCGCCGAGCCGTTCGACCGCATCCGTGTGCAGGCGGAGGCCGAGCTCGGCATCCCGCTCGACGTGGCGTACGCGTCGTTCGAGCCCGTGCCGATCGCCGCGGCATCCCTCGGTCAGGCGCACCGCGCCCGCCTCTCCCCGGGGATCGCCGCCGACGTGGGATTCGAGGACGTCGTCGTCAAGGTGCAGCGCCCCGGCATCGAGGAGGTGGTGGGCGTCGACCTCGCCGCGCTACGGCGGGTGGGTCGCTGGCTCGCGCGGGTGCGGCTCGTGTCGTCGCGGGTCGACGCGCCCGCCCTCGTGGAGGAGTTCGCCACCACGAGCCTCGCCGAGATCGACTACCTGAACGAGGCGGGCAACGCCGAGCGCTTCGCCGCGGACTTCGCGGACGACCCACGGATCGAGGCGCCCGCCGTCGTCTGGGACCGCACTTCCCTCCGCGTGCTCACCCTCTCCGACGTGACGGCCATCAAGATCACCGATGTCGCGGCCCTGACCGCGGCCGGCATCGACCCCGCGGAGGTGGCGCAGGAGCTGGCCCGCGCGACCTTCCAGCAGATCTTCGTCGCGGGCTTCTTCCACGCCGACCCGCATCCGGGCAACATCTTCGTCACGCCGGGCGCACCGGGGACGGGGGAGGGCTGGCGGCTCACCTTCGTCGACTTCGGGATGATGGGCGAGATCGGAGGCGCCCTGCGCGCGCGGCTGCGCGAGTTCATCCTCGCGGTCGTCGCCCGGGACGGACGCGCCCTCGTCGCCTCCCTCGAGCGCCTCGGCGTGCTGCTCCCGAGCGCGGACACCGAGGAGCTGGAGCGCGCGATGACGGCATCGTTCGACCGCTTCGGCGGCATGGGCGTGGCCGAGCTGCGGGAGCTCGACCCACGCGAGCTGGAGGCGTTCGCGCGGCAGTTCGGCGACACCATCCGCTCGCTGCCGTTCCAGCTGCCCGAGAACTTCCTGCTGCTCATCCGCACGATCTCGCTCATCTCGGGCGTCACGAGCGCGCTCAACCGCGACTTCAACATGTGGGATGCGGTTGACCCCTTCGCACGTGCCGTGCTGAGCGGCTCGCGCCTGGACGTCCGCGAGCTCGGGCAGCGGGCCCTCGGCTATGCCACGACGATCGCGCGCCTGCCGCAGCGGCTCGACGAGCTGGCGACCCGCATCGACCGTGGGCAGCTCGCGGTGCGCGCGCCCGGGGTGGAGCGGCGCCTCGCCTCCCTCGAGCGCATGCTGGCGCGGCTGATCTCCGCGATCGTGTTCGCGGCGATGCTGTTCACCGGGGTGCTGCTGGTGCGCGCGGACGAGGTGCTCGGCTGGGTGCTCATGGCCGCATCCGTCGTCCCCCTGCTGCACGTCGCGTTCACGTTCCGCCGGCGCGACTAGGCCGGGTTCCCGCACCGCGCACGCGCCGCGGTGCGCCCGGGGTTCAGCAGCGCGGCGGAGGCGGTCGGCGGCTTCACCGACGACCCGGGTTTGCATTCGAGCGCGCTCGAATGTCTACCGTCGTGGCCATGAGAACAGCACGCAACACGAGAACGTGGATCATCACCGGCGCGACCTCCGGGCTCGGCCGGTCCCTGGCGGAGGCCGCACTGTCGGCCGGCGAGCAGGTCGTCGGCACGGCCCGGCGACTCGACCGCTTCGACGACCTTCGGGCACGCTACGGCGATCGCCTGCTCACGATTCGGCACGACGTTCGGGACACGGATCGGGCGGCCGCCGTGGTCGAGGAGGCGATGAGCGCCTTCGGGCGGGTGGACGTGCTGGTCAACAACGCCGGCGTCGGTCAGGTGGGCGCCGCCGAGGAGGTCACCGACGAGCAGCTGCGCGACATGCTCGCCCAGCATCTGTTCGGTCCCGCCGCGTACGTGAGGGCGGCGCTACCCGCCATGCGCGAGGCGGGCTCCGGATGGATCGTGCAGATGAGCAGCCAGGGCGGGCGCCGGTCGTTCCCCGCCGTCGGCAGCTACTCGGCGGGCAAGTTCGCCCTCGAGGGGTGGTCGGAGGCGCTGGCCGGGGAGGTCCGCTCGTGGGGTATCCGTGTGCTCATCGTGGAGCCGAGCCGCTTCCGCACGGAGTTCAACGCGGACACGGTGCTGCGCGCCGCGGCCCGCAACCCCGCGTACGACGAGGTGCTCGGCGCCGTTCGCACCGAGATGCGCGCCGCGGACGGCGTGCAGGAAGGCGACCCCGCACGCGCCGCGGACGTCATCCGGAGCGTGCTGGAGGCGCCGAGCGCTCCGTTGCGCCTCCCCGTGGGTGCCGAGGCGGTGCGCAGCCTGGCCGCCGCCTACCGGGACAGCCTCACGGAGCTGCGCGCCTGGGCGGAGGTCGGCGAGTCGGCGGACTTCCCGGACGCCGCCCCCTCCCGGCGCGCGTTCTGACGAACGTACGATGCGACCATGACCACGGAAGCCCTCATCGCGCAGCTCCTGACGACACCGGAGGCGCCGTCCGCGGCGACGATCGACGCTCTCCACCAGCTGTTGGACGACTCCACGATCGAGGAGTCCGACCCGCCGCTGGGGGTGCGGGAGGCGGCCGCCCTGGTCAAGCTCTCGCCCCACACGCTCCGCTACTACGAGAACGAGGGCCTCGTGCGTCCCGCGCGCAACGGGTCGGGCTACCGCGAGTATGCGGCCGGCGACCTGCGCCGCCTCGTCTTCCTCACCCGGATGCGCGTCTCCGGCATGACGATGCAGGACCTCAAACGCTACATCCGCCTCGTCGAGCAGGGTGACACGACGATCGCGGAACGACGCCGCATCATGCTCGACCAACGCGACCGGATCACCCGGCAACTGCGCGAGCTGACCCTCGCCCTCGAAGCCACGGAGTACAAGATCCGCAGCTACGGCGGCCCCGACCTCAGCAGTCGACCCGGTCAGGCGGACTGAGCGCTACTCCGGCGCATCCCTCCACTGCTCGCGGGGCACGACGTGCCAGGTGGCGCCGCCGTCGGTCGAGCGGACGAGCTGGGAGGTCTCCTCCGGGTCGATCGCGATGAAGCCCACGGCGAGCGACTTCGCCATCCGCTGCACCGGGGTGCCGGGCACGTGCAGCCCCCACAGCACGCGCACCTCCTCGCCCCGAGCGCTCTCCGCGGCGGGGTCGCCCGCGCGCCGCCTCCGCGCGCGCGACCACAGGATGGCCGCGACCGCGATCACCGCCATGAACGCGAGCACCACGAACGGCGCGACGGCGGATGCCGTGCCGGCAGCCGCGTCCGCCGCGGCGAGGGCGGCGTCGAGCGCGAAGGGCATGCTGCGAGCGTAGCCGCGGGGGCTCGCGTGAGGCGCCCGCGCGCACCGGACGCGGCCCCGTCCACGTCGCGGCTACGGCCGTGGCGGACGCGCCCGCAGCACGACCACGACGCACACCGCGACGAGGAACACGGCGAACAGGATCGAGCCGGCGCGCGGGTCCAGCAGGTGCGCGAGCCACGAGCCGAACGGGGTGACGACGACCGCGGCCGCACCCAGCACGAGCCCCGAGCGCAGGTCGACGTCGAGGCGTTTGCGGTGGGTGAGGATGCCCGCGACGGTGGTCGGGATCATCATGGCGAGCGAGGTGCCGCGAGCGAGCAGGTCGCCGGCGCCGACCAGCACCTCGAGACCCGGCACTGCGACGACCCCGCCGCCCACCCCGACGAGCCCGGAGAGGATGCCGGCAGCGAGGCCGATGCCGACGAGCGCCGCCCCCGACCACCAGGTGAGGACGATCTCGCCGTCGCGCGAGGGCGGCGAGAGCAGCAGCGACACGATGACGACGGCGATGAAGCCGACGAAGATCCACGGGAGCGCGCGGTCCGAGATGCGGTGCAGCAGCCGCACGCCGATCGGCGACCCGACGACGCTGCCGACCGCGAGCAGCAGGGCGGCGAGCCAGTGCACCTGCCCGCTGATCGCATAGGTGACGGTGCCGGCGACCGAGATGGGGAGCAGGGCGACGAGGGAGGTCGCGGCGGCGCGCCGCTGGTCCATGCGGAACGCGGCGACGAGCGCCGGCACGATGACGACCCCGCCACCCACGCCGAAGAGCCCCGAGACGAGCCCGGTGAGCGCCCCGATCGCGATGAGGAGGAGTATGGCGGGGCGGGAGTCGTTTGACACATCGGCATTGTCTCGCGAGTCATGTCGGACCATGCGCGGCCGACGTAATCACTAGCCCGATGTCGCACGGGCTTGCTATCGTGAAGGTGTCACGACCAGCCCGCCCGGCTCGAGTTAGCTCGAGCCCCGGGCTGGTTTTCTTTGTGGTTGATTAAGCGCATGCCCGAGCCGTACGCGAAACCGCACCTGAGCTATGAGCGTCAGGTCGGCAAGCTCATCGAGCGTGGCCTGCATGTTCCTGATGTCGCGGCTGCGGCCGAACTGCTTCGTCACATCGGGTATTACAGGCTGACGGGCTATTTACACTCCTTCCGACCGATCGATGAGGCAGGTCCCGACGGGCACGATCAACGGTTGAACAGCTATGTCGAGGGATCTACCTTCGAGCAGGTCGTTGCGCTCTGGCGCTTCGATCGCGGGCTGCGCCTCTTGCTTCTCGACGGGCTCGAGCAGTTCGAGATGAGCCTACGGACGTCCCTCGCATACCGTGCGGGGATGATCGATCCGTTCATTCACCACCGACCTGAGCTGCTCGCGCAAGCGTTCGTCGACGGGTCGCCCAGTCCCTACGACGAGTGGCTCGAGAAATACGAGAAGCGGCTGAGAGAGTCCAAGAACGAGGCGTTCGTCAAGTGGTTCGAGCACAAATACGAGAGCCGCCTCCCGATTTGGACGGCCATCGAGATCCTCGAGTTCGGCCAAGCGGTCAGGCTGATCCATGGCCTCCCGACCGACCTGCGCCGCCAGATCGCCGGCGATTTTGGACTGGCGCGGCCCCGAGCATTCGAATCGTGGATCAATTCACTGAACGGCGTGAGGAACTTCTGTGCGCATCACGCGCGGCTATGGAACCGAACTCTCATCACCATCGCCAGCAGGCCGCGGGAGGGCGAGATTCCCCGACTGGATCATCTAGCCGACCTCGATGGCGTGGCTAGGGTGAAGGTCTACGCGCCGATCGCCTTCCTTGTCTGGTGCCTGGATCGCACGCCTTGGGGTGCGGACTGGAAACGTGAGCTGATTCGGCATCTTCGGACATTCCCTGACCTGCCGCAGGGGTCGTTGGCGAACGCGGGGTTCCCGGAGGAGTGGGAGTCGCTCGAGCTCTGGGCGCAGTAGTCACCGCCAGGCGCCGCGGCCGCTCGCGGCGATGCGGGCGGTGAGCTGGTGGGCGTGGGAGAGGAGGATGCGGCCGAGCTTGCGGGTGCGCTCCGGCGTGAAGCGGAACTGCACCCCCGTCAGGCTGAGCGCCCATTGCGGGTGGCCGGCCCGCGTGAACACCGCAGCGCCGAGGCCGTAGCTGCCCTCGACGATGAGGCCGGGGTTGAGGGCGTAGCCGTGCTCCTGTGTCTCGGCGAGCCGGTTGCGCAGTCGCCTCTCGCCGTGGGCGGCGCCCCAGCGCTCGGGCAGCTCCGGATGCCGGGCGAGGTAGGCGTCGACCTCCGCGGGGGGCAGGAACGCGAGGATCGCGAGCCCCGCCGACGCGACCCCGAGCGGGAAGCGCACGCCCTCCGAGAGCACGAAGGAGCGGATGGGGAAGCTCCCGTCCTCCCGCACGAGGCACACCGTCTCATCCCCCTGGCGCACCGAGAAGAACGCGCTCTCCTCGGTGACGGCCGCGAGGGAGCGCACGATGTCGCGGGCGAGGTCGGCGACGTCGTAGCGGGCGGCGGCCGCCGTGCCCATGAGGTAGAGCTCGGGGCCGGGAACCCACAGCCCGGTCTCCTCGTCGCGGTCGACGAGCCCCTCGCGCCGGAGCGCCGTGAGCAGCCGGTGGACGGTGGGGCGGGTGAGGGATGCCGCGGCGGCGAGCTCGGAGACCCGCACGCCGTCGGCCGTGCGGGCGACGAGCTTGAGCAGCTGCGCCGCACGCGCGACCGCCTGGGTGCCGCCGGCACTCGCCGATGTGGACACCATGGCCTCCGAAACGTCCACGATGTGGACGCTACGCGCATCCGGTTCCACATGGCAAGGCCGCGCTTCGCGGGATCGGACGTCCGGCGCAGGATGGCCCAGCACCCGAACCAGACGGCGGAGGATCGACGATGATCGACAAGCGGATCGCGAGCGCGGCCGAGGCGGTGGCCGACATCCCCGACGGGGCGTCCCTCGCCGTGGGAGGCTTCGGCCTCTCGGGCAACCCCATCGCCCTCATCGAGGCGCTGCTCGCGCAGGGCACGCGCGAGCTCTCCATCGTCTCCAACAACTGCGGCGTCGACGACTGGGGCCTCGGCATCCTGCTGCGAGCGCAGCGCATCCGCAAGATGACCTCCTCGTACGTGGGCGAGAACAGGGAGTTCGAGCGGCAATTCCTCTCGGGCGAGCTCGAGCTCGAGCTGACCCCGCAGGGCACGCTCGCCGAGAAGCTGCGCGCCGGGGGCTCGGGGATCGCGGCGTTCTACACGCAGACGGGCGTCGGCACGCAGGTGGCCGAGGGCGGCCTGCCGCGCCGCTACGACGGCGCCGGGGGAGTGGCCGTCGCCTCGCCGCCGAAGGACGTGCGCGTCTTCGAGGTCGACGGCGTTCCCCGCGAGTTCGTGCTCGAGGAGGCCATCACGACCGACTTCTCGCTCGTGCACGCCGCGGCCGGCGACCGGCACGGAAACCTCGTCTTCCACAAGGCCGCGCGCAACTTCAACCCGCTCGCCGCGATGGCGGGGCGCGTCTGCATCGCCCAGGTCGAGCGGCTCGTCGAGCCGGGCGAGCTCGACCCCGACGCGATCCACCTGCCGGGGGTCTTCGTGCACCGCGTGGTCGAGGTGGGCCCCGACATCGAGAAGCGCATCGAGCGGCGCACGGTCGCCGCGGCGGAAGGGAAGTAGACATGGCTCTCACCCGCGACGAGATGGCGGCCCGCGCGGCGCGCGAGCTGGCCGACGGCTCCTACGTCAACCTCGGCATCGGGCTGCCGACCCTCGTGCCGAACTTCGTGCCGGACGGCGTGACGGTCGTGCTGCAGTCGGAGAACGGCATCCTCGGCGTCGGTCCGTACCCGACGGACGACGCCGTAGACCCCGACCTCATCAACGCCGGCAAGGAGACCGTCACGGTGCTGCCGGGCGCCGCGTTCTTCGACTCGGCGACGAGCTTCGGCATGATCCGCGGCGGCAAGATCGACGCGGCCGTCCTCGGGGCGATGCAGGTGTCGGCGACGGGCGACCTCGCGAACTGGATGATCCCCGGGAAGATGGTGAAGGGTCCGGGCGGCGCCATGGATCTCGTGCACGGGGCGGCGCGCGTGATCGTGCTCATGGAGCACGTCGCGAAGGACGGCTCGGCGAAGATCGTGGACGCGTGCTCGCTGCCGCTCACCGGCCGCAGCGTCGTGGACCGCATCATCACCGACCTCGCCGTCATCGACGTCACCCCCGACGGACTCGTGCTCGTCGAGACCGCGCCGGGGGTGAGCGTCGCGGAGGTCGTCGCCGCGACCGAGCCCCCGCTCGCCGTCTCGCACCTCGTGGGGGCGGCCGGATGAGCGACGTCGCGGAGGTCGTCGTCATCTCGGCCGCCCGCACTCCCCAGGGGCGGCTGCGGGGCGCGCTCGCGCCGCTCACGGCCGTGCAGCTCGGCTCGATCGCCATCCGCGGGGCGCTGGAGCGGGGCGGTGTCCCCGCATCCGCGGTCGATGCGGTGCTCGTGGGGCAGGTGCTGCAGGCCGGCGCGGGGCAGAACCCCGCCCGCCAGGCCGCGATCGGCGCGGGCATCGGCTGGCACGCGCACGCGGCATCCGTCAACAAGGTCTGCCTCTCGGGGCTGACCGCCGTCGTCGACGCGGCCCGGATGCTGCGCGCGGGCGACGCGGAGGTCGTGGTCGCCGCCGGCATGGAGTCGATGACGCGTGCGCCGCACCTGCTGCCGGGCTCGCGCGAGGGCTGGGCGTACGGCAGCGTCGAGGTGCTCGACCATCTGGCGCACGACGGGCTCAGTGACGCCTTCGACCGCGAGAGCATGGGCGCCTCCACGGAGCGCGGCAACGCACGCCTCGGCATCACGCGCGAGGCACAGGATGCCGTGGCGGTCCGCTCGCACGCGCGGGCCGCCACGGCCCAGCGGGAGGGCGTCTTCGACGCGGAGCTCGTGCCCGTCGAGATCCCGCAACGCAGGGGGGAGCCGGTCGTGGTGAGCGCCGACGAGGGCGTCCGCCCGGAGACCACGGTCGAGACGCTCGCCGGCCTCCGGCCGGCCTTCGCCGAGGGCGGCACCATCACGGCGGGCAACGCCTCGCCGATCTCGGACGGCGCGTCCGCCGTGGTGCTCACCACGCGGTCCCGCGCCGAGGCCGAGGGCTGGCCGGTGCTCGCCGCGGTGGGGGCGGCCGGGCAGGTCGCCGGCCCCGACAACTCGCTGCACTCGCAGCCGGCCCGGGCGGTCGCGGCCGCGTGCGCCAGGCAGGGCATCGACCCCGCGGAGCTCGACCTCGTCGAGATCAACGAGGCCTTCGCCTCGGTCGTCGTGCAGTCCCAGGTCGAACTCGGCCTCGCCGACGAGGTGGTCAACATCCACGGCGGCGCGATCGCGCTCGGGCACCCGATCGGCGCGAGCGGAACCCGGCTCGTCGTGCACGCGGTGCACGAGCTCGCGCGGCGCGGCTCCGGCACGGCCGCCGTCGCGCTCTGCGGCGGAGGCGGTCAGGGGGAGGCGCTGATCCTTACGCGCTGAACGTGCCCGCGACCGTATCGCCCGCGTATGCGAAAACCCATACGGGGTGGTGACGCGCGCCTGCGTTGACTGGACGGCATGGAGGTCACCGCTTTCGGCTGCGACGCGGACGAGGCGGCGGTGTTCCGGGCGCGGGCGCCGTACCTCGGCATCACGCCCGTCATCACGGCCGCGCCGGTCGCGGTCGACACCGTCGGACTCGCCGCGGGGAGCCGCTGCATCAGCGTCGGCCACAAGTTCCGCATCGAGGGCGCGCAGCTGAGGGCGCTCCGCGACATCGGCGTGCGCTACATCTCGACGCGCAGCGTCGGCCTCGACCACGTCGACGTCGACACCGCGGCCGAGCTCGGCATCCGCGTGGAGAACGTGCTCTACTCGCCCGACAGCGTCGCCGACCACACGCTCATGCTCATCCTCGTGCTGCTGCGGCAGGGGCGCGCGGCGCTCGCCCGCATCGAGGCCCACGACTACCGGCTCGGGCAGGCGCGCGGACGCGAGCTGCACGACCTGACCGTCGGCGTGGTCGGCACCGGACGCATCGGCTCGGCCGTGATCGACCGGCTGCGGGGGTTCGGATGCCGCATCGTCGCCCACGGGCGCAGCGGCCCCGCGCGGGTCGAGCGGGTTCCCCTCGCCGAGCTGCTGCGGGTGAGCGACATCGTGACGCTGCACGCGCCGCTCGACGAGAGCACCCACCACCTGATCGACCGCGACGCCCTCGCTGCGATGCGCCCAGGCGCCTGCCTCGTCAACACCGCGCGCGGCGGGCTCGTCGACACCTCCGCCCTGCTCGACGCGCTCGAGAGCGGGCGGTTGGCCGGCGCGGCGCTCGACGTGCTGGAGCGCGAGGACGGCATCTTCTACACCGACCGCCGGGCGAACCCCGTCGACGACGAGGAGCTGCTGCGGCTGCACCGTCACCCCGGCGTCGTCCTCACGCCGCACTCCGCCTACTTCACGGAGCGCGCGCTCACCGAGGCGGTCGTCAACAGCCTCATCAACTGCCTGCGATTCGAGAGGGGTGTGCAGTATGACTAGGACCCGCATCGGGGTGCTGTTCGGGGGTCGCTCCGAGGAGCATCCGGTCTCCATCAAGTCGGCACGGGAGGTGGCCGCGGCCCTCGACCCCGACCGGTACGAGCCGTTCTGGATCGGGATCACCCGGGCGGGCGGGTGGCTGCTCTGCGCGGGGCCCGACGAGCTGGAGGCCGGTGGCGGCCGACCCGTTCTCCTCGCCCCGGATCCGACGGTCGGCGGCGTGCAGCTCCTCGACGGCGACCGCGAGACCGTGCCCTTGGACGTCGTCTTCCCCGTGCTGCACGGCCGCTTCGGCGAGGACGGCACCGTCCAGGGCCTCCTCGAGCTCAGCGGCATCCCGTACCTCGGCTGCGGGGTAGCGGCCTCGAGCCTCGCGATGGACAAGGGGCTCAGCTACGCCGTCGCCGCCGCCGCCGGCGTCGCGACGCCCGAGTTCCGCCGGGTCGAGCCGGGCGAGACCGTCGACCCCGCGAGCCTCGGCTATCCGGTGTTCGTGAAGCCCGCCCGCTCCGGCTCCTCCTTCGGCGTCACCCGGGTCGACGCTCCCGAGCAGCTGGCGGACGCCGTCGAGTCGGCCCGCGAGTTCGACACGGTCGTGCTCGTCGAGCAGGCGGTGGTCGGCAGCGAGATCGGTTGCGCGGTGCTCGGCGACGAGACCGGCCTCACACTCGGCGAGCTCGACCGGGTCGCCCTCACGAGCGGCTTCTTCCGCATCCACCAGGAGGCCAGCCCCGAGACCGGCTCCGAGAACTCCACCTTCATCGTGCCGGCCGACATCTCGGAGGCGTCGAAGCTGCTCGTGCAGGTGACGGCGCAGACCGTCTACCGGGCCCTCGGCTGCCGCGGGCTCGCCCGCGTCGACCTCTTCCTGCGGCCGGACGGCACCGTCGTGCTCAACGAGGTCAACACGCTGCCCGGCCTCACCTCGTACAGCCGGTACCCGCGGATGATGGCAGCGGCCGGTCTGTCGCTCGCCGAGGTGATCGACCGGCTGGTGGACCTCGCGCTGCCGGGGGTCGCGCGATGACGGCGCCGGTCGCGGTGCGCCCCGCGCGCGTCGATGCCGACCGCGGTCGCGGGTCGCGCGCGGCGCTCGGGCTGCTGTTCGCCGTGTACCTCGTGGTGCTGACCTGGCTCGTGCTGTGGAAGCTGCACGCCCCCTTCGTCGGCGACGACGGGATGCGCGGGCTCAAGCTGATGCCGTTCGTGGCCGCCGAGGGGTACGGCGCGAGCCAGCCGCGCGAGGTCGCCGGGAACATCGCGGTCTTCGTGCCGTTCGGGCTCTACCTCGGGATGCTCGCGCAGAACTGGTCGTGGCTGCGCGTCGTCGGGACGGTCGCGTTCGCGAGCGCCGCCATGGAGCTCACCCAGTTCGTGCTCGCGGTCGGCAGCACCGACACCTCGGACGTCATCGCGAACGCCACCGGCGGCCTCCTGGGCTTCCTCATCGCCCTTATCGTGCGCCGCAGCCCCCGAGCCTCGGCGTTCGCGACGGGCCTCCTCGCCGCCGGGACCGTGGTCATGCTCGCGGCGGTCGCGCTCGTCGTCACCACGTTCCCCCGGCTGCCGGGTCTGCCGGTGGGGATGGGCTGAGTTCAGGCCGTCGCCGCGGGCAGGTGCACGGTCGCGCGCAGGCCGCCCTCGGGGATCGCGAAGAGCGTCAGCTGCCCCCCGTGCGCCGCGACGATGCTGTCGACGATCGCGAGCCCCAGGCCGACCCCGGCGTCGTCGCTCCGCACGCGCGCGGTGCCGCGCTGGAACGGCTCGGTGAGCGTCGGGATGAGGTGCGGCGAGATCGGCTCGCCCGTGTTCTCCACCGTGAGGACCGCCCATCCGGACCCCTCCGCGGTCGTCGCGTTCACGATGCCGCCCTCGGGCAGGTTGTGCACGATCGCGTTGTGCACGAGGTTGGCGGTCAGCTGCGCGAGCAGCGCGGCGGACCCCGTGGTGCGGGCCAGCACGCCGGAGGCCACGAGAGAGATGCCGCGGGCCTCCGCGAGCGGCAGCAGCGACTCGAAGGCCTCCTCCACGAGCAGCGAGAGGTCGACCTCCTCGCGCGCGAAGGAGCGCTGCTCGACCCGGCTCAGCAGCAGCAGCGCCTCGGTCAGCTCGATCGCTCGTGTGTTGACCGCCCGCAGCCGCTCGAGCAGCGCCTCGGTGTCGTGCTGCTCGTCGTGCTGCGCCACGTCGAGCATCGTCTGGGTGATCGCGAGCGGTGTGCGCAGCTCGTGGGAGGCGTTCGCCGCGAACCGCCGCTGCTCCGCGAGCTGGGCCTCGAGCCGGGCGAGCATCGCGTCGAAGCTGTCGGCCAGCTCGCGGAACTCGTCGTCGCGGCCGGTCAGGCGGATGCGGTGCGAGAGCGAGCCGCGGCCGGCCAGCCGGGTGGCGTCGGTGATCCGGCGCAGGGGCGCCAGCATCCGTCCGGCGAGCAGCCAGCCGCCGCCGATCGCGAGCACGAGCAGCGCGACGAGCGCCCACGCCGCCGCGGGGACGAACGCGCGGATGAGGTCGATCCGCCCGGGGAAGAACTCGCCCTGCCGGGAGTAGACGGCGTTCGCCGGCACGTAGCGCAGCAGGAACAGCCAGACGACCGCGAGCAGCAGCACCCCGGCCGCCATGACGATCCCGGCGTAGCTGAGCGTGAGGCGCAGCCGCACGCTCGTGCCGCGGGGCCTATCCATCGGCGGCGTCCGGACCGCCGGCATCCGGACCGGTGTCGATGCGGTAGCCGACGCCCGGGACGGTCGCGATCGCCCACGGCTCGCCGAGCCGCTTCCGCAGCGCCGACACGGTGATGCGCACCGCGTTCGTGAACGGGTCGGCGTTCTCGTCCCAGGCCCGCTCGAGCAGCTCCTCGGCGCTGATGACGCCGCCCTCGGCCGCCACGAGCACCTCGAGCACCGCGAACTGCTTGCGGGTGAGGGCCACGTAGCGTCCGTCGCGGTAGACCTCGCGGCGGAACGGGTCGAGCCGCAGGCCGGCGAGCTCGCGCACCGGGGGACGGCTGTGGGCGCGGCGCCGGTCGAGCGCGCGCAGGCGCAGCACGAGCTCCCGCAGCTCGAACGGCTTCGTGAGGTAGTCGTCGGCACCCAGCTCGAAGCCCGAGGCCTTGTCGTCGAGCCGGTCGGCGGCCGTCAGCATGAGGATCGGGATGCCGCTGCCGGAGGCGACGATGTGCGCGGCGATCTCGTCGCCCGAGGGCCCGGGGATGTCGCGGTCGAGCACCGCGACGTCGTAGCTGTTGATCGCGAGGAGCTCGAGCGCGGTGTCGCCGTCGCCCGCGAGGTCGGAGGCGATCGCCTCGAGCCGGAGCCCGTCTCGGATCGCCTCCGCCATGAGGGGCTCGTCCTCCACCACCAGCACGCGCATGCTCCGATGCTACGAGCGGGCGCATATCGTCGGCGTAGGGAGATCAGTCCCCGCTCAGTGCTCCGGATGCCGGTGTGAGCGGATCGTCGACGCGGGCGAGTTCCGCGATCCGGGCCCAGGACTCGGCGGCGACCTCGGCTTCCGGGCGGGCCGTGTGCGCGGGCGGCTCGACGCGCACCGGGGGTCCCGCGATGCCGCCGACCGGGGCGTAGAGCTCACCGCCGCGAGCCGCCGGGTCGGTCAGGGCGCGCACTGCCGACCATGCGGCCGCATCCTTGCCCTGCGCCCACGGTGTGTAGGGGTTGCGGCGATGCGGGGTGGTGGCGTCGTGCACCCCGGCGCGCTCGGGGGTCCTCGCGTCGACGCCCACGCCCGGGCGGCTCACGAGCGAGCTGATGGGCAGCCCGTTCTCGCGAAGGCGTGCGTCGAGCTCGAACGCGAGCAGCTCCGTGAGAGCCTTCGCGTGCGTATAGGCGCGCACGCCGAGTCGCGGTGTCCGCAGCGGTTCCCGCAGAGCGAGCCGGGGCGCACGGTCGACGAAACCGGAGGACACGTGCACGATGCGGCTCGCCCGTTCGGGGGTGCCGCTCCTCGCGAGAGCCGGAAGGAGGGGCACGATCAGGCCCACGTTCGCGACGACATGAGTGGCGAGGGTCAGCGGCAGGCCGTCGTCGGTGCGGCTCGTCCATCGCGCCATGGCGCCGCCATTGAGCAGCAGACCGTCCACGCGGTCGCGTCGGGCGAGCGTCTCGGCGGCGCGGGCGACCGAGTCCAGCGAGGCGAGGTCCACGATGACGGACGCGAGCCCCGCGCGCGGATGCCGTGCGCGGATAGCGTGCGCTGCGGCGTCTATGCGCGCCGCCGAACGGCCGGCGAGCACGACCTCCGCCCCTGCCCCCGCGAGCTGTTCGGCAGCGAAGTAGCCGATGCCGGCGGTCGAGCCCGTCACCACGATCGTGCGCCCCGTCTGATCGGGCAGTCGCTGCGGGTTCCAGTCCATGGTCTCCTCCTAAAGCGGATGAACCATCCGTTTAACGCTAGCAGGAAACGGAATTGAAATCCGTTTCGCTACGATTTCCGCATGGCCTCCGTACGCTCCGACGCCGCCCGCAACCGTGCCCGCATCCTCGATGCCGCACGGGAATGCGCGATCACCGACCTCAAGCTCAACGATGTGGCGCGTCGGGCCGGCCTCGGCGTCGGAACCGTGTACCGGCACTTCTCCAATATCGAGGCGCTTGTCGCCGCGCTCGCAGAGGGAGCCGTCGAGAAACTCCGCGACCTCGCTCGCACCGCCGAGCGCGAGCCGGACCCCGAGCGGGCGCTCGCGGCCCTCGTTCGCGGCGGGCTCAGCCTCCAGCTCGCGGACGCCGGCCTTCAGACGGTTCTGCTCGCCGACGCTTCCGAGATCCCCGAACTCGCCGGCGTCCGCGCGGAGGTCATGGGCGCTGCAGAGCGAGTACTGGCTCGCGCTCGGGACGCGGGGGTGGTGCGGGAGGACCTCACTCTCGAGCGCCTGCTGCACCTCGTCTGCGGCATCGAGTACGCGGCACGCCTCGGCGCTCCGGGTGAGGGCGAGCTCTACCTCGACATCGCGCTCGCCGGTCTATATGCCGGGCGCCGGTCACCGGCGACCGGGACGCACATCGCGGGATGGTAACCCCGCACCCCGCGGAAGTCACCCCTGTTGCGCGACGGACGATGCAGGCGTGCACTGGTATCGGAGAGGAGTCGACGATGAGCGACACCCGCAGGATCCAGGACCACGCGCTCGACGAGAGCACCGACGTCACCCCCCAGCACTTCGACGAGGAGGGCTACGTCATCGGGCATCCGCATCACACGGCGGTCGCCGACACCGACCTCGGCCCGGACGGGCGCCTCGTGGAGACCACGGACGCCCCCGCGGCGCCCGAGGGGGACCCCGTCGCGGAGACCGACGAGCCGGATGCGCCCGACGGCCAGTTCGACGGCCAGCGGATGCCGACGACCGACGGCGCGCTGTCGGAGCCGGACCGCACGATCGTGCTCGACGACGCGGAGGCGTCGATCGCACCCCCGCCCGCGGCCCCCGACGGCCCGGTGCCGGGCGCGCCGGACGGCGCCCCGACGGGCCCGGACATCACGCCCGACGAGCCGGCGCCGCTCGCCCCCGACGAGGGGGTCGAGCCGGGTCGCACCGTGGGCGGCCAGGCGTTCTGATGCCGCACGAGAAGGACCGCCGGGCGGGCCGCACCTACGTCGAGCCCGGCGAGCTGACCGCGCGCGAGCGCGACCGCGAGAGGCGGCGCCGGCGCCAGGCGGACGGGGCCACGGGCGATCAGCAGGAGCCCGAACCCGCGTCCGATTCCGTTCGGGAGGACGACACGCCGCATCCGGCCTGACCTCGGCGCTCCTACCGGCGCGTCGTCCTCCCGAACGGAGGCCGGAGGCCTACTCGGGCGCGTGCGCGTCGAGGAACTCGTACACCTCGGTGAGGTCGACGCCCGTGAAGGTGCCGGTCGGCATCGCGGCGAGCAGGGAGGAGTGCAGGCGCGCGCTCGGCCAGGCGGCGTCCTGCCAGCGTTCCGCGAGCTCGGCGGGAGGCTTCCGGCAGCAGGCGGGGTCCGGGCAGGTGGATGCGCGCCGCACCGCCGTGTCGCGCCCGCGGAACCACTTGACGTGCACGAACGGCGTGCCGACGCTCACCGAGAACGCGCCGTTGCCGGTCGACTGGATCGCCGAGGTGCACCAGTAGGTGCCGTTCGGCTTGTCCGTGTACTGGTGGTACGGGCTGAAGCGGTCCTCCACGTCGAACACCTGCCGCGCCGACCAGTAGCGGCACACGACCTGTCCCTCGACCGCGCCCAGTGCATCCGTGGGGAACAGGGCGCCGTCGTTCTCGTACGCCTTCGAGATGGCGCCCGACTCGTGCACCTTGAGGAAGTGCACGGGGATGCCGAGGTGCTCGGTCGCGAGGTTCGTGAAGCGGTGCGCCGCCGTCTCGTACGACACCGCGAAGGCGTCGCGCAGGTCCTCGACGGAGAGCTCGCGCTTGGCCTTCGCCGCGGTGAGGAACTCGACGGCGCTCGCCTCGGGGATGAGCAGGGCGCCCGCGAGGTAGTTCGTCTCGACCCGCTGCTGCAGCAGCTCGGCGTAGTCGCGCGGCTCCTGCTTGCCGAGCACGTGCGCGGCGAGCGCCTGCAGGAGGGCGCTGCGCGGGTCGGAGGTCTGCCGCACGGGCAGGTAGATGCGGCCGTTGGCGTGGTCGGTGACCGAGCGCGTCGTGGGCGGCAGGTCGGCGACGTAGTGCAGCGTGAAGCCCAGGTGGCGGGCGAGCTCGGATGCGACACGCTGCGACAGCGGGCCGCCCTCATGCCCGACCGCGGCCAGCAGCTCGGCCGCGGTCGCCTCGAGCTCGGGGAAGTGGTTGCCGCGGCTGCGCTGCTCGCGGCGCAGCTCGGCGTTGGCGCGGCGGGCCTCCTCGGGGGTGGCGGCGCGCTCGCGGTGCAGGCGGCCGAGCTCGTCGTGCAGGGCGAGGATCGTCTCGATCGCGTCGTCGCTGAGGCTCTTGCGGATCGGCAGCGGCTCGAGGCCGAGGCTCTGGAACAGCGGGCCGCGCTGCGCCCGCTCGAGCGCGATCTCGAGCGCCGCGCGGCGTGACGGCGGCTCCTGGGTCAGCAGCTCGTCGACGCTCGTGCCGAGGATGCGGGCGAGCCGCTGCAGCTCGCCGAGCTTGAGCTCGCGCTTGCCGTTCTCGATGAGCGACACCTGCGAGATGGCGCGGCCCATGGCGGTCGCGAGCGCCTCGAGCGTCATGCCGCGGTCGAGGCGGAGCTGCCGGATGCGGCGTCCGACGGTCAGGGAGTCGAGCACGTCCTCATCGTGGAACGTCTCGTCGGCTGCGGAGCCCATGGGTCGATGGTGACAGAGCCGCTTCTTCCGCTCAAGAGAAAAACCGGGATATTTCGGATCTATTGGGCGCGAAAACTCTCTTGTGCGGGGCGCACGATCGAGACACGCACCGCATCCGCGGACCGATCCGGAAGGAACCGACCATGAGCACGACCCCCGCCCGCCCCGGCGACCAGACCCAGACCGCAGCCGAGCTGGAGGCCGAGTGGGCCGCCGACCCGCGCTGGAGCGGCATCCGTCGCGACTACACCGCGGAGGACGTCGTCGCCCTCCGCGGGCCGGTTCGCGAGGAGGCGACGCTCGCCCGCCGCGGAGCCGAGCGGCTGTGGGAGTCGGTGCAGGCGAACTCCGAGAACCCCGAGCACTGGATCGCCGCGCTCGGCGCCCTCACCGGCAACCAGGCCGTGCAGCAGGTGCGCGCCGGGCTCGAGGCCATCTACCTCTCCGGCTGGCAGGTCGCCGCCGACGCGAACCTCTCCGGGCAGACCTACCCCGACCAGAGCCTCTACCCGGCCAACTCGGTGCCGGCCGTCGTGCGCCGCATCAACAACGCCCTGCAGCGCGCCGCGCAGATCGAGTTCGCCGAGACGGGCACCACGACAAGGGACTGGATGACCCCCATCGTCGCCGACGCGGAGGCGGGCTTCGGCGGCCCGCTCAACGCCTACGAGCTCATGCACCAGATGATCCAGGCGGGCGCCGCCGGCGTGCACTGGGAGGACCAGCTGGCCTCCGAGAAGAAGTGCGGGCACATGGGGGGCAAGGTGCTCGTGCCGACGAGCCAGCACATCCGCACCCTCAACGCGGCGCGCCTGGCCGCGGATGTCGCGGGTACCCCGACCGTCATCATCGCCCGCACCGACGCGCTCGCCGCGACCCTGCTCACGAGCGACCACGACGAGCGCGACGCCCGCTTCGTGACGGGCGACCGCACCGCCGAGGGCTTCTACGAGGTGCAGAACGGCATCGAGCCGGTCATCGCCCGCGGGCACGCCTACGCGCCCTACGCCGACCTGCTCTGGGTGGAATCCGCCGAGCCCGACCTCGAGCTCGCGCGGCGTTTCGCGGAGTCGATCCACTCGGAGTTCCCGGACCAGAAGCTCGCCTACAACTGCTCCCCGAGCTTCAACTGGAAGCGCCACCTCGACGACGCCCAGATCGCGACCTTCCAGCGCGAACTGAGTGCGATGGGCTACGCCTTCCAGTTCATCACCCTCGCCGGATTCCACTCCCTCAACCACGGGATGTTCGAGCTCGCGAAGGACTACTCGCAGCGCCACATGACGGCGTACGTCGAGCTGCAGGAGGCGGAGTTCGCCTCGGAGGCGTCGGGCTACACGGCCACGAAGCACCAGCGCGAGGTGGGCACCGGCTACTTCGACCGGATCGCCACCGCCCTCAACCCCGACTCGGCCACGCTCGCCCTCGTGGGCAGCACCGAGTCCGACCAGTTCCACTGAGCTTCCAGGAAGACGAGACCATGAACGCACGGATGGAGGTGCTCGGCCCGCAGGGCGAGCGCTTCGACGAGATCCTCACCCCGGAGGCGCTGCGCTTCCTCACCCGCCTGCACGACCGCTTCGTCGGGCGCCGCCACGAGATCCTGGCGACCCGGATGGAGCGCCGTCGCGCGATCGAGAACGGACGCGACCTGCGCTTCCTGCCCGAGACCCGCGAGATCCGCGAGGACGCGAGCTGGCGGGTCGCGGGCGCCGGTCCCGGCCTCGAGGACCGCCGCGTCGAGATCACCGGCCCGACCGACCGCAAGATGACCGTCAACGCCATGAACTCGGGCGCGAAGGTGTGGCTCGCCGACCACGAGGACGCGATGAGCCCCACCTGGGCGAACGTCGTGGGCGGGCAGCTCAACCTCTCCGACGCGATCCGGCGGCGGATCGACTTCACGAGCCCCGAGGGCAAGGAGTACCGCCTCGGCGCCGAGACCCCGACGATCGTGTTCCGGCCGCGCGGCTGGCACCTCGTCGAGAAGCACCTGCGGTACACGGACGCACCCGGCCAGAGCGGTCCGGCATCCGCCTCGCTCGTCGACTTCGGGCTCTACGCATTCCACAACGCGCATGAGTTGATCGCCCGGGGCAGCGGTCCGTACTTCTACCTGCCGAAGCTCGAGTCGCACCTGGAGGCGCGACTGTGGGACGAGGTGTTCACGGCGACCGAGGAGCTGCTCGGCATCCCGCACGGCACGATCCGCGCCACGGTGCTGATCGAGACGATCCCGGCTGCGTTCGAGATGGAGGAGATCCTCTACGAGCTGCGCGACCACTGCGCGGGCCTCAACGCCGGCCGCTGGGACTACATCTTCTCGATCATCAAGAACTTCCGCGGGCGCGGGGCGGCCTTCACCCTCCCCGACCGCGCGAAGATCACCATGACCGTGCCGTTCATGCGCGCCTACACCGAGCTGCTCGTCGCCACCTGCCACAAGCGGGGCGCGCATGCCATCGGCGGAATGAGCGCGTTCATCCCGAACCGCCGCGACCCGGAGGTGACGGCCCGCGCGCTCGAACAGGTCGCAGCCGACAAGCGGCGCGAGGCGGGCGACGGGTTCGACGGCACCTGGGTGGCGCATCCCGACCTCATCGGAACGGCGCGCGCCGAGTTCGACGCCGTGCTCGGCGACCGGCCGAACCAGCTCGACCGTCTGCGCGACGACGTGCATGTCGAGGCGCGCGAGCTCGTCGACCTCCGCATCGACGGCGAGGTGACGGATGCCGGGGTCGCCGCGAACGTGTCGATCGCACTCCGCTACCTCGAGTCGTGGTTGCGCGGTGTCGGTGCCGCGGCGATCGACGACCTCATGGAGGACGCGGCGACCGCCGAGATCAGCCGCTCGCAGCTGTGGCAGTGGATCCGGCAGGGTGTCGTGACCCGCGAGGGGACGCGCGTGACGGGCGAGGTGGTCGAGCGACTGCTCGAGTCCGAGCTCGCGGCGCGCCGAACACCCGAGGGCCGTTTCGACGACGCGGGCGAGCTCGTGCGCGGGCTCGCGCTCGGCGAGGAGTTCCCGACCTTCCTCACCATCGAGGCCTACTCGCGCTTCCTCGTGGAGCCCGAGGTGAACGCGGCGCTGTCCGCTCTCGCGACCGGCCCGGTCGCGACGTCCGCGGGGAGGGCCGCCTGATGCGCATCCTGCTCGTCGGGGCGTCGCGCCCCGAGACGGCGGCCCGCGGCCGGATGCTCGCCGAGCGGCTGGGCGTCGCCTATCTCGCCCCCGCGGTGGGGGAGTCGGCGTCCTTCGAGCGGATGCTCGGCGCGCACACCGCGGGCTTCGTGCTCGACGGCTTCCCGTCATCCGTCGCCGAGGCGCGTGCCCTCGATGCGTTCCTGCGGTCGCGGGCCGCCGAGCTCGACGTCGCCCTGCACCTCGACGGTCCGAGTCCGGCGACGCCCGCGGAGGATGAACTCCTGACGCACTACCGCGGCCGCGTCGTCGAGCTCGACGCGGTGGGCTCGGATGCGGAGGTGCTCGAGCGGATGCTCGACGGCCTGCGGGAGGCGCTCGTCGCCGCCTGACCACCTCAGAAATGCAGGAGATCCTCGTCCCCCGCGGCGCCGCATCCGGAGTTCCGGGGGTGGCCGCGGCGAGGCTCCTGCATTTCTGAGGTACGCGGCGGCCTGAGACTTCGCCACGAAGATGTCAACAGTGTTGACACCTTCGGCCGCCCCGGCGCACACTGGACGTGACGACCCCGACGGCGAGGTCGCACGGAAAGGATGCGTCATCATGGCCAAGGACAAGCCGCTCACCGGGAAGTCGTCGGTGGGCGAGTGGCTCAAGCACCCCGTCGGAGGTCCGCTCCTCCGCGAGCTGCTCGCGCAGGGCGGGCAGGACGAGAAGGCCCTCGCGCCCGTGCGCCTGTTCCCGCTGCAGCGCCTCGTGCAGCTCAGCAAGGGCCAGTTCCCGCAGGCGATGGTCGACGAGATGGTCGCCAAGGTGAACGGAGGGGTCGCCCCCGTCGAGGACGATGCGACCGACGACGACGCCCCCGCCGAGTGGGTCGAGCGGATCACGCCGGGCCGCTTCGCCGGCAAGACCGTCATCGTGACGGGCGCGGGTTCCGGCATCGGCAGGGCCACCGCATCCCGCGTCGCGCGCGAGGGCGGCAAGGTCATCGCCGTCGACGTCTCCCAGCCCCGGCTCGACGAGTTCGCCGCGGAGCTCGCGGGCAACGACGTGACCGTCGTCGCCGGCGACATCACGAACCCCGACTCGATCGCCGCCATCGTCGCCGCCGCGGGCGGCCGGGTCGACGCCCTCGCGAACGTCGCCGGGATCATGGACGACATGACCCCGCTGCACGAGGTGAGCGACGCCGTCTGGGAACGGGTGATGACCGTCAACGTGACGGGCATGTTCAAGCTCACCCGCGCGGTGCTGCCGCTCATGCTCGAGGCGGGCAGCGGGTCGATCGTGAACGTCGCGTCGGAGGCCGCCCTCCGCGGCTCGGCCGCGGGCCTCGCCTACACGACGTCGAAGCACGCCGTCGTGGGCATGACCAAGTCGACGGCGTTCATGTACGCGGGCAAGAGCATCCGCGTCAACGCCGTCGCCCCCGGCGGCACCGCGACCAACATCGAGGCGAGCTTCGCCTCCGAGCTCGGCCAGGAGCGGATCGGCGCGCTGCTCACGACGCTGCCGCCTGTCGCGATGCCCGATCAGCTCGCGGCATCCATCACCTGGCTGCTGAGCGACGACGCCACGAACGTGACGGGCCAGATCCTGGCGTCCGACGGAGGCTGGTCCGTCCAGTAGCTCGCCCCACCCGCACGTGAGGGGTCGGTCTCTGGGCTCATTTCTGGCCTGTGAGGCCGGGAACCGACCACTCGGCGGATGAGGTCACGGCGTGATGAGGGCCTGCAGCAGCGCGCCGTAGCGGCGCACGACCTCGGCGCGGTCGGCGGCGAGCAGTTGCTCGTCGCCCACCACCCACAGGCTGTAGAGCAGGCCGCCGACGAGCGCGGCCGCGAGGCGCGACCGCAGCTCGGCATCCGGCCCCTCGAGCCGCGACCGCAGGGGCGCGACGAACGCGGCGTCGTGCATCTCCCGCAGGCGCGGTGCGACCCCGTCCGAGTCGCTCGCGCGGATGAGGGCGAGGAACACGCCCCGCACCTCGTCGCCGGTGGTCAGCACGTAGTCGATGAAGTGCTCGCCGAGCTCGTCGAGGGGCCCGTCGAGCAGGGGCTGCGCCTCGTCGGAGAGCTGCATGATCTCGAGGAACAGCTCCTCCTTCGACCCGAAGTGCCGGATGACGAGGGCCGCGTCGACCCCGGCCGCCGCCGCGATGTCGCGCACCGAGGTGCCGGTGTAGCCGTGCAGCGGGAAGAGCCGCGCGGCGGCCGCCCGGATCGACTCCTTGGTCGACGGGCGCGGTGCGGTCATGCACTCATCGTGCCACGACGTCAACCCCTCGACGCCCGGCGGCGTCAGGCGGAGACTCGGTGCATGGGAACGAATGCAAGCGGCAACCAGTCCGGCGGCTCCGCCGAGACCTGGGACGTGGTGAACAGCGGCCAGTCCGACGACATCGAGAACAGCCTCACCGGGCAGGGCACCTCCGACCGGGAGACCCTCATGGACATCGTCGAGGCGGAGGGCGACACGCCCATCCCACCCGCGGAGGACGAGCCCGAGTGACGGGGTCGCCGGGGTCTCAGGGCTCCGGCGTCTCCGGGATGCGGCGCAGCGCCCACTGGCCCGCGCCGGTCTGCTCCCAGCGGTAGCGGCCGCTCGCCATCCGCGAGGTGACGACGAGGCCGATGACGTCGATGACGGCGTGCAGCACCACGAGCGCGACGGCCACGATCGACGGCAGCCCGAACGCGGCGATGAGCCACACCGCGCCGAGGATCACGAGGTGCAGCACGATCACGCGTCCGTAGGCTTTCGCGATCCCGTCGATGCGCGGTGGGTTCGCCCGCAGCGCGAGCCACCACTGGATGAGCGTGGTGATGAGCCAGGCGAGCAGCAGCCACCACGGGTTGAACGGCGCCGCCGGGGTGTCGGTCATGACCGGCACGAGGTTGATCATGACGATCACGAACACCCCGTGCACGAAGGTGAAGATGCCGTAGTGCATGAGGAAGAACGCCGCGGGGAACCCCGCCTGGACGCCCTCCCCGCCGCGGGCGCGCCGCACGAGCGAGATGAACACGACCCCGCCGATCGTGATGTTCTCGAGCCAGTACAGCAGCACGATGGGGCGCCAGTCCCAGCCCCACGCGAACAGGCCGACGAGCGGCAGCACGAGGTAGACGGCGACGTCGAGCCACAGGCCCGCCGTGCGCAGCCGTGCCGGGATCACGCCGCGATGCCGCGTCTCTCGAGCGAGTCCTCGACGATCGTGAGGCCCTCCATCCCGGGGAGCTTGGCGATGTGCGAGTCGACGTCGCGCACGAGCTTGCGACCGTCGGGGCCGGCGAAGAGGTGGTTCATGACGTGCGTCACCTCGGCGTCGTCCTGCACGCCCGAGCCGACCGGTCCCCAGAACTTCGACAGCGCGAAGCGCGTGAGCTTCTGCGCCTTCTTCGAGTCCTTGAGCCGGTCGCGCGCCTGCGAGGCGTAGAACGCGACGTGCCGGGTCTCCTGCTTCGCGATCCGCTTCAGCAGCTCGGCCAGCACGGGGTTGCCCTCGAGCTCGGCCATGCGCAGGTAGGCGGCGTTCGCGGACCACTCGTTGGCGGCGCCCCACGACATGTGCACGGCCACGAAGTCGTTGCCGACGAGCCCGCCCATGATCGACTGCTTGATGGGGTCGAGGCGGTCCTTCCAGCCGAGCTTCAGCCGGGTGGCCTTCAGCACGTCGTAGTCGACCGTGATGCCGTGCTTCGCGAGCACGGCGGCGAGCGCCTCACCGTGCCAGAACTCCTCGCGGTTCCACATCGTCATGAATGCGCCCACCTCGGGCTCGTTGTGCGAGGGCGTCGTCAGCAGGTCGCGCAGGTAGCAGGTCGTGTGGTACTCGATGTCGCACATGTAGCGCAGGGTGCGCAGGGTGTTCTCGGGCAGCGGATGCTCGTCGAAGACGTCGAAGTCGAGGTCCGACCAGCCGACGGCAGCCGAGTTCGTCGTGTACTTGTCGATGTCGAATGCCATGGCTGTCCGGGCGGCGTCAGCGGGAGCCGTCCGCTCCTTCCTCGGGGGTGGGGGATGCGGTGCCTGGGGCCATCAAAGCACGGTTCGCTGAACGCGATCCGCTCCGCCAGGTGTCGATCCGCCACCTCCGGCGCCCCGCCTCCCGGGCCAGGCGGCTGTCGGGGTTGACGGCGTGCGGGTGACCCACGAGCTCGAGCCAGACGAGGTCGGCGTGGCTGTCGCCGTAGCCGTAGGACGCCGACAGGTCGTAGCCGCCGCGCTCCGCGTAGAGCCGCAGCCAGTTGGCCCGGGCCTCGTCGACGAGGGGAGGTCGCGCGAGGTAGCCGGTGAGCTGGCCGTCCTTGACGTGCATCGCGCCCGCGACGACCTCGTCGAAGGCCGCCGCGACGGGCTCGGCGAGGGTGCCGATGGAGCCCGTGACGAGCACCGTGCGGTGCCCGGCGGCGCGGTGCGCGGCAGCCCGCTCGAGCGCGGCGGTCGCCGTGTGCCCGAGCATGGTGTCGGCGTAGCCGCCCCGCACGGTCTTCCGAAGGCGCGCCTCCGACATCCCCTCGTAGCGCCGCAGGAAGGTGCGGATGAACTCGCCCCGGTCGCGTCGCTCGGCGCGCAGGTAGCCGGGCAGCCGGGCGAGGATCGAGACGACGGATGCCGGCCACGCCGTCCAGCCCCATCCGGCCCGCCGCACCCACAGGTACTGCTCGACGAGGTTGGTGTCGACGACGGTGCCCTCGAGGTCGAACACGGCCACGACATCCGTGCGCTCGGGAAGCTGCTTCGCGGGGCGCCCCTCGGTCGAGGTGGCCTCGGGGCGGCGGGAGAAGGCGCGCGTGAGGGTCGTGATCGCGGGGAAGTGCACGCGCTGGAGGTAGTCCTCCCAGTCGATCGCCGCGATGTCGAAGCCGCGGTCGGCCTGCAGCTTCTTCGGGATGGCGGCGTGCAGGGCGCGCGTGTTGGTGTCGTCGAAGATGATCTCGGTCTGCACGTAGGCGCGATAGAGCTCGGCGAAGTTCTCGAGCGTCTCCAGGTCGCTGCGCCTGGTGGCGAGCTCGGTGAGCTGCGCGCGGGTGCGGGCCGTCGAGCGGCCGCGCGAGAGCTGCCGCTCGCGTCGCTCGAGCCGGACGCGGGCGCGCTGCAGGGCGCGCTCCACCTTCCGGCCGCCGGGGAAGCGCCAGGTGGGCACCTGGATGTCGCCGCCGCCGGGCGACGGCATCGGGTTGGCGCTGAAGTACTCCTTGACGTTCTCGTACATCCGGTGGAACGGCAGGGGGTTGGAGGCGCCCGAACTCACGTGGAAGTACTCGGGCTCGCCCTCCGGCGGGTTGGCGGCGGCGGCCAGGATGGCGTTGACGACGTAGTCGACCGGGATGAGGTCGAGCACGCTGTCGGGCAGGCCCGGGAACTCGGGCAGCAGCCCGCGACCGTAGGCGAGGATGAGCGGGTCGGCCACCTTGAAGCCGTCGATCCAGCCGGGGAAGGGGTGCGCGAGCGCCGACTCGATGATCGCGGGTCGCACGACCGAGAGCGAGCCGCCGGCGCCGGCCCACAGCTCCTCCGCCGCGCGCTCCGCGAAGGCCTTGGTGAGCGTGTAGACGTCGGTCCAGCCGAGCGACTCGGCGCGTGTGCGGCCGGCGTCGACGAGTGCGCTCGTGACCCACGCGACGCGGGCCTCCTCGCTCGCGCGGGCCACCGACTGCGGCCCCTCCTTGCCGTGCTCGGCGCGGGCGCGGTCCATGAACTCGCGCAGCTGCGCGGGCTGCCGCGACAGCATCTCGACGCGCTCGCGCGCCGACCTCGCCGCCGCGTACTCGGCCCGCCAGTCGACATCGTGCCCGAGCCGTGCCTCCGGCACGACGCCCTTGCGCAGGCCGCCGACGTAGCAGGTGGACACGTGCACGACGTGCGGGGTGGACCCGGACGCGCGCAGCGCCTCGTAGAGGCCGATCGCGCCGCCGACGTTGGTGTCGAACGCCTGGTCGATGGGCGGGTCGAAGGAGACGGTCGAGGCGGAGTGGATGACGACGTCGATGTCGCCGGGCAGCTCGGGAACCGAGCCGAGACCGCCCTCGACGATGCGGATGCGGCGGGCGACGGCATCCTCGACCCCCGCGTCGCCAACCGCCTCGCGCCAGGCGCGGAACACGGGCTTGCGCAGCAGGGTGCGGAGGCGGTCGTCGCCGCCCGCCGAGCCCTTGGTGCGCACGAGGAGCGAGATCGTGGTGCCGGGATGCGACGACAGCAGCCGTTCGAGCACGGCCTGCCCCACGAAGCCGGTGCCGCCCGTGAGGAAGACGTGGGCGTCGCCGAGCTCGGTCACCGCGCGCTTCGGGGTCACGGCACGAGCCTCGCGACCAGGGAGGAGCCCTGCGCCTGGCCGAGGCCGGGCAGGGCGGCGAGCCGGGCGCCGATCGCCTCCGCCGCGGCGCGGCCCTCGGCGTCGCCGAACACGAACGCCTCGAAGAAGCTGCGGTCGGCGGCGGGGATCTCGGTCGCGCCGATCGGCCATGCCGCCTGGGCGATGGCCTTGCGCGCGAGGCGCACGGCCCGCGTGGAGGCCGCGAGCTTGTGCTCCGCCTCCTCGGCGAGGAACGCGACGTGCCGGTCCTTCACGGCGATGAGGGTCGCGACGAGCGACGACAGCACGGATGCGGCCTCGCCGAGCCGCCGGTACGCGGCGTTCGTGATGAGCTCGTCGACGAGACCCGTCGCGACGTGCCCGGCGACGATGTCGGCGCCGGCGATGTTGCCGGCGAGGGCCCGGCGGATGGGTCCGCGGCGCTCGGCGCGCTCCGCGGCGCTGCGCCGCAGCGGTCCCGCAAGCGGGGCCGTGTCGGCGCCCACCGCCCCGAGCACGGCGTCGAGCGCATCCGCCACCCAGTACTTCTCGAACGCCCACGTCGCGAGGAACGCGGTGACCCGCGCATCCTTGTGGGTCGCCGTGACGAGCAGGTTGCGCATCCGGTCGAGCGTGCCGCGCTCGAGGTCGCGCAGCACCCGGATGAGGTGCACGGCGTCCGGTGCGAGACCCGCGCGGGCGATCGCCTCGCCGTCGATCTCGGCGCGGTGGCTGCCGCGCGCGGTGGCCGCGAACTCCCGCACGTCGAACGACCCGGTGGTCGTCGTGGCTCGGGGGGACATAGCTGTGGAGGGCCTTCCTGCGGCGGGCGCGGGCGTGGGCGGAGGCGTGGGCGCGCCCGCAGACGACCGTATCGCACGACGTATTCTCTTGGCGCCCCCGCTGCTCGTCGCGTCGCAGGCTGCGCCGGTCCTGCCGAATGGTCGCCATGGCCTCCGATGACCGCCATCTCGCACGATTCTCCGGGCGCGCCCCGCGACCGTAGGGTGGGCGCATGCCCATCGCTCTCGTGACCGGCGGCACGGCCGGCATCGGCGCCGCCTTCGCCCGTGCGCTCGCCGCCCGCGGCTACGACCTCGTGCTCGTCGCGCGCACCGCCGCGCGGCTGGAGGAGGTCGCGGCCGAGCTGCGCGCCACGGGCCGCGAGGTGGAGGTGATCGCGGCCGACCTCGGAGACCCCGCCGACGTCGCCCGGGTTGCGGAGCGGCTCGCCGACGCCGCGCATCCGATCGAGCTGCTCGTGAACAACGCGGGCTACGGCATGAAGAGCCGCCTCGCCGACCCCGACCTCGCGGAGGCGGCCGACGCCGTCCAGGTGATGATGCAGACCCCGCTCGTGCTCTCCGCCGCGGCCGTGCCCGGGATGCGCGAGCGCGGCCACGGCACGATCGTCAACGTCGCGAGCGTCGCCGGCTACCTCTCGATGGGCCTCTACTCCGCGATCAAGGCCTGGATGCGGGTCTACAGCGAGAGCCTCTCGAACGCGCTCGCCGGAACCGGGGTCACCGTGACGGCGCTCCTGCCCGGCTGGGTGCACACCGAGTTCCACGACCGCGCCGCGATCCGCAAGTCGTCGATCCCGTCGTGGCTCTGGCTGTCGGCCGACGACCTCGTGGCGGCGTGCCTGAGGGATGCGGAGCGCGGGCGCGCGGTCTCCATCCCGACCCTGCGCTACCGCTTCCTCACGTGGTGGCTGCGCCACCTCCCGCCGCGCACCGTGCGCTGGGTGTCGCGCAAGATCTCGAGCTCCCGCCACCGCGACCAGCCGTAGCCCCCGCCGTCGGGGGGGGCGACCGTCCGCGCGGCGTGCAGCCGTTGAGAGGGCGTCAGTGGCTCTCCGCGAGGATGCGACGCACCGCGTCGAGCACTGGCGGCACATCGTGCTCGATGGTGTTCCAGAGCACATCCCAGTCGATCGTGTCGCCGTAGATGTGGCCCACCCGGTCGCGAGTGCCCGCGAGAGCGCGCCAGTTCACCTCCGGATGCGCCGCGCGGAACTCGTCGGGCAGGTCTTTCGTGGCGTTGCCGATCTGAATGAGCGTCGCGAACGCCGCGTAGCGGTTCACGAAGTCCGGTCCGAGGAACGCGGCGCGACCGCGGCCGGCCAGATCGACGCATTCGGCGAGGTGGCGTTCGATCGCGGCGAGGTTCGTCTCGGTGCGGGAGGCGCGGCCGGCCGCTCGCGGGTCTGGGTTCATGCTGCGGTCATCGGGAGCAGCTCGATCGCGGATGCGAGCATCTCGTCGGATGCGGTCCGCGCCGACACCACCTGGACCTGGACCCCCAGCAGTTCTGCGACTTCCTCCTCCAACTGGAACAGCTCGAACAACGAAGTGGTCGGGCCGGGGTCGACGAGCAGGTCGAGGTCGGAGTCCGTGGTGTCGTACCCCTTGGCGGTCGAGCCGAATACGCGCACGCGGGTTGCGCCGTTTCGCTCGGCGATCTCCAGGACCTCGGCCTCGTGACCTCGGAGCGCCTCGGAAGGAGTGGGGCGCATCGCGGCGATCAGCCGGGCTCGTACCTCGGGCGAGGGCATCTTCGCGCCGGACTCGTACGCGGCGATGTTGGGGCGCGCTGTGCCCGCACGTGCCGCCAGTTCCGCCTGGGTCAGCCCCGCGGCGAGCCGCATCTCTCGGATCTCGGTCATGTATACGAATATACGGTGTCGGCGGATGCGTGGCCAGGCGCTCCGTGACCCGCGCGGAATCCACCAGGACTAGCCTGGCTGCATGGTGACGACCGCCGCGGACCGCCCGACCCCGCGCCGTGACCGCTTCACCTCGAAGGGCCAGGCCGCCGCCCGCTTCGTCGCCCAGAGGGGCATCCTGAAGCCGGTCGCGTGGTCGACCGTCAAGGTGACCGTCGTGGGCCGCCGCAAGCTGCGCGAACTGCCGAAGGCGTTCGTCGCGGTCGCCAACCACTCGAGCCACCTCGACGCCCCGCTCATCCTCGGCGCGCTGCCGCGCAAGCACGCCCGCTACCTCGCCGCGGGTGCCGCCGCCGACTACTTCTTCGACGTGTGGTGGCGCCGCGGGCTCACCGCGCTGTTCTTCAACGCGTTCCCCGTCGACCGGGGCGGCGTGAACCCGCGCAGCGTGTCGGCGAGGTCCCTGCTCGAGCGCGGCGTCCCGCTGCTCGTCTTCCCCGAGGGCACGCGCTCGAAGACGGGCGAGATGGGGCACTTCAAGCCGGGCGCCGCATCCCTCGCGATCGCCACCGAGGCGCCCATCGTGCCGATCGCGCTCATCGGGGCCGGCCGGGCGCATCCGCGCGGCAGCAGCTGGCCCAAGCCCGGACGGCTGCCCGTCGGCGTCGTCTTCGGCGAGCCGATGCGCGCCGAGGAGGGGGAGACCTCCGCCGCCTTCACCGCCCGCGTGCGCGCCGAGATCGTGCGCCTGCACGAGGCCTACGCACCCCGTATCCTGAGCGCGTCACCCGGCAGCCCGGAGCCGGATGCGCACCCGTCGCCCGAAGGAGAGAGACCGTGACCGACGTCGAGCACATGAAGTGGTGGGGCTGGGGCGTCGAGGGCGTCGGGTTCCACCACGAGGACAAGCCCGGCTTCGCGCCCTTCGTGCTGAACGCGGTCGGGCTCGACCTCGCGACGGCCGGGAAGGCCGAGCAACCCGCCTTCGACGAGCTCGACCTCGCCGACCCCGTCGCGACCCCCGCCTTCCTGGCGGCGCTCGCCGGCGTCGTCGGGGAGGACTTCGTCACGACGGATGCCATGGAGCGTGTCGTGCACAGCTACGGCAAGAGCCTGCGCGACCTGGTCCGCATCCGCACCGGCCGCATCGAGCGCGCCGTCGACGTGGTGGTGTACCCGGCGGATGAGGCCGAGGTGCAGAAAGTCGTGGACGCCGCGGTCGCCGAGGACGCCGTCGTCATCCCGTTCGGCGGGGGCAGCAACATCGCCGGATCGCTCGAGCCGCTCGCGGGGGAGAGCCGCACGGTGATCTCGCTCGACATGGGCCGCATGAACCGCGTGCTCGACATCGACGCCGACTCGGGCCTCGCCCGCATCCAGGCCGGCGCCCTCGGCCCGCACCTGGAGGCGCAGCTCAAGGCGCAGGGGTGGACGATCGGGCACTTCCCCGACAGCTTCACCCACTCGACGATCGGCGGCTGGGCCGCCACCCGCTCATCCGGCATGCAGTCGGACAAGTACGGCGACATCGCGCAGATCGTGCGCGGCATCCGCGTCGTGCGGCCGTCGCAGGAGGACCGCGACGGGGTGCTCGTGATCCCCGCCATCCCCTCGGCGTCCACCGGCCCGAGCGTGCGCGAGATGATCGTCGGCTCGGAGGGGCGCCTCGGCGTCATCACCGAGATCACCGCGCAGGTGCACCGCGTGCCGGCGCTGCGCGAGATCCAGGCGTACTTCTTCCCGAACTGGGAGGCGGGTCTCGCCACGATGCAGGCGATCTCCGAGTCGGATGCGAGCCCCATCATCACGCGCGTCTCCGACTCCCGCGAGACGGGCTTCTCGATGGCGACGAGCAAGGAGCGCCACGGGATGGATGCGCTGCTCGCCGAGAAGGTGCTGCCGTCGATCATGCGGTCGAAGGGCTGGACCCTCGAGGACATCTGCCTCTCGTTCATCGGCTTCGAGGGCTCGCCGCAGCACGTCGCGCGGCAGAAGAAGCTCGTGGGCGCGATCGTCAAGCAGCACGGCGGCATGGGCGTCGGCACCGGGCCCGGCGTGCTCTACGACCAGAAGAAGTTCGACACCCCGTACCTGCGCGACTTCCTGCTCGACCGGGGCGCGGCGGGCGACGTGTCGGAGACGGCGGCGCCGTGGTCGAAGCTGCTGCCGCTCTACAACGGGGTCGTCGCGGCGGCGAACCGCGCCTACGACGAGATCGGCAGGAAGGGGTGGATCATGTGCCACCTCTCCCACTCGTACCACTCGGGTGCGTGCCTCTACTTCACCTTCGCCTTCGTCGCGGGCGACGACATGCTCGCCGACTACGACGTCGTGAAGGGCGCCATCCAGCAGGCCTTCGTCGACCACGGCGGCACCATCTCCCACCACCACGGGGTGGGCCTCGAGCACTCGCCCTGGATCGAGCAGGACATCTCCCCGGAGGGCGTCGCGGTGATGCGCGGGCTGTTCGGTGCGGTCGACCCGGGCGACAATTTCAACCCCGGCAAGGTGGTGCCCGCGGTGGTTCCGAGCCCCCGCCGCGCCACGGTGTCGTAGCGGCCGCTATCCGCCGAACTCGCCCATCAGCACGAGGGGCGACTGGTTGGTGTTGCACGCGCGGCGGATCTCGATCAGCGGGTCGGTCCTCGACGTGATGAACGTGCCGGGGACGAGTGCCGGATCGGCGACCAGCGCCCGCAGGGCGGCGCCTGGGGCGTCGAGCGCCGACTCCGAGGACGTGGCGAAGGCGTCCAGCCCGCCGGTCACCGTGGCCATCCGGGCGCTCCACTCGTCGAGGCTCAACTGCGACTGCTGGTAGCCGGCCTCCGCGTTGTAGAGGGCGCTGATCAGGGGCGAGAGGGCGGCGCAGTCGGCGGTCAGTGCGGCATCCGCCGCGAACTCGTCGGACGAGAACGCGGGTGTGGCGGTCCAGGCGACTCCGTCGGGGACGTGCACGTTCAACGTGCCGCCGGTGCGCTCCGAGACCGGCCAGGCGAGCGGCGAGGTTCCGTCGCAGCCGCCCTCGAGCGGTGCCTGCCCGAGCATCATGGGGTCGCCGAGCTCGACCGCGAAGTCGCCTCCCCCGTCGCAGGCGAACTCCACGACGACGGAGCGCGCCCCGGCGGGGATGGGGAATGCGGCCCCCGGGAACCCGGTCGGGCCGACCCCCTGGAGCGGCGGTGCGGAGAGCGCGAGCTCGGGTGTCGGGCTTCCGCTGTCGGTGGGGGACGACGAGCATCCGCAGAGCGACGCGACGAGCGCGACCATGGCGAGCGCGAGCGGAGCGGTCGGGAGCGCGCGCGGGATCCGAGCGGACATGAGCCTCCTTCGCGTCGCGACATCTGATGTCTACCAGAACGAGGTGACGGGGGGAAGCGCCGGGCGGTGCCGCGGGGCGGCGTCCGCAGCGCGCCCGCGGGGTTACCGTGGAGGGATGACCGCCTTCCAGCTCTCCTCCGAGGTCGCCGACGCGCTCGCCGACGGCCGCCCCGTCGTCGCCCTCGAGTCGACCATCATCAGCCACGGCCTCCCGCGCCCCCGCAACCTGGAGGCCGCGGTCGAGTTCGAGGAGATCCTGCGGTCGCGGGGCGTCACGCCAGCGACGATCGCGGTGCTCGACGGTGTGCCGCAGATCGGGCTGGATGCCGACGGCGTGCGCCGCATCGCGGAGGAGGAGCTCGCGAAGGCCTCCGTGCGCGACCTGCCGATCCTCGCGGCGCTCGGCCGCTCCGGCGCCACCACGGTCGCGGCGACGGCGTACCTCGCGGGCCGCGCCGGTGTCCGGGTCTTCGCGACGGGCGGCCTCGGTGGCGTGCACCGCGGTGCGTCCGAGACCTTCGACGAGTCGGCCGACCTCACGACGCTCGCGAGCTCGCCCGTCACGGTGGTCTCCGCGGGTGTGAAGAGCGTGCTCGACATCCCCGCGACCCTCGAGCGGCTCGAGACCCTCAGCGTCCCCGTCATCGGGTACGGCACCACTGCGTTCCCGGCGTTCTGGCTGCGCGAGTCCGGATTCGAGCTCGACTGGAAGGTGGACACCGCCGAGGAGGTGGCCGTGGTCATGGCCGCGCGCGACGCCTTCGGCTCGACGAGCGGCATCGTGCTCGCCAACCCCATCCCCCTCGAGCAGCAGTGGGACCCGGCCGAGCACGACCGCGTGCTCGCGACCGCGTTCGCCGCCGCCGAGGAGGCCGGGGTGCGCGGCAAGGCCGTCACGCCGTTCCTCCTGGGCTACATCGTCGAGGCCTCGGGCGGCCGCAGCCTCGAGGTCAACCTCGACCTCGCCCGCAACAACGTGCGCGTCGCGGCGGAGGTCGCGACGGCCTGGTCGCGGACCGCGGCCCGCCCGTGACGGGCGGCCGGATCGTCGTCGTCGGCGACGTCATCAACGACATCGTCGCGGTACCGCGCGTCCCCGTGCGGCCCGACACCGACACGCCCGCGAGCATCCGCCCGCGTCCGGGCGGCTCCGCCGCGAACACGGCGGTCTGGCTCGCCTCGCGCGGTGCCGCGGTCGACTTCGTGGGGGCCGTCGGCGCGCACGACGCGGCCGCGCACCGGCTGGAGTTCCGCGAGGCTGGGGTCGAGCCCCACCTCCAGGTGGAGGTGGGCATCCCGACGGGCACGATCATCATCATCGTCGATGGCGAGGTGCGCTCGATGCTGACCGAGCGTGGGGCGAACGGTGCCCTGCGGATCGGCGCGGTGACGGATGCGCTGCTCGCGGGGGCGGCGGTGCTGCACGTGAGCGGGTACTCGGTGCTCGACGGCTTCGGTGCCGCGCGCACCCGGGAGCTGCTCGAGCGCGCGGCCGCCGCCGGGGTTCCGGTGTCGGTCAACCCCGGCTCGACCGGCTACATCGCCGACTTCGGCGTCGCCGCGTTCTGCGAGGCGATCCAGGGCGCCACGATCCTGTTCCCGAACCGCGCCGAAGCACTGCTGCTCGCCGGTTCCGACGATCCCGAGGAGGCGGCGCGCATCCTGGGCGGGCGCTTCCCGCTCGTGGCGATGACGCTCGGCTCGGAGGGCGTCCTCGTCGTCGCCGAGGGGCGCGAGCCGGTCCACGTGCCCGCCCCCGCGGCCCGGATGGTCGACCCGACGGGTGCGGGTGACGCCTTCACCGCCGGTTTCCTCGAGGCCTGGGTGCGCACCGGTGATCCGATCGCCGCCGCGGAGGCCGGAGTCTTCGTCGCGGCCTGTGCCGTGACCGTCATCGGCGGCCGCCCCGTCTAGTGCGCCCGTCCCGCGAGTAGTCGTCTTTCCGGCCCAGATCGTGCATCTTGGGGCGGAAACACGACTACTCGCGG
This sequence comes from Micrococcales bacterium 72-143, assembly GCA_001898835.1. Taxonomy (GTDB): domain Bacteria; phylum Actinomycetota; class Actinomycetes; order Actinomycetales; family Microbacteriaceae; genus Homoserinibacter. The sequence continues at coordinate 973,440 of MKVM01000005.1, read as the reverse complement.
AAGGTGGCGGGGGCGTCAGCCGGGTGCGGCGCCCGCGCGCAGCTTGTCGGCGAGCGCCGAGAGCTGCCGCTGCTCCTCGCGGCTCAGCACCGACATCCGGGCGATGATCGAGCGCGCGTGCTGCGCCCCCACCCGCCGGAACACCTCGACGCCGTGCTCGGTGAGCGCCACGATCGTGCCACGCGCGTCGACCGGGTCCCGCCGCTTGACGACGAGGTCGCGTGCCGCGAGCCGGTCGAGCAGGCGGCTCACGCTCGGCTGGCTCAGCAGCAGGTGCCGGTTGAGGTCGCGGATGCGCAGGGCGCGGTCGGGCTGCCGGTACAGGTTGAAGAGCACGTCGTACTCGGTGAAGTTGACCTCGTCGTCGGGCAGCTCGGCGACCAGCTGGCGCAGCACGGCGACCTGGGCGCGGTAGAGCGACTCCCAGGCGTCGACGGCATCCGTGCGATCGGTCACGAGCAACACTCTAGGCAGTGCATGCCCCTCCAATAGGCTGACCGGTGCCGAGGGAAGGGAAACCCATGTCCGACGCCACCACCGCCCGCTCCTGGCACGCGCTCGCGGCGCAGGATGCCGTCGCGGCCCTCGACTCGGATGCCGACGACGGTCTCAGCGCAGCCGTCGCCGCTGAGCGGCTCGCCGAGCACGGCCCGAACCTCATCGCGGCGAGCCCGCAGCCATCCGTCTGGCAGCTCGGGGCCAAGCAGCTCGTCGACCCCATGAACATCATGCTCGTGGCGGTGTCGGTCGTCTCGATCGTCATCGGGCAGCTCTCGGTCGGCGTTCTCGTCGGGGTGCTCGTGGTGCTCAACGTCGTGCTCGGCACGCGCCAGGAGCTCAAGGCCCAGGCCTCCGTCAGCGCCCTCGCCGAGCTGCAGGTGCCGCGTGCGCGGGTGACGCGCGGCGGCACCCTGCTGGAGATCCCGGCGAGCGAGCTCGTGCCGGGCGACATCGTGTCGCTCGAGGCCGGCGACCTCGTGCCCGCCGACGGCCGCCTGCTGCGCACCGCGACCCTCGAGACCCAGGAGGCCGCGCTCACGGGCGAGAGCGCCCCGATCGCGAAGGATGCCGCCCCGCTCGAGGGCGAGGACGTCGCCCTCGGCGACCGCATCAACCTCGCCTTCCAGAACACGCAGGTGACGCGCGGCACGGCCACCATGGTCGTCACCGAGACGGGCATGGACACGCAGATGGGCCGGATCGCCTCGATGCTGTCCGCCGTCGTGCCGGCGAAGTCTCCCCTGCAGCGCGAGCTCGGCGCCCTCACGCGCGTCCTCGGGTTCATCGCCTGGGGCGCCGTCGCGGTCATCGTGGTCATCGGTCTGCTGCGCGGCCAGCCGGCGGCCTCCGTCGTGCTGCTCGGGATCTCGATGGCGATCTCCGCCATCCCGACGGGCCTGCCGACCTTCGTGCAGAGCATGCTCGCGCAGGGCTCGCAGCAGCTCGCGACGCATCGCGCGGTCGTCAAGACGCTCACGGATGTGGAGACGCTCGGCTCGACGAGCGCCATCAACTCCGACAAGACCGGCACCCTGACCCTCAACCAGATGACGGTGCGGTCGCTCTTCTACGCGGGCCGGTCGTTCACGGTGAGCGGCACCGGGTACGAGAAGGCGGGCGAGGTGCGCGGCGCGGCGGGGGAGGAGACGCCCGGGTTCACCCCGCTCGCCTACGGTCTCGCCCTCTGCAGCGACGCCACGGTCTCGGACGACGGGGTCGTCGTGGGCGACCCCACGGAGGCGGCGCTCGTCGTGCTCGCCGCGAAGCTCGGCGCGGATGCCGCCCTCACCCGCCGCGAGTACCCGCGCGTCGCCGAGGTGCCGTTCGACTCCGCGTACAAGTTCATGGCGACCTTCCACCACGCGCCGCTCGGGGGCGAGATGCGCTTCCTCGAGGTGGTCAAGGGCGGCCTCGACGTCGTGCTCGCCCGCTGCGACCGGGCCCTGTCGGACGAGGGGGTCGTGCCGCTCGACGAGCTGCGCGAGCGCATCGAGGAGACCGGCCGCGAGCTCTCGGAGGAGGGCCTGCGGGTGCTGGCGTTCGCCTTCCGCGACCTCTCGGGTCGAGAGGAGGAGGTGGTCGCCGACCCGATGGCGGCGGTGGACGGTCTCGTGCTGGCGGGGCTCGTCGGCATCATCGACCCGTTGCGCCCCTCCTCGGTGGAGGCGGTGCGCATCGCACGCGAGGCGGGGATCGAGGTGCGGATGATCACGGGCGACCACGCGGTCACGGCCGCGGCGATCGGCCGCGAGCTGGGCCTCGCGCCCGGCGCGCTGAGTGGGGCGGAGCTCCACGCGATGAACGACGAGGAGCTCACCGCCGCGCTCCCCGAGCTCCACGTCTTCGGGCGGGTCACCCCGGAGGACAAGCTCCGCCTCGCGCGGCTCATGCAGCAGCGCGGTGACATCGTCGCGATGACGGGCGACGCGGTCAACGACGCGGCGGCGCTCAAGCAGGCGGACGTCGGGGTCGCCATGGGCTCCGGCAGCGAGGTCACGAAGCAGGCGGGCAACGTCATCCTCACCGACGACAACTTCGGCACGCTCGTCACCGCGATCCGTCTCGGGCGCGCCATCTACGACAAGATCGTCAACTACGTGCGCTTCCAGATGTCGTTGCTGTTCGCGCTCGTGCTGCTGTTCCTCGTGGCGAGCATCGCGGGCATCAACGACGGGGTGCCGCTCACGCCCGTGATGGTGCTGTTCCTCAACTTCTTCACGACGATGTTCCCGGTCGTCGCGATCATGCTCGACCCCGTTCCGGCCGACATCATGTCGCGCCCGCCGCGCGACCCGCGCGAGACGATCGCCCGCCCGTCGGCCGTGGCGCGGTGGGTGCTCTACGGCTCGCTCATGTTCGCGACGGCCCTCACACCCCTGCTGCTCTGGCCCGGTGCGCTCCGCTCGGATGCGCCGAACGCGCCCATGACGATGGCGTTCGTCGTGCTGGGCTTCGGTGCCTTGTTCGGCGGGCTGGCGATCCGCCGCGATCCGCTCTCGGGGTTCCAGGCGCCCGTCCTCGGCGCGGTGAAGTGGCTCGCGATCGGTGCCGCGGTCACGGTGATGGCGGTCGAGCTCGGCTTCCTGCAGCGGCTCGTCGGCACGACGGGGCTGTCGGGCATCGAGTGGCTGATCAGCCTCGCGCTCGCGGCGGTCGTGCCGCTCGGCGTCGAGCTCGAGAAGGCGATCCGCCGGGCGCGTGCCCGCCGGGAAGAGGCGGTCGCGACACCCGCCCGAACGTGATTGAAGGCCGGCCGCAGAGGCGAGCGGCCGGCCTTCTCCCTTGCACCAAGAGTGTCCTGCAATCACATTCCGCTTGGTTCGCCACAGCAAACGAATCAAGCTCTCTGAATGTATAACGAGAAGGTAACGCTGTCTAGTTATCAAAGCGTTATTTTTCTGCGAGTTCTCTCGGAGGCGGCTCGGCGCCGGTGGTGAGGACGCCATCGGCGCCGAGCCGCGGGTCAGTCGGCGCCGCCCGTGCCGGCGAAGTACCGGCGGAACGCGCCCACCTCCATCGCGAACACGCCGTTCGCGCCGAGGGGCACGTCGCGCCACCAGCTCACGTCGCGCGCGCGGAAGTCGCCCGTCGTGGTGGAGGGGCCCGTGCCGGGGGTCGAGCCCCACGGGTTGCGCACGATGACGTAGTCCACGGGCCGCAGCTCGTAGCGCTGGAACACCTCGCTCGGCAGGTCCACCCGCACCCGGGTGAGCTCGTCGAGCGTCGCGCCCGCCACGAGGTCGCGCACCAGCACGGGGTCGGGCCCCGGCAGGTGCCACTCGGGGATCACGCGCGGGATCTCCACCTCGAGGCGCAGGCGGGGCACCCACTCGTAGCGGCGCATCCATCCGAGCACCGAGTAGGCGTGGGAGGCCACGACCCCCGCCTCGTTCGCGGCGCGGATCGCCTCCGGCGAGCCCGCCCCGTACGACCAGCACACCATCGGCGTCGTCGTGCGCCCGCCCGAGCTGTGGGCCTTGACGAGCGTCAGCAGCTGCGCGTCCGTCATGCCCGAGTGGCCGCGGTAGTAGCCGCTGCCGCCCGTGAGCGACACGCAGGCGGCGACCGTGTCGCCCCACGCGAGATCCGGGATGCTGGGGAAGTCGTCGCCCGTGCCGAAGCGCCACTTCGCGAACGCCTTCTCGTACACGGCGGGCCAGATCTCGCCCCCTTCGGAGGAGTGCGCGTAGTACGAGGTGCTGCCCCCGGATGCGACGAGCACGCGGTCGGACACCTCCACGGCGCCCCAGCCGCCCGAGCCGTAGCCGCCGCTGCCGCCGAAGAAGCTCACCTGGTGGGTGAAGGAGTCCTGGGCGGCGGCCGTCGCCCGGGTGCGGTCGGCGATCGTGAAGGGCTTCGCCCACGCGACCGACGACATCGCGGCGATGAAGTAGCAGTCCGCCACCTGCCCCTGCACGGGGTCGAAGAACTCGGTCGTCTCGTTGTAGAAGCGGCCGGTGTCCTGCCAGCTGAACCCCGGCGGGTGGTATCCGGGCTCCCGCGGGAACAGCACGTCGAGCACGCGGAGGTCGAACAGCTTCGCGTAGCGGCTCGCCGTGTCGCCCGTGCGCCCGATCTCGGCGAAGACGCCGTCGCGCGTGAGGGTGGCGCCGCGCACGGGCACGTCGGCCGGGCTCTTCTGGCCGAGCGCCGCGAGGATGTCCGCGAGGGTCCGCGCGCGGGAGACGTCGGGCGTGGTGTCCTCGCGGTCGTCGGTGTCGTCGGCGCCGCGGGTGGGCGGGGCCGCCGGGCGCTTGCGCGTCGCCCGCCCGCCGCGGAAGGTGCTGCCGTAGAACAGGGGCGACTCGGCCGAGCCGATGATCTCGGTGTAGGGCAGGTCGAAGACGTCCTCGAGGACGCCGCGGGCGTCCGTCGCGCCATCCCAGTCGATGCGGCGCCCTGCGACGAGCGAGGCGAGGGCGTAGGGGTTGGGGGCGCCCGTCGTGGCGAGTGTCTCCGCCTCGTCCTGCTGCGCTTCGGGGGCGGGGCGTGCGGCCTCCGCCGTGGTGTGCCCGGCGCGGGAGCGGGATGCCGCTCGGCGCTTGGCGGGTGTCGTCGTGGTCATGATCGGGGCTTCCTCTCGTGAGCGGCGGCCGAGTGTCGAGCCGTCGGCGGGCGTGCGTCCGCTACTTGCGAGGAGGGCCACGCGGCCCCGGTGATACGCGACGTCAGTCGACGGGTCCCTCGACCCGCACGAGCCAGTCGCGCAGGATCCGTTCGAGCGCGTGCCGATCGGATGCGGGGAGCTCGGCGAGCAGGCGCGCCTCGTTGCGCAGGTGGTCGCCGAAGGCGGCGTCGATCACGGCCCGCCCGCGGTCGGTGAGGGCGACGCGGCGCACGCGGGCGTCGTCCGCGTCGACCCGTCGCGCGATGAGGCCGGCCCGCTCGAGCCGGTCGAGCCGCTTGCTCATGCCGCCCGTCGTGATCATGGTGTGCTCGGCCAGCTCGCCGGCCGGCAGCTCGTAGGGCGCGCCCGCGCGGCGGAGCGAGGCGAGCACGTCGAAGTCGCCCTCGCCGAGGCCGTGCTCGCGGTAGACGGTCACGAGCTCGTCGTGCAGGTGGGCGGCGAGCCGGTGCAGGCGGCCGATGACGCCCTGGGGCGCGGGGTCGAGGTCGGGCCGCTCGGTGCGCCACTGCTCCTGGATGCGATCGACGTGATCTCGGGCCATGCGGGAATAATATCTTCCGTGTCAGGTATTTTATCTTCCATGGAAGTCAACTGGCGCGCAGCCCTCGTCACCGCGATCGCACCCGTCGCGTGGGGTGCGACCTACTTCGTCACGCAGCACACCCTCCCCGCCGACAGCCCGCTCTGGGGCTCCGCCCTGCGCGCACTGCCCGCCGGACTCGTACTCCTGCTCATCGCCCGGGCGCGCCCCCATGGTCGCGAGTGGGCGCGCACCGCCCTGCTCGGCCTGCTCAACGTCGGCGGCTTCTTCCTGCTGCTCTACATCGCCGCCCAGCTGCTGCCGACGAGCGTGGCCTCCTCGATCATGGCGGCATCCCCGCTCGTGCTCGCGGCCTTCGCCTGGGCGCTCCTCGGCCAGCGTCCCGCGGTGCGGGTCGTCGCGGGTGCCGTCGTCGGCATCCTGGGGGTGCTGCTGCTCGTCGCGGGCGGCATCGGCGCGATCGACGGATGGGGCGTCGCCGCATCCGCCGCAGGCCTCGTCTCCTCCTCGCTCGGCTACGTGCTCACCCGGCGCTGGGGCGGCACGGCGCGGCCCGTCATGGCGAGCGCCTGGCAGCTGCTCTTCGGCGGCGGGATGCTGCTCGTCGTCGCGCTGGTCGTGGAGGGGGCCCCGCCCGCCCTCGACGCGAGCGGATGGGCGGGGCTCGCCTTCGTGACCCTCATCGGGACCGCGCTCGCGAACGTCGCCTGGTTCTTCGGCCTCCAGCGCCTGAGCGCCGGCGCCGTGGGGGTGATCGGGCTGCTGAATCCCGTCACCGGGGTGCTGCTCGGCGTGCTCGCGGGCGGCGAGTCCCTCGCGCTCGCGCAGCTGCTCGGCATCGTGCTCGTGCTCGGCGGGATCCTCGCCGGTCAGCTCCCCGCCCGCCGCGGGCGCCCCCGTCTCAGCTGAGCTTCCCGAGCGCAGCCACGCCCGCGGGCTCCTCGACGAGGATCTTCACCGCGGTCTCGTTGCGGTGGATGAGCGTGTCGAAGCCGTCCTCGACCAGCCGATCGAGCGGGATGCGCGCCGTGATGAACGGGGCGAGGTCGATCCTGCCCTCCTGCACCAGCGCGATGGTCGCCGGATGGTCGTTCACGTACGCGATCGTGCCGCGGAGGTCGATCTCCTTGAGCACGAGCTTCTGCATGTCGATCGTCGCCGGGTGACCCCAGATCGACACGTTGACGATCACCCCTGCCGGCTTCACCGCGTCGAACAGCTGGTCGAGCACCGCGTTCACACTCGTGCACTCGAAGGCGACATCGGCGCCGACACCGCCGGTCAGCTCGCGCACGCGTGCCGCGACGTCCTCCTGGCTCGGATCGATGACGTAGTCGGCGACGCCGGTCTCACGCGCCTTGTGCTTGCGCGCCTCGCTGAGCTCCGACATGATCACGGTCACGCCCTCCGCCTTCAGCACGGCCGCGAGGAGAAGGCCGATCGGTCCCGCCCCGCCGACGAGCGCCACGTCTCCAGCCTTCGCCCCCGAGCGCACGTAGGCGTGGTGCCCGACCGCGAGCGGCTCGATCAGGGCTGCCTGGTCGAGGGGGATGTCGCCGACCGGGTGCACCCAGCGCTCGTCGACGACGACCTTCGAACTGAGACCGCCACCGCCTCCCGAGAGGCCGATGAAGCCCATCTTGTCGCACAGGTGGTAGTTGCCGGCCCGGCACTGGGCGCACTCGCCGCACACGAAGTACGGCTCGACCACGACCGGATCACCGGGCTTCACCTTCGTGACGCCGTCGCCGACCGCGCTCACGATTCCGGAGAACTCGTGGCCGAGCGTCACGGGCGCCTCCTCGTGGGACAGCGGATGCGGGTGCCCCTTCGGCGGCACGAAGATCGGCCCGTCCAGGTACTCGTGCAGATCGCTTCCGCAGATCCCGCAGAAGGCGACATCGATCGCGACCGCGCCGGCGCGCAGCTCCGGCTCGGGAACCTCCTCGATCCGCACGTCCCGCGGCCCGTAGTAGCGCGCTGCCTTCATGGCACCCACACCCTTCCGTGGCGGAGCGGCGCGTCTCGCCGTCGCCACCACGACGCTATGCCGAGCTGCGGGATGGCGGAACGGACGAAGGTCCCGGCGGCCGCGAAGCCGTCTCAGCTGATCGCCGCGACGATCGCCTCGCCCAGCTCGCGCGGCCGCGTGAACTGCGGCCAGTGGCCGGTCGGCAGCTCGACCCACGTCACGTCCTCGAGCGCCACAAGCTCGGCGAAGAACGGGCTCTCGAACCACTCGCGGTACTCGGCCTCGCTGTGCGAGCTCGCGATGAGCGTCGTGGGGATGCCGCGCCGACGATCGTCGTGCAGCACCTGCGGATCCCGGGCGGTCACGGCGGGCTCGGGCACCGCCCGCTCGCGGAAGCGCTCACGCGCGGCCTCGTCGAGGTCGCGCAGCTCGGCCTCGTCGAATGTCGACCACTCGGGCAGCGGGACGGCGCCGTCGACGACCGGCAGCTCGGCGTTGTTGGCCGTGCCGTCCGGGAGCGGCCAGGTGTCGACGTAGACGATGCGGGCGACCCGGTCGAGGCGCTGCTCCGCGGCCGCGTAGACGAGCGGCCCGCCGCCCGAGTGCCCGACGAGCACGACGGGCCCCTCGGTCGCGTCGATCGCGGCGACGATCGCCTCCACCTGCTCGGCGAGGGTGACGGATGCCGCATCGTCACCCTCGGCGAGCCCCGGCCGGGTGAGCGGATGCGCACGGTGGCCCGCCGCTTCGACGACAGGCACCACCTCATCCCACGACTCGCCGCGCAGCCAGAAACCGGGAACCAGGATGACGTCCATGCGCCGACGCTACGCCGCGCCGCCGACACCGCTCAGCCCAGCTCGCCGATCCCGCCGCCGATGAGCAGTGCGCCGATCGCGAGCAGCACGATCGCGATCAGGGTGGCGTTGTTGCGCACGAACCAGTCGCGCGCGTCCGCGAGGCCCGCCGCCGCGCGCGTGCCGCCGATGGCCCGGACGAGCACCGGCAGCGTCGCGCCGAGCGTCGCGAGCACGAGGAAGACGAGTCCCGCGACGGCGACCTCGCCGAGGGGCGCCATCGCTCCGCCGAGGGCGAGCCCGGCACCCGCCGCCATCGCGAGCTCCTTCGGGTTGGCGACGGTGACGAGCATGCCGAGCCGCAGCGCGCCCGCCGCGCCCACGCCGTCGATCGCGCGCATCCAGCCGGGCAGCTCCTCGGCGTCCGACCCGCGCGGGCGCCTCAGCCACTTCCGCACGGCCGCGCCTACGAGCACGAGCCCGAGCACGATCCGGATGCCGGCCGCGGGCCAGGTGGACTCCGCCGCGTCGTCGACGAGCTCGGCGAGGAGTGCGCTCAGCGCGACGACCGCGGCGAGGGCGACGACCCGCGCGAGGGCGAACAGGGCACCGCCCCGCAGCCCGGGGGGCCCGGCGAGCAGCAGCAGCACGGCGATGACGGGCAGCGGACTCGCCGCGACCACGAGCGCGAAGGCGACGAGCTCGCCGATCAGGTCCCACATCCGGTGCCTCCTCGCGGCGGAGACCCCAGCCTAGCGACGCGCCGCCGCGCGGCCCGCGTCAGAACACGTCGGGCGACGGCGTCGACGCCCAGCGGATGGTGACGTCCGCGTGGCGGTCGAAGCGGTAGCCCGAGCCGCGCACCGTGCGCACGATGTCCTCGTAGGCGCCGAGCTTGGAGCGCAGGCGCCGCACGTGCACGTCGATGGTGCGCTCGTTCGGCACCTCGTCGCCGCCATCCGCCCACAGCGTCGAGATGATCTCGTGCCGGTCGATCGTGCGGCCCTCGCGCAGCACGAGGAACTGCAGCAGCTCGAACTCCTTGTAGGTGAGCGGTGCCACCTCGCCGTCGAGCTGCACGCGCTTGCGGGAGATGTCGATGACGACGCCCCCCTTCGGCTCGGGCGCCTCGGCGGGCGTGGCGGACTGGCGGTGCTTGGCGAGCGCGGCCGGGTCCTGGAGGGCGAGGCGCACGACCTCGACGTCGCGGCCGCCCGCTCCGCGCGGGGCGAGCGCCACGGCTGCGTAGGTCTCGGCGTCGGGCACGAGCTCGGCGACGGTGCGCTTGATGGCCTCCACGAGTTGCGGGAGCGAGACGCCCGCGGTCGCGGCCTTGAGCTCGTCGACGCCCACGTAGAGGGCGAAGCCTCGGGCCTCGGTGCCGTCGGGCACGGCGCGGATGCGGGGGCGCTCCGCCTCGGGAGCCTGCTGCTCCACGGCGCGGGGCACGGGGTAGGGACGGGTCGGGGGACGGAGGGTGTCGAGGGTGGCGAGAGACATGTCGTCGAATCCTTGCGAGGTGTCGGCGGCCGCGTCGTCGAGAGAGGCGGCAGGCCGGGAGTTGTCGAAGCGGGAGACGCCATCCGTGCTGTCGGAGCCGGATGTCGGGGAGTTCACCATGGACGGTTCACTCGGGCGAGGGGCGGCCTAGGCGCACATTCGACAACACATGACCGAGCGCACCGGCATCATCATGCCGGCGTTCCCGAGGGCCTCGAAGGAGGTCGTGGGGCGCACGAAAACGGTCATGCCTGCAAGTGTGGGCGAGGGTTACGTCCCGTGTCAACCGTGACGAACTGCGTCGTAACAGAAGGAAAAGGTCGTCACACGAGCCCGTAGAGGCGGTCGCCCGCGTCGCCGAGGCCCGGCACGATGTAGCCCTTCTCGTTGAGCTTCTCGTCGAGGGCGCCGATGACGATCGTGACCTCGCGGCCCTCGGTCGCCCTCCGCACCGCCTCGAGACCCTCCGGCGCGGCGATGAGGCAGACGGCCGTCACGTCGACCGCCCCGCGCTCGAACAGGAACTCGATCGCCGCGCCGAGCGAGCCGCCCGTCGCGAGCATGGGGTCGAGGATGAAGCACTGCCGGTTGGAGAGGTCGTCGGGCAGCCGCTCCGCATAGGTGGTGGGCTGCAGCGTCTCCTCGTCGCGCACCATCCCGAGGAACCCGACCTCCGCGGTCGGGACGAGCTTGACCATGCCCTCCAGCATCCCGAGCCCGGCGCGCAGGATCGGGACGACGAGCGGCTTCGGGTCGGCGATGGCGAGCCCGGTGGCCTCCGCCACGGGCGTCTGCACGGTGACCTCCTTGGTGCGCACCCCGCGGGTCGCCTCGTAGGCGAGCAGCGTCACGAGCTCCTCCGCGAGCGCCCGGAACACCGGCGACGGCGTGCGCGCGTCGCGCAGCACGGTGAGCTTATGGGTGATGAGCGGATGGTCGGCGACGTGCACTCGCATAGGCTCAATCTATGCCCTCGCGCTCCGACGAGGAGGCCATGCGCCTCGCGCTCGCCGAGGCCGAGCTCGCCCTCGCGTCGGGCGACGTGCCGGTCGGCGCGGTGCTGCTCGACCGCGACGGCACGGTGCTCGCGCACGGCCGCAACGAGCGCGAGCGCCACCACGATCCGACCGCGCACGCCGAGGTGGTCGCCATCCGTCGTGCGGCGGAGGTGCGCGACGACTGGCACCTCGACGGCACGACCCTCGTCGTGACCCTCGAGCCGTGCGTCATGTGCGCCGGTGCGATCCTCGCCGCCCGCATCCCGCGGGTCGTATTCGGGGCGTGGGACGAGAAGGCGGGCGCCGCCGGCAGCGTGCACGACCTGCTGCGCGACCGCCGCCTCCCGTACCGCGCGGAGGTCGTGCCGGGCGTGCTGGAGGCGGAGTGCGCGGCGCCGCTCGCCCGCTTCTTCGCCGCGGCGCGCGCCTCCGAGCTCTGAGGCTCAGCGCCAGATGACCGCCACGAGCACGTTGACGATGGCCGTGCCGCCCGCCACGTGGAACCACGGCTTGACGCGCGCGCCGCGCTTCTCGGCGACGACCGCGGCGATCGCCGCGCCCAGCACGACGAGGGCGAGCACGAGCTTCACGCCGATCTTGATCATGTTGTAGTCGCGGTCGAGCGCGGCCTCCCCGACCCCGACGAGGGCGATGCCCGTCAGCACCTGGGTGATCGCCCCGCCGAGCACGAGGTTCACGGCGAAGCCGTCGTCCTTGCGCATCTGCACGAGGAAGGTGCCGATGATGGCCGCGAGGCCGAGGATGTGGAGGGCGAGCAGGATGCTCTGCAGGAGCTGCATCGGGTGTCCGTTCCCGCGGTCTCAGTCCGCGCTCTTGATGACGATCGCGTCCGTCGGCGGGTTGTCCGCGTCGTGGGGCACGTAGATGTCGGGCTCGAGGTAGATGACCCGGGCGCTCGGCACCGCGGCGCGCACGTCCTTCTCGATCGCGTCGATCGCGGAGGCGACCTCGACGGCGCGCGTGGCCTTCGGCACGGCGATCTTGGCCGCGACGAGCAGCTCGTCGGGTCCGAGGTAGAGCGTCTTCATGTGGATGACGGCCTCGACCTGGGGGTGCCCGTTGAACGCGGCGAGGATCTTCGCCACGACATCCGGCTCGGCGCCCTCGCCCACGAGCAGGCTCTTGGTCTCGACGCCCAGGATGATCGCGACGAGCACGAGCAGCACGCCGATGGCGATCGTGCCGACGCCGTCCCACACGTTGTCGCCCGTGAGGATCGTGAGTCCCACACCCGTGAGGGCGAACACGAGGCCGGACAGCGCGGCGACGTCCTCGAGCAGCACGACGGGGAGCTCGGGCTGCTTGGCGCGGCGCACGAACTGGACCCAGTTCTGCTTGCCGCGCACGTGGTTCGACTCCTTGACCGCGGTGCGCAGCGAGAAGCCCTCCAGCACGATCGCGACGCACAGCACGAGGATCGGGAGCCACGCGTTCTCGAGCGGATGCGGGTGGGTCAGCTTCTCGATGCCCTCGTAGATCGAGAACACGCCGCCGACGGAGAACAGCACGATCGACACGACGAAGGCGTAGACGTAGCGCTCGCGCCCGTAGCCGAAGGGGTGCTCGGCATCCGCCGCCTTCTTCGCCTTGCGCCCGCCGAGCAGGAGCAGCAGCTGGTTGCCGGAGTCGGCCACCGAGTGCACTCCCTCGGCGAGCATCGAGCTCGACCCCGAGAAGAACCAGGCCACGAACTTCGTGATCGCGATGCCCAGGTTCGCGAGGAATGCCGCGATGATCGCCTTGGTGCCGCCGGACGCGCTCATGGCTCGATTCTAGGATGGGCCGCATGACGACCCTCCCGCCCCTCGCCGTGCTGGGCGCCGGTTCGATGGCGGGAGCCATCGTGCGCGGCCTGATCGCCGCGGGGGTCGACCCCGCATCCGTGTCGGTCAGCACCCGGAGCGCGGCCTCCGCGGAGGCCTGGCGGGCGGATGGCGTGCGCGCCGTCGCGCTCGAGGACGACCCGGATGCGAACGCCTCCGTCGTCGCGGGCGCCGGTGTCGTGCTGCTCGGCGTGAAGCCGGCGATGGTCGTCGACACCCTCCGTGAGGTGGCGGGCGCGCTGCCCGCGGACGCCGTGGTGGTGAGCGTCGCGGCGGGGGTCACGACGGCGACGATGGAGGCCGTGGTGCCGAACCCCGTCATCCGCTCGATGCCCAACACGCCGGCCCTCGTGCGTCGTGCCGTGACCGGCGTCGCCGCGGGCTCGCGCGCCGGCGAGGCGGAGCTGGCGCTCGCGCGCGAGCTGTTCGAGGCGGTCGGCGTCGTCGTGGAGCTGCCGGAGGACCGCATCGACGCGCTCTCGGCGATCTCGGGGTCGGGCCCCGCGACGGTCTACTTCCTCGTCGAGAGGCTCACCGAGACCGCCGAGCGACTCGGCTTCGCGCGCCCGGATGCACGGCTCATGGCCGAGCAGACCCTCATCGGCTCGGCGTACCTGCTCGAGTCGACGGGGGAGGAGCCGGCCGAGCTGCGCCGCCGGGTGACGAGCCCGAAGGGCACGACGGAGCGCATCATCGCCGTGCTCGACGAGGCGCGGCTCACCGAGCTCTTCGAGCGCGCGGCGGAGGCCGCGATCGCCCGCGCGCGGGAGCTGGCGGGGCCTACAGCCCCTTGATGAAGTCCTTCACGGGGACCTTCACGCCGTTCTTGATGTCCTCGACCGTCGAGTCGGGGATGTTCTTCACGAGCGGCAGGTCGAGGTCCTTCGCCCAGCCGCCGATCGTGTCGAGGATCTGATCGGTGTCGAGGCCCTTGAGCGTCGGCTGCACCTGCTCCCACAGGCCCTGGAGGGCGTTCGCGTCGAGGCCCTTGCCGCCGAGGAGGCCGCCGACGGCGTCGCCGAGCCCCCCGAGGTCGAAACCTGCCATGGTGGTTTCCCTTCTCCGGTGCGGCGCTACGACTGCAGCGCCGCGAACTTCTCGAGATCCGAGGTGGACCCCGAGGCGATGATGAGGTCGTGGTTCGAGATGACCGTCTCGGCCGTCGCGTAGGTGAAGTCCTTCCCGGGGCTCTTCACGCCCACGACCGTGATGCCGTACCGCTGGCGCACGTGCGACTCGGCGAGGCTGAGGCCGCGGATGGGCTTCGGCGGGTACATCTTGACGATCGCGAAGCCGTCGTCGAACTCGATGAAGTCGATCATCCGCCCGGAGACCAGGTGGGCGACCCGCTCGCCGGCCTCCGCCTCCGGGTAGATCACGTGGTTCGCGCCGATGCGGCTGAGGATCTTGCCGTGCGACTGGCTGATCGCCTTCGCCCAGATCTGCGGGATCTTGAGGTCGACGAGGTTCGCGGTGATGAGCACGCTCGCCTCGATCGAGGAGCCGACCGCGACGACGGCGATCTGGAAGTCCTCCGCGCCGATCTGCCGCAGCGCGTCGATCGAGCGCGCATCCGCCTGCACGGCGTGGGTGACCCGCTCCGACCACTTCTGCACGAGCGTCATGTCCTCGTCGACCGCGAGCACATCGCGGTCGAGGCGCTGCAGCTGGCCCGCGGTGGCCGCGCCGAAGCGGCCGAGGCCGATCACGAGCACCGGTGCGTCGTGGGCGATCTTCTCAACCAACGATGGGCCTCTCCTCGGGGCGGCGGAACAGCTGCCGCCGGATCGACGCCGCGAGCGCCGCGGCGAGAGTCACTGTACCGATGCGGCCGAAGAACATGGTGGCCGCGAGGATGTACTGCGTCGGCTCGTCCGCGCTCTGCGTGAAGCCGGTCGTGAGCCCGCATGTCGCGAAGGCGCTGATGACGTCGAACAGCACGTAGTCGAGCGGGGCGTCGTCGTTGATGAGCAGGATCGTGATGGTCGCCGCCGCGACGATCGTCGCACCCCACAGCACGACCGAGACGGCCAGGCGCAGCACATCCGGGGGGATCCGCCGACCGTAGGCCTCGACATCCTCGTTCCCTCGCGCCTCCGCGAACGCGGCGAGGAACAGCACCGCGAGCGTCGTGACCTTGATGCCGCCCGCCGTGGAGGCGGAGCCGCCGCCCACGAACATCAGCATGTCGGTGACGAGCAGGCTCGAACCGTCGAGCTGGGAGATGTCGACCGTCGAGAAGCCTCCCGACCTCGCCATGACCGACAGGAAGAGACTGTTCAGGATGCGGTCGCTCGGTCCCATCCCGCCCATCGTCGCGGGGTTGGTCCACTCCAGCCCGAGGTAGGCCACCGCGCCGCCCACGATGAGCAGACCGAACCAGACGAGCGTGAGCTTGACGTGCAGCGACCAGCGGTGCGGATGCAGCAGGTTCTTGCGCAGCACGTAGATCACCGGGAAGCCGATCGCGCCGAAGACCGTCGCGATCATGAGCGCGCCGAGGAACCACCAGTCGCTCGCGAACGGGGCGATGCCCTCAGGCGCGGGCGAGAACCCGGTGTTGGTGAACGCCATCGCCGAGAAGTAGATCGACTCCCACAGCGCGGTGGGCCACTCGGTGCCCGCGATGAGGAGCCGCGGGAAGATGAGCGCCGCGACGGCGAGCTCGATGACGATGACGCTCACGGCGACCGTCGCGAGCAGGTTGCCGGTCTCGCCGAGGCGCACCGCCTGCCCCTCCGATACCGGGCCGCGGCGGATGCGCAGCGGGTTGGCGTCCCCCGCCGCCATGAGCTTCTGCCGCAGGCCGAGCTTGCGGCTGATCACGAGCCCCAGGATCGACGCCACCGTGAGCACGCCGATGCCGCCGATCTCGACGCCGATGAACACCAGGACGTGCCCGAAGGGCGACCAGTAGGTGGCCATGTCGACCGTCGACAGGCCCGTGACGCAGATGACGGAGACGGCGGTGAACACCGCGTCGACGAGCGGTGCCCGCTCGCCCGTGCTCGTCGCGATAGGAAGCGAGAACAGGAGGGTGAAGAGGGCCACGAGCGTGGCGAAGACGAGGATCGCGAATCTCGCGGGGGTGACGGTGGCGAAGTCGCCGACCTTGTCGAGCACCCGCGTGATGAGCGGATCGCGCTGCACCGGCTTGGTGCGCATCCGTCCCCTCCGCTTCGCTCTGCCGGACCCCGGTCATGGTACTCCCGCGGTGTGCTGGCTAGTCTGTCGGAATGGCCGACATCTTCGACGTCCTCGCCGACGGCACCCGTCGCGAGATCCTCCGACAGCTGCTCGAGAGCCGGGGCGAGCTCGCCGTTGGCGACCTCGTGACCGAGCTCGGTGTCGCCCAGCCCACCGTCTCAAAGCACCTCAAGGTGCTGCGTGAGCACGGCCTCGTGGGCGTGCGCGAGGAGGGGCAGCACCGCTACTACCATCTCGACGCGAGCCCGCTCGAGGAGGTCGAGGTGTGGCTCGAGCCGTTCACCGACTTCACCGTCGCGACCGACGAGAACGGGGCGACCACCGTGTACGCCGCGTGGGCGGGCGCCGAGTTCGGCGGCCGGCTGGGTCGCACCGCCGCCGACACGGCCAACGCCGCGCGGGTCGCGTTCGAGACGGCGCAGGAGAAGATCGAGGGCGCCCGCAAGGTGGTCTCCGAGAAGCTCCCCAAGCGTCGCGGTCACTGACCGGGGCCTTCACTCGCTGAGTGGTCGGTTCTCCGCCTCAAACCCGCGGAATGAGGCCGAGAACCGACCGGTCAGCGTGCGTCGGGCTCGGCGAGGGTGTCGTGGATGCGGCGCAGGTCCTCGAGGAGCGAGCCGACGAGGATCCAGTGGCCGGACGACGGCGCCGCGATCACGAGCGGAGCGGTGAGCGCCGGGATGCTGGCCGTGGGCGGGTCTGCGGGGTCGGGGTTGGTGCGCCGCACCACCCGCCGCACGTCGTGCGCCGCCCGCCGCAACTGCTCGGCGATGGCCCGCACGGTCGGCTCCTCGGCGAGGCTCGGCTCGTAGCGGTCGTACACGGCGCGCGTCATGCCGATCACCTGGGTCACGATGGGGCTGAGCCGCGCGAGCGTCGCCTCCAGCCGCTGCAGCTCCTCGCGCCGACGGCGGCCGCGCGGGTTGAGGGTGAGCGACTCCGCCGCGGATGCGATGGCATCCGACGCCGTCTGCACCATGGGGCGCAGGAGCCGCGCGGTGATCATGAGCTCCTCGAGCTGGGCCGACGACCGTGGGCTCTCGAGGGCGCCCGCCAGCCGGTCGAGCGAGGCCGCCACCTCGCCCCCGAGCGCCTCCACCGCCCGCTGCGCGGGTGAGAGCGCGAGGGGCGGCACGAACACCAGGTTCACGACGAATCCGATGAGCGCGCCGATGAGCGTCTCCAGCACCCGGTCGAACGCGTAGCCCGGGGTCGCGGCGCCGAGCGAGAGCACGAGCAGTGCGCTGATCGCCACCTGGTTCGCGGTGCCGGTCGTCATCCGCAGCAGCCACGCGACCGCGAGCGCCGCCGCGACCGCGAGCAGCACCACCCAGGTCGCCTGGCCGAACGCGAGCGCGAGAGCGGATGCGATGACCACCCCGGCGACGACGCCCACCGAGCGCTCGATCGCCTTCGCGACCGACTGGTTGAGGCTCGGCTGCACCACGAGCAGTGCCGCGATGGCCGCGAACACGGGCAGCGGCCCCGGGATCAGCCACCCGGCGACGAGCCATGCAGCGATCGTGGCGACCGCGGATTTCGCGACCTGCAGCCACGGCTGCCGCCGCGAGGCGCGGAACGTCGCGAGCACCTTCATGCCCCCAGCGTCCCACGCCCCCGAGCGGGGCTCATCCGCTCCCTGGACACGGCGTCCCCCGACCCCCTACTCTGTGGCTGAGCACTCCAGTCACAGGAGTCACACCACCCACATAGGCGACAGAAGCGACGGCACGAGGCACCCATGGCACGCGATCTCTCCGATGTGCGCTTCCTGACGGTCCAGGAGGTCGCCGACATGATGCGCGTCTCCACGATGACCGTCTACCGCCTCGTGCACTCGGGCGAGCTCCCGGCCGTGCGCTTCGGGCGCTCGTACCGCATCCCGGAGTCCGCGGTGGCGGGGGTCGTCGGCATCGCCGACCACGACGTCCAGGCCGGCTGAGAGCCGCATCCGGCGCGGCTGATAGAATCGCCCGGTTAGGCTTCCCGCGGTTCGTCACGGACCAAAGGGTCCGTACGACGAGCGAATGAGGTGAACATGGGTTCCGTCATCAAGAAGCGCCGCAAGCGCATGGCGAAGAAGAAGCACCGCAAGCTTCTCCGCAAGACGCGTCACCAGCGTCGCAACAAGAAGTGACAGACAGCCCCGGGATCACCCCCGGGGCTTCGTCTTTCCGGCCCTGTCCACCTGCTTCGCCTCGCGCCTCACCCGGCGCTGCTGCGCCTTGATGGCCGCCGGGTCGAGCCGCATCGTCGGCCAGTGCTTCTCGGCGGCGTAGCGGGCGAGGCCCGCATCCGGGTTCACGGCCACACGGTTGCCGACGAGCTCGAGCAGCGGGATGTCGTTGCGGCTGTCGGAGTACGCCCACGACGCCGCGAGGTCGGCGTCCATCCCCTCCGCGAGCTCGCGCGCCGCGACCGCCTTGTGCTCGGCGTGCAGCACGGGCCCGATCAACCGCCCCGTGTAGACGCCGTCGACGGCCTCGACGCGTGTACCGAGGGCGCCCGTCAGGCCGAGGTTCTTCGCGATGAGCTCGCCCACCTCGACCGGGGTCGCCGACACGAGCCACACCTGGTGGCCCTTCGCGAGGTGCTCCCGCGCGAGGGCGACCGTCTCGGGCCAGAGGCGCGGACGGATGCGGTGCTCCCAGATCGACTCCGCGAGCTCCTGGATCTGCTCCTCCGTGTGGCCCGCGACCAGGCCCAGGGCCCGTTCCTTCGCGGTTCCCATGTGGTCGTGGTTCTCGCCGACCTTGATGAAGCGGCGCTGATGCCAGCCGAACAGCAGGATGTCGCGCCAGCCGATGATGCCCCGCGCCCACGCCTCGCGTCCCACGTGGAACACGCTCGTGCCGTGCATGAGCGTGTTGTCGACGTCGAAGAACGCGATGACCGGGCGCTCGCTCGGGGTCGACGTGGTGGGGGCCTCGGGCATGACCCCCATAGTCTAGGTGCGTGCCCGCTCCGCGCCTGACCCTGCTCGGCAAGCCCGGATGCCACCTGTGCGACGACGCGCGCGCCGTCGTGCTCGAGGTGGCGGGGGAGCGGGGGCTCGAGCTCGAGGAGCGCGACATCCTGCAGGACCCGGAGCTGCTCGATCGCTACGCGGAGGAGATCCCCGTGCTGCTCATCGACGACCGGGTGCACACCATCTGGCGCGTCGACCCCGAGCGCCTGCGTCGGGCGCTCGACGAGAGGGAGGCATCCGCGTGATCCGTCACATCGTGACCTGGCGGCTCGCCGCGGAGGACGCCGCCCAGCGGGAGGCGGACGCGGCCGGCATCAAGGAGCGCCTCGAGGCGCTGCGCGGGCAGCTCGCGGCGGAGCGCATCGACGTCGGCATCGACCTGGGCGCGACCGAGGGCAACTGGCACGTCGTGCTCGACTCCGACTTCGCGACGAGCGCGGATCTCGCGGCCTACCAGGCGCATCCGGCGCACCTCGAGGCGGCGGCCTTCATCCGCTCGGTCGCGGCGGCGCGCAGCTGCGTCGACTACGCCACGCCGTGACCCCCTAGCGGGCGGTGGCCCGATCCGTCTAGTCTCCAGTGATCACATCCCCCGAGTGTCCGAGGAGTCCGCCGATGCGCTTCCAGGTCCTGCGCAGCAAGAACCCCACGCAGCCGTACTTCTGGCGCATCGTCTCCGAGAGCGGGCAGACGGTCGCCGTGAGCGGCAACTACGTCGCCAAGGCCTCCGCGGTCGCCATGGTGGAGGCCGTCATGCGCTCGATTCCGCACGCGAGCCTCGAGGATCTCACGGTGCTGCAGGAGCCGCGCTACCAGCAGAGCGCGTAGCTCACTCGAACTGCTCCCAGTCGGGGCAGCCGTTCGTCGTGAAGGTGTCCGCTTCATCGATCTCGGTGATGAAGACGTAGGCGCCGTTGCTGTCGGCGACCGTGCCGCTGTCGCCCGTGATCGACCACGTGCATCCGTCCGGCAGGACGCCGGGGTCGCCGATGAGCTGGTAGCTGCCGTAGGGGATGTCGTCGGGGATCGCGTAGCTGCCGCTGCCCGGGATGGTCACCCCCGAGAAGCCGTCGCCGTCGGTCGTGGCGCCGCCGTCCGTGGTCGTCGAGCCGTCGGTGCCGGTGTCGTCGGATGGAGCCGTCGGGGTGCATGCGGCGAGTGCGCCGACGAGGGCGACGGCGGTCAGCAGGGTGAGCGGAAGACGGGTGCGCATGCCGTCAGGCTAGGGAGCGTCCGTGCGACGCGACATGCGGGTTCCGGCTTATTCGCGCTACGGCGTGAGGCGGTTGGGGCCGCGGAACAGGTAGGTGACCTCGCGGATCGAGCTCTGGTGCAGCAGCAGCATGATGACGCGGCTCAGCCCCATGCCGAAGCCGCCGTGCGGCGGCACGCCGTAGCGGAAGAAGTCGAGGTAGAAGCCGAGCTCCTCGGGGTCGAGGCCCTTCTCTCGCGCCTGCGCCACGAGCACGTCGATGCGATGCTCGCGCTGCGCACCCGTGGAGATCTCCACGCCGCCCATCAGCAGGTCGTAGCTGTTGGTGAGCGTCGGGTCGCCCTCGTGGCGCATGTGGTAGAACGGCCGGATGCCGGTGGCGTAGTCGGTCACGAACACGAACTCGTGGCCGTACTGCTCCTTGACGTACTCCGCGAGGCGACGCTCGCCCTCGGGGTCGAGGTCGCCGTCGGCGCGGGGCACCGTGTAGCCGCGGGACTCGAGGATGCTGTGCGCCTCGGCGAGCGGGATGCGCGGGAAGGGGGTGGCCGGCACCGTGACCTCGACGCCGAACGCGGCCTCGATCTCCGCCCCGTGCTTCTCCTTCACGGCCGTGAGGCCCGCGACGAGCAGCTGCTCGTGCATCGCCATGACGTCCTCGTGGGAGTCGACCCAGCTCATCTCGGCGTCGACGGAGATGAACTCGGTCGCGTGGCGGCTCGTGAAGCTCGGGTCGGCGCGGAAGGCGGGCGCGACCTCGAAGACCTTGCCGAAGCCGGCGGGCTGGGCCATCTGCTTGAAGAACTGGGGGCTCTGCGCGAGGTACGCCTTCGTCTCGAAGTACTCGACCTCGAACAGCTCGGCGCGGCTCTCGGAGGCGGATGCCATGAGCTTGGGCGTGTGGATCTCGATGAAGTCGTGCTCGACCCACCAGGTGCGCAGGGCGTGCAGGAAGGTGGTCTGCACGCGGAACACGAGGTTCTGCTCGGGGCGGCGCAGGTCGAGGAAGCGCCAGTCGAGGCGCTTGTCGATCGAGGAGTCGTCGGCGATGGGCAGGTCGAGCGCGGTCGCGGCCACGTCGAGCTCGCCGATCTTGATCTCGAGGCCGCCCAGCTTGACGCGCTCGTCGTGCTTGAGCTCCCCGGCGACGGTGAGGAAGGTTCCGGCGGTGAGCGCGGAGATCGCGGTCGCGAGCGGGTCGCTGCCGGGCTCCTCGACATCCGTCCGCGGGTGCACGAGCTGCACGGCGCCCGTCTCGTCGCGCAGGATGACGAACTGCACCTTCTTCTGATCGCGCACCGTCTCGACCCATCCGGAGACGGAGACGGGACCGTCGGGCTGGGCGGCGAGCTGCTTGACGAGGGTGCGTGCGGTCACGGGGGTCGAGTCTAGTCGGGCGTGCCCGGGCTGCTCAGGCGCTGCGCTCGGCCGCGCCCCTGGCGAGGTCGCCCCAGCGATGGCTCCAGGCGGTGAGCGGCTGCAGGGCCTGGATCAGCTCGAGACCGGCCTGGGTGAGGCGGTAGCGCACCTGGACGGGGGTGGAGGGGATGACGCGGCGCTCGACGAGGCCCGCGGCCTCGAGCTCGCGCAGCCGCTGCGCCGCCATCCGGTCGGAGAGCCCGTCGACGGCGGCGACGATCGCGCTGAAGCGGTGCGCGCCGCGTCCGATCGCCAGCATGATGCCGGGGCTCCAGCGTCGCCCCGCGAACTCCGCTGATGCCGTGAAGCGCCGGCAGGCGTCGTCGTC
The DNA here is from genome assembly GCA_001898835.1 of Micrococcales bacterium 72-143. Taxonomy (GTDB): domain Bacteria; phylum Actinomycetota; class Actinomycetes; order Actinomycetales; family Microbacteriaceae; genus Homoserinibacter. The sequence continues at coordinate 951,525 of MKVM01000005.1, read as the reverse complement.
GATGTGCAGGAGGTCGGTATCGGTACCCACTCACCAATCGTAAGCTACTTACGCGCCGATTGCCGGGTCGAGGCGACGCGCGGATGCTGGGCTCATGCCCGACTACGGCCACCCCTTGCGCTTCGGAACCTTCATCACCCCCTCGGCCGCCCGCCCCGAGGCCCCCGTCGCACTCGCCCAGCTCTCCGAGGAGCTCGGCTACGAGCTCACCACCTTCCAGGACCACCCGTACCAGCCGGCGTTCCTCGACACCTGGACGCTGCTGAGCTGGGTCGCCGCGCGGACGAGCAGCATCCACGTCGCCGCCAACGTGCACAACCTTCCGCTGCGCCCGCCCGCCGTCCTCGCCCGGGCCGCGGCAAGCCTCGACCTGCTCTCCGAGGGACGCTTCGAGCTGGGGCTGGGGGCGGGCGGATTCATCGACCCGATCGTCGCGATGGGCGGCCCGCGCCGCACCCCCGGCCAGAACGTCGCCGCGCTCGAGGAGGCGATCCCGATCATCCGGGGCCTCTGGGACGTCGACGAGCGCGGCGGCCTGCGCGTCGACGGCGAGCACTACCAGCTCGCGGGCGCCAAGCGCGGTCCCGCGCCCGCGCACGAGATCCCGATCCTGATCGGCGGGCTCAAGCCCCGGATGCTGCGCCTCATCGGGCGGCTCGGCGACGGCTGGCTGCCGAGCTGGGCCTACCTCGGGCCGGGTGGGCTCGCTGCGGGCAACGCCGCCATCGACGAGGCGGCCGAGGCGGCGGGTCGCGACCCGCGCGAGATCCGGCGGCTCCTCAACGTCGGCGGGCGGTTCCAGGAGGACGACGCCGGCTTCCTGCAGGGGCCGCCCGCGCAGTGGGTCGAGGAGCTGCTGCCGCTCGTCACCGACGACGGGGTCTCGACGCTCATCCTCGCGAGCGACGACCCCGCGACGATGGAGACCTTCGCGACGGAGGTGGCCCCCGCGCTGCGCGAGCGCGTCGCCGAGGAGCGGGGGACGCGCGGCATCGCCGTCGCGGACCGGGTGCGAGGCGCCGCCGCGCTCGCGGCACGGCGCGAGGGCATCGCCTACGACGAGCTGCCGCCGGCGCTCGCCGAGAACGCGGTCGAGCCGGGCGACCGCGACTACCGGACGGTGCGGTCGACCTACCTGCGCGGCGGCTCGCCGGGTCTCGTGCTGCGCCCGCGGACCGTCGAGGAGGTCGTGCAGGCCGTCGCCGTCGCGCGCGCCCACCGCGGTCTGCCGCTCAGCATCCGCTCGGGCAGCCATGGCATCAGCGGGCGCTCGACCAACGACGGCGGGCTCGTGATCGACGTCTCGGCGCTGGACGGCATCGAGGTGCTCGACGAGGGCGCCCGTCGCGTCCGAATCGGGCCCGGTGCCCGCTGGCAGGAGGTCGCGGCGGCGCTCGCGCCGCACGGCTGGGTCATCACCTCCGGTGACTACGGGGGCGTCGGTGTCGGCGGGCTCGCCACCGCGGGCGGCGTCGGCTTCTTCGCTCGCGAGCACGGGCTCACGATCGATGCCCTTCGCGCCGCGGAGCTGGTGCTCGCCGACGGCTCGATCGTGCGCGTCGACGCCGAGCACGATCCCGAACTGTTCTGGGGCGTGCGCGGAGCGGGCGCGAACCTCGGCATCGTGACGGCTTTCGAGTTCGAGGCATCGGAGGCGGGCGACGTGGGGTGGGCGCGGCTCGCCTTCGACGCATCCGACACCGCGGCGTTCCTCGAGGGGTGGGGCCGCACGATGGAGGCGGCGCCGCGAGACGTGTCGGGTGAGATCATCCTGGGCGCACCGCGGGAGGAGCGTCTCACGGCGATGGCGCTCCTGCTGGTCGACTCGTCCGACCCCGACACCGTGCTGGAGCGGCTGCAACCCTTCGCCGAGCTCGCGCCGCTCCTCGACCAGTCGGTCGTGCTCGCACCGTACGCGGCCGTCATCGCGAACGCGCCGGGGGAGTCGAACAGCGGACGGGGTGCACCGTTCGTCCGCGGCGGCCTCGTCGAGCACCTGACGCCCGCGCTCGCGGGGGAGCTGGCCGGGATGCTGCGGAGCGGGCGCGTGCACTTCTTCCAGGTGCGGGCGGTCGGCGGTGCCGTCTCCGACGTCCCCGACGGCGCGACGGCCTACGCGCACCGCTCCGCCAACTTCTCGCTCGCGGCGATGTCGGGCAACGCTCCCTGGCTCAATGAGCAGTGGGACGCGCTCGAGGAGCACGTCCTGGGTGTCTACCTGAGCTTCGAGGCCGACCCGCGCGGCGACCGCGTCGAGCGCGCCTTCCCGCCCGCGACCCTCGCCCGCCTCAAGGCCCTCAAGTCCCGTGTCGACCCCACCGCCCTCCTCCGGGACAACTTCCCCCTAGCCACCCCCGCCGAGTAGTCGTATTTCGGGCCCAAAACCGCGGTTGTGGGCCCGAAATACGACTACTCGCGAGAGGTGGGAGGATGAGGGGGTGCCCGCCGACCTCGTCCACCTCGTGAGGCACGGGGAGGTGGAGAACCCGAGCCGGGTGCTCTACGGGCGGCTCGAGGGGTTCGGGTTGAGCGCACTCGGGCACCGGATGGCGGAGCTCGCCGCGGCGTCCCTCGACGGGCGGCCCATCGCATCCCTCGCCGCGAGCCCGCTCCAGCGCACGCAGGAGTCGGCCGCACCGTGGGCGGCCCGCTTCGGTCTCCCAGTTCGCCTCGACGAGCGCCTCATCGAGCCGCACAACCGCTTCGAGGGCACCAACGTGCGCAAGGGCCTCCGCGACCCCCGCAACTGGCCATACCTCGTCGGCCCCTGGCGCCCCACCTGGGGCGAGGCGTTCACGAGCATCCGGCGGCGGATGATGGCCGCCGTCGCCGAGGCGTACGCGGATGCCGACGGCGGCGAGGCCGTGCTCGTCACGCACCAGCTGCCCATCTGGATGGTGGCCCGCACGGTCGCCCGGAAGCCGCTCGCCCACGACCCGCGCGCGCGGCGCTGCTCCCTCTCGAGCATCACGACCCTCGCCTTCCGCGACGGCGCCTTCGTCGAGGTGGACTATCAGGAACCTGCGGCAGAGTTGCTGGCGCAGTCCATCGACCTGGGAGCCGTGTGATCACCCGAGAGTCCCGCCGCCTCGGCATGCGCTGCGCTGCGCCCGTCGCCGTGCTCGCCGCGCTGCTGCTCGCGGGCTGCACGGAGGAGGCCGGCCACCTCTCCGGCGTCTACGAGTCGGGCACGGGCGACGGCTACATCTCGGGCGACGGACGCGTCGTTCAGCTTGCCGAGGCCGACCGCGAGTCCCCCGTCGAGTTCGGCGGCACCCTCGACACCGGCAAGACCTTCGACTCGGCGGATGCCGCGGGCAAGGTCGTCGTCGTCAACTTCTGGTACGCGAGCTGCCCCCCGTGCCGCGAGGAGGCTCCCGACCTGGCGAAGCTGCACGCCCAGTTCGCCGACGCCGACGTCGTCATGCTCGGCGTCAACGTGAGCGATACGGCGGATGTGGCGCGCGGCTTCGAGAGCAAGTTCTCCCTCGGCTATCCCTCGATCGTCGACGCCGAGGACAACGCGGTGCAGCTCGCCTTCGCCGGAGGCAAGTACGCCCCCAACTCGGTGCCCACCACACTGGTGCTCGACAGGCAGGGGCGCGTCGCCGCCCGGTTCAGCGGGCTCATCCAGAGCCCGAGCGTGGTCGCCGACATCATCGACGAGCTGCTCGCCGAGAAGGCCTGAGCGGTGGACCCGGGCGAGATCGTCGTCTCCGGCGGGCTGTGGCTCGCCGTGCCCATCGCGCTCGCGGCGGGCCTCATGTCGTTCCTCTCGCCGTGCGTGCTGCCGCTCGTTCCGGGCTACCTCGGCTACGTCTCCGGTGTGACGGGCGGAGCGCAGCGCACGCGGTCGCGGATGACGCTCGGCGCGCTGCTGTTCGTCGCGGGCTTCTCGCTCGTCTTCATGGCGGTGTTCGTGCTCGCGGGCACGGCCGGCCGCTTCCTGCTGCAGTACGGCGACCTCGTCATGCGCGTCGGCGGCGCGCTCATCATCCTGCTCGGGCTCGTGTTCATCGGGCAGGTCACGGTGCTGCAGCGCCAGGTGAAGCCCACCTGGCGCCCGCGGATGGGGCTCGTCGGCGCACCGCTGCTCGGCATCCTGTTCGCCCTCGGCTGGACCCCGTGCATCAGCCCCACGCTCACCGCCGTCGGGTTCCTCGCCGGCTACGGCGGCGAGCCGTGGCGGGCGGCGCTCATCGGGCTCGCCTACTGCGCGGGCCTCGGGGTGCCGTTCGTGCTCGTCGCGCTCGGCCTCGGCTGGGTGTCGTCGAGCCTCGGCTGGGTGCGCAGGCACATCCGGGTCATCAACATCGTGGGCGGCGTGCTGCTCGTGCTCATCGGCGTGCTCATGGTCACGGGGCTGTGGGGCGTCATCATGTCGGAGATCGGGGCGGTGATCGGTGGCGTCAGCACCCCGCTCTGAGAAGGCGGCCAAGAGGGCGGCGCGGTCGAGCGACCCGCTGCGGCCGTCCGACCACATCGACTCGGCCCCCGAGCCGCCCGAGCCCGCCGACGGCATCGCACAGCCGCGGCTCGGCGCCGCCGGCTACCTGCGCTTCTTCTGGCGTCAGCTCACGAGCATGCGCACGGCGCTCGTGCTGCTGCTGCTGCTCGCGCTCGCGGCGGTGCCCGGATCGCTCGTGCCGCAGCGCAGCTCCGACCCGAACGGCGTGCTGCAGTACGAGCGCGACAACCCCGACGCGTTCAAGGTGCTCGACGGGCTCGGCATCTTCTCGACGTTCAGCTCGCCCTGGTTCTCCGCGATCTACCTGCTGCTGTTCATCTCGCTCGTCGGCTGCATCCTGCCGCGCACCAAGCACCACCTCGACGCCCTGCGGGCCCGTCCGCCGAAGACCCCGGCCCGCCTCGCGCGGCTCGTGGGCTACACCGAGCAGACCGCCCGGACGGATGCCGAGACCGCGGTCGCCGAGGCGCGTGCGGTGCTGCGCGGGGCGGGGTACCGCGTCGAGCGCTACGCCGACTCGATCTCCGCGGAGCGCGGCTACCTGCGTGAGACCGGGAACCTGATCTTCCACACGGCGCTCGTCGGGGTGCTCGTGGCGGTCGGCGTCGGCAGCGGCTTCGGCTACAGCGGCCAGCGGGTCATCATCCAGGACACCGCCTTCACCAACTCGCTCGCGAGCTACGACTCCTTCAACCCGGGGCGCTTCTTCAGCGACGACGCCCTCGAGCCGTTCTCGGTGCGCCTCGACGACTTCGAGGGCAGCTACCAGCTCGACCCCAAGTCCGGCGCCTACCAGCCGATCGACTTCACCGCGCACCTCTCGACCCGCGAGCCGGGCGGTGACTGGACGGATGCCGACCTCAAGGTGAACTCGCCGCTCGAGCTCGGCGGCACCAAGATGTACCTGCTCAGCAACGGCTTCGCCCCGGTCGTGACGGTGCGGGACCCGGACGGCGCGGTCGCCTTCTCGGGGCCGGTCGCGTTCATCCCGCAGGACAACAACCTCCGCAGCCTGGGCGTCATCAAGGTGCCGGACGGGCTCGACGAGCAGCTCGGGCTGCTGGGCTTCTTCTACCCCGACCCGATGGAGCTCGCCGACGGCACCTACACCTCCGTGTCGCCGTACCCGGGCGACTCGAGCCTGCTCACCCTCACCGTCTACACGGGCGACCTGGGGCTCGACGCGGGGGTGAGCGTCAACGCCTACTCGCTCGACGTCGACGAGCTCACCCAGATCGCCGGCCCGAAGGCCGACGCCCCCGCGCTCGAGCTGACGCAGGGCCAGACCGCCGAGCTGCCAGACGGTCTCGGCACGATCGAGTTCGACGGCTACCAGCGCTTCGTGGGCGTCGAGTTCCACCACGACCCCACCGAGGGGTGGGTGCTCGTATTCGCACTCCTCATCCTCGGCGGGCTGCTCGTGAGCCTCTTCGTGCCGCGGCGCCGGATGTGGGTGAAGGCCACCGACGACGGCACCGGCACGGTGCGCCTCGAGTACGCGGGCCTCGCCCGCGGCGAGGACCCCGGCCTCGCGGCCGCCGTCGCCGAGGTCGCCCGCAAGCACGCCGCCCGACTGGCGCCCCCGAACGTAGGATGAACCCGTGACGACCGAGACCCTCGCCGCCTACTCCCTGCTCGCCGTGTACTCCGCGGCGGCGGTGTACGTGCTGGCGTTCATCGCCTCCGTCGTCGACCTGTCGCGGCGCTCGAGCGACGCGCTCGCGACGCAGCCGGCGGCGTCCGCCTCCGCGGCATCCTCCGGGAGCGGAACGACGGTGCTCGCGCCGCCCGCCCCGCCGTCCGCCGCGCCGCCGCGGTCGAGCCGGGTCGCGCGGATCGCGTTCGCGCTCACCGTGCTCGGCTTCGCCGTGCACGTGCTGGGCCTCGTGCTGCGCGGGATCGCCGCCTCCCGCACCCCGTGGGCGAACATGTTCGAGTTCGCCGTGACCGGCACCGCGGTCATCGTCGGCGTGTACCTCGCCGTCAACATCTTCCGCAACGTGCGGTTCCTGGGCGCCTACATCACGGGCCTCGTCGCGCTGCTGCTCATGCTCGCGACGATGAACGTGTACGTCGACGTCGTGCCGCTGCCGCCGGCGCTGCAGTCGGGCTGGCTCGTCATCCACGTGTTCGTCGCGACCCTCGGCACCGGGTTCTTCGCGCTCGGCGCGGGGCTCTCGATCGCCCAGCTGTTGCAGGCACGTCGCGAGGCGGGCGCGACGGGGATGCGGTTCCTGCGCGGGTTCCCGGCATCCGACGCGCTCGAGAACCTCGCCTACCGGGTCAACGTCATCGGCTTCGCCTTCTGGACCTTCACGCTCATCGCCGGCGCCATCTGGGCCGAGCACGCCTGGGGCCGCTACTGGGGATGGGACACCAAGGAGGTGTGGACGTTCATCATCTGGGTCGTCTACGCCGGCTACATCCACGCCCGTGCGACCCGCGGATGGCGCGGTAACCCCTCCGCGTGGCTCGCGATCGTCGGCTTCTCGGCGGTGCTGTTCAACTTCACCGTCGTCAACCTCTTCTTCAAGGGGCTGCACGCGTACTCGGGCCTCGAGTAGCCGCACTCCCTACAGCAGCGCCGCGCAGCGGCGCAGGCGCGCGTGCCACCAGGCGACGCGCTCGGGGGGTGCCGCGTGCTGCCGCAGCAGCTCCGCATCCGGCTCCACCGCGCGCACCGGGATCGCCCCGTCGACCGGCCTGAGCGGCTCGCGCGTGACGTCGGCGGCGAGCAGCGCCGCCGTGCCGAGGCCGCAGTCGTAGTCGAGCTCGGGGAGCGCCGCCGCGAGCCGCGCGCCCATCGCGAGCCCGACCGAGGTGTCGAGGGCGCTCGAGACGACGGCGGGCAGGCCCGCCTCCGCCACGAGCCGCAGTGCCCGTGCCACGCCGCCGAGCGGCTGCACCTTCACGACGAGCAGGTCGGCCGCCCCCGCGCGCGCGACGGCGAGCGGGTCGGACGCCTTCCGCACGCTCTCGTCGGCGGCGACCGGCAGATCCCAGTCGTGCAGCCGCCCCCGCAGCTCGGCGAGCTCGGGCACGGTGGCGCACGGCTGCTCGAGGTACTCGAGGTCGAAGGGGGCGAGCTCGTGCGCCGCGCGCTCCGCCTGGTCGACGTTCCACCCGCCGTTCGCGTCGACCCGGATGCGGCCCTCCGGCCCCAGGATGCGGCGCACCTCGCGCACGCGGGCGACGTCGTCCGCGAGGGTCTCGCCGGCATCCGCGACCTTCACCTTGACGGTGCACACCTCGCCGAAGCGGGCCAGCACCCCCGGGATGCGGTCCACCGGAACGGTGGGGAGGGTCGCATTGACGGGGATGCGCTCGCGCAGCACGGGTGCGGGCTCGCCCCAAGCGGCCTCGACGGCCGCCTCGAGCCAGGCCGCCGCCTCCGCGTCGTCGTACTCGAGGAACGGGGAGAACTCGCCCCAGCCGGCGGGGCCGTGCAGCAGCAGCGCCTCCCGCTCGGTGACGCCGCGGAACCGCGTCACGAGCGGCAGCCGCACCACGTGGGCTCCCGCGATCAGCTCGTCGGCATCCGGCACCATCCGCCCATCATCCCGTAGGGAGGGGAGCACGCCCTAGGGTGGGAGCGTGAGCGACGGGCTGCGGATCTTCGACATGCCGGCGGAGGCGCCGGGCGACGATGCGCCCGCCGCACATGCCGCGGATGCGTCCACCGCGCCCCACCGCCCGCGCTGGCCGGGCTCGCTCGCGGGCGGCATCGCGATCCTCATGGTGATCACCTGGGGTGTCGCGCTCGTCTGCTCGCTCGCGGGGCTCTTCGAGCTCGGCGTGGGCCTCTCGATCTCCGCGATCCTGCTGAGCGGGCTCGCCGTCGTGGCGGGGATCGTCGCGGTCGTCGGCAACTGGGGGCGCGGATGGGGTGTGGCGGCGATCGCGGTCGGCGTGCTCCTCAACCCCGTGGTGCTGCTCTACGGCCTGAGCTGGATCGGGGCGCTGTGATCTCGGAGCTGTTCGACCCCGAGGTGTGGCGCGAGGTGCCGGGATTCGACGACCTCACCGACATCACCTACCACCTGGACGTCTCCGGTCGCGTCACGCGGATCGCGTTCGACCGCCCCGAGGTGCGCAACGCCTTCCGGCCGCAGACGGTCGACGAGCTCGCCCGGGCCCTCGACGACGCGCGCCAGAATCCGCGCGTGGGCGTCGTGCTGCTCACCGGCAACGGCCCGAGCCCGAAGGACGGCGGCTGGGCGTTCAGCTCGGGGGGCGACCAGCGCATCCGGGGGAGGAGCGGGTACGAGTACGCCACCGGCGGCGCCGGCAGACTCCACATCCTCGAGGTGCAGCGCCTCATCCGCTTCATGCCGAAGGTCGTCATCGCGCTCGTGCCCGGCTGGGCCGCGGGCGGCGGCCACTCGCTGCACGTGGTGTGCGATCTGACGATCGCGAGCCGCGAGCACGCGCGCTTCAAGCAGACGGATGCCGACGTCGGCTCCTTCGACGCCGGCTACGGCTCGGCGTACTTCGCGCGGCAGGTGGGGCAGAAGTTCGCGCGCGAGGTGTTCTTCCTCGCCGAGGAGTACGACGCCGAGCGCGCCCGCGAGATGGGCGCCGTGAACGCGGTCGTGCCGCATGCGGAGCTCGAGCGCACGGGCCTCGCGTGGGCGGAGACGATCCTCGGCAAGAGCCCCACCGCGATCCGCATGCTCAAGTTCGCCATGAACGCCGTCGATGACGGGATGGTCGGCCAGCAGGTGTTCGCGGGGGAGGCGACCCGGCTCGCCTACGGCACCGACGAGGCCGCCGAGGGTCGCGACGCGTTCCTCGAGAAGCGCGACCCCGACTGGGGACCGTACCCCTGGCACTTCTGAGCCCATGAGACCGCTCGCGCAGGTGCCGGCCGCCGCGGGGCCGACCGCGGTGCTCGCGGCGCTGCGCTCCGCGCTCGCGGGAGGTCCGGCGCTGTTCGTGGCCTCCGGGGCCGCGGGGGCGGATGCCGCCCCGCTTCCCGATCGGGTCGCCCAGCACGTGGGGCTCGTCGTGGAGACGAGCGGCACCACGGGCCGCCCGAAGCGCGTCGCGCTGCCCGCGGACGCCGTGCTCGCCTCCGCCGCGGCGAGCGAGTCGGCGCTCGGCGGGCCAGCGCAGTGGGTGCTCGCGCTGCCGGTGCACTACATCGCGGGCCTCAACGTGCTCGCCCGCTCGCTGTGCGCCGAGACGACGCCGGTCACAGTGGAGGCCGGAGGGTTCGGCGCCGAGGCCTTCGTGGCGGCGGCCGCGCGGCTGTCGCCCGAGACCCCGCACGCGGTCGCGCTCGTGCCCGCGCAGCTCGCGACCCTGCTCGACGCCGCCGCGGCCCGCGAGCTGCTGCGCGGCTTCCAGGCGGTGCTGGTCGGCGGCCAGGCCACACCCGGGGCGCTCGTCGAGCGGGCGCGGGAGGCCGGCATCCGCGTCGTGCGCAGCTACGGCTCCAGCGAGACGAGCGGCGGATGCGTCTACGACGGCCACCCGATCGGCGGGGCGCGGGTGCGGCTCGTGGACGGCGAGGTGCGGCTCGGGGGCACGACGCTCGCGGACGGCTACCTGGGCGACGACGAGCTCACGGCCGAGCGCTTCCTCATGGATGACGGCGAGCGCTGGTTCCGTACCGCCGACGCGGGCGAGTGGGACGGCGAGACGCTGCGCGTGCTCGGCCGCCGCGACGACGTGATCGTGTCGGGCGGGGTGAAGGTGGCGCTCGGCGCGATCGAGGAGGTGCTGCGCGCACAGCCCGGGTGCGCGGATGCCGTGGTCGTCGCCGTCGCCGACGCCCGCTGGGGGGAGCGGCCGGTCGCGTTCGCCTCCGGCGACCCGGTCGACGACGCGGGCGCGCTGGCGGTGGTCGCCGCGGCGCTGGGGCCGATCGCACGACCCGAGCGTCTCATCCGCCTCGCCTCGCTGCCGCTCCTGCCGAGCGGCAAGCCCGACCGTCGCGCGCTCGCGGCGCTCGCCGCGCCGTGAATGTTCCCGTTCCGCGCGTTTGCACCCGTTTCTTCGGGAACAAACACGCGGAACGGGAACATTGGCGAATCTCAGTAGGCTTCCCCTCGTGGCGAAGCAGCAACGGTTCGATCCCCAGGCCCTCGAGCGCGCGCGGGGCACCGCGGCCCCGAAGTCGGGTCCCGCGGCGAAGGCACCCGCGAAGGGCAAGCCCTCCTCGGGCAAGACGCGCGGCAGGAGCGGACGACCGGGGGGCCGCCCGCCGGCCGAGGCGAGCCCCGCGACCCTCGGCACCTGGATCTCCGCGGCCCGCCCGCTGACGCTCGCCCTCGCGATCGCCCCCGTCGCGCTCGGCACGGGCGCCGCCGCGGTCGTCATGACCAACTGGTACGACCACTGGGTGCGCGCGCTGCTGTGCCTCGCGGTCGCGGCGCTGCTGCAGATCGGCGTCAACTACGCGAACGACTACTCGGACGGCATCCGCGGCACCGACGCCCACCGGGTCGGGCCCGCCCGCCTCGTCGGCTCGGGTCGCGCGAAGCCGCGCCACGTGCTGACGGTCGCGCTCGTGTTCTTCGGCCTCGCGGCCGTCGCCGGCGTCATCCTCGTCGTGCTCACGCAGCACTGGTGGCTGCTCGCCGTGGGCGCCGTCGCGATCGTCGTCGCCTGGTTCTACACGGGCGGAAAGCGCCCCTACGGCTACATGGCCGGCCTCGCCGAGCTCGCGGTCTTCGCGTTCTTCGGCATCGCCGCCGTCGCCGGCACGACCTTCGTGCAGATCGGCGAGGTCAACATCGAGTCGTGGCTCGGCGGCGTCGCCGCGGGGCTCTTCGCGGTCGCCGTGCTGCACGTCAACAACCTGCGCGACCGTGCCCAGGATGCGACGGCCGGCAAGCGCACGCTCGCCGTGCGGATGGGGAACGTTCCCGGGCGCATCCTGTACGCGCTGCTCATGCTCGCGCCGTTCGGCATCCTCGTCTTCTATGTGCTGTTCTACGACCTCGCCGCGTACGTCTACTTCGCGCTGCTCGCGGCGGCGCCCGCGGTGCTCATCGTGCTGACGGCGCGCTCGGCGCGCGAGTACGTGACGGCGCTCAAGCTCACGCTGCTCACGGCGCTCGCCTACGGAGTGGGGCTGGGCGCCGCGCTCGCGTTCTAGGTCGAGACGGGCGTGGGCTCCGCGGGCTGAGCTCACGCTTTCCGGCGCCGAGCGGTCGGTTCTCGGCCTCATCCTGCCCGGATGAGGCGAGAAACCGACCGGTCAGGGGACGAAGGGCGAGGTCAGTCGGCGTCCTCGGCGCGCTCGTCGACCCCGCGGTCGTCGGCGGCACCGGCACCCTGCTCCGCCTTCGCACGGGCCGCCTCGCGGCTCGCCGCGAACTCCTCCGAAACACGGTTCCGCAGTCGGGGGAAGAAGATGTACGACACCGTCAGCCCGACGATCGCCGCGACGGCCGCCGCGAGCAGGTAGTGCAGCCCGAGCAGGTACAGGATCGCGAACACCGCGCCGAAGAGGGCGAGGCGCAGCAGCGTGTACGGGATCCAGGCGGGCACCCGGCAAGTCTAGGCGGGCGGCGGCGGCCCTCTCCGCCGCCTAGAATCGGGGCATGGCCGCTCTGCTGCGCTACCTCCCGCTGATCCTCGCGGTGGTGCTGCTCGTCGCGGCCCTCGTCGACATCGTCCGCATCGACCCGGACCGCGTGCGGGCCCTGCCGAAGCCCCTGTGGGCTGTGATCGCGCTGTTCATCGTGATCATCGGACCCATCCTGTGGTTCGCGCTGGGGCGCGAGCCGCTGGCGCCGCGCACCCACGGCCGCTACCGTGAGGCGCCCGTCGCCCCCGACGACGACCCGGACTTCCTGCGCCGCCTCGCCCGCGAGAAGGAGCAGGAACAGCGCATCCGCGACCTGGAGAAGCGCCTGTCGGAGCTCGACGACGGCGACGACACCCCGAAGAACCCGCGGTGAGCCCGGCCGCGCCCGACGCGCCCGCGAGCGTCTACGCGACCGCCCTGCTCGCGGGACTCGTGCGCCGCGGGGTGACGGATGTCGTGGTGTGCCCCGGATCGCGCTCGCAGGCGCTCGCGCTCGCCGCCGCCCGCTTCGAGCAGGCCGGCCTCCTGAACCTGCACGTGCGCATCGACGAGCGATCGGCGGGCTTCCTCGCCCTCGGCCTCGCCGTCGAGTCGGGCGTCCCCGCGGTCGTCGTGACGACCTCCGGCACCGCCGTCGGCAACCTCCACCCGGCCGTGCTCGAGGCGGCGCACTCCGGGGTACCGCTGCTCGTCGTCAGCGCCGACCGCCCCGAGGAGCTGCGCGGCGTCGGGGCCAACCAGACCACACGGCAGGCAGGCATCTTCGCGGGCGTCGCCCCGCACTCCTGGGACGTCTCGGCGCCCGTCGGCGACCCGGGCGAGGAGCAGGCCGCCGACGCGCTCGCGGGCGAGGTGCTCGCGGGCATCCGCGGTCCCCGGCACGTGAACCTGGCGTTCCGCGAGCCGCTCTCCTCGGCCGTCCGGCTGCCGGATGTCGAGCCCGGCGAGTGGACCGAGGTCGCGACCCCCGACGTCGAGGCGCTGGAGCTCGCCCCCGCCCCCGGCACGGTCGTCGTCGCCGGCTCCGGGGCGGGCGAGGACGCCGAGCGGATCGCGCGCGAGCTCGGGGCGCCACTGCTCGCGGAGGTCGCGAGCGGCGCCCGCTTCGGGCCGAACCTGGTGGCCGCCTACCGCGAGCTGCTGGGCGCCGCGGGGTTCGGCGACCGCGTCGCGCGCGTGATCGTGTTCGGGCATCCGACGCTCAGCCGGGAGGTGCCCGCCATCATCGAGCGCCCGGGGGTCGAGACGATCGTCGTGCGCTCCGCAGGGCTCGACGATTACAACCCGGGGCGCCGGGTCGCGCGCTTCGCCGACCGCGTCGTCGTCGACACCTCGCGCGAGCCCGACCCCTCCTGGGCGCGGCGCTGGGTGCACGCCTCGCGCACGCTGCTCGAGGTCGACGAGGGCTCCGCGTCGTCGATCGGCACCGACTACGCCGAGCGGGCCGCCTTCGCCCGCGAGCAGCTGCAGCGGATGCGGGCGCCCGTCTCGCGCCGTGAGCTCGCCGAGGCGGTGTGGGCGGCGAGCTGGCCGCACGACCGGCTGGTGCTGGGCGCCTCGCGCCTCATCCGGGAGCTCGACCGGGTCGCGCCGGGCAAGCGCATCCCGGTGCACGCGAACCGCGGCCTCGCCGGGATCGACGGCACGGTCGCGACCGCCACCGGCATCGCCCTCGCCGCCCAGCGCGACGAGGACCGGCCGGGGATCACGCGCGTGCTGCTGGGCGACCTCGCCCTGCTGCACGACGTCGGCTCGCTGCTCGGCGGGGAGGGCGAGCCGTGGCCGCGCCTGCAGGTGATCGTCGGCAACGACCACGGCGGCACGATCTTCGACGGGCTCGAGGTGGCGCGCTCCGCCGACCCGGCGCTCGCCGACCGGGTTCTGCTCACGCCGCAGTCGGTCGACCTGGCGGCCCTGGCATCCGCGTACGGCTGGGAGCACCGCCTCGTCACCGAGCGCGGCCAGCTCGCGGGTTCCCTCACGCCGGCCGCCGGTCGCGTGATCGTCGAGGTGGCGCTGGCCCGCTGAGTCGCACGGGATGCGCGGCGACGCCGGATGCGAGAGGGTGAGCGCATGAGCTTCGCCGAGCAGCTGCGCGTGGGTCCCGGGTTCCGTCTCGCCGAGGTGGACCCGGATGCGACGCCCGGCGTGCACACCGGCAAGAAGGAGGGCGCGCGGGCGCTCGCGGCGGGCGAGCCCGAGCTCGACCGGCTGCAGGAGCTGCTGTTCGCCAACACCGAGCACGACCCGCGCAGCGTGCTGCTCGTGCTGCAGGCGATGGACACGGCGGGCAAGGGCGGCATCGTGCGGCACGTCGTCGGCGCGGTCGACCCGCAGGGCGTGCACATCCACGCGTTCAAGAAGCCGACGGCGGAGGAGCTCGCCCACGACTTCCTGTGGCGCGTCGAGCGCGAGCTGCCGGGTTCCGGCCGCATCGGCGTCTTCGACCGCTCGCACTACGAGGACGTGCTCATCGGCCGCGTGCGGAAGCTCGCGGACCCCGACGAGATCGAGCGGCGCTACGGCGCGATCGTCGACTTCGAGGAGCGGCTCGCCGCATCCGGCACCGTCGTCGTGAAGTGCATGCTGCACATCTCGTCCGACGAGCAGCGTGCCCGGCTCGCGGAGCGACTCGATCGCCCCGACAAGTACTGGAAGTTCAACCCCGGCGATCTCACCGAGCGTGCCCTGTGGGACGACTACCAGGAGGCCTACCAGCTCGCGATCGAGCGCACCTCGACCGAGGCCGCCCCCTGGTACGTGGTGCCCGCGAACCACAAGTGGTTCGCGCGGCTCGCGGTGGCCGAGCTGCTCACGGACGCGCTGCGCTCGCTCGGTCAGGACTGGCCGCCCGCCGACTTCGACGTCGAGGAGCAGCGGCGGGCCCTCGAAGCCTCGGCGTAGGCTCGCCGCATGACCGCCACCGAGAACCCCGCAGCCTCGCCCTCGCTCGACCTGCCGCTCTACGGCGCCTCGTTCGGGCAGGCGATCTCGCGCTTCTTCCGCAAGTACGCCACCTTCTCCGGACGCGCCAGCCGCTCCGAGTACTGGTGGTGGGTGCTCGCGTCCTTCCTCGTCTACGTCGTGCTGACGGTCGCCACGATCGCACTCGGTGTCGCCACGGGGACCCCGAGCGACACGGGCGACGGCGTGCGCCTCGGCCCGATCGCCGTGGTCGGCTTCGTGCTCATCGGCGTCTGGTTCGTGGTCACGCTCATCCCGCAGTTCGCGGTGACGGTGCGCCGCCTGCACGACGCGAACCTCTCCGGCTGGATGGTGCTGCTGCGGCTCGTGCCGTCGGTGGGCGACGTCATCGTGCTGATCCTCACGATCCTGCCGGCGAGCCCCCTAGGCACCCGCTTCGACAGGCGCTGACGGCACCTCAGCCGAAGGCCTCCACGATCGGGCGGAACTTGAGCTTCGTCTCGGCGAGCTCCACGTCGGGGTCGGATGCCGCGAGGATGCCGCCGCCGGCATACGCCCGGATGTCGCCGTCCGGGGTGACCTCGGCCGAGCGCAGCGACACCGCCCACTTGCCGTCGCCGTCGGCGTCGACCCAGCCGACCGGCCCGCCGTAGCGACCGCGGTCGAGCGGTTCGAGCTCGCGGATCACCTCGAGGGCCTTCGCGGTCGGGGTGCCCGCGACCGCGGCCGTCGGGTGCAGGGCCGCGGCGAGGTCGAGCGCGGAGGAGCCGTCGGACAGCGTGCCCTCGATGTTGGTCGCCAGGTGCCACAGGTTCGGCAGCTTGAGGGCGAACGGGATCTCGCTCGCCGCGAGCCCCGAGCGCGCGTGCGGCGCGAGCGCGTCGAGCACGCTCTGCACGGCGTAGCGGTGCTCGTCGAGGTCCTTCGTGGAGGTGGCGAGCCGCAGGGCCGCCGCGTGGTCGGCATCCGCGTCGGCGCCGCGGGCGATCGAGCCGGCGAGCACGCGCGCCGTCGTCTTGCCGCGGGCGACCCGCACGAGCGTCTCGGGGCTGGAACCGAGGTGGCCGTCGATCGCGAAGGTCCAGGTGTCGGGGTAGCCGAGCGCGAGGTCGACGAGCACGCGCCGCAGGTCGCCGCCCTCGGGGAGGTGCCCGACGAGGTCGCGTGCGAGCACGACCTTCCGCAGCTCGCCCGACCGGATGCGCGCGACGGCCCGCGCGACGAGCTCGCGGAAGCGGTCGGGCGGAACCTCGCCGGGTTGCAGGCTGAGGCGGAACTCGGCGCCGAGGGCGGTCGGCGCGGGCGACGGCGGACGCTCCTCACCCGCGACGGTGACGTCCGTGATCCAGGTCACGCCGTCGCGGCGCCCGACGATCGTGCGCGGCACGATGAGCACGCTCTCGAACGCCGACTCCTCGGAGAAGGTGAAGGCGCCGAACGCGAGCAGGCCGCTGCCCGACCTGCGGACCGGGTCGTCGACGGATGCGGCCGCCGCGATCCTGCGCCAGGTCTCCGCCGCTTGGGCGATGCGGTCCGGCCCGCGGAAGGTCAGGCGCAGGGTCTCGCCGAGGCCCGCGACGCCCTCACCCCGTCGCATGAAGAGCAGCGGCGATCGGGCATCCAGCAGCGGCAGCAGCGAGGTCACCGGGTCCACCGCCCGGGTGCGGGCGGTGAGCGCGGGGGTCACGCCCTCGGGAACGGTCACGCCTCCACCCTAGGCCGGTCGGCGGGGCGCGTCGCGAGACCAACGGCCCGGATGCGCGGCATGCGCCCCCGATAGGATGGCCCGTGGTGAACAGGGCGGACATGGAGAAGCGGCCGGACGAGGTGTCCGGCATGTTCGACGACGTCGCCCGCGGCTACGACCGCACCAACGACATCCTCTCGATGGGCAACGCGCCGCTGTGGCGGATCGCGACCGTCCGGGCGGTCGACCCGCAGCCGGGGGAGCGCATCCTCGACATCGCGGCGGGCACCGGCACCTCCTCCGCGGCTCTCGCCAAGTCGGGAGCGACCGTCGTGGCGGTCGACTTCTCGCCCGGCATGATCGCGGAGGGCCGTCGCCGCCACCCGAAGCTCGAGTTCGTGGAGGCTGACGCGCACCGCCTGCCCTTCGGCGACGACGAGTTCGACGCCGTCACGATCAGCTTCGGGCTGCGCAACGTCGCGGAGCCGGTCGTCGCCCTCGGCGAGATGTACCGCGTGCTGAAGCCGGGTGGGCGCCTCGTCGTGTGCGAGTTCTCGCACCCGACCAACCCGCTCATGCAGTTCGGCTACGACGGCTGGATGAAGCTCGGCATGCCCCTCGTGGCGCGGCTCGCGAGCTCCAACCCCGACGCCTACCGCTACCTGCTCGAGTCGATCGAGCAGTGGCCCGACCAGCAGACCCTCGCCCAGTGGATCCGCGGCGTCGGCTTCGCACGCGTCGCCCACCGCAACCTCACGGGCGGCGTCGTCGCCCTGCACCGCGCCCGCAAGCCCGTCGACCCGGCCGTGCGCGCATCCGCCGCCCGCCGCCGCGCACCGCGCACCACCACCACCTGAGCTCAGAACGGCCACCACGTGACCCCGTCCCCCTCGATCGTCCGGCGCCGCACGCTCGGCGCCTCGCTCGGCCTCGGCGACGCGCTCTTCGCGTCGAACGAGGAGAAGAGCTTCGCCCGCGCCATCGAGGCCGGCCTCGACAAGGTGGAGGCGGGGCTCACCGCGCAGCTCGCCTTCGCCGACGACATCGCGGATGCGGCGGGCCGCTACCTGCTCGACGCGGGAGGAAAGCGCGTGCGGCCGGTGCTCGCCCTGCTCACCGCCCAGCTCGGCGACGGCGCCAACGACGACGTCGTGGTGGGCGCGCAGGCGGTCGAGATCACCCACGTGGCCTCGCTGTACCACGACGACGTCATGGACGACGCGCAGGTGCGCCGCGGGGTGCCGAGCGCCCAGACCGTCTGGGGCAACTCGGTCGCCATCCTCACGGGCGACCTGCTGTTCGCGCGCGCCTCGAAGCTCATCGCGAGCCTCGGCGAACGCGCCCTCACCATCCAGGCCGACGTCTTCGAGCGACTGTGCCTCGGCCAGCTGCACGAGACGGTCGGCCCGCGGCCCGGCCAGGACCCGATCGAGCACTACCTGGGCGTGCTCGCCGACAAGACCGGCTCGCTCATCTCCTGCGCGGCCGTCATCGGGGTCATCTTCTCGAACGCGCCCGAGGAGTACCGCGAGCCCGTCGAGACCTTCGGCGAGAAGGTCGGCGTGGCCTTCCAGCTCGTCGACGACGTCATCGACCTCTCGGCCGCGATCGAGCAGACCGGCAAGTCCGCCGGCACCGACCTGCGTGCGGGCGTGCCGACGCTGCCCCTGCTCTACCTGCGCCGCGAGGCCGAGACGGATGCCGCGGCCGCCGCGCTGCTCGCCCGCCTCGACGAGGGCCTCGCCCCGGATGCGGACCCGGCCGTCTTCGCGGAGGCCGTCGCCGAGCTGCGCGCGCATCCGGTGACCGCCGCGACTCTCGCCGAGGCGAACCGCTGGTCCGCCGACGCCGTGGCGGCGCTCGCGCCGCTGCCCGAGGGCCCCGTCAAGAAGTCGCTGACCCGCTTCGCGCAGGCGATCGTCGAGCGCTCCGGCTGAGCGCATCCGCCGCCTCCCCGCACGCCCCACGCGCCGCAGGCGCACAGGAAGGAAGACCCCCATGAAGCTCCGCCTCGCCATCGTGGGCGCCGGACCCGCCGGCATCTACGCCGCCGACATCCTGCTGAAGTACGAGCGCGGCTTCGACGTGTCGATCGACCTGTTCGACCAGCTGCCCGCCCCGTACGGTCTCGTGCGCTACGGGGTCGCCCCCGACCACCCGCGCATCAAGGGCATCATCACGGCGCTGCGCGAGGTGCTCGACCGCGGCGACATCCGCATCTTCGGCAACGTGCTCTACGGCCGCGACATCACGCTCGACGACCTCAAGAAGCACTACCACGCGGTCATCTTCGCGACGGGCGCCGTGCGCGACGCCGACCTCGACATCCCCGGCATCGAGCTGCCGGGCAGCTACGGCGCCGCCGACTTCGTCAGCTGGTACGACGGCCACCCGGACTACCCGCGCACCTGGCCGCTCGAGGCCGAGTCGGTGGCCGTGGTCGGCAACGGCAACGTCGCGCTCGACGTGGCGCGCATCCTCGCCAAGCACCCCGAGGACCTGCTGCCGACCGAGATCCCCGACAACGTGTACGACGGGCTCGTGGCCTCGCCCGTCACCGACGTGCACGTCTTCGGGCGCCGCGGCCCCATGCAGGTGAAGTTCACGCCGCTCGAGCTGCGCGAGCTCGGCGAGCTGCGCGACGTCGACATGATCGTCCGCGACGAGGACTTCGACTACGACGAGGCGTCGCGGCGGGCGATCGAGTCGAACAAGCAGGTCTTCGTGATCGACAAGGTGCTGACCCAGTGGCGGCAGCGCGAGACGGGGCAGGCGTCGCGGCGACTGCACCTGCACTTCTACGCGAAGCCGCTCGAGGTCGTCGGCGACGAGCACGGCATCACGGCGTTCCGGTACGAGCGCACGGAGCCGGACGGCTCGGGCGGCGTGCGCGGGACGGGCGAGATCCGCGAGGTGCCGATCCAGGCCCTCTACCGGGCGGTCGGCTACTTCGGTTCGTCGCTGCCCGGCATCCCGTTCGACGAGGAGCGCGGGGTGATCCCGAACCACGAGGGCCAGGTGCTCGACCACCACAACGAGCTCGTGCCGGGCGTCTACGCGACCGGGTGGATCAAGCGCGGGCCCGTCGGCCTCATCGGGCACACCAAGTCGGATGCCATGGAGACCATCTCGCACCTCGTGAAGGACCAGGCGAGCTGGTGGGACCCGGCCGAGCCGGGCGAGGCATCCGTCGTGGCCCTGCTCGAGGAGCGCGGCGTCGCCTACACCGACCTCGACGGCTGGCACCGCCTCGACGAGCACGAGATCGCGCTCGGCGAGCCGCACGGCCGCGCCCGCATCAAGGTCGTGCCGCGCGACGAGATGGTGCAGATCTCCCGCGGCGAGTAGTCGCCGAAGGCGGCGTATCGAGGCCCCGGCTCAGCGCTCGGGGGCCTCGCCCCACACCCGCCTGGTCAGGGCGGCGACGTCGCGGTCGAGATGGTCGATGCGCGTGTTGACCGTTTCGAACCGCGCGTTCATCTCGGCGTGCAGTCCGCCGATCTGGGCATCGACCGCATCGAAACGACGATCGACGGCCTCGAAGCGCGCGTTCATCTCGCCGCGGAGGCCGCTGATCTCGGCGCGCATCTCGCTGCGGAGGCCGCTGATCTCGGCGCGCATCTCACCGCGCAGTCCGCTGATCTCGCCGCCCACCTCGCCGCGCAGTCCGCCGATCGCGGTGGTGATGTTGCGACTGAGCAGGGTCGTCGTGATCGTCATGCCCCCGATGACGATCACCGAGAAGACCCCGATGAGTGTCCAGATCTGGGGGTCGTTCACGAGCATCTCCTGAGTGTGGCAGCCGGATCGATCCGACGGTAGAGGCTGGCAGCGACGGCAGGAACCGCCCCGCGCCATGTTGTGGATTCCCCTTGCACCTGTCGACGGTGGAGGAGCGGAGAATCGGCTCAGTCGCGCCTGCGGCCGAAAGCGCGTGGATGTCCTGAATCGCGAGATCAGGCCCGGCGGTAGGTCTCTGCCCACGAGCGCACATGGACGCGGGCCATGGCGCGAGCGTCCTCGGGACGCGCGACGCGGACCTGCGAACTCACTGCAGCCCCGCCGTCAGCCGCATGAGGTTGTCGACGATGCGGATGCCGCGCCCGCGCTCGTTCCACTCCTCGAGCGTGAGCTCGCGGCTGACCGCACGATAGGAGTCCTCCACCTCGCGCAGCTGGGTGAGGAACGGCTCGCCGTGCACCATGACCGAGATCTCGAGGTCGAGCGTGAACGAGCGCATGTCCATGTTCGACGAGCCGATGATGGCGACCTCGTCGTCGAAGGTCATGTGCTTCGCGTGCAGGATGGTGGGCTTCGGGAAGAGGTAGATCTTGACCCCCGCCTTGAGCAGCGCCTCGTAGTAGCTGCGCTGCGCGTGGTAGACCATGAACTGGTCGCCGATCTCGGAGACGAACAGCTCCACGTGCAGCCCCGACTGGGCGGCCGTCGTCACGGCGTACAGCATCGAGTCGTCGGGCACGAAGTACGGGCTCACGAGGATGATGCGCCGCTGCGCGTTGTAGACGAGCGAGTTGAACAGCCGCAGGTTGTTCTCGACCGAGAACCCGGGCCCGCTCGGCACCACCTGGCAGTCGAGGTGGCCGTCGCCGGTGAGCCGCACGGGGGCCGCCTCGCGCACGAGCAGCTCGTCGGTCTCCGAGTACCAGTCGGTGACGAAGACGGCGTCGATGCCGGCGACCACGGGCCCCTCGAACCGCACCCAGTAGTCCTTCCAGTGCAGGCCCCGCTTGTGGTTCTTCTTCTTCTGATACGGGGTCTCGATGACGTTGAGCGAGCCCGTGTAGGCGACCTCGCCGTCGACGACGAGGAGCTTGCGGTGGTTGCGCAGGTCGGGCCGCTGGAACCTGCCCTTGAGCGGCTGCAGGGGCAGCATGAGATGCCACTCGATGCCCGCCGCGTCGAGGAACCTCTTGGTGCGGCGGAAGCCCGGGTACTGCAGGTTGCCGAGGTGGTCGAGCAGCACGCGCACCTTCACGCCGCGGCGCCGGGCATCCGCGAGGGCCTCGAAGAAGGGGCGCGTGGTGTCGTCGAGGGAGAGGATGTAGAACTCGACGTGCACGACCCGCTTCGCCGCCAGCACCTCCTCGGTCATCGCGTCGAAGGCCTCCTGGTTGTCGGCCCACATGCGCGCCTTGTTGCCGCCGACGAGGGGCATGGCGCCGAGGGTGCGGTTGAGCTCGACGAGCGGTTCGAGCCAGCTCGGCCAGGTGGGGTCCTTCTTCACGAGGTCGATGCCCTCGGTCGTCTCGACGATGTACTCGTTGATCTCGCGCTGCTTGCGCCGGCGCCCCTTCGGCAGCCGCGCGCTGCCGAACAGCAGGAAGAACAGGATGCCGAGGTAGGGGATGAAGAAGATCGCGAGCAGCCACGCCATCGCCGTCTGCGGTCGCCGGTTGCGGGGCACGATGATGAGCGCCGCGATGCGCACCCCGAGGTCGATGAGGATGAGCGCGATGACCGTCGCGAGCGAGAGCCAGGCGGCGAGGCGATCGTCCATCCGCTCAGTCTGGCCTGCCCGGGTGTCGGCACGCCATCATCCGCACGGGATGCGGTCGCCGTGTATCAGGGATGCCGTGGGGCGCTCCTGATCTGTGTCGCGGCGGATCCGCGGCACCCCGTCGGAACGGGAGGAGTGGTGATGACGATCGTCGACGAACCGACCACGGTCGGGGAACCCGCCGTCGTGCGGCCGTCGCCGGATCCGCTCCTGGTCGCGTTCGCGGCCGCCCGTGTCGGTTTCGACTGCCCGGCCGTGCGCTGGGATGACGACGCCTCTCCGGATCCCCTGCTCGACGGCGCCCTGCGTGCCGCCGGTCCGGAGGGGCGCGTCATCCAGCTCGTGGTGCTCGACGGGCGCGTGGTGGGGATCCGGCGCATCGAGATGCTGCTGGGCCTCCGTGTGCCGGCGCGCACGCTGCTCGCCGCGGAGCGTCTCGTCGCCGCGGTCGCGGACGGCCGAGCTCGAGCCGGGCTCGACCTCGTCGTGGATCGCGCGGGGCGGTGGTGGTTCGGAGGTCTGACGGTGCTGCCCGACGAGCCGTCGCTCACCAGCCCGCGCCGCGCACCAGGAACGGCGTCGTCCGTCCCGTCGCCGCCGTGGCCGCGCTGAGCGCATCCGCCAGCCCCGCGCCCGCCGCGAGCTCGCGGTGCACCGCGGGGAGCAGCTCGGATGCCGCCTCGTCCGCGACCGCCGCGGGCGCCGCGAGCACGGAGCGCGCGCCGGACTGCAGCCATGCACGTGCCATGCCGAGGGCCTCGAGCCCCCAGCGGCTCGCCGAGCGGCCCAGCTCGCACGCCGACATGACGACGGCGTCCGGGATGCGCCCCAGCTGGTCGATGTCGTAGCCGAACCAGGGCCCGTCGGCGAGCTCGAAGCCCGAGAACAGCGGATGCTCGGCCGAGTGCCGTCCGTGCGACGCGATGTGCAGCAGCTCGACCCGCTCGGCGAGCGCGGTGACCTGGGCTGCGGTCGCGTCGTGGCGCACCTCCCGCACGTCCCGCCCCCAGGCGGCCGCCGCCGCGTCGAGCTCGTCGCGCGCCCGGTCGACCCCCGGCCCCGAGGCGAACCCGACGCGGCGGATGCCGGGGCCACCCCCGCGCCGGTCGAGCCACCCCCGCGCCGACTCGGCCACCACGAGCGGGCGGCCCGCGAGGCTCGGCAGCATCGTCCAGGGGACCCCCGCGAGTGCGCCCGCGGGCGTGAGCACGACGCGCTCGGCCCCCGCGAGCGCGTCGGCGAGGGGCGCGAGGAGGATGCCGTCGAGCTCGGCGAGGCGGGCGGCGAGTGCGGCGTCCACGGTCTCGCGCAGCAGCGGGGGCAGCGTCGAGGCGGCCATGTCGAGGTCGGCGAGGAGCCCGCCGAGGAGCTCCTCGACACGCGCCGCGCCGAGCTCGACGATGCGGCCGCCCGACGGCATCCGCGGGGCG
Source organism: Micrococcales bacterium 72-143 (assembly GCA_001898835.1). Taxonomy (GTDB): domain Bacteria; phylum Actinomycetota; class Actinomycetes; order Actinomycetales; family Microbacteriaceae; genus Homoserinibacter. Next base: position 927,957 of record MKVM01000005.1, on the reverse strand, counting down.
ACGGCCAGCGCGGCGAGCCCCTCGTCGGTCCAGAGGTGGGCGATGAACACCGCGCCGTCGGCGGCGAGCGCCTCGCGCAGCTCGTCGAGGGGGACGGCGTCGGCGCTCGCGGGGGCACGCGCGGCGTCCGCCCAGTGGATGCGCCGCACCTCGTCGCGGAGCGCCGTGGCGCGCGCCCGGGTCGCGGGGGTCGCATCCGCGCGCTGCAGCTCCCGCAGCTCGACGAGCGCCGCGGCGACGCCCGGGTCGGCGGGCGGCCGCAGCGGGGGGAAGCTGCCGCTCAGGCGCCGGACGCGCTCCGACCAGTCGAGCACCTCCTGCGGCTGCCCGCGGTCGAGCGCGGCGCGGGTGCCGAGCACGGCGAGCCGCCGCCCGTGCAGGGCCGCCCCGCTGTGCAGCTCGAGGCTGCCGAGGCTGGCCTGCCAGGTGGTGAGGGTCTCGATGCCGTGCGCGGCCGCCACGAGCATCGCGTCACGGTCGCCGTGCGCGTGGGCGAGCACGGCGTCCACCTCGTCGGCGCGCACCTGCACCGCGATCGGGGCCGCCGCATCCGGATGCGCCGCCGCCCGCAGCCTGCCCGCCTCCTCCTCGCGGCCCGCGGCGAGCGCCGCCAGGGCCAGCTCCAGCCGCAGCAGGGCGGCGTCGTCGCGCCGGTGCAGCGCGTCGAGCTCGCGCGCCGTCTGCGCGCCGGCCTCCCGCACAGCGGCGGTACCGCGGCCCGCCCGCACCCGGCCCGTCGCGACGAGGGCGTCGGCGCGCACCGCCCAGCTCGCGTTCCCCCGCCCGCGCAGCCGGCGCGCCGCGCGCGCGGCGACCGTCGCGGCGGCGGCCGGCGCCTCCACGAGCAGGGCGCGGGCCAGCAGCAGCTCCGCCTCCGCCTGGGCCTGGCGCAGGCCGCGGGCGCCGTAGATGCGGGCGGCGTCCTCCAGGAGCGCCACGGCATCCGTCGTCATCCCGGCCGCGAGCAGTGCCTCGGCCCGGTCACCGTCGCACACGGCGCGCATGACGGGCGACAGGGCGCCCAGCACCCGGGCGGCCGCGTCCATGGTGCCGATCGCGCGGCCGAGGTCGCCGCGCAGCATCGCGGCGTAGCCCTCGTTGCTGTGGGCCTTCGCCTCCTCGACCGGGTCGCCGGCCCGTGCGAAGGCCTCGGCGGCGAGAGCGAAGTCCCGCTCGGCCCCGTCGACGTCGGAGCGGCCGAGGCGCACGAGCCCGCGGTTGAGGTGGGCGCGTCCGAGGCTCAGCGGCTGCGCGTCCAACCGCTCGATCGCGAAGCCCAGGTCGCGCAGGGCGTCGTCGTCGCGGCCCCGTCGCAGCTCCAGCAGGCCCCGCTGGCTCGTCAGCACGGCCCGGGTCTCCTCGCGGATGCCGCCCGCCGCGAGTGTCGCCTCGATCGCCGCGATGCCGGCATCCGGGGATCCCGTCTCGGAGTCGAGGTAGGCGAGGGTGCCGGCGACGAGCGCCGCCGTGTCGGGGTCGGGGGAGCGGGTGAGCGCGGCGAGCAGATCCCGGCGGGATGCCGCGTGGCGCCCCGCGTTGCCTGCCGCGACCGCCCGCGAGTAGAGCTGGCCGGCGGTGAGCCGCGCCGCCATCAGCCCGTCACGGCGAGCCGGCCGAGCACGGCGTCGACGGCGGCTCGCGCGCGGGCCACGGATGGCGCGGCCGCATCCGCCTGCAGCTCGGCCGCGATCATCCCGGCCACGATCGGCGCGGCGAAGGAGGTGCCGCTCCAGACCGCGAACCCGCCCCGGAAGTCGTCGGGGTCGATCGTCTCGCGACGCATCCCGCCGATCGGGTCGGATGCCGTCGGCTGGAGGCCCCCCGCGAACGGTCCGCCGTCCGCGCCCGCGGGCACCGTGCTCACCACCGCCGCACCCGGCGCGAAGGTGCGCACCCAGGGGCCGATGTTGCTGAACAGCGCCACGCTGCCGTTCGGGTTGAGGGCGCCCACCGAGACGAGCGGGGCGCCGTCGCCGGGGTCGAGCCACGGCGTGCCGCCCACGGGTGCCGGATCCCACGGCCCGTAGGCGGCGGGGAACAGCGGCCGGTCGGTCGAGTCGTTCCCCGCGGAGCAGACCACGGCGGTTCCCGCCCGGCGCAGCCGCAGCAGCAGCTCGGCGACCGTGATGTCGAACTGCCCGCGCTCGGGGGTCTCGTGGTAGTAGCCGAGCGAGAGGTTGAGCACGTCGAGCCGCGCGCCCCCCTCGACGCGGGTGACGAGGCCGGTGAGCGCGTCGACGAGCTCCTGCTCCTCCCACAGCCCGTCGGAGCCCGCGATGCGGATCGGCACGATGCGCGCGTGCGGTGCCGACTGGTGCACGAGACCCGCGACGAAGGTGCCGTGCCCCGACCCGTCGTCGAGCATCCCGTCAAGCGGGCCGAGCTGGTCGGGCACGCGCTCGGGGTCGTCGGCGGCGCCGTTGCGGCCGAGCGCCGCGAACACGGTGCGGTCGACCACGGGGTCGAGCCAGGGGTGGGCACCGCATCCGGTGTCGAGCACGGCGACCACGGCCTCGCCCGCGGGCCGCGGTGCGACGGATGCGGGGTCGGGCCCCACGACGGCGACCACCTGCCGCCCGCCGCTGCCCGCGTAGCCGTACTCGACGGCGGGGGTGCCGCCGCCCGCGTACGGATTCGTGGAGTGGAACGGGTTCGTGGAGTGGAAGGGATTGGTGGAGTGGAACGGGTTGGTCGAGTGGAACGGGTTCGTGGAGTGGAACGGCGCGAGGAAGCCCACGTGCTCGAGCCCGACGCCCGGCAGCTCCACTCCGCGCGAGCGTGCGAGCCGGAGCACGTCCCACGCGTCCGGTGCGGGCGAGCCGGGCCTCCCCACGAGACGGAAGCGGTCCACCCCCGGTGCGCCAGCCGCCCAGGGGTAGCGCCGGAGGCGCTCCTTCGTGACCTCGGGCGGCTCCTCGAGGGCGAGCGCACGGCGTCCGCGGCGGGCGGGCTTGTCGGGCTCCAGCGTCCAGCCGAGCTCACCCACGAGCTCGGCGAGCGCCCTCCGCGCCGGATGGTCGGGCGGCAGGAGCGTCGACACGAGCAGCCGCGAGGGCACGTAGCCCGTGGGGAGTGCCGGGTCGGCCAGCGCGTCGTCGCGCGTCACCACCCGTACGACGCCGAGTGGCAGCTCACGCGCCGCCGCCGTCCGCCAGTCCGTGCCGTCCTCTGCACGCATATCGTGTCCTCTCATCAAGATCCCGCGCGGGATCAGTGCACCTCGAACTCGCCGGTCACGCTGTAGCCGTCCTCACCCGCGGAGTGGATGACGATGCGGCAGATCCCCTCGGCGACGCGGGGGAACTCGAAACGCCCCTCGGGCGTGATGAGTGCGGACGCCACCTCGGCCCCGCCGACCACGAGGGCGGCTCGGCCGCCGCGGGGCGGGGCGAGCCATCCGTCGATGCGGTGCGTGCCGCCATCCGACTCGATGCGCAGCAGCAGGGTCACCGCCGCCGCGCCGAACTCCAGGATGCGGGGGGCGGCGCCGCGCACCCCGGCGAGCTCGCGCGCATCCGAGACGAGCAGCAGCTCGCGGTACTCCTCGGCGAGACGCTGCGTCTCGAGCGCGATGATGACGTCGTCGACGAGGCCCGGGGGCATCGGGTCGCGCTCCTCCCACATCTCGCGGAGAGCGGTGAACAGCTGGGCGTCGTGCTCGGGCATCAGACGGCCTCCCCTTCGGCGAGCAGGATTCGGAGCTTGTCGAGGCAGCGGCCCCGGGTCGGGCCGATGCTGCCGACGGGCATCTGCAGCTCGGCGGAGAGCCGGCCGTAGTCGGGCCGCTCCGAGAACGCGATCACCCGGACGAGCCGCCGGCAGCGCTCGGAGAGCGCCGCGACGGCCCGCCACAGGCGATCCCGCTCGAGGTTGCGCTCGGCGACGGCATCCGCCGGTTCGGCGCTGCCCCCGATCCGCTCGAGCTCGTCGTCGTCGGCGGGCGAGGACCTGCCGTCCGACTTGACGACCCGCCATGCCTCGCGTCGCGCGGTGGTGGTGAGCCACGCGACGACCGTGCGGGGGTCCTTCACGCCGTCGCGGGTGCGGACGAGCGCGAGCCAGGTGGTCTGGATGACGTCCTGCGCCTCCTCGCGGTGGAGGCCGTAGGCGCGCACGACGTGCCAGAGCACGGGGGTGAGGAGCCGCACGAGCGCGTCCATGGAGTCCGCGCGTCCCCCGCGCCAGGCGTCGAAGAGCTCCGCGGCCCGCGCCCACAGCGGATCGACGGCCGCGCGCTGGTCGGGGTCGTCGGGGTCGGGGGTGCGGACGGTCTCGCCGTCGCTCATGTGTTGAATCTTCACCGCTGGTGAAGAGCGCTCACAAGCCCCCGTTGATACATGCCGTCACGAAATCGGGGACGGCGTGGCCGCTCAGCGCATGTTGACGAACTGCAGGGCGACGTCGAGGTCCTTGCCCTTGAGCAGCGCGATGACCGCCTGCAGGTCGTCGCGGCTCTTCGACTGCACGCGCAGCTCGTCGCCCTGGATCTGCGACTTGACCGACTTGGGGCCCTCGTCGCGGATGATCTTGGAGATCTTCTTCGCGTCCTCGGAGGAGATGCCCTCCTTCATGCGCGCCTCGATTCGGTACTCCTTGCCCGAGGCGAACGGATCCCCCGCGTCGAGCGAGCGCAGCGAGATGCCGCGCTTGATGAGCTTCTGCTCGAAGACATCGAGCACCGCCTTCACGCGGTCCTCCGAGCTCGCCTTCATGAGGATCTTCTCGCCCGAGAACTCGATCGACGCGCCGACGTTCTTGAAGTCGTACCGCTGCGCGATCTCCTTCTGCGCCTGGCTGAGGGCGTTCTGGGTCTCCATCTGGTCGACCTTGCTGACGATGTCGAAAGAGGAATCTGCCATGTGGCCATGCTAGGACTTGTCGGATGCGCGCCCGCCTCCCGATCGTCGGCGCGGTCGTGGCGGTGGTCGCCGCGGTCGCGCTGCTCGTCGGCGGCATCACGTGGTTCCTGGCGCCGCGCGGGCTGCTCGGCGGGCCCGCCGCATCCGAGGAGCCGTTGCCGAGCTGGGCGCCGCCCGCCGAGCCGCCGGTCGCGGCGGCGGCCCCCACCGGCCCGGGCATCGCGGGGCTCGCCGATCCGGCTTGGCTCGCGACGACGGCGGAGGCGACCGGCATCCCGCAGCGCGCGCTCGCGGCCTACGCGGGCGCCGCGATCGTGAAGGCCGAGACGATGCCGCAGTGCGCCCTCAGCTGGGCGACCCTCGCGGGTGTGGGGGCGACGGAGTCCGACCACGGGCGCCACGGCGGCTCCCGCCTCGACGAGAACGGCACGGCGACTCCCGGCATCTTCGGTGTCGCGCTCGATGGCGACGGCGTGGCGCTCATCCCCGACAGCGACGGCGGCGAGTTCGACGGCGACGCGGACGCGGACCGCGCGATCGGCCCCATGCAGCTCATCCCGGAGGCGTGGCGCAACTGGCACGTCGACGGCGGGGGCGACGGCGTCGAGGACCCGCAGAACATCGACGACGCGGCGCTCGCGGCGGCGAACTACCTGTGCCGGGCGAGCACCGCCTTCGACACGGAGGACGGATGGCGGGCCGGCATCCGCTCCTACAACTCGCCCGAGCACTACCTCGGCACGGTTGCGCGGTACGCGATCCGCTACGCGGACGCGATCCGCTAGCGCCGCGCGGTCGAGGAGCGCACGACGAGCTCGTACGGCAGGTCGATGTTGAGCTCCTCCGCCTCGCGGTGCCCGGGGTGCAGCTCGTCCATGAGCACCTCGACCGCCATCCGCCCCTGCATGTCGGGGAACTGCGCGATCGTGGTGAGCCCGAAGAACTCCGCCAGCTCGTGGTCGTCGATGCCCATGATGGAGACGTCGCCCGGCACGTGCATGCCGAGGTCCTTCGCGGCGAGGATCGCGCCGATCGCCATCTCGTCGGATGCGGCGAAGATCGCCGACGGACGCCCGGCCGGGTTGCCGAGCAGCTGCTTGGCGGCGCGGTATCCGCCCTCCATCGTGAAGTCGGCGGCGTGGAAGTAGCGGTCGAGTGTCTCGAGCCCGGCGTCGCGCATCGCGAGCTCGTAGCCGTGGCGGCGGTTGGTGGGCAGGTGGAAGTCCATCTCGAGGGCGTCGCCGCCGATGTGCGCGATCTCGGTGTGGCCGAGGGCGAGCAGGTGCTCGGTCGCGAGGCGGCCGAGCTCGACGTCGTCGAGGCTCAGCGTGCGCACGCCCGGGAGCGGGCCGCCGACACCGACGATCGGCTTGTCGAGGTCGATGAGCCGCTGCACCTCGTCGAGGGTCAGCTCGAGCGAGACCGCGATCACCGCATCCACGCGCTTGCGCAGCAGGAAGTGCTCGAACACGAGGCGGCGCTCCTCGTCGCTGCCGCCGAGGTTGTAGAGGGTGAGGTCGTAGCCCTGCTCGAGCAGCGCCGACTCGGCGCCCTCGATGACGGCGCCGTAGAACCACCGGTTGAGGAAGGGGATGACGACCCCGACGTTGCGGGTGCGCCCGGTGGCGAGTCCGGAGGCGCTCGAGGAGACGACGTAGCCGAGCTGGTTCGCCGCATCCTGCACCTTCGCGCGGGTGGCGGGGGACACCGAGCCTCGTCCGGACAGCGCGCGCGACACGGTCGCCGCGGAGACGCCCGCCAGGCGGGCGACCTCGTGGATGCCGGGCACGCGTCCTCCTGCACTGGGTGATGGCTGCTCGCATCCTATCGGCGGAGGCCGCGCATGGTCTCGGGCGCCGCCGCGACCTTGTATCCTTGTCAGGCGCGAGCGGTTGGTGAACACACGAGTCGAGCGCGCACCTGGCGAGTTACCCAAGCGGCCAAAGGGATCTGACTGTAAATCAGCCGGCTAAGCCTTCGGGGGTTCGAATCCCTCACTCGCCACCACGCACTAGGGCCCCGCTCCGCGGGGCCCTTCGTGTTCCGGGCGCGGGTGCCGGCGGCGGATGCGGCCCGGCGGTCGCCGCTCGGCGCGGCTCAGTCGGCGACCGTCAACCCCAGCTCGCTCGCGAGGACCGGCGCGAGCAGCGCGAGCTGGTCCGTGTCGATCACTGCCCCGCGGAGGAATCCGGCGCCCGTGAGCACCTCGAAGGCGCATCCGCGCAGGTCGACGTCGCGGAGGGTGGCGCGCGTCACGTCGAGGTGGCGGATGCGCACCCCCGGCAGCGCGAGCCGCTCGACGGCGGCCGAGCCGAGGTCGAGCTCGTCGATGACGCAGTCGGTGAACCGCACGTCCTCCAGTCGCGCGCCGCGCAGGTTCAGGAAGCCGAGCTTGGCGCCCGTGAACTGCACCGACTGCCACTCGGCGTCGTAGAGCTCCGCGGAGCCGAGGCGCCCGCCCTCGAACGACACCTCGCGCCAGCGGGTGCGCGCCCCGCGCACCACGGGGATGTCGAGGTGCTCGAACAGGGTCTCCCTGACGGTCGTGCCGCGGAGGTCGGCCTCGGCGGCACGCAACCCCGCGATCCGGCACGACTCGAGGCGCGCGCCGCCGAGCTCCACCGCATCCGCGACGACCCCCTCGAAGGCGAGCCCCTCGAGCGTCGCCGACGGCTCGAGACGGGTGTCGTCGCCGGGCTCGAGCTCGGGGAGCCGCACCGGGTCGAGCCTCGGCGGGGCGACGAGCGGCTTCTGGGCGGGCATGACGCCACCCTAGGACGCGCGCCCGACGCGGCGGCGTGGTATCGATGGGGGATGACCGTCGTGCTCGTCGAGGGGGTGAGCGACGCCGCCGCCGTCGCGGCGGTGGCGGAGCGGCTCGGGGTGCGGATGCCGCGCGTGCTGCCGATCGGCGGGTCGAAGGGCGCGCGTCGGGCCGCGGCCGGGCTCGCGGGCGAGCGGCTCCTCGGGCTCGTGGACCGCGCGGAGGCCGCGGATCTCGCCCCGGTCGTCGAGGAGCTCTTCGTGTGCGACCCCGACCTCGAGTCGGAGCTCGTCCGGGCGCTCGGGACGGATGCGGCGCTCGCGGTGATCGAGTCGCAGGGCGAACTCGACTCGTTCCGCCTCCTGCAGCGCCAGCCGGCTCAGCGCGGGCGCCCGCTCGAGCGGCAGCTGCTGCAGTTCCTCGCGGGCCGCAGCGGCAACAAGGAGCGCTACGCCCGGCTGTTCGCGCTCGCGGTGCCGGCCGACCGCATCCCCGCGCCCCTCCTCGCGCTCGTGCGCGCCGCATCCGCGTGACGGTGCGCCGGCTCGCCCGGCGCGGATCGGTGCCAGGCTGGGCGCGTGGCAGAACTGCTCGTCGTGCTGGTCGCGGCACTCGTCGTGATCGCGACCTCCGCGGTCGTCGGACCCCGTCTCGGCATCGCCGCGCCGCTCCTGCTCGTCGCGGTGGGCGTCGGCGCGAGCTTCCTCCCGGTGTTCGCCGAGCTGCACATCGAGCCCGAGTGGATCCTCGAGGGCGTGCTGCCGCCGCTGCTGTACTCGGCGGCCGTCTCGATGCCGTCGATGAACTTCCGCCGCGAGTTCGGTGCGATCGGCGGGCTGTCGGTGCTGCTGGTGGTGGGCACCTCGCTCGCGCTCGGCCTGTTCTTCATGCTCGTGCTCCCCGGCATCGGCTTCGCGTGGGGCGTCGCGCTCGGCGCGATCGTGAGCCCGACGGATGCCGTGGCGACCTCGATCATCCGCAAGACGCCGGTCTCGAAGCGGGTCGTCGCGATCCTCGACGGCGAGAGCCTGCTCAACGACGCGACCGCCCTCGTGCTGCTGCGCACCGCGATCGTGGCGACCGCGGCCTCGTTCTCGTTCTGGGGGACGGTCGGCACCTTCGCCTACTCGGTCGTCGTCGCGATCGTGGTGGGCGGGGTCGTCGGCGCCGCGAACCTGGCGATCCGCCGGCGCGTGACGAACCCCACCGTCAACACCGTGCTGTCGTTCGTGGTGCCCTTCGTGGCCTCGCTGCCGGCCGAGGCGCTCGGCGCATCCGGTCTCGTCGCCGCGGTCGTCGCCGGGCTCGTGACCGGCATCCGCGCCCCGCGCGAGCTGTCGCCGCAGAACCGCCTCTCCGACTCGCAGAACTGGCGCACCGTGGAGCTCGTGCTCGAGGGCGTCGTGTTCCTGACGATGGGCCTGCAACTGAAGTCGATCGTCCTGGAGGTCGAGCGCGATCACGCGGGCGTGGGGCCGGCGGTGCTCGTCGCGGCGGGGGCGCTCGCGCTGACCGTCCTCGTGCGTGCGGCCTACGTCGCTCCGCTGCTCGGGGTGCTGCGGGCGTCGGCGCGGCGCGGCGAGCGGATGCGCGACCGCCTGCAGGAGATGCAGGAGACGCTCGCGACCCCCGACGGCAAGGAGGCGACGCTCGCGCGGGCGAACGAGCGCCGAGGGCCGGGCAGGCGCACCGCGCGCGACATCGAGCGCTTCGCGGTGCGGGTGACGCGTTCGCTCGCCGACATCGAGTACCTCCGCCGTCAGCCGCTCGGCTGGCGCGAGGGTGTCGTCGTGGTGTGGGCGGGCATGCGCGGAGCGGTCACCGTCGCGGCCGCGCAGACCCTGGCCGTCGGCGACACCCCGCAGCGCTCGGTGCTGGTGCTCGTGGCCTACACCGTCGCGATCCTGTCGCTCCTGCTGCAGGGCGGCACGATCGGGTTCCTCATCCGCCGGATGAAGCCGACCGTCGATCCGGCGGTCGCCGCCGCCGAGACGGATGCCGAGCTCGATCGTGTCTTCGCGCTGCTGCGGGAGGCCGCGGCCGCCATCCCCGAGCCGCCCCGGCCGGAGGGCGAGCCGACGCAGGAGCAGTTCGAGACCGCGCGCAGTCACCGGCTGTCGGTGCTGGAGGCGCAGCGGACGGCGCTCCTCGACGCGCGCGACGACGGCACCTTCGACGCCGACGTGCTGGAGGCGGCGCTCGCGAACCTCGACGCCGCGCAGATCGCGATCGAGTTGCGGGGCACCTTCCGCGGCTGAGGCGGGGTGCTCCCGCCCGCGCGGGGAGCGCGGGTGAGCGGCTTGCGGCATCCGGTACTCAGCGTTACTATCTACCAGTAGTCAACGACACTGAGTAGCAGGAGGCGCCGTGCCCAAGCAGATCACCGAGATGCTCAAAGGCACCCTCGAAGGCATCGTGCTGGCGATCCTCGCCGGCCGCGCCGCCTACGGCTACGAGATCACCGCGTGGCTGCGCGACCAGGGCTTCACCGACATCGCCGAGGGCACGATCTACGCCCTCCTCGTGCGCATCGAGCAGCGCGGCCTCGTCGACGTCGAGAAGGTGCCATCCGAGAAGGGCCCGCCGCGCAAGGTGTACACGCTCAACGCGGCGGGCCGCGCCTACCTCGACGACTTCTGGGGGACCTGGAGCTTCCTCGCAGAACGACTGGAACAGCTCCGGAACGAAGGGAAATGACCATGTGGTTCGAGAAGCTCACCGGGTCGCTCGAGCAGAAGCGGCAGTATCGGCAGTACGTGGCGCGCATCGACGCGCTGCCGGATCCGTACCTCGCCTCCGCGAAGGCCCTGCACAGGTACATCCTCGGCAACGGCGGCATCGTCGACGGCGAGACGCTCGTGACGATGCTCGGCGACCTCGCCGACCTCTGGGAGCGCGCGGCCGCCGACGGCACCCCGGTGCGGGCCATCGTCGGCGACGACCCGGCCGCCTTCGCGGACGAGTTCGTGCAGGCGTACTCGGGCAGGCACTGGGCCGACAAGCAGCGCGAGCGGCTCGCCCGCGCCATCGACGAGGCGACCGAGGCGGACGACGACGGGGAGGCGCGCTCATGACCGCGGTGACCCGGGAGGGGCCCGCCATCCGGGTCTCCGGCATCCGGAAGTCCTACAAGAAGCTCCCCGTGCTGAAGGGCGTCGACCTCGAGGTCGAGCGCGGCAGCATCGTCGCCCTGCTCGGCTCCAACGGCGCGGGCAAGACGACGCTCGTGAAGATCCTCGCGACCCTGCTCACGGCGGATGCCGGCACGGCGACCGTCGACGGGATCGACGTCGCGACCCAGCCGGCCCGGGTGCGCGAGGCGATCAGCCTCACGGGGCAGTTCGCCGCGGTCGACGACAAGCTCACCGGACGCGAGAACCTCGTGCTCGTCGGCCGGCTCCGGCACGTGGACGACCCGGGCACCGTCGCCGACCGGCTGCTCGAGCGCTTCGCGCTCACCGAGGCCGGCGGCCGCGTCGCGTCCACCTACTCCGGCGGGATGCGGCGCCGGCTCGACATCGCGATGAGCCTCATCGGCGACCCGAAGGTCGTGTTCCTCGACGAGCCCACCACGGGGCTCGACCCGGAGGCGCGCCTCGAGGTGTGGCGCACCGTGACGCAGCTCGCGGCATCCGGCACGACGGTGCTGCTCACGACCCAGTATCTGGAGGAGGCCGAGCAGCTCGCCGACCGCATCGCGATCCTGCACCGCGGTCGGATCATCGTGAACGGCACGCTCGCCGAGCTCAAGGCGCTGCTCCCGCCCGTCCAGCGCGAGTACGTCGAGAGGCAGCCGAGCCTCGAGGACGTCTTCTTCGCCCTCACGGGCAAGCGGGATTCGGCAGACGACACGGAAGGGAACCCCTCATGACCAGCCACGCCGCGAGCGACACCGCCGCACTGACCGGGCGGTCGCTGCGCCACATCCTGCGCAGCCCGGACACCATCATCACGACCGCGATCATGCCGGTCGGGCTCATGCTGCTGTTCGTGTTCGTCTTCGGCGGCGCGATCGACACCGGGTCGGGCGTCGGGGCCGGCGGCTACATCGACTACCTGCTGCCCGGCATCCTGCTCATCACCATCGCGTCCGGCATCTCGTACACCGCGTACCGCCTGTTCCTCGACATGCAGGGCGGCATCGTCGAGCGCTTCCAGTCGATGCCGATCGCGCGGTCGTCGGTGCTGTGGGCGCACGTGCTCACCTCGCTCGTCGCCAACCTCGTCTCGCTCGTGCTCGTCGTCGGCGTGGCGCTGCTCATGGGCTTCCGCAGCGGCGCCGGGGCGCTCGCCTGGCTGGCCGTGGCGGGCGTGCTGGTGCTGTTCATCCTCGCGCTCACCTGGATCGCGGTCATCCCGGGCCTCACGGCGAAGACGGTGGACGGTGCGAGCGCTTTCTCGTACCCGCTCATCTTCCTGCCGTTCCTCAGCTCGGCGTTCGTGCCGACCGACAGCATGCCCGGGCCGGTGCGCTGGTTCGCCGAGAACCAGCCGGTCACCTCGATCGTGAACAGCATCCGGGCGCTGCTCGCGCAGCAGCCGGTGGGTGCCGAGCTCTGGATCGCGCTCGCCTGGTGCCTCGGGATCCTCGTGGTCGCGGCCCTCGCCGCGACCGCCATCTACCGCCGCAAGGTGGGCTGAGCGCCCGAGACGGCGTGGGAGGGTGGAGGCATGAGCACCGAACTGCTGCACCTCGCCCGCGCGATCGCCGTCGAGGCGGGGGAGCTCGCGGCGACCCGGCGCCGCGCCGGCGTCGAGGTGGCGGCCACCAAGTCGAGCATCGTCGACGTCGTGACCGCCGCCGACCGCGAGGTCGAGGAGCTCATCCGCCGCCGCATCGGCGAGACGCGCCCGCAGGACGCGATCCTCGGCGAGGAGGGCGGCGCGTCCGGCGGCACGAGCGGCATCACCTGGGTCGTCGACCCCATCGACGGCACCGTCAACTACCTCTACGGCATCCCGCACTACGCGGTCTCGATCGCCGTCGTCGAGGGCGAGCCCGACCCGCTCCACTGGACCGAGCTCGCCGGGGTCGTGTTCAACCCGGCGATCGGCGAGCTGTACGCGGCGGCCCGCGGCGGGGGTGCGTTCCTCGGCGACAGCCCCATCCGGGTCGCGGATGCGGTGCCGCTCGGGCAGGCCCTCGTCGCCACCGGCTTCTCCTACGACGCCACGCGGCGCGGGAGGCAGGGCGAGGTGGTCGCGCGGATGCTGCCGAGCGTGCGCGACATCCGCCGGGCGGGCACCGCATCCCTCGACCTCGCGGGCGTCGCCTCCGGGCGGCTCAACGCCTACTTCGAGCGCAACCTCAACCCCTGGGACCACGCCGCCGGCGCGCTCATCGCGGCCGAGGCGGGGGCCGTGACGAAGGGCCTCGGAGCGCCGCGAGCGAGCAGCGAGTTCCTCATCGCGGGGCACCCGGATGTCGTGGGCCCGCTCGAGGAGCTGCTCGCCCAGCTGGGAGCGTGACCTTCGGCCTGGCCGCTCCCGGGGGGCTCGGGTACCATCGAAGGGTTTCCCGAACACCCGAACCGCCCGTCGCGGCACCGAGGAGGAGAGCGTGACCACTCGCACCGCGCCCCTCCGCCGCGACCGGAAAACGAGCTCGTGACGGCGGGGACCGACCACTCGCTCCCCCCGGCGACGTCCCGCCGCGAGCTCCGCGAACGCGAGCGTGCGGCGGCATCCGCGCACGCCCAGGGCGCGCCGGCCGCCACCGAGCCGACAGCCGTCGCGGCGCCCACCGCGCCCGAGCCGACCGCGCATCCGGCGTCGGGCGCGCCTCGCGCGGGGCACGCTCCCGTGCGGGAGGTCGCCTCCGCCGCGCGGCCGGCACCCAGCCGCACCGTGCGCCACTCGCTCGCCTCCCGGCTGCTCTCCTTCGCCGCCCTCGTCTCGGCGGGCGCGCTCGTGGTGGGCATGTCGCTGCCCGCGAACGCGCTCGGCGTCTACTCGGCGGAGGCCGAGGCGGCGGGTGACGCGGAGTTCATCTCGTCCACCGCGCCGCTGGAGGGCCAGCAGGTCACCGTCGAGGAGAGCGACGAGACGATCGCGGTGTCGCGCGACGACTTCGATGTGAAGTCGTGGGCGCAGGTGCTCAAGGAGAAGTACGGCAACCGCAGCTACAGCTACTCCTCCACCGGCACGGGCGCCATCCGGTGGCCGTTCCCGTACACGGTGCCCATCTCATCCGGGTACGGCTACCGGGTCTCGGGCTGCAACGGCTGCTCGACCGATCACCGCGGCATCGACTTCGTGCCCGGCGCCGGTGCGCCGATCTTCGCGGTGGCCGACGGCGTCGTCGTCGAGCACACCGAGAACCACTGGAGCTTCGGCAACACGGTCGTGCTCGAGCACCGCATCGACGGACAGGTGGTGCAGACGCGGTACGCGCACATGCAGCTCGCCTCGTCGCCGCTGCAGGTGGGGCAGACGGTGCCGGTGGGCGAGTTCGTTGGCCTCGTCGGTTCGACCGGCGTCACCACGGCGCCGCACCTGCACTTCGAGGTGATCGTGAACGGCGCGCACGTCGACCCGTTCACCTGGCTGCAGACGCACGCCGGCTAGGTTCGGCGCAGCCCGGGGCTCTCCCGCCGGTCGGGGTGGTGGCCTCAGTCGGCCGCGAGCCAGACGGTCGTGTCGCCCGGGATGCGGTCCTGCGCGACGGGGCCGCTCGCGGCGAGCACGCGGCCGGCGGGCAGCGGCACCGGCGCCGAGCCCGTGTTCGCGACGACGGTCACGCCGCCGTTGCGGAACGCGAGCACGGCGGCCCCCTCGCTCGGCAGCCACTCGAGCTCGCCCTCGCCGAGGCCGCGCTCGCGCCGCAGCGCGAGCAGCGAACGGTAGAGCTCGAGCGTCGAGCCGGGCACGCCCGCCTGCGCGTCGCGCGCGTAGTCGCCCCACGACTCGGGCTGCGGCAGCCAGCTCGCCGCCGACGGGCCGAACCCGGTGCCCGGCGCGGCGGCCTCCCAGGGGAGCGGCACGCGGCATCCGTCGCGCCCGTACGTCTCGCCGCCGGTGCGGAAGAAGCTGGGGTCCTGGCGTGCCGAGTCGGGCAGGTCGATGACCTCGGGCAGGCCGAGCTCCTCTCCCTGGTACAGGTAGGAGGAGCCGGGCAGCGCGAGCATGAACGCCGTCGCGGCGCGGGCGCGGCGGAGGCCGACCACCTCGTCCGGGTGCGACTCCGACTTCGGGCCGAGTCCCTGGCCCTGCGGCGGGGGAGGGGTGAGGCCGAGACGGGTCGCGTGTCGGATGACGTCGTGGTTGGAGAGCACCCAGGTGCTCGGCGCGCCGACCGAGCCGAACGCCGCGAGCGAGTCGTCGACGACGGACCGGAGCGCCGCGGCGTCCCACGGGGTCTCGAGGTAGCGGAAGTTGAAGGTCTGGTGCATCTCGTCGGGGCGCACCCACTTCGCGAGCTTCGTGAGCGGCTCGACCCACGCCTCGCCGGCGAGGATGCGGTCGGGGCCGTACGCGGCGAGCACCTCGTGCCAGTCGCGGTAGATCTCGTGCACGCCCTCCTGCGCCCAGTACGGCACGTTCGCCTCGTCGCCGCCCATGCTGCCCGCGTCGGCGGGCGGCACGTAGTCGGGCAGCCCCTCGGCCTTCGCGAGCCCGTGGGCGACGTCGACGCGGAACCCGTCGGCGCCGCGGTCGAGCCAGAACCGCAGCACGCCGCGGAAGTACTCGCGCACCTCCTCGTTGCTCCAGTCGAAGTCGGGCTGGGAGGTGTCGAACAGGTGCAGGTACCACTGACCGGGGGTTCCGTCGGCCTCGACGACGCGCGTCCAGGCGCGGCCGCCGAACACCGACTCCCAGTTGTTGGGCGGCAGCTCGCCCGCCGCGCCCTTGCCGTCGCGGAAGATGTAGCGTGCGCGCTCGGGGGAGCCGGGGGCGGATGCGAGCGCGGCCTGGAACCAGGCGTGCGCGCTCGAGGAGTGGTTGGGGACCAGGTCGATGATGACCCGCAGCCCGAGCTCGTGGGCGGTGGCCAGCATGCGGTCGAAGTCGGCGAGCGTGCCGAAGAGCGGGTCGACGTCGCAGTAGTCGGCGACGTCGTAGCCGGCGTCGGCCTGCGGCGAGGTGAAGAACGGCGAGAGCCAGATCGCGTCGACGCCGAGCTCGGCGAGGGCGGGGAGGCGATGGGTGATGCCGGGCAGGTCTCCGATGCCGTCGCCGTCGGCGTCCGCGAAGGACCGGGGGTAGACCTGGTAGATGACGGCGGTGCGCCACCAGTCGTCGCGCTGCGTCGCGCGACCGATCGTCGAGTTCACGATGGTTCCTTCGCTCGGGGGGTACCGGGGCGCCCTCGATGCTAGCGAGCGCCTGTTACGCGAACGTGTCGCCACATCCGCGCCCCCACACTGTTCCCCATTTGTAAACGTTTGCAACGTCACCTGTCAATTCCGCGGCATCCGTTATCGGCACGTGACCAGGAGGACTTGACATAGGGGCCACCCGTGGGTTCTCATTTGTGCAAACGCTTGCACCGAGCGTTCCGGAGAACGGCCTCCCTCTGGCGGCCGACGGACCCGCACACAGGGAAAGGACCACACCAATGAAGGTGACCAAGAAGGGGGCGCTCGGCCTCGGCGCCGTCGTCGTCGCGTCGGCGTTCGTGCTGAGCGGCTGCCAGGCCTCGGGCGACGGAGGCGACACTCCGGCCAAGGGTGGCACGCTCACCGTCTGGGTCGACGCCGAGCGCGTGGACGCGCTCAAGGGCGCAGCCGACGCCTACACCGAGAAGACCGGCGTGAAGGTCGACCTCGTCTCCAAGGACAACGCCACCATCAAGGACGACTTCATCCAGCAGGTGCCGACCGGCGAGGGCCCCGACGTCGTCATGGGCGCCCACGACTGGCTCGGCGAGCTGACCACCAACGGCGTCGTCGCGCCGCTCGAGCTGGGCGACTCCGCCGGCGACTACCTCGACGTGGCCATCCAGGCGGCGACCTACGAAGGCACCGTCTACATGCTCCCCTACGCGGTCGAGAACATCGCCGTGCTGCGCAACGCCGACCTGGTCCCGGAGGCCGCGTCGAGCTTCGACGACATGATCGCCAAGGGCAAGGCCGCCGGCCTCACGCAGCCCTTCGTGGTCGAGCAGGGCGCCGAGGGCAACCCCTACCACCTGTACCCGTTCCAGACCGCGTTCGGCGCCCCCGTCTTCGGCACCGACGCGTCCGGCTCCTACGACCCGACCGACCTGCAGCTCGGCAGCGAGGGCGGCTACGAGTTCGCGAACTGGCTCTCGGGCCAGGGCAGGAACGGCACCGGCGTCTTCAACACCGACATCGACGGGGCCATCGCCAAGCAGGCCTTCCTCGACGGCACGGCCGCCTTCTGGCTGACCGGCCCGTGGAACGTCGGCTCGGCCGTCGACGCCGGCATCAACGTCGCGATCGACCCGATCCCGTCGCCGACCGCCGACGCCGCCCAGCCGTTCGCGGGTGTGAAGGGCTTCTTCCTCTCCGCCGAGTCGAAGAACAAGGTCGCCGCGACCGACTTCCTCGTGAACTACCTCGGCACCGAGGACGTGCAGCTCGACCTGTTCAAGGCCGGCAACCTGCTCCCCGCGCTCAGCGCGGCGGCGGAGACCGCGTCCAGCGACCCGATCATCGCGGGCTTCTCGAAGGTCGGCGCCGACGCGGTGCCGATGCCGGCCATCCCCGCGATGGGCTCGGTGTGGCAGTACTGGGGCGTGGCCCAGGCCGCCATCATCAACGGCGAGGACCCGAAGGCGACGTGGGAGAAGCTCGTCTCCGACGTCCAGGGCGCCATCGGCTGAGCGATCCGCTGAACCGGGTCCGCCGGCCGACGAGGTCGGCGGACCCACATGAACGGATGCGGGGCGTGCCGCCGCAGGGGTGGACGCGCCCCGCATCCCTCAGCACCATCCACCCCTGCCTCAGAGAGTTGTGAACCCGATGGCTCAGACCTCCACCACCCGGCGGCCCGCGTCCCGCGGGCCCGCCCCCGACCGCCAGAGCGTGCGGTCGCTGCTCGTCAAGATCGTGCTGCTCGGCATCGTCGACGCGATCTCGGTCTACGCCGCCTTCGCGCTCGTGCTCCAGGACAACTGGGTCGTGGCGATCGTCGTGCTCGCGGTCACCGCCCTCGTCAACTGGATCTACTTCTCGCGGCGGCTCATCCCCGCGAAGTACCTGACGCCGGGCCTCATCTTCCTCGCCGTGTTCCAGGTGTTCGTGCTCCTCTACACGGGCTACGTCGGCTTCACGAACTACGGCACCGGCCACAACGGCACCAAGCAGCAGGCCGTCTCGTCACTGCTCGCATCCTCCCTCCAGCGCGTCGAGGACTCGCCCACCTACCCCGTCACCGTCGTCGACCGCCTCGGCGAGCTCGGTCTGCTCGTGACCGACCCCAGCACGGGCGAGGCCTACGTCGGCACGGGCGACGAGCCGCTCGCGGCGGTCCCCGACGCGGAGTTCGAGGGCCGCAAGGCCGTCTCGGCACCCGGATGGACGAGCCTCAGCTTCCAGGACGTCATCGCCCGCACCGAGGAGATCACCGCGCTCGCCGTGCCGTACTCGGACGACCCGAACGACGGCGCGCTCCGCACCCCCGACGGGAGCAACGCCTACCGCTATCTCTCGACCCTCGAGTTCGACGAGCAGGCCGGCAGCATGACCAACACCCAGACCGGCGTGGTCTACAGCGACATCGGCACGGGCGCCTTCGTCGCCGAGGACGGCAGCGAGCTGCGCCCCGGCTGGCAGATCACCGTCGGCTTCGACAACTTCATCCGCGCCTTCACCGAGCCGTCCATCCGCGGGCCGCTCGTCTACGTGACGATCTGGACGTTCGTGTTCGCCATCGCGTCCGTCTTCCTGTGCTTCGCGCTCGGCCTGCTGCTCGCGATCACCTTCCAGAACGCCCGGATGCGGGGGGTCAAGTACTACCGGCTGCTGCTCGTGCTGCCGTACGCGTTCCCGGCCTTCCTCTCGATCCTGGTGTGGAAGGGGATGATGAACGAGAGCTTCGGCTTCATCAACCAGGTGATCTTCGGCGGGGCCGACATCCCGTGGCTCACGGACCCGTCGCTCGCCAAGGTGAGCGCGATCCTCGTGAACGTCTGGCTCGGCTTCCCGTACATGTTCCTCATCTGCACGGGCGCCCTGCAGGCGATCCCGGAGGAGCTGACGGAGGCCGCCACCATGGACGGCGCGCGCGGCTGGGGGGTGTTCCGCCAGATCAAGCTGCCGCTGCTGCTCTCCACGACCGCGCCCGTGCTGATCGCGTCGTTCGCGTTCAACTTCAACAACTTCAACCTCGTGTACCTGCTCAACAACGGCGGCCCGCGCGACACGACGACGAGCCTCCCGGTCGGCCACACCGACCTACTCATCTCGATGGTCTACAAGGTGGCGTTCACGGGCCAGAACCGCGACTACGGTCTCGCCTCGGCCTTCTCGATCCTCATCTTCCTCATCGTGGCGGCGATCGCGGTGATCAGCTTCAGCAGGACCAAGGCCCTCGAGGAGATCCAGCGATGACGACCACCGAGCTGCGGAACGCGCCCCGCGCATCCGCCCCCCGCCGCCGTTCCTTCGGCCGCTGGTTCGGCGACACCGGATGGCGGCACCTCGTCGCGATCGTCGTGTCGGTGTTCGCGGTGTTCCCGCTGCTGTTCGTGCTCTCCAGCGCGCTCAACCCGAACGGCACCCTCACCGGGTCGAACGCGCTGTTCTCGCGCATCGGGATCGACAGCTTCTGGCGCATCCTCGCCGACCCGCAGAACCCTTACCTGCTGTGGTTCGGCAACACGATCCTGATCGCGTCGGTCACCGCCGTCGCGTCGACGCTCATGGGGGCCCTCGCCGCCTACGCGTTCTCGCGGATGCGGTTCACCGGCCGCCGCTTCGGGCTCATCACGATCGTCGTGATCCAGATGTTCCCGCAGCTGCTCGGCGCGGTCGCGATCTTCCTCATGATGAGCGCGATCGGCGACGTGTTCCCCGCCTTCGGGCTCAACACGCACATCGGCCTCATCATGGTCTACCTCGGCGGCGCGCTCGGCGTGAACACCTACCTCATGTACGGCTTCTTCAACACCGTGCCGGTGGAGATCGACGAGGCCGCGAAGATCGACGGAGCCGGACACGCGCGCATCTTCTTCACCATCATCCTGCGGCTCGTGGCACCGATCCTCGCCGTCGTCGCCCTGCTCTCGGTGATCGCCTCCTTCAGCGAGTACCTCATCGCGAGCGTGCTGCTCATCGACCCCGAGAACCAGACCCTCGCGGTCGGGCTCGTGAAGCTCGTCTCCAACCCGCGCTACGCGGACTGGAGCGCGTTCTCGGCGGGCGCGATCATGGCGGCGATCCCGGTGGTGGCGCTGTTCCTGGCGCTGCAGCGCTACATCGTGGGCGGCATCACCGCGGGCGCGGTGAAGTAGGCCCCGGTAACCGCTGCGTCACACGAGAGGCATAGGGTGCCCGCATGACCGCATCCCTCGCGGCCCTGCCGCACCACGACGGCTCGCCGCTGTACGTCTCCACCCAGGAGCCGGAGCTCGGGGAGCGGGTCGCCCTGCGCCTGCGGGTGCCGCGCGGCTTCGCCGAGCACGGCATCCGCGTGGTGCGGGTGCGCTCGAACCCCGACCGCGAGCCGAGCTACGCCGACGCGCGCGTCGTGCACGAGACGCCGGACGCCGTGTGGTGGCAGGCGGAGGTCGTGGTCGAGAACCCGGTGCACGGCTACCGCTGGCTGCTCGAGGACGCCGAGGCGAACACCTGGTGGCTCACCTCGAAGGGCATCTCCACGGTGGAGACGCGCGACATCGACGACTTCCGCCTCGTGACCTTCCCCGCTCCGCCCGCGTGGGGCAAGGACATGGTCATGTACCAGGTGTTCCCCGACCGCTTCGCGCGCTCGGCGGCCGCGGATGCGCGTGAGGCGCCCGAGTGGGCGCTGCCGGCGGCGTGGGGCGACCCCGTCATCCACGAGGGGCCGGGCACCGGCACCCAGTTCTACGGCGGCGACCTCGACGGGGTGCGCGAGCACCTCGACCACCTGGTCGAGCTCGGGGTGAACCTGCTCTACCTGACGCCCGTGTTCCCAGCGCGGTCGAACCACCGCTACGACGCGCAGTCGTTCGACCACGTCGATCCGCTGCTCGGCGGCGACGAGGCGCTCGTGCGGCTCGTGGAGGCGGCGCACGAGCGTGGCATTCGGGTGATCGGCGACCTGACGACCAACCACTCGGGCGACGCGCACGAGTGGTTCCGGGCGGCGTACGAGAACCCGGAGGCGGCCGAGAGCGCCTTCTACCTGTGGCTGGACGCGGCGCAGAGCGACTACGTGTCGTGGCTGGGGCACCGGAGCCTGCCGAAGTTCAACTGGAACTCGGGGGAGCTGCGGGCGCGGTTCATCGAGGGCCCGGATTCGGTGGTCGCCCGGTTCCTGAAGCCGCCGTTCTCCTTCGACGGCTGGCGCATCGACGTCGCCAACATGACGGGCCGCTACCGCGACGAGGACCTCAACGAGGCGGTGCGCCGCGCCATCCGCCGCACGATGGTGGAGGTGAACCCCGACACGCTGCTCGTGGGGGAGTCGACGAACGACGCCTCGGGCGGCGACTTCACGGGCGACGCCTGGCACGGGGCGATGACCTACGCGAACTTCACGCGGCCGCTGTGGAACTGGCTGTCGGTGCCGGGCTCGCCGGCGGGCGGTGGCCTCGGCATGACGCTCGGGCGCACCTCGGACTACTCCGGGCTCGAGTTCTACGCCGCGCACCGCGAGTTCGCGGCGGCGTTCCCGTGGCGCACCCGGCTGCACACCATGAACGCGCTCGACACCCACGACACCCCGCGCTTCGCGACCTCGGCGCGGGAGGGCGCGGTGCCGGTGGCGGTCGGCCTCGCGATGACGATGCCCGGCATCCCGGTGGTCTGGGCGGGCGATGAGTTCGGCTTCACGGCGGCCGACGGCGAGCAGGCGCGCACGCCCATCCCGTGGGATGCGGTGGGGTCGTACGCCGATGAGATCGCGTTGTATCGGCGGATGATCGGGCTGAAGCGCGCGCGTCCGGCGTTGAACGGGGGCGGCATCCGCTGGCTGCACGCCTCGGAGGAGGCGGTGGCCTTCGTGCGCGAGTCGGCGGTGGAGTGCGTGCTCGTCGTGGCGACGCGCTCGGCCGCGGAGGTCGACCTCGCGGGAGAGCTCCCGGATGACGCCGAGCTCGTGGAGGGCGCCGCGTCGTGGCGTGCCGGCCTCGTGCACGTCGACGGCCCCGCGTTCCTCGCGTGGCGCCTGCCGGGTGTGGAGCTGCCGCGCTGGGCGTAGGGGCGCCGCGGAGTGGAGCCTCCATTCCTCCACAGGGTCGTTGCGCTCGAGCTTTCCGCAGAAGCGGCCCGACGGCTGCCGTCCCGCTTCGCCCACGCGTAGCCTTCTCCTCAGACCGATTCGCCGAAACCGGGAAGGGGTTGTCGCCGTGACGATCGAGCTCGTCTCTCTCGTGGTCACCGCCTTCGGCGCGGCGGCGACCGTGCTCGGCGGCGTCGCGGGCATGCTCGGGCTGTTCATGCGCCGCCTCGATCTTCGTTTCGAGAGGATCGACGCCAGATTCGAGAAGGTGGACGAGCAGCTCGCCGAGCTGCGTCGCGACGTCACCGCGAACACGGTCGCGATCGCCCGACTCGAGGGCCCGCCGCCGCGCCTCATGCTGGGCACGTCTCGCTGACATTCGGGGGGTCCGCCGGGATGCTAGGCTCTTCCGGTGCCGCGACGAGTTCGCGGAACGCCCCGATAGCTCAGTGGTAGAGCACTTCCATGGTAAGGAAGGGGTCGTCAGTTCAATCCTGACTCGGGGCTCTGTCCGTCGGAGCGAGGCTCCACCCTCGCGCCGGCGGACTCGTGGCTGAGTAGCTCAGTTGGTGAGAGCGCACGACTCATAATCGTGAGGTCGCGGGTTCGAGTCCCGCCTCAGCTACCGATGAGTCATTGGCTTCGCGCGCTCAGATGACGATGAGCGGGAAGATCTCGCCCGTGTAGCTATGGCGGCGACCTAATCTCGTAGTGGGTCGAGGGCGGCGAGGACGAGTTCCAGCCCGAACTCGAACTCGCCGGCCGGGTCGTACTCACCGGACACGAGCGCTGCGGCGGACTCGTTGAGGTAGGGGAACTGCTCGGCCGGGAGCTGCGGCAGGAACACCTGCTCCGTCACCTGCGACAGCTCCTCGCCGCCGGGGGCGAGCAGGGCGACCTCCTGCAGCGCGAATCCGTAGACGTAGCTGTCGAGCAACCAGTTGGCGTGCGTCGCCATCGACACGGAGAAGCCGCCCCTCCGCAGACACGCGGTGACGGCCTCGCGGTGGCGGAGGTTCGACGGACCGGGCGCCGTCCGCGACTCCATCAGCGGGATCGCCCACGGGTGCCGCAGCAGCACCTCGCGCGCCGACATCGCCCGGCCGCGCATCGCCGACCGCCAATCGGGGTCTCCGGCATCCAGCTCGATCTCCGAGAAGACGACGTCGATCATGCCGTCGAGCAGCTGCTCCTTGTTCGCCACGTAGTGATACAGCGACATGGCGCCGGCACCGAGCACGCCGGCCAGCCGACGCATGCTCAGGCCCTCGACGCCTTCCGCATCCGCCAGCCGGATCGCCTCGGCCACGACCCGCTGCGTGCTGAGTCCGCCGTCGCCCCCGGATGAGCGCGTCTTCGCAGGCACAGGTCTCCTCGCTCCCTCGGGCCGATTTGACGATCGTACAGCGTACGTGCGATAGTACGGCGTACGCGTACAGTGTACGAACAACGAGAGAAGACGATGATCAACCGCACCAGCACCCGACTCGACCGCGCCCCGCTCTCGGTGCGCGCCCAGCTCGCCGCCGCCTGGACGAGCTTCATGTTCCTGTACATCTACGTGGACTACTTCCACCTCCACAAGCCGGGTGTCATCGACAGCATCCGCGACGGTCTCGTCGGACTCGACTACCCGATCACCCCCGTTCTGCTGACCGGAATGCTCGCCTCCGTCGCGGTCTCCGCGCTGATGGTCACGCTGTCCGCGGTCCTTCCCGCACGAGCGGCTCGGGTCCTGAACCTCGTCGCGGCGCCGCTGTACATCGTCTACTCGGTGATCAATGCGGCGGGGGAGACCTGGGAGTGGGCTCCGTTCTACGCGCTCTCCATCGGGGTCGAGGTGCTCCTCCTGGCCTTCGTCGTGCGCGCTGCCTGGACGTGGCCGAGCGCCCCGTCTCTCGAGACGCCGGAATCCTGAGCATGTCCGCTCCGACCGCCGTCGCCTCGCAGCGCAGGCCCTGGCTGGCCATCAGCGTCGTCGGCACCGCTGCGTTCGCGATCGCCTTCTTCCTGCTGCCGTCCGCGGTCGCGGAGGCCTCGTCCGCGAGCGGGATCACGACCGGATCCCTCGCGGGCCGCGTGGGAACCGCCTTCTCGCACTGGTGGCTGACGAGCGACGCCTCGCTTCCCCCTGACATGGCTGCGGTCGTCTCGTTCTGGCAGGTTTTCCATGTGACGAAGGTGCTCGTCGCCATCGCGCTGCTGGTCGCCCTGGTCGCGACCGGTTACCAGGTCTGGCAGGCGTGGGCTCGCATGGACGGTCGCGCAGTGCGAGCCGGTACCGCGATCCTTGGAGTGCTGGGCGCGCCGTTGGCTCCGCTCACGCTGCTCATCGTGATGGCCAACCTCCAGGGAGCGATCGCTCCTCTCTCGTCGGCGATGGGGCTCCTCCCGATGGACGGTTCGGTGGCAGAGGTCGCATCGGTGCAGGAGCAGTTCGCCGCGGGGACGACCACACCGGTCCTCGACGTGCTGATCGACGACTTCCGCACCTACCACCTGGTCCTGGTGGTCACGGCAGGGGTCGCCGCCGCCCTCGTGCTCGCCGCCGACATCCTGATGTGGGTTCGACGTACACGGCTCCCTCGCACGTCCGTCGGGCTGCGCCGGCTCACGGCGATGATCGCGATCGTGCTGCCCGCGGTGATCCCCGTGCTGCTGTTCCTCATGGTCGTGAACCTGTCGACCGTGATGGACACGGCTCCGGCGCTCGCCGCGTTCTTCGCGGGGAGCCGATGACTGCGCCCGTGCGAGCGCCGGGGAAAGCGCCGTCGGGGTGGCTCGCAATCACCGGCCTCATCCTCCTCACGGCGCTGCCGGTGATCGGCGGAGTCGTCCGCGTGAGGGACGTGGGGGCGGGCGCGACGAGCTCCCTCCCGCTGCCGCTGACGATCGCGATCGTCGTCCATATCGTCGCGATGAGCCTGTACTGCTTCGTCGGAGCGTTCCAGTTCTCGCCGGCACTGCGTGCTCGGCGGCGATGGCACAGGACGGCGGGCCGCGTGCTCATCCCGCTCGGGCTCGCTGCCGCCCTGGCCGGCGTTGCGCTCGTCCTCCTCTTCCACGGCCCGGACGATGAGTATGCGCTTGCTCTCGTGCGCCTCGTGTTCTGCATCGTGATGACCGTGTATCTCGTGCTCGGAGCCATCGCGATTGTCCGTCGACGCTTCGCCGCACACGGCGCGTGGATGACACGCGCCTACGCCATCGGCATCGCCGGCGGTACGCAGGCGCTCCTCGTCACGCTCTTCGGCCTGGTCGTCGGCGATGTGGACCCGGTGCGGGAAACCTGGCTGGTAGCAGCCGGCTTCTTCGTCAATCTCGCTGTGGCTGAGTGGCGCAACCATCGACGTCTGCAGCTCTCTCGAGCTCCGCAGCAAGACGGGTGAAGGATCAGATCGTGCCGATTGCAGTTGAAACGTACTCCGCGAGATGGCCTGAACAGTTCGAAGAGGTCGCTGAGAGTTTGATGCGCAGCCTTTCGAAGGTCGAGGTCATCGCTGTGGAGCACGTTGGGTCCACGTCGGTCCAAGGGCTCGCGGCGAAGCCGGTTCTCGACATTGACGTGGTCGTGACCCGTGAGAACGTACCCGGAGCGATCGAGGCGCTGGTTGCCGCCGGATACGAGCATCGTGGTGACCTTGGCGTCGTCGGCCGCGAAGCGTTTCTCGCTCCGGACGTCGCCCCGCCTCGCAATGTGTATGTCTGTGAACAGGGCACGCTTCACCTTCGAAACCATCTTGCGGTTCGCCGGATACTTCGCGATCGGCCGGATCTTCGTGATCGCTACGCAGCCGTCAAGTTGGAGTTGGCGAGTGACCCGACGATGGATATCGACCGATACCTCGCGGGGAAGTCGCCCATCCTGCAGGAGGTTCTCGCCTTGTCCGACTTGAGTGACGCGGAGAAGCTGGAGATCCTTCGTCTCAACACGCGCCGATGACGCGGCGGGCGGGCTCCCGCGCACCCCTCGGTACCGTATCCCCATGTCCGAAGACGACCTGGGGTCGAGCGCGGTCGCTCTCACCGCCGAGCTTGTCGGGATCGACTCGGTCAGCCCGAGCCTGGCGCCGGGCTCGCCGGGTGAGGCGGCGATCGTCGCCGTCCTGACCGAGCGACTGACGGGTGCCGGCTACCGCGTCGAGCGGGTGGCGGACGACCCCGCTCGTCCCAGCCTGGTGGCGGTGCGCGACGGTTCGAGGCCCGGTCGCTGCGTCGTGCTGAACGGGCACCTCGACACCGTGCCCACGGATGGCATGGACGCCCCGTTTCGTGCCCGCGTGGAGGGCGACCGCATGTACGGACGCGGCACGAGCGACATGAAGGGCGGGGTCGCCGGGCTCGTGGTCGCCGCCGAGCGGCTCGCGGCACTCGACGCACCGGGCCGGCTCGTGGTCGTGCTGGTGTCGGACGAGGAGGACGGCAGCGTCGGCGCGGAGGCCGTGCTCGCCCGCCTGCACGAGCTCGCCGGCATCCCCGACGCCTGCCTCATCGCCGAGCCGACCTGGCTCGACGTCGCGCAGGCGCACCGCGGGTACGAGCTCATGCGGGTGCAGCTCGTCGGCCGGGCCGCGCACTCCTCGCAACCGGCCGAGGCGGTCGACGTGGTCCCGGTCGTCGCGGCGATCCTGGCCGCGGTGAAGCGGGCGGACGAGGCGCTCGCGAGCGCGGATGCCGACCCGCAGCTGGATCGCGGGTCGTTGATGACCACGGTCGTGAGGGCGGGTTCGGCACCGTTCACCGTCGCCGCGGCCGCAGAGCTGATGGTCGAGCGCAGGACCCTGCCATCCGAGTCTCCGGACGCCGGCCTCGTCGGGCTGGAGGCGATCGTCGGATCGGTCGACCACGCAGGGTGCGAGGTGGCGGTCTCGTCCGTCATGAGACGCGCGCCCTGGCAGCTGGCCCCCAGCGGCGGCTCGGCCGACTTGGCGGCGGGCCTCTCGCGCGCCCTCGCGCAACGGGGACGGCCCGTCGCGCGTCGCGGATTCCCGTACTGGATGGAGTCGGCGCTGTGGGAGGAGGCCGGCGTTCCGACGGTCGTCTGCGGGCCGGCGGGCGGTGGCCTGCACGCGGTGGACGAGTGGGTCGACCTCGAGCAGCTGCGGCTCTATCCGGCGGTCGTCGTCGACGCGGTGCTCGAGCTCCTCGACGCCCAGGACTAGTGCGCGGGGCCTCTCCGACCGGGGACCGCGACGACGATCGGCATCGCGCGCGGAGCGCAACCGGTCATCACGACGCGGCCGCGTCGTCGAGCCATCCCGAGAGCGGCAGCAGCCGGGTGCCCTCCCCGTCGAGCACGATCCGTTGGCGCACGCGCGCGGGCCAGTCGAAGAGCGCGTCGAGTTGCGCGGGCGTCAGCAGCTGGGCGAAGCGCTCGCGCACCTGCCACCTTTCGAGAAATTCGGGGTAGGGGCCGGAGAGGATCTCGTAGCTCGTCGCGAGGTCGAGCTCGGCCGCGAGGAGCGCATCGATCGCTCCGTCCTCGGCGCCCGACGACTCCGCATCCATCGCGATGTCCTCGAGCACTGTCACGCCGATGTAGGAGAGCGCGCCCTCGGGGGCGGTGGCTGCGAGGGCGCGGATCAGCTCCGGCACCCGATCGCGCTCCTCGATCAGCTCGCGGACCTCGTCCCAGGTCTCGCCCGCACGCGACCAGCACGCACGGGCGAGGCGCTCGAGTTCTTCTCCCGTGCTGGACATGTTCCGAATGTAGCGACGGGCCGGCCGACATCCGGTGCCGCTTCACGAGCCCGTGTTGTGCGAACAGACCGGACAACATATATTGGATCCAGTTAGCGGAGCTCACGAAGGAGTGTTCATGCCCTACACGCAAGGATTGATCGGTACCTATCGCCAGTTCTGGGAGGACGGGCCGGACCGCGTGGAGGGGTCCGCTTCGCAATGGTTCCACCGCACGCAGAACTCCGTCATCGGCTACCTGGAGGGCCCGGCGGGCGCCAAGCTCACGCGCGCCTCCAACGAGGACGAGTACTTCGTCTTCGCCCTGTTCCATCCCGTGCGCGTTCGCGCCGGCGGCGAGACGGTCGAGGGCGGCCCGGGGTCGGTGTTCATCGTGCCGCCGGGGGAGAGCGAGGTCGAGCTGCTCGAGGAGGGCTCGGTGTGGATGGGCTTCACGACCGCGGCGCGCGACCTTCTCGAGCTGTGCCAGAACCGCGAGGAATATGAGCCGCCCGTGCCGCACATCGCCCCGATCACGCCGATGGGGGAGCCCGAGGGTGGCTATGCGCTGCGCCACTACGATCTCACCGCCGCGCCCGACGGCCCGCGATGCTTCGTCCACCGCACGGCGATGGCCAAGTTCCGGTGGCCATACCGCTCGCAGCCGCGCGACCCCGAGAAGATGAGCCCGCACGACCACGAGGACTTCGAGCAGGCGTCGTTGATCCTGCAGGGGACGATGGTCCACCACATGCGTCGCCACTGGACGCGCAACTCCCGCGAATGGCTTCCCGACGAGCATCAGGTCGTCGTGGCCCCCGCGGTGGCGATCTCGAAGCCGCCGGACATCCACACGACCCAGGCGGTCACGCGGGGCGCGCTCGTGGGCCTCATCGACTTCTACAGCCCGGTGCGGTGGGACATCCTTGCGACCGGCGGGATGATCACCAACGAGGGGATCTATCCGCCGCCGGAGGTCATCCCCGAGCCGCTCAGCAAGCGCGACTTCGTCTACGCCGAGGACGACCCGCGGCGCGCCCTCGAGACCCGCGGCTGATCGCCGGGGAGAAGCGCGCCATGCTGCCCGACCGCGTTCCCAGCTACGCAGAGCTCCTGCGGAGGACGGACGGCCCTCCCGGGTCGTCGTGGGGCGTCTTCGGCGAGGAGGACGAGCTCGGCATGCTCAACTTCCTCACGCCCGAGGCCACCCGCGAGGCGGCAGCACTGGTCCGCGCGGGGCGCACCTTCAACCTCGACTACCCGATCAACGCCTTCGTCCCGAGCATCGCGGGCACCCGGCCCGCGACCGCACATCACATGTTCGCGAACAACCCGAACCACCGCGACGACTGGCTGGATTCCTTCTACCTCCAGTCGACGTCGCAGGTCGACGGGCTCCGCCACATCCGCGCCCCCCGGTACGGGTTCTACAACGGCGTCGGCGACGACCAGATCAGCCTCGCCTGGCCGGACAGGCCGGCGCTCGGGGTGCAGCTCCTCGCCGAGAGGGGCATCGCGGGCCGCGGGGTGCTGCTGGATGCGATGCGCCACTTCCGGGGACGCGGGGAGGAGTGGCGCCCCGATCGGCCGCGCCACCTGACGCCCGACGACCTGGACGCGATCGCCGACGCCCAGGGCGTGGAGATCCGGCAGGGCGACATCCTCCTGCTGCACGTGGGCTGGTCCACCTGGTGGCTGGGGGCGAGCGACGAGGAGCGCAGAAGCCGCACCGGCACGCCCGGCATCGCGCAGTCGTTCGACATGCTCGAGTGGATCTGGGATCACCGGATCGCGATGTTCTCGGCCGACAACTCGGGTCTCGAGGGCTCGCCGAAGCTGACCGAGAGCGGGCTCTTCCTCGACGACGACCCGCCCCCGGAGCGCGGCCCGAACCACAACGGCGGTCTGCACCGGCACCTCATCCCCCTCCTGGGGCTCATCATCGGCGAACTCTGGGCGCTCGACGACCTCGCCGCCGACTGCGCCGCGGACGGCGTCTACGAGTTCTTCCTCAGCTGCTCACCCCTCAACGTCGTCGGCGGCGTGGGCGCACCGCCCAACGCGATCGCGATCAAGTAGCGCACCTGCTTCCCCGGGCGCCCTCGATCCGCCCGGAGGACGACCCGGAGATCGAGACACAATTGGATACAGTTGACTGTTGATTAGTGCACAAGCGGCGGATATGTTGGGGTGAATCCCACGCAGGGAGTCACCCGGACCTCGCGGTTCGCCCCGGCACAGCACGGCAGCGGAATCATCAATGGAGATGGAGAGGCATTTCATGCGTACGTCACCGACGGCTTCCCGGAACGGGAAGCGGATCGTATCCCTCGTCGCGGCCGCCGCGCTCGCGGTGGGTCTCGCGGGTTGCACGGACGGAGGAGGCGGGGAGCCCCCCGCCGACGTCCCCCGTGTGCTCAAGGTGGGCACCAGCGCGGCGCTCACCTCGCTCGACCCCGCCCTGTCGGCGACGCCCGGCGTCGCCTTCCTCACGCCCGTCTACGAAGCCCTGATCCTGCGCGATCCCGAGGGACTGCTGCAGCCGGGGCTCGCGACCGAGTGGGAGCTGAGCGACGACGCCACCCAGCTGGAGCTCCAGCTGCGCGAAGGCGTCGAATTCCAGGACGGCGCGCCGTTCGACGCCGACGCCGTGAAGGCGAACCTGGACGCGGCCCCGACGCGCGGCGGCCAGATCGCCTCCCAGCTGGCGACCGTGACCGATGTCGAGGTGATCGACGAGCATCGGGTGCGGCTCACCATGAGCCGCCCCGCGTCCGACATCCTGGGCGTGCTGGCGAGCGAGGCCGGGATGATGATCAGCCCCGCCGCCCTCGGCTCCGCCGACCTCGGCACCAAGCCGGTGGGAACCGGACCCTTCACGGTGGAGAAGCAGAACCAGACCGGCATCACCTACGTGGCCTGGGACGGGTACTGGAACAAGGACCGGATCAAGCTCGACCGCATCGAGATCCTCACCGGCCTCAACGACGACCAGACCCGCCTGAACGCCGTGCTCACGGGTGAGATCGACGTGGCCCAGACCCGCTACACCCAGATCCCCGAGCAGGAGCAGCGCGCACCGGACACGGTCACGAGCATCACGGGCAACCGGGCCACCGTCGTGGGCATCATGCTCAACACCGGCGCCGGCCAGTGGGCGAATCCCGCGATGCGCATGGCCGCGATGCACGCGATCGACCGCCAGGGCATCAGCGACGCCCTCTACGACGGAGGTTGCGAGGCGGTCGCGCAGCCGTACCCGACGAGCTACTGGGCGAGCGACCCGAAGCTCGAGAAGTCGGATGCCGCAGCCTACGACCCGGATCTCGCCCGCGAGCTCCTGGAGAAGGCCGGCCTGGTGGGCACCAAGGTGACCCTCTACGTGGGCGCGGCGACGCTCTACCAGAACATGGCCGCGGCGGTGCAGAACCAGCTCAACACGGTGGGCATGGACGTCTCGGTCGAGTCGCTCGACACGGCGACGCTGAGCGACCTCCGCTCCCGCGGTGAGTTCGAGGCATCGATCGCACTCGTCAACTCGGCCCGGCCCGACCCGGCCCAGTTCGTGCAGCAGTTCTACGCACCCGACGGTGTGTTCAACTACGGCGACTACCTCTTCGACGGCATCCAGAAGCCCCTCGCCGCCATGAACGCCACCTCCGACCAGGACGAGCGTGCCGGATACATGCACGAGATCATGAAGCAGGTTCTCGAGCAGGGCCCGACCATGATCCCGATCTGCGCGCCCACCGACGCCGTGATGTACAACTCGGCGCTCGGCGGCATCTCCATCCCGGTCAACTACGACAACGACTGGACGTACGCCTACTTCACGGGCGGCAAGTAGGAGAAGGACCCCTCCGGCGGCGTCGGGAGCCGACGCCGCCGGAGACCGTCCAACGATCAACGCTTCGGAGGTAAGCAGTCTTGCGGCTCGCAGTCATCGGTCGACGCGCCCTCTCGGGCGTGGTCGTGCTCGTCGGCGTCTCGATCCTCTCGTTCAGTCTCATCCAGCTGCTGCCGGGTGACACGGCGGCGGCCATCGCGGGCGACTTCGCGACGCCCGAGCAGATCGAGGCGATCCGCGAGCAGCTCGGGCTCAACCAGCCCGTGATCCTGCAGTACTTCACCTGGCTCGGGCACGTGCTGCAGGGGGACTTCGGAACGTCCCTCGCGACCGGGCGCCCCGCCCTCGAGATGATCCTGGAGGCCGTGCCGCCGACGGCGTCGATCGCGCTCGTGTCGCTGACCATCTCGACCATCGTCGGGCTCGGTGTCGGCCTGCTCGCCGCACTCAACCGCGGGCGCTGGGTCGACCACCTGCTGTCGTTCCTCGCGAGCATCAGCATCTCGGCGCC
The DNA here is from genome assembly GCA_001898835.1 of Micrococcales bacterium 72-143. Classification (GTDB taxonomy): domain Bacteria; phylum Actinomycetota; class Actinomycetes; order Actinomycetales; family Microbacteriaceae; genus Homoserinibacter. The sequence goes on along the minus strand of MKVM01000005.1, from coordinate 895,966 downwards.
CGCCTTCTGGATCCTGCTGCTGATGGTGCTGTTCTTCGCCATCCTCAACCGCTGGCTGCCCGCGGTCGGCTACGTGCCGCTGAGCGCCGGCTTCTGGCCATGGCTCAGCCACATCCTGCTGCCCGCGATCGCGCTCTCCTTCACCCATGGCGCCGAGATCGCGCGCTACACGCGCGGCTCGGTGATCGACGTGCTCGCGGCGCCCTACATCCGCGCCGCGCGGGCCCGCGGTGCCCGCGGCGGCTGGCTTGCCGGCCGCCACCTCACCCGCAACTCCGCGATCCCGATCGTGACCGTGCTCGGCCTCCAGCTCGGGAACATGCTCGGCGGCGTGATCGTCGTCGAGAGCGTGGCGGGCATCAACGGCCTGGGCGGGTTCGCGGTGACCTCGGTGCTGTCACGCGACTACATCGCGCTCCAGGCGTACGTGCTGTTCGCGGCGGTCGTCATCGTGATCGTGAACCTCATCGTCGACATCCTCTACACGATCATCAACCCCAAGGTGCGCTCGTGACCACACAACTCCTCGTGCAGCCGCCGCGCCCGCTGAAGAAGCGCGCCGGCAAGAACACCGTGCTCAGCCGGCTGCGAACGCCGTCCGTCTTCCTGGCCGCCGGATTCCTGGTGCTCCTGCTCTTCGTCGCGATCTTCGCGGAGGTGATCGCGCCCTACGACTACACGGCGCAGGACCTGAGGAACCAGTTGCAGCCGATCTCACCCGAGCACTGGCTGGGCACCGACCACCTCGGGCGGGACGTGCTCAGCCGCCTCATGTTCGCCGCGCGCCTCACCCTCCTCGCGCCGCTGCTCTCGGTGGGCATCGCCCTCATCCTCGCGCTGCCGACCGGGCTGTTCGCCGGATTCCGGCGCGGCTGGATCGACGAGGTCACCAGCCGGATCGCCGAGGTCTTCCTCAGCCTCCCGGGACTCGTCTTCGCTCTCGTGATCGTCGCCATCCTCGGCCGCGGGCTCTTCAACGCCATGCTGGCGCTGGGCATCGCCTTCGCCCCGGGGCTGTTCCGCATCGTGCGGGCCGCCACCCTCGGCGTCGCGGGGGAGACCTACATCGAGTCGGCCCGCTCGATCGGCAGCTCGACCGGACGCACGGTCTTCGTGCACGTCGTGCCCAACATCATGGCCCCCCTGGTCGTGCAGGTGACGATCCTCATGGGCATCTCGATCATCGCGGAGTCGGCGCTGAGCTTCATCGGGGTCGGTGCGCAACCGCCCTCCGCGAGCCTCGGCACGATGCTGCGCGACGCGTACGACTTCCAGTTCAAGGCGCCGCTCGCCGTGCTGCCACCCGGCATCGTGCTCGTGCTGACGGTGCTCTGCTTCAACACCCTGGGCGATCGTTTCCGCGACGCGCTCCTCGGGGAGCAGCGATGAACGCGCGGATCGCGACCACCGGCGGCCAGACGGGTCCCGTGCTGGAGGTCACCGACCTCTCCCTACGCCGGGTCGGTTCGACGAACCCCGCCTCGCTCGTCCAGTCGGTCTCGTTCGAGGTCGGCGCGGGGGAGTGCGTCGCCCTCATCGGCGAGTCCGGCTGCGGGAAGACGCTGACCTCGATGGCCGTCCTCGGCCTGCTTCCCAAGGCCATCCGGGTGGAGTCGGGCTCGGTGCGGCTCGAGGGCACGGAGATCCTCGGCAGCTCGGAGCGCGAATACGCGAGGTACCGCGGCAACTCCGTCGGTGCGATCTTCCAGGACCCGATGTCGAGCCTCGATCCCACGATGAAGATCGGAGACCAGATCGCCGAGTCGCGGCGCATCCACCTGGGCGAGTCCCGCACCGAGGGACGGCGTCGCGCGGTCGAGCTGCTCGAGCGGGTCGGTATCGCCAACGCGCGCAGCCGCCTCGACTCCTACCCGTTCGAGCTGAGCGGGGGCATGCAGCAGCGCGTGATGATCGCCGCCGCGATCGCGTGCGAGCCGGCGGTGCTCATCGCCGACGAGCCGACCACCGCGCTCGACGTGACCGTTCAGGCGGGCGTGCTCGACCTGCTGCGCGGCCTGCAGACCGAGCTCGGGCTCGCGGTCCTGCTCGTCACGCACGACCTGGGCGTCGTCGCGGACTTCTCCGATCGGGTCGCGGTCATGTACGCCGGCCAGATCGTCGAGCGCGGAGCGACGCGGGAGCTGCTCGACGAGCTGCCGATGCATCCGTACACGAAGGCGCTCGCGGCGAGCGTCGCCCAGACGGGCCGAGCCCACACGGTGCTGCCCACGATCCCCGGCCGGGTCCCGTCGGCCGACGAGATGCCGATGGGCTGCCGCTTCCAGAAGCGGTGCCCTTTCGCGGAGCCGGACCGCTGCGGGCGTCCTCAGGAGGAGGTGCGGCTCGGGCCCGGGCGCGCTGCGCGCTGCGTCCGGGTGCACGAGATCAACGACGTGGAGGTGCTGAACCGTGGCTGAGAGCCCGACCCCATCCGGCGACGGCCGCTACGCGGTCGAGGGGATGGACCTGCGCAAGACGTTCCCGCTCCGGCGCTCCATCCTCGGACGGGTGACGGAGCGCGCCGTCGCGGTCGACGGGGTGAGCGTGCGCGTCGAGCCGGGGAAGACCCTCGGCATCGTCGGCGAGTCCGCGTCCGGCAAGAGCACGGTCGCGCGCATGCTCGCGAAGCTCGTGCCCGCGGATGGCGGAACCGTGCGCTGGGGCGGCGTCGACGTGACGACCGCGCGGACGGGGGCGCTTCGTCCCCTCCGGGGCAGCATCCAGATGATCTTCCAGGATCCGTACGGTTCGCTCGACTCCTCCTACTCGATCGGCTACTCCGTCGCCGAGCCGCTTCTCGTCCACCGTCGCGCCACTCGCGCGCAGGCGCGCGAGCAGGTGGCCGAGCTTCTCGAGACGGTCAACCTCGACCCACGGCTCGCCGACCGGCGCCCGGGCGAGCTCTCGGGTGGTCAGCGCCAGCGCGTCTCGATCGCACGGGCGCTCGCGCTCCGGCCCACCACCCTGATCGCCGACGAGCCGACCTCCGCGCTCGATGTCTCGACGCGGGCGGAGATCCTCAACCTGCTCATGCGCCTGCAGGACTCGATGGGCCTCGCGATCGTGCTGATCTCGCACGACTTCGCCACCATCCGTCACCTCTCCCACCGCGTCGCGGTGATGTACCGCGGGAAGGTGGTCGAGGAGGGGACAGCGGACGAGGTCGTCGACAACCCGCAGGACCCCTACACCCGCCGGCTTCTCGACTCCGTGCCCGTGCCCAACGTCGAGCAGCAGCGGGCGCGACGGGCGCGGTTCCGGGAGGACGACGCAGCGTGGCGCGCCGGGCGCGCCGCCGGGCCGGGAGCCTGAGACGCACCTCGCGCCGCCGGTGACACCGTGGTCCCGGCGGCGCGAGGCCTGTCGCGAACCGTGCCCGAGCGCCGGCTCACCACAGCTCGACGCGCAGCGGTGCCTCGGTGAGCTCGACGATCTCCTCCGGCTCGAAGCCGGGGGCGACCTTGCGCAGCACCAGGCCGTCGGCATCCCGCTCGATGACGGCGAGGTCGGTGACCACGACGTCCACGATCCGCCTGCCGGTGTGCGGGTAGTCGAGGCTCCTCACGAGCTTCGAGCGGCCGTTGCGCTCGCTGTGCCGCATCGCGATGATGAGCCGGCCGGGGTCGACCAGCAGGTCCATGGCGCCGCCGATCGCGCCGCCGCCCATCGCCGGCGTGGTCCAGTTCGCGAACGACCCCTCGGAGTCGACCTGGAAGGCACCGAGCACGACGGCGTCGAGGTGGCCGCCCCGCGCGATCTCGAAGGCGCGCACGCTGTCGAACACCGAGGCGCCCGGGCCCAGGGTGATGGGCTCGCCGCCCGCGTTGTACGCATCCGGATCCGCCTGGTCGACGCCGACGCGCTCCGAGTACCCGAGCGCTCCGTTCTCCGCATGCAGCACGATGTCGCGTCCCTCGACGAAATCCGACACCTGTGTCGGGAGGCCCACGCCGAGGTTCACATAGCTCCCCGACGGGATCAGCTCGGCGATCCAGGCGCCGATCTCGCGCGGGGTGAGGCCCGGCTTGCCGAGGTACTCGCGGCGCTCCTCGTCGTCGCGGCGCGGCCGTCAGTTCGGGCTCCGCGTCTCGGAGGCCAGCACGATCCGGTCGACGAACACGCCGGGCAGGTCGATCTCGTCGTTCGCGAGCTCGCCGACCTCGAGGATCTCGTCGACCTGCACGATCACCGTGCGGGCTGCCTTGGCCATGCTCGGCCCCAGGTTCTCGCTCGTTCCGCGGAACGCGACGTTCCCGCTGCGATCGGCCGCCGACGCGTACACGAAGGCGAAGTCCACGTGCAGCGGATGCTCGAGCACGTACTCCCGGTCGCCGAACACCCGCCGCTCCTTGCCGGAGGCGATGTCCGTGTCCACGCCGACGGGGCTGAAGAAGGGGCCGAGGCCCGCCCCTGCCGACCGCAGACGCTCGACCAGGATGCCCTGCGGGATCAGCTCGACGTCGATCGGGACGGGGCTCTGATCCTGCGCGGAGCTGTTCGGCACCGCCGCCCGGGCCGAGAAGGCGGCCTGCAGCCGGCTGACCCGCCCCGCCCGGACGAGCTGAGCGGGATGCGCCTCGGTGACGCCGAGCGAGTTGCAGACGAGCGTCAGGTCGCTGATGTCGCGGGCCGCGCACGCGGCGATGAGGTCGATCGGGAAGTTGTGGCTCGCGCCGAAGCCGGATACGCCGATGACGGCACCGTCGGGGATGTCCTCGACGGCTGCGGTGGCGTTGGGGACGACCTTGTCCATGTCCTGTCTCCTTCTCGTAGCTGCGTCGCGACGACGCTCAGCCGCGGATCTCGTCGACGAGCGCCTGCGCCGCGCGCCCCAGCATCCCGGTGTCGTTTCCGACCATGACGAAGTCGTAGCCGTGGTCGATGAGCCGGCGGGCGTCGGCGGCTCCCCGCGCGAGCGTCGCGACGGGCACGCCCCGGGCCTTGGCGACCTGGTAGGTGCGCTCGACGGCGTCGACGACCTCCGGGTCGGTCGCCTTCTTGCCCATCGTCATCGAGAGGTCGCCGGGGCCGATGAAGACGCCGTCGATGCCGTCGACCGAGAGGATGTCGTCGGCCTGCTCGACCGCCCCGATCTCCTCGATCATCGGTACGCGCATCACCCGGTCGCGGCCGTCGCGCCGGTAGTCGATGTCGGCGTCCCGCGAGATGCCCCAGCCCCCGGCGCGCATGCCGCCGCCCGAGCCGCGGGTCCCGGTGGGCGGATGCCAGGCCTGCCCGACGAGGCGGCGGCATTCGTCGGCGTTGGACACGTGGGGCCAGAGGATGCCCGTCGCGCCGGCGTCGAGGATGCGCTGCATGTCGCCGTAGCCGTGGTCGGCGACCCGCACGAGCGGCGGCAGGTCGAGCGATCGAGCGATGGCGATGAGCACGTTGAGTTCCGAGACGCTGAGCATCGCGTGCTCGGCGTCGAACACCACGAAGTCGAATCCGGCCGCCTTCATGATCTCGACCACCTCGATCGAGGGGATCTTCAGGAAGGGCCCGACGGGCACGCGCCCCTCGGTCTGACCGATGAGTTCCTTCAACCAGAGCATGCGTCTCTCCTCGTGTGATGCGGCGCCGATCGCCGCAGGGATCGGATGGACCGCGGCACGCCTCGAGTCCACGAGGGCATGTCGACGGAGAGCCGCACCGGATGCGGTGCGGTACGGGTGGGCGCGGTCGACCCGCGCGGCGTCAGGCGGGAGCGGCTTCGGTCTCGCGCGGGGCGCCTTCGCGCTGGGCGCGGACCACTCGGAGCGCCTCCGTGAGGCTGATCTCCCGTCGCTCTGCGAGCACCGACTTCACTCGCTCGATATCGCGCGACTCGGTCGCTTCGATGATGTCCTCGAGCAGGCGCACCACGTGCTCCACGTCGCGGGTCGGTGACCAGTAGAGGGCGCGGTAGCGGTCGCACATGTCCCAGAGCTGGCTCAGCAGCGAGAGGAGCAGGCGGTTGCCGCTCGCCGAGAACAGGTGGAAGTGGAACTCGCGATTGCGCTCGATGCGCTCGATCCACGTCGGCGATTCGGCGCGGGCGATCCGGTCGAGCGTGTCGCGCATCTCGCGGATCGTCTCGTCGGTGAGTCGCGGGATGGCCTCCTCGATGGCGATCGATTCGAGCACATCGCGGAGCTGGTAGGTCTGGAGCAGGTCCTGCTCGTCGAGCACCGCGACGACGTAGCCCTTGTGCTGGGTGTAGTCCACGAGGCGCTCCGACTGGAGCACGACGAGCGCCTCGCGAACCGGGAGGCGGCTCACGCCGAGCTCCGATGCGAGGACCTCCTGGCGGATCGCCTGTCCCGGCGGCACCTCGCCCCGGATGATCCGCTGGCGCAACTCCGCCAGGACGGCCGCCTGCGCGGTGACGGGCCGCTCGAACTTCCGGTTCACGGTACCGACCTTCGCGTCGAACTGTGGGCCGCGATCCGCCCCATCCGGGCCGCTTCTCGGCGCTTTCAACTGAATGCCCAGGATAGCTCACGACCGACTCGCGTGGCCCGAGGCGCGCGACGACCCGCCGCAGTGCGTGCGCACCGCCGGTGTCGGGAGTTCGCGTCATCGCGGACCTTTCGTCGCGTGGATCGGATCCGGATCATGGATCCAACGCTATCGCACTATAGGTCGGTTGAGCCGGTTTCGGTAGATGTTATATTGGATCCGATATGCGATGCCAATGGGGGCTTCGCGTGGCGTGTCTCCCACGGATCTCTGCCGACTCCCGGGGAGACGCCATCACAACGAACGGAGTCTCGATGTTGAGAAGCGATTTCCTGGACCCGGAGAAGGACGCGGTGCGCCAGACGCCGGATCCCCAGGTCGCCGAGCTGCTGAAGGGTGCGGTCGACCTGCACCAGCACCCCGGCCCGAGCCCCATCCCCCGGCGGATGACCATCATGGAGGCCGTCGAGGACGCCGCAGCCGCAGGCTTCCGCGCACTCGTGTGCAAGTCGCACCACGACAACACGGCACCCATGATCGAGGTCCTGCGCACAGCCGGGTTGGATGACTTCGGTGTCGAGGTGTACGGCGGCGTCGCTCTGAACTGGTACGAGGGCAACGTCAGCCCCTACGTCGTCGAGAACGCGCTCTACTCGGGCGCGAAGATCGTCTGGCTCCCCACCATCTCCTCGACGTCGCACCTCGCGAAGGATCACGCTCCCGGCAGCGTGTTCGCCAACCCGGTGCTGCGGGTCGGTCCCCCGAACCTCGTGACCGACGAGGCCGGCCGTCCCACGGAGGACGTCCGCGACGTGTTCGCCCTCATCGCGCAGTACGACGCGATCCTCAACTTCGGCCACCTCTCCGCCGACGAGATCGACGCGGTGATGCCGGCGGCCGTCGAGGCCGGCGTCAGGCGGATGATCGTCAGCCACCCCCCGCTCCTCGCGGACGGCAGCCCCGAGCGCACCACCTCGTGGGCGAGGCAGGGCGCGAAGATCGAGCAGGTGATCGGCAACGTGCGCCGAATGGAGCTCGACCAGCTCGACGCCTACGTCGACGCCGTCGGGATCGAGAACACCTACCTCGCGTCCGACTACGGCCAGCAGCACAACCCGCTGCCCGTCAGCGGCTACCAGTTCACGGCCCGCAGGCTGCTCGACGGCGGGTGGTCCGAGGACAAGGTGCGGCGGTTCGTGGCGGGAACGGCCGGTGAGCTGATCGACGGGCTGAGATGAGCGCGCGGTCGGCGGTGGCGGGGATCGTCGGCGCGTACGAGCACCCCGAGCGCCGCATCCCCGAGGGGACCGTCGCGGACATCATCGCCGACGTATCGCTCGGCGCACTCGCTGACGCGGGACTGGGGATCGAGGATGTCGACGGCTTCTTCTTCGCGGGCGTGCACCAGGGCCTCTCGCTCGTCGCGATGGCCGATCACCTCGGGCTCGACCGTCTCACCCACGTCGACAGCACGGATGTCGGCGGAGCGTCGGTGGTCTCGCAGATCGGCCACGCCGCGGAGGCGATCGCCGCGGGAAGCTGTCGCGTCGCACTCGTGGCGATGGGCGGTCGCCCGCTGCAAGCCGCCGCCCGGCCGCCGGGCGGCGCCGAGGCAGGCGCCCGCTACCAGCAGGACGTCGACCTCTCGCAGATCGCGGGCTACGCGCTCGTCGCGCAGCGGCACATGTACGAGCACGGCACGACCCGCGAGCAGCTCGCGCAGGTCAAGGTCGCCGCGTCCCTGCACGCGCAGCACAACCCGCGGGCGAGACTGCCATACGCCGTCACGCTCGAGGAGGTGCTCGACTCCCCGCTCATCAGCGACCCGCTGAGGAGGCTCGACTGCTGCGTCACGACCGACGGCGGTGGCGCGGTCGTAGTTGCGGCCCGCGACGTCGTCGAGCAGAGCGGTCGTCGTGCGGCGTGGGTGCGGGGATGGTCGGAGAGTCTGCGCACCATGTCGGGCGGCCGCCTCGACCTCATGCGCAACGGAGCAGACCGCACCGGTCCGGCGGCCTTCGCGCGCGCCGGCATCGGCCCGGACGACGTCGACTACGCCTCGCTGTACGACTCGTTCACCATCACGGTGCTCCTCGCCCTCGAGAATCTTGGCTTCTGCGAGCCGGGCGCATCCGGTCCGCTCGTCGAGTCGGGGGAGCTGCTGGCGGCACGCAGCCGGCTGCCGGTCAACACCGACGGAGGCGGGCTCTGCAACAACCACCCGGACCGACGCGGGGGGATGGCGCGCACGCTCGAGGCGGTCAGGCAGATCCGCGGTGATGCGCACCCGGAGGTGCAGGTCGCCGACTGCGACCACGCCGTCGTCCACGGAACCGGTCACTCGCTCGCCACGAACGCCTCGGCGGCGACGCTCGTGCTCGGACGGGAGGCATCATGACAGACGAGCGAATCACGCCGGCTCAGCTCGACGCCGCACTCGAGGCGGAGCTCGAGGCGGGCCGGATCCCGCTCATGCGCTGCGAGGCGTGCGGTGCGGCCTTCTGGCATCCGCGCGCCCACTGTCCCGGTTGCGGTGCCCGCCGTGTCGCGTTCTTCGCGCCGAGCGGTCCGGCGCGGGTGTACGCGGCGACGGTCAACCGCCGGCCGCGCGGCGGCGACCGCGACGCCGCGCCGGTGCAGGTGGGCTACGTCGAGTTCCCGGAGGGCGTGCGGATGCTCGTCACCCTCGGGTTCCCCGACGGGGCACCGCGGATCGGCGCCGAGGTCGCGCCCGAGGCCGGGGGCCCGGGGGAGCCGCGTCTCGTGTTCCGGCCGGTCGCGGGTGACTAGCGCCGGCCGCTGCAGCCTCGGACGCGCCCGGGGCGCCCGCCTCCCGTGGTGAGGCTCGGCAGCGTCCTGGGCGACGGGCGGCGCTGGCAGCTCGTCCTCGGGGTCCAGGCGGCGGCGGGGCAGGCGGGTTGGCAGGGCATCCGCCTGATGCTCGCCTACCAGGCGCTCGCCGAGACGGGCTCGCCCGTCTTCGTCGGGGTGGTGGCGGCCGTGATCGCGCTCGCCGGCCTCGTCGTGTCGGTGCCGTCCGGCCATCTCATCGACCGCTTCGGCGGTGCGAAGGTGACCCTCGGGGGCAACCTCATCTCCTTGCTGAGCATCGTCGTGGTCCTCGTCTTCCACGACGTGGTCGGGCTCACGATCGCCGCGGTGCTCGTCGGGATGGGCTACCTGCACGTGATCGTGGCGCAGCAGGGGATCGTGGCGCACCTCTCGACCGGGTCGAGCCCCGACGTCGCCTTCGGGACGCTCACCGCGGCCGCGTCGATCGGGCAGCTGATCGGACCTCCGCTCGTCACGATGGCGGCGATGGCCTGGTCGGCCGACACGGCGCATCCGAACACCTGGGTGGGGTCCGCGGCCTGCGGCTTCCTGTTCCTCGTCTCGTTGCCCTCCTACGTCTCGCTGCGGCTGGCGGAGCGCCGGGTGCCGAAGGCGCTCCCGGCACCCGATGCGCCGCCCGCCTCGCTGCGGAGGGTGCTGCGCATGCCCGGCATCATGCGGGCCCTTCTCGTCGGCGCGGCGATGATCGTCACGGTGGACCTCCTGGCGTCGTTCATCCCGGTCTGGGCGGTGGCGAAGGACATCCCGGCGGATGTCGTCGGCTGGCTGCTCGCCCTCCGCGCGCTCTGCGCCACCTCGAGTCGCTTCGGGATCGCGCGTCTCGTCGCGCGGTTCGGCCGAAAGTCGCTGCTGGTGGTCACCCTGTCACTCACCGTCGTCGCGCTGATCGCCCTGCCGTTCGTGGACGTCTGGGGCGCGATCCCCGTCATGGTGCTGATCGGCGTGGGTCTCGGTCTTCCGCAGCCGCTCACGCTGGCGTGGATGTCCTCGCTCGCGCCGCCGCACGCGAAGGGCGCGGTGTTCGGCGCGCGCATGACCGTGAACCGCTTCGCCCAGGTGACCCTGCCGCTCGTGGTCGCCGCCTTCGCCGGCCCGGCGGGTGTTATCGCGGTGTTCTGGGTGACGGCGGCGATCCTCGGCACGAGCCTCGTGGTGGTGGCCGGCACCCGATCGGAAGCGCTCAGCGAGCACGCGTCGCCGGACGACGTCGATCGCGACACGAACTCCCCGGACGGCGGCTGAGGCACCACGCGCGGTGCACCTCACGCGGGGAGGTGCGGCAGTTGCGTGGGTGCCCACCGCGATCGGTACCCTTCACCCATGACCCCCGCGCCGACGCCCGAGCAGGGCCCGGCCGCGGCCGACGGCGCGTGGATCTTCCCCCTGCGGGAGGCGACCGTCACGACGCGCGCCGCGCTCGTCACGGGTGCGACGGCGCTCAGCCTCGTGCTGCTCGGCGTGCTCGCGACGCTCAGCGTCATCCTGTGCGTCACGCGGCCCGGCAGCATCGTCTGGTGGGTTCCGCTCGTTCTGCTGCCGCTCGCCGGATGCTGTGTCGCGGCGTGGCGGTGGGAGCCGATCCCGGTGGGCGGCTACGTGGCGATCGGGGTCGTGGTGGCGGCGTCGCTCGTCGCGCTCACGGTCGGTGCCGCCGGCTCTCCGGCGCAGGCGCCCGCGGGCACCGCGAGCTTCCTGCTCTCGATGACCACGAACGTCGCCGTGCTGATCGGGGCGACCTCCGACCGCTGGACGGGCGGCATCGCGGGCGCCCTCGGCGGGTATGCGGTCGGCGAGGGCGCGATCGTCGTCACGGCGGCGATCGTCGGCCTGCCCTACCGGCTCGACCTGCCGCCCATCGCGATCGCCGTCGGTGTTGCGGTCGGCTACGCCTTCTTCCCGCTCGCCCGCCGCCGGGCCCGCCGGGGAACGGCGTTGCTCGACGACGCCGATCGTCGCACGCGGGCGCGTCGGCTGCGGGAGCTGGAGGGGAGGGAGTCGATCGCGCTGCTGCACGACACGCTGCTCGGCGAGCTCGCCGCGCTGGCACGGCGCGACCCCGGGCCGCTCACCGAGGCGGATCGCGTGCGGCTCGCGACGAGCCTCGAGTCGAGCGCCATGCTGCCGCTGCTGCGCGACAAGACGGAGCCGACCCCCGACGGGGTCGCGGCGCGGCTGGTCGCGATCGGCGCGGCCGGCGGCATCCGGCTGCGCCTCGAGGGCGATCTCGCCGCGCTCGACACCATGCCCGAGCCGGCGGGCGCGGCGCTCCGCTCGGCGCTCGAGCAGTGCGTCGTCAACGTCGCGCGCCACTCCGGTGTCGCCGAGGCCTGGCTCGCTGTCGCCGCTTCGCCCGGCAGGGTCGATGTCACCCTGGTCGACGAGGGCGTCGGGTTCGACCCGGATGCGGTGCCGCACGACCGCCTCGGGCTGAGCGAGTCGGTGCACGGCCGCATCGAGCGCTGCGGCGGCTCGGCACGGGTGTGGAGCAGTCCCGGCGCCGGGACCTCGGTGCACCTGTCCGTGCCGGCGGGGGGCTGACGATGGCGCTCCGCCACACCCCCCAGCAGCTCGACCCGCTCGGCGGGGTCACCGCGCAGTCGTTCGCCTGGATCTTCACCTTCGGCGCCGTCGCCACGGCGGTGGGCCTGACCGTCGGGCATCGCGAGGAGTACCGCTCCCTCCCGCTGCTCCTCGTCGCGTTCGCGCTGCTCGGCGCCGTCGGCGCGGTCACGGTGCTCGCCGCGCGGCCGCGGCGCGCACCGTTCACCTGGCGCAGCGCGCTCGCGATCCACCTCCTCGGCCTGGCGGCCGTCGGCTTCGAGGCCGCCGCGCAGTGGGGCACCGACACGGCGGTGCGCTCCGACTGGGCGCCGCTCGCGCTCGCGCTCTTCGTGATGGTCACCGGTTGCTTCCGGCCCGCCGTCGAGATCCTCGCGTTCGCGGGTGCGAGCGCGGTCGTGGTCGCGGCGGTGACGATGGCGGGGGCGGAGGCGGCGGGCCTCCCGCTGCCCGGGATCGTCTACGCGGGTCTGACGGCGGGTCCGCTGCTCGCGGCGGGCAGCGGCGCCGCCGCGTTCTCGGCCACCCTCGTGCGCCGCCTGCTGCGGTGGCGCACGCAGACCGAGGGGGTGCGCCTAACGGCGGCCGAGAGCATCCGCGCGCGCGTCCGGGACGACCTCCGCGACGAGCGCCTGAGCCTCGTGGAGGGCGAGGTCGGCCCGTTCCTGCGCGAGCTGCTCGTGCGGGGGGAGACGGATGCCGCTGCCGCGGGGCGCGCGCGTGAGCTGGGGGAGGCGCTGCGCCGTGCGCTCGTCGCGGAGGCCGACGAGGTATGGCTCGAGGACCTCGTCGCGGAGCTGCACGACCCGGCCGGCCTCGCCTCGCGCATGGACGAGACCCAGCGCGCGGCGGTCGAGGCGGCGTGCGCGGCGCTCTCCCGCCGCCGCACGAGCGCGACCCTCGAGCGGGCCGGGGGCGGCATCCGGCTGACGCTGCGCTGGCAGCGGGGCGGGGGCGGCCGCCTGGGCCCGGAGGTGCAGGCCGTGCTGCGCTCGGTGTTCCCGGGGTCGCGGATCCGGCCGGGGTCGCGGTTCGTCGAGCTCGACTTCGAACCCGACGGCGGCTGAGCCGCTCAGGTGTCCTCCGAGACCACCTCGACGGCGTCGAACGCCTGCGCACCGTCGGGGGTGATCGTCATGCAGCGGTTCGCGGCGCTGCCGATGGCGCAGGTGAGCCGGGAGCAGATCGCCGAGCTCATCGAGGCCGCGAACGCGGGATGACGGTGATCAGGTGTACGGGCCGAGGTATCCGGGCAGCGAGGAGAGGATCGCCTGCATCATCGCGAAGGTCCACACGAACGCCGCGATGAGGATCACCACGTAGCTCGCGATGTGCGCCCACAGCGGCCAGCCCGCCGTGCGGCTCACCTTGCGCAGCACCACGTGGCGTCCGATGAGGTAGACGACCGGATACGGGATGAACGCGAACGCCCAGTGGAACGGGCGCACGACGCCGACCGCGAGCAGCTGCTTGTAGTCGCGGTACGCGGCGAAGACGAGGAAGCCGTAGCAGACCCAGCCGAGCACCCCGAAGATCGCGAAGAACGCGAAGTAACCGCCGATCGCGTTCGTGATGGAGCCCGCGTTGCCGCTCAGCTCCGCCTCGAAGATCGCCCGCATGTAGCCCGACATGTCGAAGAAGAACAGCGGGATCGTCTGCACCACGTTGAGCAGCGACACGACCCACACCCAGCCGGTGTCGACGCGCGTCCCCTCCGGGAGCCGCGGGCGCTCGAGGGGGGCCGCGGATGCGACGGGGGCCGCGGGGGCCGCGTGGTCGGTCCAGCTGCGGCCGTCCCACCAGCGCTGACCGCCGGATCCGTCGGGGTACCAGCCGGGGGCGGCCTGGCTCGTCGTGGGGTTGTCGGTCATGGGCCCGATCCTACGGCGGTGTCCGGGGCGGCTCAGCCGGCCGCGCCGAGCCCCGCGAGTCCGTTCGTGACGGTGACGGCGGCCCACACCCCGAACGCCGAGTACCAGAGCACGTAGAGCGCGATCGACACCGCGAGGGGTGCGATCGGTGCCCGGGTGACCTTGCCGAGCACCACCTGGCGCCCGATGAGGTAGACGATCCCCGCGATCGCGGCGAAGCCCCACGGGAACGGCCGTACCACCCCGACCTTGCGCAGCCGGCGGGCGTCGCGCGAGGCGAACAGCAGTGCGAGGGCGATCGTGAGCAGCGAGCTCGCGACGAGCAGGCCCAGGTGCAGCGCGACGTGGGCGAGGGCCGCATCCGCGTCGCCCACCCAGAGGGCGTCGAAGACGACGTCGATGTCGAAGAGGAAGATCGTGGAGGCGAGCACCCACGGCACCGCGACGATGAGCCACACCCAGACCGTGTCGACGCGGATGCCGGGCGGCAACGGTGGCCGCTCGTGGCTCGCGTGCATCTCACGCGCCGCGGGCGGAGGGATCACGAGGCCGCTCACACCCGCGAGCGTAGCGGCTGCCGGCGGCGTCGATCCCTAGCATCGAGTCATGGTCCCGACGCGCACCGAACCCCTCGACCGTCTGCGGCGACGCACGAGCGAGAAGTGGGGCGCGCATCCCTCGGACGTGCTGCCGATGTTCGTGGCGGAGATGGACTACCCGCTCGCACCCGCGATCGCCGAGGCGCTGCACGCGGCCGTCGAGCTCGGCGACACGGGGTACGTGAACCCCCGCGATCGCGGGGCGGGGGAGGCCTTCGCCGCGTTCGCACGGGATGCGTGGGACTGGTCGCCCGACCCGGCGCGGATGGGCATCACGACCGACGTGAGCGTCGCGATCGTCGAGGCGCTGCGGCGGCTCGCGGCGCCGGGCGACGGCGTCATCATCACACCGCCCGTCTACCCGCCGTTCTTCGACCTCGTCCCGGAGGCGGGGGCGCGCGTCGTCGAGGTGCCGCTCCTTGACGACGGCGCGGGCTACGCGCTCGACCTCGACGGCATCGACCGTGCGCTCGCGGCCGGCGCTCGCGGGGTGCTGCTGTGCAACCCGCACAACCCGCTCGGCCTCGTGCATCCCCGCTCGGAGCTCGAGCGGCTCGCGCGCATCGTCGAGCGGCACGGCGGCTTCGTGGTGAGCGACGAGATCCACGCGCCGCTCACGCATCCGGGCGTCGCGTTCACGCCGTACCTCTCGGTGTCGGATGCCGCCCGCGCCCACGGCATCGCGGCCGAGTCCGGCAGCAAGGCCTTCAACCTCGCGGGGCTCAAGGCCGCGTTCCTCGTGCCGGAGTCGGAGCGGATGGCGGAGCTCGTGCGCGCGCTGCCGGAGGAGGTGACCTTCCGCACGGGCCTGTTCGGCCTCATGGCGACGCGGGCCGGCTTCGCGGAGTCGCGGGAGTGGCTCGCCGGGACGCTCGCCGCGATCACGGCGAACGTCGAGCTGCTGGAGGCGCTGCTGGCGTCGGAGCTGCCGGGCGCCCGCCTGCGGCGTCCGTCGGCGAGCTACCTCGCATGGATCGATCTCCGGGCGCTCGGCTGGGGCGACGACCCCGCCGTCCGCATCCTCGAGCAGGCGCGCGTCGCCCTCTCGAGCGGGCCCGCGTTCGGCCGCGAGGGTCGCGGCTTCGTGCGCATGAACCTCGCGTGCGCCCCCGAGCTGGTCGCCGAGGCGGTTTCCCGGATCGCCGCGCTCCTCCGTTCCTGAGCGTCGGGCCCGGTGCCGTGTCGGTGGTCCGTGGTGGACTGAGGGCCTCGGAAAGAAAATCGCGCGACACGCCGAGACACAACATCTAGGGGAATGACATCGGTGAAATTCCCGTTATATAGTGGTGACTCACGAGGGCGAAAACCCTCGACCACCAGTTGAGACTTTTGAGGGAGGTTGCCATGAACGACGTCGACACCGTCGGTGGCTACGCAGTTCCGGTCGACCCGATGGACGACCTCTACTGCGAGTCCTGCCAGTAAGGCAGCACCACCGCACAGACCCCCCGGAACCCCGGCTGACCGCGACGGTCGCCGGGGTTCCGCATGTTCCGCGGTGGTCTCGATACACCGCGCTGCGCGCGCCACTCGCCCAGCGGAGGGCACCATGGTGCACGCGGCATCCGGCGCCGGCCGGCGGAGCGGTGACTAGGCTCGACGCGTGAGCGTCAACCCCGAGCTGCAGGGGCGCAGCTACCCGCCGACCGCCCCCTACCTGGTCGGCCGCGAGAAGGTGCGCGAGTTCGCGCGCGCCGTCTTCGCGACGAACCCCCTTCACCACGACGTGGACGCGGCACGCGCCGCCGGCTACGCGGACGTCGTGGCACCGCCGACCTTCCCCGTCGTCGTGCAGGAGCACGCGCTCGCGCGGCTGCTCGCCGACCCGGAGGCCGACATCGACTTCAGCCGCGTCGTGCACGGCGACCAGCGCTTCAGCTTCAGCCGGCCGATCGTCGCGGGCGACGAGCTCACGGCCACCCTGACCGTGACGAGCGTCAAGAGCCTCGGCGGCCACTCGATGGTGACCGCCGACGCCCTCGTCGCCGACGCATCCGGCGAGCACGTCGTCACCGCGACCTCCACCCTCGTCGTGCGGGGCGACGAATGAGCGCCCCCGCCCTGTCGTCGCTCGCCCTCGGCGACGTCGTCGCCGAGGCGGAGCTCGCCCTCACCCGCGACTCCCTCGTGCGCTACGCCGGCGCATCCGGCGACTTCAACCCCATCCACTACCGCGACGACGTCGCGGCATCCGTCGGGCTGCCGGGCGTGCTCGCCCACGGCATGCTCACGATGGGGCTCGCCGTGCAGCCCGTGGTCGACTGGGTCGGCGACCCGGGACGCGTCGTCGACTACCAGGTGCGCTTCACCCGCCCCGTCGTCGTCGACCCGCGCGACGGCGCCGTCGTGACGGTCGTCGCGAAGGTCGGCCGGCTCGACGAGGATGCGGCGCGCATCGACCTCACGGTGACCTTCGGCGGCGAGACGGTGCTCGGCAAGGCCCAGGCGGTCGTGCGTCTGGAGCCGTGACGGGCGTGGATGCACCGCCCCTCGCCGAGCTGACGACGCTGCGTGTCGGTGGTCCGGCGCGCGAGCTGGTGGCACCCGCGACGCGCGACGAGCTCGTGCGCACGGTGCTCGAGGTCTGGGGAAGCGGCGACGACTGGCTGCTGCTCGGCGGGGGATCGAACGTCGTCATCTCCGACGAGGGCTTCGACGGCACCGTCATCCGGGTGGCGACGCGCGGCATCGACATCGCGCTCGACGCCGACGGGCGCCACGCCCGCGTGCGCGCGGCGGCCGGTGAGAGCTGGGACGCGCTCGTCGCCGCGACCGTCGACGCGGGCCTCGCCGGCATCGAGGCGCTGAGCGGCATCCCCGGAACGGTCGGCGCGGCGCCCGTGCAGAACATCGGTGCCTACGGGCAGGAGCTCGGCAACCGCCTCGTCGGCATCGACTTCCTCGACTACGCGACCGGCGAGCTGTTGCGGCTCGACGCGCGCGAGCTCGGGCTCGGATACCGCACGAGCGCCCTCAAGCGCGGGCGCGCGGGCGTCGTGCTCGCCGTCGAGCTCGACCTCGACGCGGGCGGATGGTCGGGGCCGGTCGCGTACGCGCAGCTCGCATCCGCTCTGGGCGTGTCGCTCGGCGACCGGGCACCGCTCGCGGACGCCCGCCGCGCGGTGCTCGCGCTGCGCGGCTCGAAGGGCATGGTGCTCGACCCCGCCGACCCCGACTCCGTGAGCGCCGGCTCCTTCTTCACGAACCCCATCGTGTCGGAGTCGTTCGCGCGCGCCCTGCCGCCCGAGGCGCCGCGCTGGCCGGTCGCCCCGGAGGAGGCGGATCGCGTGCTCGCGCCCGGCGAGGAGGTGCCGGCCCTCGCATCCGAGCGGTACGAGGTGAAGCTGTCGGCGGCGTGGCTCATCGAGCGCTCGGGCATCGGGCGCGGCTTCGCGCTGCCGGGGTCGGCTGCGGCGATCTCGTCGAAGCACACGCTCGCGATCGTCAACCGGGGCGGCGCGACCGCCGCCGACGTCGTGCAGCTCGCCTCCCTCGTGCAGACGCGCGTGCTCGCCGAGTTCGGGGTGCGGCTGCATCCGGAGCCGGTCTTCGTCGGCGTCGCGCTGTAGGGCCCCGGCCGCCGCAGCATCCCGGGCCCGTTATGGTCGAGGGCATGGCAGAAATCGTCGTCCTGGGCAGCGCAAACATGGATCTCGTGGTGCGGCAGCCGCGGCTGCCCGAGCCCGGCGAGACCATGTTCGGCAGCTCCTTCGCGACCGTGCCCGGCGGCAAGGGGCTCAACCAGGCGATCGCGGCGGCGCGCGTCGGGGGTGGCGTCGCGTTCCTCGGGGCGGTCGGCGGCGACGCGTTCGGCCGCGAGCTGCGCGAGGCACTCGCCGCGGCCGGGGTCGACGTGGATGCCGTGGCGCTCGTCGAGCGGCCGACCGGCACCGCCCACATCGCCGTGCTCGACGGCGGCGAGAACGCGATCGTCGTGGTGCCCGACGCGAACGGGGTGGAGCTGCCGCTCGACGAGGTGCAGCGTGCCGCGATCCGGGCGGCCCGCTACCTGGTGGTGCAGTTCGAGCGCCCGCTGCCTCTCGTCGCGGAGGCGGTGGCGTTCGCGCGCTCGGTCGGTGTCACGACGGTCGTGACGCCCGCGCCCGCGCTCCCGCTGCCCGAGGACTTCCTCGAGAACGTCGACGTGCTCGTGCCCAACGCGGGCGAGGCGCGCGAGCTCGCCGGCGTCGACGACGAGACGGATGCCGCTCGCGCCCTGTCCCGGCGCGCCGGCACCGTCGTCATGACGCGCGGTGCCCGCGGGGCGCTCGTGGCGCGCGGCGGGGAGGTCGTCGCCGAGGTGCCGCCGTTCGCGGTTACGCCCGTCGACACGACCGGCGCGGGCGACACCTTCACGGGTGTGCTGGTCGCGCGCCTCGCCGCGGGCGACACCGAGCCGGCGGCGCTGCGTGCCGCATCCGTCGCCGCCGCGCTCGCGACGACGCGCCCCGGCGCGTCCCCCTCGATGCCCACCTGGTCCGAGGTGCGGCCGCTCCTCTAGCCCGGGCCTCTCAGAGGATGCCGAGCTCCATCGCGCGGGTCACGGCGCGTGTGCGGTCGCTCACTTCCAGCTTCGCGAAGGCGTGCAGCAGGTGGGTCTTCACCGTCGCCTCCCCGAGGTGGATGCGCGCCCCGATCTCGCGGTTCGAGAGCCCCTCCGCCACGAGCCGCAGCACCTCCAGCTCCCGGGGGCTGAGCTCCGGCCCGGCGGGCCGTGCGGGCTCCCGCGTGCGCGCCACGAGCATCCGGCTCACGCTGGGCGCGAGCGCCACCTCGCCCGCCGCGACCGACCGCACCCCGGCGAGCAGCTCCTCCTCGGGCGCGGCCTTCAGCAGGTAGCCGCTCGCTCCGGCCGCGATCGCGGACAGGATCGCGTCGTCCGTCTCGTAGGTCGTGAGGATCAGCACCCGCACCTCCGGATGCGCCGCGAGGATGAGCGCCGTCGCCTCGTCGCCGTCGATCCCCGGCATCCGCAGATCCATGACGACGAGGTCGGGGCGCGCCTGCGGCACGAGGGCGACCGCCTCCTCGCCGCTCGCCGCCGTGCCGACGATCTCGACATCCGGCGCGGCCTCGAGCAGCGCCACGATGCCGGCCCGCACGACGGGGTGGTCGTCGACCACGAGGATGCGGATCACGACGCGCCCCCGATCGATGCCACCGGTAGGGTCGCCGTGAGCCGGGTCGCGCCCGGCGTGCCGTCGACCTCGAGCGAGCCGCCCGCGAGCGCGAGCCGGTCGCGCAGCCCCGCGAGCCCGAAGCCGGCACGCACCTCGGCGGGGAAGCCCCGGCCGTCGTCGGTCACGGTGAGGTGCGCGCCGTCGGCCCCCGCCGTGAGCGCGACCTGCGCGGCCGTCGCCTTCGAATGCTTGCGCACGTTGGCGAGGCCCTCCTGCGCGCAGCGCAGCAGCACGACCTCCGTGTCCCGGTCGAGCGGAACCTCGAGAGCGGCCGTCACCGAGACCCGGATACCCGTCTCCCGCTCGAAGCGCTCCGCGAGCCGCTGCAGCGCATCCGCGATCCCGCCGTGGGCGAGCTCGACGGGCGCCGCCGCGGCGACCAGCGCGCGGGTCTCGGCGAGCGCATCCCGCGCCCCCGTCTCGATGAGCTCGAGCGTCTCGTCGTCGAGAGCGCCGTTCGCCTGCGCCCGCCGCGCCCGCTGCGCGAGCAGCACGAGCCCGGTGAGCGACTGCGCCACCGTGTCGTGCACCTCGCGCGACATCCGCGCCCGCTCGTCGATCACGCCCGCGTCCCGGTGCAGGGCGGCGAGCTCGTCCTGGGCGGCGGTGAGCTCGTCGAGCAGCCGCGCCTTCTCGTCGCCGAGCGAGGCGATGTGCCAGATCCAGAAGCCCATGATGACCGAGAAGCCGAACGACAGCGGCTGGCTCACGAGCACCACCTGCCACGACGCCGGACCCGGGATGCTCAGCACGAAGCCCGCGCCCACGGCCACCGCGACTGCGAGGCTCGCCACGACCGCCTGGGCGCGGGTGCCCGAGAGCACCCACGCCACCGGGTAGGCGAGGCACTGCGAGATCGCGAGCGTCGCATCCAGGGCGGTCAGCACCCCCGCGAACGCGGCCGTGATCGCGATGAGCGCGATCGCCGCCGCGTTGCCCTCGTGCGCGTGCGGGCGCAGCAGCAGGAAGGCCGCGGCGTAGACCACGCAGACGGCCGCGCCCACCGCGAGGGTCGCTGTGGGCGCCCCGTCGACCACGAGGTACGCGATCGGCGCCGTGACGCCCGCGGCGAGGGCCACGTACCACCAGCGCGAACGGATCACTCAGCCATCCTTGCGGATCCAGCGGAAGGTGAGGCGGGTCACGACGAGGCCCGCGACGAGCCAGATGCCGCACACGATCGCGATGCCGGGGAGGTTCCACGCGCCGCCGGCCTCGAGCGCGGCGTAGCTGTCGGGCAGGAACACCGACCGCATCCCGTGCGCGAGCCACGCCAGCGGGAACACGTTCGCGATCGACTGCAGCCACTCGGGCAGCGTCGAGAACTGGATGTAGACGCCCGAGATGAACTGCAGCACGAGCACGATCGGGATGATGACAGCCGTCGCGCTCTTGCCCGAACGGGGCAGACCCGAGAGGCCGATGCCGAGGATCGCGCACGTCGTGACGCCCAGCAGGAACACCCACGCGAAGGTCAGCCACGCGGCGGGCTCGGTCGGCAGCGGCACGTCGAACGCGATCCGGGCCGCCACGATGAGCAGCGCCGCCTGCAGCACGCCCGTCACGAGCACCTGGCCGATCTTGCCGATGAAGTAGCTGACGGGGGAGAGCGGGGCCCCCGCGAGGCGCTTGAGGGTGCCGTCGCTCTTCTCCATCGCGATGTCGGTCGCCATGTTCTGCAGCCCCGAGAGCAGCACGCCCGCCGCGAGCATCGCGGGCAGGTAGTACTGCGCGGCGGTGACCGGGTCGCCGTCCGGGGTGCGGCCGAACTCGGCGTCGCTGAACGCGACCGAGAAGATCGTCAGCATGAGCAGCGGGAACAGGAAGGTGAAGAACACCGTGTCGCCCTGGCGGAAGTAGGAGCGCAGCTCGTAGCCGGCCCGCGACAGGCCGAGGCGGACGGTGCGCGCCGCCCCGAACGACGGGGTGGGGACGGATGCGGTGGCGGTCATGCCGGGCTCCCTTCGAGAGCGGGAGCCGCGGCGGTCTCGCCGACCAGCTCCAGGTAGATGTCTTCGAGGCTCGGCCGGATGACCTCGAGCCGCTCGGGCTCCCCGCCCGCCGCGAGCCGTGCGATGAGCGCTCCGGGCTCGGTGGTGCGCTCCTGCCGGAGCACGCCGTCCTGGAGCCAGCGCACGATCGGGATGCGCGCATCCGCGCCGCCGAGCTCGTCGATGGCGCCGATCGCCACGAGCTCGCCGCCCGCGATGATGCCGCCGCGGTCGGACAGCTGCTGGGCCTCGTCGAGGTAGTGGGTGGTGAGCAGGATGCTCGTGCCCTCGTCGCGGAGGGAGCGGATGAGCGCCCAGAACTGGCGGCGCGCCTCGGGGTCGAAGCCCGTCGTGGGCTCGTCGAGGAAGAGCAGCTCGGGCCGCCCGACGATGCCGAGGGCCACGTCGACGCGACGCTTCTGGCCGCCCGAGAGCTTCGAGATGCGGGTGCCCGCCTTCTCCTCGAGGCCGACGGCGGCGATCACCTCCTCGACGTCGCGCGGATTCGGGTAGTAGCCGGCGAAGTGGCGCAGCTGCTCGCGGACGGTCGCGGTGCCGGTCTCCCCGCTCGACTGCAGCACGATGCCGAGCCGTGCCTTCCAGGCGAGCCCGCCGTGGCGGGGGTCGGCGCCGAGCACGCGCACCTCGCCGCCCGTGCGGTCGCGGTATCCCTCGAGGATCTCGATGGTGGTGGACTTGCCGGCGCCGTTCGGGCCGAGCAGGGCGAAGGTCTCGCCGCGGCGGATGTCGAAGTCGATGCCGCGCACGGCCTCGAACCCCCTGTAGGCCTTGGTGAGGCCGCGCACCTCGACGACGTTCTCTGTGGTCATGCCCCCACTGTGCCGCGCCGCGCTGTCGCGCGCCTCTCCCGCCCGGTGGTCTCGGCATCCCCCATCCGGTGGATGCTGAGCCTCCCCCCGCGAGTAGTCGTATTCCCGCCCTCAAACGACCGGAATAGGCCCGAAATACGACTACTCGGGGAGGTGGCCCGGGTCAGGGGACGAAGACGGTGCGCTCGATCGTGTCGACGAGCCAGTCGCGGTACCGCCGCATGCTCCAGCCCGAGTCGAGCACGAGCTGCACGTAGCTGCTGGGGGAGACCAGGAACTGGAGGGCGGCCGCGAACTCGTGGTCGTCGCCGGGGCGGCGGGCGAGGCCGCGCTCGCGGAAGGCCGCCATCGAGTCGCGGAAGTCCTTGCGACGGCGCTCCTGCAGGGCCTCGAGCCCCTCGGCGACCGCCGGGTCGCCCATGGAGGCGTCGAGCAGCGCGATCCAGAGCCGCGCGATGCGCTCGTTCGCGCCCGTGATGAACTCCACCCACCCCCGCAGCAGCGCCTCGTCCGGCAGCGCGAGCAGCCGGGCGCCGGCGTCCTGTTCCCCGATCGTGGCGCCGCCGCTCTCCTGGCCGGTGAACGCGATGTCGAAGGCGGCGAGGATGATGGCGCTCTTGGGTCCGTTCGCCTTCACGGTCTCGAGTGAGACGCCCGCGGCATCCGCGAGCCGCGCGAGCGAGGTGGCGGCGTAGCCTTCGCTCGCGAACAGCTCGCCGGCGGACTCGAGGATGCGGCGGCGGGTCTCGGCGGCCTGTGCGGTGCGCAGGGGGGAGCTGTAGGCGCGGGGAGTCATTTGACTTTCCTATCAGGGTGGTGAATACTCCAACAAGTCCATCAATAGCCTAGCCGCAGAGACCACCACCATGACCACCTCCCTCGACCTCCTCGTCTGCTCGACGCCCGTGCACGGCCACATCGCCCCGCTCGTCGCCGTCACCCGCCACCTCGTCGCATCCGGCCACCGCGTCCGCTTCCTCACCGGCGCGCGCTACCGCGAGACCGTCGAAGCCGCGGGCGCCGAATGGCTGCCCCTCCCCGCCGAGGCCGACTACGACGACCGCGACATGGACGCCGCCTTCCCCGGACGCGTCGGGCTCTCCGGCCCCGCCGGCATCCGCTACGACCTGCGCGAGATCTTCCTGCGCCCTGCGCCCGCGCAGCTCGCCGCGCTCGACGCCGCCATCGCCCACGACCGCCCGGACGCCGTACTCGTCGAGAGCCTCTTCATGGGCGCCCTCCTGCTGCTCTGCCGGCCCGGCGACCGCCCGCCGGTCGTCAACCTCGGCATCGTGCCGCTCGGCATCGCGAGCCGCGACACCGCACCCTTCGGCCTCGGCATCCCCCCGAAGCCCGGTGCCGGCGGGCGGATGCGCAACGCCATGCTCTCCTTCGTCGCCGAGAAGGTGATCTTCGGGGCGCTGCAGCGCTACGCCCGCGAGCTCGTGACGCAGGCGGGCGGACGGATGCGCGGCGGCTTCATGGGATCGGCCGCGCTCGCCGACGCGCTCGTGCAGTTCACTGTGCCCTCGTTCGAGTACCCGCGCTCCGACCTGCCCGAGACGGTGCACTTCGTCGGCCCCGTGTCGCGCACCACCCCCTCGACCACCCCGCTCCCCGAGTGGTGGGGCGACCTCGACGGCACCCGACCCGTCGTGCACGTCACCCAGGGCACCGTCGCGAACACCGACTTCGGCGAGCTCATCGACCCAGCCATCACCGGACTCGCGGGCGAGGACGTGCTCGTCGTCGTCTCCACCGGCGGCCGCGAGGTGCCGCTGCGCGACTACCCCGCCAACGTGCGGATCGCGCCCTACCTCCCCTACGACCGCTTGCTGCCGCTCGTCGACGTGTACGTCACCAACGGCGGCTACGGCGGGGTGCACTACGCCATGGAGCACGGCGTCCCGCTCGTCACGGCCGGACTCACCGAGGACAAGATCGAGGTCACCGCCCGCGTCGCCTGGAGTGGCGTCGGCATCGACCTGCACAGCGACCGGCCCACGCCGGAGCAGGTGCGCGACGCCGTACGTTGCGTGATCGTTGAACCCTCGTTCCGGGAGCGCAGCGCCGCCATCGGGCGCGACATCATCGCATCACCGGGCCTCGCCGGGCTCGAGAGCGTGCTGGTCGAGC
Source organism: Micrococcales bacterium 72-143 (assembly GCA_001898835.1). Classification (GTDB taxonomy): domain Bacteria; phylum Actinomycetota; class Actinomycetes; order Actinomycetales; family Microbacteriaceae; genus Homoserinibacter. The sequence goes on along the minus strand of MKVM01000005.1, from coordinate 871,506 downwards.
TCGTCGCCTCGCGTTCCGCGGCGCGCTGAGCGCCGCATCCGCGCCCGCCGTCCACCGTCACGACCACCCCCGAGGAACCACCATGTCTGCCGACCCCTCCGTCCTGCCCGCCCCCGAGGAGCTGCGCGCCGCGCTCCAGGGCGCACTCCACCTGCCCGGCGAGGCCGGCTTCGACCGCGCGGCGCTGCCCTGGAACGTCTCGGTGACGGCCCGTCCGCTCGCCGTCGTCGAGGCCGCCGACCCGGACGACGTGCAGGCGGCAGTCGCGCACGCCGCGCGCCACGGCATCCGGATCACCGTGCTCGGCCCGGGCCACGGGGCGAGCGCGCGGCTCGCCGGCACGCTGCTGGTGCGCACGGGCGCGCTGCGTCGGCTGGAGGTCTCGGCGGATGCGCGCACGGCGATCGTCGGGGCGGGCGTCTCGTGGGGCGAGCTGCAGTCCGCGCTCGACGGCACCGGCCTGACCGGACTCGTCGGGTCGAGCCCCGTGGTGTCGGTCGTCGGTCTCGTGCTGCAGGGCGGGTACTCCTGGCTCAGCCGGGCCTTCGGCTCGACCGCCGGCTCGCTCCGGGCCGCGGAGGTCGTGACCGCCGACGGCGCCCGCGGCTGGGTCGACGAGTCGACGGATGCCGAACTGCTGTGGGGTCTGCGCGGAGGCGGCGGGCGCTACGTCGCCGTCACCGCGGTCGAGCTCGACCTCGTGCCGTCCGGCGAACTCGCGGGAGGCCGCCTCATGCTGCCGGTCGAGGCCGCCCCGGCGGTGCTCGCCGCGTGGGCCGCCGCGACCCGCTCGTGCGACCCCGCGACCTCGCTGTGGGCCAGCATCCTGAACTTCCCCCCGCTGCCCGAGCTGCCCGAGCCGCTGCGCGGCCGCTCGTTCGTCGCCGTCGACGCCGTCACCACCGCGGGCGTCGACGCGCTCGAGCGGGTGCTCGCGCCCATCCGTGCCGCCGGTCCCGTCGTGCACGACACGGTGGGCGCGCGTGCGCCCGGGCGACTCGGGGACATCTGCGAGGAGCCGACCGCGCCCGCCCCGGCGGTGCAGCGCGGCATCCCGCTGACGGAGCTGCCGGACACGGTGCTCCCCGTGCTGCTGGGCGCCGCGACGGCGCCGGGCCGCTTCCTGCAGGTGCAGCTGCGGCACCTCGCGGGCGCCCCGACCCGCCGCGAGGGCTTCGCCACCGAGATCGAGGCGGAGTACGTCGTGAACGCGCTCGCCATCGCCCCCGTCCCCGAGGCCGTCGCGGCCGCGGAGCAGTCGATGGAGGCGCTCGCGGAGACGCTCGCCCCGTGGACCGGGGGCACCCTCCTGCCGAGCTTCGTCGCCACCTGGCGCGACCTCGGCGACTCCGCCCGACCCGACCGGATCGAGCGCCTCGCCTCCGTGGCGCGGCGCCTCGACCCGCAGGGGGTGTTCACCGCGTCCCTCGACGCGTGAGCGCCGGGCCCGGGCGCCCGTGGAGGTGGTGCCGCCCGGGCCCATCCCGACTCTCCCTTCCTCGCGAGTAGTCGTATTTCAGCCTCACTCCCCCCGATTTGGTCGCGAGATACGACTACTCGCGGGTGGGGTCCCAGCCGCGCTCGAGCAGGGTGGAGCGGATGCGCGCGATGGCCGCCCGGGATGCGGGGGTGTGGAGGCGAGGATCGACGTCGTCCGAGGTGAGGCGGTGGGTCGCCCAGCCGATCGCCGCCAACTCCTGCTGCTTGCGGATGTCGCGCCGGAACTTGGCGGGGTCGAGGTGCAGCAGGCTCTCGAACTCGGTCGCGACGCGATAGCGCACATGCGCGGCGTCGACCATATGCACCTCCCGTCCCGTGTCGTCCCGCACGCGGTGGTTGAGCTCGGCGGGCGGCAGGTTCCCGCGCCGCATCATGAGGTGCAGGAATGACTCCCGCCGCGAGAGCGGCCCGTAGCGGATGAGCTCGAGCGCCTCCCGCGCGCGACGGATGCCGCGCGCGCCGTGGTTCCGCACGATCGCACGATGCAGGTCCTCCCGTGCGACGAGAGGGGACGCGCCGTCGAAGGGCTCGGTTCCCGTGATGAGGAAGTCGCCCGCCGCGACGAGGTCATCCAGCCCGAGCAGGGGCGCGCTCTGTACCCAGCTGGTCGCCGCATCCGTCATCACGAGCTCGCCGTGCACCGCCAGGTGGACGCGCTCCTGCTGGAGGAGGTGGGGGATCGTGAGCCGGGTGCGCGGGCGCGACGCTCCGATCGAGGAGACGTGGATTGCCTCCGCGGTCTCGACGCGGCGGGGTAGCGGGGCGCCCCACAACAGCAGGGCGCTCGTGTGGCTGATCGCCTGATCCGGTCCCTGACGGAGTGCGTACGCCGCGGCGATCCGCGCGGGATCGAGCGGGCCCGCCGGCGCCCTCACCGTCTGGAACGGCGCGCTCAGGTCGGAGGCGTCGAGGCGCGCCGGGGTGACGCCGCGTGCGAGCGCCTCACTGCGGCGGAACGGTGCATGCATCCACTCTTCGGGGAGGGCTTCGCGGGGTCGGGGCATCCACCCACCCTGCTCGCCCTCCTCGCCGCCACCGTCCGACATCCTCGGATCTGTGGACAACCCCTCCTGTGTACGGCGTCGAGTAGTCGTATTTCGAGCCCAAAACCGCTGGGTTTGGCCCGAAATACGACTACTCGCGGTGGGTGGCCCGGGCCTGGAGGCGGCGGATGACGGCGGCGAGCGCGATGAGGGTGATGGTGGCGCCGACGGCGACCACGATCCCCACCGCCCAGCCGAGGGGCGGGAGGGTGAGGAGCGTGTCGAGCGCGTCCGCCCGGCGGGCGGGCGTCGCGACCGTCCACAGCACGAACCCCGCGAGCGCCACGAGCACGAGGCCCCACAGCACGGCGCCCGTGCGGATGCGGGGCCGCGGGAGGCGCGGCTCCTCGACCGCGGATGCGGATGCCGGCGCGAGCCCCGGCCCGGCGGCGGCATCGGTCGGAGCGGTCGAGTCGTTCGTCTCGGTCATCAGTTGCCTCCGTCTGTCGGGTCTGTGGTCGCCGTCTCGGTGGGGATGGGCGTGGGCTGCAGCAGGTCGACACCGGAGCCGCTGCCGTCCCACTGGGTCCACCGGTCGGGCACCGGGTCGAGCGTCGAGTACTCGTCCACTCCCCAGCTCACGAACGAGAGCCACGCGTAGGGCCCGAGCCACACCCGCAGGATGACGTCCGGCTCGCCCTGCCCGATGGTGAAGGTGCGCGGGGTCGGGCCGGCGAGATAGCTCGCCGAGCGTGCGTCCGCTTCGTCCTGGCGCCCCTGATCCACCCCGACCCGCATCCCGCTCTTCGCACTCGTGACCTCCACCCGTACCGTGGCGCCGTCCTGCACCTCGGCGAAGACGGTGCCCGACAGCTGCCAGATGTCGATCACGGCGGCGTCGCCGTCGCGATCGGGGATGTAGATCGAGGTCGTCCCGGCGAGCTGCGCGTATCGCCCGTCGTCGGACCCGCTGACGTTCCAGTTCGCTCCGGGCGGCAGCGTCAGCCGGTCGCTCGGCAGCGCGATGGCCACGATCAGCAGGAGCACCGACAGGATCGAGAACAACGCGAGCGCGCCGCTGCGCCGCCGCCCGAGGGCGACCGCGACGGTGCCGACGCCGAGCACCAGCGCCAGCACGGCCGCGCCGATCATCCACTCGGCCCCCCGCGTCGGAGCAGACTGCGCGGCCGCGAACGCGGAGATCGCCCCCGCGACGAGGGCGACGCCGAGCACGAGGAACACGATCCCCGCATTCGCCCTGGGTCTCGTGAGCCGCCGGATGCGCGCCCGCTCCCGCGACGCGGCGAGCGCCTCCTGGGCGCGCGCGTTCGCCTCCGCCTGCCTGCGCTCGCGCTCGCTGCGGCGCTGCTCGGCCGCCCACGCGGCGCGCTGCCGCTGCCAGGCGTCCTGGCTGGCCTTCCACTCCGCGAGCTCCTCGGCGGATGCGTCGGCCGGCGGAGCGGGCGGCTCGCCGGGGTCGACGATCGGTGCGCCGCCCGCCGCGGATGCCGCAGCCGCAGTGCCGCCGACGTCGCCGGCCGCGCCGGCGGCGAGCCCGGCATCCGCGACCGCCGCCTCCGCGGGGAGCATCGGCACCGTCTCGGGCCTGTCGTCGGTGGTCGCCGGGACCGTCTGCACCTCGCGCGACGCGCGGCGGGCGAGCCACACCACGAGCACGACGATCGCGACGACCAGCACGAGCGTCCACACGATCCGCCCGAGCGACCCGCCCCAGCCGAGGTCGCCCCAGTACAGCGCTCCGGCGTACCAGAACCCCTGGGTGAGCGGCAGGAACGACAGCAGGAACACCGCGACGATGCCCGGGAAGGCGCGTGTCACGCGCCCGTGCCCGAGCTCCCGCGCGTGGATCGTGCCGGCCTCGTCGGGCAGCAGGAACCAGGCGATCGCGTAGACGAGCGCGACCGGCGCGCCCACGACCGCCAGCACAACCGCGATGCCCCGCACGAGCAGCGGGTCGACGCCGATGCGCGCCGCGATCCCGCCGCACACCCCGCCGAGCCATCCGCTCTGCCGCTGCACGCCGAGGCTGCGCAGCCAGGTGAAGAAGCCGCTCTCCCCGGGGCCGCCGGGCGCCTCGGCCGGCTGGTCATCGGTGGCGGTCGCCGTGGGGGCGGCCTCCGGCTCGGGTGCCTCGTCATCGGACGGCGGTGCGGATGCTGTGGTGCGTCGTGCCATGAATCGATCGTCGCGGCATGCTCGCGGGGCGCTCTATGGGGTGATCCCCTGATCGTCCCCTGATCCCCGGATGCGGGGGCCGCGCGGCGTGCTTGGATCGTCGCATGACCCAGGTCGCCGCCGAGCCGCCCGCCGAGGGCGTGCGCGTGCGCCCGTCGCGCGTGCGGCCCGCGCTGATCCGCCCGCGCGAGGTGGTGCTCGCCGGCGTGAGCGCGGCGCTCGGTCGCCACCTGGGGATGCCGGTCGCGCTCGCGCGCGTCGGGTTCGCGGCTCTGTCGCTGCTCGGCGGTCTGTGGGCGCTCTACGCCCTCTGGATCCAGGGCGCGCCGGTCGCCGCGATCGCCGGCCTCGCCCCGCCGCTGCTCTACCTGTGGCTGTGGGCGTTCGTGCCGCGGGAGCGGGACGCGCCGGATGCCGTGCGCAGCCGCCGCGTCCCGGTCGCGGCGGTGCTGCTGGGGCTGGGCATCGCCGTCGCCCTCGTCGTGCCGTTCACCTGGTCGCCGACGCACCGCCTGCTGCCGGTCGGGATCGTGGAGAGCACGCTCCTGACGGTGCTCGCGATCGTGTGGACGCTCGCGGTCGACGCGCGGGACCCGCAGCGGGCGGCGAGCGCGCCGCTCGTGCGGGCTCTCGCGGCGGGGTTCCTCATCCTGTTCGGCCTGTTCCTGCTGCCGACGGCCTTCGTCGACTCCCGAACGCTCGTCGCGATCGTGGGTGTCGCCCTCGTGCTGCTCGGCGTCGCCGCCTTCGTCGTGCCGGTGCTGCTCGCGCGCTGGAGCGCTCGCGCCGCGGAGCGCGCGGCGCTCGCGCGGGAGGAGCAGCGCTCCGAGATCGCGGCGCACCTGCACGACTCGGTGCTGCAGACCCTCGCGATCATCCAGAACCGTGCGGGTGCGGGGTCCGAGATCGCCCGCATCGCGCGCGCCCAGGAGCGGGAGCTGCGCGACTGGCTGTTCGCCGGCACCGACCCGTTCGCGGGCGACCTGGCGACCGAGCTGAAGACGATCGCGCGGGAGCTCGAGCTCGTGCACGCCGTGCGCATCGAGGTCGTGACGGTCGGCGAGGTCGGCGCCGTCGAGTCGCACGCGCTCGCGGCGGCCGCCCGCGAGGCCCTCGTGAACGCGGCCCGGCACGCGGGGGGCGACGTCACGGTGTACGCCGAGGCGACCCCGGATGCGGTGGAGGTGTTCGTGCGCGACCGCGGTTCGGGCTTCGACCCGGACGCGGTGCCCGACGGGCGCCTCGGCATCCGCGAGTCGATCGTGGGACGGATGACGCGCGCCGGCGGCACGGGCGTCGTCGTGAGCGGCGCGGACGGCACCGAGGTGCAGCTGCGGCTCCCGCGGGGCCGCGCTGCCGCATCCGGGGTCGCCGGTGCCGCGGGCGTCGCGGCGGGGAGCGGGGGAGCGCCATGACGCGCGTCATCATCGTCGACGACCACTCCATCTTCCGCACGGGTCTGCGTACCGACCTCGGCGACGCCGTCGAGGTGGTCGGCGAGGCGGGCGATGTGGATGCGGCGGTGCGCGCCATCGACGAGCTGCGCCCCGAGGTGGTGCTGCTCGACGTGCACCTGCCGGGCGGTGGGGGAGGTGGTGGTGCCGAGGTGGTGCGGCGCTCGGCGGCGCTGCTCGCCGAGGTGCGCTTCCTCGCGCTCTCGGTGTCGGACTCCGCGGAGGACGTCGTGGGCGTCATCCGCGCGGGCGCCCGGGGCTACATCACGAAGGCGTCGAGTGGGGCTGAGGTGGCCGCCGCGGTCGCGACGGTCGCCGCGGGGGATGCCGTGTTCTCGCCGCGCCTCGCGGGATTCGTGCTCGACGCGTTCGGCACCGCGGCCGGGGCGCCGGCGGTCGCGGCGACCGATGACGAGCTCGACCGGCTGTCGGCCCGCGAGCAGGAGGTCATGCGGCTCATCGCGCGCGGCTACGCCTACAAGGAGGTGGCATCCCACCTGTTCATCTCCATCAAGACGGTGGAGACGCACGTCTCCTCCGTGCTGCGCAAGCTGCAGCTCTCCTCCCGCCACGAGCTCACGGCCTGGGCGCTCGAGCGCCGCCTGCTGTGATTTCGGCGCCGCGGTAGTCCGCGGCGCGTCCCGCCTATTCGGCGCCGCGGTAATCCGCGGCGCGTCGCTCCGCGGGCGGCACGAGCGCGGTCGCGCCGCCCGCTGTGGTGCGCGGGCGGGTTGGGTTGCGTTCGGTTCGTGGTGCTGGCGCGTGCTGCGGACTGATGGGTGTGCGGTATGCGCACTCGGATCGGGGTGCGACCGCGCTCGTGCTCCGATCCGGCGCGCGGCGCAGATCATCGCGGCGCGGGGAGAAGCAGCGGCAGGGCGACGAGCACGGCGAGGGTCAGCATGACGACCGCGATCGCGCCGTCGAGGATGCGCCAGGCGAGCGGCCGCGCGAAGAGCGGCGCCAGCATCCGGGCACCGAAGCCGAGGGTCGTGAACCACAGCACGGATGCGGTCGCCATCCCCGCCCCGAACAGCCAGCGCGCGTCGCCGTGCCCGTTCGCGAGGGTGCCGACGATCGCCATGTCGAGGTAGACGTGCGGGTTGAGCCAGGTGACCGCGAGGCAGGTGAGCACCGCGGCGGCGAGCGCGCGGCGGCGCGAGCCCGCATCCGGTGACGCGTCGGCCGAGAGCACCTCGCCCTTCGGTCGCAGGGCGCGCAGCCCCGCGAGCACAGCGTAGGCGGCGAGGAACACGGCACCCACGATCCGCACGACGGTCATGAGCCAGGGCAGCGCGTCGAGCACGATGCCGGTGCCCGCGATGCTGAGCACCATGAGCACGATGTCGCTGAGCGCGCAGATCGCGACGATGGCGAGCACGTGCTCGCGGCGGATGCCCTGGCGCAGCACGAAGGCGTTCTGCGCGCCGATCGCCACGATGAGCGAGAGGCCGAGCGCGAAGCCGGCGAGGGCGGCGGCGAGGGCGGCGGATGTCGTCACGCGGTCGACGGTAGGCGCCGACGAGCCATCAATCCAGTTCAGGATTCTGCAGAACCATTAGCATCACTTCAGATGAATCTGGACCGCGAACTGCTCGCCACCCTCCGCGCCGTCGTCGACGCGGGCACCTTCGACGCGGCCGCCCGCATCCTGAGCGTCACGCCCTCCGCGGTGAGCCAGCGCATCAAGGCGCTCGAGCAGCAGCTCGGCCGGGTGCTCGTCGAGCGCACCAAGCCCGTGCGCGCCACCGAGTCGGGCGAGGTGCTCCTGCGCCTGGCCCGCGAGATCGCGCTGCTCGAGACGGATGCCGCGGCGGCGCTGCGCCTCGACGACGCGGGGGAGGGGTTCACCTCCGTGCCGCTCGCGGTCAACGCCGACTCGCTCACGAGCTGGTTCCTGCCGGCGATCGCGGAGGTGTGCACCGCGCGGCGCATCGTCGTCGACATCCATCGCGAGGACCAGGACCGCACCGCAGCCCTCCTCGCCTCCGGACGCGTCATGGCCGCGGTCACCTCGCAGGCCGAGCCGGTGCCCGGCTGCAGCGCGACCCCGCTCGGGGTGCTGCGCTACCACCCGGCGGCGAGCCGTGCCTTCGCCGGGCGGTGGTTCCCGCACGGGGCGGATGCGGCGTCCCTCGCGGTCGCGCCGGTGGTCGACTTCGACCACGACGACGAGCTGCAGACGCGCTTCCTGCGGCGCGCCTCGCGACGCCGGCTCGACCCCCCGAGGCATTACGTGTCGGGGTCGAGCGACTTCCTGCAGGCGATCGAGCTGGGGCTCGGCTGGGGCATGCTGCTCGAGTCGCAGCTCGCGGATGCCGCTCCGGGCGCGTTCGTGCGGCTCGCCCCCGCCGGACCCGGCCTCACGGTCCCGCTCTTCTGGCAGCAGTGGAACCTGCGCTCGCCCGCGCTCGACGCGCTCGCGGCCGCCGTCATCGGGGCGGCCCGCGCATCCCTCCCCGCCCGCTGACGAGCCGCCGCCGGGCCCGCACTCGCTGAGTGGTCGCTTTCTGGGCCCAAAACCGCGAGATGGAGCCAGAAACCGACCACTCAGCGGGGGAAGGCCCGGCACGCGACACCCGGCGCGAGCGAGCCCCGGCGGATGCCGTATGCTTGTGCAGGTTGCCTCGAACCCCATACTTCGTCATGCCCGGAAGCGGATGCGACGGAGGCGGGAAGGGGTGGCATAGGGCGGTGGCTCAATTGGTAGAGCAGCGGTCTCCAAAACCGCAGGTTGCAGGTTCGAGTCCTGTCCGCCCTGCGAATCCCTCGCGCGCGAGCGCGTGGGATCGCCGGCCGAAAGGGTAGTGAGAGTGGCACGCAAGGTGATCGACGAGCCCAGCGAGGATGTCGTCGCGAACGCCAAGCGCGAGCGCGCCGAGCGGAAGAACCCGTTCGCGCGGATCGCCCTCTTCATCCGGCAGGTCATCGCCGAACTCCGCAAGGTCGTCACCCCGACCCGCCGCGAGCTGTTCAGCTTCACGGGCGTCGTGCTCGTGTTCGTGCTGATCATGATGGGCCTCGTGTGGGGCCTCGACCAGCTGTTCAGCTGGCTCGTGACCTGGGCGTTCGGCGACGCATCCTTCGGCGGCTGACCCGCCCGCCGGCAGCTCGTCCCCCACAAGGAAAGAACGCACCGTGACTTCAGAAGAGCGCGACATCGACCTCGCGACCGCAGCCGAGCAGTCCTCCGAGGAGGACGAGGCCCAGGAGGGCAACGTCCTCGCATCCGAGGAGGCGGCCAGCGAGTCGGCTGAGCACCGCGCCATCCACATCGTCGACGACGAGGAGGGCGACGTCGAGGCGGGGCTCGAGAGCGCGCTCGACGCGCTCGAGGCCGCATCCGACCCCGAGGCCGACGCGATCGTCGACGACGCGCTCGACATCGACTCAGCTGAGGAGGCGGAGGCCGCCGCCGAGGCGACCGCCGACGAGGAGGTCGTCGACGGTGAGGGCGACGAGCCCGAGGTCGACCCCTACGAGGAGTTCCGCGCCGAGCTGCGCGCCAAGCCCGGCAAGTGGTACGTCATCCACTCGTACGCCGGCTTCGAGAAGCGCGTGAAGCAGAACATCGAGTCCCGCCGCCAGTCGATGGCGATGGAGGACTACGTCTTCGAGGTGCAGGTGCCCATGGAGGACGTCGTCGAGATCAAGAACGGTCAGCGCAAGCTCGTCAACCGCGTGCGCATCCCCGGCTACGTGCTCGTGCGCATGGACCTCAACGAGGACTCGTGGTCGGTCGTGCGCCACACGCCGGGCGTCACGGGCTTCGTCGGCAACTCGCACAACCCGACGCCGCTGCGCTTCGAGGAGGCCTTCAACATGCTGAAGAGCCTCGTGCAGGTCGTGGAGGCACCGGTCAAGGGCGGCGCCGCGACGAAGGGCGGCAAGGCCGCGCCGCGCGTCATCCCGGCCGAGATCGACTTCGAGGTCGGCGAGACCATCACGATCAAGGAGGGCTCGTTCGCCGGGCTCCCCGGCACGATCTCCGAGATCAAGCCCGAGTCGGGCAAGCTCACCGTGCTCGTCTCGCTCTTCGAGCGCGAGACCCCGGTCGAGCTGTCGTTCGACCAGGTCACGAAGCTCTAGCGTTCGTTCGCGACAGGGGTCGGATGCGAGAGCATCCGGCCCCTTTTAGCGTCCCAGCGCGCAGATCGCGCGAAATCACGCGTAAGATATCCCGCATGAAGGTCGACACTCGCGACATCCGCGCCGCCAGCCAGGTGGCGCGCAACTTCGGGCAGATCACGGATGAGGTGGAGGCCGGACGCACGATCGTCGTGGTGCGTAACAACACCCCCGTGGGGGTGCTTGCGCCGGTGTCGCTCGTCGACCGGCTCGACGCCGTGGACGAGCGCGAGGAGGACCTGCGGCTGCTCGGCATCGCTCTCATCCGCATGAACACGAGCGCGGGCGAGCTCGTCGAGCTCGACGAACTCGCGGCTGAGCTCGGCGTCGAGCTGCGCGACGCCGATCCCGCCGATCCCGCCGGTGCCGGTCCGGATGCCGCGTGACGGCTGCGCGGGTCCGTCTGCTCCCCGAGGCGGCGGACGATGTACGCGCGCTCGACGGCTCGGCGCGGCGGATCGTGCTGAAGGGCCTGAAGAAGCTCGAGGAGTCGCCCGAGCTGCGCGGGGCGCCGCTCGGATCGAAGGCGAACGCGCAGTCCGACCTCACCGGCTTCCGCAAGCTCGTGGTGGGCGACCGCGCCTATCGAATCGTCTACCAGGTGCTCCCGGACGGCACCGTGGTCATCGTCTGGGTGGTCGGGGCGCGGGCCGACGACGAGGTCTACCGTCTCGCCCGTGAGCGGATCGCGAGCTACGACGACCCCATGCGTCGCGCCCTGCTGCGTGCGATTCTCGACGCCTCAGGCTGAGGGCGGAGCCGAGCTGCACCGCGGCCGCTGATGCTCCGGTTAGTTGCACCCGCCCCGCCTTTGCCGGGTGCCCATGCAACTGACGGGAGCGTCAGTGCTTGTTGCCGGTCAGCAGCAGCACCCCGCCGAGGCCGATCATCATGACGCCGCCCGTCGCGCGGAGGCGGCCGATGCGGCGGGGCGAGGTGGCGAACCACGCGCGGGCGGTGCCCGCGGCGAGGGCCCAGCACGAGTCGCAGACGAGGGCGAGCACGACGAACACGACGCCGAGCTCCGCGAGCTGCCACGGGATGCCGCCGGCCGAGTAGTCGACGAACTGCGGCAGCACGGCCACGAAGAAGGCGATCGTCTTGGGGTTCGTGACGCCCACCACGAAACCCTCGCCGAGCAGCCGCCAGGCGGAGCGCGGCCGTCCGGCCTCCTGCTCCACGACCTCGTTGCGGTGCCGGATCGCCTGAACGCCGAGGTACACGAGGTAGCCCGCGCCGACCACCTTGATGATCGTGAAGAGCACCACCGACTGGGCGACGAGCGCGCCCACGCCGAGCGCGACGAGCGTGAGGAGGGGCAGCATCCCGAGCGCATTGCCGACGACGCTCAGCACCCCCGCGAGACGGCCGTAGGCGATCGAGCGGCCGATGACGAACAGGATGCTCGGCCCCGGCATCAGGATGAGCAGCACCGCGGCGATCGCGAACGCGCCGAGGGATGCCGCGGGGACCATGAGCCGAGCGTAGTGCGCGCGGCGGGCTCATCGCGTATGATTGCCAGGTTGCCCGGACGCTTCGCCGCGCCCGCGCGACTGCCCACCGCATCCGACCGGATGGCGGGAGAGTGGGGCCGACCGGCCCCGTTCGACAGAGAGAAAGAGAACATGGCACCGAAGAAGAAGGTGACCGGCCTGATCAAGCTCCAGATCAACGCCGGCGCCGCGAACCCTGCGCCGCCCATCGGCCCCGCGCTCGGTCAGCACGGCGTGAACATCATGGAGTTCTGCAAGGCCTACAACGCGGCCACCGAGAACCAGCGCGGCAACGTCATCCCGGTGGAGATCACCGTCTACGAGGACCGCTCGTTCACGTTCATCCTGAAGACCCCGCCCGCCGCCGAGCTCATCAAGAAGGCCGCCGGCGTGCAGAAGGGCTCCTCCACCCCGCACACGGTGAAGGTCGCGAAGCTCACGCGTGAGCAGGTGCGCGCCATCGCCGAGCAGAAGCAGGTCGACCTCAACGCGAACGACCTCGACGCAGCGGAGAAGATCATCGCCGGCACCGCCCGGTCGATGGGGATCACGGTGGAGGCGTAATCATGGCTCAGAAGTCCAAGGCATACCGCGCCGCCGCCGACAAGATCGAGGCCGGCAAGTTCTACGGTCCCGACGAGGCCGTCGCCGTCGTCAAGGAGACCGGGTCGAAGAAGTTCGACTCCACCGTCGAGGTCGCGCTCAAGCTCGGCGTCGACCCCCGCAAGGCGGACCAGATGGTGCGCGGCACCGTCATCCTGCCGCACGGCACCGGAAAGGTCGCCCGCGTGCTCGTGTTCGCGACCGGTCCCGCGGCCGAGGCCGCGATCGCGGCCGGTGCGGACGAGGTCGGCGGCGCCGAGCTCATCGAGAAGGTCGCGGCCGGCTACACCGACTTCGACTCGGCCGTCTCGACGCCCGAGCTCATGGGTCAGGTCGGTCGTCTCGGCAAGGTGCTCGGACCCCGCGGCCTCATGCCGAACCCGAAGACCGGCACCGTGACGCCGGACGTGGCGAAGGCCGTGTCCGACATCAAGGGCGGCAAAATCGAGTTCCGCGTCGACAAGCACGCCAACGTGCACTTCGTGATCGGCAAGGCCGGCTTCACCGCCGACCAGCTGAACGAGAACTTCAAGGCCGCGCTCGACGAGATCCAGCGCGCGAAGCCCTCGTCGTCGAAGGGCCGCTACATCCAGAAGGGGTCGCTCTCGACCACCTTCGGCCCGGGCGTGCCGCTCGACGTCGCGGCACTGTAGCAGGCAACGCAACTCAGGAAGGGCCCGCCTCGTGCGGGCCCTTCCGTCGTTCCGGGGCGGATGCTCCGGAGTTGCGGAAACGGACGGATGCGCGCGCACGCGAGCGGGAGGATGAGCACATGACCGAGGCGACGGAGCCGATCACCCGGCTGGCGCAGCTGCGCCGCATGACGGGCACCTGGCTCTTCGTCGTCTCCTTCGCCGCCCGCATCCCCGTCGCGATGAACGTCGTCGGGGTGCTCACCCTCGTGACCGTCGTGCGCGGCTCCGTCGCCGACGGCGGTCTCGTCTCGGCGGCGCTCGGCATCGCATCCGGCGTCGGCGGCCCGGCGATCGGGGCGATCGCGGATCGCGTGGGGCAGCGGGGCGCGCTGCTCGCGGTCGCGGTGCTGCATCCGCTCGTGCTCGCGGGCCTCGTGGCGACCGTGTACGCGGGTGCGCCGCTCGTCGCCGTCATCGCGGTGGCGGCGCTCGCGGGCGCCACGATCCCGCCCGCCTCGCCGCTCATGCGGGCCCGCTGGCTCGCGCTGCTCGCCGCCGACTCCCGCGCGGGCGGCCGCGGCGTGCCGGTCGCGCTCGGCTACGAGAGCATGGCCGACGAGATCTCGTTCGTCGGCGGACCGGTGCTGGTGGGGGTGCTCGCGACGGCGTTCGGACCGGTCGCGCCGATCGCGGCATCCGCGGTGCTGGCGCTCGTGGCTGTCGCCGTGTTCGCGCTGCATCCCACCGCCGCGCTCGTGCACCCCGGCGACCACGAGGGGGTGCGCACCGTGGCACCGCCGCGCGCGCTGCTCTCGGCGGGGGTGCTGCTGCCGACCCTCGGCATGGCGTTCATGGGCGCGTTCTTCGGCGGCACCCTCGCCGCCCTCACCGCCTTCATGGAGGAGTCCGGCGCGGGCGAGAGCACGGGCCTGTTCTACGGCATCATGGGCGCGACCTCGGCCGTCGCGGCGCTCCTCGTGGGGCGTCTCCCCGCGTCGTTCCCGCTCGGTGTGCGCTGGGCGGTCGGCGCCGCATGCCTCGGTCTCGCGGGTCTCGCGCTGACGCTCGCCCCCGTGCTCGGTGCGGTTGTGGTGGTGTTCGTGCTCGCCGGCGTGGCCGTCGGCGCGACGCTCGTCACCCTCTTCACGATCGGCGCGGATGCGGCGCCCGCCGGGCGGCTCGCGACCACGATGACGATGCTGTCGAGCGGCATCATCATCGGCCAGGGCACGGCGGTCGCGCTCGTCGGCTCCTTCGCCCAGTCGCACGGCGCGGGTGCCGCGTTCATCTGGGTGGCGGTGGCCGGCGCCGGGGGTCTCGCGACGGCGCTCGTGTTCCTGGCGCTCGGCCGCGTCCGCGCGCGCTGAGGCGCCGTCGCCCGCGTCGGCACGCGCCCCTCGGCGTCATCCGGGATGCGCGGGGGTGACGTAGACCTTCCGCAGTGTCTCGTGCACGGTCCACACCGTCCGCTCGCCCGCCTCGAGCCGCACCACCGAGCCGGGCGCGAGATCGATGGCGGGCCGCGCTCCGGCGAACTCGACGGTCGCCCGACCGCTCAGCACCACGAAGACCTCGTCGGCCTCCGTGTCGCTCATCGTGCCGGGCGTCATCTCCCAGACGCCCACCTCGTCGCCGGATGCCGTGCTGCCGAGCGCGATCCAGCCGGTCGACGGCTCGCCCGCGATCCGCTGCGACCCCGTGACCGGCTCGTGCTCCAGCGCGGCGCCCGCCGCATCCGCATCCCAGCTCACGAGTCGAACCCCAGCCCGAGCGCGTCGAGCGTGCGCAGCAGCGGGTTGCGCCGCCCCTCGCGGTGGTCGGCGCGGTCGAGCGACCAGCGGGTGGCCGCGATGCCGGCGGATGCCGCGGGCTCCGGCGGGAAGGGGACCGGCCGCCGCCGCACCATCTCCAGCTCGGTGCGCTCGGTCGGCTCGCCCGCGAGCAGGTCGAGCATCGTGTCGGCCGCGAAGCGGGTCGCGCCGACGCCCAGCCCGGTGAAGCCCGCGGCGTACGCGATCCGCCCGCCGCGCGCCGTGCCGAAGTAGGCGCAGAAGCGGGTGCTCGTGTCGATCGCGCCCGCCCAGCGGTGCGAGAAGCGCAGCCCCTCGAGCTGCGGGTAGAGGGTGAAGAAGTGGGAGGCCAGCTTGCGGAAGCTCTCCGGCCGGTCCTCGTAGCGCGCCCGGACGCGGCCGCCGTAGTGGTAGATCGCGTCGTAGCCGCCGAACAGGATGCGGTCGTCGGCCGTGCGACGGGAGTAGTGGAACTGGTTGGCGAGGTCGCCGATGCCCTGGTGGCCCTCCCATCCGATGGAGGCGAGCTGCTTCGCATCGAGCGGCTCGGTCATGAGCACGTAGTCGTACACGGGGACCGTCATGAGCCGGTTGCGTGTGAGGAGCGAGGGGTAGACGCTCGTGCCGAGCGCGAGCTGCTTCGCGTGCAGGCGGCCGCCGTCCGTGATGACCTCGACGCCGGACCCCGCGACGTCGAGCCGCCGCACGGGCGTGTTCTCGAACAGCTCGACGCCGGCCTCCGCGGCCGCCCGGGCGAGCTCGCGCGCGAGACGGCCGGGGTGCACGAGCGCGACCTCGTGTCTGCGCCAGGTGCCGCCCAGGTAGCTGGGGGAGTGCACCTGCGCCTGCACCTCGTCGCGGTCCCAGAGCACGACATCCGCCTCGCCCTCGACGGGCGGCGTCCCGGTGAGCCAGGCGAGCTGGTGCGGCTCGGTCGCCACGTCGAGCTCGCCCGTGCGCTCCCACTGCACGTCGAGGCCGAGCTCGGCGACCGTGCGCTCCATGGCGTCGAGATTGTCCCTGCCGAGACGCTCGAGCTGCGCGTACTCGGCCGGCCAGCGGCTGCGTCCGTTCTCCTCGCCGTGGGTGATGCTCGCCTCGACGAAGCCGCCGTTGCGGCCGGACTGCGCCCACCCGATCCGCTTCGCCTCCAGCAGCACGACGCGGCGGCCCGGGTCGCGCTGCTTCGCGCGGAGGGCCGTCCACAGTCCGGTGAAGCCGCCGCCGACGATCGCGAGGTCGGTGGTCGGCGCGCCGGTCAGCGGCGGATGCGCGGGCGCCTCGCCCAGCTCGTCGAGCCAGAACACCGACTGGCGGCTGCCCTCGAGTGCGTGATCGATGACGGATGCGGACGGCGGGTACCGCTCGAAGACGGTGTCGTGCGGCGCGGGGCTCACCTCGCCATTCTTCCGCTGAGTGGTCGGTTTCCGGCCCCAAATCAGAGGAATGGGGCCAGAAACCGACCACTCAGCGGGGGAAGGGATGAGCCGTAGGGTGGGGGCATGCGGGTGCGGAAGGCCGAGCGAGCGGATGCGGTGGCGCTCGCTGAGCTCGCCGCGATCACCTTCCCGCTCGCGTGCCCCCCGCACACCACGGAAGCGGCCATGGCCGCGTTCATCGCGGCGCACCTGAGCCCGGCGAGCTTCGCCGCCTACCTTGCGGACCCCGCACGCACGCTCTTCCTCGCGGAGGAGGACGGCCGGCTCGTCGGCTACACGATGCTCGTGACGGGCGAGCCGGCGGACGCCGACGTGGCCGCGTCGATCGGCATCCGCCCGGCCGTCGAGCTGTCCAAGTGCTACGTGCATCCGGACGCGCACGGGGCGGGCATCGCCGCCGCGCTCATGGATGCGAGCCTCGACCACGCCCGCACGGCCGGCGCCGCCGGCGTGTGGCTCGGCGTCAACCAGCTCAACGCCCGCGCGCAGCGCTTCTACGGCAAGCACGGCTTCGATCGCGTCGGGGTGAAGCGCTTCCTCGTCGGCGACCGCTACGAGGACGACTACGTCTACGAGCGCGCCCTGTAGCCCGGCGCCCGGCTGCGGGCGGCGTCAGCCCTCGGCGACGGCGAGCACGATCTTGCCGCGCGTGTGCCCCGACTCGATGAGCCGATGCGCCTCGGCGGCCTCCTCGAGCGGCAGCACGCGGTCGACGTACACCCGCACGTCGCCCGACTCGAGCAGCCGCGTCACGATCGCGAGGGTCGCCGCATCCGGGGCCACGCGGTAGCCGGTCGCGCGCACCCCCGCCGCATCGGCCTCCTCGGCCAGGGTGGGGAACGACCCCGTGGGGCCGTTCACGTAGAGACCGGCCGGACGCAGCACGCCCAGCGAGCGCGAGCCCGTGTCGCCGCCGACGTTGCCGACGAGGTC
Organism: Micrococcales bacterium 72-143; assembly: GCA_001898835.1. Taxonomy (GTDB): domain Bacteria; phylum Actinomycetota; class Actinomycetes; order Actinomycetales; family Microbacteriaceae; genus Homoserinibacter. The sequence continues at coordinate 854,352 of MKVM01000005.1, read as the reverse complement.
GATCACGACGTCGACGGGGCCCACCGCATCCTCGAACGGGCCCGCCGTGTAGTCGACGATCTCGGATGCGCCCAGCTCGGCCAGGAAGGCGGCATTGCGCGCTGAGCCGGTCGCCACGACGTGCGCCCCGAAGTAGGAGGCGAACTGCACCGCGAAGTGGCCCACGCCGCCCGCGCCCGCGTGGATCAGCATCCGCTGCCCCTCGTGCGCCTTCGCCGTCTCGACGACCATGCCCCACGCCGTGAGCGCGGCGAGCGGCACGGCCGCCGCCTCGACGTGGGAGAGGGACGGCGGCTTGCGGGCGACGCTGAGGGAGGCGACGGTGAGGTACTCGGCGTAGGTGCCGCCCATCCGCGGCACCATGCCCATGCCGTAGACCTCGGTGCCGGGCTGCAGCGGATGCGCCTCGTACGGCGCCTCCACGACGATGCCCGAGAAGTCGTTGCCGAGCACCACGGGCGTGGAGGTGACGCCCGGCCAGGCACCGCGGCCCGCGCGTGTCTTGGCGTCGATCGGGTTGACGCCCGCGGCGACCACCTTCACGAGGAGCTCGGCGTTCACCCGGGCCGGCACCTCGACCTCGCCGACCTGGAGCACCTCCGGCCCGCCCGGCGCCGCACAGGTCACGGCCCGCATCATCGTCATGTTCCCGGCCCTTCCCGCCTCGTGAGCCATTCAACGGGCGTCATGCGTCATCGGTGTTACGCGGATGTCACCGTGCTGCTAATTCGATCACGGCACCCGCGCTGATACGTTCTCGCCATGCGCCCCCTCTTCATCGCGTACCGTTCGGCCGGCGCGATCCTCACCGTCGTCGCCATCGCCGTCCAGCTGCAGACCAGCCTCGGCACCTGGCGCGACCAGGGCATCCAGGACGTCGGCACGAAGCTGGTCAACTTCTTCTCGTTCTTCACGATCCAGTCGAACGTGGTGACCGCGGTGGCGCTCGCGATCGGTGCGGTGCTGCTGGCGCGCGGCGGCGCGACTGAGCCGCGGTGGTTCGGGGTGCTGCGCGCCTGCGCCACGACCTACATCGTGACCACCGGCATCGTCTACAACCTGCTGCTGCGCGGCATCGAGCTGCCGCAGGGCAGCACCGTGCCGTGGACCAACGAGGTGCTGCACGTCGTGGTGCCGATCGTCATGCTCGTCGACTGGCTGTTCGCGCCGGGCCGGCGCCGGCTGGGCTTCGGGGTGGTCGGCATCATCGTCGTCTACCCGATCGTGTGGGCCGCGTACACGATGATCCGCGGCCTGCTCGTGCAGGACGAGCTCACCGGCGCCAACTGGTACCCGTATCCGTTCCTCAACCCCGACACCTCGGAGAACGGCTACCTGACGGTCGCCCTCTACGTGCTGCTCATCGCCGCGATCATCGGCGCGGCCGGCACGGGCGTCGTCGCGATCTCCCGCATCCGCCGGCGAGGCTAGCGCCGCATCGCCGCGAGCAGCTGGTCGGCGAGCTGCACGAGCCGGTGGATCTCGTTCTCGTCGCGATCGACCCAGCGCGTCTCGGGCACGCCGCTCACCGGCACGAAGTCCTCGTGCTGCTCCCACACCACGAGGGTGCGCTCGGCCCCGAGCACGTATTGCTGCCACCACACCTGGCGCAGGTAGTGCCGCGGGATCGAGCGCCAGGCGCTGCGCGTCGTCTTGATCTCGCACAGCTCGAGCGCGCCGCCCGACTCGCGGATGCCGTCGGGCGTCGCGAGGTGGGCGCGCTGCCCGTCGGCGTGGAAGAGCGCGGTGTTGCCGCGCATGCCCGGATGGTGCCGGGCGACCCAGCGTCCGATCTCGGGCTCGCGCGCGCGGCCGTGCTCGGTGAACGCGTTGCCGCCGAAGCGCGAGCCGAGGAGCTTCTCCATGGCGACGGCGCGCACCGCCTTCTCGCCCGTGAGGCGGGCGACGTCCGTCGCCGTCACACCCCGGGCGCGCTCTCGCAGCCAGCTCACGCGGTCCGCGGCATCCGCGACGACGCGCTCGCGGTGGGGCACGGGCGGCGCGTCGAAGAGCGCGAGGGTCGGCTGCACGCGTCCATCGTCACACGGGTGGAGGACATTCCCGTGGTGGTCTCGAGGAGCGTCGCCTGCGGCGGCGCTCCTCGACCGGCTGGGCCATCAGCGCTCCCGAGACGACGTCAAGCGGCGTCATAGGAATCTCCCAGGGCGCGGAGCACAATCGGGTACGTGAGCATCCCCACGACCGCCCCCACCGCGCTGACCCGCCCCGACGGCTCGCCCGTGCGCGCCCTCGTCGTCGACGACGAGCCCTCGCTCGGCGAGCTCATCCAGATGGCGCTGCGCTACGAGGGCTGGCAGGTGGAGACCGCGACCGACGGCGCGTCCGCACTGGCCAAGGCGCGCGGCTTCCGCCCCGACGTCGTCGTGCTCGACATCATGATGCCGGGACTCGACGGGCTCGAGGTGCTGCGGCGCCTGCGCGCCCAGGGCGACGACGTGGCGGTGCTCTTCCTCACCGCGAAGGATGCCGTGGCCGACCGCGTGGTCGGGCTCACGGCCGGCGGTGACGACTACGTCACGAAGCCGTTCAGCCTCGAGGAGGTCGTCGCCCGGTTGCGCGCGCTCCTGCGCCGCAGCGGACGCGCGGTCGACGGGTACACCGACCCCGTGCTGCGCGTCGGCGACCTGACCCTCGACGAGGAGAGCTACGAGGTCGCGCGCGCGGGCCGCGCGATCGAGCTCACCGCGAAGGAGTTCGAGCTGCTGCGCTACCTCATGCGCAACCCCAGACGGGTGGTCAGCAAGCTCCAGATCCTCGACCGGGTGTGGAGCTACGACTTCGAGGGCCGCTCGAGCATCGTCGAGATCTACATCTCGTACCTCCGCAAGAAGATCGACGTCGACGGCTTGCCGCCGCTCATCCACACGGTCCGCGGCGTCGGCTACCTCATCAAGCCGGCGACGGCGACATGACGCAGCTCGCATCCGGGCGCGCGCCGTGGTCGATCCGACGCCGCGTCGTGCTCGGTGTGGTCGCCCTCGTCGCCCTGCTCGGCGTGCTCATCGGCACGGTGAGCGTGCTCGCGCTACGGCAGAACCTCCTGCAGCGCCTCGACGCGCAGGTGCAGGAGGTCATGCACTTCGTCTCCTCGGGCGGCCCGGGCGGGATGCTGCCGGGCGGCAACGACAGCCTGCGCGGCGGGCTCGTGGTCGCGGTCGCGGCCGACGGGGCGACGCCGTGGGGGTACGTCTCGACGGGCCCGGGGTCGCAGCTCGCCCTCACGGCGGAGCAGATCGACCAGGTGCTCGCTGCCCCCGCCGGACCCGTGACGACGGTGTCGATCTCGGGTCTCGGCAGCTATCGCGTGCAGCTGCGCGCGGCATCCAACGGCGAGTACGCGGTCGGGCTGTCGACCGCGGAGGTCGACACGACCACCTGGACGCTCGTCGGCATCTTCGCCCTCGTCACCGCGGGCGCGCTGCTGCTCGCCGCCGCGGGCGCCGTCGCGCTCACCCGGGTCGCGCTGCGGCCCCTCGGCCGCGTCACCGAGACGGCGACGCGCGTGACCGAGCTGCAGCTGGCATCCGGCGACGTCGCGATCCCCGAGCGGGTGCCCCCCGCGGAGGCCGACCCGCGCACCGAGGTCGGCCAGGTGGGTGCGGCCCTCAACAGGATGCTCGGCCACGTCGAGAGCGCGCTCGTGGCCCGGCAGCAGTCGGAGGAGAAGGTGCGCCGCTTCGTCGCGGACGCGAGCCACGAGCTGCGCACGCCGCTCGCCTCCATCCGGGGGTACGCGGAGCTCACCCGCCGCATCGACGACGAGCTGCCAGCCGACGCCATCCGCTCCCTCGACCGCATCGAGTCCGAGTCGATCCGGATGACGGCCCTCGTGGAGGATCTGCTCGAGCTCGCCCGCCTCGACGAGGGTCAGGGTCTCGTGTTCGGCGAGGTCGAGCTCGTGCGCCTCGTGACGGATGCCGTCGGCGACGCCTACGTCGCCGCGCCCGACCACGAGTGGGAGGTGGTGGCGCCCGAGCCGCCGCTCGTCATCGCGGGCGATGCGGCGCGCCTGCACCAGGTGATCGTCAACCTGCTCGCGAACGCGCACCGCCACACGCCGGAGGGCACGGCGGTGACGGTGACGGTCGCCGAGGAGGGCGACGAGGTGGTGCTGACGGTCGCAGACGACGGGCCCGGCATCGACCCGGGGCTGCAGCCCATCCTGTTCGAGCGTTTCGCGCGCGGGGACACCTCCCGCACGCGCGGCACCGACAGCTCGGGGCGGGCACCGGTGACGGGCAGCACGGGACTCGGCCTCGCGATCGTGGCCGCGGTCGTGGAGGCGCACCACGGCACGATCGGCGTCGCGAGCGAGCCCGGCGACACCCGCTTCACGGTGCGGCTCCCGCGTCGGCGGGCCGCGCATCCGGGGGGCGACGACCTGGCAGACTGAGCGCCATGCGATCCGCCCCCCGATCGTTCGCCGCGCTCCTGCTCGCCCTCGCGACGGTGTTCGCCGCCCCCGTCGCCGCCTCCGCGAGCGAGGGCTCGGTGCCCCCCGAGGTCACCGCGTACGTGACCGGCGGCGGCCTGCGCGACCGCCTCGACGCCGTGTACGGGAAGAACGCCGCGGGCGACGGCATCGACTTCGACGACACCACCACCCCCGGCCCGATCTCGCGGGTCTTCCGCTGGACGGATGCGCGCCTCTCCGGCGACACCGACGGCAACGCCACGCGGATGGCGAACGAGTGGGCCGTGCCGGTCTCGGTCGGGGAGCAGCCGGTGGGCGTCGCGATCGTCTGGATCAATCTCGACACCGAGCTGCCCGAGCTCGCCGAGTTCGATGCGGATGCGGATGCGGCGACCGCGCTCGCGGCCGTGCCGGATGCGGCCCGCCTCGTGCGCGACCTCGGCAGCCACGCCTGGTTCGCCCTCGCCGACGACACCCTCACCCCGCTCGTCGCGGGCAGCTCGGGGGTGACGGCCCCCGTGCCCGTCGCCGACTATCTGCCTGTCGCCCCCACGCCGACGCCTGAGCCGGGTGCCTCGGATGCCGGGTTCGGCATCGCCATCACCGCGGCGGTGGTGCTGTTCCTCGTGATCCTCGCCGCCCTGTTCCTGCTGCCGCGGGTGCGCGGGTGGCGAACTCCGACGGAGGCGACATCATCCCCGCAGGCAGCAGACGAGGCGGCCGCGGCGTCGGAGTTCGCGCGGCCCGAGCCTGACCCCGAGGTGTGATACCCTCGGTACGCCGAAGACCGCCGGTCTCCGGCGCCCGCTCGCGGGTGCCGGACGAAGTCCTCGAACGAGGGGCCCGCGCAGGTGTGTGAAGTAGAACCTCCGGGTCCAGCTCCGTGCGCTTGCGCCGGAGTTCTTTTGTTTAATAGCCCAGCTGTTTAACAGCCCAGCTGTTCCCGGACCTGTGGCAACACAGCAGCGGTCGTCGGCGCGACATCCATTACGACAAGGAGCGCCATGGCGAACAAGGAAACCACGGTCGCCGAGCTGACGGAGAACTTCCGCGGCTCGAATGCGATCGTGCTCACCGAGTACCGCGGCCTCACGGTCGCGCAGCTCAAGCAGCTGCGCGGAAGCATCCGTGAGCACGCGAGCTACGCCGTGGTGAAGAACACGCTCACCAAGATCGCCGCCAAGGAAGCCGGAGTGGAGGGTCTCGACGACCTCCTCGAGGGCCCCTCGGCGATCGCGTTCGTGCACGGCGACACCGTCGCCGTCGCGAAGGCTCTGCGTGACTTCGCCAAGGCCAATCCTCTGCTCGTGGTCAAGGGGGGCTACTTCGACGGTGCCGCCCTGACCGCCGCCGAGGTGGGCAAGCTCGCCGATCTGGAGTCCCGCGAGGTGCTGCTGGCCAAGCTGGCCGGCGCCTTCAAGGCCTCGCTGTTCGGAGCTGCCTACCTGTTCAACGCGCCGCTCGCCCAGGCCGTCCGCACGGTCGACGCGCTGCGCCAGAAGCAGGAATCCGCGAGCTGACGCTCGCACCCAGACACGTCCGGCGGATCCCCGTCGGAGTCTCGACCCCGGGGCCCCGGCCCCACAGCTAAGGAGAAAGAAATGGCCAAGCTCAGCACCGACGAGCTGCTCGAGGCGTTCAAGGAGCTCTCGCTCATCGAGCTGTCCGAGTTCGTGAAGAAGTTCGAGGAGACCTTCGAGGTCACCGCCGCCGCGCCGGTCGCCGTCGCGGCCGCCGCTCCCGCCGCCGGTGGTGCCGGTGGCGGCGCCGAGGAGGCCGAGGAGAAGGACTCGTTCGACGTCGTCCTCGAGGCCGCCGGCGACAAGAAGATCCAGGTCATCAAGGAGGTCCGTGCCCTCACGAACCTCGGCCTGGGCGAGGCGAAGGCCGTCGTCGACGGTGCCCCGAGCACCGTCCTCGAGGGCGCGAACAAGGAGACCGCCGAGAAGGCGAAGGCTCAGCTCGAGGAGGCCGGCGCGACCGTCGTCCTCAAGTAGGGCACCGGATCGAGTAGCCCGCCGCGAGGCGGGCGTATCGAGATCACCTCGCGCAGGCGATTCAGAAGGGCGCCGCTCCCCACGGGGGCGGCGCCCTTCCGCGTCCCCGCCCGGCGGCATGCGCAGATGAGCGCGCGTTGCCGGATCGTGACCTGTTCGGGGGTGACTCGGGTTGCCGGTCGTGGTAGCGTGGGGAGTGGAAACGGTTCCCATCGTCGCGAACGTGACCACATGGGAGCACTCCGCCCTGCACCATCCGCACCCCGGACCGCCACCCGCGGGCCGGGGCTCAACGAGGAGGAACTATGCGTTCACGGGTGAACCGCCGGCTGCTGGCCGGTATCGCCGCGGCCAGCGTCGCGGCGATCGCGCTCGCCGGATGTACCGGCGACATCGCGAACGAGGACAGCGGCGACGTCGATTGCGCGCCCTACGACAGCTACGGCACCTTCGAGGGCAAGAGCGTCACGATCGGCGGAACGATCCTCGACCTCGAGGCCGACCGGCTCCAGCAGGCGTGGAAGGACTTCGCGAGCTGCACCGGCATCAAGATCAGCTACCAGGGCTCGAGCGAGTTCGAGGCGCAGATCGCCGTGCTGGCCGAGGGAGGCAACGCCCCCGACATCGGCATCGTGCCCCAGCCCGGCCTCCTGGCCCGGCTCGCGGCGGGCGGCTGGCTGATCCCCGCCTCGAAGGGCGTCGAGGACAACGTCGACAAGTGGTGGTCGCCCGACTGGAAGCAGTACGGCAGCTACGACGGCACCTTCTACGCGGCCCCGCTCATGGCATCCATCAAGGGCTACGTCTGGTACTCGCCGAGCACCTTCAAGGACAAGGGCTACGAGGTCCCGAAGACGCTCGACGAGCTGAAGTCGCTCTCGGAGAAGATCGCCGCCACCGGTGAGAAGCCGTGGTGCGTCGGCCTCGAGTCGGGTGAGGCGACCGGCTGGCCCGGCACCGACTGGATCGAGGACTTCGTGCTCCGCCAGGCGGGTCCCGACGTCTACGACCAGTGGGTGACCCACGAGATCCCCTTCAACGACCCGCAGATCGTGAAGGCGTTCGACTCGGTCGGCGAGTACCTGAAGAACCCCGACATGGTCAACGGCGGCATCGGCGACGTCTCCACGCAGATCAGCGAGGCGTTCCAGACCGCGGGTCTTCCGATCCTCGACGGCACCTGCACGATGCACCACCAGGCCTCCTTCTACGAGACCTTCTGGAACCCGGACGGCGGCGACGCGAACACCGTCGCGCCCGACGGCACCGTGTGGGCCTTCCTGCTGCCGCCGGTCAACGAGGACGACCCGCAGGCCGTCACGGGCGGTGGCGAGTTCCCCGTCGCGTTCCGCGACGCCGAGGAGGTCGAGGCGGTGCGCACGTTCCTCGCGAGCGACACCTGGGCCAACAACCGGGTGAAGCTCGGGGGCGTCATCTCCGCCAACAAGGGCGTCGACTCGTCCAACGCCTCGAGCGAGCTGCTCAAGCAGTCGATCGAGATCCTCCAGGACCCGAACACGACGTTCCGCTTCGACGGCTCGGACCTCATGCCGGGCGCCGTGGGAACCGACTCCTTCTGGAAGGGGATCGTCGCCTGGGTCGGTGGCCAGTCCACGCAGGCCACGGTCGACGCGATCGAGTCGAGCTGGCCGACCAGCTGATCGTCTGACCCGACCGGATCCGGGGGCGGGGCTGTTCCGCAGCCCCGCCCCCGCTCTAGTCTCGAGGCAGGGCCCGCGCCCTGCTCCACCACTTCGACGACGAAGGAAGGCGAGTGACGCGATGACCACCGCGGATCTGATCGGCAAGATCCTGCAGCTCCTCATGGGATTGGCGGTCTTCGCCGTCATCGTCGGGCTGCTGATCTTCCTCATCGACAAGGCGCCCAAGAAGGGGCGCGACTACTGGCAGCTCGTGGGCTTCCTCGCCCCCGCGCTCATCCTGCTGGCGATCGGGCTCGTCTACCCGGCGTTCCGCACCTTCGGGCTCTCGTTCCTCGACAAGGGCGGCAACTTCACCTGGGACAACTTCGTGTGGGCGTTCACCCAGCCCTCCGCCATCCGCACCCTCATCAACACGGTCATCTGGGTCGCGCTCGTGCCGACCGTGTCCACGGTGCTGGGACTCGCCTACGCGGTCTTCATCGACAAGTCGCGCGGCGAGCGGATCTACAAGGCCCTCGTCTTCATGCCGATGGCGATCTCCTTCGTGGGCGCCGGCATCATCTGGAAGTTCGTCTACGAGTACAAGTCGGCCGGCCGCGAGCAGATCGGCCTCTTCAACGCCATCGTGGTCGCGTTCGGCGGGGACCCCGTGCAGTGGCTGCAGACCGACCCGCTCAACACCTTCCTGCTCATCCTCGTGATGATCTGGATCCAGACCGGGTTCGCGATGGTCGTGCTGTCGGCCGCGATCAAGGGCATCCCTACGGAGCAGATCGAGGCGGCCCAGCTCGACGGCACGAACGCCTGGCAGCGGTTCCGCAACGTGACGGTGCCCGGCATCCGGGGCTCCCTCGTCGTGGTGCTCACCACCATCTCGATCGCCACGCTCAAGGTCTTCGACATCGTGCGCACGATGACCGCAGGCAACTTCAACACGAGCGTCGTCGCCAACGAGATGTACACGCAGGCGTTCCGGGCCTCCGAGGTGGGGCGCGGGTCGGCGCTCGCGATCATCCTGTTCGTGCTGGTCATGCCGATCGTCATCTACAACGTCAACGTGCTCCGCAAGCAGAGGGAGATCCGCTAATGAGCTCTGTGGCCCCTGCAGACCTGCCCATGAAGGGCGGGGAGGGCGAGATCGAGGTCGCGGTCGAGGGCCGCGACGATCCGAAGGCGCAGCGCGTCAAGCGACGCCTCACCTCCCGCGGCGCGACGGTCGCCGCGCTCATCATCGCCGTGGTCTGGACGATCCCGACCTTCGGCCTCTTCATCTCCTCGTTCCGTCCCGCCGAGCTCATCCTGAACACCGGATGGTGGACGATCTTCCAGAACCCGGGCTTCACGCTCGACAACTACCGGGACGTGCTGCTGTCCCCGTCGCAGTCGTCGCCGCAGCTGGGCGCCTACTTCGTGAACTCGCTGTTCATCGCGATCCCGTCGACGATCTTCCCGCTCGTGTTCGCGTCGATGGCCGCGTACGCGTTCGCGTGGATGCGGTTCAAATGGGTGAACTGGCTGTTCATCTTCGTGTTCGCGCTGCAGATCGTGCCGCTGCAGATGGCGCTCGTGCCGCTCCTTCAGTTCTTCTCCGCCTTCCTCAAGCCGGGGCAGCAGTGGCTGCACGAGATCGTCCCGATGATCCCCGTGCAGAACTACCTTCCGATCTGGATCGCGCACACGATGTTCGCGCTGCCGCTCGCGATCTTCCTGCTGCACAACTTCATCTCGGAGATCCCGGGGGAGGTCATCGAGGCGGCCCGCGTCGACGGTGCGACGCACGGGCAGATCTTCTTCCGCATCGTGCTGCCGCTCGCGATCCCGGCGCTCGCATCCGTCGCGATCTTCCAGTTCCTGTGGGTGTGGAACGACCTGCTCGTGGCGCTCATCTTCTCGGGCGGCACGCAGGATGCGGCACCACTGACCCAGCGATTGGCCGAGATGGTGGGCTCGCGCGGCCAGGAGTGGCAGCGCCTGACGGCCGGCGCCTTCGTGTCGCTCGTGGTGCCGCTCATCGTGTTCTTCTCGCTGCAGCGCTACTTCGTGCGGGGCCTGCTGGCGGGCTCGACGAAGGGGTAGGGCCACCGGCCTAGGCTCGACGCATGAGCATGGGCGGTGGACGCGGCGGCGGGATGCGCGGCGGCGTCGGCAGCCGGGACGCCGAGGTGCAGCGCGCCGAGAACGCGTCGGCCCCACGCATCCCGCACCTGGTGCGGCGGATCGGCGAGCTGTTCCGGCCGTACCGTGTCGAGCTCGTCGTCACGATCACGCTCGTGCTCGTCTCGGCGGGGCTCGGGGTGCTGCCCCCGCTGCTCACCCAGCGCGCCTTCGACGACGGGCTCTTCCCGGCATCCGGAACGCCGGACGTGCCCGTGCTGCTGTGGCTCGTCGCCGCGATGGTGGCGCTGTGGCTCGTATCGGCGGCGCTCGGCGTGTGGCAGACCTACCTCACGGCGAAGGTCGGCAACTCGGTCATGGGGGCGCTGCGGGTGCGGCTGTTCAGCCACCTGCAGGCGATGGAGCTCGGCTTCTTCACGCGCACCAAGACGGGCGTCATCCAGTCACGGCTGCAGAACGATGTGGGCGGTGTCGCGTCCGTGCTCAACAACACGATCTCGAGCGTCGTCGGCAACACGGTCACGGTGATCGGGGCGCTCGTGGCGATGCTGCTGCTCAGCTGGCAGCTGACGGTGGTCGCGGTCGTGCTGCTGCCCGTGCTCGTGCTCGCGCAGCGGCGCGTCGGGCAGGTGCGGGCGCGCATCGCCACCCAGACGCAGGAGTCGCTGTCGGAGATGACCGCGATCACCCAGGAGACGCTCTCGGTGTCGGGCATCCTGCTCGCGAAGACCTTCAACCGGCAGCCGGCGGAGATCGCGCGCTACGCGGCCGAGAACGACCGGCAGATCGCGCTGCAGGTGCGCCAGCAGATGTCGGGGCAGTGGTTCTTCGCGATCGTCGGGGTGTTCATGTCGGTCGTGCCCGCGGTCGTCTACCTCGTGGCGGCCTGGCTGATCCTGCGGGATATCCCGGTGACGGCCGGCACGATCGTCGCGTTCACGACGGTGCAGGCGCGGCTCATGTTCCCGCTCATGGGGCTGCTGCGGGTGGCCCTCGACCTGCAGACCTCGCGGGCGCTGTTCGCGCGCATCTTCGAGTACCTCGACCTCGTGCCCACGATCACGGATGCGGCGGACGCGCGGCCGGTCGACGCCGCGCGGCTCGGCGAGGTGGAGTTCCGGGACGTGACCTTCCGGTATCCGGACGCCGCCCCCGACGCGGCGGGCACGCTGCAGGAGGTGTCGTTCCGCATCGAGCCCGGGCAGTACGTCGCGTTCGTCGGGCCGTCGGGCGCGGGGAAGACGACGGTGTCGTACCTCATCCCACGGCTCTACGAGGCGACGGAGGGCGCGGTGCTCTTCGCCGGCGATGACGTGCGATCGCTCCGGCACGCCTCCCTCGTCGACCACGTCGGGGTGGTGAGCCAGGAGACCTATCTCTTCCACGCGACGATCGCCGAGAACCTGCGCTACGCGAAGCCCGACGCCACCGACGAGGAGCTCGAGGCGGCGTGCCGGGCGGCCAACATCCACGACACGATCGCGAGCTTCCCCGAGGGCTACGGCACCGTCGTGGGGGAGCGCGGCTACCGGCTGTCGGGCGGTGAGAAGCAGCGCGTCGCCATCGCGCGCGTGCTGCTCAAGGACCCGGCGGTGCTCATCCTCGACGAGGCGACGAGCGCCCTCGACACCGTCTCGGAGCGGATCGTGCAGGGCGCGCTCGACGCGGCATCCCGCGGCCGAACGACGGTCGCGATCGCGCACCGGCTCTCGACCGTCGTCGACGCGGACGTCATCCACGTCGTGCGCGCGGGGCGCATCGTCGAGTCGGGCGCCCACGCGGCGCTGCTCGCGGAGGGCGGCGAGTACGCGCGGCTGTTCGCGGAGCAGCTGACGGCCGCCTCGGCGGCCCTGCTGGAGCGTGATGCACGCTGAGGAGCTGCCCGTCGACGAGACGATCGTCCGGCGTCTGCTGCGCGAGCAGTTCCCGCGATGGGCCGGGCTGCCGCTCGAGCGGGTGCCGTCGGACGGCACCGTCAACGCGATCTTCCGGCTCGGCGACGCGCTCGCGGTGCGGGCGCCGTTCGTGCCTCGGGAGGCCGGCATCCGGCGTCAGGCCGAGTGGACGCCCGTGCTCGCCCCCGCGCTTCCCGTTCGGGTTCCCGCCGTGCGCGGCGTCGGCACGCCGACGGGGGAGTATCCGAGCGACTGGCTCGTCGTCGACTGGCTGCCCGGTCGCACCCCCGCGCCGGGGGAGGCGCTCGCCGACCCGGATGCCGTGACCGACGGGCTGGTCGCCTTCTGCCGAGCGCTGTGGCGCCAGGATGCGACGGGCGCCCCCGAGGCGCACCGCCGGGGGACCCTCGAGCGCGAGGACGCGGCGGTGCGCGCGGCGCTCGCCGCCATCCACGAGGTCGACACCCATGCCGTGCTGCGGCTGTGGGAGCGGGCCGTCGCCGCCCCCTGGGACGGCGCGACGGTGTGGGTGCACGACGACCTCCTCCCCGCGAACCTGCTCGTGGACGATGCGGGGCGGCTCGCCGGGGTGATCGACTTCGCGCCGGGCACGGCCGACCCCGCCACCGTGCTGCTCGCCGCCTGGAACGTCCTGCCGGCGAGTCACCGCGAGCGCTACCGCGAGGGACTCGGCCTCGACGAGGCGGCGCGGGACCGCGGAATCGGCTGGTCGATCCTGCAGGCGTCCGTCGCGCTGCCCTACTACCGCGACATCGCCCCCGGCATGACGCGCATGGCGGTTCACGCCCTGCGCGAGCTCGTCGCCTCGGCCGGGTGAGTCGCGGGCCTAGTGCCCGGCGGCTCCGAGGTGGGCCTGCAGCCCGCCCTGGCGGCGCGGCTCGGCGATCCGCGCGACGGCCTGCGCCACGGCATCCGCCGCCGTCTCGGCGAAGGTCAGAGCCGTCACGCGGCGCTCGTCGAGCCAGGCGTCGTCGATGAGGGTCGGACGGATGCGGTCGCTCCAGCCGCCGCTGCCCGCCACCGCCACCACGGGGGTGCCGACGTCGTAGGCGACGGTGAGCTCGTTGAGGGTGCCGACGCCGCCGCCGATCATGATGATCGCGTCGCAGGTGCGCGCCGTCAGCAGGTTGCGCATGGTGCCCATGCCGGTGGGGAGCGCGACGTCGAGGTAGGGGTTGGCGTGCGAGTGGTCGGACTGCGGCAGGAAGCCGAGGGTGAAGCCGCCGGCCCGCTGCGCGCCGCGGCTCGCCGCCTCCATGACGCCGCCCGTGCCGCCCGTGACGAGCACGACGCCGTGCTCGGCGATCAGGCGGCCGACCTCCTCGGCGAGCTCCAGGAGCGTGCCCGGCAGGGTCTCGCCCGGGCGGCTCGCGTTGCCGATGACGCCGATCGTGGTCTTCCTCATGGGCGGCTCGCCTTCTGTTCGGATGCTCTGCGTGCGATGTGGGCGCGCCGCTCCTCGACCTCCGCGGGGTCGAGCTCGGCGAGGTCGAGCGGGCTGCGGCAGCGGGTGCTCACGGATGCCGCGGCGGCCCCGGTGCACACCGCGTCGAGCAGGTCTCCCGTGGCGCGCAGCCGGGCGCCGAACGCGCCGCCGAACACGTCGCCCGCGCCCGTGGCGTCCGCGAATGCGGGCTCAGGGAACACCGGCACATGCCAGACGGGCCCGCCGCGCTCCGAGAGCAGGGCGCCGTCGTCGCCGCACTTGAGCACGACGGTCGCGGCGCCGAGCGCATGGAAGCGGGCGAGCAGCTCGTCGCGGGGCACGCCCGGTGCGAACACCTCGGTGTCGGAGGTGCTCGGCAGGAACACCTCCGCCTGCGGCAGCACCTCCGCGAGCGCGTCGACGCCGGCGCGGGCGAGCTCGGATCGGGCGGGGCAGTCGAGCTGGAGGTAGGCGGCGCCGGTGTCGCGCAGGCGCTCGAGCAGCTGCCCGGCGCGGGCGAGCGGCAGCAGGCCGAGATGCCAGGCGGTGCCGGACGCCTCCCGGGGCAGGTCGTCGACGGTCACGAGCGCGCGCAGGTTCTGCTCGGGGTCCCGGGTGGTGTCGATGAAGAGCTCGCGGGTCGCCACGGGGAGGGCGGCGACGGTCGCGGGGTCGGCGGGCTGGCGGCGCGAGCCGTCCGCCGTGTAGGAGAAGGTGACGCGCACGCCCGGGATCGTCTCGTCGCGCCGCACACCGGAGGTGTCGATGCCGAGCTCGCGCAGCCGGCCGAGCACGGAATCCGGGTAGCCCTCGCCGACGACGGTGTGCACATGCGGGGTCGCGCCCGCGAGGCGCGCGCCCATCGCGGCCCACAGCGCGTTGCCGCCGATGCGGTCTGTTTCGGTCGTGCCGTCGGCGAAGGCGATCGCGTCGCGACTGAAGCCGCCCGCCAGGTGGAACTCGGGCGGCGGGGCGGTCACCTTGGCAGTGTAGGGCGCCGCGGATGCGCGCAGGGTGCGCATCCGCGCAGCGCGCGAGCGGGGTCCGCGGCCCGTAACGGATGGCACCTCGCCGGTAGGCTCGGGGGATGAGATACGCCGAGACGGTGCTCGACCTCGTGGGCAACACGCCGCTCGTGAAGCTCAACAAGGTGACCGACGGCATCCGGGCCACGGTGCTCGTGAAGGTCGAGTACGTGAACCCGGGCGGCAGTTCGAAGGACCGCATCGCGCAGCGCATCATCGACGCCGCCGAGCGCGAGGGGAAGCTGAAGCCGGGCGGCACGATCGTCGAGCCGACCTCCGGCAACACCGGCATCGGGCTCGCGCTCGTCGCCCAGCAGCGCGGCTACCGCTGCGTCTTCGTGTGCCCCGACAAGGTCTCCGAGGACAAGATCAACACGCTCAAGGCGTACGGCGCGGAGGTCGTCGTGTGCCCGACGAGCGTCGCGCCCGAGAGCCCCGACTCGTACTACTCGGTGAGCGACCGGCTCTCGAAGGAGATCCCCGGTGCGTTCAAGCCCGACCAGTACTCGAACCCGAACGGGCCGCTCAGCCACTACGAGACCACCGGGCCGGAGATCTGGCGCGACACCGACGGACGCGTCACGCACTACGTCGCGGGCGTCGGAACGGGTGGCACCATCTCGGGCGCGGGGCGCTACCTCAAGGAGCAGAACCCCGCCGTCCGCGTGATCGGCGCCGACCCGGAGGGCTCGGTGTACTCGGGCGGCACGGGGCGGCCCTATCTCGTCGAGGGAGTCGGCGAGGACTTCTGGCCGACCGCCTACGATCCGGGCGTCGTCGACGAGATCATCGCCTCATCCGACGCGGAGTCGTTCGAGATGACCCGCCGACTCGCGCGCGAGGAGGGGCTGCTCGTCGGCGGCTCCTCGGGGCTCGCCGTGGCATCCGGGCTCAAGGCGGCGCGCGAGCTCGGGCCCGACGACGTCATGGTGATCCTGCTGCCGGACGGCGGACGCGGCTACCTCGGCAAGGTGTTCAACGACCGGTGGATGCGGTCGTACGGCTTCCTGCCCGCCGAGGGCGAGAAGACGGTGGCCGACCTCGTCGGCACCAAGGAGGCCGAGCTCGCCGGCCTCGTGCACGTGCACCCGAGCGACACCGTGCGGCACGTCATCGACAAGATGCGGCGCTACGACATCTCGCAGATGCCCGTGCTGTCGGCCGAGCCGCCCGTCGTCATGGGCGAGGTGGTGGGCTCGATCGACGAGAAGAGCCTCATCGACGCCGTCTTCCACGGTGACGCGCAGCTGACCGACGCGCTCGCCGCCTTCGTCGGCCCCAACCTGCCGCTCATCGGCATGAACGACTCCGTCACGGCGGCCCGCGAGGCGCTCGTCGACGCGGATGCCCTCCTCGTGACCGCGGATGGCAAGCCGGCCGCGGTCGTCACCCGGCACGACCTGCTCGCCTTCCTGTCCGAATAGCACAGCCTGCCCGAGTAGCGCGTCGCTCCCGCACCACCCCGATCTCAGAGAGTCCCCATGAGCCCCGACCAGTCCGCCTCCGACCTCGACTTCGCCACCCGCGCCATCCACGCCGGGCAGGCGTTCGACCCGACCACCGGGTCGGTCATCCCGCCCGTCTACCTCACGACGACCTTCGTGCAGGATGGCATCGGCGGCTTCCGCGACGGCTACGAGTACACGCGCGGCGGCAACCCGACCCGCACCGCGCTCGAGACCCAGCTCGCCGCCCTCGAGGGTGCCGAGCGCGGGTTCAGCTTCGCGTCCGGGCTCGCCGCGGAGGACACCCTGCTGCGCGCGATCCTGACACCCGGCGACCACGTGCTGATGGGCAACGACGTCTACGGCGGCACCCACCGGCTCGTGAACCGCGTGCACGTGCCGTGGGGCGTCGGGCTCGACACCGTCGAGATGGGCGAGCTGGATGCGGTGCGCGCCGCCCTGCGCGACAACACGCGCGTGGTGTGGCTCGAGACGCCCTCCAACCCGCTCATGAAGATCACCGACATCGCGGCCGTCGCCGAGATCGCGCACGCGGCCGGCGCGATCGTCGTGGTCGACAACACCTTCGCCTCGCCCTATCTGCAGCAGCCGCTCGCGCTCGGGGCGGACGTCGTCGTGCACTCGACCACGAAGTACCTCGGCGGCCACTCGGATGTGCTGGGCGGTGCCGTCGTGCTGAACAGCGGCATCGAGGTGGGCGGTGAGGACCTCGCCGACAAGGTGGCGTTCCTGCAGTTCGGTGTCGGCGCGGTGTCGGCGCCGCTCGACGCGTGGCTCACGACGCGCGGCATCAAGACGCTCGCCGTGCGCATGGACCGCCACTCCGCCAACGCGCAGGCGCTCGCCGAGGCGCTCGTCGGGCATCCGAAGCTCGCGCGGGTCTACTACCCGGGCCTTCCCGACCACCCGGGTCACGAGCTCGCCGCCCGGCAGATGCGCTCCTTCGGCGGGATGCTGTCGGTCGAGCTGCACGACGAGGCCGCCGCGCGGCGCTTCGCGGAGTCGACGCGCCTCTTCCAGCTGGCGGAGTCGCTCGGCGGGGTGGAGTCGCTCGTCTGCTACCCCTCGGAGATGACCCACGCGTCGGTGCGGGGCACCGCGCTGGAGGTGTCGCCCGCCGTGGTGCGGCTCTCGGTCGGCATCGAGGGCGCGGACGACCTCGTGTCCGACGTGCTCGATACGCTCTCTCGCGTCTGACCGCCCCGCGTCGGTCCGCGCGGTCGGCGGATTGTCGCAGCGCGATGGCGGAAAATCGCTGGTGGACGAATTCGTGCCACCCCAGGATGAGAGGGTGAGCAAGGTGAGCGCGGCCGAGGTGCGGGAGACGCCCGCGGTGCACGGGCGCATCGGGCTGCCCACCGCATCCGCCCTCTACATCGCGGCGGTGCTCGGAACGGGCATCCTCGTGCTGCCGGGCCTCGGGGTGGATGCCGCGGGGCCCGCGTCGATCCTCGCCGTCGCGATCGTGCTCGTGCTGTCGATCCCGCTCGCGGGCACCTTCGCGGCGCTCGCGGGGCGCTACCCCGACGGCGGGGGCGTCGCGACCTTCGTGCGCCTCGCGCTCGGCGACACGGCGGCGCGGATGACGGGCTACTGGTTCCTGTTCGGCGTCGGATTCGGGGCGCCGGTCGTCGCCGCCCTGGGCGGCGAGTACCTGAGCGCGGCGCTCGGCCTCGAGCGCGGCTGGGTGGCGGTCGTCGGCGTCGGCTTCCTCGCGCTCGCGCTCGCCCTCGGGCTGTTCGGCCTGCGTGTGTCGGGCTCCGTTCAGCTGGGGCTCTCCGCCCTCCTCGTCGCGGTCGTCGTCGGCGTCATCGCGAGCGCCGCGCCCGCGGTGCAGCCCGCGAACTACGCGCCGTTCCTGCCCCACGGGTGGACGGGCGTCGGCCTCGCGGTGAGTCTCTTCGTATGGGCGTTCGCCGGCGGTGAGGCGATCACCCACATCGCCCACGAGTTCCGCAACCCGCGGCGCACGATCGTGTGGGCGACCGTGGTGGGCATGACGGTCGTCGGCCTCGCCTACCTGGCGCTGCAGACCGTGACGGTCGGCGTGTTCGGCGTCGACGGCACGCGCAGCGCAGCGCCGCTCATCGACCTCGTCGCGATCAACTGGCCGGGCTTCGGGCCCGCGGCGGTCGCGGGCATCGCGACGATCATCGTGCTCGGCGTGCTCAACGTCTACGTGCCGGCCTTCGCGAACCTCGCCGCCTCGCTCGGCCGCGACGGTCATCTACCGCGCTGGTTCGCGAAGGGCGGTGAGGCGGGCGCCGTCCCGCGCCGTGCGATCGTGCTGATCGCCGTCGTGCTCGTCGGCTACGCCACCGTGTTCTTCGCGTTCGGCCTCGAGCTGCAGACCTTCATCCTCATCCACACCGCCTCGATGGTCTCGCTCTACTTCATGGGCATGGTCGCCGCGGTGCGACTGCTCGCGCGGTGGAGCGTGGGATGGTGGATGGCGGTCGTCTCGGTCGTGCTCACCGCCGCCCTGCTCGTGCTCGCCTGGGACCACCTGCTCGTCCCGCTCGCCCTCGCCCTCGTCGCCGTGCTGGTGACCGTCATCCGGAGGTTCCGTGCCCGCCGCCCCTGAGAATCGCGCCCGCGTCGTCGACCTCACTCACCGCATCCGCGCGGGACTCGTGACCTACCCGGGGCTGCCGGCGCCCGTCATCACACCCCACCTGACGCGCGAGGACTCCCGCGGCCACTACGAGCCCGGCACCGAGTTCGCGATGGACGTCATCACGATGATCGGCAACACCGGCACCTACCTCGACAGTCCGTTCCATCGCTACGCCGACGGCCCCGATCTGGCGGGCCTCGAGCTCGCGAGCCTCGTCGAGCTGCCGACGGAGGTCTTCCACCTCACCGACCTCGGCGCGCGCGGCATCCCGGCGTCGGTGCTGTGGGATCGGGACGTCCGCGGCAAGGCGGTGCTGCTGCACACCGGATGGGACCGCCACTTCGGCACCCCCGCCTACGGCGAGGACGCGCCGTTCCTCGCGGCGGATGCCGTGGAGTACCTCGTCGGGCAGGGCGCGGTACTCGTCGGCATCGACTCGCTCAACATTGACGAGGTCGTGCCGCACGGTCCGCGTCCCGCGCACACGGGGCTGCTGGGCGCCGGCATCCACGTGGTGGAGCACCTCACGAACCTCGGCGCGCTGCCGCCCTCGGGGGCCCGCTTCACGGCGGCCCCGCCGCCCGTCGAGGGCTTCGGAACCTTCCCGGTGCGCGCCTACGCGACGC
Organism: Micrococcales bacterium 72-143; assembly: GCA_001898835.1. Classification (GTDB taxonomy): domain Bacteria; phylum Actinomycetota; class Actinomycetes; order Actinomycetales; family Microbacteriaceae; genus Homoserinibacter. The sequence goes on along the minus strand of MKVM01000005.1, from coordinate 835,065 downwards.
TCGGCTGACCCCGGGCGCGCACTTCGTCCTCTCGGCGGGTTCCGGCGCGCAGCTAGGCTCGGGGCGTGAGGTGGCCTCGGGGTCGGATGGCCGTGCGCGTGCTCGCAGCGGGGCTCGCGGGGCTCGTCGCGGCGGCGGGGCTCGCGGCCTGCACGCCCGCACCGAGCGGTCCGCCTGTCGCCGTGCTGTTCCCGGGCGCGGCCGACGACGACTGGGGTGCGAGCGCCGAGGTGCTGCGGCGGGAGCTCGCGGACGACGGCTACGCCGTCGAGGTCCGGTTCGCGGGCGACGACATCCCCCGGCAGCTCGAGCAGCTGCGCGAGGTGCTCGCCGCCCAGCCGGCGGCCGTGGTGATCGCGCCGGTCGACGCGACGGCGATCGCGGCGGTGCTCACCCCGGATGCCGCGGGAGAGGTCTCCGTCATCGCCTACGACGAGCTCATCCTCGACACCGACCAGGTGGACTACTTCGCGACCTTCGACCACCGGGCGGCCGGGCGGCTGCAGGCCCAGGCGCTCGTCGACGGCCTCGGGCTCGCCGACGACCCGGATGCGGGTCCGTTCGCGGTCGAGCTGCTCGCCGGATCCGGAGACGACCGCGGCGCGCAGGACGCGTTCGCGGGCGCCATGGAGGTTCTGCAGCCGTACCTCGACGCGGGGCGCCTGACGGTGCCGTCCGGCCGCACCGACCTCGAGCAGGCGGCCATCCTGCGGGGCTCGCCCGCGACGGCCGCGGACCGCGTCGCGGAGCTGCTCGCCGCCGACGTGCCGCTCGCGGGGGTGCTCTCGCCGAGCGACGCCATGAGCGGCGCGGTGGCCGAGGTGCTCGCGGCGGCGGGTGTCGAGGTCGTCGCACCGGGTGCGCGCTGGAGCGCCGCGCCGCTGCCGCCCGAGGGTGAGCCGAGCGCGACGCCGACGCCTCCGGGCGCGACCGCCCCGCCGCCCGACGCGACGACGCCTCCCCACACGGATGCGGCGCCGGACTCCGCGGCCGATGCGGCGCACGACCGCGCGGCCCCCGCATCCGTCGTGCTCACGGGCGGCGGCTCGACCCTCGACGGGGTGCGTGCCGTGCGCAACGGCGCCCAGACCGCGACCGTGTACGAGGACCCGCGCGAGCTCGCCCGCGCCGTCGCGAGCATGGTGCGCGAGGTCGTCGAGGGCGCAGCCCCCACCGTGACGCAGGGTGCGACGACCGACAACGGCGTGCGGGCGGTGCCGACCCTGCTGCGCGAGCCGCAGCTCGTCGCGACCGTCGAGGAGGCCCGGCGCGTCCTCGGCTGAGTCAGTCGCCGCCGAGCAGCCAGCGCACCTCGCGCTCGAGCAGGGTGCGTCGGCTCGGGCTGTCGTAGGAGCGCGTGTCGTGTCCGAGCCCGTCGTAGACGACCCGGGCCCCGTCCACCCGATGCGCCCAGGCGAGGGGGTGGCGTCGGCCGCCCTCCTCGTGCCACGCGAGCACCTCGGCCGCGGGGGACACCCGCAGCTCGGTGTAGCGCTCGTCGGTCACCTCGACGTCGCCGAGGCCCGCCGTGATCGGATGCGGCTCCAGCCGCACGTGCGCGGGACCGAGCTCGGGATGCCAGCTGAGCTCGGGAACCCAGCGCCCGCCGAGCGCCGCCTCCCACTCCGGTCGGTCGACGAAGAGGCACGCGGCCGCGTGCACCGCGAGGAGGGGCCGACCGGCGCGCAGCTGCGTGGCGACCGCGTCGAGCACGAGCAGGTCGCCCGGCGTCGGGGCGTAGGCGTTCGAGGCCTGCACGATCGCGAGCGGCGGTCCCGCGGCCACGGCGAACGCGAAGTCGTCCGCGCTGTCGACGACCCGCGTCGGCAGGCCCGCCTCAGTGAGCAGCGCGGCGATGCGGTCGGCCGTCTCGCGGAACGGGTGCCACGGGTCGGAGAAGTCGCCCCCGCCGGTCAGCAGTACCGCATCCGTCACGGCACCAGGGTACGAGACGGGTCAGGCTCCGAGACGCCCGGCCTCCGCGACGAGACCGCCGCTACGCCGTGACGGCGTGCGCCGCGTACTGCTCGCGGATGCGGGGCACGGGCGTCGCGGTCGGGCGCGCGAGGGTCGCGGGTCGCCAGTCGGGGCGGCTCCCCGTGAGCACCCACGCCGCCTGCACGGTCGCGCCGAGCGCGACGTACTCGCCCGGCTCGGGCACCTCGACGGGGGCGTCGAAGACCTCGGCCGCGATGCGCGAGACGGCGGGGTTCGCCGCCGCGCCCCCCACCAGCAGCACGCGCGAGGCGGTGACGCCGAGGCGGCGCACGGCATCGAGTCCGTCGGCGAGGCCGCACAGCATCCCCTCGATCGCGGCGCGGGCGAGGTTCTCGCGCGTCGTCGACGCGAGCGTCATGCCGAACAGCGTCGCCGTGGCGTCCGGGAGGTTGGGGGTGCGCTCGCCCTCGAAGTAGGGCTGCAGCACGAGGCCGCCCGAGGCGGGCTCGGCGGCGAGGGCGAGCTCGCCGAGACCGGTGTGGTCCACGCCGAGCAGCGCCGCCATCCGGTCGAGCACGCGCGCCGCGTTGAGGGTCGCGACGAGCGGCAGGAACACCCCGGATGCGTCGGCGAAGCCCGCGACGGCGCCCGTCGCGTCGGCGACCGGCGCATCCGTCACGGCGAACACCGTGCCGCTCGTGCCGATCGACACGACGACGTCCCCGGCCCGTGCGCCCAGGCCGAGGGCCGCCGCCGCGTTGTCGCCCGCACCGGCACCCACGCGGATGCCGGCCGGGATCCCTGACCGCGCCGTCGTCTCGCCCATCGCCTCGCCGGGGGCGACGATGCGCGGCAGCACCGCGTCGTGCCCGAGGGCCGCCACGAGCAGCTCGCGGTCGTAGTCGCCGGTCGCGGGACTCCAGTAGCTCGTGCCGGATGCGTCGGAGCGGTCGGTCGCGAGGGCCGCGAGCTCGGGCCCCAGGGGGCTGTCGTCGGCCGGCCCGTAGCCGCGCAGTCGCCAGCTCAGCCAGTCGTGGGGGAGGGCGACGGCCGCGACGCGTGCCGCGTTCGCGGGTTCCGCGTCGCGCAGCCAGCGCAGCTTCGTGGCCGTGAAGCTCGCGACCGGCACGCTGCCCGTGCGGCGGGCGAGCTCGCCCGCGCCGAACTCGGAGATCAGGTCCCGCGCGGCCTGCGCCGAGCGGGTGTCGTTCCAGAGCAGGGCGTCGCGGATGACGCGCCCCTCGGCGTCGAGCACGACCATGCCGTGCTGCTGCCCGCCGACCGAGATCGCGGCGACGTCGTCGAGGCCGCCGGCGTCGGTGATCGCGGCGAGCAGCGCATCCCACCAGGCCGCGGGCGGCACCTCGGTGCCCTCGGGGTGCGCGGCGCGGCCGGTGCGCACGATGGCGCCCGTCTCCGCGTCGCGCACCACGACCTTGCAGCTCTGGGTCGACGAGTCGACCCCCGCGATCAGGGGCACGGTCAGCGGGCGCCGAGCAGGTGCTCGGTCGCGAGCTGCTGCAGCCGCACGAAGCCGAAGCCCTTGCCGCCGAGGTAGGCGTTCGCGTCGAAGTCCTCCCACGCGGAGCGGTCGGCCACGAGGTCGGCGACCGTCTCGCCCTCGTTGAGGGTCGGTCGCGCGAGCTCGGTGACCTTCGCGGCCTCGAGCGCCTCCTGCACCTCGGGGTCGGCGCGGAACGCCGCCGCCCGCTCCTTGAGCAGCAGGTAGGTGCGCATGTTCGCGGCCGCCGACTCCCAGACGCCCGTCTCGTCCTCGGTGCGCGAGGGCTTGTAGTCGAAGTGGCGCGGGCCGTCGTAGGCCGGGCCGCCGTTCACGCCGCCGTTCTCGAGCAGGTCGACGAGGGCGAAGGCGTTGTGCAGGTCGCCGTGGCCGAACACGAGGTCCTGGTCGTACTTGATGCCGCGCTGGCCGTTGAGGTCGATGTGGAAGAGCTTGCCGTGCCACAGCGCCTGCGCGATTCCGGCCTGGAAGTTGAGGCCCGCCATCTGCTCGTGCCCCACCTCCGGGTTGAGACCGACGAGCTCGGGGTGCTCGAGCTCGTTGATGAAGGCGAGCGCGTGGCCCACGGTCGGAAGCAGGATGTCGCCGCGCGGCTCGTTGGGCTTCGGCTCGATCGCGAAGCGGATGTCGTAGCCCTGGTCGAGCACGTACTGGCCGAGCAGGTCGACGGCCTCCTTGTAGCGCGAGAGCGCGGCGCGCACGTCCTTGGCGGAGTCGTACTCCGCGCCCTCGCGGCCGCCCCACATGACGAAGGTCTTGGCGCCGAGCGACGCGGCGAGGTCGAGCTGACGCAGCACCTTGCGCAGCGCGTAGCGGCGCACCTGGCGGTCGTTGGAGGTGAAGCCGCCGTCCTTGAATACGGGCGGGGAGAAGAGGTTGGTGGTGGCCATCGGCACGATGAGGCCGGTGGCGTCGAGCGCGCCCTTCAGGCGGTCGATCTGGGTCTGGCGCTCGGCATCCGTGGAGCCGAAGGCGAACAGGTCGTCGTCGTGGAAGGTGAGACCGTAGGCGCCGAGCTCGGCGAGCTTCTCGACGACGTGCACGACGTCGAGCGCGTTGCGGGTGGGGCCGCCGAACGGGTCGGTGCCGTTGTAGCCGACGGTCCAGAGTCCGAAGCTGAACTTGTCGTCGCGGGTGGGTGTGGGCGCGGTCATCGCGGTCTCCTCGTCGAGTAAATGTTGCGAGGTCAAACATATACCATGTGACGCGGCGAGAACAGCCGGAACGGCGCTTCGATAGTTTCGCGAAAATCGCCGTAGACTGACGCGGTCCGAAAGGGGTTCCCATGGCCCGATCCACATCCGCCGAACGCGTCACGCTCGCCCGCGTGGCGGAGGAGGCCGGGGTCTCGCTCTCGACGATCTCGAAGGTGCTCAACGGGCGGCCGGATGTCTCCCAGGCCACCCGGGCGAAGGTCGAGGCACTCCTCGCGGAGCACGGATACCTGCGGCGCAGGGCGGCGCCGCCGACCACGGGCCTCATCGAGCTGGTCTTCCACGAGCTCGAGGCGGCGTGGTCGATGGAGATCATCCGCGGCGTCGAGGATGTGGCGCGGGCAAGCGGGATGAGCGTCGTGCTCACGGAGAGCGGCAGCAGGCATGCGCCCGGCGCCGACTGGATCGAGGGGGTGCTCCGGCGGCGTCCGCTCGGGGTGGTCCTGGTGTTCTCCGACCTGCCCACCGAGTATCGCGAGATCCTGCGCTCCCGCGCGATCCCCTTCGTCATCATCGACCCGGCCGGCGACCCCTCTCCCGAGGTGCCCTCGGTGGGCTCGGCGAACTGGTCCGGCGGGCTCATGGCGACGCGCCACCTCATCGAGCTCGGTCACTCGCGCATCGCGGCCATCACGGGCCCCGACGACATGATGTGCTCGCACGCGCGCATCGACGGCTTCCGCTCGGCGATGAGCTCGGCGGGGCTCGCCATCGAGCCCGACTGGATCCGGTTCGGCGACTTCCACACCTCGGGCGGATACGAGCACGGCAGGGCGCTGCTGACGGGGGAGAACCGTCCGACGGCGATCTTCGCGGGCTCCGACCTGCAGGCGCTCGGCGTGCTGGAGGCCGTGCGCGAGCTCGGCCTCCGGGTGCCCGACGACCTCTCGCTCGTCGGGTACGACGACGTGCCGCTCGCGAAGTGGGTGAGCCCGCGGCTCACCACCATCCGGCAGCCGCTCCGCCGGATGGCGGAGGAGGCGACGCGGCTGGTCATCCGCATGAGCGAGGCGCCGCTCGAGTCGGTTCCGCGCATGGATCTCGCGACGAATCTCGTGGTGCGCGAGAGCACGGCGCGCCTCGCCTCCTGAGCGCCGATGCGCTCATCCGCCGGCGCCCCGGTGGGAGCGATCCCATCGATAGTTTCGTACAACTTTCGGTAACGTCTCGGTAACGTTAAGTTGCGATCAGCAACATACTGCTTGTTCGCAGGAGCCATCCGTTCCTAGGGTGGGCGGATTCCCGTCCCACTCGCGCAAAGGAGCGCCCGTGTCGACCCCTCGACGTATCGAAACTTTCGTGGCGATCACCGCCGCAGCGGCGCTCGCCGCCGGATCCCTTCTCGCCGTCTCCGCCGCGGCCGCCGCCGACGTGACGATCGTGCACACCAACTTCGAGGACGGCACCCTCGGCGGCTGGGAGCAGTCGGGCGGCGACGGGAGCACCCTGTCGGTCGTCGACCTCGACGGCGGCAAGGTGCTGCGGGTGGCCGATCGCGGCGCCGACTACGTCGGGGTGCAGAGCGCCGCAGGAGGCCTTAGCGGGCTCCAGCCGGGGCAGAGCTACACCTTCTCGCTGCGCGCGCGCCTCGCCGACGGCACGCCGGATGCGCAGCTGCGCTTCGTGATGAAGCCCGCCTACACCTGGATCGGCAACACCACCGTCACCGCCGGATCCTGGACGACCGTCAGCGGCAGCTACACCGTGCCGGGCGACGCCGACACCTCCGCGCTGCAGGTGTATCTCGGCACGGGCGACCTCTCCCCGGCCGCCCCGTACACCTACCTCGTCGACGACCTCACCATCACCGGGCCGCCCGCCGGCCCGACCGTCACGACGGTGAGCTCCGTCGACTTCGAGGACGGCACGATCGGGTCCTGGCAGCAGTCCGGTGGCGACGGCGGCACCCTCTCGGTGATCGACCTCGACGGCGGCAAGGTGCTGCGGGTCGCCGACCGCGCCGCCGACTACGTCGGCATCCAGAGCCCGACCGGCATCTTCCAGCCGGGGGTGAGCTACGACATCTCGATGCGGGTGCGGCTCGCGGCCGGAACGCCGGCGACCCAGGTGCGCTTCGTCATGAAACCCGCATACGACTGGATCGGCAACGCCACCGTCACCGCCGACGCGTGGACCGTCGTCTCGGGCAGCTACACCCCCGCGGCTGACGCCGACCCCGGCGCGCTCCAGCTCTACATCGGCACCTCCGAGCTGTCGCCGGCCGCGCCCTACAGCTACCTCGTCGACGACATCCTCGTCACCACCGAGAAGAGCACCGGTCCCGGAACGGACCCCGATGTCGTGCCGGGAGGCGCCGTGAACCCCACCACCACCCCCGTCACCCAGGCACAGGGCACCGGTGACGTGGCGGCGCTCACCTTCGACGACGGCCCCAACGGCGCCGACACCTCCGCGCTGCTCGACTTCCTGCAGGCGAAGGGCATCAAGGCGGTCTTCTGCGTGATCGGGCAGAACATCCAGGCGCCGGGCGGCGCCACCACGCTGCGGCGCATCGTGGCCGAGGGGCACACCCTCTGCAACCACACCACGAGCTACGCCGACATGGGGTCATGGTCGACCGAGCAGGTGCGCGCCGACCTCGTCGAGAACCTGCGGATCATCCGCGACGCGCTCGGCGACCCGAACGCCAAGGTGCCCTTCTTCCGCGCCCCCAACGGCTCGTGGGGCTCGACGGCCGCCGTCGCGGTGTCGCTCGGGATGCAGCCCCTCGCCGTCGTCAACACGATCAGCGACTGGGAGACGCAGGACCAGGGCACGCTCGAGACCAACCTCCGCGCGGCGATCACGCCGGGCCAGATCGTGCTCGCGCACGACGGAGGCGGCGACCGCTCGGGAACCGTCGCGGCCGTGAAGACGGTCGTGCAGGAGCGCCTCGACGCGGGCTGGACCTTCACCCTCCCCGTCGGCGCCCCGCCGCCCGCGGGCCAGATCGCCCTCTCCACGGACTTCGAGGACGGACTCGACGGATGGGGCCCGCGCGACAACGGCACCGGCGCGCCGGTCGTCGCGATCACGACCGACCCCGTGCACGGGGGCGCGCAGGCGGCATCCGTCTCCGGCCGCACCTCGCAGGGCTCGGGCATCGGGCACGACGTGACCGGCCTGTTCGAGGCGGGTGTCACCTACGAGCTGACCGCCTGGGTGCGGTTCGCGACCGGCCAGCCCGTCGGGGCGGTGTGGCTCACCCTCGCGAGCACCACCGGCGGGTCGACGAGCTACCAGACCCTCGGCCAGTTCGACGGCATGTCGAACAGCGCGTGGGTGCAGGTGACCCAGCGCTTCACGCCCGCGGCATCCGAGTCCGCCTACCTCTACTTCGAGACCGACCACAACGGCACCAACACCTCGACCTTCTTCGTGGACGACATCGTGGTGGCGACGCCGGAGCCCGCGGTGATCGAGGACATCACGCCCATCAAGGACACCGTCGACTTCCCGGTCGGCGTGGCGATCGACAGCCGCGAGACGGTGGGAGCGCCGGGGCAGCTCACGCTCAAGCACTTCGACCAGGTGACCCCCGAGAACTTCATGAAGCCGGAGGCCTGGTACGACGCGAACGGCGTCTTCACCCCGAGCGCGGAGGCCGACGCGCTCATGCGGTTCGCGCAGCAGAACGAGCTCCGCGTGTACGGGCACGTGCTCGTGTGGCACAGCCAGACGCCCGCGTGGTTCTTCGAGTCGTCGCCCGGCGTGCCGCTCACCTCGAGCGCATCCGACCAGGACGTGCTCGCGCAGCGGATGCACGACCACATCTTCGCGGTGGCGCGGCACCTCTCCGACGAGTACGGTGCGTTCGGCTCGGCCACCAACCCGCTCGTCGCGTTCGACGTGGTCAACGAGGTCGTCTCGGACTCGGGGGACTACGCCGACGGCCTGCGCCGCAGCGAGTGGTACCGCGTGCTCGGCGAGCGCTACATCGACCTCGCCTTCCAGTACGCCGACGAGGCGTTCAACGAGGTCTATGCGGCCGCAGGCACTGACCGTCCGGTGACGCTGTTCATCAACGACTACAACACCGAGCAGTCGGGCAAGCAGCAGCGCTACCACGCCCTCGTGGAGCGGCTGCTCGCGCGCGGCGTGCCCGTCGACGGGGTGGGGCACCAGTTCCACGTGAGCCTGTCGATGCCGGTCACCGCGCTCGCCCAGGCGCTCGACGCCTTCGAGGGCACGGGCCTCGTGCAGGCGGTGACCGAGCTCGACGTCACGACGGGCACGCCCGTCACGCAGGCGAAGCTCGTCGACCAGGGCTACTACTACCGCGACGCCTTCCGCGCGTTCCGCGCGTACGACGCCCGCACCGACGGCGGCATCTTCTCGGTGACCGTCTGGGGTCTCAACGACGGCCGCAGCTGGCGCAACGACAACGGCGCCCCGCTCGTGTTCGACGACGGGATGCAGGCGAAGCCCGCCTACTACGGCATCGTCGACGCCGAGCTGCCCGCGCCGCTGCGCACGGCGAACGTGTTCTCCGCCGAGGTGCCCGCGGTCGCCGGGGCGACCACTGCCGCCGAGTGGGACCGCCTGCCGCTGCACGCGATCTCGGCGAGCGCGAGGTTCCAGCTGCGGTGGCAGCCCGACCACCTGACCGTGCTCGCGGAGGTCGACGACACGAGCGCGGGCAACGACTCCGTGGCCTTCCAGCTCGGCTCCACGACCGTGACCCTCGGCAGGGACGGAGGCGGCACCGCGTCCGGGGTCGTCGCCGAGACCGGCGCGGGGTACCGGATGGTCGCGGAGCTGCCCCTCGACGGGGCGGCGCAGGGCGACACCCTCGCCTTCGACATCCGGGTCACCGACGGGCTCACGACCACGGGCTGGAACGCCCCAGGCGTCACCGGCACGCTGACGCTCGTCGAGTCCCTGTCGTTCGTGGAGGTCGTGCAGGCCGCCACCGCACCCGTCATCGACGGCGCGGTCGACGCGGCGTGGGACGACGCGGAGGCCGTCACGACCTCGAAGCACGTGCAGGGCTCCGGGGCGGAGGCCACCGTGCGCACCCTCTGGAGGGGCGGCGTGATCTACGTGCTCGCGATCGTCGCCGACCCCGTCGTGGACGTCTCCGGCTCCGACCCGTGGATCCAGGACTCGGTCGAGATCTTCATCGACCCGGGCAACGTCAAGAACGGCTCGTACCGCTACGACGACAGCCAGATCCGCATCTCCGCGGCGAACGTGCGCTCCTACGGCACGGGCGACGAGGCGTTCCAGGACGGCCGGGTGCAGTCCGCGACCTCGCTCATCGACGGCGGCTACGTCGTGGAGGCGGCGATCACGATCGGCGACGCGAGCGGGCTCGGCACCTTCCAGGGCCTCGACTTCCAGGTGAACGACGCCTCGGGCGGTGCCCGCACGGGCATCAGCAACTGGGCCGACCCCACCGGGGCGGGGTACCAGTCCACGGCCCGCTGGGGCGTCGGGCAGCTCGTCGGCCCGCGGGACGGATCCACCCCCGAGACGCCGACCGTGACCCTCGGGTCCGCGACGGTGCGCGCGGGGGGACGGATCGAGGTCGCGCTCTCCGGGTTCGAGCCCGGGGATGTCGTCGAGCTCCAGCTCGACCGGCCGTCGACGGCCGCGGGTGGCGGCGCGGGCGGGTTCGCGGTGACCGCGCGTGCGGCATCCGCGGCGGCGCTTCCCGCCGTGCTCGGGCACCTCACGATCGGTCCGGACGGCACCGCGAGCGGCGCCTTCACGGTGCCGGCGGACACGACGCCCGGCTCCTACCGGCTCGGGGCCTTCGTGAACGGCTCACTGCTCGCGAGCGGTCAGCTCGCCGTGCTCTCGGCGCTCGCGGCGTCGGGTGCCGACATCTCGGGGGCGCTGGGAACCGCGCTTCTGCTGCTCCTCGCGGGCGGCGCAGCGCTCGTCCTCCGAGCGCGCCGCCGCGAGGGTGCTCTCCGTCGCTGACGGGGATGCGGTGCCCGGGTCCGTCGGCGCGGCCCGGGCGCCGCTGAGGGTGTCTGGCCGGGAGCGGGCGGACTAGGTGACGTGCGGCGGGAGCAGTTGCTCCCGCCGGGTGGCAGCTGCTCCGACCGCGCCTGCGGTTGCTCCCGCCGCCCCTGCGGTTGCCCCCGCCGATTCAGCGGGAGCTGGGCGCGAGCTCAGCGGAGGGTGAGGGGCGCGGGCGCCGCGTCCGTGCCCGGGTCCGCGATCGTGAAGGCGGCCTCGCGATCACCGGCCGCCACCCGGTAGTCGCCGAGGAAGCCCGAGACGCGGACGAGGCCGTCGGCATCCGTGCGCAGCCGGGTGGGGGAGAGCCACCACTCGCCGCGCACGAGCTCGCGGAGTGCGTCGTAGGCGGGCTTGCGGGAGCCGTCCGCGCGCAGCAGGCCGGCGGGCGCGCCGAGCCAGGCGCCGGCATCCGCGATACCCCAGTAGGTGATCGAGGCGACCGCAGGATGCCCGACGAGCGAGCGGTAGTGCCGCACGAGCTCGTCGGCCTGCCGCGCCTCGCCCTCGGGCGTCGACGGCCAGGAGTCCGGCTGGAAGTCGTTGAGGTCGACGATCTCGGCCGGCATGAGCTCGCCCGACAGCAGGGTGTTCTCGGTGAGGTGCAGCGGCAGGCCGTAGCGCGCGAAGCGGTCGACCATGGCGAGCATCGCCTCCTCGCCCCAGTAGCCCTGGTGCATGTGGGTCTGCAGTCCGATCGCGTCGATGCGCACACCGTTCTCGAGCAGCCCCTCGATGAGGCACTCGTAGGCGGTCGAGAGGTCGAAGTCGTTGAGCAGCAGCGTCGCGCCCGGGTCGGTCTCGCGCGCCGCCTCGAAGGCCTCGCGGATGAACGGGATGCGGCCCTTCGCGCGTGCGATGCGCGAGATCGCGTTGGGCACGCCGTCGGGCTCGTTCTCGAACACGGGCATGATGACGGCCTCGTTGACGACGTCCCACGCGCCGACGAGGCCGCGGAAGTCGCCGACCTCGCGCCGGATGCGGCCGAGCGTCGCGTCCCACGCCTCGTCGAGCGGTAGCGTGTCCATCCACGGCGCCTTGACGGTGTGCCAGACGAGCGGGTGGCCCTTGAGCCGCACACCGCGGTCGGCGAACCAGTGCGCGGCGGTGCGGATGCGGTCCGTCTGCGGGTGCCCCGGTCGCGGCTCGAAGTCGCCGCGGTAGAACGGCAGGGTCGCCGTGTCGAAGACGCCGAGCCAGTCCGCGGCGAGCTCCGCGGCATCCGCCTCGCCGTTCGCGTGCGGGATGAGCTCGAAGCCCGTCGAGCCGAAGCCGAAGGCGTGGCGGGTCTGCGCCACCTCGACCTCGCGCTCCGCGAGGGGCGCGCCGACCGGGTCGACGAGTCGGAGGACGAGCTCGCCGACCCGGTGCTCTGGGGTCACCCGAGCTCCACCCGCGCGTGCAGCGGGCGGGTGTGGTCGACGACGCGGGTCTCGCCCGTCAGCTCGACCTCGTGCGAGAACACGATGTCGCCCGCCGAGCGCGCGACGCCGAGCACGAGCGCGCCCGGCTCGATGATGCGGCGCCCGTCGCGACCCGTGAAGGAGGCCAGCTCCGCGGGGACCGTGAAGGCGACGGTCGTCTCGGCGCCCGCCGCGAGGTCCACGCGCGCGTAGGCGATGAGGCGCTGCACGGGACGTACCACGCTCGCGACCGGGTCGTGCAGGTACAGCTGCACGACATCCGAGCCGTCGCGGTCGCCCGTGTTGGCGACCCGCACCCGCACCTCGACCGTCTGCGAGAAGAGCTTCCCCGAGACGCCGAGGTCGCTCCAGTCGAAGGTCGAGTACGACAGACCGTGCCCGAACCAGTAGGCGGGGGTCGGGTCGATGCTCGACACGCCGCTGCTCCGCGCGAGCGGGGCGGCGAGGTAGCTCGACGGCTGCGCGCCGGGGGTCGCCGGCACGCTCACCGGGAGGCGGCCGCCGGGGTTGACCCGGCCGCTGAGCGCACCCGCGATCGCGGGGGTGCCCTCCTCGCCGAGGAAGAAGGCCTCGAGGATGGCGTCTGCGCGCTCCGGCGCGGAGCCGAGCGCGTACGGCCGCCCGGCGAGCAGCGCCACGACGGTGGGCGTGCCGGAGGCGAGCACGGCATCCAGCAGCTCCTGCTGGGCGCCGGGCAGGTCGAGCGACTCCACGTCGCAGCCCTCGCCGCTCGTGCCGCGGCCGAAGAGGCCGGCGCGGTCGCCGAGCGCCAGGATGACGACGTCGGCGTCGCGCGCCGCGGCCACGGCGGCCGGGATCTCGGCCGTCTCGCCGCCGTCGACGCTCGTGCCGCGCACGTAGACGAGGTCGCTCGCGGGGAACTCCTCGCGCAGCGACTCGAGCAGCGTCGGCAGGGCGATGCCGATCGGGGAGGACGGATGCTGCACGCCCACGTGCGCCGGGAACGAGTAGCAGCCGAGCACCGCGTAGGGGTCGTCGGCGGTGGGGCCGACGACCGCGATGCGGCCCGGGGAGGCGAGCGGCAGCACGCCGTCGTTCTTGAGCAGCACGATCGCGCGCTCGGCGAGCCGACGGGCGAGGTCACGGTTCTCGGCGGTGTCGAGGTCGATGCTGCCGCGCAACTCCGCCTCGCCGGCGGCGATCGCGGGCGGCACGGGCGACCAGTCGTCGTCGAGCAGCCCGAGCTCGACCTTCTGGGCGAGCACCCGGCGCAGCGCGGTGTCGACGACCGCCTCGTCGAGGCGTCCGGACCGCACCTCGCCTGCGAGCGGCGCGCCGTATCCGCGCACCGTCGGCAGCTCGACGTCGATGCCCGCCGTGAGCGCGGCGGCCGCCGCCCCGCCCCAGTCGCCCTCCGCCACGACGCCGTGCAGGCTCGCGAGGAATCCGACCGAGTAGTAGTCGGCGACGACCGTGCCGGTGAAGCCCCAGCGCTCCCGCAGCAGCTCGGTGAGGATGCCGCGGTCGGCCGCCGTGGGCACGCCGTCGATGTCGGTGTACGCGTTCATCACCGAGCGCACGCCGCCCTCGCGGATGGCCATCTCGAAGGGCGGCAGCAGCACGTCGGCCAGCTCGCGGGGACCCACCGAGACGGGCGCGAGGTTGCGGCCGGCCTTCGAGGCCGAGTACCCGACGAAGTGCTTGAGGGTCGCGACGACGCCCGCCCGCTCCAGCCCCTGCACGTAGGCGGTGGCGATCGTGCCGACGAGGTAGGGGTCCTCTCCGATGGTCTCCTCGACGCGACCCCAGCGCGCGTCGCGCACGACGTCGAGCACGGGGGCGAGTCCCTGGTGCACGCCGACGGAGCGCATGTCCGCGCCGATCCGGCCCCCCATCTCGCGCACGAGGGCGGGGTCGAAGCTCGCCCCCCAGGACAGCGGCACCGGGTAGGCGGTGGCGCCCCAGGTGGCGAAGCCGGCGAGGCACTCCTCGTGGGCGACGGCCGGGATGCCGAAGCGGTTGGAGGCGACGATCCGCTCCTGGGTGCGCTGAAGCGAGAGCGCACCCAGGGCGGGATCCACCGGCGCGGTGCCGAATGGCCGGGTCAGCTGGCCGATCCCGGTCGGCAGCAGCTGCTCGATGTCGATGTCGTCGATCATCTCGTTCTGGTGCGGGGCGACCTCGCCACCGGAGGCATCCGCCCCCACCCAGATGCCGTACAGCTGCGCGAGCTTCTCGTCGAGCGTCATCTCGGCGACGAGCGCCTCGACGCGCACGGCCGTCGGCTTCGAGGTGTCGCGCCAGACGGGGACGACACCGACATCGAGCGACATGACTATCCCTTCACCGCACCCGTGAGGCCGCTCACGATGCGGCCCTGCGCGAGCGTGAAGAACACGAGCGCCGGGATCATCGAGATGGTCGTGAAGGCCATGACCTTGGCGGTGTCGGAGGAGTACTGCGTCGCGAAGGCCTGCGTGCCGAGCGGCAGGGTGGAGTGCGACGGGTCGCCCAGGATGAGCAGCGGCAGCAGGTAGGCGTTCCAGCTCGCGACGAAGGCGAGCACGCCGACCGTCACGAGGCCGGGGCCCGCGAGCGGCACGACGATGCGCCAGAAGAAGCCGAGGCGTCCGGCGCCGTCGATCGTGGCCGCATCCTCGAGCTCCGCGGGGATCGCCCGCAGGAACGGCACGAGGATGATGATCGTCGTCGGGAGGGCGAACGCGACCTGCGGGATGATGATGCCCCACAGGTTGCCGAGCAGGCCGAGGCCCTTGATCATCGTGAACAGCGGGACGACGGCGACGGTCAGCGGGAACAGCAGCCCCGCGGTGAAGAGCGTGAAGAGCGCGTCGCGTCCCTTGAACTGGTACCGCGCGATCACGAACGCCGCGAGCACGCCCAGCAGGATGACGCCGCTCGTCGTGAACACCGCCGCGATCGTGGAGTTCACCAGCTGCACCCAGAAGTTCTCCGAGGTGAGCACGGCGACGTAGTTGGTGATGACCCACGGGTCGGGCCAGGCGGCCGCGTCCTCGTTGATCTGCCCGGTGGTGCGGAACCCGCCGATGATGAGGTAGATCACCGGGGAGATGGTCACCGCGATGCAGACGAGCGCGACGAAGTAGACGGCGGGCTGACCCCAGTCGAATCGACGCCCGGCGTGCTGCCCGACGGTGGGAACGGTCGTTGTCGTCATGTCATGCCCCCCGGCCGACGGCGCCTTCGAAGTCGCGCCGCAGCACGTGACGCTGGTAGAGCAGCGCGAAGACGAGAGAGATCAGGAACAGGATGACGGCGACGGCGGAGCCGAAGCCCAGCTGTCCGCGCTGGAAGCCGTACTGCATCATGTAGGTCGCCATGGTGACGGTGGCGTTGACGGGACCGCCGCCCGTGAGCACCCACACCATGTCGAACAGCTGGAGCGATCCGATCATCGACAGGAACGCCCAGATGCGGATGGTGGGTCCGAGCAGCGGGATGGTGATGTGCCGCTGGATCTGCCACCAGCTGGCCCCGTCGATGGCCGCGGCCTCGAAGAGTTCGTCGGGCACCCCCTGGAGTCCGGCGAGCATGAGCAGGATCGCGAAGCCGAGGTACTTCCAGCTGAGCACGAAGAAGAGCGTCCAGAACACGACGTTCTGGTCGGCGAGCCAGAGCTGCTTGAGGCCCCCCAGCCCCACGGATGCCAGCAGCGCGTCGAAGGGTCCGCTCGGCTGCAGGATGAGCTTGAAGGCGAGCGCCGCCACGACCTCGCTGAGGACGTAGGGCACGAAGATGAGGGTGCGGATGAGGGTACGCCCCCGCAGCGGGCGGTTGAGCAGGAGGGCCACGCCGATCGCGACGGGACCCTGGATGAGCAGGGAGAGCAGGACGATCGCGAGGTTGTTGCCGATCGCCTTCAGGAAGGTCGGGTCGCTGAGGGCGCGGACGTAGTTGTCGATGCCGATGAAGCGCTCGAGCGGCCCGAGGCCGTTCCAGTTGAAGAAGCTGTACACGGCGGCGAGGCCGACGGGCACGATGACGAACGTCACGTAGACGATGAGGGCGGGGGCCGCGAAGCCCCAGACCATCGCGAACGATCGGATGTCGAACCGCCTCTTGCGCGGGCGGGGACGGGCCGGGCCCGCGGTGGATACCGCGGACCCGGCCGTGATGGTGCTGGTGGACATCAGTTCCCTTGCAGGTGCGGGTTACAGCGTGGCCGCTGCGTCCTGCATGCCCTTCACGATGTCCTCGGGGCTGCCCTGGCCTCCGAAGAGCGCCACGATGCCGTCGTTCATCGCGCCGCCGACGGTGGTGCCGTAGGCGGTGTCGAGCCAGAGCTGCACGTAGCTCGCGGCCTGCAGACCCTTCAGAACCTGCTGGAGGTTCGGGTCGGTGACGGCCGACTGCGCCGCGGGGAGCACAGGGATGCCGGCGCCGCTCTCGGCGAAGCGCTTCTGCACGCTCTCCGAGTCGATGTACTCGAGCAGCTCGACGCACTCCTTGGGTGCCCAGGTGGCGCAGGCGAAGCCGTCGCCGCCGCCGAGGGCGGCCGTCGGGTCGCCGTCGGTGCCGGGGATGCCGGGGAAGTTGAACCAGCCGAGGAAGCTCGGCGGGGTCGCGTCGGCCTGGCCGGTGTCGTCCTTCAGGATGCCGCCCATGACGCCCGGGTTCCAGTGGCCCATGAGCTCCATGGCCGCCTTGCCGGTGGCGAGCATGCCCGCCGACGAGCCCGCGCCCTGCTGGGCGGAGGTGGCGAGGAAGCCCTCCTGGAAGGGGTTGGTGGCGATGAACTCCTGGAGGAGCTCACCCGCCTTCACGAAGCAGGGGTCGGAGAAGTCGAGCTGCGACTGGGCCTTCTTGAGCACGTCGGGCGAGCACGACTTGAGCGCGAAGTTGTACCAGTAGTGCGCGGCGGGCCACTTGTCGCCCGCGCCGACCGCGATCGGGGTGATGCCGGCGGCCTTGAGCTTGTCGACCGCATCGTTCAGCTCGTCGAGCGTGGTCGGCGGGTTCTCGATGCCGGCCTGGGCGAAGAGGTCCTTGTTGTACCAGAAGCCCTCGATGCCGAACTGGAAGGGGAGGCCGTAGGTCTTTCCGTCGACCTGCCAGCCGGAGACGACCGGGCCGATGGCGTCGATCGTGCCCTTGGCGGAGTCGGAGATGTCCTGCACGTAGCCGGCCGCGACCTGGTCCTTGATCTCGCCGCCGCCCCAGGCCTGGAAGAGGTCGACACCGCTGCCCGAGCGCAGGGCGTTCGGGATGAGGGTGCGCTGGAGCTCCTCGTTCTGGTAGCCCTCGACCTTGACGGTCACGTTCGGGTGGTCCTTCTCGAACTCCTTGGCGACGTCCTCCCAGATGCCCTTGAGCGGGTCGGAGGTCGCGTTGTGCCACCAGGTGATGGTGACCTTGCCGTCACCGCCGCCGTTGTCGCCTCCGGTGGAACAGGCGGTGAGACCGCCGATGGCGAGGGCTGTCGCCGCGGCGACCGCTCCCACCCGAGTGATTCGGGCCTTGTTCATCTTCGAACACCTCTCGAAAGTTTCGACATCCACGTCGAAAGTGGTTGGGATGCCGCGATCATACGCAGAGGCGGCAATTGCCGTCAATAACAACAAAATAACGCTTGTCCCCCCAACCGAGGGGCGCGCTGCGCCGCGGGAGCGGGCATCCGAATCCGCGGCGAGCCGCTAAGGTGTGCGACGTGGCTGCACTCGGGGACACGGTCGACTCCGTTCGCCGTCGAAATCTTTCGACGGTGCTGGAGCTCGTGCACCGTGGCGGGGAGCCCTCCCGCGCGGACCTCACCGCCCTCACGGGCCTCAACCGGTCCACCATCGGGGCGCTTGTCGCGGAGCTCGCCGAGCTCGGACTCGTCGTCGAGGGCGACCCCGGCGCCACCAACCGCGTCGGCCGCCCCTCCCGCCGGGTGCTGCCCGATCCGCGACCCGCGATCATCGCCGTCAACCCGGAGATCGACGCCGTGAGCGTCGCGCTCGTCGGCCTCGGCGCCCAGGTCGACCACCGGGTACGGCGCGAGCTCGACCACATCGCGAGCCCCGAGGAGGCCGCGGCGATCGTCGGCGAGATCGTCGAGGAGCTGCGTGCGGGGCCGGCCCGAGACCGCCGCCTCGTCGCGGTCGGACTCGCGGTGCCCGGTCTCGTGCGCGCGAGCGACGGCGTCGTGCGCTGGGCGCCGCACCTCGGATGGCGGGAGAGCTCGTTCGCGCGGCTCGTCGAGTCGGTCGTCGGGCTGCCGACGGTCGCCGACAACGACGCCACCCTCGGCGCTCTCGCCGAGCGGCTGTTCGGGGTGGGCCGCGGCGTCGACCAGCTCGTCTACCTCAACGGCGGCGCGAGCGGCATCGGCGGCGGCGTGATCGTGAACGGGCAGCCCTACCGCGGGGCCTACGGCTACGCGGGCGAGTTCGGGCACAACCGTCCGCGCCTCGACGACCCCGCCCACCGGGTGACGGTCGGCGGCACCCTGGAGGAGGAGGTCAGCCGGGCGCGGCTGCTCGCCCTCCTTGGCCGCCGCACCCTCGACGAGCCCGAGTTCGAGGCTGCCGTGCTGTCATCGACCGACCCGGCGCTGCTCGCCGAGCTCGCGCGTCAGCAGATCGTGCTCGGCGGCGCGCTCGGCAACGCCATCAACGTGCTCGGCCCGGAGCTCGTGGTGCTCGGCGGCTTCCTCGCCACCCTGCTCGCGTGGGACGCGCCCGCCCTCGAGGCGGCGGTCGCCGCGCGCACGCTGCCCGTCGCCTGGGAGGGCACGCGCATCCGTGCGGCCGCGCTCGGCCGCGACCGCCTGCTGATCGGCGCGGCGGAGCTCGCATTCGCCCGCATCCTCGCTGACCCCGCCTCCTTCGCGACCCCTACGGGATAGTTCCCGTTCCGCGTGTTCGCACCCGTTCCTTCGGGAACGAACACGCGGAACGGGAACTATCACCGAGAATGGTCAGATGCCCCCCGCAACCGGTTCCACCGACTACCGCGACAGCGGACTCGCCTTCGGCCCCGACTTCGTGATCGGCTCGGCGACCGCCTCTTACCAGATCGAGGGCGCCGCCCGGGAGGACGGGCGCGGCCCGTCCATCTGGGACACCTTCAGCCACACCCCCGGGCGGGTGTGGAACGGTGACACCGGCGACGTCGCCGACGACCACTTCCACCGCTGGGAGTCGGACCTCGACCTCATGGCCGAGCTCGGCCTGCAGGCCTACCGCTTCTCGATCGCGTGGCCCCGCATCCAGCCGACCGGCGCCGGGGCCGTGAACCCGGCGGGCATCGCCTTCTACTCGCGGCTCGTCGACGGGCTGCTCGAGCGCGGCATCCGCCCCATCGCGACGCTCTACCACTGGGACCTGCCGCAGACGCTCGAGGATGCCGGCGGCTGGCCCGCGCGCGACACCGCGCACCGCTTCGCCGAGTACGCCGCCCGCACGGCCGAGGCGCTCGGCGACCGCGTGCACACCTGGACGACGCTCAACGAGCCGTGGTGCTCGGCCTACCTCGGCTACGGCTCCGGCGCCCACGCCCCCGGCCGCACCGAGGGCGCCGCAGCGCTCGCCGCCGTGCACCACCTCAACCTCGCGCACGGCCTCGCCGTGCAGGAGGTGCGGCGGGCCGCGACCAACGACCCCGAGGCCTCGATCACGCTCAACCTGCACGTCATCCGCGGCGAGGACTCCACCTCGCCGGAGGCGATCCGCCGCATCGACGCGCTCGCGAACCGGGCCTTCACGCATCCGCTGCTGAAGGGCGAGTACCCCGCGGACCTCCTGGAGGACACGGCGGGCGTCACCGACTGGGCGTTCGTGCGCGACGGCGACCTCGCCCAGATCAACCAGCCGATCGACGTGCTCGGCGTCAACTACTACTCCACGGTCACCGTGAAGATGTGGGACGGCGTGGGGCCCCGCGCCAACAACGACGGGCACAAGGACATGGGGGGCTCGCCGTGGCCGGGCAGCTCCGAGCTCGTCGAGTTCCTGCCGCAGCCGGGTCCGTACACGGACATGGGCTGGAACATCGCGCCGGACGGGCTCGAGGAGCTGCTGCTCGCGCTGCGCGACGAGTTCCCCGAGCAGCCGCTCATGGTCACCGAGAACGGGGCCGCGTTCCCCGACCGGGTGACGATGACGGATGCGGGCCCGCGGGTGCACGACGCCGACCGGGTCGACTACCTCAACCGCCACTTCACGGCCGCCCACCGCGCCATGGCGCAGGGCGTCGACCTGCGCGGCTACCAGGTGTGGTCGTTCATGGACAACTTCGAGTGGGGCTACGGCTACTCGAAGCGGTTCGGGATCGTGCGGGTCGACTACGAGACGCAGGAACGCGTCCTCAAGGACTCGGCGCTCTGGCTGCGCGAGCTGCTCGCGACGCGGCGCACCCCGGGGTCGGAGTTCCGTCCCGGCTCGTAGTGGCGTCGGTCGGGAGCGTCGGCGCTGCGTCGGATCAGGACTATGCCTGTGTAACCGCCCAGTTCTCGTCGACGAGGAAAAGCTCGATTCCAAGTCGCTCGCGAACTGTGGTGGGCACGCGTTCCGCGTGCCATCGCAGAGACGCGGGCACGACCAGCGCGTGACGACGATTCGAAGCCGATAGGTCGATCCTTCGCAGGAGCTGACCGTAGCCGATGTCGATCGCGGCCCCGGCGGACTTCGTATGACCCTTCACTTCCGCGACGAGTATCTCGTCGTCACGGGCAGCGACGATGTCGGTGAAGTCGGCATTGGTCGTTGAGACAGCCCACCCCTGGGCCGTGAGGTAAGCGACGAAGGCCGCTTCGGCGTCGTTTTCGGTCAATGGGGTCGCGTGCCCTTCCATGAGTAGTTCCGCGGCGGCGTAGCGGGCGCCCGTTTCGCTGGGCAGGTAATCGAGTTACCCACCGCCCGCGAGCGTAGACGCAACCGCCACACGTTGGGGTCGCGCACAACGGGAGGGCGACACTTCGAGGCGACGCGCGTTACCGAGCCTGCCCTCGCGGTGTTCAGGCGGCGGCGAGTGTGGGGAGCCGTCCTGCGCGGCGTGGTGTTCGTGTGGGGTCGAGCCAGGGTGGCGGGATGAGGTAGGGGGTGCCGTTCTCGCGGTGGTGGGTCCAGCCGTCGTGGTCGAAGCGGTGGTGGTGGCCGGTGCAGAGAAGGGCGCCGTTGTCGAGGTCGGTGGGTCCGTGGGGCAGCCAGGGGACGAGGTGGGCTGCTTCGCACCAGGCGGGTGGTGCCTGGCAGCCGGGCCAGATGCATCCGCCGTCGCGGGCGATCATCGCCCGTCGCTGCGCCTCGGTGAACAGGCGCGCGCTGCGGCCCAGGTCGAGCACCTCGGAGTCGCCGCCGAGGACGACGGGGATGAGCTCGGCGTCTGCGGCGAGGCGGCGTGCGGTGGGCGCGGCGATCGGTTCGTCCACGCCGGCGATACGGGCTGTGCCGAGGCCGGTGCGGAGTTGGTCGAGGTCGACGGTGACGAGCATCGTGACGGCCGTGCCGGCGAGGCTGCCGCGGTCGTGGGCGAGGAAGTCGCGCGCCATGGTCTGCAGCGCGTCGACGCGCTTCTGGGCGAGGGTGCGGGTGTCGGTGACGATATCGCCCGTGTCGTCGGTGTTCTCGGCGTCGGTGTCGATGGTGTCGATGGTGTCGGTGAACGCGACCCGGCGGGGTGCGGTCTGCGCATCCAGTGCGGCCCGCACGAAGCCGGCGGCTTCGGGATGCAGTTCCGCGGTGAGGCGGGTGAGCCCGTTGGGCAGCTGCCGGAGCGTGACTGATGAGCGCTCCCGCAGCCACTGCTCGCGAGGCTCCGCGCCGTCGGGGTCGAGCCGGTCGGGCAGCTGCCGCACGAGCTTCCCCAGCTGCCGGGTCGTGAGGGAGCCCGCGTAGTCGACGAGGGTGTGCTCGACGCCTGTGAGCGTGTCGCGGTCGGCGGCGTCCCGGACCCGGTCGATGCCGCGCGCGACGATCGCCGCGTGCGCGACCGGGATCGACGCGGAGAGCACGGCCTCCGCGACGGCCTCGTGCCGGCACGGCAGCACCTCGCCCTGCAACGAGACCCGCGGGGTGATCGCATCCCCGACGCTCTCCCACGCCCGCACCGTGTCGTCATCGAGGCGGGTGAGCTCCCGCAGCAGCTCGGATGCGAACCTGCCACCCACGTCGCCGCCGAGCGCGATCTTCCGGAACCCGGCATCCGTCCGCACCCGGTGGGTGAGTTCCGAGGCCGCCACCGCACCCAGCGAACCCGCGAGCCGGGCGAGCTCGCCTGCTGCCCGCGCCAGCTCGAGCACCGCCTCGTGAGGAAGCCCCCGCAACGCCTCCACCCGATCCACCTGTGCGCCGTCGCACGCCGTGCGCACCGCATCGACGGTGTCGGCGAGGCGCGCGGTGAGCGACACGGGACGATCTCCTCAAGGAACAGAAGTACGAGAACGGAATACCGAAATCCTATCTATCATCGAACAAAAACCCTAGTCAGCCCGCAGATTCGTGGAGAACTCGCACCGCCCGCGCCTGTGGAGGAGAAGCGCCTGTCACCTTGCCCGCCGAGCGGACATCCCTCAGTGTGTACCTCGCGCCGCAGTCGGGCTCCTTCGCGGTCTCCTGGCAGTACCTCGACCTCGTCGAGACGGCGTGGGGGGTCACCCGCACGGGCGAGACCTACGGTGCCTCGAAGGAGGACGGACGTACCCCCGACCTCATCGCCGTGATGGGGACCGCGCCCGACGGCTCGCAGGTTCAGGGCTACGCGCGCTGGGCGGAGCTGGAGGGGCCGATGCCCGCGAACCCGTGGGAGGCGGCGAGCTGGGAGCCGGTCGCCCGCGACGTGCCGGTCTACGCGCCGGACGGCGTGACGCAGATCGGCGTGTTCACCGTCGGGGGCTGAGCGCGCGGCGGCGTGTTCGATAACGTGAACACGTGATCACTGCCCGCATCACCGTCGACCCCCGAGGCCGTATCGGCGCCATCGACCGGCGTCTGTTCGGCGGCTTCGTCGAGCACCTCGGACGTCACGTCTACGACGGCATCTACGAGCCGGGGCACCCGACCGCGGACGCCGACGGCTTCCGGCAGGACGTGGTCGAGCTCGTGAGGGAGCTCGGGGTCACGACCATCCGCTACCCCGGGGGCAACTTCGTCTCGGGCTTCCGCTGGGAGGACTCGGTCGGGCCGCGCGCCGCGCGCCCGCGGCGGCTCGACCTGGCCTGGCACTCCACCGAGACCAACGAGGTCGGCCTCCACGAGTTCGCCGGCTGGCTCGACAAGGTCGGCAGCGAGCTCATGCTCGCCGTCAACCTCGGCACCCGCGGCGTCGCCGAGGCGCTCGACCTGCTCGAGTACACCAACATCCCCGGCGGCACGACCACGAGCGAGCGGCGTCGCGCGAACGGGCGCGACGAGCCGTTCGCCGTGCGGATGTGGTGCCTCGGCAACGAGATGGACGGTCCCTGGCAGCTCGGCCACCGCTCCGCCGACGACTACGGCAAGCTCGCCACGCAGACCGCGCGGGCCATGCGCCAGCTCGACCCGGGGCTGCAGCTCGTGGTGTGCGGCTCCTCCTCGCGCGACATGCCGACCTTCGGCGCGTGGGAGCGCACGGTGCTCGCGCACAGCTACGACGACGTCGACTACATCTCGTGCCACGCCTACTACGCGGAGAAGGACGGCGACCGAGGCAGCTTCCTGGCATCCGGGGTCGACATGGACCTCTTCATCGAGGAGGTCGTGCGCGCGGCCGACGAGGTGGGCGCCGCCCGCGGCACCGGGAAGCGCATCGACATCTCCTTCGACGAGTGGAACATCTGGTACGTCGACCGCTACCACGACGAGGACGAGGCCACCGGCATCGGCAACTGGCCGATCGCGCCGCGCATCCTCGAGGACAACTACTCGGTGCTCGACGCGGTGGTCTTCGGCAGCCTCATGATCTCGCTGCTCACGCACGCGGACCGGGTCACGAGCGCCTCGCTCGCGCAGCTCGTCAACGTGATCGCGCCCATCATGACCGAGCCCGGCGGTCCGGCCTGGCGTCAGACCACGTTCTTCCCCTTCGCGACGACCGCGCGGCTGGCGCGGGGCGAGGCGATCCGCCTCCAGCTCGACGTGCCGAGCTACCCGACCGCGAGGTACGGCGACGTCCGGCTCGTCGACGCGGTCGCGACCCGCGACGCGGAGGCGGGCCGCTCGGCGCTCTTCCTCGTGAACCGCTCCCTCACGGATGCCGTGACGGTCACGGTCGACGTCGCTGGGCTGGGTGCGGGCTCCGTGCTCGCCGCCGACACCTTGGCCGACACCGACCTCGACGCCCGCAACACCCTCGAGGAGCCGCAGCGCGTCGGGCTCGCGCCCAACGCATCCGTCGCTCTCGCCGAGGGGGTGCTCACGATCGAGCTGCCGCCCGTGTCCTGGACGGCCGTCGAGCTCGCCGACTGACCCCGCCGCGCCTCAGCTGCGCGAGGAGCGCGCCGCGAAGCGCTGCTGGAGCAGCACCGCCACGACGATGATGACGCCCTTCGCGACCGCCTGCACCGAGGTGCTGAGGTTGTTCATCGTGAAGATGTTGGTGAGCGTCGAGAAGATCAGCACGCCGAGCACCGTGCCGACGATCGTGCCTCGACCGCCGACGAGCAGCGTGCCGCCGACCACGACCGCGGCGATCGCGTCGAGCTCGTAGAGCTGGCCGTGGGTGGAGGTGCCCGCGGTCGTGCGCGCGAGGATCATGACGCCCGCGATGCCGGCGGCGAGACCGCCGAGCACGTAGAGGCTCACGATGTGCCGCTTGACCTTGAGGCCCGCGAGGCGCGCCGCCTCGTGGTTGCCGCCGATCGCGATCGTGCGGCGGCCGTAGGTGGTGCGCGCGAGCAGGAACCAGCCGAGCACCGCCGCGAGTACGAAGAACCAGATGAGCCACGGGATGCCGAGGAAGTCGCCGCGGAAGAAGCTGAGGAAGCCGGTGACGTTCACGACCTGGGTCGTCTTGTTGGCGAAGATCTCGGCGAGCCCGCGCGCCGCGACGAGCATCGCGAGCGTCGCGATGAACGGAACGACCTTGCCGTAGGCGATGACGAGGCCGTTGACGAGCCCGGCGAGCCCGCCGACGCCGATCGCGACGACGACCATGAGCAGCCAGGTCGACTGGCTCGCGGCGTTCTGCACCCACGACAGCGAGGCGACGACGCTCGCGAGCCCCATGACCGATCCGACCGACAGGTCGATGCCGCCGGCGGTGATGACGAAGGTCGTGCCGATGGCGACGACGCCGAGGATCGAGCCGTAGCGGATGATCACCTCGAAGTTGCTGAAGCTCATGAAGCGCTCGCCCGCGGTGGCCCACCCGACGATGACGATGAGCAGCAGGGCGATGACGAGCCCGAGGTTGCGTCCCGCGGATCCCGCGAGGAAGCGGCGCACGGGGTTCGGCCGGGCGTCGGGTGCGCTCGGGGCGGGGGAGGTCGTGGTCGCGCTCACGCGGCGGTTCCTTTCATGACGAGGTCGAGCACACCGTGCTCGTCGATGCTGTCGGCGTCGGTGGTGGTGAGCACGCGGCCCTCGGCGATCACGAGCACGCGGTCGGCGAGGCCGAGCACCTCCTCGATCTCGCTCGACACGACGAGGATCGCGGTGCCCGCATCGGCGAGCCGGCGGATGAGGGCGTAGATCTCGGACCGCGCGCCCACGTCGACTCCGCGGGTCGGCTCGTCGAGCAGGAGCACGCGGGAGCCCTCGACGAGCCAGCGCGCGAGGAGGATCTTCTGCTGGTTGCCGCCCGAGAGGGTGCGGGTCTCGCGGTCGGGGTCGGCCGGGCGCAGCTCGAGCGCGTCGATCTGCTCGCGCGCGACGGCGCGCTCGCGGCGCTCGTCGAGCACCCCCGCCCGCGCGAGGCGCGCGAAGCTCGCGAGGGTGACGTTCTTGTAGACGGGCTCCTCGAGGAGGAGGCCCTGGCTCTTGCGCTCCTCGGGCGAGAGCCCGACGCCGGCGCCCACCGCATGCCGCACCGAGCCGGCGGGGAGGCGCCGGCCTCCGACCGCGACGTTGCCGCTCGTGGCGCGCCGCGCACCGTAGACGGTCTCGAGGATCTCGGAGCGACCCGAGCCGACGAGCCCGGCGAGCCCGACGACCTCGCCCGCGCGCACCGTGAGGTCGACGTCCGCGAACACGCCGCGCAGCCCCAGCCCCTGCACCTCGAGCAGCGCGGGCGCGTCGTCGGGCACGGGCCGGCGGGGCGGGAAGACGTTCTCGATGCGGCGGCCGGTCATGAGCGTGATGAGCTCCGCGGTCGGGGTCTCGGCGACGGGCAGCCCGGATGCCATGCTCGCGCCGTCCTTGATGACCGTGATGCGGTCGCCGATCTGGCGGATCTCCTCGAGCCGGTGGGAGATGTAGATGATCGCGATGCCCTGCGAGGTGAGCTCGTGGATGACTCTGAAGAGGTTGCGCACCTCCTCCGAGTCGAGCACGGCGCTCGGCTCGTCCATGATGATGAGCCGGGCGTCGTGGGAGAGGGCTCGCGCCATGCTCACGATCTGCTTGCCGGCAGCCGAGAGGGTCCCGACCTCGCGGTGGGGGCTGAGGTCGCCGTGGCCGAGCCGCTCGAGCAGCTCGCGCGTGCGGCGGGTGGCCTCGCCGCGGCGCAGCACGCCGGCGGTCGACAGCTCGTGGCCGAGGAAGATGTTCTCGGCGATGGAGAGCCCGTCGACGACGTCGAGCTCCTGGTACATCGTGGCGATGCCCATCTCGAGCGCGGCGACCGGATGCGGGATCGTCACCCGCTCTCCCCGCCACAGGATCTCGCCGTCGTCGGGCTGGTGCGCCCCGGAGAGCACCTTGATGAGGGTCGACTTGCCGGCGCCGTTCTGCCCGAGCACGCAGTGCACCTCACCCGCGCCGACCTCGAGGTCGACGCCTCGGAGCGCCTTCACCCCGGCGAACGCCTTGGTGATCCCGCGCATCGACAGTAATGACGTCGAAGAATCGCCTTTGACCATGCACCGCACCATACCATCCGGGCTTATGTCGAGCGACATAAAAAAGTTGGAAGTTCAGCGTGCGTTTCTGCTAGCGTGGCCCACGTCAACGAGGACACCCCCCGCTCCGCGCGGTGCCCGCGTCCCGCTGGCGCACAGCACTCACCGAGCTATGGAGGAAACGCAATGCGCGCAACCCGCACGCGACACATCGTCGCCGCAGCCGGCGCCGCCCTCGCCATCACCGGGCTCCTCGCCGGGTGTACGGCCGGCGACACCGGAGGCAACACCCAGCCCACCAACAACACCGACAACGAGGGCAGCGGCGAGAAGGTCGTCATCGGCTTCTCGGGCCCCGCCGCCGACCACGGCTGGCTGGGCGCGATCAACTCGGCGGCCATCGCCGAGGCCGGCAAGTTCGACGACGTCGAGCTCAAGGTCGCCGAGGGCACCGACGACGCCAACCTGCAGATCAGCCAGATCGAGACCTTCATCAACGACAAGGTCGACGCGATCGTGCTGCTGCCGACCGACGGCGCCGCGCTCACCGACGTGGCCATCAAGGCCATGCAGGCGGGCATCCCCGTCATCAACGTCGACCGCGAGTTCTCGAGCCCGTTCGCCGCGCGCGTCACCGTGCTGGGCGACAACTACGGCATGGGCGTGAGCGCCGGCACCCTGATCTGCGAGCAGTTCGGCGGCAAGTCGGGCACCGTGGTCGCGGAGATCGCCGGCATCGACTCCCTGCCGCTCACCCAGGACCGCTCGCAGGGCTTCGCCGATGCGCTCGACGACTGCGGCCTCAAGGTGAACAACCGCGTCGCGGCGAACTTCACGGTCGCGGGCGGTGAGGCCGCCGCCTCGCAGCTGCTCGCCGCCGCGCCGAAGATCGACGCCCTGTGGAACCACGACGACGACCAGGGGGTCGGCGTCATGGCGGCCCTCGACGCGGCCGGGCGCGACGAGATGTTCATGGTCGGCGGCGCCGGCTCGCGGAACGCCATGGAGATGATCAAGGCCGACGACACCGTCCTCAAGGCGACGGTCATCTACCCGTCGACGCAGGCCGCGGACGGCATCCGCCTGGCGCGCCTCGTCGCGCAGGGCAAGTCGATGGCCGACCTCGTCGAGGTCGATGTGCCGAGCCGCATCGTGCTCTACGCCCCCGTCGTCACCAAGGCGAACGTCGAGGCCTACCTGCCCACGGCCTTCGCGTCCTGACCGCCTCCGGGGCGCCCGCTCGCACGGGGCGGGCGCCCCTTCTCACCCGTCCACAGGAGGACAGATGTCGTCGATGCGCGTGGCCATGATCGGCTACGGGTTCATGGGAGCCGCCCACTCGCAGGGCTGGAGGGTCGCCCCGCGGTTCTTCGAGCTGCCGGCCGACCCCGAGCTCGCGCTCGTGGTGGGTCGCAACGCGGAGGCCGTGTCCGCCGCGGCCGCCAGGTGGGGTTGGCAGGAGACCGCCACCGACTGGCGCGCGGCGCTCGAACGCGACGACATCGACGTCATCGACATCGTGACCCCGGGCGACTCGCACGCCGAGATCGCCATCGCGGCGCTCGAGGCGGGCAAGCACGTGCTGTGCGAGAAGCCCCTCGCCAACACCGTCGCGGAGGCCGAGGCCATGGCGGATGCCGCGGCGCGCGCGGCCGAACGCGGCGTCTACGCGATGGTCGGCTTCACCTACCGTCGCGTGCCGGCCGCGACCTTCGCCCGCGACCTCGTCGCGGCGGGCCGGATCGGCACCGTGAACCAGGTGCGCGCGAGCTACCGTCAGGACTGGCTCGTCGACCCCTCCGTGCCGCTCGCCTGGCGGCTGCGCAAGGAGCTCGCGGGCTCGGGCGCCCTCGGCGACATCGGCGCCCACGCGATCGACCTGGCGCAGTTCATCACCGGCCTCCGGCTGGAGTCGGTGTCGGGCACGATCGACACGATCGTCGCCGAGCGCCCACTGCCCGCGGAGGCGCGCGCGGGCGACGGCGCGACGCTCGGAGGAGCGGCCGGCTCCGGAACCGGGCAGGTGACGGTCGACGACCTCGCCGTGTTCACGGGCCGCTTCGACTCGGGCGTGCTCGGCAGCTTTGAGGCGACGCGCTTCGCGACCGGCCGCAAGAACGCGCTGCGCGTGGAGGTGTCGGGCTCGGAGGGAGCGATCGCCTTCGACCTGGAGGACCTCAACGCCCTGCAGGTCTACGACCGCACCGCTCCCGCCGAGCTGCAGGGTTTCACGAAGGTGCTCGTGACCGAGCCGCAGCATCCGTACCTGGGCGCCTGGTGGCCGGCCGGCCACATGCTCGGCTACGAGCACGGCTTCACCCATCAGGCGGTCGACTTCCTGAGGTCGATCGCCGCCGGCACCCAGCCGACACCGTCGTTCGCCGACGGGCTTCAGGTGCAGCGCGTGCTGGATGCCGTGGAGCGCAGCTCCGGGAACGGCAGCAGCTGGACCGCCGTCGCGTGAGCGACCAGGCTTGAGACACTCATCGAGGAGGTTCCGATGGCACGCCCCATCACCCTGTTCACCGGCCAGTGGGCCGACCTGCCGCTCGAGGAGGTGGCGAGGCTCGCATCCGGCTGGGGCTACGACGGCCTCGAACTGGCCTGCTGGGGCGACCACCTCGACCCCTGGCGCTGGGACGAGCCCGGCTACGTCGAGGGGCGGCTCGAGCTGCTCGAGCGCCACGGGCTGAAGGTCTGGGCGATCTCGAACCACCTGAAGGGCCAGGCCGTCTGCGACGACCCCATCGACCACCGCCACCGCGACATCCTCTCGGCGCGGGTGTGGGGCGACGGCGAGCCCGAGGGTGTGCGGCAGCGCGCCGCCGAGGAGCTGAAGAACACCGCGCGCCTCGCCCGCGCCCTCGGCGTGGACACCGTGGTCGGGTTCACCGGCTCCGCCATCTGGAAGTACGTCGCCATGTTCCCGCCCGTCTCGCAGGAGGCGATCGATGCCGGGTATCAGGACTTCGCCGACCGCTGGAACCCGATCCTCGACGTCTTCGACGAGGTGGGCGTGCGGTTCGCGCACGAGGTGCACCCCTCGGAGATCGCGTACGACTACTGGACGACGGTGCGCACGCTCGAGGCGATCGGGCACCGCGAGGCGTTCGGCCTCAACTGGGATCCCTCGCACATGGTGTGGCAGGACCTCGACCCGGTGGGCTTCCTCTGGGACTTTCGCGACCGGATCTACCACGTCGACTGCAAGGACACCCGCACGCGCATGACGAACGGCCGCAACGGCCGCCTCGGCTCGCACCTCGCCTGGGCGGACGGACGCCGCGGCTGGGACTTCATCTCGACGGGCCACGGCGACGTGCCGTGGGAGGACGCCTTCCGGATGCTGAACCAGATCGGCTACGCAGGCCCCATCTCGGTCGAGTGGGAGGACGCCGGCATGGACCGCCTGGTGGGCGCGCCCGAGGCGCTCGAGTTCGTGCGGAGGCTCGCCTTCGACGCCCCGGATGCCGCCTTCGACGCGGCGTTCAGCGCGCAGTAGCGGCGACCATCGCCTCGATCGACTCGGGGGCGAGCGCGTGGTGGATGGCGAGCATGCTCGCCCCCAGCACCGCGGCATCCGCGCCCGTCTTGGACTGGGTGATCTGCAGGTGCTCGGTCGCGAGCGGCATCGAGCGCGTGTAGACGACCTCGCGCACGCCCGCGATGAGGTGCTCGCCCGCCTGCGCGAGCGCGCCGCCGATGACGATGGCGGAGGGGTTGATGAGGCTCACGCACGTCGTGAGCACCTCGCCGATGTCGCGGCCGGCCTGGCGCACGGCCTGGATGGCGTCGATGTTGCCGCGCTTGACGAGCTCGACGACGTCCTGGCTGGAGCTCGCGGTGAGGCCCGTCGCGGAGAGGGCGCGCGCGAGTGCGGGTCCGGAGGCGAGCGCCTCGAGGCAGCCGCGGTTGCCGCACGCGCAGGGCACCTCGGCGCCGCGTGCCACGTAGACGTGGCCGATGTCGCCCGCGGTGCCCTGGGCGCCGCGCTGCAGGAGGCCACCCGAGATGACGCCCGAGCCGATGCCGGTCGCGACCTTCACGAAGATCAGGTGGTCGACCTCCGGCCAGGCGTGCTCGCGCTCGCCGAGGGCCATGATGTTGACGTCGTTGTCGACGAGCACGGGGGCGTCGAAGCTGGAGGAGAGGTAGCCGGGCACGTCGAAGCGGTCCCAGCCGGGCATGATGGGCGGGTTGATGGGCCGCCCCGTGGAGTGCTCGACGGGCCCGGGGAGCCCGATCCCGATCGCGAGCAGGTCGGATGGCGCGCGCCCGAGCCCGGCGAGCAGCGCCTGCGCCTCCTCGATGACGCTGCTGAGCACGGCCTCCGGCCCGTCGGCGACGTCGCGGCGCTCCGTGGTCTGGGCGAGGGTGCCGCCCGTGAGGTCGCTGACCGCGATGCGCACGTGGGAGGCGCCGACGTCGACGCCGAGCACGACGCGTCCGCTCGCCGCGATGGCGAACTGCGAGGAGGGCCGCCCGCCCGTCGAGACGGCGTCGCCCACGGAGCCGACGAGGCCGAGGCGCATGAGGGCGTCGATGCGCAGCGCGACGGTCGAGCGGGCGAGCCCGGTGATGGCGGAGAGCTCGGTGCGGGTGCGGGGGCGGCCGTCGCGGAGGATCTGGAAGAGGTCGCTCGCGGCGGAGGAGCCGAGCGCGGTGACGTGACGTCCGGCCTCGTCGTCACTTATGTCGCTCATAAGCCAATGTTGCCACACTGCTCGACCGAAGTGCGCGGATCACCGGACCGAAGGGGTCGATACCTCGTTGAGACGTCACCTAGAGTGGGAGAACGGAGAGGTGATCCCTCTCCGTTCTCTCGTTCCCCGCCCGCACCATCCGAGGTCCATCCGTGTCTGCTGCCGTGCATCCCGGTGACGCGCTCTCGCGCGGCGAGCGGCTGACCTACATCCTCGTGCTCGGCGCGCTCACGGCGCTCGGCCCGTTCACGATCGACCTCTACCTCCCCGCCCTCCCGACGCTCGAGAAGGAGCTCGCCGCGCCGACCGCGCTCGTGCAGCTCACCCTCACGGCGACCATGGTCGGGTTCGCCCTCGGGCAGCTCTTCGTCGGCCCGCTCTCCGACCAGATCGGCCGCCGGCGTCCGCTGCTCGTCGCGACCGGGGTGCACATCCTCGCGTGCCTCGGCGCGGCGCTCGCACCCGACCTGCTCTGGCTCGGCGTCGCGCGCGTCTTCCAGGGCGTCGGCGCGGCGGCGGGCGGAGTCGTCGCGATGGCCATGGTGCGCGACCTGTTCGGCGGCTACCCGCTCGTCAGGATGCTGAGCCGCCTCGCGCTCGTCTCGGGCCTCGCCCCCGTCATCGCCCCGGTCATCGGCTCGCAGCTGCTGCTCGCGGTCGACTGGCGCGGGCTGTTCGTGTTCCTCGCCGTGTTCGGCTTCCTGGTGCTCGTCGCGAACGCGATCTTCCTGCGCGAGACCCTGCCCGAGGAGGCACGCCACGTGCGCGGCCACTCGACGGTCGGCCAGCGCTACGGCGCCCTGTTCCGCGACCGGATCTATGTGGGCGCCGTCATCATCGCGGGCGCCAACTTCTCGGCGCTGTTCGCCTACCTCTCGAGCTCCTCGTTCCTGTTCCAGGACGTCTACGCGCTCTCCGCGCAGGAGTACGGCCTGCTCTTCGGCGTCAACTCGATCGGCGTCATCGTGGGCGTCCAGAGCTCGAGCCGCCTGCAGAAGCACATCGGCCCGCAGTGGATCATCGCCGGTGCGACGGTGCTGCAGCTCGCGGCGGCGGTGGCGATCGTGGTGCTCGACGCATCCGGGGCAGGCTTCCTCGGCATCGCGATCCCGCTGTGGTTCTTCATCCTCGGATGCGGGTTCAACTTCCCCGCCATCTCGGCGCTTGCGCTCGTGCGCCACGGGCACGAGGCGGGCACCGCGGCATCCGTGCTGGGGGCTGCCAACTTCGGGGTGGCGGGCATCGTGTCGCCGATCGTCGGCCTCTTCGCGATCACGAACGCCATCCCGATGGCGGGGGTGATGGTCGTGGCGATCGTCATCGCGATCGTGGTGCTGTGGACGGTCGTGCGCCCGCGCACGGTGCCGCCGCTCGAGGCCTGACGCGATTGTTCCCGTTCCGCGTGATCGTTGCCGAAGGAACGGGTGCGAACACGCGGAACGGGAACACCGGGCTAGCGTGGGCGGATGGATTCCCGGGCGCGCATGCCACGTCGGCCGTTCGTGCTCGCGGGCGTCGTGCTCCTCGGGCTGGCGGTCGCGCTCGGCGCGCTCGTCGCGGCGCGCGAGCAGCTCGGCATCGACGAGGCCTGGATGTCCGAGGTGCTCGAGTGGCGCGGCCCGGTCGGCGAGGCCATCAGCATGGTGTTCGACTTCCTGGGCGGGGGATGGTTCGCCATCCTCGCGGTGCCGATCGGGGCCGGGATCGCCTTCGTGCTCGCGCGACGGCCGTGGTCGGCGCTCGACTTCGTGCTCGCATCCGCCGTCTCGGCCGGGCTGTGCCAGCTGCTCAAGGCGCTCTTCGGCCGCGCGCGACCCGAGGAGATCCTGCTCCCGCTCGACAACGGCTCCTTCCCCTCCGGTCACACGACGAACGCCGCGGTCATCGTCGTGAGCCTCGGCCTGCTGCTGCGCCGGGCGTGGATCTGGGTCGCCGGGATGCTGTACCTCGTCGCGATGGCGTTCACCCGCACCTACCTCGGCGCCCACTGGCTCACCGACACCCTCGGCGGCGCCCTGCTCGGCGCCGGAGTCGCACTCCTCGCCTGGTGCCTGCTGCTGCCGAAGCTGCGGGTGGAACCGCTCGGGGCCCGCCGCTAGCCTCGCCTCATGAGAATCCTCCTGGTGGGGGCGGGCGGTGTCGGCGACGCCATCGCCAAGATCGCGGCCCGTCGTGACTTCTTCGAGACGATGGTCGTGAGCGACTACGACCCCGCCCGCGCCGAGCGCACGATCGCGTGGATCGAGGAGAGGCACGGACCCCAGGGCGACCGCTTCGTGGCGGCGCGGATCGACGCATCCGACCCCGAGAGCGTCGCCTCGGTCGCGCGCGAGCACGGCGCGACGCACGTCATGAACGCCGTCGAGCCGAAGTTCGTGCCGACGATCTTCGCGGGTGCGCTCGCGGCGGGGGCCGACTACCTCGACATGGCCATGAGCCTCTCCGAGCCGCACCCCGAGAACCCGTACGCCGAGACGGGCGTGAAGCTCGGCGACGACCAGTTCGCGCAGAGCTCCGACTGGGAGGCGGCCGGTCGGCTGGCGCTCGTCGGGATGGGCGTCGAGCCCGGGCTCTCGGACGTGTTCGCCCGCTACGCCGCCGACGAGCTGTTCAGCGAGATCGACGAGCTCGGCACCCGCGACGGCGCGAACCTCGTGGTGCGCGACGAGGCGGGCAACGAGATCTTCGCCCCCTCGTTCAGCATCTGGACGACTATCGAGGAGTGCCTCAACCCGCCCGTCATCTGGGAGAAGGACCGCGGCTGGTACACGACCCCGCCGTTCTCCGAGCCGGAGGTGTTCGAGTTCCCGGAGGGCATCGGTGCCGTCGAGTGCGTCAACGTCGAGCACGAGGAGGTGCTGCTCATGCCGCGCTGGCTCGACGCCAAGCGCGTCACCTTCAAGTACGGCCTCGGCGACGAGTTCATCGGCGTGCTCAAGACGCTCAACCTGCTGGGCCTCGACAGGACGACGCCCATCCGCGTGCGCTCCGCGAACGGCCCGGTCGAGGTCGCCCCGCGCGACGTCGTGGCGGCCGCCCTGCCCGACCCCGCCACGATCGGGCCGCGGATGACGGGCAAGACCTGCGCGGGCGTGTGGGTCACCGGAACCGGCACCGACGGCTCGCCGCGCGAGGTCTACCTCTACCACGTGAGCGACAACGAGTGGACGATGGCGGAGTACGGCAGCCAGTGCGTGGTCTGGCAGACGGCCCTCAACCCCGTGATCGCCCTCGAGCTGCTCGCGACCGGCGTGTGGTCGGGTGCGGGCGTGCTCGGGCCCGAGGCGTTCCCGGCGACCCCGTTCCTCGAGCTCATGGCGACGCCCGAGGCCGAGGGCGGCTACGGCCAGGCCTGGGGCCTCGACGACCGCGGTGCGCGCTGAGGTGGGGGCGAGCAACACGGGTCTGCGCGCCTACCGCGTCGGCGACCTCGCGCGGCTGCGCGAGATCTGCGTGCTCACGGGCGCGGCGGGATCGGATGCGACGGGCCGCTGGTCGACGGACGAGCTGCTGCCCGACCTGTTCCTCGAGCCGTATGTGACGGCGTCGCCCGAGTGGGCCTGGGTGGTCGACGAGGGCGACGGGCCCATCGGCTACCTCGTCGCCGTGCCGCGCACCGACCGCTTCGTGCGGTGGTGGCGGGCGAAGTGGACGCCGTGGTTCGCCGAACGGTATCCGGAGCCCGACGAGCCGTACTCGCCCGAGGAGGAGCTCGTGCGGCGCGGCTACCACCCGGAGGTGCTCGAGATCCCCGAGCTCGAGGAGTACCCGGCGCACTTCCACATCGACCTGCTCCCCGGGCACCAGGGTCGCGGGTACGGTCGCGGACTCATCGAGAACCTGCTCATCCCGGCGCTCGCGGCGGCCGGCATCCCCGGCGTGCACCTCACGATGGACCCCGCCAACAGCGCGGCGCGGGCCTTCTACGAGGCGGTCGGCTTCACACCGCTGCCGTCGTCGACCGCCGACGCACCCGCCCTCGGCCGCTGGATCCCGCCGCGCAGCTGATCATCCCTACAGGAAGCGCACCGGCAGACCGAGGATCCCCATCACCCAGACGGTCACCGCGAGGGCCGCGAGCAGCGCGACCGCGATCACGGCGACCTGCAGGGGCCGGCGGTGCTCGAACCAGTAGGCGGCGCCCGGGTAGCCCCGGAAGAAGTCGCGCATCGACATCGCCTCGGGAACCTCCTCCAGAGGCACCGGAAGCGCCTCCGCGAGCGCGCGCAGGTCGGCGTCCCGCCAGAAGTTGCCGCGCATCCGGAACAGCCGACGCCCCTCCGCGCCCGTCACGAGCAGCTGCACGACGGGCTCGGGCGCCGCGCCGAGGTAGGTCGGCACCAGCAGCGCGCGGCGGATGTCGGAGAGCTTCACCCGCACAAGCGGCGTGAAGATGCCGTTGCCGATGAGCTCGTCCGCGGTCACCTCGCAGAACACGCTGAGCTGCCGCCACAGCAGCAGCAGCCCGACCGCGACGACGATGGTGTGGGCGAGGATCGCGAGCTCGAGTCCGCCGCGCGAGGAGGCGAACCAGTAGATCACCGCGAAGAGCGGCGTCGTGCCGAGGATGATCGACGCGAAGGCGTTGCTCAGCAGGGAGTGCTTGGGGCGCACACGCACCCCGATGTCCGGGACCTCGTCCGTCTGGGCCGCCACGGCACCAGGCTAGGGCACTCTGATCGAGACCGGCTCGTTCGCGTCGCCCACGGCGGCGGGCGGCGCGGCGGCGGCCGCCGACATGCCCTAGCGTTGCCGCATGCCCACGCCGCCCGTCGCATCCGTGCCCGCGCTCGCGCTCACCGGACTCGTCAAGCGCTTCGGGCAGAAGACGGCCGTCGACGGCATCGACCTCGTGGTGCCGACCGGCTCCTTCTACGGGCTCGTGGGCCCGAACGGCGCCGGCAAGACCACGACCCTCTCCATGGCGACCGGACTGCTGCGGCCCGACGCGGGCACCGCATCCGTGCACGGCGTCGACGTCTGGGCCGACCCGGTCGCGGCGAAGCGGATGATCGGCAACCTCGCCGACGGGGTGCGGCTCTTCGACCGGCTCACCGGCGAGCAGCTCATCACCTACACGGGGATGCTGTTCTCCCTGCCGCGCGAGGAGGTCGCCGTCCGCACCGCCGACCTGCTGCGGCTCATGGACCTCGGCGAAGCGGCGGGCACACCGGTCGCCGACTACTCGGCGGGCATGACCAAGAAGGTCGCCCTCGCCTGCGCCCTCGTGCACGCGCCCCGCCTGCTCGTGCTCGACGAGCCGTTCGAGTCCGTCGATCCCGTCTCGGCCGCCAACATCGAGGACGTGCTGCGCTCGTACACGGGCAGCGGCGGTACCGTCATCGTGTCGAGCCACTCGATGGACCTCGTGCAGCGGATGTGCGACCACGTCGCCATCGTCTCCGCCGGCCGCGTGCTCGTCGCCGGCACGGTCGACGAGGTGCGCGCGGGCGCCACGCTGCAGGACCGCTTCCTCGAGCTGGTCGGCGGGCGCACCCGCTCGGAGGGACCGGCGTGGTTGCGACAGTCCTGAGGCTCAGGTACCGCATCCTCGGCAACATGCTCGCCCGGAGCCCGTGGCAGCTCGTCGGCTTCGTGTTCGGCGCCATGGGTGCCGCCGGTGCCCTCGCCTTCGCGGCGTTCGCCCTCGTGCTCATCGGGGCGTCGGGGCTCGAGGCGGTGCGCGGGGTCGTGACGGTCGGCGGCGCGCTGCTCGTCGTCGGATGGTGCATCGCGCCGCTCGTGGCGGGCGGCGTCGACACCACGGTGGGGCCCGAGCAGCTCGCCCCCTTCCCGTTGACGACCCGCCAGGTGATGCTCGCGCTCGCGGTCGTCGGCCTCGCGGGCATCCCCGGCATCGCGACCTCGCTCGGCGCGCTGTCCGCCCTCCTCGCCTGGGGGCGCTGGCCGATCGCGCTCGCGCTCGCGGTCGTCTGCCTGCCGCTCGGCGTGCTGACCTGCGTCGTCGCCTCGCGGACGGTCGCCTCCTTCTCCCGCCGAAGCGGCGGTCGCATCGGCAACGCGATGGCGCTTCTCGCGTTCACGGCGCTCGTGCTCGCCGGCCCGATCGTCACCGGACTGCTGGGCGTCGTCTCGGGCGGCACGGGCCCCGCCTCGGCGGAGCGCCTGGCGGCCGTCGTCGAGGGCGTCTCCTGGACGCCCGTCGGCGCCGTCTGGGGCGTGCCGGGCGAGCTCGCCGCCGGGCGCGTGGGCACGGGCCTGCTGAAGCTCGGCATCGGACTCGCGACCCTCGCGGCGCTCTGGCTGCTGTGGCGACGCAACGTGCGGGCGGCATCCGTCACCCCGCCGCGCCGCGTCGTCGCGGGGCGGCGGGGACGGCTCGGCTGGTTCGGTCTCGCGCCCACCGGGGCGGTCGGCGCCTCCTGGGCCCGGGCGACGCGGTACTGGCTCACCGATCCCCGGTACCTGCGGAACCTGCTGATCGTGGCGCTCCTGCCCGCGCTCGTCGCGTTCGCGTTCGGCGGCCGGGTCGAGGGCACCCCCTTCGCGTTCGTCGTCGTGCTGCCCGCGCTGCTGCTCGGGCTCGTGCCGTACGCCGACGTGTCCTACGACGGCACGGCGTTCGCATCCGTGCTCGCCACCGGCATCCGGGGGCGGGCGGATCGCGCGGGCCGCCTCCTGGGCGCCGCCACCGCCGCTGTGCCGCTGCTCGTGATCGTCGCGGTCGTCACCGTCGGGCTCTCCGGGCGCTGGGAGCTGCTGCCGGCGGTGCTCGGATGCGCCCTCGGCGCCGAGCTCGCGGGGCTCGGCATCTGCGCGGTCAGCTCCGCGCACCTCGTGATCCCCGTGCCCGCGGCGGGCGACAACATCTTCAAGCGCGTGCCGGGGCAGAGCTTCTGGGTGGGGATCGCCCTGATGGGCTTCACGCTCCTCGCCGCCGCTCTCGTGTCGCCCGCCCTCGTCCTCGCGGTGCTCGCCGCGCTGCAGGGCTCGGCCCTCTGGTCGTGGCTCGCCCTCGCCGCAGGTCTGGTCGTCGGTGCCGGTGTGGCAGCCGCGGGCGTGGCGATCGGCGGCCGAGCCTTCGACCGCACCGGCCCCGAGCTGCTGGCCCGCATCCGCACCACCTCCGGGTACTGAGCCCGCTCCGCGTCGGGAGTACAGGCCGGATCCGCACGTTCTGGGTCTGCGACGCGCGTTCGCCCCTCCTCAGCCTGTAGTCCCGTCGGCTATCCCCACAGAGCTCCGGGCGCCGCCGGCGACCTCCCGCCGGGGACGCAGCATGGGGCGTGATCGATCTCCCTCAGCTGCGACTCATCCGTACCTCCGCCCTTCTCGCGGACGGCTGGACGGAGCGGCGAATCCGCGCCGCGGTCGCGAACGGCGATCTGGTGAGGGTGAGACCGGGCGCCTATTGCGCGCCCGCGACGCCCGGCGAGTGTCGCGACGCCGGACGGGTGCAGGGACGGGTGGGATGCGTCTCGGCGCTTCGGTTGCTGGGTGTCTTCGTGCTCGAACGCGAAGGCCTCCACGTTCACGTGCCGCGCACGGCTTCGCGCCTGCCGCAGAGTCCGACCGGGATGCGGATCCATCGGCGGCGGTTGCTGCGGACCCCGCACCCGGATTCGCTCGTCGTCGAGCCGCTCGATGCGGTCCTCGACGCCGTGCGGTGTCAGGAACCGCGCGCGGCGATAGCGACGATCGACTCGTCCCTGCAGCTCGGATTGATCGACGCCGACGATCTGGACGAGCTCTTCGCTGCCCTTCCCCGCCGTCATCGGCGACTTCGTCGGCTTCTCGACCCTCGTGCTGAGTCGGGCGCGGAGACCTTGCTCCGGTTGATCTTGCGTTCTCTCGGCTGTCGATTCGACTGCCAGGTCGTCATCCACGGGGTGGGCCGAGTCGACTTCCTGGTGGACGGCTGGCTGATCGTCGAATGCGACAGCGAGGCGCACCACGGGAGCTGGGATGCGCAGCGGAGGGATCGCCGACGGGATCTGGGGGCCGCGGGACGCGGGCTGGTGACCCTTCGGGTGATCGCCGAGGACGTGTTCTGGCGGCCCGATGAGATCCGTGAGGCGCTCGGTGGCCTCCTCCGGGTACACCGCGCGGCAATGACAGGCTGACCTGTCGCCCCGGAGGCCTCGTCGTACCTTCGGGTCGTATCGAGCCTGTAGTTCCTACCGCCGGAGACGTGACGAGCGGGGCCACCCTTCTCGGGGCCCCGCTCGTCATCTGGCGGAGGACGGGGGATTCGCCCCCACCGCACGGCCGTCACGCGGCTGCGCCACGCGACGGAACCGGCAGCGTGGGCCCAGCTCCGGTTCGAAACCGCAGCAGCTGAGGTGCGAGTAACGGCCCCACCCGGTGGGCGGAGCCGTTACTCGTATGGCGGAGGATGGGGGATTCGAACCCCCGAGGGCTTTCACCCAACACGCTTTCCAAGCGTGCGCCATAGGCCACTAGGCGAAT
The DNA here is from genome assembly GCA_001898835.1 of Micrococcales bacterium 72-143. GTDB lineage: Bacteria > Actinomycetota > Actinomycetes > Actinomycetales > Microbacteriaceae > Homoserinibacter. The sequence goes on along the minus strand of MKVM01000005.1, from coordinate 794,965 downwards.
CCTCCTGAAGGACCCCCCGCGCACCCGCCAGAGCCCGGTTACCCTTGCTGCGTTTCCGCCCTGGGGGAGTTGGCCTGGATGGCGCCACGCGGGGAGCCGTCGATGAGTCTACCGGCATCCGGACCCCGCCCGGTCGAGGTCGGTCGCGCCGACTACTCTTGACCCGTGGTCACCGCCCTCTACCGCCGCTATCGGCCGGAGAACTTCGCCGAGCTTATCGGGCAGGCGCAGGTGACCGACCCGCTGCGCACGGCCCTCCGCACCGACCGCGTCGGTCACGCGTACCTGTTCTCGGGTCCACGCGGCTGCGGCAAGACGACGAGCGCCCGCATCCTGGCGCGGTGCCTCAACTGCGCCGAGGGTCCCACCGACACCCCGTGCGGCACGTGCGCGAGCTGCGTCGAGCTGGCCCGCGACGGCGGCGGCTCGCTCGACGTCATCGAGATCGACGCCGCGAGCCACAACGGCGTCGACGACGCCCGCGACCTGCGCGACCGCGCCGCCTTCGCCCCGGCGCGCGACCGCTACAAGATCTTCATCCTCGACGAGGCCCACATGGTGACGCCGCAGGGCTTCAACGCGCTGCTGAAGCTCGTCGAGGAGCCGCCCGAGCACGTCAAGTTCATCTTCGCGACGACCGAGCCCGAGAAGGTCATCGGCACGATCCGCTCGCGCACCCACCACTACCCGTTCCGGCTCGTGCCGCCCGCCACGATGCTCGAGTACGTGCAGCACCTGTGCGCCGAGGAGGGCATCGAGGTGGAGGGCGGCGTGCTGCCGCTCGTGGTGCGCGCGGGGGGCGGATCGGTGCGCGACACGCTCTCGCTGCTCGACCAGCTGATCGCCGGATCCGAAGGCACGCTCGTGCGGTACGAGCGCGCCGTCGCGCTGCTCGGCTACACCCACGGTGCGCTGCTCGACGAGATCGTCGACGCCCTCGCGGGCCGCGACGCGCAGGGCGTGTTCGCCGGGGTCGACCGGGTCATCCAGACCGGTCAGGATCCGCGCCGCTTCGTCGAGGATCTGCTCGAGCGCCTGCGCGACCTCATCGTCGTCGCGGCGACGCGCGATCAGGCCGCCGCCGTGCTGCGCGGCGTCCCCGCCGACGAGATCGAGCGGATGCAGCATCAGGCCGCCGCGTACGGCCCCGTCGAGCTGTCGCGGGCAGCCGACGTCGTGAACTCCTCGCTCACCGAGATGACGGGCGCCACCTCGCCGCGCCTGCACCTCGAGCTCATGGCGGCGCGGCTGCTCGTGCCGTCGTCCGACGACACCGAGCGCGGCACCCTCGTGCGTGTAGAGCGGCTCGAGCGCCGCATCGGCATCGAGGGGGCGGATGCGGCGCCGGCCGCAGCGCGTCCCGCGGCGGTCCCGGTAGCCGAGCCTCCGCGCCCGGTCGGCGGCGCCCCTGCCGCGGCCGCACCTGTGCCAGCTGCGCCGGCCCCCGCCGCTCCGGCGGCGGCCGAGCCCGAGCCCGCCGCCGAGCCCGCGTCTCCGACGCCGACCGAGGGCGACGCCCCCGAGCTGTCCGTCGGAGAGCGTGCCGCCGCCGCGACCCGGGCGGTCGAGGAGCGCCCCGCCGAGCCGGCGGAGCCCGCCTCGACCCCGCGCGATCCCGCCGCACCGGTCACGCTGCAGCAGCTCCGCGACGCGTGGCCCGAGATCCTCGATGCGGTGCAGGGCATCAAGCGCGGCTCCTGGATGGTCGTCTACACCTCCACGCCGCGTGCCTACGACGGGGCGAACGAGGTCCTCACGCTCACCTTCCCGAGCGACAACGACGTGCAGAGCTTCCGCCAGTCGCAGGGCGCCGGGGAGAGCGTGAGCGAGCACCTTCGGCAGGCGATCGTCCAGGTGCTCGGTGTGCGGGTGAAGTTCATCGCCCGTGTGGAGGGCGGCGCCGGGCAGTCCGCGCCTGCCCCGACGGTCGAGTCTCCCGGCGAACCCGAGGCGCGCCCGTCGGCCGAGGCGCCCCCGGTGCAGGCGGAGGCGCCTCACGACCGCCCCGCCGCGACGGGCTGGAACGTCGCCCCCATCCCCGGCTCCGCTCCCGCGGCTCCGCCGTCCGACGACGACACCCCGCCCCCGGGCGACGAGGAGCCACCGCCTCCGGAGGACGAGCCGGATGCGGCCCCCGCCCCCGCGCCCAGGAAGCCCCCCGCGCAGCGGGATGCGTCTCGGGGCGGCCGCCCCCCGAGCGCGCCCGCGACCTCCGCGAACCCGAACCGGCCCGGACGCTACGGCGAGGCGGTGGTGCGCGAGGTGCTCAAGGCGAGCTTCATCGAAGAGGTGCAGCTGAACCCCGCCGACCGCCCGGTGCGGCTCGTCGAGGACCCGGCGCCGGCCGCCGCATCCGTTCCGGAGCCCGCCGACGCCGAGGGCGAGGCGTAGGGCGTGTACGAGGGAATCGTCCAGGACCTCATCGACGAGCTCGGCAGGCTCCCTGGCATCGGGCCGAAGTCGGCGCAGCGGATCGCGTTCCACATCCTGCAGACCGAGAGCTTCGACACGACCCGGCTCGCCGAGATCCTCACCGTCGTGCGCGAGAAGGTCAGGTTCTGCCAGGTCTGCGGCAACGTCTCCGAGCAGGACACCTGCGCCATCTGCCGCGATCCGCGCCGCAACTCCGCCGTCATCTGCGTGGTGGAGGAGGCGAAGGATGTCGTGGCGATCGAGCGCACCCGCGAGTTCCGCGGGCTCTACCACGTGCTCGGCGGCGCCATCAGCCCCATCGACGGCGTCGGCCCCGATGACCTCCGCATCCCGCAGCTGCTCAAGCGCCTCGCGTCGACGGAGGTCACCGAGGTCATCATCGCGACCGACCCGAACCTCGAGGGCGAGGCCACGGCCACCTACCTGACGCGCTTGCTCGTGCAGCCGGGTCTCACCGTCTCGCGCCTTGCGTCGGGCCTTCCGGTGGGCGGCGACCTCGAGTACGCCGACGAGGTGACCCTCGGCCGTGCCTTCGAGGGCCGTCGGGTGGTGGACTGACCGTGCTCGCCGAGACGGGAGCCGAGGGCTGGCAGGTCGCTGTGCTCATCGGCGGTGCGGTGCTCATGCTGCTCGGGGCGGCGGGCGTCGTGTACGCGGGCGTGCTGCGCCGGCGCGGCCGGTAGCTCCCCTCGGGTGCGCGGGGCGGCATCCGCGGCTGGATAGGATGACCTTCGCATCCCCACCCCAGGAGTCCCTCCCGTGTCCCTCATCGTCCAGAAGTTCGGCGGCTCGAGCGTCGCCGATGCCGAGAGCATCAAGCGGGTCGCGAAGCGCATCGTCGAGACCCGCAAGGCGGGCAACGAGGTGGTCGTGGCCGTCTCCGCGATGGGCGACACGACCGACGAGCTCATCGATCTCGCCCACCAGGTCTCGCCCATCCCCGACCCGCGCGAGATGGACATGCTGCTCACCACCGGCGAGCGCATCTCGATGGCCTTGCTCGCGATGGCGATCCGCGACATGGGCTACGAGGCGCGCTCCTACACGGGTAGCCAGGCCGGCATGATCACGGATGCGCGGCACGGGGCCGCGCGCATCGTCGACGTCACCCCGGGGCGCGTCCGCGAGGCGCTCGACGAGGGCGCCATCGCGATCGTCGCCGGGTTCCAGGGCTTCAACCGCGACAGCCGCGACATCACGACTCTCGGACGCGGCGGATCCGACACGACGGCGGTCGCGCTCGCCGCGGCGCTCGGCGCCGAGGTCTGCGAGATCTACACGGATGTCGACGGCGTCTTCACCGCCGACCCGCGCGTCGTGCCGAAGGCGCACAAGCTCGACCGCGTCACGAGCGAGGAGATGCTCGAGCTGGCCGCGGCGGGCGCGAAGGTCCTGTATATCCGCGCGGTGGAGTACGCGCGACGGCACGGCGTGACGCTGCACGTGCGCTCGTCGTTCAACAACAACGAAGGCACCTGGGTCGTGAACCCGGTGGAGGGAGAAACCGTGGAAGAGCCCATCATCACGGGTGTCGCCGGCGACCTCAGCGAGGCCAAGATCACGGTCGTCGGCGTGCCCGACGTGCCGGGCAAGGCCGCCGAGATCTTCACCATCGTCGCGAAGACGGGCGCCAACATCGACATGATCGTGCAGAACGTGTCGGCTGCGGCGACGGGTCTCACCGACATCTCCTTCACCCTCCCGAAGGCGGAGGGCGAGAAGGTGCTCACGGCGCTCCGCGCCGAGCAGTCGGATGCCGGTTTCGCCTCCCTGCAGTACGACGACCAGATCGGCAAGCTCGCCGTCGTCGGCGCGGGCATGCGCACGAGCTCGGGCGTCTCGGCGCTGCTGTTCCGGGCGCTGTCGGATGCCGGCATCAACATCGAGATGATCTCGACCTCCGAGATCCGCATCTCGGTCGTGACGCGCGCCGACACCCTCGCCGATGCGATGCGGGTGGTGCACGCGGCCTTCGGTCTCGACGGCGACGCCGAGGCCGTCGTCTACGCAGGAACCGGGCGCTAAGGGCGAAGGCCATTTCTGGCCTTCGCGCACCCGGTTCCCGGCGCCGTCTCGGCGCCGGTGGGCGCAACAGGACCCACCGGGCGGAGTACTCGACACGCGGCGGGAGCAATTTCTCCCGCCGCGTGTATGTTGCGCCGCCCGCGCTCGGAGTTTCCCCCGCCGAGGCTGCGGTTGCTCCCGCCGACAGGGCATCATGCGCAGGCAGGGCATCGTGCGCGCATGGGTTGTGGTGCGGGCGGGGCGTCGTGAGAGTATCCCGGCATGAGCGCGCGACGTCCCACGATGCGAGAGATCGCCGAGCAGGCACGCGTGCGGAGTGAGGCGAGCGCCGACTGTGGTGCTGCGGTCCGGCCGGGTGGGTTCAACCTTGTCGGCACATTCTTCGATCCGGACGGCCATCCCGTCGAGCGCGTCGGAGAGTTGAGTCCGGGCGAGGCGCGGGCGGCGGTCGCTGCGGGTGCTCTGCTGGCGTTCGAAGGATGCGGATGCGGCGGATCGGCATCCGGATGCGAGCCTGAGTGGGCATCCGCCGAAGCGTGTTCCTCGCTTGCCCGCGGCGGTGCTCCGCGCCTGGTGAAGGGGTACGGGTCTCCGACCTGGATCGACCTCTGGACGGGCGGGACCAGGAGTGTGGTGTTCCTCCACGGTGACGTCCGCTGGGACGACTTCGGTGTCTGAGACCGGGATTCCGTACGTGTCGACTCAGAGCCGCTGGCGCGGCTTGTCGTCGTTGCGGCCCTGGATCCAGCGCGCGCGTGTGCCGTTGTTCTCGCCGACCTTGACGTCCTCGCCGAACAGGTTGCTGACGACGACCTCGGTCTCCCTCTCGTAGGAGTGGCTCTTGTCGGTGTTGCGGTACGCCCTCCACACCGCCCAGTAGAACGAGGCGGCGCCGACCGGTCCGAGCGCGAGCAGCCACCCGGGCCAGTCGCTGTCGGCGGTGATGAGGCCGATCGTGAGCTCCAGCATCCGTCTCTCCCTAGAAGTTGGCGACGATCGCGATCGCGACGCCCTCGAGCACGGTGCCGAGGGTGAGGGCGACGAGCAGCAGCTTGCCGACGCTCACCGGGATGCTGCCCATGGTCTCGCCGGTGCGGCCGTTGACGGCGATGTAGTGCAGGAAGGCGCTGCCGTCGGACTTCTTCTCGTAGTACGAGTAGAGCCACACCGGCAGCAGCACCGAGACCCAGCGGGTGCCCTTGAGCTCCAACTGCTCGGACTCCCAGCGGATGCCGCGGTCGTAGTTGGTCGTCTCGGTCGCCTTCTGCCGGGCGATGCTGAGCATCTGGCTGCGGGCGACCGGCATGACCTGGTCGACGTCGAGGTCGCGCTTCTCGGAGGTGAAGCTGCCCATGTAGTTGGCGTCGTATGCCACGGAGTTCTTGGTGTCGAACGGCAGGATCGTGTTGATCACGTTGTTCGTGTTCTGCTTGGTGTTCTGGTTGGCGCGCGCCGAGGACGACTCGATCGTGAGGTCGTCGACGGTGAAGTCGAAGTCCCGTCCGACCCGGTAGACGTCGGCGTCGTAGTAGGTGGTCTTGTTGTTGTCGGAGCCGCGCTGGTACTGGCGGGTCTTGATCTCGCCGAAGCCGTCGATCTTGGCGTGCGCGTTGCCGTCGACGAGCAGGTACGGCATGTAGACGCCCACCACGTTCTCGGGGACGAACTCCTGCTTGAACCGCTTGAGCGCGAACATCCGGCGGCGGGAGGCGAACTTGCGCACCTGCTCGACGGCCTGCTCGTGGGTGAGGTGGAAGGGGAGCACCGCATCCGGCACCGCGCCGTTCGGGATCTGCGTCTGCTGCGAGAGCACCTGCCGGCACCAGTGGCAGCGGGCCTGCAGCTGGCTCTCGGTGTTGACGACGACCTCGGCCCCGCAGCCCTGGCACTTGAGCGTGATGATGTTCGACGCGTTCCGGTCGATGTCGCCGACGCCCGTCGTGACGACGGTGCCGTGCAGCTGGTCGATGGGGGAGTCGAAGCCGACGCTCGCCATGAAGTTGGCGGCGACCCACTCGTAGCGGCAGTACGCGCAGCGCAGGTGGTCGGTGCCCGGCACGGGGCCGATCTCGGCCGAGCCGCAGCGCGGGCACTTGGTGAGCCCGTCGCCCTTGGCGTTGGAGCTGTCGATGGGCCCGTCCTGCTGGAGGGCGTCGGCCAGCTCCTGCGGCACGGCGGGAACCGCGGGCGCAGCTGATGCGGGCGCATCGGCTGCCGGCGGCGTAGCGGATGCCGGGGCCGGGTTCGGCGCAGCGGCCTGCGCCGCCGGGGGCACCGGCGGCACGGGCTGCTGCGGCGTGTTCGAGGGGTCGCTCATCGCCGAGGGTGACGGCTAGCCGCCGAGGACCTTCGCCTTGAGGGCGTCGTAGTCCTCCTGGGTGATGAGGCCCGCGTCGAGCATCTGCTTCGCCTGCGTGAGCTTCGCGACCGGGTCGTCGGCTGCCGGGGCGGCGGCCGCGGGCGCGGTCGGGGCCGCTCCGACGGGCTGCTGCAGCCCCGCGAGACCGCCGAGCGATCCGGCCGCCATGCCGACGCCGAGGATGCCGGCGCCGCCGCCCTCGGCCCCCGCCGACTCGATGCCCTGCGCGACCGAGGCCTGCAGGTTCGAGTTGCCGCGGGCGCCCGACAGCGCATCGGCGCGCTTGACCTTCGACAGCAGCTCGGTGGTGTCGGCGTCGTACTCGATCGAGACGATCGCGGTGGACACGATCTCGAGACCGCGGTTGGCCCGCCAGGAGTAGCCCTCCTCGACGGCCTCGGCGAGGCTCTTCGCGAAGCCGAGGGAGTCCGACTGGATCTGGGTGATGCGGGTGCGCGAGGGGTCGTTCGTGTACTTGGAGAACGCGGGCGCGAGCGCCGAGACGACCTCGTTGAACAGCTGCGTCGCCGCGTCGTTGTTCATGTCGGTGAAGTCGAAGACCTGGGCGCCCGTGAGGTAGGTGGCGGGCACGAAGTTCTTGATGAACAGGATCGGGTCGACGATGCGCAGCGTGTACGAGCCGCGGGTGAGCGCGCCCACCTGCGTGCCGAGCCAGGCGTCGTCCCAGTAGATCTCGCTCTGGGTGCCGAAGCGGTTGTTCGGCAGCTCCTTGAGGCTCACGTAGAAGGCGGCCTGCTGCGAGCCGGGGATGCCGCCCCGCTTGAAGCGCTCCCAGCTCTGCTTGATGACGGGGCTGAGGAATCCGTTGCCCGCGAAGAACGACTGGCTGTTGACGTCGTCCGACTGCCAGGTGTAGCCGCCCGCCTCGGCGACGAAGCCGGTGATCTCGCCGTCCTGCATGGTGATGAGGCCGTAGCCCTCGGGCACCACGATCTTGGAGCCGTTCGTGATGATGTGCTCGGATCCCTTGGTGTTGGATCCGCGCCCCGCGTTGGTCTCCTGCTTCACCGCGGGGAACAGTGCGGCGGTCGGCTGCACGTTCGGCACGGTGAAGAAGTCGATCCACTGGTCGGCGAACATGCCGCCCACGGCGCCGGTGAATGCCTGGATGAAGCCCACGTCTCACTCCTTCGGGTGTTGTGAGGTCAGAGTAGTGCCCGAAGGTGTCATCCGTCCTCCCCGGATCGGAACGCTGGGGTCGGGTGCGGAGGGCGACGACCCGAGTTCGCCGGCCTGGGGTCGGCCGACGGATCGGGGCCGCGCGTCAGCCGTCGAGCTCCGGTTCGTCGGTTCGCCGGTCGGAGGAGCCCTGCACGATCGCGCGGATGCGCTCCGCCGGGAGCTTCGGCACGCGCCGCGCGTCGGTGAGGCCGTTGGTCTCCTGCGCGGTGTCGGTGAGCTGGGTGTAGCACCACCCGGCGAGCCCCTCGCTGCCGTGCACGGCGGCGAACAGTGCCGTGAGGTGCCGCTCGAGGTCGTCGTTCGACGAGACGAGGCGGTATCCCCACGATCCGGGCTCACGCCGGCGGACGCTCACCCCGCCGAACTCGCTGAGGATCATGGGCTTCGCGCCGGTCGACTCGGTCTCCTCGGCCGTGCCGACGAAGGTCTGCCGGCCGTTGGGGGCGGCCCCCGTGAGGCTCCGCCGGGCGCCGTCGGCCGTCGCGTAGGAGGCCTGAAGCCGCGCCGGGTCGTTCTGGTAGTCGTGCACGGTCAGCAGGTCCGAGCGCGTGTGCTCCCAGCCGTCGTTGGAGATCACGGGGCGCGTCTCGTCGAGTGTCTTGGTGAGGTGGTAGAGGGTGCGGCTGAGCGCCCGCTGGCGCTCGTCGCCGGCGATGTGCTGCACGCCCCAGCTCTCGTTGAGCGGCACCCACGCGACGACGGAGGGGTGGGAGGAGTCGCGCCGCACCACCTCGATCCACTCGCGCACGAGGCGGGAGGCGGAGGCGTCCGTGAACTCGTAGGCGCTCGGCATCTCCTCCCACACGAGCAGGCCCAGGCGGTCTGCCCAGTACAGGAAGCGGGGGTCCTCGATCTTCTGGTGCACGCGCACGGTCGTGAAGCCGAGCTCCTTGACGAGCTCGACCTCGGCGCGGAGGGCGTCGGCATCCGGCGCCGCGAGGTGGGAGGACGGCCAGTAGCCCTGGGAGAGCACCCCCCGCACGACGTGGGGGAGGCCGTTGAGGAGGAACCGTCCGTCGGCCTCTCCGACGTCGCGGAAGCCGAGGTAGGACGCCACCCGGTCGGGCTCGTGCCCCGGCGCGGTCAGCTCGACCTCCGCGTCGACGAGGGTCGGCCGCTCGGGCGACCAGAGGTGGTCGCCGAGCGCCTGGCCGTTGCGCAGGGCGTCGACGGCGACCCGCACCACCGAGTCGGTGCGCGTGAGCAGGGCGGTGTGCTCGGCCAGCAGCTCGCCGTCGAGGGTGAGCCGGATGCGGGCCCGCGTGCCCGGCGCGGGCGGCGCCGCGAGGTCGAGCGCGAGGGCGACCTCGGCGCGGGCGATGCTCTGCTGCCAGCCGAGGCGCACGATGCGCTGCGGCGGCACGGACTCCAGCCAGACGGGCTGCCAGATGCCGCTCGTGCGCGGGTACCAGATGACGTGCGGCTCGCGCTCCCAGTCCTGCTTGCCGCGCGGTTGCGAGAGGTCGTGCGGGTCGTCCTCGGCGCGCACGACGAGCTCGAACGGGCCGTCGCCGGGCAGCTCCACCGAGAACGGCGTGTGGCCGCCCTCGTGACGGGCCAGGTGCGATCCGTCGACCCAGACATCGGCGCGGTAGTCGACGGCGCCGAGGTGCAGCACGAGTCGGCGGCCGGGGGCGTGGCCGGCGGCGGCGATCTCGTCGGCGCCCACGGTGCGGCGGTACCAGAGGATGCGGTGGTACCCCTGGTCGTGCACGCCGGAGGCCTCGGATTCGGGCGGGAACGGCACGGTGATCGTGCCCGAGATCGCTTCGGGGCGGTGGGCCCAGCCGAGGGCGAGGCCGTCGTCGCCGTCATCGAACGCGAACGCCCAGGTGCCGGTGAGGTCGGCCCAGTGCGGGCGCAGGAGCTGGGGGCGCGGGTAGCGGCCGTCCTGGGTGCTCGCCTGCGGCAGGGGATCGGTCATGCGTGAAGCATAGGCACAATCTCTAGCGCTGTAAAACGGCAGTGGTGCCGCGCTCGATGACCGAGTACGGCGCGAGGCGATGGCGACCCGTTCCGCCGTAGCCCTTCATGCGGTCCTCGAGCAGGTCGAGAGCGGTCGTGGCGATCGCGAGCTTGTCGGGGGAGATCGCGGAGAGCGCGGGGGTGCTGGAGTGCGCGAGCACCGTGTCATCCCATCCGAGCACGGAGACCTCCTCGGGCACCGAGCGTCCGGCCACGCGCAGGGCGCGCAGCGCCGCCATCGCGAAGGTGTCGTCGCGGCAGAGCACCGCGTCGAAGTGGAGTCCGCGCTCGATCGCAGCGGCGATCGCCGCCACGCCGTCCTCGATCGTGAAGCCGTCGCTCTGCAGCACGAGCTCGGGATCGGGGCGGATCCCCGCGGCGAGGAGCGCCTCCTGGTAGCCGAGCAGCCGCAGCTGGGTCGACTCGGTGATGTCGCCGCGGACGTCCGCGAGGAAGGCGATCCGCGTCCGCTTCTCGGCGAGCAGCAGCTCGACCCCGTCCCTGGCCGCCTGGGCGTTGTCGATCATCACGTGATCGGTGGTGAGCGGGCGCGCCGCCTCGCCGAGGAGCACGATCGGGGTCTCGGGGCGAAGCCGCGCGATCTCGAGCGTGCCGATCCGCACGGGATGGAAGATCACGCCGTCGACGAGCCCCTCCTCGCGGTCCCGGATGACGGCGCGCTCGGCCTCGACGTCGTTGAGGGTCTGCTCGACGATGATCCGGTAGCCGCGACGCTCGGCCTCCTCGCCGATGTAGCGCGCGATCTCGGCGTAGTACGGCTGGTCGACCACGGGGAGGGCGAGCGCGATCATGCTCGTCTTCCCCGTCGCCAGTCGCCGTGCGGTGAGATTCGGCCGGTAGCCGAGCTCGTCGATCGCGGTCTGCACGCGCTCCCGCATGCGCGGGGAGACGAACTCGTAGTCGTGCACGACGTTGGAGACGGTCTTCATCGACACGCCCGCGCGATCGGCGACGTCCTTGAGGCGGACGCGCCCCCCCGATCTGCTGCCCGATGCCATGCGCACATCCTAGGGTCCGCGATCCACGGCGGCCTTCGTTGACATTTACAGCGCTATAGATTAGCGTCCACGACAACCGGAACCCCCATCGGTCGACGACGACCGACTCGCTCCGCACCGACAAGCGATCGTCGGGGTTCCGCCACAGAGGAGACAGACATGACCAAACGCAGCATCGCCGCCGCCGTCGCCGCGGTCGCCGCCGCAGCGCTCGTGATGAGCGGCTGCAGCGCACCCGCCGACTCCGGCAAGCAGACCATCACCTTCATGGGGTGGGGCTCCGACGAGGAGATCGCGACCTTCAAGACGATGATCGGCCAGTACGAGGACAAGTACCCCGACGTCACGGTCGACTACGTCACGGTGCCCGCGGGCGACTTCGCCACCAAGCTCCAGACGATGATCGCGAGCAAGAAGACCCCCGACGTCTTCTACCTCCAGCCCGAGAAGGTCATGCCCTACGCCGACGCGGGCATCATCTCCGACCTCAGCTCCTTCGTCGACGACAACGAGCTCTTCGACCCGGCCAACGTCTGGGCCAAGGCGATCGACATGTACCGCTACGACGGCACGACGCCCGGCAAGGGCGCCGTGTACGGGCTGCCCAAGGACATCAGCGCCTTCGGCCTCGCCTACAACAAGGACATGTTCGACGCCGCCGGCATCACCGCCCCGACGGACGACAAGCCGTGGACCTGGGACGAGTACGCCGCCGCCGCCAAGAAGCTCACGAGCGGCGAGGGCGCCGACAAGGTCTACGGATCCGGCCCCTACTCCCTCGAGGCCGCGGTCTGGTCGAACGGCGGAGACTGGCTGAACGCCGACCACACGAAGGTGACCGTCACGGACCCGGCGTTCGTCGACGCGCTCCAGTGGGTCGCCGACCTCAACCTGGTCGACGGCGTCGCGCCCAGCCCCGAGGAGCTCAGCTCGCAGGGCGACTACGACCGCTTCGTGAGCGGCAAGCTCGCGATGACGGGCGTCGGAACGTGGGCGCAGGGCGGCCTCTGGAACGACGCGAAGTTCACCTGGGACATCATGCCTTGGCCCGTGAGCCCGAAGACCGGCAAGGAGGCGATCTGGTACGGCGGCATCGGCTTCGCGGTCGCGAAGAGCAGCAAGCACCAGGAGGCCGCCTCCAACCTCGCCGCCTTCCTGGCCTTCAACGAGGACGCCCAGCGCACCAACATCGAGAAGGGGCAGGCCATCCCGAACCTCATCGACATGGCGAAGGACGAGTGGCTGAACACCGGCAAGCCGCCGGCCAACAAGCAGGAGTTCATCCGCATCCTCGAGGACTACGGCCGGCGCGCCACGCAGACCTACACCTTCAACAGCGACTGGTTCACGCTCTTCAACTCCAACCTGGCGAGCGTCCAGTCGGGCCAGCAGACGGCGGCCGAGTACACGGCATCCGTCCAGCAGGAGATGCAGGACCTGCTCGACAAGGGCATCGCCGAGCAGCAGAAGAAGTAGGCTCGCCGAACCCGGCGGGGTGCGCGGTCCAGGATCGCGCACCCCGCCCCCTGCAGGAGGTTTCCCTCGATGCCCACGACCGCCCTCCGCTCCCGGCGCATCAACCGCCGCGAGCGCGCCTGGGGACTCGCGTTCGTCACCCCCATCGCGCTCCAGGTGATCCTGTTCTCGCTCGTCCCCGTGGGGATCGCGGTGTTCGCGAGCTTCACCGACTGGAACTCGATCCGCGACACCCGCGACTTCGTGGGGCTCGACAACTTCGCCGAGTTCCTCGGCGACAAGTACTTCTGGATCGCTGCGGGCAACACGCTCTACATGCTCATCCCGATCCCGTTCTACCTGCTGTTCGGGATCCTGTTCGCGCTCGGCAGCCACCGGCGCACCCCCGGCAGCACCCTGTTCCGGGTGCTGTTCCTGCTGCCCTACGTGTCGTCGATCGTGGCGCTCGTGGTGCTCTGGAAGTGGATCTTCAACTACCAGTACGGGCTCGTGAACCAGGCGCTCGCCGCCGTCGGCATCCAGGGCCCCGACTGGCTCGGCGACCCCGCGTGGATCAAGCCCACCATCGTCATCATGATCATCTGGAAGATGATCGGGATCACCTCGATCTACATGCTCGCCGCGCTCAAGAACATCCCCGACGTCTACTACGAGGCGGCGCGCCTCGACGGGGCCTCGCCGGTGCGGATGTTCTTCCAGATCACTCTGCCGCTGCTGACGCCGAGCATCTTCTTCCTCACCGTCGTCGGCATGATCGGCTCGCTGCAGACCTTCGTCGAGGTGCAGCTGTTCACCTCGGACGGCGGCCGCGAGTACAGCGCCGCGACCATCACCTACTACATCTGGCAGAAGGCGTTCGGATCGGGTCAGCTGGGGCTCGCCTCGGCCGCCGCCTTCTTCTTCGCCCTCGTCGTGCTGGTGCTCACGCTCGTGCAGTTCCGGCTCTCCCGGCGCTGGGTCTACGAGGGGGAGTGACCGTGGCTCGGACCAACACCGCAGCGCGCCGCACGGGGACCGTCGTCGCCTTCGCGCTCATGCTGCTCGGCGCGCTCACGATGGTGCTGCCGTTCCTCTGGATGGTGTCGACCTCGCTCAAGGAGTCGCGGCTCGTCTTCGAGTTCCCGCCGCAGTGGATCCCCGATCCGATCGACTGGGCGAACTACCTCGAGGTGTGGGATGTCGCGCCGCTCGCCGTCGGGCTGCTCAACAGCGTCATCGTGACCGTGCTCGTGGTCACGGTCGGCACCTTCTCGTCCACGATGGCGGCCTTCGCCTTCGCGAAGCTCGACTTCCCCCACAAGCGCACGATCTTCGTCGCGCTGCTCGCGACGATCATGATCCCGCTCGTGGTGCTGATCATCCCGCAGTTCCTGGTCTTCGTGCAGCTCGGCTGGATCGACACCCTGCTGCCGCTCATCGTGCCCGGACTGCTCGGCAACGTCACGATGATCTTCTTCCTGCGGCAGTACATGCTGGGCCTCGCCTCCGAGCTGCTCGAGGCGGCCAAGCTCGACGGCGCCGGATACCTGCGGATCTACTGGAGCATCTTCCTGCCGCTGTGCAAGCCGGCCATCGCGGCGAACGTGATCATCGTGTTCATGGCGACCTGGAACGACTACATCGGGCCGCTCATCTTCACCAACTCGCCCGAGAACTCCACCGTGCAGCTCGTCATCGCCTCGATGAGCTCCTACTACAAGGACCAGACCGACTACCCGATGATCATGACCGCCTCCGTGATCGCGGTGCTCCCGGTCATCCTCCTGTTCACCGTCATGCAGCGCTACTTCGTCGAGTCCTTCGCGTTCAGCGGGATCAAGGGATGACCGTGCCCCTCTATCGCAACCCCATCGCCCGCGACGGCGACTTCGCCGATCCGTTCGTGCTGCGGCACGACGGGCGGTACTACCTCTACGGGACGAACCCGGATGTGCGGTGCTGGAGCTCCGACGACCTCATCTCGTGGACGCTCGAGGGGCCGACGATCGCGCCCGATGAGTTCCCGGGCCTCGTGCCCTTCGCCCCCGAGGTCGTGTACGCCGACGGCGCCTTCCTCATGTACACCTCGCCCTCCGGGCACGGGCACCGCGTCCTCCGTGCGGATGCTCCCACGGGACCCTTCCGAGCGATCACCGGCAACGTCGGGCACGCGATCGACGGCAACGTGCTCATCGACGACGACGGCCGCTGGTATTTCTACTGGGCGGGCGACGAGGGCATCTGGGGCTGCGAGATGCCCTCTCCCACCGAGTTCGGCGAACCCGTGCTCACGGGGGTGCACATGAACGGCTGGACCGAGGGCCCGTTCGTCACCCGCCGCGGCGACGGCTACGTCATGACGCTCACCGGCAACCACTACCTGAGCCCGGGCTACCGCATCGACGCCGCGTTCAGCGACGACCCCCTGCGGGGCTGGCGGAGCGATCCCCTGAACCCGGTGCTCGTGAGCACGGAGGGGCCGACGACGGGGCTGGGCCACAGCAGCAGCGTGCGCGGACCCGACCTCGTCTCGACCTACCTCGTGTACCACAACCTCAACCCGGATGCCTCGCGCGATCTCGACCTCGACCGGCAGGTCGCGAACGACCGCACGATCCAGGTGCTCGGGCCGTCGACCTCCGCGCCAGTACCTGCGGCGCCGGATGCGGTGTGGACCGACAGGCTGTCGCCCGCGCTCGGCCCCGTCGTGACCGCCGAGCTCAACCTCACGCCCGAGGCGGGCGCCGACGGCTGGGGGCTCGCGCTCGAGGGGGATGGCGGCTCCGTCGAGCTGCGCGTGGATCGCGCATCGGGTGCCGTCGTCGCCTCGTCGGGTGCCGTCGTCGCCTCGTCGGGAGCCGTCGAGCTCGACCGCGCCGCGCTGCCGGCGTCGTTCGCGCACGACGCGCTGCACTGCTGGCGCGTCGTGGTGGCGGAGGGCGAGCTGCGGCTCGCGGTCGACGGCCGGCACCAGTTCGCGGCGCCGTACGCGGCACCCGGCGTCTTCCGCATCCGGGTGCTCGGGGAGGTGCGCGTCGGGCACTGCGCCGCGACCGCGGCGACGGAGGCGGATGCCGACCGCCGGGCGGTCGTGCCGGTCCCCGGGCGCTTCTGGGCCACGCTCTCGCCCGGGGCGACCGAGCTCGTGCGCGAGACGCCCGATGCCGTCTACGACTCCGTCGCGCTCGGCCCGGGCACACGGCTCGACTACCGCCTGCACCTGCAGCGGGACCTCGAGCCGGTCGTCCACCTCACCGGGGCGTTCCGGGAGGGCGACGAGCTCGTGCTGGGTCTCGACGGACAGGAGGGACGCGCGGTCCGCGTGCCGGGCCTCCGCCGGGTCCTGCGCGTTCCGCTGCCCCCGGCCGCCGCCGCGACCGGGGGAGCGGACGGCGTGCGCACGCTCACCGTCGAGGCGCGCGCGGGGCGCCCCGTGCTGACCCTCGTGACGGTCACGGATGCCGCCCTCGCGGGAGGTGCGGCGCGCCTCGGCCCGCTCACCGCATCCGGCTTCGACAAGCGGACCGTCACGGAGGGCGTCTACGACGACCTCACCGTCGCCGCCGAGCTCTCGCTCGCCGCGCGCCCGGGCGGCCACGCGGACCTGCTGCTGCGGGCGAGCGAGCTCTCGGAGGGCGGCGAGGGCGACGACACGCGGCTCGGCATCCACTTCCTGCTCGGCTACTCGGTGCAGCTCCACCCCGATCGGGTGGTGCTCGCGCGGCACGGCTACGACGAACGGGTGCTCGCCGAGTGCCCGTTCGCGGAGCCGCTCGCGCCCGGTGCCCCGCACCGGCTCGTCGTGCACGCCGACGGATCCCGCCTCTCGGTGGAGCTCGACGGCGCGCACGTGCTCGACCACGACGACCGCCTGCCCCACCTGCTCGGCCGCGTCGGCATCCGCGCCGTCGACGCCGAGCTGCACGTGCACGAGCTGCACGTCGACCCGAACGACACCGTGCACCCCTGACGCGGGACGGCGACCGCCCGCCGGCGCCCCCTCGCGGACCGGTCACGGCATCCGCTCGCCGGTACGATGGCGGGATGAGCACCCAGGGCATCCGTCTCGGCGTCGTCGGCGCCACCGGCCAGGTCGGCGCCGTCGTGCGCCGCCTCCTCGTGGAGCGCGACTTCCCGATCGCCGAGATCCGCTTCTTCGCGTCGGAGCGCAGCGCCGGCACGACCCTCCCGTTCCGCGGCGAGGAGATCGTGGTGGAGGACGCCGCCACGGCCGACCCGACGGGCCTCGACGTCGCGATCTTCTCGGCCGGTGCCACCATGTCGAAGGTGCAGGCCCCGCGCTTCGCCGCGGCCGGCGTGCTCGTGATCGACAACTCGAGCGCCTGGCGCATGGACCCCGAGGTGCCGCTCGTCGTCTCCGAGGTCAACCCGCACGCCCTCGACGAGGCCGTCAAGGGCATCGTCGCGAACCCGAACTGCACGACGATGGCCGCGATGCCGGTGCTCAAGGTGCTCGACGCGGAGGCCGGCCTCGAGCGGCTCGTCGTGTCCACCTACCAGGCGGTCTCGGGCGCCGGGCTCGCCGGCGGCGAGGAGCTGCTCTCGCAGGCGGAGGCCGCGGTCGCCCAGGATGCGATCGGTCTCGTGCACGACGGCGCCGCCGTCGAGCTGCCCGCTCCCGTGAAGTTCCCGCGCAACATCGCCTTCAACGTCGTCCCCGTCGCGGGCTCGATCGTCGACGACGGCCTGGGGGAGACCGACGAGGAGAAGAAGCTGCGCAACGAGTCGCGGAAGATCCTCGAGCTCCCCGAGCTGCTCGTCTCGGGCACCTGCGTGCGCGTGCCCGTGTTCACGGGCCACTCGCTGTCGATCAACGCGAGCTTCCGCGACGCGCTCAGCCCCGAGCGCGCCCGCGAGCTGCTCGCGGAGGCGCCCGGCGTGCAGCTCGCCGACGTGCCCAACCCGCTCGAGGCGGCCGGCCAGGACCCGAGCTTCGTGGGCCGCATCCGTCAGGACCAGTCGGTTCCGGACGGCAAGGGCCTCGCGCTCTTCATCTCGAACGACAACCTCCGCAAGGGTGCCGCCCTCAACGCGGTGCAGCTCGCGGAGCTCGCCGCGAGCAGGCTGGTCGCGTCGGCCGGGTGAGCATCCCGTAGGACCTCCGACCCGAGAGGCTCCCGGGCGTCGACATAGGATGTACGTCGTGTCTGAACCCGTCGACGTCGTCCTCATCGGCGGCGGAGTGATGAGCGCCACCCTCGGCTCGCTGCTGCAGCAGCTCGAGCCCGACTGGTCGATCACCATCCTCGAAGCCCTGCCCGAGGTCGCACAGGAGTCGTCCAACCCGTGGAACAACGCGGGAACCGGCCACTCCGCGCTGTGCGAGCTCAACTACACGCCGGAGAAGAACGGCGTCATCGACATCACCAACGCCGTCAAGGTCAACGAGCAGTTCCAGGTGTCGCGGCAGTACTGGTCGCACCTCGTGTCGGAGGGCATGCTGCCCGAGCCGACCCGCTTCATCAACCCCGTGCCGCACCTCAGCTTCGTGTGGGGTGAGGCGAACGTCGAGTACTTGCGCAAGCGCTACGAGGCGCTCAAGGACCACCCCCTGTTCCCCGGCCTCGAGTTCACGGAGGACGCGCGTGTCATCCGCCAGTGGGCGCCGCTGCTCATCCCGGGTCGCAAGAAGAGCGAGCCCCTCGCCGCGACCCGCATCGTCGGCGGATCGGATGTCGACTTCGGTGCGCTGACCGAGAACCTCGTCGAGGGCCTCGTCGCCCGCGGAGCGACCCTGCACACCTCACGCAAGGTCACCGGCCTCAAGCGGCTGAAGGACGGCACCTGGCGCGTCTCGGGCCGCCACGTGGTCGGCGGCACCCCGTTCGAGCTGACGGCGCGCTTCGTGTTCGTCGGCGCGGGCGGCGCGGCGCTGCACCTGCTGCAGCGCTCCGGCATCCGGGAGATCCGCGGCTACGGCGGCTTCCCCATCAGCGGCCAGTTCCTGCGCACCGACAAGCCCGAGATCGTGGCCAGGCACCAGGGCAAGGTGTACGGGAAGGCGTCCGTCGGCGCCCCTCCGATGTCGGTGCCGCACCTCGACACCCGTGTCGTCGACGGCCAGGCGAGCCTGCTGTTCGGGCCGTACGCGGGTTTCACCCCCAAGTTCCTCAAGACGGGCTCGTGGCTCGACCTGTTCGCGTCCATCCGCTGGCACAACCTCGGCACGATGGTCGGCGCGGGTCTCAAGAACCTCGATCTCGTCTGGTACCTGGTGACCGAGCTGCTCGCGTCGCGGGCGAAGCAGCACTCCGTGCTGCAGCAGTTCGCGCCCAAGGCGGAGCAGGGCGACTGGTACCGCATCACCGCCGGCCAGCGGGTGCAGATCATGAAGAAGGGCCCGGATGGCAAGGCCGTCATCCAGTTCGGCACCGAGGTCGTCTCGGGCGGCGACGGCACCATCGCGGGGCTGCTCGGCGCCTCGCCGGGCGCCTCGACGGCCGTGCCGATCATGCTCGACGTGCTCGCGACCTGCTTCCCCGATCGGATCGACGGGTGGAAGC
Source organism: Micrococcales bacterium 72-143 (assembly GCA_001898835.1). GTDB lineage: Bacteria > Actinomycetota > Actinomycetes > Actinomycetales > Microbacteriaceae > Homoserinibacter. The sequence continues at coordinate 775,982 of MKVM01000005.1, read as the reverse complement.
CGAGCCTCACGAGGATGATCCCGTCCTACGGCACGAAGCTGTCCGACACCCCGAAGAGGGCCGCCGAGGAGCTCGCGGACACCGCCGCCGCGCTCGGCCTCGCCGTCTGACCCCTCGCTCCCGCGAGCGCCACCCGATCCGGCGAGCGCTGTCGCCGCGGGGGCCGCGCTCGCCGGATCGGGTAGCGCTCGCGGGGATGGGCGTGTAACCTCGACCCCCGTGAAGCTGTAGCTCCGACCATCCCCGCGTCCGTGGCGTGCGCCCGGCGGGGGTTCGTCTCCCCTCGCATCCGAGGGGCGAGCGATCGGACAGCCTCCTTGCGATACACCTTCACCCCTTCCTCCGTGCTGCGCGCCGACGGCGTCGGTGTCTCCTTCGGCGACCGTCGCGTGTTCGCCGACCTCTCCCTCACCGTGAGCCCCGGCCAGCGGGTCGGGCTCCTCGGCGAGAACGGCGCCGGCAAGTCGACGCTGCTCGGCGTGCTCGCGGGCGAGCTCGAGCCGGACGCGGGGCGCGTCGAGCGGCCCGACGCCACCGCCCTGCTGCGGCAGGAGGTGCGCACCGACCCGGATGCGCCCCTCGCCGCGATCCTCGAGGCCGAGCTCGGCGGGCTGCGCGCTCTCGAACGCGATCTCGCGGCGGCCGGGGAGGCGCTCGCCGGCGACGACCCCGGGGCCGCCGACCGCTACGCAGCCCTGCTCGAGGCCGCGGATGCGGCGGAGCTGTGGACCCTCGACGCACGCCGCGACGAGCTGCTCGACGGGCTCGGCGTCGGCCACCTGCCGCTCGACCGCCCCGTCGGCGAGGTCTCGGGGGGCCAGCGCAGCCGCGTCGCGCTCGCGGCGCTGCTGCTCGCGCGGCCCGACGCCCTGCTGCTCGACGAGCCCACCAACCACCTCGACGACGCCGCGGTCGGCTTCCTCGCGGGCCGGCTGCGCGCCTGGCGGGGCCCGGTGCTCTTCGCGAGCCACGACCGGGCCTTCCTCGACGAGGTCGCGACGGGGCTCGTCGACATCGACCCCGCCGCATCCGAGGGGGTGACGCGCTACGGGGGCGGCTACACCGACTACCTGGCCGCGAAGACCGCCGAGCGAGCCCGCTGGGAGGCGCGCTTCGCGGAGGAGGGGCGCGAGGAGGCGCGCCTCGAGCACGCCGTCGCCGTGACGGCGCGCGAGCTGGCCCCGGGCCGCGCCCGTCGCGACAACGAGAAGATGGGCTACGACTTCAAGGCCGACCACCACCAGCAGCAGGTGGCGCGTCGCATCCGGAACGCGGCGGTACGGCTCGACGACCTCCGCGACGCGCGGGTGGGCGAACCGCCGCCCCTGCTGAGCTTCGCCGGCATCCCCGCCGGCTCGCATCTGCTGGACGGCGACGAGCCGCTCCTCGAGGTCGACGGCGCGCGCGTCGACGGGCGGCTCGCCCTCGCCGAGCTCGAGCTCGCACCCGACGCGCGGCTGCTCGTGACGGGGCCGAACGGCGCAGGCAAGTCGACGCTGCTCGGCCTGCTCGCCGGACGCATCCCGCCGGATGCGGGCCGCGTGCGACGGCGCAAGGGACTGCGCGTCGCGGTGCTCGACCAGGACGTGCGCTGGGCGGATGCGGCGCGCACCCCGCGCGAGCTGTACGAGCGCGCCCTGGGGGAGCGCCGGGCGGCCGAGCTGCCGCTCGAGAGCCTGGGCCTGCTCGCGCCCCGCGACCTCGACCGGCCGGTCGGGCGCCTCTCGATCGGCCAGCAGCGACGGACGGCGCTCGCGCTCATCGTGGCGCGGCCGCCGCACGTGTTCCTGCTGGACGAGCCCACCAACCACCTGTCGCTCGCGCTCGCGACCGAGCTGGAGGATGCGCTCGGCGGCTATCCCGGCGCCGTGGTCGTCGCGAGTCACGACCGGTGGTTGCGCCGCCGCTGGTCGGGGGCGGAGCTCACGCTCTCGGCCGCTTGACGATCCATCGAACATGTGTTCGAATGTCGGGATGAGGTGGAGCGGGCAGGAGCTGGGCGTCGAGCGCGACGACGCCCTGCCCGGGCTCGCGCGGCTCAACAACCTCGTCCGCTCGGTTCAGACCCCCGAGTTCGCGGGCCTCACCTTCCACGAGGTGCTCGCCAAGTCCGCGCTCAACCACGTGCCGGGCGCGTCGAAGGCGCTGCCCTTCGGGTGGACGATCAACCCGTACCGGGGCTGCAGCCACCAGTGCGTCTTCTGCTTCGCCCGGCAGACGCACACCTATCTCGACCTCGACGCGGGACGCGACTTCGACACCCAGATCGTGGTCAAGGTGAACCTCGTGGAGGTGCTCGAACGGGAGCTCGCACGCCCCGGCTGGCAGCGACCCAACGTGGCGCTCGGCACCAACACCGACCCGTACCAGCGGGCGGAGGGCCGCTACCGGCTCATGCCGGGGATCATCGCGGCGCTCGCGGCTTCCGGCACCCCGCTCAGCATCCTCACCAAGGGCACGCTCCTGCGTCGCGACATCCCGTTGCTCCAGGCGGCGGCCGAGCGGGTGCCCGTCGAGACCGCGATGTCGATCGCAGTCTACGACGACGAGCTGCAGCGCTCCATCGAGCCGGGCGCCCCCAGCACGGCCGCGCGGCTCGCGACGGTGAAGGCCGTGCGGGAGGCCGGCCTGCCGTGTGCCGTGTTCCTCATGCCCGTGCTGCCCTACCTCACCGACTCCCGCGCGCACCTGGAGCGCGCCATCGGCACCATCGCGGACGCCGGGGCCACGAGCGTCGCCTACAGCGCGCTGCACCTGCGCCCCGGCGCGAAGGAGTGGTTCGCGGCGTGGCTCGCCCGCACCCACCCCGAGCTCGTGCCGCGCTACCGCGCGCTCTACGGATCGGGCGCCTACGCCCCGAAGGGGTACCGCCGGCAGCTGGCCGCGCGCATCCGCCCGCTGCTGCGCGCCCACGGTCTCGACCGGCCGCGGCTCGACCCGACGACGGGAACCCCCGGCGCGCATCCCCGCCCCGGAACGGCGGGGATGGGAGCGCTCGCATCCGAACTGAGCCCGGCGGCCGCGGCGGCGCTCCAGCCGACGCTCTTCTGACCGGATTCGGGACATGATCGAGGACCCCGCACTCCCGATTCGGGACATCGGCGGCGGTAGGCTCATCGCATGAACCCGACGATGAGTGCTGCCCCGGTGCGCGGGGACACCGGGGGTGCTGTCGTGCGGCTCGCGATCCTCGACGATCACGAGGTGCTGCTCGACACCCTCAGCACCTGGATCGAGCGGCACGCGCCCGACTTCGACGTCGTGCTGGGAGCCGCCAACTGGCTCGAGCTCGTTCAGAGCCCCGCGTTCCCCACCGACCTCGTCTTCATCGACTTCCAACTCAAGGAGCCCATCTCGATCGAGGCCCGCGTGCGCACCTGCCGTGCCGCCGGGGCGAAGGTCGTCGTGCTCTCCAGCCTCGACACCCGCGAGGCACGCGACCGGGCGTTCGCCGCCGGCGCGAGCGAGTTCCTGTCGAAGTCGCTGCCGATGGCGGCCGTGATGGCCGCCGCCCGGCGCGTCATGGGGATGGAGGCGCCCGAGGACGCCGGCCGGGAGCGGGCCACCGCATCCTCGCCCCTCCAGCATCTCAAGCCGAAGCTCAGCCCCGGCGAGGAGGAGGCCTTCAAGCTCTACGTCTCCGGCTACAGCACCGTCGCGGTCGCCGAGCGCATGAACGTGCAGTACGAGACCGCCAAGACCTACCTGCGCCGCGTCCGCGAGAAGTACGCCAAGGTCGGGCGACCCGCGGGCAAGAAGGCAGAGCTGATCCGCCGCGCGGCGGAGGACGGATACCTCGAGTAGTGGCGAAGCTGTACTTCCGCTACGGAGCCATGAACTCCGGCAAGAGCACGGCGCTCCTGCAGGCGGCCTACAACTACGAGGAGCGCGGCCACGAGGTGCTCCTCGCGAAGCCCGCGATCGACTCGAAGGGCGAGGACGCGATCGTCTCCCGCCTCGGCGTCGTGCGCCCCGTGGACTTCACGATCACGCCCGGCGAGGACCTGCTCGCCCGCTTCCAGCGCGAGCGGACGCGGGTCGTCGACGAGACCGGCCGCGACGTCAGCTGCCTGCTGCTCGACGAGGCGCAGTTCCTCAGCGAGGGCCAGGTCGACGACCTGCTGAGGATCGCGATCCAGCTCGGGATCCCGGTGCTCGCGTACGGCATCCGCACCGACTTCCAGACCGTCGCGTTCCCGGGCAGCCGCCGCCTGCTCGAGATCGCCCACTCGCTCGAGGAGCTCAAGACGATCTGCCGTTGCGGGCGCAAGGCCGTCTTCAACGGGCGGCGTGTCGGCGAGCGGTTCATCTTCGACGGCGACCAGGTCGCGATCGACGGGGAGTCGGTCACCTACGAGTCGCTCTGCGGCGCGTGCTACCTCGAGGAGTCGGGCGGCGTGCTCAACCGCGGCTGGCGGCCCAAGCTCGAGTTCAGCTACGGCACCGAGCCCGACGCCGACTTCACCTGAAACCCGAGAGGGCCGCCCGTAGGCGACCCTCACATTCCTGGTCGGGGTAACAGGATTTGAACCTGCGGCCTCGTCGTCCCGAACGACGCGCGCTACCAAGCTGCGCCATACCCCGGTGCTGTCAGCGACAACCTGTCAAGGATAGCCGATTTCGCGGCGGAGTCAGTCCACCGCCACCGGTGTGAGCGTCAGCACGATCGCCTCGGGCGGGCACGCGAAGCGCACCGGGGCGTAGATCGAGGTGCCGAGACCCGCCGAGACCTCGAGGAACGCGCTGCGGGCGCCCGCCCGCCACACCGAGAGCCCCTGCGCCTGCGCGTGCGGGATGTCGCAGTTCGTGACGAGCGCGGGGCGACCCGGGATGCGCACCTGCCCGCCGTGGGTGTGCCCGGCGAAGATGAGGTCGGCGCCCTGGCTCGTGAAGGCGTCGAGCACGCGCCGGTAGGGGGCGTGCGTGACGCCGATCGTGAGCACCTGCCGCGGCTCGTCGGTCGACCACTCGACCTCCTCGCGCATCCGCTCCACCGCCCCGGGCAGCTCGCCGAGCCGGTCCCAGCCGCGGTGCGCGTCGCGCGTGCCCATGAGCTCGATGCGCGTGCCCTTGAGCTCGATCGCGCGCACCGCGTTGTTCAGGTCGAACCAGCCGAGCCGCCCGCCGAGGTAGGCGTCGAGGGCGTCGGTGTCGAGGTCGGGCTCCCGCTTGACCCGACCGTGGCTCCCCTCGAAGAAGTAGCCGAAGGGGTTCTTGAGCACCGGTCCGAAGTGGTCGTTCGAGCCGTGCACGAACACGCCCGCCGCGCCGGCGAACGGCTCGAGCGCCCGCTGCACCCCCACGAGGCCGTCGGCGTGGCCGAGGTTGTCGCCCGTGTCGATCACGAGGTCGGGTTCGTAGACGGCGAGGGAGCGGATGAAGTGCTGCTTCGCGCGCTGCCAGGGCGCCATGTGCAGGTCGCTCAGGTGCAGGATCGTGATCGGCCGTGCGTCGGGTTCGAGCACCGGGAGCGTCTCGTGGCGCACCGTGAACCGGTTGCGCTCCACGAACACGCCCCACGCGAGGGTCGCGAGGCCCGCGGCCGCCGTCGCTCCGAGTGCGCCGGCGGCCACGCGCCCCGCAGAACTCACGGGCAGGTCAGCTTCCGCACCGTCAGCGTCACCTGGATGCCCTTGTTCACGACCGATCCGGCGGCCGGACTCTGGGCGGTCACGTTGCCGATGCTGGACGGAGGATCCCCGGGCTGTGCGGCCTGACATACCTGGGTCACGTTCGTGAAACCGGCCGTCTGGAGCTGATTCTTGGCGTCGTTGTAGTTCTGGTTCGGTGTCACGACATCCGGAACCATCGCCGCTTGGCCGTTGCTCGTGTAGACCACGACCTCGGTGCCCTTCGGCACCTGCGCGCCGCCCGCGGGGTTGGTCGCGACGACCGTACCTGCGGGAAGGTCGGAGTCCATCTGACCGCCGTCGGCGTAGCCGAACTCCGCGAGGTCGAGGGCGGCCTTGGCCTGCTCCGGGGTCAGATTCAGCACGTCGGGCACGGTGACCTGGATGCCCTTCAGCAGCGCAGGGTCGGGAGCCGCGAAGGCGCCGCCCGGGAAGTAGGTGTCGAGCTTCTGTGCGTACGGCTTGAAGATGCGGTGACGCAGGTCCGACACGGCCATGCGATTGATGCTGATTCGACGGAGGTTCTGCTTCCCCTCGATGTTTCCCACCCAGACAGCCGTCGCGACCTGCGGCGACGAGCCCACCATCCAGGTGTGGATCGCGTCGTTGGTCGTGCCCGTCTTGCCCATGTAGGGGGTGCCGTCGTGCGGGTCGGACGCTCGCGCCGAGTCGCCCATGACCGACTGCATCGCATAGGTGGCGGTGTCCGCCACAGCCGGCGACACGAGCGACTGCTGACAGTTCGTCGCCTGGCCCCCGATCGACTCGCCGGAGGCATCCTTGATGTCATCGATGATGATGGGTGAGCAGTAGACGCCGTGGTTCACGATCGCCGCGTACGCGGCCGCCTGCGTGAGCGGTGCGATGTTGTTGTCGCAGCCGCCGACGACGCACGCGGGGTTGGTGAACAGATCGGAACCGTCGGCCTTGCCGTCGGCTCGATGGACGCCGATGGATGCGGCCATCTTGGCGGTGTCGCACTGGTCGACCTCGGTGGCCATCAGGATGAACACCGAGTTCACCGAGGCGGCGGTGCCGCGGATCACGTTGTATCGGCCGCCCTCGTTCGAGTTGTTGCCGAACTTGTAGTCCTTGCCTCCGTTCGGTCCGTTGCAGCTGTCGACGAACTTCGACATCGGGACGGATCGCACGCTCGCGTTGAAGGTCTCGTAGAGGCCGTGCCCGGCGGCCAGGAACGACAGGAGCGTGTACGGCTTGTAGGTGGACCCCGGCTGGAAGCCTCGCGACCCGCCGTGGCTCTGGTCGCTGGTCAGGTTGAGGGCGGTGGTCGTCGTCGCGTCGCCGGTGCCGGTGTCGTCGAAGATCTTGTTCTGCGCCATGGTGATGATGCGTCCCGTGCCGGCCTGCACGCTCACCACTGCGGCGCCCGCCTGGAAACGAGCCTCCTCGGGGGGCACGAACTGCTGGGTGAGCTGCGTCGCGGTCGTTTGGGTATCGGCGTTGATCGACAGCACGACGGTGAGCCCGCCCTTGCGCCACGTCTCGATCTGCTTGTCCCGGTCGGCTCCCAGGGAGGGCACCTCACCGTTGTAGATGCTCTTGAGCGCGTAGTCGCACGGGAGCCGGTATTCGACGGCTGCCACCGCGCATCCGCTCTTCGGGGGGTTCGAGCTGACCGTCGTCTCGTCGACGGGGGTCGCGAGCGCCTCCTCGTACTGCGCCTTATCGAGGTGCTTCTGCGTGTACATCCAGCCGAGGATGACGTCGCGGCGGTGCTTGTTGCGCTCGAAGTTGTCGGGGTAGATGAGGGTGTTCTTCACCGGGTTCTGCACGATCGCGAGGAGGCTCGCCGCCTGGGCGGGGGTGACATCCTTCGCGGAAACCCCGAAGAAGCGCTGCGCACCGGCCTCCACGCCGTAGGTGTTCGAGCCCATGCCGACGATGTTGAGGTAGCCGGCGAGGATCTCGTCCTTGGAGTACTTCTTCTCCATGCCGATCGCGAGCTTCATCTCCTTGAGCTTGCGGTTCAGGTTCGGGTAGGTCGCGTCCGCGATCGCCTGCTTGCGCTCGTCCTCGCTGAGCGAGGTGTCGTTGACCGCGCGCAGCACGAGGATGTTGCGCACCAGCTGCATCGTGAGCGTCGATGCGCCCGACTCGCTCGTGCCGGTCGCCTGGCCGATCGCCGCACGGATGAGGGACGGCATGTCCACGCCGCCGTGCTCGTAGAAACGGCGGTCCTCGCCGTCGATGGCAGCCCACTTGAGGTCGTCGTCGATCTGGTCGAGGGTCACCTCCTCGCGGTTCTGGTCGAACCAGGTGGCGACCGTCGTGAGGGTGCTGTCGGCGTTGACGACGGCGATCGTGTTGCGCTCGTGCTGCTTGTCGATCGTGATGTAGTCGGGCAGCTCCTTGAACACGGAGATCGAGTTGTTCGCCGTCATGCCGGTGACGGCGATGGCAGGAGCCACCATGACGGTCACCAGGAGACCGGCGATCGCGCTGAAGCCGAGCAGGCCGAGACCGGCGCCGAGCAGACTTCTAGCCGTGGATCCTTGAGCGGGCATAGGGTTCAGGGTACGGGAACTCTCCTCCCGGATAGCTGAACGGAAGCCCGAAAAGTGCCGACCTGGGAATACCTCACCACGCCGCTGCTCATCCACAACACCACCGCCATCCTCAACAACTGGGGCGCGCAGGGCTGGGAGCTCGTGCAGATCGTGACCGGACCGGAGGGCGGGCTCGTCGCCTATCTCAAGCGCCCCATCGAAGGAGGACACGCGTGAGCGTCGCCGACCGACTCGCCGAACTGGGGCTCGCCCTGCCCCCCGTCGTGGCACCCGTGGCGGCCTATGTGCCCGCCCAGGTCACCGGGAACCTCGTCTACACCTCGGGGCAGCTGCCGATGATCGGCGGCGTGCTGCCCGCGGTCGGCAAGGTGGGCGCGGAGGTCGGGGCCGACGAGGCCAAGGAGTTCGCGCGCGTCTGCGCCCTCAACGCGCTCGCCGCAGCCGAGAGCGTCATCGGCTCCCTCGACCGCGTCACGCGCGTCGTCAAGGTTCTCGGCTTCGTCGCATCCGCACCCGACTTCACGGGGCAGCCGGGGGTCGTGAACGGCGCATCCGAGCTGCTGGGCGAGGTGTTCGGTGACGCCGGGGCGCACGCGCGCTCCGCCGTCGGCGTCGCGGTGCTGCCGCTGGATGCGCCCGTCGAGGTGGAGCTCATCCTCGAGTTCGCCTGAGCACGGATCGCGGGATCGGCGGACGGGTCGCGAGTCGCATGCCCCCGCGTGCCGTCTGTCGACGGCCCGCTCCCGCCAGTCCCGATGCCAGCGCCTCGCGACCCGTCCGCCGACCCCGCTGCGCTCACGCGAGCCCGCTGCTCGGGTGGCCGAGGAGCGCCGCCCCGGAGGGGCGACGCTCCTCGAGACCGCCGTCAGTCCTCGGAGGTCGCCCCCGCGCGCAGCTTGTCGCTGATGGTCTGCATGACGGAGGTGTCGGCGAGCGTCGTCGTGTCGCCGATCGCCCGGCCCTCCGCGACGTCGCGCAGCAGGCGGCGCATGATCTTGCCGGAACGGGTCTTGGGAAGCTCCGTCACGATGAAGATGTCGCGCGGCCGGGCGATCGCGCCGATCGCCTGCGCGACGTGCGCCTTCAGCAGCTGCACGAACTCGTCATCCGTGTGCTCCTCGCGGTGCGACTGCTTGATGATCACGAACGCGACGACCGCCTGACCGGTGGTCTCGTCCGAGGCGCCCACGACGGCCGCCTCCGCCACCATCGGGTTGCCGACGAGCGCCGACTCGATCTCCGTCGTCGACAGGCGGTGGCCCGACACGTTCATGACGTCGTCGATGCGGCCGAGCAGCCAGATGTCACCGTCCTCGTCGACGTGCGCGCCGTCGCCCGCGAAGTAGCGCCAGCCCTGGTCGCGGAACTTCTCCCAGTAGGTCTCGACGAAGCGCTCCGGGTCGCCCCAGATGCCGCGCAGCATCGACGGCCACGGCTCGCGCACCGTGAGCAGGCCGCCGTTCGGCGGGTCCACCCGGGTGCCGTCGTCGGCGAGGATGTCGATCGTCACACCCGGGATCGGCACCTGCGCGCTTCCCGGCTTGAGGGTCGTGACCCCCGGGAGCGCCGAGATCATGATCGCGCCGGTCTCGGTCTGCCACCAGGTGTCGACGATCGGGGTCGCGCCGCCGCCGATCACGTCGCGGTACCAGACCCACGCCTCCGGGTTGATGGGCTCGCCCACCGAGCCGAGCAGCCGCAGGCTCGACAGGTCGAACTGCTGCGGGATCTGCCGGCCGAGCTTCATGAACGAGCGGATCGCGGTGGGCGCCGTGTAGAGGATCGTCACGCCGTACTTCTGGATGAGCTCCCACCAGCGGCCGGGATGCGGCGTGTCGGGCGTGCCCTCGTACATGAGCTGGGTCGCCCCGTTGGCGAGCGGGCCGTAGACGACATAGCTGTGGCCGGTGACCCAGCCGATGTCGGCCGTGCACCAGTAGACGTCGGTCTCGGGGTGCAGGTCGAAGACGTCGTGGTGCGTCGCCGCGGCCTGCGTGAGGTAGCCGCCGCTCGTGTGCAGGATGCCCTTCGGCTTCCCCGTCGTGCCCGAGGTGTAGAGGATGAACAGCGGGCTCTCGGCGTCGAAGCCCTGCGCCTCGTGGTCGAGGTCGGCATCCGCCATCGCCTCGTCCCACCACAGGTCGCGGCCCTCGGTCCAGGCGACCTCGTTGCCGCCGCGCTTCACGACGACGACGTGCTCGACGCTCGTCTCGCCCTCGAGCGCCGTGTCGACGGTCGCCTTGAGGGGGAACACCTTGCCCTTGCGGTAACCCCCGTCGGCGGTGATCACGAGCTTGGCCTCGGCGTCCTCGATGCGGGCGCGCAGCGACTCGGCGCTGAAGCCGCCGAAGACGACCGAGTGGATGGCGCCGAGCCGGGCGACGGCGAGCATCGCGACGACCGCCTCCGGGATCATCGGCAGGTAGATGGCGACGCGGTCGCCCTGGCCGACGCCGAGCGCGGCGAGGGCGTTCGCGGCGCGCTTCACCTCGGCGGTGAGCTCGGCGTAGGTGATGGTGCGGCTGTCGCCCGGCTCGCCCTCCCAGTGGATGGCGACGCGGTCGCCGAGGCCGGCGAGCACGTGGCGGTCGAGGCAGTTGTAGGCCACGTTGAGCTGCCCGTCGGCGAACCACTTCGCGAAGGGCGGGTCGCTCCAGTCGAGCACCGTCTGGAAGGGGCGGTGCCAGTGCAGCTCACGTGCGCGGTCGGCCCAGTAGCCGAGGCGGTCGGCGGCCGCGCTCTCGTAGAGCTCCGGACCGGCGACGCGGCTGGCGGCGAACGCGGGGTCCGGCGCGAAGCGGCGGGTCTCGGTGAGCAGGCTGTCGATCGAGTTCTGGGACATCTTCATCCTTGTGTCGATTCGCGACTGTGCCTGGTAGTCGCGCGGAATTCTCCGGTGAACGTCCCGATCCTAGCCGCACGCCGGGCCGCGATCCGGCCGCGCGCGGGGCGGGAGTCGACCAGCGGTGGCGGGCGGGCCGACGAGCGGACAGATGGCACCCGAACGGGGGAAATCGCCCGTTGCGGCGCGGCCCGCATGCAGTAGACTCTGGCCACCGAGCGTAACCACTCGGATCTCGCAGTGCCCCGATTCCCCCCATTCGTTGCACTGCTGTGGCGGCGCCCAATTCCCCCCAACTGGGCGCCGCCCCTCCGTTTAATCGGCGTGATGCCGCGGTTCTCTCGCGCCGCGCCCCGGGCCGTCCGCTCGCCCACAGGGCGGTCGTCGCGCAAGCGTCCACGGATCAGGGGCGACGGCGTCCGTGCTCGGGCCGGAGGCGCGAGGCTCACGCCGTGCAGTCCGAACGCGACCCTCGAGCCCTCCCCGGCCGAGCCCTCCCGGACCGAGCCATCTTCGGCCCGCTCGCCGCCTACGTCGCCGACTCCGCCGTCACCGATGTGTTCGTGAACCCCGACGGATCGCTGTGGATCGACCGCGGAGCGGGGGCCGAGCCGCAGCCGCGCATCCGCATCCCGGCGGGCGAGGCGCGAGAGCTCGCGGTGAGGCTCGTGGCGGCGGGCGGCCGTCATCTCGACGAGGCGACGCCCGCGGCGGACGTGCGGATCGGCGCCGGCATCCGCGTGCACGGCGTGCTCCCGCCGGTCTCGCCGGATGCCGCGGTGCTGTCGATCCGTCTCCCGCGCGAGGCGGCGCTCGACCTCGACGCGCTCGAGCGCGCCGGCATGTTCGACCGCGTGACGCGTTCCTCGGCCGACGAGCTCGTGAGGCGTCGCGCCAACGTGCTCGTGACGGGCGCGGCGGGCGCGGGCAAGACCACCCTGCTCGGCGCCCTCCTCGCGAGCGCGCCGCCCGGCGAGCGCATCGTGCTCGTCGAGGACGTGGCGGAGCTGCGCGTTCCGCACCCCCACGTGGTGCGGCTCGAGGCGCGGCAGCCCAACCTCGAGGGCGCAGGCGGCATCGGGCTCGACCGTCTCGTCCGTGAGGCGCTGCGGATGCGCCCCGACCGGCTCGTGGTCGGCGAGTGCCGCGGGGCCGAGCTGCGCGAGCTGCTCATCGCGCTCAACACGGGTCACGATGGCGGGGCCGGCACGCTGCACGCCAACTCCCTCGCCGACGTTCCCGCCCGTCTCGAGGCGCTCGGCGCGCTCGCGGGCTGGCCGGATGCGGCCCTCGCGCGGCAGGCCGTGAGCGCGATCCACGCGATCGTGCACGTCGAGCGCGGGCGCGACGGCGTGCGGCGGATCGTCGAGCTCGGCAGGCTGCGCCTCGGCGGGCGGGGGCGGCTCGTGGCGGAGCCCGCGTGATCGCGCGCCTGCCGGCTCGGCGCCCCGCCCCGGGTGCCGCGCCGGGCGAGGAGCTCGACGCGCTGGCCGACACCGTCCACCGCCTCGCCATCCTGCTGACGGCGGGGCTCGATCCACCGAGCGCGCTCCGGATGCTGGCGGACGCGGACCCGGTCCTCGCCACCGCGGCGGAACGTACGAGTCCGCTCGAGGTGCCGGAGGCGATCCTCGCCGCCGCCCCGCGGGAGGGCCCGACCCGGCGGGGATTGGCCATCGTCGCGGCCTGCTGGGCGGTCGCCACCGAGACGGGGGCGCCGCTCGCCGCGACTCTGGAGCGCACGGCGGAGACCCTGCGCGCCCTCGCCGACGCCGACCGGCAGGTCGAGCTCGCGCTCGCGGGGCCGCTCGCGACCGCGCGGGTCGTGGCACTGCTGCCGCTCGCCGGCGTCGCGATGGCGCTGCTCATCGGCGCCGACCCGGTGGGCGTCGTGCTCGGCACGGTGCCGGGGGCGGTGGCGGCCGTGCTCGGGGCGGCCGCGATCCTGATCGGCCTGCGCTGGAACCGCCGGCTCGTCGACGCCGCGCGGGTCGTGGATCCGCTCGCGGGGCTCGGGCACGAGCTGCTGGGGCTCGCCCTGGCGGGCGGCGCCGCACCGGACGCCGCGCTCGCGCGCGTCGAGCGCGTGGCGTCGCGCTGCGCGCTGGAGGCATCCCTCGACCCCGCACGGGTCTCGCTCGACTTCGCGGTGCGGGCCGGGGTTCCCGTCTCCGGGCTGCTGCGTGCGGAGGCAGTCCGCGCCCGGAGGCTCGCGCTCGCGGAGGTGCTGCGCAGGGCCGCGCTGCTCGGAACGCGCCTCCTGGCGCCGCTCGCGCTGTGCTTCCTGCCCGGGTTCGTGCTGCTCGGCGTGGTGCCGCTCACGATCGGCATCCTCCGCGGCGCGCTCACGGCGTTCTGACGACGGCGGGTGCCGAGCACTCGTCCACAGCGGCGCGCGGTGCGCGTTGTCCCCGGATGGTTCCGACCCGGGACGCGGTCGGTGTCCGGCGCGCCAGCATGGAGAGGTCGTGCCGCCGACAGAAGAAGGAGTCCCGATGAGAAACCGCATCCTCCGCCGCCTCACCGCCCGCGTCGCGCGCGACGACGGCGCCGCCACCGCCGAGTACGCCATCACGATCATGGCGGCGGTCGGGTTCGCCGGGCTGCTCGTCGTCATCATGCGCTCGGCCGAGGTGCAGCAGATCCTCACCGATCTGGTGCGCAACGCGCTCGCGTTCGGCGGCTGAGGGCGCTCGCGGTGCGCCCGCGTGACCCGGTGCGTCTCCGACGCGGAGGCATCCGGGGACTTGGCGGCGACGAGGGGGCGGCCGCCGCGGAGTTCGCGGTGGCTCTCCCCGCCGTCGCCCTCGTGCTCGCGGTGTGCGTCGCTGCGGTGGGCGTGGGCGCGCAGCAGCTGCGACTGCAGGATGCGGCGGCGGATGCGGCGCGCGGCCTCGGCCGGGGTGAGACGACGGGTGCCGTGGCGGCCCGGGCGGCGCACGCCGTGCCGGGGGTGACCCTCTCGACGTCCCGCTCGGGCGAGCTGGTGTGCGCGCGGCTCGGGGCCGCGGCGCGGGGCCCGGCGGCGCTCGCCGGACTCGTCCTCGAGGCCGGCAGCTGCGCTGTGGACGGCGGCCGATGATCCGCCGCCTCGCATCCGCCCGGCCTCACCTGCGCGACGAGACCGGCGCAGGCGGGGTGCTCGCGCTCGCGATCGTGGCGGCGACCGTCGTCTGCGCGCTCGCCGCGGTCATGCTCGGGTCGGCACTCGCGACGCGGCAGCGGGTCGTCGCCGCGGCAGACGCATCCGCCCTCGCCGCGGCCGACGCACTGCTCGGAGCCGTGCCTGGGGAGCCCTGCACCCTCGCCGCCGAGGTGGCCGCCGCGCATCGCGTGGCCCTCATCCGGTGCGTGCTCGAGGGCGCCGAGGCCCGCGTCGCGACCGGCACGGAGCTGCTCGGCGTGCCCGTTCACGCGGAATCCCGGGCCGGGCCCGCCCCCTAGGGGCGCGCCCTCCCGCGGGACCAAAGGCCCGGGAACATGCGAGCCCCTGCCAGGACTCTGTGTGTATGGTGTGCCTCGGATAGAGGGAGGAACCCGAGTGCCCACGAAGAAGCTCGTGATCGTCGAGTCGCCGGCGAAGGCGCGCACGATCGCGCAGTACCTCGGCGACGGCTACGAGGTGCAGGCGTCCGTGGGGCACATCCGCGACCTCATCGACACCAAGGACCTCCCGCCCGAGCTCAAGAAGGGCAGCGTCGGCAAGTTCTCGGTCGACGTCGACAACGGCTTCGAGCCGTACTACGTCGTCTCCGACAGCAAGAAGAAGACGGTGTCCGAGCTGAAGCGCGCCCTCAAGGACGCCGACGAGCTCTACCTCGCGACGGATGAGGACCGCGAGGGCGAGGCCATCGCGTGGCACCTGCTCGAGGTGCTCAAGCCCAAGGTGCCGGTGCGCCGCATGGTCTTCCACGAGATCACCAAGGACGCCATCCAGCGCGCCGAGCAGAACACCCGCGAGATCGACACGGCCCTCGTCGACGCGCAGGAGACCCGCCGCATCCTCGACCGCCTCTACGGCTTCGAGGTGTCGCCCGTGCTGTGGCGCAAGGTCGGCCCCGGACTCTCGGCCGGGCGCGTGCAATCCGCCGCGACGCGCCTCGTGGTCGACCGCGAGCGGGAGCGGCTCGCCTTCGTCTCGGCGAACTACTGGGACCTCACCGCCGAGCTGGCCCCCGCGGACGCCGAGCAGACGTTCACCGCCCGCCTCGCCCGCCTCGAAGGCAAGCGCATCGCGCAGGGCGGCGACTTCGACGACACGGGCGCGCTCAAGGCCGACGTCGTCGCGCTCGACGAGCGCGCCGCCGACAGCCTCGTCGACGCCCTCCGCGCCCCCGACGCGACCTTCACGGTGGCGAAGCTCGAGACCAAGCCGTACTCGCGCCGTCCCGCCGCCCCGTTCACGACCTCCACGCTCCAGCAGGAGGCGTCCCGCAAGCTGCGCTTCTCGGCGCGCACCACCATGAGCCTCGCGCAGTCGCTCTACGAGAACGGCTACATCACCTACATGCGCACCGACTCGACCACGCTCTCGCAGCAGGCGGTCGACGCGGCGCGCAACCAGGCCGTGAAGCTCTACGGCGCCGACTCGATCCCCGAGAAGCCCCGCGTCTACTCGTCCAAGTCGAAGAACGCGCAGGAAGCGCACGAGGCGATCCGGCCCTCGGGCGACGTCTTCCGCACCCCCGCCGAGCTCAGCTCGCAGCTGCGCGGCGACGAGTTCAAGCTCTACGACCTCATCTGGAAGCGCACCGTCGCGAGCCAGATGGCGGATGCCAAGGGCTCGACCGCGACCGTCACGATCGCCGCCGACGGGGGCGAAGGGGCGCACGCCGAGTTCACCGCATCCGGCACCGTCATCACCTTCCGCGGCTACCAGGCCGCCTACGAGGAGGGCCGCGACGAGGCGCGCAACGCCGCCGACGAGGCGAGCGCCAAGCTGCCGCCGCTCGAAGAGGGGCAGGCGCTGACCGTCGCCGAGCTGGAGGCCAAGGGCCACGACACCACGCCTCCGCCGCGCTACACCGAGGCGAGCCTCGTGAAGGCGCTCGAGGAGCTCGGCATCGGCCGCCCCTCCACCTACGCCTCGATCATCTCGACCATCATCGACCGCGGCTACGTCACGCCGCGCGGCCAGGCGCTCGTGCCGAACTGGATCGCGTTCAGCGTCGTGCGGCTGCTGGAGGACCACTTCACCGAGCTCGTGGAGTACGACTTCACGGCCGAGATGGAGGACGACCTCGACAAGATCGCCAACGGCGAGGCCGACCGGGTCGACTGGCTGAGCCAGTTCTACTTCGGCGGCGGCGAGCATCCGGGGCTCCGCGAGATCGTCGACAACCTCGGCGACATCGACGCGCGCGCCGTCAACTCCATCCGCATCGACGATGGCGTCACCCTCCGCGTCGGCCGCTACGGGCCCTACCTGGAGGTCGACGACGGCTCGGCGACGCCGCGCCGCGTCAACGTGCCCGACGACGTCGCCCCCGACGAGCTCACCCCCGCCAAGGCACGCGAGCTCATCGAGGCGCCCGTCGCGACGGATCGCGTGCTCGGCGAGAACCCCGCCAACGGCAAGACGATCGTCGTCAAGGACGGACGCTACGGGCCGTACGTGACCGAGCTCGAGCCGGAGCCCGAGGCGCCCGCGCAGGTCGAGGGGGTCGCCGTCGACCCGGCGACCGGCGAGCTCGTCGAGGAGAAGCCGAAGAAGCGCGCCACCAAGAAGGCGGCCGCGCCGAAGCCGCGCACGGCATCCCTCTTCAAGACGATGGAGGTCGCGACGGTCGATCTCGAGACCGCGCTCAAGCTGCTCGACCTGCCGCGCACGGTCGGCGAGGACCCGGAGTCGGGCGAGCCCATCACCGCCCAGAACGGACGCTACGGCCCCTACCTCAAGAAGGGCACCGACTCGCGCTCCCTCGAGAGCGAGGAGCAGATCTTCTCGATCGAGCTGCCCGCCGCGCTCGAGATCTTCGCGCAGCCGAAGTACGGCGCGCGACGCCCGACGAGCGCCCTCAAGGAGTTCGACGCCGACCCGACGAGCGGCAAGCCGATCCGCATCCGCGACGGGCGTTTCGGCCCCTACGTGACCGACGGCGAGACCAACGCCACCATCCCGCGCGGCGAGACGGTGGAGGGCGTCGACTTCGACCGGGCGGTGCAGTTGCTCGCCGACAAGCGCGCCAAGGGGCCGGCGAAGCCGCGCGCCAAGACCGCCTCCCGCGCCAAGAAGCCGGCCGCGGCCAAGAAGCGCTGATGACGGCTCGCGGGCTGTTCCTCACCTTCGAGGGCGGTGACGGGTCGGGCAAGTCCACGCAGTCGGCGTTGCTGACCGAGTGGCTGGATGGGCAGGGCCGCACCGTCGTGCACGCGCGCGAGCCCGGCGGCACCGAGCTCGGGCTCGAGCTGCGGGAGATCATCCTGCACCGCCGCGGCTACATGGCGCCGCGGGCCGAGGCGCTGCTCTACGCGGCCGATCGTGCGCACAACATCGCGACCGTCGTGCGACCCGCGCTCGAGCGCGGCGACATCGTCATCCAGGACCGCTACCTCGACTCCTCGGTGGCCTACCAGGGCGCCGGCCGGGTGCTCGACCCGGACGAGGTGCGCGACGTGTCCCTGTGGGCGACGGAGGGACTGCTGCCCGACCTCACGATCCTGCTCGACCTCGACATCGAGACGGGGCGCGCCCGCCTCGACGACGCCCGCACCCGCTACGACCGGCTGGAGGCGGAGGCGGCCGAGTTCCACCACCGGGTGCGCGAGGCCTACCTCGTGCTCGCCGCGGCGGAGCCCGAGCGGTTCCTCGTGCTCGACGCGACGGAGCCCGTCGACGCGCTCGCCGCCCGCATCCGGGAGCGAGTGTCGGAGCTGCTCGCGTAGCCTGCATCCGTGAGCATCTGGGACGAGCTGACCGGCCAGGCGGAGGCGATCGCCACCGTGCGCGCCGCCGCGGCCGGCGACGGCCTCGCGCACTCCTGGCTCATCACGGGCCCGCCCGGCTCGGGCCGCTCGACGCTCGCCTACGCCTTCGCGACGGAGCTGCTCGCCCGGCCCGACTTGTCGGGCGACCTCGAGCACACCACCGCGCAGGTGGCGGCCCGCACGCATCCCGACCTCGCGGTGCTCAGCACGGAGGCCGTCATCATCAAGATCGAGGACGTGCGCAAGCTCGTCACGGCGAGCCAGTTCTCGCCGTCGGTGGGCCGCTACCGCGTCATGGTCATCGAGGACGCCGACCGGATGGCGGAGCGCACCTCGAACGTGCTGCTCAAGGCGCTCGAGGAGCCGCCGGAGCGCACCATCTGGATCCTGTGCGCGCCGAGCGAGGCCGACCTGCTGCCCACGATCCGCTCCCGCGTGCGGTCGGTGCGGCTGCGGGTGCCGAGCGTCGACGACGTGGCCGAGCTCATCTCGCGGCGCGACGGCATCAGCCTGCCGGAGGCGATGCGGGCGGCCCGCGAGGCGCAGGCGCACATCGGCATGGCCCACCGGCTCGCGACCGACGAGCATGCGCGCACCCGCCGCAGGCGCACCATGGAGCTCGCGCTCGGCATCCGCAGCGTCTCGGCGGCCGTGCTCGCGGCCGCCGAGCTGCTCGACATCGCGGGGCAGGACGCCAAGGCCATCACGGAGGAGCGGGATGCCGAGGAGCGCGACCAGGCGCTGCGCTCCCTGGGTGTGGAGCCCGGCGGCACCGTGCCGCCCGCCCTCCGCGCGCAGCTGAAGGCGCTCGAGGAGGACCAGAAGCGGCGGGCGACGCGCAGCCTGCGCGACGGCCTCGACCGCATCCTCGTCGACCTGCTCTCGCTCTACCGCGACGTCCTCGTGCTGCAGCTGGGGGCCGGGCTGGAGCCCGTGAACCTCGCCATCTACGCCGAGCTCGCGCAGGCCGCGGAGCGCGCGACCCCTGCGCAGACCCTCGCGACCCTCGACGCGATCACCGAGGCGCGCGTGCGGATCGAGGGCAACGTCGCACCCGCGCTCGCACTCGAGGCGATGCTCGTCTCGGCGATCCGCCGCGTGCCGACGGGCGCCCGGTGAGAGCTCGCGCCTCGGGCCGCCGGGTTCGCGTCGCGGCTGCCGTCGTCGCGGCGACGCTGCTGCTCAGCGGCTGCGTCTCGTGGTTCCAGGCCCCGCGGCCGTCCGCCACCTCGACCCCGACCGGCGAGGACGTCCCCGCGGAGCTCGCCCCGTTCTACCACCAGGTGCTGCGCTGGACCGGATGCGGCGGCGGCCTGCAGTGCACCACGGCGACGGCGCCGCTCGACTGGGCGCAGCCCGCGGGCGACACGATCGAGCTGGCCCTCATCCGGCAGCCGGCGACGGGCGGTCACCCGCGCGGGTCGTTGCTGGTGAACCCCGGCGGGCCCGGGGGATCGGGGGTGGACTTCATCCGCGACTCGATCGACTTCGCGACGAGCGACACCCTGCAGCGGGAGTTCGACGTCGTGGGGTTCGACCCGCGCGGCGTGGGGGCCTCGACACCGATCGACTGCACCTCCGACGACGCCGGCCTCGACGCGTTCATCTACGGCATCGTGCCGGGGGAGCGCGGCTCGGATGCCTGGATCGCCGCGAGCGAGCAGAAGAACCGCGCCTTCGGGCAGGGCTGCCTCGAGCACACCGGCGCCCTGCTCGAGCACGTCGACACGGTGAGCGCCGCCCGCGACCTCGACCTGCTGCGCGCCGTGCTCGGCGACGCGACGCTCGACTACCTGGGCTACTCCTACGGCACCTACCTCGGTGCCCGCTACGCGGAGCTCTTCCCCGGCAAGACGGGACGGCTCGTGCTCGACGGGGCGATCGACCCCTCCGCGACGGAGTTCGACGTGACGCTCACCCAGGCGCGCGGCTTCGAGGGGGCGCTCACCGCGTACCTCGAGGACTGCCTCGGTCGCGACAAGTGCCCGTTCACGGGGTCGGCGGATGCGGCGCGCGCGCGGATCGCCGGGTTGCTGCACCAGCTCGACGTGCGCCCCATCCGCGCTGCGGACGGCCGCGAGCTCGGAGCGAGCACGATGTTCAGCGCCGTCATCCTGCCGCTCTACAACCGCGGCAACTGGAACTACCTCGACGAGCTGTTCACCGACACCTTCGCGGGGCGCGCCGACACGGCGTTCTTCCTCGCGGACATCTACAACGACCGAGAGGCCGACGGGAGATATTCCTCGAACGGCACCGAGGCGTTCATCTCGATCAACTGCCTCGACTACCCGAGCGACGGCGATCCCGCCACGATGCGGGCGCAGGCCGCCGAGCTCGCGGCCGCGGCACCCGTGTTCGGCCCGTGGATGGCGTACGGGGGCACCCAGTGCCCGCAGTGGCCCTTCCTGTCGACCCTCGAGCGCGGTCCGATCACGGCGCCGGGGTCGCCCGACATCCTCGTCGTCGGCACGACCAACGACCCGGCGACGCCGTACGTGTGGGCGCAGGCGCTCGCCGCGCAGCTCGCGCGCGGGCACCTCGTCACCCACCGGGGCGAGGGCCACACCGCGTACGGCGAGAGCGCGTGCGTGACGGGCGTCGTGGATGCGTTCCTCGTCGACGGCACCGTGCCCGCCGCCGACCCGATGTGCTGAGCGGGCGTCCCGCGGCCTCCGTCGGATCGGCTATGCTCGGAGGCTGTGCCGCTGCTCGCAGCGCACGCCGCCTTAGCTCAGTCGGCAGAGCGTCTCACTCGTAATGAGAAGGTCGTGGGTTCGATTCCCACAGGCGGCTCCGTCTCCTCCTCCCCGCATATCGGATGCTGTCCCCTGGCCGGGGGGTCGACGCACCCGGATGCCCCGCGTACTCTGGCACGCGTAGCGCAGCCTGTGGGGGGACGCGCTATCCGGCTCCTGTGGGGGGAGGCGGAGCCATCTTGAACTGGGGGGTTCAAGAGTGCAGAAACGCACGATTCTCGTGGGCGCGGTGTTCGGTGCCGTGCTCGCGCTCGGCCTGCCGTTCGTCGGCGGGGGCGGTCCGGCATCCGGCACCTCGGCGTTCGCCGAAGAGGGCGACGTGGTGCCCGTCGCGGCCACCTCGCCGCTCGCCACGACCGGACGAACCGGCGACACCGCATCCGCGCTCGCCGCCGTGACGATCGCGGCCCGTTCGGATGCGCTGCCCGCCGCGGCCGCGCGGAACCTCGCCGTCGACACGGAGCACGTGGCGCAGAAGCCCGTGCCGAAGCCCGTCGTCGTGCCGCAGACGCCCGCCGCGCGACGTGGCGGTACCGCGGAGCGGGTCGCCGCCCGGCAGGCGGCCGGCCAGTCGTGCCCCGGCAACGTGGGCGGATCGGCGGGCGGCGCGCCCGGCGTCACCTCTGCCGGCGGCGTCGGCGGGACGACCTCCGGCGACCTCCAGTCCTTCGCGGCCCAGTACAACGCCATCCGGGTCGCCAACTGCCTGGAGCCCGTGCCCATGGCGAACTTCCGCTACGACCCCTGCATGGAGCAGCGCCTGTTCTGGATCGCGGAGGACCCGAGCGAGGACGTCAACAGCGCCTGGGGCCACAGCGGCACGCCGCGCTCCGACGGTGCGCCCGCGGTCGGATGCGACGGCAACCTCGCCGGCGGATCCGGCAACACCGGCGCCACCGTCGCCCAGAAGTGGTGGAACTCCGCCGCCCACCAGAAGTCGCTGTACCGCCCCACCTACACGGGCTCGATGGGCGGCGTGGTGATCTGCTTCGCCATGGTGCACGGCGGCCTCCCGAACGACGGCTACGGCTTCGCCCGCGCGGCGGCGCGCTGGGGCGGCTGCTGACCGAAGACCCCCGAGGCCGCGCATCCGGAGGCCGCACCGGCCGGATGGGAGACGGATGCGCGGTCTCGCGGCACCGCCCTACGCTGAGGGCATGAGCGAACGACTGCGTTGGGGCATCCTCGGCACCGGGGGCATCGCCCGGGCCTTCACCTCCGACCTGAACCTCACCGGCTTCGAGGTCGCCGCGGTGGGCTCCCGCACGCGGCAGACGGCCGAGGCCTTCGCCGCCGAGTTCGGCATCCCGCGCGCCCACGGCAGTTACGAGGAGCTCGCCGCCGACCCGGAGGTCGACGCGATCTACGTCTCGACGCCGCACCCGTACCACGCCGAGAACGCGCTGCTGGCGCTCGCGCACGGCAAGCACGTGCTCGTCGAGAAGCCGTTCACCCTCAACGCCGCCGAGGCGCGTCGGGTGGTCGACCTCGCCGAGGCGAACGGCCTCGTCGTGCTCGAGGCGATGTGGACGCGCTGGCTGCCGCACATGGTGCGCGTGCGCGAGCTCGTCGCGTCGGGCGCCCTCGGCGAGGTGCGTGCGCTCATCGCCGACCACGACCAGCGGCTGCCGCTCGACCCCGCGCACCGCATCCAGAACCCGGCCCTCGGCGGCGGCGCGCTGCTCGACCTCGGCATCTACCCCGTGTCGTTCGCGTGGGACGTGTTCGGGGCGCCCGCGAGCGTGCACGCGATCTCGTCGCCGACGCCGACGGGCGTCGACCGCCAGACCGCGATCATCCTCGGCTACCCCGACGGCGAGCAGGCTGTCATCCACACCCAACTCGACGCCCGCGGGCCCTCCACGGCGGTCGTCGTGGGCACCGAGGCGCGCATCGAGATCGACCCCGTCTGGTACACGCCCACCTCCTTCTCGCTCATCGACTCGGCGGATGCCGTGCTCGAGCGGTTCGAGCAGCAGGTGCCGGGCCGCGGGATGCAGTTCCAGGCCGCCGAGCTCGAGCGGCTCGTCGCCGACGGGGTGACGGCGGGGGAGATCCTGCCGCCCGCGGAGTCGGTCGCCATCATGGGCACCCTCGACGAGATCCGTCGGCAGATCGGCCTGCGCTACCCGGGCGAGTAGGGGAGGCGGCGAGCGGATGCACGGCCGCCGCTGGCTATCATGATGCGGTGACCGACGAGCAGCCGACCTCGCGTCGCGCGGCCCGTGAGGCGGCGCGCGGCAAGGCCCCGCGAGGGGCCGCGGCGTCCCCGTCTCCGGGATCGGCGGCGGATGCCGTGGCAGGCGATCCGATCGTCACGGATGCGACGGGCGCCGCCCCCGGTCCGACCGCGGCGAAGACGGGCGGCATCGGCGCCCTGCTCCGCAAGCATCCGGTCGCCTGGATGGTCGGCGCGGGAGCCGTCGCCTTCGCGCTGCTCGGCACCGGCTCGGTGTTCGCGGGCGTCGCCTGGGCCTCGCGCGACCTCCCGTCGGCGAGCGCGAGTCCCGACGCGACGCAGGGGCCCACTCGCGCGGTGCCCGGCACGATCGCCGGGCCGACGCGGATGCGCACCTGTTCCGTCGCGGCGCAGGCGTCCGACGGGCGGCTCGTCTCGCTCCTCGGCTCGGTCATGCGGGCCGACACCGGCGAGGTGCTGTTCGACCGCGGCGGCATGACGCCGGGCGCGCCGGCATCCGTGCTCAAGGTCTTCACGGCGGCCGCGGCCGTCGCGCGCCTCGGCCCCGACTTCCAGGTCACCACGAGCGTGTACGAGGGCTCCACGGCCGGCACGATCGTGCTCGTCGGCCGTGGGGACGCGACCCTCTCGGCGCTTCCCGTGGGGCAGGAGAGCTACTACGCGGGCGCCCCCAAGCTGCAGACGCTCGCCGAGACGGCCATCGCCAACTACCGCGCGAAGTACGCGGACACCCCCATCACGAAGGTCGTGCTCGACGCGAGCTACTGGAACCCGGCCGATCGCTGGGATGCCAGCTGGGATCGCGGCGAGCAGACCCGCGGCTACCAGTCGGAGGTGACGGCCCTGCAGGTCGACGGCGACCGCGCCGATCCTCGCGCCGCCACGAGCCCCCGCTCGACCGACCCGATCGGCCGCGCCGGTGCAGCCTTCATCGCGGCGCTCATCGCCGCCGACCCCGACGGCGAGGTCGTCGATCCGGCGGTCACCACGACCACCGGCACGGCGCTGGGCAGCGCGACGCTCGCCGAGGTGAAGTCCCAGCCCATCCGCACCTGGATCTCCCAGCTGCTGCTCGACAGCGACAACACGCTCGCCGAGATGCTCGCGCGGATCGTGTCGCGCGAGTCCGACATGGGCGGCTCGGCCTCCTCGCTTCAGCAGGCCATCCCGGCGGCGCTCATGGGGTGGGAGGTGCCGTCGGCCGGCCTCGTCATCCGCGACGGCTCCGGGCTCTCCGCGGACAACGCCGTTCCGACGCAGGTCATGGCCGACTTCATGCGTCAGGTGCTCGCCGGCACGGGCGGCCTCGACGTGGTCCGCGCCGGCCTGCCGGTCGCGGGCAAGACCGGGTCGCTCGCCGACCGCTTCTCGGGCGACAACGCGGATGCGCGCGGCAACGTCACCGCGAAGAGCGGCACGCTGTCGCGGGCGTCGACCCTCTCCGGCTACCTCACGGCGGCGGACGGCACCCCGCTCGCCTTCGCCTTCTACGCCAGCGGCGACGGCCTCAAGACGAACGACGCACGTGCCGCCATCGACACCCTGACCGCCGCGGTGCTCCGCTGCGGCGACAACCTCTCCACCAACTGACGGGGGACGCCATGACACGCGCACTGCTGGTGATCGACGTGCAGAACGACTTCACGGAGGGCGGCGCGCTCGGCGTGGCGGGCGGCGCCGCGGTCGCCGAGGGCATCACGGAGTACCTCGAGGCGCATCCGGACCGCTACGACGTCGTGATCGCCTCCCGCGACTGGCACCACGGCGACGACGACAACGGCGGCCACTTCGCCACGGATGCGGAGCCCGACTACGTGACGAGCTGGCCGCGGCACTGCGTCGCCGGCACGCCCGGCGCCGAGTACCACCCCGCGCTCGACACCTCGCTCGTGGATGTGCACGTGCGGAAGGGGCAGGGGGTGCCCGCCTACTCGATCTTCGAGGGCACGACCGACGACGGCACACCCTTCCCCGAGGCGCTCGACGGGCTCGGCGTGACCGACGTCGACGTCGTCGGGATCGCGACCGACTACTGCGTGCGCGCATCCGCCCTCGACGCCCTCGCCTCGGGCCGCCGGGTCACGGTGCTCGACGATCTCGTCGCCGCCGTGAACCCCGTGACGGGCGCCGAGTCCCTCGTCGAGATCGAGGACGCCGGCGGCGCCGTGCGTGCGTCCCGGTGACCGCGCATCCCCCGGCCACTCCTGAGACCGGGCGGCCGGGGGTCGGCACGCGCATCCTGCGGGTCGTGTTGCCGACGCTGCTCATCCTGGCCTGGGTCGCGGCCGGCGGGATCGGCGGGCCGTACTTCGGCAAGATCGGCGAGGTCTCCTCGAACGATCAGGCCAGCTACCTGCCGGCATCCGCCGACGCCACGCGGGTGTCGGAGCTCGTGCCGGAGTTCGCCGGGTCCGACCGGATCCCGGCGATCCTCGTGTTCGCGCGCGAGGGCGGACTGACAGCCGACGACCTCACCGCGATCGACGAGGTGCTTGCCGCGGCGGGCGCGGTGGACGGGGTCGGCGAGACGAGTCCCGCCATCCCGTCCGACGACGGTACCGCCGTCCAGGCGATCGTGCCCATCTCATCCGATGCCGAGCTCGACGAGGTCGTCGCGGAACTGCGGGAGATCATCGAGGAGAAGAGCCCCGCCGGAATCGTGCACGCCGTCACGGGACCGGCCGGGTTCAGCGCCGATCTCGTCGCGGCGTTCGCCGGAATCGACGGGCTCCTGCTGCTCGTGGCGCTCGGCGCGGTCTTCCTGATCCTGCTCGTCGTCTACCGCTCGCCGCTGCTGCCGCTGCTCGTGCTCGGCACGGCGGTCTTCTCCCTCTCGGCGGCGATCCTCGCGGTGTGGTGGCTCGCCTACGCGGGCGTCGTGCAGATCAACGGGCAGGTGCAGGGCATCCTCTTCATCCTCGTGATCGGCGCCGCCACCGACTACGCGCTCCTCTACGTCTCCCGCTACCGTGAAGCACTCCGCCGGCACGCTCGGCGCTGGGACGCCACCCGGGCAGCACTGCGCGGATCGGTGGAGCCGATCCTCGCCTCCGGGGGCACCGTCATCGCCGGCCTCCTCTGCCTGCTCTTCAGCGACCTCAACTCGAACAAGGCGCTCGGCCCGGTGGGCGCGCTGGGCATCGGCTTCGCCATGCTCGGGGCGCTCACCCTGCTGCCCGCCCTGCTGCTCGCCTGCGGGCGGGCTGCCTTCTGGCCTTTCCGGCCGCGGCTCGGCGACGGTGAGAAGCCATCGCGCCTGTGGGGTGCGGTGGCGTCCCTCGTGTCGCGCCGCGCACGTGTCGTGTGGATCGTGTCGACCCTCGCGCTGCTGGTGGCGGCGCTCGGTCTCACCCAGCTGAAGGCCGACGGGGTCGCGCAGTCCGAGCTGATCCTCGGCCCCTCCCAGGCTCGCGACGGACAAGCTCTCCTGGGAGAGCACTTCCCTGGCGGCTCCGGGAGCCCGGCCGTGATCGTCGGTGACGAGGCGTCGCTCACGGAGCTCGCGGATGCCGCGCTGGCGGTCGACGGCGTCGACTCGGTCGTCGCGCTGTCCGAGAACTCGCCGACCGGCACCATGCCGGTGGGAACGAACGCGCCGCCCCCGCCGTTCCCGACGACGGTGCCGCTCCAGCCGACGGTCGTCGACGGCCGCGTGATGGTGCAGGCGACCCTCTCGGACGCGGCCGACTCGGCCGGGGCGGAGGAGTCGGTGCGTCGGCTCCGTGAGGCCGTCGCGGGGGTCGACCCGGATGCGATGGTCGGCGGTGTCACCGCGACCGCGATCGACACCGACGCGACCTCGGTACATGACCGCACCCTCATCATCCCGATCGTGCTCGCCGTGATCCTCGTGATCCTCATGCTGCTGCTGCGCGCGGTCGTGGCGCCGCTCCTGCTGATCGGCAGCGTCATCCTGTCGTTCGCCGCGGCACTCGGGGTGTCGGCGCTCGTGTTCGACCACCTGTTCGGGTTCCCCGGCGCCGATCCCGCGGTGCCGCTCTACGCCTTCGTGTTCCTCGTGGCGCTCGGGGTCGACTACAACATCTTCCTCATGACACGTGTGCGGGAGGAGAGCGCGCACCTCGGAACCCGGCCGGGCATCCTCCGCGGGCTCGTCGTCACGGGTGCCGTCATCACGAGCGCGGGCGTCGTGCTCGCGGCGACCTTCGCAGCGCTCGGAGTGATCCCCATCCTCTTCCTCGCGCAGATCGCCTTCATCGTCGCCTTCGGTGTGCTGCTCGACACCATCCTCGTGCGCTCACTGCTCGTACCTGCGGTCGCGTACGACATCGGCCGCGCCATCTGGTGGCCGTCGCCGCTCGCCCGCGCCGAACAGGCCCCCCGATGACGATTCGCGAGAGGATGGGCACATGATCTCGGAGACGGAGCTGCGGGCGAAGGTGCCGACGCAGCTGTACATCGGCGGGCAGTGGGTCGACGGAGCCGCGGGCGGCACGATCGACGTGCACGACCCCGCCACGGGCGACACGATCGCGACGATCGCCGACGCGACGCCCGAGGACGGCATCCGCGCCCTCGACGCGGCCGTCGCGGCGGCGGCGGACTGGGCGGCCACCCCGGCCCGCACGCGCGGCGAGCTGCTGCGGGCGGCGTGGGAGCTGCTGACCGAACGCGCCGACGAGTTCGCCCTGCTCATGACGATCGAGATGGGCAAGCCGTTCGCCGAGGCGAAGGGCGAGGTGACGTACGGCGGCGAGTTCCTGCGCTGGTTCGCGGAGGAGGCGCCTCGCATCACCGGGCGCTACGGGCCGAACCCCGAGGGCACCGGGCGGATGATCGTGACCCAGCGCCCCGTCGGGCCCTGCTTCTTCATCACGCCCTGGAACTTCCCGCTCGCGATGGCGACCCGCAAGATCGCGCCCGCGCTCGCGGCCGGCTGCACCGTCGTCATCAAGCCCGCGACGCTCACGCCGCTGACGACGCTTCACTTCGTGAAGCTGCTCGAGGAGGTGGGGGTTCCGGCCGGGGTCGTCAACGTCATCACGACCTCGACCTCGAACGCCGTCTCGGAGCCCATCATCCGCGACCCGCGGCTCCGGAAGCTCTCCTTCACGGGCTCGACGCCGGTCGGCCGGAAGCTGCTCGAGCAGGCCGCGCAGGGCGTGCTGCGCACCTCGATGGAGCTCGGCGGCAACGCGCCGTTCATCGTCTTCGAGGACGCCGACCTCGACCGCGCTGTCGACGCCGCCATGCTCGCCAAGTTCCGCAACATCGGCGAGGCGTGCACGGCGGCCAACCGCTTCCTCGTGCACGCGGATGTCGCCGAGGAGTTCACGCGGCGCGTGACGGAGCGGGTGGCCGCCATGAAGGTGGGGCGCGGCACCGAGGAGGGCGTCGCGATCGGCCCGCTCATCGACGAGAAGGCCGTCGCGAAGGCCTCCGAGCTCGTGGCGGACGCCGTGTCACGCGGCGCCACGGTCGAGACGGGCGGCGAGGCCGTCGCCGGGCCGGGGACCTTCTACCGGCCCACCGTCGTCTCGGGCGTCGCGGCGGGGTCCGACATCCTGCGCGAGGAGATCTTCGGGCCGGTGCTCGCGATCTCCACGTTCACCGACGAGGCGGATGCGGTGCGCCGCGCGAACGACACCGAGTACGGGCTCGTCTCCTACGTCTTCACCCGCGACCTCGCGCGAGGTCAGCGCATGATCGACCAGCTCGAGACCGGCATGATGGGCCTCAACGTCGGCGTCGTGTCGAACGCGGCGGCGCCGTTCGGCGGCGTCAAGCAGTCGGGCCTCGGCCGCGAGGGCGGCTTCGAGGGCATCCACGAGTACCTCGACACGAAGTACACGCTCACCCCGATGTCCTGAGGTCACCAGCCGGAGCTACGAGCACCCTCACACGAGGAGCTGGTGCTTCGCGAGGTCGCGGTAGAGCGGCGTCGAGGCGACCAGCTCGGAATGCGTGCCGACGCCCGCGACGCGTCCTCGGTCGAGCACGACGATGGCATCCGAGTCGACCACCGTCGACAGGCGGTGCGCGATGACGAGCAGCGTGCGCTCGGCGGCGACCGCGTCGATCGCCTCCCGCAGCAGCTGCTCGTTGACCCCGTCGAGCGACGCCGTCGCCTCGTCGAGCAGCAGGATCGGGGGAGCGGCGAGCAGGGCGCGCGCGATCGCGAGCCTCTGCCGCTCACCGCCCGACAGCATGACGCCGTCCTCGCCGACCGCGGCATCCAGCCCCGCCGGGTCGCGGTCCAGCACCTCGCCGAGGTTGACCGCGCGCAGCACCTCGACGCACTGCTCGTCGGTGGCGTCGGGCGTGCCGAGCGTGAGGTTGTCGCGGATGCTGCCCGCGAGCACGGGCGCGTCCTGCTCGACGTAGCCGATGCGGGCGCGCAGCTGCTCGCGCGGCAGGGCGCGCACGTCGATGCCGTCGATCCGCACGACGCCCGCGGTCGGGTCGTAGAAGCGCTCGATGAGTGCGAGGATCGTGGACTTGCCCGCCCCCGACGGCCCGACGAGCGCCACGCGCGAGCCGCGCGGCACCGCGAATGAGACGCCGTGCAGCACCTCGCGGTCTGCCGGGGTCACCGCATCCTCGCCGAGCGCGGAGGCGACGACCTTCTCGGCCTCCGTCTGGTGCGCGCTCTCGGGGTAGGCGAAGCGCACCTCGTCGAAGCGGATGGCGGCATCCGTCTCCACCGCGGCGGCGGGCTCGACGGCCGCATCCCCCTCGTCCTCGGAGGGGATGCGCATGATCTCCTGGATGCGGCCGAGCGCCCCGAGCGCCTGGTTGACCGAGGTGACGGCGCCGATCGCCGAGCCGAGCGGCATGATCATGAGGAACAGGAACAGGATGAACGCCACGAGGCTCGCGATCGTGATGGCCCCCGACGCGACCCGGTAGCCGCCGAGGCCGAGCACCACCAGGAACGACACGTTCATCGCGATCGAGGCGACCGGCACGACGAGCGCCGACACCTTCGCGACGCGGATGCCGGCGCCCCAGGCGGCCTTCGCCTCCGTTTCGATCGCGACCGACTCGCGCTCGGTCGCGTTCGCGGCACGCACCGTGCGGATGGCTGCGATCGCGCGCTGCACGCCCGCCGAGACGTCGCCCACCTTCTCCTGCTGCTGGCGGCTCGCGACCCGGATGCGGCCCGAGAGGCCGCCCACGACGGCGATCGCGACCGCGATGACGAGCACGGTCGCCCCGAGCAGCACGGGATCGATGATCGCCATGCCGATGAGGGCGCCGACGAACACCACGGCGCCGCCGAGGGCGTCCACGAGACCCTGGGTGAGCACGGCGTAGAGCAGCGTCGTGTCGCTGCCGACGCGCGACACGAGGTCGCCCGTGCGCCTGGTGTCGAACTCGCGGATGGGGAGGCGCAGCATCCGGCGGATGAGGCCCCGGCGCGCGGAGTACACGACGCTCGTGCCCGCGCGCTGCAGCAGGTAGTGCTGCAGGGCCGTGACGACGCCGTTACCGATGACGAGTGCGACGAGCAGCCAGGCGAGCCACCCGAGGGGGTCGCCGGCCTCGACCACCTGGATGACCTGGCTTACAAGCGCGGGCTGGGCGAGCGAGAAGCCGGCGCTCACGAGGCTCAGCACGATCGCGAGCCCGAGCAGCACCTTGTGCTCGGCGAGGTAGGGCAGCAGCTCACGGAACGAGGCGCGCGGCCCCGTGTCGGCGCTGCGGCGGAAGGGGTTGCGGCGCGCGGGCGCGTCGGTGCTCGTCATCGTGGGTTTCCTCAGGGATGGGGTGGCGCGTCAGGCGCGCCCGTACTTCTTGTGGACCGCCTGCTTGCTCACGCCCAGGCAGAGGGCGATGAGCTGCCAGGAGGCGTTCGCGTTGCGCGCCCGGCGCACGGCCGCCGCCTCGTGGCGGTCGAGCTCGCGCCGGAGGCCGGCGAGCGCACGAAGGGCGACGAGCGGATCCTGCGATCCGGCGTCTCCCGCGAGGGTGTGCAGCTCTCCGACATCCACGCGTCAACCGTAGTTGACGACCGGGCATCCGTCAACTCACGTTGACGCCGCTGAGTGGTCGGTTTCTCGCCCAATTCACCCGGGATGAGGCCAGAAACCGACCGCTCGGCGGGGGAAGGGTCTGCTCAGGAGTCGGTGTCCTCGGGGAGGCCCGAACCCGTCGTGCAGGCGGTCGCGTCGTCGACCGTCGACCAGGAGGCCACGCCGCCGCCGAGGGAGGCGCCGAGCTCCGTCACGACGGCGTGGCACGCCGAGAGCGTGAGACCGGATGCCACGGCGAAGCCGTAGCGGTGGTTCGCCCAGCGGGTGAAGTGGCCGGCGGCGCCCACCGCATCCGTGTCGCCGTGGAAGCCGACGATCAGCCGCCCCTCGCCCGCCCCGGTGAGCGCGCGCGAGCGGTCGCAGTGCGGCGCCTCGGGCGCGAGCCCCGGCAGCTCGATGAGCGCGCCGTCGGAGGCGAGAGACAGGAACTCGGTCGTCGGATGCACGGCGACCTCCGTGCCCGCCGCCCAGCTCCCGGCGAGCGGCGTCGCGGTCACGTCGACCTCGGCGAAGCTCCACAACTGATCGGCGTACACGGCCTCCTCGAGCGCGCCGAGGCAGCCGTTCGTCATGAGCGCGGCGAGAGGTGCCCCCTCGGTCGAGTCCCAGGCGTAGGAGCGGTGCACGATCGCGGTGAGCTGCAGCGACGCGCCGCCCGCTTCCGTCACGACCGCGCTCACGCCCAGCACGGCATCCGCGGGCAGGCTCGCGAGGGTGTCGGCCGGTGCGGAGGCCGCGGCGCTCGGCGTCGCGGACCCGGATGCCGAGGGGCTCCCGCTCGGCGCGGGCGGCAGCGGATCGCATGCGGCGAGGGCGAGGGCGGCGAACGCCGCGGCGGCGACGAGGAGGGCGGGGCGGCGTGACATCGGGCCTCTGCTTCGTGGTGGTGGGCGACGGGTGAGCCAAGTGTAGGGACGCGGCGGGCGCCGCGGAATGGGGGAGGCGGCGCATAGGCCGTGTCGTCCGTGCCGCCTAGGCTCGTCTCCCGTGACCGTGATATCCGCGACCGACCTCGTCAAGCGCTACGGCGAGGTCGCCGCCGTGGACGGCGTCAGCTTCGAGGTGGCCCCGGGGGAGTCGTTCGGGCTGCTCGGACCGAACGGCGCCGGCAAGTCGACGACGATGCGGATGGTGGGCGCGGTGTCCACCCGCACGGCGGGCGAGCTGACCGTGCTCGGCCTCGACCCCGACGAGTTCGGGCCCGAGATCCGCGCCCGGCTGGGCGTCGTGCCCCAGCAGGACAACCTCGACAACGAGCTGCGGGTGCGCGAGAACCTGCTCACCTACGGTCGCTACTTCGGGCTGCCGCGGCGACTGATCGCCGAGCGGGCCGACGAGCTGCTCGAGTTCGCGCAGCTCGCGGATCGGGGCGACGCCAAGGTCGACGAGCTCTCCGGCGGCATGAAGCGCCGCCTCACGATCGCGCGCGCCCTCATCAACGAGCCGCGCATCCTGCTGCTCGACGAGCCGACGACGGGCCTCGACCCGCAGGCGCGCCACATCCTGTGGGACCGGCTGTTCCGCCTCAAGGAGCAGGGCACGACGCTGCTGCTCACAACCCACTACATGGACGAGGCCGAGCAGCTCTGCGACCGCCTTGTCGTGGTCGACCACGGCCGCATCATGGCCGAGGGCTCGCCCGCGGCGCTCATCCGGCAGTACTCGACGCGTGAGGTGCTCGAGGTGCGGTTCGGCTCCGAGCGCAACGCGGCGGCCGCTGCCGCGCTCGCCGACGTCGGCGACCGGCTCGAGGTGCTGCCGGATCGCGTGCTCGTCTATGCGGACGACGGCGAGGCCGCCCTCGTGGAGGTGACCGCGCGCGGCCTGCAGCCGCTCACGAGCCTCGTGCGGCGCTCCAGCCTGGAGGACGTGTTCCTGCGGCTGACGGGAAGGTCGCTGATCGAATGAGCTCGGAAGATCGCCTTGAGCTCCGTCGCGCCGCCGTGAGGCCGCGGGCCTTCGGCGCCTGGTACGTGACCGAGCACCACGTGCGCATCTGGCGCCGCTACCTCGGCGTGAACGTGGCGACGGCCATCGGCACCCCGTTCATGTTCCTGCTCGCCTTCGGCATCGGGCTGGGGCTGCTGGTGAACGCGAATGCGGGGCCGGGCGGCGTCGACGGGGTGTCGTACCTCGTCTTCATCGCGCCCGCGCTCATCGCGACCTCCGCGGTGACGATCGCCTCCGACGAGTTCAGCTACCCGGTCATGCAGGGGCTCAAGTGGAACCCGATCTACATCGGCATGCACGCGACCCCGATCACGGCCCGGCAGGTGGTCGACGGGCTCGTGCTGTTCGTCGCTCTGCGCGTCACCGCGACCACCTTCGTCTACTTCCTGATCATGGCGGCGTTCGGCGGTGTGCCGGCGGCATCCGGGGTGCTCACGGTGCCCGTCGCGACGTTCACCGCCCTCGCGTTCGGCACGCCCCTGTTCGCCTACGCGGCGACCCTGCGGGAGGACCGCGGCCAGTTCGCCGTGGTGCAGCGCGTGCTCGTGCTGCCGCTCACGCTGTTCAGCGGCACGCTGTTCCCGCTCGAGCAGCTGCCCGCCTTCCTGCAGCCGATCGGCTGGCTGTCCCCGCTCTGGCACGGTGCCGAGCTCGGCCGGGTCGTCGGCTACGGCGCGGAGCGGCCGCTGTGGCTCACGGCCGTGCACCTCGCGTTCCTCGTCGTCCTCGCCCTCGCGGGGTGGCGGCTCGCGGTGCGCGTCATGCGGGGGAGGCTCGACGCATGAGCGCGGTCACCGAGCAGCGGGCGATGCGACGCGGCGGCGTCCGGGCGCTCTACGCGGGCAACGCGCGCGCGGTCGTCGGGCGCGGCCTCGTCGCGACGCGCTCGAGCAACTGGGTGGTCATCGCGTCCGGCTTCTTCGAGCCGGTCTTCTATCTGCTGTCGCTCGGCGTCGGCCTCGGCGCCTTCATCGGCACCGTGACGGATGCGGCGGGTCGCGAGATCCCGTACGCGGCGTTCATCGCCCCCGCCCTGCTGGCGGTGTCGGCGATGAACGGCGCCATCTACGACTCGACGTGGAACGTCTTCTTCAAGATGAACTTCGGCAAGCTCTACGAGGGCATGCTCGCGACGAGCCTCGGGCCGCTCGACATCGCGCTCGGCGAGATCCTGCTCGCGCTGTTCCGCGGGGCCGTGTACGGCATCGGGTTCCAGATCGTCATGCAGCTCATGGGGCTGAACCTCTCCTGGTGGGCTCTGCTCGCGGTGCCCGCGGTGATGCTCATCGCCTTCGGCTTCGCGGCGATCGGGATGGGGGTGACAAGCTACTTCACGACCTTCCAGCAGATGGAGTGGATCATGTTCGTGCTCACCCCCATGTTCATGCTCTCGGCGACCTTCTTCCCGATCACCGTGTATCCGGAGCCGGTGCAGTGGCTCGTCATGGCGCTGCCGCTCTGGCACGGCGTCGAGCTCGTCCGCGGGCTCACGACGGGCGTCGTGGGGCCCGAGCTGCTCGTGCACGTGCTCTACTACGGCGTGATGATCGCGGCCGGCCTCGCGTTCACGACCCGGCGGCTGCGGGCGCTGTTCCTCGACTGAGCCGTTGTCCTATATTCATCACCCTGCTAGGGTGGTGAATATGACCACGCAGCGCCCGGCGACGCAGACCGTCCCCGCGACCCCCTCCGCCTTCCGCCCCCTCCCGAGCGGAAGCTACGGCAACAAGCAGCCCACCAACCGGGGGATCGAGGGCATCATCACGCGATACCTCGTACGGCAGGCCCGCAAGCCGCGCAAGCCCGGCGCCCGCAACGGCGCATCCGTGCTCGCCCTCACCACGATCGGGGCGAAGACCGGCCTCGAGCGCACCAACCCCGTCGGCTACGGCGTGGACGGGGACGGATGGCTCATCACGGCGAGCGCCG
Source organism: Micrococcales bacterium 72-143 (assembly GCA_001898835.1). GTDB lineage: Bacteria > Actinomycetota > Actinomycetes > Actinomycetales > Microbacteriaceae > Homoserinibacter. The sequence continues at coordinate 741,220 of MKVM01000005.1, read as the reverse complement.
CCGGCGCCAAGAACCATCCCGCCTGGTACTACAACCTCGCTGCGCACCCGGACCGGGCTGTCATCGAGATCGGCGGCGAGCGCATCCCCGTCACGGCGACGCAGTACGAGCCGGAGGAGGCGGAGAGGAAGTTCCAGGAGGTCATCCGCACGTCGAGCCGCATGGCCCGTCGCACGCTCCTCGGCTACCGCGCCGCGACCGACCGCGTCATCCCGATCATCCGCCTCACCCGCCGCTGACCTCCCTCAGGTGAGTGGTCGGTTTCTGGCCCCAAACCGGCGGTTTGAGGCCAGAAACCGACCACTCAGCGGGGGCGGGCTTCTCAGCGGCCGCGCACGCGAGCGAGCACGCGGGCGGTCGCGAGCACGGCCTCCGCCGCCTCCCGGCCCTTGTCCTCCTTCGACCCGGGCAGGCCCGCGCGGTCGAGCCCCTGCTGCTCGTCGTCGAGGGTCAGCACCCCGAACCCGACCGGCTTGCCGGTGTCGAGGGCGACGCGCGTGAGCCCGTCGGTCGCGGCGTTCGAGACGAAGTCGAAGTGGGGGGTGCCGCCACGGATGATGACGCCCAGGGCGACCACGCCGTCCGCGCCCGCCTCGAGCGCGGCCTTCGCGACGACGGGCAGCTCGAAGCTCCCGGGCACGCGGAGGACCTCCACCTCGGCGCCGGAGGCCTCGAGGGTGCGCAGCGCGCCCGTCAGCAGGCCCTCGGTGATCCGCTCGTGCCAGGTGCCGGCGACGACGGCGATACGCAGACCCGCGCCGTCGGTGTCGAGAGCTGTCGGACGACCCTCGCCGCTCATGTATTCGTCCCTTCGTCGTGTCCGACGGCCGAGACGGCCGTCGGCGCTGGCGTCGCGGCGGAGGCCAGAAATGGCCTCCGCTCCTGAGCTCCAGCGCGCAACTCCTGGTGGCTCGGCAGCGCGTGGCCCATCCGGTCGCGCTTCACGTCGAGGTAGCCCTCGTTGAACTCGCCGACCCCGACCACGAGCGGCACGAGCGACTCGACCTCGACGCCGCGCTCCGCGAGCTGCCGCGCCTTCTCGGGGTTGTTGCTCAGCAGCCGCACCCGCCGGATGCCGAGATCCTTGAGGATCGCGACCGCCGCCCCGTAGTCGCGCGAGTCGGCGGGCAGCCCGAGCGCGAGGTTGGCGTCGAGCGTGTCGAAGCCCTCCTCCTGCAGCCGGTAGGCGCGCAGCTTGTTGATGAGCCCGATGCCGCGGCCCTCCTGCCCGCGCAGGTAGATCACGACCCCGCCCTCCTCGCGGATGGTGTCGAGCGCCGACTGCAGCTGGGGGCCGCACTCGCACTTGAGCGAGCCGAAGGCCTCGCCCGTCAGGCACTCCGAGTGCACCCGCACGAGGGCGCCGTCCTGCGGATCGCCGGCGATCCACGCGACGTGGTCGGCGCCCGTGGAGCGGTCGCGGTACGCGCGCACGCGGAAGGTGCCGTGGGCGGTAGGGACGTCGGTCTCCACCTCGAACGAGACCCGCTGGGACTCGGGCACCGTGACCTCCGCCTTCGGGTCGCGCTCGCAGCGGCGCTCCTCCATGAAGCGGATGAGCGCCTCGATCGTGATGACGGGCACGTTCTCGCGCTCGCCGAGCCGGATGAGGTTCGGCAGCCGCATCATCTCGCCGTCCTCGTCGACGATCTCGACGATCGCCGCGACGGGGGTGAGACCGGCGAGCTTCATGAGGTCGACCGACGCCTCGGTGTGGCCGTCGCGCTCGCGCACGCCGCCGTCAACCGCGCGCAGCGGAAGGATGTGCCCCGGCCGGTTGACGCTCGCGGGCGTCGAGGCGGGGTCGGCGAGCACACGCAGGGTGTGGGCGCGGTCGGAGGCCGAGATGCCGGTGGAGAGCCGGTCGGCGGCGTCGACGGAGACCGTGTACGCGGTGCCGCGCGGATCCTGGTTGTGCGCGACCATCGGCGGCAGCTCGAGCCGGTCGGCGATCTCGTTCGTCATGGGGGCGCAGATGAAGCCGGAGGAGTGCTTGACCGCCCACGCGATCCACTCCCGGCTCGCGGTCTCGGCGGCGAGCACGACGTCGCCCTCGTTCTCGCGGCCCTCGTCGTCGGCCACGATCACCGGTCGCCCCTCGCGCAGCGCCTGCAGGGCGGCCGGGATGTCGCTCAGGCTCATCGGGTCGCCCCGCTTCCGCCGGCGGCGTACTCCCGCACGGGCTCGAGACCGTTCTCCCGGAACGCCAGCATCCGCTCCACGTGCCGCGCCAGGATGTCGGTCTCCAGGTTCACGCGGTCGCCGACCGCGAGCGCGCCGAGGGTGGTCGCCTCGAGCGTCTCGGGGATGAGCGACACCTCGAACCACTGCTCGGCCTCCGACGGGTCCGCGACCGCGCTCACGGTGAGCGAGGTGCCGTCGACCGCGATCGAGCCCTTGCGCGTGACGAGCGGGGCGAGCTCGGGTGAGAGCGTGAACCGCACGACGCGCCACGCCGATCCGTCACGGGCCTCGATCACCGTCGCGGTGCCGTCGATGTGACCCTGCACGATGTGGCCGCCGAGGCGGCCGCCGACGGGGGCCGCGCGCTCGAGGTTGACCAGGTCGCCGGGGCGGCGCTCGCCGATGGTGGACACCTCGATCGAGATGGCCATGACGTCGGCGGTGAACCAGTCCTCGCCCTGGTCGATGACCGTGAGGCAGACGCCGGAGACCGAGATGGAGTCGCCGTGAGACGCGTCCGATGCGGCGAGGGGGGCGCGCACGGTGATGCGGGCCGCGTCCGCGGTCGGCTCCCAGGCGAGCACCTCGCCGCGCTCCTCGATGATGCCGGTGAACATATCAGCTTCCCTTCGCAGCTCGGGCCAGGATGAGCAGGTCGTCGCCGAGCCGCTCGACGCCGTCGATCGTGAGGCGCCGGGCGTCGTCGATGGTGCGGATGCCGAGGTCGCCGACGGCGAGCCGGTCGCCGCCCAGCAGCGCCGGCGCGAGGTACACGGCGTACTCGTCGGCGAGCCCCGCGGCGATCACGGCGGAGGCGAGCGTCGGCCCGCCCTCCACGTACACGCGGCGGATGCCGCGCGCGTCGAGCTCGGCCATCACGCGCCCGAGGTCCCGCGTGCCCGTCTCGAGCAGCCCGGCCGGGTGGCGGCGCAGCGCCGCGTCCGCGGGGACCGGGCGCTCGCCCACGACGACCGGCAGCGGCTGGTGGGGCAGCAGCTCGCCGCCGTCGCCTCGAGCCGTGAGGGCGGGGTCGTCGGCGAGCACGGTTCCGGTGCCCACGAGGATCGCGTCGGATGCGGCCCGCTGCTCGTGCACGCGCTGGCGCGCCGCGGTGCCGGTGATCCACTGGCTCGTGCCGTCGCCCGCGGCCGCCCGGCCGTCGAGGGTCGATGCCCACTTGACGGTGACCCACGGGCGCCGTCGAGCGACGGCGCTCAGCCAGACGTGCAGGAGCTCGCGCACCTCGTCGGCGAGCACGCCGGGCACCACCTCGATGCCGGCGGCGCGGAGGCGATCGGCACCGCCCGCCGACTCGTGCCCGGGGTCGGACACCGCGTACACGACGCGGGTGACCCCCGCGGCGATGAGGGCTTCGCTGCACGGCCCCGTGCGGCCCGTGTGGTTGCAGGGCTCGAGGGTGACGACGGCGGTGAGGCCGCGCGCATCCGCGACGCGCGAGAGGGCGTCGATCTCGGCGTGCGGGGTGCCCGCGCCGTGGTGCCAGCCCTCGCCGACGACGGCGCCGGATGCGTCGAGCAGCACGCAGCCGACCTGCGGGTTGCCGCCGGTCACCGGCCCGCGCGAGGCGAGGTCGAGGGCGCGGCGCATGGCGACGTCGTAGACGGTCTCGGCCATTCGCACCCCTTCCGGTTCCGGTCCGGGGATGCGCGACAAGCGGGCGCCCGCCGACGCGGTCACGAACGGATGCGTCGGCGTGTGCTTCCTCTCATCCGGACTCTGACCGTCGGTTCCGGAATTCCACCGGATCGGCCCCGCCTCTTACGGGACGGGGTTCGCGGACTCTCACCGCCGGTGCGGAATTCCACCGCCCCCGGAGCACATGCTTCTTTCGGAGTCTATAACGCGGGTCATGTGCGGATATTCCTGGTTGCGTAGCGTGACGCGGGCCCGTGACGCGGGTTATGAGGCCGAAGGGCGTCACGCGCTGAGGCGTCGCAGCACCTCGTCGAGCTTGTCGTCGACGCGGTCGAAACGCTCCTCGAGCCGCCCCAGTCGCTTCTCCACCCCGTCGAGTCGCTTCTCCACCCCGTCGAGTCGCTTCTCCACCCCGTCGAGTCGCTTCTCCACCCCGTCGAGCCGTTCATCGACGCGCTCGGCATGCACCTGCAGTGCGGTGACCTTGGTGTCGAGTGCGGTGACCTTGGTGTCGAGTGCGGTGACTTTGGTGTCGAGTGCGGTGACTTTGGTGTCGAGTGCCGCGACCTTGGTGTCGAGCGCGGTGACCGTGCCGTCGAGTTCGGTCACCTTGGCGTCGAGCGTCGCGACCGTGTCGCGCAACTCCGTGACCTGGGTGCCCAGCTCCGTCACCTGGGAGCCGAGCTCATCCACTTTGCCCGTGAGGAAGAGCACGTGCTCCTTGGTCTGGGTGACGGTCGTCTCAACGCTGTCGATGCGGCGGTTGAGCACGACGACCTCGGCGATGATGCGGGCCCCCATCGCGTCCATCCCGGTCTCGAGACGCGCGAATCGCGTGCTCGCCTCGTCGTGGTTGCGGCGCACCTCGGCTGTGAGCGCGGTGAGGTCGTGGTGGGTCTGCGACTGCGCCTGTACGAGCAGATCGATCTTCTGATCGGTGTTCATCGCGGCGAAGGGGCGGATCTGCGCGGGTTCGCGCGGAGTGTTCGGCATCTGGTCGTCGTCCATGATCGGGTCTCTTCGGGGCTGGGGATGCGACGACACTAACAACCCGTGCAAGGACCCGCCAGGCCTCCACGCACATCGGTGGAGAAGTCGTCGTAGTCGCTCCTGTGGAGGGCTTCAGGGGCGTGTGGCGGCGAGCAGCGCAGGCAGCTCGGCGAGGGTACGGATGACGGGCACGCCCGCCGCATCCGCCTCGGCGCGCTGTTCCGGGGTGGCGGTGCCCGGCCGGTCGATCCACACGCCGAGCAGGCCCGCGCGGGCGGCGCCGACGGCGTCCGTGTGCAGGCGGTCGCCGACGTAGCACGCCTCCGACGCCGTCACGCCGAGGCGGGCGGCGGCGAGCTCGAAGATACGCGCGTCCGGCTTCGCCACCCCGACCTCGCCGCTCGCGATGAGCGCGTCCGGCGGGATGCGCGCGTCCAGCCCGACCGCGCGCACCTTCGAGGTCTGAAAGGCCAGGTCGCCGTTCGTGATGATGCCGAGGGCACGCGGGGCGAGCGCGTCGAGGCACGGCAGCGCGTCGTCGTGCAGGCGCCAGCTCGTCTCGTAATGCACGCGATACGACTCGAACCACGCCTCGGCCTGGGTGTCGTCGAGCTCGATGCCGTAGGGCGCGACGAACGCGCGGGCGCGCGCCCGCCGCTGGCCGAGGTAGTCGAGCTCGCCCGCCAGATAGCGGTGGTAGTGCTCCTCCTCGAGCGCGCTCCAGCGTGCGAGCTCGGCCGCGGGATCGGCCGCGGCCACCTCGCCGCCGAGGGCCGCGCGGTGCGCGTGGATGCCGGCCTCGACCGACTCACGGTGGGCGAACAGCGTGTCGTCGAGGTCGAACAGCACCGCCCGGATGCCGCTCACACCGGCCATCCCTCGTGGGCCGATCCGTCGTCGGCGCGCAGCCGGTGACCGTGCCACCCCATCGGCCGCGAACCGTCCCGGAACGCGACCTCGACGGGCCGCTCACCGTCGAAGCGGAAACCGGCCGAGCGCGCGACCCGCGCGGACGCGAGGTTTCCCGCCACCGCCTCCCAGCCGATGCGCTCTTGGCCGAGAGACGAGAACACCCATTCGCACACTGTGCGCACCGCCTCCGTCATGTACCCGCGACCGCGGGAGCGGGCGTCGAGCCAGAAGCCGATGTCGCCGCGCTCGCGGCGCCATCCGATGGAGCCGAGGTGCGGACCGTGCTCGGACTCGCGGATGCCCCAGGTGAGGGTGCGCCCCGTCAGCCAGCCCAGGCTGACGATGCGCGTGACGTAGAACGCCGCGTCCGCACGCGTGTACGGCCAGGGCAGCGATGCGAGCGTGCGCGGGAACGTCTCGTCTTGGCACGACTCCGTGATCGCGTCGATGTCGTTCCGCGTCGGCCTCGACAGCACGAGCCGTTCGGAGCGGAGCACGACGGGTTTCACGCGCGCCTCGCGCTCACGAGCGCTTCGGCAGGAACCCGACGCGGTCGTAGACGCGGGCGAGCGTGGCCTCCGCGATCGCGTCCGCGCGGTCGGCGTTCGCCGCGAGCATCCGGTCGAGCTCGGCCGGGTCGGCGAGCAGCTCGAGCGCGCGCTCGCGCACGTGGCCGAACTCGGCCACCACCGCATCCGCGACGGCCCCCTTGAGGTCGCCGTATCCGCGGCCCGAGAACTCGTGCTCGAGGTTGTCGATCGAGGTGCCGCTGAGAACCGACAGCAGTGTCAGCAGGTTCGAGACGCCCGGCTTCGCGGCCGGGTCGTAGTGGATCGAGCCGTCGTTGTCGGTGACGGCCGACTTGATCTTCTTGACGAGCCGGTTCGGCTCGTCAAGAAGCCACAGGATGCCGTTGTCGGCCTCGCCCGACTTCGACATCTTCGCCGCGGGGTTCTGCAGGTCGTAGACCTTCGCCGTCTCCTTCAGGATCGACACCTCCGGCACCACGAAGGTCTCGCCGAAGCGCGAGTTGAAGCGCTGCGCGAGGTCGCGCGTGAGCTCGATGTGCTGCCGCTGGTCCTCACCGACCGGCACGATCTCCGCGTCGTAGAGCAGCACGTCGGCCGCCTGCAGGATCGGGTAGGTGAACAGCCCGACGGACGCCGCCTCGACGCCGCCCTTCGCGGTCTTGTCCTTGAACTGGGTCATGCGGCTCGCCTCGCCGAAGCCCGTGATGGTGTTGAGCACCCAGGCGAGCTGCGCGTGGGCGGGCACCTGCGACTGCACGTACAGCGTGGACGCCGACGGGTCGATGCCCGCCGCGATGTACTGCGCGGCGGTGCGGCGGGTCTTCTCGCGGAGGGTCGTCGGATCCTGCGGCACGGTGATCGCGTGCAGGTCGACGACGCAGAACACGGCGTCGTAGTCCTGCTGCAGCTGCTTCCACTGCAGGAGGGCGCCGATGTAGTTGCCGGCGTGCAGGGAGTCGGCGGAGGGCTGCATGCCCGAGAACAGGCGGGGTTTGGTCATTGCGGGGTCCTTCAGAGCTGGTAGTCGACGACGACGGGGGCGTGGTCCGACCATCGCTCGTCGTAGGCCGCGGCCCGGTCGATCGTGTACGACACCGCCTTCTCGGCGAGCGCGGGCGTCGCCAGGTGGTAGTCGATGCGCCATCCCGTGTCGGTGTCGAAGGCTTGACCGCGCTGCGACCACCACGTGTAGGGTCCGGGAACCTCGCCCGCCCAGCGGCGGCCGACATCCACCCAGCCGAAGCCGGCGCCGGCGTTGTAGCCCTCCTCGCCCTCGGCTCCGAGGAATCGGTCGAAGTAGGCGCGCTCCTCCGGCAGGAAGCCGGCGCGCTTCACGTTGCCCTTCCAGTTCTTGATGTCGAGCGTGCGGTGGCCCACGTTGAGGTCGCCGACGACGAGCGCGAGCGGGTTGTGCTCGGCGAGCTTCGGCAGGCGCTCGGCCATCGCGTCGAGGAACTTGTACTTCTCGACCTGCTTCGGGGTGTCGGCCTCGCCCGAGTTGACGTAGGTCGAGACGACGGTGACGATCGTGCCGTCGACGTCGTAGTCGGCCTCGAGCCAGCGACCCGCCGAGTCGAAGTCGTCGGGCCCGAAGGTCACCCGGTGGATCTCGGCCTTGCGACGGCTCGCGAGCGCGACGCCGGCACGGCCCTTCGCGGTCGCGGGGTCGTGCAGCACGTCCCAATCGTCGCCGAGGAGAGCCGTCAGGTCGTCGGTCTCGGCGCGCACCTCCTGCAGCGCCAGGATGTCGACGCCGCGCGGGGCGAGCCACTCGCCCATGCCCTTGCGGTAGGCGGCGCGGACGCCGTTGACGTTGACCGTGGCGATGCGGAGGGGGCGGGACACGCCCTCAACTCTAGCCAGCGCCTCCGACGCTCACCTCCGCCCGAAGAGCCGCCCCCAGAAGCCCGGCCTCCGCTCGGCGGCGAGCTCGGCGCGCACCTCCTCCTTGAGGCGCTCCCGCTCCTCGGCCTCCGCCTCCGCGCGCTCGTCGGCGAGGCGCTTGTCGAGCGGCACCCCGGCATCCTTCATCGACACGAACACCCAGCAGGCAGCGATGAGGATCACCTGGCAGATGAGCGTGAACCAGATGAGCAGCCCGATGATCACCGCGAAGCCGGCGAGCAGCGGGTTGTTGGTCGCGCCACCGAGCAGCGCCGTTCCGAGGATCTTGAGCACCCCGAGTGCGGCGGCGCCGATCAGCGCGCCCTGCGCGAGGAAGCGGATCGGGATGTACACGCCCGCGAGCACGCGGTAGAGCGCGCCCAGCACGACCGCGTCGAGCACGAACATGAGCGCGATCGCGAGCACGCGCGCCGCGATCGTCGTCGACGCGGAGTCCCGGATGCCGAGCCAGTCGAGCACGCCGTCGAGCGCCTGCGTGGAGAGCACCGAGAGGGCGGCCGACACGAGCAGCAGCGCGCCGAAGCCGATCGCGAGCCCTAGGTCCTTGAGCTTGAGCAGGATGAAGTTGGTGCGAGGCCCCGGCAGGTCGCCGAGCACCCGGATGGCGTCGCGCGCGGAGGCGAGCCACCCGAGGGCCGTGAAGAACAGGCCCGCGAGCGCGATGGCGCCCGTCCATCCGAGCACCGTCGTGTTCACGAGCTGGTCGGGGTCGATCGCGCCGTCGCCCTCGCCCGTGTCGATGAGGCCGGGCACCGCGGTCGCGAGAAGCGAGAACAGCGCGTCGCGCAGCTCCTGGTTGCCGGCCAGCACGATCCCGAACACCGAGAAGGTCACCCAGATGGCGGCGAACACGGCGAAGATCGCCTGGTTCGAGAGTCCCGCGGCGAGCAGCGGCCCGCGGTGGGCACCGTAGTCGAGGAACACCCGCACGGGCCGCAGGCCCATGACCCACGCGATCCCCCGCTGCACCCAGGCGATGAGCGCGGGCGGCTGCTTCGCATCCGCGGTGGTCTTCTCGGCCATCACCCCACGCTATCGGGGCTCGTGAGGGGTTCGAGGGGCTTGACGCGCTACTTCTTGGGGATGTCGGGCTTGCCGCGCAGCACGGCGGCCTTGACCTCGGCGATCGCCTTCGTCACCTCGATGCCACGCGGGCACGCCTCCGTGCAGTTGAAGGTCGTGCGGCAGCGCCACACGCCCTCCTTATCGTTGAGGATGTCGAGGCGCACGGATGCGGCCTCGTCGCGCGAGTCGAAGATGAAGCGGTGCGCGTTGACGATCGCGGCGGGCCCGAAGTACTGGCCGTCGGTCCAGAACACGGGGCACGAGCTCGTGCACGCGGCGCACAGGATGCACTTGGTCGTGTCGTCGAAGCGTTCGCGCTGGGCGACCGACTGGATGCGCTCCTTGCCGTCCTTCGGCTTGTCGGAGGCGATGAGGAACGGCTGGATCTCGCGGTAGGAGGCGAAGAACGGCTCCATGTCGACGATGAGGTCCTTCTCGAGCGGCAGACCCTTGATCGCCTCGACGTAGATGGGCTTCGAGATGTCGAGGTCCTTGATGAGCGTCTTGCAGGCGAGCCGGTTGCGGCCGTTGATGCGCATGGCGTCCGAGCCGCAGATGCCGTGCGCGCACGAGCGGCGGAAGGTGAGCGAGCCGTCCTGCTCCCACTTGATCTTGTGCAGCGCGTCGAGCACGCGGTCGGTCGCGTACAGCTCGACGTCGAAGTCCTGCCAGTACGGCTCGGCGTCCTTCTCCGGGTCGAAGCGCCGGATGATGAGGGTCACCGTGAACGCCTGGATCGGCGCCTCGGCCTTCGGCGTGTTGTCGACGGCCTCGAGGGTGGCAGCGCCCGCCATCAGTACTTCCTCTCCATCGGCTGATAGTTGGTCACGACGACGGGCTTCCAGCCGAGCGTGATGTGGTCGGCGGCGTCGGCCGAGTGCGGGTCGCCCGTGAGGTACGCCATGGTGTGCTTCATGTAGGTCTCGTCGTCGCGCTTGGGGTAGTCGTCGCGCATGTGGCCGCCGCGGCTCTCCTTGCGGTTCTTCGCGGAGAAGACCACGACCTCCGCGAGGTCGAGCAGGAAGCCGAGCTCGATCGCCTCGAGCAGGTCGGTGTTGTAGCGGTGGCCCTTGTCCTGAATGGACACGTGCTTGTAGCGCTCGCGCAGCTCGTGGATCGTCTCGGTGACCTTCGCGAGCGACTCGTCGGTGCGGAACACCTGGGCGTTCCGGTCCATCTCGTCCTGCAGCTCCTTGCGCAGCGCCGCGATGCGCTCGGTGCCGGATGCGTCGCGCAGTCCCTCGACCAGCTCGCGCACGGCCTTGGCCGGGTCGGGCGGGAGCGGGGTGAAGTCGACGGTCTCGGCGTGGTCGACGGCGTTGTTGCCGGCGCGCTTGCCGAACACGTTGATGTCGAGCAGCGAGTTGGTGCCGAGGCGGTTGGAGCCGTGCACCGAGACGCACGCGCACTCCCCGGCCGCGTAGAGGCCGGGCACGACGGTGTCGTTGTCGCGCAGCACCTCCGCCTTGACGTTGGTGGGGATGCCGCCCATCGCGTAGTGCGCGGTCGGCATGACGGGCACGGGCTCGTAGACGGGGTCGACGCCCAGGTAGGTGCGAGCGAACTCCGTGATGTCGGGGAGCTTCGTCTCGAGCACCTCGGCGCCGAGGTGGGTGCAGTCGAGCAGCACGTAGTCCTTGTGGGGGCCGGCGCCGCGTCCTTCGGCGACCTCCTGCACCATGCAGCGCGAGACGATGTCGCGCGGGGCGAGGTCCTTGATGGTGGGGGCGTAGCGCTCCATGAAGCGCTCGCCGGATGCGTTGCGCAGGATGGCGCCCTCGCCGCGGGCGCCCTCGGTGAGCAGGATGCCGAGGCCGGCGAGGCCGGTCGGGTGGAACTGGAAGAACTCCATGTCCTCGAGCGGCAGGCCCTTGCGCCAGATGATGCCGACGCCGTCGCCCGTGAGCGTGTGGGCGTTGGAGGTGGTCTTGTAGATCTTGCCGAAGCCGCCGGTCGCGAAGACGATCGACTTGCCCTGGAAGACGTGCAGCTCGCCCGTGGCGAGTTCGTAGGCGACGACGCCGGAGGGCTGGGGCACGCCGTCCACCTCGGTCATCACGAGGTCGAGCGCGTAGTACTCGTTGAAGAAGTTGACGCCGAGCTTGACGCAGTTCTGGAACAGCGTCTGCAGGATCATGTGGCCGGTGCGGTCGGCGGCGTAGCAGGCCCGGCGCACGGGCGCCTTGCCGTGGTCGCGGGTGTGGCCGCCGAAGCGGCGCTGGTCGATGCGGCCCTCGGGCGTGCGGTTGAAGGGCAGGCCCATGTTCTCGAGGTCGAGGACCGCGTCGATGGCCTCCTTCGCGAGGATCTCGGCCGCGTCCTGGTCGACGAGGTAGTCGCCGCCCTTGACGGTGTCGAAGGTGTGCCACTCCCAGCTGTCCTCCTCGACGTTCGCGAGCGCGGCGGCCATGCCGCCCTGCGCCGCGCCCGTGTGGGAGCGGGTCGGGTAGAGCTTCGTGATGACCGCGGTGTTGGCGCGCGGCGCCGCCTCGATCGCGGCGCGCATCCCGGCGCCGCCCGCCCCGACGATGACGACGTCGTGCCGGTGGTAGTGGACGCCGTCGATGACGTCCCCGTCTTCGAACTCGAGGTACTCGCTCACGTTCTCACTCACTAGTGGGCGCGGCCTACTGGGCTGCGCAGATCTTGATCAGCTCGGCGTTGTCGGTGTCGCCGAGGCACGGGTCGAAGGTCGTCAGCACGAGGGTTCCCATCACGAGCAGCACGGCGGTGGTCGCGCCGAGCGCCCACAGCAGGACCGTGCGGAAGCGGCCGTGCGCGTAGTCGTTGATGAGGGTGCGCATGCCGTTGGCGCCGTGGATGAGGGCGAGCCACAGCAGCAGCAGGTCCCACACGATCCAGATGGGGTTCGCGAGCTTGCCCGCCACGAACGCCCAGTCGAGGATCGACACCTTGCCGGGGAAGATCAGGTTGTAGAAGAGGTGGCCGAAGATGAGCACCACGAGCAGGACGCCCGAGACGCGCATGTAGATCCAGCCCCACTTCTCGATGTTGAAGCGGTTGCGCTTGCGGTGGCTGAGGTAGGGGCTGCGCGGGGCCGCGATGTTCTCGGTGCTCATCTCACTCGCCTCCGAACACGTGCATGAGGTGGCGGGGGACGAAGCCGATGAGCAGCACGATCCACAGCCCGATGGCGACCCAGAACATGACCCTCTGAGCCTTGGGGCCCCACGAGAACATGTCGATGCAGATGATGCGCAGGCCGTTGAGCGCGTGCAGCCCGATCGCGGCGACGAGGGCGACCTCGCCGAGTCCCATGATGGGCGTCTTGTAGGTGCCGATGACCGCGTCGTACGCCTCGGGGCTGATGCGGATGAGCGAGGTGTCGAGGATGTGCACGAGCAGGAAGAAGAAGATCGCGGTGCCGGTGATGCGGTGCAGCACCCACGACCACATGCCCTCGCGACCGCGGTAGAGCGTTCCGGCGGGAAGCCTGCGCTTGCGGGGTTCGGGGACGGATGCCGGGGGGCTCTCGGGTGGTGCGGCCTGGCTCGTCACGGCGCTATCTCCCTCGCGAGTCGCTCGTCGTCGGAACGGCTTCCAGTCTATGCCCGGCCCTCGGCGGGCGCAGTTGAGGGTGCCCTAACTTGTCTCGACGTCGAGATATTTCGGAGGGTCCCCTTCTCTAAGGTGGTGGCATGTCGACACCCCTCGAGCGGTTCTCCGGCGTCATCCCCGCGGGCGGCGTCGGCTCGCGCCTCTGGCCGCTCTCCCGAGCCGATGCGCCGAAGTTCCTGCACGACCTGACGGGGTCGGGGCGCACGCTGCTGCGGGGGACCTGGGAGCGGCTCGCCCCGATCGCGGGGCCCGAGCGCGTGATGGTGGTGACGGGGCGCGCCCACCGGGCGGCGGTCGAAGCGCAGATCCCCGAGCTCGAGGACCGCAACATCGTCCTCGAGGCGGCTCCCCGCGAGTCGACGGTCGCCATCGGACTCGCGGCCGCGATCCTGCGCCGGCGCGAACCCGATGTCATCGTGGGGTCGTTCGCGGCCGACCACGTGATCGCCGACGAGGCCGCGTTCCGGGCGGCCGTCGAGCAGGCGGTCGTCGCGGCCGACGCGGGCTACATCGCGACGATCGGCATCCAGCCCACCGAGCCCGCCATCGGCTTCGGCTACATCGAGTGCGCCGATGCCGCGCACATCGAGGGCGCGCCCGACGCACTGCTGGTGCGCAGCTTCGTGGAGAAGCCGGACGAGGCGACCGCCGCCCGCTACCTCGCCGACGGCCGGCACCTGTGGAACGCGGGCATGTTCATCGCGCGCGCCGACCGGCTGCTCGAGCAGATCGGGGCCTTCGATGCTCAGCTGCGCGCTCAGCTGGAGGAGCTCGCGGAGGCGTGGGACGACCCCGCGACGCGCGGCCCGGCGGTCGACCGGCTGTGGCCCGGGCTGCGGCGGATCGCGATCGACTACGCGGTCGCCGAGCCGGCGGCGGCGGCGGGCGGGCTCGCCGTCATCCCGGGGCGCTTCGACTGGGACGACGTGGGCGACTTCGCCTCCGTGGCGAAGCTCAAGTCCGCGGGCCGGGCGAGCGACCTCTCGATCCTCGGCGAGAACGCGCGCGTGCTCGCGGATGCCTCGAGCGGCATCGTGGTGAGCCAGTCCGACCGCATCATCTCCCTCATCGGGGTGCGCGACATCGTCGTCGTGGACACGCCGGATGCGCTGCTCGTCACCACCACGGCGAACGCCCAGCGCGTCAAGGGCGTCGTCGACGCGCTCAAGCTCTCCGGCCGCGACGACGTCCTGTAAGCGCTCCGAGCGACGATCCCGGAAGAGGGCCGTGCTCATCTGAGCACGAACATTTCCGAGGTATTTCCGAAGCCGTTCGGGTGTGTAACTGTTCTGTTGCGAGCACCGGTGCTCAGGTTCCGGCGCGCGTCACAGAAGGTAACGTGGACGCATCCGCCGGTCATCCTGCCCGGCGACTTCTTGGAGGACACAGTGACAATCACGACCCGCAAGGCCGGCCTCTCCGGTCTCGCCATCCTCGGCGCGAGCGCCCTCGTGCTCAGCGGCTGCGCCTCGGCGCCCGAGGGCACCCCGTCGGACGGGCCCAGCGCATCCGACTTCCTCGCCTGCATGGTCTCCGACTCCGGCGGCTTCGACGACAAGTCGTTCAACCAGCTCGGCCTCGAGGGCCTTCAGGCCGCCGCCAAGGAGCTCGGCATCGACGAGAAGCACGTCGAGTCGGCGTCCGAGGACGACTTCGCTCCCAACATCGAGAGCCTCCTCGGCGAGGGCTGCAACCTCATCGTGACCGTCGGCTTCCTGCTCTCGGCCGCGACCATCACCGCCGCCAACGCCAACCCGGACGTCGAGTTCGCGATCGTCGACGACAGCCTCGACGGCAACTTCGACGGCACCAACGACACCAAGAACGGCAAGCCGATCCTGTTCAACACGGCCGAGGCGGCGTTCCTCGCCGGCTACGCGGCCGCGGCCACCTCGAAGACCGGCGTCGTCGGCACCTTCGGCGGCATCCAGATCAACCCCGTCACGATCTTCATGGACGGCTTCGTGGACGGCGTCGCCTACTACAACGAGCAGAACGGCAAGTCCGTCAAGGCGATCGGCTGGGACAAGGCCAGCCAGACCGGCTCCTTCACCGGCGGCTTCGCGGCCGGTGTCGAGGCGAAGACCGCGGCGCAGAACCTGCTCGACCAGGGTGCCGACGTGCTCCTGCCGGTCGGCGGCCCGATCTACCAGAGCGCGGCCGAGGCCATCCGTGAGAAGGGTGGCGACATCGCCCTCGTCGGCGTCGACGCCGACGTGTTCAACACCGACCCGAACGTGGCCGACCTCCTCCTGACCTCGGTCATGAAGGGCGTCGACGCCGGTGTCCACGACACCGTCGTGGCGGCCGCCAAGGGCAAGTTCGACATCACGCCCTACGTCGGAACCCTCGAGAACGGCGGCGTCGGGATCGCCCCGTTCCACGACTGGGAGTCCAAGGTCCCGGCCGACCTCGGCAAGACCCTCGATGACCTGAAGGCGAAGATCATCTCGGGCGACATCAAGGTCGAGTCCCCGGCGACCCCCAAGTAATCCATCTCCTCGAACACGGCACGGGGAGGCCGGCCATGCCGGTCTCCCCGTTGCCGTGCCGGGGCCTGATTCCTAGATTGAGACAATGAAGCTCGAACTCCGCGGCATCACCAAGCGGTTCGGTGCCCTGGTCGCCAACGACCACATCGATCTCACCGTCGAGCCGGGAGAGATCCACTGCCTGCTCGGCGAGAACGGCGCGGGCAAGTCCACGCTGATGAACGTGCTCTACGGCCTGTACCAGGCCGACGAGGGCGAGATCCTGCTCGACGACGAGGTCCAGCACTTCTCCGGCCCCGGCGACGCCATGAAGGCCGGCATCGGCATGGTGCACCAGCACTTCATGCTCGTGCCCGTCTTCACCGTCGCCGAGAACGTCATGCTCGGCCACGAGCAGACCAAGGGACCGGGCGTGCTCGACCTGGCGGCGGCCCGCGCGAAGGTGCGCGAGATCTCCGAGCGCTTCGGGTTCGACGTCGACCCGGACGCGATCGTAGAGGAGCTGCCCGTCGGCGTGCAGCAGCGCGTCGAGATCATCAAGGCGCTCTCGCGCGACGCGCGGGTGCTCGTCTTCGACGAGCCCACCGCCGTGCTCACTCCGCAGGAGACCGACGAGCTGATGGCGATCATGCGCCAGCTCAAGGAGTCGGGCACCGCCATCGTCTTCATCACGCACAAGCTGCGCGAGGTGCGCGAGGTCGCCGACCGCATCACGGTCATCCGTCTCGGCAAGGTCGTGGGAGAGGCATCGCCCACCGCGTCCAACACCGAGCTCGCCTCGATGATGGTGGGGCGCGCCGTCGAGCTCATGATCGACAAGGCCCCCGCGAAGCCCGGCGCGGACGCGTTCGTGGTGACCGACCTCTCGGTCATCGACGCGCGCGACCAGTACGTCGTGAAGGACGTCTCGTTCACCGTGCGTGCGGGCGAGATCCTCGCCGTCGCGGGGGTGCAGGGCAACGGCCAGACCGAGCTCACCGAGGCCATCCTCGGGCTCCAGGCCCGCACCTCCGGCTCGATCACCCTCGACGGCGTGGAGCTGCTCGGCAGGAACGTGCGCCGGGTGCTGGATGCGGGCGTCGGCTTCGTGCCGGAGGACCGCACGGAGGACGGCCTCGTCGCCGAGTTCACGATCGCCGAGAACCTCATGCTCGACCGCTCGGTGGGGGAGCCGTTCGTCAAGGGCGGCACGCTGCAGCTCGGCGAGCTCGCGACCTTCGCCGAGGAGAAGCTGCGCGAGTTCGACATCCGCGCGCAGGGCATCGACACGCGTGCGGGCCGGCTCTCGGGCGGCAACCAGCAGAAGGTCGTGCTCGCGCGCGAGCTGAGCCGCGAGCTGCGGCTCTTCGTCGCCTCGCAGCCGACCCGCGGACTCGACGTCGGTTCGATCGAGTTCGTCCACACCCGGATCGTCGAGGCGCGCGACGCCGGCATCCCCGTGATCGTCGTCTCCACCGAGCTCGACGAGGTGATCGCGCTCGCCGACCGCATCGCGGTGATGTACCGAGGCGGGATCGTCGGCATCGTGCCCGGCGACACCCCGCGTGACCAGCTCGGCCTCCTCATGGCCGGCGAGACGACGGGAGCGGCCGCGTGAGCGACGAGCAGATCCCCGCCCAGGGGCAGAAACCCGAACAGCCCGTCGAGGTCGAGCAGGTGCCCGTGGAGCAGCGCGCCGGCGACGCCGTCGCCGCCGAGAAGGCGCCGCCTCCCCCCGCGAGCAACCGCGTGCTCCGCGAGATCCTCAGCTCCAACTGGCTCATCTCGCTGCTCGCCGTCGTCGTCGCCCTGCTCGTCGGCGCGGTGCTGATCGCCGTCACCGACCCCGCCGTGCAGAAGGCTGCCGGCTACTTCTTCGCCCGGCCCGGCGACACCCTCCGGGCCATCTGGGAGTCGGTGTCCGGCGCCTACATCTCGCTCTTCCAGGGCGCGATCTTCAACCCCAAGCGCGGCGACTTCGTCAACGCCATCAAGCCGCTCACCGAGACCCTGACCTTCGCGACTCCGCTCATCACCGCGGGCCTCGCGGTCGCGCTCACCTTCCGTGTGGGCATGTTCAACATCGGTGGGCGCGGTCAGATCCTCATCGCGGCGGCCTGCGCCGGATGGGTGAGCTGGTCGGTGTCGCTGCCCGCGCCGCTGCACATCCTGCTGGCCACCGTGGCCGCGATCGCGGGCGGCGCCCTGTGGGCGGGGATCGCGGGCGTGCTGAAGGCGCGCACCGGTGCGCACGAGGTGATCGTCACGATCATGCTCAACTACGTCGCCTTCTACCTCATCTCCTACCTCCTCAAGACGCCCGGCGCCCTGCAGGCGCCCGGGTCCAACACGCCGAAGTCGCCGCCGGCGCTGCCGAGCGCGGTCTACCCGACGCTGTCCGACCTGCTCGGCGTCGGCTCCTACCGCCTGCACCTCGGCTTCCTGCTCGCGATCCTCGCCACCGTGTGGCTGTGGTACCTGCTGAACCGCTCGAGCCTCGGATTCCGCTTCCGCGCCGTCGGCGAGAACCCGCACGCGGCGCGCGTCGCGGGCATCAGCGTCACCCGCGTCTACATCGTCGCGATGCTGCTGTCGGGTGGGCTCATGGGTCTCGCCGGCGCCTCGCAGGTGCTCGGCACCACGACCACGGGCTTCGCGGCGGGAGTGGACGCCGGCATCGGCTTCGACGCCATCACGGTGGCCCTGCTCGGCCGCTCGCGTCCCTGGGGCGTGTTCTTCTCGGGCATCCTGTTCGGCGCCCTCAAGGCCGGCGGCTACACGATGCAGGCCAGCCAGGGCATCCCGATCGACATCGTGCTCGTCGTGCAGTCGGTCATCGTGCTGCTCATCGCGGCACCGCCGCTCGTGCGCTCGATCTTCCGCCTGCCGAAGCCCGATGAGACCCCCCGTGCCCGACGACCCCGTGCGACGGCGACCCCGAAGGTGGTGACCAAGTGACCGCGACCACCCCCGCGGCCGCCGCGCCGATCGTCCACGAGAAGGCCCGCGTCCGCAGCTGGAAGTCGCCCATCGCGCTCGGCGTGTTCGCGCTCGCCGGCCTGCTGCTCGCGTTCGCGTTCCCGAACACGGGCGAGACGACCTTCACCCTGTCGACGACCGCGGACGCCATCCAGCTCGCCCCGTTCGTCGTGCCGACCCAGCTCACCGTCGCGATCCTCGCGATCCTGCTCGTACTGCTTGCCCTGGGCGCCGCGGCGTTCGTGCAGCTCGGTTCCGGGCGTGCACCGCTCTGGATCGCGGTCGTGTTCGCCGCGCTGTTCCTGTTCACCTTCCTCACCTGGGCGGCGGCGGGCAAGAACATCCCCGTCCCCGGGATGCTCGTCGGGACCCTCGCGCTCAGCGTGCCGCTCATCTTCGGCGCGCTCGGCGGCGTGATCTCTGAGCGCGGCGGTGTCGTCAATATCGCGATCGAGGGCCAGCTGCTGTTCGGCGCGTTCTCGGCCGCGATCGTCGGCTCGATCACGGGCCAGCCGGTCGTAGCGCTCCTCGCCGCGATGGTCGGCGCGATGCTCGTCTCGTTCGTGCTCGCGGCCTTCTCGATCAAGTACATCGTCGACCAGGTGATCGTCGGCGTCGTGCTCAACGTGCTGGTGACGGGCCTCACGAGCTTCTTCTACTCGAAGGTGCTCACCACGGATCCGTCGCTCAACTCGCCCGTGAAGTTCCCGATCGTGCCCATCCCCGGGCTGTCGGAGATCCCCATCCTCGGGCCGGTGCTGTTCCGGCAGACGGTCATCGTCTACATCATGTACATCGCGGTGTTCCTGGTGTGGTTCGGGCTCTTCAAGACCCGCTGGGGCCTGCGCCTCCGCGCGGTCGGCGAGCACCCCACGGCCGCCGACACGGTGGGCATCAACGTCAACCGCACCCGGTTCTGGAACGTCGCGCTCGCGGGTGCCGTCGTCGGCATCGGCGGCGCCTACTACACGCTCGACGTCGTCGGGCAGTTCGGCAAGGAGATGACGAACGGCGCGGGCTTCATCGCCCTCGCGGCGGTCATCTTCGGGCGCTGGGATCCCATCCGGGCCACCCTCGCCGGCCTGCTGTTCGGTTTCGCAACCAACCTGCAGAGCGTGCTCGGCATCATCGGCTCGCCGGTGCCGTCCGACTTCATGCTCATGCTGCCGTACGTGGTCACGATCTTCGCGGTCGCGGGGCTCGTGGGCGTCTCGCGGGCGCCCGCGGCCGACGGGAAGCCGTACATCAAGTCATGAGCACCGCATCCGGCATCGAGATCGACTGGGAGGCGCTGCGGGCCGCGGCGAACGCCGCCATCCCGCACGCCTACGTGCCGTACTCGCGGTTCCCGGTGGGCGTCGCGGCGCTCGTCGACGACGGGCGCATCATCTGGGGCTGCAACGTGGAGAACGCCTCCTACGGGCTCACCCTCTGCGCCGAGTGCGCGCTCGTCTCGACCCTGCACATGACCGGTGGCGGAAAGCTCGTCGCGTTCACCTGCGTCGACGGCAAGGGGCAGACCCTCATGCCGTGCGGGCGCTGCCGGCAGCTGCTCTTCGAGCACTCCGCCGAGGGGATGCTGCTCGAGACGGTGTCGGGCGTCCGCACGATCGACGAGGTCATCCCCGACGCCTTCGGACCGCGCACCCTGGAGGAGTACCGCTCATGACGGTCGAGCCCTTCGACACCGTCGACCTCATCCACCGCAAGCGCGACCGGGGTGAGCTCACCGCGGACGAGATCCGCTGGCTCGTCGACGCATACACCCGCGGCTACGTCGCCGACGAGCAGATGGCGGCGTTCGCGATGGCCGTCTTCCTGAACGGGATGACGTCGGACGAGATCCGCGAGCTCACCCTCGCGATGGTGGCGAGCGGCGAGCGCCTCGACTTCTCGGGGCTCGGCAAGACGACCACCGACAAACACTCGACGGGCGGCGTCGGCGACAAGATCACCCTGCCGCTCGCCCCGCTCGTCGCCTCGTTCGGGGTCGCGGTCCCGCAGCTCTCGGGACGCGGGCTCGGCCACACCGGCGGCACCCTCGACAAGCTCGAGTCGATCCCCGGATGGCGTGCCCGGCTCACGGGCGAGGAGTTCCTCGCCCAGCTCGGCTCGGTCGGCGCCGTCATCTGCGCCGCCGGTGCCGACCTCGCGCCGGCGGACGGCAAGCTCTACGCGCTGCGCGACATCACGGGCACGGTCGAGGCCATCCCGCTCATCGCGTCCTCGATCATGTCGAAGAAGATCGCCGAGGGCACCGCGGCGCTCGTGCTCGACGTCAAGTTCGGCGGCGGCGCCTTCATGAGGGAGTACGAGCGGGCGCACGAGCTGGCCGAGACGATGGTGCGGCTCGGCAACGAGGCGGGTGTCGAGACGCGCGCGCTGCTCACCGACATGGATGTGCCCCTCGGCCTCGCGATCGGCAACGCGAACGAGGTGCGCGAGTCGGTCGAGGTGCTCGCGGGCGGCGGTCCCGCCGACGTCGTCGAGCTCACCCTGGCCCTGGCGCGCGAGATGCTCGACGCGGCGGGGATCCCGGATGCGGACGTCGAGGGCGCGCTCGCGGACGGACGCGCGATGGACAGCTGGCGGGCGATGATCTCGGCTCAGGGCGGCGACCCCGACGCGCCCCTGCCGCAGCCGCGGGAGTCGCATCCGGTGCTCGCGGAGGCGGACGGCGTGCTCGCGACCCAGGAGGCCCTGCCCTTCGGTGTCGCGGCATGGCGGCTCGGTGCGGGCCGTGCGCGCAAGGAGGATCCGGTCGTGCACGCGGCCGGCATCGACCTGCACAAGAAGCCGGGCGACGC
The DNA here is from genome assembly GCA_001898835.1 of Micrococcales bacterium 72-143. Lineage (GTDB taxonomy): Bacteria > Actinomycetota > Actinomycetes > Actinomycetales > Microbacteriaceae > Homoserinibacter. The sequence continues at coordinate 720,142 of MKVM01000005.1, read as the reverse complement.
GGTGCGCGCCGGCGAGCCGCTCTTCACGCTGCACGCGAACGACCCGGCCCGCTTCCCGCGCGCGCTCGAGTCGCTCGAGGGCGCCTACACGATCGCCCCGGCCGGCACGACCCTCCCCGAGCGCCCCCTCATCCGCGCCCGCCTCGCCTAGGGCTCAGGCGGCGGGGTCCCCGATGCGCGTGAGGGCGTCGACGACGAGATCCCAGAAGCGGCGCGCGTCGAGGCCGAGCGAGACCTGGGTCGTGCAGTCCGGCGGCGCGGGGCGGCGCAGGTCGGCGACCGTCATGCCGAGCGTGAGCGTGCCGGAGAGCTCGACGTCGAGCGGCGCCTTCACGACCTGCAGCACCGCGGGGTCGATCACGTAGGCGACCGCGACGGGGTCGTGCACGGGCGGCGAGGTGAAGCCCTGCGAGGTGAGGTAGGTGGCGCCGAAGAAGTCGAGCAGCTCGCCGACGAACGCGGCAGGGCGCGTGCCGACGGCCGCGATCCGCTCCCGCACCTCGGGCGTCGCGAGCGCCTGGTGCGTCACGTCGAGCCCGACCATGGTGAGCGGCCACGGCTCGTTGAACACGATGTGGGCGGCCTCCGGGTCGATCACGATGTTGAACTCGCTCGTCGCGTTCCAGTTGCCGACGTGCACACCGCCGCCCATGAGCACGACCTCGCGCACGCGCGGCACGATGCGCGGCTCGAGGCGGGCGGCGAGCGCGATGTTGGTGAGCGCGCCGGTCGGCACGAGCGTGATCTCTCCCGGCTCGGATGCCATGACGGTGTCGATGATGAGCTGCACGGCTCCGCGCGGGTCGGGTTCGAGCACGGGCTCGGGCAGCACGGGCCCGTCGAGGCCCGAATCGCCGTGGATGTCGGGCGCGTACTCGGCGCCCCGCACGAGGGGCCGCGCCGCGCCGCGCGCGAACGGCACCCCGGTGATGCCGGCGATGCGCGCGACGGAGAGCGCGTTGCGGGTGACGTTCTCGATGCCCGCGTTGCCGGCGACGGTCGTGACGGCGACGAGCTCGACCTCCGGGCTGCCGTGCGCGAGCAGTATCGCGATGGCGTCGTCGTGGCCGGGGTCGCAGTCCAGGATGATGCGGCGGGGCATGTGGCGATCCTAGCAGCGATCTCGTATATGAAACCCTTGTTTGCATACGCAAACGGTGCGAGCATGGCGTCATGACCCTCACCGCCCCCGAGCCGAGCTCCGCCGAACTCGCCGCTCGCGGCGCGGCGCGCATCGCCTGGATCCGCTCGCGGATGCCGCTGCTCGCCGCCGCCCGCACCGAGTTCGCGCGCACCCGCCCCTTCGCCGGCCACCGCATCGGCATGTCCCTGCACCTCGAGCCGAAGACCGCGGTGCTGCTCGAGACGCTGGAGGCGGGCGGCGCCGAGATCGTCGCGACCGGCAACCACGGGTCCACCCAGGACGACGTCGTCGCGCACCTGCGCGGAGCCGGCATGACCGTGCACGGCCGCCGTGACGACACCCTCGACGAGCACCACGCGAACCTCGCCAAGGTGCTCGACGCGACCCCCGACATCCTGCTCGACAACGGCGCCGACCTCGCCGCGGGGATCGTGGCGCGGGGTGCGGCCGCGCGCATCCTGGGCGGCACCGAGGAGACGACCTCCGGGGGCGACCGGCTGCGGGGCGAACTCGCGGGACGCATCCCGTTCCCGGTCGTCGTGATCAACGACAGCCTGCTCAAGGCGATCGGCGAGAACAAGCACGCCGTCGGACAGTCGGTCGTCGAGAGCTTCATGCGGCTCACCAATCTCATGGTGCCGGGCCGCCGCTTCGTGGTCGCGGGGTACGGATGGTGCGGTCGCGGCGTCGCCCACTACCTGCGCCAGCTGGGCGGCAAGGTCGCGGTCGTGGAGGTCGACGAGCTGAAGGCCTTCGAGGCCGCGCTCGACGGCTTCCGGGTGGCGCCGATGCTCGACCTGGCCGACTGGGGCGAGGTGTTCATCACCGCGACGGGGCGCCCCGGGGTGCTCGGCGCCGAGTTCTTCGCCCGCGTCGCCGACGGGGCGGTGCTCGCCAACTGCGGCCACTTCCCGTGGGAGATCGATGTCCCCGCCCTCATGGCGGGCGCCGCCGAGGTGACGCGCCTCGACGAGGCGATCGAGCGGGTCGCGCTGCCGGGCGGCCGTCACGTCGTGCTACTCGCGGGCGGTCGGATGATGAACCTCGCCGGACGCGAGCCCAAGGGCAACTCGCTCGAGTCGATGGACCTGGGCTTCCTGCTGCAGAGCCTCTCGCTCGAGCGTGTCGCGACCGCGGCGGGCTCCCTCCCCGCGGGCGCGCAGCCGGTCCCCGACGACATCGACCGGGAGATCGCCCGCCGGATGCTGCGCGCGATGGGGGCGGACCGCTGACGATGGCCGCGAAGCAGCCCGACTACTCGGTCCCCGCTGTCGACAAGGCGCTCGACGTGCTCGAGGTGCTCGCGGACCGCGAGGGCGGCATGACGCAGACCGAGCTCGCGGAGGCGAGCGGGCGCAGCGTCGGGCAGATCTTCCGGGTGCTGGTCGCGCTCGAGGCCCGCGGGTGGATCATCCGCGACCGGGCCGGCCTCTACTCCCTCTCGATGGCGCCGTTCGATCTCGCGCACCGCCACGCCCCCCTGCGCGGGCTGCTCGTGGCGGCGACGCCGATCATGCGGGAGCTCGCGACCGAGCTGCGGCAGTCGTGCAACCTCGCGGTGCTGGACGCGGGCGCCGTCCGCGTCGTCGCGCAGGTGGAGAGCCCGGCGGACTTCGGCTACCGCGTGCGCGTGGGCGCGGCCTTCCCCCTCGCGAGCGCGACGGGCACGGTGCTCGTCGCGGGCGCCGAGCCGGGGATGCGCGAGGCGCTGCTCCCGGCCGTCGACCCGGCGGAGCTCGCCCGCATCGCCGCCGACGGCTCGCTGCGGCGCGACGACCCCCGCGAGCCGGGCATCGCCGACATCGTCGCCGCCGTGTGGGATGCCCGCGGTCACGCGCGCGCGGCGCTCACCGTTCCGTATGTGACGACGAGCTTCAGCGGGGCGGACGCGGATCGGGTGCGCACGGCCGCGGTGCGCGCTGCGGCGGCCGTCTCCGCGCGTCTCGCCGGCGCGTCCGAGGGCGACGGCTAGCCCGCATCCGGCGCCTCCAGGGGCAGCCCCCATTCGGCATCGCCTCAGTTTCGGGAAGAGCGGGCCGACTACGCTGGAGGCATGAGCGACGCCGCACCCGCAGACCACCACGTCGTCGACGGAATCGACCTGCGGGCCCTCCCCAAGGTGTCGCTCCACGACCACCTCGACGGCGGCCTCCGCCCGCAGACCATCATCGAGCTCGCCGAGCCGCTCGGGCTCGAGCTGCCCGCGACGGATGCCGCTGCGCTCGCCGCCTGGTTCGCCGAGAAGTCCGACTCCGGCTCGCTCGTCGAGTACCTGAAGACCTTCGATCTGACGACCGCCGTCATGCAGACCCCCGAGGGCCTCACGCGCGTCGCGCGCGAGTTCGTGGAGGACCTCGCCGCCGACGGCGTCGTCTGGGGCGAGATCCGCTGGGCGCCCGAGCAGCACCTCGCGCGCGGGCTCACGCTCGACGGGGCCGTCGAGGCCGTGCAGCAGGGCCTCGACGAGGGCGTAGCGCTCGTGGCGGACGCGGGGGGCAGCATCCGCGTCGGCCAGCTCATCAGCGCCATGCGGCACCTCGACCGCGGCACCGAGATCGCCGAGCTCGCACTGCGGCATCGCGACCGCGGTGCGGTCGGATTCGACATCGCCGGACCGGAGGCGGGCTTCCCCGCGAGCCGGTTCGCGGAGGCCTTCGACCTGCTCGCGCGCGAGTGCTTCCCCGCCACGATCCACGCGGGCGAGGCCGACGGGCTGGAGTCGATCCGCGGCGCGCTCGTCGACGGCCACGCCCTCCGGCTCGGCCACGGCGTGCGCATCGCCGAGGACGTCACGATCGAGTCCCAGGACGACGAGGCGAGCTACGTGAGCCTCGGCCGCCTCGCCCAGTGGGTGAAGGACCGCGGCATCGCCCTCGAGACGAGCCCCAGCTCGAACCTGCAGACCGGGGCGATCGCCGCGTGGGGCGACGACCTCGAGGCGCACCCCTTCGACCTGCTGTACCAGCTCGGCTTCCGGGTGACGGTCAACACCGACAACCGCCTCATGAGCGCCACGAGCCTCACGCGCGAGCTCGGTCTGCTCGTCGACGCCTTCGGCTACGACCTCGACGACCTGCTGGCCTTCCAGCTGAACGCCGCGGAGGCCGCGTTCCTGCCCCTCGAGGACCGGGCCGAGCTCGTCGCGCTCATCGAGGACGGGTTCGGCGCCGCCTGATGGATCAGCTCCCGGCTCTTCCCGCCCTGCCCGACGAGGCGGTGGTGCTCGGCGCACGCGCCGGCTCGTGGCGTGAGGCCGTCGAGCTGGCGGGCGGTGCGCTCGCGGCGAGCGGCGCGACGGATGCCGGCTACGCCGTCGACATGGTGCGCATGATCGAGGAGCACGGCCCCTACGTCGTCGTCGCGCCGGGCCTCGCACTCGCCCACGCCCGCCCCGGTCCGGCGGTGCGCCGCGACGGCCTCGCGATCGTGACCCTCGCCGAGCCCGTGCCGTTCGGGCACCCCTACAACGACCCGGTACGCGTCGTGCTGGCCCTCGCGGGGGCGTCGAGCGCCCGCCACCTGCAGCTGGTGGCCGAGATCGCCAACATCTTCAACGACTCGGATGCCGTGGAGCGCCTCGCGCAGGCCGCATCCGCCGACGAGGTGCGCGAGATCCTCGGGGTGCCGGCCGCGTGAAGATCCTCACCCTGTGCGGCGCCGGGATCGGCACGAGCGGCATCCTCAAGGTCAACGCCGAGCGGGTGCTGCAGCGGCTCGGCATCGACGCGCGCGTGGTCGCGATCGACGTGTCGATGCTCGAGTCGGAGCTCGACGACGCGCAGGTGATCCTCACGGGTCCCGAGTTCGTCGACGCGATCGGCAGCACCTTCGCCGACGTCGTCGTGGTGGAGAACTACTTCGACACGGCGGAGCTGCAGCGCAAGCTCGAGCTGGCGCTCGGCTGAGGCTCGCGGCTACGCCAGTAGCGCGCGCATCCCGGCGTCGAGCGCGGCGAGCGCCGCATCCGCCGTCGCCTGACGCTCCGCGGGCGTTCCCTCGTCGCTTCGCGTGTCGAGGTAGCACTTGAGCTTCGGCTCGGTGCCGCTCGGCCGCACGATGACGCGCGAGCCGCCCGCGAGGTGGAACCGCAGGATGTCGTTCGGCGGGAACTGCCCGAAGCCGCCCGCGAAGTCGTCGATCTGCTCGACCCGGATGCCGCCGATCTCGCGAGGCGGTTCCTGGCGCAACCGGGCCATGAGCTCCGGGATGCGCGCGAGGTCGGAGACGCGCACCGAGATCTGCCCGGATGCGAACGCGCCGTAGCGGTCGGCGAACGCCGCGCGGTGCTCGGCGAGGCTCTCGCCGGCGGCCCGCAGCTCGGAGAACAGGGCGAGCACCTCGACCGCCGCCGAGATGCCGTCCTTGTCGCGCACCTTGTCGGGGTCGACGAGGTAGCCGAGGGCCTCCTCGTAGCCGTAGAGCAGGTCGCCGACGCGCGAGATCCACTTGAAGCCGGTGAGGGTCTCGGCGAAGTCGAGGCCCTCCTTGCGGGCGACGACGCCGAGCGCGGGGGAGCTCACGAGCGAGCAGGCGAGCGTGCCGCGGTCGACGCCGAGCTCGGCCGCGCGGCGCGCGGCGCGCCAGCCGAGCAGCCAGCCGACCTCGTTGCCGGAGAGCCGCTGCCAGCCGCCCGCGCCATCCGGCACGCCGACGGCGACGCGGTCGGCATCCGGGTCGTTCGCGATCACGAGGTCGGCGCCGTGCTCGGCGGCCGCCGCGAACGCGAGGTCCATGGCGCCCGGCTCCTCGGGGTTCGGGAAGTCGACGGTGGGGAAGGCGGGGTCGGGCTCCTGCTGCGCGGCGACCGAGACGACGCCCGGGAAGCCCGCGGCCTCGAACACCCGTTGCGCGGTCTCCCACCCGACGCCGTGCATGGCCGTGTAGACGACCTTCAGCGGCTGCGGGCGGGTGACGAGCGCGGCCGTGCGGCGCACATACTCGTCGACGACGTCCTCGCCCGCGGTCTCGTAGGCATCCGAGCGCGGCAGCCCCGCGATCGAGCCCTCGGCGACCCGCACGATCGCGGCCTGGATCTCGGCGTCGGCCGGCGGCACGATCTGCGAGCCGTGGTCGAGCCCGCCGAGGTACACCTTGTAGCCGTTGTCGGGCGCGGGGTTGTGGCTCGCGGTGACCATGACCCCCGCGCTCGCGTCGAGGCGCCGCACCGCGAAGGCCAGCACGGGCGTCGGCAGCAGCCGAGGGAGCAGGACGGCCCGCACACCCGCGCCCGCCATGAGCTCGGCGGTGTCGCGCGCGAACACCTCGGAGTTCCGGCGCCCGTCGTAGCCGATGACGACGCTCGGATGCGGCTCCCGCGCGAGCAGGTAGCTCGCGAGCCCCGCGGCCGCCTGGGCGACGAGCACGCGGTTCATGCGCAACGGGCCGGCGCCGAGTTCGCCGCGCAGCCCCGCGGTTCCGAAGGTCAGCCGCCCCGCGAACCGGGCCTCGAGCTCGGCCCGCGCATCCGGGTCGCCCGCGTCGGCGCGTGCGAGCAGCGCCTCGAGCTGTGCCCGGGTGACCTCGTCGGGGTCCTGGGCGGCCCAGGCTCGAGCCGCCTCGACCGGATCGGTGGCGGCCGTCATCAGATCGCCGCCACGACGCGCGCGAGCAGCTCCGAGATCACCGGCTCGGCCTCCTTGCCCGCCTGCAGCACCTCCGCGTGGCTGAGCGGGTCCGGGGAGATGCCCGCGGCGAGGTTGGTGATGAGCGAGAACCCGAGGATCTCCATGCCCGCCTGCCGCGCGGCGATCGCCTCGAGCGCGGTCGACATCCCCACGATGTGGCCGCCGATGGTCTTCGCCATCTGCACCTCGGCGGGGGTCTCGTAGTGCGGCCCGCGGAACTGCACGTAGACGCCCTCGTCGAGTTCGGGCTGGATGCTCCGGGCGACCTCGCGCAGGCGCGTCGAGTAGAGGTCGGTCAGGTCGATGAAGGTCGCGCCCTCGAGCGGCGACGCGGCGGTGAGGTTGATGTGGTCGCTGATGAGCACGGGGGTGCCGGGCGTCCAGTGCTCCTTGATGCCGCCCGCGCCGTTGGTGAGGATCATCGTCGTCGCGCCGGCGGCGGCCGCGGTGCGCACCGAGTGCACGACGCGGCGCACCCCGTGCCCCTCGTAGAAGTGGGTGCGGGCGCCGATCACGAGGGCGCGCTTGCCGTTCGGCAGCAGGATGCTGCGCAGCGTGCCGACGTGGCCCGTGAGGGCGGGCGCGCTGAATCCGTAGATCTCGGTGGCGGGCACGGTGGCGACGGTCTCGCCGATGAGGTCGGCGGCCTTCGCCCATCCGGAGCCCAGCGTGAGGGCGATGTCGTGCTTCTCGACGCCGGTGGCCTCGGCGAGCTGCTCGGCCGCGATGCGTGCGACGGCGAACGGGTCCACGTCCTCGCCGTCGAGGGGGTGCTCGGTGTGCATCCCCTCACTCTAAGAGGTCGCGCCCGCGCGCGGGCGGGGGCGCGAATCCGGTCCGCGGATGCGCGACAATTGATGCATGCCCTACGAGTTCGAGCGGACCCAGCGCATCGCCGTCCTCGGAGGGGGGCCGGGCGGGTATGAGGCCGCCCTCACCGGTGCCCAGCTGGGCGCCGAGGTGACGCTCGTCGAGCGGGCGGGGGTGGGCGGCTCGGCCGTGCTCACCGACGTCGTGCCGTCGAAGTCCCTCATCGCGACCGCGGGCGCCGCGACGGATGTCGGCCAGGCCGCCGACCTCGGCGTGCAGTTCTTCACACGCGGCGAGAACGGGCGCGCGGTGCGCCCGGAGGTCACGGTCAACCTCGCGGCCGTCAACCAGCGCCTGCTGCTGCTCGCCCGGCAGCAGTCGGAGGACATGAAGTCGCAGCTCATCAAGGCGGGCGTGCGCATCGTCGCGGGCGACGGCCGTCTCGACGGACCGGACCGGCTCGTCGTGTCGACCGGCACGGGCAGGAAGCGCGTCGACTTCGACGAGATCGTCGCCGACACCCTCGTCGTCGCGGTCGGGGCGAGCCCGCGCATCCTGCCGAGCGCCAAGCCCGACGGCAAGCGCATCCTCACTTGGACCCAGCTCTACGGCCTCGACGAGGTGCCCGAGCATCTCATCGTCGTCGGATCGGGTGTCACGGGCGCCGAGTTCGCCTCCGCGTACCGCGCCCTCGGCGCGCAGGTCACGCTCGTGTCGAGCCGCGAGCAGGTGCTCCCCGGCGAGGACGCCGATGCCGCCCGCGTCATCGAGAACGTCTTCGTGCGCGGCGGCATGACGGTGCTCTCGAAGTCCCGGATGCAGTCGGTCGAGCGCGCGGGCGACGGCGTCGTCGTGACGCTCGCCGACGGCCGCACGGTGGAGGGCTCGCACTGCCTCCTCGCGGTCGGCTCGGTGCCGAACACCGCGGGGCTGGGCCTCGCGGAGGCGGGCGTGCAGCTCACCGAGTCGGGCCACATCCGGGTCAACCGGGTCGCGCGCACCTCGATGCCGATGGTCTACGCGGCCGGCGACTGCAGCGACTTCCTGCCGCTCGCCTCCGTCGCGTCGATGCAGGGGCGCACGGCCGTCTACCACGCGATGGGCGACGCGGTCACCCCGACCGAGCTGCGCAACGTGACCTCGAACATCTTCACGCACCCCGAGGTCGCCACGGTCGGCTGGAGCCAGAAGCAGATCGAGGAGGGGCTCGCGCAGGGCGAGATCTACAAGCTGCCGCTCGCCTCGAACCCGCGCGCCAAGATGGAGGGCATCAAGGACGGCTTCGTGAAGCTGTTCGCGCGCACCGGATCGGGCACCGTCATCGGGGGCGTCGTGGTGGCGCCGAAGGCCTCCGACCTGATCCTGCCGATCGCGCTCGCGGTGGAGCACCGGCTGACGGTCGACCAGCTCGCGCGCGCGTTCAGCGTGTACCCCTCGCTCTCGGGCGCCGTGACGGATGCCGCGCGAGCGATGCACATCGTCTCCTGACCCGCCCGCCCCATCCCGCGAGCGCTACCGAAACCGGCGAGCGCGGTCGCCGTGGGAGCAGCGGTCGCCGGTTTCGGTAGCGCTCGCGGGAGCGGGTGTGGATGAGGGCGGACGTTTTGCGCTGCTGTGCGGCAGGGTGGCGGCGTGGACGAGATCACCATCACCGCACCCTGGCGCGACGCCTTCACGCTGGTGCGGGAGGATGCGGCGGGCGACTACGAGCGCATCCGCGGGCTCGTTCGCGACGGCGCGCTCCTGCGGCTCGTGCAAGGCGTCTACTATCCGGCGCGGCTGTGGGAGGCGGAGAACCCCCGCGAGCGGCACCGCACGCTCGCCCGTGCGGTGACCCTCCTGCGGGGCAGGAGGCTCGTGATGTCCCACCGCACCGCGGCCGTGCTGTGGGGGCTTCCGCTCCTCGGGGAGCCGCCCGCCGACGTGCATGTCGTCGCGCATCGCGCGAACGGCGGACGTTCGGACGATCGACTCGTACGGCACTGCCTCGACATCCCGGAGAAGACGGCCGAGATCGACGGTCTCGAGGTCACGCTCCTGGAGCGGACGGCGATCGACGTCGCCCGCACTTCGCGATTCGCCGAGGCGGTGATGGTCGCGGATGCCGTCCTCGCCCGGGGCGTCCCACGTTCCGCGTTTGTCGGTGAGCTTCCACCGCCCGGATCGCGCGGGGTGAAACGCGCTCGCGACGTCGTCGACTTCGCCGCCGCCGAGGCCGGCTCGCCGATGGAGTCGCTCAGTCGCGTGTCGATCCATGAGGCGGGGCTGCCCGCGGCGCTGCTTCAGCAGGAGTTCCACGACGAGCAGGGCGTCCTCGCGGTCGACTTCTGGTGGCCGCGGTTCGGCGTGATCGGCGAGTTCGACGGCAAGGTCAAGTACCTCGACGAGCGCTATCGTGCGGGACGGACGCTCGAGCAGGTGCTCCTCGACGAGAAGTGGCGCGAGGTCCGCCTCCGTCGCCAACCCGGCGTCCGGGCGATCGCCCGCTGGGATGCGGCGATCGCGGCGTCCCCGCCGCGTCTCGGTCGTCTATTGCGCAGCTACGGCATCCGCTGACCCCGAGCGCTACCGAGACCGGCGAGCGCGGTCGCCGGGGGAGCAGCGATCGCCGGTTTCGGTAGCGCTCGCGGGATGAAGGGGGCGGCCGGGTCAGTCGGTGATCGTGAGGAGGAGGTGGCCGGAGGAGACGGTGGCGCCGACGGATGCGTCGATCTTGCCGATCGTGCCGTCCTTGTGGGCGGTGAGCGGCTGCTCCATCTTCATGGCCTCGAGCACGACGACGAGGTCGCCCTTCACGACCTTGTCGCCCTCGGCGACCGCGAGCTTGACGACCGTCGCCTGCATGGGCGCCTTGACGGCATCGCCCGTCGCGGTCGACACGGCGCCCGAGCCGCCGCGGCGGCGGGGCGGCGGGGCGGCGGACACCGTCGCAGACGGCAGCAGGGTCGTCGGCAGCGACACCGCGACGCGCTTGCCCTCCACCTCGACGACGACCGCGTGGCGCTTCTCGGGCGCGGCGGCCTCCGCGAGCACCCCGCCCCACGGCTCGAGCTCGGCCGCGAACTCGGTCTCGATCCAGCGGGTGTAGACGCCGAAGCGCCCGTCCTCGGCGGTGAACGCCGGGTCCCGCACGACCGCGCGGTGGAACGGGATGACGGTGGGCAGCCCCGCGACCTCGAACTCGTCGAGCGCGCGGCGGGACCGCTCGAGCGCGTCCTCGCGGGAGGAGCCGGTCACGATGAGCTTCGCGAGCAGCGAGTCGAAAGCACCAGACACGACGTCCCCGGTGGTGACGCCCGAGTCGATGCGCACCCCGGGGCCGCCCGGGTAGCGGATCGCCTGGACGGGCCCGGGCGTCGGCAGGAAGTTGCGGCCCGGGTCCTCGCCGTTGATGCGGAACTCGATCGAGTGCCCGTGCGTCTCGGGGTCCGGGTAGTCCAGGACGCCGCCCTCGGCGATGCGGAACTGCTCGCGCACGAGGTCGATCCCGGTGACCTCCTCCGAGACCGGGTGCTCGACCTGGAGGCGCGTGTTGACCTCGAGGAAGGAGACGGTGCCGTCGAGCCCGATGAGGAACTCGCAGGTGCCGGCGCCGACGTAGCCGACCTCCTTGAGGATCGCCTTCGAGGAGCTGTAGAGCAGCTCGCGCTGGGCGTCCGTGAGGAACGGCGCCGGCGCCTCCTCGACGAGCTTCTGGTGGCGGCGCTGCAGCGAGCAGTCGCGCGTGGAGACGACGACGACGTTGCCCTCCGCGTCGGCGAGGCACTGCGTCTCGACGTGGCGCGGCTTGTCGAGGTACTTCTCGACGAAGCACTCGCCGCGGCCGAACGCCGCAACCGCCTCGCGGGTGGCCGAGTCGAACAGCTCGGGCACCTCCTCGCGCGTGCGGGCGACCTTGAGGCCGCGGCCGCCGCCGCCGAACGCGGCCTTGATTGCGACGGGGAGGCCGTACTCGTCGACGAAGGCGAGCACCTCGTCCGCGCCCGCGACGGGGTTGAGGGTTCCGGGGGCGAGCGGCGCGCCGACCTTCTCGGCCACGTGCCGGGCGGAGACCTTGTCGCCGAGGCGCTCGATGGCATCCGGGGAGGGGCCGATCCAGGTGAGGCCTGCGTCGATCACGGCGCGCGCGAAGTCGGCGTTCTCGGCGAGGAAGCCGTAGCCCGGGTGCACGGCGTCCGCGCCCGAGCGGCGCGCGATCGACAGCAGCTTGTCGATGACGAGGTAGGTGGAGGCGGATGTCGTGCCGTCGAGGGCGTAGGCCTCGTCGGCCAGGACCACGTGCCGCGCACCGCGGTCCTGGTCGGCGTAGACGGCGACGGATGCGATGCCTGCGTCGCGGGCGGCGCGGATCACGCGTACCGCGATCTCCCCCCGATTCGCGATCAGGACCTTCGAGATGCGAGGCATAGTGTCCCCAGCCTAGGGGTGGTTGCGGCGGGTGCCGTTGTCGGGGGTGCACAAACCCGCCGGGATGGCTTGCGTCAGGGCTACAACGCCTCGATGCATCGGGGCGACCCGGGGCGGGCGGGCGCTCACCGGTTCCAGAGCTCCGTCCACTCGACGCCGAGCGAGCGCACGAGGGTGCGGAGGTAGGGCACGCTGAGGCCGACGACGGTGTGCGGGTCGCCCTCGATCCGGTCGATGAACCCTGCGCCCTTCGAGTCGATCGTGAAGGCGCCCGCGACCTCGAGCGGCTCGCCCGTGGCGATGTAGGCGTCGATCTCCCCGTCGGTGATGTCCGCGGCGAAGTGCACGACGGCCGAGGTCGCACCGCCGACGGCGCGACCGAGCAGCCCGCCGCGCGCGTCGATGAGCCAGTGCCCCGAGTGCAGCACGCCCGAGGCGCCGCGCTGCGCGTGCCAGCGCGCGCGAGCCGTCTCCGGCAGGTGCGGCTTGCCGTGCACGACCCCGCCGACCTCGAACGCGGAGTCGCCGCCGAGCACGAGCCCGTCGAGTCCGCCCTCGTCGACGAGCCGCTCGGCGACGGCCTCCGCCTTGGCCCGCGCGAGGAGCGTGACGTAGGCGTCGGGGTCCTGCGGTCCCGCGGCGGCGGCCACCGCATCCTCGTCGACGTGCGAGGGGACCGCGACGGGCTCGATGCCGACCGCGCGCAGGGTGGCGAGGCGGGCGGGGGAGGTGGATGCCAGGTACAGCCGCACGGGACTCCTATGCTCGTAAGAATGGGTGACATGCAGGGCCGCGAGGTCGAGGTCGAGGCTACAGGCATCGCCCACGGCGGCTACGGGGTGGCGCGGCTCGACGGGCGCGTGATCTTCGTCGCGGACGCGATCCCGGGCGAGCGGGTGCGCGCCCGCATCTCCGACGACCGGAAGCCCCGCTTCTGGTGGGCGGACACGGTCGAGGTGCTCGAGCCGAGCCCGCACCGCCGCCCCCACCTGTGGCCCGAGGCGGACGTCTCGCGCGACCCCGCCGATCGCCCGGGCGGCGCCGACTTCGGCCACATCGTCCCCGCCCACCAGCGCGCCCTCAAGGCCCATGTGCTCTCGGACGCCCTGCAGCGCATGGCGCGCATCGAGCGCGAGGTCGAGGTGGAGACGGTCGACGGGCCCGCGGATGGGGGCGGATGGCGCACCCGCGAGCGCCTGCACGTCGCCTCCGACGGCACCGTCGGCCCCTACGCCGCCCGCTCGCATCGCGTCGTGCCGGTCGCCGGGCTGCCCCTCGGCACGGCCGAGCTCCGCGAGACCGCTCCCCTCGGCGAGCGGATGCCGGAGCACGCCGGCGGCACGGTCGAGGTGATCGCGCCGAGCGTCGGCGGCGCGCGGCTCATCCTCGGCGCCCAGGCGCCCAGCGTCATCCGGGAGCGGGTCGGCGAGCGGGAGTTCCGCGTCGACGACGGTGGCTTCTGGCAGGTGCACGCGGCGGCGCCCCTCACCCTCACGCGCGCCGTGCAGGACGCGGTGGACGAGTCGCTGTTCGACCCGCGCGCTGCGAACCTCGACCTCTACGGCGGTGTCGGCCTGCTGGCCGCGGCCCTCGGCGACCGGTTCGGCTCGGCCCTGCGCATCACCTCGGTGGAGTCCGACGAGCGCGCCACCGAGCACGCGCAGGAGAACCTCGCCGAGTGGATCGGCGCGCAGGCGGTGACGGCGCGCGTCGAGCGCTGGGTGCGCACCCTCGCGGACGCCTCCGCGGCCGAGCGCGCCCGGCTCGCCGCCGCGACGGTCGTGCTCGACCCTCCGCGGTCGGGTGCCGGCCGCGAGGTGCTCTCCGCGCTCGCCGCGGTCGCCCCAGCCCAGCTCGTGTACGTGGCGTGCGATCCGGTGGCCTTCGCGCGCGACGCGGGACTGCTGGCCGAGCTCGGCTACGCGCTCGCGGACCTTCGCGCCTTCGACCTTTTCCCGAGCACCCACCACGTCGAAGCCGTGGGCGCGTTCACCCGGGCATGATGGCAGACAACCCGTTCCACCCCGGCGCGGTGATCGCGCGATACGATGAGCCGCGGCCGATGGCCGTACCCGATCTGGAGACAGCATGAGCACCGTGGTGGATCGACCGGAACCGGATGTCCAGACGCGCCCGGCGCGCGTGGCGGTCGTGGACGACCACGAGTCGGTGCGTGTCGGCCTCAAGGCCGCCTTCGTCGAGGCGGGTCACGATTTCGCGCTCGCGGCCTCGAGCGTCCCGGAGCTGATCGCGGGCCTCGCCGGCCGCGAGGTGGACGTCGTCGTGCTCGACCTCTCGCTGGGTGACGGCTCGAGCGTCACCCAGAACGTCAAGAGCGTGCAGGCGATCGGCGCTCCCGTGCTCGTCCACTCGATCGCGGACCGTGTCGACCTGGTGCGCGAGGCGCTCGCGGCGGGTGCCGCGGGTGTCATCCCGAAGTCCGCGTCGATGCGCACGGTCGTGACGGCGGCGGCGACGGTCGCCCGCGGCGAGGTGCTCAACAACCTGGAGTGGGCCACCGCGATCGACGCCGACCGCGACTTCGCGAAGGCGGAGCTGGGGCGACGCGAGCGCGAGATCCTGCACCTCTACGCGTCGGGGCTGCCGCTCAAGCTCGCCGCCGAGCAGCTCGGCATCGGGTACTCGACCGCGCGCGAGTACCTCGACCGGATCCGTGCCAAGTACGTCGAGGTGGGACGGCCCGCCCCGACCAAGGTCGACCTCCTGCGTCGGGCGGTCGAGGACGGCATCCTGCCCGGCCTCGACTCCGACACCGATGGCTGACGCCGCCGCCGCGTCGGTCGCGGCGATCCCCCGCGGGCGCGCCGTCCGCAACCCGCTGAGCCTCGTGCGGGTCACGACCGCGATCGCCCGCACGGCCGCCGGCTTCGGCGTCGCGTTCATGCTGCAGTCGGTTCCGGCGATGATCGACCAGCTGCCCAACATGAACCCGGCATGGTCGGTCGTGCTCGTGGGGTCGCTCGTCGCGAGCCTGCTGCTGACGGTGGTCGTGTCGGCGATCGGGCGCGGTCTGCGGGTCGGCCATGTGACGTTCGCGATCGTCTACCTCGTCGCGCTCGTGAGTTGGCCGTTCGCGGTGCTCGATCCCGCGAAGGCGCCGAACCCCGAGAGCTACTGGCTGTACTACACGCTGACCATCGCGACGGCGATGGCGACCGTCGGCCTCGGCATCCGGCTGGCGACGGTGTACGTCGTGCTCGCGCCGGTCATCTACGGCGTCATCCGGGTCACGCCGGCCGGCGGCGGGGTCACGATCACCCAGTCGGTGCTCGACGCGGTCTACGCGATCATCCTCGGTGGCGCGATCACGATCATCACGGCGATCCTGCGGAACGCGGCATCCTCCGTCGACCGGGCGCAGGCGACCGCGCTCCGCCGCTACGGTCACGCGGTGCGCCAGCACGCGATCGAGGCGGAGCGCGTGCAGGTGGACGCGATCGTGCACGACAGCGTGCTGACGACGCTGCTGTCGGCCGCGCGGGCGGAGACGGCGGAGGCGAAGGAGCTCGCGGCGCTCATGGCCGGCAACGCGATCGGCCACCTCCGGGACGCGGTCTCGGAAGCGCCCCAGAGCGACGCCGAGGTGTCGGTGGCCGCCCTCGCTAACCGCGTCGCGGACGCGGCGGCCGCCCTCTCGGAGCCCGTGTACGTGGACTCGGATGCCGTGCGCTTCGGCCGCGTCCCGGTCGCGGTCGCGGAGGCGATGTACTCCGCCGCGGTGCAGGCGATGGTCAACAGCCTGCAGCACGCGGGTGCGGGCGCCGAGCGCTGGGCGGAGATCCGCGGCGGCGCCGACGACCTCGTGATCGAGGTCGGCGACCGGGGTGCGGGCTTCGACCCGGACGCCGTGCCGACCGAGCGTCTCGGCGTGCGCGTGTCGATCCTCGAGCGCGTCGCGAGCGTGGGCGGGATCGCGGTCATCGACACGGCGCCCGGCGCCGGCACGGTCGTGTCCCTGCACTGGCCGGCGAGGCGGGAGGCGGCACGATGACGATCGGCGTGCCCCGCGGGCTCATCGTGGCCCTCGCAGCGGTCTTCTCGGGCTACCACCTCGTGCTCGCCGGGTATTCGCTCACGATGGGCTACGCGAGCATCCCGGGCGCGGTCGTCGCGGGCATGATCCTGTATGCGATCGTGACGGCGGCGTCCCTCTGGCCGACCCGGGAAACTCGGTTGCCGGTCTGGCTCGCGTCGTTCTCGCTCGGCGTCGCGGTGGCCCTGCCGCCGCTCATCACGGCGGTGCTCGACCCGACACGGCCGGGGGGCAACGGGTACGCCACCTGGTACGTGGCGGCGATCGGCACGCTCATGACGATCACGGCCGTGCGCCTGCGGCCGGGCTTCGCGTGGGCGGGGATCATCTTCCTCGTCGTGCAGACGCTGTTCTGGGCGGGGCCCGGAGCCCTCGGCACGATCGGCGTCATCGGGTCGGCGTCGTGGGTGGGGGTCGCCCACATCCTCACCAACACCCTCGCGAAGGCCTCGCGGGACTCCGAGCGCTTCGCCCACGCGGAGCGCGAGGCGACCGAGTGGCAGGCCGCACAGGAGGCGCACCTCAACGAGAGGCAGTTCCGGCTCGGGCAGACGAGTGTGATGGCGCTGCCGATGCTGCGCACCATCCGCTCCTCGGGGGGCGAGCTCACCGTCTCCCAGCGGGCGGAGTGCCTGCACCTGGAGGCGGCGATCCGCGACGAGATCCGGGGCCGCAAGCTGCTGAACGACGCGGTGCGCGAGCAGGTCATGCTCGCCCGCCGCCGGGGCACGATCGTCACGCTGCTCGACGAGGGCGGCATCGACGAGCTGTCGGATGCCGAGCTCGACCGGGTGCTCGGTCGTCTCGCCCTCGCCCTGCGCGAGACGACCGCCGATCGCGTGATCGCGCGGACGGTGCCGGGCGGGTCGGAGGTCGCGGTCACGGTGGTGGGGCTGCGCAGCGTGGACGACGAGGCGGTGACGCTGCTCGGCGGCGAGCCCGACGACGAGGTCGAGCTGTGGCTCGAGATCCCGCGGATGTCGGTCTCCGCGGGTTGAGCGGCCGCGGACGCCGAGCCCCGCTGGTTGAGTAGCCGCGGAGCGGCGTATCGAAACCACCCCCGACATGGAACGAGGGGCCGGACAGAGCGTCCGACCCCTCGCAAGATTCGAGTCAGGGCGACAACCCGAATATCGCCCTGACTCGCCCCCACATCATCGGTCTGCTTACCCTAGACGACCGGTGATGCTGTGTAACTCGATGAGATACACCTGCTAGTAGACAAGTATGCGGATCCCCTGACTCGCCCGTAAGTCGTCATTTCGGGGGACTATCGGGGTACATTTTCGGGTGACAATCCCGCGCCTACGGCGCATAAGCGGTCGATACGGGGTACAGGAGCGCGTTTCTCAACTGATTTTGTGAACGTTCCCATGTTTCGCGACGGAATCCGTCGTGAAACGGGCGCCGCGCCACGCCGGCCGCTGCTCAGCGCGCCCAGCTGTTCCAGCCGCCGGGCTGCAGCGGACGCCGGAGCCCGCGGCGCTCACGCTCCCACGTGGTCATGCTGCGCTGCGCGCGCCGGTGCATGCCAGCCAGCTCGTCGAGCGCGCCCTGCAGCACGGCGGTCGCCGCCGCGAGCTCCTCGGGCGTCGGATCCCCGCCCACGACGCGGATGGCGAGTTCAGGGTTCTCGCTCACAGCGGGATGTTCCCGTGCTTCTTCGCGGGCAGCGCCGCGCGCTTCGTGCGCAGCGCCCGCAGCGCCTTGATCACGACGAGGCGGGTCGCCGCCGGCTCGATGATGCCGTCGAGCTCGCCGCGCTCCGCCGCGAGGAACGGGGAGGCCACGTTGTAGGTGTACTCGTTGGCGAGCTGGGTGCGCACCTCCGCGACGTCGCGGCCGGCCGCCTCCGCCTCCTTGAGCTCGTTGCGGTAGAGGATGTTGACCGCGCCCTGGCCGCCCATGACCGCGATCTCGGCGGTCGGCCACGCGTAGTTGAGGTCGGCCCCCAGCTGCTTCGAGCCCATGACGATGTAGGCCCCGCCGTATGCCTTGCGGGTGATGACCGTCACGAGCGGCACGGTCGCCTCGGCGTACGCGTACAGCAGCTTCGCGCCGCGGCGGATGACGCCCGTCCACTCCTGGTCGGTGCCCGGAAGGTAGCCGGGCACGTCGACGATCGTGAGGATCGGGATCGAGAACGCGTCGCAGAAGCGCACGAAGCGCGCGGCCTTCTCGCCCGCGTCGATGTTGAGGGTGCCGGCCATCTGGCTCGGCTGGTTGGCGATGATGCCCACCGAGCGCCCCTCGACCCGCGCGAAGCCGATCACGATGTTGGGCGCGAAGAGCGGCTGCACCTCGAGGAAGTCGCCGTTGTCGACGATGCGCTCGATGACCTCGAGCACGTCGTAGGGCTGGTTGGGGGAGTCGGGGATGATCGTGTTGAGCCGCCGGTCCGAGTCGTTGATCTCGAGCTCGGACTCCGACTCGTAGACCGGGAGCTCGGCCTGGTTGTTGTCGGGCAGGAAGCTCACGAGGGTGCGCGCGTAGTCGAGCGCGTCGTCCTCGTCGGAGGCCAGGTAGTGCGAGACGCCGGTGCGCTGGCTGTGGGTGAGGGCGCCGCCGAGCTCCTCCATGCCGACGTCCTCGCCGGTGACGGTGCGGATCACATCCGGCCCCGTCACGAACATCTGGCTCGTCTTGTCGACCATGATCACGAAGTCGGTGAGGGCGGGCCCGTAGACGGCGCCGCCCGCGGCCGGCCCGAGGATGATCGAGATCTGCGGGATGACGCCCGAGCCCGCGGTGTTGAGGCGGAAGATCTCGCCGTACTTGCCGAGGGCGACGACGCCCTCCTGGATGCGCGCCCCGCCCGAGTCGAGCATGCCGATGATCGGCACACCCGTCTTGAGGGCCAGCTCCATGACCTTGATGATCTTCTCGCCCGC
Organism: Micrococcales bacterium 72-143; assembly: GCA_001898835.1. Lineage (GTDB taxonomy): Bacteria > Actinomycetota > Actinomycetes > Actinomycetales > Microbacteriaceae > Homoserinibacter. The sequence goes on along the minus strand of MKVM01000005.1, from coordinate 701,212 downwards.
GACCTCGCCGAGCGAGCCGCCGAAGATCGTGAAGTCCTGCGCGTAGACCGCCACCTGGCGCCCGTGGATGGTGCCCGTGCCGGTCACGACCGCGTCGCCGTAGGGGCGCTTGTCCTCCATGCCGAAGGCGTGCGTGCGGTGGCGCACGAACTCGTCGAGCTCGACGAAGGAGCCCTGGTCGAGCAGCTGCTCGATGCGCTCGCGGGCGGTCTTCTTGCCCTTCGCGTGCTGCTTGGCGATCGCCGCCTCGCCGCTGGCGGTCACGGCCTCGTGGTAGCGGACCTTGAGGTCGGCGAGCTTTCCGGCGGTCGTGAAGAGGTCGGGTGCGTCGGTGGCGTCGGTCACGGCGTTCAGCCTATCCGTCGCCCTCCCCGGGGACGGGGTTGTGCGATCCGACAAAACCCGGCGCGCTGCCTTGGCCGGGGGCGCGGGTTCCGGGCCGGCGACCGAGGCGCCTGAGCCCCCACACGGTCACGCGCCACATCGCCTCGACGACGACCCCGCCGCTCATCTTGGAACTGCCGGCGCGGCGCTCGCGGAAGGTGATCGGCACCTCGCGGATGCGCCAGCCCGCGTCGTGCGTGCGGATGGTGAGGTCGATCTGGAAGCAGTATCCACGGGAGTCGACGACCTGGTGCGCGATCTGCTCGAGCACCGTCGCGCGGTAAGCGCGGTATCCGGCGGTGACGTCGCGCACCGGCAGCCGCAGCATCATCCGAGCGTAGGCGTTCGCGGCACGGCTGAGCAGGCGCCGCGAGGCGGGCCAGTCGACGAGCCGGCCCCCGGGCACCCACCGCGAGCCGATCACGAGACCGGTGCCCGGATCCGCCTCGAGGCACGCGAGCATGGCGGGCAGCGCGTCGGCCGGGTGCGAGCCGTCGGCGTCGAACTCGACGATCACGTCGTAGCCGTGCGCGAGGGCCCACGCGAACCCCGCGAGGTAGGCGCGGCCCAGGCCGTCCTTCGCGGTGCGGTGCAGAACGTGCACGCCGGGGTCGGCCTCCGCGATGCGGTCGGCGAGCTCGCCCGTGCCGTCGGGGCTCGCGTCGTCGACGACGAGGATGTCGCACGCCGCCCCCGAGGAGCGGAGCGCGGCGATCGTCGGTGCGAGGTTGTCGACCTCGTCGTAGGTGGGCGTCACGACGAGGACGCGCCCGGGCCGGGGCGCTCGCACGGACGGCATGATCGACATCCTAGGCTGACCGCCATGACCTTCGAGCGGAGTCGGACCGTCGCCGCGGCCCTGTACGAGGTCGCCTCGTCGAGCTCCACCAACAGCGAGCTCTCCGCCCGGGCGGACCGCGAGGGGATGGGCGACCTGACCGTCATGCTCACCCGCTATCAGAGCGCGGGCCGCGGCCGGCTCGGGCGCTCGTGGACGGCGCCCCCCGGTGCCGCCGTCGCCGTGAGCGTGCTGCTGCGCCCCCGGTTCGCCGACGGGGCAGCCCCCAGCCCCGACCGGCTCGGCTGGCTGCCGATCATCGCGGGCACGGCCATGACGGAGGCGATGCGGAGCGTGCTCCCCGGGCGCGACGTCGGCTTCAAGTGGCCCAACGACGTGCTCGTCGGCGGGCGCAAGATCTGCGGCATCCTCGCCGAGCTGCTGCCCGCCGCCACGGGCGTCGTGGTGGGCTCGGGCGTCAACACGCGCATGACGGCCGAGGAGCTGCCGGTGCCGACGGCGACGTCCCTCGCCGTCGAGGGCGCGCCGGTCGACGACGCCCTCGAGGACGCCGTGGTCGCCGCCTACCTCGTGGGCCTGCGCGATCGTGTGGGCCGCTACCTCGCGGCGGGCGCCGACGCCGACGCATCCGGCATCCGCATCGAGGCCCGCGCCGCGTGCCTCACCCTCGGGCGCACGGTCGACATCGAGCTGCCCGACGGCGACGTGCTGCGCGCCCGCGCCGTGGACCTGGACGTCGACGGTCGCCTCGTGGTGGAGGGCGAGGACGGGGTCACGCGGTCTGTCGCGGCGGGCGATGTGACCCACGTCCGCTAGAACAGGAGCATGACGCACGCGACGCCCGGCGACGTCCCCGGCTCCGTGGGCACGGTGCAGCCGGAGGCGGTCGTGGCGCGGCTGCGTTCCCACGGCCGGGCGCTGTTCTGGCCGTGCCTCGTGCTCGTCGCGGATGCCGCGGCGCTCGGCTACTTCGGCGGCACCTTCGCGGAGCCGTGGCAGAACTGGGCGGTGCTCGCGGCGGCCGTGCTCGTCGCGGTGCTGCTGTTCCTGCTACCGCTCATCGCGTGGCTCGGCCGCAACTACACGATCACCACCCGCCGGATCGTGCTCCGCAGCGGCATCTTCGTCCGCACCCGCCAGGAGCTGCTGCACAGCCGCGGCTACGACGTGACGGTGCGCAAGGCGGGGCTGCAGGGAATGTTCGGCTCGGGCGACGTGCTCGTGAACACGGGTCTCGAGCGGCCCGTGGTGCTGCGCGACGTGCCGGGCGCGAACCTCGTGCAGGCCACGCTCCACGACCTCATGGAGCTCTCGGTGAACCCCGTGGCTACCCGGCGTCAGCAGGAGCAGTCGCGGGGCGCCGACGAGACGACCGCGTACGGTCGTCGCTGAGACGTCCCCGCGCCGCGCTAGGGTCGTGGAATGCGAATCTCCGTGTTCGGCTGCGGATATCTGGGCGCCGTGCACGCGGCCGCGATGGCGTCGCTCGGGCACGATGTCGTGGGGGTCGACCCGGACGCCTCGAAGGTCGGGATGCTCGCATCCGGGAGGCCTCCTTTCTACGAGCCGGACTTCGCCGAGCTGCTCGCGTCGAGCGTCGCCGGGGGACGGCTGCGGTTCACCGCGGATCCGGCTGAGGCCGCGAGCGCCGAGGTTCACTTCATCGCCGTCGGCACCCCGCAGCGCGACGACGGCGGAGCGGAGCTGAGCTACCTCGAGGAGGCGGTCGCGACGATCGCTGCGACACTCGCCCCCGGCTCGCTGGTTGTCGGGAAGTCGACGGTCCCGGTGGGCACGGCGGCGGTGCTCGCTGATCGCATCGAGGAGGCGGGTGGCCGTCTCATGTGGAACCCCGAGTTCCTGCGCGAGGGGTTCGCCGTCCAAGACACCCTGCGGCCCGATCGTGTCGTCTACGGGGTCCGGGACGGGGACGACGCGGAGGCGGTGGCGATGCTCGACGCCGTCTACGCGGGCGTGCTCTCGCAAGGTATGCCGCGCATCGTCACGGATCTGGCCACCGCCGAACTGGTCAAGGTGGCGGCGAACGCCTTCCTCGCCACGAAGATCTCCTTCATCAACGCGATGGCGGAGGTCGCGGAGGTCGTGGGGGCGGACGTCACGCAGCTAGCGGACGCCCTCGGGCACGATGCGCGCATCGGTCGCCGCTTCCTCAACGCGGGTGTCGGATTCGGCGGCGGCTGCCTGCCGAAGGACATCCGAGCCTTTCGGGCTCGCGCGGCGGAGCTCGGGGTCGGAGACTCCCTCGCGTTCCTCGGTGAGGTCGACCGCATCAACCTCCGCCGTCGTGACCGGGTCGTGCAGCTCGCGACCGAGATGCTCGGAGGCTCGCTGGCCGGTCGGCGCATCGCGGTGCTCGGCCTCGCGTTCAAGCCCGACTCCGATGATGTCCGCGACTCGCCCGCGCTCGAGATCGCCAGCCGCCTCCTCGAGGCAGGGGCTCGGGTGACGGCGACCGATCCGCAGGCTGTCGAGACATCCCGGACGCGACAGCCGGCTCTCGACTACCGCGTCGTGACGGCGGACGCGCTGGCGGACGCGGAGCTCGTCATCCTGCTGACCGAGTGGCGCGAGTTCCGCGAGCTCGACCCGGAGGAGGTGGGCCGGACGGTCGCCGAACTGCGGGTGATCGACGGACGCAACGCGCTCGACCGAGAGGCATGGCGTAGCGCCGGCTGGGACTACCGCGCGCTCGGGCGGGGCTGAGCGCTGGCCGCCGCGCCGCGCGGCATCGTCGGATGCACCGGCACGTCGCGGGACGCCGTGCCGACGGTGGCATCCGCCTGGGGGAACACCGCGGGACCGGGCTCGCCCCGGTGCGGGGCGAACACCCAGAGCTTGTAGAAGGTGAAGCGGAACGCCGTCCCCAGCGCGAGGCCGATCACGTTGCCCGAGATGTTGTCGGCGAGGATGCTCGTGAACCCGAGCAGGTAGTGCGACACCCACAGGCAGCCGAGGCCGATCGCCATCCCGCCGAGGCTCACCACGAGGAACTCGGCGAACTCCCGCCACAGCTGACGGCCGCGGTGCTCGCGGAAGGTCCAGAAGCGGTTGCCGATCCAGTTCGCGATGATCGCGAGCCCGGTCGAGATCACCTTCGCGAGCACGGGCCCCTCGTGCAGGTTCTCGGGGGCGAGCACGGTGGCGCGCAGCAGGTTGAACACCCCGAAGTCGATGACGAGCCCGACGAGCCCGACGACGCCGAACCGCGCGAACTGCGCCATGAGCTTCCGCACGCGTCGTGCCTTCCCCGTCGTGGGCCGTAGGGTCGTAGAGGCGGCAGTCTAACCGCCGTTTTCCGCGCGAAGCTGGGGAGGCACCTGTGAGAGTCGGCGTCATCGGGGGCGGGCAGCTGGCCCGGATGATGATCCCTCCGGCCGTCGCGCTCGGAGTCGAGCTGCGGGTGCTCGCGGAGGCCGAGGGGATGTCGGCCGAACTCGCCGCCACCGCCGTCGGCGACTACCGCGACGCGGCGACCGTGCTCGCCTTCGCGGCCGACGTCGACGTCGTCACCTTCGACCACGAGCACGTGCCGCAGGACGTGCTCGCGGCGCTCGTCGCCGCGGGCATCCCCGTGCACCCGGGCCCGTCCGCGCTCGCCGTCGCGCAGGACAAGGCGCTCATGCGCGAGCGGTTGTCGGCGATCGGCGCCCCCGTCCCCGACTGGGCGCGGGTCTCGGACGCCGCCGAGCTCGGGGCGTTCCTCGCCGAGCACGGCGGGGTGGCGGTCGTGAAGACCCCGCGCGGCGGCTACGACGGCAAGGGCGTGCGCGTGGTGCGCGACGCATCCGGCGCCGACGACTGGTTCGCCGACGCGGCCGAGGGGCTGCTCGCCGAGGAGTTCGTGCCGTTCCGCCGCGAGCTCGCGCAGCTCGTCGCCCGCCGACCCTCGGGCGAGACCCGGGCCTGGCCCCTCGTCGAGACCGTGCAACGCGACGGGGTGTGCGCGGAGGTGTTCGCCCCGGCGCCGCGGGCCGGCGCGCTCGCGGGGGAGGCGCGCGCGCTCGCCGAGCGCATCGCGTCCGAGCTGGGCGTCACGGGCGTGCTCGCGGTCGAGCTGTTCGAGACGGAGGACGGCCGGCTGCTCGTCAACGAGCTCGCCATGCGCCCGCACAACACGGGCCACTGGTCCATCGACGGGGCCGTCACGAGCCAGTTCGAGCAGCACTTGCGCGCCGTGCTCGACCTCCCGCTCGGCGACCCGTCCCCGCTCGCGCCGGTGAGCGTCATGGTCAACGTCCTCGGCGGCCCGTCGGGGGAGCGGATGCCCGACCGCTACCCGCGTGCGATGGCCGACCGCCCCGAGGTCAAGTACCACTTCTACGGCAAGGACTCCCGGCCGGGCCGCAAGGTGGGGCACGTCACCGCGACCGGCGAGGAGCAGGGCGACGTCGCGGCGCGGGCGCGAGCCGCTGCCGCGTTCTTCCAGGACTGACCTTTAGCATGGCGAGGTGCTGAACGTTGAACCGACGCCCGAGACGGGCGTCGGCGCTGGCGTCGCGGCGGCGGCCGGAAACGGCCCCCGCTCTGAGCTCCAGCGCGCTTTGGTCGGCGTCGTCATGGGCTCCGACTCCGACTGGTCCGTCATGCAGGATGCGGCGTCCGCGCTCGCCGAGTTCGGCATCCCCTACGAGGTCGAGGTGGTCTCTGCCCACCGCACCCCGCGCAAGCTCATGTCCTACGGCACGGATGCCGCGGGCCGCGGCCTGCGGGTTGTGATCGCGGGCGCGGGCGGCGCGGCGCACCTGCCGGGCATGCTCGCCTCGCTCACGACGCTGCCCGTCGTCGGCGTCCCCGTGCCGCTGCGGACGCTGGACGGACTCGACTCGCTGCTCTCCATCGTGCAGATGCCCGCCGGCATCCCCGTCGCGACGGTGTCGATCGGCGGCGCGCGCAACGCCGGGCTCCTCGCCGCGCGTATCCTCGCATCCGGCGACCCCGAGCTGACCACGCGTCTCTCCGACTACGCCGCCTCGCTCGAGGCCCTCGTCGAGGAGAAGAACGCGGCGCTGCAGCAGAAGCTCTGAGCCATGACGAGCGTGCTGCGCGACCCGGATGGCACCGACGCCGCCTTCATGACCAAGCGGGCGTGGTGGCTCGTCGGGCTCAACCTTCTGGTGCCGGGGTCGGCGCAGGTTCTCGCCGGCAACCGCCGGCTCGGTCGCTTCGGGCTCGGCGCGACGCTCGTGCTGTGGCTCCTCGTCCTCGTCGTGCTCGCTCTCGCCCTGTTCGCGCGCGGACTGCTGCTGTCGCTCGCCACCAACACCTGGGTGCTGCTCGTCGCGGTGCTCGTGCTCGTGTTCTACGCCGTGCTGTGGCTCGTGCTGACCCTCGACACCCTGCGGCTCGTGCGCCTGGTGCGGGTGGCGCCCGCCGCACGCGCCTTCGTCGCGGGCCTCTCGGTGGTCGCGCTGGCCGCGGTCTCCGGAACCGCGGCCTACGGCGCCGTGTCGGCGACCGCCGGCATCGACCTGCTCGACTCGGTGTTCGCCGAGGGGCCGTCGCAGCCTCCCGTCGACGGCAGGTACAACATCCTGCTGTTGGGCGGCGACGCCGGTCCAGACCGGCAGGGGCTGCGGCCGGACAGCATCTCGGTCGCGAGCGTCGACGCCGAGACGGGCCAGGTGACGCTCATCGGCATCCCGCGCAACCTCGAGCGGGTGCCGTTCTCGGAGGGCTCGCCCATGTGGCAGGTGCTGCCGAACGGCTACGACTGCGGCAGCAAGTGCCTCATCGATTACCTCTACACCTACGGCGAGCTCGACTGGGCCTACCTCTACCCGGACGCCGAGAAGCACAACTCCAGCCCCGGCATCGAGGCGATCCGCGACGCCGTGGAGGGCGTGCTCGGCATCAGCATCCCGTACTACGTGCTCATCGACATGCAGGGGTTCTCCGACCTCATCGACGCGATGGGCGGCATCGACATCACCCTCGAGGAGCGGGTGCCGTACGGGGCCAACGAGAACCCGGACGGCAGCCACCGCAGCAAGCCCGACGGCTGGATCGAGGCGGGCGAGCACCACATGGACGGCTACACGGCGCTCGTGTACGCGCGCACGCGCTACGCGACGAGCGACTACGTGCGGATGCAGCGGCAGCGCCAGGTGCAGGAGGCGATGATCGCGCAGTTCACGCCGGGGACGGTGCTCACGCACTTCGTCGACATCGCCGCGGCAGGCAAGCAGGTCGTGCGCACCGACATCCCCAAGCAGATGCTGTCGTACTTCGTGCAGCTGGCGGAGAAGACGAAGCAGCAGCCGGTGGTCACCCACGACCTCACACCGCCCGAGGTGGACCCGGCATCGCCCGACTACGACGCGATCCACGCGACGATTCACGAGCTCCTCTGGCCGACGGCGACCACCGCACCGCCCGCGGGCTGACGCCTCAGGCGTTCGGAATGCTGAGCGCGACCACGTAGGCCACCGCGGCGACCGAGCCGACGGCGGCCCGTCCGACGGGGCGGCGATCGAAGAGGCATGTCGTGCACGCGAGGAACGCAGGCAGCATCGAGAGACCGTAGCGAACCGGGAGCTGCACGTAGTAGCCCGCGACGACATAGGTGGCGACGGCAAGCAGGGGGCCGACGATGAGCGCCGCCACGAGCGAGGCCTCCGCCAGCGATGCGTGTCGATCGGGGTGACGTGCAACGAACAGCAGGCCGACGACGCCGCCCGTTCCGAGGAGCCCGAGGACGCCACTCAGGATGTTGTCTGCCGTGGTCGGCATCGCGGACGGGAACTGGACCGCGAAGTCGAGGGACGGCAAGAAGCGAAAGGCCTCGCCGAACACAGCTCCGGGTCCGAAGTCGTATGCCGGTTCCAGGTCGAGTGCGGAGCCGTCCGCAGTGAGACTTCGGTAGACGACCCAGATCACCTGGGCAAGCAAGCCGGCCGCGACGGCGGCCACTGCGAGGCGAACCGCCCGGGTCCGCCACAATGCCGCTGGAGCACGCGCGCCGTCCGCGACGGCGGCGAGTACGAGGAACAGCGAGATCAGTCCGACTGCCGCGAGGTTCTGAAGCTTGGCAAGGGACGCGAGCGCCGCCACGACCGGGAGCAGCCATCCGTGCCGCTGACCGTCGAGAATACGCAGGGCGACGAGCAGGAGCGCTGCGCCGGCGGGGAGCGCGGTGGCGTCCGTGCTCACGTAGGTGTGCGCCCAGTAAGCGCCGAGTGATCCCGTCATGAGGAGGACGCCCGCGCTCCGGGACACGAGGCCGACGCCGAGCCTGCGCAGCGCGAAGAACATCAGCGCGGCAGCCGCGGCGAGCCAGATCCCACCCGTGAACCGGAAGGCGACGATAGGGTCCAGGCCTGCCCAGGTGAACGGCTGGGCGGCAGCCCAAGTGATCCAGAAGTAGGCGGGCGAGTAGATGCCGGCGCTCGTCCGGCCGTCGATGGGGAAAGCGTCGTCATCCTGGAGGGCGGCGGGGGAATCGCAGTCCTGATGCGGACCGCCGAAGCCACGAGTGCCGTGGCACAGGAAGGCCTCCCGCGCGAACTCGTCCGTGTAGCTATCGCCGACGATGCCCTGGGTCGGGACCTTGTCGAGGTAGTCCAGGTAGGCGTATTCGTCGACGGGCGAGAGCGCCTCGTGGTTCGCGACATGGACGGCGGTGAACACGAATGCAGCGAGGACCACACCCAGGAGGGCGAGCCATTCGCGCACGTTGAGCCGACGGCGCACGTCAGAGATCCGCATGAAGTTGCCAGACCTTCTCGGCGGAGTCGCGCCAACTGAAGGCGCGCGCACGATCGCCCGCCGCGGTTCCCAGCCGCTCCACCGTAGCGTCGTCGAGCGCGTCGATTGCCTCCGCGAGGCGGGCGGGGAGCCCCTCCGCCTCGCGGGAGACCGTGATCGCCGCGCCCGCCGTGAGCTCATCGAGAGCCGGGACATCGGTATGCACGATGGGAAGCCCGAAGCCGAGCGCCTCCATGACGGCGAGGCCGAAGCCCTCGGCGGCGCTTGGCTGCAGGTAGGCGCGGGCGTGGAGGTACGCGACGCCGAGGTCCTCGTCGGGGACCGAGCCGAGCGCGACGACGCGGCCGTCCGGCAGGCCCGCGCCCACGGCGAGTGCGCGCACCGCATCCGCATCGTCGCCGACCACGACGAGGGGGAGCGGCTCGCGCGTTGAGCCGAGCGCTTCGAGGAGCGCGATCAGGTTCTTCTTAGGTTCGATGCTCGCCACCGTGAGCAGATACTGATGGGGAAGGCCGAGCTCCTCGGCGCGCACAGCCGAGTCGCGAAGGGGGATGAGCGTGCTCGATGGTGCGCCGGGGATGACCCGGATCCGTTCTCCCAGCTCGAGGTGCTCTGCGAGCTCGGCTGCGACCGCGTGGCTCGGCACGATGACGGCGTCGGCGTGGCGCTCGGCGCGGGCGCCCATGGCGCGCTGCCAGGATGCGACACGCGGGGGCAGGAGTTCGGGGGCGTTCCAGGCGATCGCGTCGTGGATGGTGACGGCGACCTGGTCGCCCGGCTGGTTGACGCGGTCGTGCGCGCCGAGCGGGGCGAGCAGCGAGGTCGCGTGGAGCATCCCCGTGCGGTGCGGCCGTCCGATACCGCGTCGCCACGCCGCCGCGAGCTCGCGGCGCGCGAGGGCGCTCTTCTCGAGCCCGGCGAGACCCGGAAGCAGCGCCGTGATCCGCTCGTAGTCGGGCTCCGGAGATGCGGGCACCACGCCGATCACCTCGGCGCCCTCGGGCGCCGTGGCGAGCAGTCCGCGGGTGAGCTCGCCGGCGTAGCGCGACATCCCGCCGTACGGGGAGCCGGCCAGCTCGTCGAGGGTCACCCGCAGCGTGGTCATGGCCGGCCCAGCGCGCCCGCCGCCCATGCCGCGTCGAGCGCGTCGTGCCAGGGACGCGGCTCGGGGAGCCCGGCAAGACCCCACGCACCGTGGCCGAGCACCGAGTAGGAGGGGCGGGGTGCGGGTCGCACGAACGCGGCGCTGTCGGTGGGCAGCACGCGCGCCGGGTCGAGCCCCGCGACCTCGAACACCGCGCGCGCGAGGTCGAACCAGCTCGCGGTGCCCGCGTTGGTGCCGTGGTAGACCCCCGCCGGGGCCTCAGCATCGAGGAGCGCGACGATCGACGCGGCCAGGTCGCCCGTCCAGGTCGGCTGCCCCACCTGATCCGTGACGACGGACACCGTGTCGCGCTCGGCGGCGAGGCGCAGCATCGTGCGGGGGAAGCTCGCGCCGTGCTCGCCGTAGAGCCACGCCGTGCGTACGATGTGCGCACCCGGATGCGCCTCTCGCACGAGGCGCTCGCCGGCGGCCTTCGTGCGGCCGTAGGCGCCGAGCGGATCGAGGGGGGCGTCCTCGGGGTACGGGCTCGCGGCATCGCCGTGGAAGACGTAGTCGGTGGAGACCTGGACGAGGCGCGCACCGGCCGCAGCTGCCGCGCGCGCGAGGTTCGCCGCTCCCGTCGCGTTGATCGCGTACGCGTCGTCCTCGTGCTCCTCGGCTGCGTCGACCGCCGTGTAGGCGGCCGCGTTGATGACGACGTCGACCTCGCGCGTCGCCTCGGCGACGGCCGCGGCATCCGTGATGTCGAGCGCGTCGCGTCCGAGGGCGACCACCTCGCGACCCGCGAGCGCCGCTCGCAGGTCGTGCCCGAGCATCCCGCCCGCGCCGGCGATGAGGTAGCGGGTCATGCCTGGCCGGCCGCCCGGTACTTCGCCTCGGTGGCCTCCTTCTGCGGGGCCCACCAGGCCTCGTTGTCCCGGTACCAGGCGATCGTGGCGGCCAACCCCTCCGCGAAGTCGCGGTAGCGCGGCGCCCAGCCGAGCTCGGTGCGCAGCTTGGTCGAGTCGATCGCGTAGCGGAGGTCGTGGCCCGGTCGGTCGGTCACGAGGTCGTAGGCGTCGGTGGGCTGCCCCAGCTCTCCGAGGATGAGCTCGACGACGTCCTTGTTGTTCTTCTCGCCGTCGGCGCCGATGAGGTACGTCTCGCCGATGCGGCCCCCCTCGAGGATCGTGAGCACGGCGGAGGAGTGGTCGTCCGCGTGGATCCAATCGCGCACGTTCTCGCCCGTGCCGTAGAGCTTCGGCCGCTCGCCGCGCAGCACATTGGTGATCTGCCGGGGGATGAACTTCTCGACGTGCTGGTACGGCCCGTAGTTGTTGGAGCAGTTGGAGATCGTCGCCTGCACCCCGAAGGAGCGCACCCAGGCCCGCACGAGCAGATCGCTGCCCGCCTTCGTCGAGGAGTACGGGCTCGACGGGTTGTAGGGGGTGTCCTCGGTGAAGCGCTGCGGGTCGTCGAGCTCGAGGTCGCCGTAGACCTCGTCGGTGGAGATGTGGTGGAAGCGGATGCCGTGCCGCCTGGCCGCCTCCAGCAGCGTGTAGGTGCCGACGATGTTGGTGTCGAGGAACGGGCGCGGGTCGTTCAGCGAGTTGTCGTTGTGGCTCTCCGCCGCGTAGTGCACGACCGCGTCGTGGCGGCCGAACAGCTCGTCGACGAGGCCCGCATCCGCGATGTCGCCCCGGACGAAGGCGACGCGCTCGGCAGGGAGGCCGTCGATCGAGGCGAGGTTGCCGGCGTAGGTGAGCTTGTCGAGCACGGTGACCGTGTGGTCGGTGTGCTCGACGAGGTGGTGCACGAAGTTCGAGCCGATGAAGCCGGCTCCGCCGGTGACGAGGATGCGCATGGGGGTCGGATGCTTTCTGTGCGGAAGTCCGGAGCGAGTCTACCGACCCCTCGCTGTGCGGACGGGCGCCATCGTCACCGGGGACGGCGCTCGTGGAGCGAGACGGTTGGGGCGGGCTGCTGACTAGACTCATCGGGTGCAGATCCGAGAACTGGACGTCCCCGGGGCATGGGAGATCTCCCCCCAAGTGCATGGCGATGACCGCGGGATCTTCCTCGAGTGGTATCGATTCGATCGGCTGGCGGAGGCGGTCGGCCATCCCATCGATCTCCGCCAGGCCAACACCTCGGTGTCGAGGCGTGGCGTCGTGCGCGGCATCCATTTCGCCGACTTCCCCATCGGGCAAGCCAAATACGTCACCGCCACCCATGGCGCGGTTCTCGACTTCGCCATCGACATCCGCCTCGGGTCTCCGACCTTCGGGCGTTGGGACGCGGTCCGCCTCGACGACGTCGACCGTCGGGCAATCTACCTCTCCGAGGGTCTCGGCCACGCTTTCGTCGCCCTGACCGACGACGCCGTCGTCAGCTATCTCGTGACCGATGTGTACAACCCGACGGCCGAGCACGCCATCAACCCACTCGATCCGTCGATCGGGCTCGAGTTCCCCCGGGAGGCGGGTGAGCCCCTCCTGTCCCCGAAGGACCTCGCCGCGCCGACGCTCGCGGAGGCCGAAATGCAGGGGCTCCTGCCCACTTGGGATGCGGCCCGGAGGTACTACGCCGAACTCGACACCAGGGGCGCGCGGTGAAGGGCATCATCCTCGCGGGAGGTTCAGGCACCCGGCTCTGGCCGATAACCAAGGGCATCTCGAAGCAGCTGATGCCCATCTATGACAAGCCGATGGTGTATTACCCGCTGTCGACGCTCATGATGGCCGACATCCGCGAGGTCCTCATCATCACGACGCCGGAGTACAACGAGCAGTTCCGGGCGCTCCTGGGGGACGGGTCCGGTCTCGGGATGCGGATCGACTACGCGATCCAGCCCTCTCCCGATGGTCTCGCGCAGGCCTTCATCATCGGCGAGGAATTCATCGGTGATGACCCGGTCGCGCTCGTGCTGGGCGACAACATCTTCCACGGTTCCGGTCTCGGTTCCAACCTGAGGAAGCACCGCGAGATCGATGGCGGCCTGATCTTCGCTTATCAGGTCGCGGATCCGTCCTCCTACGGCGTCGTGGAGTTCGACGAGGCCTTCCGGGCGGTCTCGATCGAGGAGAAGCCACTCGTTCCGAAGAGCGACTTCGCGGTGCCCGGACTGTACTTCTACGACAGGCACGTCGTCGAGATCGCGAAGACCATCGAACCGAGCGCTCGCGGGGAGCTGGAGATCTCGACTGTCAATGACCGCTACCTGCAGGCCGACAAGCTGCAGGTGCACGTCCTCGACCGCGGTACTGCGTGGCTTGACACCGGCACCTTCGAGTCGATGATGCAGGCGTCCGAGTATGTGCGCGTCATCGAGGATCGGCAGGGCTTCAAGATCGGCTGCATCGAGGAGATCGCCTGGCGCGCCGGGTGGATCGACGATGCGCAACTGGCCGAACTCGCCGTGCCGCTGCGCAAGAGCGGATACGGCAGCTATCTCGAGAACCTTCTCGCGCGCGCCCGATGACCGGGCGTCGGATCCTCATCGTCGGACACGGGACCGCCGGTCGTGCCCTTGCAGAGGACGCGCGCGCGCACGGCGACACGGTCGTGGGGTTCCTCGATGACGCCCGCTCTGGCAGCCAGGTGCTGGGAGGGCTTGACGACGTTAACGACGTTGTGCTGGCGGCGGGCGTCGATGCCGTGTTCTTCGCCATCCCGACGATCGCAGCCGCGCGTCTGCGAGCATTCCTCGAGGTGTTCGACTCCTCGGCGACGGGCTTCTCGATCGTGCCGCGCACCTATGAGACGCTCACCCGCGAGACGGTCGCCGTCGACGACCTGAGCGATGTCGACGTGCTCGACCTCGTCGGGCGTCAGCCCGTCAAGCACGATCTCGAGGGTGCGCGTGAGCTGGTGAGCGGACGCCGGGTCCTCGTCACCGGTGCCGCCGGGTCCATCGGATCACGGCTCGCCGGTCTCCTCGCAGCACTCGGCGCCGCCGAAGTGGTGTGCCTGGACTGGTGGGAGAACGGCGTCTTCCAGCTGCAGCACCGCCTCGCGGGCGTGGATGCCGCGCGCTTCGTCATACGGGACGTGACGGACCGTGCCCGCCTTGCGCCCGTCTTCGCGCGGCACCGTCCGGAGCTCGTGTTCCACGCGGCTGCCTATAAGCACGTGCCGCTGATGCAGGAGAACCCGGGCGAGGCGATCGCCAACAACGTCGGCGGTACAGACGTCGTCGTCGATCTGGCGGTCCAGTACGGTGCCAGCCACGTCGTCTACGTCTCCACCGACAAGGCCGTCAACCCGGTAAACGTCATGGGAGTGTCGAAGCGCCTCGGAGAGTTGTTGGTCGCGGACTGGGCGCGGAGCGCGTCAGGGGTGACGTTCTCAACGGTCAGGTTCGGCAACGTCATTCAGAGCAACGGAAGCGTTATGGAGACGTTCCGCCGCCAGATCCGCGAGGGTGGGCCGATCACGGTGACGGATCCCGAGGTCACCCGCTTCTTCATGACCATCGACGAGGCCAGCCAGCTCATCATTCAGTCGGCGGTCGTGGGCCGGAGCGGGGACATCTGCGTACTCGACATGGGTGAGCCGGTGCGCATCCAGGACCTTGCGCGCAGTCTCGTCCGCGCTGTGGCGCCGACCGTCGACATCGTCTTCACGGGTCTTCGACCTGGCGAGAAGCTCTACGAAGAGCTCAGCTACGACCCGTCCCTCGTCGCGGGGACGACGAATGACAAGATCTTCATCCTCCGGGAGCCCGAGGCATCCCACACCTCGGTCGCCGAGATCCGCGACCTCGTCGAGCTGTGTTCGCAGAGCACGTTCGACGACGCGGAGACCCTGGCCCGCCTGCGGTCGATGGGGTTCGCCATCCGATGACCGACGTCGTGCTCGTGACCGGGGGTGGGGGCGCTATCGGTCGGGCGGTGGTGACGGCCCTGCGCGAGCGCGACGTGGAGGTCGTCGTCGCGTCGCGAGCACAGGGTATGACCCTTGACGTGGCCGACGCGTCCGCTGTGCGTGAGGCCATCGCGCGCGTGCATCCCCAGGCCGTCGTCCATCTGGCCGGCGCGCTCCCGGGGGCCGACGCTGCCGAACTCGAACGCGTCAACGTCGACGGGACCGCCGCCGTCGCGCGGGCCGCGGCCGAGTCGGGTATCCGGCTGGTCTCCGCCTCGTCAGCTGCGGTGTATGGCGTGTCGAACGCGCGCGCGTCCCATGAGGACGATGCGCTCGCACCGGCGAACGCCTACGGACACAGCAAGGCGCGGGCGGAGGACGCCCTGGATACGGCCGCGGACGGCGCGACCTTTGTCTCGCTGCGGATCTTCAACGTCACCGGCCCCGGTTTTCCGGCATCGCTTCCGCAGCGGCTCTGGATCGCTCCAGCCGAGGAGCCTGTGCGGTTGCGCGGACTCGATGAGTTCGTGCGCGACTACGTCCGCGCGGTCGACGTCGCGGCGGTGGTCCGTGCTGCCCTCACCGCGCCGCTGCCGGCCGGTCACACGCGGCTCAACGTCGGCTCGGGGGTGCCGACGAGCACCCGGCATCTCCTCGACATCATCGGGCGACGGCGGCCGATCCACTCTCTCGACGAGGGCGGACGATCTGATCGTGTCTGGGCGGATGCGCGACGCCTGCGCGACGTTCTCGGCGTCGTGCCCCCTCCCCTCGACGAGGGCTGGTTCACCGCGGACGGGCCGCCGTCCGTGGACCAGTAGGCCGCCGACTAGGCTTCTCGGGTGTCGTTGAGTACCCGCGCGCGAACCGCCGCCCGCCACGCAGTCCGATCGGCACTCGTGCGCGGCTGGTTCCCCGCTCGCCGCTTCGACTGGGGCGCCGACGGCGATGAGGTGCCCGTGCTGATGTGCTTGTGGAACCGCCCCGAACGCATCACCGACGTGCTCGAGCTTCTCGACGCGCAGGACCACGCGCCGGGCGTGCACCTCTACCTGTGGAACAACCGCCGGAGCGACCATGGACGGTACCTCGACGCGCTCCGTGCGTTCACGGCCTCGGGGGCGCTGCGCGCGGTCTCGATCGTCAAGTCCCCGCACAATATCGGCTCCATCGCCCGCTTCTACTGGGCGAGGAAGCTCGAGCTCGTGCGGTCCGGTCGCGCAGTGGTCGTGCTCGACGACGACGAGGACATCACGTCACGATTCATCGCCGAGGCTGTAGGGCAGTACGACGCGTCTGCGGTGACCGCGTGGTGGGCGTGGCGCTTCAAGAGCGGCTACTACTGGGATCGTGAGTTCGCTGGGCCGGGCGAGCCGGTGGACCATGTTGGCCCTGGGGGATCGATTCTCTCAACCGCGATCGTTGCCGATCCATCGTTCTTCACGGGGATCCCGGACGAATTCCGGATGCTCGACGATGTCTGGCTCAGCCACTACGCACCCGCACACGGATTCGAGTTGCGCAAGCTCGTCACCGACATCCGATTCGTGCTCGATGAGACGAACCAGTTCCACGGGCAGAGCGACATCAAGCCACGCTTCCACGACTACCTAGTCCGACACGGGTGAGCGCGGCCTGAGGTCGTCGCCGAGCCTCGTCCGTCCTTCGCAGCCTTCGGGCGGCGGCTCAGCGGGCGGTGAGCGCTTCGCGCAGGGCGATTCCGACTCGCACCACGACACGCAGCGGGGCGAGGTACCACGCCGAGTAGCGACGGGCGACGTAGCGGTAGGCGGAGCGATGGTGAGCTCGCGCCATCGCGCCCTTCGACGCGGACGTCGAGTGCGCACCCGTGTGGGTCACGATCGCCTCGGGCGCATAGCGGTTGCGCCAGCCTGCCTGACTCAGACGCTCGCCGAGGTCGACGTCCTCGAAATACATGAAGTAGGCGTCATCGAAGCCGCCGATCTCCTCGAACGCCGTCCGGCGCAGCAGCAGACAGGCACCCGACAACCAGCCGGCGTCACGCTCGACGGGCTCCCGCTGATCTTCGCGGTACGAGCGCGTCCACGGGTTACCCGGCCAGACGGGCCCGAACAGAGCGTGCCCGATGCCCGTGCGCAGCGACGGGAGCCGGCGGGCCGAGGGATAGGTCGTGCCGTCGGGGTCGAGGATGCGCGGACCCACCGCGCCGACGTC
This sequence comes from Micrococcales bacterium 72-143, assembly GCA_001898835.1. Lineage (GTDB taxonomy): Bacteria > Actinomycetota > Actinomycetes > Actinomycetales > Microbacteriaceae > Homoserinibacter. Next base: position 684,158 of record MKVM01000005.1, on the reverse strand, counting down.
CGGCATCCGCTCGGCGACGGCGAGCATCCTCGAGATGGCTTCCTCATGAAAGACCACGTCGGGGTTGGCGACGAGGATGAACTCGGCTGCCGGGGGGAGCAGAGGAAGCGCCGCGTTCACGGCGCCGCCGTATCCGCGATTGTCTGGCAGACGGAGGAACTCGACGGGGTGTTCGGCGATCGCGCGTTCGACCGCGACGATGCCAGGCGACGCGTTGTCAACGACGATCACGGTCGCCGCCCCGCCTGCCGCTTCGACCGAGTCGAGGAACGGGCCGAGCACCTCTCCGGAGTCGTAGCTCACCGTGACGAGGGCGACTCGGGGATTCACGCGTCGAGATCCGTGAAATGGGGCTGCGCGCTCACGACGCCCACAGCCGTCCCGTCGTCGCTCGTGCTGAACGACGCTGCTTGGGTTGCGTCGTCAATGTGCCGGCCGACCTCATCGATGATCGACACGTTGACGAAGTACTTGCCCGGACCGAAGCGCGTGTCCTCCAGCCGCAGCCGCACGCGCCGAACACCTTCGAGTGCGCCGAGGTCGACGCCGAGGCGTCGCGTCGTCGTCCCATACACGACCTGGCCAAGCGCGCTGTCGATCTGAACCCCGAGGAACCAGCCCGGCGGGAGGGAGGCTCCGGTGCGCAGCCCGATGACGATGTCGAGATCGTCGCCGGGATAGACCGGCTCGTCGATGACGCGGCCCGCCGCCGCCACCGAAACCGAGGCGATCTGAGGGCCGTCGGCGCGCGCCGCATCCCGGTCGGCGGCTTCCTCCCGGCGGCGGTCCTCGAGGAGGTCCCGCATGATCGCGACGGCTGCGCGCGGCTCGTCGTCGGCGGCGATGCTCCCGTGATGCAGCACGATCGCCCGATCGCACAGCTCCAGGACCTGGCCCAGCGAATGCGTGACGAGGACGATCGTGCGCCCCTCCTGCTGAAACTCCCGGATCTTGTCGAGGCACTTACGCTGGAACGCCTCGTCTCCCACGGCGAGCACTTCGTCGACGAGCAGGATGTCGGGATCGGTATGCACCGCGACAGCGAAGGCGAGCCGCACATACATGCCCGATGAATAGAACTTCACCTGCGTGTCGATGAACTCGCCGATACCCGAGAACTCGAGGATCTCGTCGAAGCGGGCGGCGGCCTCCTCGCGAGAGAGCCCGAGGATAGAGGCGTTGAGATAGACGTTCTCGCGCCCGGTGAGGTCGGGGTGGAATCCGGCACCCAGCTCGAGCAGGGCGGCGACGCGCCCGCGGGTCGCCACGGTCCCTCGCGTCGGCTCGAGGATCCCGCCGATGACCTTCAGCAGAGTGCTCTTCCCCGAACCGTTATGACCGATGAGGCCGATCGTGGTGCCCGCCTGCAGGCTGAACGTCACTCCGTCGAGCGCCCAGAAGTCCTCCCGGTGACGTCGTCCGCGGCCGAGCGTCACTAGGCGTTCCTTGAGGGAGTCGTCCTTTCTGATGACGAAGCGCTTGGCTACGTCGTCGACCACGACCACGTCGGGTGCCGGGGTGCCTGTCGCCTGGGTCATGTCAGAGCTCCTGCGCGAAGCTGCCTTGCATGCGAGCGAAAGCGCGCTGCGCGAAGAAGGCGAGGACGAGGCCGACGGCGCCCGCGATCGCGAGGCGCAGGAGCAGATGCTCGGGGTACTCAGCGCCGACCTCCGGATTCCGGAACGCGGTCTGGAAGGCGAGGACGGAGAGCGTCACCGGGTTGTTCGTGTAGATCTCCAGCAGCGGCCCGTTCCCGAGGACGCCCTGCACCATCGTCCAGGAGTAGATGATCGGGGAGGCCCACAGCAGAAGCATGAGCGCGATTTCGACGAGGTACTGGACGTCGCGGAGGTACACGTTGGCGGCGGAGAGCACGAGCCCGAGCCCCGCAGCGTAGACGAGGACTACAAGGATCGCGGGGATGGCGTACAACAGGTGGGCGCCGAACACGAGGCTGCCGGTGAGGATCGCCGCAACGATGAGGACGAGCAGCTGGATTCCGAAATTGAAGAGCGCGGACCCGACGCTCGCTAGGGGGAAGATCTCGCGCGGCAGGGCGATCTTCTTGATGAGGCCCTGATTCGACACGATCGAGGTCGCGGCCCCCGACATCGTCTCGCTGAAGAGACCGAAGATCGTCAAGCCGCAGAATACGTAGATTGCGAAGTCGGGGATACCCTTCGCGGCTTGAAGGAAGTGGCCTACGACGACGTAGTAGATCAGCAATTGGGTGAGCGGTCGAATGAACGACCACAGGAACCCGAGAGCGCTGCCCTTGTAGCGGGCCTTGAGATCACGGCGGATGAGCAGCCCGAGCAGCTCACGTCGGCGCAGGATGTCGCGCAGCTGACGCGCGCTCTGACGTACGGCACCCGAACGGCTGCCGATGACCACGAGCGGCGTTTGTTCGAGAACGGCGAAGCGCGTTGCGCGAGCTTCCGCCGGGTCCTTGGGCGCGGTCATGACAGTACGCCAGCATAGTCGCCGGGTCGCACCTCCCCGGTTTTCTGGGCGGCACAGGTACCCTTGAATCGTCTGTGTTGTCGACGATGGGGGGCCGACGGTGAGCGCTGACGCACCGCCGCGAAGGCGATGGGGCATCCTCGCCACGTTCGCAATGGTCGCGGGCCTGCTCCTCCCCTTAGCTCCCGCGCCGCTTCCGGCGGCCGTCGCGGGGCCAGCTTCGATCGCAGCGATGTCCGCTGTCGCCGACGATTTCGATCCCGGCTACATCATCAGCGATGCGAATTTCTTCGACCCCGGTGCGATGAGTGAGGTCGAGATCCAGGCCTTCCTCAATGCGCGTGTCCCGAATTGCGGCTCGGGCGCGACGTGCCTCAAGAACTTCTCGCAGGTGACGGTGTCGCGCCCGGCGACCCCGATGTGCGCCGCATATACACCTGACGGTGGGGCGGAGTCCGCCGCGCGCATCATCTGGAAGGTCGCGCAGGCCTGCGGTATCAGCCCGAAGGTGATCCTCGTCACTCTCCAGAAGGAGCAGGGGCTCGTGACCGCCACCAACCCGAGCGCCGCCGCCTACCGCTACGCGATGGGGGCCGACTGCCCAGATACCCCGATCGGATGCGACGTCGCTTTCGCCGGCTTCTTCATTCAAGTGCACCGCGGTGCGTATCTCATGAAGCGCTACACGCAACCGCCGGGAACCGGCGCCGGGACGATCTACACCGATCGTTTCGATCTGCGCTATCCCGTGGGTGTGACGACCAACATCCTCTACAGCCCGAACTGCTCCACCACGCGCCCGGTCGCCATCCGCAACCAGGCGACGCACGTGCTCTACATCTACACGCCCTACACGCCGAACGGCGCGACGATGCAGTACCTCTACGGCGCTGTGCCCAAGGGCGTCGACGGCTACGACTGCGCCTCGTATGGGAACCGCAACTTCTGGCGCTATTTCACCGACTGGTTCGGCTCGCCGACGCAGGATCGCGGGGTTCCGTACGGTGCGATCACGTCGGTGAGCTCGACCACCGCGGGCACTTTCACGATCCACGGCTGGGCGGTCGACCCCGATCGCGGGGACGCGTCGGTCTTGCTCAACGTCTTCGTCGGCGACGGATATTACGGCTCGGGCGTCGCGAACCTCACTGACAGCGCGCTGACGAGCTGGTATACCGCGTTTGGCACCGCTCACGCATTCGACATCACGATCAGCGGAGCGCCGCCCGGTGACCAGCGCGTCTGCGTGCAGGCGGTGAACACCGCCGGCAGCGCCGGGTACAGTCCCGTACTCCCGTGCGTCTACCCCACGATTTCCCACTGCGGCGGTTCCGTCGGTTGCCCGAGCACGGTTGACCGTATCGCGGGTGCGGATCGTTACGCGGTCGCCGTCGACATCTCGAAGCGCGCTTATCCATCAGGCACCGACACGGTCTACGTGACCTCGGGTCTCGGGTTCGCCGATGCGCTCTCCGCGGCGCCCGCGGCAGCGCGCGACGGGGCGCCGCTGCTGCTGACCGACCCGAACTTCCTGCCCAGCGGCATCGGCGCTGAGATCACGCGATTGGGACCCGACTCGATCGTCGTCGTGGGCGGTCCGGCCTCGGTGAGTGATGCGGTGCTTGCGTCGCTCACCGCTATCGCGCCCACGAGCCGGGTATCAGGCGTCGACCGCTTCGAGGCCTCTCGAAACATCGCGGCCAGCTTCGGCCACATTCCCGACCTGTACCTGGCCACGGGACTCAACTTCCCCGATGCGCTGAGCGCGGGCTCGGTCGGCGCGTACCAGGGACGACCCGTCGTGCTCGTCAACGGTGCGGAGCCGGCTCCGGATTCCGCGCTGCTGACATTCCTGCAGGTGCACGGCGTTCAACGCATCACGATCGCGGGCGGCCCCGCGTCCGTCCCGGAGTCGTTCGCGACTGCGCTCACCGCTGCGGGCTACACCGTCTCGCGTCTCACGGGACCCGATCGCTTCACGGTCTCCGTCGCCGCCAGTGCCGCCTACTCGTCGGCCGATGTGGTCTATGTTGCGAGCGGACTGACCTATCCAGATGCCCTGACGGGCTCGGTGCTCGCCGCAAAGGAGAGCGGCCCCCTCCTGCTGAGCTCGGGCAACTGCCTCATCCGGGTTCTCATCGACCGAATCCATCAGCTCGATCCGGACCGCGTGACATTCCTCGGCGGTGAGAGCACCCAGACACCGAGCGCCAAGAATTTCACGCAGTGCGCGTGAGAAGGCAGCGAGCGTCCGGCCCGGCCAACGGTGGACGAGTCATCCCCTATGATGGCCGTGCTGCCCAACCCGAATCAGGACAGGATCCGCCCGTGCGCGAAGACGACACCGGCGCGCCCAGCGTCGTCGACGTGCGCGCGCTATACGGGGAGATCATCCAGGGTTTGCATCGCGACGGTCGGCGAGGTCGCGTGCTGTTCTGCGTCTCCAGTGATGAGCTCGCGGAGGGCAAGGGCGACCTCTACGTGGCGTTGGGGCTCGCCCGTGGCCTCCTCGCCGACGGCTGGGGCGTTTCCTTGTGGACGATCGACCACGCGGGCGAGCAGACGCCCTCAGACATCGACATCGCTGTGTTGATGATCGAGTCGTGGGTCCCCGGACTCATCCATCCGCATTCGAAGCTCATCGCCTGGGTGCGCAACTGGACGGACGAGTGGGCCGGCCTCCCCTACCTCGATGAGTTTGCCGAGATCTGGTGCTCCTCGGGAGCGTCCGCGGCAGCTATGGCCGCGGTGTACTCCGGCGAGGTGCGGGTGGTGCCGCTCGCGACCGACCCGGAGCTGTTCGCTCCGGTCGAGGTGCCGCGTTCGGCGGGCGTTGTCACGACCGTCAACTACTGGGGCGTCCCCCGCGGCGTCCAGCCCGCGTTGGAGCGGGTCGCCGCCGATTTCCCGGTGGTCTGGTACGGAGTCAATTCCGCTTTTCTCACTCTCGCCGACGGCATCGATCACCGGAACGCGATCGACTACTTCTCGCTCCCCGAGGTGTACTCGAGGTGGGATATCGTCGTGGACGATCTGATCCCCGCCGCCGCTCGGTATGGCAATCAGAACAGCCGGCTCTTCGACGCCGTCGCATGCGGCGCGCTCGTGATCACCAACGAGGCGAGCGGGCTGGTGGAGCTGGGTCTCGACGAGGTCCCCGTGTACGAAACGCCCGATGACCTCCTGGCCTTGGTGCGTCGCTTCGCCGAGAACCCCGATGAGCGCGAGGCGCTGCTGCAGCGGTTGCGCGAGGTCACCCTTCGGGAGCACAGCTGGTCCGCGCGAGCCCGAATGCTCCGTCCGGCCCTCGAACGCGTCGCGGGCCGGGCCGGCGCGGACGGGCGCTCCGCAATTCTCGTGTGGGCCACGCGACTACGAGAGCAGATGCGCAGCGACCGCCGCGAGCACGACGACTATGCCGCAATGTACTTCGCCGCCTCGCGAGATGCGCAGGAGGCGCATGCCGAGCTGAGCAGCTTGAAGGCCGCACACAATCAGCGTCTGTACCGGATCGTTGCCGGTGCGGCCCGGCCGGTCATCCTCATCCGGCGCCGCCTGCGCGCGAAGCGCGACTGAACTCCGCGAGCTCGCCGCGACAGCGTCAGGGAATGGGTGGCGGGAAGATCAGGTGCCGTTGTGCAATCTCCAGGATGACCACGTCGGGTCGATCCTGTGCGGCGAGCTTGAGGATGTTGGGCTGCTGCTCCGGCGGGTAGTCGTAGAAATGCCGAACCTGCCAGGTGTGCGAGAACGACTGGTGGATGTACGGCGAGAGGCTCACTCCGAAGGAATCCCTCACGACGAGCGCTGAGGCGTCGACCTGTGCGCCCTCGGTCCACGTCTCGGCGGGCAGCTCTCCCAGGCCGATCCGCCGATCGCCTGACCAGGTCTGCGCTTCCCCGCCGTCGATGGACACCACTACCGGGAGAAGAGGGTCGGTGAACGCAGGTGTCGTCCAGTCCGGTTCGGGCGAGGTCCGGCCCCACTCGGCGAACTCGTTGTTGTCGCCGCTCGTCACCACGCCCGCGACCTCCGGGAGACCGATCACCGACAGCCCGGTGTCTGACGTCGCGATGCACGAGGAGATCGCCCCCCAGGCGACCGCCGCGCCGTAGTCGGTCCAATGGCTGTTGAGTCTGCTGTAGGTGGGGGTGTGGGCGCTCGCGGCCCGTAAGGGCGCTCGGACGTCGACGAACGGTAGGTCGGGGTTGGCCGCGAGGAGCTGGTCGAGCGCGCTCGAGCCGCGGATGTCGTCTGTCCAATCCGGCAGCTCCTGCGGGTACACGGCCCACTTTGCGGGGGCGACGACGATGTAGAGCGGGATGCCCTGATCGGCGAGGCCGTCCCGAAGGTGCAGCAGATAGTCGCGCCACGCCTGTGCTTCGGAGACCGTCAGGACGCGACGTCCGAGCGCCTGAGAGAAGTTCTGCGCCTGGATGTCGCCCCAGAAAACCCAGTCGTCTCGACCGACGACGTACGGCTGGGACAGGTTGGCCGCGTGCGCGGCCCACACGGCCTCGGACGCGGCCGACCGCTCGGACGTCCAGGCCTGATCCGCGGGCTGCTCCACTGCGGGAGTGCACTCCTCCTCAGGAAGCCGGTTGTCGGGGTCGGCCGTCGCGACCGGCTCGAGGGGCGCCGCGCGTGACGCCTGCGCGAGCTCGTCGAGATGCAACCTGACGACGTAGCCGACAGCCGCGGCGACGAGAGAGCAGACCACGAGGATGGCGAGAGGCACATAGCGCAGCCGCCGCCAGCGGTCGCGGCGCACGCCCTGCTCGGGCGGCAGCTCACGCAAGCTCACGAGGCCGCCTCCTCGGTGAGCGGCCGGCTACGCAGTCGGTCTCGTACGGACCCCCAGCGGGCGATGGCCCAGAGGATTGGCTTCGGCGTCCAATCCTTGAGACTCATTGCCGGCTTCTCGATGAGGTGCCAGCTGAGGAAGGCGATGATGTGGCACGCGACCACGATCACGAGGTGGTACACGAACCATCCCGCATCCTCCAGGCGAAAGAAGGTCGCGAGGGTCATGAGTGGCCAGGCGAAAATATAGATTCCGTAGGAGAAGTCGCCGAATCGCTCCCAGCGCTGCAGCTTGGTGGCGCGGATCGCGAACCACATCAGGAAGAAGTAGAAGCCGTACTGGCCCACCACGAGGTACCCACCGCGCGCGTAGCAGTACAGCGCGAGGGCCAGGCCGGCGAACGCCAGACGCCAGTCGATCGGGACCTTGTCACCGTAGAGAGCGAACAGCATCCCGAACATGAACGGGGGCAGCAGCAGCAGGATGAAGGTGTCCTGGAAGACGGGATTGAGCGAGGAGAGGCTGGCTGCACCCGTCCACTGAAGGGCCGAGAGGGCGAGCACGCCGACTGCGACGATCGCGCCCACGCGGCGGTGGACGAGCGCTCCGACCAGGCCGAGCACGCCCACCAAGATGTATGCACCGAACTCGTAGGCGAGTGTCCATGCCGATCCGTTCCAGTCGCGTCCGCCCCAGTTCTCGGCGTAGGGCACGCCGTAGCCGAGCTGGGCGATCGCGCGCTGGTTGAGGATCAGCGTCATGTTGTTGAAGAAGTATGTGAGCGGGGCTTCGATCGGGTTCAGCAGGTACCCGCGGATCGTTCCGTGCTCCTGATACCACGCGATCGGCGCGAGGACGAACGCGGTCGTCAGCAGCGCCGTCCAGAAGGCAGGGAGGATCCGCAGCGCTCGTCGCCAGAAGAATCTCGCGGTGGTCGAGCGCCCCATCCGGCTCTTGGTGATGAGGAAGCCGGACAGGAAGAAGAAGCCCCCGACGGCGACACCGCCGAGTGACTGCTCGTTGCTCCACTGAGTGCCGAGATCATGACCGTCGTAGTAGCCGGCGATCGGACCCGCGTGCGAGAAGATGACGGCGAACGCCATCAGCCAGCGGACGAAACCGATGCTGTTGGCGCGCGGGTCGAACTCGGTCGCGAGAGTCTTCATCACGTTCGGCGCCGGAGGAACTTGGCCGCAGCCGCGACCAGCCGGGGGTGGAAGCGGTGCAGGTAGTAGCTGATGACGGCGCGCTTGGAGGGGTGCGTCAGCCGAGCGAAGGGCCGCAGCGCGTGAACCTGGTCATACCCGTAGCCGGGGACGTCGCGAACGGTCTGGTCGAGCTTGTACTCCAGCATCGTGTGGCTGATCGCCGCGTACTCACGGTTCGCGATCGTCCGGGAATGGTAGCCCAGCTCGGCCGCGGCGTGGGCGACGATGCGCTCCTGCACGTGCGATAGCGTGCCATCGCCGTACTCGCCTTCGGCCGGGTACTCGTCGAAGCGCCACTCCTCCGCTGCCAGGAGGCGGAGTGCTTCGGGGCGCGCGACGAACATCCCCCCGAACGGCGCGAGCGGCGACCCCTCCTCGAGGGGTGTGTGGATGCCGAGGCGCTCGCATAGCGCCTCCGCGGGCTTCCGATTGGTGAACCAGGCGTTCCCCATCGTCGGGAACCCGATGTGGATCATGGGCGGGAAGACGACCCCTAGGCCGGGCTCCCGCTGAAACATGCCGATGACGTTCTCCGCATAGGCGCGCGTCGGGAGAAGGTTGTCCCATTGCTGGCGGCGGAAGAATTCCCCGCGATTCGGCCCGTCCTGCGGTGAGAGCTTCGAGTGCAGCTTGATCACGAGGTCGTAGCGGTCATCGAGGATGATGTCGCGGCAGGTGATGTAGAAGGCGCTCTGGTCCCGTCCGCGGTTCGCCGCCGTGATCCGCACCTCGCTCGAGAGGATTCCGGGGTCGGCGCGTTCTGCGATCAGGGCGCGAATGATCCCGGCCTTCTCATCGTCGGACGTCGTCACCACCAGGTCTACCCCGGGCGAGACGAGGGCGAGCCGATCGAGGAGCTCGTCAGCCATCTCCGGGTAGTAGATATGCGTGATCGCCGCGATGCGCGGGGGCCGTTCCTCGTCCCAGTCGGAGACTTGCTCGGACAGGATCTCCATCATCGCGGCGTTGGTGTAGAGCACCCGGGGTGCCGCGCTCTGCGCCATGCTCTGCCAGATGAACGGCATGGGATAGCCCTCGGCACACGCCGCCTCCACGAGCCATCTGCCGATGAGGCCCTCGCGATCGAGGTAGAGCGGATCGTGGAAGAGCGGGCGCCTCTTCAGGGCGGGGCAGCCGTCGTCGATGAGCTGCGACGCCGCCTCGAACGCCGGATGGAGGAGGGGTGCGTAGTCCTGGTGCGGGAAGGCTGCCTCGCCGCGGAAGCCGGCCGCGCGGAAGTGGCTCGTGAACCGCGCCTCGTGGAACTGGATGGAGTCGTGGTAGGAGGTGATGTCGGGCATCTCGTCCCAGTACCGGCGCCAGGCGTCGGAGAGGAACATCGAGCGCCGGACCGCGATCCAGTGCGATTGGAGGTGGTCGGGCATCGTGCCGGTGCCGGTGAGTGGGTCGGGGGTCACTGCCCCGTGGTCGGTGAGTCCCCAGAAGTCGAGGTCGGCGGCGTCCATCCGCTCGAAGAGCGGCTCGAAGGGGCGGACAGGCCCGAACCAGGTGTAGTTCATGAGGATGATCTCGTCGTAGTCGGCGATCTCGCTCCCCAGACGGCTGAGCCCCTCGCGGAACCCGCCCACGTCGAAGCCGACGTTCTCCCGCTGCCAGATCTCGTCGGACACCTTCGTCAGGCGCATGCGTCCTGCGTCGTCGAGCTTTCCGTTGACGATGATGATGATCCGCTCGGCGAAGGGACGGAGCCGTTCCAGCTTGTAGGGGATGTAGTCGTCGATCGAGCCCCGCTCGTCGTAGATGAGATAGAGGATCGCTCGCCGGAGGGCGGACACAGCAGGAAGATCGGTCATCACATAGGTGTCGAGTGGGTCCGGCCGGATGGAAGCCCCGCCGGAGGAGGAAAAAGGGTGTGGGGTGAGGCGACCCGATTCTAGGTGAGGAAACCGGGGGAGTTGCTGAATCGCTCGCGAATGGCGATTGCTAGACTCGCCAAGGCTCGGAGGACGACGGAGGGGCTGCAGTGGTCAACGCGCGCTCGGGCGTCGTCAGTGTCGTCCTCGTCAACTTCCGCGGCGCCGCCGACACGATCACGGCAGTGTCCCGCCTCGGCGAGGTCGACTGGCCCGCGGACGCCCTTGAGATCGTGGTGGTCGACAACGCCTCAGGCGGCGATGACGTCGATCGCATCCGTGCGGCCCATCCGGGCGTGCAGCTCATCGAATCCCCTGAGAACACGGGTTTCGCGGGCGGATGCAATCTCGGGGCGCGCCACAGCAGCGGCGAGTTCATCGCGTTCCTCAACAACGACGCGCGCCCTGATCCGCAATGGATCCGCGCCGCGGTCGAGGCGTTCGCCGATCCTGGCGTGGGTGCGGTCGCAAGTCGCGTGCTCGACTGGGAGGGGGAGCGCGTCGACTACATCGGCGCGGCGATGACCTGGTTCGGCCAGGGTTACAAGCCGTTCACGGGTGAGCCCCTGCCTCCGCTCGCGGATGAGGCCCGCGACGTGCTCTTCGCCACCGGTTCGGCGATGTTCGTGCGGCGCGACGACTTCCTGGCCACCGGTGGCTTCGATGAGCGCTACTTCATGTTCTTCGAGGATGTGGACCTCGGCTGGCGACTGAATCTACGCGGGCGTCGCGTGCGCTATGTGCCCGGCTCTCTGGCCTTTCACCGCCACCACGCATCAATGACCGGCTTCGGTGAGCACAAGGAGCGCTACCTCCTGGAGCGGAACGCCCTCTTCACCCTCTACAAGAACGCGTCCGCCCGCACACTCGAGGAGGCGCTGCCCGCGGCGATGGCGCTCGCGGTGCGGCGTGGCATCTCCCTCGGCGGTCTGGACGCACGCGAGTTCGAGCTGCGTCGAGGCGGAGATGACGGCCCCGTCCAGGAGGTCTCACGTCTCGCGCTCGCCCCCGTCTACGCGATCGACGCCTTCGTGGACGAGCTTCCCGGGCTGCGCGCGGACCGCGAGGCGATCCAGGCTTCGCGCGTCGTGCCCGACACGGCGATCGCCCTGCTCGCGGGCCGCACGGATGCCGCGGTGATCTCCGAGCCCGGATTCGTCGACGGCTACGAGCACGTCGTGGAGGCGTTCGACGTCGCCGAGGGGCCGCGTGCGCGTACGGTGCTCGTCATCACGGGTGATCCGATCGGCGCGAAGCTCGCGGGTCCCGCGATCCGTGCCTGGAACATGGCTGCTGCCCTCGCGCGGCACCACGAGGTCGTGCTCGTCTCGCTCGCCGGTGTGGGCGAGGTGGACGCGCCGTTCCAGCTCGCGCACGTCACCCCGGGTGACGACCGTGCAATGAGTCGCTGGGAGCAGTGGGCCGAGGTGGTCGTATTCCAGGGCACGGCGCTCTCGGTGTTTCAGTCGCTCAAGGATTCCGAGAAGATCATCGTCGCGGACGTCTACGACCCGATGCACCTCGAGGCGCTCGAGCAGGCCCGACCCGCGGGCTGGGCGAGTTGGACGAAGGCCGTCGCCGACGCGACCGACATCCTCGACGAGCAACTGCAGCGTGCCGACTTCATGCTCGCGGCGTCGGAGCGTCAGCGCCATCTGTATCTCGGCCAGCTCGCCGGACTCGGACGCCTCACGCCCGCCCTCTATGAGGGCGACCCGGATCTGCGCGCGGTGCTCGCGGTGGTTCCCTTCGGGCTCCCGTCGACGCCCCCTCGGCACGAGAGGGCGGTGGTGAAGGGCGTCGTGCCCGGGATCGGCCCCGACGACAAGCTCATCCTGTGGGGTGGGGGCCTCTACAACTGGTTCGATCCCGAGACCCTGGTACGCGCGGTCGCGGAACTCGCCGAGCGACGACCCGAGGTGCGGCTGTTCTTCCAGGGCACGCGTCATCCCAATCCCGCGGTCCCGGAGATGGAGATCGTGGCCCGCACCCGCGAACTCGCCCGCGAGCTCGGGGTTCTCGACCGCAACGTCTTCCTCAACGATTCGTGGGTCGACTACACGGACCGCCAGAACTACCTCCTCGAGGCCGACCTCGGTGTGAGCACGCACTTCGACCACATCGAGACGGAGTTTTCCTTCCGAACACGCATCCTCGACTACCTGTGGGCGGGGTTGCCCATGGTCGTGACGGAAGGCGACCACTTCGCCGACCTCGTGGAGTCGCGTGGGCTCGGCATCGCGGTGCCCGCCGAGGAGACGAGCGTCTTGGCGGACGCGATCGAGAGGATGCTGTTCGACGAGGAGCTGCGCGCCGCTGCGATCGACGCTGTCGCCCGCACGCGCGACGAGTCGACGTGGGAACGGGTGCTGCAGCCGTTGCTCGACTTCGTCGCGAACCCGGCGCCCGCACGCGATCGCGTCACGGGTGCTCCTCGCGCGGCGGTGCGGTCGCACCGGAAGCGAGCGGGCATCCGCCACGACCTGTCCCTCGTGGGCTACTACCTCAAGGCAGGCGGGCCCTCCCTCGTCATCTGGAAGGTGCGCAACCGGCTGCGCCGGAGGCCCGGGTGAACGAAGGGGGGCTGGGCGCAGGCGATCGCCCGGTCGAGCGCGTGGCCGTCGCCCTGTGCACCCGGGATGGCGAGCAGCATCTTCCCGCGCAACTTGCCTCGATCCTGTCGGGATCCCGACTCCCCGACGAGGTCGTGATCGTCGACGACGCATCGGCCGATCGGACGATGGAGATCGTCGCCGCGTTCGCGGATTCGGCACGTGAGCGCGGCGTCGCTGTCGTGATCGAGCAGAATCCGGCTGCCCTGGGCGTGGCGGCGAACTTCGAACGCGCGATCCGGATGAGCACGGCCGACATCGTCATGCTGTGCGACCAGGACGATGTGTGGCACGAGGACAGGGTGGCCGCGGTTCATGCCGCGTATGAGTCCGAGCCAGGCCTGCTCTTCTTGCACGGCGACGCCGTCATCGTCGACGACGTCGGCGACCCCGACGGCACGACACTGTTCGGGCGTCTTGAGGTGACCGCCCGCGAGCGTTCGGAGGTCACGGCGGGCCGCGCGTTCCCCGTGTACCTCCGGCGGAACCTCGCGACGGGCGCTACGTCATCGTTCCGGCGCTCCCTCCTCGACGATGCCTTGCCGTTCTCGCAACTGTGGCTGCACGACGAGTGGCTCGCGATCATCGCCGCCGCGCGGGAGTCCATCCGGATCGACGGGAGTCCACGGATCGACTATCGGATCCACGGACGCAACCAGGTAGGCGCCGCTCGCCCGACGCTGCGCAACAAGGTCTCCCGGGTGACGGGTGCCGATGCTGAACGCAACGTCGTGCTCGCCGTGCGGGCCCGCGAACTCGCCGAACGGCTGGATGTGCGAGGGCTTCCTGCGGCCGCGGCCGCGGCCATGGCCAAGGCGGAGTTCGAATCGGCGCGTGCAGAGCTGCCGCGGATCCGGATCGGCCGCATCCCGCGCATCCTCGGCTGGCTCGTCGGCGGTGATTACAGGAGGTGGGCGAGCAGGGGCCGCTGGGACGCCGTGCGCGACCTGCTTCGCCGATGACGGGACCGTCAGGTTCCGCGCGTCAACTACGGTGGAGTCCGACGCCGCCGCGACAGGAGGAATCATGACCGCACTCGGAACGGTGCTGGTGACCGGAGGCGCCGGGTTCATCGGCTGCGCCCTGGCCCAGCGCTTCGGAACCTCGGCAGATCGTTGGGTGGCGGTCGACTCGCTTCACCCGCAGGTGCACGCCCGCGCCGAACGCCCCGCCGCTCTGCCCGCCGTGGCCGAGCTCGTGGTGGGCGATGTCGCCGAAGCCGCCACATGGGATTCGCTCCTCGCGGATGTGCGTCCGGACGTCGTGATCCACCTCGCGGCCGAGACCGGAACCGCGCAGTCGCTCTCGGAGGCGACTCGGCATGCGATGGCGAACGTCGTCGGCACGACGGCAATGACGGACGCGTTCACCCGTCACGAGATCCTCCCCGGACACATCATCCTGTCGAGTTCGCGTGCCGTCTACGGCGAGGGGCGTTGGCGTGGTGCCGACGGTTCGCTCGTCGACCCCGGACAGCGTGTCCACGAGCAACTCGTGGCCGGGCAGTGGGACTTCCCGGGTGCTGAACCCGTCCCGAGCGAGTTCGGGGTCACGCCGCCCGCGCCGACGAGCGTCTACGGCGCGACCAAGCTCACGCAGGAGCTGCTGCTGCGGGCTTGGGCGGGCGCGTTCGAGGTGCCGCTCACGATCCTGCGCCTGCAGAACGTCTACGGCGACGGCCAGTCGCTCATCAACCCCTACACGGGGATCGTGTCGCTGTTCTCGCAGCTTGCGCGCGACGGGAAGTCGATCCCCGTCTATGAGGACGGCGCGATCGTGCGCGACTTCGTCTACATCGCCGACGTTGCCTCCGCTTTCGAAGCCGCCACCCGCGAGCCGCCGCCCGGTGTGCGCGGCTTCGACGTCGGATCGGGACGGGCTACGACGATCCTCACCCTCGCGGAGACGATCGCCGCGTACCACGGTGCACCCGCACCGAATATCACGGGGGCGTTCCGCGAGGGCGACGTCCGGTCCGCCTCGTGCCGCATCGAGCGCACGACCGCTGGGCTCGGCTGGACGCCCGAGTGGGATCTCGAACGCGGCGTCGCCGCGCTGCAGCTCTGGATCGAGAGCAATCGGTGAATCGCCGGCCTGCCCCCACCCGCGGGGAGCGGTTCGTCGCCCGCTACCGAGCGATCATCGAGCCGACATGGTACGGCCTCCCCAACGCGTGGGTGGTGTCCTGGTTCCCCCTGCTCATCGCGGTGGGCGCCCTCGCCCTGGTGGCGCTCAACATCTCCGGCACGTCGTCGGGCGCCTACTGGACGCTGTTCGGCACGGGTGATGATCCGCAGCTCCTCGCCGGCGGGCCGCGACCGATCCGCTCCGACGAGTGGATCGTCCACCAGGGCTGGGTGATCTCGCAGTGGCGGCAGGGCTTCCCCGCCGTGAACCAGACCTTCCCGGGCGGGATGAGCGCGACGCTCGGCCTCGACCTGCCCACATGGGATTGGTCGGTGCTGCTGCGGCCTCACGTGTGGGGCTACCTTCTGTTCGGGCCGGATGCGGGCATCGCCTGGGAGTGGTGGACGCCTGCGTTCCTGCTCGTGGTCTCGAGCTACCTGCTCGTGGTGACCCTGCTGCCGCGTCGGCCGATGACCGCCGCGCTCGTCGCGTGCGCCGTGTTCTTCACCCCGATCTTCCAGTGGTGGTACGGCTCGACGAGCATGTTCGCAGGCGCCTGGCCGATGCTGGCGATCGCCACGACGATCTGGATGCTGCGGGCGCCCCAGCTGTGGGTGCGGATCCTGTGGGCCGCCGCCGCGGGGTGGTTCGGCGCCTGCGTGGCGGTGACCATCTACGTGCCGTTCATCCTGCCCGGGGCGATCGTCTTCCTGTTCTTCTTCATCGGCTCCGTGCTTCAGGAGAGGGCCCGGGGCAGATCCGAATGGCTCTCGCTCGGACGACGGATGCTCCCGCTCGTCATCGCGGGGGCGGGCGCGCTCGCGCTCGTCCTGGTGTGGATCGCCGACAACCGCGATGCGGCCGATGCGATGACGTCGACCGTGTATCCCGGTCAGCGCTCGGAGTCGACGGGCGCCCTCCTCCAGCAGGATCCGACACTCGCCGGACTCGCGGGCGCCGTATGGGGTCAGACCTTCGCATCGACGGACGGCCCCAACCTGCTCGGACCGAACCCCTCGGAGGCCGCGACCGCGCTGCTCATCGCGGTGTTCCTGCTGCCAGGGCTCGTCTGGTTCGTGATCCGGAGCTTGCGCCGCGGCCGGATCGACTTCGTGCTCGTGATGATCGTCGCGGTCATCGTGCTCGTCCTCGCCTACCTGCTCATCCCCGGATGGGATCTGCTCGCGAGGCTGCTGCTGTTCGACCGCGTGCCGGCCAGCAGGTTCCGCATGACCTTCGCCGTGCTCATCCCCGTCGTGTTCGCCCTCGTGGCGCGCGAGGCGGAGCGGAGCGACGAACCCGCAGGCGGTTCCCGCAGGACGCGGTGGGTCGCGATCGGATCCGTCGCGGTGACGGCGCTCATCCACCTCGCGCTCCTCCTGCGCATCATCGAGGCGGACGACGGACTGCTCGCCGTGGCCGTGCTGTGGCCTGTTGCACTCGTCGCGCTCCTCGCGTGCGTCGGCCTCGTCTTCTTCCGTCGCACGCTCACCGTCTCGGCGGCCGCGCTCCTCGTCGCCGCGATGGTCACCGGCGCCGCCGTGAACCCGCTCTACCGCGGCGCCTTCGACCTCGGCGAGACGGAGGCCGGCCGTGCCGTGATCGCCACGAACGAGGAGCAGCCGGGCAGCTGGCTCGGAGTCGGTTCGTATGCGGTCATGGGGATGCTCATGGAGACCGGCGTACGCGCCTACAACGGCGTGCAGCCGTTCCCCTCCGAGGAGATGTGGGACCAGATCGACCCGAAGAGCGAGTCCGAGGACATCTGGAACCGGCTCGCCCACGTGCGCTGGACCTGGGGCGACGGCGAACCGCAGCTCTCCAACCCGTCGCCGGACGTCGTGCTCGGCACCTTCGACGCGTGCTCGGTCTTCGCGCAGGAGAACGTCGACTATGTGCTCGTCGATGATCTCCCCGCCCGCGGCGAGTGCCTCGAGCTGATCGACGACATCGAGCAGGGCGCATCCCACATGCAGCTGTACCGAGTCGTGGCGCCGATCGGGGTGGGAGAGGGGTGAGCGAGACCGCCGTGCGCCCCTCCGCGCGAGGCGCGACGACGCTGCTCGCGGCGACGATCATCTCCGGCATCGCCGGCTACCTCGTGACGTGGTTCGCCTACCGGCTCGCCGGACCGGCCGAGTATGCGAGCTTCGCGGTGTTCTGGGCGGCGATCTACCTTGTCGTGGGGGCGCTCGCGGGGGTCCAGCAGGAGATCGCGCGGGCAACGCATCCGCTCGGCGCGGGGGAGCGGCCGGGTGCGCCGACGGCGCGCAACTTCGCGGTCATGCTCGCGTGTGGTGTCGCGATCCTCATCCTCGCCACGGCGCCGTTCTGGGGATCCCTGGTCTTCCCCGGATCGATGTGGGGATTCGTGCTGCCGCTCGCGATCGGAACCGCCTCCTACGCCGTGGTCGCCGTGGTCGCGGGTTCCCTCTACGGCGTCCACCGCTGGAACGAACTCGCACTCATGATGGTCGCCGACGCACTGGTGCGACTCGTCGCGGTCGTGATCGGCGGCCTGCTCGGGCTGGACGCGCAGGGTCTGGCGTGGCTCATCGCGCTCCCGTTCGGTTTCGTGATCCTCGTACTGTGGCCCGTCCTGCGCCGCGGCGTGGTGGGACGCATCCGACTCGATGTCGACATGCGTGGTCTGGCGTCCAACGTGTCGCGCACGCTCGTCGCGTCGGCGTCGACGGCGCTCATGGTGAGCGGCTTCCCGCTTCTCATCTCGGCGGCATCCGACGAGGGGCACACGGCTCTCCTCGGAGAGGTCATCTTCGCGACCACACTCGTGCGGGCACCGCTCATCGTCGGCGTCATGTCGTTGCAGAGCTACCTCATCGTGCGGTTCCGGGCGGATCCGCACGCGCGCCGCTCGATGGTGCTCTTCGTCGCGGTGATCCTTGCCGGGGGAGCCGTGCTCGCGGTCCCCGCGGTGCTCCTCGGGACACCCGTCCTCACCCTCGTGGGAGGGGACGCGCCGTCTGTCGAGCCGTGGTTCTACGGGGTGCTCGTGGTCTCCTCCGCGCTCGTCGCCGCGCTCACCGTGACGGGCGCAGAGCTGCTGGCGGCCTCGCGTCACCTCGCCTACTCGGCGGGGTGGGCGGTGGCTGCGGTCGCGACCGCCGTGTCGATCGTCGTCGCGGGCGGTCTCGTGGAAGCCGTTGCCGTGGCGTCCCTCGCTGGGCCCGTCGCCGGCTTGATCGTCCACGTCGTGTGCGCGTCTGCCGTGCCCCAACTAGCGGGCAAGCGTGACGGACCTCGAGGTTCGGTCGGCTAGGCAGCCGTAGAGAACGCATGCCACGCACACCGCGGCGAAGGCCAGACCGCCGAGCAGCCACAGTTGCATCGGTCCGAGTGGTGCGCGGTCCCACCACCACTCCGCCCCTGCGTTGAGGTTGATGCCGTGGGCATCCAGACCCGTCACGAATCGTCGTAGTGTCATCCACTGGGTGGCGCCGTTCGCGACAAACGCGACGACTGCGATGGCGACCAACTGCACCCGGTTGAGTCCGGCCGACGCCCCGCCAAAGCCGAGAAGGCACATCCCCACGAGCACGATGATGAGGGGATAGAGGTACCTCGCTTGGACGGCTTGCCCGACGAGGATCTGGTCACGCATCAGCCAGATCATCGGAAGGCCCGCAAGCAGCCCGAGCAACGCGAGCAGCGAGAGCGCTCTGCGCCAGTCGAGTTTCGTGAAACCGAAGAACACGATGCCGCCGACGACGAGCAGCACGGGAACCCAGATGATCCCGGGTGCGGTCGTTCCCAGCCAGAGCGCACGCCCGGCCACGGGGGCGCCGAAGGCTCCGGCCCAGAGTTCGGGCAGGCGGAGGAGGTTGTCCCAGAACAGCGAGGCCCACGTCTGCGTGGTCTGAGTGGGCGTGGTGATCTCGAAACCCGGGTTCACGGAGTTCGCCTGCCCGACGCTCAGGAAACCGACGACCGAGATCGCGGCGAGCACGCACGGCAGGATGGCGAGGGTCAGGAATCGGCGCGACCTCCGCCACGCAAGGAATCCGACGAGGACGATCGCGACGACAGCATACGCAGCCGCGTCGGCGCGGGAGTTGACGCCCAGCAGCACGGCGGCGATCGCGATCGCGGCAAGCCCCACGCGGTGCCTGGTGCTCGCGGTCTCAAAGTAGCCGAGCAGTGCGATCCAGAGAGTGGAAGCGGAGATGACACCCCAGCTGCTGGGGTTGACACTGGGAATCAAGAAGACGCCGAACGGCGCGATGGTCGCCAAGGTTCCCCATGTCAGGACGCCGCGCCGCTTCGCCGGAATGAGAAGGAAGAGGGCGCCGACCATGATCGTGTAGATCAGCGCGTTCACCAGTCGCATGACGATCACCGACGCGATGATGTCGCCGCTGGTGAAGAGCCCCATCACGGAGTAGAAGCCCGGAGGGTAGACACCCGCGAAGTTCCCCCTGTCGGTGTCGACCAACTCGGACACGGGATGGCTCGGGCAGCCGGCTGCCTGGTCCGGCTTGTTGTCGAAGCACTGATTCGCGGTGATCAGCTGAAGAGGAACCCTCCGATGATCGTCAGCTGAGCCCTTCTCGCAGTAGCCCGCGCGCAGGCCCTGACCACACCAGATACTGGCGAGGTGGAAGTCCTCATCCGCGCTCGATGCGACCGGCGAGGACACGCTCCAGCTGGCGAGCGCGCCGAAGAGCCCCAAGAGCGCGATCGCGAATCCGGCGACCTGCAGGAGCGCACGATTCCTAGGGGACACTCGTGGGTCCGGCTTCGTCGCTGGATGTGTCATCGCGCAGTTCGAGTTCGAGGAGCGCGAGGCGCTCGGCGAGCGCGCGCGTCTTCGCTTCGAGCGCCGTCAACTCGACGCTGTGCTGGATGCAGACGAGGAACAGCACCGCGAGGCTCACGAAGAACACCAGGTTGAGGGGGACCTCGACGCCGACGACCGCGGCTGCCCAGATGAGCACCTGCGGGACGAGGCTCACGAGGAGGGCCATGATGCCCGCGACGAGCCACCAGATGGCGTGGCGCTCGCGCAGCCTACGGCGCCGCAGGAGGTCGATCACGACGATGAGGGTCACGAGCGCCGCGGCCACGCTGAAGATGTAGACGGTGAGGGTCATGCGCCGACCTCCCGGGGATCGAGGGGAACCCGGGGGCGGGTGAGCGCGAACACGAGAGCCATGCACGCGCGGCCGAGATAGGCGGCGGCCTTCAGCGGATTGTGCGACGGGCGGCCCCCCGCGCGCGGGCGCATCGCCACGGGGACCTGCTCGATGACGCAGCCCGAGCGGATGGCGATCACAAGCGACTCGATGGTGTCGCCCAGGTACTCGGCGGGGTAATTGGCGGCGAAGAGCTTCACGGCGCGGGGGCCGCTGGCCCGGAAGCCGGAGGTCGTGTCGGTGAGCCGGGTGCGCGCCATCCGCGTCAGCACGGCGGAGAGCACCTTCATCGCCCACTGTCGCGGGCCGCGCACCCGATAGTCGCCCTCGCCCGCGAAGCGCGCCCCGAGGACGATGTCGGCGGACGTCAGGCGCTCGAGCAGCAGCGGCACCCCTGCCGGGTCGTGCTGCCCGTCGGCGTCGACCTGCACGACGTTCTCGTAGCCGTACTCCAGGGCGTAGCGGAAGCCGGTGCGCATCGCGCCGCCCACCCCCAGGTTGAACGGCAGCCTCGCCACGATCGCCCCACCGGCACGCGCCTCATCGGCCGTCGCGTCGGCCGACCCGTCGTCCACGACGAGCACGCGGACACCGGGGAGCTTCGCGAGCACCTCGGCGACGACGGAACGCACCGATTCGGATTCGTTGAACGCGGGCATGACGACAAGCGTTCGCTCGAGGGCGCTCGACACGGTGCGATAGTACCAATCGGCTCGGCGGTCAGCGCGCGCGGAGCTCGTCGAGGTGCCCGAGGTACCACGCGTAGGTCTCGGCGATCCCGTCGCGCAGCGAGATCCGGGCGCTCCACCCGAGGCCGTTGAGGCGTGACACGTCGAGGAGCTTGCGGGGCGTCCCATCGGGCTTCGACGCGTCCTGCACGAGTCGACCCTCGTAACCCACGACGTCTGCGATGAGCTCGGCGAGTTCGCGGATCGAGAGGTCTTCGCCGACCCCCACGTTGATCGTCTCGGGGGAGTCGTAGTTCTCGAGCAGGAAGACGCTCGCATCCGCCAGGTCGTCGACGTGCAGGAACTCGCGCAGCGGCGAACCCGAGCCCCAGATGACGACCTCCGGCTCGGCGTTGACCTTCGCCTCGTGGATGCGGCGCATGAGCGCGGGGAGGACGTGCGAGTTCTCGGGGTGGAAGTTGTCGCCCGGGCCGTAGAGGTTCGTCGGCATCGCGGAGATCCAGTGGCGCCCGTACTGCTTCCGTGACGCCTGGACCTGCATGATCCCGGTGATCTTGGCGATCGCGTACGCGTCGTTGGTCGGCTCCAGCTCGCCTGTGAGGAGGGAGGACTCCTTGATCGGCTGCTCGGCGAACTTCGGGTAGATGCACGACGATCCCAGGAACAGCAGCCGCTCCACGCCCGCCGCGTTCGCCGCATCCATCAGGTTGACCTGGATCTGGAGGTTGTCGCTGAGGAACTCGGCCGGGAAGGTGTCGTTCGCGTGGATGCCGCCGACGCGCGCCGCGGCGTCGATGACGACGTCGGGCTGGTGCTCGCGGATGAACGCGAACACCGCGTCGCGGTCGCGCAGATCGAGCTCGGACGACGTGGCGCCGATCAGGTTGTCGTAGCCGTCCGCCTCGAGGCGCCGCCAGATGGCGGAGCCGGCGAGTCCGCGGTGCCCCGCCACATAGATGCGGTCGTGTTTGTTCAAAACGGCTCTCCGGACCTGCTCGTGGTACTCTCGGCGACTGACCTCGGCGCGCGCGAGTCCATTCGGAGTCCCCGTATCCACGCGCCGCGTCGCCTCATGAATGCTAGCAATCGAGGAACGCGTATGCCCGATCCCGAGATCCTCGTGGTCCTGCCGACGCTGGGTGACCGGCTCGAGACGCTCGAGGAGACGCTGCACGCGGTCGAGGAGCAGCGCGCCGACGTCGAGCTGACCCTCGTCGTGATCGCGCCCCCCGGTGCGACAGCTGCGCGTGAGCTCGCTGCGCGGTTCGGGGCGGTCGTCGTCGACGACCCGAAGGCCGGCATCTCGACGGCCATCAACTGCGGCCTCGACGCGCGCACGACCGAGACCTTCTACGCCTGGATCGGCGACGACGACCTGTTCCGTGCCGGCGGCCTCGCGCGTCTTCGGGGGCTGCTCGACGCGCGCCCGGACGCCGTGCTCGCCTTCGGCGGCTGCGAGTACATCGACCCCGAGGGGCGGCTGATCGCCACGAGCAACGCCGGGAGGCTCGCCACCTTCCTGCTTCCGTGGGGGCCCGACCTCATTCCGCACCCCGGCACCATGATCCGTCTCGACGCGCTGCAGTCGATCGGGGGCTTCGACCCCGATCTGAAGTATGCGATGGACCTCGACGCGTTTCTCAAGCTCCGTTCGCACGGGCGCTTCGCCTGGACACGCGAGGTGGTTTCCGCCTTCCGGTGGCATCCCGACTCGCTCACCGTGGCGAGCCGCATCAACTCGAGCCGCGAGTCGGAGGCGGTCAAGAAGCGCCACCTCCCCCGTGCGCTGCGCGGCGCGAGCGTGCTGTGGCAGTACCCGATCCGCTGGGCGTCGGCGTTCGCGGCCGCCCGCGTGAGCGCCCGCGCCCGCAAGCTCGCGGCGGCATGACGCGTGTGAGCGGGTCCACGGGGCGGATCCGGGCGTTGCGGACACCGGCCGGCTTCGCGCTCCTCGCCGCAGTCTCGTTCACAACGGTGTTCGCGTTCTTCGGGCAGCTGCGGCACGCGCGACTCGGACTCATCGACGATCACGAGATCCTTCGCTTCCTGGGCAGCGACCATCGTCTCCTGCTCTGGGAGATCCCGTCGGTGCTGGGCACGACGGAGCTTGCCAACTGGGGTGAGGACGGCCGCTTCCGTCCCGCCTACTACTTCCTACGGGCCGTCGAGGTCGCGCTTCGGTGACGACGCGGGCCTCTGGTACCTGTCACGGATGGCGATGCTCGCGCTCGCCGCGTCGATCTTCGGCGCGGTCGCGTTCCTCGTCGTCCGGGGCGCCGCTCGGGCCGGTTGGCGGCGAAACGTCGTCGCGCTCATCGCGGGGATCCTTGTGGTCCTCGCGACTATCACGATGCCGTCGGTTCCCGACTTCGTGACCCGCCTCGGACCCTCGGAGATCTACGTCATCATCTCGGCGGCGATCCTCACCGCCGGTCTGCTCCGTGTATGGAGCGTGCCGGCGCGGATCTCCGGGTGGATCGTCAGCGCTCTGACGCGCCCTGACCGATCTCGACCTTCAAGATTCCGCGGCGGACTTCCGACTCGTGAGCGACAGGGTGGTGAGCATCCTGCGCACCCTTCCCGCCGGAGGCCAGGTCTATCGGCTTCTCATCGCGAGCTTCCGATTCCGCTCCGCCACCCTGCGCTACGAGGCCGCCCCGCGGTTCGCGGGGGAGTCCAAGTACGACCTCCGTCGAATGGTGAACCTCTCTGTGGAGAGCCTGGTCGGTTTCACGACCAAGCCGCTCACGCTGTCGATTCGCCTCGGGCTGGTGATCTCGGCGCTCGCGGTGGCGGGGTTTGTCTACGTGGTCGTGACCTACTTCACGGGACACCCGAGCGAGGGATGGGCATCGTTGCTCTCGACGGTGCTGCTCATGTTCGGCATCCTCTTCGTCGTGCTGGGGGTGTTCGGACTGTATCTGGGCGCCGTCCTGCGTTCGGTTCGGGCGCATCCGGCCTACGTGGTCGTCGAAGAGGAGGAGCGATGATCCTCTCGTGGGTGCTCTTCGTGGTGCAGTCGTCGATCTCGAGTGCCGGCGTGCTGATGCTGCGATACGCGATGCCGCAGGTGCTCGACCGGTCACAGCGACCCCGATGAGCGCGTGGCTGTGGGCGGGTGCGGGCGCGTTCGCCTACGGGGCGAGCTTCCTGCTCTGGCTGTACATCCTGAGTCGCTCGCCCGTGTCCTACGCGTACCCCGTGACGATCGGCCTGACTCTCGCCATGACCCTCCTCGGATCTGTGCTGTTGCTGCACGAGCGGATCTCCGTCGTCCAGGCCGTCGGTATCGCGGTGCTCGCCGTCGGCATGTTCCTCATGAGCATCGGCCAGGCTTCGAGCGCGTCGGACGTCTCGTCGGCGTCCCGGAGCAGCACGTGAGGACTCCGGGGGCCTCTGCGGTAGGCTTGCCGAGTCTCGGCGCCCTCTGACGCGCCCAGCCTGCCGACGCAGATTCGCACCCACCGGAGTACGTCCATGACCGAAATCACGGCCACCAAGCGCGCCATCATCACCGGGATCACCGGGCAGGACGGCAGCTACCTCGCCGAGCTGCTGCTGAGCAAGGGCTACGAGGTGCACGGTCTCATCCGCCGCTCGTCGACCTTCAACACCGACCGGATCGACCACATCTACCAGGATGCGCACTCCGAGCACCCGCGCCTCTTCCTGCACTACGCCGACCTCACCGACGGCTCGCGGCTCGTCACCCTGCTGAGCGAGATCCAGCCCGATGAGGTCTACAACCTCGCCGCGCAGTCCCACGTGCGCGTGAGCTTCGACGAGCCCGAGTACACGGGCGATGTCACGGGTCTCGGCACGATCCGTCTCCTCGAGGCGATCCGTGCCATCGGGCTCCACACGCGCTTCTACCAGGCATCCAGCTCCGAGATGTTCGGTGCGACCCCGCCGCCGCAGAACGAGCTCACGCCGTTCTGGCCACGTTCGCCGTACGGCGTGGCGAAGGTGTACTCCTACTGGATCACCCGCAATTACCGCGAGGCGTACGGCATCTTCGCCACCAACGGCATCCTCTTCAACCACGAGTCGCCCCGTCGTGGCGAGACCTTCGTCACCCGAAAGATCACGCGCGCGGTGGCACGGATCAAGGCCGGCGTGCAGTCGGAGCTCTACATGGGCAACCTCGACGCGGTGCGCGATTGGGGTTACGCGCCCGAGTACGTCGAGGCGATGTGGCGGATGCTGCAGCACGACGAGCCGACCGACTTCGTCGTCGCCACCAACACGGCGTACACCGTCAAGGACTTCCTGCAGCTGTCGTTCGAGCACGCAGGCCTCGATTGGGAGAAGTACGTGCGCTTCGATGAGCGCTACCTGCGTCCGACCGAGGTCGACTCGCTCATCGGCGACCCGTCCAAGGCGGAGCAGCTCCTCGGGTGGAAGCCGACGATCCTCACGCCGCGCCTGGCGCAGATCATGGTCGACGCGGACGTCGCGGCGCTCGAGCTCGAGGGCCAGCACTACGTCGACGCGGTGCAGACCGCCTGATCATGACGGATGCGCCCGAGGTGGCACTCTCCATGCTCACCCTGGTGCCCGGGGCGATGGGCGGAAGTGAGACCTACGCCCGCGAGTTGACGCGCCAGCTCGCGACCACCGACGAGGTGGAGGCGACCGCGTACGTGCCCGTCAACGCGGCGGGTTTCAGCCGAGGGATCCCGGAGGTCGTCGTCCCTCAGGTGCGAACGGGATCGACCACCGCCCAGCGGCTGCGGGCCGTCGGGAGCGCGACCCTCCGCAGGCGGAGCCTCGCCGCGGGTCTGCGCTCGTCGCGGGTGGTGCACTTCCCGTTCACGATCCCGGTGCCGCGCCCGAGCGGGTCGCAGGCGTTCGTGCAGACACTTCTCGATGTCCAGCATCTGGACCTGCCGCATCTGTTCAGCCGCGCGGAGCTCGCGTTCCGCCGCCGCTACTACGAGGGCGCCGCGCGGCGGGCCGACGTGGTGATCACGATCAGCGAGTTCGCCCGGACGCGCATGATCGAGCTGCTGGGGATTCCGGGCGATCGGATTCGGGTGGCCCACCTCGGCGTGGATGCCGACGACTACACGCCCTACTCGGGGTCACGACAGGACTTCGTCCTGTATCCGGCGCGCGGGTGGAAGCACAAGAACCACGACCGGCTTGTCGAGGCGATGCGGATCGTGCGGCAGGAGCACCCCGACATGCGCCTCGTGCTCACCGGAGGCGGCCTCGAGACCCTGGGCGAGTTGCCGGAATGGGTCGACGTGCGAGGGCTGGTGTCGGGGGCGGAGCTCCGCGAGCTGTACCGGAGCGCCGCGGTGTTGGCGTTCCCGAGCCTGTACGAGGGGTTCGGCCTCCCGCCGCTCGAGGCGATGGCCTCCGGGTGCCCTGTCGCTGCGACCGATGCGGGTTCCGTTCCCGAGGTGTGCGGCGACGCGGCGGTGCTCTTCGACGCGACCGACCCCGGTGCGATCGCGGACGGGATCCTCGACGCGCTCCGCCGCGCCGGCGAGTTGAGCGCGCGAGGTCTCGAGCAGGTTCGGCTGTTCACCTGGGAGCGCTGCCGCGACGTCCACCTCGACGTGTACCGTTCGGTCGCATGAGCGATCAGCGGCACCTCGTCACCGGGGCGAACGGACAGGACGGCGGGTATCTCGTCGCCCGGCTGCTCGAGGCCGGTCACGAGGTCCACGCGATGTGCCACAGCCGTGACGGGCGCGAGCGTCTCGCGGTAGAGCAGCCGCAGGTCGTCGGGCACGTGGCGGATCTCGCGGACGCGACCGCGATCGGCCGGCTCATCGCGGACATCGCCCCGAGCCGCATCTACAACCTCGCGGGCAATACCTCGGTCGCGCGGTCGTGGGAGTACCCGGCCGAGACGGCGGACGTGCTCGGGCTCGGTCCCGTACGCATTCTCGACGCCGCCTGGCGGCAGGGGAACCGCGCGTCCCCCGTCCGGGTGCTGCAGGCGTCGAGCGCCGAGATCTTCGGCGACGCCACGCAGGTGCCGCAGAACGAGAACACGCCTCGGATGCCCGTGACGCCTTACGGCGCCGCGAAGTCGTTCGCTCACGAGATGGCCGCCATCTACCGGGCGCGCGGCATGCACGTCAGCAACGCGATCCTCTACAACCACGAGTCCCCGCGCAGACCGGCGACATTCGTTGCGCGCAAGATCGCGATCGGCGTCGCCCGCATCTCGCTGGGGCTTCAGGAGGAGCTCGTCCTCGGCAACATCGACGTCCATCGCGACTGGGGATTCGCTCCCGACTACGTCGACGCGATGATCCGCATCATCGAGCAGCCGGAGGGGGGAGACTACGTCGTTGCCACCGGCGAATCCCATTCGGTTCGCGAGTTCGTCGCGGAGGCCTTCCGCCGGGTGGGGATCGACGATTGGGAGCGGCACGTACGTATCGATCCCGCGTTCTACCGCCCCGCCGACCCGCAGGAGCTCGTGGGCGATCCGAGCCGGCTGCGGGCGATCGGCTGGGCGCCGACGGTCGGCTTCACCTCCCTCGTGCACACGATGGTGGATGCGGAGCTGAACGGGCTCTCAGCCTCTCGCTGACGGCTCGTGGGGGAGTTCGCTCGGACCGACCCGTGCGAGCGCGGACCGCCAGCTCAGCTCCCGCGACGCGGTCACGCAGCAGACGACGAAGGTCAGCCATCCGAACTCGACCAGGACGGCGCTCTCCGCGAGCGAGTGCAGGAGCAGCACGATCAGCACGAGCGCGGGCCAGGCGTAGATGACGCTGCGGCGGCGACCCGCGAGCAGCCACGAGCGCGTGAAGGCGAGGCCGAGCATCCCGACGAAGATCACCATGCCGATGATGCCCACCTGGAACCACACGTCGAGGTAGGCGTTGAGCGCCGACTGGGACGGTCGGGCTCCCGTCGCGCTGAGGGCGATGAACGGCGGGATGTCGGGATGCCAGCGCCCCGCCCACCCCCACCCCTCGACCGTGTTGCCCGGCAGCAGGGCCACGATCTTCTGCCACAGGTGCAGGCGGTACTCGAGCGCGCCCTGCGCGTTGAACACGGTGACGAGCGCGCTGCGGGCGAACCACGCGGCCACGATGAGGACGACCGCGACCCCGAGGATCACGAACTGCCACGCCTGCCTGCGGTCGGGGCGCACGCGTCGCACCCCGTAGAGCACGGCGGCCGCGGCCGCCACGACCCCCGCCGTGCCGATGATGATGGGGGACTGCGTCAGGACGATGCACAGCGCAGCGCCCGCGAGCGAGAGCACTCCGACGAGAGGCCGGACGGATCGCGTGCGCAGCTCCGTCGCGAAGCTGACCGCCCCGACGAGAGCGAGCAGCCCGAGTTGATTGCGGGTCTGCAGCACGCCCGAGATCGGCCCGAGCTCGGCGATCTTCGCCTGCACGTTCAGGAACGGGATGGCGGTGTCGATGAGGATGCCCGAGAACACCTCGATCGCGAGCGATGCCCCGAGCACCACCCGCAGCACGTCGCCCCAGGTGCGCACGATCTGGATCGTGTCGCGCGTGTAGGCGATGAACACCCCCATGAACGCGTAGACCAGGAGGTAGGCGGCACCGCCGAGTGTCCCCCACTGGTACTCGCTCCACACGACGGAGATCGCGGCCCACCCCATGAAGACGAGCAGCGAGATCGGCGGGATCTCCTGCCGCGCCAGTTCCCGCCGCCGCGCGAGCAGGACGACGCACATGAGCGCCACGACGCCGACGAGCGCCGCGAGGTAGCCGGCCCATCCCGCGAGCCGGATGAGGGGGTAGCTGAGCGCGGCGATGCCGACCCCGGTGGTGGCGAGCACCGCCGAGAAGCGCGGCGTCCGGAGCAGCCCGAGGAACGCCGCAGCCACCTCGCGCGGTGCCGGGCGCTCGGTCACGCCTCGACCACCTCGGCGCGCTCGGGGTCGCTCCACCCGGTCTTCACGGCGATCACGACGAGCAGTGCGAAGCCGATCTCGATGATGAGGCGGCTCTCGGCGAGGCTCTGCACGAGCAGCGCGACGAGCAGCAGCAGCGGGGCCGCCGTCTCGGGCCAGCGCAGCTCGGCCGCCGAGTAGCGGATGCGCGTGATCTCGGCCGCCATCCCCCAGCTGCGCACGAGCGCGCCCAGCACGAACAGCGCGAAGATCGCGACCCCGATCGCCCCGAGCTGCAGGAAGACGTCGAGCCAGGCGTTGTGCGCCTGCAGATAGGTGACGCCCTTGATGACGACGAGGTCGTCGAAGGGGTGCACCCACGGCACCCAGTAGCTCACCCAGCCCCATCCGGCGACGGGACGCTCGGCGGCGAGGGCGCCGACCTTCTCCCAGATCTCGAGCCGGTTGGTGAGGTCGGGGCTCTTGCCGAGCAGCGCGAGCAGGGGGCCGCGGGCGACGATCGCCGCCACGACCGCGGCGATGCCCACGAGGGTGCCGGACGCGAACACCACGAGGCGCGTCGTGCCGCTCGTGCGCCGGACCACCCACAGGAACGCGGCGACCAGGACGGCCGCGACCCCCGCGACGACGACCGTCGACGACCGCGTCAGGGCGAGCGTCGCGACGGCGATCACGATCCAGAACCAGGCCCACACGGGCGACCCCTTGCGCGCCACGAGACGCAGCACGAAGACGATGAGGGCGAGGAGGGCCAGCATCCCGAGGATGTTGGCGTTGCCGACGATGCCCTGGATGCGGCCGCCCGCGAACAGCAGGTTGCGCGACCAGTAGAAGGCCGCCGGGATCTTCTCGAGGTCGCTGTAGTCGACCCAGAGCGGCAGCACCGGACGCCGCACGAACGCGGCGACCACGAACTCGAACAGCAGCGAGAGCCCGAGCACCCACCGCATCGTGTCGCTGAAGGTCTCGAGCACCTCCTCCCAGCTGAGGCAGGTCGCGAGGAACGCGGCCACGGCGGTCGTGGCGAGGGTGAGCGAGACGCCGAGCGCGGAGGCGTCGGGGTAGGCCGACCAGGCGATCGATGCCGCCGCGAACGCGAGGAACAGCAGCAGGAAGAACGGCATCCGCCGCACGTCGACGCGGGCCCGCACGAGCTCGACGATCGAGAGCACGACGATGATCGCGGCGAGCGCACCCCACCCCCACCAGCTGAGCAGGTAGCGCCAGAAGTCGCCGGCGGCGAGCACCGCGATGCAGAGCACCGCGAGCGCGCGCTGGTAGCTCGTCGCGGTCCTCATGGGTTCAGGCTAGCGGGGCCGTCGATCATCGCGGCCCTAGGCGGCTCACACGAAGGCGGCCTTGCCCGTCAGGGCCCTCCCCACGATGAGCGTGTTCATCTCGCGCGTGCCCTCGTAGGAGTAGAGCGCCTCCGCGTCGTTGAAGAACCGGGTCACGTCGTAGTCGAGCACGATGCCGTTGCCGCCCATGACCTCGCGCGCCCGCGCGACCGTCTCGCGCATCCGGGTGGTCGCGTAGGCCTTCGCGAGCGCCGCGTGCTCGTCCTTCTGGGTTCCCTCGTCGAGCATCTCGGAGACACGCGTGCACATGGCGATCGACGCCGTGATGTTGCCGATCATCTCGGCGAGGTGCTGCTGCACGAGCTGGTGGGATGCGATGGGCTTGCCGAACTGGACGCGCTCCTGCGCGTAGGCGAGCGCCGCCTCGTAGGCGCCCACCGCGACGCCGACGGCGGCCCAGGCGACCTCGGCGCGCGTGAGGCGCAGCACGGCGGCGGTGTCGCGGAAGGAGTTGGCGTTCTGCAGCCGCAGGCTCTCGGGGATCCGCACGTCCTCGAGCGTGATGTCGGCGTTCTGCACGATGCGCAGGGCGAGCTTGCGCTCGATCTTGGTCGCGGTGTAGCCGGGGGTCGAGGTCGGCACGATGAAGCCCTTGACCTGGCCGTCGGCGGTGTCCTTCGCCCAGATCACGGTGATGTCGCTGAAGG
Organism: Micrococcales bacterium 72-143; assembly: GCA_001898835.1. Classification (GTDB taxonomy): domain Bacteria; phylum Actinomycetota; class Actinomycetes; order Actinomycetales; family Microbacteriaceae; genus Homoserinibacter. The sequence continues at coordinate 653,359 of MKVM01000005.1, read as the reverse complement.
TGGCGTTGCCGATCCAGCGCTTCGAGCCGTTCAGCACCCACTCGTCGCCCTCGCGGGTGGCGGTCGTGCGGAGGCCCTGCGCCGAGTCCGATCCGGAGAGCGGCTCCGTGAGGCCGAAGGCGCCGATCACGGAGCCGTCGGCGAGCTTCGGCAGCCACTCCGCGCGCTGCTCGGGCGAGCCGCAGACGGCGACGGCGCCGAGCGCGAGGCCGTTCTGCACGCCGACGTAGGTGGCGATCGAGGCGTCGACGCGAGCCAGCTCGAGCGCGACCCAGCCGCGGTAGACGGCCGAGTTCTCGAAGCTCCTCGTCTCGTCCCACTGCATCCCGAACACGGGCTGCGCGTGGAAGGCGGGCAGGATCTCGCGGGGGAATTCGGCGCGGTCCCAGTAGTCGTTCACGAGCGGCTCGACGTCCGCCTCCAACCAGGCGCGCAGCCCCCCGAGGGCCTCGCGCTCGGTCTCGGTCAGCTTCGTCTCGAAGCCGTAGAAGTCGCTGGCGAGCTGGGTGAACGACATGCGGGTGACTCCCTTGTTCCGGATGGGGCATCCGGGCGCACGGGCGCCGTGCGGATGCGGGCATCCGGAGCCTACGGCGGGGGCGAGGCGCAGCCAAGGCGGTTGGTAGTTTGGTCCAATCCGACCGCCGACGGGAGCGCGCATGTTCGTCGAGATCACCAACACCCCCCGCGACTACGCGTGGGGGTCGGCCACGGCGATCGCCGGGTTGCTCGGCACCGCCCCGAGTGGCGGCCCGGAGGCGGAGCTCTGGCTCGGGGCGCACCCCGGCTCGCCCGCGCGCGTCGTGGGGGAGGACCGCACGCTCCTCGACGTGGTCGAGGGGCGTCTGCCCTTCCTCCTCAAGGTGCTCGCGGCCGCCGCGCCGCTGTCGCTGCAGGCGCATCCGACGCCCGCCCAGGCGGAGGAGGGATTCGCGCGCGAGAACGCGGCAGGCGTCCCCCTCGATGCGCCGAACCGCAACTACAAGGACGCCTTCCACAAGCCCGAGCTCATCTACGCGCTGTCGGATCCGTTCCGCGCGCTGTCGGGCTTCCGGCCCGTCGCGGAGACGCGCGAGGTGCTCGCGCCCGTCGCGGGCGACCCGCGGATCGCGCCGCTCGTCGCGCGCCTCACCGGCGACGAGGCGCTGCGCGAGGTGTTCGCCTGGCTCATCCGGGGCGGCGAGGACGTCGACGATCTCGTGGACGCCGTCGTGGAGGCCTCGGCGACGGTCGACGGGCCGAGCTGGCAGACGGTGCGCACGCTCGCCGGCCACTACCCGGGCGACCCGGGCATCGCGATCTCGCTCCTGTTGCACACCGTCGAGCTGCACCCGGGCGAGGTGCTCTACCTGCCGGCGGGCAACATCCACGCGTACCTGGAGGGGCTCGGCATCGAGCTCATGGCGTCCTCCGACAACGTGCTGCGGGGCGGCCTCACACCCAAGCATGTCGACGTGCCCGAGCTGCTCTCCGTGCTCGACTTCCGGCCGCTCCCCGCACCGTATCTCGCACCCGAGGAGCCGGAGCCGGGCGTGCGCGTGTTCCGCCCCGACGTGCCCGACTTCGTGCTCATCGTCGTGGAGCCGGAGGCCGCCTCGCGCGGCGTCGAGCTGCGTCTCGACGGGCCCGCGATCGCGTTCTGCGCGGACGGCGCGGTCGCGCTCGAGGGGGGAACCGCGCTCTCCCGCGGGCACGCCGCCTACATCGAGGGCGAGGAATGGCTCGGCGTCCGCGGTGACGGTCGGTTGTTCGTCGCCTCGACGGAGCTCTGAGGCGCCCGGCTCGTCTCAACTCGCGGAGCGGAGGACCGCGACGACGTTCCCGGAGGAGAGCACCACGCGCAGATCCGGGAAGTGGATGGCGCGACGGATCGCGCCCACCGCGATCGCCAGCGGGGCGGCCGTGAGGCGGTGGATACCGTGGATGGGGGAGGTGCGGAACCCACGGCGACGGGTCCCCCTGTACTCGACGACCTCCAGTCCGGCCTGCTGGGCGTAGAAGTCGAGCTTCAGCGTGCCGATCGCGTTGACGTGGGTGGGGTCGCCGTTCTGGAACGGGTCGCCGAGCGCCGAATCGGCGTTCGGGTAGCGGAGGATCACAAAGCCTCCAGGGCGCAGCCGTCGCTCGATCGAGCGGAGGAAGTCGACGCTCTCGGACGGATCGATGTGCTCGAAGACGTCGAACGCCGCGACGAGGTCGAAGGCGCGCTCGGGCAGGGAGCCCACCTCATCGTCCGCGACGACCGCGAATCCGGTGGCGGTGGCCGCATCCCGGAGCTCGGGGAGCAACTCGACTCCGGTGACGTTCCAACCGCGCTCGCGGCAATACCCGAGGAAGGTGCCGTTGCCGTACCCGATTTCGAGCACGTCGTGGATCCGCACGCGCTTCGCGATGCCACGCAGTTCGCGTGTGAAGAGGTCGCGATCACCGGGGGTGACGGCGGCGAATCCAGCGTCTAGCCCCCAGCCCTTCCACTCCGTGTAGTGGCGATCTCGCTCGTCAGGCGGACCACTCATCGCGTGCACCTCCCATGGCCGCGAGTCTACGGGGATCGGTGATGCGGCCGCGCGCGGCGTCGAGGTGCGGCTCGCGGGGCCCGCGATCGCCGTGTGCACCTCCGGGACGGTGGCGCTCGCGGGCGGGCCGGCGCTCGCGCGGGGGCACAGCCGTCTACGTGGAGGGCGAGCAGTGGCTCGGCCTGCGCGGGGACGGCGTGTTCATCGCCTCCCCGGCCGAGGCCTGATCACGGCCCGGCGTCGCCGGGTTCCACCAGCTCCGCGTCGAGGTGCTTCTCCGCGACCACCCGGAGCGCGTCGACCGCCCACAGCGCGTCGTCCGCCTTCGGGAGGCCGCAGCCGTCGAGCGGATAGCGCAGACGGATGCCGCGGTCGCCCGCGTCGACGAGCCAGACCTCGATCAGCAGCATGTCCACCGTCGGGCAGGGGCCGATCGAGGGCGGGTCGTCGGGAGCCGCGAACGCCTCGAGCAGCGGCGCCAGCTCGCCCTCGAGCCGTCGCACGGTCGTCCCCGACCACCGCCCTGCCTCGTCCTCGTAGCCGAACTCGTCGCAGCTGTAGGCGGCGACCGGTTCGAACCCGTCCGGGATCCCGCCGGGGGTCGCGGCTGCGCGGCAGTCGAACACGTCGAAACCTCCGACCTCCACGACCTCGGCCGTGGCGCGGGGCGCGACGCATGCCGTGAGCAGGGCGGCCGCGACAGCCGTCGCGGTCGCGCGTGCGGCCCGCCCTCCGCGGTGCCGTGCGGACGCCGTCATGGCGTGCCTCCTCACAGTCGTCTCACTTCTTCAGACGACGGATGACGCGCGCGGGTTGGGGCCGCCCTGCGGGCGGCCGCGGTCAGCCGGCGGCGCGCGCTCGATGTGAACGGACCGGAGGCGCCGGCTACTCCAGATCGAAGGCGATGACGAGTGCCGCGGTCAGCGCCGTCTCCTGCTCGGGCAGCAGGAAACCGAGCTGCCGTCCCAGATCGACGGCGGGGATGGTGAGCGCGTTGTCGAGGCTCACGACCGACTCGTGATCGAGGCCGTTGCGTGGGCCCACGGCGAGTTCGGTGGAGAGACCCTTGGCGGTCGAGGTGATCGGCGCGATCGTCACGCGGCGGAGGTGAGGGCGGACGAGCTCCCGCGTGAGCACGAGCACGGGGCGCGTCTTGTCGAGGCGCGCCAGGTGGATCGGACGCATCCGGGTCAGTCCAGTTCGAGCGGACGTCGTGCCGCGCCCTCCACGGCATCGTCGAGGTCGTCGTCGAGCTCGAATCGGAGGATCTCGATATCGGCCAGGGCGAGCCTCTGGCGTCGCTCCCGCTCGAGAGCCCGAGTGACGACGGCGGCGCGACTGGGGGCGTGGCCGGCGGCGACCTCGCCGTCGACGAACGACGCGAGCTCGTCCGACAGACGCACGGCGATCTGAGTGCTCATGGCTCCATGCTACCCAAATGGTAGCGATTTGGTACCGAAAGGCCGGGGGTGGCGGTCAGCCCGCGGCGCGCTCGCCGAAGGCCCGCCGGTAGGCGGTCGGCGTCGTTCCGAGCACCTTGAGGAAGTGATGCCGCATGACGGCGGCGGTGCCGAAGCCCGAGCGCTGGGCGATCTGCTCCAGGCCGTCGTCGGTCTGCTCGAGCTCGGTCTGGGCGCGCAGGATGCGCTGGCGGTTGAGCCAGGCCGCGGGCGTCGTGCCGGTCTCGGCCCGGAAGCGGCGCGCGAAGGTGCGGCTCGACATGAGCGCGCGGCGGGCCAGCTGGTCGACGGTGAGGTCCTGGTCCAGGTTCTCGAGCATCCACTCGATGACGAGGGCGAAGGCGTCGCTGCGGCACTCCGGCACGGGGGTGGGGATGTACTGCGACTGGCCGCCGTCGCGCTGGGGAGGCACGACCATCCGGCGCGCGATGACGTTGGTCGCCGTCGCCCCGTACTCCTCGCGCACGATGTGCAGCGCCGCGTCGATGCCGGCCGCGGTTCCCGCGCCCGTCACGACCTTGCCGTCCTGCACGAAGAGCACGTCGGGGTCGACCTCGGTGCCCGGGTACTCGCGGGCGAGGCGGTCGGCGTGCATCCAGTGCGTCGTGGCGCGGCGACCCTCGAGCACGCCGGCCTGGGCGAGCACGAACGCACCCGAGCAGACGCTCATGACCCACGCGCCGCGCGCCTCCGCGGCGCGGATCACCTCGAGGTAGCGCTCGTCGACCGGTCCGATCTGGTGGGCCGGCACAGCCACGAGGTCGGCGTCGGCCGCGACGGAGAGGTCGTTCTCGATGACCATCGAGTAGCCCATGCTCGTGGGGACGGGGCCGGGATCCGCCGTCGCGATCGCGAAGTCGAAGCTCGGACCGCCCATCTCGCTGCGGTCGATGCCGAAGACCTCGCACACCACGCCGAACTCGAACGGCGCGGTGCCGGGCAGGGCGAGGCAGACCACCTTCTTCAGCATCCGGACTCCTTGGCAGCTTTTCGACGAGATGTGTCGATCATGCCACTCGTGGCGGTTTCCGCCAAGTCATAGATTTCCTGCCATGATCCTTCTCATGCTCATCCTGGGCGGCCTCGCCGCGGCGGGCGCCGTCGGGAGCGTCGTCTCTCTCGCCCGCGAGGGGCGACGGGCCGCGGCGCGGCGCGCCTGATCGGCCCGATAGCCTGGGGGCCATGACGTGGCTCGTGACCGGCGGCGCCGGCTACATCGGCGCGCACGTGGTGCGCGCACTCCAGGAGGCCGGCCTCGGCGCCGTCGTGATCGACGACCTGTCGAGCGGGCACCGCGAGTTCGTGACCGGCGGCGTCCCCTTCGTCGAGGGCACGATCCTCGACGGCCGGCTCGTGCTCGACACCCTCCGCGACCACCACGTCACGGGCGTCATCCACGTGGCCGGCTTCAAGTACGCGGGCGTGTCGGTGGAGCGTCCGCTTCACACCTACCAGCAGAACGTCGAGGGCACCCGCGTGCTGCTCGCCGCGATGCAGGAGGTCGGAGTCGACAAGCTCGTGTTCTCCTCGTCGGCCGCCGTGTACGGCAACACCGACCAGGACCTCGTGACCGAGGACACCCCGAAGAACCCCACCTCGCCGTACGGCGAGTCGAAGCTCATCGGCGAGTGGCTGCTACGCGACCAGGGCGTCGCGGCGGGCCTGCGCCACACCTCCCTGCGCTACTTCAACGTCGTCGGCTCCGGCTACCCGGACGTGTACGACACGAGCCCCCACAACCTCTTCCCCCTCGTCTTCGACGCGCTCGTCGAGGGGCGCACGCCGCGCATCAACGGCGACGACTACCCGACGCCCGACGGCACCAACGTGCGCGACTACCTGCACGTCGCGGACCTCGCCCTCGCCCACGTGGCGGCCGCCCGGGCCCTCGCCGAGGGGTGCCCCCTCGAGCCGGCCTACAACCTGGGCAGCGGCGACGGCGCATCCGTGGCGCAGATCATGACGGCGATGGCGCGCGTCACCGGCATCGACTTCACCCCCGAGATCGCGCCCCGCCGACCAGGCGACCCGGCGCGGATCGTCGCATCCGGTGAGCTCGCGGCCCGCGATCTGGACTGGCGGATGCGCCACAGCCTCGACGAGATGGTGGCGAGCGCGTGGGCGGCGCGTACGGCGGCCACCGCTTCCTGACCTCCGGGTCTCGATCGATGCACCGCGCGGCGCGCCGCGACACGCCCGGATGCCCCGCGGGTACGATTCCGCGACTTGACGCGGGGGAATGACACGAGTGTAATTAGCAGGAACGTGACGGCCGGTGTCGCGAGGGGAGGGCGGAATGACGAGGAACGAGTACCGTCCCTCGGTCCCCGAGGACTGGTTCGTCGACCCCGTCCGCCTCGGCATGCCGGGCCTGCGCCCCGCGACCGTCGAGGACGACGACAACCCCCTCGCCTGGCAGACCGACGCGCTGTGCGCGCAGACCGACCCCGAGGCGTTCTTCCCCGAGAAGGGCGGCTCCACGCGCGACGCGAAGCGCATCTGCACCGGGTGCGCCGTGCGCGGCCAGTGCCTGGAGTACGCACTCGACAACGACGAGCGCTTCGGCATCTGGGGCGGGCTCTCCGAGCGCGAGCGCCGCAAGCTCCGCCGCGGCCGCACGGCCTGAGCGACCCGCTCGACCTGTCGCATCGGGGGTATGCGCGTGGCGCTGCCCGGCATCCGCGATCCCGCGCCTAGCCTCGGAGGGATGCCCAGAGTCACCGCGATCCTCGTCGTCCACGACGGCGAACGGTGGCTGGACGGCACCCTCGCGGCCCTCGCCGCGCAGACGCGCCGCCCCGACGCGCTCATCGTGGTGGCCGAGCCGACCACCGAGTTCCGCACCGACGCGCTCGAGGCCGCCGGCGTCACCCAGGTCGTCACGGCCACGGGCGGCACCTTCGGGGTCGGCGTCGCACGCGCGCTGCGCGCCGTCGCGCCCGTCGAGGGCGAGGAGGAGTGGCTGTGGCTGCTGCGCGCCGACTCGGCGCCCGAGCCCGAAGCCCTCCGCGCCCTTCTTGCGGCGGTCGAGGTGGCTCCCTCGGTCGCGGTCGCGGGGCCGAAGCTCGTCGACCCCGCCGATCACGCGCGGCTGCGCTCCTACGGCGAGACGGTCTCCGCGCTCGGCGCCACCGTCGTGCTCGTCGACGACGAGCTCGACCAGGCGCAATACGACCCGGTCACCGACGTCCTCGCCGTGGCGGTCGACGGGTCGCTCGTGCGGCGCCCGGTGTGGCACGCCCTCGACGGACTCGACCCCGGGCTCCCCTCCGCGGATGCGGGGCTCGACCTCGGCATCCGGGCGCGCCTCGCGGGGCACCGGGTGGTGCGCGTGCCCGCCGCCCGCGTCGAGCGGGCGCGCCGCCCCGAGGACGTCGGCCGGAAGCGTCCCGCGAGCGCCCGGCTGCGCCGCCGGATCGCCCGCAGCGCGCAGCTGCACCGCCGCTTCGTCTACGCGCCCCCGCTCGCTGTGCCGCTGCACTGGCTCGCCCTGCTGCCGCTCGCGCTCGTCCGCACGGTGGGCCAGCTGCTCGCCAAGCGTCCCGGTGCGGTGCCCGGCGAGCTCTCCGCGGCGTTCCGCGCGCTGTTCGACCCCTCGGTCCCGGGCGCCCGCTCGCGACTGCGCCGCGCCCGCACGGCCGGCTGGCGCGCGGTCGCGCCGCTGCGCATGCGGGGGGCCGCGCTGCGCGAGCACCGGGCGCACGAGCGCGAGCGGGCCGACGACCGCGCGGGCCGCGAGCGCGACCTCGTGCGGGCCTCGTTCCTCGGCGGCGGGGTGTGGGTCGTCGCCGCGACGATCGTCGCCGGCCTCGTCATCTTCTGGCCGCTGCTCGGCGCCTCGACGCTCGAGGGCGGTGGGCTCGTTCCCCTCGCCTCGCACGCGGCGGAGCTCTGGTCGCGGCTCGGCTGGGGATGGCGGGAGATCGGGGTCGGCTTCTCGGGTGCGGCGGACCCGGCGACGCTGCTCTGGGCGCTGCTCGGCTCGGCCACCTGGTGGGATCCGTCGTTCTCGATCGTGCTGCTGTGGCTCACGGCCCTCCCGTTCGCTGCGCTCGGGGCGTGGTGGGCGGCGACGCGCCTATCCGAGCGGGCCTGGCCGCCCGTGGCCGCCGCGATCCTGTGGGCCGCGGCCCCCGTGTTCCTCACCGCGCTGGGGGAGGGGCGGGTCGGCGCGGTGCTCGTGCACCTGCTGCTGCCCTGGTTCGTGCTCGCGCTCGTCGAGGGCGCGCGGTCGTGGAGCGCGTCCGCGACCGCCTCGCTGCTCTTCGTCGCCATCGCCGCGGCTGCGCCCGTCGTCGCCCCGGTGCTGCTGATCGGGGTCGTCGCCTGGGCGTTCGCGCGGCCGCGCGGCTTCGTGCGCACGATCGGGGTGCCGATCCCCGCGATCGCGCTCTTCGCGCCGCTCGTCATCGACGCATTCCGCCGCGGGTCGCCGCTCGCCGCCCTCGCCGATCCCGGCGTCGTGCTGCCCTTCACCCCGACGAGCGGCTGGGGCCTGCTGATCGGCCGCCCGGATGCCGACGCGGCCGGCTGGGACGGCATCCTCTCCGCCGTGGGGCTGCCCGCCGCGGGCTGGGACACGCTCGTGCCCGCCGTGCTCCTCGCCCCCGTCGCGGCGCTGGCCCTGCTCTCGCTCTTCCTCCCGGGCGCCGGACGGTCGATCCCCGCCCTCGCCGTCGCAGCGGGCGGTCTGGCCACGGCATGGCTGGCCGTGCACCTGCAGCTCTCCTCGGTCGGCGCCGCCGTGACGGGACCGTGGCCCGGAAGCGCCCTCAGCGTCTACTGGCTCGGCCTCGTGGGCGCCGCGGTGGTCGGGCTCGACGCCACCCGCCGGGCTGCGGTCTCCGCGGGAGCTGCCGCCGTCGTCGCGGCGATCCTCGCGGTGACGCCGTTGCTCGGCGCGTCGCTCGTCGGGACGGCGGCCGTGCACCCGGGCGACGGGCGCATCCTGCCGTCCCTCGCGGACGCGGCGGCGGCCGCCGACCCCGGCATCGGCACGCTCGTGCTGACCCCGCAGCCCGACGGTTCGCTCGGCGCCCAGCTGCAACGCGGGGAGGGCGCGACCCTCGACGACCAGTCGGCGCTCCACGCCGGCCGCACGAGGCTGTCGGAGGAGGAGCTCGCGCTCGCCGACCTGGCCGGCAATCTCGCCTCGCGCGGCGGCTACGACCCCGCCCCCGAGCTCCAGCGCTTCCAGATCGCGTTCGTGCTCGTGACGGCCGAGGCGCCCGGGGCCACCGCGGAGGCCGAGGCGGTTCGCGAACGCGCGGTCGCCTCGCTCGACGCGGCGCCCGCCGTGACCGCCGCGAGCGACAGCGGGTACGGCACCCTCTGGTCGTTCGCTGGCCTCGAGCGCACCGAGGACGCGACCCCGCCCCGTGGCGCGTACGGCGTCGGCGTGCTCGCGGTGCAGCTCGGCGTGCTGCTCGCCGCCCTGCTGCTCGTCATCCCGACCCGCCGGCGGCGTCGCGTGGTGCAGACGCGCTCCTCGCTCGACGAGCCGGCGGCCACGACCTTCGACGAGGACTCCGATGGCTGACGACGAGCTCCCCCCGCCGGACGACGCGCTCCGGCCCGACGCGCCGGAGCCGGACGCGACGGAGAACGGCGCGATGGAACCGTCCCCGGCCCGCGACGGCGACTCGACCAACGGTCCGGTCGAGGAGACCGCCGTCCCCGCCTCCGTGTCGAGCGCCGAGGAGGAGCCCACGGCGGCGCCTCCGAGGCCGGCGCGCAGCAGGAGCATCGGCCGCACGGTCACCGTCGTGTCGCTGCGGATCGTCCGCGGACTCGTCGGTCTCGCCGCGGCCGCCGCGGTCGTCGCCGCGGTGGGGCTCGTCCCCCTCCCGACGCTCGGCGTCGAGCCGCTCGGCACGCTCGTCGAGCCGGAACCCGCCGACCTCCTCACGGTGTGCCCCGGTGCGCTCCTGCGCCTCGGCGACGACACGGGCGCCAACGCCGGGCAGGTGTTCCCCGTCGGCACCCCCGACGTGACCGTCGCATCCACGCCGGGGGCAGCCCAGCGCTCCGAGCTGACCGGGGGAGACGCCGCGGGGTCCTCCGCCCGGCAGGCACCCTCCGCCCTGCGCGCGCCGTCATCCGACGGGGCCGTCCTGTCGGCCGCGCAGCAGCAGACCCCGGACGGCGAGGGCGGGCTGAACGGTCTCGCGGCGGCGAGCTGCGTCGCGCCCACGAGCTCGGCCTGGTTCGTCGGCGGGGCCACGACCGTCGGGCGCACGAGCATCCTGCACCTCGTCAACCCCACGGAGGTGAACGCCGACGTCTCCATCGAGCTGTGGGGTGAGGCGGGCATCGTCCGCGCGCCCGGGATGAGCGGCATCACCGTTCCCGCCGGCGGCCGCGTCGCGCTGCCGCTCAGCGGTTTCGCCCCCGACCTCGCCTCCCCCGTCGTGCACGTCGAGGCGCGTGGCGGTCAGGTGGCCGCCTGGCTGCAGACCTCCGTCATCCGCGTCCTGGATCCCGGCGGGGTCGACCTGGTCTCGGCGGGTGCCGCACCCGCGAAGGACGTCGTGATCCCCGGGGTGCGCATCCTGGGCGCCACGGCGGTCGCGAGCTCGCTCGGCATCGAAGGGTACGACGATCTGCAGGCGGTGGTCCGCGTCGGCAACCCCGGAGAGGAGACGGCGCACGTCGAGGTGAGCCTGACCCCCGCGACCGCGGACGGCGTCCCGACCTCGTTCGAGATCACGGTCGCGGGCGGCGAGGTGTCCGACACCCTGCTGTCGTCGGCGCTCGAGCTCGGCGAGGCGCCGCTGCCCGACGGCGCCTACGCGGTCTCCGTGCGCTCCGACGTTCCGGTGGTGGCGGGTGCGCGGCTCTCGACCATCGTCGACCCCACGCCGGATGCCGACGGCGGTCTCGCGCCGGGTGCCGCCGACCTCGCCTGGTTCGCGTCGGCATCCCCGGTGCGGGCGGATGCCGCGCTCGCGGTCGCCGACGCGCCCTCGCCGATGCTCGTCGCGTCGGCCGTCGACGGCACCGCGCACACGCTCACCCTCACGGGTCTCGGCGACGCGGACGACATCACGGTCGAGGTGCCCGCGACGGGATCGGTCGCGGTGGAGCTCCCGCGCGACGCGGCCTTCCTCGTGCGGAAGGCTGCGGGGGTCGTCGCCGGGGTGAGCTTCGCGGGGGCGGGCGAGCTGGCCTCCTATCCGGTGACGGCGCCGCGCGCGGGCGACACCCCGCTCGTCGTGCGCCCCTGAGCGTGCGGCTCGCGGGCCCGGGGGCGCCCCCTAGAAGTGGCGGAAGCGCTCCGGCGCGATGTCCCAGGGGTCCTTGCCGAGCAGCTCGGCCACGGCGCGGAAGACGCAGCTCTCGATGTAGGAGCGCCGATGCCAGTCGTCGTCGCGGTGCAGCTGCACGAGCCGCTCGATCGGCACGCGGTACAGCACCACCCGTCGGGTGCGCGGGTCGGTGCGCCAGCGGTCGACCCCGTCCGGGCCCGGCTCGCCGGGCGGGAAACCCCCGACGTCGAAGCGCACCCCCGCGAGCTCCTCGGGCCACAGCGCCCGCAGGTACTCGACGGCGGATGCGACGCACGCGTCGAAGAAGTCGAGCCGCGTGCGCAGCATGGGCAGGTGGGGCCCGGTGATCGCCGAGCGCGGGCCACGACCGTGGCGGTCGCGATAGCCGGCCCTCGTCGTGACACGACGCGCGGAACGGGGCATGACCCGAGTTTAGGGTGGGTTGGTCGTGGGCGGGTCGGCGGGCGGCGGTAGGCTCGCCTCGATGAGCGCGCGACCGTGCAGCAAGGTGGCCTGCGGCCGGGACGCCGTGGCCACCCTGACGTACGACTACGCCGACGCGATGGCGGTGCTCGGCCCGCTCGCGGTGCGGCGCGAGCCCCACAGCTACGACCTCTGCGAGGTGCACGCGGAGCGGCTCTCCGCCCCGCAGGGTTGGCAGATCGTGCGGCACGTGACGGTCGCTGAACTACAGTCGTAGTCCGTGACCGGTGCTGATCTCTCCTCCTTCGTCAAGGCCTACGACGTGCGCGGGCTCGTCGGCTCCGAGCTGACGCCCGAGGTCGTCGAGGCTCTCGCCGCGGGCTTCGTCGACGAGCTCGGCGCGGCAGGCACCTCCGTCGTCGTCGGCCACGACATGCGCGACTCGAGCCCCGAGTTCGCCGTCGCCTTCGCGCGCGGCGCCTCCGCCCGCGGCGCGGACGTGATCAACATCGGGCTGTGCTCGACCGACGAGACCTACTTCGCATCCGGGTGGCTCGACGCGCCGGCCGCGATGTTCACGGCGAGCCACAACCCCGCTCGCTACAATGGCATCAAGCTCAGCCGCGCGGGCGCCCAGGGCATCTCGATCGCGACCGGCCTCGGCGCCATCCGCACCCGTGCGGAGGCGTACCTCGACGCGGGCGGGGTGCCCTCCGTGGGGGCCCCCGGCACCGTCACGACGCGCGACGTGCTCCCCGACTACGCCGCGCACCTGCGCTCCCTCGTCGATCTCACCGACATCCGCCCGCTGCGCGTCGTCGTGGATGCCGGCAACGGCATGGGCGGTCTCACGGTGCCCGCCGTGCTCGGCACGGCCGCGGGTCTGCCCGGGCTGCCGCTCGAGATCATCCCGCTCTACTTCGAGCTCGACGGCACCTTCCCCAACCACGAGGCGAACCCCCTCGAGCCCGAGAACCTGCGCGACCTGCAGGCGGCCGTCGTGGCGAACGGAGCCGACCTGGGGCTCGCCTTCGACGGCGACGCCGACCGCTGCTTCGTGGTCGACGAGACGGGGGCGCCGGTGAGCCCGAGCGCCGTCGCGGCGATCGTCGCGCAGCGCGAGGTGGCGCGCGTGCGGGCCGCGGGCGAGACGGGCGAGGTGTTCGTCATCCACAACCTCATCACCTCGCGGTTCGTGCCGGAGGCGATCGGGGCGGCGGGCGCCGTGCCGGTGCGCACCAACGTCGGCCACTCGCTCATCAAGGACCGGATGCGGGAGACGGGCGCCGTCTTCGGCGGCGAGCACTCGGCCCACTACTACTTCCGCGATTTCTGGGGCGCCGACAACGGCATGCTCGCGGCGATGCACCTGCTCGCCGAGTTCGGGGGTCAGGGTGCCCCGCTCTCGCAGTTCGCGGCGGCCTTCGACCCGTACGCCATGTCGGGCGAGATCAACTCGACCGTCGATGACGTGCCGGCGGCCTACACCCGCATCGTGGAGGCGTTCACCGGGCGGGGCGAGTTCGACGAGCTCGACGGCCTGACCGTCACAGGGGTCCCCGACGACGGGTTCTGGTGGTTCAACGTCCGCCCCTCCAACACGGAGCCGCTGCTGCGGCTCAACGCCGAAGCCGCGACCCCCGAGCAGATGGCGCTCATTCGCGACGAGGTGCTCGCCCTCATCCGCTCATAGTTCCCGTTCCGCGTGTTTGTCGCCGACGCAACGGGTGCAAAGACGCGGAACGGAAACAATCATCGGGGGCTGCGACAATGGGGGCATGAGCATCGCCACCCCCGTCTCGACCGCCGCGCCGTACAAGGTCGCCGACCTCGCGCTCGCCGCGGCCGGACGTCACCAGATCCGTCTCGCCGAGAACGAGATGCCCGGCCTCATGGCACTCCGCGCGGAGTACGGGGCCGCGCAGCCGCTGAAGGGCGCCCGGATCGCGGGATCGCTGCACATGACCGTGCAGACGGCCGTGCTCATCGAGACGCTCGTCGCCCTCGGCGCGCAGGTGCGCTGGGCGAGCTGCAACATCTTCTCCACCCAGGACGAGGCCGCCGCCGCCGTCGTGGTCGGCCCGGACGGCACGGTCGCGGCCCCGGCCGGCGTGCCGGTGTTCGCCTGGAAGGGCGAGACGCTCGAGGAGTACTGGTGGGCCACCACGCGCATCTTCGACTGGAGCGCGGAGGCCGCCGCGGCGGGGGCCGACTGGACGGGCCCCAACCTCATCCTCGACGACGGCGGCGACGCGACCCTGCTCGTGCACACCGGCCGGGAGTACGAGCTCGCGGGCGCCGTGCCCGAGACCCCCGCGGACGCGAGCCACGAGTGGGCGGTCGTGCTCGACACCCTGCGCGCCTCCCTCGCGGAGGACCCGCAGCGCTGGACGCGCATCGCGGCGGACATCCAGGGCGTCACCGAGGAGACCACGACGGGCGTGCACCGCCTCTACGAGCTGCACCGCGACGGCCGGCTGCTGTTCCCCGCCATCAACGTCAACGACTCCGTGACGAAGTCGAAGTTCGACAACAAGTACGGCATCCGCCACTCCCTGCCCGACGGGCTCAACCGGGCCACCGACATGCTCATGGGCGGCAAGGTCGCCTTCGTGTGCGGCTACGGGGATGTCGGCAAGGGCTCCGCGGAGGCGCTGCGCGGCCAGGGCGCGCGCGTCATCGTGTCGGAGATCGACCCCATCAACGCCCTGCAGGCGGCCATGGACGGATTCCAGGTCGCCCGGCTCGACTCGGTGATCGGCGAGGTCGACTTCGTCATCACGACCACCGGTAACAAGGACGTCGTCACCCTCGATCACATCCTGGGCCTCAAGCACCTCGCCGTCATCGCGAACGTCGGCCACTTCGACAACGAGGTCGACATGGCGGGGCTCGAGTCGCTGCCGGGTGCGGAGAAGGTCGAGATCAAGCCGCAGGTGCACGAGTGGCGGCTGCCGAACGGCCGCAGCGTGCTCGTGCTCTCGGAGGGGCGCCTCATGAACCTCGGCAACGCCACCGGGCACCCGAGCTTCGTCATGAGCAACTCCTTCTCCAACCAGGTGCTCGCGCAGCTCGAGCTGTGGGTCAACCGCGCCGCCTACGAGACGCGCGTCTATGTGCTGCCGAAGGTGCTCGACGAGAAGGTCGCGCGCCTGCACCTCGCCTCCCTCGGGGTCGAGCTCACCGAGCTGACCCCCGAGCAGGCTGCCTACATCGGGGTGCCCGTGGAGGGCCCCTACAAGGTCGACCACTACCGCTACTGAGGCGGGGTCAGCCGCGCAGCACGGGCGCGAGGCGCGCGAGGCGCTCCGCCTCGAGCTGCAGGGCGCGGGCCTCGCGGTCGCGCCGGGCGACGGTGACGCCCGCGAGGAACAGCTCGGGGTCGACGGCCGGCAGGGGCGACACGTACTGCGACGCCTCGAAGGCGAGCTGCTGCGCGAGGTGGCTGCGGCGCAGCTGATCGAAGTCGCGAGCGGATGCCAGGAAGCTCGCGATGCGCCGCGCGAGCGGGTCGGGCATCCGCGCCACGTCGGCGAGCTGCGCCCAGCCGAGCAGCTCGAGCGGCATCCCGAAGATCGGAGTCGCGACCCGCGGGGCGCGCTCGTACTGCGCGTAGGTGCCCGCGAGGTGGTCGCCGAGCCGCTTCGACCGCGGGGAGAGGATGCCGACGAGCGCCGCGAGCCCGCCGAAGGTCAGCAGGAACTCCAGCACCCCGACGAGCGCGCGGATGGCTGCGTGCCGGAAGCCCGCGGATCCGCCGTCGTCGCGCACGATCCGGGCGCCGACGGCCAGCCGTCCGAGCGACTTGCCGCGCGTGAGCGTCTCGACGAGGCACGGCGCGACGACGAACGCCAGCACGAGGCTCGTGATGAGGAAGACGGTGGCCCAGGCGGCCTCGAACCCGAACTGACCGGCGGGCACGAAGAACGCGAAGATCAGCACCACGAACAGGATCACGGATGCCGCGAAGTCGATGACGGCACCGCCCGCGCGGAGGGCGAAGCTCGCCGGCCGCAGGTCGAGGGCGACCGCCTCGCCGGTGAGGAGCGCGTCGTCGTCGGCCAGGGTGTCGACCCAGTCCGCGTCGGGCTCCGCCGCCATGCGTATCATTCAAGCAGATGGACCTCGACGCCTACGCCGCCGCCCACGGTGCGGAGTGGGATCGGCTCGCCCAGTTGGCGAGGAACCGCCGCCCGAGCGGCCCCGAGGCGGACGAGCTCATCGAGCGCTACCAGACCGGCGCATCCCAGCTCGCGACCATCCGCACGACCGTCGGCGGCTCCAGCCAGGGCGAGCACCTCTCGCTCGCGCTGTGGCGCGCGCGGCTGCTGTTCACGGGCGTGCGACGCAACCCGCTGCACGCGCTCGCGCTGTTCGCGGCCGTGCAGCTGCCCGCGGCGCTCTACCGGGTGCGCTGGCTGACGCTCGCCGTCGCCGTGGCGACCGTGGCGATCGCGGCGGCGTACTTCGTGTGGCTCTCGACCGACGCGCGCGCCTTCGCGGCGCTCGGCCTGCCCGACGACCTCCAGCGGTACGCCGAGGAGGACTTCGTGGGCTACTACTCGGCGTCCTCGGAGGCGGGCTTCGCCGCGCAGGTGTGGACCAACAACGCGTGGATCGCGGCGCAGTGCGTGATGTTCGGCATCCTGGGCCTCTGGGTGCCGTACGTCGTGTTCCAGAACGCGCAGGGCCTCGGCGTCTCGGCGGCGGTCATGAACCACTACGACCGGCTCGACCAGTTCTTCCTGTACATCTCGCCGCACGGGCAGCTCGAGCTGTACGCGATCTTCCTGGCGGCCGCCGCGGGCCTCATGATCTTCTGGTCGTGGATCGCGCCGGGTGCGCGCACGCGCGCGCAGGCGCTCGCCCAGGACGGGCGGGCCTTCTTCACGATCGTCGTCGGCATGACGGTGGCGCTTCTCGTCTCGGGCATCATCGAGGGCTTCGTGACGCGTCAGGACTGGCCGTGGCCGGTGAAGATCGGGATCGGCACCCTCGCCCTCTCGGCGTTCCTCGTCTACCAGTGGGTCGTGGGTCGCCGCGCCTCCCGCGCCGGCGAGACGGGCGACCTGGAGGAGTACGAGACGGGTGCCCGCCGCGCGGTGTCGGTCTGACGCCTCCGCATCCGGATGACAGAGCTCTCATGATTCCCGCTCGCCGCTCTCATCCGGGCCCGCGAGGCTGGGAGCGATGAAAGGGAGGCTCCCCTCATGAAGCGGACAGGAATCATCGCCCTGGCGGCCGGATGCGCGATGGGCGTCACCGCCCTCGTCGGAGGCGTCGGCTACGCCTCGGCCCTCGATGTGGCCGAGCAGACGGGGCGCACGCTCGACGTGAGCGGCGTGAGCACGGTCGACGAGAGCTCGTCTCAGCTCGCCGACTCGCCGAAGCTCGACCCCTCTGCCGAGCCGACGGACGACGCGACCGCGGACGACACCGCGAGCGACCCGTCCGCCGCCGACGACGGCACGGCGGATCAGGGCTCCGGCGACGCGGTCGACGAGGTCGACCCCTCCGACCCGGTCGTGATCGGCGACGACGTTGCGGGGAAGGCCGGCAAGGACTGCGGCGACCACGCCGCCTGGTTCGGCGCGCACAAGGGAGACAAGACCGGCGACGGCGCGGGCCGGGATGCCGCATCCGACCCCGCGAAGAACCGGTCGGGCGAGAAGTGGTCGGGCACGCACGGCCCGGGCGACGGCCCGGGCAGCAGCTGGTCCGGCAAGGACGGCTCCGGCACCCGCGGCTCGGGAGACAAGGGCTCGGGCTGGGGCAAGGGTGACGGCGGCCACCGCGGAGGCGGCGGAGGCTGGGGCGGCGGCCGCCACTGAGCGAGCGGCGACCCCGGCGCAGCGCCGGATGAGACGCGGATGCCGCGGGGTGCAGGGCCCCGCGGCATCCGCATGCCCGGGGGCGGCCGGGCCTGCCGGTCTAGGGCTCGCCCGTGAAGCGGTACCCCATGCCGCGCACCGTCTTGAGGTGCTCCGCGCCGATCTTGCGGCGGAGGTAGCGCACGTAGACGTCGACGACGTTCGACCCGGGGTCGAAGTCGAGCCCCCACACCCTGCTGAGCAGCTGCTCGCGGCTGAGCACCTGCTCGGGGTTGCGCATGAACTCCTCCGCGAGGGCGTACTCGCGCGCCGAGAGGTCGAAGGTTCCGGCGTCGGAGGTGATGCGTCGCGTGCGCAGGTCGAGGCTCACCCGCCCGCAGTCGAGCGCCTGCACGGGCGCAGCACCCTGCTGCTGGCGGGCGTCGAGCAGCCGGGCGCGAACGCGTGCGAGCAGTTCGTCGAAGCGGAACGGCTTCGCCACGTAGTCGTTGGCCCCGCCCTCGAAGCCCGCGACCGTGTCCGCGGCCGAGTCGCGCGCGGTGAGGATGATCACGGGGACGCCGCTGCCGCCCTCCCGCAACCGGCGCAGCACCTCGAGCCCGTCGATGCCGGGGAGCCCCAGGTCGAGCAGCACGAGGTCGACGTCGCCGCTCCGCGCGATCGTCAACGCGTCGACGCCGTCGGCGACCGTCTCCACGCCGTAGCCGGCGGCCCGCAGGCCCTTCTCGACGAAGGACGCGATGCGGTGCTCGTCCTCAGCGACCAGGATGCGCGGCATCCGTCACCTCCTCTGTCTCGACGGGCAGGCTGATGGCGACGCGCGCGCCCGAACCGGCGGGGTTGCGCGCGTAGGCGCGCCCCCCGTGGGCCGCGGCGATCGCGGAGACGATCGAGAGGCCGAGCCCCGAGCCCTCGACGCCCCGGCCGACCTCGACACGGGCGAAGCGGTCGAAGATCCAGTCGAGCCGCTCCTGCGGGATGCCGGGACCGTGATCCCGCACCCACAGCTCGAGGCGCGGAACGTCGTCCTCGCGCAGCACGCGGCTGCCGAGCTCGATCGCCGTGCCCGTCGGCGCGTACTTGGCCGCGTTCTCCGCGAGCTGGAGCCATGCCTGCGTCACGCGCACCGGGTCGAGGCGTGCCACGAGGCGCGCGGTGCCGCCCGCACGCCACTCGTGGTCGGGGCTCAGCGCCCGCGCCTTCGTGAGCACCTGCTCGGTCAGCTCGGCCACGTCGACCGGCTCACGGTGCAGGAAGTCGGGCCGGCTCGTCTTGACGAGCAGCGCGATGTCGTCGACGAGCACGTTCATACGGTCGAGCTCGTCGATCGACAGCTCGCGCGTCGCATCCACGTCGGCGGCGTTCTGCGCGTCGAGCAGCTCGAGGTGCCCGCGCACGATCGTGATGGGGGTGCGCAGCTCGTGGCTGACGTCATCGAGCAGCCGCCGCTGCGCGTCGAAGGAGCGCTGCAGGCGGTCGAGCATCGCGTTGAAGGTGCGCGACAGCTCGGAGACGTCGTCGCTGCCCGACACGGGGATGCGCGTCGTCAGGTCGTTCTCTCCGATGCCGGCGGCGGTCTGCTGGAGGAGGCGCAGCGGCCGCAGGATCCGGCCGGAGACGAACCATCCGACGAGACCGACGAGCACGAGCGCCCCCGCGGCGACGAGCGCGTAGGTGCGGAAGGCCTCCGTGATCTCGGCGAGCTCCGCGTCCAGGTCGTACGCCGACACGTAGAGGCCGCTCGCGGTGTCGGAGCGGATGGCGACGGGGATGATGACGTAGCGGAGGGTGCCGAAGCTCGTCGACGCGGTGCCGCGCACGACGGCATCCGCGTCCGCCTCCCGCACGACGCGGGTCACGAAGTCGGGGTCGTCGTCGAGGCGGAAGGTGATGCCGCTCGACGGGCGCAGCCGGGGGACGCCGTCGACGATCCCCAGCGTCGACTCGTTGTGGGCGGGCAGCACGCGCTTCATCGCCTGATTGAGGAACTCGAGCACCGTCGCGGGCGGCACACTGCCGTCGCAGCCGTCGGCGATGCACTGGAGGCCGTCGACGCTCGCGGTCAGGCGGTCGTCGATCTGGGAGAGCACCCGCTCGCGCTGGATGAGGTACGCGCTCACCCCCGCCGCCGTCATGCCGAGGGCGGCGACCAGCAGCATGGAGGCGAGGATGCGCACCCGCGCAGAGCGCGAGGCCTGCCGCCAGGGAGCCGCCATCCCTCGATTATCGCGGTGCGTCGTCCGCGGATCCCGGCGCGGTCGATGAGCAAGCTCTCATCTGCGGCCGCCCCCGACGACATGACGGAGGCCCGCCGGACGGTGTCCGACGGGCCTCCGCGGCGTCTCAGCTCTTGGCGCCGAACAGCGGGCGGTAGATGAAGCCCGCGATCAGGCCGCCGACGAGGGGGGCGACGAGGAACACCCAGAGCTGCGCGAGCGCGTCCGGGCCGCCGAGCACCGCGGTCGCGATCGAGCGCGCCGGGTTCACCGAGGAGTTGCTGATCGGGATCATCACGAGGTGCACGAGCGTGAGCGCGAGGCCGATGGCGAGCGGGGCGAAGCCGGCGGTGGTCGAGCCGGCGGCCGTGACGCCGAGGATGATGAGCACGAACAGCATCGTCGCGATGATCTCGGCGACGAGCACCGAGCCCAGGCTGAAGCCGAGGGGCGAGTGCGCGTCGTAGCCGTTGGAGACGGCGCCGAAGTCGAGGCTCTTGCCGCTCAGCACCCCGAAGAGGCCGAAGGTGAGCGTGGCGAGGACGCCGCCGATGATCTGCGCGATCCAGTACGGCAGCAGGTCGGCCCAGCGCGAGCGTCCGGCGGCGGCGGCACCGATCGTGACGGCGGGGTTGAAGTGGCCGCCCGAGATCGAGCCGACCGCGTACGCGCCCGTGAGCACGGCGAGGCCCACCGCGAGCGCCACAGGCAGCGCGCCGTTGTCGGGCGCGAAGAAGAGCGCGGCGCCGATGACGCCGAACACGAGCAGATAGGTGCCGAACGTCTCGGCGATGAGACGACGGACGAGAGATGCGGGGACGGGGGATTCAGCCATGCGTCCATTCCTTTCGTGGCGGTCGGACGACCTCAGGCTAACGCCGCGCGCGCGCCGCGGACGGGATCGGCGGCGGGGTTTCGATACGCCCGCTGCGCGGCCCGCTCGACCACCGGGGCGCCCTAGAGCCGGCCGGCGGCCTTCAGCGCGAGGTAGTGGTCGGCGAGCGCGGGCGGCAGCTCCTGCGGGGCGCCCGTCACCACCTCCCCGCCGAGGCGCCGGATGGCGGCCGCCACGCGGGTCGCGTCGAGCAGGGCCCGCTCGGCGGCGGCGGCGCGGTAGACCTCGTCGCTCGCGCCCCGATCGGCGGCCGCGGCCAGCACGTCCGGGTCGGTGACCGAGGCCACGACGACCGTGTGGTGACGGGTGAGCTCGGGCAGCATCGCGAGCAGCGGCTGGGCGGCGCCCGGCGCCTCGATCGTCGTCAGCAGCACCACGAGGGCGCGGTGCGGGGTGATCGAGCGCACGAGCGCGGGCACGCCGTACCAGTCCGGCTCGATGAGCTCGGGCTCGACGGGCGCGAGCACGTCGACCATCCGCGCGAGCAGCTGTGCCCCCGTCGCACCCTGCACGCGGCCGCGTACGCGGCGGTCGTAGACGGCGAGGTCGATCCGGTCCCCGGCACGCGTCGCGAGCGCGGCCAGCAGCAGGCTCGCCTCGAACGCCGTGTCGAGGCGCACCTCGTCGGCGATGCGCGCCGCCGCCGAACGCCCGGAGTCGATCACGATGACGATGCGGCGGTCGCGCTCGGGTCGCCAGGTGCGCACCACGAGCTTCGCACCGCCGCCCGCGGGGTCGCGGCGTCTCGCCGTCGCGCGCCAGTCGATCGAGCGCACGTCGTCGCCGCGCACGTACTCGCGCAGGCTGTCGAACTCGGTGCCCTGCCCGCGGATGAGCAGGCTCGTGCGACCGTCGAGCTCGCGCAGCCGCGCGATGCGCGAGGGCAGGTGCCTGCGTGAGGTGAACGGCGGCAGCACCCGCAGCACGGCGGGGGCGCGCAGCGTGCGCTGACGGGAGACGAGGTGCAGGGGCCCCGTCGAGCGGATGGTTACACCCGCCGCGTGCAGCTCGCCGCGCCGCGTCGGCGTGAGCACGGTGCGGATGGCGCGGCGCTCACCCGCGGGCACCGCGAGCCGCTGCCGCGTGGGCCGGGCGCCCGCCGACGGCTGCCATGCGTCGCGCACGAGCCCGCGCACCGTGCGGCGTCCCGTGTTGACGAGGAGCAGGGTGGTCTCGACCGGCTCGCCGAGGCGTGACCGCGCCGGCACCTCGCGGCTGACGCGGAGGCCGGCGGGGGAGCCCGCGAGCGCGAGGTCGACCGCACCGCCGATCGTCATGAGGGCGAGCCACACGCCGAGGCCCGGCCAGCCGCCGAGCAGCACGACGGGCACGGCGCCCACCGCGAGCGCCGCCACGAACCACCCCGAGATCGCCATGACGGATCAGATGGGGACGCGGACCTGCT
Source organism: Micrococcales bacterium 72-143 (assembly GCA_001898835.1). Classification (GTDB taxonomy): domain Bacteria; phylum Actinomycetota; class Actinomycetes; order Actinomycetales; family Microbacteriaceae; genus Homoserinibacter. The sequence goes on along the minus strand of MKVM01000005.1, from coordinate 631,345 downwards.
GGATGACGGACCGCAGCACCGCATCCGCCCCCACGCCCTCGAGCTCCGCCTCGGGGCGCAGCTGGATGCGGTGCCGAAGCACGGGGAGTGCCATGGCCTGGATGTGGTCGGGGGTGACGCCCGCGGCCCCCGAGAGCCATGCCCACGCCCGCGAGGCGGCGAGCAGGGCCGTCGTGCCGCGCGGGCTCACACCCAGCCGCACGGAGGGGCTCTGCCGCGTGCCGCGTGCCAGGTCGACGGCGTAGCCGAGCACGTCGGCGCTCACGGGCATCCGGGCGACGTCCGCCTGGGCGGCCTGCAGGGTGGCCGCGTCGAGCACCGGGGTGACGCCCGCGGCCTCCAGGTTGCGGGGGTCGAAGCCGCCGGCGTGCCGCTGCAGCACCTCGACCTCGGCGTCGCGCGCCGGCAGGTCGAGAACGAGCTTGAGCAGGAAGCGGTCGAGCTGGGCCTCCGGCAGCGTGTAGGTGCCCTCGTACTCGATCGGGTTCTGGGTGGCGGCCACGAGGAACGGCACGGGCAGCTTGCGGGTGACGCCGTCGGCCGACACCTGCCGCTCCTCCATCGCCTCCAGCAGCGCCGACTGCGTCTTCGGGGGCGTGCGGTTGATCTCGTCGGCGAGCAGGATGTTGGTGAACACCGGCCCCTCGCGGAACTCGAACTCGCCCGTCTTCGGGTCGTACACGACCGAGCCGGTGATGTCGCCCGGCATGAGGTCGGGCGTGAACTGCACGCGGCGGGTCTCGAGGCTCAGCGAACGCGACAGCGAGCGCACGAGCAGGGTCTTGGCGACGCCGGGCACGCCCTCGAGCAGCACGTGGCCGTTCGCGAGCAGCGCGATGAGCAGGCCCGTGACGGCGCCGTCCTGACCCACCACCGCCTTCCCGACCTCGTGGCGGACCCGGGACAGCGCCTCGCGCAGTTCGGTCGTGGTGGCCATGTCGTCCATTCTTCTCTGTGGTCGGTCGGTGTCGGATGCGGGGTCAGCGCGGGCGCACCGCGCGGGCGACCTCGTCCTCGAGGCGGAGGAGGCCGTCGGACAGCCCCACGAAGGCGCTGTCGTTCGGTGCCGTCGCCCCGCGCAGCAGGAACTCGACGGTCGCCGGATCCCTCCCCGTCGTGGCGGCGGATGCGGCGATGATCTCGTCGGGCGTCGCGCGCCCGCCGAGGCCGAGGGTTCGCGCGAGGCGGGCGAGCGTCGCCGTGCGCAGCGTCGTGAGGGCGTGATCGCGGGCGCCGCCGCGCTCGTAGAGGCGTGCGCGGCCCTCCATCGTCTCGCTCGAGCGCACCTCCACGGGGAGGTCCTCGACGACGACGGGGCCCATCCGGCGCCCCCGCCAGAGGGCTGCGGCCACGCCCACGAGCAGCAGGAGCACGACGAGCGGCACGTACCAGTCGGCCTGACGCGCGGCGAGCCCGCCGCCCTCGAGGGCGTAGTCGTCGACGTCGGGCTGGTACCAGACGAGGCGCGGCTGCTCGCCCAGCAGGCCGAGGGCGAGGGCCGCGTTCCCCGCCTCGGTGATGCTCTGGTTGCTGAGCACGTCGCCGAGTCCCAGCACGGTGACCTCGCGCACCCCGCGCTCGATCCGCACGAGGGAGGCGTTGCCGGCCGCGTCGACGAGGCAGCGCTGGGCCCCCGAGGGCGCGGTGTAGGCGTCGCCGCCGCCCGACACCGACTCGGCCCGCTGCACCGCGGCGAGCTCGCAGTCTGCGGTGAGCAGGCCGCCGCCGAAGCCCGCGTAGCCGACCCCCGGTGCGAGCGCGGCGAGCGCCTCGTCGCTCGGCTGCACGAGCACGAGGTGCTGGCTGAGGGCGAGCAGCTGCTCGTTGGTCTCCTCGGTGAGCACCCACCAGTCGTCGTCGAGCACGAGCGTCGCGTCGCGGCCGTCGCCGAGCGCCGACGCCGCCTCGCCGAACGAGTGCGCCACGGTCACGTCGACGCCCTGGGCGCGCAGCACCTCGGCGAGCGCCATCGTGCCGCGCGGCCCCGCATCGATGGGGGAGCGGCGGTGCTCGCCCACGTCGGAGCCCGCGCCCGCCACCCACACCGTGAGCACGCCCAGCAGCACGACGACGGCCACCGCCACCCAGACCAGCACGAGGCCGAGCCGTCGCCGCGGAGGCGCCTCCTCGGTGACCGGGGGCGCGGGGGCGACGGTGGGCGCGCTCACGGCTCGACCCTCGCGAACGGCTCCGCGGATGCGACCGTCGCGACCGGCTCGAGGTGCGGCCGGGCGTGCTGCACGGCGGCGTCGAGCGTCGCCATCCGCTCGTAGCGCTCGCGGTCGCCGGGGTCGCCCAGGTAGCGGACCGCGTCGAAGTCGACGGCGGCGCGTCCGAGCGCCTCCGCGTGCTCGGGGAGCGGCAGCGCCGCGCGACGGGCGACGTCGTGCGCGGTCGAGCCGGGCACGGTGGTGACGAGGGTGCGCTCGTGCAGCGACCGCGCGATCGCCCGGAAGCGCTCGGCGATGGCCTCGCCGAAGCGGCCCGCCTGCGCGGCCGCATCCGCGTCGCGTCGCATCGCCGCCGCATCCCGGTGGTCGTCCGCCTCGAACAGCTCGTCGCCGGAGCCGCGGATGCGGCTGCGCGCGCGCAGCCGGGGCACCCCGAAGACGAGGAACAGCACCACGATCACCGCGACGACGACGATCACGAGCAGAACGATCCACCCCGGCACGGAGCCCTGCCCGCTCAGCGAGTCGATGAGGTTCTCGAACCAGCGGTAGATCGCTCGCAGCCACTCGGGCGTCTCCGCCTCGCCCTGCCCCTGCTGCCGGTAGCGCGCCTTGTCGAGCTCGTCCTCGAGCAGCCGGCGCGCCTCGTCGCGGTCGGGGTCGACCGGCACGTCGACGGGGAGGAGCCTCACGCCCACGGCGACCCCGCATCCGGGGCGGACCGCACGCGCGACGACGCGAGCTCGGCGGGCGGGCGGTACGGGTCGACCTCGGCGGGGTCGGCGCGCGTGATGGGGCGGCGGCGCTCCATGAAGCGCGACAGCTCGAGGTCGAGACCCTCGCGCCGCATCCGCAGGTCGAGGTAGAGCAGCGCGTCGACGGAGGTCGTGACGACGAGACCGATGGCCGCGATGACCGCGGCGACGATCGACGCGACGACCGCGCCCGCGTCGGTGACCGCCTGGTGGTCGCCGAGGTCGCCGTTGCCCGCCACGATCCCGGCGAGCCACGAGACGACGAGCTGCACGGGGATGCCGACGAGCATCGTGGCGATCCAGATCATGCCCCAGCTGAGGATGCGGATGCCGAAGCTGCGCCAGAACTGCCCGCGGGTGAGCCGCCACGAGCGGCGGATGCCGCCCCCGATCCGCAACCGCTCCACGGCGATCGCCGAGGGCACGAAGGCGAGCTTCGTACCGAGCCAGGCGAGCAGCGCGGCGACCGCCGGGTAGACGATGAATCCGCCGAGCACCGCCGCGGCCGAGCCGGCGGTGGCGATGAGGCCCATGACGGCGATGGCGACGAGCCCGCCGACGACCGCGAGCAGCACGACGATCGCGGTCCACACCAGCAGCGGGGCGACGACACCGCGCATCCGCCGCCGGAACCCGCCGGGCGTGAGGCGGCGTCCGATGACGGCGTGCGCGACGTCGACCGCCGAGACCCCCTGCTGCGCCACGCCCGCCCCCAGCCCGAGCGACTGGGTCACGACCCAGCCGAGGGCGCCCGCGGCGTAGCCGCTCACCCAGCCGTAGAGCGACACGCTGCCGTAGCCGGAGCCCACCGCGGAGATGAGGGGCTCGACGACGAGGATGCCGAACGCCGTGCCGCCGAGGGTCGCGACGATCGAGACGACGATCGCCGGCACGAGGGTGACGCCCGGATTGTGCCGCAGCGCGCGGAACGAGCCGGCGAGGATCTGCCCGAGCGTGAGCGGTCGCAGCGGAACGAACGGCTCAGGAGCGGGGGGCGTCCAGGCGGGCGCGGGGAACGCGCCCGTGAACTCCGCCACGCGGCCCCCTCTCGTTCGCGAGCGTGCCTCACCCGCCTGGGCCATATGCTGTCACACCCCGACTACTCTGGGCGAAAGCGAATCGGCCCCGCGCAGCGGGGAGACACGGAGCGAACGAAGTCCATGAACGCGCGCATCCTCGTGGTCGACGACGACCCCGCGATCGCCGAGATGATCGGCATCATCCTCCAGGGCGAGGAGTACGACCCCCTCTTCGCGGCCGACGGCAGGACGGCCATCGACGCCTTCCGCGCCGAGCGCCCCGACCTCGTGCTGCTCGACCTCATGCTGCCCGGCATGAGCGGGCTCGAGGTGTGCCGCACCGTCCGCGGCGAGTCGGGCGTGCCCATCATCATGCTCACCGCGAAGGGTGAGCCGACGGACGTCGTGCAGGGCCTCGAATCCGGCGCCGACGACTACATCGTGAAGCCCTTCAACCCCAAGGAGCTCGTCGCCCGCATCCGGGCCCGCCTGCGCCCCGCGCTGCCCGACACGACCGAGCGCATCCAGATCGGCGACCTCGTGATCGACGTCGCCGGGCACGAGGTGCGCCGCGGCGACAGCCGCATCAACCTCACCCCCCTCGAGTTCCAGCTGCTGCTCGCGCTCGCCGCGAAGCCCCAGCAGGTGTTCACCCGCGAGATGCTGCTCGAGCAGGTCTGGGGTTACCACTACAAGGCCGACACGCGCCTCGTGAACGTGCACGTGCAGCGGCTGCGTGCCAAGGTCGAGCACGACCCCGACAACCCGCGCATCGTCACCACCGTGCGGGGCGTCGGCTACCGCGCGGGCGCCGTCACCTAGGAGTCGTCCCTCGTGCGGTGGGAGTGGCGCGCCTGGCGGGAGAACCTGCTGCACCTCTGGCGGGGGTCGCTGCGGGTGCGCACCATCGTGCTCACCGTGCTGCTGTCGGCGCTCGCCGTCACCGTGATCGGCGTTGTCATCTCCTCCTCGGTGCGCACCAACCTCTTCGACTCGCGCCGCGACCAGGTGCTCGCCGAGTCGGGGCGCGCCGCCGACCAGGCCCAGCGGATGTTCACCAACGCGGCCGAGCTGGGTGACGCCACCGACGTGCAGGCCACCGCGGACTCCGCGCTCGACGCCGTGCAGCGCTCCACGACGGCGAGCTACCTGGCGCTGCTGCGCACCGCCGGGCAGGACGCCCCGATCCTCATCGAGAACCGCGTGAGCTTCGTCGACTTCAGCCAGCGATTCGTCTCGCGCGAGCTGCGCGCCGCGGTCGTCGAGGGGGCCGGGTCGGAGATCGCCTGGCAGCCGGTCTCCGTCGTGCGCGAGGCGGGCACGGGACCCGGCATCACGACCGGCGCCTCGATCGACACGGTCACCGCGGGCCGCTACGAGCTCTACCTGGTCTACGACCTCTCCGACGTGCAGCAGACCCTCGACTTCGTGCAGGGCATCCTCGTGTTCGCGGGGATCGCGCTCGTGGGGTTGTTCGCGGGGGTCGCCTACCTCGTCGTGCGGCTCGTCGTGGGGCCCGTACGGGTGGCGGCCGACGTCTCCGAGAAGCTCGCCGCGGGCGACCTCGAGGAGCGCCTCCCCGTGCGGGGGGAGGACGAGCTCGCCACGCTCGCGCGCTCCTTCAACAGGATGGCGGACAGCCTGCAGCGGCAGATCCGCCAGCTGGCCGACCTCTCGCGCGTGCAGCAGCGCTTCGTGTCGGATGTGTCGCACGAGCTGCGCACGCCGCTCACCACCATCCGGCTCGCCGGCGACGTGCTCTACGACCAGCGCGAGGACTTCCCGCCGACGACGGCGCGCACCGCGGAGCTGCTGCACACCCAGATCGAGCGGTTCGAGGCGATGCTCGCCGACCTGCTCGAGATGAGCCGCTACGACGCCGGCGCCGTCGAGCTCGAGACCGACCCGACGAACCTGGTGCGTCTCGTCGAGGAGTCGATCGCCTCCGTCGAGCCGCTCGCCCGGGAACGCGGCAGCGAGATCCGCCTCGTCGCGCCGGGCGGCTACTTCGAGGCCGACGTCGACGCGCGCCGCATCCGCCGCATCCTGCAGAACCTGCTCGGCAACGCGATCGACCACGGGGAGGCGAAGCCGATCGTGGTCTACGTCGACTCCGACGAGCGCGCGGTGGCGATCGCCGTGCGCGACTACGGCGTCGGAATGAGCCCCGCCCACGTGGAGCGCGTCTTCGACCGCTTCTGGCGCGCCGACCCTTCGCGGCAGCGCACGACGGGGGGCACCGGCCTCGGGCTCGCGATCTCGCTCGAGGACGCCGCGGTGCACGGCGGGGAGCTCGCGGTGTGGTCGGAGCCCGGCGAGGGCAGCTGCTTCCGGCTGACCCTGCCGCGTCGGCACGGGGAGGAGCTCGGCGGCGTGTCGCCGCTCGCGCTCCCGCCCGACACGGAGGTGGCGGCATGAGCATCGGACGCCGCGCCCCGCTCGCCGTGCTCCTCGCCCTGGCGATGCTGCTCAGCGGCTGCGCCGGCATCCCCACCGGGGGAGCGGTGGGGACGATCGGCATCGGCTCCGACGACGACGGGGACGAGCTGCTGACGCTCGCCGAGGGCCCGCAGCCCGGCGACTCCCCGGCCCAGCTGCTCAACGGCTTCCTGATCGCCCAGCGCGCGCCCCAGCAGAACTACTCCGTCGCGCGTGACTTCCTCGCCTCCGAGCTGCGCGCCAAGTGGTCGCCCACCGCGCGCGTGCTCATCAGCGACGGGCCGATCGTCGTGCAGAGCGACGACGAGGACGCCGCGGGCGACGGACTCGACGTGACGGTCGACGTGGGTGCCGTCGTCGACAGCACGGGGGTCTACACCGAGCTCGCGCACCCCGAGACGCAGAACCTCAGCTACGAGTTCGAGCAGAACGCCGACGGGGAGTGGCGCATCTCCCGGGCGCCGGCGGGCGTCGTCGTCCCGGGCGCGCGCTTCACGAGCACCTTCGGCGCCTACCCGCTCTACTTCTTCGACCCGAGCTGGCGGGGTGTGGTGCCCGACGTGCGCTGGTTCCCGAACACGGCCTCGCGCGCCGACCGCATCGTGAAGGAGCTGCTCGCGGGACCGTCGCCCTGGTACGGGCAGGGGGTGCTGGCCACCGCCTTCCCCTCCGACACGAAGCTCGACCCCGGCGTCACCGTCTCGTCGGGCACCGCCACGGTGGCGCTCACGGGCGACGCGGGCAACCAGGACGGCGACGCCCGCTGGCGCATGCAGGAGCAGTTGCGGTTGAGCCTCAGCGCGCTCAGCGACATCGTCTCGATCGAGGTCACCGTCGGCGGCTTCCCGCTGGATGCGGGGTCCGGGCAGACGGTCGAGTCCATCTACCGGGTGAACGACGAGCCGCTCGGACTCGACGAGCAGGGCTTCGGCTACCTCACCTCGAGCACCATCAACCCGGTTCCGGGGATCAGCACCGCGGTGCAGTCGCTCGGCGCGGTCGGCGGCACCCTCGCACGCGACGGGGCCCGGGCGGCCGTCCGCAGCGACCGGGGTGTCTGGTTCGTCGCGGCGGATGCGGAACCGGCGCTCGTCGACACCCGGGGCGGCCTCCTCGATCCGAGCATCGACCGCGACGGCTTCGTCTGGTCGGCGGTCGCGGCGGATGCCGACAGCATCCGCGCGATCGACGCGGCGGGCGGCGTGCACGAGCTGGCCGCGCCGCACCTCGACGGCGAGCTGGTGTCGCTCGACGTCTCGCGCGACGGCACCCGGGTGCTCCTCGCCACGCGCGGGCCGAGCGGTCCCGCGCTCACCGTCGCGGGCATCATCCGCGACGCGAGCGGCGTGCCCATCGGGTTCGGCGATCCGCTCCAGCTGACGATCGGCCCCTCGCCGATCGTGGACGCCGCCTGGGTCGACTCCTCGACGGTGGCGACGCTCACCCAGGCGGGCGACGGGGCACAGGTCGACCTCTACCGCATCGGGGGCCGTCACGATGCGCTCGGCTCGCTCGCGAGCGGGGTGCAGCTCGTGGGCGGCAACTTCGCGGACGGCATCAGGGTGCGGGCCGCCGACGGCACCGTGTGGCGGCGCAACTCCAGCGGGGGCTGGCAGTCGACCGGCATCGTCGTCTCCTTCCTCGCCACGCAGCAATAGCGGTCCTCCACAGAACCTCCGGATGCCGTCGGCCGGCCGGTCGCTCGCGCGGCATGCTGCCCACGTGGACGCGGTCACGACCATCCGCGAGGCGCTGCTCGACGCCCTCGCCCTCGTGCTGCCGGTCGCGTGCGCGGGATGCGGTCACGACGGCCGGGAGCTGTGCACCACCTGCCGCGGGCGGCTGCGCGGCGACCCCATGCGCGGAGTCGTGCCCGGCGGGGTCCCGGTCGTCGCGGGCGCCCGGTACACCGATCTCGTCCGCCGTGTCGTGCTCGCCTGCAAGGAGGGTCGCACCTCGCTCGCCGCCCCGCTCGCGCAGCTGCTCGCCGAGGCCATCGCGCTCGCCGCGCCGCCGCCGGACGTCGAGCTGTGCGTCGTGCCGTCGACCCGCGCCGCCTTCCGACGGCGGGGCTTCGACCCCGCACGGCTCGTGCTCGCGCGCACGGGACACCGTGACGCCCGCGTGCTGCGCGCCGCCCGGCCGCACCGCACCCAGAAGACGCTCGGCCGCGACGACCGCCGAGCCAACCTCCGCGGGGTGCACCGCGCGAGGTACCGACTCGACGGGCGCCGGTTCCTGCTCGTCGACGACGTCGTCACGACGGGCGCCACCCTCGCGGAGGCCGCTCGCGCCATCCGCGAGGCCGGCGGCGAGGTCGCCGGGGCCGTCGTGGTCGCCGCGACACCCCTGCGCAGCCGCCGCGCCGCATCTCACACGAGGCCCTCAGCGAAAACCGGGTGACAACCCGGAGAGCCCGGACTACGGTGGGCGGAAAGGGCGCGAAGGGAACGACCGCCTGATCCGAAGGCGGCACTTCGAGCCGGATCAGGGAGGTCACCATGGATGTCACCATCACCGGGCGAGGCGCGGGGATCCCGGATCGGTTCGAGGACTACGTCGAGGAGAAGGCCGCCAAGGTCGAGCTGCTCGCACCGCGGGCGCTCGCGCTCGAGGTGAAGCTGTGCCGCCACCACGAGACCAACGGCTCGAGCGGCGACGACCGCATCGAGCTGACCCTCATCGGCCCGGGACCGATCGTGCGCGCCGAGGCCGGGGCCGGTGACAAGTACGCGGCCTTCGACATCGCCTACGACAAGCTCGTGGAGCGCATCCGCCAGGCCAAGGATCGCAAGAAGGTGCACCGCGGCCAGCGCCGCCCCACCTCGCTGCGGGAGGCCGCAGCCGACGGCTTCAGCCAGGTCGCCGTCGCCGCTGCGCCCGTCGACGTCATCGAGAAGGTCACCACGGGGGCGATCCCCGTCGTCGACGAGGAAGCGGGCGAGGAGTGGAGCCCCGTCGTCATCCGCGAGAAGGAGTTCCCCGCCGAGCTCATGACGGCCGAGGACGCCGTCGACCGGATGGAGCTCGTCGGTCACGACTTCTTCCTCTTCATCGACGCCCGCACCGACAAGCCGAGCGTCGTGTACCGCCGCAAGGGGTGGGACTACGGCGTGATCAAGCTCGACACGGAGGTCGCCGCGCTGGTCGCGCGCTGAACACACGGCGTTCACAGCCGCGGGGCGGCTAGGCTGTCCGGGTCAAGGGCGCGTCAGCGTGCCCGAAAACCCGGACAGGAGGCCATTCGTGGCGAACGTTGTCGAGAAGGTCCTGCGCGTCGGCGAGGGCAGGACGCTGCGGCGGCTGAAGGCATTCGCGGACGCGGTGAACGAGCTCGAGGGCGCGTTCTCCGAGCTCGACGACGAGGAGCTGCGGAACGAGACGGCCGAGTTCCGGGAGCGCTACGCGAACGGCGAGACCCTCGACGACCTGCTGCCCGAGGCCTTCGCGGCGGTGCGCGAGGCGGCCAAGCGCACCCTCGGCCTCCGCCACTTCGACGTGCAGATCATGGGTGGTGCCGCCCTCCACCTCGGCAACATCGCCGAGATGAAGACCGGTGAGGGCAAGACCCTCGTGGCGACGACCGCCGCCTACCTCAACGCCATCCCCGCCCGAGGCGTGCACGTCGTCACCGTCAACGACTACCTCGCGAGCTATCAGTCCGAGCTCATGGGCCGCGTGTTCCGCGCCCTCGGCATGACGACCGGCTGCATCCTCTCCGGCCAGACCCCTACCGAGCGCCGCGAGCAGTACGCCGCCGACATCACCTACGGCACCAACAACGAGTTCGGCTTCGACTACCTGCGCGACAACATGGCGTGGCAGGCGTCCGACATGGTGCAGCGCGGCCACTTCTTCGCCATCGTCGACGAGGTCGACTCGATCCTCATCGACGAGGCCCGCACCCCGCTCATCATCTCGGGCCCGTCGTCGGGCGAGGCCAACCGCTGGTTCGGCGAGTTCGCGTCGATCGCGAAGCGCCTGCAGGAGGGCGTCGACTACGAGGTCGACGAGAAGAAGCGCACCGTCGGCGTGCTCGAGCCCGGCATCGAGAAGGTCGAGGACTACCTCGGCATCGACAACCTCTACGAGTCGGCCAACACCCCGCTCATCTCCTTCCTCAACAACTCGATCAAGGCGCGCGCGCTCTTCAAGCGCGACAAGGACTACGTCGTCATGAACGGCGAGGTGCTCATCGTCGACGAGCACACGGGCCGCATCCTCGTGGGCCGCCGCTACAACGAGGGCATCCACCAGGCCATCGAGGCGAAGGAGGGGGTGCAGATCAAGGCCGAGAACCAGACCCTCGCGACCGTCACCCTGCAGAACTACTTCCGCCTCTATCAGAAGCTCTCCGGCATGACCGGTACCGCCGAGACCGAGGCGGCGGAGTTCATGTCGACCTACAAGCTCGGCGTGGTGCCCATCCCGACCAACAGGCCCATGATCCGCAAGGACCAGCCCGACCTCATCTACAAGAACGAGACGGTCAAGTTCGAGCAGGTCGTCGAGGACATCGTCGAGCGCCACCGCACCGGCCAGCCGGTGCTCGTCGGAACGACGAGCGTCGAGAAGAGCGAGTACCTCTCCCGCATGCTCGCGAAGCGCGGCGTCAAGCACGAGGTGCTGAACGCGAAGAACCACGCGCGCGAGGCCGCGATCATCGCCCAGGCCGGACAGCTCGGCGCCGTCACCGTCGCCACCAACATGGCCGGCCGCGGCACCGACATCATGCTCGGCGGCAACGCCGAGTTCCTCGCCGTCGCCGAGATGAACAACCGCGGGCTCAGCCCCGTCGAGACGCCCGACGAGTACGAGGCGGAGTGGGATGCCGTCTTCACCGCCGTCAAGGACCGGGTCGAGGGTGAGGCCGAGAAGGTGCGCGACGCGGGCGGGCTCTACGTGCTCGGCACGGAGCGCCACGAGTCGCGCCGCATCGACAACCAGCTGCGCGGCCGCTCCGGACGTCAGGGCGACCCCGGCGAGAGCCGCTTCTACCTGTCCCTGCAGGACGACCTCATGCGCCTGTTCAACACGGGCGCGGCCGAGATGCTCATGCGCGGCGCCCCCGACGACCTGCCGATCGAGTCGAAGGCCGTCTCGCGCGCCATCCGCTCGGCCCAGTCGCAGGTCGAGTCGCGCAACGCCGAGATCCGCAAGAACGTGCTCAAGTACGACGACGTGCTGAACCGCCAGCGCGAGGCGATCTACTCCGACCGCCGCCACATCCTCGAGGGCGACGACCTGCACGACCGCGTGCAGAACTTCCTCACCGGGGTCATCGGCGACGTCGTCGACGAGCACACCGCCGAGGGCTCGAGCGACGACTGGGACCTCGAGGCGCTCTGGACCGAGCTCAAGACCCTCTACCCCGTGTCGATCACGATCGACGAGGTGCTGTCGGAGTCGGGCTCCCGGGGCAGCCTCAAGGCGAAGGCACTCAAGGAGGAGCTGCTCTCGGATGCGCGCATCGCCTACCAGCGCCGCGAGGAGCAGCTCGGCGACGCCGCGATGCGCGAGCTCGAGCGTCGTGTGGTGCTGTCGGTCATCGACCGCCGCTGGCGCGACCACCTGTACGAGATGGACTACCTCAAGGACGGCATCGGCCTGCGCGCGATGGCGCAGCGCGACCCGCTCGTCGAGTACCAGCGCGAGGGCTTCGCGCTCTACCAGTCGATGATGGGCGCCATCCGCGAGGAGTCGGTCGGCTTCCTGTACAACCTCGAGGTCGAGGTGACGGGCGGCGACGGGCAGGCGCGGGTGGCCGCGAAGGGGCTCACGGCGCAGCAGCCGCCGCAGCAGAACCTCAGCTACTCGGCGCCGAGCGACGACGCCTCGGGCGAGGTCGAGGTGCGCAACCAGCGCGGCCAGGTGGAGCGCGCGGCGACCGCCCGCGCCCAGCAGGCCGCGGCGCGCCAGGTGACCACCCAGCAGCCGCAGGCCCAGCAGGGCTCGGGCGAGCGGGGCGCCTTCGGGCAGCGCGTGGACGGCGGCGGTGCCCCGCAGCAGGCGCCGCTCAACCGCGCCCAGCGCCGCGCGCAGGACCGCAAGCGGTAGTCGCCGCCCTCGGGTAGCGGGGGTGCGCGGGCTACGCGTCCGCGCGCCGGAAGCGGCGCCCGCTCACCCGGTCGGGCGTGATGCGCACGTAGTTGTACTTTTCGTTCGGGCTCCACGAGACGAGGCCCAGCACACCCGAGTGCTCGATCTCGTCGTCGAAGCCGAGCCGCTCGGCGACGCCCCACAGGATGACGCTCCAGGCCGCGGCATCCGAGTGATGGTCCACCTCGAAGGCGACGTGCGGGTGCTCGGCGACGAGCTCGAGCTTCGTTCCGGGCGCGCTGCGGAACAGGATGCTGCGCCCGCCGATCGAGAAGTTCACGGGGAACACCTCGATGTCGTCGCCGTCGACGAACACGACCCGGCCGATCGGCTCCTCGGCGAGCAGATCCCAGCAGGTGTCGACGTCCAGTTCCTCGGCTGCGTGCTCCATGACGGCACCCTACGTCCGCGTCCGCGGCCCGTCGAGGGGCGAAGGGCCTAGGGTGTCTCGACCCGCCGCAGCGCGTGCGGGGTTGGGAGACACACCTTAGCCTCGAAGCATGACGGATGAGCTGCGTGCGCGACTCCGCGCCCTGCCGTCGTTCCCGGCGGAGCTGCCCGCGTTCGACCCGGCCGGCGCGCCGCCGACCCCCGAGGAGCTCTTCCTCGCCTGGCTCGACGAGGCGGTCGCCGCGGGCGTACTCGCCCCGCACGCCGCGACCCTTGCGACCGTCGACGCCACGGGGCCGAGCGCGCGCGTGCTCGTGCTCAAGGACGTGGGGCCGGAGGGCTGGGCGATCGCGACGCCGGCCGACAGCCGACCGGGGGAGGCGATGACGGCATCCGGCGCCGCGGCGCTCGGCTTCTTCTGGCCCGCGCTCGGACGGCAGGTGCGCGTCGAGGGGGAGGTGCGGCGCGCGGACGACGCGGACGCCGCCGCCGACTTCGGGGCCCGGCCCGCCGACGCCCGTGCGACGGCGCTCGTCGGGCGTCCCGCACCGACGCTCTCCGGCGACGCGGAGTACGCGGCGGCGCGCGCCGACGCGTTCGCGCGCGTCGAGCGGGATCCGGACCTCGTGCCCGACTCGTGGGCGCTCTGGTGGGTCGTTCCGAGCACCGTCGAGTTCTGGCAGGCCGTGCACGACCGCGCCCACGTGCGCCTGCGGTACCGGCGTCACGAAGGGTCGTGGGCGAGGGAGCGGCTGTGGCCGTGACCGCGCTCGTCGCGTCTAGGTGAGCGCCTTGCGGATGCGCTGCACCGAGACCGGCCCCGCGGTGCCGAGGTGCTGGGCGAAGAGCGAGAGGCGCAGCTCCTCGAGCATCCACCGCACCGGCACGAGGCGCGGGGGCGTGGCGGAGGTGAGGGGCAGCTCACCGCCGGCCGCGCGGTAGAGGGCGGTCGCCTCCTCGACCTGCGTCTGCCAGGCGCGGTCGCGGCCCGGGTTGTCGGCGAGCTTCTCCACGCGGTGTCGGATGCCGGCGAGGTACAGGGGCACGCGGGCGAGCTGCGTGAGACCGGTGATGCGCACGAACCCCGGATGCACGAGCGCGCCCAGCTGGGAGCGCGCGTCGGCGAGCGGCGACATGAAGGCGAGGCTCGACGCGGCGGAGATGGCCTTGTCGGCCTCCTTGGCGGCCGTGAGCACGCGCGCCGTGAGCCCGGCGGCCTGGAACAGGCCGTCCATCAGCCCGCCCGACACGCGATCCCGGAGGGCGTCGAAGCCCGCCCGGTCGCGGGGCGCCGCGTCGCCCGCGAGCTCGTCGACCACCGCGAGCAGCACATCGTCGAGCAGCGCTTTCGTCGAGGGGTACGGCGCGGTCGCGAGCACGAGCTTCTCGGGCGTGGTGAGCTGCTCCTGCACGTAGCCGAGGGGGCTCGGCAGTGCGAGGGCGACGAGCCGGCGCACGCCCCGCTGGTGCGCCGCATCCGCCTCGGCACGCGAGGTGAAGACCTTGAGGGCGACGGATGCGCCCTCGTCGACGAGCGCGGGGTAGCCGACGACCGTCGACCCGGCCTGCGTCGCCGTGACCTGCTCGGGGAGGGCGTCGAGGTCCCAGCTCGTGAGACCGCCGCGCTCGAGCTCGCGCCCGGGGGCTGTGCGGGCGGTCGCGACCGCCACATCCGTGCGCGCTCGCTCGGCGAGCCGCGACTGCAGGGCGGCGAGGTCGCGGCCCGCGCCGAGCACGCGGCCGCGCGGGTCGACCGCCTCGAAGCGCATCCGCAGGTGCACGGGCATCCGATCCCACTCGATGTCGGATGCCGAGACCGGAATATGGGCCGCGGCGCGGATCACGTCGGCGAGCGCCTCGCCGACCGGTGCATCCGATCGCACGGGCAGCTCGGCGAGCAGGCGGCGGGCCCAGTCGCCCGCGGGCACCACGTGGCGGCGGATCGCCTTCGGCAGCGCCTTGATGAGCGCCGTCACGAGGTCCTCCCGCAGACCCGGCACGAGCCAGTCGAAGCCGCGCTGCTCGACGCGCGGCAGCACGGCGACCGGGATGACGACCGTCACCCCGTCGTCGTCGGCGCCCGGCTCGAAGCGGTAGCGCAGGCGGAAGCTCGTGTCGCCCTGCAGCCACTCGTCGGGGAATCCGGCCGCGTCTCCCGCGTCATCCTCGAGGAGGTCCTCGCGCCGCATGGTGAGCAACTCCGGCTGCTCGGCTCTCGCCTTCTTCCACCAGCTCGCGAAGCGGCGCGAGTCGGTGACCTCCCGCGGCACGCGCGCGTCGTAGAACGCGAAGACCGCCTCGTCGCCGGTGAGGATGTCGCGTCGCCGGGTGCGCTCCTCCACCTCGGCGAGCTCGCGGCGCAGCGCCTCGTTCTCGCGGTCGAAGCCGAGCAGGGCGGAGCGCTGCAGCTCGTGCGGCCAGTCGCCCTCGACGAGGGCGTGGCGGATGAACAGCTCACGGGCGAGCGCCGGATCGAGCCGGGCGAGCTGCGCGCGGCGGCGCGGCACGATGGGCACCCCGTAGAGCGTCACCTTCTCCCAGACGAGTGCGGCGCCCTGCTTGCTCGACCAGTGCGGTTCGGAGTGCGAGCGCTTGGCGAGGTCGCCCGCGATCGGCTCGGCCCAGGCGGGGTCGATCGCGGCGACGGTGCGGGCGAACAGCCGGCTCGTCTCGACGAGCTCGGCGGCCATGACGGCGTTCGGCTGCTTCTTGGCGAGACCGGAGCCGGGGAAGATCACGAAGCGCTGGCCGCGCGAGCCGAGGTAGTCCTTCTTCTCGGGGTCGCGAAGGCCGAGACGGGAGAGCAGGCCGGCGAGCACGGAACGGTGGATCGCGTCGGCATCCGTCGACCGTTCACCGGGCGTGAGCCCGACCGACTTGGCCGCGCGGACGAGCTGCCGGTAGAGGTCCTGCCACTCGCGCACGCGCAGGTAGTTGAGGTATTCCGCCTTGCACATACGTCGGAAGGCGTTGCCCGAGCGCTCCTTCTGCTGATCTTCGAGGTGGTTCCAGAGGTTCAGCAGCGAGATGAAGTCCGAGCCCGGGTCGCGGAACCGCGCGTGGGCGGCATCCGCCTGGGGGCGCTTCTCGAGGGGGCGCTCGCGCGGGTCCTGGATGGAGAGCCCGGCCACGATGGCGGCCACCTCGCGCACGACGCCGTGCCGCCCCGCCTCCACGAGCATCCGCCCGAACCGCGGGTCGACGGGCAGCCGGGCGAGGTCGCGCCCCACGCGGGTGATGCGCTGCTCCCGGTCGACCGCGCCGAGCTCGGTGAGCAGGTCGAGCCCGTCGGCGATGCCGCGCGAGTCGGGCGGTGTGAGGAACGGGAACTCGCGGATGTCGCCCAGGCGCAGCTCGAGCATCTGCAGGATGACGGCCGCGAGGCCCGTGCGCAGGATCTCGGGGTCGGTGAACTCGGGGCGACGCGCGAAGTCCTCCTCCGAGTACAGCCGGATCGCGATGCCCGGCGAGGTGCGCCCGGCGCGCCCCGAGCGCTGGTTGGCCGACGCCTGGCTGATCGCCTCGATCGGCAGCCGCTGCACCTTGGCGCGCGGCGAGTAGCGGCTGATGCGGGCCGTGCCGGCGTCGACGACGTAGCGGATGCCGGGCACCGTGATGCTCGTCTCGGCGACGTTCGTCGCGATCACGACGCGGCGACGGACGCCCGGTGCGCGTCGGGTGTCGAACACGCGGTGCTGGTCGGCGGCCGAGAGCCGGCCGTACAGCGGCACCACCTCGTCCGTCGGGAACCGGCCGCGCACGACGTCGGCGGCATCCCGGATCTCCGACTCGCCGGAGAGGAACACGAGCACGTCGCCCGGCTCCTCGCGCTCGAGCTCGGCGAGCGCGTCGACGATGCCCTGCTGCACGTCGCGGTCGGAGGCGGCCGCGCCCTCGTCGTCCGAGTCGTCGTCGCCGCCCGCCTCGGCCACGAGCGCGCGGTAGCGGATGTCGACGGGGTAGGTGCGCCCCGACACCTCGATCACCGGCACTTCGGCGCCGATCGCGGCGGCGAAGTGGCGTGCGAAGCTCTCGGGGTCGATGGTCGCCGAGGTGACGATGACCTTGAGGTCGGGACGACGCGGGAGCAGCCGCGTGAGGTAGCCGAGCAGGAAGTCGATCGTGAGGCTGCGCTCGTGGGCCTCGTCGATGATGATCGTGTCGTAGGCGCGCAGCTCGCGGTCGCGCGACAGCTCGGCGAGCAGCACGCCGTCCGTCATGAGCTTGATCGCCGTGTCGGACTTCGTGCGGTCGTCGAACCGCACCTGATATCCGACGACGGTGCCGAGCTCGACGCCCAGCTCGGATGCGATGCGCTCCGCGATCGAGCGGGCGGCGATCCGGCGGGGCTGGGTGTGCCCGATGCGCTCGCGTCCGAGTTCGAGGCAGATCTTGGGCAGCTGGGTGGTCTTGCCGGAGCCGGTCGCCCCCGCGACGACCACGACCTGGTTCTCGCGGATGGCGCGCGCGAGCTCGTCGTGCGCCTGGCTGACGGGCAGCTCGGGCGGGTAGACGATGCGGTACGCGGGGGTGGCCTCGGACATGAGCCCTCCAGGCTACCCGCCGGGAGGGCTCATGCGGGCTCACGCGACGGGGAGCACCTCCCGCTCGAGGCGGGCGTAGGAGGCCTCCATGCCGTCGGTCATGCCGGTCGCGAGGATCATGTCGCGCTGCTCGGCGTTCGCGTAGGTGATGAGCGCGGTGAGAAGCGTCACGCCGTCGACCTCGTCGAACGTCAGGTCGTTGACGGTGCCGGGGAAGTCGGTGCCCGACATCCGCTCGGTGCTCACGATGCGGCGCTCCGGCTCGATCACGAGGTTCTCGCCCTCGAAGCCGAACGGCTCGCCGGACGTTCCCTCCTCGGGTGCCCACGCGTTGCGGTACGAGCCGCCGACGCGCAGCTCGTTCTCGCAGACGGTCATGGTCCACCCGTCGGGGCCGAGCAGCCAGCGGCGCATGAGCTCGGGCTCGGTGTGCGCGCGCCAGATGAGGTGGCGCGGCGCCTCGAAGGCGCGGGTGATGCGCACGTGGGTGTCGTCGAGGATCTCGGTGCGGGTGCCCTTGCCGAGCGCGTACTCCCGCAGGTCGGCGAGCACCGTGTCGAGCTGGCCGAACGCTTGGGTCATGCCCTCGATCTGGCCCATCGCGATCACCTGCTCGAGGGCCTCGGCGGTCGGCGACTCCGAGACCACGGTGAAGCGCGACCCGGTCGGGGTGCTCTCGAATGCGACCGCCATCCGTCCGGTCGGCGCCGCGGGGTCGATCTCGCCGTCGGCATCGGCGAAGGAGTCGCGTACCACGAAGCGGTGCGGCTCCTCGACCTCCTCGACGTCCCAGCGGCCGTGGTACCGCTCGCCTTCGGGGGAGGTCATCCAGTAGTGCACGATCCCGCCGGGGCGGAGCTCGTAGCGGTCGAAGGTGGCGGGGTAGCCGGGCGGGCCCCAGAAGCGCTCGAGCTGGCGGGGGTCGGCGAAGGCGCCCCAGAGGCGCTCCACGGGCACGGGAAAGTCGGCGACGACGGTCATCGTGAGCGCCTCGGGGTCGGTGGTGACGGATGTCACGGGCATGGTTCTCTCCTTCAGGTCCGGTTCGGTGGTCAGTCGTCTTCGGCGAAGAGCGCGTCGAGGCGGTCGATGCGCGCGCGCCAGAGGTCGGCATAGGCGTCGAGCAGGGCCCGCGCGCGGCCGAGCTGCTCGGGGTCGGCCCGCACGATGCGCGCCCGGCCGCGGGTCTCCTTTGTCACGAGTCCTGCCCCCTCCAGCACGGCGACGTGCTTCTGCACGGCGGCGAACGACATCGCGTAGTCGGCGGCGAGCTCGCTCACGCTGCGCTCCCCGAGCAGGGTGCGTCGCACGATGTCGCGCCTGGTGCGGTCGGCGAGCGCGTGGAATACGCGGTCGACCTCCGCGTCGCTGAGCTCCAAATGTACAACCATTTGGTTGTACATTACGGCTCGGGTGGGCGGATGTCAACGCTTTCGTGGCATACCCGGCGAGTACTACGAGGGCATCGAGAGGGTGATGACGCTTCCGGCTTTCCTCCTCGAACAAGCACGCCACTCGACGCGCGCCTCAACCGACCGTCGCCCTCCGGCTTCGATGGAGTCCCCCGCGAGTGCCGACGCGAACGGCCTCCTCGCCGTTTTCGTGCTCGCTCATGTGCCATTGGGAATCTTGTAGAGCCGCATTCCCTAATGTATAGTTGCATGCACAAGGCCGGGTCTTGCCCGCGGCCCTTTCTCAAACACCAAACTCGCGGAAAGGACCAGTTCATGTATAAGAAGAACAAGCGCATCTTCGAGAAGATCGCTGTCCCCGTCCAGGAGATCGCGCGTCGTGTGCTTTCCGAGACGATGGAACTGCCGTACGTGCCCGAGCAGACCTTCGGCCTCGACCTCGAGGCAAAGGTCAGCACTCAGCTGGCCCCCCCGGCCCAGCTGGACATGCTCAACGTGATGAAAGCCATCGCCGAGATCGACATCGACAGCACGCGCCGCGTCAGCAATTACGGTGCATTGCAGTCCCACGAGGACCGGTTCGCTCACGCTCGCCTGGTCATGCTGCTCGAAGAGGCGTTCCCGGGCTGCCTGATCGCGGGCGAGGAGGCGACTCCCGACGAGTGGCGCGATGCCCTTCACGCCGCGACCGGCGTTCTGGTGTTTATCGTCGACCCGTGTGATGGCACCTCGCTCCTGAAAGCCATCCGCAGCAACAACAGTGTGAACATCGGTGTTTACCTTGCGGTGGGTGACGGCCTACTCCACCTCCTCGGCTCGGTCAGCACCTCCGCCACTGGCGAGTGCATTGTGCACGACACGGCGGAGCTCAACACGGTGGAACTGCACAGCCGGATCGGGACGCGCTTGATCGTGAGCGACGGTTCCGCGAACCGCGGTGTCGAGAGCGGAACGATCGCCACCGTCGCGGCCCGCGGAGTCGCACGAGGAGAGCTTCAATGGCTCTTCGACACGCACGCGACGTTCGGGCTCCGCGAGCAGCTCTACGGGGGTAAGACTTACTACGGTGCACCGCTGACGATCTTCACCGTGGGTGGCGCCCCGGTGCTGATCAGCTTCCCGCTCGGCGGCTGTGAGTACGTCCTGGTCCCGCACGACCAGACCGTGTGGGACGCCTTCCCGCTGCTCGCGGCGTTGGCGGCGGGCGGCTGCAGCTACGTCCTGGCCTCCACCGGCAAGCCGGTGACGATGCGGGAGATGCTCGGGTACTTCGACACACTGGTCGCACCTGGCGGCCCCGGCGACCACCCGATCCCCAGCGGTCTGCTGATCCGAGATGGGGCGAATCCCACCACCACCAACATTCTCATCGAGAGGATGCACGAGGCGTGGAAGACCGCGAACCTTCCCGAGGCCGTTCCGCAGGAGGGCATCGTGCAGGAGGACCTCGTGCCGCCGATGGACACGGAATGCCGTCCCGCAGGCGACTCGGAGGCGTGAGCATGTCGCCACCCCCATACGGTCCTCCCTGAGAACGGCGAGGCGTGCCGTGCTTCACCGACACTTTCGTACAAGGATGTGGAGCACGGCACGCGACATAGCGCGCCCCGCCATCCGACGCGGCGCAAACCTATCCCTTGGAGCGTGGGTACATGCCTACCCAGATTGAAAACAACACTAGTCAGCCGATGCCAGTGCGCGTGCCCAACGACATCGAGAGCGCTCTGCGCGAGCTTGCTCGGGTGCGCAAATCGATCAACAACGAAGCGAACGAAGCCATCGCCAAGTACATCGACCGTCGGGTCTTTAGCGGGACCTTCGACGCAGAGGTTGCCGCCGCGCGCAAACGTTTCGGTGACCTGGTGAACGACCTCAGGGACTATAGGGGAGAAGCTCCCGTGGCGCCTTTGCAGCCCCCCGCGCCCGTGGAGGCGTCGAAGCCGTCGATTCCGGTCGGCAAGTCTCAGATCACTATCCGCATCACGCCGACCACCATGGCCCACCTCACCGGGCTGGCACTGATCGACGACAACTCGATCGCTGACCAAATCCGTCGCGCGCTCTCCGAGCACGTCGTGGAGATGGCAAAGGATGCGGTGCTCGGCTTGGAGATGCACATCGCGAATTCGGTCGACGCCTGAGCCTCGTTCGCTTGTGAACGTGGGCGAGGTCGCCCCTTGTTGGGGCGGATCCACCCACGTTCGGAAACGTCTGGTGACGCTGCTCTGATCTGTCACCTTGATCCGCCGCTCGTCTTTTGGATCCACCCGCATCACGTTGGCCTGCCAAGCCGGGCCATACCGCGTGAAATCTAGTGTCGTCTCGCCGCGTTTCCCGACATTCGTCATCCGGAACGGGCTGGGATAGATGTGTCGAGCGGCGGAGGAGCTGTTATGCGTGAATATCAACGACTCGCTGCAGTAGTTCACGGTAAAACTCTGCGTCGAGGGGGCCTGCGATGATCAATCAGGTCACGGCGGCTCGCATCGAGGCCGTATGGTCACGGTACCCGGAACTCGCGGCGCGGTACCCGGCAGCGTTGAGGGAGATCACCTGGCGGAGGTGCCCGAGGCCGTGCACCAGTCGAACGCGATCGAGAACTCGACCCTCACTCTGGAGGGCACCGAGCGGATCCTGGCAGGCTCACTTCCCGCGGGATCGCATGAGCTGCGTGAGGTGTTCGAGGCGAGCAATCTCGCGCGCGTGACGGTCGAGTTGCTGTCGTCGGCGGAACCGCTCACGACGGAGCTGATCCTGCACTGGCACGGCGAACTGCTGACCGGAATCCGAGACGACGCTGCGGGCCGCTTCCGCCGGGACGGCGAGTGGGTGCGTGTCGGCTCCCATCTCGGCGCGAACCCATCATTCGTTCCCGAGCTCGTCGATCGAGCGCTGGAGCGCTACCAGAGCGGGCCGCCCGCCGGCGCGCTGGAGCGCATCGCGTGGTTCCACTGCGAGTTCGAGGTCATCCACCCCTTCGTCGACGGCAACGGCCGGATCGGACGCGTGCTGATCAACCACCAGCTGCTGGAGGCGGGGCTCCCGCCCGTCATCGTGCGAGCGCGCGGGCGGCACTCCGACTACTACCCGGCACTCGAGGCGTGCGCGCGCACCGACCGGCACGACGCGATGACTCGCCAGCTCGCTCTCCTCACGCTCGAGGCCTTTCACAAGCGGATCGCGCTGCTCACGACCCGAGACGTCGTCCGGCTCGCCGATTGGGCTCGCGCTGCGGGCGTTCCCGGCAACGTCGCCGCGAACAAGGCCAAACGGCAGACGATCCCCGCGTTCCGGCTGCGGGACCGCTGGATGATCTCGGCCGAGCATCGAGGATAGGCGCATACGCGACCGGGGCGCGGCAGTCGTCTTGTTGTGTGGCAAAGCACTTTGTGATACAAAGTTGCCGTGACCGAAAACGACGACCTCGAGAGCGACGGGCTGACCCCCGAGCAGTCGCTCGCGCTCATCCAGGGCGAGACGCGCAGCATGAAACGGCTGTTCGGCGTGCAGGTGCCGGTCTACTACTTCGTATGGGGCGGCGCCTGGCTCGTCGGCTACCTCCTGCTCTGGGCGGCGTGGCCCGGCAGCCCCTCGCCCGTCGCGGTGCCGCTCGCCGTCGCGGCCCCCGTGTTCGCAGCCCTCATCCTGGGCGCCGCGGTCGCCTCCGCCGTCGTCGGCGTGCGCAGCAACCGCGGCATCAAGGGCACGAGCGACTTCGTCGGCACCGTCTACGGCATCTCCTGGGCCCTGCTCGGCGGCGCGGTCGGCACGATCGGCTACGCCCTCATCCGTGCCGGCAGCTCCGACGCGGCGGTCGCGATCTACTACACCTCCGCCTACGCCCTGCTCGTCGGTGCCATGTACCTCGCGGGCACGATGCTGTGGCGCTCCGTCGACCAGCTCGTCATCGCGATCGTCATGATCGTCGCCGCGGCCGTCACGGGCTTCTTCGGCGCGCCCGGCAACATGCTCGCGATGGCCCTCATCGCCGGACCCGCGCTGCTCCTCGGCGGGGTCATCGCCCTCGCGCGGCTGCGGAGGATGTGAGGCCGCGATGGACGAGCTCGACCCCGTCATCCACGCCTCCGCGCGGCTGCGCATCACCGCGGCACTCGCGGCGCTCGATGCGGGCGACCGGATCTCGTTCCCCCGCCTCCAGGGGTTGCTCGCGATGACCGCCGGCAACCTCTCGACCCACCTGCGCAAGCTCGAGGACGCCGGCTACGTCGACGTCGACAAGACCTTCCAGGGCCGATCGCCCGTCACCTACCTCTCGCTCAGCCAGGCCGGACGGCGGGCGTTCGAGGACTACACCGCGCGGCTGCGCGCACTGCTTGGAGGCACCCCATGACATCCCTCGCGACCCTCGCCGGCGTCAGCCGCCGCTACGGCGACGTCACCGCGCTCGACGCCGTCGACCTCGCCGTCGGCGAGGCGGAGCTCGTCGGCCTGCTCGGCCCCAACGGGGCGGGCAAGACGACCCTGCTGTCGCTCCTGCAGGGGCTGCGGCGCCCCACCTCGGGCACCGTGCGCCTGTTCGGGGGCGACCCGCGGGATGCCGCCTCGCGCGTGCACCTCGGCTGCACCCCGCAGGAGACGGCGCTGCCCGCCACCCTACGGGTGGGCGAGGTCATCGACTTCGTCGGCGGCCACTTCCCCGACCGGATGCCGACGGCCGAGCTCGCCGCCGAGTTCGGGCTGACCGAGCTGCTGCGTCGCCAGACCGGGGCCCTCTCGGGCGGGCAGCGCCGCCGGCTGAGCGTCGCGCTCGCCTTCGTGGGCAGGCCCCGGCTCGTGCTGCTCGACGAGCCGACCACGGGCCTCGACGTCGACGGACGCCGCGCGCTGTGGGACGCCATCCGCCGCCAGCACACCGCCGGCGCGACGATCATCGTCACGAGCCACTACCTCGAGGAGATCGAGGCGCTCGCCGAGCGCGTGGTCGTGATCGCCGAGGGGCGCATCGTGGCCGACGACAGCCTCGCGGCGGTGCTCGCCCGGGTCGGCGACCGCTGGGTGCGCCTCGCCACCCCCGAGACCGAGCGGGTCGCCGCGCTGCCTGGCGTCGTCGCGGCGGCACCCGACGAGACGGGCGTCTCGCTCGCCGTCCACGACTCCGACGCCTTCGTGCGCGAGCTCGTCGCCTCCGGCATCCCTTTCTCGGGGCTGCAGGTGCGCGGCGCGACCCTCGAGGAGGCCTTCCTCGCCCTGACCGAGAGGAGCGCGGCATGAGCGCCCTGCGCCTGACCGCCCTGCACACGCGCTATGCGCTCGTCGAGACCTTCCGCGTGCCGATCGCGGTGATCGGATCGCTCGCCTTCCCGGCGCTCGCGTTCCTGTTCTTCATCGTGCCGCAGCGCACCGTCGCCGACGACCCCGTCTTCGCGACGCAGGCGGTCGTGCAGCTGATGGTGTTCGCACTCATGTCGAACGCGCTGTTCGGGTTCGGCATCTCCATCTCGCAGGCGCGCGAGACGCCGTGGGACCCCTACCTGCGCACGCTCCCCGCGCCGGCCGTGGCGCGCATCCTCTCGCAGGTGCTCTCGACGGGGCTGCTCGGCCTCGTCGCGCTCGTGCCCGTGCTCGTGCTCGGCGCGACGCTCACGAAGGCCCATGCGGATGCCGCGGGTCTCGCGCTCGGACTGCTCGCGCTCGTCGCCTCCGCCCTCCCGTTCCTGTTCGCGGGCATCGCGATCGGCTACGCGATGCCCATGAAGGTCGCGATCGCGGTCGTGCAGATCGTGATGTTCGCGCTCGCCTTCGGCGGCGGGCTGTTCCTGCCGCCCGTGCTGTTCCCCGGCTGGCTGGATGCCGTATCCCGGTTCCTGCCGTCGCGGCAGGCGCGCGAGGCGGTCGTGCAGGCGGTGCAGGGCGGCGAGGTGCCGTGGTGGGCGTGGGGCGGGCTCGCCGCCTGGACCGTCGCCCTGCTCGCGCTCACCCTCGTGCTGTACCGCCGCGACGAGGGCCGCCGCTTCCGCTGAGCCGGGTCACAGGGCCCGCAGGATGTCCTCCACGCGCTCCTTCGCGTCGCCGAACAGCATCTGGGTGTTCTCGCGGAAGAACAGCGGATTCTGCACCCCCGCGTAGCCCGACGCCATCGAGCGCTTGAAGACGATCACGTTCGCCGCCTCCCACACTCGCAGCACGGGCATCCCCGCGATCGGCGATCCCGGGTCCTCGGCGGCCGCAGGGTTGACGGTGTCGTTCGCGCCGATGACGAGCACGACGTCCGTGGCGGCGAGGTCGTCGTTGATCTCGTCCATCTCGAGCACGATGTCGTACGGCACCTTCGCCTCGGCGAGCAGCACGTTCATGTGCCCCGGCAGGCGGCCCGCGACCGGATGGATGCCGAACCGCACGCGCACACCGCGGGCCCGGAGGCGCTCGGCGAGCTTGGCGACGGGGTACTGCGCCTGCGCGACCGCCATGCCGTAGCCGGGCGTGATGACGACGGAGGACGCGGAGGCGAGCAGCGTCGCCACGGATGCGGCATCCGTCTCGCGGTGCTCGCCCTGCTCCTCCTCGCCCGCACGCGGTGCCTCGATGCCGAAGCCGCCCGCGATGACCGAGAGGAAGGAGCGGTTCATGGCCCGGCACATGATGTACGAGAGGTACGCACCGGAGGAGCCGACGAGCGCACCCGTCACGATCAGCAGGTCGTTGTTCAGCAGGAAGCCCGCGGCGGCGGCCGCCCAACCCGAGTAGCTGTTGAGCATCGAGACGACGACGGGCATGTCGCCGCCGCCGATGGAGGCGACGAGGTGCCAGCCGAGCAGCAGCGCGAGCGCGGTCACCGCGACGAGCAGCCCCAGACCCGGGACGAGCACGTACCAGACCGTGAGCGCGACGAACAGCACGAGCGCCGCGATGTTGAGCGCGTTCTTGCCCGGCAGCATGAGCGGCCGCGAGCCGATGCGCGCCGAGAGCTTGAGGAAGGCGACGATCGAGCCCGTGAAGGTGACACCGCCGATGAAGACCCCGATGAACACCTCGGCGTGGTGGATGTCGCGCAGCGAGCCGCTGAGCTCGGAGGCGGCGAGGTGCCCGTTCCAGCCGACGAGCACCGCCGCGAGCCCCACGAAGGAATGCAGGAGCGCGATGAGCTCGGGCATCCCCGTCATCTCGACGACCCGGGCGCGCCACAGGCCGATCGCACCGCCCGCGAGCACGGCCACCGCCAGCAGGGTGAGCCCGAACCCGCCCTGCGGCACCAGGGAGCCGGTCGCGGCGACCACCCACACGGTCGAGGCGAGCGCGATCGCCATGCCGGCGATGCCGAACGCCACGCCGCGGCGGGCCGTCTCGTGCGCGCTGAGGCCGGCGAGGCTCAGGATGAAGAGCAGCGCGGCCACGATGTAGGCGGCGTCGGCGACGGTCGACGCGAGCGCCGCATCCGTCCAGAAACCCGCGGTCACGACGCGTCTCCCCTACGGAACATCGCGAGCATGCGACGCGTCACCGCGAAGCCGCCGAAGATGTTGATGCTCGCGACGAGCGCGGCGACGGCCGCGAGCAGCTGCACGATCAGCTGGTCGGAGGTCAGCTGCAGCATGGCGCCGATCACGATGATGCCGCTGATCGCGTTGGTGACGCTCATGAGCGGCGTGTGCAGGGCGTGCGCGACCTTGCCGATGACGGAGAAGCCCACGACGACCGAGAGCGTCAGCACGAGGAAGTGCTGCGGCAGCGGGGGCGGCGCGAACGCGCACACGAGGAACAGCACCGCGATGCCGGCGGTCGCGAGCCCCGTCTGGGCGCGCGTCGAGAGCCTGCGCCGGGCGGGACCCGCGGGTGCGGCCGGCCCGGCGGATGCGGAGGCCGCGGCCGGCGCGGCCGAGACCTGCACGGGCGGCGGCGGCCAGGTGACCTCGCCGTCGCGCGCGACCACGACGGCGCGCTGCACGACATCGTCGAGGTCCAGTGCGAGAACGCCTTCCTTGCCCGGCGTCACGAGCGTCAGCAGGTTCAGCAGGTTGGTGCCGTAGAGCTGCGACGCCTGCTGGGGGAGGCGGCCCGCGAGGTCGGTGTAGCCCAGGATGACGACGCCGTTCGCGGTGACGACGCGCTCGCCCGCGACCGAGCCCTCGACGTTGCCTCCCTGCGCCGCCGCCATGTCCACCACGACGCTTCCCGGCCTCATTGCCGCGACGTCCGCCGCCGTGATGAGCCGGGGCGCCGGGCGGCCCGGGATGAGCGCGGTCGTGATGATGATGTCCACGTCGGCGGCCTGCTCGCTGTACAGCTCACGGGCGCGGCGGTCGTAGGCCTCGCTCGTGGCCTTCGCGTAGCCGTCGGCAGAGACCTCCTTCTGCTCCTCGGGCACGACGACCTCGAGGTACTGGCCCCCGATCGAGCGCACCTGGTCGGCGACCTCGGGGCGCGGGTCGGTCGCCCGCACGATGGCCCCCAGGCTCGAGGCCGCACCGATCGCGGCGAGGCCCGCGACGCCGGCGCCCGCGACGAGCACCTTCGCGGGCGGAACCTTGCCCGCCGCGGTCACCTGGCCGGTGAAGAAGCGTCCGAACTCGTTCGCCGCCTCGACGACCGCGCGGTAGCCCGCGATGTTGGCCATCGAGCTCAGCACGTCCATCGACTGCGCGCGCGAGATGCGCGGCACCGCGTCGAGGGCCAGCGCGGTCACCCCGCGGGCGGCGAGCTGCTCGAGCAGCTCCGGGCGCAGGGCGGGGCTCAGCAGCCCCACGAAGGTCGCACCGGCGCGGAGCCGCGCGATGTCCGCCGGTGCGGGCGGGGTGATCGCGAGCACGACATCCGCGGCCCACGCCGTGCCGCGGTCGACGAGCGTCGCCCCCGCGGCTGCGTAGGCGTCGTCGGGGAAGGAGGATGCCGCCCCCGCCCCGCGTTCGACGCTGACGGTGTAGCCGAGTGTGATGATGCGCGCCGCCGTCGCGGGGGAGACCGCGACGCGGTTCTCCCCCGCGGGTTCGGCGACGATGCCGATTCGGGTCATGGTGGCTCCTGCTCGGGTGACTCCTCCGACTCTAGGAGGCGCGGGGCTCCCGTACCCGGGTGAGCGGCGGAGAAAACTTCCCGCGAAGTTCCGCGGGTGTCACGAAGTCGCGGCTTCCCGGCCCGGCACCGGCCGCCCGGCGGGTGTCAGGATGGGGGCATGACGGTTCCCCAGCTCGCACTCAACGACGGCAACACCATCCCCCAGCTCGGTTTCGGCGTGTTCAAGGTCGACCCCGACGAGACCGAGCGGATCGTGTCGGACGCGCTCGAGGTCGGCTACCGCCACATCGACACCGCGGCGGTCTACGGCAACGAGGTGGGCGTCGGTCGGGCGATCGAGAAGTCGGGCATCCCGCGCGACGAGCTGTTCATCACGACGAAGCTGTGGAACTCCGACCAGGGCACCCGCTCGGCCTTCGACGCGATGGACCTGAGCCTCGAGAAGCTCGGGCTGGAGCACGTCGACCTCTACCTCATCCACTGGCCGCGTCCCGACCTCGACCGCTACGTCGAGAGCTGGCTGGCCCTCGAGCAGCTGCGCGCCGACGGCAAGACGCGATCCATCGGCGTCTCGAACTTCCACCGGCCGCACCTCGAGCGCGTGATCGCCGAGTCGGGCACCGTGCCGGCGGTCGACCAGGTCGAGCTGCACCCCGCGTTCCAGCAGCGGGAGCTGCGCGCCTTCAGCGAGCCGCTCGGCATCCGCACCGAGGCGTGGGGACCGCTCGGCCAGGGCAAGTACGAGCTCTTCGGCGAGCAGGCGGTGCAGGACGCGGCGGCAGCCCACGGCGTGAGCCCCGCGCAGGTGGTCATCCGCTGGCACCTGCAGCACGGCATCATCGTGTTCCCCAAGTCGAACTCGCGGGAGCGGATGGCGGCCAACTTCGACGTCTTCGGCTTCGAGCTGACGCCGGACGAGCTGGCCGCCATCGACGCCCTCGACCGTGGGCAGCGCGTGGGGTCGAACCCCGACACGGCCACCTTCTGAGCTGAGGCGTCACTTCGTGTCGCGTCGCGCAGGCGACACGCGACACGAAATGACGCCTCGGGCTAGAGGGCGAGGGCGATCCGCTCACCGCGCGGGGTCGAGACCAGGAGCTCGGCGAGGCCCGCGTCGGAGAAGGCCTTCTCGAGGTCGGCACGGCTCTCGGAGAAGTGCGCCCAGTCCTCGACGTGCAGTCCGACGACGCGGCGCGCCCCCAGCATCCGGGCCGCCTCGGCGGCCTTCGCGGAGGTGAGGGTGAGGGCGACGGGGAGCGGCGCGACGCGCGCGGCTCCCGCGAAGAGGATCGCGATGTCGACGGGGCCGATTCGCGTGGCGTGCTCGTGCACGAGCCCGAGGGAGGAGTTGTCGCCCGAGACGTAGAGCGACGGCTCGCCGGGCGCGGTCACGAGGAAGCCCGTCACGGGCCCGATGCGCGAGGCGAGCACCCGGGGACCGTGTCGCCCGGGGAGGGCGGTCACGGTCACCTCGCCCAGCTCGTACGACTGCCAGGGCGTGAGGCCGACGACCGGTGCGCCGAGCTCCGCCGCGGCCTCGGGCAGCGAGAGCACGAGGGGGCTGCGCAGCGCGAGCTCTCGGCCCGCCTCGTCGAAGTTGTCGGCGTGGCCGTGGTGGGAGAGCAGCACGAGGTCGACGGGGTCGACGGCGGATGCCGGCAGGCCCGGTCCGGCGGTCTTCGTGAGCTCGTCGTCGGCGTAGTGGCGCGGCGCGTCGAAGGTGGGATCGAGGAGGATCCGCAGCCCGGCGTGCTCGACGAGCGCCGTCGGGCCGCCGATGTACGTCACGTGGGTGGTCATGCGCCGAGTGTAGGGGCGGGATCCGCGTTGGGGGAGGGGGCGGCCTCGCGCCAGGCTCGGCGATCGGCGGTCGGCAGCGCGAGCCCCAGCAGGTGGCCGACGGCGATGATGCCGGCGCCGACGACCTCGGCGGGGAACAGAGCCGCGAGGGGCGTCGCGCACAGGGCGAGCACGAGGGGTGCGAGCGGCCCGGCGGCGGTCACCGCGCGGTCGCGCCGCCGGGGGAGCGGCTCGCGCGTGAGGGCGCCCCGCATTCCGTCGTAGGCGAATACCGCCCGCCCGTGCGGTGCGAGCATCCGGTAGGCGACGAGGTGGCCGAGCTCGTGGACCGCGTTCGCGAGCAGCACGAGGGCGATCAGCGCGATCCCGTGCGCCACGACCGGGAGCCCCGTCGCCGCCGTGATGGCGACGAGCAGCGCGAGGCCGGCCAGCACGGCCCCGTCGGCTCGCGCGATGACGCCCAATGCCCGCGCGAGGGCCGGCCCCAGCCCGGGCGGCAGCGCCCGCGAACCGCCGCTCACGCGATCGTCAGGTCGTCGACGCGCGGTCGCCTCGTGACGGCGGCCCACGCCGCCGCGAGGAGCAGAGCGGATGCCGCGAGCGCCGCCTCGGCGGCGGGCGGTGCCCATCCGTCGACCGCGAGCTGCAGGGGCACCACAGCCAGCGCGAAGAGCGCGAACGACACCGCGCTCGTCAGGGTCGTCGACAGCGGGCTCTGCTGCGACCACGGCACCAGGATGCCGCCGAGCGACGCGGCGAGGCACAGCACGACCCCTGCGGCGAGCCGCTGCGCGGCGGTGCCGACGGAGGTCGTGCCCGTCCCGACCAGGACGGCGGCTGCGGCGGCTGCGGGCACCGCGCCGACGACGGCCGAGGCGAGGAGTCGCTGCCCGGTGATCCGACGCGCGTCGGAACCGATGCCGCGCACCCACCAGGAGGTGCCGTGCGTGAGCCCGAACGCGAACATCCCGATCGCGAACGGAGCGACGAGGGGTACGCCCGTGAACGGCTCGGTGAGCGCCGACAGCTCGCGCGCGGCCGGGGTGGCGAGCGCGATCGCGAGCACGACGGATCCGAGACCGAGGATGAGGAACTGCGGGAGCCGCACGAGGGCGAGCGCGTGCACGGCGACGCCTGCCGCGCGGACGCCCCGCGGGAGCCGGGCGCCCGTGAGGATGCGGGTGTACTCGGCGGCGGGCACGCGGGTCGGATGCCGCGCGGCGACCACCCCGAGCGCGAGGGCGACCGAGGTCCAGGCGAGGAGCACGCCACCGGCGACGGCGGCGCGCGCCGGGTCGACCGTGGCGGCCAGCTGCGCCGTCGCCTCGACGGGGGAGAGCGGGAACGGTGCCTCGGGGAGGGGGCGCGGCACGAGGAACGGCCCGCAGAGCGCGGCGATCGCCACGAGGAGCACGACGGCGGCGATCCCGGTGGCGTAGCCGTGCGGGAGCCGCATCCGGCAGGCGAGCCCGTACAGCAGCTCGAACGCGGCGGGGCACGCGAGCGCCACCGCCGCCAGCAGCACGAGGTGCGCGCCCACCGCCCCCGCGGCGCGGGCGGGCTGTGCTCCGAGCAGGTTGAGCAGGAAGACGCCGAGGGGTGCCGCGAGCACGACCGCGAACGCGAACCCCAGCAGCACGGTCGGCATCCGCTCACCCGTGGTGCGGGCCGCGACGCCGACCGGCAGCACCGATGCGAGGTCGCCGAGCGCGGTGGAGCGCGGGCGCGTCGCCGCGAGCAGCAGCTGCGGCAGCGCGGCGGC
This sequence comes from Micrococcales bacterium 72-143, assembly GCA_001898835.1. GTDB lineage: Bacteria > Actinomycetota > Actinomycetes > Actinomycetales > Microbacteriaceae > Homoserinibacter. Next base: position 599,984 of record MKVM01000005.1, on the reverse strand, counting down.
GAGCACGGCGCCCGCCGCCGTGATGCGCGTGAACGGGATGCGGTCGACGTCGGCGGGCAGATCCCCCGTCGCCGCGAAGGCGCCGAGGATCACGGTGGAGACGAGGCCCGCGAGCCCGGCGCACAGGACGAGGCCGAGCGCGATGCCCGCATCGACCGCCCGCGGACGGACGCCGAGGCTGCTCGCGGTGTGCCGCCGCCAGACGACCCACGACGCGCGCGCCAGCGCCCCTGCTCCGGCGAGGGGCTCACTCCTCCGCACCGAGCTGCTCCTCCGTGCGGATCTGCCGCTCGTGCGCGCGGTGGGCGGCGAGCACGCCGAGCAGCCCGGCGAGCGCGGTCCACGCGGCGAGTGCGACCGCCATGCCGCCCCAGTCGGGCAGGAAGCCGAGCTGCGGCGCGCCGTCGATCGTGACGAACTCGGCGTGGAACATCCCGGGCAGCGTGACCTCGCTGCGCGTGGCGAAGGCGATCGCGAGGCACGCGACGCAGGCGATGATGAGGCCGAAGACGCCGGTGGCGAGGCCCGCCAGGAGGGCGACGACGACGGTGCGGATCATGGGAGCTGCCTTTCGGGGGATGCGGGGTCGGGTTCGGGGTCGGATGCCGCCTCCGGTGCCGGGAGCACCTCGCGCAGGAGGGCGTCTTCGGCGGCGGTGTCGAGCTCGGTGCGGGTGAGGCGTGAGAAGGCGTCCTCGAGGTCGCGCGCGCCGGCCGCGTCGCGCACCTCGGCGGGCGTGCCCTCGGCGACGAGCCGGCCTGCGTCGATGAGCCAGACCCGGTCGCTGTCGCGCTCGGCCCGCAGCAGGTCGTGGGTGGCGACGAGCACGGAGCGCCCTGCCGCGACGATCCCGTCGAGGTAGCGCCGCACGAGCGCCGCGGAGTGCGGGTCGAGACCGCGGTAGGGCTCGTCGAGCACGAGGACGAGGGGGTCGTGCATGACGGCGGCGGTGAACTGCAGCTTGCGCCGCATCCCGTGCGAGTACTCGGCGATCTGCCGCCCGAGCGCGTCGCGGATGCCGAGCAGCGTCGTGAGGGCGTCGGCGCGGTCCGCGTCGTCGCGCCGGCGCAGCCGGTCGTGGAGGGCGAGGTACTCGGACCCGGTGAGCGCGCCGGGCAGCGGGAGGTCGTCGGGCGCGTAGCCGATGAGGGAGCGCGCGGCGGGCTCCCGGATGTCGATGCCGTCCACCTCGATGCGCCCGCCGCTCGGCGGCAGCAGGCCGGTGAGCAGGGAGAGGGTCGTGGTCTTGCCGGCCCCGTTGGGTCCGAGCAGGGCGTGGGATCGCCCTGCCCGGACCCGCAGGTCGACCGGCTGCAGCACCCGGCGGGACCCCCGCAGGAGCGTGATGCCGCGGGCGTCGAGCAGCACGGTCACCGGGTCAGACCCGCTTGCAGGCGAGGTAGAAGAGACCGCCGCTCTGGCTCGGCCAGTTGACCGCGGGCCAGTAGTTGCCGCCGAACCTCGACTGGCAGTAGAAGACCCAAGCGGCGACGGCACCGATGAGCGCGACGAGCGCGAGTGCGCCCGCCACCGCGATGACGGCGATGAGGATGAGCGGTGCGACCTCGTTGGTGACGGACCCGCGTCGCGGGCGGGCGAGGCGGTCGCCGAGCGCCGTCGCGACGCGATCCGCCGCGGACCGTGCCGCGAGGTCGAGGCGGATGCCGGCGCGCAGCGCGGGCGAGGGGGAGAGGACGGTCATCGGGGGGACTCCTTCGGTTGGGTGGTGATGACGCAGGCGTGATGAATCAGGCCTGGCGCCCATTTTTAGCAGTCAGGGAAGATCCATGCGAGCGATTCTCGAAATCTGTGGAAAAGCCATTCGCGCGTAGCCTGTGAAGGATGGGACGCCGCCTCGAGGAAGCCGTCAGCCCCTACCTGCGGGCCCACGCCGGCAACCCCGTCGACTGGTGGCCGTGGGGCCCGGACGCCTTCGCCGAGGCCGCCCGCCGCGACGTCCCCGTTCTCGTGTCGATCGGCTACGCCACCTGCCACTGGTGCCACGTCATGGCGCGCGAGTCGTTCTCCGACACCGCCATCGCCGAGTACCTGAACGAGCACCTCGTCGCGATCAAGGTCGACCGGGAGGAGCATCCCGACGTCGACGCGGCGTTCCTCGCCGCCGCATCCGCGTTCACGCCGCAGCTCGGCTGGCCCCTCACCGTCTTCGCGACGCCCGAGGGGCGCGTCTTCTACGCCGGCACCTACTTCCCGCCCCAGCCCGTACGCGGGGTGCCGTCGTTCCGTCAGGTGCTGGAGGCGATCGCGGAGGCGTGGTCCGAGCGCCGCGACGAGGTCGAGGCCACCGGCGCCGCCGTCGCGGAGGCGCTCGCGGCGCGGCCCGAGCAGGGGGAGACGAGCCTCCCGACCGACGCGCAGCTGGCGTCCGCGGTCGCCGAGCTCGCCTCCTTCGAGGACCCCGGGTTCGGCGGCTTCGGCACCGACGCGAAGTTCCCCAACGCGCCCGTGCTCGCCTTCCTCGCCGAGCGCGCGGCGCGCGGCGACACCGTAGCCGCGGCCCTCGGCGACCGCCTGTACGCCGCGACCGCGGCGCTGCGCGACCCCGTCGAGGGCGGCTACTTCCGCTACGCCGTGCGCCGCGACTGGACCGAGCCGCACTACGAACGCATGCTGTCCGACAACGCGCAGCTGCTCGACCTCGCCACCGCGCACGGCGACGAGGCGGGAGCGGATGCCGTCGCCGGCTTCCTGCTCGGGGTGCTGCGCCTGCCCGGCGGCGCGTTCGCAGCCGCCCAGGACTCGGAGAGCCTCGTCGACGGCGCCCGCAGCGAGGGCGGCTACTACGCGCTCGACGCCGCCGGCCGCGCCGCGCAACCCCCGCCCGCGCTCGACGCCAAGGTGCTCGCGGGCCTCGACGGCCTCGCCGTCGGCGCGCTCGCGGATGCCGGCGTGCGGTTCGCCCGCCCCGACTGGATCGACGCGGCCGCCGCCGCCGCGGACGCCGTGCTCGCCGTGCACCTCGACCGCACGCCCGAGGGTCCGCGGTTGCGGCGCGCGAGCCTCGAGGGGCGCGTGTCGGACGCCGCCGCGACCCTCGAGGACTACGGCGGCCTCGCGGGCGGCCTGCTCCGGCTCGCGCTCGCGACGGGCGACGCGGGGAGGGCGGCGCTCGCGCGCGAGCTCGTCGACGCGTGCGTCACCGCGGATGCCGTCGCGGTGCCCGGCGGCGGCGACCCGGTGCTCGCGGCGCACGGCATCACGGTCGACGCCGACCGCACCGAGGGCGCGGCGCCGTCGGGGGCGGCGCTGCTCGCGGATGCCGCGGCCCGGCTCGGCGCGCTCGTCGACCCCGGCTACCTGGCGCTCGCCGAGCGGGCGATCGCCCCGAGCCTCGCTCCGGCGCTCGAGCGGCCCATCGCGTACGGGGCGACCCTCGCGGTCGCCGCGCGCCTCGCGGCGCCGCTCATCGAGCTCGTGGTGGTGACCCCGGGCACGGCACCGGCCGACGACGCGCTGCTCGCCGTCGCGCGCGCCTGGGCTCGGCCCGGCCGCACGCTGGCGATCGTCACCGAGGAGCAGGCGGGCGCGCTCGCCGCATCGGGCTTCGCGCTCTTCGGCGACCGCGTCTCCCGCGGCGGCCGCGCCACCGCCTACCTCTGCGAGGGCTTCACATGCCGCCTCCCGACGACGGACGCGGCGGAGCTCGGGCGGCAGCTGGCCTGACCCGGCCCCGCCATCCGCGCCTCACGGTGGTGGCGGCTCGACGGGACGAGCCCGGTTATGTCGTGACGAGGGGCGCGTCGGGGTCGGCCACCCACTCGTTGAGCGAACCGTCGTAGATGGCGACCGAGCGCTCGCCGAGCAGCGTGAGCGCGAGCGCGCTCGACGCGGCGGCGATCCCGCCACCGCAGTAGGTGATGACCTGCGGTGCCCCGAGGGCGGGGGCGAGCCGCTCTCGCAGGGCGTCCGGCTCGAGCAGCGTGTTGTGCTCGCGGTCGACGAGCAGCCCCGCGGGGGCCGACGTGGATCCGGGGATGTGGCCGGCCCGCGGGCGGGAGACGACCTCGCCCGTGAACTCCTTCGGGGGGACGGAGCAGACGAGCGCGGCCTCGCGCTCCCCGCGCACGACGGCCTCGACATCCGCCTTCTCCGCCCACAGCTCGGGGCGCGGCTCCGCCGTGAATACGGCACGCGCCGGCTCGACGTGGCCGAGCGCGAGCTCGCGATCCTCCGCCGCCCACTTCTTCAGTCCGCCGTCGAGCACGGCGACGCGGTCGTATCCGAAGGCGCGGAACAGCCACCAGAGTCGTGCCGCCCACTGGCCGACCGCCGTGTCGTAGACGACGACGGTCGTGCCGTCGCCCACGCCCAGCGCGCCGGCCGCGGCGGCGAAGCGCGCGGCGTCCGGGCGGGTGAAGGGGTACGCGCCCTCTGGGTCGGAGAACTCCTCGATGAGGTCGGCGAAGACGGCGCCCGGCACGTGCCCCTCGAGCAGGTACTGCTCGTGGCCGCTCAGGTAGCCGGTGCGGCCGTTCGGCTGGGTGAAGTTCGCGACCGAGGCGTCGACGACGAGCAACCCCTCGCCGCCGAGGTGGTCGGCGAGCCACTGGGTGGAGACGAGCGGGGACACGAGCTCAGCGGTCATGCGAGCACGCTAGCCCGGGTCGGCGGATGCGGAGGGCGCGTCCGCAACATCGGGTAACGCGGTCGTCGAACTCATCCGCCGGAAGGTCGAAAATGCAGGAGGCGACCGCGGGTGCGCCCGTCGGCACGGCGCAGGCGCCGTCCTGCGCCTCGGATCTCCTGCATTTCTCGCCCAGAAATCGCGAGTCGCCGCCCGCGGGTGACGCAACCGCGCGTCGCCCCGCGCAGCGTCGCGCGCGATGCGCTCAGCGGAGCGTCTTGCGGGACGTGATCTGGCCGGTATCGAAGCCCAGCAGGTGCAGCCCCCCGTGGAAGCGGGCGTGCTCGACCTTGATGCAACGGTCCATGACGACCGTGAGGCCCTTCGACTCGCCGTAGTAGGCGGCCTCCTCGTTCCAGATGCCGAGCTGCACCCAGACCGTCTTCGCGCCCACCGCGACGACCTCGTCGATCACCTGCGGGATGTCGCTGCCGCGCCGGAACACGTCGACGATGTCGGGCACGACCGGCAGCTCGGCGAGCGACTTGTACACGGGCTGCCCGAGGATCTCGGTCGCGTTCGGGTTCACGAAGTAGAGGTCGTAGTCGCTCGACTGCTGCAGGTAGGTCGCGACGAAGTACGAGGAGCGCGCGGGGTTCGGCGAGGCGCCCACGATCGCCACCGACTTCGCGCGGCGCAGGATGCCGAGGCGCTCCTGGGCGCTCGGCCCGATCCAGGTGCGCTTCGAGCGCAGCAGCTTCGCGAGCGGCGAGTCGGAGGGGATCGAGCAGGAGAGGCCGTTCTGCAGGTTGACGGTGGTTTCGGCGGGCTCAACCCGGCGCTCGAGGTCAGCGGATGCGGTGGCTGCGCTCATGGGGTCATTCTCCCTGGGTGGCGATCGTCAGCGCCCGGTCGAGGTCGTACAGGATGTCGTCCGCATCCTCGATGCCCACCGAGATGCGCACGAGCCCCGGCAGCACGCCGCCGTCGAGCAGCTGCTGCTCGGTGAGCTGCGCGTGGGTGGTCGACGCCGGGTGGATGACGAGCGTCTTCGCGTCGCCGATGTTGGCAAGGTGGCTCGCGAGCTCGACCGACTCGATGAAGGTTCGCCCCACGCTGCGGGAGTCGCGCGACGCCGAACCCTTCACGCCGAAGCTGAACACGGCGCCGGGGCCCGCGGGGAAGTAGCGCTTCGCCCGCTCGTGGTGCGGATGCGTCGGCAGGCCCGCCCAGTTGACGAACTCGATGCGGTCGTCGGCGGCGAGGAACTCGGCGACCTTGCGGGCGTTCTCGACGTGCGCCTGCATACGGAACGGCAGCGTCTCGACGCCCTGCGCGAGCAGGAACGCCGAGTGCGGTGAGAGGGCGGGGCCGATGTCGCGCAGCTGCTCGGCGCGCAGGCGCGTGAGGAAGGCGTACTCGCCGAAGTTGCCGTGCCAGTTGAGGCCGCCGTAGCTCGGCACCTCCTGGTCGAAGAGCGGGAAGCGCTCGTTCGCCCAGTGGAAGCGGCCCGACTCCACGACGACACCGCCGAGGGTGGTGCCGTGGCCGCCGAGGAACTTCGTGGCGGAGTGGATGACGACATCCGCCCCCCACTCGATGGGCCGGTTGAGGTACGGCGTCGCGACGGTCGAGTCGACGATGAGCGGCAGGTGATGCGCGTGCGCGACCTCGGCGAGTCCCTCCAGGTCGGCGATGTCGCCCGAGGGGTTGGTGATCGACTCGACGAAGATGAGCTTCGTCTTCTCGGTGATCGCGGCCGCGTAGTCGGCCGGGTCGGTGCCCGTCACGAACGTCGTCTCGACCCCGAAGCGGCGCAGGGTCACGTCGAGCTGGGTGACGGATCCGCCGTAGAGGCTCGACGCCGCGACAATGTGGTCGCCCGCGCCCGCGAGCGACGCGAAGGTGATGAACTCCGCCGAGAGGCCGGACGCCGTGGCGACCGCCCCGAGCCCGCCCTCGAGGGAGGCGATGCGTTCCTCGAAGGAGGCGACCGTGGGGTTCGCGAGGCGGGAGTAGATGTTGCCGTACTTCTGCAGCGCGAAGCGGGCCGCGGCATCCGCGGTGTCGTCGAAGACGAAGGCGCTCGACTGGTAGATCGGCAGGGCGCGCGAGCCGTGCACGGCGTCGGGGATGTTGCCGGCGTGGATGGCGCGGGTGCGGAAGCCCCAGGCGTGGTCGGAGCCGGGGGCGGCGGGCGCGTCGGCGTCGCTGTCTGGCATCCGTTCAGGCTACCGGCGGGCCCGGACGTGTTGCGGCGTGTTTCAGATCCACGACCTGCCGAGCCAGTAGTGCAGCTGCAGGAACCACACGGGCGCGGGCGTGCCGGTCCACATCGGCCAGAAGAAGACGGAGGTCAGCACCACGACGCCGAGGTAGACGCCCACCGTGATGAGTCCGGTCCTGCGGCGGCCGGCCGGGTCGCTCCGGGAGCCGGCGACGGCGGCGAGCGCGGCGGTCAGCGCGAGCACCATGAACGGCTCGAAGGCGATCGTGTAGAACTGGAAGACGGTGCGGTTCAGGTACAGCAGCCACGGCAGGTAGCCGGCGGCCACACCGGTCAGGATGAACGCATCCGTCGCCACCGGCCGTCCGCGGCGCAGCCTCCGCACGACGCGCACGCAGAGGAAGCCGAGCGCCGCCGTCGCACCCCACCAGATGAACGGGTTCGCGATGTCGAGGATCGCGCCCGCCGTGCCGCCGCCGAGGTTCTCGTAGTACATGCTCGTCGGCCGCACGAGGAACAGCCAGGTGAGCGGGTTCGCCTGATAGTCGTGCGGTGTCGAGAGCCCGGCGTGGAAGTTCAGGATCGACGCCTGGTAGTGCCACCAGTTCTGGAGGCTCACCGGCACCCAGGCGAGCGGGCCGTCCCAGGCCGTCCCCCCGCCCGTCTCGATCCAGTGCCGGTAGTAGCCGCCGTCGCTCGTGAACCAGCCCCACCAGCTCGCCACGTAGACCGCGAACGCGAGCGGCACGAGCAGCACGAAGTTCGCGGGGCCCTGGCGGAGCGCCGCCGCGATCCCCCAGCTCGGGATGCCGGCCCGCTTGCGCAGGAACGCGTCCGCGATCACCGTGTAGAGGCCGAAGACCGCGAGGAAGTAGAAGCCGTTCCACTTGACGCTCGCGGCGCAGCCGAAGGCGAGGGCTGCGGCGATCAGCCACGGCCGCGCCCACAGCACGGGGCCGTGGCCCGGGGGGCGGCCTTCCGCGCGGCGGTCGGCGACCCAGGCGTCGATGCGGCGGGAGACCCATCCGCGGTCCACGAGCACGAAGTAGGCGCCCAGCAGCGCGAAGAACGCCACCCCGGTGTCGAGCAGCGACACCCGGCTCATGACGATCGCGTTGCCGTCGATCGCGATGAGGCCGCCCGCGAGCACGGCCAACGTGGTGGAGGCGAACAGCCGCTTCGCGACGAGCATCGTGAGCGCGACGAGCAGGATGCCGACGACGGCGATGCCCACGCGCCATCCGAACGCGCTGTCGGTGCCGAACACGGCCATGCCCGCCGCGATGATCCACTTGCCGAGCGGCGGGTGCACGATGAACGAGCCGTCGGTGAGGTACACGTCGGGGTCGCCCGCCGCGAACGACTCGTTCGCCTTGTCGGGCCAGCGCGCCTCGTAGCCGAGGTGGGAGAGCGTGTACGCGTCCTTCACGTAGTAGGTCTCGTCGAACACGATCTGGTGCGGATGGTCGAGCCCGACGAGGCGCGTGGCGGCCGCGACGGCGAGCACGGCGGCGGGCGCGCCCCAGTCCCAGGCGCGGCGGATGCGGGGGTCGGCCATCCAGCGCTGCCAGGCGTCGTCGAGGCGCGAGCCGGTCGGCTCGGGCGGCGTCCGCTCCTCGGGCCCGTGGAGGGCGCGCTCGAACTCGACCGCGCGCTCATCCATGCGGGCATCGTATCCGCGCCCCCGCACCCGTTCCTGAGCGCCAGAAATGCAGGAGCACCGGCACCGGTGGTGCGGAAGCCTCGGCGCGGACGCTGCAGGCTGCCGGTATCTCCTGCATTTCTGGCAGAGGGAGGGGGCGCGGGGGAGGATGGGCGGGTGATCATCCTCGCGGCGACGCCCATCGGCAACCTGGGCGACGCCTCCCGCCGGCTCGTGGAGGCGCTCGAGAACGCGGAGGTGATCGCCGCGGAGGACACCCGCACGACGGTGCAGCTGCTGCGCGCGCTCGGGATCGAGAACCGCCCGCGGCTCGTGGCGCTGCACGAGCACAACGAGACGGCCCGGGCGGCGGAGCTCGTGGAGCTCGCACGCGACGGCGACCTGCTCGTGCTCTCGGATGCCGGCATGCCCACCGTCTCGGACCCCGGCTTCCCGCTCGTCGCGGCTGCGGCGGATGCGGGGGTCGCCGTGACCGCGATCCCGGGTCCGTCCGCCGTGCTCACCGCCCTCGCGGTGTCGGGACTGCCGACCGACCGCTTCTGCTTCGAGGGCTTCCTGCCGCGCAAGGGCCGGCTCGCCGCGCTCCGCCCCCTCGCGGCCGAGCAGCGCACGCTGGTCTTCTTCGAGTCCCCGCACCGCATCGCGGCCGCGCTCGCCGACCTCGCCGCCGCCTTCGGCCCTGGTCGTCGCGCCGCCGTGTGCCGCGAGCTCACCAAGCTGCACGAGGAGGTCGCGCGCGGCACCCTCGCCGAGCTCGCCGAGCGCTTCGCCGAGGGCACCCGCGGGGAGCTCGTCATCGTGGTCGCCGGGGCGGAGCCCGCCACCGCATCCTTCGACGACGCGCTCGCGCAGGTGCGCGCACTCACGGCATCCGGCGCCCGCCTCAAGGAGGCGACCGCCGAGGTCGCCGAGGCCACGGGCCTCAGCCGCCGCGAGCTCTACGAGGCCGCGCTGCGGAGCTGAGCGGGCGGCAGGCTCGCCCGGGGGTGGCATCCGCCTCCCGCAGTTGCGGCGCGGGTGCGACCAACGGGAGCCGGTGGGGCCGTCATGTGGACGAGGGGCCGAATAGACTCGAGGCCATGCCGTCCGGCGAGAGCTTCTTCATCACGACCCCGATCTTCTACGTCAACGACGTGCCGCACATCGGCCACGCGTACACGGAGGTCGCGGCCGACGTGCTCGCGCGCTGGCACCGCCAGGCGGGCGACGACACCTGGCTGCTGACCGGCACCGACGAGCACGGTCAGAAGATCCTGCGCACCGCCGTCGCGAACGGCGTCGAGCCGAAGCAGTGGGCCGACCGGCTCGTCGAGTCCGCGTGGCTGCCGCTGCTGAAGACCATCGACATCGCCAACGACGACTTCATCCGCACCACGGAGCCGCGCCACGAGGATGCGGTGGCCCTGTTCCTGCAGAAGCTCTACGACGACGACTTCATCTACTCCGGCGAGTACGAGGGCTACTACTGCGTCGGCTGCGAGGAGTACAAGCAGCTCGACGACCTCGACACCCCGGAGACGGGGGACTACGCGGGCCAGCTGGTGTGCCGCATCCACTCCCGCCCCGTGGAGATCCTCAAGGAGAAGAACTACTTCTTCCGGATGAGCCAGTTCACCGACGCGCTGCTCGACCTCTACGAGACCCAGCCCGACTTCGTACAGCCCGAGAGCGTGCGCAACGAGATCATCCAGTTCGTGCGGCAGGGCCTCGCCGACCTCTCCATCTCGCGGTCGAGCTTCGACTGGGGCATCAAGGTGCCATGGGACCCGACGCACGTCGTGTACGTGTGGTTCGACGCCCTCCTCAACTACATCACCGCCGTCGGCTACGGAACCGACGAGGAGCAGTTCGCGCGCCGCTGGCCCGCCTACCACCTCGTCGGCAAGGACATCGCCCGCTTCCACGCCGTCATCTGGCCCGCCATGCTCATGGCCGCGGGTCTCCCCGTGCCGCACAAGGTGTTCGGCCACGGCTGGCTGCTGGTCGGCGGCGAGAAGATGTCGAAGTCGAAGCTCACCGGCATCGCGCCCGAGCAGATCACCGACACCTTCGGCTCGGACGCGTTCCGCTACTACTTCCTGCGCGCGATCACCTTCGGCCAGGACGGCTCGTTCAGCTGGGAGGACCTCTCCGCCCGCTACCAGGCCGAGCTCGCCAACGGCTTCGGCAACCTCGCCTCGCGTGTCGTGGCGATGGTCGGCCGGTACTACGACGGCGTGCTGCCGGCGCACGCCGGGTACACGGAGGCCGACCTCGCGGTGCAGCGCGTGGTGGCCCAGGCCGCCTCCGACGCGGACGCCGCGATCGAGCGCTTCGCCGTCAACGAGGCCATCGCGTCCGTCTGGACGATCGTCGACGAGCTCAACGGCTACATCACCGAGCAGGAGCCGTGGGTGCTCGCGAAGGACGAGTCGACCCGCGCGCGGCTCGGCACCGTGCTGTACACGGCCGCCGAGGGGCTGCGCGCGCTCGCGGTGCTGCTCGCGCCCGTCATGCCGCAGGCGACGACGAAGCTGTGGTCGGCGCTCGGCGCGGAGGACGTGCTCGGCCCGCTCGCCGGGCAGCGGATCCGCGAGGCGGGCGCCTGGGGCGCCCTGCAGCCGGGGTCGGTCGTCCGGGCGCTCGAGCCGCTGTTCCCGCGGATCGAGGAGTCGCCGGCGGACGCGGGAGCCGCGTGACCGACGCGTTCCTGCGCGCGAGGGAGGCCCCGGAGGGGCCGCCCCGGGACTACCCGCCCCTGCCCGAGGCGCTCGTGGTGCCGGTGTACGACAACCACACGCACCTCGAGGTCGCCGACTCGGGCGAGCCGCTGGACTACCGCGAGCACCTCGATCGCGCCTCCGCGGTGGGTGTGAAGGGCGTCGTGCAGGTGGGCACCGACCTCGTCACCTCGCGGTGGAGCGCCGAGATCGCCTCCGTCGAGCCGCGCGTGCTCGCGGCCGTCGCGATCCATCCGAACGACGCGCCGCAGCTGCTCGCCGAGGGGCTGCTCGACGACCACCTCGCCGGCATCGACGAGCTCGCGTCCCGCCCGCGCGTGCGGGCGATCGGCGAGACGGGGCTCGACTTCTTCCGCACCGACGAGTCGGGACGCGACGCCCAGTACCGCTCCTTCGAGGCGCACATCGAGCTGGCGAAGGCGCACGGCCTCGCCCTGCAGATCCACGACCGCGACGCGCACCGCGAGGTGGTGGAGGTGCTCGACCGGGTGGGGGCGCCCGAGCGCGTCGTCTTCCACTGCTTCTCGGGCGACGCCGCGTTCGCGCAGCTCGTGGCGGAGCGCGGATGGTTCCTCTCCTTCGCGGGAACCGTCACCTTCAAGAACGCGGCCGGACTCCGTGAGGCGCTCGAGGTGGTCCCGCGGTCGCGCATCCTGGTCGAGACGGACGCGCCCTACCTCACGCCGACGCCGTTCCGCGGCCGGCCGAACGCGCCGTACCTCATCCCGCACACCCTGCGGGCGATGGCGGCGCACCTCGGCACGGACGCGTCGATGCTCGCCGCGCAGATCGCGTCCAACACGGAGCTCGTCTACGGCCACTGGGACGACGAGCCGGTCGACGCGCCGCCGCATCCGTTCGAGCCCCACGCATGAGCGCGCTGCTCGGCCCGGCCGAGATCCGCGACCTCGCCGACGCGCTCGAGCTGCAGCCCACGAAGAAGCTCGGCCAGAACTTCGTCGTCGACGGCAACACCGTGCGCAAGATCGTGCGCATCGCCTCCCTCGCCCCCGGCGAGCACGCCGTCGAGGTAGGCCCCGGGCTCGGCTCGCTCACCCTGGGGCTGCTCGAGGCGGGATGCCGCGTCACCGCGATCGAGATCGACCGGCGCCTCGCCGAGCAGCTTCCGCGCACCGTCGAGGCGATGCAGCCGGGCGCCCCGCTCGAGGTGATCGCCGCCGACGCGCTGCGCGTCGACGGTGTGCCGGGGGAGCCGACGGCGCTCGTCGCCAACCTGCCCTACAACGTCTCGGTGCCGGTGCTGCTGCACCTGCTCGAGGTGGTGCCGAGCCTCACGAGCGCGCTCGTCATGGTGCAGGCGGAGGTCGGCCACCGGCTCGCCGCGGCGCCCGGCTCGCGCGTCTACGGCTCGCCGAGTGTGAAGGCAGCCTGGTACGGCGACTGGTCGATCGCGGGCACCATCAGCCGCCAGGTGTTCTGGCCGGTGCCGAACGTCGACTCCGTGCTCGTCCGCTTCCGCCGGGAGGATCCGCCCGGCACGGATGCCGAACGCCGCGCCGTCTTCGTGCTCGTCGACGCCGCGTTCGGCCAGCGCCGCAAGATGCTGCGCCAGTCGCTCGCCGAGGTGCTCGGGGGCTCGGCCGCCGCATCCGCGACCCTCGAGGCGGCGGGCGTCGACCCGACGGCGCGCGGCGAGCAGCTCGCGGTCGCCGACTTCCTCCGGGTCGCGAGGGCGCGGTAAACGGAGCGTTCCACCTCCCTTAGGGTGGAGCAATGACCACCTCCGGGCGCGCATCGGTGCACGTCAAGGCCCCGGGGAAGATCAACGTCTTCCTGAAGGTGGGGGCGATCGACGACACCGGCTACCACGACGTGGCGATCGCCTACCAGGCGGTGTCGCTCTACGAAGAAGTGCGCGTCAGCGAGGCGCCGGATTTCTCCGTCGAGGTCGACGGCTCGGTGGAGCTGTCGCGTGTGCCGGTCGACGGCGCCAACATCGCGATCAAGGCGGCCCGGCTGCTCGCCGCGCGCACGGGGTACCCGGGCGGGGCGCGCATCGCGATCGACAAGCACGTTCCCGTGACCGGCGGCATGGGCGGCGGATCGGCGGATGCGGCCGCCACGCTCCTCGCCTGCGACGCGCTGTGGGGCACCGAGCTGCCGCGCGACGAGCTGCTCGAGCTCGCCCGCAAGCTCGGCGCCGACGTGCCGTTCGCGCTCACGGGGGGAACGGCGATCGGCACCGGCCGCGGCGACGAGCTCTCGCCGGCGCTCGCGCAGGGGCAGTTCCACTGGGTGCTCGCGCTCGCCGACTTCGGCCTCTCGACGCCCGCCGTGTACGCCGAGCTCGACGAGCATCGCCGCCGCCACGCGCAGGACATCTTCCCCGCCGACCCGCGCCCGAGCGTCGCCGCCAACGTGCTGCAGGCGCTGCGCGCGGGCGACCCGCACATGCTCGCCGAGGCGCTGCACAACGACCTGCAGGCGCCCGCCCTGCACCTCGAGCCCTCGCTCGCCGAGGTGCTCGAGCTCGGCGAGCAGAACGGCGCGCTCGCCGGCATCGTCTCGGGTTCGGGTCCGACGGTCGCCTTCCTCACGGCGGATGTCGACTCCGCTCTCGAGCTTCAGGTCGCCCTCTCGGCGGCCAGGCTCAACGTCGTGCGCGCCACGGGTCCCGTGCACGGCGCCCGCATCGTCGGCGACTGAGCCGTCGGTGCGCCGCGGTACCGTCACCCGTTGTTCACCGCGGTGAGGGTGGGCGTGCATCCGGCGGCGGGGCCTGGTTCAGCCGGCGCGCATTGACTCGCATCGCCCGCCACCCGACGGGTGCCCGCCACCACCTCCCGAGGCAGCTGAGCGATGTCGACCGGTGCCCGGTTCCAGTTCTTCCGCGTCGATCCCGCCGATCAGTCGCGGATGACCTCGTGGACCCATCACCTCTCCCGCCTGACCGGTGTTCCGGTTGCGGCCGAGGCAACCGATCCCGTGTACCTCTGGCACCTCGCCGCGGGCAATCATCGGGTTCTCGCGCGCGGCGCGCGCGCCTACGCGAGCATCGACCTGGGCTGGCAGCACGTGGAGGCGCTCCTGGACGAGCGCGGGGAGCTGGTGCCCCGGATGGTGCGGCTCGAGTCGACGCGCGACTACGGCTGGATGCTGCTCTTCGATGGCCAGCCCGCGGTGACGTGCGCGCGCTGGTACTCGATGGAGCGCGACCGCCGCGACTCGCTCCGCTCGGCGCGGGAGGCGTTCGAGCGGCTCGCGCGCGACCCGCGCCGGGAGCCGGAGCTGGTGACACCCGCACGGGAGCGCGCGTGACCGGCCGCTCGCACGTGGTCGAGCGCATCATGCTCGTCGGCGATCCCGCCTCCCCGCGGGTTCTCGGCACCCGGCCGTCGCTCGCCGACTCCGTCTTCCGGCGCACGGCCTACGCGGCCGGCGCGATCACCGTGTCGGTGATGCTGGCGGTGGGCCTGTTCCTCACCCTGCGGGCCACCGACGCTCTGCGGGTCGCGGGCTTCGGGTTCCTCACCGAGCAGCAGTGGTCGCCCGAGACGGGCCACTTCGGTGTCGCGGCGGTGCTGTTCGGCACGGTGACGATCGGTCTCGTCGCCCTGTGCACCGCCTTGCCCCTCGCGCTCGGCACCGCGCTGCTGCTCTCGGAGGTGGCGCGCGGGAGGCTGCGATCGACACTCGTCGCGCTCGTCGACCTGATGGCGGCGGTGCCCTCGATCGTCTTCGGGCTCTGGGGCGTGTTCTTCCTGCAGGACAACGTCATCCCGGTGGCGCGCTGGATCTCCACCTATTTCTGGTGGATCCCGATCTTCGACGTCACCGACGACAGCGGCGCCACCCTCACCGAGGACAGCGCCTTCACCTCGTCGGCGTTCATCGCGGGGATCGTGGTGGGTCTCATGATCGTGCCGACGATGACCTCGGTCATGCGCGAGGCGTTCTCGCAGGCCCCCATCGGCGAGCGGGAGGGCGCCCTCGCGCTCGGCGCGACGCGGTGGGGCATGATCCGCACGGTCGTGCTGCCGTTCGGCCGCGGGGGCATCATCGGCGGCACGATGCTCGGCCTCGGGCGGGCGCTCGGGGAGACCATCGCGGTCTACATGATCATCTCGCCGATCTTCACCATCAACTGGCAGCTGCTGAAGTCGGGCTCGAACTCGGTGTCGGCGCTCATCGCGCTGCGGTACGGCGAGGCGAGCGACTTCGCCCTCTCGGCCCTCATGGCCGCCGGTCTGGTGCTCTTCCTGGTGACCCTGGTCATCAACTTCACCGCGTCCTCGATCGTCGCGCGCTCGCGCTCGGGCGCCCAATCGGAGGGATGACGTGAGCGACACGCTGCTCGAGGCGCCGCCCGCGCCGGCGTCCGCGCCGCGCGGGGCCCGCCGCACGACCGTTCCGGACCGTGTCGGGGAGACGGGGGAGCGCCGACGTCTGCATCGTGCGACGTTCGAGGAGCGGTTCGACCTGATCGGCGCGGCGGCCGCGGGGCTCGCCACCTCGACGCTGCTGTTCGGATGGATCGCCCCGCTGACGGGCGTCGTCGGCTGGATCGTGGTGTCCTACCTCGCGTTCCTCGGGTACTACGTGCTCCTCACGGCCCTCGTCGGCGACCGCCAGCGCATCGCCGACCGCGTCGCCACGGTGCTGCTCGTGTCGGCGGGCGCCATCCTGTTCGGGGCGCTCGTGTTCGTGGTCGTGTTCGCGCTGCTGCGCGGCCGCGACGCGTTCTGGCACCTCAACTTCTTCACCCAGTCGATGGAGCTCGCCGGTCCCCTCGACCCGCTCACCGAGGGCGGCATCCTCCACGCGATCGTCGGCACGCTCATCCAGATCACGATCGCGCTCGCGATCACGATCCCGCTCGGCATCGCGACGGCCGTGTTCCTCAACGAGGTCGGCGGGCGGTTCGCGCGCTTCGTCCGCACGATCGTCGACGCCATGACCGCGCTGCCGTCGATCGTCGCGGGGCTTTTCATCTACGCCGCCGTCATCCAGCTGGTGACGCACCAGCGCTCCGGGTTCGCCGCGGCGCTCGCGATCACCGTGATGATGCTGCCCATCGTCATCCGGGCGGCCGACGTGGTGCTGCGCCTGGTGCCGGGCAACCTCCGTGAGGCGTCGTACGCCCTCGGCGCCGGGCGCTGGCGCACCGTGTGGGGCGTCGTGCTGCCGACGGCGCGGTCGGGGCTCGTGACGGCGGTCATCCTCGGCACGGCACGCGGCATCGGCGAGACCTCGCCCGTGCTGCTGACCTCGGGCGTGACCGCCGTGCTCAGCTTCAACCCGTTCTCCGGCCCGATGATCTCGCTGCCGCTGCAGGTGTTCGACTTCGTGCGCTCGCCCGAGCCGACGATGATCGCCCGCGGCTTCGGCACCGCCGCCGTGCTGCTGATGCTCGTGCTGGTGCTGTTCGGCATCGCACGCGTGATCGGCGGACGGCCGCCGGGCCAGCTCTCGCCGCGGCAGCAGCAGCGAGCGCAGGAGGCGTCGCGGCGGGATGCGGACCGCATGGCGCGGCGCGCGGCGCCCGTCACCGCATCGAGCACCGCGCCATCCGAGTCCCCCGCCCCCGTCCCCCACGAGAAGGCAGACCCGTCGTGAACCGCACCGCCCGGGCGATCTCCGCCGCCCTGCTCGCCGTCGCCGTCGGCGTCGGCGTGCTGCCCGCATCCGCCGGCCCCGCCTCGGCGGCGAGTTACATCCCCATCACCGGGACGGGCTCCACCTGGTCGCAGAACGCGCTCGACCAGTGGCGCAAGAACGTCGCCGCGAACTACGGCATGACGGTCAACTACTCGGGCGTCGGCTCGTCGGCGGGCCGGCGGGACTTCATCGCCGGGACCGTCGACTTCGCCGTCAGCGAGATCCCGTTCCAGTCGAGCCCCGAAGACGGCTCCGCCCCCGAGATCCCGCCGCGGGGCTACGCGTACATGCCCATCGTCGCGGGCGGCACCGCGTTCATGTACAACCTCAAGATCAGCGGCAAACGGGTGACCAACCTGCGGCTCTCGGGCGAGGTCATCACCAAGATCTTCACCGGTGCGATCACCAAGTGGAACGACCCGGCCGTGCAGAAGGACAACCCCGGCCTCGCGATGCCCGACAAGACGATCACCCCCGTCGTGCGCTCCGACGGGTCCGGCACGAGCGCCCAGTTCACGCTCTGGATGTCGAAGCAGTTCCCCGGGATCTGGAAGGCCGGGCTCAGGTCGCAGTTCCCGACCCCGCCGGGAGGCAAGGCGCAGAACGGCTCGCTCGGCGTCGCCGGCTACGTCAGCCAGGACTACGGCGAGGGCGCGATCACCTACGTCGAGTACTCGTACGCGCTCAAATCGGGCTTCCCCGTGGCGAAGGTGCTCAACGCCCAGGGCTACTACATCGAGCCCACCGCGAACTCGGTCGCGGTCGCGCTGCTGAGTGCCGGCATCAACTCCGATCTCACGCAGAACCTCGACAACGTCTACAGCTCGGGCGACAAGCGCGCCTACCCGCTCTCGAGCTACTCGTACATGATCATCCCGACGGAGGTCGGCGGCATCTTCACCGAGGAGAAGGGCGCCACCCTCGGCGCCTTCACCCGGTACATGCTGTGCGAGGGTCAGCAGCAGGCCCCCGCGCTCGGCTACTCGCCGCTTCCGATGAACCTCGTGCAGGCCGGGTCCGACCAGATCAAGCGTATCCCGGGAGCCGGATCGCAGGGCATCGACTTCACCTCCTGCAACAACCCCACCTTCAAGGCGGGCGACTCCCCGTCGAGCAACCGGCTCGCGTCATCCGCACCGCAGCCGGCCGACTGCGACAAGGTCGGCACGAGCCAGTGCACGACCGGAACCGCGGGTGCGACGCAGGAGACGCCGGTCTCGGGCACCGGCACGGGCGGCAAGGCGAACACCTCGCCCGACGCGGGCGCCTCGGGCGGGGACACGGGCGGCGAGGTGCAGTACGACGAGAACGGCACGCCCATCGGCGGGGGCGTCACGGGCGCCTCCGCGGTGTCGAAGCCCTTCACGGTCGAGGACCAGGGGATGGGGCCGACCCAGTGGCTCATGGTCGCCGCCGGGGGGCTGTTCTTCGCCGCCGTGCTGCTGCCGCCCTTCCTCTCGCGCCGGATGCGCGAATCCGCGAAGAAGTAGCGGCAGACAACCCGCCGGGGCGCCCGCGTTGCCCCCGCGTTCACCTCACGGCCACCGGCGATCCCTTGGCTGATTCCGTTCACCCCACCACCCCCGGAGCGCCCCGCCGATGTCCGTTGCATACCCGCCTGCCACGAGCCGTGTGGTCGTCCGATCCGGGGTCTCGGGCGTCGTCGTCGGGGTGCTCGCGTGGGCGGCGCTGACCGGAGCGGGCGTCGCGGTCCCGGCGGAGCGCGCGGCCGCGGCGGGTTCGTCGGCGGTCACGATCACCGCGCAGGATCAGGACCCCGACTACCTGAACGCGCCCTTCCCGGAGCTCGCCGTCACCGTGTCGCAGACCGACGACCTGGTCCAGCAGGGCATCAAGGTGACCTGGACGGGGGCGCGTCAGTCGGTGCCCGGCAGTTCGTCCAACGGAGGCAAGGACTTCCTGCAGATCTTCCAGTGCTGGGGCGATGATCCGGCGAACGGCGACCGGCCGGATCGCACCACGTGCCAGTACGGCGGGGCGGGGTCGTACGGCGCGACCAGGGATTCGAGCCGGCGCTACGAGTACAACGCCATCCCCGAGCAGGACCAGCAGTACTCGGCAGCCCGCGCGAACGATTTCGAGGCGGCGTACACATCCATCCCGTTCCGCGCCCGCAACGGTGTGGTCGTGACCTCGCTCAAGGACGGGCCCACCGGCGCCCGGGTGCGTGACACGACCGTGGACGTCAACAACAACCAGTTCTTCAACGTCAACTCGACGAACGAGGTGGCCTGGGCGGGGTCGGGCGATGACGGGTCCGGATCGATCTCGTTCGAGGTGCAGACCACCATGCAGTCGCCCGGGCTCGGATGCGGTGATCCCGTCGAGGTGGACGGCAAGGTGCGGGGTGCCTCGTGCTGGCTGGTCATCCTGCCTCGCGGCTCGGCCGACAACGGTTCCACCTCCATCAACCAGTCGGGGCTCTTCTGGGAGAGCTGGCAGCACGCGCTCGCCGTGCGCATGGGATTCGCCCCTGTCGGCGCGCGGTGCCCGGTCGGGGCAGCGGAACGGCAGATCGCCGGAAGCGAGGTCGCCTCGCTCGCGGTGCAGTCGTGGCAGCCGATCGTCTGCCGGCAAAGCGGGGGCGCGGTCTTCTCGCACCTGACGAACGCCGAGTCGGATGCCCTGGCCGCGGCGAGCAGCTCGCACGACGCCCCTCTCGCGTTGACGACCTACCCGCAGGAGGAGGCGAGCGACCTCGTGTACGCCCCCGTCGCACTCTCGGGCGTCGTCATCAGCTTCTCGGTGGACCGGAATCCGAACCCGTTCAAGACCCTGCCGGAGGAGATGGACGGAAAGGCGCGGCTGCCGTTCGACGAGATCAAGCTCACGCCTCGGCTGCTCGCCAAGCTGCTCACGAACTCCTACTGGGGTTCGCTGCCTCCCGAGGTCGATCGTTCGCACCTCGATCCCGACAACCCCGAGAACCTCACGATGGACAAGGAGTT
Organism: Micrococcales bacterium 72-143; assembly: GCA_001898835.1. GTDB lineage: Bacteria > Actinomycetota > Actinomycetes > Actinomycetales > Microbacteriaceae > Homoserinibacter. Next base: position 580,201 of record MKVM01000005.1, on the reverse strand, counting down.
CCTCGCGGTGAACTCGCCCGAGTGGGGCTATCAGCTGCTCATCACCCCGGCGCTCGCCGATGTGCTGATGCCGCAGGGGCGCTCGGATGCGGCGCGTGCGGTCTGGGCGTACATCATGGCCGACCCCGAGGCGGCCGCGTTCATGGCGGGCGAGGCCGACCCGAACGGGATGACCGTGAACCCCTGGTACTCGACGGTGGCGTCGAAGAACCCGAGCGGCACGGCCTTCGACCCGGTGCGTGACAACTTCCCGAAAGCGGATCCGGCCGAGATCACGTATCCGTCGCAGGACCCGATCAACGTCGTGACGTGGCGCTCCTACGTCAACGACCTCGATTCGTCGGCATACCTGACGTTGCGGGGCGACGGCCAGGTCATCGGCGACTGGGATCCGAACTCCACCCCGCCGAAGTACCGCAAGATGGGGCGTTCGGTGCCGGGGTTCCAGCGCGTGCTCGGGGTCAGCGATGCAGCAGCCGCGAATCGCTACGAGGTGCGGGTCGCATCGTTGAGGAACTCGGCCGGCGAGTTCGTTCAGCCGACCACGTCGGCGCTGCTCGCCGCGGCGGCAGCGATGCAGCCGGTCGGGTCCACCGGCGTCGTGCGCTACGACGGCGCCACGGCCGCCGCGAAGGCCGCGCCGACCGCGTATCCGCTCGCCGTCCCGGTCTATGCGGCGGCGAGCCCCTCGAAGCTCAGCGGCGAGCTGCGCACCGACTACGCCGATTTCATCCGCTACGCGGTGTCGGCGGGCCAGGTGCCGGGTGTCTCGCTCGGGGAGCTGCCCGCGGGGTACGCCCCGCTCCCCGCCTCGTGGGTGGCGCAGGCGACGGCCGCCGCGAAGACGCTGGAGGCGGGCGCCCCGTCGCCGTCCCCCTCGCCCGCGCCCTCGTCGAGCGGCGGTTCCGGCTTCGGCTCGCCGGGCGATTCCGGGCAGTCGGAAGCGCCGCAGCCCGAGGCGACAGGGGACCCCGCGCGCTCGCTCAGCTCCTCCAGCACGCCTGCGGACCCCGATCTCGCTCCTTCCAGCGCGATCCTCCCGGTCAGCTTGCTCGCCGGTCTCGGCGCGGCGCTCGTCAGCGCCATCGCCTCACACCGGAGAGCCATCAGAACTTGGGTCAAGCGCTAGTGCTGATTCGAGCCGGACGCCCGTCCGGAACCACCCATCGAAAGGAAAGCAAGTGAAGCTCAAGAAGTTGGCTGCCGCCGGGGCAGTCCTCGGCGTCGCGGTCGCCGGGTTCGGCGCGGCGGCTCCTGCCTCCGCTGACCCGGTTACGGACGGCTACGTCATCGTCGGATCCGACACCCTCCAGGACGCGGTCGGCGCCCTCGCGAACGGATTCAAGAACGGCAGCAGCACGGTCCGCACCCTCGGACTGGGCAAGGTCGTCGCGTCCTGGGACGCCTTCGCTCCGGGCGTCGCCGGCGGTATCGGCACCATCCAGACGAAGGCTGTCGGGCCGGTCTACCCGCGTCCCTCGGGCTCGGGCAACGGCAAGGCGGCTCTGATCGCGTCCTACACGGGCAACCCCTGGGTCATCCCGACGACCAACTCGCTCTACAACAACGTCGGACTCGCCGGAAGCTACCAGATCAGCGGTCAGGTGGACGCGTCGCGCTCGTCGAGCGAGGCCTCGGTGAACACCAACGGCGCCTACCAGTACCTGCCGTTCGGCCAGGACGCGGTCTCCTACGCGTTCAAGGCGGGCGCCAACGTCGACTCGGCCTCGCTGAGCTACGTGCAGTCGCTCACCACCGCGCAGCTCAACGCCATCTACGCGAGCTCCACCAACACCACGATCCCCGGTGGCAACAGCGACGTGATCGTGCCGCGGCTGCCGCAGAACGGATCGGGGACCCGCTCGTTCTGGCTGACGGCGATCGGCAGCCCGACCCTCGGCGCCGCCGCCAACGGCTCCGCGACCACCCTGCCCGAGAACAACGGCACCGTCCTCGCCCCCGCGTCCGACGAGATCTGGATCATCCCGTTCTCGGTGGCGAGCTACATCGCGCAGGCGAACGGCGTCACCGCCTCGAACACCACGTCGGGCATCTCGCTCGGCTCGCCGAACGGGGTCACCCCGATCTCGGGGACCGCTCCGAACCTCGCCGGCGTGAACACGTTCTACAACGGCTCGTACGGCCGCACGACGTACATCGTCGTGCCGTGGGCTCGCATCACGCCCTCCGAGTCGGCCTACGATGCGGGGCTCGCCGCGGCGCTCAACCCCTCCAGCACCTCCAGCCTCACCTACTGGGGATCCTCGAGCCTTCCGTCCACCTCGAAGGCCGTGAAGATCAAGTTCGGCTTCCAGGAGCCGGCGAACCCCGGCTACCGCGCCAACTGACACCGCAACACCGACACGAGAAACGGATAACAGGACAATGAACAAGAAGACGCTCGGCGCTGCCGGGCTCGCGACTGCAGCGCTCACGCTGCTCGCACTCGCCGCGCCGACCGCCGCTTTCGCGGACTCGTCGGTGCCCCCGGCCGTCGGCTCGGGGGCGACCCAGACCGATCAGGCGCTCTACGTGCTCGACCCCGAGGAGGGCTTCCCCCTCACCCAGGGTTCGAGCATCGCATGGGGCCTGCAGGTGCTCGGTGGGCCCTCCCCGACCGACCCGCTCGCCGAGTTCTCGGCGCCCGCGGGCGCCCAGCAGTGGTACACCTTCATCTCGCCGCGCGGTTCCGAGCGCAACTACAACGCGTGGAACGGCTACCTCTACCAGGGTGCGTCGGGCGTCGTGTCGCTCGCGGCGATCAGCCCCGCCAACCTGGCGACCACCGGAACCGGCAGCCCCGCCGGTGCCGCCGCGGTGGCAGCCCAGGGTGGCGACTGGTCGCTCGGCGTGGCATGGACCAACGGCTCGAACGTGCTGAAGGTGGCCTACACCTACATCACGATCACCGCCGGAACCCCGTCGACCGCGACCTACACCTTCGCGCAGCCGGCCGCCGCCGCGACCGCCCCGGCGATCACCACGCAGCCGGCGAACGCGTCGGCCGCGGCGGGCGCCACGGCCACCTTCACCGCCGCGGCATCCGGTTCGCCGGCGCCGACGGTGCAGTGGCAGTCCTCGTCCGACGGCACCACCTGGACCGACGTCAACGGCGCCACCAGCGCCACGCTGACGGTCGCGGGTGCGACGGTCGCCCAGTCGGGCACGAAGTACCACGCCGTGTTCACCAACTCGGCGGGTTCGGCCACCACCGACGCCGCCACCCTCACGGTGAACGCGCTGTTCCCGACCCAGCCGACCGGTTCGGACGCCCACAAGGTGACCATCGCCGCGCCGGTGGCGGGTGACGCGACCATCACGGTTCCGGCCGGTGTCGCCAACGCGAACAAGACCCTCCAGGTCTGGGCGTGGTCCGACCCGACGAACCTCGGCCAGCAGGTCGCGGACGCCGACGGCGACGTCGTCGTCGACATCACCTCCCTTCCCGCGGGCGAGCACACGGTCGCCTTCACGGAGCCGGGTGACGCGACCCTCACGGTCGTCGCCTGGGGCACCTTCGAGAAGCTGTCGGCGAGCGGCGACCCGCTCACCGACGACGTCGACCTGAAGGCCACCGTGACCGCGAGCGACCTGTGGTCGCTCAACGCCGAGGAGACCCAGGTCGACTTCGGCAACGTCACCCGTGGCGCGACCAAGACCGCCTCGCTCGGCAAGGTCACCGTGGTCGACGACCGCAACGTGCTGAAGGGCTGGGACCTGGGCGTCGGCTGGACGAAGTTCACCAAGGGCGCCGACGAGATCCCCGCCTCGGCGCTCACCGTCGCGGGCAAGCTCTACACGGGCTACACCCCCGTCGCGGGCATCGAGGTCGGCACCGGCACCAACCTCGCGAAGTCGACCGCCGTGTCGACCTCGCCCGCCGGTGCGCTGTTCGACGCCGACCTGGCGTTCACGGCTCCCGTGACGGCGCAGGCCGGTGAGTACCACTCGACGCTGACCCTCACCCTCACCTCGCGGTGAGCCTGAGCAGCAGCTCGTAGCACCATCGCAGTGACCCGAGTGGGGGAGCCGTCCGCGGCTTCCCCACTCGGCGCGTTCCGTCCGGAGCCGCGCACCGGACGGAGGGATCGCGATCACCTGCCGTTCACATCCGCGATACACGTCCTTCGCCCGCACCTGAGGAGATGAACGGTGCGCATCGCCACCACCCGAAACGGTGCCCGCATCGCTACCGCGATGGGGGCCGCCCTGACCGCCGCGGCACTCCTGCTGGCCCCCGCGATCCCAGCCTCCGCGACCCCCGCAGCCGACCCAGGCGACACCACCATCGGGGTGGCGACCCGTCCGGCCGGCGACGACGGGCTCCCCGACGACCGCACCCGCTTCAGCTACGCGGCCGGCCCCGGCCAGACCGTCACCGATCGCGTCTACATCGGCAACACGGGGACCGAGCGGCAGGACTTCACCGTCTACGCCACCGACGGATTCAACACCGAGACGGGGGAGTTCGCTCTGCTCGCCACCGACGAGCAACCCTCCGGCATCGGCGCCTGGGTGCGGTTCGAGAACGGCGAGGACCGCATCCTGCTCACCCTCGAGCCGGATGAGGCGCGCCTGCTGACGTTCACGGTGACGTTCCCCGCCGACGCCACTCCAGGCGACCACGTGGGCGGCCTCGTCGCATCCGTGCTCGAGGACGGTGCGCAGGTGAGCCTCGACCGCCGGGTGGCGACGGCGATCTACGCGCGCGTGTCCGGCGAGCTGCAGCCGCGGCTCACCATCTCGAACCTCCGCGCCGAGCATCGGGGCGACTGGTGGAACCCGTTCGGCGGCACCGTCGTGCTGGACTACACGATCGACAACCCCGGCAACGTCGCGCTCGCCGCCAACCTCACCGCCGGCGCCCGCACCTTCTTCTGGATCCCGGTCACCGGGGACAAGGGCGGCAAGGTGCCGGTCCTGCTGCCCGGGAACAGCGCGTCCTACCGCCTCGAGCTGACGGGAGTCGGTCAGTGGCTCTACCTCGATCCGTTCCTGACGATCCGACCCTTCGCCGACACCGACGACAAGGACGCGCAGCTGCTCCAGGTGGCGCCGACGAGTCGTGACGTCGTGCTCATCGTGCCGCCGTGGACGGCGCTCCTGGCGCTGGTCCTCGTGGCGGGTGTCGTGCTCTTCATCCGGTGGCGACGCAAGCGTCAGGATCAGCAGGCGATCGCGTGGATGGAGGAGACCGAGAAGCGCGCCCGTGAGGAGGCGGAGGCCGCGCTGGCCGAGGGCTCCGCGGTTCCGGACGACTCCGAAGCGGTGACGCCGGGGTGAACCGCTCGACCGGATCGGTGGCCGGCCTCGTCGCCGTTCTCGCGCTGACGCTGCTGATGCCCGTCGCCGGCGTGTCCGCCGCGGCTCCGGCGGACGGCGACGGCGACATCAGCGTGACCATCGTCGACCCGACCCCCGACCCCACGCCGCGGCCCTCGGCGACCCAGGGCCCGGGCGGAGGGTCGCCCGGTCGCGGCGGGAGCGGCGGCGCCCAGCCCACACCCGACGACGAGCCCTCCGAGCCCGCCGCCGAAGGCTCCGGCGGCCACTGGATCGTGGTGAGCGGGCTCGACAACTCGGCGCACGGCGAGCTGAACCCGTTCCGAGGATGGGTGCGTTCGACCGTGAGCGTCGCCAACCGGTCCGAGACCGAGACCGTCGGCGGGCGGATCGTGTTCCGTCTGCGCACCATATTCGGCGCCCAGATCGGCCCCGCCCTCACGCGTCCTCTCGCCGATATCGAGCCGGGGACGACCCGCGACAGCTCGGTCGAGCTGGTCGGCGTCGGCCAGTGGCCGCTCGTCCAGGTCTCCGCCACCTTCGAACCGGACGAGGCATCCGGTCTCGACCCGATCACCCGCGAGGCGTGGGTGCTCGCGCTGCCCTGGCTGCTGCTCGCGATCCTGGTGCTCGTGGTCGCGGCGGCGGCGATCCTCTGGCTGCGACGTGCCGGGATCCGCGCGGGCGCACGGACGGGAGGGGGGACGTGAGCGCCGCCACCGCGGAGCGCCCCGCCCCGCCGTCACCCCCGAAGCGCGCCGCGAGCGCGAAGATCGTCCGCCCCCCGAAACGGCCCCCGGTGCAGTACCTGCCGCTGCCACCCGGGAGGCAGCTCCTCCGGCGCTGCCTCCAGATGGTCGCGATCGTCCTCCTCGCGTTCGCTCTCGACGTGGGCCTCCTGAGCCACCTGCAGCACGCGGTCGCGCAGCAGCAGCTCTACAACGGCATGCGGGAGCAGCTCGCCGCCGGGACGCTGCCGGTGAGCGAGGGCGACGTCGACGGCGTGCTGCTGCCCGACGGCGTTCCCGTCGCCTACCTCGAGATCCCGGACCTCGGCTTGCGCGAGGTGATCGTGGAGGGGACCGACTCGGGCACCCTCATGAGCGGCCCCGGCCATCGCCGCGACACCGTGCTCCCGGGGCAGGCCGGGGTCAGCGTCGTGCTCGGACGCGCATCCGCGTTCGGCGGACCGTTCAGCCGCCTGCAGGAGCTGCCCCCCGGCAGCGAGTTCACCGTCGTGACCGGACAGGGCGAGCAGACGTTCCGCACCATCGGCGTGCGGTACGCGGGGGATCCCACACCACCGGCTCTGCAGTCGGGGCAGTCCCGCCTCGTCCTGCAGACGGCGCGCGGCCTGCCCTACGCCCCGTCCGGCGTGCTGTATCTCGACGCCGAGCTCGTCGGCGACGCGCAGGACCGCGGGGCACGGCAGACCACCGTGGCGAGCCTGCCGGAGTCCGACCTCGCCCTCGGGGTGGACACCTCCACGCTCTGGGCGCTCGTCTTCGCCCTGCAGTTCCTGATCGGGGTCGAGATCGCCGCCGTCCTCACGGGTCGCCGAGTCGGTCCGCGCAAGGGCTGGATCATCTTCTTCCCGCTGACCGCGCTGGGGGGCCTCTGGGTGGCCGCCCAGCTCGTGCGCCTGCTCCCCAACCTGCTCTGAACGGACATCCCATGACCCAACCCGAACGTCACGACGCCGTCGCGGAGTGGGCCGACGACCTCGCCGGCCCCGCGGATGCGATGTCGCCTCCCACGGTCGACGCCGAGCCGGAGCCGGCCCGCGCCGACGCGGACGCCGTCGGCGCACCGACTCCCGACGAGACCCCGACGACGCTGCTCCCGGCGTCGGCCGACGCCGCGGGGGACGAGGGCCCGCCCGTTCCGCACGACGCCCCGGTCACCGCCGTCCTGCCCGCGCCCGACGCCGGCGCGCCGTTCTGGCGGAACGCCGTGACCCGCTCGCTCGCCGTGGTCGGCACCGTCCGCGACCGCATGCCGCATCCGGCGCGCGACAGCACCCCGACCGAGGTCATCGACACGCGTCGCGATCTCGCCGCGCTGGAGGCGCGCGACATCTCCGCGTGGTTCGGCGACCACCTCGTGCTGGATCGCGTCTCGCTCACGATGCCCGCGGGCGCGGTCACCGCGCTCATCGGGCCGTCCGGATGCGGCAAGTCGACGTTCCTGCGCATCCTGAATCGCATGCACGAGCTCGTGCCGTCCGCGTCGCTCGCGGGCGAGGTGCTGCTCGATGGTGAGGACATCTACCGCGCCGACCGCCCGCTCACCGACGCCCGCAAGAGCATCGGGATGGTCTTCCAGAAGCCGAACCCGTTCCCGGCGATGTCGATCTACGACAACGTCGTGGCGGGGCTGCGCCTCACCGGGGCGAGCGTCGCCCGCGACCGCAAGGACGAGCTCGTCGAGACCTCGCTTCGCCGCGCCGGGCTCTGGAACGAGGTGAAGGACCGCCTGCGGGCGCCCGGTGGCGGGCTCTCCGGCGGCCAGCAGCAGCGATTGTGCATCGCGCGGTCGCTCGCGGTCATGCCGCGCGTGCTGCTCATGGACGAGCCGTGCTCGGCGCTCGACCCCACCTCGACCCGGGTCATCGAGGAGACGATGCTCGAGCTCGTGTCGGACGTCACCATCGTCATCGTGACCCACAACATGCAGCAGGCGCAGCGCGTCTCCACGCAGTGCGCGTTCTTCCTCGCCTCGCAGGGCAAGCCGGGCGCCATCGTGGAGTACGGCGACACGGATGCGATGTTCAGCGAGCCGATCGACGCCCGCACCTTCGACTACGTCAACGGCCGCTTCGGCTGAGCTCGCGGGCGGGGCGCTCGCGGTATGATGATTTCATCATGCCGTTCAGTCAGGGGGAGCGCCCCCTCTACGAGGTGAAGGCCGGGCTCTTCAAGGGGCTCTCGCATCCGTTCCGCATCCGGCTGCTCGAGCTGCTCGCCGACGGGCGGGAGCACAGCGTCGCCGAGCTGCAGGAGGCCACCGGGCTCGAGGCCTCGCACCTCTCGCAGCACCTCGCCGTGCTGCGCCGGCACCGGCTCGTCGCATCCGATCGCCGCGCGAGCCACGTCTACTACCGGCTCGCGCACCCCGACGTCGCCGAGCTGCTCGCGGTGGCGCGGCGGCTGCTCGCCGCGATCGTGGCGGCCGACGGCGCCCGGATGGCGGACGTCGCCGCACTGCCCGAGCTGCCGCGATGAGCGGCGCCGCCCGTCGCGCGGGCGCCCGCATCCGGAGCCTGCTGCCCGCCGCCGCCGACTACCGCCCCCTGCGCCGCAGCTGGCGCGCCGACCTGCTCGCCGGCCTCACGGTCGGGATCGTGGCCCTGCCGCTCGCCCTCGGCTTCGGCATCTCCTCGGGCGCGGGCGCGGAGGCCGGCCTCATCACCGCGATCGTCGCGGGCGTCGTCGCCGCGGTCTTCGGCGGATCGAACGTGCAGGTGTCCGGGCCGACCGGCGCCATGGTGGTCGTGCTCGCCCCGATCGTCGCGAGCCACGGGCTGGGCGCTGTCGCGCTCGTGAGCCTCATGGCGGGCGTCATCGTGCTCGTGGCCGGCGTGCTGCGGCTCGGGCGGGCCGTGTCGTTCATCCCGTGGCCGGTCATCGAGGGCTTCACGCTCGGCATCGCGGTCATCATCTTCCTCCAGCAGGTGCCCGCGCTGACGCGAGCGGATGCCGAGGGGGCGTCGCACACGAACGTCGTCGTGACCGCCGTCACGGCCCTCGCGGGCGCCGATGCCGGCTACCTGCTGTGGGCGCTCGGAGCGGTCGCCGTCGTCGCGCTCTGCATGATCCTGCTGCCGAGGCTGCACCGCGCGATCCCGGGGTCGCTCGTCGGCATCGCGGTCGTCACGCTCCTCGCGCTGTGGCTGCCGACGCCGCTCGCCGACATCGGCGCGCTCCCGCACAGCCTGCCCGCGCCGGCGCTACCCACCCTCGACCCCGGCACGCTCGGCGCGCTCGCCCTGCCCGCGCTGACGGTCGCGGCGCTCGCGGCGATCGAGTCGCTGCTCTCGGCACGCGTCGCCGCCTCGCTCGCCGACACGGGCCCCTACGATCCCGACCGCGAGCTCGTCGGTCAGGGGCTCGCCTCCGTCGCCGCGGGGCTGTTCGGCGGCATGCCGGCGACGGGCGCGATCGCGCGCACCGCCGTCAATGTGCGCTCGGGGGCGAGGACGCGGCTCGCATCCGTCGTGCACGCGCTCGTGCTGCTGCTCGTCGTGCTCGTGGCGGCGCAGCCGGTGGGCCTCATCCCGCTCGCCGCCCTCTCGGGGGTGCTCATGGTGACCGCGGTGCGGATGGTGCACGCGGCGACCGTGCGCAGCATCCTGCGGTCGACCCGCGCCGACGCGCTCGCCTTCGTGATCACGGCGATCGTCACGATCTCCGTCGACCTCATCGTGGCCGTCGTCATCGGGATGCTCGTGGCGGGCGTGTTCGCGATCCGCAGCCTCTCGCGGGCGACGGGCGTGACGCGCGAGCCGCTGACGGGCGAGCCGGTCGAGGGGGACGAGCGCATCGCGATCGTCCGGCTCGACGGGCCCCTGTTCTTCGCGGCCGCCGACCGCGTCTTCGACACGGTGACGGCGCTCGACGGCGTCTCCGTCGTCATCCTCCGGATGTCGCAACTCGAGCTCGTGGACGCCACGGGGGCGCACGTGCTGAGCGAGATCGTGCAGCGGCTCGAGGCGCGCGGCATCACGGTGCTCATCAAGGGCGTGCGCGAGGGGCACGTCGAGCTGTTCCGCACGGTCGGGGTGCTCGGGGCCCTGCGGCACCACAAGCACCTGTTCGCCGAGCTATCCGCGGCGGTCGAGCACGCCCGCAGCCACGTGGAACGCGAGCGCGCCGCGGGTTGAGCCGGACGCGAGTCAGAGACGCCGGTTCGACGTGGCGTCGGCGTCGCCGAACCAGCGGCGCACCGCGAGCACGCGCTGATTGACATCGACGTCGGCGGCGAGATCCAGCTTCACGAAGATCGCGCGCAGGTGCGCCTCCACGGTTCGGCGCGAGATGTGCAGCTCGGCGGCGATTCCCGCGTTGCTGCGACCCGAGGCGACGAGGGTGAGCACCTCGACCTCGCGCCCGGTGAGCAGTTCGCGGGTATCGGTACGTCCCGTGTGACCCTCGAGGATCAGCGGGTCGATCGCCGTCCCACCCTCGCCGACGGCCCGGATCCGCTCCAGGAAGCTCTCGGTGTCGAGCACGCGGTCCTTCAGGAGGTAGCCGAATCCGGGCGCCGCGCCGAGGACCAGCGGCGAGACGGCGCTCGGCTCCAGCACCTGGGTCAGCATGAGCACCGCGAGGTCGGGCAGACGCGCGCGCAGCTCCGCCACCGCCTGCGCGCCATCCCCGTGCGGCATCCGGATGTCGGCCACCACCAGATCCGGTCGGCACGCGTTCACCCGCTCGATGAGCGATCGCGCGTCGCCGACCTCGGCGACCACCTCGTGCCCGGCCGCGGCGAGCAGCCGCGCGATCCCGTCGCGTAGCAGCACCTGATCCTCGGCGATCACGATCCGCACGGCAGAACGGCCTCCACGATCGTGCCGCGCGTCTGCGCGTCGCGGACCAGCAGCTGTCCGCCGGCGGCAGCGACGCGCTCGGCGAGCGACCGCAGCCCCGTTCCGGCGCGGGGGTCGGCGCCACCGCATCCGTCGTCGCGCACCATGACCGTGACGCGCGCATCGTCGAGGCTGGCGACCCTCACCCCGATCCGGGTCGCCCCGGAGTGCTTGAGCGCGTTCGTCACGGCCTCCCCGATCACGAAGTAGGCGGTCGTCTCGAGCGGCGCGCTCAGCCTCTCGCCCGGCAGCTCCCAGTCGACGAGCGGGGCGAGCGGGCCGAGCAGTGAGCGCACCGCCGATTCGAGCCCCTCCTCCTGAAGGACCTCGGGGAGGGCACCGCCCCCGAGGGCCCGCACCTCCTCGACCGCCGAACGCAGGGCGGTCACCGTCTCATCGATCAGCAGCCGCGCGCTCGGGTCATCGAGCCGGCGACCCGAGAGCTGCAGACCGAGCGCGAGACCGAGCAGCCGCCCCTGGAGGCCGTCGTGGAGGTCGCGTTGGAGACGCCGGCGCTCCCCGGCCGCGGCCGCGTCCGCGCGACGCGACTCGGCGGCCAAGTGCGCCTCGAACGTCGCGGGCGCGAGCATGACGCTGCAGTCGCCGAGCGCTACGAGGCGGGGGATCGCCGCGGCGAGCGAGGGATGCGCGGTCACGGCCGGCTCGCGGCCGTCGCGTCGCGCGATCACGATCGACCCGGCGTCCGACGGCTCGCCGCGCTCGTCGGTCCAGCTTCCATCGCTGAGGCGGAACCGCAGCTGGAGTCGCGGATCCTCGACCGTGCGGCGCACCGCGCGGAGCGCGAGCTGCCGAAGCTGACCCTCGGGGGTCGCGTCGGCGGCCGCGAGCTCTTGCCGGAGGATGGACGCGGGGACGATCAGGCGGAGGAGTGCGCGTCGCGAGCGCCTCCACAGGGCCGTCACCGCGACGGCGCCTGCAGCGCCCGCGGTGACGGCCGCCGCCGGCGGCGCCCCGAGCGCCCAGCCACCCACGGCGATTCCGGAGATCGTGACGATCAGGAAGGTCGCGAGGAGCCCGTCCAGGAACGCCACGATCACCGGGGGACGCAGAACCCACGCGTCGGCCGCCGCTGCGGTGCCGAGCGAGAGTGCGGCGGCGGCCACCGCGGCGATCGAGAACGCGAGCATGAGGACCGTCACCGAGCCGTCCATCCCCAGGCCGAAGCCGTCCGCGGCCGCGCCCAGCAGCAGGCAGGAGCCGATGAGCAGCACGGGAACGGTCGCGGCGAGCGCGGCGAGCACCGCGCGACGTCGTGCCTCGCCACCCAGTCCCGCCACAGTCCGCCAGGTGACGACCGGCGCGAATCCGAGCTGGACGAACCAGAGCGTCGTGCCGACGACGCCGGCGATCGCCGAGCCTGGGGTCGCCATCGACCCGACGGCGGAGCAGCCGATCGCGACGGTCGCGATGACGATGAGGATCGCCTCGTAGCGCACCGTCGTTCGGCCTGCGGCCCCCGACGACGCCAGAACCGGTATCACCTGCATCAGCAGGATCGGGAGGATGTGCCCGGTGCTGGAAAGGAGTTGGGCCGGCTCCGACCCCGGGAGCGCCGCTCCGAGCGCGAGGAGAGAGGGATACAGCAGCACGGAACCGCCCAGCACGCTCGCGCCGACGGTGACGCGGCCCGTGGACGCCCGACCGCAGAGGGTGAGGATCGCGAGACCGGCGACTCCCATGGCGATACGGACGATCACCGGAAGCGTGAAGAACTGCCCGTGCCAGGGGAGGGTGGAGCTCCATGCGAGGAGAGCGACCCCCGCGACCGAGATCGCGAGCAGGACGAGGCGCATCCACCCGACCGACCCGGCACCCATGCGGCCGATTGTGCCGCACGGGATCGCGCCGCGGAATAGGTGCGATCACCGATGTCGCTGCCGATCCGTGCGCCTAGCGTTCGGAGCGCAGAACCCTAGCTCGTCCGTCCGTCGACCTCAGGAGCCGCCATGTCCGTCACCTCCCCTCGGATCCCCACCGCGACCGCCACCGACCGCCCCTGGCTCGTCCCGGGTGCCAGGATCGCGGCGATCGGCGGCCCGCTCGTCCTCGTGGTGTGCAACGCGCTCGTCAACTTCACCCCGGGGTGGGCGACGGTGGAGTCGACCGCGCAGTCGGTGGACGTCATCCGGGCCAACCCGGGGATCGCGGAATGGGTGGTCGCCACCGGCGTGCTGGCCGTGGTGCTCCTGGTCCCCGGTATCTGGGCCGTGGCCGCCCGGCTCGCTCCGCGGTCGCCCGTCCTGGCCGCCATCGGCGCCTGGTTGATGGCGACCGGCTACATCCTCTCGACGGTGCTCTCGTTCACCACGCTGCAGACGCTGTATCTGGCGCAGACCGACGTCGATGTCGCGGAGGTGGGTGCGCAGCTCGATGCGCAGGTCTCGTGGGTCTCGATCGTCGTCTCCGCCTGCTTCGCCTTCGGCGCGCTCGGCGGGGGGATCGTGCTCGCCATCGCCATGCTGCGTCAGCGTGCCGTGGTTCCGCTGTGGGCGGGCCTGCTGCTGTTGCTGTCCGAACCCGTGCGCATGGCGGGTCTCATCCTGGGTCTGCCCGTCGGTCCGCCACTGGCCTCGCTGTTCATCACGGTGGCGTTCGCCGTCGTGATCCTGCGGCTGCCGGAGGTCCGCGAGGCCGCTCGACCCTCGTCGTAAGCAGGCCGCGGGCCGGTGCCGGGCATCAACGCTCGGGATCGCCCCGGACCTTGCGGGTGAGCGCCGCGACATCGCGGTCGAGGTGCTCGATCTTCGTGTCGACCGCGTCGAACCGCGCGTTCATCTCGCCGCGCAACCCGTTCACCTCGGCCCGCACCCCGTCGAACCGGGCGACCATCTCACCTCGGAGTCCGTCGATGGCGGAGGTCGTCGCGCGGGTGAGGAGGGTCGTCATCGCGGTCATCCCGCCGAGCATGATCGCGGTGAAGACGCCGATGATCGTCCAGATCTGGGGCTCGTTCATCGATGTCGCCTCCTCGGCATCGGGTGTGCATCCACGATGGCACGGGTGGCACCGGTCGGGAAGGACCTCGGCGCGATCGGTGGAGAAACCGTCGGCAGGAGCGCTGGGGAGGAGTGGTAGTGCCCGCCCGCCTAGGCTCGACGGGTGGCACACCTGCTCGGCGCCGAACGCATCTCCCTGTCGTTCCCCGCGAAGGACGTCTTCGACGACGTGACCGTGGGGCTCGACGAGAGCGACCGCATCGGCATGCTCGACCAGACCGACCGCCTGCTCAGGCGCGACCGGGACGTCGTGTTCCTCGACGAGCCCACCAACCACCTCGACGTGAGCATCGATGACTGAGCAAGCTCGGCGTCGGCGCACAGTGCCGGAGCCTGGGATTCTGGTCATGTACGTGGCGGGGGGCGCTGTTGCCGGTGTACTTGCGAAGCTCGCCGATGGTCCGGTGACATGGCTGGGAGACCTCGCCACCTACTTGGCGGTGTGGGTGCTCGGAGTCACGCTGATCGGCGCGTTCGCTCCCAGTGCTCCACGGGCGGCGGCACGCGCCTCGGCTGCCTTCGTGTCGGTGTGTGTCGGGTATTACGGGTTCGCCGTGGTTGTGCTCGGCTATCCGGTCGGGCGAGAGAGCGTCGTGTGGGTCCTTTTGTCCCTGACTCTGGTTCCCGCGATCGCGAGTCTCGTGCGCATCGCGCGCACCGCAGACCGGTGGTGGTCGAGCATCGTCATCGCGACGGTTGCGGCGATGTGCGTCGCTGACGACGCGATCGCGCGAGTCGTGATCGCGCTCACTGAGGACGTCCCCGAGGCGTTCATGTACTCGGTGCGCCCGATCCAGGCGATCATCAACGTGGTGAGCGCAGTTGTCGTCGTTCTTGTCGCTCCGCGCTCATGGCGAGTCCGATGGTGGGCACTGCTCGCGGCTGTTCCGCTCGCGTTCGTGGGAGCGATGGTCATGAGCGAAGCTCGATCCACTTTGGGTGTCTGAACGAATCACCCGCACACTCCCATCCCTGACCTCACCACGAGAGAGAACGTATGGCTCATCTCATCGGCGCGGAAGCGCTTCACCTCGAGTACCCGACCAAGGTCGTCTTCGACTCCGTGACCCTCGGCATCAGCGAGGGCGACCGCATCGGCGTCGTGGGCCGCAACGGCGACGGCAAGTCGACGCTGCTGCGCATCCTCGCGGGCCGCCAGCAGCCGGATGCCGGGCGCGTCACCGTGCGCGGCGGCACCCGCATAGGCATGCTCGACCAGACCGACCGCCTGCCCGAGGACGAGACGATCCACCACGCCGTCGTCGGCGACCGTGCCGAGCACGAGTGGGCGGGGGACGCGAAGGTGCGCGACGTCATCCGCGGCCTGCTGGGCGACCTCCCCTGGGACGCGCGGATCGGCGAGCTCTCGGGCGGCCAGCGGCGCCGCGTGGCGCTCGCAGCCCTGCTCAGCCGCGACTGGGACGTCGTGTTCCTCGACGAGCCCACCAACCACCTCGACGTCGAGGGCGTCGCCTGGCTCGCCGAGCATCTGAAGACGCGCTGGCCGAAGACTCAGGGCGGCCTCGTGGTGGTCACCCACGACCGCTGGTTCCTCGACGAGGTCTCGACCGACACCTGGGAGGTGCACGACGGCGTCGTCGAGCCGTTCGAGGGCGGCTACGCCGCCTACGTGCTGCAACGCGTCGAGCGCGACCGGATGGCGGCGGCATCCGAGGCGAAGCGGCAGAACCTCATGCGCAAGGAGCTCGCGTGGCTGCGCCGGGGCGCACCGGCGCGCACGAGCAAGCCGAAGTTCCGCATCGACGCCGCCAACCAGCTCATCGCGGATGTGCCGCCGGTGCGCGACCGGGTGGCGCTCGAGAAGCTCGCCACCTCGCGGCTCGGCAAGGACGTCGTCGACCTCGAGGGCGTCTCGGTCGCGTTCGACGGCCGCGAGGTGCTGCATGACGTCACGTGGCGCATCGCGCCGGGCGAGCGCACCGGCATCCTGGGCGTCAACGGCGCGGGCAAGTCGACGCTGCTCGGCCTCGTCGCGGGGGCGGTCGCGCCGTCCGCGGGGCGGGTGAAGCGCGGCAAGACGGTCAAGCTCGCCGTGCTCGACCAGCGGCTCGCCGAGCTGGACGAGATCGCCGACGACCGGGTGGCGGATGTCGTCGGCCGTCAGCGCGCGAGCTACCACACGAGCTCGGGCGCGGAGTTGACGCCCGGCCAGCTGCTCGAGCGGCTCGGCTTCTCGAACGCGCAGCTGTCCACCCCCGTGCGCGACCTGTCGGGCGGTCAGAAGAGGCGCCTGCAGCTGCTGCTCATCCTGCTCGACGAGCCCAACGTGCTCATCCTCGACGAGCCGACCAACGACCTCGACACCGACATGCTCGCCGCGATGGAGGACCTGCTCGACTCCTGGCCCGGCACCCTGCTCGTCGTGAGCCACGACCGCTACCTCATCGAGCGCGTCACCGATCAGCAGTACGCGATCCTCGGGGGGCGGATGCGGCACCTGCCCGGCGGGGTCGACGAGTACCTGAGGATCGGGCGGGGGCTCGCCTCGGATGCTGCGCCGCCCGCACGGCAGGAGCCGACGCCCCCGCAGTCCGCGGCCGCCGCGCCGGCCCTCACCGGTGCGGACCGACGCGCCCTCGAGAAGGAGCTCGCCTCGCTCGAGCGGCGGTTGCGCACCGCGGAGGCGGGGCTCAACGAGCTCGACCTGCAGCTCGCCACGGCATCCGGCGAGGACCCCTACGACAAGCTCGTCGGGCTGTACACGCGCCGCGACGAGCGGGCCGCCATGGTGGCGGAGCTCGAGGAGCGCTGGCTCGAGGTGGGGGAGCGACTCGAGGGCTAGCGGTTCCCGTTCCCACGGGACCCAAGTCCCTGCCGCCCCGCCGAGCGGCTTCCTAGCCTGGAGACAGGCGACGACGAGGACGCCGCCGGAAGGGAACGGGATCATGCGCAGCTACATCGTCACGGGAGCGGCATCCGGCATCGGCAAGGCCACCAAGGAGCTGCTCGAGGAGCGCGGTCACGCCGTCATCGGCGTGGATCTGCACGGCACCGACATCGACGCGGACCTGGCCACGGCCGAGGGGCGCGCGGGGCTCGCGGACGCCGTGGCCGCGAAGGCGCCGGACGGCCTCGACGCGATCGTCGCGGTCGCGGGCGTCGCCGTGCCGAGCTCCCTCGCGGTGCGGGTCAACTACTTCGGCACGCTCGCGAGCCTCGAGAACCTGCGGCCCCTGCTGGCCGGATCCGAGGCGCCGCGCGCCGTGGCGGTGTCGTCGATGGCGTCGCTCATGCCGGTCGACGACGAACTCGTCGGCCTGCTGATCGCGGGCGACGAGGACGCGGCCGTCGCGCGGGCGGACGCGCTCGTCGAGCAGGAGCTCGGCGGCCTCATCTACGCGTCCACCAAGCGCGCCCTGTCGGAGTGGGTGCGCACCGCGTCGATCACGCCCGAGTGGGCGGGCGCGGGTATCCCCCTCAACGCCGTGGGCCCCGGCATCATCATCACGCCGATGACCGCGCCGCTCATGCAGACCCCGGAGGCGCGCGAGCAGCTCGCCCACATGGTGCCGATGCCCCTCGGCGGGCCGGCGGAGCCCGTGGTCGTCGCGCGACTGCTCGCCTGGCTCGCGAGCGAGGAGAACACCCACCTCGCCGGCCAGACGATCTACGTCGACGGCGGCTCGGATGCCGCCATCCGCGGCCCGCACGTGTTCGGTACCGCGGGCTGATCGGCTGAGGCGCCGGCGCGCATGCCGCCCTGGGTAGGGTGGCATGCGTGCCGCCGCCCGTCTCCGCCCGCATCGCCGGGCTGGGCGTGCACCTGCCGGAGCGCGTGCGCACCACGGCGGAGACCGAGACCGAGCTGCGCCGCCGCAACCCCGGCGTGCGGCTGCCGACGGGGCTCATCCGCCGGATGACCGGCGTCGAGACCGTGCACCTGCGGCCCGACGGCTGGGACGCATCCGACCTCGCCGTCGCCGCCGCCCGCGAGGCGCTCGTCGAGTCGCCGGGCGAGGTCGACCTCGTGCTGTTCGCCTCCGCGAGCCAGGACCTCGTCGAGCCGGCGACGAGCCACATCGTCGCCGCGAAGCTGGGCGTCGACGCGCCCGTCATGGACGTCAAGAACGCCTGCAACTCGGTGGTCAACGCGATGCAGGTGGCCGACGCGCTCATCCGCACCGGCCAGCACCGCCGCGTGCTCATCGCGAGCGGGGAGGCGCCGACGGTCGCCGTGCGGTGGGACGTCGAGGGGCACGAGCGGTTCCTGCGCTCCTTCCCC
This sequence comes from Micrococcales bacterium 72-143, assembly GCA_001898835.1. Lineage (GTDB taxonomy): Bacteria > Actinomycetota > Actinomycetes > Actinomycetales > Microbacteriaceae > Homoserinibacter. The sequence continues at coordinate 562,071 of MKVM01000005.1, read as the reverse complement.
GGCTACACGATGAGCGACGGGGGTGCCGCGCTCGTGCTCGAGGCGTCCGACGAGGCGGATGCCGGCATCCGGTCGACGCGCTTCCTGGCGGTCTCGCGGCACTGGGGCATCGGCACCCTGCCGGGTGGCGGCACGATGCGCCCCCGCGACCTCGACGCCGAGTACTTCGACATGGACGGCCACGGCCTGCAGCAGGCGTTCCTCGAGCTCGGGCCGGAGCCCGTGCTCGGGCTGCTGCGCGACCGAGGCCTCACCTGGGACGACTTCGACCTCGTCGCCATCCACCAGGTGGCGCTGCCCTACCTGCCGCCGATCTTCGAGCGGCTCGGCGTGCCCGGCGACCGCACCGTCATCACGGTGCGGGACCACGGCAACCTCGCCTCCGTGACGCTGCCGCTGCAGCTGAAGCTCGCGCGCGAGCGCGGGATGCTGCGGGAGGGGTCGCGGGTGCTGCTCATCGGGCTCGCGGGAGGGATCTCGCTCGGCCTCGTCGAGGTGGTGTGGTGAGCGGGCTCGCGGTCGTCGTGCCGGTGTACCAGGAGGCGGCCGGCATCGAGCCGACCCTCCTCGCCCTCGCGGCGCAGCACGACGCCGACTTCGACGCCTGGTTCGTCGACAACGGGTCGACCGACGGCTCGGCGGATGTCGTGCGGGCCTTCGCGGACTCCCGCGGCCTCACCCGCTGGCGCGTGATCGACGAGCCGCAGAAGGGCACGGGCGCCGCGGCCGACACGGGCATGCGCGCCGCGATCGCGGCGGGGGCGACGCTGCTCGCCCGCACGGACGCCGACTGCCTGCCCCGCGAGGACTGGACCGCATCCGTGCGCCGCGCGCTCACCCCGCGGGACGCGGGCGGGCTCGGCCTCCGCCTCGTCGGCGGCGAGCTCGTCGCCCGTCGGGATGAGGGGACCGGCTGGATCACGCGGGCCGTGCTGCGCGGCGCCGTGCACCTCGCCGAGGCGTTCGGGCGCATCCGCCCCGGCAACCGCGGCGACGGGTACCTCGGGCCGTACCTCATGGCGGCCGGATGCAACGTCGGCATCACGGCGGAGCTGTACCTCGCCGCGGGCGGCTTCCCGCGCACCGCGATCGAGGACCTCCACGAGGACCGCGCCCTCGTCAACGCCGTGCGCCGCCTCACCCGCGACTACGCGCGGCGCTCGGACGTCGTGGTGTACGGGTCGAGCCGTCGCGTGCGCGCGTGGGGGTTGCGGCGCACGCTTCTCTGGTACAAGGACCACGCGTACCGGCCCGAGGTGGTGGACATCCGGTGAGGGCCGAGGGGGTCGCAACCAAGCGCGACCGCGCCGTGGTGCGGGCGGCGCATCCGCTCGCGTTCCCGCTCGTGTCGGCGATCCCCGGACCCGTGCGCCGCGTGCCGGGCCTCGGCGTCGTCGTGAAGGACGCCGCCCTGCTGCGCGGGGTGCTCATGGACTCCGCCCACTTCTCCAAGAACGGGCCGGGAGCCCCGAGCGACCTCTGGACGCCGGTGCTCGGCCCGCGCGTGCTGCTCAACATGGAGGGCGCCGACCATCTCGCGCTGCGCCGGCAGCTCGCGCCGCTGTTCTCGCCCGCCTTCGTCGACGGCTTCGTCGCCGAGAGCCTCGGAGCGGCGACCGCCGCGCTCGCGGGCGAGCTCGCGGCGAGCCGGCCGGTCGACCTCGTGGCGCACGCGCGGCGCGGGGCGAGCCGGGTGATCTCGCGGCTCGTGGGCCTCGACGAGGGTGCCTTCGACGACCGGATGTTCGCGCGCGTCTCCGCCGTGACGGGGTACGTGACCCTCGCACGACCCCGGCTCGGGCCGCGGCAACTCGCATCCGCTCGCGCGATCCTCGGCGAGCTGGGCGAGCACGCCGCGCGCGCCTACGCGGGGGACGAGTCGACCGTGCCCGGCCGGATGCGCGCGCTCGGCCTCGACGAGCGGGAGGCGCTCGGTGCGGTCGGCGCCTTCGTGCTCACCGGCACCGAGACGATCGTGTCGTATCTGCCGCGGCTCGTGGCGCTGCTCGTCGACTCCGGATGGCACGCGCGGCTCGCGACCGACCCGTCGGCGACGGATGCGGCGATCGCGGAGGGGCTGCGTGTCACCACCCCCTCGCCCGTCATGCTGCGCGCCGTGACCGCGCCGACCCGGATCGGCGGGGTCGCCGTGCGGCCGGGCGATCGCGTGATCCTCGGCACCTACTGGGCCGACACCGCGCTCGGCGCCTTCGACCCGGAGGCGAACCCGGCGGCATCCCTCAAGCAGCTGTGGTTCGGGGCGGGCGCGCACTACTGTCTCGGCGCACCGCTCGCGATGGCGCAGATCCGGCTCGCGCTCGACGCGCTGCTCGCGCATCCGCGGCTCGCGATCACGCGGCGGGCGTCTGCCCGCGGGGTGCTCATCCCCTCCTATGCCCGGCTGGAGGTGCGCGCGTGAGCTTCGGCGGCGCGAACTCCGACGGGAACGAGGTCTCGGCTGCTGCGTGCAGGCGAAGCCCTTCTGTCGTCGGAGTTCACGCGGGGGTGGCGACATGAGCGACCTCGTTCGGGCGGTGCTCGCGGCGTGCGACGCGACCCCGGAGGCGCCGGCGCTCACGGCGAGGCGCAGCTGGAGCTACGGCGAGCTCGGCAGGCGCATCCGGGCGATCGCCGCGGGGCTGCGGGATGCGGGGTTCGCGCCCGGCGACCGCGTGCTGTTCTCGGTGCGCCCGGGCGCGGATGCCGTGGCGCTCGCCCTCGGGATCGTCGGCGCGGGCGGCACGGTGGTGTTCGCCGACCCAGGCGCGGGTGAGGCGCTGTTCCGGACCCGTGCCCAGCTCGCCGCCCCGCGCTGGGTGGCCGCCGAGTCGCTCCTCTACCTTGCGAGCTCGGGGCCGCTGCGCCCGCTCGCGCGGCGTCGCGGCCTCGAGCTCGCCCCTTACGCGAGCCTCGTGCCGGACGCGCGTCACCTCCGCGCGGGCCCGTGGCTGCCCGGAGTGCCCGCCGGGGCGCTCGCCCTCGACCGGCTGAGCGCCGGGAGCGCCGACGGCATCCTGGAGGGCGGTCCCGACGACGAGGCGCTCGTCGTCTTCACCTCGGGCACGACCGACGCCCCCAAGGCCGTCGTGCACACGCGCGGCTCGCTCGGCGCCGGCCTCGCCGACTTCGCGGCCGGCGTCGGCATCCGCGCGGGGCTGCGGGTGCTCACCGACCAGCTCATGGTGGGCATCCCCGCGCTCATCGGCGGGGCGCACTGGACGATGCCCGCGCCGGGGCTCGACCCCGGCGCGCGGCCCGAGGCGTACCTCGCGCACCTCGGCTCCGCCGAGCTGCTGTTCGCGAGCCCCGCCACCCTCGACGCGATCCTCACGGCCCTCGACGCGCGGCCGGAGCTGACCCCGCGACTGGAGACGATCGTGCTCGGCGGCGCGCCCGTGCTGCCGCCGCTGCTGCGGCGGGCCGTCGAGCGGATGCCGGAGGCGCGCATCCGGGCCGTGTACGGCATGACCGAGATCCTGCCGGCCGCGATCGCCGACGGCGCCGAGAAGCTCGCGTACGCGGGCGACGGCGACGCCGTCGGCCGGCTCGTGCCGAGTGTCAGCGCGCGCATCGACGACGGCGAGCTCGTGCTGAGCGGGCCGGGCCTCGCCCGCGGCTACCTCGCCGAGCTGCCCGCGCATCCGCTCGCCGAGCTGCGCACGGGCGACCTCGCCAGCCTTCACGGCGACCTCCTGGTGCTGCGCGGGCGGGCGAAGGACATGTTCATCCGCGGCACGCAGAACGTCTACCCGGGCCTCTACGAGCCGCTCATCGCCGCCCTGCCGGGCGTCGCCGACGCGGCGATGGCGGGCGTGCCGGATGCGATCGGCGACGACCGCATCGTGGTCGCCGTCGTGCCGGCCGCCGCGCCGCCGCCCGAGGCCACCGCAGCCCACCCGCTCGTCGCCGAGGTGCGCCGCCGCCTGCCGGGGCTCGTCGACGCGGGTGTGCTGCCGGACGTCGTCGTCGCGGTGCCCGAGCTCCCGCGTGCCGGTCGCTCGCGGAAGCTCGACCGCCCGGCGCTCGCCGCGCTGCTCGCGCCGTTCGCGGGGGAGGGGTCGTGAGGATCGCCGTCACGGGGGCATCGGGCTTCATCGGCGGGGCCGTCGCGACCGCCCTCGCCGACCGCGACCACGAGGTGACGGGCTTCGGCCGCACGCCGGGCGGCTGGCGGCATCCGCGGGCCCGCTACCGGGTGTGGGACCTCGCGGCCGGCCCGCTGCGCGGCGACCGCGACTTCGAGGCCGTCGTGCACTGCGCGGCGCTAGCCGACGACTGGGCGCCGCTCGCGGAGGCGATGCGCGTCAACCGCACGGGCACACGGAACGTCGTCGCGAGCTTCCCGGGCGCGCGCATCGTGCACCTCTCCACCTCCTCGGTGTACGACGCGTTCACGCCGACGGTCATGGCACGTGAGGATGAGGCGCCGGTGAACCGGTTCCTGTCGAGCTACTCGGAGTCGAAGACCTTCGCCGAGTTCGAGGTGATGGGCACGGATGCGGTGATCCTGCGCCCGCACGCCGTCTACGGTCCCGGCGACACGACCCTGCTGCCGCGGGTGATCGCGGCGGTGCGCCACGGCCGGCTCGTGCTGCCGGAGGGGGCGCGGGTGCCGCACTCGCTCACCCACGTCGACCACCTCGTCGAGGCGGTGCGGCTGGCGCTCCGCGGCCCGGCGGGGGTCTACAACGTCGCCGACGCGGAGCCGGTGGTGCTCGCGGAGCTGCTCGGCGAGTTCCTCGCCCGCCGCGGGGTGCGCGCGCCTATCGTCCGGATGCCGTACTCGGCGGCGCTGCGGGCGGCGGGGGTCGCGGAGGCGGCGGCGCGCATCCGGGGCGGACGCCCGCGCGTCACCCGCTACGCGGTGAGCCAGCTCGGCCTCGAGCGCACCCTCGACCTCACGGCCGCCCGCGAGCGCCTCGGATACGCGCCCGGGTCCACGACCCTCGTCGGCGCGGAGAACTGGTGACGCGGGCCGCAGCCTGATTCCGCGAACGTCAGTGCGCGGTGAGGAAGCGCGGCGGTGGCCCCTCCAGCCGCGCGATCGCGATCTTCACCTCCACGAGTTGGTGCCCCATCGCGTCGATGCGGTCGCTGAGCCGCTGCTCGACGCTGTCGATCCGTTCGGTGAGTTTGGTTTCGACGGTGTCGATCCGTTCGGTGAGTTTGGTTTCGACGCCGTCGATCCGTTCGGTGAGTTTGGTTTCGAGTGCCTCGATGCGCTCGCTGAACCTGGTGTCGAACGCGTCGAAACGACTCGCGGTCTTCGCCTCGGCGTCGCCGATCCGCGCGGTGAAGCTCGCTTCGAGGGCCGCATCGCGCGCACGCGACGCGGCATCCACCCCGTCGATCCGTTCGGTGAGGCGCCGCTCGACGGCGTCCATGCGCTGGATCATCCACCCGAACCCGGCGACGACCGTCGCAAGCAGGGTTGCGCCGCTGATGAGCGTGGTGAGCGTTTCAGCGGACATCGGCACCTCCTCGTGTGGTCGTCGCGTTCGATTGTGCCCGGGGAACGGGCGTCGCAGAAGTAGCGCACCCGAATCTGTGGAACACCGTCACCCCCGCGAGCTGTGGAGGGGGCGCTTCAGGCCTTCTGCACCACGAGCGAGGCGTACGCCGGGATGAGCACCCGCCGCCCGTAGCGCCGCGACACCACGCGGTAGGGGCGTCCATCGCCCACCAGCAGCTCGAGGACCGCCGACAGCTCGGCGCGCGCGAGCGGCCCGCCGAGGCACAGATGACGCCCCGCCCCGAACCACAGCTGCCGGTTGTGCGGCAGGTAGGGGCGGTCCACCTTGAAGGCGCCCGCGACGTTGTTGGCGGTCCAGGTCAGCACCATCACGCGCTCGCCCGCGCGCAGGGTACGCCCCGCGACCTCCACGTCCGAGAGCACCGAGCGGCCGATGAGCGGCGCGGGGCTCGTCACGCGCAGCGCCTCGCGCACGGTGTCGTCGCGGTGCTCCGGGTGTGCGAGGAGCCGCGGCAGCTCGCCCGAGTCGTACAGGATCGCCGCCATCCGGGCCATCGCCGAGGCCGCGGTCTCGGTGCCGGCGACCATGAGCAGCGTCGAGAGACCCTTCGTCTCGCGCAGGCTGAGGCCGAGCTCGCGACAGCGGCCGATGACCGTGTCGGGGTCGGCGCTCGGGAACACCGCATCGATGTGGGCGGTCAGCTCGTCGACGATGCCGCGCGCGAGCGCGATCTTCTCAGGGCTCAGCTCGGTGTCGGCGGTCGTGCCGAGGGCGATCGACGCGAGCCGCTCGCCGGTTGCGAAGATGTCGCGGTAGGTGTCGTCGCCGCGCCCCTCGTCCACCGGCAGGCCGAGCAGCTGCGTCACCATCCGCCCCACGAGGATGCGCGAGAGGTCGGCGAGGTCGAGCGGCTCGCCCGCCTCGAACGCGGCGCGCGCCTCGGCGAGCCGCCGCCCCCAGGCGTGCTCCACGAACGCGGCCGAGGTGCGCTCGGTGAAGAGCTCCTTGCTGCGGGTGCGGAGGTCGTGGTGGCCCGGCCCGTCGAAGAGCTCGTACACCCAGTCGCCGAGGATCTGCGCCCAGAGGTGCCCCACGCCGCCCTCCGACAGCAGCGTGAGGTGCACCGGGTCGTTGAGCAGCTGCCGCGCGACGATCGGGTCGGAGGTGATCCAGCCGAGGAACGGCACGCGCATGATCGGCCGCGCGAACTGCCCGAGCCAGTTGAGCACGGGCAGCGCCGGACGCGCCGCGCGCAGCAGCCGGTGCTCGTGGGCGGCGGCGTCCGAGCCGACGCCGTCGGCGATGAGGCGGATGCGGCGCTCGCGCGGGGCGGCATCCTGTTCGGCGGCGACGGGCACGCGGCCAGCCTAGCCAGGTGCCGCCCGGGCGGGACGATCTCGCTATCCTGCCCCCGTGGGACGTGGATGGCGAGGCGGGCTGGCTGCGCTCGGCACGCTCTGCCTCGTGCTCGCTCCGACGCTCGCGGGATGCGCCGCGGCCCCCGCCCCGCCCGACGGGGTCACCGCGTCCCTCGTGCAGCAGCGCTCGGACGTGGCGGACCGGGTGGCGGAGGTGCGCGTGCACAACGGCTCCGACGCGGCGTTCGCGTTCGCGGGGGTGCGGGTCGAGGACACGCGGTTCGCGGCCTCCGCCGACATCGAGGGGGAGGTGCGGCTCGCGGCCGGCGAGACGGTCGACCTCCGGTTCGCCCTCCCGGATGTCGTGTGCGCCCCGGGGCTGAAGCTGCGCCGCACCCTCGTCTTCGAGCTGGCGGGCGGCGGCGAGCTCGCGAGCGACCTGACGACGGCCGACGACTTCACGCTCGGCCTGCACGAGCGCGAGTGCCTGCTCGCCGAGGTGTCGCGCACGGCCGAGCTCGCCTGGACGGCGTTCGCCCCGTCGCCGCCGGGGGAGCCCGCACACGCGACCCTGACCGTCACCCCGACGGGCGGCGGCGACCCCGTGCTGCTGGCCGGCATCCAGTCCACCAACCTGCTGCAGTTCGCCCCCAAGGGCGGCGACCGCTGGGGCCTCGACCTCGCGCTCGACGCCGCGTCGGCGGCCGTCGAGGTGGACGTGCCGCTCGTGCCGCAGCGCTGCGACCCGCACGTCGTGCAGGAGGACAAGCGCGGCACGATCTTCACGATCGAGGTCGAGGAGCCGCGCGCGGGCACGATCGAGCTGCCCATGCCGCCCGAGCTGAAGGCACGGGTGCTGACCTGGGTCGCCGAGTGGTGCCGCTTCGGCCAGTGAGCCCGCTCAGTCGAAGTCGAGGATGAGCTTCCGCAGCAGCCCCGCGAGCCGCTCCTGATCGGCGGAGGAGAGCGCGCCGAGCAGCTCCGCCTCGCGCTCGACGAGCTCGCCCATGGCGCCGTCGACGGCGGCGACCCCGGCATCCGTCATCGCCACCTGCACGCCGCGGCCGTCGTGGGGGTCGGTGCGCCGTTCGACGAAGCCGCGCTCGACGAGCCGGTCGATGCGGTTCGTCATCGTGCCGCTCGACACGAGGGTCTGCTGCAGCAGCGCCTTCGGGCTCGACTGGAAGGGCGCGCCCTCCCGGCGCAGCGCCGCGAGCACGTCGAACTCCCACGGCTCGAGGCCCGAGCTCGCGAAGGCGTCGCGTCGGGCGCGGTCGAGGTGCTTCGCGAGACGCGCGACCCGCGAGAGCACCTGCAGCGGCGAGAAGTCGAGCTCCGGATGCGCGTGCTGCCACGCGGCCACGATCCGGTCGACTTCGTCCTTCTCGGGCATGAACCCATCTTGGTGCACGTCCCGGCAGGATGGGGGCATGGCCATCCCCGTCATCCTCGACGTCGACACGGGCGTCGACGACGCCCTCGCGCTGCTGTTCGCGGCCGCCCACCCCGAGCTCGACCTCATCGGGGTGAGCTGCGTCGCCGGCAACGCGAGCCTCGAGCGCGTCGTCGACAACACCCTGCGCGTGCTCGCCCTCGCGGGCGCGACGGATGTGCCGGTCGCCGCGGGTGCGAGCCGGCCGCTCATCGAGCCGGCGCGCGACGCGGGCCACGTGCACGGTGCCGACGGTCTCGCGGGGGTCGTGCTGCCGCCCGCGGATCGCCGGGCGGAGCCGGAGCACGCGGTGGAGTTCCTGCGGCGCACGATCCTCGCGCATCCCGAGCCCGTGACGCTCGTGGCGCTCGCCCCGCAGACGAACCTCGCCCTGCTGCTGCGCCTGCATCCGGAGGTCGCCGCGAACCTCGCGCGCATCGTGTTCATGGGCGGCTCGGCGGGTGTCGGCAACGCGACGGCGCTCGCCGAGTTCAACGTGTGGCACGACCCGGAGGCGGCGTCGGTCGTGCTCGGCTCGGGGGTTCCGCTGTTCATGTACGGCCTCGACGTGTTCAACCACGTCGCGGTGCCGCGCGAGCGGGCGCAGGCGCTCGCCGCATCCGTCGAGCCGCTCCCCTCGGCGGTCGGGTGGCTGCTCGACCATCGCATCGCCGCCCCCGACGGCACGCCCGGCGACTACCTCGGCTGGATCGGCGACGCGGGTGCCGTCTGCAGTCTGGTGGTTCCGGACGCCCTCCGCGTCGAGCGGCTGCCGGTGCGGGTGGAGCTGGCCGGCTACGGGCGCGGGCAGACGGTCGTCGACCGGCGCGAGCATCCCGGCGAGGACGCGGCGCACGGCCTCACGACCGAGTGGGCGACCGTCGACGTCGCGCTCGGTGTCGACGCCGAACGGGTGGCGGGGCTGTTCCTCGACACCGTCGTGCCGGGCGCCTGAGCGACCCCGCGGCCCGTCGGCCGAGGCCCCGTCTGCCAGACTTGTCGGGCGCATCGCGCGATCCGCTGTGGTGTAACGGCAGCACGTCGGCCTTTGGAGCCGTACAGTCCAGGTTCGAATCCTGGCGGCGGAGCGGCGGCGGTGCCCTGCTCAGCCGTGCCGGCGCGCGGCCCCTCCGCGCATCAGCCGCAGCACGAGGCCCTGGGCGAAGGGCCCGAGCAGCATGACGAACATCGCGTAGTAGCCGATGTCCGGGACGGTGAGCGAGAGCGTCAGGGCGAGCGCGAACAGGAGCGCCGTCGTGAGATCGGCCACGATCCCCGGGGTGAGCGAGTCGGCGGGGAGCCGGTGCAGCGCCGGATGCTGCCGCAGGTAGAGCCGGATCGCGAGCGAGAACAGCGAGGTGGCGATCATGCTGCCGATGTAGAGGACCTTCGCCCAGGCGTCGTCGCCGTCCATCGCGCCGGAGATCGCGGTCGCGACGGGCAGCCACACGATCGTCAGCAGCCAGCCCGCGAGAATCCACATGAGCGGCGTCGTGACGCCCTCGACGGACGCGAACATCCGGTGATGGATCATCCAGAACATCGCGATGATCACGAAGCTGATGACGAAGCTCACGAGCTGCTGGTCGTGCTCGGCGAGCCAGTGCAGGGTGTCCTCGCCCGCATCCGCGACCTCGCCGACGCTCTCCATGAGGGGCAGGATGAGCAGCGTCATGGCGATCGCGACGACGGCGTCGACGAAGGCGCCCACGCGTTCGACCCGGAAGGGGGCGCGTCGGCGGAGCTCGTCGCTGCTCAGCTCGTCGGCGGACACACCTCGAGCATGGCACGCGCGGCGGCGCCGGGCTAACGTGATCCCCGGGCCGCCACGTACTCCTGGATGGCGATGACCGCGGCGCCGCGGCACCACTCGGTGTCATCGCCGCTCGTGGTCACGAGCTCGACCTGGGCCGCACGCGGATCCCGGTCGGCGGCGATGCCTTCGCGCACGGCGGCGGCGCCGATCTCGGCCAGCTGGACGCCCTCGCCGCCCAGCACGACGAGCTCCGGCATCGTGAGGTTGGCGATCGCCGCGATGAGCCGGCCGAGTCCCCGGGCGGCGTCGTCGACCACGCGGCGCGCGCCGGGGTCGCCGAGCGCGGCGAGCCGCATGACCTCGTCGTAGCCGAGCTCGCGGCCGAGGGCGGCGGATGCGGCGGTCACCACCGCATCCGTCGTCAGCACGCTGCGCGCGCAGCCCCGGTGCCCGGCGACGCACACCGGCCCGAAGGGGTCGAGCGGCCAGTGCCCGACGAGGCCGAGGCCGGCGTCGTCGGCCTGCACGATGCGGTCGTGCACGACGAGCCCGTAGCCGATGCCGGCGCCGAGGGTCACGACCGCGAAGCGCTCGAGTGTTTTCGCGGCGCCGAACCAGTGCTCGTACTCCGTGAAGGCGACGAGGTCGTTCTCGACGACCGTCGGCACACCGGTCGCGCGGGTCACGAGCTCGGCGAGGGGCACGTCGTCCCAGCCGAGGAAGGGCGCGCTGCGGACGACCCCCGAGCCGTCGACGAGCCCCCCGACCCCCACGCCGATGCCGGTGAGACCGGGCGCGTCCGCGCCGAGGCGCGCCGCGCAGTCGACGATCGCGGCGACGACGGCGGGCACCTCGTGGTCGGGCAGCGCCACGACCTCGGATGCGAGCACCGTCGCGCGGAAGTCGGTGAGGGCGACGACGAGGCGGTCGCCCGCGAGCTTGGCACCGAGGAAGCGACGCGAGTCGGGAAGGATGTCGAGCGGCCGGGACGGTCGCCCCGCGCGGCCGTCGGCGCGCTCCTCTGCCTCCACGAGGATGCCTGCGTCGATGAGCGGCGTGCTGAGCCGCGTGAGGGATCCGGGCGACAGCTCGAGCCGCCGCGCGATCTCACTGCGTGAGATGGGCCCGTTGATGAGCACCTCGAGGGCGACCGCGCGCGTCGCGCCCGCATCCGGGGTCCAGGTCGCCTTCGTCATCGAAACCATTCTCTTTATTTCTTGTACTGAAGCAACGTGCGTCATTGTTGCACGAAATCGCCGCACTTGACGCAGAGTTTCTTTTGGAATAGAAAGAACTCCGATGCGTCGACCCTCGCACCGAGGGAAACCCTTTCGACAGGAGACTGCAATGAAGCGTCCGACCCGGATCCTCGCGGCCAGCGCCGCGGCCGCGGCCATCGCCCTCATCGCCGCCGGCTGCAGCGCCGGCGACGGCGGCGACAGCGGTGGCGACATCACCCTCACCTTCTGGGGCTCGTACGGCAACGGAGGCAACTCGGCACAGCAGGACGTGCTCGAGTCGACCCTCATCCCCGCCTTCGAGAAAGCCCACCCGGGCGTCCACGTCGAGTACCTCGACGTGCCCTACGACGACCTGCTGCAGAAGCTCACCACGAGCGCCGCGGGCGACGAGCTGCCCGACCTCGTCCGCGCGGACCTCGGCTGGGTGCCCCGCTTCGCCGACCTCGGCGTGCTCGTGCCGCTCTCGAAGGAGATGGACGACTTCCAGGAGCTCGCCGACGCCACCTACCCCGGCGTGCTCGCGACCAACCTCTGGAAGGGCGAGTACTACGGCCTCCCGCTCGACACCAACACGCGGGTGCTCATCAGCAATCCGGCGGCCCTCCAGGCGACCGGCCGCACCGAGCCGCCCGCGACCTTCGCCGACTTCCAGAAGATGGCTTCCGAGCTCTCCGGCACGGGCATCACGCTGTTCGCCGACGGCGGTCTCGGCGCCTGGAACCTCATGCCCTGGATCTGGTCGGGCGGCGGCGACATCACCGACGCGGACGTCACGAAGTCGAGCGGCTACCTCGACTCGGCGGCCAACGTGAAGACGCTGCAGATGCTCGTCGACCTCTACAAGGCCGGACAGATCGGCAACGGCATCGTCGGCAACGAGGGCGCCGTCTCGACGAGCGAGGGGCTGCCCGGCGGCAACTACGCGACCATCCTCGACGGCCCGTGGATGACGGGCATCTGGGCCGGCCAGTTCCCCGACTTCGCACCCGTGTACTCGCCGGTGCCCGCCGGCGACGGCGGCTCGATCTCGGTCGTCGGTGGTGAGGACATCGTGCTGACCGCGAGCTCGAAGCACCAGAAGGAGGCGATGGAGTTCATCCGCTTCACCCAGAGCGAGGAGTTCCAGCTCGCCCTCGTGCCGACCGGGCAGCTGAGCGTCATCACGGCCCTCGGCGAGAAGCAGGTCGCCCTCGACCCGAAGCTCGAGATCTTCACGAAGCAGCTGGAGACCGCGCGCAACCGGCTCGCGATCCCCAACGCCTCGGAGGTCGACACGATCCTCAATACCGAGCTCGTCCCGGCGTTCGAAGGAACCATCTCCGCCAAGGAGGCGCTGGCGAACGCGGCCGAGAAGATCGACGAGCTGCTCGCCTCGTGAGCATCTCCACCCTCGCAGCCGGGGCGGCGGCCGACGCCGCCGCCCCGGCCCCGCGCCCCCGCATCCGCCGCCGACGGCCCTCGGTGACCCCGTACCTGTTCCTGTTCCCCGGCTTCGTGCTGTTCGTGGTGACCGTCGTCTACCCGATCGTGCAGGCCGTGCAGATGAGCCTCTACGACTGGCGCATCATCGGCAGCGCGACGAGCGAGTTCCTCGGCCTCGACAACTACGCCCGCGCCCTCGGCGACGAGCATTTCTGGCTGTCCTTCGGCAACACCGCCTTCTACCTCGTCGCGACGATCCCGCCGCAGATCGTTCTGGGCCTGCTCATCGCCCTGCTGCTGCACGCGCGCAGCCCCATCCGCCCGCTGCTGCGGGTGCTCTACTACCTCCCCGTCGTCACGAGCTGGGTCGTCGTGTCGCTGCTGTTCCGCTTCCTGTTCGCCGACCAGGGCCTCATCAACTGGGCCCTCGGCTCCACGGGGCTCACGGGCGGCGACACCTCCTGGCTCGGCGACCGCTGGACCGGGATGCTCGCGATCTCCGCGCTCGGGGTCTGGAAGGGCATCGGCTGGTCGATGATGATCTTCCTCGCCGCCCTGCAGGGCGTTCCCCAGCCGCTCATGGAGGCGGCGACCGTCGACGGCGCGAACGCCTGGCAGCGCTTCCGCGCGGTGACCCTCCCCGCCATTCGCGCCGCCATGGCCTTCGTGACCGTCATGCTCGTGATCGGCGCGTTCAACGTCTTCATCTCCGTCTACCTCATGACCGGGGGCGGGCCTGCGGGTCGCACGGATGTGCTGCTGACCTACATGTACCGGCTCGCCTTCGGCGACCTCGAGTTCGGCTACGGCTCCGCGATCGCCGTGATCCTGACCCTCATCGTGCTGGTGCTGTCGCTCGCGCAGCTGCGGCTGTTCCGCGACCGGGATGGGGTGGCACGATGACCGCCGTCCGTCCGGCCCGCAGCGCCCGCCGCATCGCCGGCATCGGCGCGGGCACCTTGCGCCACGTCGTGCTGCTCGCCGGGGCGGGACTCATGATCGCTCCGTTCCTCTACATGATCGCGATCTCGTTCACGCCCAACAGCTACGTGCTCACCACGCCGCCGCAGTTCATCCCCGAGAACCCGACCCTCGACAACTACGCGCAGGCGCTCGACGCGCAGGACATCCCGCGCTACTTCCTCAACTCGCTGCTCGTCGCGGTCGTCTCCACGGTGCTCTCGGTGCTGCTGAGCTCGATGATGGCGTACGCCTTCGCGCGCTTCCGCTTCCCGGGGCGCGAGGTGATCTTCCGCATCCTGCTCGTGGGGCTCATGATCCCCGCGGTGATGCTGCTCATCCCGCAGTTCGTGCTCGCGAAGCACCTCGGGCTGCTCGACTCGCTCGGCGGACTCGTCGTGTTCTACGTCGCGGGCTCGCTCGCGCTCAACACCTTCCTGCTGCGCGGCTTCCTCGAGCAGACGCCGGCCGAGCTCGACGAGGCCATGCAGATGGACGGTGCGAACGCGTGGACCCGCTACTGGCGGCTCGCCCTCCCGCTCGCGAAGCCCGGCCTCGCGACCGCGACGATCTTCACCTTCCTCGCCTGCTGGGACGAGTTCGCGTGGGCGCTCACCATCATCAACGACCCCGACAGCCGCACGCTGCCCGTCGCCATCCGGCTGCTCGCCGGCCAGGGCAACAACGCCGTGCAGTGGGGCGTCGTGTTCGCCGCGTCGGTCATGGCCGTGGTGCCCGTGATCGTCGTGTTCCTCGTGTTCCAGCGCTACTTCGTGCAGGGTCTCGTCTCGGGGGCCGTGAAGGGATGACCATGATCGAGCTGCTCCCCGAGCGGGCGAGCTTCCGTGTCGACGAGCCGGTGCGGGTGGAGGTACGGGGCGGCGAGCCCCGGGCCGCCGGGAACGTGCGTGTGCTCCGCCTCGGCGACATCGTCGGCGAGGTCTCCCACGACGGCGGCGCGTGGGTCGAGCTGGGGGTGCTCCCCGCCGGCGGCTACGGGGTCGAGCTCGTGCGCGACGGAGAGGTCCTCGCCCGCACCGCGCTCGAGGTGGCCTCCGACACCCGCGGCCGCCTGCGCTACGGGTTCGTCGCGGCCTACCCGCCGGGAGCGGATGCGGAGCCCGTCGCCGACACCGTCCGGCGTCTGCATCTCACCGGCGTGCAGTTCTACGACTGGGCCTACCGCCACGCCGAGCTGCTCGGGGGCGGCGAGCAGTACGACGACGCCCTCGGTCAGCCGGTCTCCCTCGACACCGTGCGGCGCTACGCGGATGCCGTGCGCGCGGCGGGCGCGGACCCGCTCGGCTACGCCGCCGTGTACGCGGTCGGCCCCGCCGAGTGGGGGGCCTGGGAGCACGATGCACTGCTCGACCCGTCCGGCGCCCCCTACGCCCTCGGCGACTTCCTGTTCATCGTCGACCCGGCCGCACCCGACTGGCTGACCCACCTCCGCGAGGACCTCGCCGCATCCGCCGACCGCGTCGGCTTCACCGGCTTCCACCTCGACCAGTACGGCTACCCGAAGCTCGCGGAGCGCGCCGACGGCGCCGTCGTGGACGTCGCCGAGTCGTTCCAGACGATGATCGAGGGGGTGCGCGCCGAGCTCCCCGAGGCCCGCCTCGTGTTCAACCAGGTGAACGACTTCCCCAGCTGGCGCACCGCGTCCGCCCCGCAGGACGCCGTCTACATCGAGCCGTGGGAGCCGCAGACGACGCTCGGAGCGATCGCCGCCACCGCCGCCCGCGCGCGGCTGCTCGGCGGTGAGCGGCCCGTCGTGCTCGCCGCCTACCAGCACGTCTACGACTCCGCCGAGGCCTCGGCCGCCGACCGCGCGACCCGCCTCACGATGGCCGCCCTCGCCTCCCACGGCGCGACGCAACTGCTCGCGGGGGAGGCGGACCGCATCCTGGTCGACCCCTACTACGTGCGCAACCACGTCGTCGAGCCGTCTACGGCCGAGCTGCTGCGGCGCTGGTACGACTTCCTCGTCGAGCACGACGAGCTGCTCCTGGATCCCGCGATCGCCGACGTCACGGCGGCGTACGCGGGTGACTACAACGGCGACCTCGACGTCAGCTACGTCGACGCCGCCGTGAGCGAGGAGGCGACCGCCGGCAAGGTCTGGCGACGCATCACCGCCGCCGGCGGTCGCCTCGTCGTTCACCTCGTCAACCTCGTCGGGCAGGACGACACGCTGTGGGACGCGGCGCGGCATCCGTTCGGCGACCCCGGCGCCGGCTCGCTGCGGGTGCGCACCGTGCGCGGGCGCGTGCCGCGCGTGCGCGTCGCGGACCCGGACGCCGCGGGCCACCTCGTCGACGTGCCGCTGCGAGCCGACGGCGACCACGTCGTCGCCGAGCTGCCGCCGCTCGCCGCGTGGCAGCTGGTGCTCGTGGAGCTCGACCCCGAGCCGCGTCCCTCGGCCCCGGATGCGGGGGAGACCCGATGAGGCGCGACCGCGACCGCTACGACGTCTGGTGGCGAGACGCCGTCGTCTACCAGGTGTACCCCCGCAGCTTCGCCGACTCCGACGGCGACGGTATCGGCGACCTCGGGGGACTGCTCGAGCGCATCGACCACCTCGACCACCTCGGCGTCGACGTCGTCTGGCTCTCGCCCATCTACCCCTCGCCGCAGGACGACAACGGCTACGACGTCGCCGACTACCGCGACGTCGACCCGGTGTTCGGCGACCTCGCGACCCTCGACGCCGTCACCGCCGAGCTGCACCGCCGCGACATGCGCCTCGTGCTCGACCTCGTCGTCAACCACACCTCCGACGAGCATCCGTGGTTCGTCGACTCGGCCTCGGGACCGGACAGCGCCCGCCGCGACTGGTACTGGTGGCGTCCGCCGCGCCGCGGCTTCGCGGGCGGCGAGCCGGGAGCCGAGCCCACCAACTGGGCGGGCTTCTTCTCCGGCAGTACGTGGGAGTTCGACGAGGCGAGCGGCGAGTACTACCTCCACCTCTTCTCGCGGAAGCAGCCCGATCTCAACTGGGAGAACCCCGAGGTGCGCCACGCGGTGTACGACACGATGCGCTGGTGGCTCGACCGGGGCGTCGACGGCTTCCGCATGGACGTCATCAACCTCATCTCGAAGCGCACCGACCTCCCGGATGCGCCGCTCGCCCCCGGCGCACACCTCGGCGACGGCTTCCCGTTCTACGCCTCGGGCCCCCGCATCCACGAGTTCCTGCGGGAGATGAACCGCGAGGTGTTCCACGGACGCGACGTCCCGGTGCTCTCCATCGGCGAGATGCCCGGTGTCACGATCGCCGACGCCGCCGACTTCACCGACCCGGCGCGGGACGAGCTCGACATGGTGTTCCAGTTCGAGCACATGGGAGTCGACCACGGCCCCGACGGCAAGTGGTCGGGGGCCGAGCTCGATCGCGGGCACCTCATGTCGACGCTCGTGCGCTGGCAGGAGGGGCTCGCCGAGCGCGGCTGGAACAGCCTCTACTGGAACAACCACGACCAGCCCCGCGTCGTCAGCCGCTTCGGCGACCCCGAGCACCACTGGCGCGAGTCGGCGACCGCGCTCGCGGCCGTGCTGCACCTGCAGCGCGGCACGCCGTTCATCTACCAGGGCGAGGAGCTCGGCATGACCGACATGCCTTTCGGCTCCCTCGACGAGCTGCGTGACATCGAGTCGCTCAACTACGCGGCCGAGGCGCTCGCCGCCGACGCGGAGGCGCTGCCGCGGATCATGGAGCGCATCCGGCGCATCGGCCGCGACAACGCGCGCACCCCCGTGCAGTGGGATGCGGGGCCCTCGGCGGGCTTCACCACGGGCGAGCCGTGGATCGCGGTCAACCCGAACCACACCCGTATCAACGCGGCCGCCCAGCGGGACGATCCGGCGTCCGTCTACTCGTTCTACCGCGCGCTCATCGCGCTGCGGCACGCGGAGCCGCTCGTCGTGACGGGTGAGTTCCGCGCCCTGCCCTCACCGGATCCCCTGGTCGCGTTCGCGCGCACCGACGGCGTCGCCGAGCTCGTCGTGCGGGCGAACCTGTCGGGCGAGCGCGTCGCGTCCGCCGACCCGGGGGGCGAGCTCGTGCTCGGCAACCACGCCGAGCCGAGCCGCGACGGGACGCTTCAGCCCTGGGAGGTCGTCGTCACCCGGCGCCTCGCGAGCAGCGCGACCACCCCCAGCGCGACGAGCAGCCCGGCCGCCGCGAGCGGGACCGCCCACGCGGCGCCCGTCGACGCGAGCACGGCGCCGGGCGACGGGGCGGGTGCGGACACGACGCGGTAGGTGACGGTGCGGGTCTCCGTCAGCCCCGCGCCGTTGGTCGCGGTGACCGTGAACTCGTGCGCGCCGAGCTGCGCCGTGTCGAGCCGGGCGCCGTCCGCGACGGTGCCCGTGCAGCTCGCGACCGCCGAGTGCGGGTCCGCGCAGCTGAACGAGGCGCGCACCTCGGAACCCTGGGCGAGCTCGCCCGGTGCGAGCGTCGTCGCCGCCGCGGGGGAGCGGATGTCGATCGTCGGCGCCGAGGCGTCGATCCGCACGGTCGCGCGGCTCGTGGCGGTTCCGCCCTCCGCATCGACGACGGTGAGGGCGACCCGGTGCACCCCGTCCCCCGCGACGTCGAGCGTGTGGGACGAGCCGTCCACGACGATCGGGGCCGCGCCGTCGATCGAGATCTCGAGGTGGTCGACGCCCTCGCCGCTCCTGTCGATCCCCTCGAACTCGAGCGGCACGGGACCGTCGAACCAGCCGCTCGCGGGCGCGTCCGGCACGCGGATCACGGCATCCGGATCCGTCGGCGACGCCCCCAGGAATGCCTCGCCGACCGCCGCGAGCAACGGGTTGGAGCCGTCGGGCATCGCGCCGTAGTTGAGGGTCCAGACGATGGTGCCCGCGGCGCCCCCGGCGCGCGCGTAGGCGCCCTTCGCGGCGATCGACTCCTCGTCCTCGTAGGAGAGCATCCCCGCCGGCTCGCGCGCGGGATCCGAGGCCGGGATGTAGCCGCCGTCGCCGTACACGCGGTAGGTGGACGACGCCTCCACGTCGAAGTGGCGGGTGCCGTGGTCGAGGTAGCCCATCTCCACGAGGTTCGCGTAGCCGAGGGCGTTGTCGTCGACCTCGTAGATGTCGTTGCCCGCCTCCTCGGTGTCCTGCCGCGGCCCCGTGATGGTCGGGCCGTAGTAGATGCCGTAGAAGCCGATCCCCATGCCGATGCGGTCGCGCGGAACTCCCGAGGCGACGTAGGCGTCGATGCTCGAGTCGATGCTCACCGGCCGGCCGTCGCCCTCCCCATCGAGCGCGCCCGAGAACCAGGACTGCCATCCGGCGCCGTTCCAGGTGGTGCCGATGCCGTAGCTCATGAGGTTGTACTGGTCCACGAGCAGCGCCACGTCGACGCGCCACCGCTCGACGTGGCCGTCGTCGTCGAGCTCGTTGATCTTCACCGCGTAGCCCGGGAACGTGATGAGGCCGGGCTCCGCCGCGTAGCGCGGTCGGGTCGCCATCTCGGCGCGGATGTCGGCGAGCAGCGCGGTGAGCCGGCGCGCCGACTCCTCCACCGTGATGTCGATGCCGCACTCCCAGGCCAAGCCGCCGATGCAGTTCTCCCAGTCGACGTCGACGCCGTCGTAGTCGTGCGCGACGAGGTAGTCGACGAGGTTCTCGACGAAGGCGGCCCGCACCGAGTCGTCCGAGGACGCGATGAACCCGCGCCCGTCGAAGCCGTCGCCGCCCAGCATGAGCAGCGCCTTCGTGCCGGCGGCGTGGGCGAAACCGATCGCGGCGTCCTCCACGGTCGTGCCCGGGTAGGGGGAGGCGTCCAGATCGTGCGCCGTGCCCGCCCCGAGCACGATCTCGCCGGGCGCGCCGCCGAGGGAACCGCCGCCCGGCGCGACGCGACCGAACACGAAGTGGGTCATCGCGCTCATGTCGATGAGGTCCGGCGTGTAGCCCTGGTCCCAGTACCAGCCCGCGTAGTACCCGGTCACCCAGGGACCCGAGGCGGGTGGCGCGCTCGGCGAGGGGCTCGGCGACGCGGCGGGCGCCCCGGATGCGAGGGGCGCGGATGCGGCACCCCCGACGGCGAGAGCGGCCGCGGCCACCACCGCGACGACGGAAAGACGACGAACGACCGGAAGCACGGCCGACCCCCCAGCTGCGCGCGCGACGATGTCGCGGCGACCGGACGTCGGCCGCACCCCCGAGCCTCGCCGTCCCGGTGGACCGGGCTACAGGGACGGATGCCCTCGGTTCACCGGGACACGACGCGGTGGCGGGGCGTCAGTCGCCCGCGGCGCAGTACTCGATGATCGCGCTCCAGACGGCCTCGCCGGTCGCGTCGTCCATGCCGGAGGTGGAGGTGAAGGAGCTCACGAAGCTCTTGTGGGTGGCGTCGCTCTCGCGCGTCGCCGGGTCGAGCGAGCACAGGCTCTCCGCACCGCTCAGATACTGCTGCGCGACGTTCTTCGCCTGCTCGGCGTCGGTCGCGGCGAAGGTCGCGTAGTCCTGGCCGGCGGTCGCGACGAACATCTTGTCG
This sequence comes from Micrococcales bacterium 72-143, assembly GCA_001898835.1. Lineage (GTDB taxonomy): Bacteria > Actinomycetota > Actinomycetes > Actinomycetales > Microbacteriaceae > Homoserinibacter. Next base: position 541,917 of record MKVM01000005.1, on the reverse strand, counting down.
AGCAGGATGCGCTGGTCGGCGGTGAAGCCGAACTCGTCGACGGCGCCGTCGCCGGGGTCCGTGGCCTCGTCGGTGGTCTGCTCGCTCGACTGCGGCGAGGTGGACGGCTTCGCGCCCCCGGGCGCGCCGAGGCTGAACGAGCAGGCGGTGAGCGAGACGCCCGCGAGGGCGATGGCGGCGATGGCGAGGAGGCGACGGGTCACGGGGGAGGTCCTTTCGAGGTGGTACGACCTGTGCACCCTACCCGAGTCGGGTGACATGGCTGTAACCCGTCCGGGGTGGAGTTGTCCCCCTTGACCCGGCGGCCCCCATCCGCCTCGCAGGCGGCAGAATGAAGGCATGACCGACCCCCGTCTCGCCGTCGTCGTCCTCGCCGCAGGGGAGGGCACCCGGATGCGGTCCGCCCGCGCCAAGGTGCTCCACCCGATCGCGGGCCTACCGATGATCGCCCACGTGCTCACCACCGCACGCCACCTCGAGCCCGCCTACGTCGAGGTCGTCGTGCGGTACCAGCGCGACGCGGTCGCGGCGGCCGTGCTCGAGTACCTCGACGACGCGATCGTCGTCGACCAGGACGAGGTGCCCGGCACCGGTCGTGCCGTCGAGCTCGCGGTCGCGGCGCTGCCCGCCGACTTCGACGGCGACGTCGTCGTCGTCTCCGGCGACGTGCCGCTGCTCGACGCGGTCACCCTCGGGGCGCTCCTCGAGCAGCACCGGGCGACCGGCGCATCCGCCACCGTCCTCTCCGCGGTGCTCGACGACGCGACCGGCTACGGGCGCATCGTGCGCGACGCCTCCGGCGCGGTCACGGCGATCGTCGAGCACAAGGACGCCGACGAGGCCGTGCTCGCGATCACCGAGATCAACTCCGGCAGCTACGTGTTCTCGTCGTCGGCGCTGCGCGAGCTGCTGCCGCGGATCGGCACCGCGAACGCCCAGGGCGAGAAGTACCTGACGGATGTCGTGGCGCTGCTGCGCGAGGCATCCGCCCCCGTCGCCGCGGTGCCGGTCACCGAGAACTGGCGGGTCGCCGGGGTCAACGACCGGGCGCAGCTGGCCGAGCAGGCCGCGCGCCTCAACGCCATGATCGTGCGCGGCCACCAGCTGAACGGCGTGACCGTGCACGACCCCGCGAGCACCTGGATCGACCTCACCGTGTCGATCGGCCAGGACACCGAGCTCTGGCCGAACACGCGCCTCGCCGGCGCGACCACGATCGACCGCGACGCATCCATCGGACCCGACACGACCCTCATCGACTGCGAGGTGGGCGAGGGTGCGACCGTGAAGCGCACGGATGCGACGCTCGCCGTGATCAGGGCGTACGCCGAGGTCGGGCCGTTCGCCTACCTGCGGCCCGGCACCGAGCTCGCCGGCGGCGGCAAGATCGGCACCTTCGTGGAGACGAAGAACGCCAAGATCGGACGCGGCTCGAAGGTGCCCCACCTCTCCTACATCGGCGACACGGAGGTGGGCGAGGGCTCGAACATCGGCGCCGGCACCATCACCGCCAACTACGACGGGGTGAACAAGCACCGCACGACCGTCGGCTCGCACGTGCGCACCGGATCGCACAACGTCTTCGTCGCGCCGGTCACGATCGGCGACGGGGCGTACTCGGGCGCCGGCACGGTCGTCCGCAAGGACGTACCGGCGGGGGCGCTCGCCATGAACGTGGCGCCGCAGCGCAACATCGAGGGCTGGGTCGCCGAGCACCGTGCGGGCACGGCGGCGGCCGAGGCCGCTGCCGCGGCGGGTGCCGCACAGGCGCTCGGCGCCGACTCCGACCCGGCGGGCGCCGAGTAGCCGCGCGCCGCGCGATCCCCCGCCGGACGGCATCCGCGGCGGCACTAGACTCGAGCCACGACAGTCGCGACGGGAAGCGGGTAGCGGGGACAGTGTCCGGCATCAAGATCAGCGGAGAGAAGCGGCTCGTCGTCGTCTCGGGGCGGGCGCATCCGCAGCTCGCGGCCGACATCGCCACCGAGCTCGGCACAGAGCTCGTCGAGACCGACGCCCGCACCTTCGCGAACGGCGAGATCTACGCGCGGTTCGAGGAGTCCATCCGCGGCACCGACGTGTTCGTCATCCAGTCGCACACCGCGCCCATCAACGAGTGGCTCATGGAGCAGCTCATCATGTGCGACGCGGCCAAGCGCGCCAGCGCCAAGCGGATCACGGTGGTCGCGCCCTTCTACCCGTACGCCCGGCAGGACAAGAAGGGCCGCGGGCGCGAGCCGATCTCGGCCCGCCTCGTCGCCGACCTCTTCAAGGCCGCCGGGGCCGACCGCATCATGAGCGTCGACCTGCACGCCGCCCAGATCCAGGGATTCTTCGACGGGCCCGTCGACCACCTGTTCGCGATGCCCGTGCTGCTCGAGCACTTCCGCGGCCTCGACCCCTCGACCCTCACCGTCGTGAGCCCCGACATGGGCCGCGTGCGCGTCGCCGACATCTGGTCCGACAAGCTCGGCGCCCCGCTCGCCATCATCCACAAGCGTCGCGACCCGCTCGTGCCCAACCAGGTGAGCGTGCACGAGATCGTCGGTGACGTCGCGGGCCGCACCTGCCTCATCGTCGACGACCTGATCGACACGGGCCGCACGATCGTGAAGGCCGCCGAGGCGCTCAAGGCGCACGGCGCCACCAACGTCATCGTCGGCGCCACCCACGCCGTGTTCTCCGACCCCGCCACCGAGATCCTGCAGTCGGACTTCATCGACCGCGTCGTCGTCACCGACACGCTGCCGCTCCCCGAGGACAAGCGCTGGGATCGGCTCACGGTGCTGCCGATCGCGCCGCTGATCGCCCGCGCCATCCACGAGGTCTTCGACGACGGCTCCGTGACGTCGATGTTCGACGGCGCGGCGTAACCTCCGTCCGATCAGGCGGGCACGCCGGGCGACGCCACCCGCACCTCGGGGATGAAGCCCAGGAACCGCAGCTGCACCTCGCGGCCGCCGAACTCGGTGGCGTAGCAGTACCAGCCGGGTCCCTCGTGCCCCGACCACTCCCAGCGGGCCTCGAGCGCCACCGCGCCCGGGGCGGCCGTCGAGCCCACCACGCGGCAGGCGAGCTCCGCCGTGCGGCTCGCGGTGGAGACGCCGATCAGCACCCCGGGCAGCACGAGCGCGACCACGGCGACCAGCACCACGACGCGGGCGATGCGACGCATCCGGGGTCCGCGCAGCGCACCCACCTCGCCCGGCTGGTAGCCGGCGAGCTCGGGCGGTATCTCGTCGTCGCGCTCCACCGTGCCAGTCTCGCATCCGGGAGGGGGCGGCCTGGAGACCACCGAGCCGGGCGCGGCTCTTCCCGCGGCCTCCGGCTCCGGCGTAGCGTCGGCACATGGCGGGGACGGCGGACGCACGGTTGCGGGAGCGGATGACGGAGGCGCTCGGCGTGGACGTCGCCGCGGTGAACGTGACCGGCACCGCGACCCTCGAGTCGCCGTACCCCGTGTCGGACCTTGCGGCGGCATCCGTCGCGGCGGCTGGCGCCGCGCTCACCGAGCTGCTCGAGGCGGGCGGCATCCCCCGAGCCCAGGCGACCGTGCGGCGGGAGCGCGCCGATGCGTGGTTCCGTGCGGGCGTGCGTCCCGTCGGGTGGGTGGCGCCCGCACCCTGGGACCCGGTCGCGGGCGACTACGCCGCATCCGACGGGTGGATCCGGCTGCACACGAACGCCCCGCACCACCGGCAGGCGGCCCTCCGCGTGCTCGGCGTCGAGGCCGAGCGGGATGCCGTCGCCCGCGCCGTCGGTGCCTGGCGGGCCGACGAGCTCGAGGACGCGGTGGTCGCCGAGGGCGGATGCGCGGCCACGATGCGCCGCGCCGAGCAGTGGCGGGTGCACCCGCAGGGCGCCGCGGTCGCGACCGAGCCTCTCGTGGCGCGCGAGACGACCGACCCGGACGGTGCGGCATCCGGGTGGCGGCCCACGCACGAGCGCCCGCTGGAGGGGCTGCGCGTGCTGGACCTCACGCGCGTGCTCGCCGGGCCCGTGTCGACGCGGTTGCTCGCGGGGCTCGGGGCGCAGGTGCTGCGCGTCGACCCGCCGGGCTGGGACGAGCCGGCCCTCGCGGTCGAGATGACGCTCGGCAAGCGCACCACGCGGCTCGACGGGCACGATCCCGCGGAGCTCGCGCACCTGGTGCGCCTCGTCGGCGAGGCCGACGTCGTGGTGCACGGCTACCGCGCGGATGCGCTCGAACGGCTGGGCCTCGGGTCCCAGGTGCGGAGGGACGCCCGCCCGGGCCTCGTCGACGTGTCGCTCACCGCCTACGGCTTCACGGGGCCGTGGGCCGGCCGGCGTGGCTTCGACAGCCTCGTGCAGATGTCGGCGGGCATCGCGGATGCGGGGATGCGGGCCGCGGCCGCCGACCGCCCGGTTCCCCTTCCCGTGCAGGCGCTCGATCAGGCCACCGGGTACCTCATGGCGGCGGCGGTGCTCGTCGGCCTGCGGGACCGGCTGGTGCACGGCAGCGGGTCCGCCGCTCGCCTGTCGCTCGCGCGCACCGCGGCGCTGCTCGAGGACGCCCGCGGACTGCCCCGCGTGGCGCCGTTCGCGGCCGAGGAGCCGACCGAGGGTGAGCTGCTGCAGACCGGGTGGGGTCCGGTGCGCGTGCTGCCCGCGCCGGTCGAGGTTCCCGGGGTGCGGATCGCGTGGGAACGCGCGCCGCGTCCGTTCGGGGTCGACAACCCGATCTGGTGACGGTGCCTCGCCGCACCGCGGAGCCCGCCTCGCCACGTCTCCACAGCGATACGGCGCGACCGCGCTCGTGCCGTGTCGCGGAGCGACGCGCCGCGGACTACCGCGCCGCCAGAGATCAGTGGGTGTCGACCGCCTCGACCTCGCTGCGGTCGCCCGACCACAGCGTGTGGAAGGTGCCCTCGCGGTCGATGCGCTTGTAGGTGTGCGCCCCGAAGAAGTCGCGCTGGCCCTGCACGAGCGCCGCCGGCAGGCGGTCGGCCCGGAGGCCGTCGTAGTAGGCGAGCGAGGACGCGAACGCGGGGGCCGGGATGCCGGCCTCCGTCGCGGCGACCACGACGCGGCGCCACGCCTGCTGGGTGCGGGCGACGGCATCCGCGAAGTACGGCGCCGTGACGAGCGCGACGAGACCCGGGTCGGCCGCATACGCCTCGGTGATGCGGTTGAGGAACTGGGCGCGGATGATGCAGCCGCCCCGCCAGATCGCCGCGATGTCGCCCTTCTTGATGTCCCAGCCGTACTGCTCGGCGCCGGCGACGATCGCGTCGAAGCCCTGCGAGTAGGCGATGATCTTCGACGCGTAGAGCGCCTGGCGCACGTCCTCGACGAAGGCGTCGGCGTCGTGGATGTCGAGGGTCTCGTCGGGGCCGGGCAGATCGGCGGCGGCCGCGCGCTGGGCGGGCTTCGAGGACAGCGAGCGGGCGAACACGGCCTCCGCGATCCCGGAGACGGGCACGCCGAGGTCGAGGGCGGTCTGCACCGTCCAGGCGCCGGTGCCCTTGGCGCCGGCCTGGTCGAGGATGACGTCGACGAGCGGCCGCCCGGTGGCGGCATCCGTCTGGCGCAGCACCTCGGCCGTGATCTCGATGAGGTAGCTCTCGAGCTCGCCGCGGTTCCACTCGGCGAAGATGTCGGCGATCTCGGCGGGGGTCTTGCCGGTGCCCTTGCGGATGAGGTCGTAGGCCTCGGCGATGAGCTGCATGTCGGCGTACTCGATGCCGTTGTGGATCATCTTGACGAAGTGGCCGGCGCCGTCGTGGCCGACGTGGGTGACGCACGGCTCGCCCTCGGCGACTGCCGCGATGGACTTGAGGATCGGGCCGAGCGTGACCCACGACTCGTCGGAGCCGCCGGGCATGATCGAGGGGCCGTTGAGGGCGCCCTCCTCGCCGCCGGAGATGCCGGCGCCGACGAAGTTGATGCCCGTCTCGCGCACCGCCTTCTCGCGGCGGATGGTGTCGGTGAAGAGCGCGTTGCCGCCGTCGACGATGATGTCGCCCGGCTCGAAGACGCGCACGAGCTCGTCGATGACGGCATCCGTTCCCGCGCCCGCCTTGACCATGATGATCGCGGTGCGCGGCTTCGACAGGGTCGCCGCGAACTCCTCGTAGCTCGTCGCGGGCAGGAAGCCGGCCTCCGGGTGCTCCTCGACGAGCGCCTCGGTCTTCTCGTGGCTGCGGTTGAAGATCGCGACCGTGTTGCCCTCGCGGCTGGCCAGGTTGCGGGCGAGGTTGGAGCCCATCACCGCCAGTCCGACGACTCCGATGTTGGCCTGGGCTTCGGTTCCGGACACGTTCGTACTCCTCGAAGGATGGGTGGGATCGATTCCAGGGTAGCGGGTGCGCTCTCGTCCGCTCGCCTGTGCGGGTTCAGAACCCGGTGGGGGTGATCACGAGTTCGTCGATGCACACCCGGGGCGGGCATTCGAGTACGAACCGGACCGTGTCGGCGATGTCGGCGGCTGTCAGCATCCGTGCGCGGGTCCGCTCGTCGGGCGCGGAGGGTCGCAGCTGCAGGAACTCGCTGTCGACGTCGCCGGGCAGCAGCAGGGTCGCCCGGATGCCGTGGCCGCCCTCCTGCGCGTTGATCGTCTCGGTGAGCGCCTTGAGGCCACGCTTGCCGGCCGTGTAGGCGACCCCGGCGCCGGGGGAGAGCCGCCATGCCGAGATCGAGGAGATGAGCACGAGCGTGCCGAAGCCGGAGGCTCGCATGCCGGGCAGCACGAGGTCGGCGGTGCGGGCAACCGCGGTGAGGTTGGTGTCGACGATCGCCGCGAAGGTCTCCATGCTCTGGTCGGCCCAGGTGCGACGCGGGGCGTTGAGCCCGGCGGCGCAGACCAGCTCGTCGACCGCACCGAACGTGTCGACGATGCGATCGTGCGCGGCGGCGAGGGCGGCTGGGTCGCGCACGTCGAGGGGGAGCTGCAGCGGCTCCGACCCGCCCGCCTCGACGATGCGCCGCGCCGTGTCGGCAAGCGCATCCGCGCGGCGTCCGCTGAGCACGACCCGGCGGCCGGATGCCCCGGCCGACACCGCGCTGGCCTGGCCCATGCCGCTGCCGGCACCGGTGACCCAGAGCACCCGCCCGTCCACGGTCAGACCGCCGCGGGGTAGCGGATCTGCGCGGCGTGGACGCGGGCGGCCGCCTCGGTGAGCACCTTGCCGAGGTCGCCGGACGCCGGGCTGAAGGTCTTGCCGTCGATGGCGAGCGGGGCCCCGAACACGACGACCGGCGCGCCCACCTCCGGGCAGCTCACGGCCTGGTCGATGGTGAGCCCGCCGACGGCCTGCACAGGGACGGTGGTGGCGGCGACGATGTCGGACAGCTCGGTGAGCGGGCTGAGTCCGAACTCGGGGTGCTTGTTGCGGTGGTCGTAGCCGATGTGGTGGATGACCATGCCCACGCCGAGCTGCTCCATGCGCACGCATGCGGCCACGCGATCCGCCTCGGCCAGGTCGTCGCCCATGACGAGCATGCCGAAGCGCTCCCCGGCCTCGATGACGGCCTCGATGGTGGCCTCGTGCGCGCGGGCCATGACGATGACGGCGTCGGCGCCGGCGTCTCCCATCATCTCCGCCTCGAGGTAGCCGCCGTCCATGGTCTTGAGGTCCACGACGATCGGGTGCTCCGGGAACTCCTTGCGCAGGGCGCGTACCGCGTGCAGGCCCTCGGCGAGCACGAGCGGGGTGCCCACCTCGATCCAGTCCACGCCCGACTCGACGGCGACGGCGGCGGTGCGCAGCGCCTCATCGTTGTTGGTGAGGTCGAGCGAGATCTGGACGAGGGGGCGCGTGAGGTTCTCGCGGGTGAGCTGGCGGATGGAGGTGGACATGTGCGTGTCGGTGCTTTCTGGTGAGGGGGAGTGTCGTGCGTCAGCGTGCGACGACGTTGCTGAGGGTGCGGCCGTCGAGCAGCGCGCGGAGGTTCTCGGTGATGAGCTGCGCGGCGCCGATGGGCCGGCCTCCCGCCGAGTGCGGCGTGATGATGACGTTCGCGAGATCCCAGAGCTCGGATGCGACGGGCAGCGGCTCGATCTCGGTGACGTCGAGGGCGGCTCCTCCGAGCTGCCCCGCGCGGAGCGCGGCGGCGAGGGCGGCCTCGTCGACGGTGACGCCGCGGCCGACGTTCACGAGCCAAGCATGCGCGGGCAGTGTGGCGAGCTTCTCGGCGTCGAGGATCCTCGTCGTGGCCGGCGTGCCGGGCAGGATCATGACGAGCACGTCGGCGGTGGGCAGCAGCTCGCGGATGTCGGCCTCGGCCACCACGGGGTAGCCGTGGCGTTCGCCGGCGCTGCGCGCCACACCCGTGACGCGGGCTCCGAGTGAGCTGAGCAGCGGGGCGAGCGTCTGGGCGATCGAGCCGAAGCCCCAGACCACGACGTGTGCGTCGCGCAGGGTCGTGAACCGGTTCGGGTCGTGGGCGGGCTGTCGTCCGCCGAGCTCGGCCGCCCAGCGGTGCCCGAGCTGCGCGCGCACGAGCGTGTGCAGGCTGCGCGCGGCGGCGAGGGTGAGCGCGAGGGCGTGCTCGGCGACCGTCACGTTGTGCAGCGAGCGGCCGGAGGTGATGATCGCAGAGGCGGCGAAGCCCGCGTTCACCGCCTGATCCGGGCCGGCGGCGAGCGTCTGCACCCAGCGCACGCCCGTCAGCTGTGCGGCGGCGTCGTGCAGTTGCGCGTCCGAGTTGCCCCAGGCCACGATCGCCTCGGCGTCGCGGTGATCGGCGGGGATGGGACGCTCGATGTCGTAGGAGATGTACTCGACGCCGTCGACCGCGGGCAGCTCGAGGGGGAGCGAGTTCGGCAGCAGGAGCTTCACGCGGCCACCTCCGGGAACGCGACGCCGGCGTCGTCGCCGAGTCCGCGCAGCTCGGCGATGGTCGTCTCGGGCAGCGGGATGCCGTCGGCGGTGCGGGCGGCACGGGTGCGCTCCTCCGGTTCGCCGGGCACGAGCACGGCGGAGAAACCCGGGGCGGGCTGGATGCCGTGGGCCTCCTCGGCGAGGGCGTCCATCCGTGCGAGGAACTCTTCGCGGGGGAGGAAGCGGCTGACGTCGACGGCGATCAGGAAGTGGCCGACATCCTGCGGCTTGCTGAAGTCGCTGTACATGTTGCCGATGCCGTGGGTGATCGCGGCTCCCGTGAGCACCCCGGCGAGCACCTCCACGAGGTAGCCGAGGGCGTAGCCCTTGGGGCCGCCGGCCGGCAGCAGCGCGGTGATCGCGTTGGGGTCGGTGGTGGGGGCGCCGTCGGCGTCGACTCCCCAGTCGGCGGGGACGCTGCGGCCTTCGGCCTGCGCGACCATGACCTTGCCCATGGCGGAGGTGCTGGTGGCCATGTCCAGGCTGAGCGGGGCGCCGCTGGTGGGGGCGGCGAAGGCGAAGGGGTTGGTGCCGAACAGGGCGGCGCGTCCGCCGAACGGCACCACGATCGGCTCGGAGTTGGACACCACGATCGCGACGAGCCCCTCGGAGGCGAGCCAGCGAGCGTAGTAGCCGGCGGCGCCGAAGTGGGTGCTGCCGTGTACGGCGACGGCGGCGATGCCGTACTCGCGCGCGGCGTCGCGGGCGGCCGTGGCGGCGGCCCGGCCGGCGAACTGACCGGCGGCGCCGTTGGCGTCGACCCGCAGAGCCGCGCCGGTTCCGCTGACGACGGGGGTCGCGGTCGCCGAGGCGAGTCCGGCGTCCAGGCGGGCCCGGTAGGCGGCCAGGCGGATCACGCCGTGCGAGTCGATGCCTCGTAGGTTCGCGTCGATGAGGGTGTCGGCCAGGTAGGCCGCATCCTCGGGGGAGTACGACCAGGCGGTGAGCAGTTCGGTCACCCAGGTCTGCAGTCGGTCTGCGGCGATGTGCATTCGCGGAATCCTTTCGAGCATCGTCGTCTCGTGTACAACTGATCGTATAGGTAATACTTATTCGATGTGAACGCCGAGTTCGCATCGAGACGAACGAAGAGGTTTCAATGAGAATCAGTGTCTTCCCCAAGGGGGACCTGGACGCGCTCAGCAACGACCGCAGCATGACGATCTTCGAGTGGATCACCAAAGCCGCGCCGCTCCCCGCGGACGGCCTGGAGCTCTACTCGGGCATGTTCTGGCAGGGCGACGACGACTATCTGGACGCCATCGGGGAGGCGCTCGCGGCCGAGGGCTTCGAGATGCCGATGCTGTGCACCTCGCCCGACTTCACGAATCCGGACGCCGCCGTGCGCGCGGCCGAGTTCGACCGCCAGGTCGAGATGATGCGGTTCACCCGCCACCTCGGCGGTGCGGGTGCGAGCACCCGCGTGCTCTCCGGCCAGAAGTACCCGGACGTCACGCGCGAGCAAGGCGTCGCGTGGGTGGTCGACGCCTACCAGCGCCTGCTGCCGATCGCGCGCGAGCTCGACATCACGCTCGGCATGGAGAACCACTACAAGGACGGCAGCTGGGCCTACGTCGAGTTCGCCCAGAAGGGTGACGTGTTCCGGGAGATCGTCGACGCGATCGACGACCGCTTGCACTTCGGCGTGCAGTTCGACCCGTCCAACGCGATCACCGCCGGTATGGATTCGGCCGACTTCCTCGACACCGTGATCGACCGCGTCGTCACCATGCAGGCGTCCGACCGTTTCCTGGCTCCCGGCACCTCGCTCGATGACCTCCGCCAGGCGGACGGCACGATCGGCTACTCGCCCGCGCTCCAGCACGGCGTGATCGGCAAGGGCCTCAACGACTACCCGCGCATCTTCCGCACCCTCGCATCCGCCGGCTACGACGGCTGGGTCAGCATCGAGGACGGCGTCAACGGCATGGGGGAGATGCACGAGTCGGTGCTCTTCCTGCGTGAGGCGCGCGACCTCTACTTCGGCGGATCCACCGCCGTGCGCGTCGAGAACCAGGAGAAGGCACGCGCCGAGGCCGGGCTTCCCAGCCTCGCGCGTCCGCAGCTCGGCGAGGATGCCCTCGCCGCAGGAAGGGAGGCGGCGCGATGAAGGCGCTCGTCAAGTACGCACTCGAGGACGGCGCGGTCGAGATCCGCGATGTCGCCGAGCCGAAGCTGGAGCCCGGCAACGTGCTCGTCGCCGCTCGCGCGGTGGGCGTGTGCGGCTCCGACGTGCACATGTGGCGCAACGGGCAGAGCTGGGAGGTGAAGCTGCCGCTCGTGCTCGGTCACGAGACCGCCGGGGTGATCGCGGCTGTGGCGGATGACGTCACCGGCTGGCAGGTCGGCGACCGGGTGGTCTGCGAGACCGCGGCGAAGATCTGCGGCGTCTGCGCGCTCTGCCGCACGGGCCGCTACAACCTGTGTCCCGAGCGCGAGGGCTACGGCGCCATCCGCGACGGCGCGTTCGGCGAGCTGCTGCTCGCGGAGCCGCGCGTGCTGCACCGTATCCCCGACAACGTGAGTTTCGAGCAGGCGGCGATGACCGAGCCGTTCGCCGTCGCCTACACGGGTGTCGTCGAGCGCGCGGAGATCAAGCCCGGCGACGTGGTGGTGGTGCAGGGCGCCGGCACGATCGGTCAGCTCGCGGCGCAGATGGCGCGCCTGCGCGGCGCCGGAACGGTCGTCATGCTCGGCACGGCGATCGACGAGGGGCGTCTCGCGAAGGCCCGTGAGATGGGCGTCGACCTGACGATCGACATCACGAAGGAGGACGCCGACGCGATCATCGCCGGCCTCGGCGACGGTCTCGGCGCGCACGTCGTGATCGAGGCGACGGGCGTGAGCATCGCCCTCAAGCAGAGCCTCGAGATCGTGCGCCCCTACGGCAGCATCGTGAAGATCGGCTGGGGCCCGCAGCCCCTGAACTTCAGCCTCGACCCGCTCGTGGCGAAGGCCGTCACCCTCTACGGGTCGTTCTCGCATACCTGGACGACGTGGGAGGCGGTGCTCTCGATGTTCTCGACGGGCCGACTCGAGACCGACAAGGTGCTCGGCGGCGTCTACCCGCTCGAGGAGTGGGAGGAGGCCTTCGAGGCGATGGAGTCGGGCCGCAACGTGAAGTCGGTCATGGTCTTCTCCTAGGCCTGCTGGCCGCGACGGAGCCTCCCGGGCAGAGTCGTCACGACGATCGCGTGCCGCACATGGCACCCCGTCGTTGATGGAGTGCCGCGCGTGGCGCGGCGTATCGAGATCCCGCTCAGCCATGCGTACTTGGCGCCGGGTGCGGTGCGGTCGCACGCGGTCTTGTCGGTGACCTCGACGGGTTCGGCTGCTGGTACGCGGACGTTCGGGGTATGACACGTTCGGGGTATGACGTTGAGGGGCGCCTGTCGGGGTTGACGACGTCGGCGGGCACGCAGTCGAACGTGTATGACGCGACGGCGAAGCTGCGCAGCGGGTCTATTCGGTGGCGGGGACGGGTTCCTGAATGCGCCGGTGAATGCTACGACCGGGCTGGTCCATCTCGGGGTTCGACTGCATGACAGCATTCGGGCTCTATGTCTGGGGTGCGCTCTATGTTGACGACATGTCAGAGAGCTTCTGGGCCGCGATCATCGTTGGCGCACTTGGTATCGCGGGGACGCTCGGCGGCGTTTGGCTGACACAGCGACATGCCGCGAAGCTCGCTCGGGAGGCTCGGGCTGAGGTGCGGAGGGGAGAGTTGCGAATCCTGCTGACGGATGTCGTCACTAACTCGGGACAGATCGTCGCGGGGCTCGGCATGGGGCTCGCTGCGAGCCAGTTCATGGATCAGCACGATCTCAGCACTAAGCAGCGGCTGAAAGCATACGGAGACGGCATCGCGGGCATCCAGAGCAGTCTCGCTGCCCTGCCGCGACAGTTGACAGAGACTGTCCTGCTGGCGAGCGACAAGGAGTTGCGCGGGCATCTCGAAGCGCTGTCGCGGTTTTTCCTAGGGGACGGGATCAAGCTGTCTCTGGGAAGCATGGAGATCATCGCTGAGGGGCACGCAGCGCCTGAAGTCATTGCGCAGCGCATGGAAGAGTTGCGGGTCTTCGCGGAGCTTGTCGGCAAGATTCAGACGCGCGGAGAAGAGCTGCTGAGCGTTGAGCTGTAGCTGCCCTCCAAGGTGCGCGGCATTCACTACGCTCGAAGAGTTCGAGCCACGCAGCGGACGGAGGGCCAAGTGGAGATTGCGGGAGCGACCCCGCTGGGTTGGCTGCTGTTCCTCGCGTTCGCGGTGTTCTGTGGCTTTGCGGCTTTCTATCTCGTCTACGGCGCAGTGAGAGTGTTCGAGGGTGAATCGTCAGACGCGGCGAGCACCTGGCTGCTGGATCACCGCACCCCGATCGTCATCGTTCTGACAATCGTCGGCGTCATCGTCATCGCGGTCGCTGCGGGCAACGCCTAGTCAGAACCCTTGCCTACCTGTGGCGGTGAATGTCGATCTAAAGGTGGCGGGGTGGCGCGACAGGTGGCGCCGTGACCCAATCAAATATGAGGGGTGGCGCGAGTGGCGGGGTGGTGCGTCACTTACACAACTGGGTCTCGAGCCCCTTACTAAATTGGCCCTTTGAGTATTTGAGTTAAATGGGGGCTGCTTCGGCTGCGAGTGTGCGAGAACACCCGCCGCCCCGCCTTCTTTCATAAAAATCCTTGGTCAGATGCTGCTTATCCCGTGGCGCGCTCAAGACGTCAAGTCGCCACCCCGCCACCCTGTCTGTCGCGACCAATAGTGTTCAGCCGTGGACGACGAATGGGCGATCGGCGTACTCGAATGGTGGATCGACAACGCCCCCCGCGCGGTTCATGCCGGTTACTCGTTCGGCAGCCGGGGGAGCGACATCGACAAGCTGCGCGAGCGCGAAGATCAGACGCGGCGTGTAGTTGCGCGCGTGTTGGGCGCCAAGTCTTTGCCGACATTGCTCCGGCCGCTCAGCTCCCATGTGGAGATCTTGAGTGGGGTCGATACTTGCAAGTACGCACTGGGTAAGCTCCGCACCCAAGCCGAGACACGCGCAAAGCTCGGCAGCTCCGCACCTGCAATGTCCGCCGACGCACTGCACCCGCTCGTCTGGGATGCCGCGTCCGGGCGGTGGGGGGCGGGTCACTACTCAGACGCCGTACAGCGCGCGGCAACGTTCCTGAATGCGAATGTGCAGGATCTGACCGGACGCCGAGACGTTTCGGATTCGGAGCTGATGCGCGAGGCGTTCTCCCTTTCAGATCCCGCGCCCGCGAAGCCGCGCCTGTGGTGGCCGGGAGATTCTGCCGACCTAACCGTGAAGAGCATGCGCGTCGGCATCCTGAACATGGCGCAGGGAGTGTTCTCTGCGATCCGGAATCCCGCCACGCACTCGACTGACGACATGGAGCGGCAGGAGGCTTTGGAGCAACTGGCGACCCTGAGCATCCTTGCCCGCTGGATCGATCGATGCGAGCTGGTGAGGGCGGAATCGTGAGAGTCCTGCCTGGAGACATGGGCGATCCCGCCTGGCCTGCCGACTGGTCGCAGTTCGTCCCCGACCTCATCACGGGCGCAATCGGCGCGATCGTGTTCGGAGTCATCGCGGGCCTGATCCTGAGTTGGCGCGAGAGGCGCGCGGACAAGCAGCACCGCGAAGATCTTGCGGTTGCGCACTGGACAGCCCTCCGCGGGGGCGTGGCATGGGCGATGCAAGACCCTTTCTCGTTCGACTTCGATGATCTCGACGCTTTTGCCTCTCAGGTGGACGCCCTGACGCAGACAGTCCCGCCGACGCAAGCCGCGCAGCTCGCTGAGGATGTGCCGAAGCATCCGCACCTCGCGGCGCTTGCGATTCTCTCGTCCGGTGCCGCGGAGTTGCATCGAATCTCCGACGATCTTGAGTTGAGCCTGCGAAATCAGCTTGCTGTCAAGCTCGGCGGCGACAACACGAGCGCGTATTTGCATGCGGTCGATTGGGCAACGCAGCTATTGCTCGGGGCGGCGCTCCCAGCGACACGAAAGCGCTGGCATCAGATATCCGTTGACGCAGCTCAAGAGGTTGTGGAAGCGAACCGAGCCGACATTGACCGCCTGCTGTCATTCGCGCGGGGCTATGCCGAGCAGTGGGACTACCTGCGTGAGTCTGTCCGGGGCTTGGGCGAATGACGCCTGACGAGTTGCTGACAATGGAGGTTGGCAGGACTGCTCGACGAGCGAACGATGTGATCGCAGCAACACGTGATCTGTGGATCAGGTGTGTGGGCGGCAACGCGAGACTTGCGCCACCGATGGGGACACGCGATCTGTTCGAGGGCTGCCGAAAGCTAGTGCCGACCATCTTCGAGGAGGACATTCAAGGGGAAGTGCTCGATGCACTGCGCGAAGCAGAGCAGGCGCAGAAGCACCGCGGAACCGTCGTGCACGAGCGATGGATACCTGCGAAGGACAGTGAGCTGACGTGGGTCGCGGGCGAGAAGCTGTACAAATCCCAGACGCACAGTCAATGGTCGCTCGATCAGCTGCGGGACATAAGCGACAGCCTGGCCCGCTCGAACTTCAGACTGCGTGCGGCCGCGATTCTCGCGTACGAAGCTACGACGCCCAACCTTCGGGAGAGAGCCCCCCGCGCAGAGACACTTGCACTCCTCAGAGGGCAGTTCATAGTCACGTCGGACGGTGGGGCACGCCTCACTCGACCAGACCTCGGCGGTGAGTGACCGCCAAGGGCGTGCTATCGCGCAATCAATCCACGGTACTTGACCCGGAGCGAATCGCTTCGGCGTTTGTTCACGCCGACCCTAGATCGAGGGTGGTTATCGAGGGTTCCATTCGCCGGCCGTAGCGTCGGCGCGCGGCCGCACTGGGGACCTTCGTCCCGTGACACGACGACCACGAGAGTGCGTCGTGTCACGGGGACGGCTCAGCGGTCCGAGAACTCGGCGAGGGTGTCCTCGACGAGCGCACGTGCTTCGGCCGCGGCCGCCTCGGCGTCGCCGGCGGCGATCGCCTCGGCGAGCTTGCGGTGGTGATGCACCGAGGCGAGCGTCAGGTCGTGCATGCCCGGACGCGTGTCCATGGCGCGGGCGTGCAGGGTCGCACCGATGGTGTCCGAGAGCTGCGCGATCACCGGGTTGCCGGTGCCCTCCAGCAGGATGCGGTGGAACTGGGCGTCGGCGTCGAAGAACGCGCGCAGGTCGTGCGTCTCGTGGTACGCCGCATCCATCCGCGCCGCGGCGTCGATCATCGCCTGCACGTTCTCGGGGGCGATCCGCTGGCTCGCGAGCCGCGCGGCGACCTGCTCGAGGCCGAGGCGCAGCTCGAGCAGCTCGCGCATCTGCACCATGTAGTCGTGACCCTGACCCCGCCAGTGCACGACGTGCGGGTTGAGCAGATCCCAGTGATCCCGGGGCTGCACCCGCGTGCCCACCTGCGGGCGCGACTCGAGGAGCCCCATCGAGGCGAGCGAGCGCAGGCTCTCCCGCACGACGGAGCGGGAGACGCCGAAGCGCTCGGAGATCTGCTCGGCGAAGATGATGCTGCCGACGGGGAGGTCGCCGTTGATGATCTCCTGCCCGAGCACCTCGAACACGTGGGCATAGAGTCCGCTGCCGATGCGGCTGCGGTTTCGCGCGCTCGATGTGTCGCGCGGCGCGAGGTCGACCATTGTCAGGTCCTTCGGTCAAGCGGCCGGCGGCCGCAGGTGGTCAGAGGAGATCGAGACCGTCCGCGGCGGCGTGCTCGTACGCGATCCGCGGCACCTGGGTGGCGAGCTTGCCCCCGCTGATGTCGATCAAGGTACCCGTAATGTAGCGGGCCTGATCCGAGGCGAGGAAGCAGACGAGGTTCGCGATGTCGGCCTTCTCGCCCCAACTGCGCAGTGTGAGGGTGTCGAGCAGGCGGGTCTGCTCGGCATCCGGTCGCTCGGCGAAGTGGTTGAGCGTGGTCGGCACCATCCCCGGGGCGTAGGAGTTCGCGGTGATGCTCCACGGGCCGACCTCTCCGGCGAGGGCCCGGGTGAACTGCGCGACGGCGGCCTTGGATGCCGCGTAGGCCGCGGATCCGACGATCGGCACGATGGCCGCGAACGAGGCGGCGTTGATGATGCGGCCGCGGCGCTGGCGCTTCATGACGGGCAGCACGGCTTGGCAGGTGAGGAAGGTGCCCTTGAGGTTGATGTCGTGGGCGAAGTCCCAGACCTCCTCGCTCAGCTCGGAGACGAGCCCGTCGCCGCCGACGCCCGCGTTGTTGACCAGGATGTCGATGCGCCCGAAGCGTGCGTCGACGTCGGCGACGATCTCGCGGATGCGCGCCCCGTCGCGCACGTCCGCGGTGTACTGCGCGTGCTCGCCGCCGATCTCGGCGAGCTCCTCGGCGAGGCTCGCGAGGTCGTCGGCGTTGACGTCGAGCGCGACGGTGTGCACGCCTTCGCGAGCGAGCGTCAGCACGATCTCCCGGCCGATTCCCTTGCCGACGCCGGTGACGATTCCGACGTGTCCTGTGAGGTCGATTTCCACGGTGAGACTTTCTGCGTAAGTGGGTGGATGGGCCGTTTCACGGCCCCGCCGAAAACTTCGACTTGTGCAACGATACGGTATACGTATTATTTATAGGGGTTATCTGACCTACACACAGCAGCGTGGCCGAACCGCGGTCCCGTCGCACCAATGAAGGGAGATGCAGTGAAGCATCGATCGATCAAAGTCGTGACCGCAGCCGTGGCCGTGACCGTTCTGACCGGCGGGCTCCTTGCGGGATGCACCACCGCCGAGGGCGAGGAGGGCGGCAAGCAGACTCTGCGCGTCACGCTCGCGAACCACGTGTGGACCGACATCGTCAAGGACAAGATCTCCGATTTCGAGGCCGACCACGAGGGCGTCACCGTCGAAGTCACTCAACTCGGTGAAGACCAGCTGTCCGACCAGTACAACGTCAAGCTCAACGCCGGCACGGACGAGATCGACGTCATGATGTACCGGCCCCTCCAGGAGGGCAAGCTGTTCGCCCAGAACGGCTACCTCGCCGACCTGAGCGACTACGTCACCCGCGATGCCGCGTGGGACTGGAACGACTTCCAGGAGGGCCCCGTCGAGGCGACCACCTATGAGGGCAGCGTCGTCGGTGTGCCGATCATCACCGAGCAGCAGGTGCTGTACTACCGCACCGACGTGCTCGAGAAGCTCGGCATCGCCGTTCCGAAGACTCTCGACGAGCTCGAGGCCGCCGCCAAGCAGATCAAGGAGCAGGGCGAGATCGCCGGCTACGTGGGCCGCACCGGCGTCTCCGCCGCCGTCACCCAGTGGTCCAGCTTCCTCTTCAGCGAGGGTGGCGACTTCGCCAACAAGGACTACACGAAGGCCACCCTCGACACCCCCGCGGCCAAGGAGGCCTACGAGTTGTACGGCCGTCTCATCGGCCAGTACGGTCCCGCCAACGTATCGACCGACATGAGCTGGCCGGACGCCGCTGCGCTCTTCGCGCAGGGTCAGGTCGCCTTCTATTCTGACGCCTCGAGCCTCTACCAGAACCTCGCGCTCGAGGAGAACTCGACGGTGTGGGACAAGGTCGGCTACGCACCGTTCCCCGCCGGCCCCGCGGGCTCGGTTCCGTACAACGTCCCCTCGTGGGCGCTCGGCATCAACAACGATTCGAACAAGAAGGACCTCGCGTTCGACTTCGTCGAGTGGCTCACGAGTCCGGAGCTGACCCTCGAGGTGCAGGAAGCCGGCGTGCCGGCGGCTCGTACCTCGGTCTGGGACAACCCGGCAGGAACGGCCAGCTTCCCCCCGCAGCTCGCCGAAGCCATCGCGATCGGAGCCAAGACGGGTGTCGGCTACGACCGCCCGCGTGTGATCTCGGTCGCTGAGGCCCGCGAGATCGTCGGAGCCCCGATCGTCGTCGCCATCACCGGTGGAGACGTCGACGCGGCCATCAAGAAGGCGCAGGCCGACTTCCAGGCGTTCCTGGACGACGAGAACGACTGACAGTAGCGTTCGTCCGCTGGTGGTGCGGCCTCGCCGCCGCACCACCAGCGCCCGAATTTCCCCCACCGGCCACGGGCCGACACGGAGAGACAACGTATGAGTACAACGACCGGTACCCGAGTGAGGACGCAGACGTCCTTCTCCCTCTGGGCCAATCGGCACCGCAAGTGGGTGCTCGCCGCACCCGCCATGGTGTTCGTGGCCCTCCTGATCGCCTTCCCGCTCGGCTGGACGCTCTATCTGAGCCTCACCGACGCCTCCGGCTCCATCCGGGCCCCGCACGACTTCATCGGCCTCGAGAACTACTTCGACGTCCTCTCCGACACGGATCGCTTCTGGCCCGCCGTCGGACGTACCGCCTTCTTCACCGTCGGCGCGATGGTCGTCGAGATGATCCTCGGCATGCTGATCGCGCTGCTGCTCTGGCGTCCATTCCGCGGCCAGGGGCTCGTGCGCATCATCATCCTGCTGCCGCTCGTGGCCACCCCGGTCGCCGTCGGCATGATGTGGCGGCTCATCTTCGAGCCGACCATCGGCTTCGCCAACCAGTTCCTGTCGTGGTTCGGCATCCCGGCGCAGCCCTGGCTCGCAGGCGAGGCGACCGCGCTGCCGACACTGATGTTCGTCGATATCTGGCAGTGGACACCGATGGTGGTGCTGATCCTGCTTGCCGGGCTCACCTCGCTGTCCGACGAGCCCGACGAGGCGGCGCGGGTCGACGGCGCCAACGCCTGGCAGCGGTTCTGGCACGTGACGTTCCCCCTCGTGATGCCCACCTTCATCACGGCGGTGCTGCTGCGCGGCATCGACGCGCTCAAGACCTTCGACATCCTCTACGCCACCAAGGGGAAGGGCGGCGGCTCGTTCCACGAGGTGGAGACGCTCAACGTCTACGCCTACGGCTTGAGCTTCGACTACCAGAAGTACGGGGAGTCCTCGACAGTCCTGGTGATCTTCTTCCTGATGATCATCGGCTGCATCTGGCTCCTCACCATTCGCAGGAAGAAGAGCTCCCTCTGATGACCACGACAGCCACCTCCCTCATCGTGACCACCTCGCCCCTGCAGCGCCGCCGCAACCGCGGTCGCGGCTACAAGGCCTTCCGGGCGATCATGCTCGTGCTGGTCGCGCTCACCTTCCTCGCGCCCGTCGTCTGGATGGTGCTCTCCTCCTTCAAGACCAACGTCGACATCTACAACTCCGAGGCGGCGTTCATCTTCACGCCGACCCTCAAGAACTACGACACGGTGTTCGGGCAGGCCGACTACGTGCAGTACATCTGGAACAGCTTCTTCGTGGCCGCGGTGGCCACGTTGCTGTCGCTCCTGCTGGCGGTGCCCGCGGCCTACTCGATGAGCCGCTTCGTGATGAAGAAGTCGGCGGTGCTCGTGCTGCTGGCCCGAGTCATCCCGGGCGTCAGCCTGCTCGTACCCTGGTATTTCGTCTTCTCGAACCTGCGCATCGTCGGCACCTACACGCCGCTCGTGCTCTCGCACATGTTCGTGTCGCTGCCGCTGATCCTCTACATCATGATGTCGTTCTTCGACTCGCTCCCGGAGGAGCTCGAAGAGCAGGCGCAGGTGGACGGCCTGACGCCGATCGGCGCCTTCCTGCGGATCACGCTGCCGCTGTCGGTGCCGGGCATCGCGACGGCGAGCATCCTGTCGTTCATCTTCTCCTGGAACAACTTCATGTTCGCGCTCGTGCTCTCGGGCGCGAGCACCAAGACACTTCCCGTGGCGATCTTCGACTTCGTCGGCTACGCGAGCATCGACTGGGGCGGGCTCATGGCCGCCGCCGTCGTCGTGACGATCCCGATCATGGTGATCGCGCTGTTCACGCAGAAGTACATCGTGTCGGGTCTGACGGCGGGAGCGACCAAGGGATGACCGGACCGGGCTCATCTCCTCCCATCGTCGTCATGGGGGTGCAGGGTTCGGGCAAGTCGACCGTCGCCGAGCTGCTGGCGGAGCGCCTCGGCGCCCGCGCCGTCGACGGCGACCGGCTGCACTCCGCGGCCAATGTGGCGAAGATGGCGGCCGGCGTACCGCTCGGCGACGAGGACCGCGAGCCGTGGCTGCGCACCATCGGTCGGCTGCTCGACGCCGACCGCGACACGGGGATCGTCGTGGTCTGCTCGGCACTGCGTCGCAGCTACCGCGACCTCCTGAGAAGCGAAGCGCCGGGCACGGTCTTCGTGCACCTGTTCGGCTCGTTCGAGCTCATCTCGAGCAGGGTGAACAGCCGCACGCACGAGTACATGCCTCCGGCACTGCTGAAGTCGCAGTTCGACACGCTCGAGCCGCTGCAGGACGACGAGGCGGGCATCGCCCTCGACGTGTCCGCATCCCCCGCGGAGCTCGCGGATGCCGTGGTCGCCTTCCTCCGGGTGCTGCGGCCCGCGGATGCCGAACGACGGTGAGCCGGACATGAGCCCCCGGGTGACGGTCATCGGCGACGCGCTCATCGACGAACTCGTCGACGAGCGCGGCACGTTGCGCTTCGTCGGGGGCTCGGCCCTCAACGTGGCGACCGGGCTGTGCATCCTCGGCGTGCCCACCACCCTCGTCGCGATGATCGGGGACGATGCCGACGGCGCTCTCATCCGCGCGCATGTGGCCGGCTACGGGATGGAGTTCGCGCCGACCCTCACGCCGCTCGGCACGGGCGTCGCGCGCTCGGAGAGGCGCGACGGCGAGCCCCACTACAGCTTCAGCGAGCCGATGCTGCACCGTGTCCTCGACTTCGACGACACGCAGCGGCGGGCGATCGAGACCGCGGACGTCGTCGCGGTGAGCGGCTTCCCCCTCGACGATGAGGGTCAGGCCGGCCTGCTCGCGGAGGTGCTGGAGGCCTCGGCGGGCGTGGTGGCGCTGGACCCCAATCCGCGCTCGGGAATGCTGCGCGATGCCGCGGCCTTCGGCCGCGCCGTCGAGCAGCTGGGTGGCACGGTCGATCTCCTGAAGCTGGGCGACGACGACGCGCTGCTGCTCTACGGCCGCCCCGTCGCATCCGTGATCGACGCCCTCCGCCACCGGTACACGCACATCCTGGCCACCGAAGGCAGCAACGGGGCGAGTGCGCATCTCCCGGGGCGACAGGTCAGCAGCCCCGCGCTCGCATCGGCCGGAGGAGTCGTCGACACGATGGGCGCCGGAGACGCCGTGTTCGCGTCGGTGCTCGCCGAGGTCGCCACGGCAGGACTCGAGGCGGTGGAATGGCACGCGACGCTGCACCGCGCGATGGGAGTCGCCGCGGCGACGATCGCGCACCCGGGAGCACTGCTTCGGTCGCCTTGAGTTCGCGTGCCTCGAGCCGCGGAGGTGCTTGACTGGTCACGATGCGCTCCCCACGTCTCGCCGAACCGGCCCACGACGACGGGCGCCCCCGTCTGCGCGTGGTGATCGCGACCCCGCTCGCGCGCGAACTCGTCGAGCTGATCGCGCGCGACGAGCGTCTGGACGTCGTGTGGGAGCCGGAGCTGCTCACCGACCCCGAGATCGACTGGATGACGGGACCCAAGCAGCGCACGCCGGAGGAACAGGTCCGCTACGAGGCGCTGCTCGACTCCGCCGAGGTGCTGTTCGGGGTGCCCGACCAGTCGGGGCGCGCGCTCGCGCGTACGGTCGCCGCGAACCCGCGGCTGCGCTGGGTGCACACCATCCCGGCGGGCGGCGGCCAGCAGGTGAGGGCGGCACGGCTGTCGCCGGATGCGCTGGAGCGGGTGGTGTTCACGACCTCCGCGGGGGTGCACGCGACCCCGCTCGCCGAGTTCGCCGTGCTCGGCGTGCTCGCGGGGGCGAAGCGGCTTCCCTGGCTGCAGGGGATGCAGCGCGCGCATCGGTGGGGCCCGCGCGAGCCGCTCGGCCTGCTCGGCGAGACGACGGTGCTGGTCGTGGGTCTCGGCCGGATCGGCAGGCTGACCGCGTCGATGCTCACGGGGCTCGGCTGCCACGTCGTCGGGGTGCACCGCCACGAGGTGGAGGCGGAGGTGGAGCGGATCGTGCCCGTCGCCGAGCTCGCGGCCGCGGCATCCGAGGCGGACGCGGTGGTGCTCGCGCTGCCCGGCACCGACGAGACGCGCGGCATGCTGTCGGCCGAGGTGCTCGCGCGCATCAAGCCCGGCGCGACGGTCGTGAACGTCGGACGCGGCACGACCGTGGACGAGCCGGCCCTCGTCGAGGCGCTGCGGGACGGACGCGTCGGCCTCGCCGTGCTCGACGTGACCGCGGTCGAGCCCCTCCCCGACGACAGCCCCCTGTGGGACATGCCGAACGTCGTGCTCGCCCCGCACACCGCCGCGATCAGCCCGCACGAGCCGCGGCTCATCGCGGAGCTGTTCGCCGAGAACGCGCGCCGCTTCCTGGCGGGCGACCCGCTCCTCAACGTCGTCAACACGCGCGAGTTCTACTGAGCCTCGGCTCGGGGTCCGCACGCCGGCGAGAGGCGACTCTCGGGAACTCGGGTAGCATGGACACGAACTTCGGCGAGGGATGCCGCACCGCGCGAGCGGCTCGGCATCCGTGATCGACGCGGTGGGCAGGCCCAGAGTCTTTCCTCACGCTGTTGCGCGTTCGAGTTGAAAATCATCCAGACGGGCCCCGCGCCCACCAGAAGGAGTCACCATGTCCGACGACAACAAGCTCGTCGCGGAGGTCCGCGACCAGTTCGGCAAGGGCGCGGCCCGCAAGATCCGCGCCCTCGGCAAGATCCCCGCCGTGATCTACGGCCACGGCACCGAGCCGCAGCACATCACCCTGCCGGGTCACGAGGTCAGCCTCATCCTGCGCAAGGCGAACGCCGTGCTCGACCTCGACATCGCGGGCCGCAACGAGCTCGCGCTCGTCAAGGACGTGCAGAAGGACCCGGTGCGCCAGATCATCGAGCACATCGACCTCATCATCGTGAAGAAGGGCGAGAAGGTCTCGATCGACGTCCCCGTTCACGTCGAGGGCGAGTCGTTCTCCGGCACCATCGTTGCGCTCGACGCGGCGACCCTCACGATCGAGGCGGAGGCCACCCACATCCCCGAGCGTCTCGTCGTGAACGTCGACGGCCTCGAGGAGGGCACCCACATCACGGCCGGCGAGGTCGAGCTCCCGAAGGGGTCGACCCTCGTGTCCGACCCGGAGACGCTCGTCGTCGCGATCACGCTCCCCGCGAAGGTCGACCTGCCCGAGGAGGGCGAGACCGCTGCCGAGGCTGGCGAGGAGGCCGCCGCCGAGGCTGCGTCCGACGAGGCCGAGACCTCGGGCGACGCCGAGTAGGCATCCCGTCGCATGGCGGATGACGTCTGGCTCGTAGCCGGGCTCGGGAACCCCGGGCCCGGCTACGCCGCTCATCGCCACAATGTGGGCCAGATGGCGCTCGACGTGCTCGCCGAGCGGGTCGGCGCGCGGTTCACGCGCCACAAGACCAACACCCTGCTGGCCGAGGGTCGGCTGGGGCCGGGGCTTCCGAAGCTCGTGCTCGTGAAGCCGCTCTCGTTCATGAACCTCTCGGGCGGCCCCGTCTCGTCGGCCGCCAAGTTCTTCGGGCTGGGCGCCGACCGGATCGTCGTGCTGCACGACGAGCTCGACATCCCGTTCGACACCGTGAAGCTCAAGGTCGGCGGGGGTCACGGCGGCCACAACGGCCTCCGCGACATCCAGTCGGCCCTCGGCACGCCCGAGTTCGCGCGCGTGCGGATCGGCATCGGGCGCCCGCCCGGTCGCCAGGACGCGGCCGACTTCGTGCTCTCGCCGTTCTCGAAGGCCGAGCGCGAGGCGCTCCCGTCGCTGCTGTCGGATGCCGCCGACGCCACCGAGGACCTCGTCCGCGAGGGCCTGCTCGCGGCGCAGCAGCGCTGGCACGCCCCGCGCGACCCCGCCGGGTGAGCAGCCGCGCCGCGCCGACCCCGCTGGTTGAGTAGCCCGCGCAGCGGGCGTATCGAAACCCCCGCCCCCCGCTATCGCCTCGCGAGTGCGGCGGCCTCGGCGAGCACCTCGCGGAGCGCTGTTGGGTTGTGAGCGAAGCGGCCGAGGAAGAGACCGTCGACATCGTCGCCGAGTCGGGTGAGGAGGCCGGGTCCGGCGGAGCCGCCGTAGATGACGGCGCTTCCGGGCCGGTCGTCGAGGTCGGCGAGGAGCCGGCGGAGCCCGGACGTCACCGCCCGGATGTGATCCACCGGCGCGGGTTCGGGTGCGCCGATCGCCCAGACGGGTTCGTAGGCGACGATGACGCGGCCGGGGGAGGCGCCGCGCAGCGCGGAGAGCACCTGCGCGGTGGAGAAGGCGAGGGCGTCGCCCGCCGCCACCTGGTCGTGCTCGCCGACGCAGAGCACGGGCGTGAGCCCGTTGCGGAGGGCGGCGGCGGTCTTGCGCGCGACGACGGCATCCGTCTCGCCGTAGAGGCGTCGGCGCTCGGCGTGACCCAGCTCGACGAGCTCGACGCCGACCTCGGCGAGCTCGGCGGGGCTGACCTCGCCGGTGTACGCGCCCGCGTCGTGTTCCGCCGCGTCCTGGGCCGCCACGCGCGCCCGGGTGCCGCCGAACGCCTCCAGGGCGGGGATGAGCTGCGGGTAGGTGGGCGCCACGAAGAACTCGACGTCACCGTCGGCGACCGCGCGGGTCGACGCCGCGATGTCGGCCGCGTCGGCCAGCCAGGCCCGCGCGACGCGGTGGCCGAAGTACATCTTCAGGCTCACCCCGACGGTGACAGGCGGCATCAGCAGGTCCCGGTGGTCTCGTACCGCTCGATGACGGCGACCTTCTCCGCGGACGCGGAGGCGGGGTCGAATCGGTAGCCGAGCCACTCGCGCACGAGGCGGCGGGCGAGTTCGAGGCCGATGACGCGTTGTCCCATGGTGAGCACCTGGGCGTCGTTGGAGAGGATGGCCCGCTCCACGGAGAAGGAGTCGTGGGCGGTGACGGCGCGGATGCCGGGGACCTTGTTGGCGGAGATCGCCACCCCCAGCCCGGTCCCGCAGATCAGCAGGGCCCGGTCCGCCTCGCCCCGCGCGACCAGTTCGGCGGCGGCGATGGCGACCTTCGGGTAGGGGGTGTGCCCGTCCGCGTCGACGCCGACGTCGATCACGGTGGCGACGAGGTCGGAGTTCTCCAGGTCGGCCTTGAGGGCCTCCTTGTACTGGTAGCCGGCGTCATCCGCACCGACCACGATCTTCAGCGGCTGCGGGGAGGGGGTGGTCATCAGGGGGTGTCCTTTCGGGGGAGGGTTGCGGCGACCGCGGTCGCGATCAGGGCGAAGGAGTGGGCTCCCGCGTCCGGGGTGCCGAGGCTCTTCTCGGCGTGCGGTCGGGCGCGCCCCATCCGCGGCAGCAGCTCGGCGGTCGCGGCGGCGGCGGTGGTGGCGACCCCCGCGGCGGCGTTCCACGCACGTGTGAGGTCCTCGCCCGCGGCGACCCGCTCGGTGAGGGTGTCGACGAAGGGCACGATCGCGTCGACCATGGTCTTGTCGCCGACCTCGGCCTTCCCGTGGGAGCGGATACCGGCCAGCGCGTCACGGCACCCCTCGGCCACCGCGGTCGGGTCAGGGGCGTGCTCGTCGCCGATCCGGGAACCGAGGGCGCGGAGCATGACACCCCAGAGGGCGCCGGAGGTGCCACCGGCCCGGTCCGCCCACGCATCCCCCGCCCGCAGCAGGACGGTACCCGCACCGGCGCCCGCCTCGGTCGCGGCCCGTGCGGCTGCCGCCGCGGCCCGTGAGCCGCGTTGCATGCCGATGCCGTGATCCCCGTCCCCGGCGACGGCGTCGATGCGGCCGAGCTCCTCCACGTGCGC
Source organism: Micrococcales bacterium 72-143 (assembly GCA_001898835.1). Taxonomy (GTDB): domain Bacteria; phylum Actinomycetota; class Actinomycetes; order Actinomycetales; family Microbacteriaceae; genus Homoserinibacter. Next base: position 515,324 of record MKVM01000005.1, on the reverse strand, counting down.
GTCGATGACGGCGGCGATCGCGTCGATCGCCTGCACCACGTGCGGTGCCGCCTCACGGGACTCCTCGGAGGCCGGCGCCATCACGGCCCCCGAGGAGGTCTCCACGGTCTCTCCGACGGAGACCAGTTCACGCGGCGCGACGGCGCCCGTCCGGAATGCGGGCGCGTCCGCCGGAGCCGACCACAGCTCCGCCAGCTCGTCATCGAGCCAGAACAGCGTCAGCGAGGCGCCGGCCATGTCGAACGAGGTGCAGAACTCGCCCACCTCCGGTGCGACGACCTCGACCCCGGCCTCCGCGAGGCGTCGGGCGATGCCCGCATAGACCACGAACAGCTCCTCGTACTTCACCGAGCCGAGCCCGTTCAGGATCGGAACCACCGGCCTGCCCGCAGCCGAATCCACCCCGTCGGGGAGCTCACCCAGCAACTGCTCGACGAGGATCCCGGCGAGCCCGTCCGCGGTGGGCACGTCGGTCTCGCCGATACCCGGCTCCCCGTGGATGCCGAGGCCGAGCGCCATCCGCCCCGCGGGGACCGTGAACAACGGCTCCGACGCGCCCGGCAGCGTGCAGCCGGTGAACGCGACCCCGAACGACCGGGTTCGCTCGTTCGCGAGCTCCGCCACCCGCGCCACCTCATCCAGCTCGTAGCCGGCCTCCGCGGCGGCACCGGCGATCTTGAAGACCGCCAGGTCGCCCGCGATACCCCGCCGCCGCCGCCTCTCCGACGCCGGGGCCGAGGAGATGTCGTCGGTCACCCGTACGGTCCGGGTCGGAATGCCCTCCGCGTTCAGCTGGGCCTCGGCGGCGTCGAAGTTCAGAACGTCGCCGGCGTAGTTGCCGTAGGAGAGCAGCACGCCGCCGCCGTTCGAGGCTGCCCGGGCCACCGAGACCACCTGCTGCGTCGAGGGCGACGCGAACACGTTCCCCATCGCCGCCCCGTGCGCCAGTCCCACGCCCACGAGCCCGCCGAAGGCCGGGTAGTGCCCCGATCCGCCCCCGATCACCAGCGCCACCGATCCCGGCTCGGACGCCGTGGCGCGCGCCACACCCCCCGGGACGGCGCGCACCCGGTCCCGATTCGCAGCCACGAAACCGGCGACCAGCTCATCGGCGAACGCAGTCGGATCATTGAACAGACGAGTCATCTCAGCTCCTCCGCGGGGGCGACGCGCACCCGCACCCTCTTCGATACGCGTCCCCTGCGGCGCGCGCTTGCGTCTCCGCGCCGACCTCATGACTCCGGCGGGCGAGCACTCAGATTTCGGTCAAACGGACGATCTAGGCTCGCCACCGCGTCATTCGGCGGACGGGTTGCTGCGCGCGGCGACCCCGTCCCGCGCCCGTGTCGGCTCACGGCTAGAACCTGTCCGGCAGACGCAAGCCGCGCCATGCCCGCCGGGGGAGAGTGGCATGACCACGACCCGAGGAGGAGCCGCAGGTGACGTCACCAGCAACAGCCCCCGCGACCGACGCGCCGCGCACCGCCGCGCCGCGCGCGGATCGTGGATCGTCGTTCCGGCGCAACGCGCAACGCACGGGGAGTCGCTACCTCTGGCTGTTCATCCTCCCGGCCGCGGCCTTCTACATCTTCGTGGTGCTCATCCCGAGCTTCCAGGGCGTCTTCTTCTCGTTCACCAACTGGAACGGTCTCTCGGCCGACTGGAAGTTCGTCGGCCTCGACAACTTCACCCGGCTCTTCGAGGACGCCGTGAGCGTCAAGGCGATCGGCAACACCTTCCTCTACGCCATCCTCTCGACCGTGTTCGAGAACGTGCTCGGTCTCCTCGTCGCGCTCGCGCTCCACTCGCGGATCAAGAGCCGCAACGTGCTCCGGGTGCTGTTCTTCATGCCGGTCGTGCTGCTCTCCGTCGTCATCGCCTACCTCTGGCAGTACCTCTTCCAGGTCAACAACGGAGCCATCACGCAGCTGCTGCACGCGATCGGGCTGACGGATGCGAACCCCAACTGGCTCGGTGACCCCAACCTGGTCGTGTTCTCCATCAGCATCATCGTGATCTGGCAGTTCACCGGTTACACGATGGTCATCTACCTCGCGGGACTCCAGGGCATCCCGCCGGAGCAGCTCGAGGCCGCGGCCATCGACGGCGCGGGACCCTTCACCAGGTTCTGGTACGTCGTGCGCCCGCTGCTGGCGCCGGCGATCACCGTCAACATCATGCTGTCGCTCATCCGCGGCTTCATGATCTTCGACCAGATCTGGGTGACCACCGGCGGCGGCCCCGCCGACACGAGCCACTCGCTCTCGACGCTCGTCTACCGCACGGCGTTCCAGTTCGGCGAACTCGGCCGGGGCACGGCGATCGCCGTGGTCCTCGCGCTCATCGTCGGGATCCTCGGCTTCATCCAGTACCGAGGCCTGCTGCGGGGAGGCGCGCGATGAACCGCTACACCTGGCGGACGGGGACGCTCGAGGGCGTCATGATCGTGGTCGCGCTCATCTTCATGGTGCCCGTCTACGTGCTCATCAACCTCTCGGTGCGCAGGCAGAGCGACCTGTCGTCGCCGCTCGCGCCGACCGCGCAGCCGACGCTCGACAACTTCTCGAACGCGTGGGCCCAGTCGGGGCTCGGCCAGGCGATGGCGAACAGCGCGATCATCACCGTCGTCAGCGTCGGCCTGCTCGTGGTGCTCGGATCGCTCAGCGCCTACGGTCTCGCGCGCGCCACCGCACGCTGGTCGGCGCCCGCCTTCTACCTCTTCATGATCGGCCTGCTCGTGCCGTTCCAGCTCGGGCTCGTGCCGCTGTACCGCAACTTCGCCGCCCTCGGGCTGCTCGGCACGATGGTGCCGCTCGTCATCATCTACGTCGGGCTCCGGCTGCCGTTCACACTGTTCCTCTACACGACCTTCCTGCGGCAGATCCCGGCGGAGTACGAGGAGGCGGCGTCGCTCGACGGCGCGGGCACCTTCGGGCGCTTCCGTCGCGTGGTCTTCCCGCTGCTGCGTCCCATCACGGGCACCGTCATCATCCTCAACGGGCTCTTCGTCTGGAACGACTTCCTCACCCCGCTGCTCTACCTCAGCGGCTCGCCGAACCGCACGGTGCCGATCGCGGTCTACAGCTTCGTCAACGAGAACACCACGGTCTGGCCGCTCGTGTTCGCCGCCCTCCTCATCAGCGTCATCCCCGTCCTGCTCGCGTTCTTCGTGTTCCAGAAGACCCTCATCCAGGGCTTCGCTAGCGGCATCAAGGGCTGACCCAACGACCCCACCACCCGCACAGCACCCCGAAGAAAGGACCCCACGATGCAGTGGAACCGAAAGCTGGCGATCGGCGGCGCGACCTTCGCGATCGCCGGTCTCCTCCTCGCCGGCTGCACCGCCCCCGACGCCGAGAACGGCGGCGGGGCGACAGACGACGGCACCTTCCTGAAGATCGACTGGCTCGCGAACGAGAAGGCGGGGATCGACGCCGTCGTCGCCGCCTTCCAGGAGGCGAACCCCGACATCCAGGTGGTCGTCACGACGGCCGACACGGCTCAGTACCAGGCCTCCATCCGCACGCAGCTCGGCACCGGCACGGCGGCGGACGTCTTCTACGTCTGGCCGGGCGACGGCAACACCGCCGCCATCCGCCAGCTCGACAGCGGCGACTTCCTGACCGACCTCTCCGACGAGTCGTGGGTCGGCCAGTACCCGGACTTCATCCGGGAGCTCGTGAGCATCGACGACAAGGCCTACATCATGGCCCCGCTCGCGACGGCCTTCACCCCGGTCTACAACCAGGCCGCCCTCGACGCGGCCGGACTGACGCCGCCGGAGGCGTGGAGCGACGTCATCCCGTTCTGCGAGGCCGCGTCGAAGGCAGGCAAGGTCGCGTATGCGCTCGCCGGCAACAACCTCTACGCGGGCCAGGCGCCGTACTACAACCTCGTGGCCGACCTCGTGTACGGCACGGACACGAAGTTCGACCAGCAGCTGCTGGACGGCAAGACGACCTTCACCGAGAACAAGGGCTACGTCGAGGCGACCGAGAAGTACCAGGAGATGATGGATGCCGGCTGCTTCCAGCCGAACGCCACCGGAACGCCCTACGACGAGTCGAACCGCATGCTCGCCGCCGGGGAGGCCCTCGGCCAGTTCCTCATCGGCACCCGCATCGCCGCGCTCCAGGCGATCGCCCCCGACGGTGACTTCCGGATCTACCCGTTCCACAGCGACGACGATGAGGCCACCAACGCGGTGACGCTGTCGACGCAGGGCGGCGCGGCGGTCTACGCGAAGACGCCGCGACAGGAGACCGCGAAGAAGTTCGTGTCGTTCCTCGCCGACAACATCGAGCTGTACCAGGCGGCGATGCCGGGCACGATCCCGACCATCACCGAGGGGTACACCCCGGCGAACGCGAACGAGCAGTTCCTCGTCGACACGATCCAGCAGGGTCACGCCGTGCACTTCCTCAACCAGATGTGGCCGAACGCACGCATCGAGTCGGCGATGGTGAACGGCATCCAGGGTCTGCTCGTGGGCTCGGCCTCGCCGAGCGACATGCTGGCGTCGATGCAGAAGGAGTTCGACACCGAGTAAGGCTCCCCCCAAGCGGACGGCCGCCCCTCTGCGGAGGGGCGGCCGTTTCGTGCGTGTGCCGCGCCGGTGCGTGTCCGCGGCGGGGGGCGAGCACGGGGCTCAGACCGTGAGCACGACCTTGCCGGCGAGGTGCCCCGACTCGAGTCGGCGGTAGGCGTCGACGATGCGTGCGAGGGGGAACTCGGCTTCCACCCGCATCCGGAGGCGGCCGTCCACGAGCTCCTGCGCGATTCCCGAGACGAGTTCGCGGTCGAGGCCCTTGCGGCCGACGTAGCGGACGGCGTACCAGCCGTCGTATCCCGAGATGGTGTTGATGCGCTCCCGGGGGACGCCGAGCTCGAGGGCGGTCTCGATCGTGGCCCGGCCCTCGTGGTCGAGCACGACGTCGAGGCCGTCGGGTGCGAGCTCGCGGAGTCGCTCGGCCAGCCCGGGTCCGTAGTTCACGGGCTCCACACCGAGCTCGCGCAGGAGTTCATGGTTGCGCTCGCTCGCCGTGCCGATGACGCGGGCGCCGGTGCGCACCGCGAACTGGGACGCGAAGAACCCCACGCCGCCCGCCGCGGCACTCACGAGCACCGTGTCGCCCGGCCGGGGGTCCTGCGACGCGACGGCCACGGCGGCCGTCTGGATAGCGACCGGGATGCTCGCGGCCCAGGTCCACGGGAGGGCGGTCGGCTTGGCGACGAGGAGGTGCTCGGGGGCGACCACCCGCTCGCCGATGACCCACTCGCCCGTGCCGATGACCTCGTCACCGACCCGGAAGTCGCTCGCGCCCTCGCCGGCGGCGAGCACGACGCCCGCGAACTCGCGGCCGACCCCCGACGGCAGGGGAGCGATGGGGGTGGCGCCGCGGCGCACCTTGACGTCGGCGGGGTTGATGCCGGCCGCGCGGAGCCCCACGAGGTACTCGCCGCGTCCGGGCAGCGGTTCCGGCACCTCCACGAGCTCGATGACCTCCGGCCCGCCGTAGCGCGCGTAGCGTGCCGCGATCATGCGGCCACCCCGCCGAGCGGTGCGACCCCGAGACCCGCGCGCACGGCGTCCACGACCTCGAGCACGCGCACCGAGGTGGCGAGCGGATGCAGCGGCGACTCGGTGAGGCCGTCCGCGACGTGCTGGGCGGCCCAGGCCGCCTGCCGGCAGAGTCCCTGCGGCCCCGTGATCCCCGACTCGTCGTCGAAGCGCAGCGCGGCCCGGTTGCCCGCGTCGTACAGCGTGAAGCCACCGGGCTGCGGATGCCGCGAGTCGAGGTGGATGCGTCCCTCGGTGCCGCCGATCGCCGCCTGGCTGGGGGTCCAGCATCGCATGGTGGCGGCGATCTCGCCGAGGGCGCGGCCGTCGTGGTGGAGGGTGGCGTTCCACTGCTCGTCGACGCCGGTGGCGGCGAGCGTGCCGCTGACGTCGAGGCGGGAGGGGGAACCGAGCACGAGATCATGGAACCACAGGGGGTACACGCCGAGGTCGAGAGCCGCGCCGCCTCCGAGGGCGGGGTCGTACAGGCGGCTGGCGGGATCCGCGACGACGCCGCCGAGCCCGAGCTCCGCCTGCACGAGCACGATCTCGCCGAGCGCGCCGTCGGCGAGCAGCCGCTCGATCACCGTCGTGCGCGGGTGGAAGCGGGTGTGCATGGCCTCCATCGCGAAGCGGCCCGTGCGGCGCGCCGTCTCGGCCAGGGTGCGCGCCTCCTCGGCGCTCGCGGCGATCGGCTTCTCGACCAGCACGTGCTTGCCCGCCTCGAGCGCGAGGGTCGCGAGCTCGAGGTGGCGGGTGTGCGGGGCTGCGACGTAGACGATGTCGATGTCGGGGTCGTCGACGAGTGCGCGGTAGTCGTCGTAGGCGCGCTCGATGCCGTGCGTCGCCACGAAGCTCTGCGCCCGTGCCCCGTCCCGGGATGCGACGGCGTGGATGCGCTGGTCGGTGTTGCGGTGCAGGGTGTCGGCGAAGACACCGGCGATGAAGCCCGGCGCGAGCACGCCCCACCGCAGCCGCGGACCACCCGTGAGCCGGGGGAGGACGGGGTCGGGAAGCCGGGTGGGGAGCGCCATGGCGCCATGCTAGGGACGGCCGGGGGCGTCGCCGGGAGGTTGGCGACCGCGCGCAACCCCGTGGCGTGGGCGTGCAATCCGTCGCGGCGTGGCGCGGACTCGCCAGGGGATGACCGTCATGCGCAAACCTCCGGAGGCCGTGCTCGGTAGTATCCGAGCGGACGTCGGCGTTTCCCCGCGCGTCCGGACCCGGAGAGGGGGAGCGATGACCGTCGAGGCCGAGCCGGGCTCGCGCCGCCCCAAGCGCGTCACCCATGAGGACATCGCGCGTGCCTGCGGCGTCTCGCGCGCCACGGTCAGCTACGTGCTCAACGACGTGCCCGGCCGCATGATCTCGGATGCGACGCGCGACCTCGTGCTGCGCACGGCGCGCGAGCTCGGCCACGTGCCGTACGCGCCCGCGCGGATGCTGCGGCTGGGGCGCAGCGACGTGGTGCTCGCGCTCGTGCGCGACTTCTCGCCCGGCTACGTGTCGAACGCCCTGCTGCGCAAGCTCGACGTCGCGCTCGCGGAGCGCGGCTTCGTGCTGCTCATCCACCGCTACGACGACTCGCTGCGCACCGTGCAGGAGCTCTGGCAGCTCGTCTCGCCGAGTCTCGTCGTCGTCATGGGCGGCCTCACGATCACCGAGCAGGAGGGGATCGAGCTGGCCGCGACGCGTGTGCTGCGCGTGCACGGAACGATGCCCAACGTGCAGATCGGCCGCATGCAGGCCGACCATCTGACGTCGAAGGGCCATCGCGTGCTCGGCTACGTCCTGCCGAGCGAGCCGACCCTGCAGCTGATCGCGGGGGAGCGTCTGCGCGGCATCCAGGAGGAGTGCACGCAGCTCGGCATCCCCCAGCCGGTGGTGTGCACGGTCGATCCGACCGACATGGACTCGGTGACCGCCGCGCTCGACGTGTTCCTCGCGACGGAGGGCCTCACGGCGGTCGCCACGCACAACGACGAGATCGGCCTCCTCCTCGCGAGCGCGCTGCAGGCGAGGGGCATGGAGGCGGGGCGCGACCTGGCGGTCATCGGGGTGGACAACATCCCCTCCGCTCGCCTGGACCTGACGACCGTCGAGATCGACGTCGACACGTGGGGGGACGACGTGGTCGCCTCGGCGCTCGCCCTTCTCGACGACGCCGAGCCCGTGCCGACGCGCCACGAGCTGCTGCGCGTCATCGAGCGCCGCACCGCCTGACGGCGCCTCGGGGCACCGTTGCAGAGCCGTGACTTGACGTCGTCGGTTACACGAGTAAACTCACCCATCAAGCCACTCGGTTACACGAGTAACGGAGACGAGTAACCAATCGCCGAAGGAGTCGATCATGCGCGTCGCAGCGTCCGCCGTCACCCCGCCCCCGCCCGTCCGGATCGACCGCCTCGAGGTGATCGCCCTCTCCTCCGGCAGCTGGCTGCTCGAGGAGCGGCCCGGGGGCGAACCGTGCTTCGACGTCGTCTACCTCGTCGCCGGCACCGCGCGTCTGGGCACGCATCCGCCGGTGCTGACCCAGGGCGAGCTCGCCGTGATGTCGGTCGCGCCGCGCGTCGGCATCGAGGTGCTCGACGGCGCCGAGCTCATCATCGTGCGCATCCCGGAGGGCGCCGCCGGCCCGCACGCCCAGGCGCTGCGCTCCGCATCCGGCCGCGTGCAGGCCGCCGTGCAGGGCACCTCCGGCCTCGTCGCCCACCTGCTGCGCGGCCTCGTCGCCCAGGGGGAGGCGCGCACCGAGCACCCCGCGCGCCTCGCACAGCACCTCGTCGGGCTCATCGGGCTCATGTGCCTCGACTCGGGCGAGGAGGAGGCCGCGTGGCGCTCGTCGATGCTGCGCGACGCGCTCGACTACATCGAGGACCACCTCGGCGAGCTCGACCTGACGCCCGACCGCATCGCGGCGTCGCAGAACATCTCCACGCGCACCCTCCACCGCCTCTTCGAGCGCGAGGGGATGACGCTCGGCGCCTGGATCCGCGCGCGCCGCCTCGAGCACTGCCGCATGGACCTCATCGACCCCGCGCACGCCGACGTCTCGGTGAGCGCCGTGGGCGCCCGGTGGGGCCTCTGGGATGCCGCGCACTTCAGCCGGCTCTTCAAGTCGACGTTCGGCGCCTCGCCGCGCGCCTATCGCCAGGAGGCCCTCGCCGGACGCCCCTCCGCGCCCGCGATGGCCGCGAGCGCCTGACGCGGCGGTCACGGGCAAGGCAGCGTCGGCGGTACGCAAGACCGCCGGGCCGCGCACGCGCACGCTGGATGCAGACGGACACGGAGGACATCGGTGAAGGAACTCAAGGTCGCGCTCGTGGGAGCTGGCTTCATGGGACGCGCGCACAGCCTGGCCTACGCGCTCGCCCCCATCGCGAGCGAGCTCGGGACGACCCTCGTCAAGCAGGTGCTCGTCGACGCGAACCCCGAGGTCGCGGTGTCCGCGGCGCGCCAGCTCGGCTGGGCGGAGTCGGCGACCGACTGGCGTGACGTCGTCGCGCGCGACGACATCGACATCGTCGACATCTGCACGCCGCCGCAGTTCCACGCCGAGATCGCCCTCGCCGCCATCGAGGCGGGCAAGCACGTCTTCTGCGAGAAGCCCATCACCAACGACCCCGCCGAGGCGCGGGCGATCGTCGCCGCCGCCGAGCGTGCCGGCGTCGTCACCCAGGTCGGATACAACTACCGCCACACCCCCGCGGTCTCCTACGCGAAGAAGCTCCTCGACGAGGGGCGCCTCGGCACCCCCCTCCAGTTCCGGGCGAGCTACTGCCAGGAGGTCGGCTTCTGGGCGGACCCGAACCGCTGGCGCGCCCTCAAGGCGACCGGCGGATCCGGGACCGTCGGCGACATCGGCTCCCACATCATCGACCTCGCCGAGCACCTCTTCGGCGACATCGTGCGCGTCGCGGCGCGCGCGCGCAGCTTCGACGGCGAGGGCTGGCGTCCGGATGCCGAGCGCGTCGCCGGGGACCTCATCGACGATGCCGCCGTCTGGCTCGCCGAGTTCGCGAACGGGGCGATCGGCACCTTCTCCGTGAGCCAGTACGCCATCGGGCGCAAGAACCGCGTGTACTTCGAGTTCGACGCCTCCCGCGCGGCCGTCCAGTTCGACTGGAACGACCGGGAGGTGTTCCGCGTCGCCTACGTCGACGAGCCGGCCGACCACCGGGGCTTCCGCGCCATCCACACCAACGACCAGCATCCGGACGGCTGGTGGCGGCTCGCGGGGCTCGGTACCGGGTATCCCGACGTCTCGGCGATCCAGATGCAGCACTTCGTGCGGGCGATCGTCGACGGCACGCCCACGGCGCCCGACTTCGCACGCGCTGCCCACGTGGAGGAGGTCGTCGCCGCGGTCTACCGTGCGGCGCAGTCCGACCGCTGGGTCGAGGTCGGTGGCGACGGGACGCACGCATGAGCCACGACCACGGCGCCGCGCGCAACATCCGCTTCAGCACCAACATCATCGGGTTCTACGAGTCCGGATGGTGGGGGCTCGAGCCGGGGCTCAACCACCCCCGCTGGACGGAGGCGTTCTGGTCCGACCCCCGGCGCTACTTCGACGGGATGCTCGACGGCGCCCGCGACGCGGGGCTCGAGGGCGTCGAGCTGGCCCCCGACCCGGCCGGATGGGAGGCGGCGCTCAAGGTCTACGGCAGCCCCCGCGGCTTCCAGGAGGCCCTCGACGAGCGCGGTCTCGTGCTGAGCTCCAGCTACGCGCACGGCCGGCAGCTGATCGGCAACGCGATCGCCGATCCCGACCTCATGGGCGTCGCCGACGACGCCTTCCGGCGGCACGCCGAGTTCCTGGCCGAGATGGGCGCCGCGACCATCGTCACGGGCAACCTCCCGCGCAGCCGCTTCGGCAACGAGAGCCCCGACGACACCGCCACCGAGGAGGACTTCACCCGCCCCGTCGATCGCGAGGTCCACGAACGGTTCGCCGAGCACCTCAACCGGCTCGGCGGGATCACGATCCAGCGCGGCGTGCAGATCGCGATCCACACCGACGCGTACTCGATCTGCTCCCGCAACGAGGACATCGCAACCGTCCTCGAGCTCACCGACCCCGCATCCGTCGCCCTGTGCCCCGACGCCGGGCACATCACCCTCGACGGCGGGGACGCTGTCGCCGTGCTCCGCGACCACCTCGACCGCATCCCCACGATGCACTGGAAGGACTGCATCGGCCCCAAGTCCGGGCACCTCCAGCGCGGCGACCAGAAGCAGCGCCACGAGCAGACCATGCAGTCGTTCCGCATCCTCGGGTCGGGCACCGTCGACTGGGTCGAGTGGATGCGCATCCTCCGCGATCGCGGCTGGAGCGGCTGGGCGACGGAGGAGATCGACCACTCGCCCGACCCCGTCGTGGAGCTGCGGCAGGGTCTCGAGTACTTCCGCGAGCACCTGGCCCCGATCTACAGCTGAGCCATGACCGGACCCGAGCTCATCGCCGTGCACGGCACGGCCGCCGCCCCCTTCGCGCAGCTGCCCGAGGTGTTCGCGCGCGCGGTCGCCGCGCAGGGCGGCGGGGGCGCGGCGCTCGCGGTCGTGCACGACGGCGAGCTCGTGGTCGACCTCGTGGGGGGCGACTACCGCCCGGACACGCTGCAGCTCGTGTTCTCCGTGTCGAAGGCGCTCACCGCGATCGCCTCCGTGCACGCCGCATCCGCGGGCCTGCTCGACCTCGACGAGCCGCTCGGCGCCTTCTGGGCGGAGTTCGACCGCCCCTCGACCGCCGCCGTCACGACACGGATGGTGCTGTCGCACCGTTCCGGGATCGCCTCCCTCGACCGGGCGCTCAGCTTCGAGGAGGTCGTCGCGGGCGTCGGCGACGAGGCCGTCGCGGCCCAGGAGCCCTACTGGGAGCCGGGCACCCGGCACGGGTACCACGCCTTCACCTTCGGACCCCTCCTCGACGGGGTGTTCCGGCGCCGCCTCGGCACGAGCGTCGGTGAGTACCTGCGGCAGCACGTCACGGGCCCGCGCGGCCTCGACATCTGGCTCGGCCTGCCCGAGGAGCTGCTGCCACGCGTCGCGCCGGTGAGCTACCTGCCGCCCGCCATCTCGGAGACGCGCGCCGCCTTCGTCGCGGCGAGCGGCATCCCGGCGGGAACGACCGCGTCGCTCGCCCGCCAGATGGACGTGTACAACCACCCCGAGCTGCTGCGCGCGGGCATCCCGTCGACGAGCGGCGTCGCGAACGCGCCCTCGCTCGCCCGCCTCTTCGCGGAGACCCTCGACGAGACGCTCCTCGACCCGACGGCGCGCGCCGCGCTGCGCGTCGAGCTCGCGCGCGGCACGGATGCCGTGCTCGGCGTCGAGACCGCCTACTCGACGGGCATGCAGCTGCCCTGGCCGCAGCTGCCCTGGCTGGGCCCGCGCTCCTACGGGCACGAGGCGGCGGGCGGCTCGTTCGTCTTCGCCGACCCGGAGGCCGGCATCGCCGTCGCGTGGACGACCGACGTCTTCCCGCGCATGGCGGGGGCGAGCCCCGCGGGGCTCGCGCTCGTCGACACCATCCGCCACTGCCTGCGGCCGCCGGCCCGAGGCACCGAAACCGGGAGACACGCATGACCGCACCCCTCATCGAGCACATCGGCATCCTGGTGCCCGACCTGGAGGAGGCCATCGAGCGCTGGTCCGCCGTGACCGGCTACACCTTCAGCCCGATCGGCCGCTACCGCACCGAGCGCTACGCCGACCACAGCGACGAGACGCCGCACCACCACGACGCGCGCATCTCCTTCTCGCTCGAGGGACCGCCGCGGATCGAGCTCATGGAGGTGACCGGCACCGGAACGCACGGGCCCGAGCAGCTCGGCATCCACCACCTCGGCATCCAGAACGTCGCCGACCCCGAGGGGCAGCGCGAGCTGCTCGCGGCGAAGGGCGTCGCGATCGACGGATGCTCGTTCGACGCCGAGGGCCGCATCCTGCTCATGTTCACCGACAAGACGTTCCTCGACGGGATCCGGGTCGAGTTCATCTCGCCCCTCCCCGGCCCGCTCGTCGCCGACGACGGCTCGCCGCTGTGGCGCGACCCCGTGACCGGCAAGGCGAGCCTCTGGGGCGCGCCCGCGCAGTGATCGGAGTCCTCGAGGGCGTCGCCGTCATCGGCGTCATCGTCCTCACCGGGTACCTCTGCGCGCGCCTCGGGGTGTTCAGCGCCGACACGGCGAACGCCCTCAACCGCGTCGCGTTCTACATCGCGACCCCCGCGATCCTGTTCCGGATCCTGTCGCACGCCGACCTGCGGGTGCTGTTCTCGGACTACATGCTCGTCGCGGCGGTCAGCGCTCTCGCCGCCGGGGCGCTCTACCTCTCGCTCTCCCTTCTCCTCTTCCGCAGGCCCGCCGGGGAGACGGCGATCGGCACGGCATCCGCGATGTTCCTCAACAGCAACAACATCGGGGTGCCCGTCGCGGCGTTCGTGATCGACGACCCGCAGGCGATCGCCGCGGTGCTCGTGCTGCAGCCGATCGCCTTCACGCCCGTGCTGCTCGCGGTGCTGGACGGCACCTCGGGTCGCCCGCTCTCGCTCGGCCGCGTGCTCACCCAGCCCCTGCGCAACCCGGTCATCGTCGCGGCCGCGGCCGGCGTCGCGGTCGCGCTCCTGGGCGTGGAGCTGCCGGAGGTCGTCGAGGTGCCGGTCGACCTGCTCGCGGATGCCGCGATCCCCGTGGTGCTGATCGCCTTCGGGGTGTCGCTCGTCGGGAGGCGCGTGCTCGAGCCGGGCGGCGATCGGCTGCCGATCCTGGCGGCGGCCGCCATCAAGGCCGTCGTCATGCCCGCCGTCGCCTGGGTGTTGGCCGGACCGGTGCTGAACCTTGCACCCGCCGTCGTCTTCGCGACCGTCGTGGTCGCGGCGCTGCCGACGGGCCAGGTGATCTACACCTACGCGTCCCGCTTCGGGCGCGGTGTCGTGCTCGCCCGTGACGTGGTGCTCCTCACGACGATCGCCGCCGTCCCCGTGCTGCTGCTCATCGCCGCCCTGCTGCATCCCGCGTGAGCCGTGTGGCGAGCACGCGCACGAGGGTGGCGCGCGCGGGCAAGCATCCGGATGGCGTCGCGGCGAGCATGGCCGCATGCCCAGTGACCTCACCTCCCGCGAGCACTTCGAGGCGGGTCTCGCGGTGCGCCGTGCCGTGCTCGGCGACGCGTACGTGGACCGCTCGCTCGCATCCGTCGACGACTTCACCCGCGACCTCCAGGAACTCGTCACCGAGTACTGCTGGGGGCGGGTCTGGACCCGCGAGGAGCTCCCGCGTGCGACCCGCAGCCTCCTGAACCTCGCCATGATGACGGCCCTCAACCGTCCGCACGAGCTCGCCATCCACGTGCGCGGCGCCCTCGCCAACGGCGTCAGCCGCGTCGAGATCCGCGAGGTGCTGCTGCAGGCCGCGATCTACTGCGGTGTGCCGGCCGCCCTCGACGCGTTCCGTGTCGCGCGGCAGGTGTTCGACGACATCGACGCCGAGACGGCTGCCTGAGCCGTGAACGGATTCGGGACCGCCGACTCCACGACGCGGCTGCCCCTGCTGAACCGGGCGCCGGATCAGGTCGCCTACGTGGTGCCCGAACTGCGTCCCGCCGTCGAGCGGATGGCGCGCGTGCTGGGCGTGCCGGAGTGGTTCGTGTGGGACTACGACGGCGACTACGTGCCGAGCCGCGTCTACCTCGGCGAGGAGGCGGAGTACCGCTCGATCGTGGCGATGCCGGCCTACGGGCCCGCGCTCGAGATCATCCAGCCGGTGACGGGCCCGAGCATCTACACGACCTTCCTCGAGGAGCGCGGGCCGGGTCTGCACCACGTCGGCTACTACGTGCCGTCGCTCGCCGAGGCACGGGCGCACTTCGCGGCGCTCGACGTGCGCGAGGTGCTGAGCGGCGGCGGCCACGGGGTCGACGGCGACGGGGGGTACGCGTTCTTCGATCTGCGCGAGGTCGTCGGGTCGTATCTGGAGGCGATCGAGGCGCCGGCCCGGCGTCATCCGCCCCACGACCGCATCCAGGTGGCGCTGTGACGCGTCCGTCCTATCGTGAGCTGGCGGCCCGCACGGACGGGCTCGCGGGCACCTCGTGGGGCGTCTACGGGTCCGACGACGAAGTCGGCACGATGCGGGAGGCGACCCCCGAGCGCGCGGCGGCGGCCGCGGGTCTCGTGCGCCGCGGTGCCGTGTTCCCGCTCTCGCTGCCGCTCGACGAACCCGCCCCGCCGCTCTTCGGCCGGCGGACCATGACGCACACCGTCGTCACCGAGCCCACCTCCCTCGACGACCGCTACGACGACCTGCACCCGCAGGCGTCGAGCCAATGGGATGCCCTCTCGCACGTGCGGCATCCCGAGCTGGGCTTCTACAACGGCGCCCCGGCCGATTCGGTGGGGATCGGCCGGGGCAGCCGCCTCGGCATCGACCGCTGGGGCGAGCGCGGGATCGCGGCGCGCTTCGTGCTGCTCGACGTGGCGCGGATGCGCGCCGCAGCCGGGCGGCCCCTGCGCTGGGATCGCCGCGACGAGGTCGGTGTCGACGACCTCGAGGCGACGATCACGGCGCAGCGCACCGAGGTGGTCCCCGGCAGCATCGTGCTCGTCCGCACCGGATGGCTCGCCGGCTTCCGTGCGGCGCCCGCATCCGAACGCGCCCGGATCGCGTCGATGGTGCCGAGCGACGACCTCGCGCGCGACCGCGAGCTGATGCCGCCCGCACCCGGCCTCGCGGCCGGCGAGGAGCTCGCCGCCTGGCTGTGGGATCACGAGGTCGCGGGCGTCGCCGCCGACAACCCGGCGCTCGAGGCGATGCCCTTCTCGCGCACGAGCGTCGACGGCTGGCTGCACTACCGGCTCATCGCGATGCTCGGCATCGCCGTCGGCGAGCTGTGGGAGCTCGACCCGCTCGCCGCCGACTGCGCCGCCGACGGCGTCTGGGAGGGGCTCCTCACCTCCGCGCCGCTGCGCGTCGCCGGCGGGGTCGGCTCGCCCGCCAACGCCCTCGCGCTCAAATAGCGGTCGGACTGGCAGCGGGCGGCAACTACCTGGCGGGCGCGTGCATGCCCCGGCCGCACCGCGTGATCGATTCTGAGCCGAGGCGGAACCCCATCCGCACTCCGCGGCCGCACCGTCGCGGCACCCTTCAAGGAGGAAGACGTGATCACATCCCTCGGAACGCGCGGCCGTCGTGGCCTCGCGGTGGGCGTTCTCGCCCTCACCGGCGCCCTGCTCGCCGGATGTTCGGGAACCCCCGGAACCGGCTCCACCGACGGCGGCGACGGCTCGCTGACCGTCGGCATCGTCAGCTACGACACCACGACCCTGGCCGCCAAGGCCGAGACCGACGCCGCCAAGGCCGCGATGGAGAAGGAGGGCTGGACGGTCGTCACCCAGGATCCGAAGGGCGACGCGGCGCAGGCCAACACCATCTGCACGCAGTTCATCACCCGCCAGGTCAACGTCATCGTCATCTCGGTGTTCGACACCACGCAGATGGCCCAGTGCATGACCGGCGCGGCCGCCGCCGAGATCCCGGTGTTCTACCTCGCCGGCTCGCTGCAGGACGGCGTCGCCGGCGCGATCTCGACGACCGTCGCGCCGCCCATCAACGAGTACATGATCGAGCAGATCAAGGACCTCCCCAAGCTCAAGATCCTCGCCATGACCCTCCAGCCCGGCGCCCCCTGCCGCGCCCGCGAGGCGGACCTCGACGAGAAGCTCAAGGCCGCGGGTCTCAGCGACAAGATCGAGAAGCACGAGGTGGTCGTGCCGGGCCAGGTGACGGATGCGCAGAACGCGACCGCCGCGTGGCTGCAGGCCAACCCCGAGAGCGAGGGTGCCGACCTCGTGATCTGGGCGTGCTTCGCCGACCCCGCCATGGGCGCCTACGCTGCGCTCCAGCAGGCCGGACGCCAGGTTCCCATCTACACCTGGGACTTCTCGGCCCAGGTCGTGGAGCCCATCCGCAAGGGCTACCTGGCCGCCGTGCTCGCGATCGACTCCGCGGGTGAGGGCGCCCAGATCGTCGACCTCATCAAGGGTCACCTCAAGGGCGACAAGCCGCAGGAGGTCGACGCCGCGACGACGGTCGTGACGCCCGACAACCTCGACGACTTCCTCGCCGAGCACCCGGAGTTCGCGAGCTGACGCCCGCATCCGCCTGAAGGAGAAACCCGCATGATCGACGCCGCGCAGCCGTCCCCGCTCATCAGCGCCCGGGGGATCACCAAGTCCTTCGGCGCGGTGCGCGCGCTGCGCGGCGTCGGTCTCGACATCCTGCCCGGTCAGGTGCACGGGCTCGTCGGCGCCAACGGCGCCGGCAAGTCGACCTTCCTGAACATGCTCGCGGGCGTCGTGAGCCCCGACGGGGGAGAGCTCCTCGTCGACGGCCGTCCCGCGGAGATCGGATCGCCGCGGCAGGCGGCCGACCTGGGCTTCGCGTTCATCCATCAGGAGCTCGCCCTCGTCCCCGAGTTCTCGGCCATCGACAACATGACGATCGGGGTGCGTCCCTCGACGTTCCTCGGCCTCGGCGACGCCCGCAGGCACAAGGCGATCGCGCGGGAGGTCGCCGCCCGGCTCGACCTGCGGTTCCCGCTCGAGAAGCCCGTGCGCGACCTCTCGATCGCCGAGCGCGGCCTCGTCGCGATCGGCCGCGCTCTCGTCGGCGACGCGCGTTTCGTCTCGATGGACGAGCCGACGGCGTCGCTCTCCGACGTCGAGTGCGAGCGGCTGTTCGCCATCGTCCGGGAGCTCACGGCCTCCGGCGTGGCCGTCGCCTACGTCAGCCACCGGCTCGACGAGATCGAGGAGCTCTGCGACGCCGTCACGGTATTCAAGGACGGACAGGTCGTCGCCGCTCACGAGCGCGGCGCCTACACCCGAGACGACCTGGTGCTCGGGATCACGGGCGCCCGCACCGTCCAGGAGACGGTGGAGACCCCGGATGCGCCGGTCACCCGGGATGCGGAGGTCGTGCTGTCGGTGCGCGGCCTCGCTCGCGCACCGCGCGTGCACGACGTCTCGTTCGATGTGCGCCGAGGCGAGATCCTCGGCCTCGCGGGCGTCGTGGGGGCGGGCCGCACCGAGACCCTCCGCCTGCTGTTCGGCGCCGACCGGCCGATCGCCGGAGAACTGACTCTCGGTGGCCGGCCGTACCGGCCGCGTTCGGTCGCCGATGCGATCGGCCGCGGCGTCGCGCTCGTCCCCGAGGAGCGCCGCTCGCAGGCGCTCGTCATGGAGGAGTCGGTTCTCTTCAACACCAAGATGGGCGGGTGGCGCTCCTCGCGCGCCGTCGCGTGGCTGCCGTTCGTCGCCGACGGACGCGCCCGCGCCGTCGTCCGCGCCATGGTCGAGCGCCTCGGCATCAAGACCGGGTCGCTCACCTCCGCCGTCCGCACCCTCTCCGGCGGCAACCAGCAGAAGGTCGTGTTCGCCCGCTGGTTGGCGCGCGACGTCGGCATCATGCTCCTCGACGAGCCGACCCGCGGCGTCGACGTCGGCGCCCGTCGCCAGATCTGGGCGACCGCCGAGGAGTTCGCGGCGGCGGGCGGGTCGGTCGTGGTCGTGTGCAGCGAGCTCGAGGAGCTCGCCGTGTGCCACCGCGTCGTCGTGATGGTCGAGGGCCGCACGGTCGGCGAGATCGCGGGACCCGGCGTCACCGAGGCCGACATGCTCGAGGCCATCTACACCCAGGAAAGGACGTCCTCGTGACCCTCATCGAGAGCCCGCAGGCCACACCCGAGCTGCCCGCGCGCAGCCTCGCCTCGCGCGTCGGACGACGCACGGCATCCATCCTCGGCCGCTACGGCGCCCTCATCGCTCTCGCCGTGCTGCTGATCATCTTCTCCATCGCGTCGCCCTACTTCCTGACCATCCCGAACCTGCTGCAGGTGCTCAACCAGTCGGCGCTCGGGGCGATCGTCGCCGGCGGCCTCACGCTCGTGCTCGCGAGCGGGCAGTTCGACCTGTCGATCGGCTACATGGCGAGCCTCTCGGGCATCATCGTCACCATCCTCATGCTGCAGGGGGTCCCGATCCCCGTCGCGATCCTGATCGCGCTGCTGGCCGGCGTCATCGTGGGCGTCGTCAACGGCTTCCTCGTGACCGTGCTGCAGGTGAACGCGCTCGTCGCCACCCTCGGAACGGGCAGCGTGCTCATCGGTGTCAACTACTTCATCTCGGGCGGGACGCCGCAGCCGGTGTCGACCGAGTTCCCCGAGTTCCTGCAGATCGCGATCGGCAGCTGGTTCGGCATCCCGAAGCCGGTGTTCTACATGGCGGCCGCGCTGCTCATCCTGTGGGTCGTGCTCAACAAGACCGACTTCGGCCGGAACCTGCGCGCCACCGGCGGCAACACGGAGGCCGCGAAGCTCGCGGGCGTGCGCACGGCTCGGGTCACGACGGCGGCGTTCGTCGTCGCCGCGCTCTTCGCCGCCATCACAGGCGTTCTGCTGGCCTCTTCGATCGGCAGCGGCCAGCCGACGGGTGGCGACAACTACACGCTGTCCTCGTTCGCGGCCGCCTTCCTCGGCTCGACGGTGCTGCGCGAGGGCCAGTTCCACATCCTCGGAACCCTCGTCGGCGTCGTCACCGTCGCGGTCGGGTTCAACGGCCTCGCCCTCGTGGGCGTGCCGTCGTTCGTGCAGTTCCTGTTCCAGGGCATCCTGCTGATCGCGGCCGTCGCCTTCAGCAGCATCGGTCGCCGACTCAGCAAGGAATGACCGGGCGGATGGCACTCCCGCCGGTCGACCATGTCGGGATCCTCGTCGCGGATCTCGGCGAGGCGATGGAGCGCTACCAGCGGGTGCTGGGGTGCCGCTTCAGCGTGGTCGGCCGGTATCGCAGCGAGCGATACGAGGACGGCTCCGCCGACTGCCCCCATCGGCACGACGCGCGCTTCGTCCTCTCGCACGGCCCGGCGCCGCGGATCGAGCTGCTCGAGGCGACCGGCCACGGCACCCACGCCGCGCGTCACCTCGGCGTGCACCATCTCGCATTCACCGGAATTCCGGACCTCGACACCGAGCACGCGCGCGTGACGGCGGCGGGGGCGCGCGTCGAGGCCCAGAACACCGACGACGCCGGTCGACGTCTGCTGTTCTTCACCGCCGCCGAGCCGTGGAGCGGCACGCACTTCGAGCTCGTGTCGGCCCTGCCCGGTCCGATCGTGCTCGACGACGGCACCCCCGCGCCCCTCGATCCCCGCACCGGACGGCCGAGCGTGCTGGCCGTGGAAGGAGCATCCTCATGACCGAGCTGCCCGCGTACCGTGAGCTGCCGATCGCACCTCGCCATCCCCCGGGCTCCGCGTGGGGCGTGTGGGGCGACGACGACGAGATCGGCGCCATGAACCTGCTGACACCGGAGCGGACCCTCGCGGCGACCCGCCTCGTGCGACGCGGGGCGACGTTCTCGCTCAACTGGGAGCTCGACGAGCCGAGCCCGCCGATCCTCGGTCGGGGCGTGCTGCAGCACACGATCATCGACGGCCCCTCGGGACCGGACGACCGCTACGACTCGTTCTATCCGCAGGCCTCGAGCCAGTGGGATGCGCTCGCCCACGTGCGGCATCCGCGCTACGGCTCGTACAACGGCTGGCCGACGTCCGCGCTCACGGCCGATCCGCCGCGCTTCGGCATCGACGCCTGGGCACGTCGCGGACTGGCCGGCCGGTTCGTGCTCGTCGACGCCGCACGCCACTTCGCGGAGCGCGGCGACCCGATCGACGCGGGCACGGGTCGCGCGATCACCGTCGCGGAGCTGCGCGAGATCCTCGACGCGCAGGGGGTGAGGCTGACGCCCGGCACCTTCCTGCTGCTCGACGTCGGCTGGATCGACTGGTACCTCGCGAGCGACGATGCGACGAGGACCCGGCTCGCGCAGGGTGCCGACTTCTCGACCACCGACCACGACCTCGAGAACTTCTTCCCGGCGCCCGGGCTGGACCGGGCGGAGGAGATGGCCGAGTTCCTGTGGGATGCGGGGGTCGTCGCCGTCGCGGCGGACTGCCCCGCCGTGGAGGCGATGCCCATGCGGCGCGACGACGCCCACGGCTTCCTGCACTACCGGCTCGCGGCGCTGCTCGGCATCGGCATCGGCGAGATGTGGGACCTGCGCGCGCTCGCGGCCGACTGCGCCGAGGACGGGGTCTACGAGGGCCTGCTCGCATCCGCGCCCCTCAACAAGCGCGGGGGGACCGGTTCTCCGGCCAACGCGCTGGCGTTCAAGTGAAGCGCGTCGCGGTCGTCGGACACCGCCGCGCCGGCCGGATCGCGTGCCGGCTCGCACGGTGACGACATCGGCCGCCACGGGACGCGGCGGCGCGGCGTTCGCGCCGACCGTCGTCGCGTTCGGAGCTGCGGGCCTCGTCGCCTTCGCCGAGCTGTACGGCGTGCAGGCGCTGCTGCCGGCGATCGGCCGGGAGTTCGCGCTGTCGCCCTCCTCGGCCGCCCTCGTGCAGTCGGCCGGAGCCCTCGGCCTCGCGATCGCGGTGATCCCGTGGTCGCTCGCGGCCCGCCGGATGCGACGGGGCACCCTCCTGCGGATCGCGGTCATCGCGACGATCGTGCTGAGCCCCCTCGTCGCGGCGACCGACGGGCTCGTGCCGCTGCTCGCGGTGCGGTTCCTCCAGGGCGCCGTGCTGGCCGGCATCCCCGCGCTCGCGGTGACGCATCTCGGCGACGTTCTCGACCGCCCGCGCGCGGCGGCCGCCGCCGGATGGTACGTCGGCGGCACGGCGATCGGCGGCCTGAGCGGGCGCCTCGTGGCCGGCACGGTCGGCGCGCTCGGCGACTGGCGAATGGCCCTCGTCGCCGTCTCGCTCCTCTCGGCCGTCGCCGCGGCCGCGTTCCTCGTGCTGACCCCCCGCGTCGTCGAACTGCCCGACGAGCCGGGCGCCGTGCGGCGAGCCCTGCGCGACCGGCGGGTGTGGACCCTGTGCCTACTCGCGCTGCTGCAGATGGGCGCCTTCGTCGCGGTGTACAACTTCATCGGCTTCCGGCTGCTGCATCCGCCGTTCGGGCTGCCGGACATCACGGTCACGGCCGTGTTCGTGGTCTACCTCGCCGGCTCGGTCACCGCGGCGCGCACCGGACGGCTCGTCGCGCGGTTCGGCCGTCGCCGGGTGGTCGCGGCCGCCCTCGTCGCCCAGACGCTCGGGGCGGTCGTGACGCTGCCCGAGCTGCTGCCGACGATCGTCGTCGGCCTCGTCGTCGTGACGGTCGGCTTCTTCGCCCTGCACGCGGTCGCCGCGGGCTGGGTGGCGGAGCTCGGGCGGGGCAGCGCGCTGCCCTCGGCGCTCTACACGATCGCCTACTACCTGGGCGCCGGCGTGCTCGGCTGGGCTCTGGGCCTCGTCTACGACGGCGGCGGATGGCGGGCGCTCGTCGTCGTGCTCGTCGTGCTCGGCGCGGCTGCCGGCACCGCAGCCGCGGCCGGCCTCCGGAGGGGACGCGCATGAAGCTCGGATTCGTGCTGCCGGTGGAGGGCGAGATCGCCACCCGCGCGGCGGTGCTCGACACGGCGCGGGCCGCCGAGGCATCCGGTGCCGACAGCGTGTGGACGACCGACCGCATCCTCCAGCCGGGGGCGCCGCCCGGCGGCTACCCCTACTCGGAGGACCGCGGCGCGATCGCGTTCCGCACCGGTCGCAGCTGGCTCGAGCCGATCGCGACCATGGGGCTCGTCGCGGGCGTGACCGAGCGCGTGCGGATCGGCACCAACGTGCTCGTGGTCCCCTACCGGCATCCGGTCGTGCTCGCGCAGGAGCTCGCTTCCCTCGACGCGCTCTCGGAGGGTCGCATCCTGCTCGGCGCGGGCGTCGGATGGATGGCGGAGGAGTTCGCCGCGCTCGGCGTGCCGCGCGAGGAGCGGGGCGCGCGCACCGACGAGGCGATCCGGCTCATGCGCGAGCTCTGGGCCTCGCGCGAGGCGGTGCGGTTCGAGGGGCGGTTCTGGACCGTCGAGAACATGGGCCTGCCCGCTCGCCCCACGAGGCCCGGTGGCCCGCCGGTGCTCATCGGCGGCAACTCGGATGCCGCGGCCAGGCGCGTCGCCGCCCTCGGCGACGGATGGCTCGGCGCCGACCTGAGCCCCGAGCAGACGCTCGACTTCCTCGCGGGCCTGCGCGCGCTCGGCGCCGAGCCTGGGGTCCTCGAGCTGTCGATGCGCATCCGCGTCGAGCCGGAGGGCGGCACGGATGCGCTCGGGGGCGCCGACGCGGGTGCGCTCGCCGATCGGCTCGCCGCCTACCGTGCCACCGGAATCGACCTGCTCGTCATCGACGTGATGAACCTGCCCGACCCGGTCGCTGCGGTCGAGGGGATCGCGCGGATCGCGTAGCGGCGGGTGTCGGTCCACCCGCGTAAGCTCGAACGAGTGGGACTCGCCTCGTTGATTCCGGTGATGGCGCGCGCCCATACCTTCCGCGAGGCGCTCGCCGAGGCCCGCTCCGACGCCGACTTCTCCGCCGTCGAGGGGCTGCGGGTGCCGCTGCTGGCGGGCCTGCTCGAGCGGCGCGCCGCAGCCGCGGGATCCGCGCAGGCCCTGCTCGCCATCGTCGCGACGAGCCGCGAGGCGGAGGCCGTGGCCGCGTCGTTCGCGAGCTGGTCGCCCGACGCGCTCGTGCTGCCGTTCCCCGCCTGGGAGACGCTGCCCCACGAGCGGCTGAGCCCCTCCGCCGAGACCGTCGGCCGTCGCCTCGCGAGCCTGCGCGAGCTGCGTCGCTGGCAGGAGGGCCCCCGCGAGCGCCCGCTCGTGCTCGTCGCCTCGGTGCGCGCGGCCCTGCAGCCGCTCGCCCCCGGGCTCGACGCCCTCGAGCCCGTCACGCTCGCCGCGGGCGGGCGCGGCTACGACCTCGCCGCCCTCGGCATCCGGCTCGCGGAGCTCGCCTACGCCCGCGTCGACCTCGTCACCCGGCGCGGGGAGTTCGCGATGCGCGGCGGCATCCTCGACGTGTTCCCGCCGGCCGCCGAGCACCCCGTGCGCGCCGACTTCTTCGGCGACGAGCTCGAGCAGCTGCGCGCCTTCTCGGTCGCCGATCAGCGCTCGCTCCCCGGCGACGTCGGTCCCGTCGAGCTGGGTCCCGCGCGCGAGCTGCTCATCACGGAGGCGGTGCGCGCCCGCGCGAAGGAGCTCCAGCACGAGTACGAGGCCATCGCGCCGATGCTCGCGAAGGTCGCCGAGGGCATCCCCGTCGAGGGGATGGAGTCGCTCACCCCGGCTCTCGTCGGACGGCTCGTGCCGCTCACCGACTACCTCCCGCCGGACGCCGCGGTCGCCGTGCTCTCACCCGAGCGCGTCGCGACCCGCGCGCTCAGCCTCGCCGAGACGAACCGCGAGTTCCTCGAGGCGGCCTGGAGCGCCGCCACCGCCGGGGGAGCCGCCCCCATCGACTTGCAGGCGAGCCTCGACACGGGCGACTTCCTCACCGTCTCGGGGCTGCGCGCCGTCGCGCGCCCGCGCAGCTGGTGGACCGTGAGCCCGTTCGACGCCGACGACGAGGAGGTCGCGCGCGTCGAGGGGCGCGCCATCCCGAGCTTCGCGGGCAGCGCCGAGGGCGCCGTCGGCCACGTCGCGGCGCTGCTCAAGGGGGAGTGGTCGGTCGCGATCGCCGCCGCCGGCACGGGCCTCGTCGACCGGGCCGCGCAGGTGCTCGCCGAGCACGAGGTCGCGGCGCGCATCGTGGAGGCCGTGCCCGCGGATCCGGAGGCCGGCGTCGCCTACCTGGTGACGGCATCCGTGGAGGCAGGGTTCGAGCAGGACGACGCACGCCTCGCGCTGCTCAGCGAGGCCGAGTTCTACGGGCGCGCGGCGGGCATCGACTCCCGTCAGCCGAAGCGGCTCGCGAGCCGCCGGCGCAACGTCGTCGACCCCCTGCAGCTCAAGCCGGGCGACGCCGTCGTGCACGAGACGCACGGGATCGGGCGGTTCGTGGAGCTCGTGACACGCGAGGTCGCGGGCGGCGGCCGTGTCTCGCGCGGCCCCCTCGGCACCCAGCACGAGAAGGTCACCCGCGAGTACCTCGTGCTCGAGTATGCGCCGTCGAAGCGCGGGCAGGCCGGCGACCGGCTGTACGTGCCGACCGACCAGCTCGACCAGCTCTCCCGCTACGTCGGCGGCGAGAACCCGGCGCTCTCCAAGATGGGGGGATCGGACTGGGCGGCCGCGAAGAGCAAGGCTCGCAAGGCGGTGCGCGACATCGCCGTCGAGCTCGTCAAGCTCTACAGCGCGCGGATGGCGAGCCCCGGCTTCGCGTTCAGCCCCGACACCCCGTGGCAGCGGGAGCTCGAGGAGGCCTTCCCGTTCGCCGAGACACCAGACCAGCTGCAGACCATCGACGAGGTGAAGGCCGACATGGAGCGGCCGATCCCCATGGACCGCCTCATCTCGGGCGACGTCGGCTACGGCAAGACCGAGATCGCCGTGCGCGCCGCGTTCAAGGCCGTGCAGGACGGCAAGCAGGTCGCGATGCTCGTGCCGACGACGCTGCTCGTCAAACAGCACCTGGAGACCTTCGCCGAGCGCTTCGCGGGCTTCCCCGTGCACCTGCGGGCGCTGTCCCGGTTCCAGACCGACAAGGAGTCGAAGGACACCCTCGACGGGCTCGAACGGGGAGAGGTGGACGTCGTCATCGGCACCCACCGCCTGCTGTCCGACCAGGTGCGCTTCAAGGACCTCGGCCTCGTCATCATCGACGAGGAGCAGCGCTTCGGCGTCGAGCACAAGGATCAGCTCAAGAAGCTCAAGACCAACGTCGACATCCTCGCCATGAGCGCGACTCCCATCCCGCGCACCCTCGAGATGGCGGTCACCGGCATCCGCGAGATGTCGACGCTCGCGACGCCGCCCGAGGACCGGCACCCGATCCTCACCTACGTGGGTCCGCGATCCGACAAGCAGATCACGGCCGCCATCCGCCGCGAGCTGCTGCGCGAGGGGCAGGTGTTCTTCGTGCACAACCGGGTGTCGTCGATCAACCGGGTCGCGGCGGAGCTCGCCGAGCTCGTGCCCGAGGCGCGCATCGCCGTCGCCCACGGCAAGCTCACCGAGCATCAGCTCGAGCAGGTCATCGTCGACTTCTGGGAGCGGCGCTTCGACGTGCTCGTGACGACGACCATCATCGAGACCGGCATCGATATCGCCAACGCCAACACCCTCATCATCGACGCGGCCGACAAGTACGGGCTCAGCCAGCTGCACCAGATCCGCGGACGCGTGGGGCGAGGCCGCGAACGCGCCTACGCCTACTTCCTCTACGACGCCGAGAAGCCGCTCACCGAGACCGCGCAGGACCGCCTCGAGACGATCGCCACCAACAACGAGCTCGGCGGCGGCATGCAGATCGCCCTCAAGGACCTCGAGATCCGCGGGGCGGGCAACCTGCTCGGCGGCGAGCAGTCGGGCCACATCGCGGGGGTCGGCTTCGACCTCTACCTGCGCATGATCGGGGAGGCCGTTTCGGCGTTCCGCGGCGACGTCGCGGAGGGGCAGACGGAGCTGCGGCTCGAGCTGCCCGTCGACGCCCGCATCCCCGACGACTACATCGAGTCGGAGCGGCTGCGGCTCGAGGCGTACCAGAAGCTGTCGACCGCGGCGGCGCCGCTCTCACCCGACGACGCCCTCGACCGCGTCATCGAGGAGCTCGCCGACCGCTATGGGGAGCTCCCGGAGGCCGTGCAGCAGCTCGTCGCGGTGTCGCGGTTGCGGCGCCGGGCGCAGAAGGCGGGCCTCGGCGAGGTCGTCGCGATGGGCGGACGGATGCGGCTCGCCCCGCTCGACCCGCCCGACTCGATCCAGGTGCGCCTCACGCGCATGTACCCGGGCGTGAAGTTCTTCGCGGCGCAGCACGCCGTCAACGTGCCGATGCCCGAGGGCGCCTCGGATGCCGAGCTGATCGCCTGGGTCGGCCAGCTGCTCGATGCCGCGGCACCCGCGCCCGCGCGGGAGTGAACCTCACTCAGCGCGCGGCGGGTCGATCAGCCGCCACTCGGCGATGAACTCCGTCACCGACTTGGTGGCGAGGTCGTCACGCACCCGCGTGAGCAGCACGGCGGGGGCGCCCATGTCGGCGTGCGTGCGCAGCACCTCGGCGCCGGTGGAGATGCGCCGCACGACGAGGTCGACGTCGGGGGCGTCGGCCCCGCCTCCCAGGGCCGCCTCGATGAGCGCCACCACCCAGCGCAGCGCGCGGCGCAGCGGGCCCACCCGCGTCGGCTCCAGTTCGGCCGTGAGATGGAACTCGGCGGGTTCGTGGTCCATTCCTCCAGTATCCGACGCGGAGTAGCGTGACCCCATGCTGTATGCGCACCTCGGCCACAGCCCGCGCGTCGACCCCACCGCCGTGATCGCGCCGACGGCCGTCGTGTCGGGCGACGTCACGATCGGCGTCGGATGCCAGATCCTGCACGGCGCCGTCATCAGCGCCGAGGGGGGCCCGATCACGATCGGCGAGTCGAGCATCGTCATGGAGAACGCCCTGCTGCGGGCGAGCGCGACCGACCCCCTGCACATCGGCGACCACGTGCTCGTCGGGCCCATGGCATCCGTCTCGGGCGCGACGATCGGCGACGAGGTGTTCCTGGCGACCGGCGCCCGCGTGTTCAACGGGGCCCGGATCGGCGCGGGCAGCGAGGTGCGCATCAACGCCGTCGTGCACCTGCGCACCGTGCTGCCGGAGGGCTCGACCGTGCCCATCTCCTGGGTCGCGGTCGGCGACCCGGCGAGCATCCTGAGCCCCGACCGGCACGACGAGATCTGGGCCATCCAGCAGGATCTCGACTTCCCCGGCTACGTGTTCGGGCTCGACCGCTCGACGCCCGACCTCATGGTGCAGCTCACCGAGCGCTACGCGCGCCACCTCGCGCGCCACGCCGACGACCGGCCCGTCGGCTGAGGTCAGCTGCGCTTCGTCCAGACCCTCCCGAGCACGAGCGGCAGCAGCACGAGCGAGCGCAGGTCGACGAGCGCGTGCACCACGATCGGCAGCAGGATCGACCCCGACACGAGGTAGAGGTACACGAAGGCGACGCCGAGCAGCGTCGCGGTGAGCACGCCGGCCCACCGCTGGTAGAGGTGCAGTGCCCCGAACAGCACCGTCGCGAGGGCGAAGGCGAGGGGACCGTGCGGCAGGATGCCGAACAGCAGAGCGGGCAGCGCGAGCCGGAACATGAGCTCCTCGAAGACACCCGCCGAGAGGGCGAGGCCCGCGCCGTAGGGCAGCTCCCCTCGCGTGCGGGGGAGGAGGGCGCCGATGTCGCCCAGCTTCGGCACGTCGTCCGGGCTCGCGTTGCGCAGCAGCACGAACGGCAGCACGATCGCGATCACGAGCCCGACCGCCGCGCCGATCGCGAGCCCCCGCCCGAGCGAGGTGTCGAGGAAGAAGGCGCGGGATGCCGCGATCGGCTCCCACGCCTGCGCGTCGCGCAGCGCCTGCGGCACGTAGGCCCACGCGGCCAGCAGCACGGCGGCGGAGAGCCCCCCGAACACGAGCACCGACTCGACGAGCCAGCGCCGCATGACCTTCTGCCGCAGGGCGGTGGCGCGCATCCGCTTGAACTGCGCGTACTCGCGCCGTTCCCGCGTGATCGCGCGCCACACCAGCAGCGTCACCACCACCAGGAGGAGGGCGAGCAGCTGCAGGTTCACCGCCTCATTCTGCCGAGCGCTACCGGATCTGGCGAATGCGGCTCGCACACGGGCAGCGCTCGCCGGGTTCGGTAGCGCTCGCGGGAATGCGGGGCGCCGTCGGCGGCTTGAATAGACACGATGACGAAGAACGATGTCGGGCTGCGGTCCGAGCGCGGCCCCATCCTGCTGGCGGTCATGGTGGCGACCGGGGTGGTCGCGATCGATGCCACCATCATCTCGACCGCCGTCACCTCGATCGTGGGCGACATCGGCGGCTTCAGCCAGTTCCCGTGGCTGTTCTCGGTATACCTGCTCACGCAGTCGGTGACGGTGCCGGTGTACGCCAAGCTCGCCGACACGATCGGGCGCAAGCGCGTCATCCTGTTCGGGCTCGCCGTGTTCCTGCTCGGCTCGATCCTGTGCGCGCTCGCCTGGGACATGCCGAGCCTCATCGCCTTCCGCGCCCTGCAGGGCATCGGCGCGGGCGCCATCCTGCCGATCACCATCACGATCGTCGGCGACATCTACACGATCGAGGAGCGCGCCCGCACCCAGGGCTACATCGCGAGCGTCTGGGCGGTCGCGGCGGTCGCGGGTCCGGCGCTCGGCGGCGTCTTCGCCATGTGGGACTTCTGGCGCGGCATCTTCCTCATCAACATCCCGCTGTGCGCGATCGCGTTCTGGCTGCTCGCCCGCGACTACCACGAGAGCCTGCAGCGCACGAGGCACCGCATCGACTACGCGGGCGCAGCGCTGCTCACGGCGTCCCTGACCCTGCTGCTGCTCGGCGTGCTCGAGGGCGGCAACGCGTGGGCCTGGGTCTCCCCGGCGTCGTTCGGGGTCTTCGGGGCGGGCCTCGTGCTGCTCCTCGCCTTCGTGCTCGTGGAGCGCCGCGCCGCCGAGCCCGTGCTGCCGCTCTGGGTGCTCGGCCGGCCGCTGCTGCGCGCGACGAACGTCGTGGGGCTCGCCGTCGGCGCGGCGCTCATCGGCCTCACCGCCTTCGTGCCCACCTACCTCGTGGTGGGCCTCGACGTGAGTCCGCTCGTCGCGGGGCTCGCGCTCGCGACGCTCACCATCGGATGGCCGATCGCCGCCTCGCTGTCGGGTCGCCTCTACCTGCGCATCGGCTTCCGCGCCACGGCGATCCTCGGCGCGGCGCTCGTCGTGCTGGGGACGGCCGCGCTCGCGGCGCTCGGCCCGTATCCCTCGATCTGGACCGTCGGCATCGTGTCGTTCGTGATCGGGCTCGGCTTCGGCTTCGCCGCCGTGCCGACGCTCGTGGCCGCGCAGTCGAGTGTCGGCTGGGAGGAGCGCGGTGTCGTCACGGGCGCCAACATGTTCGCGCGCTCCATCGGCCAGTCGGTCGGCGCGGCCGTTCTCGGCGCCGTCGCCAACGCGGTGATCGCGGGGCAGGGCGGCGACGAGACCGACCCGGGCACGATCGTTGCGGCCTCGACCGCCGTCTTCGTGGGCGCCGCCGTGGTCGCGGTACTGCTGCTCGTGGCGACCCTGACGATGCCGCGCGAGCGCCGGGCCCCCGACCCGACGGCTATCTCGCCCGATCCGGCGCCCGTGACGGGTCCCATCCCCGAGATCGGCTGACTCTCCCCTCGCCGAGTGGTCGGTTCTCGGCCCCATTCGGCTCGTGTGAGGCCGAGAACCGACCACTCAGGGATCGGAGGCTCGAGTCAGCAGGCGCCCCACATGCCGAGGGATGCCGTCTGCGCCGTGTCCTCCGCCGCCTCCAGCCGGTCGGCCCACAGCACGTTCGGCTCGAGCACGACCGCCTCGGCGTAGCCGTCGCGGATGAGGCCCAGGTTCACGAGCGCGCCGTCGTCCGTGAAGAGGAACAGCAGCGAGCGCCCGTACCGGTCGAGCGGCTGCACGTCCGCGACCGTGCGCACGTGCGTCCCCGCGGGCAGCAGGGTGCGGAGGCGCTCGCGAGCGACGTCGCCGTAGCACTCGGCGTGCTCGCCCACCTCCGGGGTGTCGATGCCGAGCAACCGCACCTTGCGGCCGTCGGTGAGGAAGAGCGTGTCGCCGTCGTGCACGTAGTCGACCCACGCCTCGCCCGCGTCGGCCGGCACCGCCGGGTCTTCGGATGCCGTGATCTCACCGATCTCACCCGACGCGGCATCCCCCTCGGGCGCGAGCGTCCCGTTCGCGGCCGGTGCGGTGGGCGGCGCCCCCGCGGGCGAGAAGCTCCACCACCCGCGCGCGTTGCCGACCATGAGCAGCACGACGAGGGCGATCCCGAGCACCACGACCAGGAGGTTGCGACCCTTCTTCACCAGGCGATTCTGGCATTCTGGGCCCATGAGCGAGCCCGCACCATCCGGTCCCGTCGTGCCGACGTCGCCGCATCCGAAGCTCGAGGAGCTCGTCGCGGTGCTCGAGCACCTGCGCGCGCCCGGCGGCTGCGCGTGGGACCGCGAGCAGACGCACGCCTCGCTCGTGCAGTACCTCGTCGAGGAGACCTACGAGCTCGTCGACGCGATCGAGGCGGGCGACGACACCGAGCTCGTCGAGGAGCTCGGCGACGTGCTCTACCAGGTGATCTTCCACTCCGACATCGCCGCGGAGGAGGGACGCTTCACCCTCGAGGACGTCGCGGCGCACATGACGGCGAAGATGGTCGGGCGGCACCCGCACGTCTTCGGCGACGCCGTCGCCGACACCCCGGATGCCGTGATGGCCCGCTGGGACGAGCTCAAGCGCGTCGAGAAGCCGGCCCGCGAGAGCGTGCTCGACGGCATCCCACAGGGCATGCCCGCGCTCGCCCTCGCCGCGAAGCTGGTCGGCCGCGCCGAGAAGGTGGGGCTGTCGCCCGCGTCCGCGGATGCCGTGCCCGCGAGCGAGGCCGGGCTCGGCGACGAGCTGCTCGCCACGGTCGTGGCCGCGCGGGCCGCGGGGCTCGACCCGGAGCGCGCCCTGCGCGACGCGCTTCGCCGGCTGCAGGACGACATCCGCGCCGCCGAGCAGGTTTGAGGCGTCAGTTCGCGTCGTGCGGCACCCTGGACGGGCGACACGAACTGACGCCTCAAGAACCTGCGCGCGCCCGGTACGCCCGCACCGCCATCCGGTTGCCGCAGCGGGTCGAGCAGAACCGCTTCGACCCGTTCTTCGACAGGTCGACGAAGACCCCCGTGCAGTCGTCGGCCTCGCAGTCGCGCAGCCGGTCGAGCCGTTCGGCGCGGATGACGTCGACGAGTGACATCGCCGCCTCCACGAGCATGCGCGTGGCGAGGGGCGCGTCGTTGTCGACGGCGTGGATGTGCCATCCGAGCCCGTCGTGGTCGATGAGCCGCGGCACGGCGCGCGCCGACTGGAGGGTGTCGTTGACCCACTCGACGGTCGTCTCCTCGTCGGAGCCCCAGATACCGCGGATGTCGTCGCGCGTCGCGCGCACCTGACGCAGCTCGCGCTCGTCCCCGTCGATGCGTCCGGAGAACTTCCAGGCGCCGATGAGGGCGGCGAGCTGCTCGACGGTGGCGAGCTCGTCCTCGCCGCTCTCGGAGGCGCCGGCGACGGTGTCGAGGAGCGCCTGGAGGAACGTCAGATTGAGTTCCGTGTCATGGGTGAAAAGCATTTGACTCCTGACCGACGGGCGCGATACCGTCACGACTGAACCCAATTTAGCCCATG
Organism: Micrococcales bacterium 72-143; assembly: GCA_001898835.1. GTDB lineage: Bacteria > Actinomycetota > Actinomycetes > Actinomycetales > Microbacteriaceae > Homoserinibacter. The sequence continues at coordinate 483,489 of MKVM01000005.1, read as the reverse complement.
ACATCCCGGGAGCGCCCCATGAAGCCCACCGCCGTCCGCGCCCGCCGCGGCGTGCTCGGCGTCGTCGTGGGCCTCGCCGCCGGACTCGCGTTCGGCGCGGGCGGCACCATCGTGAAGCCCCTCTTCTCGGAGGGCTGGACCCCCGGCGCCGCCGTCTTCGGGCGCCTCCTCGTCGCGGCGGTGGTGCTCGCCATCCCCGCCCTCCTCGCGGTGCGGCTCGACCTGCGCCCGCTGCTGCGCGCCTGGCGGCTCGTGCTCGCCTACGCGGTGCTCGCCGTCGCCGGCGTCCAGCTCGCCTTCTACGCGTCGATCGAGCGCATCCCGGTCAGCATCGCGCTGCTCATCGAGTACCTCGCCCCCGTCGCACTGCTGCTCGTCGCGTGGGCGCGCAGCCGACACACGCCGCACCGCGTCGTGCTGATCGGAGCGGCACTCGCGGTCGGCGGCCTCGTGCTCGTGATCGGGCCCACCGGCTCGGGCGCCCTCGACCCCGTCGGCCTCGTGCTCGCCGCCGTCGCGATGATCGGCGTCGCCTTCTACTACGTGGTCGGCGACCGCACCCCCGCGGGCGTCCCGCCGGTCACGCTCGCCTGGTCGGGCTTCGTCATCGGCGCCCTCGCGCTCGGCCTCGCGGGGCTCGTCGGCATCCTGCCCATGCACGCGAGCTTCGGGGAGGTCGACTACTTCGGCCTCCGCGCCCCCTGGTGGGCGCCGCTCGTCACCGTCGGCGTGGTGTCCACCGCCTTCGCCTACGTCGCAGGCATCACCTCGATCAGGCTGCTCGGCACGCGGGTCGCCTCCTTCCTCGGCCTCAGCGAGGTGATCTTCGCCGGCATCGTGGGCTGGATCGTGCTCGGTGAGGCGATCGCACCGCTCGGACTCCTCGGCGCGGCCCTCATCCTGGGCGGCATCGTGCTCGTGCGGTTCGAGCCGGCCGCGGCGGCCCCGCTCCTCGAACCCGTGCCGACGACCGAGCCGATCGCCACCGTGCCGGATGCGGAGCATCGACAGGCGGAACCGTCCGTTGCGGCCCCGATCCTGCCCGATACATCGCGCTGAGCCTGTAGACGGCACACGCGCGCGCACCTGACACAATCGAGGCGTGGCCAACCAGGTGAACCCTCCCCGCGGGATGCGGGACTTCCTCCCGGCGGAGAAGGCGCGGCGTCAGCGCATCCTCCAGACGATCACGGAGTCCTACCGCGCCCACGGCTTCGACGAGATCGAGACGCCCGTCATGGAGGACTCGGAGCGCCTGCACGCCGGACTCGGCGGCGACAACGAGAAGCTCGCCTTCGGGGTGCAGAAGCGCGGCCTCACGCGCGACGACCTCCACGCGGCCGAGCAGCCGCTCGACCTCGTCGACCTCGGGCTCCGCTTCGACCTCACCGTGCCGCTCGCGCGGTTCTACGCCACCCACCGCGCCGAGCTGCCGAACGTGTTCCGCAGCATCCAGGTGGCGCCCGTCTGGCGCGCCGAGCGCCCCCAGAAGGGCCGCTACCGCCAGTTCGTGCAGTGCGACATCGACATCATCGGCGAGCCCGGCATCCAGGCCGAGGCGGAGCTGCTCGTCGCTTCCCTCGCCACCGTCGACGCGCTGGGGCTCGCCGACGCGACCATCCGCATCAACGACCGGCGGCTGCTCGTCGGCATGCTGACGGGCTTCGGCTTCCCGACGGAGAGTCACGACGAGGTGCTCATCACGATCGACAAGCTCGACAAGCTCGGCCCCGACGGCGTCGTCGCCGAGCTCGCCGAGCGCGGCTCCGACCCGGACGCCGTGGCGGCGTTCCGCGCGTTCCTGCTGCGCCCCCAGACGCGCGAGTGGAACCCCTTCGGCGATCGGGCCATCCGCAAGGCGCTCCCGGAGGGGGCGGATGACGCGGTCGTCGCCGGGCTCGTCGCGATCGGCGAGGCGGTCGCGGCGGCCCGCGGCGAGGAGTGGGCGCCCCTCGTGTTCGACCCGTTCCTCGTGCGCGGCATGGGCTACTACACGGGGCCCATCTTCGAGCTCGCGCACCCGAGCGTCCCCTACTCGCTGGGCGGCGGCGGACGCTACGACGGCATGATCGGCCGCTTCCTCGGAACCGAGGTGCCCGCAACGGGTTTCTCGCTCGGCTTCGAGCGGCTCGTCGACCTCGTGGAGCCGCCCGCGGCATCCGGCGGTGCGGCGGTCGCGCTCGTGCACGACGCGGATGCCCCGCTCGGCACCCTGCTCGGGCTGCAGACCGCGCTCGTCGCGCGCGGCGACCGCGCCCGGCTCGTGAGGCGCGCCAAGAACACGAAGCTGCAGCTCGAGAACCTCGCCGAGCAGGGCTTCACCTCGTTCGCGTTCCTCGGCGCCGACGCCCCCGTATCCGCCGACGCCCTCGACCTGCGCCCCCTCGACTGAGCCGCCTCCGCGTCCGCCGCCGGAGACGCTCTCGGAGACGCAGAAATGCAGGAGATACTCGCCCCCGCGCCGCCGTCGTACCGGCGATCCCGGGAGCCCCTCTAGGGTCTCCTGCATTTCTGGGGCTCTCGGCTTCCCTGAGGTGCAATCTGGGGTCGCGCCCGCCACGTCGCCGCAGCGGTGGGCGCGGGTCGAGAAATGCAGGAGATTCGCGCGAGCCGGCGGCCGCGGTGCTGCGAACCCTGGTCGCAGCCTCGGCGAGTCCTGCATTTTCGACCCGGGGATGACGGATGCGGGGAGTCGGTAGGATCGCCGTGGGCCCAGTCGCCCGCCAACACCACATCCCCCTAAGGAGTTCCCCGTGTCTGCAATCGAGGCCGTCGGCGCCCGCGAGATCCTCGACTCCCGAGGCAACCCGACCGTCGAGGTCGAGGTGCTCCTCGAAGACGGCACCGTCAGCCGCGCTGCTGTGCCCTCCGGCGCCTCCACCGGCGCCTTCGAGGCCTACGAGCTGCGCGACGGCGACAAGGGGCGCTACCTCGGCAAGGGCGTCGAGAAGGCCGTCGAGGGCGTCCTCGACGTGCTCGGCCCCGCCATCGAGGGCTTCGAGGCCTCCGACCAGCGCCTCGTCGACGCCGAGCTCATCGCCACCGACGGCACCGAGAACAAGTCGCGCCTCGGCGCCAACGCCATCCTCGGCGTCTCCCTCGCCGTCGCGAAGGCCGCGGCCGACTCCGCCGACCTGCCCCTGTTCCGCTACATCGGCGGCCCCAACGCGCACACCCTCCCCGTGCCGCTCATGAACATCATCAACGGCGGCGCGCACGCCGACAACGGCCTCGACGCGCAGGAGATCATGATGCTGCCGGTCGGCGCCGGAAGCTTCCGCGAGGCGCTGCGCTGGGGTGCCGAGATCTACCACGCCCTCAAGTCCGAGCTGCACGCCAAGGGCTACGCGACCGGCCTCGGCGACGAGGGCGGCTTCGCCCCCGACATCGCCACCGCGCGCGAGGCGCTCGACTTCATCATCGGTGCGGTCGAGAAGGCCGGCTACACGATGGGCGAGCAGATCGCGCTCGGCATGGACGTCGCCTCCACCGAGTTCTACGCCGACGGCGTCTACCGCTACGAGGGCCAGGAGCTCAGCGCGGCCCAGATGATCGACTACTACGCCGGCCTCGTCAACGACTACCCGATCCTCACCATCGAGGACCCGCTCGCGGAGGACGACTGGGAGGCCTGGGCCGACCTCACCGCCACGCTCGGCCGCAAGGTGCAGCTCGTCGGCGACGACCTCTTCGTCACCAACCCGGTGCGCCTCCAGAAGGGCCTCGACCTCGGCGTCGCCAACTCGATCCTCGTGAAGGTGAACCAGATCGGCACCCTCACCGAGACCCTCGACGCGGTCTCCAAGGCCCAGCGCCACGGCTACACCGCGATCCTGTCGCACCGCTCCGGCGAGACCGAGGACACCACCATCGCCGACCTCGCCGTCGCGACGGATGCCGGCCAGATCAAGACCGGCGCTCCCGCCCGCTCCGAGCGCGTCGCCAAGTACAACCAGCTGCTGCGCATCGAGGAGGAGCTGGGCGACGCCGCGGTCTACGCAGGCGCGGCTGCCTTCCGACGCGCGTAGCGCGGCGGGCGGAGGTCATTTCTGACCTCCGCGGCAGGCGCGGGGGCGACCGTCTCGGTCGCCCCCATGTTGCCGCTGGTACAGCGGGCTACGCCAGCGACACGCGACCGAATCCGCTGCCCCCTGGCTGCGCATTCTCTGACAGGGCGGGGCGACCCGCTCGGCGCGCCGTCGAGGACGGGGAGCGTCGCCTACCCTGGACAGGTGAGCCCGAAGACCCGCACCGAGCGCGTGCCCGTCGCCCTGCCGGAGCCGCACCGCGCATCCGCGTGGCTGCGCAACTTCCGGCTGTCCGGCTTCGCGCTCACCGTGCTGGCCCTCATCGTGGCCGCGCTCGTCGTGCTCGCCCCGCAGCTGAAGACGCTCGTCGAGCAGCGGCAGCAGATCGCCCGGCTGGAGGGCGAGGTCGACGAGGCGCAGCAGCACCTCGACGACATCGACGCCGAGGTGGCGCGCTGGAGCGACCCCGCCTACGTGGAGGCCCAGGCGCGCGACCGGCTGTACTACATCTACCCGGGCGACACCGCGTACCTCGTGATCGACGACGATCGCGCGCCCACGGCGTCCGACGAGCAGCCCATCAGCGACAGCATCCAGACCACACGCGTTGACTGGGTCACGGCCCTGCTGTCGTCGGTGTACACGGCGGGGCTCACGGAGGCGACGCCGCAGCAGCTCGAGAGCCCCACGCAGGGGGCCGCCGGATGACGCGCCCCCCGTTCGCCCCGCCCACGGATGCCGAGGTCGAGGTCGTGTCGCGGCAGCTCGGGCGCCCCGCCCGCGGCGTCATCGGCATCGCGGCGCGCTGCGTGTGCGGCAACCCGACCGTCGTCGCGACGAGCCCGCGGCTCCCTGACGGCACCCCCTTCCCGACGCTCTACTACCTCTCGCATCCCGCCGCGACGGCCGCGCTGTCGACCCTCGAGGCGACGGGCGTCATGCCTGAGCTCGCGGCGACCCTCGAGGGCGAGGTGGCCGACGCGTACCGCGCGGCCCACGAGTCGTACCTCGCCGACCGCGAGAGCATCGAGGTCGTGCCCGAGATCGCCGGCTTCTCCGCGGGCGGCATGCCCGACCGCGTGAAGTGCCTGCACGCGCTCGCGGCGCACGCGCTCGCCGCCGGCGCGGGCGTCAACCCGATCGGGGACGCCGCTCTCGCGCGTGCGAGCTGGTCGCCCGAGCGCTGCGAGTGCGCCGAGCCCGGCGCGGCCCGCGGGGCCTGAGGTGCGCCGCCGCGTCCTGCCGGCTGTCGTGCTCGCGGCCGCCGCGGTCTGCGGCGGGGGAGCCGTCCCGGCAGCGGCGGCGCCCGCGGCGTCCGCCGACGCCGTGCGCGATGCGGAGTACTGGCTCGACGACTACGGCATCCGCGACGCGTGGTCGGTGACCCGCGGGGCGGGCGTGACGATCGCGGTCATCGACACCGGTGTCGGCGACCCCCGCGAGCTGCGCTCCGCCGTCGTGGGCGGAACGGATGTCTCGGGTCGCGGGTCCTCCGACGGCCGCACGCCGGTCGGGTCGGAGAGCGAGCACGGCACGCTCGTGGCGTCGCTCGCCGCGGGACGCGGCACGGGTTCGGGCTCCGGTGTCATCGGCAGCGCCCCCGAGGCCTCCGTGCTCGCGATCTCGATCGGATTCGAGACGGGCGACTCCGACCAGCAGATCGCCGACGCGGTGCGCTGGGCGGTCGACCACGGCGCCGACGTCATCAACATGTCGCTCACCCGCAACACCCTCGACTGGCCGGAGAGCTGGGACGACGCCTTCTCCTACGCGATGGAGCACGACGTCGTCATCGTGGCAGCCGCGGGCAACCGCGGATCCGGCACCGAGGAGGTCGGCGCGCCGGCGACGATGCCCGGCGTGCTCACCGTCGCGGGCGTCGACCGCGCCGGCCGGACCAGCCAGGACGCCTCGGCGCAGGGGGTCACCATCGGGGTGTCGGCCCCGAGCGAGGACCTCGTGGGTGTCATGCCCGACGGCAGCTACGTGCGCTGGAGCGGCACCAGCGGCGCGACGCCCATCGTGGCGGGGGTGGTCGCGCTCGTGAAGGCGGCGCATCCGGGGCTCGACGCCGCCAACATCATCAACCGCGTCACGGCGACGGCACGCGACGCGGGCGCCGTCGGCCCCGACGTCGCGTACGGCTTCGGCCTGCTCGACGCGGATGCCGCGGTGCGCGCCGAGGTGCCCGCGGTCGACGCGAACCCGATGGGCGACCTGGCCGAGTGGATCCGCGTCAACCGTCGGCACCAGAGCGACGGCGCGGGCGTCGAGGCGGGCCCCGCGCCCGTGTCGCAGACCGCCCCCGCGCCCCCGTTCGACCCCGTCGGGGTGCTTCTGCCGAGCCCGCTCCTGCTCAGCCGCGTCGGCGCGCCGCTCCTCGGCGCGCTCCTCGTGGGGTTCGTGATCGTCGGCTTCCTCGTGGGGGTCCTTCGCCCGTACGGAGCAGGCCGCCGCACGCGGTAGATTGGACCCGACTTTTTCCCCAGCGAGGAGAACCCCCAGCGTGCGCAAGATCCTGATCGTCGGAGGCGGCTACGCCGGCTTCTACACCGCCAAGAAGCTGCAGAAGCACCTCCGCCGAGGCGAGGCCGAGGTCACGATCGTCGACCCGCTGCCGTACATGACGTACCAGCCGTTCCTCCCGGAGGTCGCAGCGGGCTCCATCGAGCCGCGTCACGCGGTCGTCTCGCACCGCCGCCACCTCAAGAAGACGCGCGTCATCACCGCGAAGGTCACCAAGGTCGACCACGTCGCGAAGACCGCCGAGATCACCCCCGCCGTCGGCGAGCCGTGGACCATCGACTACGACACGATCGTCATGACCGCGGGTGCCGTGTCGCGCACCTTCCCGATCCCGGGCGTCGCCGACGAGGCGATCGGCCTCAAGACGATCGAGGAGGCGGCGTCCATCCGCGACCGCCTCACCGACAACTTCGCGAAGGCCTCGAACCTGCCCGCCGGGCCCGAGCGCGACCGCCTGCTGACGGTCGTCGTCGTCGGCGGCGGCTTCGCCGGCATCGAGGTGTTCGCCGAGCTGCGCAGCTTCGCGAGCGCGCTCGTCGGCACCTACGACACCATCTCCTTCGAGGACACCCACTTCCACCTCATCGAGGCGATGGGCCGCATCATGCCCGAGGTGTCGCTACCGACGAGCCACTGGGTGCTCCGCGAGCTCGACCGCCGCGGCGCCACCGTGCACCTCGACACCCAGCTCGCGAGCGCCGTCGGCGGCAAGATCGAGCTGTCGACGGGGGAGAGCTTCGAGTCGGACCTCATCGTCTGGACCGCGGGCGTCATGGCGAACCCCGTCGTGCGCGGCACCGACCTGCCGATCGAGGAGCGCGGCCGCCTGCGCGCGCAGGCCGACCTCCGCATCGTCGACGAGAACGGCGAGGTGGTCCCGGATGCGTGGACCGCCGGCGACGTGGCCGCGGTCCCCGACCTCTCGGGCGGCGGTGTCGGCGGCTTCTGCGTGCCGAACGCGCAGCACGCGGTCCGCCAGGGCAAGCGCCTCGCCAAGAACCTGGTGGCCGACATCCGCGGCGACGCCCCCGTCGACTACTTCCACAAGAACCTCGGCGCGGTCGCCGGCCTCGGCCTCTACCGCGGCGTGTACCAGTACCGCAAGCTCGCCATCAAGGGCTTCGTGGCGTGGGTGATGCACCGCGGGTACCACGGCTTCGCGATGCCCATGTGGGAGCGCAAGGCGCGCGTGTTCGGCAACTGGATCATCAACTTCCTGTTCCGTCGCGACCTGGTCGGCATCCCGGCCCGCGACGAGCCGCGCGCCGCCTTCGAGGAGTTCGCCTCGCGCCCCAAGGCGTAGCCCCGCACGACACTCGGTGGGCGGATGCGCGCCTCGCGCGGCATCCGCTCGATCGCGCCATGATGTGGGCATGCAGGCATCCGACATCCTCGATTCGGTTCCGGTCGACACGGCGCGACCGCATCACCGCATCAACTGGCACGCGCGCGAGCGGGAGTCGCTCTCCGTCGGCGACAGGGCGGCCGACGGGCTCCGCAACGGCATGGGCAGTTGGACGTTCGTGGGCGTCTTCATCGGCTTCATGCTGGTGTGGGCGACCTTCAACTCGCTCGCCGCGATCAACCACTGGGATCCCTACCCGTTCATCCTGCTCAACCTGTTCCTGTCGATGCTGGCGGGTCTGCAGGGGGCGATCCTGCTGATCGCGGCGAAGCGCTCGGATGCCGTGTCGGCCGCGCTCGCTCAGCACGATTTCGAGATCGATCAGGCCGCCCGCAAGGACGTGCAGGCGCTTCTGGAGCTCAACCGCACCCAGGTGCGGATGCTCGCCGAACTCCAGGTGAAGGTGGCCGCGCTCGAGGCGGGCACCGCATCCTCCCCTTCCGCGGGGTAGACCGCCCCGCCCACCCTCAACGGGGGATCGACGGCGGCCGTGGGTGTTGCGACAGTGGGAGCACTCGATGAGGAGGAGACCGCCGTGTCGCATGCCGCCCCCGTGTCCACCCCGCCGTCGGCGGCCGCGTTCGCCGAGCCGCAGCGGGCCGTCAGCGGCGCCTGGATCGCCGCCTTCGCCGCCGCCTGGGTGGGTGTGTGGATGGCGCAGCTCGGCCCGTTCCGTGTCGCGCTGCCGTTGCAGGTGTCCGCCGAGCTCGGCGAGACCGACAACTGGACCGACTCGGTGGTCGCCTTCGGCGTCGTGTCGGGCATCGCGGGTGCGTTCCTCATCCTCTCGTTCCCGATCGCGGGCTACCTCTCCGACCGCACGACGTCGCGTTTCGGCAGGCGGCGCCCGTGGATCCTCGGTGGCGCGGTGCTGTTCGCGGTCGCCCTGCTGCTGCTCGGGTTCGTGCACGGGCTCGCACTCGTCACCGTGTGCTGGACGCTCGCCCTCGTCGGCTTCAGCGTCGCCGCATCCGCCCTCACCTCGCTGCTCAACGATCAGGTGCCGGTGCGTCAGCGCGGCTGGGTGGCCGGATGGATGTCGTCGCCGCGTGCGATCGGCATCATCCTCGGGGCGGTGCTGTTCACGGGAGTGTTCGCGACGGTGACCCTCGGCTACGTCGTGCTCGCGGTCGTGCTCGCCGTGCTCGTGCTGCCGGTGCTCCTTCTCGTGAAGGAGACGCCGATCACCGCCGAGCAGCGACCCACCGGCTCGCTGCTGTCGGGGCTGTGGATCTCGCCGCGCAAGCACCCCGACTTCGCGTGGACCTGGGTGAGCGGCTTCCTCGTGAACGCCGGCAACGCGCTCGGCACCGGCCTGCTGCTCTACTACGTGGCGTACTCGCTCGACTTCGGCGACCGGGCGCGGCAGGCGTTCCTGCCGCTCACGCTCGTGTACCTGCTGGGGGTCGTGCTGTCGGCTCTCGTGTGCGGCTGGGTGTCGGACCGCATCGCGCGCCGCAAGGTGTTCGTCATCTGGGGCGCGCTCGTGCAGGGGCTCTCGGCGCTCATCCTCGTGTTCGTCACCGACTACACCGCCACCTTCGTCGCGGGCGCCGTGCTCGGCCTCGGCTACGGCGCCTACCTCGCGGTGGGCCAGGCCCTCGCGACGCAGGTGATCCCGGATGCGCACCACCGCGCGAAGGACCTCGGCATCATGAACGTCGCCTACCAGGTGCCCGTCGCGATGGCGCCGCTGCTCGGCGCCGTGATCGTCGCATCCGTCGGCGGCTTCTCGAGCCTCTTCCTGCTGGCCGGTGTCGTCACCGCGATCGGCGGCGCGGTCATCGCGCTCGTCGTGAAGGTGAAGTAGCGGCGCGGATGCGGTGCCCTCGCTGACGCCTGTGCTTGGCCGAGCGACTCCTGACACGACGGTTGAGCCAATCGAACTCTCAGCAGTGTCATCGCCTTCGGGTCGACAGCCCAGGTAGCGGATACGCAGTGGCGCTCGCGGAGGTCGATGGCATCATGTCTGCATGCCAAGCCCTTCGATCCCTGCTCGCCCACCCGCGCGTCGCCTACCCAAGTCGCATCCGACCGGTGTGAGGTTCCTGGATGAGACAGGTTCGATCTCGAGCGACCGCTTTTTCGGGGTCGGCCTAGTCGCGTTGGAGGCGCCTTCCGTACTCCTCCGCGCGATTCAGAAGATCCGAGATCAAGAACACTGGTATCAGGAATTCCACTTCACTGGGGTCACACGGGGCACGATGCCGATCTACAAGCGGATCCTGGACCTTTGCCTGGCTTCAGGCGATCTCAAGTTCTATTGCTTCGTCGCCGATCGACTTCAGGCTGACCCCATCGCCAGGTTCGGAGATCGTTGGACTGCGTACCAGAAGATGGCTGAACAACTTGTATTGGCTAGTATCCGCAGCCCTACGATCGTCTCCGTCCTCGCTGACAACTACAGCACTCCAGACGAAATCCTCTTCGAGGACGAACTGAAGGCGGGAGTGAATCGCCGTCTCAACCGGCTCGCTGTGACGACGGTGGTTCGGCTGGACTCCAAGACCTCCGATGGGCTGCAAGTCGTTGATCTGCTCACATCTGCTGCAGTTTTTGAGTTCCGAGCATCCGCCGGGCTCGCCTCGCTGAGTAGTGATAAGGCTGAACTCGCTGCATACGTGCGCGCTGGACTTGGGGTCGATAGTTTCCTCAACGGTTGGAGGGACGAGGATCACAGTGTCCAGGTCTACGAACATGGTCGTTGGAACAACTCCGCTGAGGCTACAACTTCGGTGGTAGACTAAATGGCAACGGGTGTGGGCCTTCGGCCTATAGCCCGGACTTCTCGAAACGGCCCGGCCCTCGGCTGGGCCGTTTCTTATTGCAATGGCCTTAGCCGATCGGGCTGGAGACCATCGAAATCCCTACTCAGGTGCCCTCGCTGGGATTCGAACCCAGACTGAGGCGATTTTAAGTCGCCTGCCTCTGCCGGTTGGGCTACGAGGGCGCGCCTCCATTCTGCTCCGTTGTCGAGACGGCAGTTGTGGCCCACCGGGTGTCGGTTTTCGGGTCGAAGCTGCCGTCCTGGTGGGGCAGGGAGTCAGCGCCTCGAGGCCACGCGGAGGGCGCCCGGCGCACCCCAACGGGGGGTTTGGCGTCCAGGTCGCGCGTCTGGGACACTTGACCAACTCTGGGGGATTCGTCGGCGAGAGGAGAGCGCGTGGCACGCATGTCGGCATCCGAGCGCCGCGCCGCGCTCGCCCGGGCAGCCCTCGTCGTCGTCGACCGCGACGGCGTCCACGCGGCCACCACGCGCGCCATCGTCGCCGAGGCGCAGATGCCGCTCGGCAGCTTCCACTACGCGGTGCCCTCCCGCGACGAGCTGCTGCGCGACGTCGTCGAGCTCGTCGTCGAGGGGGAGGGGGATGCCGCGCTCGCCGGGCTGCTCGTCGACGCGGCCGGCCCCCGCGACGCCATCCGCCGCGCCCTCGCCGCCTACCTCGACCACGTGCGCCAGGCGCCCGGCCGCGAGCAGGCGATGTTCGAGCTCACCCAGTACGCGCTGCGCTCGCCCGAGCTCTCCGACCTGCCTGCCGAGCAGTACGCGCGCTACCACGCGCTCGCGGCCCAGGTGCTGAGCGCCGCCGAGGCCCACCTCGGCATCCGCTGGACCATCCCCGTCGCCGAGCTCGCGCGCCTCGTCGTCACCGTCACCGACGGCGTCACCCTCGCCTGGCTCGCGGATCGCGACGACGCGGCTGCCGAGCGCACCATCGACCTCGCCGCGGACGCGCTCACCGCGTTCGCGGCATCCGGAACACCGACCGCCTGACCCACCACACCAACCTCAGGAGCCCGCCATGTCGACACCGCAGTACACCGCGACCGGTGCACCGGCCGCGTTCGCCGAACCGCAGAAGGCGGTCACCGGCGCCTGGATCGCCGCGTTCGCGGCCGCCTGGCTCGGCGTCTGGATGGCCCAGCTCGGTCCCTTCCAGGTGCTGCTGCCGCTGCAGGTGGACGCCGAGATCGGCCACCCGCAGGACTGGACGGACTCCGTGGTCGCGTTCGGCGTCATCTCCGGCATCGCCGGGTTCTGCGCCATCATCGCGTTCCCGGTGACGGGCTTCCTCTCCGACCGCACCACATCCCGCCTCGGCCGGCGCCGCCCCTGGGTGATCGGCGGCGCCGCGCTCTTCGCGGTCTCGCTCGTGGCGCTCGGGCTCGTGCACGGGATCGTGCTCATCGCCGTGTTCTGGTCGCTCACGATCGTCGGCTTCTGCGTGCTCGCCTCCGCCCTCACGGCGCTCATCTCCGACCTCGTGCCGGTCCGTCAGCGCGGCTTCGTGTCGGGCTGGATGTCGGCGCCGCAGGCCGTCGGCATCATCCTCGGCGTGCTGCTCATCACCGAGGTGTTCGTCACGATCATGCTCGGCTACCTCGCGATGGCCATCGGCCTCGCGATCCTCGTGCTGCCGGTGCTCTTCGCGACGAAGGAGATCCCGATCACCAAGGAGCAGCGTCCGGAGTTCACCGCGAACGCCCTGCTGCGCGGCCTGTGGATCTCGCCGCGCAAGCACCCCGACTTCGCGTGGACCCTCGCGAGCCGCGTGCTCGTCAACACCGGCAACGCGCTCGGCACCGGCCTGCTGCTGTACTACCTCGCGTTCGGGCTCGACATCGGCATCGACAAGGCCGAGGAGGCGCTGCTGCCCCTCATCGTCGTCTACCTCATCTGCGTCGTGCTGACGGCCCTCGTCGTGGGCTACCTGTCCGACCGGCTCGCGCGCCGCAAGGTGTTCGTGATCTGGGGCTCGCTCGCCCAGGGCATCGCCGCGTTCGTGCTCGTCTTCGCGACCAGCTACGAGGCGACCTTCGTCGCGGGCGCTCTCCTGGGGCTCGGCTACGGCGCCTTCCTCGCCGTCGATCAGGCGCTCGCCACCCAGGTGCTGCCCGACCCGCACGACCGCGGCAAGGACCTGGGCATCATGAACATCGCGTTCCAGGTGCCGCAGGCGCTCGCGCCGCTGCTCGGCGCCCTCGTCGTGGATGCGCTCGGCGGCTTCCGCGGCCTGTTCATGCTGGCGGCGGCGGCCGCGATCCTCGGCGCCCTCGTCGTCTCGCTCGTGCGCGACGTCAAGTAGCGGGCCATGATGCTCGCGCTCGAACCCCAGAACGACCGTCCGTGGCGCACGCCCGCGGAGTGGTGGCCGCGCCTGGCGTCCGCCACGGACGGTGTCGAGCCCCCGTTCGGCGTGATCGCCGTCGAGGCGCTCGCCGCCAACGCCCACGACATGCTGGCGCGGGCGCAGGGCACGCCCATCCGCGTGGCGAGCAAGTCGGTGCGGGTGCGCGGGGTGCTGGATGCGGTGCTCGCGCTGCCGGGGTTCCACGGCATCCTCGCCTACACGCTGCCGGAGGCGCTGTGGCTCGCCGAGACCCACGAGGACGTCGTGGTCGGCTACCCGACCGCCGATCACCTCGCGATCGCCCAGCTCGCCGCGGACGAGCGCCTCGCCTCCCGCGTGACCCTCATGGTCGACTCGCTGAAGCACCTCGACCTCGTCGACCGTATCGCGCCGCCCGGTCAGCGGGCGGCGATCCGCGTGTGCCTCGAGCTCGACGCCTCCTACCGCAACCCCGTGCTCGGGCACGTGGGCGTGCGCCGCTCGCCCGTGCACGAGGTCGCGGAGGCCGCCTCGCTCGCGGCGGCGATCGTCAAGCGGAAGGGCTTCCGCCTGGTCGGGATGATGGCCTACGAGGCGCAGATCGCGGGCGTCGGCAACCAGGGTCTGTCGAACGTCGCGGTCCGGGCGATGCAGAAGGCCTCGGCGTCGGAGCTGCGCGAGCGGCGCGGTGCGGCCGTCGCCGAGGTGCGCAAGATCGTCGACCTCGAGTTCGTGAACGGCGGGGGCACCGGTTCGCTCGAGTCGACCCACGACGACCCCGCGGTGACCGAGATCGCCGCCGGCTCCGGGCTGTTCGGCCCGCTGCTGTTCGACGGCTACGAGCACTTCCAGCCCGCCCCGGCCGCCTCCTTCGTGCTGAGCGTCGTGCGGCGGCCCACCGCCGACATCGCGACGGTGCTGGGCGGCGGATGGATCGCCTCCGGCCCGCCCGGACAGGATCGCCTCCCGCGTCCCGCCTGGCCGGAGGGGCTCAAGTACCTGCCGCGGGAGGAGGCGGGTGAGGTGCAGACCCCCGTCACGGGGCCCGCGGCCGCCGAGCTGAAGATCGGTGATCGGGTGTTCTTCCGCCACGTGAAGGCGGGCGAGCTCTCCGAGCACCTGAACGAGTTCCTGGTGGTGGAGGACGGCCGCATCCTCGACCGGATGCCGAGCTACCGCGGCGAGGGGAAGGCGTTTCTATGACGGCCACCACCTCGGGCCACGTGACGCAGGCGCCGCTGCGGGCGGCGGGGGCCTGGCGCAACTGGGGCCGGTCGGAGTCCGCGCGCCCCGCGTTCCGCGCCTCGCCGTCGAACATCGCGGAGGTGCAGGCCGTCGTGCGCACCGCGCGCGAGCGAGGACTCCCCGTCAAGACGGTCGGCGCCGGGCACAGCTTCACCGCGATCGCCGCGACCGACGGCATCCTCGTCGACCTCGACCGGCTGCAGGGCGTCGTGACGGCCGACTCGGAGACCGGGCGGGTCACGCTCGCCGCGGGCACGCGCCTGCACCGGTTGCCCGAGCTGCTCGCGCCGTGGGGGCTCGCCCTGCAGAACATGGGCGACATCGACCGCCAGTCGATCGCGGGGGCGACCTCGACCGGCACCCACGGGACGGGCCTCGCCTTCGGCGGGCTCGCCACGACGATCACCGGCGCCGTGCTCGTCACGGGCGACGGCTCGGTGCTGCGGGTGAACGAGCGCGAGAACGCCGAGCTGCTGCCGGCCGTGCGGCTCGGGTTGGGCGCGCTCGGCATCCTCGTCGAGCTCGAGATCCAGTGCGTGCCCGCCTACCTGCTGCACGCGGTCGAGCATCCGGAGCCGTTCGAGGTGATCGACGAGTTCCGCGCGCGTGTCGAGTCGGCCGACCACTTCGAGCTGTACTGGTGGCCGCACACCGACCGCGTCATGACGAAGACCAACACCCGCCTGCCCCTGGAGGCCGGGCGGCAGCCCGTCGGCGCGTTCGCGAACTGGGTCGAGGAGCGGCTCATGTCGAACGGCGCGCTCGCGCTCATGTGCAACGTGGGGCACCTGGTGCCGTCGCTCACCCCGCCGATCAACCGGCTCGCGACGCGGGTCTACGGCGACCGCGAGTACACCGACCACTCCTACGAGGTGTTCACCGCGCCGCGCAACGTGCGCTTCCGCGAGATGGAGTACGCGCTCCCGCTCGACGAGGTGGCGGCGGCGATGCACGAGCTGCGCGCCATGATCGACGCGTCCGGGTGGCGGATCTCGTTCCCCGTCGAGGTGCGTGCCGCGGCCGCGGACGAGAACTGGCTCTCGACCGCCCACGGGCGCGAGTCCGGCTACATCGCTGTGCACCGGCATGTGTCCGACGACCCGGAGGAGTACTTCCGCGCCGCCGAGCAGATCTTCCTCGCGCACGGAGGCCGCCCGCACTGGGGCAAGATGCATCACCTGGATGCGGCGGCGCTGACCGAGCGCTACCCGCGCTTCCGCGACTTCCTCGCGGCGCGCGACCGGCTCGATCCGGACCGTGTGTTCCGCAACGCCTACCTCGACCGCGTGCTGGGCTGACGCCCGCTTCCGCACCACCCTGCACGGCCCCGCCCGACCCGGTCCTGCCCGACCCGACCCTGCCCGGACCCGACCCCGGCCCCGCCGGGTCGCGGGCCACCCATCCTCAGAAATGCAGGAGCCGCCGGTCGCCCCATCCTCAGAAATGCAGGATCTCGCCCCGTTCCGGGTCGTGTTCTCCGAGGATCCGAGGCGGCGTCGGTCGAATCTCCTGCATTTCTGAGGGGAAGGTGGGGACGGGGGTGGGGAAGCTCCTGCATTTCTGGGATGCGGCGGGCGGAGGCGGAGGGCGGAGGCGGCGGCCGGATGCCGCCCGGATGCCGCTCAGCGGGTGCGGCGGCGGAGCGTGAGCGCCGCGAGCACGAGGGCGCCGAGGGCGAACGCCGCCACGACGAGCACGTCGCCCAGCACCTCGCCCGCGTCGCCTCCGCTCTGCACGAGGTTGAGGGCGTCGATCGAGTAGGAGAGCGGCAGCCAGTCGGAGATCGTCTGCAGCACCTCGGGCATCCGCTCGCGGGGCAGGAAGATGCCGCCGAGCAGGATCTGCGGCGCCACGATCACGGGCATAAACTGCACCACCTGGAACTCGGTGGTCGCGAAGGCGCTCGCGAGCAGCCCGAGCATGGTGCCGAGCAGGCCGTTGACGACGGCGACGAGCACGAGCAGCCACACCGATCCCTCGATGTCGAGCCCGCACCCCCACACCGCCCAGGCGACCGCGACGAGCGCCTGCAGCGTCGCGAGCAGCCCGAAGGCGATCGCGTAGCCGCCGATGAAGTCGCCTTTGCCGAGGGGCAGCACGAGCAGCCGCTCGAGGGTGCCGCTGCGCCGCTCGCGCAACGTGGTGATGCTCGTCACCAGGAACATCACGATGAACGGGAACATGCCGAGCATCGCCGGCCCGACCTGCCCGAAGACGGGGGTGTCGTCGAAGATCCACGCGAGCAGCCCGATGAGCAGCGCGGGCACCACGAGCAGCAGGCCGACCGTGCGCGGGTCGTGCCGCACCTGGGTGAGCACGCGGGCGGCGGTCGCCAGGGTCAGCCGCGGGTTCATGCCGCGTCCTGATCGGCCGCGCGCGCGTCGCGTTCCACGAGCCGCAGGAACGCCTCGTCGTGGTCGGATGCGCCGGTCGCGGCGAGCAGTCCGTCCGGCGTGTCGTCGGCGATGATGCGTCCCTCCCGCACGAGCAGCAGCCGGTCGCAGCGGCGGGCCTCGTCCATGACGTGGCTGGAGACGAGGAGGGTCGTGCCGGCCTCGGCGAGCCGGGCGAACAGCTCCCAGAGCTCCTGCCGCAGGGCGGGGTCGAGGCCGACGGTGGGCTCGTCGAGCACGAGCAGCCGGGGGGTTCCGAGCAGCGCGATGCCGAGCGAGACGCGGCTGCGCTGACCGCCGGAGATCCGCGAGGCGAGGTTGCGGCGCACGGAGCCGAGCCCGACCTCGCCGACGACGCGGTCGACATCCGTCTTCGGCGCGCCGAGCACCCGCCCGAAGTAGGCGAGGTTCTGCTCGACGGTGAGGTCGTCGTAGACGGCGACCGACTGCGCCATGTAGCCGAGCTCGCGCCGCAGGGTGCGATGGCCCGCGGGTCGCCCGAGCACCTCGATGGTGCCGGATGTCGTGCGCTGCGCCCCGATGATCGCGCGCATGAGGGTGGTCTTGCCGGCCCCGCTCGGCCCGAGCAGTCCGACGACCTGGCCGGCGGGCACGTGCACGTCGACGCCGTGCAGGATCTCGGTGCGGCCGCGCCGCACGACGACTCCGGTGGCGGCGACGGCCGGCGAATAATTCATCACGCGATGAATTATTCGCCTCGCGCCTCCGGTGTGTCAACGGTTCCGAAGCCCACGAGGTGCCACTGCACGACTGGCCCGACCCGCCGCACGACCTCGTCGACGGGCGCGGAGGCGAGCGGCTCCGCCTGGATGCCGGCCCGCACCACCAGCAGCCCCACGATCTGCGAGGCCGCGAGCGTCGCGCGCAGCTCCGCATCCGGGGCGTCGAGCTCGCCCGCGATCCGGGAGAGCACCTCGCGCACGAGGAACTGCCGCAGCATCCGCGCCGCGAAGTCGTGCCCCAGGGCGGTGCGCACCAGCTGCCGCATGCGGTCGCGCGTCGCGGGCGCGTCGATCGCCTCGAGCACGGCCCGCACGATCGTCTCGCCCAGGCGGTCGCGCGGCGCCGCGAGCGCCAGCCGCACGATGTCCTGCGGGCGCACGGGCGCCTCGAGCGCCTCCGCGAACAGCGCGGCCTTGTCGTCGAAGTAGTGGTGCACGAGCGCGGGGTCGACCCCCGCCCGGCGGGCCACCGCCCGCAGCGAGGTGTCGTCGTAGCCGCTCGCCAGGAACTCCGCGGATGCCGCCCTCAGGATCGCGGACCGCGCGTCGCCCGCATCCTTCCGCCGCCGGCCACGCCGGGGGGCCTCCGCCTCGCTCACGCTGCCACGATAGGGGAGCCCTCACCGCGAGCCCACAGCGAACGCCCCGGATACCGCGGTGCGTCGCCCCGTAGGATGCGGTTATGGACCCCATCGCGCTCGTCGTCATCGGCATCGTCGTCCTCGTCGTCGTGATCGTCGGCATCTACCTGTGGTCGACCTACAACGGGCTCGTGAAGCTCAACGTGCGCGTCGACGAGGCCTGGAGCGACATCACGGTGCAGCTCAAGCGCCGCGCCGACCTCATCCCGAACCTCATCGAGACGGTCAAGGGATACGCCGCTCACGAGAAGGGCGTGTTCGAGCAGGTGACCGCCGCGCGCGCCGCGACGGTCAGCGCCTCGACCCCGGCCGAGGCGGCCGCGGCCGAGAACCAGTTCCAGGCCGCGATGAAGTCGATCTTCGCCGTCGCGGAGGCGTACCCGCAGCTGCAGGCGAACCAGAACTTCCTGCAGCTGCAGGCCGAGCTCGTCGACACCGAGGACAAGATCCAGGCCTCGCGGCGCTTCTACAACGGCGGCGTGCGGGAGCTCAACACGAAGATCAAGATCTTCCCCAACACGCTCTTCGTGCGCGGCCTCGGCTTCACCGAGCGCGAGTTCTTCGAGGTCTCCGACGCCGCGGCGATCGCCGAGCCCCCGCGCGTGCAGTTTTGACCGAAGCGGATATCCTCCGGAATCCGCTTCGATCAAGGTCGAGTAGCGGCGCGCGGAGCGCGACGCGTATCGAGACACCCCAGCACCTCCGTTAGCTCAGGCACCCCATGTACTCCGCCATCGCGCGCAACAAGCGCAACACCGTGCTGATCATCGCGCTCTTCATCGTGATCATCGGCGGTCTCGGCGCGCTCACGGCGTGGATCGTCGGCAACTGGTGGATCGCCGGGCTCACGCTCGCCGGCGCGATCGTCTACGCCGTCATCCAGTACTTCGCCGCCACGAGCGAGACCCTCGCGCTCACGGGCGCGCAGGAGATCGCGAAGCAGGACAACCCCCGGCTGTACCGCATCGTCGAGAACCTCGCGATCACGGAGGGACTGCCGATGCCGCGCGTCTACGTCATCGACGACCCCGCGCCCAACGCCTTCGCGACGGGACGCGACCCCGAGCACGCCGTCGTCGCGGCGACCACGGGCATCCTGCAGCTCATGGACGACGCCGAACTGGAGGGCGTCATGGCGCACGAGCTCGGGCACGTGAAGAACTACGACATCCGCGTCTCGCTCATCGTGTTCGGGCTCGTCGTCGCGGTGGGCCTGCTCGCCGACATCGCGCTGCGGTTCACGATCTTTGGCGGGCGGGGTCGCTCGAACAGCAACGGCGGCCCGGCGGCGATCGTCATGCTCGCGATCGGTCTCGTGGCGGTGATCGTCGCGCCGCTCATCGCGGGCGTCGTGCAGGCGGCGGTCTCGCGTCAGCGCGAGTACCTGGCGGATGCGACGGGCGCCATGACGACGCGGCACCCGGAGGCGCTCGCGCGGGCGCTCGAGAAGCTCAAGGTCTACGGGCGTCCCGTGCAGCGCACGAACTCCTCCATGTCGCACCTGTGGATCTCGGACCCCGACAAGCCGGGGTTCATGCAGCGGCTGTTCGCGACGCATCCGCCGCTCGACGACCGCATCGCCCGCCTGCGCGGCAGCCTCGACCGCTTCTGACCCGACGTCAGTCCGCGGCGACGAGCCCCGTGCCCGCCTCAGCGGCGACGGCCCGGGCCAGGTCGCCGCGGTCGACCACCTCGAGCTCGCCGAGCCCCTGCCACGCCGCGAGCTCCCGCAGGGCGGGCACGATGCGCTCGGCCACGGCATCCGGCACGCCCTCCTCGCGCCAGGCCGACTGCACGCGCAGCACCCCGCGCTTGCGGTCGTTCTTGAGGTCGATGCGCCCGACGAGCGCGTCGTCGACGAGCACCGGCAGCGTGTAGTAGCCGTAGACGCGCTTGGGCGCGGGCGTGTAGATCTCGATGCGGTAGTGGAAGCCGAACATGCGCAGCGCCCGCTCGCGCTCCCACACGACCGGGTCGAAGGGCGACAGCAGCGCGGTCGTCTCGATGCGGCGCGGGATGCGTGCCTCGCGATGCAGGTACGCCTGCTTCGTCCAGCCCGGCACCGTGACGGGCCGCACGACGCCCTCGTCGACGAGCCGCGCGAGGGCGGGCTTCGCATCCGCCGTCTTCAGCCGGTAGTAGTCGGCGAGGTCGGAGAGCGTGCCGATGCCGTGGGCGCGCGCCGAGCGCTCCATGAGCCGGTGGACCGCCTCCTCGCGCGGCACCTCCCGTTCCCAGAGACCCGCGGGCATGACCTGCTCGGGCAGGGCGTAGGTGCGCTCGAAGCCGGCGCGGCCCGCGGACACCACCTCGCCCACGCGGAACATGCGCTCGAGCCCGCGCTTGACCTCGTCCCACTCCCACCAGGAGCCGCGGCGCGGGGCGTTCGCGTCGCGCTCGATCTTCGACGCCGGCAGCGGGCCCTTCTCGGCGAGCTCCGCCCGCAGCCACGCGAGGGTGTCGGCGTGGGCGGCGAGCCACGGGTCGCCCGCGCCCTGGAAGTAGTCGCGGTAGTCCTGCATGCGGAAGCGGAACAGCGGCCACTCCTCGAGCGGGATGAGCGCCGCCTCGTGCGCCCAGTACTCGCGGTACGGCCCGCGCTTCGCGAAGGTGAGCCGGTCGAGGAGCGCCTTGTCGTAGGCGCCGAGGCGCGCGAAGACCGGCAGGTAGTGGCTGCGCTCGAGCACGTTGACGGAGTCGAGCTGCAGCAGGCCGATCCGCTCGATGAGGAGGTTCAGCTGCCGCGTGCCCACGGCCTCCGGTCGGGGGCGCCCGAAGCCCTGCGCGGCGAGCGCGATGCGGCGCGCGGCGGCGGGGGAGATGCTGTCGGCCACCCGAGTGACCCTAGCGCCCGCCGGCGACGCGCAACGATCGCTGAGTGGTCGGTTTCTCGCCTCATATCCCGGTGTTGGGGCCAGGAACCGACCACTCGGCGATCGGAGGGGTGAGGAGGGAGTCAGGGGCGCGGGCGCACCGACACGGGCTCGAGGTCGACCGCGATGCGCACGCGGTCGTCGTACTCGACGCGCTCGGACGCCGGATGCTGCACCCGCACGAGCACGCCGTCCGCCGTGCGCACGAGGGTGCGGCGGAAGCTGCCGAGGAAGGTGCTCTCCTGCACGACCGCCTCCACGCCTCCGGTGGCGACGAGCCGCACGTTCTCGGGCCGCAGGAACACCTCCACCTCGCCCGCCGCGGCATCCCCGGCGACCGGCAGCGACCACTCCCAGACGCGCACCGTCGACCCCTCGCCGACGCCCGGCACGAGGCTCGAGAGCCCCACGAACGCCGCGACCCCGGGCGTCGCGGGGGCCAGGTAGAGCTCCTCGGGGGTGCCGATCTGCTCGATGCGGCCGGCGTTCATGACCGCGATCCGGTCCGAGACGGCGAGCGCCTCCTCCTGGTCGTGGGTCACGAACACCGTCGTGATGCCGAGCCGCAGCTGGATGCGGCGGATCTCGTCCCGCAGCTGCACGCGCACCTTCGCGTCGAGCGCCGACAGCGGCTCGTCGAGCAGCAGCACCCGCGGCTCGGTGACGAGCGCCCGCGCGAGCGCCACCCGCTGCTGCTGCCCGCCCGAGAGCTCGTGCGGGAAGCGGTCGGCGAGATGGTCGAGCCCGACGAGCGCGAGGGCGTCGGATGCGCGCCGAGCCGCCTCGGCGCGGGCGACCTTGCGGCGACGCAGCCCGAACGCGGTGTTGTCGAGCACCCGCAGGTGGGGGAACAGCGAGTACGACTGGAACACCATGCCGATGTCGCGCCGGTTGGTCGGCACGCCCGACACGTCCGCGTCGCCGAGCAGCACCGCGCCGCCGTTCGCCTGCTCGAGCCCCGCGAGCACCCGCAGCGCGGTCGTCTTGCCGCAGCCGGACGGTCCGAGCAGCGAGACGAACTCGCCGGGGGCGATGTCGAGGTCGAGCCCGTGCAGCACCCGCGTGGATCCGTAGTCCTTCACGATGCCGCGGAACTCGACCCGGGTGCCGCTGCCGGCCTCCGCGAGCAGCGAGTTCTCGGCGGTGCGCGGCAGCTCGCGCACGGGGATGGGTGAGGTCATGATGCGGCCTTTCCGCTGCGGGCGCGGCCCGCGAGTCCGATGGCGATGAGCAGCGCGAAGGCGAACGCCAGCGCGAGCAGGGTGAACACGGCGGCCGCGTAGCCGTCGGTGTTCTTCACGACGAGGAGCGCCGTCTGGAACACCTGGCGGTTCAGCAGCGACGCGATCGTGAACTCGCCGAGCACCACGGCGACCGAGATGAGGGATGCCGCGAGCAGCCCGCTCCGCAGGTTCGGCGCGATGACTCGCAGCAGCACCGCGCCCCATCCGGCACCGAGCGAGCGGGCGGCCTCCGTGAGGGTGCGGATGTCGACGGCGTCGATCGAGGCCTGGATCGCGCGGTACGCGAACGGCAGCACGGTGATGCCGTAGGCGAAGGCGAGCGTCCAGGCGCCCGTGCCGAGCATCCGGCCGAGCTGCTGGTAGATCGGGGCGAGGCCGACCACGAGCACGATCGCGGGGATCGAGATCGGCAGCAGCACGAGGAACTCGAACCCGGGGCGCAGCCGCGGGAACCGCAGGTGCACGAGGATCATCGTCGGCGCCAGCAGGAACAGCACGATCGCGACGGTCACCGCGGCGAGCACGAGGGAGTTGCCGAGTCCCGCCCAGATGGGCGCGTAGAGCGACGCCTTGGCGGGATCGAGCAGGGCCGTCCAGTGCACGAGCGAGAAGCCGTCGCCGTCCCGCAGGGTGTAGAGGAGCGTCGACAGCATCGGCACCACGAAGAAGGCGCCGACGAGGATCGCGATGACCCAGCGCGTCGCGCGCGAAGGTGCCAGGCGGTTCATCCGCGCCACCTCGCCGCGCGGCGCTCGATGAGCGAGTAGAGCGCCATCACGACCCCCACGACGACGATCATGCCGAGCGCGAGCGCGCCGGCCAGGTTCTCGCGCCCGAGCACCGTCTCGCTCGTGAGCGCCGTGCGGATCTGGAGCGGCACGATCTGCGAGCCCTGGCTCGCGAGCGCGGCGGCGGTCGCGTAGGACGAGAAGGCGTTCGCGAACAGCAGCAGCGTGCACGCGAGGAACGAGGGTGCGAGCACGGGGATGCCGATGCGGGTCCAGAACGTGCCGCGCGTGCCGCCGAGGGTGAGGTTCGCCTCCGCCCACTGCGGTTTCAGCGCCGTGAGGGCGGGCATGAACGTGATCACCATGAGCGGGATCTGGAAGAAGATGTAGGGCAGGATGAGGCCGGGCAGCTCGTAGATCCAGGGTCCGTCCGCGAAGAGGTCGATTCCGATTCCGGCGAGCAGCCGCGTCACGACCCCCTGGAGGCCGATCGTCGCGATGAACGCGAAGGCCAGCATGACGCCGCCGAACTGGGCGAAGACGCCCGCCGCGGCATCCACGGCGGTGCGCACGACGCCGGTGTCGGAGAGCCCGAGCATCGCGTAGCAGACGAGCGCACCGGCGACCGCTCCGGCGACCGCGGTCAGCAGCGACAGCCAGGTGGAGTTCCAGAAGGTGCCGAGGATCACGGGGTCGCCCAGGGCGGCGAGGTTGTCGAGCGTGAACGAGCCGTCCCGCGTGAAGAGCCCGGATGCGAGCGCCAGCACCGTCGGCAGCGCGAGGAAGAGCACGACGTAGGCGAGGAACGGGATGAGCCCGATCCACGCCCAACTGCGGACGCCCCGCCGGGGCGGAGCGGTGCGCTCCGCCCCGGCGGGGACGTGGGTCACGGTCGTCACTGGACCGCGGCCGCCCACTTCTCGCCGAGCAGCTTGCCGGCGGCGGTCGACTGGGCCTCGCTCGGCACCACGACGGTGTCGGGCGCCTCCGGCAGCGCGGCCGCCGCATCCGCGTCGATCGTGCCGGCCGCGGTCATGGCCTCCATGCGCACGGGGCGGGCGCCGCCCTTGAGCCACAGGTTCTGGCCCGCGTCGCTGTAGAGGAACTCCTGCCACAGGCGTGCCGCCGCGGGGTGCGGGGCGTCCTTGTTGATGGCCTGGTTGTAGTAGCCGGCGTAGCCGGTGCCGGGGAAGACCCGCACCTTCCACTTGGGGTTGTCGGCGACGTGCGTGGCGTTGAGGTAGTCCCAGTCGAAGACGACGGGGGTCTCGCCGCTCGCGATCGTCGCGCTCGTGACGTCGAGCTTCAGCATGTTGCCGGCCTTGTTGAGCTTCTCGAAGAAGTCGATGCCGGGCTGGAAGTCGTCGAGGTCGCCGCCCGACTGCACGTCGGCGAGGCCGACGGCGGCGAAGGCCGCGCCCGCCTGCGTCGGGTCGCCGTTGATGGCGACGGCGGCCTTGTAGTCGGCGCCCAGCAGGTCCTCGAGCTTCTCGGGCTCGGGGTACTTCGACGAGTCGTAGCCGATCGACATGTACCCGCCGTAGTCGCCCACGAACAGGCCCGTCGACTCCTTGAGGGCGTCGGGGATGTCGGCCCAGCCCTGCACCTTGTAGGGCGCGAAGACGTCGGTGTTCTGGAGGGCGACCGTGAGGCCGATGTCGAAGACGTCGGGTGCGGTGTCGAGGCCCTGGTTGGTCTTGGCGGCCTGGATCTCCTCCGCGCTCGACACGTCGGGCGACGCCTCGTTGACGGTGATCTCCGGGTACTTGGCCTTGAAGGCGTCGATGATCTCGCCGTAGTTGGCCCAGTCGCGGGGGAGGGCGATGACGTTGAGGGCGCCCTCCGCCTTAGCTGCGGCCTCGAGGTCGGCGAAGGTGCCGAAGTCGGCGACGCTCGTCGCCTTCGCGGCGTCGGCGTCGCCGCCTGCCGCGGGGGTGTCGCTCGCGCAGCCGGTGAGCGCGACGGCCGCCACGGCAACCGCGGCGATCCCGACGGTGAGGTGGCGGGTACGGAGAAGGGATGTCATGGGTGCTGTTTCCTCTCGGTGGTCTGCGCCGGGGCGCACGTCGCACGGGTCACGCGACATCCGCGACGGTAGGCACGCCGGGTGACGGGGATGCGCGTGCGGGATGAACACCGCGCGCCGTCCCGGTGACCGGCCGGTGACGCTCCTCGCGGAATGCGTCGCGCCTAGACTTGATGAATGGCCTTCGGATTCCGCAGCGAACGCGCTCGCGACGAGGAGGTGCGCCGCGCGGTCGACGCGCGCGTGTCGGATGCGGTGCCGCCCGGCATGCGCATCGCCGCCGCCTGGTCGTGGCGGCTGCTCGTCATCGCCGGGGTGATCGCGCTCCTCATCTTCCTCGTCATCCAGCTCCGCTACATCGTCGTGCCGCTCATGGTCGCCATGCTGCTCGCGGCGCTCCTCGTGCCGTTCTCGAAGTGGCTGCAGAGGCACCGCTGGCCGAAGTGGGCGGCCATCGCGGTCTCCGAGGTCGGCGTCCTCGCGATCATCGGGGGTCTCGTGTGGCTCACGGTGCGCACCGTCATCAGCGGGTACCCGGCCCTGGAGAAGCAGACCCTCGCGCGGTGGGAGGAGCTCAAGGACTGGCTGCTCGCGTCACCCCTGCACCTCTCGGCCGACGACATCCAGAACTGGATGGACCAGCTGCTCGCCGGCATCCGCGAGGACTCCAGCTCCCTGTGGTCGGGTGCGCTGTCGCTCAGCTCGGGAGTCGGCCACTTCCTCGCCGGCTTCCTGCTGGTGCTCTTCGCGACGCTGTTCATCCTCATCGACGGCCGCGGCATCTGGCACTGGATCGTGCGGATCTTCCCGCGCAAGGCGCGCGCCGGGCTCATCGGCGGCGGCGAGGCCGGCTGGATCACGCTCTCCACCTTCGTGCGGGTGCAGGTGCTCGTGGCGTTCATCGATGCGGTCGGCATCGGGCTCGGCGCGTTCATACTGGGCCTGTTCTACGACGGCTTCCCGCTCGTCGTGCCCATCGCGATCCTCGTGTTCCTCGGCTCCTTCATCCCCGTCGTCGGCGCCGTCGTGTCGGGGGCGCTCGCGGTGTTCATCGCGCTCGTCTTCATGGGACCGTGGCAGGCGTTCGTGATGCTGCTCATCGTGATCGGCGTGCAGCAGCTGGAGGGCCACGTGCTGCAGCCCTTCCTCGTCGGTAACGCCGTCAAGGTGCACCCGCTCGCGGTCGTGATCGCGGTCGCCGCGGGGGGCTTCCTCGCCGGCATCCCGGGGGCGCTCTTCGCCGTGCCCCTCGTCGCGACCCTCAACGCCATGATCGTCTACATCGCGCGCGGCGAGTGGCGCACCAACCCGCATCCGTCGGTGGCGGATGTCGTCCCCCCGACGAGAGGCCGCACCATCCGTGACTGAGCTGCCCGGACCCTCCCTCGCCGAGATCCGCACCGCCCGGGAGCGCGCCGCCGAGGTGGCGGTCGTCACGCCCATGGAGTACTCGCGCTTCCTGACCGACGTCGTGGGGGCGCCCGTGCACCTCAAGGCGGAGAACCTGCAGCGCACCGGCTCCTACAAGATCCGCGGGGCGTACAACCGCCTGTCGCAGCTCACGCCCGAGGAGCGCGAGCGCGGGGTCGTGGCGGCGTCCGCGGGCAACCACGCCCAGGGGGTCGCGCTCGCGGCGCGCGAGCTCGGCATCCGCGCCACCATCTTCATGCCGATCGGCGTCGCCCTGCCGAAGCTGCAGGCCACCCGCAACTACGGCGCGGAGGTGGTGCTGCACGGCCACGTCGTCGACGAGACGCTGCAGGCCGCCGCGGAGTTCGCGGAGCGCACGGGCGCCGTCGTGATCCCGCCGTTCGACCACCCGGATGTGGTGGCGGGCCAGGGCGGGCTCGCGCTGGAGATCCTCGAGCAGGTGCCCGATGTCGCGAACGTCGTCGTGCCGATCGGCGGCGGCGGCCTCATCGCGGGCATCGCCTCGGCCCTCGCGCAGCTGGAGCCGGAGCTGGGGCGTCGTGTCCGGGTCGTGGGCGTGCAGGCCGAGAACGCCGCCGCCTACCCGCCGTCGCTCGAGCGGGGCGAGCCGGTCGCGATCGGCACGACGCCGACGATCGCCGACGGCATCGCGGTCGGGCGGCCGGGCGAGCTCAACTTCGCCATCATCCGCGACACCGTCGACACGGTGGTCACGGTCCCGGACGACGACACGGCCCGCGCGCTCGTCGTGCTGCTCGAGCGCGCCAAGCTCGTGGTGGAGCCTGCCGGTGCGGTGGGCGTCGCGGCGGTGCTCGCGGAGCGCGTGGTGCTCGACGGGCCGACCGTCATCGTGCTCTCGGGCGGCAACATCGACCCGATGGTGATGGAGCGCGTCATCAGCCGCGGTCTCGCCGCCTCGCACCGCTACCTGAAGGTCAGCATCCCGCTTCCGGATCGTCCGGGTCAGCTCGCGCGCATCGCCGAGCTCATCGCGGAGGCGAACGCGAACGTCGTCGAGGTGCTGCACACGCGGCACGGTTTCGGCCTGCTCATCAGCGAGGTCGAGATCGAGATCCACATGGAGACCCGCGGTGCCGAGCACGCCGAGCTCGTGCTCCGCCGCCTCCGCGAGGGGGGCTACCGTCCCCGCGTCGAGCCCGATTGATCCGTCTTCGGCCCTCGGGGGTTGTGGAGAGCCGTGGGGTCGCTAATATAGGTCAAAACCTATAGAAGGGACGTCGCCATGCTGGACCACCCCATCGAGACCGCCGGACTCGTCACGCGCGAGCTGCGCACGGGCGAGCGCGACGGCGCCCCCACCCGCATCGCGGTGGCGCGGCGCGAGTACGCGACCACGCCCGACGAGCTGTGGGACGCGCTCACCGACCCCGCCCGCATCCCGCGCTGGTTCCTGCCCATCACGGGCGAGCTCCGTGTCGGCGGGCGCTACGCGCTCGAGGGCAACGCATCCGGCACCGTCGAGAGCTGCGACGCCCCGCGCGGCTTCGCGATCACCTGGGAGATGATGGGCGCGCCGTCCTGGCTCACGGTCACCCTCAGCCCCACCGCGGGCGGCACCGAGCTCGAGCTCGTGCACGAGGCGCACGTGCCCGAGGAGTTCTGGGGCGTCTACGGCCCGGGCGCGGTCGGCATCGGCTGGGACGGCGCGCTCATGGGGCTCGGCCTGCATCTCGCGAGCGGCGCATCCGTAACCGGTGCCGAGGCCGAGGCGTTCCCGTTCACCGACGAGGGCCGCGCCTTCTACCGCGCCGCCGCCGACGGCTGGACGGATGCCGCGATCGCCGCCGGCGAGGACGCCGACACCATGCGCGCGGCGGGCGACGGCGCCTACGCCTTCTACACCACGGCACCCGGCTCGTGAGCGCCGTCCCGGCCGAGCCGGTCCTCGAGGCGCTCGGCGACCCCGTGCGGCGACTGCTCGTGCGGCTCGCCGCGGCGGGGGAGCAGCCGGCGGGCGCGCTCGTCGAGGGCGTCCAGCGGGTGCAGACCATCTCCCAGCCGTCGGTGTCGCAGCACCTGCGGGTGCTCCGCGACGCGGGACTCCTCACCGTGCGCGCCGAGGGCACGCGCCGGCTCTACGCGCTCGACCCGGACGCCGTGGACGCCGCGCGCGCGTGGCTCACGGCGCTCGTCGACCCTCTGGCGCCGCTGGCGAACCCGCTCGACGCGCTCGAGACGGAGCTCGCCCGTGGCAGGCGGGAGCGGCGCGCCGCGGAGCCGCCCGCCGCATCCGCCTGAGCCGGGGAGGGGCTCAGCCCGCGTAGGGTTCGACCTTCACGATCTCGACGGGGATGTCGCGCCCGTTCGGCGCGGTGTAGCTGAGCTTGTCGCCCGCCTTGTGGCCGAGGATCGCCTGGCCGATGGGGCTCGACTCCGGGTAGACGTCGAGGTCCTCGTTGTCGGCCGCGATCTCGCGGTTGCCGAGCAGGAACACGCTCTTGTCGCCCGCGATCTTCGCGGTGACGAGCGTGCCGGGGGCGACCGTGCCGTCCGACGCGGGCGCCTCGCCGACGGTCGCGCTGCGCAGCAGCTCCGTGAGCTGGCGGATGCGCGCCTCGATCTTGCCCTGCTCGTCCTTCGCGGCGTGGTATCCGCCGTTCTCCTTGAGGTCGCCCTCCTCGCGCGCCGCCTCGATCTTCTTGGCGATGTCGACGCGCGCGGGGCCCTCCAGTTCGGCCAGCTCCGCCTTGAGGCGGTCGTAGGACTCCTGGGTGAGCCACGTCGTGGTCTCGGGCATGAGATTGCTCCTCACAAACAATCGAGACCGGCACTCGGCCGGTCTCTGCAGGGTGATGCGTTCCGAAGAGCTTAGGACACATCCTCCGGAACCGCATCCGCGGCCGCCCCGTCGCCGGTGAGCCAGCACCGGTACACCGAGCCCCCCACGGGCGGCTCGCTCGTGCGCAGCGTCTCGCGCAGCACCCGGGTGGTCGCGGATGCCGGGGGCACCTCGACGACCAGCCAGCCGATCACCGCGTGCTTCTCGCTCACGGCCTTCACCGCGCACGAGACGGGCGCGTCGGCGGGGGCGGTGAGCTGCCAGCGCACCTCGACGGAGGACTCGGAGAGCTGGACGAAGCCGACGTCCTTCGTCTCGAGCGAGGCGGCGGGGCTCAGCAGCCCCACCCAGACGACCCACGCGACGACGACGACCGCGACCCCGACGGCGGCGAGCAGCGCCAGCACCCGCATCCGCGCCCGGTGGGCGGGCGTGCGGCCGTACCTCGCGTCGAGGTCGCTCTGGGTCATGGGGTGCTCCGGTTGCGGATTAAGCTTGCGTTCAGGCTATTCGGTTCGAGAAGGGCGATCGTGCGGCATCTGTTCTGGGCGGCGACGCCCACCCCCACCCCGACGCTCCCCTTCGACGAGAACCTCGTGACGCCCGGCGTGGTCGGGTTCGTCGTGACGCTCGGCCTCATCGTCGTGACGATCGTGCTGCTCGTGAGCATGACCCGTCGCATCCGTCGGGTCAACAACCGCGCCGACATCGCCGCCCGCCTCGACGCCGAGGAGGCCGCGGCTCGCGAGTCCGACGAGGACGAGCGCTGAATCCGCGGTGACTGCGGCCGAACCGACGCTCGCAACCCGGCCATAGCGCCGCGCGGCGCCGGAGCCGACGCTCGCAACCCGGCCATAGCGCCGCGCGGCGTCGGAGCCGACGCTCGCAACCCGGCCATAGCGACGCGCGGCGTCGGAGCCGACGCTCGCAACCCGGCCGTAGCGACCCGGCGCGACCGCGCTCGTGCCGTGTCGCGGAGCGACGCGCCGCGGATTACCGCGGCGCCTAGAGAACGATCAGCAGGATCGCCGTCCAGTGGCAGAGGAACGCGATCACCGTGCAGGCGTGGAACAGCTCGTGGAAGCCGAACACCCCGGGGATCGGGTTCGGCCGCTTGAGCGCGTAGAACACCGCCCCCGTCGTGTAGGCGATGCCGCCGACCAGCACGAGCACCATCATCGCGACGTTCGCGTTCACGAGGTCGACGACGTACATCATGGCCGCCCAGCCGAGCGCCACATACAGGGGCACGTACAGCCAGCGCGGCGCCTTCAGCCAGAAGATGCGGAAGCCGATGCCGAGCAGCGCGCCGCCCCACACGATCGACAGCAGCACGACCGCCTTGTCGGGCGGCAGCGCGCACACCGCGAGCGGCGTGTAGGTGCCCGCGATGAGCAGGAAGATGTTGGAGTGGTCGAGGCGGCGGAACACGGCCTTGACCTTGGGCGACCAGTTGAAGCGGTGGTAGGTCGCCGAGATCCCGAACAGCAGCAGCGAGCTCGCCATGAACACGGCCGAAGCCCACTTCGCGGGGGCGCCGTCGGCGAGGCAGATCAGCACGATGCCGAGCGCGAGCGCCAGCGGGAAGGTGCCGGCGTGCAGCCACCCGCGCCACAGCGGCTTCTTCTCGACGGGCGGATGGTCGAGCTCGTCCTCGAGGAGCGGAAGGTTGGGCAGACCCGCGCCGGGCTCGCTCTCCGCCTCGACCTCGGCGGCGCTCGCGGCGTCCGCGAGGACGGCGTCGGATGCGTCGGACGGGTTCTCGGTGGGGGCCGGCGCGGCAGTCATGCCGCGAGGATATCGCGGCGCCGTCACGGCATCCTGGGAGCCGTCTGCGTCGCCGCTGAACGCGCGGGTCGGCTACCGTATCCCCGTGAGTCAGCGGCAGGGTCCGGGCGGCACGGGCCTCCTCTACGGTCTGTATCAGGCGCGGCTCCGGCGTCAGCTCCAGGACGCGAACCTGCCCCACCACGTCGCCATGATCATCGACGGGAACCGCCGCTGGGCGCGTGACCGCGCACTCGAGACGGCGGCCCACGGCCACCGCGCCGGCGCCGAGAAGATGCGCGAGTTCCTCGGCTGGTGCGACGACCTCGGCATCCGGGTCGTCACCATCTACCTGCTGTCGACCGACAACCTCACGGGCCGCGCGAGCGACGAGCTCGACCAACTCTTCGAGATCATCGCCGACCTCGCCGACGACCTCTCGCGGGCAGCCGACTGGCGCATCCAGCACGTCGGCACGACCGACGGGCTGCCCGAGCCGCTCGTGGCCGCGCTTCGGGCTGCCGAGGACCGCACCGCGGGCAACTCCGGGCTCCACGTGAACCTCGCGGTCGGCTACGGCGGTCGCCGGGAGATCGCGGACGCCATGCGCAGCATCGTGCGCGACCACGGCGACCGGGGCGGCAGCGTCGAGGAGCTCGCCGGCATCCTGACGCCCGAGCTGATCGGCGAGCACCTCTACACGCAGGGGCAGCCCGACCCCGACCTCATCATCCGCACCTCCGGCGAGCAGCGGCTCTCGGACTT
Source organism: Micrococcales bacterium 72-143 (assembly GCA_001898835.1). Taxonomy (GTDB): domain Bacteria; phylum Actinomycetota; class Actinomycetes; order Actinomycetales; family Microbacteriaceae; genus Homoserinibacter. The sequence goes on along the minus strand of MKVM01000005.1, from coordinate 451,763 downwards.
CATGCTGTGGCAGTCCGCCCACAGCGAGTTCTACTTCGTGGAGGCGCTCGGGCCCGACCTGCGCGAGGTCGACTTCCTGCGCGCCCTGCGCGCCTACGCCACGCGGCACCGCCGCTACGGACAGTGAGGGAGCCCGTGCCGCTCAGCATCGACGCCTACGCCGCCCGGTTCCACGAGGAGCCGGGCTACCTCGACTTCGCCTCCGTCGGCCCGATCGGCGATGCGGCGCGCGAGGAGACCGAGGCCTTCCAGTCGCTGCTGGCCGGCGGCCGCTTCGGCTCGCTCGCCCCGATCTTCGAGCAGCACGCGCGGGTGCGGGCTGCGGTCTCGGCCGTCACGGGTTTCCGCACCGACCAGATCTCCTTCCAGCCGAACACGAGCCAGGGGCTCATGCACGCGCTGTTCGGCATCACGGGCGGTGTCGCGCTGTCGCCCGCCGAGTTCCCGTCCCTGACCTTCGCCACAGTGCGGGCCCAGCAGGCGCTCGGCGTGGTGGCGCCGCAGTGGCTGGAGACCGACCACGGGCGCGTCACGCCCGGCAACATCCGCGACCAGCTGGACTCGTCGACGGTCGCCGTCGCGGTGAGCCTCGTCGACTTCCGCACGGGCCACCTCGTCGACCTCGAGGGCATCCGCCAGGTGATCGGCGACCGGCTGCTCATCGTCGACGCGATCCAGGGCTTCGGCGTCGTGGACGCGCCCTATGAGCTGGCGGATGTCGTGGCGGCAGGCGGGCAGAAGTGGGTGCGTGCCGGGTGGGGCACGGGCTTCCTCGCGCTGTCGGACCGCGCGCTCGAGCACCTCACGCCGGTCTGGTCGGGCTTCACCGGCACCGAGCACGACGGGCTTCCGCTCGACGAGGTGCTGCCGCCCGCGGGCGACGCGCGCGCCTACTCGCTGTCGAACGGCGACCCGATCGCGATGGCGCGCTTCGCGGGTGCCCTCGAGGAGCTCGCGGATGTCGGCGTGGCGGCCGTCAACGCGCGCCTCGCCGAGCGGGTGAGCGACGTCATCGACGTCGCCGACGAGTTCGCCCTGCCGGTGGTCTCGCCGCGGGCCGAGAACCAGCGCGCGGGCATCGTCGTGATCGAGCCGGAGTCCGACCAGCTCACCGTGCTCGCGGCGGCGCTCCACAACCACGGCGTGAGCGTGACCGTCCGCGGCGGCACCGTGCGCCTCTCGCCCCACGTCTCCACCGAGGCCGAGAGCCTCACGCTGCTGCGCTCGGCGCTGCTCTCCTTCGCCACGGCATCCGCCCGCTGAGCCGGGCCTTCCCCCGCTGAGTGGTCGGTTTCTCGAGTCATTCGCGCCGGATGGGGCGAGAAGGCGACCACCCAGAGTTCACGGGCGCGTAACACCGGCCATGCGTGTCGCGCCGTCCGGATGTCCGGGGCCGGGCTTAGCGTCGGGACATCGGGCACCGTGCCCGGTCGGAGCGGCCACACAAGTTCGCACCGTCGAGCCCCTGGCCGATCCGCGACAGGATCCGGGTGGCATCCCACCCGGGGATGGAGTGGGAGTGCCCGCGCTCGACAAGCCCCAGCAGAAGTCCACGACCGGCGCAGTTCAGGAGCGGAAGCAGGGGGAGCGCACCTACGTGCTCGACACCTCCGTGCTGCTCGCCGACCCGCGCTCCATCTACCGCTTCGCCGAGCACTCGGTCGTGCTCCCCGTCGTCGTCGTCACCGAGCTCGAGGCCAAACGCCACGACCCGGAGATCGGCTACTTCGCGCGGCAGTCGCTGCGCATCCTCGACGACCTGCGCGTCGAGCACGAGCGGCTCGACTTCCCGATCGCGGTCGGGGACGCGGGCGGCACGCTGCGCGTCGAGCTCAACCACTCGAACATGTCGGTGCTGCCGTCGGGGCTGCAGCTGAACGACAACGACTCCCGCATCCTCGCCGTCGCCCTCAACCTCGCGAACGACGGGCTGGACGTCGTCGTCGTCTCGAAGGACCTCCCGCTGCGCGTCAAGGCGGCGTCCATCGGCCTCGCCGCCGAGGAGTACCGCGCGGAGCTCGCGGTGGACTCCGGATGGACGGGCGTCGCCGAGCTGGAGGTGTCAGCCGAGCAGATGGCCGACCTCTACGAGACCGAGAGCCTCGTCTCGCGTCAGGTGCAGGACCTGCCCGTCAACACGAGCCTCGTCATCCACTCCGACCGCGGCTCGGCGCTCGGGCGCGTCACGGGCCGCGGCGAGCTCAAGCTCGTGCGGGGTGACCGCGACGTGTTCGGCCTGCACGGCCGCAGCGCCGAGCAGCGGCTCGCCATCGACCTGCTGCTCGACCCGGAGGTCGGGATCGTCTCGCTCGGCGGCCGCGCGGGAACCGGCAAGTCGGCGCTCGCCCTGTGCGCGGGCCTCGAGGCGGTGCTCGAGAAGCAGCAGCACCGCAAGATCATGGTGTTCCGCCCCCTCTACGCCGTCGGCGGCCAGGAGCTCGGCTACCTCCCCGGCGACAAGGAGGAGAAGATGAGCCCGTGGGGCCAGGCGGTGTTCGACACCCTCGGCGCCCTCGTCTCCGAGAACGTGCTCGACGAGGTCGTGGAGCGCGGCATCCTCGAGGTGCTGCCCCTCACCCACATCCGCGGGCGCTCGCTGCATGACGCCTTCGTGATCGTCGACGAGGCGCAGTCGCTCGAGCGCAACGTGCTGCTCACCGTGCTCTCGCGCATCGGGCAGAACTCTCGGGTCGTGCTCACCCACGACGTCGCCCAGCGCGACAACCTGCGGGTGGGCCGGCACGACGGCGTCGCCTCCGTGATCGAGACGCTCAAGGGCAACGCTCTGTTCGGCCACATCACGCTGACCCGCAGCGAGCGCTCCGCGATCGCGGCGCTCGTCACCGAGCTGCTGGAGTCGAACGAGCTGGCCTGAGCCGCGCGGGCTCCGCCGTCGCGGATAATGGAGGGATGCCGAGCCCGAGACGTTCCCGCGCGCCCCGGCACCGCTCGGGCGGTTCGTCGCGGGCGGTGATCCCTCAGCACGCCGCGGCCGGCCGCCGGGTGCGCGTCATCGCGTTCGCGGTGGCGGGCGTGCTCGTCGCTGGGCTCGGCACGACCGCGGCGCTCGCGGCGACCGGCGCGTTCTCGGCCGGGAGGGTCGAGACGATCACGACCCCGCGCCCGACGCCCTCCGTGACCGAGCCGGAGGTCACGCCCACGCCGACGCCCACCGGCCCCTACCGCGAGGGCCTCGCGCTCACGCCGCCGATGGGCTGGAACAGCTGGAACTACCTGCGCTGCAACGACCTGAGCGAGGCTGCCGTCAGGTCGGCGGCGGATGCGATCGTGTCGCGTGGTCTCGCATCCGCGGGCTACGACTACATCGTCGTGGACGACTGCTGGCAGGCCGGCCGCGACGCGAACGGCGTGCTCATCGCTGACCCCGCCCGCTTCCCGAGCGGCATGAAGGCGCTCGGTGACTACCTCCACAGCAAGGGCCTCAAGTTCGGCATCTACGCGGTGCCCGGCACCGTCACCTGCGCCAACTACTGGGACAAGTACCCGGTGCGCGGGATCGGAAGCCTCGGCTACGAGGCGCTCGACGCGCAGACCTTCGCCGACTGGGGGGTCGACTTCCTCAAGTACGACTTCTGCCGCGCCGAGATCAACGACGGCCTCGTCGAGCAGGCGGCGTTCACGCTCATGGAGCAGGAGCTCGTCAAGACGGGGCGCGACATCGTGCTCTCGATCTCGGAGTACGGCGAGTCGCAGCCGTGGACGTGGGCGCCCGGCATCGCGAACATGTGGCGCACGAGTCACGACCTCCACCCCAACTGGAAGTCGCTCGCGGACCACATCAACGCGGAGGCGGGGCTCTCGCAGTACGCGCGGCCGGGCGCCTGGAACGACCCCGACATGCTGCAGCTCGCCAACGGGCTCGGCCCGAACGAGAACATCACGCAGATGGCGATGTGGTGCATGCTGGCCGCGCCGCTCTTCATCGGCACCGACCCGGCGACCCTCGACCAGGCGCATGTCGACCTGCTCACCAACCCCGAGCTGCTCGCGATCGACCAGGACCCGCTCGGCAGGCAGGGCGACCGGCTGCGGGATGCGGACGGCATCCAGGTGTGGGGGCGGCAGCTCTCCGACGGCTCCTACGCGGTCGCGTTCTGGAACACCAGCTACTCGAACCTCTCGAGCTCGGTGACCCTCGCCGAACTCGGGCTCTCCGGCACCTTCACGGTGCGGGACGCCGTGAACCGCGTCGACCTCGGCACGACGGCGGATGTCGTCGGCTCGCCCGTCGTCGGCGCCCACGGTACGGCGCTGCTGCGGCTCGACCCCGTGGGGTGAACGCGCCGCGGGGTTCGCTCGCACCCGAGGTCGAGAAATGCAGGAGAATCCGCCTCTCGGATGCCCGCCGACCTGGTGTGTGCGGGGGCGAGCGACGGGGATCCTGCGTTTTCGAACCAGGGGTGGGCGGAGCTGGGATCATCCGAGCGGATGATGCGGCGCTATCTCTATATAGCTAGATTTGTGTGCATGGAACCGCTCAGTCGCCTCACGCCCGCCACCGCGGATGTGCTCGCAGCGCTGCTCGACGCGGGGGAGCCCACCTGGGGCCTCCGCGTCGTGCGCGCCACCGACCGCCCCGCCGGGAGTGTCTACCCGATCCTCGAGAGGCTCGAGAGGGCCGGATGGGTCGCCTCCGCCTGGGAGGACGACCCCGAGCGGCCGGGGCCGCGGCGCCGGCTCTACGAGCTGACAGCCGACGGCGTGCCGGCCGCGCGCGCGGCCGTGACCCGCGCGCTCAACTCCCGGCCTCGCGCGGCGGCGCCCCGCCCCGCCGGAGCGGCCTCGTGATCGCCGACGTCGCGGTGCGCCTGGTCGCGGCGACCCTGCCCGCGGGCGTGCGCGAGCGCTACCGCGAGGAGTGGCGGGCGGACGTCGCGGGCGCTGCGGAGGCCGGCGTGCCGGCGCACTCGGTGCTCGGCGGCGCGCTCGCCGTCGCCATCCGCGTCGACCGCGAGAACCCCCTCGTGAGCGGCATGACCACGCGCCGGCTCGCGTTCCGCCGTCTCCGGGTCGCCCTCGCCACCGCGGGCGTGACCCTCCTGCTGCTCCTGCTGAACCTCTGGTGGTCGGCCTGGACCGGATTCGACTCCCGCGATCTCCGCGCGCTCACCGATTCGTCGTGGCTGGGGCGGGGCCTCCTCGCGGTGGCGGCCGTCACCGCGGTCGTCGCGCTGGTGTCGGGCATCGGGGCATTTCGCGCGATGCGCCGGGGACGTGTACGGCGCGGCTGGCGGGCCTCCGACACCGCGGTCGCGCTCACGCTGCCTCTCGCGCTCGCCGCGACCGTCCTGGTGCCGTTCGTCTCGGTCCCCCTGCTCCTCGCGTTCGGGTTGGGCCTGCTGGTGCTCGTGAACGTCGAGGACCCGCGGCCGCAGGGGAGGCCCCTCGCCCGAGGCGCGGCGGTGCTGCTCGCCTCCCTCGCGGGCGGTGCGATCCTCGTCACGCTCGCCGGGACGCTCCTGCACGTCTACGTGTGGAACCCGCTCGCGCGGATGCCCGGCATGACGCTCGACGAGATCTACGCGGGTCTCGCCGCGGCGGGAGAGCTGCCGAGCAGCGTCGTCCCGATCAGCTGGGCGGTGCTGTGCGGTGGCGTCGCGCTGGCGCTGCCGGTGTGCGCCGCGCTGCCGCATCCGCGCATCCGTCGCTTCATGACCGCTCGCCGGCTCGCCGGCGTCGGGATCGCCGGCGTGGCGGTGGTCGCCGGGGGCGCGTGGTTCGTCGGCTTCGGGATGGGCATGGGCATGGCGGACGCGTTCGCGACGACGGGCGGCGACGCCGCGGCATCCGGACCGGTGTTCACCGTGATCGGGATCGTCTTCGCGATCGCGGCGCTCCTCGTCGGACTGCTGCCCGCCCGCATCCGTTCCACCTCAGAAATGCAGGAGATCCTCCCCGCGCCCGAGCCGTGATGCCGCGGATGCGGGGGCCGTCGCGCGAGTTTCCTGCATTTCTGAGGGGCTGGTTTGCGACATGCCGCTGCGCGGCTGCTCAGCCAGCTGGGGTCGCTGAGCGGCCTCAGCCCGGGTGGGTCATCGAGAGCACGTCGAGCGCCGCATCCAGCTGCTCGAGCGTGAGCTCCCCGCGCTCCACGAAGCCGAGGTCGATCGTGGCCTCGCGCACCGTGATGCCCTTCGCGACCGCGTGCTTGGCGATCTTGGCCGCGTTCTCGTAGCCGATGAACTTGTTGAGCGGCGTCACGATCGACGGCGACATGCCGGCGAGGGCGGCGGCGCGCTCCACGTTCGCCTCGAGTCCGTCGACGGTCTTGTCGGCCAGCACGCGGGTGGAGTTCGCGAGGAGGCGGATCGACTCGAGCAGCGCCGTGCCCATCACGGGGATGGCGACGTTGAGCTCGAAGCTGCCCGTGGCGCCCGCCCACGCGACGGTCGCGTCGTTGCCGATCACGCGCGCGCCGACCATGATGACCGCCTCGGGCACGACCGGGTTGACCTTGCCGGGCATGATGGAGGAGCCGGGCTGCAGGTCGGGGATGTGCAGCTCGCCGAGGCCCGTGTTGGGGCCCGAGCCCATCCAGCGCAGGTCGTTGCAGATCTTGGTGAGCGACACCGCGATGACGCGCAGGGCGCCGGACGCCTCGACGAGCCCGTCGCGGTTGGCCTGCGCCTCGAAGTGGTCCAGCGCCTCCGTGATGGGGAGCCCGGATGCGGCGGCGAGCTCGGCGATCACCTTCTGCGGGAAGCCCTTCGGGGTGTTGATGCCGGTGCCGACGGCCGTGCCGCCGAGCGGAACCTCGGCGACGCGGGGGAGGGCCGCCTCGACGCGCTCGATGCCGAGGCGGATCTGGCGCGCGTATCCGCCGAACTCCTGGCCGAGGGTCACGGGCGTGGCGTCCATGAGGTGCGTGCGGCCGGGCTTGACCGCGTCCTTCCAGAGCGCCGCCTTCCTCTCGAGCGCGACCGCGAGGTGGTCGAGGGCGGGCACGAGGTCGTGGATGAGCGCACCGGTGACGGCGACGTGCACCGAGGTGGGGAAGACGTCGTTGGAGGACTGCGAGGCGTTGACGTGGTCGTTGGGGTGCACGGGGGCACCGAGCTTCTCGGTGGCGAGGGTCGCGAGCACCTCGTTCATGTTCATGTTCGAGCTCGTGCCCGAGCCGGTCTGGTAGGTGTCGACCGGGAACTGGTCGTGGTGCGCGCCCCCGATGACGTCGTCCGCGGCGGCGACGATGGCATCCGCGATGGCGCCGTCGAGCACGCCGAGCTCCTTGTTGACGATCGCCGCGGAGCGCTTGACGCGCGCGAGGGCGACGATCTGCGCCGCCTCGAGCCCGGTGCCCGAGATGGGGAAGTTCTCGACGGCGCGCTGGGTCTGCGCGCGGTAGAGGGCGGAGACGGGAACCCGCACCTCGCCCATCGTGTCGTGCTCGATGCGGTAGTCGGCGTCGGTGCCCATGCGTGTGCCCTTTCGGTGAGGTCGGGTGCGGAGGTCTAGGAGTCGGAGCCGACGTCGCCGACGACGACGGCCGGCACCGCGGTGCCCTCGAGGAGCTTGTAGTTGGCCCCGACCACCGCGAGGCGGCCCTCTGCCACCGCGTCGGTGATGAGCTCGGAGCGCGCCACGAGGTCGCTCACGGTGCGCTGGAGGTGGACGATCCCCACGTGCTCGGGGTCGCGTGACGGCGCCGCGCGCACCGAGGGGCGGATGGCGGCGATGTGCCCGGCGATGTGCGGAGGCAGCGGGCGGGCGTCTGGTCGGTCGAGGTCGATCGCAGCCTGCACGGCTCCGCAGGCGTCGTGCGCGAGTACGACGATGAGCGGCACGTCGAGCACGGCGACGGCGTACTCGAGGGAGGCGATCGCCGAGTCGGAGATCACCTGTCCCGCGTTGCGGACGACGAAGAGGTCGCCGAGGCCCTTGTCGAAGATGATCTCGGCGGCGAGACGCGAGTCGCTGCAGCCGAAGAGCGCGGCGTGCGGCGCCTGCGTGGTGGCGAGCTTCTCGCGACGTTCCACGTCCTGACGCGGATGCTGCGGCGCGCCCGCGACGAACCGCTCGTTGCCGCGCACCATCTCTCGCCAGACCTCGGCGGGGGTGCGGCGTGCGGGGTCGGTCATGCGAGCTCCTTCGCGACGGCGGCGGCGAGCGCCCTGAACTCCTCGTCGCCGGCGGTGCCGGCGAGCACGATCGTGGAGGCCCCCGAGGTGGTGACGAGCGCGTAGGCGACATTCCCCGGATCGGATGCCTCGCGGCGGTCGTAGCTCGTCCACGCGACGCCGTCGATCGTGACGGTCTTGCCCGCGCGGGCCTTCCGCACCTGGTCGGCGACCCAGCTGTCGTTGGCGTCGATGCCCTGGATGATCGCGAGGTAGCGTTCGGCGGGCGTCGTGAAGCCCACGCTCCAGACTGTGACTCCGTCGGATCCGGTGCCGAGCTCGGCGTGGTTGGCGCGCCAGCCCTCGGGCATCGCGGGGGCGACGATCGGCTCGTCGACGGTGCCCTGGGCGGCCTCGGCGAGGCTCAGGTAGTCGACCGGCTCGTACATGGGGCCCTGGTCGGGGCGCACGACCACCATCACGAGGAAGGCGACGATCGCGAGAGACGCGACGACCGCGACGAACAGGTTGAAGGCCGTCTGGTTGCCGCGGCGCTTCGCGCTCGCGGCGGCCTTGCGGTCGGCGGTCTCCTGGGGTGTCTCGGCGCGACCGAGCTCCGCGACGATCGGCCGCCCCGAGTCGTCGACGCCCGCGGCCCGCGGGCTCACGATTCCTCGGCCGCGGCGCGCGCCGCGTCGAGGCGCGCCTTCGCGCCGACCAGCCACTCCTCGCAGCGGCGGGCGAGGGCCTCGCCGCGCTCCCACAGGGCGAGCGACTCCTCGAGGGTCGCCGCGCCCTGCTCGAGCCGCGACACCACCTGCACGAGCTCGTCGCGCGCCTCCTCGTAGCCGAGGGATGCGACGTCGGCGGGGGTGGCGTCGGTCATGCGCCCATTCTAGGGTGCCGAGGCGACACCCCTCCGGGTCGCGTCCCCAGCCGACCTCGTCGGCCGGGGTCGGCCCTCGGGGTTGTCCCGGAGCTTTCCCGGGGAACGCGCCAAGGCTGTTGGCTGCGGCTCGTCGGTGCGGTGGGGTGCGCGTATGTCGTCTCACGCAGCTGCATCACGTTTCAGGGTTCTCATCTGGTGGGCGATCGCCCTCGCGGTGGCCGCGGCGGTGGCCATGGTCGTCGCCGGCACCGCCGGCGGTCCCGGCCTCGTGCCGGCTCTCGGCTGGGCGTTCGCGCTGGGGTCGGCTCCGATCTGGGCCTCCGGCGTCCACCAACTGGTGCTGATGGCGCTCGCGGCTCGGCGCGGGGTCGACCCGGTTCCCCCGCCGCCCGCATCCGTTCCCTCGACGGCGATCGTGATGTGCACGGCCGACGACTTCGATCCGCTGCGTGCTGGGGAGTGCGCCGCTCAGGATGTGCCCGTCGAGCTCGTGATCCTCGACGACTCGAGCACCGAGGAGGGACGGAGCCGCGTCGACCTCTTCGCGCAGCGGCATCCCGCCCGCGTGATCCGACGTGGCGACCGGCGTGGTCACAAGGCGGGAAACCTGGACAACGCGCTGAGCGTCTTGGGGGACCGCTACCGCTTCTGGGTGCTGGTCGACGCGGACCAGACGCTCCCCCCGGATGCGGTGCGCCGCCTGCACGCGCGGCGAGAGCCGGGGGTCGCGATCGTCCAGGGGCGCCCCGTGCCGCGGCCGGCTCCCGGGCTGCCCGCGCTGCTCGGGATGCTTCCCGCGGTCCATCTCGCCGTCAGCCAGCGGGGGCGTCCCGCGTCCTGGTTCCTGGGGAGGGTCGCCCTCGTCGACGTCGCCGCGCTGCGGGCAGTGGGCGGCGTCCCGTGGCGGGTCGTCGAGGACGTCGCCCTGACCCTCGAGATGCGCGCCGCCGGCTACCGGATCGTGGACGCCCCCGAGGTGGCGGGGGAGGAGGACGCGCCCGTCGACTATCGCGCGTTCCGGGTGCAGCAGCTGAAGTACGTCGAGGGCGCGTTCGAGCTCGTCACGCGTTCGGGTTCCCGGGCGCTTCGTGCGCCGATCCCCTGGAGCGAGAGAGCCGAGATCCTGTTCGCGCACCTTCTGGTCCCGATGTCGGTGGCGGGTGGTGCCGTCGCCGTCGTCGCCGGCGGCGCCCTCGCGAGCGCGCACGCCTTCCCGACGTGGGCCGGCCCGGTCTCGATGGCCGCGGCGCTCGCTCCGCTCGCCGCTGAGCTGGTGCGGCTCGTGCGCTGTGGCCGCTGGGCTCGTGCGGTGGCCACCGCCACGCTGGTACCGGTGCTTTACGCGTCGCTGCTGGTGGCGAGTCTCGGCGTTCTCGCGCGGGTGTGCGCGGGGCGTGCTGCGCGCTTCCGGGTCACACCGAAGGGGCCCGCGGGGTTCGGCATCCGCGGTCGACTCGTCCGGGTGGCGCCCGAGCTGGTCGTCGGCGCCCTGACGATCGGCGCCGCGGCAGCCGGCGGGATGCCCGCGTTGCTGCCCGCCGTGCTCATCCCGGTCGGAGCGGCCGTCGCGCTGGCGTTGGCCCCCGCACACGGCTCCGCTCACCGTGCGGTGGCGCTGATCTCCCCGTTTGCGACACGGATGTCGAGCTCGGTCCCCGCCTCGACGCGATCGGCGTCGCGCACGATCGCGCCCGCCGCGTCGCGCACGACGGCGTAGCCGCGGTCGAGCGTGCGCTGAGGGGAGAGCGCGCGCAGCTCGGCGGCGAGGCGGTGGACGGCCGTGTCCTCGCGCTCCACGCGCAACTGCATGAGGTGCGATCCGCGGTCGACGACGCGGATGAGGTCCTCGGCGCGCGACTGCACCATGACGCCCGGGTCGGCGAGCACGGGACGCGAGCGGATGTCGCCGAGCCGGTCGATCTCGCCGTTCACGAGCGCCGCCACCCGCGTGGCGATGCGGGAGCGGGACTGCGCGACGAGGGCGAGCTGCTCCGCGACGTCGGGCACGACCCGCTTCGCGGCATCCGTCGGGGTCGAGGCGCGCAGGTCGGCGACGAGGTCGAGCAGGGGGCTGTCGGCCTCGTGCCCGATCGCCGACACGAGCGGGGTCTCGCAGGCCGCGGCCGTGCGCACGAGCTGCTCGTCGCTGAACACGAGCAGGTTCTGGAAGTCGCCCCCGCCGCGCGCGACGATGATGACGTCGACCTCGGGGTCGGCGTCGAGCTCGCGGATGCCGGCGGCCACCTCGCGCGCCGCGTTCACGCCCTGCACCGCGGCGTGCCGAACCCGGAACGCCACCTGCGGCCAGCGGAGCTGCGCGTTGCGCAGCACGTCCTTCTCGGCATCCGAGTCTCTGCCCGTGACGAGCCCGATGCAGCGGGGGAGGAAGGGGAGCGGCTTCTTGCGGGAGGCGTCGAAGAGGCCCTCCTCCGCGAGCGTGCGCCGCAGGCGCTCGAGCTGCGCGAGCAGATCGCCGAGGCCCGCGTGCCGCAGCTCGGAGGCCACCATCGAGAGGGTGCCGCCGCGCAGCCAGTAGTCGGGCTTCACGAGCGCCACCACGCGGTCGCCTTGCGCGAACTGCTCCGTGAGCCGCTGCAGGGTCGACGACCAGACGGTGACGGAGACGGTGACGTCCTGGTCGAGGTCTTTGAGCTTCGCGTAGACGACGCCGCGCGCGAGGTTCCACTGGGTGAGCTCGCCCTCGACCCACACCGAGCCGAGCCGGTCGATGTAGCCCTTGACCTTGGCGGACAGCGTCGCGACCGGCCAGGGATGCTCGGCGCTCGGCCCCTCGACGTCGGTCACCCGGCCAGGTTACACAGAGGGTCGGACCCTAGACTCGGGGTGTGAGCGGCATCACGAACGGAGCCCTGGGGACGACCCTCGAGGCCCCGCGCATCCCCGCCGCGCGAGGGCGGCTGCGCGACGAGCCCGTCGCGGGCGCAAAGCGCGTGCTGCTCGCGGCGCCGCGCGGATACTGCGCCGGCGTGGACCGCGCGGTCGTGGCCGTCGAGAAGGCGCTCGAGAACTTCGGCGCCCCCGTCTACGTGCGCAAGCAGATCGTGCACAACGTGCATGTCGTCTCCGAGCTCGAGCGCCGCGGCGCGATCTTCGTCGACGAGGTCGCCGAGGTGCCCGCCGGATCCCACCTCGTCTTCAGTGCCCACGGCGTCTCGCCCGCGGTCGTGCAGGCCGCATCCGACCGCGAGCTGCTCGCGATCGACGCGACCTGCCCCCTCGTCACCAAGGTGCATCGCGAGGCGACGCGCTTCGCGAAGCAGGAGCTGCAGATCCTGCTCATCGGGCACGCCGGCCACGAGGAGGTCGAGGGCACGATGGGCCACGCGCCGGAGCGCACGATCCTCGTGAACTCGCCGGACGACGTCGCCGGGCTCGAGGTCGAGGACCCCGACAACCTCGTGTGGATCTCGCAGACCACGCTGAGCGTCGACGAGACGATGGAGACCGTCCGCCGCCTGCGGGAGCGGTTCCCCAAGCTCCAGGACCCGCCCTCCGACGACATCTGCTACGCCACCCAGAACCGCCAGGTCGCGATCAAGAAGGTCGCGCCGGATGCCGACCTCGTCATCGTGGTCGGCTCGGCGAACTCGTCCAACAGCGTGCGGCTCGTGGAGGTCGCCCTCGAGCACGGCGCGAAGGCCGCCCACCGCATCGACTACGCGAGCGAGATCCGTCAGGAGTGGCTCGACGGCGTCGCCACCGTGGGTGTGACGAGCGGCGCATCCGTGCCCGAGGTGCTCGTGCAGGAGGTGCTCGCCGACCTCGCGGATGCCGGCTACCGCGACGTCGCCGAGGTGCGCACGGCGGAGGAGGACCTCATGTTCTCGCTCCCCAAGGAGCTGCGGCGCGACGCGTCCGGTGCGGCCGACGCGCGAGCCCTCGGCGGACGCGCCCGCGGCTGACGCGCGGGTCGGGTCGCCATCCGGGAGAATCGGCGGGGAGCGAGGAGGCCGGGATGCGCGTGACACTGCTGCCGCGTGAGGCGGCCGCGCGCGTCATCACGGGCGCGGTCGCGACCCTCGCCTGGTCGGCGGGCCTCACGATCGTCGTCCTCGTGATCCCGGTGCTCATCGAGACGCTCGTGAACCACGGCTACGCCGACGCGCTGCCGCTGCCGCTCGCCATGCTCGTGCTGATCCTGGTCGGGATCGGGGTGTGTCTCAGGTGGATGACGCCCCCCGTGGTGCTCGGCTACCTCGTGGTCGCGAGCGTCGCCACGGTCGTCTACGAGCTCGCGCTCATCGCCGCGGACCACTCCCTGCTCGAGCACGAGCTCTACCTCGTCAACCGCCCGACGCTGGCGCTCGTCGCGATCGGGGTCGCGTCGTCCACGGCGATCGGCGGCATCGCGTGGTGCGTGCTCGGGTTCGCTGCAGCGACCGCGACGTCGATCGCGGTGGCCCTCATCACCGGTACCGCGTTCCGGCCCGGCCTCGGGCCCGCCATGGTGCTGCTCGTCGCGGTCGTGCTCTATCTGACGCTCTTCACCATCCAGGCGCGCCAGCGGAGGCGCATCCCGCGCTTCGAGGAGCTGGAGGACGCCACGCGTCGCCGCGCCGCGAGCGCCGACCTCGTGCGCCGGACGACCGCCGTCGTGCACGACACGGTGCTCAACGACCTCACCGTCGTCATGAACGCGCCCGACGTGCTCGACGACCGCATCCGCGACCAGCTGCGCGAAGACCTCGACACCCTCGAGGGCGGAGCCTGGATGCGCACCACCCGCACCGTCGCGGTGCCCGACGAGTCGCAGGCGATGCTGCGCAACGAGCTCGCTCGTATCGCGAGCGAGTTCCGCTGGCGCGGCCTCACCGTCAACGTCACGGGTGTCACGAGCGGCGTCTACATCTTCGACCCCGTCGCCGGCGAGGCGCTGCTGGGCGCCCTGCGCGCCACCTTCGAGAACGTGCTGCGACACTCGGGCGCTACGACCGCCAACGTCGAGCTCGTCTACTCGGACGCCGAGGTCACCTTCATGGTGTCGGACGAGGGGGTCGGGTTCGACCCGGGAGCCGTCGACGACAAGCGGCTCGGCATCCGCGGCTCGATCGTGGCCCGCATGGAGGCCGCGGGCGGCTGGGCGCGCATCTGGTCGTCGCCGGGCGCGGGCACGACCGTGCTGCTGGGGGTGCCGGTGGCCGAGGTGCGCGACCCGGGCGAGCCCTCGAAGCATCAGAGGGCCGACTATGTCGACTAGAGCATCGAACGCGCTGCGCCTGGCGGCGCGGGATGTCGACCCCATGAGCTGGTTCACGGGGCCCTATGTGCCGCTCGTCTTCGCCGGGTTCGTCGCCCTCTACGGCGGCATCATGTCCGTGCTGACCTGGGACGAGAGCGAGTGGCCGGGACTCCAGCTCGCGGGCGTCGCGCTCTGCACGGCAGCGTGCCTCCTCGTGCAGCTGCTGACCTCGCTGCGCAACCGCTTCGACTGGCAGCTGGCGGCGGTGGTCGTCGGGGTCGGCGGGACGGGCCTCGTGGTGTCGGCGCTCGGGTACTCCCAGTCGGTGTTCGCGATCGAGCAGTGGTGGGCGCCGTTCTGCTTCGCGATCGCCCTCTCGTCGCTCGCGCCCTACCTCGCGGCGTGGCGCCTGCTGCTCTGGGGCGGGTTCGCCCTCGTGACGGCCGTTCCGGCCGCGTTCCTCATCGTCGACGCTCGGGTTCCCGACTGGGGCTCGGTGTCGGTTTTCCTGCTCATCGCGACCCCGGCCGCGGTGAGCGTCGGGGCGACGACCGCGTTCTCGTACAGCGTCGTGCACCAGATGCTGCCGATCGTCGACAACCGATCGAGCGAGGTGGTCTCCGAGGTGTTCGAGCCCGACCCGGAGGACGAGGAGGCGGAGCGCGCCGAGCTCGCCCGGTTCACCGCACGTGCCGTGCCGTTCTTGCGGACCATCGCCGACCGCGGCACCGTGACCGACGGGGATCGCGCGCTCGCGGGGGAGATCGCCCGCTACCTGCGCGACGACCTCGTCTCCCGCACCGACCTCGCCTGGCTCGGGCTGCGCGCCGAGGACACCCGGGTCGTCGTCGTGGACCCCGACCACCGGGTGCAGTCGATGCGCGCGGCGCAGCGCACCGCCATCCGCGACCTCGTGCGCGCCGTGCTCGACGACCCCGCCACGGACGCGACCACGATCTATATGGAGCTGCGCCCGCAGGAGGATGGATCGACGGCCGTCGCGATCACCCTCGACGCCGACCTGCCCGAGGGCAGGCGGGTGCGTCACATCGCGCCCTACTACTTCAACCTGCGCGGCGAGATGGGCGACGTGAGGCTCGGACGCGACCGGCTCTCGTTCCGGGTGCCGCCGCCCGATGCCGCTGGCTGAACGTCGAGTCGGGCTCCGCCGGGTGCGCCCTCGTCATCTTCAGAAATGCAGGAGATTCTGCCGCGTCTCGGGTGGTGAGCCTGAGATCAGAGGGCTGCGGATTGGCCGATCCTGCATTTCTGGCACCGGATTTCTGGCACCGGGAGCGGTTGAGAGAGAGGGGCGCGCCGCCCGCAGACGACGCGCCCCGCTCAGCGTGTTCGGCTCAGCGCGAGATGGAGTGGCCCGCCGAGCCCAGCTGCCGGGTCGCCGCCACGACGCGCTGCGCCATCGCGGTCTCGGCGTGCTTGCCCCAGGCGCGCGGGTCGTAGACCTTCTTGTTCCCGACCTCGCCGTCGACCTTCAGCACGCCGTCGTAGTTCTGGAACATCCAGCCGGCGACGTCGCGCGTGTAGGCGTACTGCGTGTCGGTGTCGATGTTCATCTTGATGACGCCGTTCGCGACCGCCTCGGCGATCTCGGCATCCGTCGATCCCGACCCGCCGTGGAACACCAGGTCGAGGGGCTTCGGGCCGGTGCCGTGCTTCGCGGCGATGCCGGCCTGGATCTCGCCGAGCAGCTCGGGGCGCAGCTTCACGTTGCCGGGCTTGTAGACGCCGTGCACGTTGCCGAAGGTGAGCGCCGCGATGTAGCGGCCGTTCTCGCCGAGGCCCAGCGCCTCGACGGCCTGCTCGACGTCGCCGAGGGTCGTGTAGAGGGCCTCGTTGCTTCCCTCGTGCTGCACGCCGTCCTCCTCGCCGCCGACGACGCCGATCTCGACCTCGAGGATGGCGCGGATGGCCTTCAGCCGCGGCAGTAGCTCCTTCGCGATCTCGAGGTTCTCGGCGAGCGGCACGGCGGAGCCGTCCCACATGTGCGACTGGAAGATCGGGTTGCGGCCGGCCTTCACCTCCGCCTCGGAGGCCTCGATGAGCGGCAGCACGAAGCCGGGCAGCGCGTCCTTCGGGCAGTGGTCGGTGTGCAGCGCGACCGTGATGGGGTAGTTCTTGGCGACCTCGTGCACGAACGCCGCGAAGGCGAGGGCGCCGGATGCGCGCGCCTTGACGCTCTGGCCGGCGAAGTAGTCGGCGCCGCCCGTCGTGACCTGGAGGATGCCGTCGGAGCCCGCCTCGGTGAGGCCCTGGAGCACGGCGTTGATGGTCGAGGAGCTCGACACGTTGATGGCGGGGAAGGCGAAGGCGTTCTTCTTCGCCGTGTCGAGCATCTCGGCGTACTGGTCCGGGGTGGCGACGGGCATGGGGGTCCTCCTGGAGGGGGCGGGTGGTGTCGGGTCGAGTCTACGGCGTGTCGGATTCCACCCAGTCGAGGGTGCGCTCGACCGCCTGGTGCCAGCGGGCGATGCCGTGCTCGCGGGTCGCGTCGTCGATCGCGGGCTCCCAGCGCCGATCCTCGGCCCACAGCTCGCGCAGCTCGTCCGTGTCGCGCCACAGCCCGACCGCGAGTCCCGCGGCGTAGGCGGCGCCCAGCGCCGTGGTCTCGGTGACCTGCGGCCGCACGACGGGCACGCCCAGCACATCCGCCTGGAACTGCAGCAGCAGCTCGTCGCGCACCATGCCGCCGTCGACGCGCAGCTCGGCGATCGGCGCGTCCAGCTCGGAGTTCGCCGCCTGGATCACGTCGAGGGTCTGGTAGGCGACCGCCTCGAGGGCCGCGCGGGCGAGGTGCGCCTTCGTCGCGAAGCGGGTGAGCCCGACGATCGCGCCGCGCGCATCCGGCCGCCAGTAGGGGGCGAACAGGCCCGAGAAGGCGGGGACCACGTAGACGTCGCCGTTGTCGTCGACGCTGCGGGCGAGCGCCTCCACCTCGGAGGCGTCGCGGATGATGCCGAGGTTGTCGCGCAGCCACTGGATGAGCGAGCCGGCGACCGCGACGGAGCCCTCGAGCGCGAAGCGCGGGGCGTCGTCGCCCAGCCGGTAGGCGACCGTGGTGATGAGCCCGCTGTCGCTGTGCACGGGCTCCGTGCCGGTGTTGACGATGAGGAAGCCGCCCGTGCCGTAGGTGTTCTTCGACTCGCCGGCGTCGAACGCCGCCTGCCCGAAGGTGGCCGCCTGCTGGTCGCCGAGGATGCCCGCGATGGGCGTCTCGCGCAGCAGGCTCCGGGGCTCGGCGTGGCCGTACACCTCGGAGGAGGAGCGGATCGCGGGGAGCATCGCGCGCGGCACCCGGATCGCGGCGCACAGCTCGTCGTCCCAGTCGAGGGTCTCGAGGTTCATGAGCAGGGTGCGGCTCGCGTTGGTCACGTCGGTCGCGTGCACGGCGCCGCCCGTGAGGTTCCAGAGCAGCCAGGAGTCGGGCGTGCCGAAGGCGAGCTCGCCCGCCTCCGCGCGCTCGCGGGCGCCGTCGACGTGGTCGAGGATCCAGGCGATCTTGGTCGCCGAGAAGTAGGTGGCGAGCGGCAGCCCGGTCTTCTCCGCGAAGCGCCGGACGCCGCCCTCCGCGGCGAGCGCGTCGACGGCATCCTGCGTGCGGGTGTCCTGCCAGACGATCGCGTGGTGGATGGGCTTGCCCGTGGCGCGGTCCCACACGATCACGGTCTCGCGCTGGTTGGTGATGCCGACCGCCGCGATGTCGTGGCGGGTGATGGCGGCATCGGCGAGCGCCTCGCCGACGACGTGGCGGGCATTGCGCCAGATCTCGGTGGCGTCGTGCTCGACCCAGCCGGGCTTCGGGAAGTGCTGCTTGTGCTCGCGCTGTCCGGTGCTGACGACGCGCCCGCGGTCGTCGAAGACGATGGCCCGCGTGCTCGTCGTGCCCTGGTCGATGGCGAGGATGTGCCGAGGCTCCGATGCGCTCATGTCCGCGAGAGTACGCACTCTCGCCGCCCGAGTTGCGGAGTGAGCGCTCACTCATTTATGCTCGCCGACGTGGTTCTGCCGGAGGAGTTCATGGTCGTGCGGGAGCGCGCGCGCCCGCTCGCCCCCGAGGAGCGGCGCGAGGCCATCCTCGAGGCCGTGCTGCCGCTGCTGCTCGAGAAGGGGCGCGACGTCACGAGCCGGGAGCTCGCGGATGCCGCCGGGATCGCCGAGGGCACGGTGTTCCGGGCCTTCGGCGACAAGGAGACGCTGCTCGCAGCCGGGCTCGAGAAGCTGCTCGACCGCGAGCCGTTCCGCGCCGAACTGCGCCGCATCGCACGCGAGCTGCCCTTCGAGGACAAGATCGCGGTGATCATCGAGCAGCTGCAGGTGCGGTTCCGCGAGGTGTTCCGCATCATGACGCTCTTCCAGGTGCAGGGCCCCCCGCCCCAGCGCGACGCCAGCCGCGAGGACTGGCTCGAGATCATCCGCGAGCTGCTCGAACCGGATGCGCACCGCCTCGCCGTCCCCGTCGAGATGCTCGGCTGGTATCTGAGGCTCGTGGCGTTCGGCTCCTCGATCGAGCCGTTCAACCATCCGCGCCCCTTCGACGCCGCGGAGCTCGCGGGCCTCGTCGTGCACGGGGCCGCCGTCACGAGTCCCGCGCCCCCGCTGCCGCCGCGCACCGCGACGAGCACCGCCGCATCCCCCCGGCCCACCGCGGCCTGAACCGCATCCGCGACCCGCCCCACGCCCGCCGCAACACCGAACCCACCGAAAGAAGCACCGTGCTCGGCAAACTCCTCGTGCGCTACCTGAAGCCGTACTGGCCTCTGCTGATCGGCGTCGTGATCTTCCAGCTGGCCCAGTCGATCGCCTCGTTGTACCTTCCGGCCCTCAACGCCGACATCATCGACGACGGCGTCGCCAAGGGCGACACCGGGTTCATCCTCCGCACCGGCGGCCTCATGCTGCTCATCACGCTCGGCCAGATCGCCGCCGCCATCCTCGCCGTGTACTTCGGCGCCAAGGCCGCGATGGCGCTCGGACGCGACCTGCGCGCGGGCGTGTTCCGCCGCGTCGGCGAGTT
Source organism: Micrococcales bacterium 72-143 (assembly GCA_001898835.1). Lineage (GTDB taxonomy): Bacteria > Actinomycetota > Actinomycetes > Actinomycetales > Microbacteriaceae > Homoserinibacter. The sequence goes on along the minus strand of MKVM01000005.1, from coordinate 432,564 downwards.
CTCCGAGCGTGAGGTCGCCCGCTTCGGCGCGCCCTCGCTCATCACCCGCACCACGAACGACGTGCAGCAGGTGCAGATGCTCGTGCTCATGAGCTGCACGATCCTCGTCTCCACCCCGATCCTCGCGATCGGCGGCGTCATCTTCGCCCTCCGTGAAGACCTCGCGCTCTCCTGGATCATGGTCGTCGCGGTGCCCGTGCTGCTCGTCTCCGTGGGGCTCATCATCGTGCGGATGGTGCCGCAGTTCCGCAAGATGCAGGCCCGCATCGACAACGTCAACCGCATCCTGCGCGAGCAGCTCACCGGCATCCGGGTCATCCGCGCGTTCGTGCGCGAGGACCGCGAGCGCGAGCGCTTCGCCGTCGCCAACGAGGAGCTCACCGACACGGCGCTGCGGGCCGGCCGGCTGTTCGCCCTCATGTTCCCCGTCGTCATGCTCGTGCTCAACGTGTCGAGCGTCGCGGTGCTGTGGTTCGGGGCGTTCCGGATCGAGGACGGCGACATGCAGGTCGGCTCGCTCATCGCGTTCCTCAGCTACCTCATCCAGATCCTCATGGCGGTCATGATGGCGACCTTCCTCGCGGTGCTGCTGCCGCGTGCCGCCGTCTCCGCCGACCGCATCGGCGAGGTGCTCGAAACCGAGCCGTCGGTCGTCGCCCCCCTCGCGCCGGTCACCGAACTCGCGACGGGCGGCGAGGTCGAGCTGCGGGACGCCACCTTCGCCTACCCGGGAGCCGAGGCGCCCGTGCTGCGCGAGGTGTCGTTCACGGCGCGACCCGGCCGGATGACCGCCATCATCGGCTCGACCGGCTCGGGCAAGACGACCCTCGTCAACCTGCTCCCGCGGCTGTTCGACGTGACCGGCGGCGCGGTGCTCGTCGACGGCGTCGACGTGCGCGAGCTCGACCCCGAGGTTCTGTGGGGCCGGATCGGCCTCATCCCGCAGCGTCCGTACCTGTTCTCGGGCACGGTGGCCTCCAACCTCCGCTACGGCAACCCCGAGGCGAGCGACGAGGAGCTGTGGGCGGCGCTCGAGATCGCGCAGGCGCGCGACTTCGTCGAGGCGATGCCCGAGAAGCTCGAGGCGCCGATCGCGCAGGGAGGCACCAACGTGTCCGGTGGTCAGCGACAACGGCTGGCGATCGCGAGAGCGCTCGTGAAACGACCCGAGATCTACGTCTTCGACGACTCGTTCTCGGCGCTCGACACCGCGACGGACGCCCGGCTGCGCCAGGCGCTCGCCCGCGAGGTGGGCGACGCGACCATGATCGTGGTCGCCCAGCGCGTGTCGACGATCCTGCAGGCCGACCAGATCGTCGTGCTCGAGGACGGCGCCATCGTCGGACTCGGAACCCACGACGAACTGCTCGCGAGCTCCGAGGAGTACCGCGAGATCGTCGAGAGCCAGCTGAGCGCGGAGGAGGCGGCGTGACCGAGAACGAGCCCCGGGAATCCGCACCGGCCCGCCCCGCGGGCCCCGCGCGTCGTCCCGGCCCCGGGGGCGGGGGCGGTCCCTTCGGCGGTGCCGGCATGCCCGCCGAGAAGGCCATGAGCTTCGGGCCCTCCGCCCGGCGACTCGTCGGCCGCCTCCGTCCCGAGCGCATCGGCGTCGTGTTCGTGATCCTGCTCGGCACGATCGGCGTCATCCTGAGCGTCATCGGGCCGAAGGTGCTCGGCCAGGCGACCAACCTCATCTTCGAGGGCGTCATCTCCGCGCAGCTGCCGCAGGGCGTCACCAAGGAGCAGGTGATCGCCCAGCTCGAGGCCGAGGGCAACACGACCCAGGCCGACATGCTGCGCAGCATGACCCTGCGGCCGGGGGAGGGCATCGACTTCTCGGCCCTCGCGCTCGTGCTCGGGATCGTGCTGCTGCTGTACGTGTTCAGCTCGGTGTTCATGTGGCTGCAGGGCTACGTGCTCAACGGCATCACCCAGCGCACGGTGCTGCGGTTGCGGCGCGACGTGGAGGCGAAGATCCACCGGCTCCCGCTCACCTACTTCGACCGGATGCCGCGCGGAGAGCTGCTGAGCCGCGTCACGAACGACATCGACAACATCTCGCAGAGCCTCCAGCAGACGCTGTCGCAACTGCTCACCTCGCTGCTCACCGTCATCGGCGTGGTCGTGATGATGTTCGTGATCTCGCCGGTGCTCGCCCTCATCGCTCTCGTCGCCATCCCGATCACCCTCGTGATCACGGTGCTCGTCGCCAAGCGCTCCCAGAAGCTCTTCGTGGCGCAGTGGACCCACACGGGCACGCTCAACGCGCAGATCGAGGAGGGCTACACCGGCCACTCGCTCGTCAAGGTGTTCGGCCGCCACCGCGAGGTGCAGGCGCGCTTCGACGAGAAGAACGAGGAGCTGTTCCGGGCGAGCTTCGGTGCCCAGTTCATCAGCGGCATCATCATGCCCGCGACGATGTTCGTCGGGAACCTCGTCTACGTCGCGGTCGCCGTGGTCGGCGGGCTGTTCGTCGCGAACGGCACGATGCGGCTCGGCGACGTGCAGGCGTTCATCCAGTACTCGCGGCAGTTCACGCAGCCCCTCTCACAGCTGGGCTCGATGGCCAACCTGCTGCAGTCGGGGGTGGCATCCGCCGAGCGCGTGTTCGAGCTGCTCGACGCCGACGAGCAGGTGGCGGATCCCGACCCCGCGGAGTCACCCGCGAACGCGACCGGACGCCTCGCCTTCGAGAACGTGTCGTTCTCGTACGACCCGGAGAAGCCGCTCATCCACGAGCTCTCGCTCGTGGCCGAACCCGGTCAGACCGTCGCGATCGTGGGACCGACGGGGGCCGGCAAGACCACGCTCGTGAACCTCATCATGCGGTTCTACGACCCGGATGCCGGGCGCATCACCCTCGACGGGGTCGACACGACGCGCATGACGCGCGACGACCTCCGGGCACGCACCGGCATGGTGCTGCAGGACACCTGGCTGTTCGGCGGCAGCATCCGCGACAACATCGCCTACGGGCGGCCGGATGCGACGGAGTCGGAGATCATGGACGCCGCGACGGCCGCCTACGTCGACCGCTTCGTGCACTCGCTGCCCGACGGCTACGACACGGTGCTCGACGACGAGGGCGGCAACGTGTCGGCGGGCGAGAAGCAGCTCATCACGATCGCGCGGGCGTTCCTCGCGCGGCCGAGCGTGCTGATCCTCGACGAGGCCACCTCCTCGGTCGACACCCGCACCGAGCTGCTCGTGCAGCGGGCCATGAGCGCGTTGCGGCGCGACCGCACCTCGTTCGTGATCGCGCACCGGCTCTCCACGATCCGCGACGCCGACCTCATCCTCGTGATGGAGGACGGCGCGATCGTGGAGCAGGGCACCCACGACGAGCTGCTCGTGGCGCACGGCGCCTACGCGCGCCTGTACGAGGCCCAGTTCGCGGCACCCATCGAGGACGAGGCCGCGGCGGCGCCGGTGCCGGCCCTCGTCGGTGCGCCGGAGGCGCCGCCGACGACAGGCGAGATCGTGCGCGAGGCGCTCGCGGAGGAGGGCGCACCCGAGAACGCGGAGTAGCGGGAGCCCGCGGGCGGAGCACGTGACGGGCGGCGGGAGCGACATCTCCCGTCGCCCGTCGTCGCCCCGGGGTGCTCCTTCTCCCGCCGGGCGGGATGCGCTAGCGTGGGAGCGCTCCCACACTGTCGTGGCCGTCAAGGAGGACCGTGCCCCACCCCCGCATCCGACCCTCCGTCGTCGGCGGTCTCGCGCTCGCCGCCGCCCTCGTCGCCGGCGTCGCCGCGCCCACGACCGCCGCCACCGGAGGCGATGAGCTCGGCCCCGAGCTCATCCCCAACGGCGCCTTCGACGCGGGGGCCGCCCCGTGGTGGACGACACCCGACACCGTCGCCGACACCTCCGACGGCGCGCTCTGCGTCGACGCGCCGGGCGGCACGCCCAACGCGTGGTCCACGATCGTCGGCATCGACGGCATCCCGCTCGTGAAGGACGAGAGCTACCGCCTCTCGTTCCGCATCAGCGGCACCGCACCCGTCACCATCCGTGCGCTCGCCCAGCAGAACCAGGCACCCTGGACCGCCGCCTACGAGATGAACCCGACGACCGCGGAGGGGTTCGCCACCTTCGAGGGCGGGTTCACCTCGACGCTCGACTGGCCCGCCGGTCAGCTCGTGTTCCAGATCGGCGGCGCGGACACGGCGTGGACCTTCTGCCTCGACGACGTCTCCCTCCGCACCGGGCCGCCGCCCGCCCCCTACGAGACCGAGACCCACTCGCGGGTGCGGGTCAACCAGTACGGCTACCTCCCCGACGGGCCGAAGCGGGCCACCGTGCTCGTCGACTCGGCGGACGCCGCCGGCGTCGCCTGGACGCTGCGGGACGCATCAGGGACCGAGGTCGCCACGGGCACCGCGGAGCCGTACGGCGACGACCGCACCGTCGCATCCGCCGTGCAGCGCATCGTGTTCGACGACGTCACCACCACCGGGGAGGGGTTCACGCTCGAGGCCGACGGCGAGACGAGCTACCCCTTCGCGATCCGCGACGGCCTCTACGCGCCGCTCGCCGCCGACGCACTTCACTACTTCCTGCTCGCCCGCAGCGGCATCGAGCTCGAGGAGAGCTACGCGGGCGAGGGCTACGCGCGACCCGCGGGACACCTCGGCGTCGCCCCGAACCGCGGCGACCTCGCGGTCGGATGCCAGGCCCCGCAGGGCTACTACCAGGGCTGGAGCTGCGACGGCACCTTCGACGTGCACGGCGGCTGGTACGACGCCGGCGACCACGGCAAGTACGTCGTGAACGGCGGTATCGCCGTGCACCAGCTGCTCGACGCGTGGGAGAGCGCGCAGCGGGCCGGCGACACGACCCTGCTCGACGACGGCGTGCTCTCCATCCCGGAGGCCGGCAACGGCGTGCCCGACATCCTCGACGAGGCGCGCTGGGAGCTCGAATGGATGCAGCGCATGCAGGTGCCCGCGGGGGCGGACCACGCCGGGATGGTGTTCCACAAGGTGCAGGACGACGGGTGGACGGGCCTCCCGCTCATGCCCTGGCTCGACGAGAAGGAGCGGCAGGTGCACCGCCCCTCGACCGCGGCGACCCTCAACTTCGCGGCCGTCGCGGCGAAGGGCTCGCGGCTTTTCGCCGACTGGGATGCCGACTACGCGGCCGAGCTGCTCGCGGACGCCCGCGTCGCCTGGGAGGCGGCGCTCGAGACGCCGGACCTCTTCGCGTCAGTCGCCGACGGCGACGACGGGGGTGGCCCCTACGACGACCTCGAGCTCGACGACGAGTTCTACTGGGCGGCGGCCGAGCTGTTCCTCACGACGGGGGAGACGGCGTTCGCGGAGTTCCTCGCCGAGAGCCCCGAAGCCGAGACCCCCATCGACGCGGAGGGCGGGTTCGACTGGCGCGCCACGACGGCGCTCGGGCGCATCGACCTCGCCATGGTCGACTCGGGCGTCGACTTCGCGGGCCGGGATGCGGCGCGCGCCTCGATCGTGGAGGCCGCCGACGGCTACCTCTCGGCCGCCGGCAGCGCCTTCGAGCAGCCGTACCGTCCGCGGAACGGCGAGTACGACTGGGGCTCGAACGCGATCATCCTCAACAACCAGGTGGTGATCGCCACGGCCGCCGAGATCACCGGCGACGTGCGCTACCGCGACGCCGTGGTCACGGCGATGGACTACCTCCTCGGGCGCAACGGCACCGACCTCTCGTACATCACCGGCTACGGCACGCTGTTCTCGCAGAACCAGCACCACCGCTGGATGGCGCACTCGCTCGACGCCTCGCTGCCGCGCGTCGCAAACGGCACGGTCGCGGGCGGCCCGAACAGCGCGATCCAGGATCCGGTCGCCCAGCAGACCTGGCCCGACGGCTGCGTCGCGCAGCTGTGCTACCTGGACGACATCCAGTCGTGGTCGACGAACGAGATGACCGTGAACTGGAACTCGGCGCTCAGCTGGGTGTCGGTGTGGGTCGCGGTGCACGCGGATGCCGGGGCGGGCTCGGACGGTTCGCCCGGCGGCGCCGTGGGCGGCAGGCCGGGGTGGCTCATCGCGGTGGTCGCGGGCGTGCTGCTGCTCGCCGTCGCCGCGGGCGCTGCACTACTCCTCCGGAGGCGGCGCCGCGCGGACGCGTAGCGGATGCGGCGCTACGCCGACTTCGCGTCGCGCGTGGCCTCGTCGCCCTCGGACAGCCCGAGGTCGAGCTCCCCGCGGACGATGCCCGTCTCGTCGAGGGCGGCGAGCTCGTTCTCGATGACGGCGGTGAAGTCGGACGAGGTGAGCTCGCGGGTGTCCTCGGTGATCTCGCCGAGGGCGGGGAGGACCTTGGCCTGGTCGAGCTGGCTCAGGCGACGGGCCGACGGCATGACCTGGCGCTCGAGCGATCCCACGAAGGTGTTGTAGTCCTTGACGCTGCGCTCGATCGAGCGGCCGAGCTTGTCGACGTGCGCGGCGAGGGTCGTGAGACGCCCGTAGAGCTCGCGGCTCACGTCGAAGAGCGCCTTCGCCTCCTGCGTGACGACCTCGTGCCGCCAGCTGACCGCGACCGCCTTGAGCACGGAGAACAGGGTGACGGGGGAGGCGAGCGCGACGTTGCGATCGAATGCGAACTGCATGATCGCGGGGTCGGTCTCGAGCGCGGCCGAGAGCAGCGACTCGCTCGGGATGAAGGCGACGACCATCTCGGGGCTCGAGTCGAGGCCGTCCCAGTAGCTCTTGGCTCCGAGGGTCGTGATGTGGTCGCGCACGGCCTTGACGTGCTGCTTGAGCAGCGCGTCGCGGCGGGCCAGCTCCGCGTCCTCGGCGGTGGCCGGGATGGCCGCCGCCTCGAGGTAGGAGGTGAAGGGCACCTTGGAGTCGACCGCGATGCTCTTGCCGCCGGGCAGGTGCACGATCATGTCGGGTCGCGCCGTGCGTCCGTCGACGGTGATGCTCGACTGCAGGTCGAAGTTGACGTGCTCGAGCATGCCCGCGGCCTCGACGACGGCGCGCAGCTGGGTCTCGCCCCACACGCCGCGCGTGGAGTTGTTCCGCAGTGCGGAGGCGAGCGAGTCGGCGGTGGCGCGCAGCCGCTCCTCGGAGGAGGTGACCGACTTCAGCTGCTCGGTGAGCTGCACGTGCTGCTCCTGGCGCTGCGCCTCGAGCTCGGTCACCTTGACCTGCATCGCGCCGAGCGACTCCTTGACGGGGGCGAGCGCCTGCAGCACCTTGCTCTCGGCCGCGGCCTCCGCCGCCCGCTGCTTGGCGTCGGCCTCCGTGCGCTCCATGAGCTCGCGGTACTGGTCGCGCGCGGCTCCGAGCTGCTCGCGCACCCCCTCGAGCGCCGCCTGGGCGGTGGCGAGCTGGCGCTCGACCCCGGCCCGTGCCTCGGCCTCCTGCGCGCGCAGCTCGGCGACGGCGGCCTGATGCTGCGCGGCCATCGCCTGCTGCTGGGCCACCGCGACCGCGGCATCCACCCCGGCCACCGCGTCGCCCCGGCGGGCGCGCGTCACGAGCACGCCGGCGACGGCTCCGACGGCGAGGCCGATCACGAGTCCGATCAGGAGGGGCAGCAGAGCGTCCATGCGGTCAGTGTCGCAGCGGCCGCCGACATCCGCGCGGCGACCGGCCGTATCGTCCGCTCCCGCCACTTCAGAAATGCAGGAGATTCCGGTGCGGGTCGCCGCCGGACGCCCGGAACACCGACCGGATGCGGAGGATCTCCTGCATTTTCGACCCGCGTGAACAAGCCATCACATCCCGAAAATGTTAACGAAATGTCTGCGAGTAGCCTCCTGAGCATGGCTGCTGAGATCCTCGACCACTGGGTGGGCGGTGCCGTCTTCACGGGCGAGTCCACCCGCACCGCGCCCGTCTACAACCCCGCCAAGGGCGTCGTGCAGAAAGAGGTGCGGCTCGCCTCCGCCGCCGACGTCGACCACGCGGTCGCCGCCGCGAAGGCGGCGTTCCCGGCGTGGAGCTCCGCGAGCCTCGCGAAGCGGCAGCAGGTGCTGTTCGCGTTCCGCGAGATCCTCAACGCCCGCAAGGAGGAGGTCGCCGCGATCCTCACCGCCGAGCACGGCAAGGTCACCTCCGACGCGCTCGGGGAGGTCGCCCGCGGTCTCGAGGTCGTCGAGTTCGCCTGCGGCATCCCGCACCTCGTCAAGGGGGAGTACTCGGAGAACGTGTCGACGGGCGTCGACGTCTACTCGCTGCGTCAGCCGCTCGGCGTGGTCGGTATCATCAGCCCCTTCAACTTCCCGGCGATGGTTCCGCTGTGGTTCTTCCCCGTCGCGATCGCGGCGGGCAACACGGTGGTGCTGAAGCCGTCCGAGAAGGACCCCTCGGCCGCCATCTGGATGGCGGAGGCGCTCGCGGAGGCCGGGCTGCCCGATGGCGTGTTCAACGTCGTCAACGGCGACAAGGAGTCCGTCGACGCGATCCTCGACCACGCCGACATCGCGTCCGTGTCGTTCGTCGGCTCGACCCCCATCGCCAAGTACGTCTACGAGCGCGGCACCGCCGCAGGCAAGCGCGTGCAGGCCCTCGGCGGCGCCAAGAACCACATGCTCGTTCTGCCCGACGCCGACCTCGACCTCGTCGCCGACTCCGCCGTCAACGCGGGCTTCGGCTCCGCGGGCGAGCGCTGCATGGCGATCTCGGTGCTCGTCGCGGTCGAGCCGGTCGCGGACGAGCTGATCGGCAAGATCCGCGACCGGATGTCCACCCTCACGGTCGGCGACGGCACGCGCGGCTGCGACATGGGTCCGCTCATCACGCGCGAGCACCGCGACAAGGTGGCGGGCTACCTCGACGTCGCCGTCGCGGACGGCGCGGAGCTCGTCGTCGACGGGCGCGGGATCGAGGTCGACGGCGACGCTGACGGGTTCTGGCTCGGCCCGACCCTCGTCGACAAGGTGCCGACCTCATCCGCCGTCTACCGCGACGAGATCTTCGGACCCGTGCTCTCGGTCGTGCGCGTGCAGTCGTACGACGAGGGGCTCGAGCTCATCAACAACGGCCGCTACGGCAATGGCACCGCCATCTTCACGAACGACGGCGGCGCCGCGCGACGCTTCCAGCGCGAGGTGCAGGTGGGCATGGTCGGCATCAACGTGCCGATCCCGGTGCCGGTCGGCTACTACTCCTTCGGCGGCTGGAAGGACTCCCTGTTCGGCGACACGAAGGCCTACGGGCCGGACGCGGTTCACTTCTTCACGCGCCAGAAGGCGGTCACCTCGCGCTGGCTCGACCCCTCCCACGGCGGCATCAACCTGGGCTTCCCGCAGAACGGCTGACCCGCGGGCGCGGGTGGGTTCGGCGGGAGCAACCGCGTATTCGGCGGGAGCAATCGCGCATCCGGCGGGGGCAACCGCGCATCCGGCGGGGCAACGCGCGTGCGGCGGGAGTAGTTGCTCCCGCCGCGTGCGGTATCCCTATCCGGGCGCGCCGGAGGAGTCGCCGCGATGGGATGCGCCGACCGCGAGCACGCAGAGGGCTGAATAGCGGAGTCGAATCGGTGCGGGCGGAGACGTGGTTACCCGGCGGGAGTCGTTGCCCCCGCCGCCCGCCGGTTGTGCCGCCCGCGCCTGCGGTTGCTCCCGCCGCACAATCCGCGAATGCTGAGCGACCCGCGGAACGAATGGGGGCGTGCTGCCCCGGCTCAGGAGGCGACGGCCACGGCCGGCGGGACCGTCGAGGCGATGCGGATACCGGCGAGCTCGGACAGCTCGGGCAGGTCGATGGCCCCGTGGCGGTCGGCCGCGTGGATCATGATGGCGGCGCAGGCCTCCGCGTCCGCGACGGCGTCGTGGTGGGGGAAGTCCTCGAAGCCCGCCGCCATCGCGACCATCGGCAGCCGGTAGGACTCCAGATGGTAGGTCTTGCGCGCCAGCTGCAGGCTGCACATGTAGGAGTAGGCGGGGATGGGCAGCCCGGTCGCCGTGCACGCCGCCTTGATGACGCCCATGTCGAAGCCGGCGTTGTGCGCGACGAGGATGTCGGCGCCCGTGAACTCGACCAGGTCGGGGAGCTGCTCGACCCATCCGGGCGCCTCAAGCACGTCGGTGGCGCGGATGCCGTGGATGCGCGTGTTCCACTCGACGAAGTGGTCGTGGCCGGGCGGCGGCTGGATGAGCCAGCCGATGCGGTCGACGACCTGCCCGTCGCGCACCTTCACGAGGCCGACCGAGCAGGCGCTCGCACTGGATCCGTTCGCTGTCTCGAAGTCGATCGCGGTGAAGTCCAGTGGCACGTCCCGACTCTCGCACGGGGCACCGACACGGCCCGCGGGACGCGCCGCGCGCCCGGAAACGGCGGGCCCTCGCGGGCCTCCCGGCGGCGGCTGGCGGACCATCGGGCCGCGTGAGAAAAGGCGGGGCCGTCGCCGGTCATCCCGGCGACGGCCCCGATGGTGGTCCCGCGTGGCGTGCGCATCACCGCACGCGCACGAGGGCGTGCGTCTGCGCGAGCGTGCGCTCCCGGTCGAGCTGGAGGCGCAGCGCCTCGCGCTCGCGGTGCAGCAGCCCCAGCTCGAAGGAGTTCGCGAGCCGCTCGTGGCGGGCGAGCTCGCGTCCGGGGCGGCGGCCCCAGCGTATGAGCGCCATTCCGAGGTGCAGCGCGGCGCGGTCGAGGAGGCCCAGGGCGCGCGCGGGCGCGTGCACGGTGGGCTTCTCCGCCTCGTGGGGTGGTGGGGTGCGACGCGTTGTGGGCGTCAGCGTGGTGTTCATGATCGGTGTCCTCTGTGTGGTGGGTGTCGAGGCGCGCATGGTGGGCTGCCTCGGAGGTGCGCCGCTCCTGGCGGCACGGTATCGACCACCACCGACGGTCGGAGGGGTCGCGGACGGGACGTGATCCGCGGTGCACGGGGCACCTGGATCGGGCTTCGTGAGCGTCGCCACCGTCATGGACGGCGGCGCAGAAACGCTCAGCCTTCCCGGACGGAGAGGACGCCGACGAAGCCGGCGGTGAATGCGAGTCGACGCTCGCGGCGGATGAACGGTGCGTTCGTCATTGCCGGCTCCTTTCGGTGTCTGGTGTCGTGCCGACGCTCGGCACAGGTGACGACCATAGTCACCGCACACGACGCGGCGCAAGCATGCCGGGCGTGTCGCGCCCGATTCGGGACACCTCCGGACCCCCGGTCCCGCCGGTAGGCTTGAGCCCCGTGGCTCTCACCATCGGAATCGTCGGCCTGCCCAACGTCGGCAAGTCGACCCTCTTCAACGCCCTCACCAAGAACTCCGTGCTCGCGGCGAACTATCCCTTCGCGACGATCGAGCCGAACGTGGGCGTGGTGAACCTGCCCGACGAGCGCCTCGGCATCCTGGCGCAGATCTTCGGCAGCGAGCGCATCCTCCCCGCGACGGTGAGCTTCGTCGACATCGCCGGCATCGTGAAGGGCGCCTCGGAGGGGGAGGGCCTCGGCAACCAGTTCCTCGCCAACATCCGGGAGGCGGATGCGATCGCGCAGGTCGTGCGCGGCTTCTCCGACGACGACGTGGTGCACGTCGCCGGTGCGGTGAACCCGAGCGACGACCTCGAGGTCATCACGACCGAGCTCGCGCTCGCCGACCTGCAGACCCTCGAGAAGGCGATCACGCGCCTCGAGAAGGAGGTCAGGGGCAAGAAGGCCGACCCGGCGGTGCTGGATGCGGCGCTCGCCGCGAAGAAGGCGCTCGACGAGGGCACGCCCCTGTCGCGCGCGACGGGCATCGAGCTGCCGTTGCTCCGGGAGCTCGGGCTGATGACGGCGAAGCCGATCATCTACGTGTTCAACGTCGACGAGGCGGTGCTGACGGACGAGGCGCGCAAGGCGGGGCTCGCGGCCCTCGTCGCGCCGGCGAAGGCGGTGTTCCTGGATGCGAAGGTCGAGTCGGAGCTCATCGACCTCGACCCGGAGGACGCGGCCGAGCTGCTCGCCTCCACCGGCCAGGAGGAGTCGGGCCTCGACCAGCTGGCCCGCATCGGCTTCGACACGCTGGGCCTGCAGACCTACCTGACGGCGGGTCCGAAGGAGGCGCGCGCCTGGACGATCCGCAAGGGCTGGAAGGCGCCGCAGGCGGCGGGCGTCATCCACACCGACTTCGAGCGCGGCTTCATCAAGGCCGAGGTGACCTCCTTCGAGGACCTCGTCGCGGCGGGCTCGCTCGCCGAGGCCCGCGCCCGCGGCAAGGCTCGCATCGAGGGCAAGGACTACGTCATGCAGGACGGCGACGTGGTGGAGTTCCGCTTCAACGTGTAGCCCGACGCGTCGCGGGTACGAGATGATCGCGACATGAGTGAGGTCCCCGTTCCGCCGCAGCCACCCCAGCGGCGGAGGCTGCCGTGGTGGGCGTGGACGTTGATCGCCTTCGGTGCGGTGATCGTGCTCGCCATCCCCGTCGTCGTGGTCGTCGGGGGTCTGGCCGCCTACGTGGGGCACAGCGCGAGCGAGACGAGCCCCGACCAGCCGTTCATCGACGGGCCGGAGCAGCGGCCGAACGCGAGATCACCGCTCGACTGCCGCGAGCAGTGCTTCGGCTTGGACGACGCCACGCTGATGGCCGTATCCGCCGCCGACGTCGCCCCGCTGGCGATCGACGACGAGCTCAACGGGGTCGGGGAACTCGAGCCGAGCGCGGTGGGCGCGGTCGCGCCGGAGGTGGGCGAGCACTGGCTCGACGTGGGCGGCGACGGGGAGTGCTCGTTCCTGCCGTCCAACGCGCCGTACTTCTCTGTCGGGCCGGATAGCGCATCTTCCGATCCGATCGCCTGGGTCCAGACCTGGAAAACGGGCGCCGAGATGATGGACATCGCGGCTCGCGCGTTTCCGACGACCCAGGATGCGAGCGCATTCGTGCGAGACCTGCACCGGCGGGTGGCCGCCTGCCCGTGGCAGGACCTGAACATTCCGTCTGCCGGGGGTCTCGACACGAGTCTCGTGCAGATCACGCCGCAGGCGGGCATCGACGTGCCGGATGATGTCGCCGCGGTGGGGTGGGTGCGCGAGGGCAGCCCCGGGCCCCGGTGGCGCTCTTATGTGTGGGACCTGCAGCGCGGAAACCTCGTCGTGCAGGTGCGCGTGCTCACCGACGGTCGCATCCTCGAGCAGGATGTCGCCGCGTTCGCCGAGCACATGGCCGAGCGCCTCGGCGGACTCTCCGCGGCAGCGCCGTGAGCGCAGCGCCGGTCGCGCATCCGCACACGCGACGGCCGTCCTGAAAACCGACGGGCCCTCGGCGCCGTCGAGGGGGCGGAAATGACCCGTCGGCAGGTGCTTTTCGGGTCGTTCGCGCCCCCTCGGCCCAGCGCGCCCTCGGCAGCCGCCACCCCATCCGCTAGCTTCTCCTCATGTCTACGCAGATGACCGCGGGCGGCGAGCCGGCACCCTACGTCGTGGAGCGGGCTCCGCAGCCTCCGCGATCGAAGACGCTTGGCCGGGTGGCGATGCTGCTCGGCCTCGGCGTGTTCGCCGGTTCGCTCCTGGCGGCGCTCCTCATGGGGTTCGCGGCGGCCCCGTACGCGCGCTCCGGCCCGGGCGGCTTCGGCGTGAACCTCCGCCTCGACTCGGGGGACCCCGCCGAAGCGACGCTCGCGGTGCTCGCGCTCGTGCACGTGCTGCTGGGTACGGCTCTCGGCGTCTGGGCGCTCACCCAGGGCATCGTGGCGATCGTCACCGCTCGCGGGCGTGCGTTCGGCGTCGTGGCGGTCGTCGCGGCGTTCCTCGCCCCGGGGCTCTCCCTCGTGGTCTACATGGCGACGGCGGTCGCCAACGCGCAGCTCTGATCACCATGCCCCTCCTCGACCACCTCGGCGTCACCGTCGACGACGTGCCGCGCGCCGTCGCGCAGTTCGACCCCGTGCTGACCGCGCTGGGCCTCGTGCGGCACGACGGCGACGGATCGGTCTCGTGGTATCGGGAGGGCGAGACAGAGCTCATCCTGATGCCGGCGCGGGAGGCGGGCACCGGCCCGCACGTGCACGGGCGCGTCGGATGGCAGCATCTCGCGTTCGCCGTCGACTCGCGCGAGGAGGTCGACCGCATGCACGCGGTCGCGCTCGCAGCCGGCTGGACACCCGTGCGGGAGCCGAAGCTCTATCCACGCTTCACCGAGCGCTACTACGCCTCGTTCCTCGAGGACGACAACGGCATCCGCATCGAGTTCATGCACAACCCGCCGCGGGAGCAGGGGGCCGGCTGAGCTGCCCGTCAGTGCGCGTCGCCCACGAGCTTGAGGCCGATCACACACGCGACGAGGCCCAGAATGAGCAGCAGCTTCACGAGGCTCACCGACTCCGTGCCGGTCAGCATGCCGTAGCCGACGGTGAGGGCGGCCCCGATGCCCACCCACACCGCGTAGGCCGTGCCGGTGGGGATGTCGCGCATCGCGATGGCGAGACCGGCCATGCTCGCGAGGAGTCCGCCGCCGAACACGAGTGTCGGCACGAGCTTCGTGAAACCCTCGGAGCGCCCGAGTGCCGTCGCCCAGACGGCCTCCAGCACCCCGGACACGACGAGAACGATCCACGCGAACACGACGACCTCCTGGCCAGTCTTGTCGCGTTCCCGGTACTGATCCGTCGTCGGGGAGCCGCATCGCGGGCTCGGCACCCAGGCTGCCCGCTCCGCCTGTGCGGACCCTGGGCGGCGGGGCCTCAGGCGTCGAGCGTCTCGGACGACAGCCGCGGCTCGACGCGGCGCTCGGGCCGGAAGCCGGCCTTGTCCGCGTAGAAGGCCCGGATGCGGTCCATGTCGGCGGCGACGTCGCCCGTGAGCTCGAGGGTGGGGCCGAGGCCGGTGGTCATCGTGGTGCGGTCGACATAGCCGAGGGTGACGGGCATGCCCGTCTCGCGGGCGATGCGGTAGAAGCCCGACTTCCAGTGGGTGTTGCCGCCGCGGGTGCCGTCGGGCGTCACCACGAGACCGAACACCTCGCCCGAGTGCACCCGTGCGACGACCTCGTCGACGACGCGGCTCGCATCCGTGCGGTCCACGGGGATGCCGCCGAGCGCCCGCATGACGGGGCCGCGCCAGCCCGCGAAGAGGCTCTTCTTGCCGAGCCAGCGGATGTCGATCCCGAGTCGCCAGGCGATGCCGAGCATCAGCACGAAGTCCCAGTTGGAGGTGTGCGGGGCGCCGATGAGCACGGTGGGGCGACTCGGCGCGGGCTCGCTCACGAGCTTCCAGCGGGAGAGGGCCCAGAACAACCGGGCGAGGACGCGACGCACCTCCCCACGGTACGGGCGTGCGCATGACGTGCGCGGCATGCGACATCATGGCCGCATGACGGGCGAGCCGGACACCGCGGTCGACACCCTGTACGACCCGCAGCAGGTGCGCGGGCTGTTCGACCGGATGTCGCGCAGCTACGAGCGCATGAACGTCGCCGCCTCCTTCGGTTTCTCGGTGCGGTGGCGTCGGCAGCTGATGCGCCTGGTGCCGACGGGCGGGGGCCGAGTGCTCGACGCGATGTCGGGGATGGGCGAGACCTGGGGCCAGCTCGTGCGGCGCTTCCCGGATGCGGAGCTCGTCGCGCTCGACTTCGCCCCCCGCATGGTGGAGCACGCGCGCGAGCGCAACTCGCGTCGGTTCGGCGGTCGCCTCGCGGTGCACTGCGAGGACATGCTCTCGTCGCCGTTCCCCGACGCCTCGTTCGACGTCGTGGTGAGCGCGTACGGGCTGAAGACCTTCGACGCGGAGCAGAGCGCGCGGTTCGCCGACGAGCTCGCCCGCATCCTGAGGCCGGGCGGCGCCTTCGCGTTCGTCGAGGTGACGGAGCCGTCGAACCGGCTGCTCCGCCGGCTCTACGACTTCTACCTCTCGCGGGTCATCCCCGTCGTCGGGGTGTTGCTGGTGTCCGATCCCGTCGAGTACCGGATGCTGTTCCGCTACGTGCGCGCGTACGGCGACGGCGGGCGGTCGGAGCGTGCCCTCGCGGCGCATCCGCAGCTGACGGTCGAGCGTCGCTCGCACTTCTTCGGCTGCGCGACGAGCTTCAGTGGACGCCGGCTGGACTGAGCGGTGCAGCCCCCTGTCGCGCGCGGCCTCGCGACGGGAGTAGCGTGAGCGCCACCACCACCGTGAGGGGATGTCTTGGACGATCTCGGCCGCACCCCGGCTCGCGTCTCGACCGGCACACTCCCTGGGCGGGACGACGTCGAGCGCCTCGTCGACGACGCCTACCGCTACGGCCTCGCGTCGCGGGACGGCGAGATCGCCACGTACATCCCCCGCCTCGCGCAGGCCGATCCGGAGCTCTTCGGGGTGAGCGTGGCCGAGGTCGACGGGGCGGTCCACACCGCCGGTGATGCGGATGCCGTGTTCTCGATCCAGTCGATCTCGAAGGCCTTCGTCTACGCGCTCGTGTGCGAGGAGCTCGGGCACGAGACGGTGCGCGAGCGGGTGGGCGTCAACAACACGGGCCTCGCCTTCAACTCGGTCGTGGCCATCGAGCTCAACGACGGCCACCCCATGAACCCGATGGTGAACGCCGGGGCGATCGCGACGACCGCGCTCGTGCCGGCCGCCTCCGCCGAGGAGCGCTGGGCCCGCATCCAGCACGGCCTCTCTGCCTTCGCGGGCCGCCGGCTCGAGCTCGACGGCGAGGTGTACACCTCGGAGGCGGACACCAACCAGCGCAACCGGGCGATCGGCACGCTCCTGCAGGCCTACGGCCGCATCGACGCGGATCCGCTCGCGGCCGTCGACGTCTACACGCGCCAGTGCTCGCTGCTCGTGAGCGCCGCGGACCTCGCGGTGATGGGCGCGACCCTCGCCGACGGCGGCGTCAACCCGGTGACGGGGGAGCGCGTCGTGTCGCCCGCGGTGGCGCGCGACACGCTGGCGGTGCTCGCCTCGACCGGTCTCTACGAGCGCTCGGGCGAGTGGCTCTTCGAGATCGGCCTGCCCGGCAAGTCGGGCGTCGCGGGCGGCATCGTGACGATCTCGCCCGGCAAGGGCGGCATCGGCGTGTTCTCGCCGCGCCTCGACAGCGCCGGCAACAGCGTGCGGGGCCAGCGGGCCACGCGCTTCCTCTCCCGCGCCCTGGGGCTCGACGTGTTCGCGTCCGAGGCTCACGAGCACGGGCCGTACCCCTACACGAGAGAGATGGGTTCCGCATGACCGCCACGGACGCCGCCCCCGCCCCCGAGGCGAGGACCTCGTGGGCCCCCATGGTGGGGCTGTTCTTCGCCCAGATGCTGATGTCGTTCAACGTCGCGGCGCTTCCCGTGTCGATCGGCGGCATGGTGGAGGAGTTCGGGGTGCCGCCGACGACGGCGAGCACCGCGATCGTCGTCTACGGTCTCGCCGTCGCCGCGCTCGTCATGGTCGGCGCGAAGCTCGGCCAGCGGGTCGGCTGGGTGCTCATCTTCCGCATCGTCGTGGCGACCTTCGCGGGCTCGTCGCTCATGATGCTGTTCGGTCCGAGCATCGGCTGGATCATCGGCGCCCAGATCGTGGCGGGCGCCTCGGCCGCCATCATCGTGCCGAGCCTCGTCGCGCTCATCGCCGAGAACTACCGCGGCAGCCAGCAGGCGACCGCGGTCGGCTCCCTCGGCTCGGCCCGCGCCATCTCGGGCATGACGGCGTTCTTCGTGGGCGGCGCGCTCGGCACCCTCATCGGATGGCGGCCGGTGTTCGGGGTGGTGCTCGGCATCGCGGTGCTGGTGTTCATCCTGAGCTTCCGGCTGCGGGGCGACAAGGGCGACCCGGGCATCAAGATCGACCTCGTGGCCGCGGTGCTCATCGGCCTCGCGATCGTGTCGCTCACGCTCGGCTTCAACAACCTCAACGCCTGGGGTGTGCTCGAGGCGAACGACTCCGCGCCGTTCTCGATCGCGGGCGTCTCGCCGGCGCCCCTGCTCATCGTGCTCGGCATCGTGCTCGGTCAGGCCTTCTTCCTGTGGACGCGGCGGCGCACCCGCGCGGGCAAGGTGCCGCTCGTGAGCCTCGCGGTGCTGGGGCGCGGCAGCGAGCGCGCCGCCGTGTACGCGATGTTCATCGTGGTCGCGCTCGAGGCGGCGCTCAATTTCACGGTGCCGCTCTACATCCAGATCGTGCAGGGGCGCACCCCGTTCGACACCTCGCTCGCGATGATGCCGTTCAACCTCACCGTGTTCGTCACGGCGACGCTCATCGTGCGCTTCTACGGCCGCTTCAACCCGAAGACGATCGGCGTCTTCGGCTTCATCCTCACGACCTCGGCGCTCGTCTGGCTGTCGTTCGTGGTGACCAACAACTGGGAGACCCTGCCGACGATCCTCGGCCTGTTCGTCTTCGGCGTCGGACAGGGCGCCCTCGTGACGCTCGTCTTCAACGTGCTCGTCACGGCCGTGCCGAAGAACCTCGCGGGGGACGTCGGCTCGATCCGCGGCACGACGCAGAACCTGGCGTCCGCCGTGGGCACGGCGGTCGCGGGGGCGCTGCTCGTCGGCATCCTGTCGTTCAACCTCGCGCAGGCGCTCATGTCGAACACCTACCTCCCGGAGGAGCTGGTCGACGAGGTGAGCCTCGAGAACGCGAACTTCGTGAGCAACGACCAGCTGCGCACCCTGCTCGAGGGCACCGATGCGAGCGCCTCCCAGACGGAGGAGTTCGTGCGGATCAACGAGGAGGCACGTCTGTCGGCGCTGCGGATGGGGCTGCTGATCCTCGCGGGGATCTCGGCGCTCGCGATCGTCCCGGCCGCGCGCCTGCCGCGCTATCGCCCGGGCGAGATCCCCGACCCGTCGGACGCGGAGCCGGCCACGGGGAAGCGGAAGTGATGGCCCTCGCGGTGGCCGTACGATGAGCCCCATGGGAACGCTCTTCTACGCCGATCAGGCCATCGAGATGGACGACCGCACGCTCGCGCATCTCAAGGTCGCGGTGGTGACGAAGCTCCGCCGCGGGGAGAGCTTCACCCTCTCGTGGACGCATTCGGAGGGGCAGCCGAACGGCCGCACCACCATCTGGATGCACGAGGCGATCCCGCTGCGCTTCGAGTTCGAGGAGACGGACGCCCCCGAGCTGCACCGCGAGTGGATCGAGCAGATCCTGCGCTCGGCGAACACGACGGGCGGCATCCAGCTGACGGCGGAGCACATCGAGACGGGCCCCCTCCCGGAGCTCGGCGCCACCGAGCACCTCTCCTAGCACGTCCGCGCGCAAATCGGAACGGGTTCGCGGCATCCGCCGCGCGGGCGCAGCATGGTCGCAGGTGAGATCGATGAGAGCACTGCGATGAGGGCCCTGCATTACGCCGGATGCGAGCTGGTGACGAGCGATCGCGTCGCGGAGGCGCTGCTCGACTACGTCGTCACCCTCCCGCTCAACCAGCCGCCCGAACGTGTGACGATTCCCGCGTTGCGCGACGGCGCCCCCGTGGTCGCCGAGCTCGTGCTGACCGCGTCGACCGCGATCGCAGCGGTGACGACCAACACGCGCGAGACGGTGCTCGACGGCGAGGACTACGCGATCGAGGTGCTGCGCAACAAGGCCCGCAGGCTGGACAGCGTCGGCTTCATCTTCCACGGCTGAGTCGCCGGCGAGGCGGCTCTCAGCGCGCGGGGTGGTCCTTGCGCTTGACGGAGTTGTCGCGCGACTTCACGGGCTGCTCGGTCGCGGGATCGTCTCCCAGCACGAGGCCCCGCGTGGAGCCCGCCTGCACCGCGAGCTCCTCCAGCCAGTCCTTGTCGATGAGCGGCATCCGGCTGCCCGAGTAGCGGAAGTACAGCGGGATGGCGGTGTCGAGCCAGATGGAGCTGCGCCCGTCGCCGACGCCCGGGGTGTCGCGCCAGCTGAACATGAACGACTCGCGGCGGCGCAGCTTCGCGTTGATGACGAGCTCGAGGTGCGCGAGCACCCGGTCGTCGAAGGAGATCTCGATCCCCGATGTCCCGTAGATGAGCGAGCCCACGGCGACCTTCCCCTCTCCGCGCGCGTACGACGGCGCTCCCGCGATGCTACGCCACCGCTGAGGTCGTGCGGACTCGGGGCGCTCCTTTGTCGGTACGCTTCCCTCATCCGCTACCACCACCTGGAGGAACCCGAGATGGCCGAGGCCGCCAAGAAGAAGACCACAGCCAAGGCAGACGACGCCGAGGCCCCCGCGACCTGGAGGCCCACCGCGGAGGCGAAGCGCAAGGCGACCACGCTGCGGATCGTCGCAGGCGTGCTGTGGCTCGTCGCGATCGCCGCCGAGGCGGTCGGAATCTTCTGGCTGCTGCGCCAG
Source organism: Micrococcales bacterium 72-143 (assembly GCA_001898835.1). Classification (GTDB taxonomy): domain Bacteria; phylum Actinomycetota; class Actinomycetes; order Actinomycetales; family Microbacteriaceae; genus Homoserinibacter. Next base: position 412,412 of record MKVM01000005.1, on the reverse strand, counting down.
CGCACCCTGGCGAGCGCCGACGGCTCCACGAAGCTGACGCGCGACGAGGAGACGGGCCTGCTCGTGCAGCAGTCCGGCACGGGGCAGGCGGCGACCTTCCCGCAGTGGGCGTTCATCACCCTCATCGTGCTGCTCGTCGTCATCGCGGCGCTCTCGATCACGGGCTCGATCCTGTGGAAGAAGGCCAACCGCCTAGACCCCGCCTCGAAGAAGGACAAGCTCCGCTTCTTCGTGCAGAACCAGCTCGGCGCGATCATCGCGATCATCGCGTTCCTGCCGCTCATCATCATGATCTTCCTCAACAAGGACATGTCGAAGGGGCAGAAGGCCACCGCGGGCACCATCGGCATCGTGCTCGCGGCCGTCGCGGTCGTCGTGTTCGGCATCGACTACAACCCGCCGTCGCAGGAGCAGTACACGGCCGACCAGTCGACCGTCATCCAGCTGCTCGGCCGCGACCACGTCTACTGGGTGGCCGGCGGCTCGGTGTACCACGTCTGCAACGAGGTCCCGGACATCACGGGCGCGTCGTCGGAGCCCGGCGAGGGCACGACCGCGGAGGCCGTCGAGGCGGGCAAGACCCGGCTCACGCTCGAGCTGAAGTCCGAGCTCAACACCTGCAGCCTCCCGGTCCCCGAGAACGTGGACGACATCGTCTCGGCCCTCCGCGAGATCCGCGACGGCGCGACGGAGACGGTGCTGCCGGCCCCGGTGTACGCGGAGGGCGTGACGCCGCCCTTCACGCCCGTGGGCTGAGCCCAGGACCCGATCGGGGGTGGCGCGCGGCACGGCTGCGGGTCGCCCCCGATTCGTTCGCGGGCCCGCCTATCCGACGGGTGCCGGGGTGGCCTCGTCGAAGTGGTCGAGCAGCTCGCCGAGCATGCCGTACTCGCCGCTCGCCCGGCAGGGGTCGCCCGCGTGGGCGGCCAGCGCATCCGGGTCCGCGCGCGCGGGGTCGCGCCCGCAGAGCGCCTGACCCTCCGCCTCGAACCGCAGGCGGCTGCGGCTGAACGAGGAGAGGCTCCATCCGAGCGGCACCGAGATCGCGGGGTCGGTCGAGGGTGACGCGACCACCACCCCGCCCGGCAGCGCGCGCCTGACGGCGGCGACCGCGCGCTCGCACGCGTCGGCATCCGGCGGGCATGCCTGCAGGTAGGCGTCGGATGCCCGCCGCAGCCACGCGGAGGGCGAGGTCTGCGGCCCCTTCGCCCCGAGGATCGCCGCGAGCGGCACGAGAGCGTCGGGCCGCGTGCCGTCGGGGGCGACGATCACGTCGCTTCCGGGCTCGTTGGTCGCGAACAGCAGCACGGGAACCACGTACGGCCGCGCGCCGCCGTCGGCGGCGGCGTTGGTGGCGCGGATGAGCGCCGTGAGCGCCGGCGCGACGTCCACCCAGGTGCCGATGGCGCTGTTGTCGGTCGATCCGCCGTCCACGAGCTGCAGGTCGGCGACCCGCCGGCAGCCGGCCGGCAGGGTGTCGGGCGAGATGCGGCCGCCCGGGCTCACGAAGGGGAACCGGGCCGAGAGCTCGGCCGCGGTCGCCCAGCTGAGGTTCGCGCGGCAGGCGCCCAGGTAGTCGACGAGGTCGATCGTGCTCGCGAACTCGGCCCGCCGGGAGGCGCAGTCGGGCGCCGCCGCGGTCTGCGCGCCCTCGCCGGCATCCGTCTGCGTCCAGCCGCCGGGGCTGAGGTCGAGCTGGCTCACGAGCACCTTGCAGAGCGAGGTCGCATCCGTGGAGCCCAGCACGAGGTATCCCGTGGGCGCGACGGGTGCGGCGTCGAAGGGCTCGGCGAACTGCGGCGCCTGGCTCTCCCAGGTGAGCTCCTGCATGGCGGTGCGGTCGCGCCACTCCCAGCCGGCGGCGTGCGGGATGCCGGAGCTCGGCACCCGGATGCCGGACACCGCGCCGACCAGATCGCCCGCCAGCAGGCCGGCGAGGTCGGCCGACAGTGCGTCGTCGCCCGCGAAGTCGATCGTCGACTGCTGCGCGCCGCCCGATCGCGGGTTCCCCTCGGTGCGGAAGGAGGCGAGCCCGACGCTGCCGCCGCTCGCGCCGGTCGAGGCGAACACGGCATCCGCGGCGCAGTCGCCGGCGGCGGGCAGCTCGCGCAGCACGTCGACCGTCCAGGTGGCCGCCCGGATGCCGCCGCCCTCCGCGGCGACCAGCACGAGCGGCTTCACGCGCACGCCGCCGACGGTCGTCGCGCAGCTGTCGCCCGCGTACCAGTCCGCGTAGGCGGGGGCGAGCTGCGCGCGGGTCGGGAGGGTGCCGTCCGCGGTGAAGCGCACCGCATGCAGGCTCGGGGCGTTCTGCACGCTCGACGCGACGACGGGCAGCACCACGAGCAGGGTGACTACGGGGGCCGAGCGCAGCCGCAGTACCTGGAACACCTCGAGCGGCCGGCGGCGCCCCAGGCTCAGGGTGAGCCAGCCGAGGATGCCGGTCCACGCGCCCGCGAGCAGCACGATGACGGCCGCCGCCCCGACGACCGCCGAGATCGCCATCGGCAGCAGGAGGAACGCGAGCACGACCCCGCTCGACACCGCGAGCACGACGATGCCGAGACGGTTGAGCAGGGCCTGCTGGGCCTCGCTGACCTCGCCGGGCTGCACCGCGGCTCCGAGGGTCGCGCCGACCATCGTCGGGCCGAGCGCTCGCGGCGGGTCGCTCGCCGCCCAACGACGGAAGCCGACGCCCGCCGCGACACCGAGCAGCAGGAAGCCCGCGGCGAGCGCGGCCGTCCAGCCCGTCGTGCCGGCGAACCGCGAATCGTCGAACGCGCCGATCGCCGCGAGCGCGAGGGGCGTCACGAGGGCCTTGAACGGCCCGAGCCCCGCGAGCGCGACCCACAGCACGATCAGCCCGTCCCCGGCGCGGCGGGCGGAGACCGCATCCTCGTGGGTGTCGGCCGGGCGGAGCGTCGGCGGGGCCGCGGCATCCGAACCCGATCGCACGGCACGGATGAGCTTCGACGAGCCCGGGATCGCCACGAGCGCCGCGACGAAGACGACGAGCGGCACCCAGTCCGCGGGGGCGCGGTTCTGGGCGATACCGAGCGCGACTCCGACGACGGCGGCGACCGCGGCGGTGACGAGCCAGGGGAGCAGGGGCGAGGCGGGACGGTCGTCGTACTCCGAGCGGGCGTAGCGCCGGGCGCGGCCGCGCGCCAGCCACAGCAGGCCCGTGCCCGTCACGGCGAAGGCGAGCAGCGTCGCGACGAGCGGCAGGGCGTCGAGGCCGCCGTACCCGATCCACGAGCGGTAGACGTCGGGCAGCTGCTCGATCACGCCGTCCGCGCTCACGAGCGACACCGCGGCGATCGCGCCGACCACGATGGCCACCAGTCGCTGGGCGTAGAGGCCGCGCCATCCGCGGCCCAGGGCGGCGCGTGCCCGGTCGCCGACCTCCCGCCCGAGCAGGAGGAACCCCGCCACGGCGAGGCCCGCCGCGAACTTGGCCGAGGTCGCCGCCACCTGCGGCCAGACGAGCCAGCCGGGCGCCCCCGGGACGCTCAACGCGACGAGCAGCGCATCCTCCGCGAGGTCGGCGATCGCGAGCGCCGCGACCAGGCCGAGACCCCAGCGGCGCACGCGGATGCCCTCCCGGGTGACACGGCGCACCAGTCGCACGAGCAGTGTCGTGTAGCACGCGATGAGCACGAGGTCGGCGAGCACCGAGGCGCGGATGAGGGACGCCACCGGGAATGCGGACGCGGCCCAGTCGCCCCACGCCTCCGTCTCCAGGAAAGCCGTCGGTCCGTAGACGCCCGACAGCGCGTGCGTGCGCCCCGAGGGGGAGACGACGTCCGCGATCAGACGGTCGAGCTCGTTCATGACGAGCAGCGCCGCGAGGGCCAGCAGGGCGAGGGCGACGGACGAGAACACGCTCGCGCGCAGCCGTCTGCGCCAGACGGTTCGGGGGGATGCGGCAGCGGACACGGAGGCCTCCAGCCGGGCGGCGATGCTCCAGGGTAGCGGCGCCCCCGTTCCGCTGTCACGCGTCGACGGCCTAGGCTGACGCACGCCGGGAACCACCACCCCGGCGATGGCGAGGGAGCCAGATGGACGTCCTGCTCTTCATCCTCCAGCTGCTGGTCGTGCTGGGCGCGATCGTCATGGGTACACGCTCCAGCGGCGTCGGACTCGGCCTCTGGGGCGGTGTCGGCGTCGCCCTGCTGGTGTTCGTCTTCCGGCTCCCGCCCGGGTCGCCGCCCGTCGACGCGCTGCTCATCGTCATGTCGGTCGTGCTCGCCTCGAGCGTCATGCAGGTCGCCGGCGGAATCGACTGGATGGTGTCGGTCGCCGCCAAGCTCATCGCCCGCTCACCGAAGCAGATCACCCTCGTCGCACCCCTCGTGTCGTTCCTGTTCGCCGTCGGGGCCGGCACCTCGAACATCCTCTACCCGCTGCTGCCCGTCATCCAGGACCTCAGCTACCGCAACGGCATCCGACCCTCCCGCCCGCTCTCGCTCTCGGTCGTGGCGACCTCGGTCGCCCTCGCCTGCTCGCCCGTGTCGGCGGCGATGGCGGCGATGGTCACCCTCACCGACGTCTCGCCGTACGACTACGAGCTCATCGACATCATCAAGGTCACCTTCCCCGCGGCCGTCGTCGGCATCGTCGTCACGAGCTTCCTCGTGCGGCGTCTCGGGAAGGACATCGCCGACGACCCGGCGATCCAGGCGAAGATCGCGGCGGGCGACATCCCCGCCCCGGGGGCGTCCGCGACAGCGGTGAAGGCCGAGGTGAAGGTCACCGCCGCGGGGCGCAACGCCGCGATCATCTTCCTCGTCGGCGTGCTGACGATCGTCGTGTTCGGTCTCGCCAAGGGCATCCGGCCGCTCGACGGCAACGGCGACCCCGTCGGGATGACCCCCATCATCGAGATCGTCATGTTCGTCGCGGGCACCGTGATCCTCATCGTCTCGCGCCCGAAGGTCGCCGAGGTGCCCGTCCAGACCGTGTTCCGCGCGGGAATGGTCTCGGCGATCGCCCTCTTCGGTCTCGCGTGGCTGACCGACACCTTCCTGGCCGCGCACTCCGAGCTGATCGCCGAGTCCGTCGGGTCCTGGGTGCAGGCGGTGCCGTGGATCTTCGCGATCGGCGTGTTCCTGGTCTGCGTGCTGACGACGAGCCAGTCCACCGCCACGCGCACGATCGTGCCGATCGGGCTCGCCGCCGGCATCCCGCTCGGGATGCTGTCGGGCATGTGGGCCGGCGCGTTCGCCGGCATCTACCTGCTGCCGACGAACGGCTCCCAGATCGCGGCCGCCAACTTCGACACCTCGGGGTCGACGAAGCTCGGAACGAAGCTCGTCGACCACTCCTTCACCATCCCCACCCTCGCGCTCGCCCTGTCGACCATCGCGTTCGGGGCCCTGTTCGGGGTCATCTGGGGCTAGCCGCCCGGAGCCGCCGTCACGCCGTGGCGGCGCGGAAGGCGTCCCACGACGATTTGCAGGCGTGCGCGAGCTCGTCGACGTGGGATGCGTCGTACTCGACCCAGCCGTCACCCGGCTCGTGAAGCACCGCGGTGGCGGTATCGCCGAGCAGATACTCACGGCGGAACTCGGCCTGAACCGCGGACAGCACGACGCCCGCGGCGGCGGCCTCGTCGGCACGGGACCGGAAGTACGCGGACGCCTGCGTGATCTCCTGGCTTCCGAGGTAGGGCTGATTGAGCTTCACCGCGTCCGCACGCTCTGCCCGGAACCCGATCCGGTGCGCGTCGGCCAGCTCCCGCAGCAGCTCGGGAGCCATCGTCACCGGGTCGCCCTCCACGCCGCGGTCCTCGCCCAGCAGGTCGCCTCGATTCGACAGCGCGACGATGTCGGGCAGCTCGTCCTTCGCGTCGCGCGGCACAGCGACCGCCCCGTCGATGCGCGTCGTGGTGTTCATGGTGTCGTGGAACGACAGGGTCGTGAAGGCTCCGCGCTCGCCGCGCAGGGAGCCGGCGACGAAGCGTTCGAGCAGCGAGTCCCGCGTGTCCTCGTAGACGCGCAGTCCGCGCGCGGCGACCTCCTCGAAGGCGAGCGCCATCCGCTCGAACTCGTCCTCGCTCGCGGGCACCCGGATGAGCGGGAAGAACGAGAAGGTCACCGGGCGGATGGGGTCGACGCCCGACAGGTCGACGCGGTTCATGGGCCCGGCGGCGGCGACCCGGACGAACGCCTCCCGCAACTGGGGGCGGATGTCGTCAGGCCGCGCCCGGTTCGGGTCGCGGACCATCCGCGGATGCGGGTTGACGACGGCGACGATGCGCGGGTCGATCTCCGCCCACCGCCGCACGACCGCCTCGGTGGCCACGTCCGTGTAGTCGAACTGCAGGCGTCGCGTGAACTCGGGTGCCAGGAACTCGTCCAGCTCCTCCGGGATCGCGGAGCCCGCGTGGGGTGCCGAGACGAGGAGGTCCGCCTCCGCGATCGCCTGCTCGAGTCCGCGTCGCTCGCGGTCGGCCCAGTGGGTGATCTGCTCGGCCGTGAACTCGGTGCCGGCCGAAGTCAGAACCCGTACGCCATCGTCCATGCCCCTCATCCTGCTCCGCGGTACGGGGGATGTCGACGGCCCGGTACCCTCGCCTCATGAGCGATGTCGCCCCACCCGCCGTGCCGCAGCCCGCGCCCGCGGCGCCGGCGGCGCACCCGCAGCCGCTTCTCGACCTCTCGCGCACGGCCCTGCCGAGCCCGTGGGGGCACGCCGTCGTCGCAGGCCTCGCCATCGTCGGGATCGCGCTCAACGTGGTCGGCGGCGCCGGCTTCCCCTCCGCGGCGCCCGTGGAGTGGCTCATGAATGCCGGCATCACGATCGACCTCGTCGCTGTCGCCATCGCGTGCGGCATCGGCTTCGGCGTCTCGCTGCGCGCGCGGCCCGTGCGTCCGTCGCTCGTGTTCCCGTGGCTCGGTCTCGGCCTCGCTGCCGTCGCCGTCGTGTTCTGGGCCGCCACGGCGGGCGGGATGTTCGACACGGTGTTCCTGGGTGGCCGCGGCCGCTACATGGAGGACGTCGCCGGCCCCTTCTACCTGGGCGTCCCGTGGACGCTCGGCGCCGTCTTCAGCGCGTACGGCGTGCGCGGGCGCACGAAGCCGCTGCTGAACGCGGCGGCCTGGACCGGCATCGCGCTGTGGGCGATCGTGCTCGTCGGGGCGATCGCCTCCGCACTGCTGTACGCGGCCGATCTGACCGACTGAGCCGGGCCCGGCATCCGGTAGGCTGACCGCACAACCGAACATCGGGCCGCACGCGATGCGGGAGAGCCGGGGCCACGCCGCCGGCACCGAAGGAGCAAGCCTCCCCGCCAATCTCTCAGGTACGTGTACCGCATCGACAGGCCGCTCTGGAAAGAAGTTCCGTTCCGCGGAACTCGCCCACGGTGAAAGCGACCATGAGTCGCGAATCTCTCAGGCGCCGATGACAGAGGGGGAGTTCCACCGACTTCACGATCGGAGAGCTCACATGTCCGACGGCGAACGCCGTTCCCCCCTCGACGCGGTGCACCGCGCCGGCGGCGCATCCTTCACCGACTTCGCCGGCTGGCAGATGCCGGTGCGCTACAGTTCCGACCTCGCCGAGCACCACGCCGTGCGCGAGGCGGCCGGGCTCTTCGACCTGAGTCACATGGCCGAGATCGTCGTGCTCGGTCCGGAGGCCCCCGCCGCGCTCGACCACGCGCTCGCCGGCCGCCTCTCCGCGATCGAGGAGGGGCAGGCGAAGTACAGCCTGCTGCTCGCCGAGGACGGCGGCATCATCGACGACCTCGTCGTGTACCGCACGGGGAATGACCGCTTCCTCGTGGTGGCGAACGCGGGCAACCGCCTCGCGGCGGCGGATGCGCTGCGCGAGCGCGCCTCCGGCTTCGACTGCGTCGTGGAGGACGAATCGGACGACGTGGCGCTCATCGCCCTCCAGGGTCCTCGCGCGGAGGAGATACTGCGGAACGTCGACGGCTTCGACATCCCCGAGCTCGACGGCCTGCGCTACTACCGCGCCGTCACGGGCGACTTCCGCGGCCACGAGGTGCTCGTCGCCCGCACCGGCTACACGGGCGAGGACGGCTTCGAGTTCTTCCTGTCGCCCGACGCCGCGCCCACCCTCTGGGAGGCGATCGCCGAGACGGGCGCAGGGGCGGGGCTCGTCCCGTGCGGTCTCGCCGCGCGCGACACCCTCCGCCTGGAGGCGGGGATGCCGCTCTACGGCCACGAGCTGACGCGCGACACCCTGCCGCAGCAGGTCGGCCTCGGCCGCGTGCCGGTGCTCGGCAAGCCGGGCGGTTTCGTCGGCGAGGACGCGGTCGCGGCGGGCCCCGGCGAGGGCGCGCCCGTGCTCGTGGGCCTCGCCGCGGACGGCAAGCGGGCCGGACGCGCCGGATACGAGGTGTTCGCATCCGACGACGCCGACACCGCCGCGGGCGTCATCACGAGCGGCGCCCTCTCGCCGACCCTCGGCCATCCCGTCGCGATGGCCCTCATCGACCCCGCGCTCGCCGCGGTCGGCACCACCGTCCTCGTCGACGTGCGCGGAACCCGCATCCCCGCGACCGTCGTCACCCTGCCGTTCTACTCGAGAAAGAAGAGCTGAGATGTCGCTCCCCGCCGAACTGAAGTACACCGCCGAGCACGAGTGGGTCGCCGTCGACGGCGACGTCGCGCGCATCGGCATCACCGACTACGCGGCCGACAAGCTCGGCGACGTCGTCTTCGTCGACCTTCCGAAGGTCGGCTCCGCCGCCGCCGCGGGACGCGTGGTCGGCGAGATCGAGTCGACGAAGTCGGTGGGCGAGCTCTACGCCCCCGTCGACGGCGAGGTCGTCGAGGTCAACGACGCCGTCGTCGACGACCCCTCGCTCGTGAACTCCGACCCGTACGGGGCCGGATGGATGATCGCCGTGCGCTTCACCGAGCTGCCCGCGCTGCTCACCGCGGACGAGTACGCCGCGCTCGTCGCCGAGTGACCATGCGCGCGCTCTTCGCGGACCGCCACATCGGAACCGACGCCGCCGCCCAGAAGGAGATGCTGGCCGTCCTCGGCTACCCGAGCGTGGACGCGCTCGTCGACGCGGCGATCCCCGCGGGCATCCGTCTCCCCGCCGACGCCGCAACGACCCTGCCGCCGGCCGCCTCCGAGGTGGAGGCGCTCGCCGAACTGCGCGCCCTCGCGAGCCGCAACCGGGTGACGCGACCCATGATCGGGCTCGGCTACTTCGGCACGGTCACGCCCGCCGTGATCCAGCGCAACGTGCTCGAGAACCCCAGCTGGTACACGGCCTACACCCCGTACCAGCCCGAGATCTCACAGGGTCGCCTCGAGGCGCTCATCAACTTCCAGACCATGGTGACCGACCTCACGGGCCTCGCCACCGCGAACGCCTCCATGCTCGACGAGGGCACCGCCGTCGTCGAGGGGATGCTGCTCGCCCGCCGCGCCTCGGGTGCGGCCACCAACGTGTTCCTCGTCGACGCCGACATCCTGCCGCGCACCCGCGCCCTCCTCGCGCACCGGGCGGAGGCGGTCGGCATCGAGCTCGTCGACAGCGACTTCGCGGCCCTCTCCCCGGAGACCAGCCTGCCCGAGGCGTTCGGCGCGGTCGTCCAGTACCCCGGCGCCTCCGGGCGGGTGTGGAACCCCGCGGATGCGATCGCGCGCGTGCAGGCGGCCGGCGGCATCGCCGTGGTCGCCGCCGACCTGCTCGCCCTCGCGCTCATCACGAGCCCGGGCGAGCTCGGGGCGGACGTCGCGGTGGGCACGACCCAGCGCTTCGGCGTGCCCCTCGGTTTCGGCGGACCGCACGCCGGCTACATGGCGGTCCGTGCGGGGCTCGAGCGGCAGCTGCCGGGCCGCCTCGTCGGCGTCTCGCAGGACGCGAACGGCTACCCCGCCTACCGTCTGTCGCTGCAGACGCGAGAGCAGCACATCCGCCGCGAGAAGGCCACCTCGAACATCTGCACGGCGCAGGTGCTCCTCGCCGTCATGGCGTCCATGTACGCCGTCTACCACGGACCACGCGGCATCAAGGAGATCGCGCACCACGCGAACCGCCTGGCGAACCTCGTCGTCGACGCGCTGCGCGAGGGCGGCGTGGAGCCCGTGCACGGGCTGTTCTTCGACACCGTCCAGCTGCGGGTGCCGGGTCGCGCGGCCGAGGTGGTCGCCGCCGCGGACGCCGAGGGCGTGCTGCTGTGGCAGGTCGACGCCGACACGGTGCAGTTCTCGACCGACGAGACCACGACCTCCGCCGACGCCCTCGTCGTGCTGCGGGCGGTGCTCGGCGACGCGGCCCCGGCCGAGCTGGGGTTCAAGCCGGTCTCGCGCTCCATCGACCCCGCTCACATGCGTCAGACGGAATACCTCACGCATCCGGTGTTCCAGACGCACCACTCCGAGACCGGCATGATGCGGTACCTCAAGTACCTCGCCGACAAGGACTACGCGCTCGACCGCGGCATGATCCCGCTCGGCTCCTGCACCATGAAGCTCAACGCGGCGACCGAGATGGCGGCCGTCACCTGGCCCGAGTTCGCGAACCTGCACCCGCTCGCCCCCGAGGCCGACACCGTCGGCTACCGGGAGCTGATCGGGCAGCTCTCCGGCTGGCTCGCCGACGTCACCGGCTACGACGAGGTGTCGCTGCAGCCGAACGCCGGCAGCCAGGGCGAGCTCGCGGGCCTCCTCGCGATCCGCGGGTACCACCGCGCCAACGGGGGAGAGCACCGCACCGTGTGCCTCATCCCGTCGAGCGCGCACGGCACCAACGCGGCCTCCGCGGTGCTCGCCGGCATGAAGGTCGTGGTCGTCGCGTGCGACGAGCTCGGCAACGTCGACCTCGCGGACCTGCGCGCCAAGGTCGCCGAGCACGCCGACGAGCTCGCCGCGCTCATGGTGACCTACCCCTCCACCCACGGCGTCTACGAGCACGACATCCGGGAGATCACGGATGCCGTCCACGCGGCCGGCGGCCAGGTGTACGTCGACGGGGCGAACCTCAACGCCCTCCTCGGCTACGCGCGCTTCGGCGACTTCGGGGGCGACGTCTCGCACCTCAACCTGCACAAGACGTTCTGCATCCCGCACGGCGGCGGCGGCCCCGGCGTGGGGCCCGTCGCGGCGAAGGCCCACCTCGCCCCCTACCTGCCGTTCGGCACCGCCAACCCTGTCAGCTCCGCCGAGTACGGCAGCCCCAGCATCCTGCCCATCTCGTGGGCCTACGTGCGGATGATGGGCGCCGAGGGCCTGCGCCGCGCGACCGGCTCGGCCGTGCTCGCCGCGAACTACATCGCGGTGAGGCTGCGCGAGCACTACCCCGTGCTCTACGCGGGCGACAACGGCCTCGTCGCGCACGAGTGCATCCTCGACCTGCGGCCGCTGCGCGAGGCCACGGGTGTGACCGTCGACGACGTCGCGAAGCGCCTCATCGACTACGGCTTCCACGCGCCCACCATGTCGTTCCCGGTAGCGGGCACGCTCATGGTCGAGCCGACAGAGTCGGAGGACCTCGCCGAGCTGGACCGCTTCGTCGAGGCGATGATCGCCATCAAGGCGGAGGCGGACGCGGTCGGCGCGGGCACCTGGCCCGCGGACGACAACCCGCTCGCGAACGCGCCGCACACGGCCGAGTCGGTCATCGCGGGGGAGTGGGGCCATCCCTACACGCGCGAGCAGGCCGTCTACCCGGTGCACGCGCTCGTGCACGGCGGCAAGTACTGGCCGCCCGTGCGCCGCATCGACCAGGCCTACGGCGACCGCAACCTCGTCTGCGCGTGTCCGCCCGTGGAGGCGTTCGCCTGAGGGCGACCGCCTCCACGGGCGCTTTGTCTGGCGCCGCGGTAATCCGCGGCGCGTCGCTCCGGGGGTCGGCACGAGCGCGGTCGCGCCGACCCCCGGCAGCGCGTTCGGTCTTCGGGCCGCGTCGACCCGCGGTGCTATTCGCCATCGGTCGCACGAGCGAAGCGGGGGTGCGGGGTCGCTTTCGCGACGCTGGCATCGGGACTGGCGGGAGCGCGCCGCCGAGAGGCGGCACGCGGGGGCATGCGTCGCGAAAGCGATCCCGCTCCGCCGTGAAGCGGCCCGGCGCGCGTCAGCTCACTCGGGGGGCGGCAGCGCGTAGCGGGTCTGGCCGGCCTCGGGCTCGGGGAAGAGGCGTCGCAGCTCCTCGCGGATCTGCTCCGCGCTGCGGTAGGTGAGCCCGAGCATCGCGACGTGCTTCCACCGGATGACGCCCTCGGCGTCGATGATGAACACGGAGCGGCGGATGGCGAGGCTCCCGAGCATGACCCCGTAGGACTTCGCCGTGGCGACGTCGGCCTCGAGCAGCGGGAAGGTGAGCCCCTGCTCCCGCGCGAACTCCTCGTGGCTCGCGACGCCCTGCAGGCTGACGCCCCACACCTCGGCACCGAGGTTCTCGAAGCCCGCCAACTGGTCCTGGTAGCTGCAGAGCTGCTCGGTGCAGACCTTGCTCGCGTCGAGCGGATAGAAGGCGAGCACGATGGGCCGACCCCGGGCGGCCGACAGCCGGTACTCGGAGTGCACGGCTACGCCGTCCTGGATGCGGATGCCGGGGAGCGCGAAGTCAGGGGCGAGGTCGCCGATCTCGGTGCCAGTCACGATGTTCCAGGATACGTGACGCGTCACCTGCCTCCGCCGCGCTTCATCTCATCCGCGATAGTTCCCGTTCCGCGTGTTTGTTCCCGTTCCTTCGGCAACAAACACGCGGAACGGGAACTATCAGCCGGGCGGCGGGGGCAGGTCGAAGCGGACGGCGCCGTCGCCGGGAGGCGGGAGCTCGAAACGGGTGGCTCCCGCAGGGGGAGGGGGCAGGGCGGGCCCGGCCGCAGGCTCCTCGGTCTGCGTCGCGGCCGCCGACTCCCCCGGGTCGGGCTGTGACATGCGCGCGAGTCTACGGTCGGCGAGCGGCCGTCGCGAGTCCCCTATCCGGGGAGTCCGAACAGCCCCGGCCACCAGCTCGCGGCCAGCGGGTAGCCGACGAACACCACCGCGTCGATCAGGAAGTGGGCGGCGACGAAGGGCAGCAGCCGGCCGGTCCGCGCGAAGAGCCAGCCGAACGCGAGCCCCATCACGAGGTTGCCGATGAAGGCGCCGGGCCCCTGATAGAGGTGGTAGCTCGCCCGGAACACCGAGGTGGCGAGGATGATGGGCCAGGTCCCCCAGCCGAGCCGCCGCAGCCGCTCGAAGAGGTAGCCGAGCACGACGAACTCCTCCTGGATCGCCGCGCGCGCCGCCGACAGCAGCAGTATCGGGATCGTCCACCAGTGGTCGCCCAGACCGGCGGGGTTGACGGCGACGAACAGCCCGAGCGCGCGTCCCACGGCGTAGAACGCGAGCCCCGGGATGCCCACCGCGAGCACGAGCCCCGTTCCCCAGGAGACGTCGCGCACCACCCGCGTGCCGTCGAGCCCGAGTGCCCCCAGATGGGGCCGGTTCGGCGCCCACAGCAGGTAGCACACGAGCAGCACGGGGGCGAGGGCGAACGCGATCCCGAGCACCTGGTAGATGAGGTCGAAGATCTCGCGGTCGCTCAGCGAGGGGTTGAGGGTCGCCGACTGGTCACCGAGCGCCTCCTCGCGGGTGAGCCGGTAGGCGAGGGCGACGATCGCGTACACCGCCGACTGCCCGAGACCGAGTGCGAGCACGATCCCGATCTCCCAGCGGATGCGGGCGCGCGTGAGCGGGGGGCGCGCGTCCGGGTCCGCGGTGGGCGTCGCCGCGCTCATCCGCGCTCGGCCGGCGGAAGTGCGCACGTGGGCGTGCCTCCGGGGAGCCGGTGCCGGTTGCGTGCGACGAAGGCGTAGCCGAGCCGCGCGACCCACGAGTACGGGGGCGTCGCCATGAGCCAGCCGGCGAAGCGCCACCACGGGCCCCGCTGGATGCGCAGCAGTGCGGAGAGCGCGAGGTGACCGCCCAGCTGACGGCTGGGGCTCACGTACCAGGCGTAGTGCGTGACGTCGTGCTCGTCGAGCCCGAGCTCGGCGTAGTCGATCCACTGGTACGGCAGGGCCTCGGGGAAGCGGGGGAGCAGCTCGCGCAGCCGGTTCACCCAGGTGGTGCAGAAGGCGCAGTCGCCGTCGTAGACGAGCACGGGTCGCGTGTGGGGGATCGGGACGCGCGCCGGCACGGGATCGATGTTACGCCGCCGCCCGCGCGGGAAAGCTGCGCGGGTCGGGGTCGGTGCTCAGCATCCGGGCGGCGTTCGCAATATCTGAGCGTAATCGATCAGATGGCGCACGATTCCCGCGTCACCGTTTCCTCCGTGTAACGATTCCGCGATCCGGTTTGTCGGTCGGGGCATCGCGACTTAAGGTTGCACCCAACACCGCCATGCGCGCCACACGCCCGCATGGCGTCCCATTGTGTACAGGAGGAACCGTGCGAATCTCTCGCATCGCAGCAGCAGCCGGGGGCGTCGCAATCGCCACCGCGCTCGTCCTCTCCGGTTGCGCCACCGACAACGGCGGCAACAACGGAGGAGGTTCGGCATCGACCGGCGTCGTCAACGTCGCGTGGTCGGAGCCGGAGAACCCGCTGATCCCAGCCAACACCAACGAGGTCAACGGCGGTCAGGTGCTCAACCAGCTCTTCGCGGGTCTGGTCTACTACAAGGCCGACGGCTCGTGGGACTACGACGCCGCCGAGTCGATCGAGTCGGACGACTTCATCAACTGGACCATCAAGCTGAAGCCGGACCAGAAGTTCTCCGACGGCACCCCGGTGACCGCCGAGTCCTTCGTCAAGGCCTGGCAGTGGGCTGCGTCCAACCCCGACCTCCTGAACCAGTGGTGGTTCATCGACGCGATCGCCTTCAAGGGCGGCACCTACGACGGCGGCGAGAACACCCTCGCCCTCGACGTGGTCGACGACACCACCTTCACCGTCGAGCTCGCCGACGCGCGCGCGGACTTCCCGGTGGCCCTCGGCTACACCGTGTTCTTCCCGCTGCCGGACGCCTTCTTCGACGACCCCGACGCCTTCGGCGACGCGCCGATCGGCAACGGACCGTACAAGCTGGGCAAGGACGGATGGGTGCACGGCGAGAGCCTGTCGCTCGTTCCGAACGACACCTACACCGGTCCCCGCAAGGCGCAGAACGGCGGCCTGAACTTCAAGGTCTACGCGACGCTCGACGCCGCCTACGCCGACCTGCTGTCGGACAACGTCGACATCGTCGACTCCGTGCCGACGAGCCAGCTGGCCACCTTCAAGGACGACCTGGGCGACCGCGCGGTCGAGCAGGCGACCGCCGTGTTCCAGTCGTTCACCATCCAGCCCACCCTCGAGCACTTCGGCTACGACGAGGAGGGCAAGCTCCGGCGCGCCGCCATCTCGCACGCGATCGACCGCAAGGAGATCACCGACGTGATCTTCCAGGGCACCCGCACGCCGGCCGAGGACTTCACCTCGCCGGTCATCGCGGGCTTCGACCCGAGCTCCATCGAGGGCTCGGACGTGCTCGACTACGACGTGGCGAAGGCCAAGGAGCTGTGGGCGCAGGCTGACAAGATCAGCCCGTGGTCGGGCACCTTCCAGCTCGCCTACAACGCCGACGGCGGCCACCAGGAGTGGGTCGACGCGACGGTGAACTCGATCAAGAACTCGCTCGGCATCGACGCTGTCGGCCTCCCGTACCCGGACTTCAAGGGTCTGCGTACCGAGGTCAACGACCGCACGATCAAGGCGGCGTTCCGCACCGGATGGCAGTTCGACTTCCCGTCGGACGCCAACATCCTCGGCGCGCTCTACGTGACGGGTTCCGGCTCGAACGACGCCGACTACTCGAACCCGGAGTTCGACAAGCTGTTCCGTGCGGGACTCGCGTCCCCCACGCAGGAGGAGCAGTCGAAGAACTTCAACGAGGCGCAGAAGTACCTCTTCGAGGACCTGCCCGCGATCCCGCTGTGGTACGGCGCGGTCACGGCCGGCTACTCGAAGCTCGTGGAGGACGTGGAGTACGGCTGGGACAGCTGGCCGCTGCTCTACCAGGTCACCAAGTCCGAGTAACCGACTCGAACTAATCACGCACCGTGGGGCGGCGCCTCGGCGCCGCCCCACGGGGTGCGTTCAGCGACAATTTCTGAGACTCTGAAACCCCATGATCTGGTACATCGTCAGACGCCTTCTCCAGGGCATCCCGGTCTTCTTCGGGTCGACGTTCATCATCTTCTCGATGGTGTTCCTCACCCCCGGCAACCCCGTGTTGCGCATGTTCGGCGACCGCACCCCGGCGCCCGAGCAGATCGCCGCACTCGAGGCCAAGTTCCACCTCGACCAGCCCTTCCTCACCCGGTACTTCCTCTACCTCGGTGACATCCTCCAGGGCAACCTCGGGACTACCTACGCGGGCCAGTCGGTCAACGAGATCCTCGCCCGCACCTTCCCCACGACCCTGCGCCTCGCGCTCCTGGCCGTCGTCATCCAGCTCGCCGTCGGCGTGCTCGCCGGCCTCATCTCGGGTCTGCGCAAGGGTGGCCTCTTCGACAACGTCACACTGCTCGTGACGCTCGTCATCATCTCGATGCCGGTCTTCGTGCTCGCCTTCGTCGCGCAGTGGATCTTCGGCATCCAGCTCGGCTGGTTCAGGCCCACGGTCGGGGCCGGCGCTCCATGGAGCGACCTGTTACTCCCCGCGATCGTGCTCGCGGGCCTCAACATGGCCTACGTCGTGCGGCTCACGCGGGCGTCGGTCATCGAGACCAGCCAGAACGACTTCGTGCGGATGGCGTACGGCAAGGGACTGTCGCGAGGGCGCGTCATCCCCGTGCACATCCTGCGCAACTCGATGATCCCCGTGACCACGAACCTCGCGGCCGACTTCGGCATCCTGATCGTGGGCGCGACCGTCACGGAGGGCATCTTCAACGTGCCGGGCGTCGGCAACGAGCTCTTCAAGGCGATCAACCGGGGAGACACCCCCGAGATCGTGTCGATCGTCACGATCCTCGTCATCGTGTACGTGCTCGTGAACATCGCCATCGACCTCCTGTACGGCGTGCTCGACCCGAGGATCCGCTATGTCAAGTAAGAACCCCGTCCGCACCGCCCCGCACTTCGTCGCGGAGGTCGACGAGGGCGGCCTCGGCGCCGTCGACGCGGTGCGCGTGAGCGACCGCAAGTCCAACCTCTGGCTCGACGCCTGGCGCGACCTCCGCGGTCGGTGGATGTTCTGGGTCTCGGCCGCCTTCATCCTCTTCATCGTCTTCGTGGCGCTGTTCCCGACGGCCTTCACCCAGGTGCCGCCCAACGACGGCTGCATGCTCAGCGTGAAGTCGCAGGAGGTCGCCGACTCGCTCGGGGTGCCCATCGGAACGCGCATCTCCGACCACGGCCCCCTCCCGGGGCATCCGCTCGGCTTCACCAAGCAGGGCTGCGACGTGTTCTCGCGCATCGTGCACGGCACCGGCACCTCGCTGTCGGTCGGCATCATCGTCACCGTGCTCGTCGCTGTCATGGGCGTCGTGATCGGCGCGTTCGCCGGCTACTTCGGCGGCTGGCTCGACTCGCTCCTCATGCGCCTCGGCGACATCTTCTTCGCGATCCCGTACATCCTCGCGGCCGTCGTGATCATGTCGATGTTCCTGCACGAGCGGAACATCTGGGTCATCTCGCTCGCCATCGGGTTCTTCAGCTGGCCATCCACGGCCCGCATCCTGAGATCCGAGGTGCTGAGGGTGAAGAACCTCGACTACGTGATGGCCTCGGAGGCGATCGGGCTGTCGAAGTTCCGCACGATGTTCGCGCACGTGATGCCGAACTCGCTCGCGCCCGTCATCATCATCTCGACGGTGGGGCTCGCCGGGGCGATCACCGCGGAGGCGACCCTCTCGTTCCTCGGCGTCGGTCTGCCCAACAACATCTTCATGTCCTGGGGCAACGACATCTCGGCGGCCCAGAACAGCCTCCGCACGGCGCCGTTCACGCTCATCTACCCGTCCATCGCCCTGTCCGTCACCGTGCTCGCGTTCATCATGCTCGGCGAGACGGTGCGCGACGCGCTCGACCCGAAGGCGAGGGCCACTCGGTGACCGCTCTGGAACCCCTGCTGTCGGTCGAGGACCTGCAGGTCGCGTTCAAGACCCAGGACGGCTTCGTGCCGGCCGTGCGCGGCGTCAGCTTCGACGTCTACCCCGGCGAGACGATCGCGATCGTCGGCGAGTCCGGCTCCGGCAAGTCGACGACCGCGCACGCCATCATCAACCTCCTCCCGGGCTCCGGCCGCATCACGGGCGGCAAGGTGCTCTTCGAGGGGCGCGACCTCTCGAAGCTGTCCCGGCACGAGATGGAGGGCGTGCGCGGCAAGGAGATCGGTCTCGTCCCGCAGGACCCGATGAACTCGCTCAACCCGGTGCACCGCATCGGGTTCCAGGTCGAGGAGACGATCCGCGCGAACGGCCTCGCGAGCTCCAAACGCGAGGTGCGCAAGCGCGCCGTCGAGGTGCTCAAGGAGGCGGGTCTCGCGGATGCCGACCAGCGGCTCCGCCAGTTCCCGCACGAGTTCTCGGGCGGCATGCGGCAGCGCGTGCTCATCGGCATCGGGCTGTCGTCGCACCCCAAGCTGCTGATCGCCGACGAGCCGACGAGCGCGCTCGACGTGACGGTGCAGAAGAAGATCCTCGACCACCTCGAGAGCCTCACCGCCGAGCGCGGCACGGCCGTGATCTTCATCACCCACGACCTGGGCCTCGCCGCAGAGCGCGCCGAGAACCTCGTCGTCATGCACCGCGGCAAGATCGTGGAGTCGGGACCCGCGCGCGAGATCCTGCAGGACCCGCGACATCCGTACACCCAGCGGCTCGTCGCCGCGGCGCCGAGCCTCGCGTCCAAGCGCATCCAGTCGGCGGTCACCTCGGGCGCGTCGCTCGAGTCGGCCGAGGTCGAGGGCGCGGATGCGTCGTTCGACCTCGTGTCGGTCGCCGAGCGCACCGCCGACACAGCGGTGGCCGACGCGCCGCCCGTCATCGAGTTCCGCGAGGCCACGAAGGTCTTCAAGATCCGCACGGGCGGGCCGAGGTCGATCCCCTTCACGGCGGTCGACAAGGTGTCGTTCCAGGTTCCCCGGGGCTCCACGATGGCGCTCGTCGGCGAGTCGGGATCCGGCAAGTCGACGGCGGCGAAGCTCCTGCTGCGCCTGGAGGACCTCACCTCGGGCGAGATCCTCGTGGAGGGCAAGAACGTCGCCGAGCTCGGCAAGCAGGAGCTGCTCAAGCTGCGCAGCCGGATGCAGCCGGTCTTCCAGGACCCGTACGGCTCCCTCGACCCGCTGCACAACATCGGCAACACCATCGGCGAGCCGCTCGCCGTGCACAACGTCGGCGACCTCAAGTCGCGCAAGGCGCGGGTGCGCGAGGTGCTCGACCAGGTGGCGCTGCCGGAGACGGTGCTGACGCGCTACCCGAACGAGCTCTCGGGCGGCCAGCGGCAGCGCGTCGCGATCGCCCGCGCCCTCGCGCTCAAGCCGGAGATCGTTGTGCTCGACGAGGCCGTGTCGGCGCTCGACGTGCTCGTGCAGGCGCAGGTGCTCAACCTGCTCGCCGACCTGCAGGCCGAGCTCGGGCTCACCTACCTCTTCATCACGCACGACCTCGCGGTCGTGCGTGTGATCGCCGACTACGTCACGGTCATGCAGAAGGGCATGGTCGTAGAGCAGGCGACCGTGGACGAGGTGTTCGAGAACCCGAAGACCGACTACACGCGCGAGCTGCTCGCCGCGATCCCGGGCGCCGGCATCCAGCTGGGGGCGTGACTCAACGCACCCTAGGGTGGAGCGGGTGAGGATCCTCCGGACGGTCGCCGTCGTAGCCGCCTGCGCGGTCGCGGGGGCGGCGCTCGTGGGCTGCACGCAGCAGGATCGCGTCGTCGACGGCTCCCGTGCGACCGTCGCGGTCAGCGGCACCCTCACCTCGCTCAACCCCAACAGCTCGTACGGGCGCGCCTCTACGCTCAACGCCGACGTCGCCTACCTCACGGGGAGCGCGTTCGCCTACCCGGATGCCGGTTACGCGCTCGTCGACGACACCTCGTTCGGCACCGCGCAGGTGACCTCCGAGGACCCCTTCACGGTGCGCTACACGATCGCCGACGACGCGACGTGGTCGGACGGCGTGCCGGTGACGGCGGCCGACCTGATGCTCGCCTGGGCTGCCAATTCGGGCGCGCTCGACACGCCCGACGTCGACCTCGAGCCGTACGTCGACGCGGCGACGGGGCGGCTCGGGGAGCTCCCCGCGGACGTCGTGCACTTCGACGGCGCGCGCGGCCGCGGGCTCGAGCTCGCCACGCAGGCCCCGCAACCGGGTGCCGACGGGCGCTCCCTCGTGCTGCGATTCGACGAGTTCACCTCCGGCTGGCGGACGGCGCTCGCCCCCGGGCTGCCGGCGCACGTCGTCGCGTCGCGTGCGCTCGGCCTGCCGCTCCGCGACGCGGACGCGGACCCCGCATCCGACGCCGATCCGAAGGCGGCGCGCACCGCGCAGGACGCCCTCCTCGACGCCGTCGCCGACCGGGACACCGCCGCGCTCTCGGCGATCGCGAACGTGTGGAACGGCGGCTACGACCTCACGGGCGCCGCCCCGGACGCCGAGCTGCTGGTGGCGAACGGGCCGTACCGGGTGACCGCGGTCTCCGACGGCTCCGTGACGCTCGGCGCGAACCCCCGCTACCGGGGCTCCCGGGCGCCCGCCATCGAGACGATCGTGCTCGACACCGTCGAGGACCCGGACGAGCTCGTGCGGCGCTTCCGCGAGGGCAGGGTCGATGTCGCATCACCCGCCCCCGACGCCGAGCTCGCGAGCGCGCTCGCCGAGGTGGGAGGCGTCACCGTGAGGGCGGGCACCGAGGCCACCTTCGAGCACCTCGACCTGCAGTTCGCGGACTCCAAGAGCGGGCTGTTCGGCGATGCGCGCGTGCGCGAGGCGTTCCTGCACGTCGTGCCCCGGCAGCAGCTGCTCGACGAGCTCGTCGCCCCCGTGCAGGCGGATGCGGCGCTGCTCGACTCCTTCGTGCTGCGTCCGGGGGCCGAGGGCTACGAGGAGACGATCGCCCGGAACGGGTCCGCCGACTACCAGTCGACCGACGTCGACGCGGCCGTGCGGCTGCTGGAGGAGGCCGGCGTCACCTCGCCGGAGGTCTGCATCCTCTACGACCCCGCGGACGCGCGTCGTGTCGCCGCCTTCGGCCTCATCCAGGCCTCGGCGGCGCGGGCCGGATTCCGGGTCACCGACTGCTCGCGCGCCGACTGGTCCGGGATGCTCGGGGTCGCGGGCGCCTACGACGCGGCCCTGTTCGCGTGGGACACGACGCGCCTCGGCCCCGCGGCCGTCGCCGCCGTGTTCCGCAGCGACTCCGCGGTCGCCAACCTCAACCACTTCTCCGACCCGGCGGCCGACGAGCTCGTCGACCGCATCACCGGCACCGACGACGCCGGCGAGCAGGTCGACGGGCTGCGCGAGCTCGACGCGCTGCTGTGGTCGGACGCCTACGGTCTGCCGCTCTTCGCGCATCCGACCCTCACGGCCGTCTCCGACCGGATCGGCGGCGTCACCCGCTCGCCGCTCGCCCGCGGCGTGCTGTGGGATGCCTGGGCGTGGGAGCCCGTGACCCCCAGCGCGAGCCCGGAACCCTAGCGGCACGCGTCCTAACGGGGGAACAGCACCGCCGCGGCGACAACCACCGCCGTGGGTGCGATCACCATCGCGGGGAGGCCGAACGCCGCCACCAGCGTCGTGCGGCGGACGCGCGTGCGGAGCCGCCTGCCGGCATCCGACACCCTGTCGAGGGTGCGGTCGCCGACGCGCTCGTCGCGGTAGCCGCGGGCCTGCTTCGCGAGCTCCGCCGCCGTGCGCTCCACGAGGAGGAACGCGCGCCGCAGATCCTCGAGGAAGACCGCGTTCGGCTGAGACGAGTACGGGAACCGGAAGAACAGCCAGTCGTCGATCACCTCGGCACCCCACTGCGCCGCACCCGCGTCGTCGATCATGGCGGCCATGACGTCCGGCGTGAACAGGTAAAGGGCGTCGCGCTCGTAGCCGGGCGGGCACAGCAGGGTGAACGCGCGGTCGAACTCCAACCCCATCGAGTACGCCGCGGTCAGGTCGAGGTTCGAGTCGGAGGCCTCGCCCCGGCGCACGAGGGCGATGTGGGGGAGCAGGCGGGGGAGCGGGACCGCCACGAAGAGGCCCTCGTCGCGTCGAACCGGGTACGGCCGCTCGGCGGTCGGGGGGACGTCCTCCGGCACCGGCGTGTGGAACAGTCGCGAGCCGAGCACGAAGCGCGGCCACGGCGAGCCCTCCGCGGGGGCGAGCCGCTGCGCGACCCGCTGCACCTCGCCCTCCAGGCCGGCGGGAGCCGGGAGCTCCCGCTCCACGACCGAGGCGGCCCGGAACTCGAAGCCGTTCGCCGTCGCGAAGCCGGGCAGCTCCGGCCCCACCGGCACCAGGCGGCGTCCGTGGCGGCGGTTCCAGACCCGGAACGCCGCGATCACCCCGACCACGACCGCGATCGAGACGGCGAAGCACACGGCGAAGAACGCCGCGCGCGCCGGCACGCCGCCGAGCGGGATGCCCACGAACAGCAGGATCACGGCCGTCGCCCCCGCCGCCATGGCGAGCGCGACGAGCGCCACCTCGAGCCAGGGGGGCATCCGCCGGGTGAGGCGCCAGACCCCCCTCGCCCAGGAGGGCGGGTGCTCGAGCGGCCCGAAATCGAGGCTCGCGAAGGCACGCAGCTCGTCGGGGGCGCGCTCGGTCACGGCGCCACTGTACCGAGACCGGTAGGATGTGACGGTTGCGGCCCGTCGTCGACGCCGCTCTCCCACTTCCCCTCCAGCATCCCGAGGTTCTCCCATGCCCATCGCACACCGCTCCGACCTGCGGAACGTCGCCATCGTCGCCCACGTCGACCACGGCAAGACGACCCTCGTCGACGCCATGCTCCGCCAGACCGGCTCCTTCGGCGCCCACGAGCACATGGAGGAGCGCGCCATGGACTCGAACGACCTCGAGCGCGAGAAGGGCATCACGATCCTCGCCAAGAACACGGCGATCAGCTACGAGGGCGTGCACGCGAGCGACGGCCCCGTCACGATCAACGTCATCGACACGCCCGGCCACGCCGACTTCGGCGGCGAGGTCGAGCGCGGCCTCTCCATGGTCGACGGGGTCGTGCTGCTCGTCGACGCCTCCGAGGGGCCCCTGCCGCAGACCCGCTTCGTGCTGCGCAAGGCGCTCGAGGCGAAGCTCCCCGTGATCCTCGCGGTGAACAAGACCGACCGTCCGGATGCGCGCATCGACGAGGTCGTGGAGGAGAGCCACGACCTGCTGCTGGGCCTCGCGAGCGACCTGCACGACGACATGCCCGACCTCGACGTGGACTCCCTGCTCGAGCTGCCCGTCATCTACGCCTCCGGACGCAACGGCGCCGCCTCCTGGAACCAGCCCGCCAACGGCGAGCTGCCCGACAACGACGACCTCGAGCCGCTCTTCGACGCGATCCTCAAGCACGTGCCGGCCCCCACCTACGACGACGAGGCCCCGCTGCAGGCCTGGGTCACCAACCTGGACGCCTCGCCGTTCCTCGGCCGCATCGCCCTGCTGCGCGTCTTCGCGGGCACCATCAAGAAGGGTCAGACCGTCGCCTGGGTTCGCCACGACGGATCGCACTCGAACGTGCGCATCACCGAGCTGCTGAAGACGAAGGCGCTCGACCGCTATCCGGCCGAGTCGGCATCCGCGGGCGACATCGTCGCCGTCGCCGGCATCGAGGACATCACGATCGGCGAGACCATCGCCGACCCCGAGGACATCCGTCCGCTGCCCGCCATCACGGTCGACGAGCCCGCCATCTCGATGACGATCGGCACCAACACCTCGCCCATCGTCGGCAAGGTGAAGGGCCACAAGCTCACGGCGCGCATGGTCAAGGACCGCCTCGACCGCGAGCTCATCGGCAACGTGTCGATCCGCGTCGTCGACATCGGGCGCCCCGACGCGTGGGAGGTGCAGGGGCGCGGCGAGCTCGCGCTCGCGATCCTCGTCGAGAACATGCGCCGCGAGGGCTTCGAGCTGACCGTCGGCAAGCCGCAGGTCGTCACCAAGCAGATCGACGGCAAGGTGCACGAGCCCTTCGAGCACCTCACCATCGACGCGCCCGAGGAGCACCTCGGCGCCATCACCCAGCTGCTCGCCGCCCGCAAGGGGCGCATGGACGGCATGACCAACCACGGCACCGGCTGGGTGCGCATGGAGTTCGTCGTGCCCTCGCGCGGGCTCATCGGCTTCCGCACCGAGTTCCTCACCATCACGCGCGGCACCGGCATCGCGAACGCCATCTCCCACGGCTACGAGCCGTGGGCGGGCACGATCACGACGCGCGTCAACGGCTCGATCGTCGCCGACCGTGCAGGCGTCGTCACGCCGAACGCCATCGTCGCCCTGCAGGAGCGCATGTCGTTCTTCGTGAAGCCGACGCAGGAGGTCTACGAGGGCATGGTCATCGGCGAGAACTCGCGTGCCGACGACATGGACGTCAACATCACCAAGGAGAAGCAGCTCACCAACATCCGCTCCTCCACCTCCGACAACTTCGAGAAGATGACCCCGTCGCGCGAGCTGACCCTCGAGGAGTGCCTCGAGTTCGCCCGCGAGGACGAGTGCGTCGAGGTGACGCCCGAGATCGTGCGCATCCGCAAGGTCGTGCTCGACCAGACCGAGCGCGCCCGCGCGGCTTCGCGCCTCAAGCGCCAGAACGCGAACGCGTAGCGCGTCAACCGCGGAGGGGGGCTCGCGCGTCGTGAGGACGACACCGCCACAGGAGGCCACCATGACCCGCACGCACCGCATCCGCACCGCCGCGCTCGTCGCCGCGCTCGCCCTGAGCGTCGGCGCGCTCACCGGCTGCTCGCTCATCCCGAACCCGGTGCGCGACATCGCCGAGCAGGCGGAGAAGGCGAACCCGCTCGGCTCGCTGCCCGCCGACTGGCCGGATGCGGTTCCCGTCATCGACGGCGACGTGATCGTGGGGGTCTCCCCGACCGAGGGATCGTGGGGCGCCACGATCAGGGCCGCCGACGAATCGGCGCTCGCCGAGGCGGTCTCGCTGCTGGAGGGTGCCGGATTCACCGCGATGTTCGAGGGGACCGGCGCCTATGAGAACGACGGCTACACGGTGACCGTGCAGGGGGCCGCGCTCGACGAGGGCGGGTACGGCGTCGCGTACCTCGTCGTCGCCAAGTAGCACGCGAGCCGTCAGGCCCCCGTCGCGCAGCATTCATCCGGGCGTCGTCGAATGGTCCCGGTGGGACGACCGCGGAGAGACCTTCTCGCCGCCGCGGGCTTCGGCGTGCTCGTGGCGGTCGCCGTCGGCATCCGCGTCGCCCTGAGACACCAGGCGGCGATCGCCCGTCGGCGGATCGGCAAACCGTTCGGGGAGTCCGCGCCCGAGGCGGACCGCGTGTGGAAGCCCGGGCTCGGGGGCGAGCCACTGCTGCTCCTGCTGCTCGGCGACTCCGTCGCCGCCGGGCTCGGCACCGACCATCGCAAGCACACCCCGGGCGCGCGGCTCGCGAAAGGTCTCGCGCGCGGGACGCGGCGGCCCGTGCGCCTGCATACGGCGGCCATCGTCGGATCGGAGTCGGCGGCCCTCGCCGCGCAGCTCGACGCACTCCCCGCCGGATACCGCCCGGATCTCGCGGTCGTCATGGTCGGCGGCAACGACGTGACCCACCGCATCCCCGTCGCGGAGTCGACCGCCCACCTCCGCGCCGCGATCGACCGGCTCCGCTCGCTCGGGGCCGAGGTCGTGGTGGGCACCTGCCCGGACCTGGGGGCGTTGCGCGCCGTGCCGCAGCCCCTGCGTGCCCTCGGGTCGCGGATGTCGCGTCAGCTCGCCGACGCGCAGGACTCCGTGGCGCGCGCGGCGGGGGCGCACGTGGTCTCCCTGCGCAGCACGGTCGGACCGATGTTCCTCGCCTCGCCCGAGGAGATGTTCAGCATCGACCGCTTCCACCCCAGCGCGGTCGGGTACCGCAGGGTCGCGGATGCGATCCTGCCGGTCGCGCTCGCGGCCCTCGCCGGGCCGTCGGCCGGAGCCGCGCCGACGTCGGCGGGGCCGTCGACCCCCCGACGCGCGTCCTAGGCGAACAGCCCGTCGCCGATCGAGCCGCCCTCGGCGGCGCCCGGCGGGATCGCGAACACCGCGGAGCCCACGTGCTTCAGGTACTCGTTGAGGCCGTCGCGCGCGAGCGAGCGCTGCACGGTCACGAAGCGGGCGGGATCCTTCTGGAAGCTCAGGAAGAACAGGCCCGCGTCGAGCCGCCCGAGCGCGTCGTTGCCGTCGACGAAGTTGTAGCCGCGTCGCAGCAGGCGGATGCCGTCGTTGAGGTCCGGATGCGCGAGCCGCACGTGCGCATTGCGGGCGATCGCGGGGGAGCCGTCGGCCGCCGTCGCCGAGAGGTTCAGCGCGGTGAACTCGGCCCCGCCCGACATGGGCCCGCCTTCGCCCTTGGTGCGCCCGACGAGGTCCTCCTGCTCGGACAGCTGCACCCGGTCCCAGCTCTCGATGATCATGCGGATGCGCCGCGCCACGAGGTAGCTGCCGCCGACCATCCAGGCGGGGCCGTCGGCATCCGACACCCACACGTGCTCGTCGACGGCGGAGCGCTCCTCCGCCTTGAGGTTGGCCGTGCCGTCCTTGAAGCCGAACAGGTTGCGCGGGGTGACCTGGCTCGTCGAGGTGGATGAGGTGCGGCCGAAGCCGAGCTGCGACCAGCGCAGGCTCGCGCGGCCGAAGGCGATGCGGCTGAGGTTGCGGATCGCGTGCACCGCCACCTGCGGGTCGTCGGCGCACGCCTGCACGCACAGGTCACCGCCGCTGCGCTCCGGGACGAGAGCGTCGCCCGTGAAGCGGGGGAGCGCTTGCAGCGCCGGCGGCCGGCGGTCGGCGATGCCGAAGCGGTCGACGCCGTCGGCCGTCTCGAAGAGCGACGGGCCGAAGCCGAAGGTGATGGTGAGCCCGGATGCCGGGAGCCCGAGCGCCTCGCCGGTGTCCTGCGGGGGCGCGTAGGGCGAGCCCCCCACCGCGCCGGTCTCGCCCACCTCGAGGCCCTGCGTCATGCGGGCCGCCGCATCCGTCCAGTCCGCGAGCAGCGAGGCCAGCTCGTCCCGGGTCGCGCCCGCGGCCAGGTCGAAGGCGGCGAAGTGCAGGCGGTCCTGGGCGGGGGTGGTGATGCCCGCCTGATGGGGGCCGTAGAAGTCGTAGCGTGCGGCGGCACCCGACCCGCTCTCGGGCCGGCCCGCACCGACGACCGCGGCCCCCGCCGCGATCCCGGCGACCGCGCCCACGCCTCCCGCCGCGGCGAGCCCGAGCAGGCCGCGGCGGGAGATGCCGCGGCCCGGGTCGTCGGCGGACGACCCGGGCGCGGGCGGGACGGGTTCAGGCAATCAGACTCCGAGGACGGTGCTGGTGAGCTGCGAGAGCGGCTCGGCGAGGGCGTTGACCGCGTCCGAGAGCTGCTTGCGCTGGGCGTCGGTCACCTGATCGTAGGGCGTGAAGCCGCTCTCGATGCTGCCGTACTTCGCGAGCTCCGCCTTGAGGGCCGTGAACTGCTTCTCGATCTCGGCGACCAGGGCCTTGCCCTCATCCGTCTCCGAGGCGATCTTCTTCACGTTGCCGAACGCGACGGATGCGCCGTCGACGTTCGCCGCGAAGTCGGTCAGGTCGGTGTGCGACCACCAGTCCTCCTCGCCCGAGATCTTGCCCGTGGCGACCTCGTCGAGCAGGCCGATGGCGCCGTTCGAGATGTCGGACAGGCTCACCGTGAAGTCGGACGCCGACACGAGGTCGAAGAGCTGCTGCACGTCGGCGACGAGCTGGTCGCCGAACTCCGTGCGCTGCTCGGGCGTCGAGGGCTGCCAGTCGAGCCAGGCGCTCGTGCCGTCCGAGTTGAGGGCGTCGGGTGCCGGAACCCACAGGTCCTTCTCGATTCGGTGGAAGCCGGTCCAGTCGAGGCCCTCCGCGAGCGCGTCGACCTCGCGGTAGTCGATCTTCGGGTCGAGGTCGCCGAACGCCTCCGCGGTCGGCTCGATGCGCTCGTAGGAGACGCGCGTCGAAGCGAACAGCGCGCGGGCGGTCTCGTCGTCGCCCGACTCGTAGGCGTCGACGAAGGCCTGCACCTGCGGCAGCAGCTCGCCGACCTGCGAACGGATGTAGGAGACGTAGTTGGTGACGGCCTCCTTCTCGAGCGCCTGACGGTTCTCGTCGCCCGCGACCGCCTCGCCCGTGACGGTGAACTCGGCGAGGCCGATGGGGGCCCCGACGAGCTGGAACTTGCAGGCCGTGTAATAGGTGCCCGGGTCGAGCTGGGCGGTGTAGTCGACGGTCTGCCCGGGCGTCACGTTCTCCTTCTCGCCCACGATGCGCAGCTGGTCGTCGGCGAGGATCTCGAACTCGTTGACGTCGGTGCCGTTGTTGGTGAGGGAGAACGTGACGGCGCCCGCGGCGGCCGTGTTCGCCGAGACCTCGCAGCCGGTGTCGGTGATGTCGACCGTGAGCACGGTCGCACCCGCGGGCGCGTTGGCGACGCAGCCGGCGAGCGCGAGGGCGGCCACGCCGAGCGCCGCGGTCGCGGCGAGCGGGGTGCGGGCGGTGGAGCGGATGGGCATGGTTCTCCTCTGGGTGGTGGATCGTGGCGGGGTGGTGCGGGGCCGGGCCGCTCAGGCGGTCGGCCCCGCCGCATCCGGGGCCCCGCGGGGGAGCACCGGATCGGCCGGGCGGGCGCGGCGGGGCGCACGCAGGCTCAGGCGGAGGAACACGATGCCCGTCACGACGATGTAGCCGAGCCACGCGATGAGCTGAGCCCAGGTGGGCTCGGGGGTGAAGTTGAAGACGCCCGCGAGGAGCACCCCGTACCAGCTGGTGGCGGGGATGAGGTGGGCGAGGCTGAACGCCGGCTGCCCCCATCCGGGGATCACGCCCGCCTCCTGCAGGTCGCCGACGCCGTAGGCGAGCACGCCCGCGGCGACCACGATGAGGAAGATGCCGGTCCAGCGGAAGAAGACGGCGAGGTTGATGCGCACGAAGCCGCGGTAGATCAGGTACGAGATGACGACGGAGGCGAGGATGCCGAGCACGGCGCCGATGGTGCCGAGCAGGGGGTCGCCGGAGGACTTGGCCGCCGCCCATACGAAGAGCGCCGTCTCGACGCCCTCGCGTCCCACGCTCACGACCCCGAGCAGCACGAGACCCCAGCCCGCTCCGCCGGCGGAGCGGGCGATCGCGCCGTCGAGCTCATGCTCGAGCTCGCTCCGCAGCCCACGGGCGTGGCGCAGCATCCAGAAGATCATCCAGGTGACGAGGCCGACCGCGAGGATGGAGAGCGAGCCGCCGAGGATCTCCTGCGCCTGGAAGCTCAGCCCGTAGGGGCCCCAGGTGAGGATCGCGCCGACGCCGAGCGAGAGGGCGATCGCGAGGGCGATGCCGACCCACAGCCGCGGGATGAGCTCGTCGCGCCCCAGCTTCCTGAGGTATGCGATGAGGATGCCGACGACGAGGCCGGCCTCGAGGCCTTCGCGGAGGCCGATGAGGGCGTTGGCGAGCACGGGGACTTTCCGGGTGGGATTTAGGTAAGGCGACCCTTACCGCGGAGCGAGCCTACGCCCGCGGCGCCCCCGCTGTCCACTCGACCCCGCGTATCGTTGCCCCGTGCAATCTCTCGTGCGCCTCGGCATCGCGCTGCTCGCGCTCGTCGTCGCCGCCGTCGTCGGAGCGATCGCCACCTTCGCCCACGCGCAGACCCCGCCGTGGTTCCTCATCGGCGGCCTCCTCATCGTCGCGGCCCTCGTGCTCGGGGTGCGCCTCGCGGTCGCCCAACCGCTCGCCACGGCCGCCGCGGCGCTCGGCGTGGTCGGCGCGACGCTCGTGCTCGCGCTGCTCCCCGGCGACGAGATCGTCGTCGTCGCGGGCGACGGGCTCGGCACGGCATGGCTCATCGGCGTGGTCGTCGTCGTGCTCGGCGCGGCCCTCTGGCCGATCCCGCGGCGGCCGGAAGCGGCATCCGAGTCGCCATAGGATGGGAGGGTGACCTACGTCATCGCCCTCCCCTGCGTGGATGTCAAAGACCGCGCCTGCATCGACGAGTGCCCCGTCGACTGCATCTACGAGGGCGACCGGATGCTCTACATCCACCCCGACGAGTGCGTCGACTGCGGTGCGTGCGAGCCGGTCTGCCCCGTCGAGGCCATCTACTACGAAGACGACCTGCCCGAGCAGTGGGCCGACTACTACAAGGCCAACGTGGAGTTCTTCGAGGAGGTCGGATCGCCGGGCGGCGCCGCGAAGGTCGGCGTGATCCCCGGAGACCACCCCATCGTGGCCGCGCTGCCGCCGCAGGGCGAGTGACGTGCCGCTCCAGCTCCCCGACTTCCCCTGGGATCTGCTGACGCCGTACGGCGACGAGGCCCGCGCGCATCCGGGCGGCATCGTCGACCTCTCGGTCGGCTCACCCGTCGACCCGACCCCGGCATCCGTGCGCGAGGCGCTCGCCGCGGCGACCGACGCGCACGCCTACCCGGCGACGTCCGGCTCGCCCGCGCTTCGCGAGGCGATCGTCTCCTGGTACGCGCGGCGTCGCGGTGTGCCCGACCTGACGGTCGACAACGTCATCCCGACCATCGGCTCCAAGGAGCTCGTGGCGCTGCTGCCGACCCTGCTCGGCCTGGGACCGGGGGACGTCGTCGTGCAGCCGAGCGCCGCCTACCCGAGCTACGCGGTCGGCGCCGCCGTGGTCGGCGCGACAGTGCTCACCTCCGACGAGCCCGAGGAGTGGCCCGCCGAGACGCGGCTCGTCTGGCTCAACAGCCCCGGCAACCCCGACGGGCGCGTCCACCCGCTCGCCTTCCTCCGCCGCGCCGTCGTGCGGGCGCGCGAGCTCGGCGCCGTCATCGCGAACGACGAGTGCTACGCCGAGCTCGACTGGGGATCCGACGAGCCGACCCCCAGCATCCTGCACCCCGAGGTCACGCAGGGATCGCGGCGCCTCACGCTGTCGGTCTACTCGCTCTCCAAACAGTCGAACCTCGCCGGGTACCGCGCCGGCTTCCTCGCCGGATGCAGCGAGCTCGTGGGGGAGCTGCTGACGGCCCGCAAGCACCTGGGCCTCATGCCGCCCGCGCCCGTGCAGGCCGCCATGATCGCGGCGCTCGCCGACGAGACGCACGTGGCCGCGCAGAAGGAGCTCTACCGCCGCCGCCGCGAGACGCTCGCCGGGGCGCTCACGGCATCCGGGTTCCGCATCGACGGATCGGATGCGGGCCTCTACCTGTGGGCGACCCGTGACGAGGACTGCTGGGACACGGTCGCCGCGCTCGCTCGCCGCGGGATCCTCGTCGCGCCCGGCTCGTTCTACGGGGCGGCGGGCGCGCGGCACGTGCGCATCGCGCTCACCGCGACCGACGAGCGGGTAGACGAGGCGGTCTCCCGCCTCGGCTCGTGGTGACCCGCGTCGCCGGTAGGCTGTCAAGGTGAGCGACGCGACGAGCAGCGAGAAGGTGACCCTGAACCTCGGCGATCGGGTCGCCGAGTTCCCGGTGCTGAAGGCCGTCGACGGCCGCGATGCGGTCGACCTGTCGACGTTCGCGCGACAGACCGGGTACAACACCTTCGACCCCGGGTTCGTGAACACCGCCGCGACCCGCAGCGCCATCACCTACATCGACGGCGACGAGGGCATCCTGCGATACCGCGGCTACGCCATCGAGGACCTCGCGAAGAACGCGACCTACCTCGAGGTCGCCTGGCTGCTCATCTACGGCGAGCTCCCGACCCAGTCGGAGCTCGCCGAGTTCTCGGAGAAGGTGCGTCGGCACACGCTCCTCCACGAGGACCTCAAGCGCTTCTTCTCCGCGCTGCCGCACACCGCGCATCCGATGTCGGTGCTCTCGGCGGCGGTGTCGGCGCTGTCCACCTACTACGAGGACTCGCTCGACCCGAAGAACCCCGAGATGGTGGAGCTCTCCACCATCCGGCTGCTCGCGAAGCTGCCGGTCATCGCCGCCTACGCGCACAAGAAGTCGCTCGGCCAGGCGTTCCTCTACCCCGACAACTCGCTCGACTTCATCGAGAACTTCCTCAAGCTCAACTTCGGCAACCTCGCCGAGGTGTACCAGGTGAACCCGGTGCTCGTGAAGGCGCTCGACCGCCTGCTCATCCTCCACGAGGACCACGAGCAGAACGCGTCCACCTCCACGGTGCGGCTCGTCGGCTCGACCGAGGCCAACATGTTCGCCTCCATCTCGGCGGGCATCAACGCCCTCTACGGTCCGCTGCACGGCGGAGCGAACGAGGCGGTGCTGCGGATGCTGGCGCAGATCCGCGATTCCGGCGAGTCGGTGTCGAAGTTCGTCGAGCGCGTCAAGGCCAAGGAGGACGGCATCCGCCTCATGGGCTTCGGCCACCGGGTCTACAAGAACTACGACCCGCGCGCGAAGCTCGTGAAGGAGTCGGCCGACGAGGTGCTCGCCGACCTCGGCGTGCAGGACCCGCTGCTCGACATCGCCAAGGAGCTCGAGCAGATCGCCCTCGACGACGACTACTTCAAGGAGCGCCGGCTCTACCCGAACGTCGACTTCTACACGGGCGTCATCTACAAGGCGATGGGCTTCCCGACGCGGATGTTCACCGTGCTCTTCGCGATCGGCCGCCTCCCCGGCTGGATCGCGCACTGGCGCGAGGCCAACACCGACCCCGGCACCAAGATCGGCCGCCCGCAGCAGCTCTACGTGGGTCCCGCCCCCCGCGACTGGCCGGCTGGCCGCTAGAGCTCCCGCCGCCCTCCGTCTCCCTCTCTTCCGCCTGCTTCTCTTCCGCCTGGCTCTCTTCCGTCTCCCTTCCCGTCGCCCGCTCCCGCACTCCGTCCCTCCGCGAGCCTTTCGCGAGAAATGCAGGAGGCCCGCGGCAGCATCTCCGGATCCGCGCGCCTTCTGCGCCTGAACCCCGGCTTTCTCCTGCATTTCTGGACCTAGGAGTCGGCGTTCGAGCCAGCTCGGCATCCGTACGTGCGGCCGAGTCCTTCTCCAGAAATGCAGGAGGGTCGGCGACGACCCGCAGCACCCGCGGCATCCCCGCGCACGGGGGGACGGTTTCTCCTGCATTTCTGGGGTTCGGGAGGCGGGGTCTCGAGCGGCGCGGACTCGATTAGCTGTGGTCGTTGCGCGCGATCGCGGCACGGATGGCGGCCGCCACCTCGTCGGGGCGGTACACGACCTGCGCGTAGCTGAACCTCAGCACGCGGTAGCCGAGTGCGCTGAGCCGTGCATCACGTGCGCGGTCGCTCTCGAATCCGAGGTGGTCGCCGTGGAACTCGCGCCCGTCCACCTCGATGACCAGGCGGTCGCCGATCAGGAAGTCGACGCGCATGTCCTCGATCCACGGCTGGATGCGAAATCCGATCCCCGCGAGGACGAGCAGGCCGCGCAGCACCGATTCGGGGAACGACCCGGACCGCGCATCCGCCGCGTCGACGATCCATCGCGCACGGGCGGGAAGCCGGCGGGCCAGGGAAGACAACTCCCGGCGACGGATGAGGCCCAGCCGAAGCGCGCTGTCGAGCGAGCCCAGCACCCACTCGGGCCGGAAGCAGCTCGCCAGGTCGACAAGGCACGCGAGCGGCGTCGCGCGATAGCGATCGAATCCCGCCTCTCGACGCCAGTGGATGCGGATGCCGGGGTCGGGCGCCGCGGACAGGCGCACCCTCATGTCGTCGTGGGCGCGCATCCGCGCGTGGTGCGGGTGGACGGCGACATGGAGGCGGTCGTCCGGCGGCGTCCACATCCCGAAGGTGCGGGCCGCGCTCGCACAGCTCAGCAGGCCGCCGACGCGCCAGGCCGCGGCGAGGAGCTCGTCGACGCCGGGGAGCGCGTACCAGCCCTGGCGGACACGGAGCACGCGTCCGTGACGCGCGGCGTAGCTCAGAGCGCTGTAGCTCCAGCCGCGATGCAGGAGCAGGAAGGCGGGCGCGAGGCCCCCGAGCGCACGGATGTCGTCGAGCAGATCCATGCCGGGAGCCTTGCGGGGGAGCGGGGCGCACGGAGGACGAGCTCCCGTGACCGTGGGATCCGCCTCCTTCCGCTTCCTGTGAAGGAGACGACTTGCCTCAGAAATACAGGAGTCTCAGCCTGCCTGCGTTGAGGATCCGGGCTCGGGAGCATCCGCCGCGAGGAATCTCCTGCATTTCTGGAGATGTTGGAGGGAGAGGTGGCCGGCACCGGCACGGCGGCGGCGACGGCGACCGAGCCGGTCGCGTGGCGTCAGGCGTGGAGGGCGGTGTTGAGCTCGACGCCGTGGCCCGCGCGGGGGAGAGCCTCGACCGCCCCGGTGAGGGAGTTGCGGCGGAAGAGGATGCCCGGCACGCCGGAGAGGTCGAGCGCCTTCACGGTGCGCGGCCCGGCCGGCAGCAGGTAGGTCACCTTCGTCCCCGCGGTCACATAGAGGCCGGCCTCCACGACCGAGTCGTCGCCGATCGAGATGCCGATGCCCGAGTTCGCGCCGAGGAGCGCCCGCTCGCCGATGGCGATGCGCTGCGTGCCGCCGCCCGACAGGGTGCCCATGATCGAGGCGCCGCCGCCGACATCCGAGCCGTCGCCCACGACGACGCCCTGCGAGATGCGCCCCTCGACCATGGAGGCGCCGAGTGTGCCCGCGTTGTAGTTGACGAAGCCCTCGTGCATGACGGTCGTGCCGGGCGCCAGGTGCGCGCCGAGCCGCACACGCGACGCGTCGGCGATGCGCACCCGGTCGGGCACGACGTAGTCGAGCAGCCGGGGGAACTTGTCGACCCCGGTGACCGAGACGCCCGCACGCTGCAGGCGGATGCGCCCCCCGCGCAGCACCGACGGATGCGCCGGCCCGGCGGTCGTCCAGGCGACGATCGGCAGGTGGGCGAAGATCCCGTCGAGGTTGATCTCGTTGGGCCGCACGAGCAGGTGCGACAGCAGATGCAGGCGGAGGTATGCGTCGGGGGTCGAGGCGGGGGCCGCGTCGGTGTCGATCTCGACGACGACGGCCTCCGTCGTGACCTCGCGCACCGTATCCGCTCCGACGCCGTCGGTCACCTCGGCGGGCGCCACAGCGTCGGCCGGCGCGCCGCCCAGCGCGGGGGTGGGGAACCACGTGTCGAGCACGGTCCCGTCGGCGGCGAGCGTGGCGAGTCCGTGGCCCCAGGCGGTCGTCATGCCTCCAGGCTATCGGCGGTTAGGGTTGAGCCGTGCCCGCCCTCGACCCCGCCGCAAGCACCCCCGAGCTCACCCGCCGGCTCGTCGATGTGTTCTCGGTGTCGGGTGAGGAGGCGGCGCTCGCCGACGCGATCGAGGCGGTCGTGCGCGCCCAGCCGCACCTCGAGGTGATCCGGGACGGGGATGCGGTGGTCGCCCGCACGGGCCTCGGCCGCGCCCAGCGGGTCGTCATCGCGGGTCACATCGACACGGTCCCGGTGAACGGCAACCTGCCGGCGCGGCTCGACGGCGACACCCTCTGGGGTCGCGGCACGGTCGACATGAAGGGCGGCTGCGCCGTCATGCTCGCCCTCGCCGTGGAGCTCGCGGAGCCCGCGGTCGACGTCACCTGGGTCTGGTACGACAACGAGGAGGTCGACTCCGCGCTGAACGGTCTCGGCCGCATCGCGCGCGAACGCCCCGAGCTGCTCGAGGCCGACTTCGCGATCCTCGGCGAGCCCTCGAACGCCGAGATCGAGGGCGGATGCAACGGAACCATCCGCGTCGACGTGACGACGCGCGGCCGTCGGGCCCACTCCGCGCGCGCCTGGATGGGCGAGAACGCCATCCACGCCATGGCGCCCGTGCTGGAGCGTCTCGCCGCGTACACCGCGGAGGAGGTGGAGGTCGACGGCCTCGTCTATCGGGAGAGCCTCTCGGCGGTGCGCATCTCGGGCGGCGTCGCGGGCAACGTCATCCCCGACGCGTGCACCGTGCACGTCAACTACCGCTTCGCCCCCAGCCGTGACGGGGCGGAGGCGCTCGCCCGCATCGAGGAGCTGCTCGCGGGTCTGCCGGTCGAGATCACGGTCGCCGACCTCGCGGAGGGCGCCCGCCCGGGCCTCGACGCCCCGCTCGCCCGGCAGTTCGTGGCGGCGGTGGGCGGCGAGGCGCGCCCCAAGTACGGTTGGACGGATGTCGCGCGCTTCAGCGCCCTCGGCATCCCCGCGGTGAACTACGGCCCGGGCGACCCGAGCCTCGCCCACGCCGACGACGAGCGCGTGCCGGTGGAGCAGATCGAGCGGGTCGAGGCGGGCCTGCGCAGATGGCTGACCGCCGGCTGATCGTGCCCGCGCTCGTGCGCTGGCGGCGAGAGGTCGCCCCATGACGCGATCTCTCCCGTGGTGGGGCCGGGTGTTGATCGTCTTCGCGCTCAGCCGCGTCGTGACGACCGTCATCATGCTGTGCTTCGGTGAGGTGCAGGCGCAGGAGACGGGTGCCCTGGTGCCCGACTACTTCACGCTCGCCGCCAACTGGGACGGCCAGTGGTATTGGACGATCGCCCTGAACGGCTACCCGGCCGAGCTGCCGCTCGACGCCGCCGGTCATGTCACGCAGAACGCGTGGGCGTTCCTGCCCGTCTATCCGATGCTGCTCGGGGTGCTCGCGCGGGCGGGCTTCGGCTTCCCCGTGGTCGCGGTGCTGTTCTCCCTCGCCGCGGGGGCGGTCGCGGCGCTGCTGTTCGAGCGGATGCTGCGCGGTGCGGGGCTGCCGGCGGGCTCCGCGCTGTTCGGCGTCGTGCTGCTGTGCACGATGCCACTGTCGCCCATGTTCCAGGTGGCGTACGCGGAGTCGCTCGGTCTCGCGCTGCTGTTTCTGGCGTTGCTGCTCGTGCAGCGGCGGCGGTTCTGGTCGCTGCTGCCCGTCGTGGTCGTCATGTCGCTGACGCGCCCCGCGGGACTCGCGTTCGCCCTGTTCCTGCTGCTGTACCTCGCGCTGCGGGTGTGGCGGTGGCGGCGCGACGCGCTCGCGCATCCGCTTCCCCGCCGCGAGTTCGCCGGCATCGCGGCCGCGGGGCTCACGAGCTTCGCCGCGGGGCTCGCGTGGCCCGCGATCGCCTGGGCGGTCACCGGGTCGCCGAGCGCCTACCTCGACACCGAGCTCGCCTGGCGTGCCGGCTACCTCGGGTACGGGCATCTGGTGCCGTTCGAGGCGTGGTTCGAGGGGCTCGCGTTCTGGCTGCGCTTCGCGGGCGCGCCTGAGGGGGCGGCCCTGCCGCTCGCGGTCGTCGGGGTCGTGGTGACGACCGGGCTGTTCGGGGCCTTCCTGCTGACGCCGTGGGGCCGGAGGCTGGGGGAGCTGCGGCTGTGGCTGGTGAGCTACCTCGTATACCTCATGGCCGTGTTCTTCCCGCAGTCGAGCACCTGGCGCCTGCTGCTGCCGCTGTCGCCGGCGCTCGGTGCGCTCGCCGTTCCGCGGTCCCGGATGCTGCGGGTGTCGCTCGTCGCGCTGGGGATCGCGGGGCAGGTGGCGTGGGTGTACCTCTGCTGGATCCGGCTGCCGGGTGATTGGTCGCCACCGTAGGGCGTCGGGTCGCCGGGTGACCGCCGGATTCGCCCGTGTCCCCCGCATACGGGATAATGGGGATGAGCAACCGTCGAAAGGGGACATCTCATGGCAGCCATGAAGCCGAGGACCGGTGACGGCCCGATGGAGGCTGTGAAGGAGGGTCGCCTCATCATCGTGCGCGTTCCGCTGGAGGGCGGAGGCCGCCTGGTGGTCTCGGTCAACGACGACGAGGCCAAGGAACTGCACGACGCGCTCGCGAGCGTCATCGCGGGCTGACCCCATCCTGAGCCGTATGAGCCCCGCCTGATCCGTAGGATCGGCGGGGCTCAGCCGTTCAGTCGCCCGTCTTGACGAGCTGCAGGAGGCCGTCGCCCGCCGTGCTGAGCGCCGCCGTGACGGCTCCGGATTCGGCGATCGTGGTGAGCAGCGCCCGGAAGTCGCCGACCGTCTCGTCGCGCTGGGCCGGGTCGGCGACGCGACCGCGCCACAGGGCGTGGGTGACCGCGACCACCCCGCCCGCGCGCGCGATCCGCAGTCCGTGCTCCACGTAGTCGAGCACCGATGTCGGGTCGGCGTCGACGAGCACGAGGTCGTAGGCGCCGTCGTTCATGCGCGGTAGTACCTCGGTCGCGCGCCCCGCGATGAGGCGGGTGCGGGCGGCGGGGATGCCGGCGTCGGCATAGGCCTGCCGGGCGCGGTTCTGGTGGTCGATCTCGACGTCGATCGTGGTGAGGGTCGCGGCGGGGGCGCCCTGCAGCAGCCACAGGCCGCTCACGCCGGCGCCGGTGCCGATCTCGAGGATGCTGCGGGCGCCGATCGCGGCGGCGAGCACGGCGAGCTGGGCGCCGACGGCGGGGGAGACGGGGTCGATGCCGAGCTCGAGCGAGTGCTGACGCGCCGTCTGCGTCGCGGGGGGCTCCACCGGGAACTCCTCCGCGAACTTCCAGCTCAGGTCCTTGTCGCTCACGTCGCCTCCGCCCCCCAGCGTAGGCCCGGGCCGCAGCCGCGACGGTTATCCTGGGCGGGTGTCCTTCGGGTTGACCTTCGACAAGATCCTGATCATCTTGGTGATCGCGATCTTCCTCGTCGGCCCGGAGCGTCTTCCGGGCTACGCCGCCCAGCTCGCCCGCCTCACCCGGTCGCTGCGCGACATGGCGAACGGCGCGAAGGACCGGATGCGGGAGGAGATGGGGCCCGAGTTCGACGAGGTCGACTGGGCGAAGCTCGACCCCCGCAAGTACGACCCGCGCCGCATCATCCGCGACGCCCTCCTCGAGGAGGATCCGGCCGCACCCGTGCCCGCCGGCCCCGCGACGCCGACGCGCTCGACCGCGACCGCCTACGAGCTGCGTCAGCGCCGCCTCGGCAAGGGGCCCGTGCCGCCCTACGACGCCGAGGCCACCTGAGCCTCAGCGGCGGCGCACGGCCTTGAGCGCCTTGAGCGCGGTCACCATGAGGCCCGTCATCTTCGCGAACTCGGGTCCGGTGCGCGGCAGCTGCATGACGCCCGTGAGCTCGGCGACCGTCGTCGCCTCGGTGAAGCGCAGGAGGCCGTCGACGCCGTTGCGGCGGCCGAGGCCGGACTGCTTGACGCCGCCCATGGGGGCGTCGATCGAACCGAAGGTGGCGCGGTAGCCCTCGTTGATGTTGACGGAGCCGGCCTTGAGCCGCGCGGCGACCCGGCGGGCCCGCGCTCGCGATCCCGACATGACGGATGCGTTGAGCCCGTACGCGGTGTCGTTGGCGGCGGCGACCGCGGCATCCGCGTCGTCGACCACGGTGACCGCGACGAGGGGCCCGAAGGTCTCGCCCGCGAAGCACTGCATCCCCTCGGTGACGTCGGTGAGCACGGTCGGCTCGACGACGTACGGCCCGAGGTCGGGCCGCGCCGTGCCGCCCGCGAGCACCGTGGCGCCCTTCGCGAGGGCGTCGTCCAGGTGCGACGTGACGCGCTCGAGCTGGGCCTTCGAGGCGAGCGAGCCGACGTCGGCCGTGAAGTCGAAGTCGGTGCCGAGCGAGAGGTTGCGCACACGCTCGGCGAAGGCGGACACGAAGCGGTCGGCGACGCCCCTCTCGACGTAGATGCGCTCGATCGAGACGCACAGCTGGCCGGCCGCGGAGAAGCATCCGTAGGCCGCGTCGGCGGCCGCCTTCTCGGGGTTCACGTCGTCGAGCACGATGAGGGGGTTCTTGCCGCCGAGCTCCATCGAGGCGCCGATGAGGCGCCCGGCGGCGCGCTGGGCGACCGTGCGACCCGTGGCGGTCGAGCCCGTGAAGCACACGTAGTCGGCGGCGTCGACGACCGCCGAGCCGACGTCGGCGCCGGGGCCCGCGACGACCTGCCAGAGCTCGGGCGGCAGCCCCGCGTCGACGAAGGCGCGGCGGGCGAGCAGCACTGAGAGGGTGCCCTGGTCGTCGGCCTTCTGCAGGACGCCGTTGCCGGTCGCGAGGGCCGGTGCGATGTCCATGAGGGCGAGGCTCAGCGGGTAGTTCCAGGGCGTGATGACGCCGACGAGGCCCTTCGGCGTGCGGCGCACGCGCGTGCGCATGACGAGCGGGATGCCGGCGCGGCGGCCCTCGGTGCGCAGCACGCGCCGGGCGGTGAGGGCGGCGTATCGCGTGGCGGCGGCCGAGTTGAAGACCTCCTCGAAGGCCTGACCGCGCGTCTTGCCGGTCTCGGTCTGCACGGCGTCGAGCAGCAGCTCGCGCCGCTCGAGGAACAGGTCGTGGCCCTTCAGCAGCACGGCCCGGCGGTGCGCGTCGCCGGCGGCCCACCAGGCGCGCTGGGCGTCGCGGGCGCGCAGGGCGGCATCCTGCACCTCCTCGACGGTCGCGTGGGGGAGGGTGTAGAGCTCCTCGCCGGTGAACGGGGCGATGACGGAGACGGGGGCGGCGGCGCGGCCGGCGAGGTCGGTGGTGAGCTCGTCGGCGAGCGTCCGGGGCAGCGGCTGGCCGGGCATGCGGCGAGTCTAACTTGGACGGGTGTCCAAGTTCGTGTCCCCTGTGCGGGGGATGCCGGTGCACCGGCCTGCGGCCGGCACCCGATCAGCGAGGGTGGCGGGCCGCGACGGCCGGTAGGGTGGCCCGCATGACGACGCCGTCCCGAGGCCTCAGCGCATCCGTGATCGCCCGCTACGCCGCGGGGTCGATCGGCACGGGCGGGTTCGCCACGCTGCCGGGGCTCGTGCTCGCGATCTACCTCACCGACACCCTCGGGGTCGCCGCGATCTGGGCCTCCGTCATCATCGGCACGGCGAAGCTGTGGGACGTCGTCATCGACCCGGTCATCGGCGGACGCAGCGACCGCAGCCTCGCCCTCACCGGATCCCGGCGGCGTTTCATGCTGCTCGGC
Source organism: Micrococcales bacterium 72-143 (assembly GCA_001898835.1). Classification (GTDB taxonomy): domain Bacteria; phylum Actinomycetota; class Actinomycetes; order Actinomycetales; family Microbacteriaceae; genus Homoserinibacter. Next base: position 371,516 of record MKVM01000005.1, on the reverse strand, counting down.
GCGCTGCTGCTCCCCGTGTTCTTCGTGCTCACCTTCGCGGTCGTGCCCGGCGCGGGTCCCGCGGTCGCGGGGGTGTGGGTGCTCGTCGCCTTCGTGCTCGCGGCGACCGCGTTCAGCCTCTTCCAGGTGCCCTACATCGCGCTCCCCGCCGAGCTGGTCTCCGACTACGACGGCCGCACCCGCCTGCTCTCCGCCCGTGTCGTGGTACTGACGCTCGCGATCCTGCTGTTCGGCGCGGGCGGCCCCGAGCTCGTCAAGGCGTTCAGCGGCACGGCCGACGGAAGCCTCACCCAGACGGGTTACCTCGGGATGGCGGTCGTCGCCGGCGTGCTGCTCGGTGCCGGGATGCTTGTGGCCGTGACCTCGGCAGAGCGCGGCCCGGTCGGCGCGCCGCCCACCCGCGTCTCGATCGCGAGCTTCTACCGTGACGGCCTCGCCGCCCTCCGCGGGAGCCGCCCGTTCCGCACCCTGCTCGCGACCTTCCTGCTCCAGGCGCTCGCGACCGGCATGATGCTCGCCGGCGCCGCCTACATCGCCAAGTGGGTGCTGCGCGATCCGAGCGGCACGACCTTCCTCTTCATCGCCCTCATCGCACCCGCCCTCGTCTGCGCGCCGCTGTGGGCGGTCATCTCGCGGCGCACGGGCAAGGAGTGGGCGTTCGGCCTCGCCTCGGTGCTGTTCGGCCTCGCCGCGCTCTCGCTCGTGCTGCTCGTCTGGATGCCGGGGCCGTGGCTCTACGCGCCCGTCGCGCTCGCCGGCGCGGCGTACGCGGGCATGCAGACCCTCCCGATGGCGATGCTGCCCGACGTCATCAGCGACGACGCGACCCGCAACGGTCCCGGACGCGCGGGCATCTTCGGCGGCGTCTGGACGGCAGGCGAGACCACCGGCATGGCCCTCGGCGCGGTGCTGCTGACGCTCGTGCTGGCGGCCACCGGGTACCAGGAGGCCGTGGCCGGGCAGACCGTCGAGCAGAGCGCCAACGCCGTGGCCGGCATCGTGCTGAGCTTCAGCATCATGCCCGCCATCATGATCGGCCTGAGCCTGTGGGCGCTCGGCAGGTACCCGCTCCGGCGCGTCGACATCGACGGGACGGCCGCGGCATCCGTCGACGCGAGCGGGGACGTCCGATGAGCCGTCGCGGCGACGCCGACGCGATCATCGAGCGCCTCGCAGCGCTGCGGGGCGAGGATCCGCCCACCCACGGGGGCCGCGTGCTGAGCTACGTGTACGACCCGGGACTCGGCGAGCTCGACCTGCTCGTGGCGCGCGCCGTGCAGGCGGCGCTCCCCGTGAACGGCCTCGACCCGACCACCTTCGGCTCGGTGGGCGTGCTCGAGGCGGAGCTCGTGGGCTTCATGCGCGAGCTGCTGCACGGCGACGAGGGGGTCGTGGGCTCCGCGACGAGCGGCGGCACCGAGAGCTGCCTGCTCGCCGTCAAGACCGCGCGCGACGTGTGGCGACGGACGCATCCGGACGGTCGCCCCCGGCTCGTCGCGCCCGTCACGGTGCACGCCGCCTTCCAGAAGGCGGCCGCCTACTTCGACCTCGTGCTCGACCTCGTGCCCGTCTCGCCCGAGGGTGTCGTCTCCGCCGCGGATGTCGTGGCGCGCCTCGGCGACGACGTCGCGCTCGTCGTGGTCTCGGCACCCAACTACCCGTTCGCGGGGCTCGACCCCGTCGGGGAGGTCGCGGCGGCCGCATCCGCCGCCAGCATCCCCGTGCACGTCGACGCGTGCATCGGCGGACTCGTGCTGCCGTTCTGGACGGACGACGCGGGGGCGCCCCTGCCCGCGTGGGACTTCCGGGTGCCCGGCGTGACGAGCATCAGCGCCGACCTGCACAAGTACGGCTACGCCCCGAAGGGGGTCTCGGTGCTGCTGCAGCGCGGCCGCGACCGCCAGCGCCACCAGTACTTCGCGACGACCCGCTGGCCCGGCTACCCGGTCGTCAACCCCACGATGCTCGGCTCCAAGTCGGCCTCGCCGCTCGCGGCGGGCTGGGCGATCGCCGAGTGGCTCGGTGCGGACGGCTTCGCGGAGCTCGCGGCGTCCACCGCGCGCAGCACACGCGCCCTGCGCACCGTCGTGGCCGGGATCGAGGGGCTCCGCGTCGTCGGCGACCCGGTCGGCCCGCTCTTCGCGGTGACCGCCGACGAGCGCGTGCCGCCGGAACGGCGCGTCGACCCGCACCACTGGGCCGACGCCGTGCGGCGGCACGGTTTCGTGCTGCAGCTGCAGCCGGCGCTCGCGCAGCCGGACGGCCCGCAGCTGCCCCCCACGACCCACCTCACCGTCACGCCGGTGACGGAGTCGGTGCTCGGCGAGCTGAGCACGGCGCTCGTTGCGGGCGCGGATGCCGTGCGCGGCGTGCCGCACGTCGACGGTGCGGCGCTGCTCGCCGGGCTGCCGCCGCTCGACCCCGCCGCGCTCGACTCGGACACCGCGTGGGGGCTGCTCCAGGGCGTCGGCATCGGCGGCGCGGGGGAGCTGCCGGATGCGCAGGCGCCGCTCGTGGCGCTCATCGAGGCGCTCCCGGCGCCCGTCGCGGAGCGCCTGCTCGTGGAGCTGCTCGGGCGGCTCGTCGAGCCGCGCGGATGATCCGCCCCTAGAGCAGCGAGCGACCCGCGAGGCCGCGTCCGCGGGCGACCACGGCATCCGCGAGCCCCTGCAGCGCGACCGCCGCCGCATCCGAGGGATCGCCCAGCACGACCGGCGCCCCCGCGTCGCCCCCCGCCGCGACGGCACCTGAGAGCGGCACGCGCGCGAGCACGGGCACCTCGAGCCGCCGCGCCACCTCGTCGCCGCCGCCCGACCCGAACACGCCGCCCGCCATGTTCTCGACCACCCCGATGACGGTCTGGCCGGTCTGCCGGGCGAGCAGGCCCGAGCGCTCCGCGACGTCCGCGGCGGCCGCCTGCGGCGTCGTCACGACCACCACCTCGGCGTTCGGCAGCAGCTGCCCGAGCGTGATCGCGACGTCGCCCGTGCCGGGCGGCAGGTCGAGCAGCAGCACGTCGAGGTCGCCGAAGTACACGTCGGAGAGGAACTGCTGCATCGTGCGGTGCAGCAGCGGCCCGCGCCACGACACGGGCGTGCGGTCCTCGACGAACATGCCGATCGAGATGACCTTCACCCCGTGCGCCACGGGCGGGAGGATCATGTCGCCCACCTGCGTGGGCTTCGCATCCGGGATGCCGAGGATTCCGGGGATCGAGAAGCCGAACACGTCGGCGTCGACGAGCCCCACCGCGAGGCCGCGCGCCGCGAGCGCGACCGCGAGCTCCGCCGTGACGGTCGACTTGCCGACCCCGCCCTTGCCGGAGGTGATCGCGAGCACCCGCGTGAGCGTGCCCGGGCCGAACGGCATCCGCCGCGCTCCGCGCAGGCGCGTCACGAGCGCCTCGCGCTCCGCGGGCGTCATGACGCCCACCTCGAGGTCGAGCGAGGTGACCCCGGGCACCGCGAGCACCGCGTCCGTGACGTCCCGCTCGATGCGGTCCGCGGCCGGGCAGCCCACGATCGTGAGCCGCAGGCCGACGTGCGCGACGCCGTCCGTCACCGACACCTCGCGCACCATGTCGAGCTCGGTGATGGGGCGCCGGATCTCGGGATCCTGCACGCGCGCGAGGGCGGCGTGCACGGCATCCGTGGAGGCGCCGGACGCCGGGGAGGTCACTTCGCGACCTCGTCCGGCTCCTTCTCCCTGTCGAGCTCCTCGAGCAGCGCACGCAGCTCGGCGCGGATGAAGTCCTTCGTGGCCATCTCCTTCACCGCGAGGCGCAGGGCGACGACCTCGCGCGCGAGGTACTCGGTGTCGGCGAGGTTGCGCTCGGCCCGCTGGCGGTCCTGCTCGATCTGCACCCGGTCGCGGTCGTCCTGCCGGTTCTGCGCCAACAGGATGAGGGGCGCGGCGTAGGAGGCCTGCAGCGACAGGATGAGCGTCAGCAGCGTGAAGTTCAGGGCGCGGGGGTCGAACTGCAGCTCCACCGGCATGACGGAGTTCCACACGAGCCAGATGGTGACGAACACCGTCATGCCGATGAGGAACCAGCTCGTGCCCATCGCGCGCGCGAACGACTCGGAGAAGCGGCCCATCCGGTCGCGTCCGGAGGGGCGGAACCCCCAGGCGGGCCGGATGCCCTTGGGCGAGTCGAGCCGCGGCTCGTTACGTCGTGCCATGCGAGGTCCTCCTTCCTCGGGTCGGGATGGCTGCGGTGCCCGTGCTCACGGGTTCGGGCTCATGCTCGTCGTGCGAACTTCGCCAGTCATCCGGCAGCAGGTAGTCGAGGACGTCGTCGATGGTCACCACCCCGACGAGGCGGTGCTTCTCGTCGACGACGGGAAGCGAGACGAGGTTGTAGGAGGCGAGGATGCGGGCCACCTCGGCCGCGCTCGTGTGCGGCGTGACGGGCTCGAGGCTCGTGTCGACGAGGGTGCCGAGGCGCTCGTGGGGCGGGTAGCGCAGCATCCGCTGGAAGTGCACGACCCCGAGGAAGCGGCCCGTGGGCGGCTCGTACGGCGGCAGCGTCACGCACACCGCGGCGCCGAGGGCCGGCGCGAGCTCGTGGCGGCGGATGAGGGCGAGCCCCTCCGCGACGGTCGCGTCGGCCGAGACGATGATGGGCTCCGTCGTCATGAGCCCGCCGGCCGTCTCGGGGGCGTAGTTGAGGAGGAAGCGCACGTCCTCCGCCTCCTCCGGCTGCATGAGCTCGAGGAGGGCCTCGCCGCGCTCCTCGGGCAGCTGCGCGATGAGGTCGGCGGCGTCGTCGGGCTGCATCTGGTCGAGCACGTCGGCGGCGCGCTCGTCGTCGAGCTGGGTGAGGATCTCCACCTGGTCGTCCTCGGGCATCTCCTCGAGCGCGTCGGCGAGCCGGTCGTCGGACAGCTCCTCCGCCACCTCGAAGCGGCGGTCCTCGGGCAGGTCGAGCAGGGTGGATGCCAGGTCGGCCGGCAGCAGGTCGGCGTAGGTCGCGATGAGCTGCTCCGCAGACTGCGCCTCGCCCGGCGCGTTCACCTCGCTGACCTTGTCCCAGCCGGCGAGCACGGTCGTGCCCTTGCCGAAGGGGGCGGGGTTGCTGCGCGGGCGGCGCAGGAACAGCTCGCCCACGACCCACTCACCGGGGCCGGCCTCCTCGATCGCGACGTCCTCGATGGTCGCCTGGCCCGATCCGTCGCGCAGCGACATCTGGCGGCCCAGCATCTCGGCGATCACCCGCACCTCACCGCCGCGCTGCTCGAAGCGGCGCAGGTTGATGAGGCCCGTCGTGATGATCTGGCCCGCGCCGATGCTCGTGACGCGGCCGATCGAGACGAAGACGCGGCGGCGTCCGGGGATCTCCACGATGAGGCCGACGACCCGCGGGGAGGCGGAGGGGCGGTAGACGACGAGCACGTCGCGCACCTTGCCGACCCGGTCGCCGTTGGGGTCGAAGACGGAGCACCCGGCCAGTCGGGCGACGAAGACTCTCGTGGCGCTCACGGGAAAACCCTACCCGCCGGATGCGAGAATGACGGGGTGAGCAATCCCTCGCCCTTCGCGCGTCCCGGCGTCCCGCTGACCGTGCCGCACGGCGACGTGCTCGGCACCTACGACAGCTATCCGGAGGCCCAGAAGGTCGTCGACCGGCTCGCGAAGGCCGACTTCCCCGTCGCGAAGCTCGCGATCGTCGGCAACGGTCTCACGAGCGTCGAGATCGTCACCCGCAAGCGGTCCTGGAACCGGGCGGCGATGTCCGGCATCCTGTCGGGCGCCTGGCTCGGCATCTTCATGGGGCTGCTGCTGAGCCTCATCTCGCCCACCTTCACCTGGCAGCTCTTCGCGGCGGCCGTCTTCATCGGCGCCGCCCTCGGCCTCTTCCTGCAGCTCATCGGCTACGCCGTGAGCCGCCGCAGCCGCGACTTCGAGTCGGTGTCGCAGGTCATCGCCGCCAACTACCAGATCGTCCTGGAGCCCGGGCAGCTGGCCCGCGCCCAGGACGCGCTGGCGCGCAACCCCGCCTAGCGGCGGCCGCGCGATGGGCGGGGAGCAGGATCTCGAGTTCCGCTGGCGCGGGACGCGGATGGTCTACACCCGCTCGGGCGAGGGCTCCGACGCGATCGTGCTCGTGCACGGGATCGGGATGGGGCACCGGGTGTTCCGTGAGCTCGCCGAGGCGCTCGACCCGCACGCGACCGTCTACGCGATCGACCTGCCGGGCTTCGGCGACTCGCCCGAGCCCGAGACGGCGCACTCCATGGGTGAGACGGGCGAGCTGCTCGCCGCCTTCGTCTCCGCCCTCGGCCTCGCCGATCCGGTTCTCGTCGGCCACTCGATGGGCACCGAGGTCGTCGTCGAGGCCGTCGTGCGGCATCCGGAGTGCAGCGACCGCATCGTGCTCATCGCGCCGACGGTCAATCGTGCCGAGCGGACCGCGGGCCGGCAGGCACTCCGGATGATGCAGGACCTGTGGGGAGAGCACCCCAAGGTGCTCGCCCTCGGGATCGTGCAGTACGCGAAGGCGGGGCCACGGTGGTTCGTCCGCAAGCTCCGGACGATGCTCGAGCACCGCGTGGAGGAGCGCTATCCGCTCGTCCGGGCGCGCACGCTCGTCATCCGCGGCGAGACCGATCGAGTCGTCCCGCGGGAGTGGGCGCGGTTCGTGGCGGCGTCGATTCCCGGAGCGGAGCTGCGCGAGGTTCCGGAGCGCGGACACGAGGCGATGATCCGGAGCGCCGTGCCGGTCGCCGAGATGATCCTGGAGTTCGCGCGGGAGAACCTGCCGCGACGCTGACGGTCAGGCGCCGGCCAGCCAGGCCTCCACCTCGTCCGCCGTGCGCGGGATGGAGGCGGACAGGTTCTCGGCGCCGTCGGCCGTGACCAGGATGTCGTCCTCGATGCGCACGCCGATGCCGCGGTACTCCTCCGGCACGGTCAGGTCGTCGGGCTGGAAGTACAGGCCCGGCTCGATCGTGAACACCATGCCGGGCTCGAGCACGCCGTCGAGGTACAACTCGCGGCGGGCCTGGGCGCAGTCGTGCACGTCGATGCCGAGGTGGTGGCTCGTGCCGTGCACCATGTAGCGGCGGTGGTACTGGGCGTCGGGGTCGAGCGACTCCTCGGCGCTCACCGGCAGGAAACCCCACTCGGCGGTCCGCGCGGCGATCACCTTCATCGCCTCGGCGTGGATCTCGCGGAACCGGATGCCGGGGCGGACGATGCTGAACGCCGCATCCGCCGCCTCCCGCACCGCCTCGTAGACGCGCCGCTGCACCTCGGTGAACGTGCCCGAAACCGGGAGGGTGCGGGTGATGTCGGCCGTGTAGAGCGAGTCGAGCTCGACGCCCGCGTCGAGCAGCAGCAGGTCGCCGGGCACCACGGGCCCGTCGTTGCGCGTCCAGTGCAGGATGCAGGCGTGCGGGCCTGAGGCGGCGATCGTGTCGTAGCCGACCGTGTTGCCCTCCGCGCGGGCGCGCCGGTTGAAGGTGCCCTCCACGAGACGCTCGCCGCGAGGGTGGGCGACGATCTGGGGGAAGTCGGCGATGACGTCGTCGAAGCCCGCGCGCGTCGCGTCGATCGCGGCGCGCATCTCGGCGATCTCGAACTCGTCCTTGACGAGACGCAGCTCGCTCACGGTGCGCAGCAGCTCGGCGTCGGAGGCGGATGCGGACGCGAGCTCGTCGGCCGCGGCGTCGACGCCGCGCAGCACGAGCACCTCGTCGCCCGCGGCCGCGAGCTCGGCGAGCGGGCGGGTCTCGAGGGCGAGGTCGGCGGCGACGTGCGCGAGCGAGGGGCGCGGCCCCGTCCAGAACTCGCCGATCGCCGCGTTCGCGTAGAACTCGTCCGAGTCCCGGCCGGCCGTGGGGGTGAAGAAGACGGTCGCTGGGGCGTCGTCGCCCGGCCCGATCACGAGCACGGCACCGGGGACGGTGTCGCTCGCCCAGCCGGTCAGATGCGAGAAGGCGGAGTGCGCGCGGTACGGGTAGTCGGTGTCGTTCGAGCGCACCTTCGCGGGGCCCGCGGGGATCACGAGCGTCGCGCCCGGGAACCGGGCGGCGAGCCGCATCCGGCGGGCAGCGGCGAACGCCGCCTGCGGGCGGGGCGAGGGGGCGACCTCCGGACGCTCGGCCCAGCCTCCGAAGATGAACTCGCGGAAGGCGTCCGACGTGGGGGTCGTGGAGCGGTTCGCGGTCGCCGGGGTGGTGGCGGTCGCGACGGTGTCGACGGGGGTGCTGTCAGCCATGCCCCCATCCTCCCACCGCGGACCGTCAGCCGGATGCGGGGCGCAGCTGCGCGAGGATCGGGCGGTGATCGGACCCCGCGCCGTCCTGCGACTCGACCACGCGGAATCCGATCGGCTCCCACGCGTCCGTCGCGAGCACGTGGTCGATGGGCGCGGCGAGGACGGCCGGCATGAGGGTGGGCCAGGTGCCGAGCGCCGCCGCGCCCACCGCACGTGCGGCGTCGCGGCAGGAGGCGAGGCCCACATCCGATCCGAAGCGGGCCCAGTGGTCGATCGTCGAGTTCAGGTCGCCCGCGACGATCACGTCGGCGTCGGGGTCGTCGCAGCGCGCGGCGAGCCACGCGAGGCCGTCGCGCCAGTTCTCCATCTCTCCGGGGACGGGCGCCACCGGGTGGGCCGCGACGAGCGTCGGCCCGCTCCCGTCGACCGGAACGGCGACGACGCTCGGGAGGGTCGGGGTCGAACCGACCTCCTCGTCGATGCGGTACTCGCCGAGGGCGGTGCTGACGAGCAGCACGGTGGAGCGCGCCTTCGAGACCGTGTCGTACCGCTTCTCGAGCAGCTGCATGGGGCGGCCCGCGTTCTCCATGAGGACGCGCACCCGCTCGCCCGCCTCGTGGCTGGTCTCGGGCAGCGCCACGACGTCGGTCTCGTTCTCGAGCGCGAGGGAGGCGATGGCCTCCGCGCCGGGCGCGTCGCCGAGGGTGTTCCACGACAGGACGACGAGGTCGCCGTCGGCGGTGGTCTGGAACGCGCCGCCGCCGAAGCCGCGGATCGCGAGCACACCCGTCGACACCACCGCGAAGATGAGCAGCAGCACCGCGAGCCCGGCGAAGAAGCGCCGCGCGCGCAGCGACAGCAGTGCGAAGAGCGTCAGCAGCACCGCCGCGAGCACGGCGACGAGAGCCGCGATCCCGCGGAGCGCGACGAGCTGCACGACCCCCATCGTCTGCTCGAGCCCGAGCAGCTGTGGCCAGCAGGCGACGAGCAGCAGGGCGGCGAGGGCGAGGGTGATCGCGGCGGCGAGGATGCGTCGGATCATCGCATCGAGCCTAGGTGCACGTCGGAACTACAGGCTGAAAGCGCTCCGAGCGCCGCTGGGAAGGAGATCGACGGCGACCCAGCCTGCTTCTGCGACGCGAAGCGCCGCGGCCTAGCATGAGGGGATGCCCGGACCGATCGACCTGCATGCGCACTCGAGCGTGTCGGACGGCACGGAGACACCCGCCGAGCTCGTCGCCGCGGGTGTCGCCGCCGGCCTCGGGGTGCTCGCGATCACCGACCACGACTCGACGGCAGGCTGGGATCAGGCGTTCGTCGCCGCCGACGGCACGGGCCTCGAGCTCGTTCCCGGCATCGAGCTGTCGACGCAGCTCGACTACGCGAGCGTGCACATCCTCGGATACCTCGTCGACCCCGCCGACGCCGCCCTGGTGGAGGCGACCGCCGCCATCCGCGCGGAGCGCCTGCACCGGGCGGAGTCGATGGTGCAGCGCATCTCGCGCGACTACGCCCTCGACTGGGAGGACGTGCTCGCCCAGGCGACCCCGGATGCGACCATCGGCCGCCCCCACATCGCTGATGCCCTCGTGGTGCGCGGCCACGTGCCCGACCGCTCGGCGGCGTTCCGCACGATCCTGCACTGGCGGGGCGGCTACTACCGCCCCCACGAGGCGCCGCCCCCCGTGGACGGCGTGCGCCTCATCACCGACGCGGGCGGGGTCGCGGTCATCGCGCATCCGGGCGCCCGCGGTCCGCAGCGCGTGCTGTCGGACGCGCGGATGCGGGCCCTCGTCGACGCCGGACTGTTCGGCCTGGAGCTCGACCACCGCGACAACCCGCCCGAGTCGCGCCGCCACTGGGCGGAGCTCGCGTCCCGCTTCGGTCTCGTCACGACCGGGTCGAGCGACTATCACGGGGCCGGCAAGCCCAACCGTCTCGGCGAGAACACCACGGCGCCCGAGGTCTACGCGGCGATCGTCGCGCGCGCGACGGGCTCCGCGCCGTTCCGCACCGAGCCCCGCTGAGGCGCGAGGCTCTCGCGCCGCGTCAGCCCGCGGGGGGCGGGGTGGGAGCGCCCGCGGCGCCCCCGCTGCGGCGCCGCCGCCGGCGGCGCTTGGCCGGAGCGGCGTTGCCGTCGTGGTGCTCGTGGCCCTTGCCGTCGTGCGTGCCCGCGCCCTCGGGGCGCGCGGCGGGCTTGTCGCCCGAGCCGCCGCCGCGGGTGCGGCGCCTCGAGCGGCCCTCGCCCGAACCCGATCCCGATCCGGCCGCGGAGCCGGAGCCCTCGCGCGGCGGGCGCGCGGCGGCGGGCTTCAGCCGCCCCTTCGTGCCCTCCGGGATGTCGAGGTCGGTGTACAGGTGCGGTGACGAGGAGTAGGTCTCGGTCGGCTCGGGGATGCCGAAGTCGAGCCCCCGGTTGATGAGGCCCCACTTGTGCATGTCGTCCCAGTCGACGAACGTCACGGCGATGCCGGTCTTGCCCGCGCGCCCCGTGCGGCCCGCGCGGTGCAGGTAGGTGTCGGGGTCGTCCGGCACGGTGTGGTTGATGACGTGCGTGACGTCGTTGACGTCGATGCCGCGCGCCGCCACATCCGTCGCGATGAGGATGTCCTTCTTGCCCGCCTTGAACGCCGCCATGGAGCGCTCGCGCGCGTCCTGGCTCATGTCGCCGTGCACGGCGCCCGCGTTGAAGCCGCGGTCGCTCAGCTCCTCGACGAGCTTCTGCGCCGCGCGCTTGGTGCGCGTGAAGATGACCGTCTTGCCGCGCCCCTCCGCCTGCAGGATGCGCGAGATGACCTCGTCCTTGTCGAGCGCGTGCGCCCGGTAGATGACGTGCTTGATGTTGGCCTGCGTGAGCCCCTCGTCGGGGTCGTTCGCGCGGATGTGGATGGGCCGGTTCATGAAGCGGCGGGCCAGCGCGACCACGGGGCCGGGCATGGTGGCCGAGAACAGCATCGTGTGGCGGGTGGCCGGGGTCTGCGCGAAGAGCTTCTCGACATCCGGGAGGAAGCCGAGGTCGAGCATCTTGTCGGCCTCGTCGAGCACCATGACCTGCACGTTCGCCAGCGACAGCAGGCGCTGGCTCGCGAGGTCGAGCAGACGGCCGGGGGTGCCGACGACGATCTGGGCGCCCGCCTTGAGCGCCTCCACCTGGCCCTCGTAGGCCTTGCCGCCGTAGATGGCGACGACCTGGGTGGGGCGGTTGGATGCGGCGAGCTCGAGGTCCTCGGCGACCTGCACGCACAGCTCGCGCGTGGGCACGACGATGAGCGCCTTCACACCGGGCTCGGGGTTCTCGCCGAGGGCCTGGATGACGGGGAGGCCGAAGCCGAAGGTCTTGCCGGTGCCGGTCTTCGCCTGGCCGATGATGTCCTGCTTGGCGAGGCCGAGGGGGATGGTCTGGGTCTGGATCGGGAAGGGCTCGATGATGCCCTTGGCGGCCAGTGCGTCGACCATGTCCTGGTCGATGTTGAGATCGCGGAAAGTCAAGGAATACCTGTCTGGGTAGGGGAGGGTGCCAGTCTACCGGGCGAGTCGTGCGGGACGCCGCGGGCGGCGGCGCGACCTCCTACACTGAACCGGTGGCCTGGTTCCGTCGTCGTTCGCGTCCGCGCCCGGGGACGCTCCGCGTCGCCCCCCGCTCGGAGGCCGTCGCCGTCGCCCGGGTGGAGCTGCGCGAGCTCGCCCCGGCGCCCGCCCGGTTCCTCGGTCAGACGGCGTACCTGACGATCGTGCTGTTCGAGAACCTCGGCCGCGCGGTGACGACCGCCCCGACGACGGATGCGAAGTCGCGGCTCGCGCGCGCGGCATCCGAGATGCTGCGGATGCACGAGGGGCTCGTGGCGGAGCTCGACCGGCTGGGCGTGGACCCGGCCGCGGAGATGGAGCCGTTCCGGCTGCCGCTGGACGACTACCAGCGCCGCACGAAGGGCGCCGACTGGTACGAGATCCTCGTGACCTGCTACCTCACGAACGGCTTCCTGCTCGACTTCTTCGCGGGGCTCGCCTCGGGGCTGCCGGACGACCTCGACGACCGCGCGGCGGAGCTGCTGCAGGGGCGCGAGGGCGAAGAGGTGCTCGTCGAGGAGCTGCGGCTCGCGATCGAGGAGAACCCGCGGCTCGCGTCGCGGCTCGCGATGTGGGGCCGTCGGCTCGTGGGCGACACGATGCTCGTGGCGCGGCTCGCGATCGAGCAGCACCCGTCGGCGTCCGTGGAGGAGAAGGTGGACCCGGTGTTCACGGAGCTCATCGCGGCCCACACCCGCCGCATGGACAAGCTCGGCCTGACCGCCTAGCGGTCGGCACGCAGCTAGAGGCGGCCGCCCGAGAGCTCGTGCAGGGCGCGGGAGTCGGCGGCGTCGCGCACGCGCGGCAGGATGAGCGCCACCGCGAGGTCGGCGGCGAGCCCCGCGAGGATCGAGACGGTCCAGATCCAGCCGCCGTCGAAGGGCCAGCCGAGCCAGACCAGGATCGCCCAGGCGGCCGCGGTCGCAGCCGCGCCGACGGCGGGCAGCAGGGCGAGGCCGTAGCTGCGGCGTCCGGGGATGAGGTAGCGGATGACGCCCCCGATGCCGGCGCCGATGACGGTGACGAAGACGATCTCCACGCGCCGATCCTAGGCGAGTCGGGGGCTAGGCGACGAAGCCGACGCGACGGCTCTCGCCGCCGCCGATCTCGACGTAGGCGAGCGAGGCGGTCGGCACGAGGTAGACCTTGCCCTTGTCGTCGCTGAGGCTGAGGAACTTCGCGTCGGATCCGAGCGCCGCGGCGACGGCCTTCTCGACCTCGGCGGCGGTCTGCGCGCTCTCGAAGGAGAGCTCGCGGGCGGTGTTGGCGATACCGATGCGAATGTCCACGTGACGAGCGTAGAGGATGCCGACGGGCCGCATCCGGGGCGTTCACCGTGGGCGGAAAACCCGCCGCACGCGGCGGCGGAGGCGAGCGGATGCGGTGTCGCCGCCGCCCGCTACGGTAGCGGCATGCCCGGTACCCGCTTCGTCGTCGACGCGCCCGAGGCCGTCGGGACGATCGAGCTCGACGCCTCGCAGCGCGCGGTGCTCGCGCTTCCCGACGGGCGCTCGGCCGCGGTGCTCGGGGCGCCCGGCACGGGCAAGACCACGACGCTCGTCGAGCTCGTCGCCGACCGGGTGGCGCGGGGCTGGGCTCCCGGCGAGCTGCTCGTGCTCGCCCCCTCGCGCGCCTCGGCGGCGCGCCTGCGCGACGGTCTCGCACGTCGCATCGGGGTGCCGACCGACGGCCCGCTCGCGCGCACGGTCGCGTCGCTCGCCTTCGAGGTCGTCGGGGCCGAGGCGCGCGCCGCGGGGCGCCCGGCGCCCCGGCTCCTCACGGGCACCGAGCAGGACGCCGACATCGCCGCCTATCTGGCGGGGCACCTCGCCGACGGCACGGGCCCCGACTGGCCCGAGCCGCTCACACCCGAGGTGCGCGAGCTGCGCGGGTTCCGCAGCGAGCTGCGCGAGTTCATGGCACGCGCGACCGAGTACGGCGCCGATGCGCGCCGCATCCGCGAGCTCGCCCGCGAGGCGGAGCGTCCCGACTGGGCCGCGGCCGCCGACTTCCTGGCCGAGTACTCGGCGCTCCAGGCGCAGAACCGGCCCGAGCAGTTCGACGCGGCCGAGTTCGTGAGCTTCGCGGTGCGCGCCATCCGGGAGGGTGCCGAGGGCGACCGCGTGTCACGGCTGCGCCTCGTGCTCGTCGACGACCTGCAGGAGGCCACCGAGTCGACGATGGCCGTGCTGCGCGCCCTCGTCGACCGCGGGGTCGCGGTGATCGCCTTCGGCGACCCCGACATCGCCGCGAACGCCTTCCGCGGCGGCGAGGCGGACGCGGTGGGCCGCTTCGCGGAGCGCATCGGCCTCGCCGAGGGCGACCGGCTCGTGCTCGGTACCGTGCACCGCGGCGGGCCCGAGCTGCGCGCGCTTGTCGCGCGCATCGTCGAGCGCATCGGCACCGCGGCGGCCGGACCGCAGCGGCGGGCGACGGTCGCAGGCGACGCGGCGGAGCGGCATCCGGATCGCCCGGCCATCGCGACGCTGCGGGCGACCACGCCCGCGCGGCACGCGGCCGCGATCGCACGGGTGCTGCGCGAGGAGCACCTGCTGCACGGCGTTCCGTGGTCGCGACTCGCGGTCGTGGTGCGGTCGGGCGCGCAGATCCCCGAGCTCGCCCGCGCGCTCGCGCGAGCCGAGGTGCCCACGCGCACGACGGGGCGGGGCACCCCGCTGCGCGACGATCCCGCCCCGCGCGCCCTGCTCGCGCTCGTGGAGGTCGGCATCGGCCGCCGTCCGCTTGACCCCGAGACGGCGGCCGAGCTGCTCACGGGCCCCTTCGGCGGGCTCGACCCGCTCGGCCTCCGCCGGTTGCGGCTCGCCCTCCGCCACGAGGAGCTCGCGGGCGGCGGCATCCGTCCGGGGGCGGAGCTCGTGGCGGAGGCGCTCGCCGCGCCCGGACGGCTCGCGACGATCGAGGGTCGCGCGGCCAAGCGCGCGGCGCGGCTCGCCGAGACCCTCGAGGCGCTGCGCGGCATGGCGGCCGAGGCCACGATCGAGGAGCTGCTGTGGACGGCGTGGGAGCGCAGCGGCGTCGCCGAGCGCTGGCGGCGCGCGGCGCTCGGCTCCGGCATCGAGGCCGCCGAGGCGAACCGCGACCTCGACGGCGTCGTCGCCCTGTTCGCCGCCGCCAAGCGCTACGTGGAGCAGCGTCCCGTCGACAGGCCCGACACCTTCCTCGAGCACGTGCTCGACTCCGACATCGCCGACGACCTGCTCGCACCGCCCCGCGTCGACGACGCCGTGCTCGTCGCGACGCCCTCCGCGCTCGTCGGGCTCGAGTTCCGCACGGTCGTCGTCGCATCCCTCCAGGACGGCGCCTGGCCGAACCTGCGCCCCCGCGGCTCGCTGCTCGCACCGCAGCGCCTGGTCCGCGTGCTGGAGGGGCGTGATGCGGGATCGATCGACGAACGCAAGCTCGTGCTCGACGACGAGCTGCGCATGTTCGCGCTCGCGGTCTCGCGCGCATCCGAGCGGGTCCTGCTCGCCGCCGTCGACAACGACGACGAGACCTCGAGCGTGCTGTTCTCGCTCGCGCCGGACGCGGTCGAGCTGCTGCGCCCGCAGGATGGCGGCCAGCCGCGGCTGAGCACCGCCCCCCTCACCCTGCGCGGGGTGACGGGCCTGCTGCGCCGCGACCTCGTGCGCGCCGAGGCGACGGGGTCGGAGGCGCGCGAGTCCGCGGCGCTCCTCGCGCTGCTCGCCGAGCATCAGCTGCCCGGCGCGCATCCCGACGAGTGGCTCGGCCTGCGCGCGCCGTCGACGGATGCGCCGCTGTTCTCGGGCGAGGCGGTGCGCGTGTCGCCCTCGCAGCTCGCGAACGTCGAGGAGTCGCCCCTCGACTGGGCAGTCTCGCGTCTCGCCGGCGGCAGCTCGTCGATCGCGATGAGCGTCGGCACGATCGTGCACTGGGCGATGGAGACCGCCGAGTCGCCCGAGGTCGAGGCGCTCTGGGCGCAGGTGGAGCGCCGCTGGCCCGAGCTGCCCTTCGACGCGCCCTGGATCGCCGAGTTCCAGCGTCGCGCGACGCTCGGCCTCGTCCGGGCGCTCGCGGAGTACCTGCGCGACTTCGCCGCCGACGGCAAGACCCTCGTCGCCGCTGAGGGCAGGTTCCGCTTCCCGCTCACCGAGGAGGTGATCGTCTCGGGCAGCATCGACCGCGTCGAGCTCGCGCCGAACGGGGAGGTGGTCATCGTCGACCTCAAGACGGGCACCCCCGAGACCTCGCAGCCGGCGATCGACGTGCATCCGCAGCTCGCCACCTACCAGCTCGCCTACCGGGAGGGCGTGCTCGACGCCTTCCTCGCGCCGCACGGCGAGCACCGCGCGGGCGGCGCCAAGCTCGTGTTCGTGAAGTCGGGGGTGCGCGGCAAGCTCTACCGCGAGGGCGTGCAGCTCGTGCTCGACGAGGAGGCGCTCGCCGGGTTCCGCGAGCGGATCCTCGAGGCCGCCCAGCTCATGGCGGCGGCCAGCTTCCCCGGCCCGCGGGAGGCGCGGGAGTTCCGCGGCAAGCCCGTCCCCGAGTCGCTGCTCCCGCGGGTTCCGGAGGTGACGCATGACTGAGGTGAGTGCGCGGCGCATCGCGGAGGCGCTCGCCGAGGTGCGGGGTGAGGAGGTGCGCTACCCGACGCGCGAGCAGGAGGCCGTCATCGAGGCCGACCCGGCCGAGCCCGCGCTCGTCGTGGCGGGCGCCGGATCCGGCAAGACGGAGACGATGGCGAACCGCGTGCTGTGGCTCGTCGCCAACCGGCACCTGAAGCCCGCTGAGGTTCTCGGCCTCACCTTCACGCGCAAGGCGGCTGGCGAGCTGGCCGACCGCATCCGCACCCGGCTCGCCGAGCTCCACACCGCGGGCCTCGCGCCCGACGACCACGACCTCTTCGACGCCCCCGAGATCTCCACCTACAACTCCTTCGCGAGCGCCGTGTTCCGCGACAACGCCCTCGTGCTCGGCCGCGACGGCGACGGCGTGGTGCTCGGCGAGGCGGCGGCGTGGCAGCTCGCCCGCAACGTCGTCGTGCGCAGTGACGACCCGCGACTCGAGCAGCTCGACAAGCGGCTCGACTCCGTCGTCGAGGCGACGCTGCAGATCGCGCGGGGCATCGCCGACAACGACGCCGACCCCGAGCGCGTGCGCGCCATCGGGCGTCGCTTCGCCGGGCTCCCCGAGCTGCCGCTCGGCGGCAAGGCCGAGTACGCGTCCGACGTCGAGCGGATGCGCGAGGTCGCGCAGCTCGAGCTGCTCGTCGACCTCGCGGCCGAGTACGAGCGGGCCAAGCGGCTGCGGGGGGCGGTCGACTACGCCGACCAGGTGGTGCTCGCGCTCCATGCGGTGCGCGCCCGGCGCGCCGCGATCGACGAGCTCCGCGCGCGCTTCCGCGTCGTGCTGCTCGACGAGTACCAGGACACCTCCGTCGTGCAGACGGAGCTGCTGTCCGAGCTCTTCGCCGGCACGCCGGTCACGGCGGTGGGCGACCCGAACCAGTCGATCTACGGATGGCGCGGCGCGAGCGCCTCCAACCTGCGCGAGTTCCGCCCCCGGTTCCGGCGCCGCGACGGCGAGCCGGCGACCCGGTTCACGCTGGCGACGAGCTGGCGCAACGGCACCAGCATCCTCGACGCGGCGAACACCCTCGTGGGGGCGAGCACGGGCGAGGGCGCCGAGGTGCCGACGCTCGAGGCGCGCCCCGGAGCGAGCGGGTTCGCCGTCTCGAGCGTCTACCCCGAGACGGTCGCCGAGGAGGCGGAGGCGGTGGCGGGCTGGCTGCGCGACCGGCTCGCCGAGGCCCGCGCGCGCACCGGGCGCCCCGCATCCGCCGCCCTCCTGCTGCGGGCGCGCAAGACGCAACCGCACTTCCTCGACGCGCTCCGCGCCGCGGGGGTGCCGTATCACGTGCTCGGCGTCGGTGGGCTGCTCGCCGAGCCCGAGATCGCCGACCTGGTGAGCGCCCTGCGCGTGCTCGACGACCCGGATGCGGGCCTCGAGCTGCTGCGGCTGCTCGCGGGCGCGCGCTGGCGCATCGGCGTCGCCGACCTCGACGCGCTGCGCGACGTGGCCGGATGGCTGTCCCGCCACGACAGCGCCGAGAGCGGCATCTTGTCGGACGAGGTGCAGCAGCGGCTCGGCGAGTCGGTCGCCGGCGACGAGGGCGGCTCCATCGTCGACGCGCTCGAGTTCGTGGGTCGTGCCGCCGAGGGGCATCGGGTCCTCGAGGCCTTCAGCGCGGAGGGCCTCGCGCGACTGCGGTCGGCCGCGGCGACCTTCGACCGGCTCCGCTCGCGCGCCGCGCTCGAGCTGCCGGAGCTGCTCGTGCTCGTCGCGCACGAGCTGCGCCTCGACATCGAGCTCGCCGCCAACGAGACGCGCACGGCGGGGGAGGCGAACCTCGACGCCCTGCTCGACGCGCTGTCGGGCTATCTGGCGATCGCCGAGACGGCGACGCTCGCGGGCTTCCTCGCCTGGTTGCGGGAGGCCGAGCAGCGCGAGGATCTCACCCCGCGCCCCGAAGATCCGGAGCCCGGAACCGTGCAGGTGCTGACCATCCACGGGGCCAAGGGGCTCGAGTGGGACATCGTGGCGGTGTCGCGCTGGGTGGAGGACGAGCTGCCGGCGGCGCCGATCGAGGGGTACGGCGGATGGCTCGGCTTCGGGCGCTTCCCGTGGCCGGAGCGGGGCGACCGGGCGCAGCTGCCGCGCCTCGACCTCGACGCCGTCACCACCCGCAAGGAGTACGTCGACGCCGTCAAGGGGTTCCGCGGGGACGTGGTCGAGCACTACCGGGCCGAGGAGCGGCGCCTCGCCTACGTCGCCGTCACCCGCGCGCGCGACCACCTGCTGGTGTCGGGCTCGTTCTGGGCCGGCCAGAAGAAGCCGCGCACGCCGAGCGGGTTCCTGCTCGAGCTCGCAGCGGCGGGCATCGTGGCGGAGCCGCCCGCCGCATCCGCGACCGACGAGCCGCCCGAGGGCGCGGAGGCGGAGTGGACGGTGTGGCCGAACGAGCCGTTCGGCTCGCGTGGCGCCGCGGTACGCGCCGCGGCCGAGCGCGTGCGGGTGACGCGGCCGGCCCTCGCCGGGCGGTGGGCGCGCGAGACCGAGCTGCTGCTCGAGGAGCGGGAGCGGCGTCGCACCCGCGAGGGCGTCGTGCCGTTGCCGGTGCGCATCCCGGCGTCGGCGTTCAAGGACTACGTGACCGATCCGGACGCCGTCGCGGCGGAGCTGCGGCGCCCGATGCCCGAGCGCCCCTACCGGGCGACGCGGCTCGGCACGCTCTTCCACTCCTGGGTGGAGGAGCGTTACGGACGCCTGGGCGGCTCCGACGAGCTGGATGCGGCCCCCTTCGAGCTCGACGACGAGGGCGAGGTCGTGGACGCGGAGCGGCTCGCCGAGCTGCAGGCCACCTTCGAGCGCTCCCCCTGGGCGCAGCTCGCGCCCGTCGAGGTGGAGCGCGAGATCCACCTCCCCTTCGACGGTCGCGTCGTGATCTGCAAGATCGACGCCGTCTACCGGCACGGCGACCGGTTGGAGGTGGTCGACTGGAAGACGGGCAAGGCGCCGCGGGATGACGCCGATCTGGAGCGCAAGCAGCTGCAGCTCGCCCTCTACCGGCTCGCGTATGCGCGGTGGGAGGGCATCGACCCCTCGCTCATCGACGCGGCGTTCTACTTCGTGCAGGACGACCGCGTCATCCGCCCCGAGCACATCGACACCGAGGAGGAGCTGCTCGCCCGCTGGCGCGCGGTGTTCCCCGCCTGACCCCCGCCCCCGGAACGTCGTGCATGCCGCGGTGTCGCGCGCGGCTCGGCGCCGCAAGCGGAGGGAACCGCTCTCGCCTCCGGGGAGAATTCACTGGCCTCCGTGGAGAAATGCAGGAGCCGGCCTCCGTCCTCATCCAGGAATGCAGGAGCTGCCCTCCGCCCTCTTCCAGAAATGCAGGAGGTGGGGGGAGAGCGCCCCGTATCCGCGGCCGCGCGGCTCACATCCGGTGTCTTCTCCTGCATTTCTGGAGTTAGGGGGCGATGGGGCTCCTGCATTTCTGGAGTGGGGGGCGACGGGGCTCCTGCATTTCTCGACCGAGGAGGGGCGGAGGCGGCGGAGGGGATGAAGAGGACGGAGGGGGGAGGAGGGAGCCGAGGGGGCGGAGTGGCGGAGGCGGCGTCGGTCACCGCGCGGTCGCGTGGATCGCGTTCGCGAGGGCGTCGGCGGGCTCGCGGGCGGAGCGCGGGTTGGCGAGCAGCGTGAAGTCGACCTCGCCGAGCCGCGGCAGCTCGAACGCACCCGTGACCTCGACGAGGTCGTCGGGGATGAGCACGCGGGGAAACACGGCGATGCCGATGCCCGCGCGCAGGGCGGCGAGGGCACCGTTGACCTCGCGCACGTTGCAGGTGATGCGCCAGGTGCGTCCGGAGTCCTCGAGCGCGCGGATCGCGGTGTCACGCGAGTAGCTGGGCGCCTGGTAGACGATGAGCGGCACGGTCGCGGTGGGCTCGAGCCGCAGGGAGCGGTGGGCGACCCAGACGAGACGCTCGCGGCGCACGGTGCGTCCCTCGCCGCTGCCCGGGTCCTGTTTGACGTAGACGAGGTCCAGCTGACCGGCGCTGAGCCGGCGCGCGAGGTAGCCGCTCTGGCCGACGGTCAGCTCGAGGTTGATCTGCGGGTACAGCTGCCGGAAGTCGCGGAGCACCTGCGGCAGATGGGTGAGGGCGAGGTCGTCGGCCGCGCCGAACCGCAGGCGCCCGCGCATGGCCGAGCCGACGAAGTACGCGGCGGCCTCGTCGTGGGCGGCGAGGATGGTGCGGGCGAAACCGAGCATCGCATCCCCGTTGTCGGTGAGCCGCACCGCGCGTGTGTCGCGCGCCACGAGGATGCGCCCGGCCGCGTTCTCGAGCCGGCGCACCTGCTGGCTGACGGTCGGCTGGCTGATGCCGAGCAGTTCGGCGGCGCGCGTGAAGCTGGCCGTGTCGGCGACCGCGACGAAGGTGCGCAGCAGCGCGGGGTCGAACATCCGGAACCTTCCATTCGGCAATCGAATAGGAGTTATAGCCACCATAGCTCGCAGTAATGTCACGGGCTATCTAGCCTTGAACCGTGTCACCCGCTCCGCCGCCGCCCGACCTCGGCGGCGTGCCGTATCCGGTGACCGAGCCCATCCCCGTCTTCGACCGCCGCCCGAGCTTCCGCGAGAGCTTCGCCGCGCTCGCCGCCTACAACTACCGGCTCTACCTCGGCGCCCTCATGCTCGGCAGCACGGGCGGATGGATGGCGCGCGTCGCCATCGACTGGCTCGTGCTCGAGCTCACCGGCGACGTCGCGCTCGTCGGTGTCGCCGTCGCGCTCCAGTTCGCGCCCACCCTGCTGCTCGGGCCGTGGGCGGGTGTGCTGTCGGACCGGCTGCCCCGCCGTCGCGTGCTGCTCACGACGCAGCTCGTCGCGACCGTCTCCAACGGCGTGCTGGCCCTGCTCGTGCTGAGCGGCCACGTCGTCGTGTGGCAGGTCATGCTCATCGCCGCCATCGGCGGGATGGCGGGCGCCATCGAGGGCCCCAGCCGTTCGGCGTTCGTGTCGGAGATGGTCGGCACGGCTCGGCTGCGCGGTGCCATCAGCCTCAACGCGACCACCTTCCACCTCGGCGGTCTGCTCGGCCCCGCGCTCTCGGGCGTGCTCATCGCCGCCATCGGCTCCGGGTGGTCGATCGCGATCAACGCCGGCACGACCGCGATCGCCGTGCTCGCCATCTCCCTCATGCGCGGCCACGAGCTCGTGCCGACCCCCAAGCAGCCGCGCTCACGCGGCCAGATCCGCGAGGCGATGCGCTACGCGTGGCGCAAGCCCGCCATCCGCTGGACCCTCGTGCTACTCGCCGCCGTCTCCACCTTCGGCATGAACCTGCCCGTGCTGCTCGCCTCCGCCGCCGACGACACCTACGGCACGGGCGCGACCGGGTACGGCCTCTACAACTCGCTGTGCGCGGGCGGCGCATTCCTCGGCGCGATCCTCTCGTCCCGGCGGCGCAGCCTGCGACTGCGGGATGTCGTCGGTTTCGCGATCGTCTACGGCGTGGTCACGATGCTCGCCGGATGGGACGGCTGGTACCCGGTGTTCCTGTCGGCCCTCGTCGGGGTCGGCGTCACCCGGCTGCTGTTCGCGATGAGCGCGGAGGCCCTCACCCAGCTGTCGACCAACCCCGCCATCCGCGGACGCGTCGTGTCGTTCTACATCATGGTGCTCATGGGAGGGCAGGCCGCGGGCGGCGTCATCATGGGGTGGGTCGCCCAGAGCTTCGGCGGGCCGGCGGCGTTCCTCGTGGCGGGCGCCGTGCCGCTGCTCGTCGCGCTGGTGGTGGGCGTCGTGCTGGCGCGTGGGCACCAGCTTCAGATCCGCGTCGACCTGCGCCGGCCGCGGCGCCTGGTCACGATCGTGCGCCGCCCGGAGGCGGTGTAGGGCTCCCTTCGCGGGTCGCGGCGGCGGGGATCGGCTTGCGAGCCGCATGCCCCCGCGCACCTGAACGGCGCGCTCCCGCCAGACCCGCTGCCAGCGTCTCGCAGACCGATCCCCACCGCCGCCGCGCTCAGGCGTGCGCCGCGTCGCGCCCTTCCGCTGGTCGAGTGCCGCCGCGACAGCGGCGGTGTATCGAGGCCCTCGGCACGCGGGCCGCGTGTGGGCATGTCTGCCCGGTCGCCATCCGTGGTGCGGAGGGTTTCGATACGCGTGCCGTCGCTTCGCGGCGGCGCGCTACTCAACCGGCGGGGTGGACGGCCGTCGCGGCGGCGCTACCGATCGGCGGGGCGAGCGTGCGCCGGGGGTCGCGTCGGGGGACGGCTAGGAGACGCGCTCCGCGCGGTCGAGCAGCGCCTCGACCTCGTCCACCGCGAGCACGGGGAGCGTGGGCGGCGAGATCGACTCGGCGGTGTCGCTGAGCCGCTCGTCGACGAGGCGCGACATCATCCGCACGGCGTCGTCGACGATCTCGGTGGAGCGCTGCTCGGTGCCGTGCAGCAGCCAGCGCGCGACCTCGAGCTCCGAGAGCAGGGTGGCCCGCTGACGGAGGCGGCGGTCGACGCCGCCGCGCACGCGCATGTAGGCGTCGAAGACGGCATCCGCGACCCCGTCCCGGCGGAGGCCGACCGCCCAGGAGAGGTCGCTCGCCGGGTCGGCGACGCGCAGCGCGTGCCAGCCGAGCAGCCCCGTGACGTCGCCCGAGTGGGCGAGGAACGAGGCGGAGCCGAGGTCGCCGTTGACGACCGTCGGTGTGAACTGCCAGAGCTCGGCGTCCTCGCCCGCCTGCTCCCAGCGGCTCTGCAGCGCCGCGGGCACGAGGCTCGTCGCGGTGGCGCGGTCGATGAGTGCGAGCGCGGCGCGGTGGGCGTCGGCGGCCGCGTACGCGGGAAGCCCGGCATCCGTGACGAGGCTCGTGGGGAGCGCGTGGATGGCGGCGATCGCCTCGCCGATGGAGGTGCCGAGCGCGAGGTCGATGCCGGCGCCCGTGACGGGGGTGCCGTAGACGAACTCGGAGACGATGGCCCGCGTGCCGTCGACGGGCGTCTGGCCCGCGAAGGTGGTGACCGCGAACGGCAGCCGGGCGCGCACGCCCTGGCTGAGCGCGCGGAGGGCGACGAGGTCGGCGGACTGCTGCTGCTCGGCGCGCTCCGAGCGCGGAACGCGCACGATCCAGTGGCGTCCGTCGCGCCCCGTGATGACGGCCGCGTCGAAGTCGCCGCGTCCCGCGGAGCCGAACGGCGCCGCACCCACGACGTCGAGCTCCGCGACGGCCGAGGTGGCGAGCGCCGCTAGAGTGAGGTGGGATCTGGCCATGGCGACAGGGTAGGTCTGCCCCGCCCCGGCCGCCCGGCACGCCACGCCCGACGCGCGGTTCTCACAGGCGTCACGGGGCGAGGGATGGGATGCGGATGAGCGGTTCGACGGACGGGTCGGTTCGGCCCGCGCGGCGCCCCGCGGTCGCCCCCGCGCTGTCGCGCTCCGAGCTCGATCGCGACTACCTCTCGCGCCTCGGCGACGTCCCGGCGCTGCTCGAGGAGCCCGGCACGCGCCTCGTGGTGCTGCACGAGGGACGCGCCCTCGGCACTGAGTCGGGGGCGCTCGCACTCGTCGACCCGGCGCGCCTCGAGGCGGATCCGGATGCCGTGGTGTTCCTCGGGCGGGCGCGCGCCGCATCCGCCGACCTGGAGCGGGGCGCCGCGGTGCTCGCCCTCGTCGTGTCGGAGGGGGATGCCGCGCGCCTCGGCGCCGAGGGCAGCTGGCTCGACCTGCGGCGCGTGGGCGCGTTGCTCGCGCCTCGCGACGCGGGGCTCTTCACGCAGGCGCTCGCGCTCGCGAACTGGCACGGCACGGCGGCGTTCTCCTCGGCGACGGGCGAGCCGACGACCGTCGCGCAGGCGGGCTGGGTGCGGGTCGACCCGTCGACCGGGCGGGAGAGCTATCCGCGCACCGATCCGGCCGTCATCGTCGCGGTGCTCGATGACGATGACCGCATCCTGCTCGGCTCGAACGTCGAGTGGGACGCGCGGCGTTTCTCGCTGCTCGCCGGGTTCGTGGAGCCGGGCGAGTCGCTCGAGGCCGCCGTCATCCGCGAGATCTTCGAGGAGGCGGGGCTCGTGGTGGCCGACCCCGAGTACCGCGGGAGCCAGCCGTGGCCGTTCCCCGCCTCGCTCATGGTCGGGTTCGAGGCGCGCGTCGCGCCGGGTGCGTCGACGGAGCCGCGGCCCGACGGCACGGAGCTGCGGGAGCTGCGCTGGTTCACGCGGGCCGAGCTCGCGGCCGAGGTCGCGGGCGGCGCGGTGCTGCTGCCGGGCCCCGCGTCGATCGCGCGGGCGATCGTGGAGGACTGGTTCGGCGGCGCGCTCGAGGACCCCGCGTGAGCGAGCTGCTCGACGCGCTCGACGCGCAGCAGCGGCTCGCCGCGGAGACGCTGCTCGGGCCGGTCTGCATCCTCGCGGGCGCGGGCACCGGCAAGACGCGCACGCTCACCCACCGCATCGCCCACGGTGTCGCCTCGGGCGTCTACACGCCCGATCGGGTGATGGCGCTCACCTTCACGACGCGCGCCGCGGGGGAGCTCCGCGGCCGGCTGCGGGCGCTCGGCGCGGGCCGGGTCGCGGCGCGCACCTTCCACTCGGCGGCCCTCGCGCAGCTGAGCTTCTTCTGGCCCCAGCTCGTCGGCGGCCGCCTGCCCGAGATCCTCCCGGGCAAGGCGCGGCTCCTCGGGCAGGCGGCAGAGTCGCTTCGGATGCGCGTCGACACGGCCGTGCTGCGCGACCTCGCCTCCGAGATCGAGTGGCGGAAGGTGCGACGTATCCCGCTGGAGGAATACGCCCGCCTCGCCTCGCGGCCGATGCCGTCGGGGCTCGACCTCGGGGCGGTGACCGAGCTGCAGCAGCGTTACGAGGATCTGAAGGACGAGCAGCGCCGCCTCGACTTCGAGGACGTGCTGCTCGTGACCGCCGGCATGCTCGACGCCGAGCAGCGGGTCGCCGACCAGGTGCGCGAGCAGTACCGCTTCTTCGTCGTCGACGAGTACCAGGATGTCTCCCCGCTGCAGCAGGAGCTGCTGCAGCTCTGGCTGGGTCCGCGCACCGACGTGTGCGTCGTCGGTGACGCATCCCAGACCATCTACTCCTTCGCGGGCGCGTCCAGCGAGTACCTGCTCGGCTTCGCGGGACGCTACCCGGATGCCGTCGAGGTGCGGCTCGAACGCAACCACCGCTCGACGCCCGCGATCCTCGGGGCCGCCAACCGGCTCATGCGCGGTCGGCCGGGCGCGCTCGAGCTCGTCGCGGTGGACGGCGACTCGGTGTCGCCCGAGCCGAGCGTCACGCGTTGGGGATCGGACGCCGAGGAGGCCGCCGGGGTCGCCGACGCGATCGCGGCGCAGCTCGCGGTCGGCGTCGCGCCGGAGCGGATCGCCGTGCTCTACCGGGTGAACGCGCAGGCGGTCGCGCTCGAGACGTCGCTCGCGGGCCGCGGCGTCAGCTCGCGTCAGCTCGGCGGCACGCGGTTCTTCGAGCTCGAGGCGATCAAGCGCGCGGTGCTCGAGCTCACGAGCCTCTCCCGCACGGGCTCGCCGAAGGGCCTGTACGAGACGGTCGCGGATGTCGCCCTCTCGAACGGCTGGTCGGCGCACGCCCCGGAGGCCCAGGGCGCGGTGCGCGAGCGGTGGGAGGCGCTCGGCGCCCTCGTGGAGCTCGCGGACCAGGCACCCGACGGCACGACCCTGGCCGACTTCGTGGCCGAGCTGCAGGAGCGCCAGAGCAGCCAGCACGAGCCGACCATGCCATCCGTCGTGCTCTCGACGCTGCACGGCGCGAAGGGCCTCGAGTGGGACCACGTGCACATCGTGGGCCTCACCGAGGGACTGCTGCCGATCTCGCACGCGAAGGGTTTCGAGGCGATCGACGAGGAGCGGCGGCTGCTCTACGTGGGCATCACCCGGGCACGGCGGACGCTCGCCCTGCACTGGTCGGCGGAGGGCCTGCGGTCGCGCCCGCGGGAGCCCAGTCGCTTCCTGGCGGAGCTGCGCAGCGGCACTCCGGGTGCGGGGCGATCGGGCGCTCGCTGACGGAGGCGCCGTCGCCCTCCACGCGCCACTCGACGCCCGGCTTCGCCTCGCCGCGGAGGGCGGCGCCCACGAGCCGGGCCGCGTGCGCGACCGCAGCAGCCGTGCGCAGCGGATGCGGCGGCGGCGCGGGCAGGGTGGCCAGCTGTGCGGCGATCGCGGGCCACGCGGCGTCGGCGTCGCGCCGGTGCAGGAGCGCGCAGTGCAGGCAGGCGCTCTCGCCGGGCACGACGAGCGGCCCGATCGTCACGGCCGTGTCGCCCGTGACGACCGGGAGGTGGGGGATGTCGCGCTGCAGCCAGGCGCGGTGGTCGGCAGGCCGGAGCACCCGATCCGCGACGAGCACCACCAGCGCGGGGCGCCGCCGGCCGTCACGCCGTCGCAGGCCGGCGTCGTCGAGCAGCCGCGCGAGCGAGACGGCGGTCGCCGTGCCGCCGAGCACGACGGCGCCGCCGGGCCTGCGGCCGTTGCGCGGCGTCTCCGGCAGCAGGCACGGCGCGAGACTCGCGAGCAGCTGCTCGCGCCGGGGCGACGCGAGCCCGTGGACGTCGGCCAGCATCCGGAAGCCGGACGCCGAGACCCCGGTGGCGAGGGCCGCGACGAGCTGCTCGAGGCCCGGGGTGAGGTCCGGGAGCACGGCGAGCGCGGGGTCGACGCCGAACTGCAGGGTGCGGGGGTCGCGCCACACGAAGGGGATCGCGGGGTCGAGGCGCAGCACCATGCCCCCACCCTGCCGCGCCGGGCGGCGGGGCGGCATCCGCTCTCCACAGGGGCGCTGAGTGGTCCCTTTCTCGAGTCATTCCGAGGGTTTGAGGCCAGAAAGCGACCGGTCAGCGGATGCGGCTCAGGGCACGTTGGCTCCGCCGTTGACGTTGACCACCTCGCCGACCACGAAGCTCGACTCGGGGGAGGCGAGGAAGACGTAGGCGGGCGCCTGCTCCACCGGCTGGCTCGTGCGGCCGAGCCACGAAGATTCGCCGAAGCCCTCGAGCTTCGCGGGCGGCTGCCCGTCCGACACCTGCAGGGGCGTCCACACCGGTCCGGGTGCGACGGCGTTCACGCGGATGCCGCGCGGCGCGAGGTCCTGCGCGAGCGCCTTGGTGAAGCCGATGATCGCGAACTTGGTGGAGGCGTAGTTGACGATCATGGGGGAGGGGTTGTAGCCCTGCACCGAGGTGCTGTTGATGATCGTCGAGCCCGGCCCGAGGTGCGGCAGCGCGTCGCGCGTGATCCAGAACATCGCGTAGAGGTTGGTCTGGATGGTGCGGTCGAGGTCGGCCTCGTCGAGTTCGTCGAACGACGGGTGGTACACCTGGTGGGCGGCGTTGTTGACGAGGATGTCGAGCCCGCCGAGCCCGGCCACCGCGTCTGCGACGAGGGTCCGGCAGAACTCGCGGTCGCGGATGTCGCCGGGCAGCAGGATCGCCTTCCGTCCTTCGGCCCGCACGACCTCCGCGACGGCCTCGGCGTCCACCTGCTCCTCCGGCAGGTACCCGATCGCCACATCCGCCCCCTCGCGCGCGAACGCGATCGCGACGGCCGCGCCGATGCCGGAGTCACCGCCGGTGATGAGCGCCTTGCGCCCGGGGAGGCGGCCGGTGCCGCGGTAGCTGGTCTCACCGTGGTCGGCACGGGGATCGAGCTCGGCGTCGAGACCCGGCAGCGGCTGCCACGAGGCGTGTGGCTTGATGTGCGAGTGCCGCTCGACCGGGTTGTCGAAGGTGAGCTGATCCGACGCCATCGTCATCTCCTTTTGTTGTTGTTCACAACTTTAGGGGATGCGGGGCGGTGGTCGAAAGATGCGGGGTTGATCCCGAAACATGCGAACCGTCGTCCATCGGCGGTCACGCGTAGATCCGCCGCAGGATACGCCGCTCGAGGTGCGACCACGCGCCCGACACCGCGAGATACAGCGTCGCCGCGAGGGGCACGAACGCCGCCGCCACGAGGGTGAGGAAGGGCGCCCAGCTGAGCGGGCCGCGCGGGTCGAGCAGCGCGGCGCCCGGCGCACCGGATGCGGGCACCGCGGACGCGTCCCGCAGCGCCATGCGGCGGTTGGCCCACGCGGTGACCGCGATGACGAGCAGCAGCGCCACGAACACCAGGTCGCTCGGCTGGAAACCCGAGCCGAGGTCCACGAGGTGGCGACCGAGCCCGGCCCCGAGGAGCGAGGCGTCGAGCAGCCCGTTGGGCTCGCCCGCGATCGTCGCCGACGCGAACAGCGCGTAGACGAGCGAGATGACGGGCGCCTGCGCGAGCATCGGCAGGCATCCGGCGAGAGGCGACACCTTCTCGGCCGCATACAGCTCGAGGGTCGCCTTCTGCAGCTTCTCGGGGTTGTTCTTGTAGCGCTTCTGCAGCTCGGCGAGCCGGGGTGCTATGCGGCGGCGCCCCTGCGCGCCCTTCGCGACGGAGACGCCGACGGGCACGAGCAGGGCGCGCACGGCGAGCGTGACGAGCACGATCGCGCCGACGGGAGTGACGAGGGAGCCGAGCGCCGCGAGGGCGTCGGCGGAGGCCGCGAGGATCGCGGCGACGGGCGGGAAGTCGAAAGGGTTCATGGATGCTCCTGGATCGGATGCGGGCAGACGGATGCGTGGAGGGCGTGCCCCGCTGCCCGGCATCCGCTGCGGCGCATCGCGCTCGCGCGCTCGCGGCGTTGTCGTCGGTGCCGATAGCGCCGCTATCGGCACCTCCTCCGCCTTGCGATCGCGTGACCGCGACGCGTCCTCGTCCGAATGCCGGGCAGCGGGGCACACCCTGGCCGCCCGGCTCCGGGGAGCGGTGCGCGGATGCGCGGGTCAGGCGGCCGAGGCCGCCAGTCCCGGTGCCCGGGAGCGCACATGACCGGGCGCATCCGGGTGCGAGGCGTCGGGCAGATGCCCGAGGAGCACGGCGTGACGGCGGGCACGCAGCCCGACCGTCATGTGGCGGGGAGCGGAGGCGAGCGTCGCGCGCACGAGCGCCGCGATCGCGGCGGCGAGAGCCCCGACGAGGGCGAGCGCGCCGATCGTGGCGAGCGCGGTGCCCGGCCCCTGGATGCCGAGGGCGCCGAGCGTCACGGCGATGCCGTGCATGAGCTGGGCGAGGAACTCGGTCACCCGTTCAGCCTACGCGCGTCGCGCCGTCCCATCGCCATGGCGGCTCGAGCCTTCGGCGCTCCGACGCGTCGATGCGCGTCAGTACGGTTTCCCGTCGTACTCCACGTCCGCCCAGGCCCCGACCTCGTCGCGCAGCCGTGAGACGGTCCGATCGCCGAGCCGCGTCCATTCCGCGTCGTGTTCCGGTGAGTCCCACCCCGAGTCGTGGCGGAAGTGCCGATCCCACAGGTCCTGCCAGGCGCGAAGGAGGGCCGTGACGTCGGCGGAGAGACCGTAGTCGCTGGGTTCCATCGTGTATGGACTGTCCCGCCAGTCCGTCGAACTCTCCCACAGCGGCCACTCCGTGTAGTCGGGAAAGACACGGAGCGCGCGACGCGGTTCCCCCGGAAGCAGTCCTGCCGACATGTCTGCCGTCGGCAGCTCAGGGTTCTCGCGAGGCGACGCCATCAGAACCGCCGCGTGAACGGTAGCGGCTTCCGCATCCGGACGAGCAGCAGCAGCGGGATGAGCACGTACGGCAGGTTGAAGGCCAGGAACTTGACCGGATTCTGGGTCTGGAACTCCGGCTCGCCGAAGAACTCGACGCCGAACACGATGACGCCCGTGATGACGCTGATGGCGGTCGCGTAGATCACGGCCGGCAGCTGGATCCAGTTCCAGCCGCGGATGAGCGCCGGCACGAGCACGAGGTAGAACGCCAGGTAGACGAACGCCGAGAGGCCCGTGACGATCCGCATCCACACCGGCGGGTGCATGAAGAGCGGATCGGCGTCGTGCGCGTACCAGTAGTTCGAGTCGACGAGGAACTGGCCGGTCGGCTGCGAGAAGTCGACGCCGACCGTCGGCAGCATGTCGGCGATGCATGACGTGACGATGAAGATCGTGAACATCACCGCGAAGAAGATATCGATGGGGCGCTTGCGCAGCGGCAGGTTGGCGACGGGGTCGGGCATGGCGGCAGCGTAGCGGGTGGAGGCGGTCTCGATACACCGCGCTGCGCGCGGCACTCGACCAGCGGTAAGGTGGCACGGAACACGGGAGTCCGGTGTGCCGGGCTGAGAGGAAGCTCATCCAAGCTTCGACCGTCGAACCTGATCCGGATCATGCCGGCGCAGGGAGGCATCTCGGGGTTCGGCTGCGACCAGCCGCCCACCCGTGCCGCTTTCATCGAGAGAAAGGGCACGAATCGTGACCACGCAATCCATCACCCGTCCGTCGATCTGGCGCTGGCGCGTCGTCGACATCGTCACCGCCGCCGTGCTGGGCGTCGCCTCCGGGGTGCTGTTCTGGGCCTGGGGGCTCGCCTGGACCCCGCTCAGCACCCTGCTCGCCTTCTCGCCGGGGCTCTCGGGCCTCCTCGCGGGCGGCTGGCTGTTCGCGGGCATCCTCGGCGGCCTCGTGATCCGCAAGCCCGGCGCGGCCGTCTTCACCGAGCTCGTCGCGGCCGTCGTGTCGGCTCTCATCGGCACGCAGTGGGGCTTCGAGACGCTCATCTGGGGTGCCATCGAGGGTCTCGGCGCCGAGCTCGTGTTCGCCGTGCTGCTGTACCGCGTGTGGTCGTTCTGGGTCGCCCCGCTCGCCGGCGCCGGCGCGGGCGTCGCGGTCGCGATCCTCGACACCAACTTCTCCTCCATCGCGGGCTTCGACCCGGTCGCGAAGCTCGTCTACGCGATCTCGGCGATCGTCTCGGGTGCCGTGGCGGGTGTGCTGTCGTGGCTCGCGGTGCGTGCGCTCGCGCGCAGCGGGGCCCTCAACCGCTTCGCCTCCGGCCGGCGCACCGTGCCCGCCGAGGCCGAGCGGGTCACGGCCTGAGTCGGGACGGATCGCGGATGAGCCCGGCGGCGCGCGTAACGGCACGCGGATGGGGCTGGCGCCACGGCGACCGGCCCCGTCCCGCCGTCGCCGGGCTCGACCTCGACCTCGTGCCGGGGGAGCGGACCCTGCTGCTCGGCGCGAGCGGCGCGGGGAAGTCCACGCTGCTCGCCGGCCTCGCGGGGGTGCTCGGCGACGCCGAGGACGGCGACCGCTCGGGCGAGCTGCTCGTCGACGGTCTCGACCCGGCCGCCGCGCGCGGGCGCGTCGGCCTCGTACTGCAGGATCCCGACGGGCAGACGGTGCTCGCCCGGGTCGGCGACGAGGTGGCGTTCGGCTGCGAGAACCTGGGGCTCCCGCGCGAGGAGATCTGGCGTCGCGTCGGGGAGGCCCTCGCGGCGGTCGGACTCGACGTGCCGCTCGACCACCCCACCTCGGAGCTCTCGGGGGGGCAGAAGCAGCGGCTCGCGATCGCGAGCGTGCTCGCGATGCGGCCCGGCCTGCTGCTGCTCGACGAGCCGACGGCCAACCTCGACCCCGAGGGCGTCGCCGAGGTGCGGGATGCGGTCGGCCGCCTCGTGGCGGCCCGCGAGACGACCCTCGTCGTCGTCGAGCACCGCGTCGAGACCTGGGTCGACCTCGTCGACCGCGTCGTGGTGCTGGAGCCGGGCGGCGGCGTGCGCGCGGACGGCACCCCGGATGCCGTGCTCGGCGAGCGCGGCGCGGAGCTCGCGGCGGCGGGCATCTGGGTGCCCGGGCACCATCCGGTGGTGCCGCGCGGGGAGAGACCGGATGCTGCGCCGGAGTTGCTACACGGCTCGCGGCTCGCGGTCGGCCGCCGCCGTTTCGGCGAGCGCACCCCGCGCGTCGCCGCATCCGGTCTCGACGTCGTCGTCCGCGCCGGCCGCACGACGGCCGTGCTCGGACCGAACGGCGCGGGGAAGTCGACCCTCGGGCTGACGCTCGCGGGCCTGCTCGCGCCCGTCTCCGGCGAGGTGACGGCGCTGCCGGAGCTCGCCGCCGGCCTCGGCGCGGCTCCGCTCCGCTGGCGCTCGCGCGAGCTCGTCGCTCGCATCGGCACGATCTTCCAGGACCCCGAGCACCAGTTCCTGCGCGGTACCGTCCGCGAGGAGCTCGAGGTCGGTCCGCGCGCGCTCGGCCGTCCTGCCTCCGAGATCGTCGCGAGCCGCGACCGGCTCGCCGAGCGGCTGCGGCTCACCGCGCTGCTCGATGCGAACCCCTTCACGCTCTCGGGCGGCGAGAAGCGTCGGCTCTCGGTCGCCGCGGTGCTCGCGACCGCCCCTCGGGTGCTCGTCGCCGACGAGCCGAGCTTCGGCCAGGACGCCCTCACCTGGGCGGAGCTCGTGCGGCTGCTCGACGAGCTCGTGTCGCGCGGCACGGCCCTCGTCACCGTGACCCACGACCTCGAGCTGGTCGACGCGCTCGCCGACGACCGGCTCGTGCTGACGGGTTCGACCGAACGGGAGGCGGTGCGATGAGCCTCGTCGTCCCGGAGATCCGCCGCAGCTGGGTGGCGGGCGTCAACCCGCTCGCCAAGCTCGTCGTGGCGCTGCTCGTCGGGGTCACGCTCGTGCTCTCGATCGACGTCGTCTCGGCGGGGGTGGTCGTCGCGGTCGTCGTTCTGCTGCTGCCGTTCGCGGGCCTGTCCGCGCGTCAGCTCGCGCTGCGCACGGCGCCGATCCTCGTCTCGGCGGTGCTCGCAGGGATCGCGACGGCGCTCTACGGCGTCGACGCGGGATCCGTGCTCCTCCGGCTCGGTCCGGTCACGGTCACGGAGGGGTCCCTCGTGCTCGCGGCGGCGATCCTGCTGCGTGTGCTCGCGGTGGGCGTGCCGGCCGTGCTGCTCTTCGCGACGACCGACCCGACCGACCTCGCGGATGCGCTCGCGCAGCTCGCGAGGCTCCCCGCCCGTTTCGTGTTGGGAGCCCTCGCGGCCCTGCGCCTCGTCGGGCTGCTGCTCGAGGACTGGGAGGCGCTCGGGCTCGCCCGACGCGCGCGCGGCGTCGCGGACCGGGGCCGCATCCGCCGCTTCCTCGTGCAGGCGGGCACGCTGCTCGTGTTCGCGGTGCGTCGTGGCGGCAAGCTCGCCACCGCGATGGAGGCGCGCGGCTTCGGTGGCACACGCCGACGCAGCTGGGCCAGGCGCTCGGTGCTGCGCGTGCGGGACGTGGTGTTCATGGTCGTCGGCGCGGCCGTCGTCGCGGGGGCGGTCGCTGCCGCGCTGCTGCTCGGCACCTGGCGGTGGGTGCTGTGACGGAGCTCGCCCTCGACCCGCTGCTCGCGCGCCTCGCCGGGGGCCCGCAGCCGTGGGTGCTGCTCGTCGACGGACGTTCGGGGGCGGGCAAGACGGTGCTCGCGACGCGCATCGCGGAGGCGACGGGCGCGAACCTCGTGTCGCTCGACGACGTCTACCCGGGCTGGGACGGGCTCGCGGAGGGGGCCGCCGCCGTACCCGACATCATCCGCGACGGGCGCTGGCGACGCTGGGACTGGGCGACGGACCGCCCGGGCGAGGGGGCATCCGTCGAGCGCACCGGATCGCTCGTCGTCGAGGGGTGCGGGGCGATCTCCCGTGCGTCGCGCCCGCTGGCCGACCACGCGTGGTGGCTCGAGCGGGACGCCGCGGAGCGCAAGGCCCGTGCGCTCGCGCGCGACGGCGAGGCCTACGCCCCGCACTGGGATCGCTGGGCCGCGCAGGAGGTGGCGTTCGCCGCCGCCGAGGGCTCGCGCGAGCTCGCGGACCTCGTGCTGCCCGACTGAGCGTCAGTCCCGGTACCAGGTGGTTGTGAACGGGCCGCCGTCGGGCTTCGTCGTGAGGGTGTCGCCCGTGCACCCGACCGCCATGCCGGAGGTGATGGCGTCGGACGGGATCGGGATGGGCGCATCCGAGGACTCGCCGTTGACGGTGATCGTGTTGTCGACCGTGTAGCTCGAGTTGTCCATGCCCGAGAACAGCATGTGACCGGAGGCGTCGTCCGCGGCGGCGGAGCCGTCCCACGCCCACTGGCCGACCGCGCTCCCGACGTGATGCTGCGTGACCGTCATGGCGAGGCCGCCACCCAGGTCCGCGTCGATCTGCAGCACGGCGTCGTTGATGAAGTCGAGCGAGCCCGCGCCGTCGATCGTCAGCGACATGGTGCCGGTTCCCGAGCTGCCCGTGATCGTCATGCCGCTCGAGGTGAGGGATGCCGCGAGCTGCGCCGTCAGGTCCTCGAGGTCGGCGGTCCATGAGCCGTCGACGCAGTCGGTGAGCGCCGGGCCCAGCGCATCCGAGCCGTCGTCCGTCACCTCCTCGGTGCCATCCGCGGGTTCCTTTTCGGGGCCGCCTCCGAGGAGCGCGCACCCGCTGAGCGCGAACAGGAGGGTGAGCGGCACCGCGAGTGCGGCGGCGGTACGACGGGACATGGGGTCTCCTCGGGTGGTGGTAGGGGCAGCGTAGGGTCTCACCTCCACGACGCGCGAGGGGCGTCGGCGGGTTGACGCGGGTGCCCTACGCCCAGCCCAGGCGGTGGAGCTCCTCGTCGTCGATGCCGTAGTAGTGGGCGATCTCGTGCACGAGGGTCACGTGGATCTCGTCGCGCAGCTCGTCCTCGTCGGCGCAGATCGCGAGCAGCGGCTCGCGGAACAGCACGATCCGGTCGGGGAGCTCGCCGAAGCCGTAGCGGTCCCGCTCCGTGAGGGCGACCCCCTCGTAGACGCCGAGCAGATCGAGGGAGCCGTCCTCGGGGCGGTCCTCGCACACGAACACCAGGTTCTCGAGGCCGTCGACCATCTCGTCGGGCAGCGCGTCGAGCTCGTCGATCACGATCGCCTCGAACTCCTCCGCCGTGAGCGTGAGGCTCATGCGCCCTCCATCGTGTCCACGAGCACCCATTGCAGCTCGCCGAGCCAGCCGTAGATCTCCGCGAGGGGGCCCGCGTCCGGCTCGTCGCCGTCCTCCCGGATGCCGAGCCGCGTGCCCACCATCGTGCGGATGCCGGTGAGCGCGCGCACCCAGGCCTCCACCTCGTCCGCGTCGAGCACGACGAGCCCCTCGCGCGCCGTCCCCGAGATGCGCTCGGCGGCCGCGATCTTGCGTTCCTCGAGCTCGTCGCGGGTGTACCGGCTGAATTCCGCCGACGCCTCGGCGTCGCCCCGGTAGGCGTCGGGGAACAGGGACGCCAGCAGCGGGGCGTCGTCGAGCTCCGGGTCGCGCACGACGTCGACGAACTGGTGGGCCAGCACCGTGAGCAGCCCCGCCTCCTCGGCGGCGAACTCGATGCGCACCCCGTCGGGGGCCGCCGCGATCCTCATGGCGCGTCCCTCGCGATCGTCGCCTGCAGGCCGTAGTCGTGCATCGCCTGGGCGTGCCGCTCGACCTCCTCGCGGGGACCGGATGCGACGACCGCATGACCCTTGTGGTGCACGAGCAGCATGAGTCGCTCGGCCTCCTCCCGCGGGTAGCCGAAGTAGCTGCGGAACACGTGCACGACGTAGTTCATGAGGTTGATCGGGTCGTTCCACACGATGAGCACCCACGGGGCGTCGAGGGATGCCCGCAGCTCCTCGTCGAGGACGGAGGAGGGGGTTCCCGAGGTATTGGGGCGATCGACGGGACTCGAACCCCGCGACCGAGGGGCATTCGGTCGCGGCGCAAGCCCAGGGTGACCATCTACATCATTGGGGCGATCGACGGGACTCGAACCCGCGACATCCGGCACCACAAGCCAGCGCTCTACCAACTGAGCTACGACCGCCATACGCTGCTCACGCAACTGGAAGATTCTACGGTATCCGCGGCGCCCATTTCGCCACGACCTCGGCCGCGGCGGCGTGGGCCTCGTCGCTCGTGGGGCCGGGGTCGGCGACGAACGCGACGCGCCGGTAGTAGTCGAGCTCGCGGATCGACTCGAGGATGTCGGCGAGCGCGCGGTGGCCGCCGTTCTTGGCGGGCGCCTGGAAGTAGACGCGCGGGAACCAGCGGCGGGACAGCTCCTTGATGCTCGACACGTCGACGTTGCGGTAGTGCAGGTGCGCGTCGACGCGCGGCATGTACTTGGCGATGAAGGCACGGTCGGTGCCGATCGTGTTGCCGGCGAGCGGCGCCGTGCCGTTCTCGGGCACGAACCGCAGGATGTACTCGAGCACCTGGTATTCGGCGTCGGCGAGGCTCACGCCGTCGGGGATCTCCTCGAGGAGCCCGGATGCGGTGTGCATGTCGCGCACGAAGTCGCCCATGTGCTCGAACGCCGACTGGTCGGGCTTGATGACGATCGAGAAGCCCGGGTCGACGGGCACGAGGTCGTAGTCGGTGATGACGACGGCCACCTCGACGAGCTCGTCGACCTCGAGGTCGAGGCCGGTCATCTCGCAGTCCACCCACACGAGACGATCGGAAGCCTGGCTCATGCCTCCACTTTAGGGGTGCCCGCCGTGGCACGCGTGGCGCTAGGCTCACGCCGAGTCTGAGGAGATGTGACGTCATGAGCCGAGCGTGGGCTGCCCTGGTCGTCGTGATCGCCACGGTGCTGGGGGTGACCGGCGCGGCGGCCCCTGCCTACGCGGCGGACGTCGACGCTATCGATTTCGCGTCTGCACCGGCCGGAATCGCCGTAGCCCCGCTCGGCGACCGGATCTACGTCGCGCTGCCTGATGACGGCCGCGTCGACGCCTACTCGGCCTCGACCCTGACGTTGGTGGCGAGTTACCCGACAGGAACTCGACCGTGCCTCCTGGCGGTGTCTCCCGACGGCGGGCGACTCTTCGTGGCGGATTGCTGGGGTGTCGATGACGTCGTCCTGTCGATTCGCGTCTCCGACGGCGCACAGCAGGCTTGGCACGTCGGCCTGATCTACTTCACTGATCTCGTCGTCTCACCTAGCGGCGAGTCACTTGCTGTCGCCGCGGGGTACAGCGTCGCGGTGCTTTCTACCGGCACAGGTGCCGTACGCCGCACGCAGTACGTCGACGACGTGGCGCTCGGTGTCGCGTTGCTGAGCGACGCGCAACTCGTAGTGAACACCGGATCCAGCTGGCATTCGGGCGGAGACGGATGGGGAAGTGTGCGACTGTACGACCTCGCTGCCACCTACCCGATTTGGACAGCAGCCGCGTACAGCTACGACGGACGCGTGCGTGCGAACCCTGACCAGACCCGGTTCTACGTGCCGAGCGGAACCGGAGGTGTCGACACGGTGATGGACCGCTACTCGGCGTCTCGTCCGCTCGGCTCGTCGGGCTCGATCGAGATCGTCATCTCGCCCGACGGTCTCCGGGCATACTCGATCATTCCCGGCAGCGGGCCGAATCACGGGCAGCTCCGCTCATTCCGCATCACCGGGGATCATCCCGATAGGACCTGGACTCTCCCGTACAACCCGAGCAGGCTCGCGATCTCGCCGGACGGCCGCACCGTCTGGTACGCGAGCGCCGAAGCGCATGTCGTCGCACGTTTCGATGTCACGGCGCCCGCCCCCGCAACGCCCGTCGTCGAGCGCATCGGCGGAGCGGACAGATTCGCGGCGGCGGCCGGGATGTCCCGAGCCGCCTACCCCGGCGGCGCAGACGTCGTCTACGTCGCGTCCGGGATGAACTTCCCTGATGCGCTCACTGCGGCACCCGCCGCAATCGCCGAAGCCGGACCACTGCTGCTCACTGCATCCGATCAGCTGCCCGCGAGCGTTCGCGAGGAACTCACGCGGCTCGATCCGGAGCGCGTCGTAATCGTGGGCGGACCGGTGTCCGTGAGTCCCGCCGTGCGCCTCGCGATTCGCGCTGCCGTTCCTCTTGCTGTGGTCGAGGAGGTCAGCGGTGCTGACCGCTATGAGGTCTCGCGCAACCTCATGCGCCGGTCGTTCCCGGCTGCGACCTCGGTCTATATCGCGACCGGTGCGAACTTCCCGGACGCTCTTTCGGCGGCGCCGGCGGCGTCGCACGAGGGGAGTCCGGTGCTGCTGGTGCCGAACACAACTCGCCCCGACGCCCCGTTGGAAGCGATCGACGCCCCCACTCGCGACCTTCTCCGCGGACCGCCGCAGGTGTCTCGAGCGACCATCGTCGGGGGGCCTGCGACGCTCTCGACAGATGTCGCATACGCCCTCGACTACTCGACGCCCGCGACCACGTCCCGCCTCTGGGGTCAGGATCGTTTCGGTGCATCGCAGGCGATTAACTCGGCGACGTTCGTCTCCGCCGACACCGTGTACCTCGCTTCAGGATTGACCTACCCGGACGCTCTCGCTGGCGCCGTACTCGCAGGCCGCGTCGATGCACCGCTGTATGTCATTCCATCGACGTGCGTTCCCCGGCGGGTGCTCGACGAGATCGACCGACTCGATGCCTCGCGTGTAGTCGTCCTGGGTGGTCCCGCGACGCTCAGCCCAGCTGTCGAGACGCTGACTCCCTGCTGAGTCACGCTGCGTCGCCGAGGCCGATCGCCTCCGCCTCGGCGAGGGCGGGCTCCGGGCCGGCGTCGATGCGCGCCAGCTTGGCGCGGAAGGCGAGCACGAGGGTCGTCGCGATCACGAGCGACAGACCGCCCACGAAGTACGGGAGGCCGGCGCCGCCGAGCTCCGCGAGCACCGTCGCGAGCGGCGGGGCGACCGCCGCACCGAGGAAGCGGACGCCGGAGTAGGACGAGGAGGCGACCCCGCGCGGCAGGTCGGTCGCCTCCATGACCGACTCGGTGAGCACCGTGTTCATCACGCCGAGCAGCAGCCCGCCGACGATGACGCACGCGACGAGCGCCGCGGGCGAGGCCACGAACACCCCCGCGGCCACGAGGTCGAGGGCGAGCAGCGGCAGCACGATCGCGAGCACGGTCGTGCGCCGCATCCGGGCCGTCAGCAGCGGCGCCACCCACACGCTCGTCACCGCGAGCGAGATGCCCCACGCGCAGAAGGTCAGGCCGAGACCGATGGCGTCGAAGCCGAGGGGGAACGGGGTGTAGGCGAGCAGGATGAAGAAGCCGACGTTGTAGAACAGCGCGACGAGCGCGAGCACCGCGAGGGCCGGGATGCGGAGGGCGCGGAACGGCGCCGACAGCTTCGCGGGTGCGGGGCGGTGGGCGGCATCCGCGTCCTTCGGCAGCATCACGAGGATCGCGATGAGGGCGACCGCCATGAGCGCCGCGGTGCCGAAGAACGGACCCCGCCAGCTGACGTTGCCGAGAAGACCCCCGAGGAGCGGGCCGATCGCGATGCCGATGCCGAGCGCCGCCTCGTAGAGGATGACGGCCGCACCGCTGCCGCCCGCCGCGGCGCCCACGATGGTCGCGAGGGCGGTCGAGATGAAGAGCGCGTTGCCGAGACCCCAGCCCGCGCGGAACCCGATGATCGCCTCGACGCTGCCGCTGAAGCCCGCCGCCGCCGCGAACGCGACGATGAGGGCGAGGCCGATGAGGAGGGTCCAGCGGGCGCCGATGCGGCTCGAGAGCCAGCTGGTGAAGAACATCATGACGCCGGTGACCAGCAGGTAGCTCGTGAAGAGCAGTTCGGTCTCGGTGGGTGTCGCCTTCAGGTCCTCGGCGATCGAGGGGAGGATCGGGTCGACGAGGCCGATGCCCATGAAGGCGATGACGCACGCGAAGGCGACCGCCCAGACGGCGCGCGGCTGCCGCAGGATGCCGGCGCCGCCTCCGTGCCTGCTCACGACGCCACCGCCGCGGAGTCGGCGCCGAGGCGCGACTCGAGCAGGGCGGCCGTCGTCGCGAGGCTCGCCCACTCCTCGTCGGAGAGGGCGCCGAACCAGGGGCGCATCGTCTCGGCGAGCTGCGCGCGCCACTCGGCGAGCGCGGCGGCGCCCTTCTTCGTGATGACGATGAGCCACGCGCGGGAGTCCTCGCGGTCGGCGATCCGGGAGACGAGCTCCTCCTCGACCATGGTGGTGAGCAGGCGGGTCATGCCGGGTTGGGTGACGCGGCTCGCGGCGGCGAGCTCGCCGATGCGCATGGGGCCGTCGGTCGCGAGGATCGAGAGGGTGCGCCACTGCGCGGAGGGCGTCGTGCTTCCGGTCGCCTGGGCGGCGGTGCGCGTAAGCCGGTGGGTGGAGACGAGCAGGGATTCGAGGATGTCGGTATGCATCACGTCGAGAAAGTATATACCTGAGTTATATAACTCGCTTATGCATCGACCGCGGGGCGGGATCGGGTGCTGCGATACCCTGAGCGGGCGCCCTCGTAGCTCAGCGGATAGAGCAGGAGCCTTCTAATCTCTTGGTCGCAGGTTCGATTCCTGCCGAGGGCACTCGTGGGAGCTTCCCGAGGCGCGGACCCGCACTACTGCGAACGCGCTGAGCCGTGGGTGGCGAGGATGACATCCGCAGCCTTCTCGCTGATCATGTAGACCGCGGAGGCGATGAAGAAGCCGGGGATGTCGGGGAACACCGAGGCGTCGACGACGCGCAGCCCCTCGACGCCGCGCACTCGGAAGTCGCCGTCGAGCACGGCGGACGGATCGTCGGGAGCGCCGAGCCTCGCGGTGCCGCACGCGTGGTGTCCCCACGCTTCACGTTGCACGAATTCGCGCAGCTGCTCGCGGGTGGTGATCCGGTCGCCGGGGATCAGCTCCTCTGCGGCCTTCGCGACGCGGAGGTGTTCGACGATTTCGCGGGCGAGTCGGATGCCGTCGACCACGCCGTCGAGGTCGGCGTCCCATCCCGGTGAGCCCTCGTCGAAGTAGTGCAGTCGGATGTCGGGGACGTCGCGCGGATCGGCGCTGCGCAGCCGGACGGTGCCGGCGCGATTGGAGGTGTAGCCCTTGAGCACGAGGACGCTGAGCCGGTTGTGGAAGGGCTTCGCCTCGTGGGAGTAGTTCGGGTAGTACCCGTGGAAGTCGACCGGAAGAGAGAAGAGGACCAGATCGGTGTCGAGCGCCGGCGCTCCGGTGGAGCGGGCGAGCATCGCTGCCAGGGATCCGTTGGTCGAGTACGGGCCGCCCTGGTCCTCCCGCCACTCTCGCAGCAGCGCGTCCGCGGGCTCGCCGTCTTCGGGGATGTCGAGGGTCGAGCCGGCGAAGATGGGGTAGTCCTGGTCGAGTTCGGAGACGACCGAGACCTCGTAGCGATCGTGCAGGTTCGCGCCGACTCCCGGTGCATCGACGACCACATCCACGCCGAGCCGGTGCAGCTCGTCGGCGGGCCCGATGCCCGACAGCATCAGCAGTTGCGGGGTGTTGAACGCACCGCCCGCGACGATGACCTCGCGGCGCGCCCGCGCCAGCCGCCGCTCCGGCTCGGGTGCGTCGGGCTCGCGATCGGTGGACGAGGGAGACGGCGTGGCCCGGTACAGGCCCTCGCCGCGCAGGTACTCGATGCCGACCGCGCGCCCGTCGTCGATGACGATACGGGTCGCGAGGGCGCCGAGCACGAGGTGGAGTCGCTCGGGGTGCGCCGCGCGGACGGCGAGGAGCCGCTCGCGGCTGCCGTTGCGCCGCCCGCCGCCGGCCGCGACCGGCACGAACGACATCCCCTGGTACGTCGACGCGGTGTCGCGCGCGTTGACGTCGCGCGGCAGCGAGACCTGCTCGGGGATGCCGAACAGCTCGCGGCTGGTCGCCTCGGTCGCGTTGATGATGTCGAGGAACCGTGGCTCCCGCCCGGCGATTCTCGGATCGGCGCGGGTCGTCTTGAGCCACCCGTCGTGGCCGTGGTGCGCCTTCTGGTCCCGGATGCGTTCGTCGTCACCGGGGAGCGGGGCGGCGTCGACACCCTGCCAGTGCTCGATCCGTTCGAAGATCTCGCGCATGCGGG
The DNA here is from genome assembly GCA_001898835.1 of Micrococcales bacterium 72-143. Taxonomy (GTDB): domain Bacteria; phylum Actinomycetota; class Actinomycetes; order Actinomycetales; family Microbacteriaceae; genus Homoserinibacter. The sequence continues at coordinate 329,500 of MKVM01000005.1, read as the reverse complement.
TGCTCGACCAGCTCTCGTCGCCGGTCAGGGCTGCCAGCCGGTCCCAGTCGCCGTCGTGCGGGGCGATGTGGACCATGGCGCTGACAGCCGTACTGCCACCGAGGGTGCTTCCTCGCGGATACAGGATGCCGCCACGGTCGGCGACCCATTTGGGGTCGCGCGCCGCACGATCGGCGTCGTCGTAGTGCGAGACGTAGAAGTTCCAGGTCAGGTCGGCGTCCTCGCTCGCGTACGCCTGCATGATGGGGATGTCGTAGTACGGGCAATCGTGGTCGGTTCCCGCTTCGAGCACCGCCACGGTGTAGCCGGCGAGAGCGAGCCGCGCCGCGAGCGGTCCGCCACCCGCTCCGGATCCGACGACGACGAAGTCGTACACGTCCTCGGGCGGCGCCTCGCTCATTCGAGATAGCCCTCGACCTGCTCCACGGATCGCTCGTGTGCCCGCGCCGGATCCTGCCCGGCGTCGCGCTCAGCCCTCCTCAACCGCAGGAGGTCCCAGAGCCGATCCAGCTGCTGCTCGAGCTCTCGGATCCTGGTGTGCTCGGATTCCTGCGTGATCTCCCCGGCGGCCAGGGCGGCGCGCAGGCGGCGCTCCTCGTCGATGTCGCTCGTGATGCGGGCGTGGATGGACTCGTCGCTGCTCACCGGGTGCTCCTTCGCGGCTGGAATCGCTCACCCCAGGCTACGCCTCGTCGTCCACCGCGAGGTCGTGCCGGGGCCGAAAGTGCGTCGCGATCCTCGCCATCACGAGTTCAGCAGCGCCTCCCAGTTCGCCGGCACGCGACCCTCCGGTCCGGGTGCGGGCTGCGATTGCGGGTGGCTCGTGGGCGGAGCCAGGTGCGGCCCCCGGAAGAACTGGCCGGACCGGTAGTCGTAGAACCACTCCTCGCCGGGCTCGAAGCTCCGGGTGACGGGATGACCCGTGCCCTCGGCATGCTTGGTGGCGTGCTGCGAGGGGGAGTGGCGTGCTGCGAGGGGGAGTTGTCGCAGCACCCGACGTGGCCGCACGCGGCGCAGCGGCGCAGGTGCAGCCACCAGCCGCCCGTCTCGGTGCACTCCAGGCACCCCGTTCCGGAGGGCGGGGCGCTCTCGTCGATGTCACCCGGCTGCAGCTCGATGCTCATGGCCGTGTCTCCTTCTCGTGTCGGATGTGCCTCATCGCCCTCGTCGCAGCGGATGGGCCTCGCCCCTTTCGCCGCGTTCCCGCGTCCCAGTCTGCTGCAGCGTCCGACAGAACGCGACGCGAAGTAGAGTGCTGCTCTGACGTCCGTCGCCGAGGTCACGCTCCGACGACGTGGAGGGGAGTCCGATGCGCGTTGCCCGAGCGCTGCTGCGCCGCAGCGCCGTGCAGGCGGGCCAGCTCCTCGCCGTGCTCCTCGTGGCCGCCGTCGGCGCGGGGGCCGTCGTGGCGCTCATCGCGCTCCCCGCGGCGGCCGTCGACCGCGGGGTCGAGGCGCTCGTCGCGGAGGCGGAGCCGACCGCGGGCGCGCTGCGGGTGGACACCGCGCTCGCCCGCGACGACCCCGGCGCGCAGGACGCGCGCGTGCGCGACGCTCTCGCCGATGCGGTGGGCGAGGCACCGCTCTCGCTGGTGCGGGCGGTCCGCAGCGAGCCGGTGCCGGCATCCGTGGGCGGCGCCGAGCGCTCGATCGTGCTGGGCTCCCAGGAGGGCCTCGACCGGCTCGCCGAGCTGATCGCGGGCGACTGGGCGACGGGCGACGGCGAGGTGACGCTCGCCGAGCCCGCGGCGGCCGCGCTCGGCGTCGGTGTCGGCGACCCGCTCGTGTTCTCGGGCGAGCAGCACCGCGTCGTCGGCGTCTGGCGGGCCCGTGACGCGGCAGACCCGGCGTGGTTCGGGGAGACGCTCGTCGCATCCGGTCGGCTCGGGGACGCCGTCGGGCCGGTGATCGTGCCGGATGCCGAGCTCGCGGGGCTCGAGGCACGGCCGCGCGTGACGTGGACGCTCGTGCCCGACGCCTCCGCGCTCACGGCCGACGCGCTGCCGTCGCTCGCGCCCGTCGAGGGCCGGGTGCGTGCCGCGACGAGCGGCCTCGCGTCCGGCACGAGCTACGCGGTCACGGTGTCGGGCGGCCTCGCGGCGACGGTCGCACGCGCCGAGCAGGCGGTGGCCGCGGCGCGCGTGCTGAGCGCGACGGCCGTCGTGCTCGCGCTCGTGACCGCGGGGATCGTGCTGGCCCTGGTCGCACGGGCCCTCGGGCAGGTGCGAGCCGCCGAGTGGCGGCTGCTCGAGGCGCGCGGTCTCTCGCGCGGCCGCGGCGCCGCCCTGCGGTTCGGGGAGGCGGCGATCGCGGTGGGGCTCGGGGTCGCGCTCGGCGTGGTGGCGAGCGTGCTGATCGCCGCGGCGACGGATGCGGCGGTGCCGGTGGCTGCGGTGCTCGCGGCCGCCGTCGCGGGCCTCGCGGGCGTGGCGCTCGTCGCCGCCGCGTCGCGACCGGCCGTCGAGGCGCGCCGGGGCATCGCGGAGACCGACTCGATCGTGCCGGCGCTCGGGGTGACGGCGCTCGCGGCGTTCGTCCTCGTGACGGCGAGCGCGGTGCCCGCCTCGCCGGTGCGCTACCTCGGCCCGTCCCTCGCGCTCGTCGCGGGCGTGCTCGTGCTGCGTCTGCTGCTGGCGCCCCTCATGCGTCTCGCGGAGCGCGTCGCGGCGCGGGGGACGGGACTGCTCCCGGTGCTTCCGCTGCGTCAGCTGGGCCGTCGGCCGCGCGCCGTCGCGAGCGCCTTCCTCGTGGTCGCGCTCGGCGCGGGCGCCGTCGTGGTCGCGGGGCTCGCCGGCGGTGCCGTGGCGCGCGACGACGACGCCCAGGTGCGTGCGGCCGTGGGGGGCGACGTACGCATCCGTTTCTCCGGTGTCGACCGCGACCCGGTCTCCGCGGGCCCATATGCGGCGCTCGACGGGGTGGAGGGGGCCACCGAGGTGGCGCTGGTCGACGCGCAGGCCGGGTCGACGTCGGTGGGGCTCGTCGTGGCGGGCGGGGGCTTCGCGGCGGTGACGGGCGTCGCCGCACCCCCCGCGGGCGAGGAGCTGCGGGTCAGGGTCGCACCGGCGCTCGCGACGCGGCTCGGCGTCGGCGTCGGCGACGACATCCCGCTCTCGGTGCCCGGCATCCGTTCGCCGCTCACCGCCGTCGTCGCGCAGCTCGGCACGGTGCCCGGGGCCGGCGGCGGTGGGATGCTCGTCGACCGTGACGCGCTCGGGGCGCAGGTGCCGGCGGATGCGGCCGCCCTCGCGGTCGACGAGGTGTGGCTCGCCTCCGACGCACCGGAGCGCGCGGCGGCGCTCGCGCGCGCCGCGAGCGACCGGGCCGCGACGGTGCTGACGCCGGCGGGAGCGAGTACGCGCGCCGTCACCGAGGCGGGCACGCTCGCCGTGGCGGCGTCCGCGGCTCTCGTGGTGCTCGTGGCGCTCGGCGGCTTCGCGGCGGCCGCGGCGGGGCTCGCCCGCCTGCGGCGCGGCGAGGTGACGCCGTTGCGCGCCCTGGGCGTGGGGGCCGGCGCCCAGGCGCGGGGCCGACTCGTCGAGCTGCTGCTGACGGCGCTCGCCGGCGCCCTCGCGGGCGGTCTGGCGGGGGCGGTCGCGACGTGGCTCGCGGTCGGGGGCGCGGTCGCCGTGGCGGATCTCGCATCCCTCGCGCCGCTCGTGCTGGGCGCGGTGCTGCTGATCGGGGTGCTGCTCATCGCCGCCGGTGCGGGTGCCGGGGTGCGCCGGCGCGCGGGGGTCGGCTCGTGAGCCGCCGACCGTCGCACGGCCGTATCGTCCGGGCGATCCTCGCCGAGGCGCCGGGGGCGTCGATCGTCGTCGTGCTGCTCGCGGCGCTGCTCGCGGGCGGGGCGGCGGGCGCGTCCGCCTGGGCCTCCGCGGCGCGCTCGGAGGTGCTGCGGTCGGCGGTCGAGGCCTCCCCGCCCTCGCAGCGCGACCTCGGCGACGCGACGCGCGGCGTGCCCGTGTCGCGCACCGGTCGCACCGACCACGGCCTCACCCGGGAGGTCGCCGCCGCGTGGGGTGCCACCTTCGACGCCCTCGATGCGATGGCGGCGGGTGCCGAGCCGGCTGCCGCGCGCGTGCTCCGCGCGCCGCACGCCGTCGTGCGCTTCGACCAGGCGCCCGCCGTTCCCTCGGACGGGAGTGCGGCACCCGACAGCCGCATCATCCTGAGCGCGGACCCCCTGCTGGACCGGCTCGTGGACGTCGTCGACGGCGAGCTGCCCGGCCCCATCGTGGAGGGCGAGCCCATCCCGGTGGCACTGACCGAGCCGGTCGCGACCGCCTTCGGCTGGCGGCTCGGCGAGGTGCGCTCGGCGCACTACTCCACGGGCGACGTGGAGCTGCGCCTCGTGGGGCTGTTGCGCGCGCGCGACCCGGATGCGGGGGAGTGGAGCCACGTCGGCGTCGCGCTGCAGCCGGAGGTCATCGACAACTTCAACCAGCCGCCGACCTTCGTGGGGGCGGGCTACGTCGACGCCGCCTCCATCTCCGAGCTCGAGTGGCTGGCCGCGGCCTCGCGCTTCGAGGCCTGGCTGCCGGTCGACCCCGCCGCGTTCGAGGCGGACGCCGCCGCCGAGACGGTCGCGGCGCTTCGCCGGCTCGAGTCGACCCCGCACACGCTCCCCCTCGTCACCGACTGGGGCACCTGGGATGTCGACATCTCGCTGGGCGGCACGACACCGGGCATCGTGACGGCGACCGGGCCGCTGCTCGCGGGCGTCTCGGCGCTGCACGGCACGCTCGCGTCGGGCGTCGCGCTCGCGGGCGGCGCCGTGCTCGCCCTCGCGGTGCGCGCGCTCGTGGCGCGACGCCGCAGCCTTTTGCGCCTGCTCGCGGCGCGTGGGGCGTCCGACGGGGCGCGAGCGGGCGCGCTCGCCCTGGCGACCGGGATGCTCGCCCTGCTCGGTGCGGCGGGCGCGGCAGCCGCCGTGTCCGGCACCGTAGGAGGCCCGCCCGCGACGCTGGCCCTCGTCGTCGCGGGGATCGCCGCCCTCGCCGCGGCGTCGGCCGCGCTCGACGGCGCGCTGCTCGAGCGCGCGGGCCCACGGCCGGACGACGCCGATCGGCGGCGGTCGCGCATCCGCGGCGCCCTCGACGCCGGAATCGCGCTGCTCGCGGTCGCCGCAGCCGTGCTCGTCGTGCTCGCGCCCGCGAAGGACGGCGCCCCGCCGCCCCCGACGGCCGTGCTGCTGCCCGCGTTGGTCGCGGCGGCCGGCTGCGTGCTCGCGCTGCGCCTCGTGCCGCTCCTCGTGCGGGCGCTGGAGGCCGGCGCGCGACGCACCCGGGGGCTCGTCTCGCTGCTCGGGCCCGCGCGTGCGGGCCGTGACGCCACGACCGGCATCGTGCCGGTGCTCGCGCTCGTGACGGCGGTCACGATCTCGGTGCTCGGGGCGGGCCTGCTCGCGACGGTGCAGACCGGCGTCGACGACGCGGCGCGCGCCCAGGTCGGCGCGGCCGTGCGCCTCGACGCCCGGTACCTCGACGCCGACGACGTCGCCGTGGTGGCGGGCACCGCGGGCGTCGGATCGGTCGCCGCCGTCGCATCCGACCCCGACATCACGGTCGAGTTCCCCGACGGCGACGGGCGGATCACGGTGTACGTCGCCGACCCGGCCGACTTCGCGCGGTCCTCGACGAGCGAGCTCGTGATCCCGGATGCGGGGGCGCTCGTCTCGGAGACCGTCGCGACCCGGCTCGCGGGGGAGCCGCTCGCGGTCGACGGCGTGGACGTGGCGGTGGCCGCCGTGGTTCCCGACGACGGACCCTTCGGGCGGGCCTCGGCGTGGATCGCCGTCAGCCCGGCCACCGCTGCGGGCCTCGACGTGGACGCCGACACGAGGGCGCTGCTCATCGACGCCGCGCCCACCGAGAAGGACGGGGTGCGGGCCGCCCTCGCGGAGCGCTTCGCCGGAAACGGCACCGTGCGCACGATCGACCAGGTGCTCGCGGACCGCCGCGACGCCCCCGCCGTGCGCGCCCTCGTCACGGGCACCGCGATCGCGGTCGCGGCATCCGCCGTGCTCACGGTGCTCGCCGCCGTGCTCGCCCTCACCTCGGGCGCCGCGGGACGCACCCGCGTGTTCGGCCTGCTCCGTGCGCTCGGCGCCCGCTCCCGCGCCGAGTACGCGCTCGTGCTGTGGGAGCTGCTGCCCGCCCTCGCCGTGGCCGTGCCGGTCGGCGCCGCCGCGGGGCTCGCGCTCGTGCCGCTCGTGGTGCGCGCGGGCGACCTCACCGTCTTCACGCGGGGTGCCGTCCAGCCGGCCATCGAGCTCGGGATCGGCACCTCGGCCGCCGTGGTCGCGGCGCTCGTCGCCGTCGTGCTCGTCGGCGTCCTGCTCGCGGCGGCCCTCGCCCGCCGTTCCGGCGCCAGCCGCGCCGTCCGAACCGTCGACGAGGAAGGATGAGCAGATGACCGCGCTCGCCGAACCCGACATCCTGTGCGAGGGACTCGTGCGCATCTTCACGGCGCAGGGCGTCGAGGTGCAGGCCCTCCAAGGGCTCGACCTGCGGGTCGAGCACGGCGAGCTCGTGGCGCTCGTCGGCGCCTCCGGCTCCGGGAAGTCGACGCTCCTCGGCATCCTGGCCGGTCTCGACACCCCCACCGCGGGTGCGGCACGCGTCGCCGGGCATGACCTGACGACGATGCGGCGGCGCGAGCGGATCGCGTACCGACGCGGCAGCGTCGGCTTCATCTGGCAGCAGACCAGCCGCAACCTGATCGGCTACCTGACCGCCGCCGAGAACATCGCGCTCGCCCAGCACGTCGCGGGCGTCGTGCCACGTGCCGAGCGGGAGCGGCGCGGCACGGAGCTGCTCGAGCTGCTCGAGATCGGCGAGCTCGCCGACCGCCGCCCCGCCGAGCTCTCCGGGGGTCAGCAGCAGCGGGTCGCGCTCGCCGTCGCGCTCAGCAACGGTCCCCGCGTGCTGCTCGCCGACGAGCCGACGGGCGAACTCGACGAGGCCACGAGCGCCCAGGTGCTGGAGGCGATGGAGACCGTCGGGCGCGAGCACGGGCTCACGACGCTCGTCGTCACTCACGATCCCGCGGTCGCCGAGCACGTCGACCGCACCATCCGCATCCGCGACGGCCGCACCTCCACGGAGGTGCTGCGGCGCACCCACACGGATGCCGAGGGCGCGCGGGTGCGCGTGGCGGAGGAGTTCGCGGTGCTCGACCGGGCGGGTCGCATGCAGCTGCCGGCCGAGTTCCAGACCGCGCTCGGGCTGCGCGACCGGGTGCGGCTCACCCTCGAGCCGGACCGGATCGAGGTGCGGTCGGGGCAACCCCACGGGGCGCCGCCCGCAGACGCGACGGATGCGCCCGGCGTCTCGGGCGAGGAGGAGACGCGATGACCGCCGTACTGCGCGCGGAACAGCTGACGCGCGTGTTCGCGACGCCGGCGGGCGAGGTGCGCGCCGTCGACGGTGTGACGCTGGAGATCTCGCCGGGAGAGCTGGTTGTGCTGCAGGGGCGCTCCGGTGCCGGCAAGACGACCCTGCTCACGATGCTCGGCGGGCTCGACCGGCCCACCTCGGGGCGTGTCGAGCTCGACGGCCGCGACCTCGCGGGGCTCGACGAGGCGGCGCTGCGCGAGCTGCGCTCGACGCGGGTCGCATCCGTGTTCCAGACCTTCGGGCTACTGCCGGTGCTCTCCGCTGCCGAGAACGTCGAGGTGCCGCTGCGCATCGTGCGGACACCGCGCGCGGAGCGCGAGCGCCGGGTGGTGGAGGCGCTCGCCGCTGTCGACCTGGGCGACCACGCCGCCCAGCGGCCCGGCGAGCTCTCGGGCGGCCAGCAGCAGCGCGTCGGCATCGCCCGCGCGATCGTCGCGAGGCCCGCTCTCCTGCTCGCGGACGAGCCCACCGGCCAGCTCGACTCCGAGACGGGCGCGGCCATCATGGACCTCATCGAGCGTCTCGTCGCCGAGACCGGGATGGCCGCCCTCGTCGCGACCCACGACACGGCGCTCGCCGAGCGCGCGGACCGCGTGCTGCGCATCCACGACGGCCGCCTCGACGCCTGAGCGCCGAGGCCCCGTTCAGCGGGCGGGTGTGTCGGTGCTCGGCTCGGATGCGACCGGCGACGAGTAGCGGTCCTCGGGCTCGACCACCGCGGCGGGCGTGATCACCGAGGTCTCCGCCGTGTCGGTCGCCGGCTCCAGGAGCGGCTCGTGAGCGACCGGCTGGTCCGTCGCCGCGGTGAACTGCTCCTCGGCCCACTTCTGCTGCTCGACGATCACCGGGTCCGTCGCCTGGTCCTCGTAGCGCCAGCGCTCCAGGTCGGCGGCGAACATCTTGCGGCCCTTGTTCGGCTTGTGCAGCCACAGCACCAGGCGCTCGCGGTACTCGGCGAGGGTCTGGTCGGCCTGGTAGCTGAAGCTGACCGAGTTGGTGCGCATGTCGGCGAGCTGATGCGAAGCCCAGTCGGCGGCGTAGCTGGCGCCCGAGATGGGGAGCAGGCGCACCATGACGTCGGCGTCGTTGGCGAGGTGCTCGGCGTGCTCGCGGGCGGCCGGCGACTGGCTGTGCCAGCGTGCCGCGTTCTGCCCCGCCGAGATGAGGGCGGTGACGGCGGCGGCACGGGTCTCGTGGTCGCGCTGCGCCACGAGGCGCTTGACGGCACCGCGCCCGATGAGCGCACCGACGACGCCGGCGACGACGATCGCCACGAACGGGATGACGGCGCTCACGAGGACGCGCTGGCCGTCCTCCGAATAGAACCAGTCCACCAGGTTGTTCCACCACTGCATGGCGGCACCCTACGTCGATGCGTGGCGGAACGGCCCGTCTTCCCCCGCGCGCCGTCGGATTGCGGCGCTCGCGTCCATCGTCCGCTCTGCGGCGTGTGTGCGCCCATCCCCCAGCCCGAGAAATGCAGGAGGGTCGGCGTCGGGCCTGTGTGAACTCATGATCTAGCCCCCGAGCGGCCCGAGTTCTCCTGCATTTCTCGGGCTGGATGACGCGTGGCGCACGGGACCGAGGGCGGCGAGCTGCGTCGCCGGATGCCGCTGGGGGCTAGCGGCGCACGGTGCCGTGCACGGCGAACGGCTCGATCGCCGCGATCTCCTCCGCGGTGAGCGGGGCGCCGTCGAGCGCTCCGAGGTTGTCCTCCAGCTGCCGCACGCTGGACGCGCCGATGAGCGCGCTCGTCACGGCGGGCTGCCGCAGCACCCACAGCAGCGCGAGCTGCGCGAGGCTCTGCCCGCGCGCCTCGGCGATCGCGTTGAGGCCGCGAGCGCGCTCGAGGTACTCGTCGCTGATGGTGTCGGCGTTGATCCAGCGCCCTTCGGCGGCGCGGGAGTCGGCCGGGATCCCGTCGAGGTAGCGGTTCGTGAGCAGCCCCTGGGCGAGCGGCGAGAAGACGATCGAGCCGATGCCGAGCTCCTCGATCGTGTCGAGCAGGCCCTCCTCGGGGAGGCGGTTGAACATGGAGTAGGAGGGCTGGTGGATGAGCAGCGGCACCCCCTCGGCGGCGAGCGCCTGGTACGCACGGCGGGTGTCATCCGGACCGTAGTTCGAGATGCCCGCGTACAGCGCCTTGCCCGAGCGGACCGCGTGCGCGAGCGCGCCCATCGACTCCTCGACGGGCGTCTCGGGGTCGGGGCGGTGGTGGTAGAAGATGTCGACGTAGTCGAGCCCGAGGCGCGTGAGCGACTGGTCGAGCGAGCTCAGGATGTACTTGCGCGAGCCCCACTCGCCGTACGGCCCCGGCCACATGTCGTAGCCGGCCTTCGACGAGATGACGAGCTCGTCGCGGTAGGGGCGCAGATCGCTCGCGAGGATGCGGCCGAAGTTCTCCTCCGCGGATCCGGGCGGCGGGCCGTAGTTGTTCGCGAGGTCGAAGTGGGTGACCCCGAGGTCGAACGCGCGCAGCACGATGTCGCGCTGCGTGGTGAGCGGCCTGTCGTGGCCGAAGTTGTTCCAGAGCCCGAGCGAGATGCGGGGGAGCTTGAGCCCCGATCGGCCCACGCGGGCGTACTCGAGCTGGTCGTAGCGGTCGGCGGCGGCGGTGTACGGCATGTGCTCACCCTAGGGAACGGATGCGACATCCGCCGCGTTGTATCCGGTGTCCCCCTCATCCCAGGAAAGTAGGGTCGCATCATGCGCACTTTCGTTCTCGCCGGCGGTTGCTTCTGGTGCCTCGACGCGGTGTACCGCACGCTCGAGGGCGTCACGGATGTCGTGTCCGGATACACGGGCGGCAACGTGCCGAACCCCTCCTACGAGCAGGTCTGCACCGGCACGACGGATCACGCGGAGGCGGTCGCGGTGACCTTCGACGAGACCGTGATCCCGTCGTCCGTCATCCTCGACGTGTTCTTCTCCCTGCACGACCCGCGTCAGCTGAACCGTCAGGGCAACGACGTCGGCACCCAGTACCGCTCGGCGATGTTCTACGCCGACGAGGAGCAGAAGGCCGAGTTCGAGGCGGCCCGCGACCGCGCGTCCGAGTACTGGGACGGCGGCATCGTGACGACGATCACGAGGCTCGGCGAGTTCTACCGGGCGGAGGAGTACCACCAGGACTTCTTCGCGAAGAACCCGGGCCAGGGCTACTGCCTCGCGGTGGCGCTGCCGAAGGTCAACAAGATCCGCAAGAGCTACGCGCAGTATGTGAAGGTCGCGTAGACGCAGGGCTTGCGCCGTAAAGCTAATGGCATTAGCTTTACGGCATGACCTCCTTCCTCGACCGCCCCACCGCCACCCGAACGGCCCGCGTCGCCTACGAGGTGCGCGGCGACGGGCCGCTCGTCGTCACCGTCCCCGGCATGGGCGACCTGCGATCCGCCGACGCCGGCCTCGCCGATGCGCTCGTCGCCGACGGCTACCGCGTCGCCACGCTCGAGCTGCGCGGTCACGGCGACTCCGACCTCGGCTTCGACGAGCTCGGCGACGAGGCCACCGCATCCGACCTGATCGCGCTCGTCGAGGAGCTCGGCGGGCCCGCGGTGCTCGTCGGCACCTCGATGGGCGCGCCCTCCGCCCTCATCGCGGCGGCCGAGCGCCCCGAGCTGGTGCGGGGGCTCGTGCTGCTCTCGCCCTTCGTGCGCGGCGGCGGCCGGGGGCAGGCCGCGAGCCGGATGCTGTTCCGCGTGCTGTTCGCCCGCCCCTGGGGGGTCGCGGTGTGGGTTGCGTACTACCGCGGCACTCTCAACCGGGGAGCGGCGCCGGCCGATCACGATGCGCACGTCGCCGCCATCCGCGCCTCGCTCGCGCGGCCGGGGCGTCTCGCCGAGCTGCGCCGGCTCACCCAGGTGCTCGACCACTCGCCCGCCGCGGCGCGGCTCGACCGGGTGCAGGCGCCCGTGCTCGCCGTCGTGGGCGCCCTCGATCCCGACTACCGCGACCCCGCAGCCGAGCTCGCGCACGTCGCCGAGGTGCTGCCCGGCGCGCGCACGCTGCTCGTCGACGACGCGGCCCACTACCCGCACCGGCAGCGCCCGGATGTCGTGCTGCCCGCCGTGCGCGGCTTCGTCGCCGAGGTGACGGCGCGTGCCTAGGGCGGGTCTCAGCCGCGGCGCCGTCATCGCGATCGCCGTCGAGCTGCTCGAGACGGACTCCGCCGCCCCGCTCACCCTCGCGGCCGTCGCTGCGCGGGCGGGGGTCGCGGTGCCGAGCCTCTACAAGCACGTGCGCTCCCTCGACGAGCTGCGCGACGGGGTCGCCGTCGTGGGGGTGACGCGGCTCGCGGAGGCGGTCGAGGATGCCACGCACGGGCTCACCGGGTTCGCCGCCTTCGCCGCGGCGGGCCGGGCGATCCGGGCGGAGGCGCGCGCGCATCCGGCGCTCTACCTCGCGAGCCAGCCGGCGCCCGGCCGCGAGGCATCCCCGGAGCTGCTGGCGGTCGCGGACCGCAGCGTCGGCGCGCTCGCGGCGATCGTGCGTGAGGCCGGGATCCCCGCGGCGCGCGAGGTCGACGCCGTGCGCATCGTGCGGTCCGCGGTTCACGGCTTCGTGGCGCTCGAGACCGCGGGCGGCTTCGGCCTCCCGGACGACGTGGACGAGAGCTTCGAGCGCCTCCTCGCGGCGGTGTGGGCAGGGCTGGCGACGGTGTCCTGAGGGAATGCCGACCATCGGCGCAAGCCCCGTGACCTTCCGGCCCGTCGGGGGTAGCGTCGACCGTACGCAGACGGATGCAAAGGAGCAGATCATGAGCGACAGCACAACCGTCGAGCAGCGCTGGGTGGCCTTCGGGGCCGCGGGCGCGGTGGGGTCGATCCACCGGATGGGGGACGGCTTCCACGTGAAGCTCATCGACGACGCGGAGTATCGCGGCAGCTACCCGAGTCTCGAGGTCGCCAAGAGCGCGCTGCACGCCGCCCTGACCCCGGGTTCGGACTGGCCCGAGTTCCGCGAGCACTGAGCGGCGCGTCCGCTCCTCCACCGACTCCCGCGGTCCGATTCCTCCCCGGATCAGGGGCGCTGCGGCGCGCGATCCTCGCGCCACGGCCACGCTGGTCGGACGGCGACCGGATGCGCACCGGCACGACGCATCCGGCGCCGTCCATGCGCCCGCGGGCGCCCGAGCAGGGAGGTACGGATGGTCGACATCATCACCGTGGCGGGGCTCATGGCCACGCCCGTCAAGCACACGGTCACGGGCGAGGGGCTCGAGGTGAGCCAGTTCCGGCTGGCGTCGAGCAGCCGTCGCTTCGACCCCGCCACGCGCAGCTGGGTCGACGGCGAGACCAATTGGTTCACCGTCGTCGCGTTCCGGCAGCTCGCCGCGAACGTCGCGGCCTCGCTCGAGAAGGGGCACCGCGTCCTCGTCTCGGGGCGGCTCAAGGTGCGCGACTGGCAGGACGGCGAGAAGAAGGGCCGCAACGTCGAGATCGTGGCGGATGCGATCGGCCCCGACCTCGCGTGGGGCAGGGCGCAGTACGCGCGCGCGTCGCGTGCGGCGTCGGCCGACGCCGGCCCGGCCGGCGCTGCGAGCGCGGAGGGCGTCCTCGAGGAGACCGGATTCCCGGTCGACGCGCAGGAGCCCGTCACCGTGCCGTTCTAGACTCGTCCCAGCCGCGCGGCCGTCGCCGGCCGAGCTCCGGAGGATGCGATGACCCGACCGCGTCGAGCGCTCGCCTGCGCCGTCGCCGCCGTGGCGCTCCTGGCGCTCACGGCGTGCACCGCGCCCGGGCCCATGCCGACCCCGTCGACGAGCGGCACCTCGAGCGCCGAGCCGTCGCCCACCCCCACGCCCGACCCGGAGCCGGTCTTCGACGGAACCGCCGCCGACAACCAGGGCTACTTCGACCTGGTGAACCGCGAGCTCATCGCGGCCGGGGGCGCGCTCAACGGGCCCGCGTTCGTCGACAACCTCGTCGCGCACGGCTACCCCCGGGAGAGCATGGAGGTCACCCCCGACAAGACGGCGATCGGCGAGCCCGCCGACAACGTCGTCTTCTCGATCCGTTTCGGGGAGACCTGCTTGCTCGGGCAGTGGGGCAACATCGGCTACACGAGCCTCGTGAGCGAGGTGCTCGCGACGGGCCGCTGCCTCATCGGCACCCCCCGACCCGCCTGAGCGCTCAGAGCTCCAGGCGCATCAGCACCCGGGGGAACCCCGCGAGCACGGAGGTCGTGTCGGCCGCCTTGCGGAAGCCCGCCCGCTCGAACAGCCTCCGCGTGCCGACGTAGGCCATCGTGAGGTCGACCTTCTCCCCGCGATTGTCGACCGGGTACCCCTCGATCGCGGGCGCGCCGTTGGCGCGGGCGAAGTCGACGGCCCCGTCGAGCAGCTCGTGGGAGATGCCCCGGCCGCGGTGGCCCGGGCGCACGCGGATGCACCACACCGACCACGCCTCGAGCTCGTCGACGTGCGGGATGCGGCGGTTGCGCGCGAAGCTCGTGTCGGCCCGGGGGTGCACCGCCGCCCAGCCGACCACCTCGGGCCCGTCGTAGGCGAGCACGCCGGGCGGCGGGGTCTCGGCGACGAGCTGCTCCACGAGCGCGCCGCGCGCGGTGCCCGCGAGCTCGCGGTTCAGCGCCGACGGGATGCGGTAGCTGAGGCACCAGCAGACGTTCGCATCCGGACGCTTCGGCCCCACCATCGTCGCGACGTCCGCGAACACCGTCGCCGGTCGCACCTCGATCGCCATGGCGCCACCCTGCCAGTGACGGCCGACGGCGTCAGAGCCGGAGCCCGAGCGTCTGCTCCAGCCACGACTCGAGGCGCGCCGCCATGTCGGTCGTCGCGGGCTCCATGAGCCACTGCACCTGGAGGCCGTCGATGAGCGCGATGATGTCCGACGCCACGTCGTCGAGGTCGAGGCCGTCGTGCACCAGCCCGCGCGCCGTCACGTCGACGAGCGCCGCGCGGATGTCGCGGCGCAGCCAGCGGAACCGGTCGACGAAGTAGTCGTGGGCGGGGTGCGCCGGGTCGGCCGCCTCGGTCGACAGCGTCGCGTACAGGCCGATCACGCCGGGCACCGAGACGTTGTGAGCGATGACGCGTACGAGGCGTCGAAAGTAGTCGAGGCCGTCGGCACCGCCGTCGGCACCGGTGAAGAACAGTTCACCGTTGACCCGGTCGCGCTCCGTGAGCACGGCGATGAGGAGGCTCTCCTTGGTGGGGAAGTGGTGCGCGAGCCCCGCGCGGGATACGCCGCAGGCCGCGGCGAGCTGGGTCATCGAGGCGCTGCGGTAGCCGTCGACGGCGAAGGCGTGCAGCGCCGCGCTCACGATCTCCGCGCGCTTGCGTCGCCCCTTCGGATAGCCGCGGGCTGCGAGATCCCCCTCATCGATCATCGCGTCGATCCTCTCGTGTCCCGTGTCGCAGCACGACGAGGGCCGTCATCGCCGCGAGCAGCTCCCCGAGCGGCAGCGCGACCCAGATCCCGAGCGGACTCCAGATCCCCAGCACCGCGACGAGCGGGATCTTGATCGCCACGAGCGTGCCGATCGAGATCAGGTACGACGGCCGCGCCCGACCGAGCGCCTGGAAGAAGCCCGAGACGAGGGGCGGCACGCCGGAGAACACCAGCCCGATCGCGACGAGGCGCAACGCCGTCGTCGACACCGCGACGGTGTCCGGTTCCGACACGAACCAGCCGACGACGACGGGCGCCGCGAGGAGCACGATCGCGGCCGCGGCGATCCCGTACAGCACGGTGGCGCGCAACGAGAGGGTCAGCGTGCGGGCGACCCGCCCCGTGAGCCCGCGGCCGGCGTTGTAGCCGACGATCGGCTGCACACCCTGGGTGATCCCGAGCTGCGGCATCGAGAGGAAGGTCTGCACGCGGGATGCGACCGCGTACGCGGCGAGCGTGACGCCCGCCCCGGCCGCGAGGGCCGCCAGGTTCGCGTTGACGAGCACCACGAGGACGGTCGCGCCGAAGCCCGCGAGGAACGACGGCGCCCCGATCGCGAGCACCGCCGCCGACACCCGCGGGTCGGGCCGCAGCGCCGCGATGCCGATCCGGTAGGGGCGGTCGCGCTGCGCGAAGAAGAACCAGAGCGCCATGCCCGCCGAGACGGCCTGCCCGCCGACGGTGCCGAGCGCGGCGCCCGTCACGCCCATCCCCGCCCCGAAGATCAGCAGCGGATCGAGGGTGAGCTGCACGAGAACGGGGATGACCCAGAGCAGCGTCGAGAACAGCATCCGCCCCTCCGCGCGCACGATCGCCGAGAAGCCGGTGGCGAGCACGGAGCCGGCGAGGATGACGACGGCGTAGTCGTGCGCGTCGGCGAACGTGGCATCCGTCGCTCCGAGCAGCCCCAGCAGGGGGTCGATCGCGGCGAGGCCCACCACGGTGACGAGGAGGGCGACGGCCCAGAAGATCAGGAACGAGGCGGAGGCGGCACGCGCCGCGGCATCCGGCCTCCCCGCCCCGAGGGCGCGGGAGACGAGCGAGGCGCCGCCGACGCCCACGGTCGTCGAGATCGCGCCGAGCAGCAGCAGCACGGGCGCCACGAGGTTCA
The DNA here is from genome assembly GCA_001898835.1 of Micrococcales bacterium 72-143. Lineage (GTDB taxonomy): Bacteria > Actinomycetota > Actinomycetes > Actinomycetales > Microbacteriaceae > Homoserinibacter. Next base: position 313,578 of record MKVM01000005.1, on the reverse strand, counting down.
CGGCGGCGAGCGCCTCCTCACCCACCCCGCGGGCGACGAACCACGCGTTGCTGAGCGCGTAGACGCCGTAGACGCCGACGGAGAGCGTGGTCTGCGAGCAGGCGTACCAGAGCAGGCGGCCGATGGGCCGGGTGCCGAGCGCGTCCGCCGAGTCGATCGGCGACCGCCGGGGGGTCGCACGCACGGGGTCAGCGCGTCAGGCCGTAGCGCGCCATGAGCTCCGTGAGGCGCTCGCGGGCCCAGTCGTACTGCGTAGGCGTCTCGTGCCCGCGGTAGTGGGTCTCGATGATCATGATGAGCACGAGATAGAGCGAGTAGAGCAGGCGCCGGCGCGCCTCCTCGGGGCTGAGCTGGGGCTGCCCGTAGCCGCGCATGAAGCCGGCCGGGTCGCCGAACGCGGGCAGGTCGATCGCGGTGAAGCCCGCCTCGATGAGCGGGTCGCCGTAGAACGCGCGCTCGTGGTCGATGATCGCGACGATGCGGCCGTCCTGCACCATCACGTTGCTCGACCAGAGGTCCCACTCGACGAAGCGGGGCTCGGTGACGACGTCGAGCAGGGGCAGCTCCCGGGCGATGAGCTCGCGGACGACGGGGTAGTCCCATCCGAGGTCGAGGCCGGCGCGCTCGCCGTCCGCGACGACGTCCTCGATCATGGCCCCGAACGCGCCGCGCCAGCTCGCGTGACCGGCGCCGCGGAGCGGGCCGAAGTGGGTGCCCACGATGGCGTTGAGCTTCCTGTTCATGGCGCCGATCTGCTCGTCGTACGCCGCGAGCTCCTCGGGGGCGAGCTTCCCCTCCTCGGCGAGGATGCCGACGTTGTCGCCGTCGATGAACGGCATCGCGAACCACGGCACGCCGATCAGCTCGCCGTCGATGTCGGCGAAGTCGACCCGGGGGACCGGCACGTCGGTGTGCTCCTGGACGAGCGCGAGCGCGGTGAGCTCGTTGCGCATCATGTCGTGCTCGTAGCTCATCACGGTCACGCCGCGGGGCGGTGCGATCTTGAGCACGACGCGTCGCCCGTCCGCCAGGGTGAGGCGGTAGGCGACGTTGAACCAGCCGTGCCCGAGCTCGGCGGCGAAGTCGTCGCCCGCCGGCACGGCATCCGCCCCGTACGCCCGCGCGATCATCGCCCGCAGCGTGTCCACCGACTGGCGGTTCTTGGTGATGCTCTCCATCGGATCCCCTTCGACCTGCCCGCGCCGGACGCAGGGCTGTCGAGAGGCTAACAGAAACCGGCGACCCCGCCGGTTTTCATCGCGACGGCCGAGGGCGCGCCAGCCCCGTAGGATCGACTCTCGTGGCTGAATACATCTACTCCATGGTGCGCGCCCGCAAGAAGGTCGGCGAGAAGGTCATCCTCGACGACGTGACGATGGCGTTCCTGCCCGGGGCGAAGATCGGCATGGTCGGCCCGAACGGCGCCGGAAAGTCGACGATCCTCAAGATCATGGCGGGCCTCGACACCCCCTCCAACGGCGAGGCGAAGCTCACCCCCGGATACTCGGTCGGCATCCTCATGCAGGAGCCCGAGCTCGACGAGACGAAGACCGTCATCGAGAACATCCAGGACGGCATCGCGATCAAGGCCAAGCTCGACCGCTTCAACGAGATCTCGGCCGCCATGAGCGACCCCGACGCCGACTTCGACGCGCTGCTCGCCGAGATGGGCGCGCTGCAGGAGGAGATCGACGCGGCCGACGGCTGGGACCTCGACTCCCAGCTCGAGCAGGCGATGGATGCGCTGCGCACCCCGCCGCCGGACGCGCCCGTCAAGAACCTCTCGGGTGGTGAGAAGCGCCGCGTCGCCCTCGCGAAGCTGCTGCTGCAGAAGCCCGACCTGCTGCTGCTCGACGAGCCCACCAACCACCTCGACGCCGAGAGCGTGCTGTGGCTCGAGCAGCACCTGCAGAAGTACCCCGGCGCCGTCATCGCCATCACCCACGACCGGTACTTCCTCGACAACGTCGCGGAGTGGATCGCGGAGGTCGACCGCGGGCACCTCTACCCCTACGAGGGCAACTACTCCACCTACCTGGAGAAGAAGGCGCAGCGCCTCGAGGTGCAGGGCAAGAAGGATGCGAAGCTCGCCAAGCGCCTCGCCGACGAGCTCGAGTGGGTGCGCTCCAACGCGAAGGGCCGCCAGGCGAAGTCGAAGGCGCGTCTCGCCCGCTACGAGGAGATGGCGGCGGAGGCCGACCGCACGCGCAAGCTCGACTTCGAGGAGATCCAGATCCCGCCGGGGCCGCGCCTCGGCAGCGTCGTGATCGAGGCGAAGAAGCTGCACAAGGCGTTCGGCGACCGGGTGCTCATCGACGACCTGAGCTTCACGCTGCCCCCCAACGGCATCGTCGGCGTCATCGGCCCCAACGGCGTCGGCAAGACGACGCTGTTCAAGACGATCGTCGGCCTCGAGCCGCTCGATGGTGGCGACCTCAAGATCGGCGAGACGGTCAAGATCAGCTACGTCGACCAGTCGCGCGCCAACATCGACCCCAACAAGACGTTGTGGGAGGTGGTGTCCGACGGGCTCGACATCATCGTGGTGGGCAAGACCGAGATCCCGAGCCGCGCCTACGTGTCGAAGTTCGGCTTCAAGGGACCCGACCAGCAGAAGAAGGCCGGCGTGCTCTCCGGCGGTGAGCGCAACCGCCTCAACCTCGCGCTCACCCTCAAGGAGGGCGGCAACCTGCTGCTGCTCGACGAGCCCACCAACGACCTCGACGTCGAGACCCTGCAGTCGCTCGAGAACGCGCTGCTCGAGTTCCCCGGCTGCGCCGTCGTGATCACCCACGACCGGTGGTTCCTCGACCGCATCGCGACCCACATCCTCGCCTACGAGGGCACCGACGAGCACCCCGACCAGTGGTACTGGTTCGAGGGCAACTTCGAGGCCTACGAGCAGAACAAGATCGAGCGGCTCGGCCCGGAGGCGGCGAAGCCGCACCGCTCCGTCTACCGCAAGCTCACCCGGGACTGACCGCTCAGGGCGGAGGCCATTTCTGGCCTCCGCGCGGTCAGTCCCCGGACGCGTCTCGCGTCCGGCGCCGGAAACCGACCATCTCACACTCAGGCAGCAGGCATGACGCGCATCCACATCCCCATCCGGCTGAGGTGGAGCGACTTCGACGCCTACGCGCACGTCAACAACGCCGAGATGCTGCGCCTGCTCGAGGAGGCGCGTATCGACGCGTTCTGGCGCCCGGATGCCGGGGCCGAGCAGGCGCGTCCGACCGCCGTCATCGACGCGCGGCCCGGCGCCGCGACGATCAGCCTCATCGCCCGTCAGGAGGTCGAGTACCTCGCGCCCATCCCCTACCAGCGCAGCCCCATCGAGGTGGAGCTGTGGATCGGCAACCTCGGCGGCGCGAGCTTCCAGATCTGCTACGAGGTGTACTCCCCGAAGGGCGTCGAGCCGCGCGTGCTCTACACGGTCGCGTCGACGACCCTCGTGATGGTCGACGCGGCGACCGGCCGCCCGTCCCGCATCCCCGACGAGCTGCGCGAGCTGTTCACGCCCTACGTCGAGGCGCCCGTGGCCTTCGGCAAGCGCGGCTGACGCCGGCGGCTACTCCCGACGGAGCAGGGCGGTTACTCCGCCGGGCGGTTCCCGTGCGCCGCCGGCGTCCGTAGCGTCGGCGGCACACCGACCGCATCCGTGAGGAGATCGCCATGACCGCCGCCGTCGAACGAACCGCACCCCGCCCGCTCACCGTCGCCCTGCTCGTGCTGGCGGCCGTCGCCACCTCCGCCGTGCTCACCACGATCATCGCGCTCGTCGCACGGGCCGCCGGTGCGGGTGATGCCTACCCGCCGCTGCAGCCGGCCGTCTACCTGAGCTTCGCGGTCGCCGGCACCCTCGCCGCGCTGGGAGGCTGGGCGCTCGTCGTGCGCTTCGTGCGCCGCTCGGCGCGGCTGCTGCGCATCCTGGTGCCCGTGCTCGTGGTGCTCTCCCTCGTGCCCGACGTCGCCCTGCTCGCGCTGGGCTTCATCCCGGGGACGACACCCGGGGGCGTCGTCGCGCTCATGCTCATGCACCTCGCCGTGGCGGGCGTCGCCGTGACGGCGGGTCAGCGGATCGCGCCGGCCCGCTGAGCCGGCGGGCGCACCGCGCTCAGTCGTGCAGTTCGGGCACGCGCACCATGCCCTCCTGGGCGATCGACGCCACGAGCACGCCGTCGCGGGTGAAGATCCGTCCCGTCGACAGCCCCCGGCCCCCCGATGCGGTCGGCGACTCCTGCACGTACAGCAGCCAGTCGTCGACCCGCGCCGGGCGGTGCCACCACATCGCATGGTCGAGGCTCGCCATCTTGAGGCCGCGGTGCGTCCAGGCCACGCCGTGGGCCCGCAGGATCGGCTCCAGGATCGAGTAGTCGCTCGCGTAGGCGAGGGCCGCGCGGTGCAGGTTCTCGTCGTCGGGCATCGGGCCGACCGTGCGCATCCACACCGCCTGCCGCGGCCGCTCGAGCGGGTCGGCGGCGAAGTAGATCGGCTGCTCGACGTGCCGGATGTCGAACGCGCGGCTCGTGGCCCAGAACTGGGCGACCGGGTGATCGATGGGCCCCAGCACCTCGGCCGCGCTCGGCAGATCCTCGGGCGGGGTGACCCCTTCGGGCGCGTCGAGCTGGTGCTCGAGGCCGGGGTCGTGGTCCTGGAACGACGCGATCATGGATAGGATCGGCACCCCGTTCTGGTACGCCTGGGTGCGCCGTGTCGAGAACGAGCGGCCGTCGTGGATGCGGTCCACGGAGAAGGTGATCGGTGCGCTCGCATCCCCGGGCCGCAGGAAGTATCCGTGGGTCGAGTGGATCGCGCGGTCCGGCGGGGTCGTGCGGATCGCGGCCATGATCGACTGCGCGTACACCTGCCCGCCGAAGACGCGCCCGCCCGGCATCCACTGGCTCGGGCCGGTGAAGATGTCCTCGTCGGTTCGGGCCCCCGTGTCGGTGAGGTCGAGGGTGGCCAGCAGGCCGGCCAGCGGGTCGAGGCCCGGTCGGGGGTCGCTCATGGCTCCAGTCTAGAAGCGGCGTGCCGGCATCCGGTTAGGCTGGGAACGCTGTGACCGCCCGCTCCTTCACCCTCACGGACCCCGCGTCGCTCGACGACCTGCAGGTGTTCCTCGCGCGCGCCCAGCGCGTGGAGGACGGCTCGGTGCGCCTCATCGGGGGAAGCGGCGTGCTCGCCGTGTACGCCGCCGTGCTCTACCCGGTGGGCCTGCTCGATGAGACCCCGACGGTGCTGGGGCTGCGCACCCTGGCGCTCTCCAGCACGGGGGAGTTCGACGTCGTCGTCCCCATCCGTTCGCTTCTGCTGCGGGTGGAGCGCGCGCAGGAGCTGGCGGTCGCCGCGATCCACGAGGGCCGGCAGGACGCCGCCACGGTCGGCCTCCCCATGGAGGTGCATACGGCCACCTGGGCGGCGATCTCGCCGCCGCGCGGCGGCTGGCGGGCGGTGCCGGGGCCGGATGCCGCGACGCTCGACCGGGTCGCCCGGGAGGGCATCGCCGAGGTCGCCGATGCGGTGCCGGATGCCGTGGGCGAGTCGATCGTGCGGCGGGTGCGCGCGGAGGTGTGGGGGCGGGAGATCCCCGGTGCCGAGCACATCCCGGCGGGCGCCGGCTTCGCCGCCGTGAGCCTGGGGTTCCTGGGCGACGACGCCGTGACCTCCTACGAGACCGGCCCCTGGACACGTCTCACCACGCGTCGCGGGCACGTGCTCGTGAAGCGGCGCGCCTGGACGCTGGCCCGCTGAGTGACAGGCCGCGTATCCTGTATTACGTCTACCACGTAGGAGGTGGCCAGGATGCGACTCAACAGCAAGGGGCAGGTGACGATTCCCGCGCAGCTGCGGCACGCGTACGGCTTCGTCGAGGGTGACGAGGTCGAGGTCGTCGCCGACGGCGCCACCCTGCGGATCGTGCACAGCGATGCGGGGGGGAGTCGTGAAGCGCGCCTGGTGCAGCGGATGCGCGGACGAGCGAACACCGCGCAGACGACGGACGAGTTGATGGCACTGTTGCGGGATGACTGACGCCACGCTCGTCGACTCGAACGTGCTGCTCGACATCTTCACCGACGATCCGGTGTGGGGCGACTGGTCGAGCGCGGCCCTCCAGGAGGCGCTCGGCGTCGGCCCCGTGGTCGTGAACCCGATCGTGTACGCGGAGGTCTCGGTCGGCTTCGCCCGCATCGAGGATCTCGAGGGCACCCTCCCGCCGAGTCATTTCGTTCGGGAGGCGCTGCCGTGGGCCGCCGGGTTCATCGCGGGCAAGGCGTTCCTCCGCTATCGGCGCGGTGGCGGGTCCCGGCGGGCGCCGCTGCCCGACTTCTACATCGGGGCACACGCTGCGGTCGCCGGCCATCGCCTGCTCACGCGGGATCGCGGTCGCTACGCGACGTACTTCCCCACCGTGCAGTTGATCGCCCCGTAGTCGGATGGGGGAGCCGGCTGGCTTCGACACCCCCGCTGCGCGGGCCGCTCAGCCGGCGGCGGCGGCCGCGATCGCGCGGCCGGCCTGGCGGCCCGTGAAGAGGCAGCCGCCGAGGAAGGTGCCCTCGAGCGAACGGTAGCCGTGCACGCCGCCGCCGCCGAAGCCCGCCGCCTCGCCCACGGCGTAGAGGCCCGCGATGGGCTTGCCCGCCGCGTTCAGCGCTTGCGCGTCGAGGTTCGTCTGGATGCCGCCGAGGCTCTTGCGGGTGAGCACGTGCAGCTTCACCGCGATGAGCGGCCGGTGCCGCTCGTCGAGGATCTTGTGCGGCTTCGCCACCCGGATGAGCTTGTCGCCCCGGTAGTTGCGGGCGCCGCGCAGCGCGGTGATCTGCGCGTCCTTCGTGAAGGTGTTGTCGAGCTCGCGGTCGCGCGCCTCGAGCTCCTGCTTGATGGCGAGCGTGTCGAGCTCGACGTCGGGGGCCAGGCGTCGCATCCCCGCGAACAGGTCGTCGAGCGAGTCGGCGACCACGAAGTCGGCGCCCTTCTCCTTGAACGCCTCCACGGCATCCGTCGCGCCCTTGCCGAGCCGCTGGCGCAACAGCTCGCGCACGCTCTTTCCGGTCAGGTCGGGGTTCTGCTCGGAACCGGAGAGCGCGAACTCCTTCTCGATGATCGACTGGTCGAGGATGAACCACGAGTGGTCGTGCCCGGACTGCCGCAGGTACTCGAGGGTGCCGAGCGTGTCGAAGCCGGGGAACAGCGGCACCGGCAGGCGCTGCCCGGTCGCGTCGAACCACATGCTCGACGGGCCCGGCAGGATGCGGATGCCGTGCAGCGGCCACACGGGCGCGTAGTTCTCGATGCCCTCCACGTAGTGCCACATGCGGTCCTGGTTGACGAGGCGCGCCTTCGCCTTCTCGGCGATGCCGAGCATGCGCCCGTCGACATGCGCCGGCACTCCGGAGAGCATGTGCTCGGGGGCGGTGCCGAGCCACTCGGGCCAGTTCTCGCGCACGAGGTCGTGGTTGCCGCCGATGCCGCCGGAAGCGACCACGACGGCGGGCGCCCTCACCTCGAAGTCCTCGACCTCGTCGCGGTTGGAGGCCTCGCCGCGCTCGGCGGCATCCGGGGCGAGCACCTTGCCCGCGGCGCCCACGACGGCGCCGGCCTTGACGATCAGCCGGTCGACGCGGTGGCGGAAGCGCAGCTCGACGAGCCCCTTCTCGACGCCCTCCCGCACGGTGCGGATGAAGGGCTCCAGGATGCCGGGCCCGGTGCCCCAGGTTATGTGGAAGCGGGGGACGGAGTTGCCGTGGCCCGTGGCCGTGTAGCCGCCGCGCTCCGCCCAGCCGACCACGGGGAAGAAGCGCACGCCCTTCTCGTGCAGCCAGGCGCGCTTCTCGCCCGCCGCGAAGGCGAGGTAGGCCTCCGCCCACTCGCGCGCCCAGTCGTCCTCGGCGCGGTCGAACTCGGCGCTCGCGAGCCAGTCCTGGCGGGCGAGCTCGTGCGAGTCCTTGACGCCCATGCGGCGCTGCTCGGGGGAGTCGACGAGGAACAGGCCGCCGAACGACCACCAGGCCTGACCGCCCATGCTCGCCTCAGGCTCCTGGTCGAGGATGACGACCCTCTTGCCCGCGTCGACGAGCTCGGATGCGGCGACGAGCCCCGCGAGTCCCGCCCCGATGATGATGGCGTCAGCCTGGTCCGGCATGCGTTCCCCCGTGTTTCCCTCAGAGTCGGTCGATCGTCCGACTCTCCCGGTGCTCCACACTACCGAGCCGAACTCAGTCCGCGGTGTTGACCATGGCGTGCGCCGCGCGCTCCAGGTAGTCCCACAGCATGTTCTCGTGCAGCGGGCTGAGCCCGAGCTCGTCGACGGCGACGCGCATGTGCGCGAGCCAGGCGTCGCGGGCCGCGGGCGTCACCGCGAACGGCGCGTGCCGGATGCGCAGCCGCGGGTGGCCGCGCTGCTCGCTGTAGGTGCCGGGGCCGCCCCAGTACTGCTCGAGGAAGCCCGTGAGGCGCTGGATGGCGCCCTCGAGGTCGTCCTCCGGGTACATCGGCCACAGCAGCTCGTCCTCGCGGACGCCCTCGTAGAAGCGGCGCACGAGCCGCTCGAAGGTCGGGCGGCCGCCGACCTCGGCCCAGAAGCTCGGGCCGACGACGTCGCCGCCCTGCCCCATCCGGATCTGCAGGTTCACGAGTCGGCCTTCGGTGCCCGGGGCGCCTTCGGCTTGTCGACGACCGGCAGCTGCGCCGTCTTCGGCGGGCGGGCGCCGCGGATCGAGCCGGCGCCCTCGAAGCCCGACAGCACGATCGAGTTGAGAGCGGGCAGCTTCACGCCCGCGGCGTCGAGCGCGCGCTTGAGCCGCAGCCGCAACTCGCGCGCCACCTCGTCCTTCGCGGAGGTGCGGGTCTTGACCACGAGGCGCACCACGACCGCCTCGGCGGAGATCGACTCGATGCCCCACAGCTCCGGCTTCTCCATGATGAGCCGCTTCCACTTCGGTTCGGCAGCCATGTCGAGAGCGGTCGTCAGGATGAGAGCCTCGACCTCGTCGATATCCGACTCGTAGGGCACGGCGAGGTCGATGATGGCCCGCGCCCAGCCCTGCGAGAGGTTGCCGACCCGCACGATCTCACCGTTGCGGACGTGCCACAGGGTGCCGTTGACGTCGCGGATGTCGGTGATGCGGATGCCGACAGCCTCCACGACGCCGGTCGCGGGGCCGAGGTCGACGACGTCGCCGACGCCGAGCTGGTCCTCGATGACCATGAAGAGGCCGTTGAGCACGTCCTTGACGATGTTCTGGGCGCCGAAGCCGAGGCCCGCGCCGATCGCGGCGGTGATGAGCGAGAACGCGCCCGCCGCATCCGGGGAGATGGTCGTGATGATGAGCAGCGATCCGACGATCACGATGACGGTCGTGACGGCGCTCGACAGCACCCCGCCGAGGGTGCGTGTGCGCTGCACGACCCGCACCGCGGCGAGGGGGGTGGCGACGAGGGCCTGGGTGTCGTCGACCCCCTGCTTCTTCTTGACGCCCGAGACGATGGAGCGCACGGTGCGGCGGATGACGAACTGCAGCACGATCCGGATGAGCACGCAGACGACGATGATGAACAGCACCCGCAGCGGGGTCTGCCACGGCCCGAGGCTCTCCCACCAGTCGACGAGCGCTTGCATGTCTCCAGAGTAGTCAGCGGCCGGAGCGTCCAGCCCCCTCCCAGACATCAATACCCCCGGGGGTATAACCTGTCGCCATGACAGAGCGTCGTCGCATCGTGATCGTCGGGGGAGTCGCCGCGGGGATGTCGGCGGCCACCCGCCTCCGCCGCCTCGACGAGACCGCGGAGATCACCGTCGTCGAACGCGGCGCCGAGGTCTCCATCGCCACCTGCGGCATGCCGTACCTGATCGGGGGCGCGATCCCCGAGCGCGAGGGGCTGCTGCTGCAGACGCCTGCGCGCCTGCGCGCCCGCTTCGCGCTCGACGTGCGCGTGCGCACCACCGCGCTCGAGATCGACCGCGCGGCGCACCAGCTCCTCGTCGAGGGTCCGGGCGGCATCGAGCGCCTGCCCTACGACGAGCTCGTGCTCGCCACCGGCGCCGTCCCCGTGCGGCCCGCGATCCCCGGGGCCGAACGCGCGCGGGTGCTGCGGGACCTCGCCGACCTCGACGGCATCGTGGCCGCCCTCGACGGGGCGCGGGACATCGTCGTGCTGGGAGGCGGATTCGTCGGGGTCGAGGTGGTCGAGAACCTGCACGCCCGCGGGCTGCGGGTCGCGCTCGTGCAGCGGGCTCCGCAACTGCTCACCGGCTTCGATCCCGAGATGGTCGCGCCGCTCGCCGAGGCGATGATCGCGGCAGGGGTCGAGCTGCACCTGGGTGCCGAGGCGTCGCTCATCGACGACGACCGCGTCGTGCTTGACCACGGCACGGTGCTGCCCGCGGATGTCGTGATCGCCGCGATCGGCGTGCGACCGGATGCGCGGTTGGCGCGCGCGGCCGGTCTCGCCCTCGGGCCCGCGGGCGGCGTGCTCGTCGACCACGAGTTCCGCACGAGCGACCCCGCGATCCGGGCCGTCGGCGACGTCGCGGAGAAGGCGGATGCGGTGCTCGGCGGCACGCGCTCCATCCCGCTCGGCGGCCCCGCCAACCTCCACGGACGGCTCGTCGCCGACGCGATCGCGGGCCTTCCCGTGCACGCCGCGCCGTCGATCGGCGTCGCCATCGTCGGTGCCTTCGGGATCACCGCGGCGCTTGCGGGGGCCGGCGAGGCCCGCTTGCGCGAGCTCGGCCGGCCCCACCGGGTCATCCACACCCATCCGCTGCACCATGCCGGGTACTACCCGGGCGGCGAGGCGATGTCGCTCAAGCTGCTCGTCGACCCCGACGACGACCGCATCCTCGGCGCCCAGGCCGTCGGGGGAGCGGGCGTCGATCGCCGCATCGACGTGATCGCGACCGCCGCGCGCGGCGGCATCCCGGCGAGCGGGCTCGCCCAGCTCGAGCTCGCCTACGCCCCGCAGTACGGATCCGCGAAGGACCCGGTGAACATGCTCGGCTACGTGGCCGACGATCGACGCTCGGGCGAGCGCGCCATCCAGTGGCACGAGCTCGACGACGCCATTGCCGCCGGCGCCCGGCTCCTCGACGTGCGCGGCGCCGACCAGCTCGCCGAGGGGCTCATCCCCGGGGCCGAGTGGATCCCCGTCGAGGAACTGCGCGGGAGGATGGACGAACTGCGGGGAACGCCGCTCGTCGTCCACTGCCGTGTCGGTCAGGGAGCCCACACCGCCGTACGGTTGCTCGAGGCACACGGCCTCGACGTCGTGAACCTCGACGGCGGATACGTCACCTGGCGCGCCGGGCAGGCCGCGCGCGCACTCGCCGGCGAGCTCCGACTCGTCGCACAGAACGGAGAGAACAGATGAAATCCATCGAACCCACCGAGCTCGCCGCCCTGGGCGACGGCGTCGCCCTCATCGACGTGCGCGAGCCCGACGAGTACGAGGTCGCGCACGTCGAGGGAGCCACCCTCATCCCGCTCGGCGAGCTGCCCCAGCGCCTCGGCGAGCTGCCCGCGGGCGAGACGCTGTACGTCATGTGCCACTCTGGCGGCCGCAGCGCGCATGCGACGGCGTTCCTCGAGGCGCAGGGCATCGACGCCGTGAACGTGCTCGGAGGCATCACCGGGTGGTTCGGCGCCGGCCTCCCCGTGGAGCGGGGGATGGACTGATGGCCTGGTTCCGGCGCACCTCCGTCTCGGTCGCACAGGCTCGCGCGCTGCTCGACGACGGCGCGGTGCTCGTCGACGTGCGCTCGCCGCAGGAGTGGCGGAGCGAGCACGCCCCGGCCGCCCGCCACATCCCCCTCGATCAGCTGGAGCGTCGCGCGGGCGACCTCCCGGCGGGCACCCCGGTCGTGGTGATGTGCCACTCCGGCGTGCGGTCGGCGCAGGGGGCGGCGGTCCTCCGGCGGAAGGGCGTCGACGCGCACAGCCTCCGGGGCGGCATCGTGGCGTGGCGACGCGCCGGGGAGCGTGTGACGGGAGCGAGGCGATGACCGCGGCGTCCGCATCCGCGGAGGAGCGCCGCGCGATCGCCAACCGGCTCAAGCGCGCCGAGGGTCAGCTGCGCGCCCTCGTCGCCGCGGTCGAGCGGGGCGACGACTGCCGCGCCGTCGTCACCCAGCTGTCGGCGGTCTCCTCGGCTCTCGACCGGGCGGGCTTCGCGATCGTCGCGAACGCGATGCGCGACTGCGTCGGGCGTCCGGATGACGAGGAGCCCGGCGAGGGCGAGCTCACGGTCGCGGAGCTCGAGCGGCTGTTCCTCACGCTCGCCTGAGGCGGCGGATCAGCGGGCGATGACCTCGAGCACGCCCATGAGGCTGAGCGCGTTGATGAGGGTGCGGGTCGGCTCGACCGAGCGGCCCGTGAAGTTCGCGAGCTGCTCGATCGTGAAGGCGCCGTTGCTGAGCATGGCGGCCTGACGCAGCGGGTCGGTCTCGGGCTCGAATCCGGTCAGCTGCGGCCAGCGCGTCAGGCGGTAGGCCTGACCGGGCTGCAGCCACGGGGCGAGCTCGTCCGAGAACGCGGCGAAGCCCATCTTCCACAGCAGCCCGTCGAGGGACGCGCCCGGGAGCTCGAAGGGAGCCGGGGTGGAGGCGTCGGCGATGCGCACCGAGACGGAGACCGACGAGGGCTCCGCCGGGAAGCGGTCGAGGCCCAGCTGCCAGGAGAAGGCGTTGTGGCGCAGGTCGATCACGAGGCTCGGGTGGCCGGCCACCTCGACGTCGAGGATCGTGGGCACGCCGGCGGCGCGCATCGAGGTGATCGTGAGCGCGGCACCGCTCCAGCCCTGCACGGCGCCGTCGGTGCTGCCGGCGGGAAGCGCCGCGGGACCCGCGGGTGCGGCCGGACGCGGCGTGGGCGGCACCACGGGATCGCCCGCCTCGGCCTGCGCCCGCTCGGCGGCGACCGGCTCCTGCTCCATCAGCTCAGGCTCCGGCTCGGCGAAGGCCACCGAACGGGCCTGCTGCCCGAGCAGCGGGCGGCGCGCCTCGGAGGTGTGCTCGGCCCAGCCCTGACCGTCCCACCAGCGCAGCTGGGGGAGACCCAGCGGGTCGGGGTACCACCCTGCCGGGGTCTGGCGCTCGTCCATCGTGGCTCTTCGCTGTCGGGTCTGGCCGCGCCGGGTGGTGGCGGCCGGCGCGTATGGCGCGCCGCTGCAAGGGTAGCCGAGCCCGTCGAATCGCCGCGCGCCCCGAACGGGGGACGGAGGCGGCTACACGTCGGGCCAGGCGAGGGCGACGCGGGCGGCGGCCGCCTCGAGGTCGCCGAGCTCGTCCGCGCCCGGACGCTCGTCGAACACGGCGACGAGCGCGCACGGGTGAGCGCCGACGCGGCGCACGACGACCGCGCCCTCGCTCGCGAGGAGCTGCAGATGGTCGGTGGTGCCGATCCGCAGCTCGCGCACCACGGCATCCGCGAGCGCCTGCAGCGCGCTCGCCATGCTCGCGAGCCGCTGCCCCGACCCCGCCTGCGGCACGCGGGCGATCTCGAACCCGTCGTCGGTCAGCACGACGGCGGCGCGAAGCGGCCGGCAGGCCGCGGCGAGCCCGGCGAGCGCGGCACCCGCGGCCGAGACGATGGCGGGGTCGCGATGCGGGGGGAGCCCCGCGTTCACGCGCCCGCCTCCGCGAGCGCCTGGCGCGTCTCGATGTCGGCGATGAGCGACAGCAGCAGCGTGCGCATCTGCTCCTGGTCGCGCGCGTCGACCGCGAACACCGGGGTCACCCGGTCCGGCAGCACGGCGCGGGCGGTCGCGACGATGCGGTCGCCGATATCGGTGCGCTGCACGTCGTAGCGGGTGACGCCGACCACGACGCCGCCGCGGGAGGCGAGCTCGGCGAAGGCGGCCAGCTGCTCGTGCACGTGGCGCTCGGGCTCGGGCGCGTCGGCGTTCACGAGAACGATGAGCCCCATCGCCCGCTCCCGCAGGATCTCCCACATGAAGTCGAAGCGCGCCTGCCCCGGGACGCCGTACAGGCGCACCTTGTCGGGGTCGAGATCGATCTCGCCGTAGTCGAGCGCGACCGTCGTGGTGGGCTTGTCCACCGCCGAGCGGTCCGAGTTCACGGCCTCCGTCGAGACGACCTCGATCTCGCTGAGGGAGCGGATCGCGGTCGTCTTCCCCGCCCCCATGGGGCCGGCGAACAGGATGACGTACTCGGCCATCAGACCATCCGGAAGCGCCGCCGCAGCCGCTGGAACAGGCTGCCCTCGCCGAGCGCCTCGACCGCCGGCCGGGGGGCGATCGTCGCCGCGGACGCGACCCCGAGCGCGCCCATGAGGCTCAGCGCGTTCACGAGGGTGCGGGTGGTCTCGATGCCGCGGCCGGAGAGTCCGGCGAGCTGCTCGACGGTGAGCATGGTGTTGGCGAGCATCGCCGTCTGCCGGATGTGGTCGGTCTCGGGCTGCAGCGTCGTCCAGTTCGGCCAGCGCGTGAGCCAGTAGGCGTCGCCGTCCTCGAGCCAGGGCGCGAGCCGCTCCGGGAACGCCGCGCGGCCGACCTTCCACAGCAGCTCGTCGAGGCTCTTGCCCGGCAGGGCGAAGGGCGGCGGTGCGGACTCGCCCACGAGCTCGACCGAGACGACGACCCCCAACGGCGCCTCCGGGAAGCGCTCGAGCTCGAGCAGCCAGTCGTAGGCTTGGTGCCGCGGGTCGATGCGGATGCTGGGGTGGTTCGCGACACCGAGCTCGATGAGCATCGGCACCCGCGTCGCCTGCACGGAGTGCAGCGTGAGAGCGGCGCCCGCCCAGCCGAGCTCGGGTGCGGCGTTCGTGCCCGCGGGAAGCGCCGACTGACCGCTCGCGTACTGCGGCGACGCGGCGGGGACCTCCCGCTCGCCCGCGGGCTCGGCGCGATGCCGCGCGCGGGGGCGCGTCTCATCCGGTTCCGCGTATCCCGTGGGCGCGGCCGATCGCACCGGCGCTTCGCGTGCGGTGGAGATGTGGCTCGTCCAGGAACGGCCGTCCCACCATCTGAGCTGAGGCATGCCCAGCGGGTCGGGATACCAGCCTGCCCGGACCTGGGTGTCGGTCACGGCAGTGCGCTTTTCGGGTAAGTGAATGGGATCGGGTGCAGGGGTCGGGAAGATCCTGCAGTTTCGGGTGCGGTAATCACGCTATCCGAGCCGAACCCTGCGGGCGTGCCCCCGAGCGGGGGGCACGCCCGCACGGCGAGGTCAGGCCCGGCGGTCGCGCTCCTGCGCGGCGAGCGCGCGCTCGACCCCCGCGAGCTCCTCGACGATCATGCGGCGCAGGGCCGCCGGCTCGGGGTTCGCGTCGAGCCAGGCACGCGTCGCATCCACGAGCTCGGTCGTCGCGAGCGTCGCCGGGTAGAAGCCGTGCACGATGTACTGCGCGAGCTGGAAGCTGCGCTCATCCCACACCCGCCGGATCGACTCGAAGTAGAGCGGCACGAGCGGGGCGAGGCTCGACGGGTCGTTCGTGTGCGTGTAGCCGAGCGCCATGTTGCGCAGCACGACGTTCGAGATGGATGCGTCGGTGAGGCCCGCGACGAGCGCCGCCTCCTTCGCCTCCAGCGTCGGCACGGTCGCCCGGGCGCGCGCGGCGGCCTGCTGCCCGTTCGCGGTGTCGTCCTTCTCGAGGGCCGCCGCGATCTCCAGCTCACCGGCCGCCCCGACGAGCACGAGACCCTCCAGCAGCTCCCAGTCCAGGTCGGTGTCGACGGCGAGGCCCTCGAGCGCGAGCTCGCCGGCACGCAACCGCTGCAGCACGGCCGCGTGCTCCGGGGTGGACGCGATGTTCGCGAAGAACTTCACGAACTGGAACTGCGCATCCGAGCCGGGCGCCGCGTCCTGGGCGAGCCGCCACAGCCGGTCGCCGACCTCGCGGATCGTCGCCTCGCGGGCGGCGGGGTCGACGTAGAGGCGCGCGGTCTGCACGAGCTGGGTGAGCGAGAGCCGCATCGTGGTCGACTCGGTCTCGGGCCCGATGTTGCCGAGCACGAGCTGCACGTAGTCGCGGCCGGCGATCTCGCCGTCGCGCGTCGAATCCCACGCGGAACCCCACACGAGGGCGCGGGCGAGCGGGTCCTGGATGCGCGAGAGGCCGTCGATGGCGACGCCGAACGAGCCCTCGTCCATGCGGATCTTGGCGTACGCCAGGTCGTCGTCGTTGAGCAGCGCCAGTGCGGGCTTCGGCAGGCCGACGAGCTCGGGCACCTCGTTCCACTCCTCGGCCGCGAGGTCGAACTCGTGGCGGTGCACCCGCACGAGCGGCGCATCCGCCGCCTCCGACGCGAAGTCGTAGAAGCCGATCGCGATGCGGTGCTGCCGCAGCACCGGGTGGTCGGGGTGCGCGGCCTGCCGCACGCGGAACGAGGTGACGACGCCCGCGGCATCCGTCTCGATCTCGGGCTTCAGCGTGTTGACGCCCGCGGTCTCGAGCCACTGCGCCGAGAACGTCGAGAGGTCGCGGCCCGAGCTCTTCTCCAGCTCGCGCAGCAGGTCGGCGAGCTCGGTGTTGCCGTAGGCGTGAGCGCGGAAGTAGGCGCCGACGCCCGCGAAGAACGCGTCGATGCCGACCCAGGCGGCGAGCTGCTTGAGCACCGAGCCGCCCTTGGCGTAGGTGATGCCGTCGAAGTTGACCTGCACGTCGTCGAGGTCGCGGATGTCGGCCACGACCGGGTGGGTCGACGGCAGCTGGTCCTGGCGGTACGCCCAGCTCTTCTCCATGGCCTGGAAGGTGGCCCACGCCTCCGTCCACTCGGTCGCCTCGGCGGTGGCGATCGTCGACGCCCACTCCGCGAACGACTCGTTGAGCCAGAGGTCGTTCCACCACTTCATGGTCACGAGGTCGCCGAACCACATGTGCGCGAGCTCGTGCAGGATCGTGACGACGCGACGCTCCTTGATGGCGTCGGTCACCTTCGAGCGGAACACGTAGGTCTCGGTGAAGGTGACGGCCCCCGCGTTCTCCATCGCGCCCGCGTTGAACTCGGGCACGAAGAGCTGGTCGTACTTGGCGAAGGGGTAGGGGTAGCCGAACTTCTCCTCGAAGTAGGCGAAGCCCTTGCGGGTGATGTCGAAGACGTAGTCGGCGTCGAGGTAGCCGAAGAGCGACTTGCGGGCGAAGACGCCGAGCGGGATCGTGCGGCCGTCGGAGCTCGTCAGCTCGCTGCGCACCACCTCGTAGGGGCCCGCGACGAGCGCGGTGATGTAGCTCGAGATGCGGGGCGTCGGATCGAAGTGCCAGACCGCCGTGCCGTCGCCGAGGTTCTCGGGCTCGGGGGTGGGGGAGTTGGAGACCACCTGCCAGGCCGCGGGTGCCGTGACGGTGAAGCGGAAGTTCGCCTTCAGGTCGGGCTGCTCGAACACCGCGAAGACGCGACGGCTGTCGGGCACCTCGAACTGGGAGTACAGGTACACCTCGCCGTCGACCGGGTCGACGAAGCGGTGCAGGCCCTCGCCCGTGTTCGTGTAGGCGAAGTCGGCCACCACGACGAGCTCGTTGACGGGGGCGAGCTCGTCGAGCCGGATGCGCACGCCGTCCGCGACCTCGGCGCCCAGCTCGGAGCCGTTGAGCACGACCGAGTGCACCTCGGCGGTGATCGCGTCGATGAAGGTGGAGGCGCCCGCGGATGCCGTGAAGCGCACCGTGGTGGTGCTGCGGAACGTCTTCTCGCCCGTCGTCAGGTCGAGTTCGATGTCGTAGCTCTCGACCTCGACCTGTCGCTTGCGCTCCTGGGCTTCGATGCGGGTGAGGTTCTCTCCAGGCACGCGTGCGCTCCTTCAGGTTTCGTGGATCGTGTCCGCCTGCCAGCCTAGGCGCTCGCGCCTCAGAGCAGCGCGGGCACGGGCGCGAGGGCGCTGGGGCGCACGACCGCCTCGATATCGGCGACCGCATCCGACAGCATCCGGATGAGGTGGGCGTCCGGGTCGGGCACGCACGCGCGGGCGGCGCCTACCACCGCGGTCGCCACGACGAGCTCGCAGCTGATCGTGTCGAGCCGCGGGGAGCGGGGCGAGATCGTCGTGACGTGGGTGCGCGCCCAGCGGGCGGCATCCGGAACCTCGTCGAGCACGCGGTGCGCCTCGTCGCGGAGGTCGTGCGAGGGCACGCCGCGCTGCGCGAGGAGCGCGCAGATCGAGATGATGCCCGCGGCCAGCACGCGCTGGCGCTCCAGGCTCGCGACCGGCAGCGCGGTGATCGCGGCGCGCAACGCGACCAGGAGGCCGAGCTCGTCGCCGCCCCGCAGCCCGACGACGCGCGGGATCAGCTCGACGAGCTCGTCGCGGCGGTCGTCGGCGACGAGGTCGTTGACCCCGCGGGCGAGAGCCGCGAGCGTGCGGTCGGTGCACGCGGGATGGTCGCTCCAGCGTTCGCCCGCCAGGTAGGAGGCGAACTCCATGAAGCACGCGCCGCGGCGCGGATTGCGGTGCCTGCCCGCCTTCAGGTGCGGCATGACATCCGGGACGAAGCTGGTGCGCTGACGCATCGAGATCACCTCGCAGTCGTTCTTTCCCCGATTCTGCTCCTCGCCGCCGACGGAGGCCAGGGGGTTGCGCGAGAAGAGCGCGTCGGTGCGGGCTCCTAGACTCGACGGGTGCGCATCCACATCGCGACCGACCACGCGGGCCTCGAGTTCAGCCGGACCCTCCAGCAGCACCTCGCCGACGCCGGCCACGAGGTGATCGACCACGGTCCGCAGAGCTACGACCCGCTCGACGACTACCCCGCCTTCTGCATCAACGCGGCGCGAGCCGTGGTGCGCGACCAGCGCTCGGGCGTCGAGGCCCTCGGCGTCGTCTTCGGCGGTTCGGGCAACGGCGAGCAGATGGCCGCGAACAAGGTCGAGGGCGTGCGCGCGGCGCTCGTCTGGAACGACGCGACCGCCGAGCTCGCACGCGAGCACAACGACGCCAACGTCATCTCCATCGGCGCCCGGCAGCACACCGTCGAGGAGGCGATCGCGTTCATCGACCGCTTCATCGCCACCCCGTTCTCGGGCGAGGAGCGCCACGCCCGACGCATCGCCCAGCTCGCCGAGTACGAGACCACGGGCCGCATCGTCGGCCACGACATCGAGTAGCCCATGCCCGAAGGCCACTCCGTACACCGGATCGCGCGGCAGTTCGCCGCCAACTTCGAGGGCGCACCGGTCGCGGTGAGCTCGCCCCAGGGGCGGTTCGCGGCGGGTGCGGCGCAGCTCGACGGGCACGAGATCGTGCAGGCGAAGGCCGTCGGCAAGCAGATGTTCCTCGAGTTCGACCACGGGCTCTGGCTGCGGGTGCACCTCGGAATGTACGGCGCGTGGGACTTCGCGGGCGACATCTCCGTCGACCCGACCATCGCATCCGCGAACGGGCGGATGGGGCAGACCAACCAGCGCGGCACCGTCGTGGGTTCCGCTGCGCCCTCGCTGGGCACCGTCGTCGGTGCCCACGAGGATTCCCCGTGGTCGATCGGCGCACCCCGCCGCACGCGGCTGCGCATGGCCGAGTCGGAGAAGCTCGAGCTCGAGCTCGAGACCTGGCCCCCGGAGCCCGTCGGCGCCGTCCGCGTGCGTCTGCTCACCGAGACGGCGTGCGCCGACCTACGCGGCCCGACCGCCTGCGAGGTGCAGACCGTCGAGGAGGTCGACCGCACGATCGCGAAGCTCGGTCCCGACCCGATGGTCGACGATCTCGCCGAGGGTGAGGAACGCTTCACGACGGTCGTGCGCCGGAAGCCCACCCCGATCGCGCTGCTGCTCATGGACCAGTCGGTCGTCTCCGGCATCGGCAACGTCTACCGCGCCGAGCTGCTGTTCCGCGCGCGCCTCGACCCCTTCCGGCCGGGCCGCGAGGTGCCCGAGGAGATCGTGCGCGGTCTCTGGCGCGACTGGGTGCACCTCCTGCGGGTCGGCGTCGAGACCGGCCAGATGCTCACCATGGACGACCTCGACCCGGAGGCCTACGCGCGCGCCATGGCATCCCGAGCCGACCGGCACTGGGTGTACCACCGCACGGGCGAGCCGTGCCGCGTGTGCGGCACCCCCATCGCCATGACGGAGCTCGGCGGACGCAAACTGTACTGGTGCCCCACCGACCAGCAATAGTTCCCGTTCCGCGCGTTCGCACCCGTTCCTTCGGGAACTATCGCGCGGAACGGGAACTATCGCGGCGGCCGTGGGATGCGACGATGGGGCATGCGCCACACGCCCCGCTATCTCATGACCGACGTCGACGAGGTGAAGCGCCTCATCCGCGCGAACCCGTGGACGGCCTACGTGTCACCCGCCTCCACGGGCCTCGTCGCCTCGCACTACCCGACGCTGCTCGAGGAGACGGATGACGACTCGATCGTCATCGTCACGCACTTCGGCCGGCCCGACGAGGTGGCGCACGAGGTGGGGCAGCACGAGATGCTCGTGATCGTGCAGGGACCCCACGGCTACATCTCGCCCAACTGGTACGAGAAGGGCGACATCATCCCCACCTGGAACCACGCGACGGCCCACCTCTACGGTGTGCCCGAGGTGCTCAGCGAGGAGGAGAACTACCGGGTGCTCGAGCGCCTCACCGACCACTTCGAGCATCCGATGCCCGAGCCCCGCTCGCTCGCGAGCGACGAGGAGTACTCCCGGCGCGTCGCGAAGGGCACGGTCGGGCTGCGCATCCGGGTGACGCGCTTCGACGCGCGCGGCAAGTTCAGCCAGAACAAGCCGCCGGAGGTGCGCGAGCGGATCATCGCCGAGCTCGCGGGCGACGGCCCGTACGCGCAGCCGACGCTCGCGGACGAGATGCAGCGCACCGCGCGGGCGCGCCGCGACGACGGGGAGGGCTGAGCGTGGCGGCGACGCTGCTGCGCGGGGTGCGGCTCGTCGGCGCGGAGAGCACGGCCGCGGCACCCGTCGACGTGCTGCTCCGGGAGGGGCGGATCGCGGGCGTCGGGCCGGCGCTCGCGGCGCCCGGCGCGGAGCGCGTCGAGCTGGACGGACGCTACCTCATGCCGGGCATGTGGGACGGCCACGTGCACATGGGCCAGTGGGCAGCGGTGTCGCGCCGACTCGACCTCTCGGCGGCCCGCTCGGCGGCGGAGGTGGCCACCCTCGTCCGCGCCCGGGTCGACGCGGGGTGGGACGCGGGCGAGATCCTGCTCGGCTACGGCTTCCGCGACGCGCTCTGGCCGGACGCGCCGAACCCCGAGCTGCTCGAGCTCGGCGAGGTGTCGGTCGCGCTCGTGTCGGGCGACGTGCACACGGTGTGGTCGAACGCCGCGCTGCTGCGTCGGCTCGGGATGCCGGCCGGTGCGTGGTGGCTCAACGAGCAGGCGGCGTTCGACCTCAACGTGCGGCTGTCGGCCGCAGACGACGCGACGGTCGACCGCTGGGTGGCGGATGCGGTCCGCGCGGCGTCCGCTCGCGGGGTGACCGGCGTCGTCGACCTCGAGATGAGCGACGCCGTGGCGTCGTGGGGGCGACGGATCGCGGCCGGCTCCCGCGGCCTGCGGGTGCGGGCGGGCGTCTACCCCGTCGACCTCGACGTCGTGCGCGCCCGCGGGCTGCGGTCCGGCGACGCGATCCCGGGTACCGGCGGGCTCGCGACCGTCGGCTGGTTCAAGCTCTTCACCGACGGCGCCCTCAACTCGCGCACCGCCTGGTGCGCCGACGAGTACCCGGGCGGCGGCCACGGCCTGGCGAGCTACACGGATGCGGAGCTCGTCTCCGCGGGGCGGGAGGCGCTCGCGGCGGGGCTCGTTCCGACGATCCACGCGATCGGGGACCGCGCGGTCACCCAGGCGCTCGACGCGTTCTCGGCACTCGCGGTGCCGGCATCCGCATCGCTGCCGCCGCGGATCGAGCACGCGCAGCTCGTGCTGCCGGAGGATGTGCCGCGCTTCGCCGCGCTCGGCGTGCATGCCAGCGTGCAGCCGGAGCACGCCATGGACGACCGCGACGTCGCCGACCACCACTGGGCGGGGCGCACCTACCGGGCCTTCGCCTATCGGGCGCTGCTCGACGCGGGCGCCGTGCTCGAGCTCGGCTCGGACGCGCCCGTCGCCCCGCTCGACCCGTGGGCGACGCTCGCCGCCGCCGTCACGCGCTCGCGCGGCGGGCGCGATCAGTGGCATCCGGAGCAGTCGCTGCCGCTCGCGGACGCCCTCCGCGCCTCGTGGGGCGGGGTGGCGGGCGTCGAGGTGGGCGGGCCGGCCGACCTCGCGATCCTCGACGCCGACCCGCACGCGGTCGAGCCGGATGCCCTGCGCACGATGCCCGTGCACGGCACGGTGGTGGCGGGGTCGCTGCACCGCGCGTGACGACAGGTGCCGCATCGAGACCACGAAGGGCGCCCCTCGACGGGGCGCCCTTCGTCGGATGAGTCCGGAACCTCAGCTCGCGACGTGCGCGAAGAGGAACCAACGGTCCTTGTCGAGCCCGTTCGCGATCTCGATCGCGATGTCCTGCGACGGCAGGTCGAGCTCGTCGAGCTCCTCGACGGCGGTGCGCACGAGCTCGAGCGTCGCGTCGATCTGGGCGATGACGGCGGCGATCGTGGCATCCGACTGCTGGAAGCCGTCGGCGAGCTTCGGCGTCGTGGTCTTCTCGGCGACCGTCTGCACGCGCGCGTCGATCGGCAGCCCGAGGGCGACGATCCGCTCGGCCGCGAGGTCCGCCCAGGCGTGGGCGTGGTCGACGAGGACGTCGAGGAACTCGTGCACGCCGATGAAGTTGGCGCCGCGCACGTGCCAGTGCGCCTGCTTGCCGTCCACCGCGAGAGCCTGGAGGTTCACGACGACGGGGCTCAGGAACTGGGCGACGCCGGCGCTCGCATCCGGGTCCAGCGAGGTCGTGGGGATGGTCTTGGTCTTGGCGTCGGTCATCTTCTCGTCTCCTTCTCGGCCGGGATCGCCGGCCTTCGTCTTCTTCAACGGTACTCACGCGCGCGCATTCCGCAACGAAGAGAAGGCTGTCCTGACCGGGGGTTGACCGGGAGGTCGCCTGACGCTACCTGTGTTCGAGCCGGTACACGGCGGCCTGCGTCCGCCGCTCCATGCCGAGCTTCGCGAGCAGCCCCGACACGTAGTTCTTGACGGTCTTCTCGGCGAGACCCAGCCGTTCGCCGATCTGGCGGTTGGTGAGGCCCTCGGTGATGAGGTCGAGCACCTGGCGTTCGCGCAGCGTCAGCTCGGGTTCGTCGCCCTGCGGCCCGGCGAACGACTCGGCGACCCGCTGCGTCACGTGCGTCGAGAGCAGCGTGCCGCCCGCCGCCACCTTCCGCACCCCCTCCACGAGCCCGCGGGCCCGGATGTCCTTCAGCACGTAGCCGGACGCCCCCGCGAGCACCGCGGAACGGCTCGCCTCGTCGTCGTCGTAGGCGGTCAGCATGAGGCAGCGCACCTCGGGCAGGGCCGAGCGGATGGTGCGGCACAGCTCGATGCCGTCGCCGTCGGGCAGGCGCACGTCGAGCACCACGACGTCGGGCTTCACGACGTCGATCTTGGCGAGCGTGCCGCGCACCTGCCCCGACTCGCCCACCACCTCCAGGTCGCGCTCGGCGTCGATCAGCTCGGCGATGCCGCGCCGCACGATCTCGTGGTCGTCGACGAGGAAGACGCGGGTCACGGGGTGCTCCTCTCGGGGGCGGTCTCGGCGGATGCCGGGGCGACGGGGGCCGTCCAGCGGGCGCGGGTGCCGCCCGGCTCTCGTGCGGCCACCTCGAAGCTACCGCCCCGGCGCCGCGCGCGTTCCTCGAGGTTGCGGGTGCCGGATGCGCGCCGCGCCCCCGCGGGGATCCCCACCCCGTCGTCGTCCACCGTCACGACGACGGCCTCGTCGTCGACCGTCACCGCGACCTCGACACGGTTCGCGTGCGCGTGGCGGGCGGCGTTGGCGAGGCACTCGCGCACGACCGCGATCACGTCGTCGGCGAGTGATCCGCCGACGAGCAGGTCGACGGGTCCCGCGAAGGTCACGAGGGGCGGGTTCGCGAGGCCGGCGGCGGCATCCGTCGACACGTCGAGCAGCCGGTGCCGGAGGGCGCCGTCCGAGCCGGCGCGGGGCGCGAGGGCGAAGATGGCGGTGCGGATCTCGCCGATCGCCGCGTCGATCGCGTCGACCTGGGCGGCGATCGCCTCCGCGGCCGCCGGGGTGCGCGCGCCGACGGACTGCAGGGCGAGGCCCGTGCCGAACAGGCGCTGGATGACGTGGTCGTGCAGGTCGCGTGCGATGCGTGCGCGGTCCTCGACGAGCGCGAGGCGCTGCCGGTCGGTGCGGCCGCGCGTCAGCTCGATCGCGATGCCCGCCTGCTGGGCGAACTCGGCGGCCATGGCGCGTTCGGCATCCGTGAACCGCGGCGACTCGGCGCGGCGGTAGACGCTGAGGGCGCCGAGCACGAGGTCGCCTGCCCGCACCGGGAGCGCAATGGCGGCGCTCGGGCCGTCGCGCAGCACCGACTCGGCCCGCTCGGCCCCCTCCGTCGAGGCGATCGTGCCGGACGTGATGGCGTGCCCCGAGAGCGTGCCCGCCGCGCGGTAGCGCCGGCCGATGAGCTCCTCGGCGCCGACACCGCGCGCCGTGTCGACGCGCAGCATGGGCTCGCCGTCGTCGGCGCCGTCGGCGACGATGACGCACACGAGTTCGCTGTCGATCACCGAGGCGACGCGCTCCGCGAGCACGGCGAGCACGTCGACGGTGTCCTCCGAGAGCAGCGCCGCGGTCACCTCGGCGAGCGCGGTCGACCACCGCTCGCGCCGCACCTGCTCGTCGAACAGCCGTGCGTTCTCGATCGCGATCGCCGCGACCGCCGCGAGCGAGCCGACGAGCCGCTGGTCCTCCTCCGAGAACTCGGGCCCGCCGTCCTGGTTGGTGAGGTAGAGGTTGCCGAAGACCGTGTCGCGGATGCGGATGGGCACGCCGAGGAAGGCGTCCATGTGCGGGTGGTGGGCGGGGAAGCCGACCGAGCGCGGGTCGTCGGCGAGGTGCGGGAGACGGATCGGCTCGCCCGTGTCGATGACCGCCCCCAGCAGGCCGTGACCCTCCGGCAGGTGGCCGATCGCGGTGACCTCGGGCGGCGCCATGCCGACGTGCACGAACCGCTCGAGGGTGCCGTCGGGCGCGATGACCCCGAGCGCGCCCCAGCGGGCGGAGACGAGGTCGACGGCGGCGTCGATGATCCGCTCGAGCACGTGGTCCAGGTCGAGCTCGCCGATGACCTGCGGCACGACGTCCAGCAGGCGGCGCAGGCGCGGCTCGTCGGCGTCGGGGGCGGGCATGCCCCCATCCTCCCAGGCATCCCCGGGCCTCCGTTCGCCGAGTGGTCGGTTGATCGCCTCATTCCCGGGTTTTGGGACCGGGAACCGACCACTCAGCGATCGGAGGGGCCCGCGGGACCTTGGGCCCGGGCCGCGTCCGCATCCGGGTGCGACGCTCGGGAGATGGGTTCCCGCTACGTCGTCGGCGTCGACGGCTCCTCGCCCGCGGACGCCGCGCTCGCCTGGGCGGTGCGGCACGCCCGCCGCGACGGCGCGGGGCTCGCCCTCGTGCACGTGGCCGACCCGGAGCAGGCGATGCACGACCTCGCGCTGCTCGACGAGGCGGAGGCGGCGGGGGAGCGGCTGCTGTCGGGGGCGGCGCGCGAGATCCGTTCCGCCCATCCGGGGCTGGAGGTGTCGACGGAGCTGCTGAGCGGGGTGCCCGTGTGGACGATCGCCGAGCGTGCCGGCGCAGGCGACACGGTCGTCGTCGGCACCGGGAAGACGGGATACGTGTCGGGGCGCGTGCTGGGTTCGCGCAGCGTGCAGTTCGCGCTCGCGGCGCGCGGCGACGTCGCGGTCGTGCCGGTCTTCGATCCGCGGTTCCGCGAGGGGGTCGTCGCGGGTGTCGACCGCACGGAGACGGCGGCGTTCATCGGTGCCCGGGCCGCCCGCGAGGCGGCGGAGCGCGGGATGCGGCTCACCCTCGTCCACGCGGTGCCCGCCGAGCTCGCGCACGGCTCGCGGGCCGATGCCGAGAGCCCGCTGGCGCTCGCGGCGGATGCGGCGCTCGCCGTCGAGGGGATGCTCGAGATCCGCTCGCGCCTGTCGGCCCGCCCGCCCGCGGACGCGCTGCTCGACGCCTCCCGCGGCAGCGCGCTGCTCGTGGTGGGTCCCGGCGCGGCCACCCCCTCCCCGCTCGGCACGACGCTGCACGCGGTGCTCCTCAACGCGAACGCGCCGGTGCTCGTGGTGCGCCCGTAGCGGCTCAGCGCCGCGCCCGCCTCCCGCTGGTCGAGTGCCGCCGCAGGCGGTGTATCGAGACCCTCGGCACGCGTGAGAGGTGAGGGTGCGCATGCCCCGTCGCCATCCGTCGTGCGGGGGGTTTCGATACGCGCCGCGGCGCGGCGCTACTCAACCGGCGGGGAGGGGCGGAGGCATGCCATCGCTGGGGGAGGGCGGGGGTCAGCGGCCCGCCGCGGTGCGGGTCTCCCGGGCGATCTCGAGCTCCTCGTTCGTGGGCACGACGAGCACGGCGGTACGCGAGCCGGCGGGGGAGATGACGCGGGGCTCGTGCGAGCGCACCGCGTTGAGCGCCGGATCGACCGCGAGCCCCAGGAACTCGAGGCCCGCGACCGCGCGCCGGCGCACGACATCCGAGTTCTCCCCGACCCCGGCCGTGAAGACGAGCGCGTCGATGCCGCCGAGCACGGCCGCGTAGGCGCCGATGTAGTGGCGCAGCCGGTGCACGTAGATGTCGAGGGCGTGCGCCGCCGGCAGGTCTCCCGACTCGGCCGCCGCGACGAGCTCGCGCATGTCGCTGCGGCCCGCGAGCCCCAGGAGACCCGACCGTTTGTTGAGCAGCTCGTCGAGCTCGGCGATCGTGAAACCGTGCTCGCGCGCGAGGTAGAGCGGGATCGCGGGGTCGATGTCGCCGGAACGGGTGCCCATCACGAGTCCCTCGAGCGGCGTCATCCCCATCGAGGTGTCGACCGAGCGGCCGCCCTGGATGGCGGTCGCCGAGGCGCCGTTGCCGAGGTGCAGCGCGACGAGCTTGAGCTCGGGGTCGCCCACGCGACCCAGCACCTCCGCCGCGATCCGCGACACGTAGCGGTACGAGGTGCCGTGGAAGCCGAAGCGCCGGATGCGGGTGCGCGCCGCGACCTCCGCGTCGATCGCGTAGTCGCGGGCCGCGGGGGTGATGGTCGCGTGGAACGCCGTGTCGAACACGGCGACGTGCGGGAGCTCGGGCAGCGCGGCGCGAGCGGCACGGATGCCGGCGAGCCCCGGCGGGTTGTGGAGCGGCGCGAGATCGGCGAGCGCCTCGATCTCGCGCTCCACGTCGTCGTCGATGAGGGTGGCCTGCACGAAGCGGGTGCCGCCGTGCACGATGCGGTGGCCGACCGCGTCGAGCGGCACCCCGGCGAGCTCGGCGAGCACGACCGCGAGGGCGGCGGCGTGGTCCGGCGTGTCGGAGCCGGGCACCCCGATCCGCTCCACGAGCCCGGACGCGAAGACCTCGCCCGTCTCGACGTCGAGCACCTGGTATTTGATGGAACTCGAGCCGACGTTGAGCACGAAGACGTTGCGGATGCCGCTCACGAGCGCCCCTCCGCCTGGATCGCCGTGATGGCGATGGTGTTGACGATGTCGCGCACGAGCGCCCCGCGCGAGAGGTCGTTGATGGGCTTGGCGAGCCCCTGCAGCACGGGTCCGATGGCCACGGCGCCCGCCGAGCGCTGCACGGCCTTGTAGGTGTTGTTGCCCGTGTTGAGGTCGGGGAACACGAACACCGTCGCGCGGCCGGCGACCTCCGACCCCGGCATCTTGGACGCGCCGACGGTCGGGTCGGCGGCCGCGTCGTACTGGATGGGGCCGGCGACGGGCAGCTCGGGCGCCCGCTCGCGCACGAGGGCTGTGGCGGCACGCACCCGGTCGACCTCCGCACCGGAGCCCGACTCGCCGGTCGAGTAGGAGAGCATCGCGACGCGCGGCTCGATGCCGAACTGCCGCGCCGTCGCCGCGGAGGAGACGGCGATGTCGGCGAGCTGCTCGACGGTCGGCTCGGGGATGACGGCGCAGTCGCCGTAGACGAGCACCCGGTCGGCGAGCGCCATGAGGAACACGCTCGAGACGACCGAGACGCCCGGGGCCGTCTTCACGATCTCGAACGCCGGACGGATGGTGTGCGCCGTCGTGTGCTTCGCCCCCGACACCATGCCGTCGGCGAGGCCCAGGTGCACCATCATCGTGCCGAAGTACGACACGTCGGTCACCGTGTCGGCCGCGAGCTCGGGCGAGACGCCCTTGTGGGCCCGGAGCCGCGCGTACTCCTCGGCGAAGCGGGCGTGCAGCTCGGGGTCGGTCGTCGACAGGATGCGCGTGTCGCCGAGGTCGAGGCCGAGCGCGGCGGCGCGGGCGCGCACGGCATCCGGGTCGCCGAGGATCGTGAGGCTCGCGATGCGCCGCTTCACGACGAGCGCGGCGGCCTGAAGGATGCGGTCGTCGTCGCCCTCCGGCAGCACGATGTGCTTGGCCGCGGCGCGGGCCCGTTCGACGAGGGTGTGCTCGAAGCGGATCGGCGTCATGACCCCCGCGCCCGTCGGCAGGCTCAGCAGCCGCACGAGCTCGGCCGCGTCGACGTGCTCCGCGAACAGCGCGACCGCGCGGGCGTGCTTCGCGGGCGAGTCGGCGGCGAGCCGGCTGCGGGCCTGCGCGACGTGCAGCGCCGTGTCGAAGGTGGAATGCGGGGTGCTCGCGATCGGCAGCGGCGTGCCGAGCCCGTCGATGAGGCGCTCGATCGCCGGGTCGATCTCGAACCCGCCGTTCAGGATGATGCCCGCGAGCGCGGGGAAGGTCTGCGACAGCTGGGCCGCCATGGTGCCGACGAGCACCTCCGAGCGGTCGCCCGGCACGATGACGACGCCGCCCGCGTGCAGCCGGGGGAGCACGTTGGGGAGGCTCATCGCGGCGATCGTGGTGCCCATCACGGGGCGTTCGAGCGCTGCCTCGTCGCCGCGCACGAGGTGCGCCTCCGCCGCCTCCAGGACGGTCCGCAGCAGCGGGGCCTGCAGTTCGGGGTCCTCGGCGATGGCCCAGGCGGGCAGACCGGTCGCGTCGGCGACCCTGGCCGCGATCTCCTCGACCCGGTCGGGCCGGGCACGGTTCACGATGACGGCGAGCACCTCCGCGTGCTCCTCGCGCAGCTCGTCGAGGGCGATGCGGGCGATCTCGGCGCACTGCTTCGCGGTGCGCTCCCCGTCGCCCTCCGGATGCCGGCCGCCCGTCACGAGCACGACGGGGGCCGCGAGGTTGGCGGCGATCCTGCCATTGGTGGAGAGCTCGGTGGGGGTGCCGACGTCGGTGTAGTCGGAGCCGAGGATGAGCACGGCGTCGCAGCGCTCCTCCACCTCGGCGAAGCGCTCGACGATCGTGGCGAGCGCCGCATCCGGGTCGGCGTGCAGCGCGTCGTAGTCGACGCCCACGCAGTCCTCGTAGCTCTGGCCGGCGCTCGCGTGCGCGACGAGCAGTTCGAGGATGAAGTCGCGCTCCACATCCGCCCGCACGATGGGCCGGAACACCCCGACCCGGGGGACGGATGCCGTGAGGGTCTCGAGGAGCCCCACGGCGACGGTCGACTTGCCGGTGCGCCCCTCGGCGCTCGTCAGGTAGATGCGGGTCGCCACGCACCCCACGCTACGCGAGCGCGCCGGCCCGCGGGCGGGACGTTGGGCCCGGCGGCCGGCTCAGCCGAGGCTCGTGATGAGGTTGATGATCGTGCCGAGGATGATCGCCCCGAAGAGGTAGGCGAGCAGCGTCTGGGCGATCACGATGCGGCGGATGCCTCCGTCGCGCACGTCGGTGTCGGCCACCTGGTAGGTCATGCCGAGGCCGACCGAGAAGTAGGCGAAGTCGGTGTACTGAGGCGGCTGGTCCTGGTTGAAGTCGATGCCGCCAACCGGGGCCGCGTAGTAGAGGTGCGCGTAGCGCAGCAGGTAGTCGACCTGGATGAGCGCCCACGATGCGGCGACGCTCAGCACCGCGACGCCCGCGAGCAGGGCGGAGAGCAGGGCCGGCGCGTGCTTCGCCTGCACGATGACGACGGCGACGGCGCCGAGGCTCGCGACGCTTCCGAGGATCGCGATGAACCGCGCCACCCGCCGCCCCGGGTCCTCGGCGGTCGCGTGGGCGCGGGTCTGGGCGGCATCCATGGGCCAGACGAGCAGCAGCACCCAGGCGACGCTCACGAGCGCGAGCACCGTCCAGCCGGCGAGCAGTCCGCCCGCGACTCCCAGCAGGGGCGCGGTGGCGACGGCGGCGACCACGCCCGCGACGATGGCGATGAGCCCGCGAGTGCGCACGCGGGCCACCTCGCGGGATGTCGATCGCGGCATGCGCCCATGCTGCCACGGAGCGCCGGCTTCGAGACGGTTTCGGCCGTGCGACGCGCTCCTCAGTCGAGCCGCCCGCGGCGGGCCGCGGCGTCCTCCAGGAGCAGGTCGACGTTGAGCTGCGCGCCCGCCATCGTGCCGGCGGCGGCGGATGCGCCGATCGCAAACTCGCGTACCCTCATCGCCGAGATCGATCGCATCCGGTCCGAGTGGGACGGACGCCTCGTCGCGCGACGCGACAGCGGTGCGTGGCGGCTGCTCGACGTGTTCGCCCGTCGTCCCGTGCTCGACGCCCGTACCGTCGCGCGGGAACTCGGCGTGCAACTGCCCAACGCGTATCCGTCGCTCAACAAGCTCGCTGATGCGGGCATCATCTCGCGCAAGGCGGAGCACGGCTTCGGGCCCGTTTGGCGAGCCGACGACGTTCTTCGGGCTGTTGACGCTTTCGCCGAGAGGGCGGGACGTCGAGCGCGCAGCTGACACGCGCATCGGTCGCGCCTTCATCGACGGGTCGGCCTCGCACGCCGACCCCGACTTCGGGCGTACGACGACGCGGGACCTTGGGCCCTGACGCCGAACCTTCCGCAGTCGGAAGGTTGAACCGTGAGGTCGCGGTGCGCGCGACCGGAGGAGGGCACCCGTGGATCCGCTCGAGATCGCCAGGTGGCAGTTCGGCATCGTGACCGTCTACCACTTCATGATGGTCCCGTTGACGCTCGGGCTCGGCCTGCTCGTCGCCATCCTGCACACCATGTGGGTGCGCACCGGGGATGAGAAGTGGCTCCGGATGACGAAGTTCTGGGGGAAGCTCTACCTCGTCAACTTCATCATGGGCGTCGCGACCGGCATCGTGCAGGAGTTCCAGTTCGGGATGGCGTGGAGCGAGTACTCGCGCTTCGTGGGCGACGTTTTCGGCGCCCCGCTCGCCATGGAGGGACTGCTCGCGTTCTTCGTCGAGTCGACGTTCCTCGGCCTCTGGATCTTCGGATGGGGCAGGCTCCCCAAGCGGGTGCACCTCGCGACCCTCTGGCTCGCGGTGATCGGCTCGTGGATCTCGGCCTACTTCATCCTCGCCGCGAACTCCTGGATGCAGCACCCGGTGGGTGTCGAGTTCACCGACGGCAAGCCGGTGCTCGTCGACATCTGGGCCGTGCTCACCAACAACACCGTTCTCGCGGCGTTCCCGCACACCATGGCGGGGGCGGTCGCGGTGGCCGGCGGCTTCCTGCTCGGCATCAGCTGGTACCACCTGTGGCGACGCCGCCGCGACGGGATCGACACCGTGGATGCGAAGGGTCGCGTGATCGTCGGCGAGGCGCCCGAGATCCCGGGCCGCGACGCGCGGGACCACAGGGTGTGGATCACCTCGCTGCGCATCGGCGCGGCCGTCGCGATCGTCGGCTTCGGCGCCGTCGCGATCACGGGAGACATCCAGGGCAAGCTCATGTACGAGCAGCAGCCGCTCAAGATGGCGGCGGCCGAGGCGGCCTGCCACACGGGCACGAGCTTCTCGGTGCTCTCGATCGGGGAGCTCGGCTCGCAGGACTGCGACAAGGTGACGCCGCTCATCGAGATCCCCGGGATGCTGTCGTTCCTCGCCAAGGGCGACTTCACGACCGAGCTCCCGGGACTCAACCAGCTGATCCCCGAGTACCAGGAGAAGTACGGCACCAACCTCCCCGACGACCCGATCTACGGCGAGCGGTCGGGGGCCGCCATCGACTACCTGCCGAACCTCGAGGTCACCTACTGGGGCTTCCGCATCATGATCGGCTTCGGCGCGCTCGCCGCGTTCGCGGCCGCCGTCGCCCTGTTCATCACCCGCAAGGGCACCGTGCCGAACTCGAAGCCGCTCATGCAGCTCGCGGTGTTCGGCATCCTGGCCCCCTTCGGCGCGAACGCGGCGGGCTGGATCTTCACCGAGATGGGCCGCCAGCCCTTCGTGGTGGCGCCCAACCCCAACCCGAGCGGCGTCGACGGGGTGTTCATGTTCACCGCGGCGGCCGTCTCGCCGGGTGTCGACGGGCGGGAGGTCATCTTCTCGCTCGTGTCGCTCGGCCTCGTCTACCTCGTGCTCATGATCGTCGAGGTCATGCTCCTCGCCCGGTTCGTGCGGGCGGGCGTCGCGGGCGTCATGCCCGAGCTGTTCGCCGCGCACGACGACATCGAGCCGGGCGACGGAACGGATGCCGGAGCGGGCGACCGCGACGACGTCCTGGCCTTCGCCTACTGAGCTGCAGCATCCGGAACGGAGAAGAAGGAAATGGACGCACTCCCCGTCGTCTGGTTCGTCGCGATCGCGGTGCTCTGGGGCGGCTACATCCTGCTCGAGGGCTTCGACCTCGGCGTCGGCATGCACATGCTGTTCAGCGCGCGCGACGAGAAGCAGCGCCGCGTGATGCTCAACGCGATCGGGCCCGTGTGGGACGGCAACGAGGTGTGGCTGCTGACCGCCGGCGCGGGCACCTTCGCGGCGTTCCCGTACTGGTACGCCTCGCTGTTCTCGACCCTCTACGTGCCGCTCGTGCTCGTGCTGTTGGGGCTCATCATGCGGGCCGTCTCGATCGAGTACCGCGGAAAGATCGTCTCGCGCGCCTGGACGCGGTTCTGGGACTGGTCGATCGGCCTCGGCTCGCTCGTCGCCGCGTTCGGCATCGGCGCGGGCCTCGCCCTCACGACCACCGGGCTGCCGATCGACGCGAACGGCGACCGGGTGGGCGGCCCGTTCGTGTGGCTGACGCCCGTGGCGGTGCTGGGCGGGCTGGCGCTCGTCGGCTTCTGCCTCGTGCACGGCGCGACCTTCCTCGCGCTCAAGACCGACGGCCCGGTGCGCGAGCGGATGGGCGGGCTCGTCCCGCGCCTCGCCCCCGTCGCGCTGCTGCCGATCGCCGGCTGGGCCATCCTCGTCGAGCTGCAGGGCGGGAACGTCGTGAGCTGGATCCTGCTGGGGCTCGCGGTCGTCGTCGGTGTGGCGGGCTGGGTGTTCGCCCGCCGTCGCCGCGAGGGCTGGGCCTTCACGGGGTTCGCCGCGTTCGGGGCGTTCGGGGCGGCATCCATCTTCGCGGCGGTGTTCCCCGTCGTGCTGCCCTCGACGATCGACCCGGCCTACGACCTCACGATCTGGAACGCCGCGAGCGGGGGGTACACGCTCATGGTCATGACGGTCGTGACGGGTGTCGCGCTGCCCGTGATCCTGGCCTACCAGGCGTGGAGCTACTGGGTGTTCCGCAAGCGGGTGGCCCCGCAGCACCTGCCGGAGCCGCACGACGCGGTGCCCGCCGTGCGCCCCGACGCGGTCGCGGGCGCCCGCTGACATGACCGCCGAGCGCAGCGCCCGCCCGCGGCCCGAGCTGGGCCCGGGCGGTGCCCGCGCGCTCGTGCCCGTGGTGCTCGCGAGCGTCGCCGGCGCCGTCGGCATCCTGCTCATCGCGGAGTCGATCGCACGCCAGCTCGCGGCCTTCGCCTCGGGCGGGGATCCCGCCGCCTGGCTCGCGCTCGGCGCGGTGGGCGTGCTGCTGCGGGCGGGCGCCTCCTGGGCGCAGGCGGTTCTCGCGCGGCGCGCCGCGATCCGCGCGAAGACGCGGCTGCGCCGGGAGCTGACGGCGCGCATCGCGGCGGGGGATGCGGCGGGCGGCGGCACGGCGGTGCTCGCGACCGAGGGGCTCGACGCCCTCGACGACTACTTCGGCGTGGCCGTGCCGGCGATGGTGTCGGCCGTCATCGTGCCGCTGGCCGCCGGGCTGCGCATCCTGGGGGCCGACCTGCTCTCGGCCGTCGTGCTCGCCTGCACGATCCCGCTCGTGCCGGTGTTCATGGTGCTCATCGGCATGCACACCCGCGACCGCGTCGACCGGGCGACCGACGCGCTCACGCGGCTCGCCGACCACCTCGTGGAGCTCGCCCGCGGCCTCCCGGTGCTCGTCGGGCTCGGGCGGCTCGAGGAGCAGCTCGCCGCCCTCGACCGCATCCAGTCCGACTACCGGCGCCGCACCATGCTGACGCTGCGCACAGCGTTCCTCTCGGCGCTCGCGCTCGAGCTCATCGCGACGATCTCGGTCGCCGTCATCGCGGTGTTCCTCGGGGTCCGCCTGCTCTCGGGGGAGGTGACGCTCGAGGTGGCGGTGCTCGTGCTGCTGCTCGCGCCCGAGTGCTTCACCGCGCTGCGCGACGTGGGCGCGGCGTTCCATTCCTCGCAGGACGGGCTCTCGGCGCTGCGTCGCGTGCGCGAGCTGCTCGCCGACGGACGCACCTCCGCCGTGCCCGCGCCGGGGGAACCCGCGCTCGTGGCGGTCGGGGTGCGGTTCCCGGGGCGCGCGCCGGTGCTGTCGGCGCTCACCGTGCGCCCGGTGGAGGGGCGCATCACCGCGCTCGCCGGGCCGAGCGGATGCGGCAAGTCGACGGCGCTCGCGGCGCTCGTCGGCGCGCTCCCCGCCGACGCGGAGCTCACCGGCTCCGTCACGGGCGACCCCGCCCGTACGGCCTACGCCGCCCAGACCCCACGGTTCGCGGAGGAGACGCTCCTCGCGGAGCTCGCGCTCGCGGGAGCGGATGCGGACGCTGCGCGCGCCCGCGCGGCCGAGCTGGGCCTCGACGGACTGCTGCTCGTACCGCTCGCGGAGTTGAGCCCCGGCGAGCAGCGGCGCGCGGGGATCGCGCGCGCCCTCGCGCGGGTGGACGCCGGGGCGCGGCTGCTCGTGCTCGACGAGCCGACGGCGCACCTTGACGAGGCCTCGGCCGGCCTGGTCCGTTCGGCGATCCGGGCCCGCGCCGACCGCGTGGCGACGGT
This sequence comes from Micrococcales bacterium 72-143, assembly GCA_001898835.1. Lineage (GTDB taxonomy): Bacteria > Actinomycetota > Actinomycetes > Actinomycetales > Microbacteriaceae > Homoserinibacter. Next base: position 278,485 of record MKVM01000005.1, on the reverse strand, counting down.
GCTCGTGTCGCATGAGGCGGCGACGCTCGCGCTCGCGGACGAGGTGGTGGAGGTGGCGCCGCCGCGCGCCGGCCACCCCGCCGGTCCGGCGGCACCGCAGGCGCGTGTCGAGACGCCCAGCACCGCCGCTCGTGGTGCGGACGGGGGTTTCGATACGCCCGCTGCGCGGGCTACTCAACCGGCGGGGTTGCCTGCTGCGCGGGCTGCTCGGCCAGCGGGGTGGCGTGCGCGGGCTGCTCGATCAGCGGGGATGGCGGTGCTCGCCGCATCCGGATGGCGCTGGGCGGGCGCCGCGGCGATGGCGTCTCTCGCGATCGGTCTCGGTCTGGCGCTCACCGGCGTCTCGGGCTGGCTCATCGTGCGGGCCTCCGAGGAACCCGCGATCATGTACCTGCTCGTCGCGATCGTCGGGGTGCGCTTCTTCGGTCTGGGGCGCCCCGTGGCCCGCTACGTGGAGCGGCTGCTCGCGCATGACGCGGTGTTCCGGGCGACGGATGCGCTCCGCCTGCGGCTGTGGCGCCGGCTCGCCGCTCAGGGACCGGCGATGCGCGGGCTGCTCGGCCCGGGCGCGACCCTCGACGTGCTCGTGACGGAGCCCGCCGAGCTGCGCGAGCAGCTGCCCCGCGTCATCCCGCCGATCGCGGCCGGGGTGGTCGCGGTGGCCGGGGTCGGGCTCACCACGACGATCCTCGCCCCCGAGCTGGCGGGCGTCGTGTGGTTCGTGCTGCTCGCCACCGTCGCGCTCGCCGCACTCGGCGGCCTGCTCGCCGCGGGCACCGCAGACGGCGGCCGGGTTGCGGCGCGCTCGGCTCTCGTGCGGCGGATGAGCGCCCTCGGCGCGGCAGCGGACGAGCTGCGCGGCGGCGGCCTCGCTCCCGCGGCGCTCGCCGCGATCGACCGGGTCGGGGACCGGCTCGCGGCCGCCGAGCGGCGGGCGGCGATGGCATCCGGTCTCGGCACCGCGTTCGCCCTCGCGGGATGCGCGGGGCTCGCCGTCGCGGTGCCGGTGCTCGCCCCGGCCGGCACGCCCACCGCGACGGTCGCGGTCGTCGCGCTGCTGGCGCTCGCGCTCGTCGAGGCGGTCGACGGGGTCGCGGCCGCCGCGCGTCGCATCCGGACACTGCGGGCCGTGCTCACCCGTCTCGCACCGCTGCTCGAGGCACCCGAGACGCTGGGCGGCGGCGAGCGTCTCCACGGGCCGGTCGGTGGCCTCGCGCTCGACGGGGTGACGCGCGTGCTCCCCGGCGCGGCGCATCCGCTGTTCGCGGGCGTCGACGCCGCGCTCGTGCCGGGGGAGCGGCTGCGCATCGCGGGACCGTCTGGCTCCGGCAAGTCGACCCTGCTCGCCATGATCATGGGCTCGATCGCGCCCGACGAGGGCGCGGTCCGCGCCGACGGTGCGCCCGTCGCCGGGCTCGACCGCGCCGCCTGGGGCCGGCACGTGGCGTGGTGCCCGCAGGAGGCGCACGTCTTCGACTCCACGATCCGCGGCAACCTGCTCATCGGGCGGCCGCGCGACGACGTCCCCGACGACACCGAGCTCGCCGAGGCGCTCGGGCGGGCCGGCCTCGGCGCGCTGCTCGAGACGCTCCCCGACGGGCTCGCGACGCGCGTCGGCCAGGCGGGGCGCGCTCTCTCCGGCGGCGAACGGCAGCGCCTCGCGATCGCCCGCGCTCTCCTCGCGCGTGCCGAGCTGCTGCTGCTCGACGAGCCCACCGCTCACCTCGACGAGCCGACGGCGCGCGCCCTCATGGCCGACATCCGCGTCGCGGGCGCCGACCGCATGGTCGTGCTCGTGTCGCACCGGGTCGACGATCACGACGACGCCGACCGGGTCGTGAGGTTGGGGGGCTATCCCCACCGCGTGTCGGTCTGACACCCGGATGCCGGGCCGCGCCGGCATCCGGGATGCTGGTGGCATGGAGACGACGACGCGGCGCGGCTACGGCCGGTACTGGGCGGGGCTGCTGCCCGAGCTGGGCTTCCTCCTGCCGCTGCTGCCCATCACGGTCGTCGGCGTCAGCCTGCTCATGACGCTCTTCTGGACGGGTGTCGGCATGATCCCCATCGTCGTGGGCGTATTCCTCGTGCTCGCCGCGCTCTTCGTGGCACGCGGCTTCGGAATCCTCGAGCTGTGGCGCCTTCGTGGCGCGCTGTTCCCGGCGATCACCCCGCCGCGCTGGGACCGCACGGCGCGGGGCGGCAGCGCGCTCGCGAAGCTGATCGCGCCCGTCGTCGACGGCCATTACTGGCTCTACCTGCTGCACGGCTCGATCGTGAACCCGGTCGTCGGGATCGTCTCGTGGTCGATCACGATCACCTGGCTGTCGGTCGCGCTCGCGGGGGTGCTGTTCCCCGTCTACGCCGTGTTCCTGCCGGACGGCGCCGTCGGGCTCTGGGGGCTCGTGGAGCTGCTCGACGACCGCGGTGTCGAGGTGCCGGAGCTGCTCGAGAGCCCCGTGCTGCACGGCGCGATCGTCTTCGTCCTGGGGCTCGTGTTCCTGCTGACGCTGCCGTTCGTCACCCACGGCCTCACCTGGATCCACCACGGCATCGCCCGTGGGATGCTGTCCGCGTTCCGCTCCGAGGAGCTGCGGGTGCAGATGGCCGACCTCTCCGCCTCGCGCAGCGCGGCGGTCGCCGCCGAGGGCACGGCACTGCGCCGGCTCGAGCGCGACATCCACGACGGGCCGCAGCAGCGCCTCGTGCGGCTGCAGATGGACCTCGCCTCGGCCGAGCGCCAGCTGGAGAGGGACCCGGATGCCGCCCGCGAGCTCATCGCGCAGGCCCGCAGCCAGTCGAAGGAGGCGCTCGAGGAACTGCGCGCGCTGTCCCGCGGCTTCGCCCCGCCCATCCTGCTCGACCGCGGCCTCGTCGCCGCCCTCGAGTCGCTCGCCGTGCGGGCGCCGCTGCCGACCCACGTCGAGTCGCTGCTGCCCGCCGGATTCGTGCTGCCGCCCGAGCTCGAGCGCAACGCCTACTTCATCGCCGCCGAGGCGCTCACGAACGTCGCCAAGCACGCCGCCGCCGAGAACGCCTGGGTGCGGCTCGAGCTGCGGCCCGATGAGGCGGGGCAGCCGCGCTGGCTCGACGTCGTCGTCACCGACGACGGGGTGGGCGGCGCATCGGCCAAGGAGGGCCACGGCCTCGCCGGTATCGAGGAGCGGCTGCGCGGCCTCGGGGGTGCGGTCGAGCTCGTGAGCCCCGCGGGCGGGCCGACGCACGTCGTCGCGCACCTGCCGCTGCCCGTCGGCCCCGCGGTCGCTCGCTAGCCTGGGGGTCGTGAGCGTGCGCGTGGTGGTTGCCGACGATTCCGTCCTCCTGCGGGAGGGGCTCGTGCGCGTGCTCGAGGAGGCCGGCCACGAGGTGGTCGGCTCCTACGGGGATGCCGACGAGCTGCTCGCGGCGGCACCGACGCTCGCGCCCGAGCTGGCCGTGCTCGACGTGCGGATGCCGCCCACCTTCCGCGACGAGGGGGTGCGCGCCGCCATCCGGTTGCGGCACGAGCTGCCCGAGACCGGCATCCTGCTGCTGTCCCAGTACGTCGAGGTCGCGTACGCCCAGGAGCTGCTCGGCGCGGGTTCGGGCGGGGTGGGGTACCTCCTGAAGGACCGCGTGGCATCCCTCGAGGAGCTCACGGATGCGGTCGACCGCATCGCCGCTGGCGGCACCGTGCTCGACCCGGAGGTCGTGGCGCAACTCATCGGGCGCCGACACGACCCGCTCGCGTCACTGACGCCGCGGGAGCGCGAGGTGCTGCAGCTCATGGCCGAGGGACGCAGCAACGCGGCCATCGCGAAGCAGCTGTTCATCGGCATCGGCGCCGTCGAGAAGAACGTGACGGCCATCTTCGGCAAGCTCGGCCTCGAGGACTCGGGCACCGACCACCGGCGGGTGCTCGCGGTCGTCGCCTGGCTGCAGCGCTGACCCGCCGCCGCGGCGCCCGGCGGACTACGTACGTCGTGCCGTCGCGGAGGCTCAGTACGTATAGGCCCGTCGCGGGCGGATCCCTATCTTCCTCGTCATGGCCTTCCGATCCAGGGCTGTCGCCCCCGCATCCCTTCTCGCCTGCCTCCTCCTGCTGTCAGGGTGCGCGGCGGCGGGGCAGCCGGCCCCGGCCGGCGGCTCGGACGGAGGCGGTGGCGGCGGATCCGGGGCCGACGCGGCATCCGGGTGGTCGGGGGAGGCGCTGTGCGCGGCCGCGGCCGCCGTCGACCCGGCGACGCTGATCGGCCACGAGCCGCAGTTCCGGCCCCTCGACTACGGTCCGGGCATGGCGGGCTGCATGATCAACACCCCCGACAGCGTCGCCTACGTCAACGTCAACCTCATCTGGGACGACGCGGAGAACGCCGACGCGACATACGCCGTCGACGCCGACAAGCTCGGGGCGGTGGAGGTCGCCGGGCTCGGCGACGCGGCCCGGTTCGCGGGCGAGCCGGGGTCGATCGCCGCATCCGTCGAGATGCGGGTGGGTGACGACTACGCGTCGCTGCAGGTCGTCGCCCACGACGCGAGCCTCGTCACGCAGGACCGGATGCTCGAGCTGTTCACCGGCTTCGCGGACGAGTTGGGTCTCCCGCGGTGACCGGGGAGGGGACGCCGCCCCGTCGACGGCCGCGTTGGCTCGTGCCGACGGCGGCAGCCCTCGCGGGCGTGCTCGTCGCCACCGGGGGCATCTTCGCGGTGGTGAGTCTCACGTCCGGCCCCACCGACGGCGAGATCCGCGCCGCCGAGCAGCGCTGGGGCCTCTCGCCCGACCCGGACGGCGGCATGGAGCTGCAGCCGGACGTGGTCGTGCTCGAGCACGGCGCTCTCGCGATCGAGGAGGTCTCCGCGGACGGCCTCAGCTGGCGTCTCGACGCGGGCTACCCGGGCGTGTCGGACATCGCCGAGGGCGAGCTGCTCTTCCTCACCAACCGTGTCGTCGGACGCGTCGGCGCACTCACGCACCCCGACGGCGGCGGAGTCGAGGTGACGCTCATCCCCGTGGACCTGCCGGAGGTGGTGCGCAACGCGGACTTCGAGATCGACCAGGAGGTGAACGAGGACGACTTCGTCATCTCGGAGATCGACCCCTACCCGGGGATGCTCGTCGACGGTCAAGCAGATGATGGCGAGGAGGGCGACGACCTCGCCGACCCGGACGACGTGGGCGGCGACGGCACGGGCGACCCGGAACCCGGCGCGGACCCCTCGCCCAGCCCCGAGGTCCCGGACCCGAGCCCCACGGCGTCCCCGGCCGGCTACCGCGCCCCCGCGGCATCGCCCGCCCCGGCCCCCACCCCCTCCGAGCGGCCGAAGGGCTTCCAGGACCAGGGCTGGGAGATCGAGGGGAAGAAGATCTCCATCGCCCCCTGGGTCGTCGGCTTCACGGCGACCAGCACCTCGGTCGGCTTCAAGGGGTGGATCGAGCAGGACGGACTCGTCGGCGGCATCACCGGGAAGCTGAACTACGACCACCTGCGCGTGTACGCGCTCTCCGGCATCCGCAACGGCGAGTGGCGCGACAAGTCGACGTTCCTGGTCTCCGGATTCACGGGCTTCGACATCGCCTTCGGCGCGGGGGTGCAGTCGCTCGCGGACAACGCGAACTTCACGCTCGAGATCCCGATCGAGTACTCGCTCCCGATGGTCGTCAACGGCGTGCCCCTCGAGCTGGAGATGGAGATGAAGTTCACCTTCCGCACCGCGCTCTCGGCACGCAACTCGACCATGCTCGCCTCGGGCAGCTATCGGCTGGACGGCGACCTCGGCATGCGGATGGGGGAGGCGGTCGCGCCGAAGGTGAGTGTCGCCAGCCCGATGATCCAGTCGATCTCGGCAGCCTCGCTCGGGATCGACGGCGCAGTGTTCGGGCTCAAGGCCAAGATCGGTCTGGGGTTCGGCATCAAGGCGGTGTCGATCGGACCGTTCGGGAGCTTTACAGCGACCGCGGGCGTCCTGCGCGGCACCGCCCTCACCGCGCCATGGGGTGTTCCGTGCCAGGTGACCCTCGTGATCAGCGCCGGCGGCGGCCTCGGGGGCAAGATCGACGATCACTACCTCGCCGCGCTGCAGAAGAAGCTCTCCCTGAGCATCCCGCCGAAGCTCGAGTTCAGCATCCTGGAGAAGACGAAGGAGGTGATCAACCGCACCGTCGACATGCCGATCTGCCCCGCGCAGACGTCGGCCGACGAGGCTCCGCGGGAGACGCCGCCCGTCCAGAAGCGGCAGCGCGACGACGACCCGTACACGGCGGCGGGCGCCCCCAAGCCGCCGGGCAAGGGGCAGCAGCATCCGCCCCGCCCTGCCAAGCCGATGACGCAGGGCACCGAGAACCCGAACTCGGGGAACGCCGACCCGGTCGACGGGGGCGGCCTGAGCGGCGGGGGCACGGGCGGCGGCTCCGGCTCGAACGGCCCGAAGCCGCCGCCGCGACCGGCGGGGGAGGACGACGGCTACTCGCTCGACAGCGAGTACTGCGACCTCCAGCCCGACCCTCGGCACACCGAACGCGACATCTACGGCAATCCGACGTACTTCTACTGTGCGGACTGGGAGCCGGATGTGCCGCGGCCCGAGCCCTCCTCACCCTCGGACGGGCCGATCTGATGCCCCGCAGCCACCCTGCAGCCCGACGTCACCTCGCCGGCGGGCTCGCCACGGCGCTCGCGGCCGTGCTGCTGCTGGCCGGGTGCACGCCCGGGGCGCCGTTCGCCGGCCCGCCGACACCGCAGCTCGTCGACGGCCAGCACAGCAGCAAGCTCGCGGCGTCGTTCCAGTACGGCGCGTTCGCGGTGACCGCGGGCTATGCCGTCTACGACGAGGTGACCACCACGCTCGTCGTGGGCACCCGCTGGCAGAACCTGTCCGACGACTATGCGACCGCTCCGTCACGATTCGGCACCGTGAAGCTGCGGCTGGCATCCGGCGGGGAGCCCGCGTCCGGCGAAGCCGTCGGATGGGCGGAGTCGTGGGTCCCTCCCGGCGAGTCGGCCGATCTCACCTTCGCCTGGCGCTACCTCCCGGAGAATCCTCTCGAGGGCGGCGTCCTCACGGTCGGCGACGGTGGCGAACGGGTGACGACCATCGCGCTCGCGGACGGCGCCGGGGAGCAGCAGCTCGCGGCGCGCGAGGTCGCCGTCGACCGGTGGGCCGACTTCGGCCCGCACGCCGTGCACGTGCGCGGCGCCCTCCTCTCCGCGGGTCACCTGAGCGACAACTCGCAGGCGGACGCCGAGCACCGCGTGCTCCGGCTCGCACTCGACGTCTGGAACAGCACGGCGAGCCGGGTCGGATGGGTCGCATCCGACTCCCTCGCGCTGCGGTTGCCCGACGGGACGGTCGTGAAGTCGCGCACCACGCCCTCGGTGCGCGAGGTCGTGTGGAGCGCGAGCGAGGGGTCGTGGGTCGAGTTCGAGGTGCCGGATGACGCGCTCGGCGACTACGACCTCCTGCTGTTCCGCGAGGCGCCCGGCATCTTCGGGGAGCCCGTGGTCGGCAACGAGGCTGTGCCCATCCCGATCACGGTCACCCGGGCCGACGTCGCACCCGCCGAGCGCCCGGCCGACGCCGAGCTTCCCCTGCCGCTCATCGAGCCGCGCGTGCCCTCCGCGGGTGAGGGCGGCGAGCCTGCGCCCGCCGAGACGCCGGAGGCCGACCGCACCATCGAGGTCGAGGCGCCCGCCGTGAACGCGGCCGGATGCGACATCCAGCTCACCGGTGCGATGTTCTCGCCCTCCACGGGTCGCCTCGACCTCGACCTCGCGGTGAGCTATCGCGGCGCCGACGACGCCGGGGGCGTGTTCAGCGTGCCCCCGACGCTCACCCTGAAGACGGCTCTCGGCTTCGCGGGCCGGATGGCGGGCGCCCTGCTGCAGGTCAACGGACTGTCGTCCTCGGGAGCCCCGCAGCGGACCGTGCTCACCTTCTTCGATCTGCCGTCCGACTTCGATCCCGCGGACGCGGTGCTCCATCTGGGGCGGAACGCGCGAGTCGCCTTCGCGGGAGAGGCGAGCCCGCAGCTGGGATCGGCGCAACCGCTCGAGGCGGAGGCCGCATCCGCGGGCGAGTTCACGATCGACATGCAGCGCTACCGGGTCGGCTACTTCACCTCGACCGACCTCGCGCCGGGGATGGTGCAACTGCAGCTGGAGTACACCGTGACGACGTCATCCGACGCGGACCACCGCACGCTGTTCTTCAACCCGACGAGGCAGGTCTACCTCTCGCGTGACGACGGGTACGTGACGGTCCCCTCGATCGACGACCCCACCGGCATCCTGCAACTGGAGGTGGGTGTGCCGACGCGCGTGCGGGAGGTGTTCGAGGTGCCTCGCACTTCGCTCGAGGCGGGGACGATCTATCTCCTCGTCCGCAGCCGGGATGAGACAGACTTCCCCACCCCCGAGGGCTGGCTGGAGACGACGATCCCGGTGGTGCTCGGCGGCACGGGGTCGGCGGCGTCGTAGAGCGGAGGCGGACGGCGCTTCAGACGCGATCGTGGAGCTCGGGCCACGCGTCCGCGTGACCGGCGAGATCGGCCCGCCCCGACACCCGCAGCTTCCGGTAGACCCGCGTGAGGTGCGTCTGCACGGTACGCACCGAGATGCCGAGCCGCTCGGCGATCGCCAGATCGGGCAGGCTCGCCGCGAGCCGGGCGATCTCGCGCTCCCGGCGCGTGAGCGCGGGCCGCAGCTCCTGGAGCACCGACTGGACGGCGAGCCCGCGGGTGGCCGCGACGAGCGTCGCCAGCCGCTCGACCGCGACGGTGGCGGAGGTGTCGTCGCCCACGGCGCGGTGGCGACGGATGAGGTCGGCCTGGGCCTCGCAGGCGTCCCACAGCATCCGGGACGATGCGAGCGCGCCCACGCCGAGCGAGATCGCGATGCGGTCGCCGCTGCGGACGGCCGCCGCGTGCGCCGCGATGGCGGCCGAGACGGACCCCTCACGTCGGCCGTAGCGGCGGTGGACCTCGGATGCGGCGCCGTCGTCGCCGAGGCGGAGCCGTCGCAGCCAGAGCTCGTCGCTGCGGAGGCGGTTGCCGCCTGAGCGGCCGGACGCGGTCGCGGCGCGGAGAGTGGTGATCGCACCCGGAACATCGCCCTCCGCTTCGAGGACGGCTGCGCGTGCGAGCACCGTGTCGAGCTCGTAGAGACCCGCGCGGGGAGCGGCCTCGAGCTCGTCGAGCAGCTCGTGCGCCTCGCCGGCCCGGCCCGCGGCGCTCAGCACGCGCACGAGCGTCGCACGCAGCCAGGGGAGAGTCGTCGGCATCCAGACGCCGCGACCGGCGTGCGCGCCGTTGAGCTGCTCGAGAGCCGCCGAGATGTCGCCCGCGAGCGCGAGCATCCAGCCGTTGAGCATCGAGAACTGCGCGCGCACCCCGTCGTCGCCGGCGACGAGCGCCTCCTGCGCGCCGCTCGCCGCGATCCGCAGGCCGGCGTCGAGGTCGGTGACCGGCATCGCGACGCGGCTCGCGCGGACGAGGGCGGCGGATCGCGGCGCCTCCGGGAGCTCGACGAGCGCCTGAGCCACGAGGGAGTCCATGAGCGCGAGATCGAGCCCGAACTCCGACTCCGCGAATCGCAGGGCGTAGATCTCCGCCGAGCAGGTGGTCAGCGCGGCGCTCGCCCGTGCCGCGATCGAGGCGGTCGGGTCCTGGGCGACGGTGCGACCGATGGGGATGGCTGCCTCGACCTGACCGGAGCGCCAGAGCGCCAGCGCGCGCGCGGACTCGAGCTCGGGGGAGGCGCCGTGAGCGACGGTCGTCTGCTCGACGAGCGCGAGGGCCTGCTTGGGCCGCTGGCCGGGCATCGCGAGGAGGAACGCCTCGACCGAGGCGATCATGATGCGCGTCCCGGGTGGAACCGGGATCGCGGCGAGTTCGTCGAAGACCTCGCCCGCCTCCTCGAGGCGGTGCTGGTGGGTGAGCAGCCCGGCGAGGCTGAGAAGCGCCTCCGGTCCGCCGTCGCTGGAGACCGCGGCCCGCATGAACGCCTCCGCGAGCGGCAGATCGGTGGGGGTCACCTGGCGCGCCGCCTGCAGCCACTCCTGCGGAGGCCGGGTGTCGGCGCGTTCGAGGCGCCACGCCGCGAGGAGCGTCGGGTCGACGGGGATGCGGAACTCATCGACGGAGCGCAGCAGCAGGTCGGCGACGCGTCGGCGTCGAGCGGGGGTCAGCTCCTCCAGCGCGACGTCGCGGTAGAGCGGGTGCCCGAGGCGCGCGAGCAGGACGTCCCCGGTGTCGTCGATGCGGACGAGGCCTTCGCGCTCGGCCCGGTCCAGCTCGGCCTCGCTGACGAGGGGGCTCAGGAGGGCGAGCTCGATCGGCTCGGTGAGGGCGAGGCAGTCGACGGCGCGACGCACCCCCGGCGGTTGCGCGTGGAGCTGGTTGCGGAGCACCGATGCGAGGCTGCCGCCGGCCGTCAGCCTCCCGTGCAGCACCCATATGCCGCGGTGTCGGCGCACGGTTCCGCGCTCGAGGGCGGCGCGCAGGAGCTCGCGGGCGTAGAGGGGCACACCGCCCGACGCCCGATGCAGGGCGCGGGCGAGCCCGGGGTCGACCGGCCCCCCGAGCCGGCTCGCGATGTAGAGCCCGACCTCCGCGGGGCCGAGCGGTTCGACGTCGTGCATGGTCAGCACGCCGCGCGTCCACAGGGACTCGATCGCCGGGGGGAGCGCCTCCCCCGACCGCACCGCGAGGAGGAGGGGGACCCCCTCGGCGGCGATCCGATGCACGATCCCCGCGGATGCCGCATCCAGCCGGTGCGCGTCGTCGACGGTCAGGAGGGCGGCGCCCGTGAGCCTGTCGTGGATCGCGGACGCGACGGCCAGTGGGTCCGTGCCGTCCGGACCGGAGGCTCCGAGCAGAGGTGCGAAGGGACCGAAGGGCACGGCCCCGGATGCCTCGTTGCCTTCGACGCTCACGATGCGACCCGTGGCGGCGCTCGCCGCGTGCCGCAGCACCGCGCTCTTGCCGATCCCCGCGGGGCCCCGCAGGATCGCGCCGCCCGAGCGGAGCAGCTCGGCGAGCCGGTCGAGGTCGGTCGCGCGGCCGACGAGCTCGTCCGCCTCCGCCTCCGTCATCGACATGCGCTCAGCATAGGAGGGGCGCTCGGCCTCGGCCGACGGAGAAGTCGACGCGCGGGCGGATCCGAAGATCGACGCCCGCGCGTCAACGGATAGTCGGCGCGCCCACCCGTCGGGTGTGCCGGCTATCGGCTGGGTGATATGCAGGTGCACCCGGGGGTCGGGCACGCACCCGCCGGTGGCTGAGCGGGGTCAGGCCACCGACGAGCGCGAAACGGTGCTGAAGTCGGCCGTCCAGGTCTGCAGCTCGGGACGGTTCTCCTGGATGTGGTTGGTCCACGCGATCCCGTTCCACCAGCGGAGCTGGGGGATGCCGAGGGGATCGCGGTACCAGCCGGCGGGGGCTGCGGTCGTGCTGGGGTTCACGACGGTCATGGTTCGCTCCTGGGGGGTTCGGGTCGCCGCGGGCAGGGGGGAGAGCGATGCGGCTGAGGTGATGCTACTGCCCCCCATATGCGGGGTGCAATGGTCACTTTCGGCGGGCCGAACGGCTCGTCGTGACGCGATGAAGAAGGGGCGGGCGGGCATCAGCCCGCCCGCCCCCGAGGTGACAGAGGGTCAGCCCCCGTCCGTGGACGGGAGCCGACCGCATCCGGTCAGGCGGGCGAGATGTTCGCCGCCTGCGGGCCCTTCGGCCCGGGCACGGTGTCGAACTGGACCTTCTGGCCCTCTTCGAGGTTCTTGTAGCCGGAGCCGGCGATCGCCGAGTGGTGGGCGAAGAGGTCGGCGCTGCCGTCGTCGGGGGCGATGAAGCCGTATCCCTTGTCGGCGTTGAACCACTTCACGGTTCCGGTGGTCATGGTGTTCTCCTTTGTATTCGTTCCGTCCGCCTGGGGCGGCCGGCCTGGTCCCTCAGGCTCGCCGATATTTGGCGAGGATCGGGCAGGTGAAGGGATCGAGCGCGGCGCGCCCGACCTCATGCATGTGGCGCACCACGGCGGCGTGGGCGCGGGCGAGGTTCATCTCCGTGTAGGGGATGTCGTGAGTCTGACAGTACTCGCGCACGATCTCGCGGGCGTGGGCGAGGTGGGGCCTCGCCATGTTCGGGAAGAGGTGGTGCTCGACCTGGTAGTTGAGCCCGCCGAGCAGCGCCGATGCCCAGAAGCCGCCCGAGATGTTGCGCGAGGTGCGCACCTGCTTGGTGAAGAAGTCGAGCTTCTCCTCGGCGGGGATGATCGGCATCCCGGTGTGGTTCACGGCGAAGGTGCTGCCCATGTAGAGGCCGAAGACGGCGAGTTGCACGCCGATGAACGCGAACGCCATCCCGAGCGGCAGCACCCAGAACACGGCGCCGAGGTAGACGGCGGTGCGCAGCGCGAGCAGGCCGAGCTCGAACCAGCGGCCCTCGACCGCGCGCCGCTCGAGCAGCGAGCGCACCGAGTGCCGGTGCAGGTTGAGGCCCTCGAGCAGCATGAGGGGGTAGAAGAGCCAGCCCTGGCGGCGGGTGATGAACGCCAGGAGGCCGCGCTGGGTGGCCGCCGACTCGGCGGTGAACGCCACCACGTCGATCTCGACGTCGGGATCCTTGCCGATGCGGTTGGGGTTCGCGTGGTGCCGCGTGTGCTTCGTCATCCACCACTGGTAGCTCATTCCCACGCCGAGCACGGCGACGAGGCGGCCGAGCCGGTCGTTGGCGGGACCGGATGCGAGCACCTGGCGGTGCGCGGCCTCGTGGGCGAAGAACGCGGCCTGGGTGAAGATGATGCCGAGCGCGGCGGCGATGAGCAGCTGGAACCAGCTCTCGCCGAGCAGCACGAAGCCGGTGATGGCCCCGCCGAGGGCGAGCAGGAGCCCGCCGCCGAGGAGGCTGTAGAACCAGCCGCTGCGGCGTAGCAGGCCCGTCTCGCGCACGGTGCGCGACAGCTGGGTGAAGGTACGGGTGGGGTCGATGGCCTCGCCCGCACGGGGTCGCGTTTCGCGGATACGCCCCGGTCCGGCGGTCTGGGAGATGGAGGTGATCGGTCTTCCGTCCGCTTGGCGGCCCGAGCGGGCCGGAGGTGAAGCCAAGGGGCAGATCGCCTGTCGACTTGCCTCAGCCTACCCGGCGACGTATTCCGTTGCGCTGTGAGTGCGCCGGGGATGCGTTGCGGGGGTCTCTCGCCAGTGCAAAGAAGTTGTGCATAAATTCTGTGCATGCAAGGATGGCCCGGTGACCGACGACAGCGCACCCACCCGATACACCGGCATGCGGCTCGACGCGCGGGCGGTGCGGGTGCTCGCGCATCCGCTGCGCTCCCGCATCCTCGGGCGGCTGCGGCTGCACGGACCCGCGACCGCGACCGAACTCGCCACCGAGCTGCACACGAACACCGGCGCGACGAGCTACCACCTGCGGGCGCTCGAGTCCGTGGAGCTCGTCGTCGACACGGAGGAGGGCGCCGGCAGGCGGCGGCTCTGGCGCGCGTCGACCGACTACCACTCCTGGACCGACTCCGACTTCGCGGACGACGAGGACGCGCGCACGGCGCTCGGCTGGCTGCAGCGCGACTACGTGCGCCAGCTCGCGGAACGCGCCGAGCAGTGGCTCGACGTGAGCGAGACCTGGCCGCCCGAGTGGACCGACGCGCTCGGGCTCGACGACAGCGTGCTGTTCCTTACGCCCGAGCAGCTCGCCGCCATGGGGGAGGAGCTCGACGCGGTGCTCGCGCGCTACCGCGACGCGGGCCGCGGCGACCCCCGCGCGCGCCGCATCCACGCCTTCCAGTTCACCCGTCCGGTCGAGCTGCTGCCGCCGGACGCGGCCCCGGCATCCCCGGCACCCGGAGCATGACGCCGGTCTCGGCCCGGCAGGCCGAGCGGCGCCTCGTGCTGCTGTCGGCGACACGATGGCTGCCCGTGGGGCTCGTGTTCGGGCTCACAGTGCTGCTGCCGCTCGAACGCGGCCTGACGCTCGCCGAGCTCGGCGTCATCCTCGCCGTGCAGGGCTTCGTCGTGCTCGCCCTCGAGCTGCCCACGGGCGGCCTCGCCGACGCGATCGGACGCCGCCCCGTGCTGCTCCTCGCGGGGGTGCTCGCGATCATCTCCTCGATGCTGTTCCTGCTCGCCCAGGGGTTCTGGATGTTCGCGGTCGCGATGCTGCTGCAGGGGCTCTTCCGGGTGCTCGACTCGGGACCGCTCGAGGCGTGGTTCGTCGACGCCGCGCACGCGGACGACCCCGGGTACCCGGTGGAGCGCGGGCTCAGCCGCGCGGGCACGGGCCTGGGCCTGGCGATCGCGCTCGGTGCGCTCGCGGGCGGTGCGCTCGTCGCGTGGCATCCGCTCGCCCTCCGCTCGCCGCTCGTGCTCCCCTTCCTCGTGGCGATCGCGGTGTCGCTCGTGCACCTGCTGCTCGTCGCGGTGCTCGTGCGCGAGTCGCGGCGTCCGCGGGAGGTGTCGCCGGCGCTCGGGCTGAGGGAGACCCTCGGAGGCGGGATCGGCGTGCTGCGGAGGTCACGGGTGCTGCGCTGCCTCGTGCTCGTCGAGGTGTTCTGGAGCGTCGCGATGATCGCCTTCGAGACCCTGACGCCCGTGCGCCTCGCCGAGCTCGTCGGGGGAGAGGCGGGCGCGGCGGCTCTGTTCGGACCGGCGTCGGCCGCCGCGTGGGGGCTCTTCGCGGTCGGCTCCGCCCTCGCGGGCGTCGCGTCGCGCAGCTTCGGGGTGGCGCGCACGGCGATCCTCGCGCGGCTGCTCAACGGGGCCTTCGTCGTCGCGATGGGTCTCACGACGGGCGCGGTCGGCCTGCTGGCCGCCTACGGCGTCGTGTACCTCGTGCACGGCGCGGCGAGCCCGATGCACAACGCCCTCCTGCACCGGCAGGCCACCTCTGCCACCCGCGCCGTCGTGCTGTCGATGAACTCGATGGTCGCCGGCGGCACCTACAGCGTGGGCCTGCTCGTGCTGGGGCCGCTCGCGGAGCTCACCTCGACCTCGCTCGCGGTGGTGGTAGCCGGCGCCTTCAGCCTGCTGGGCGCGTTCCTCTACCTTCCGGCGCTGCGGGAGGAGCGGGCGGTGCGGCCCGCGGCCGACGCGGCGGGCTGACCCGCGCTCAGACCCCGAGCTCGGCGATGAGAGCCTCGACGTGGGCTCGGATGGCGTCGCGGATGGGGCGGACGTCCGCGACCCCGCGGCCCGCGGGGTCGTCGAGCTCCCAGTCCTCGTAGCGCTTGCCGGGGAAGACCGGGCAGGCGTCGCCGCAGCCCATCGTGACGACGACGTCGGAGGCGCGGACGGCATCCGGATCGAGGAGCTCGGGCCGTGCCGCGGCGATGTCGATGCCCTCCTCGGCCATCGCGGCGACCGCGGCCGGATTCACGGCATCCGCCGGCTCGGATCCCGCGGAGAGCACCCGGACGCGGTCGCCCGCGAGGTGCCGCAGGTACCCTGCGGCCATCTGCGAGCGGCCCGCGTTGTGCACGCAGACGAAGAGCACGGTGGGGGCGCTCACGCGGGAACCGCCTCGACCGGCTCGGCGAGCGGGCGGGTGACCGCGTCGAGCGCGCCCGGCACGAGCCGGAACCACGCCCAGGTGCCGCGCTTCTCGCGGGCGAGGAAACCGGCGTCGGTGAGCACCTTGAGGTGGTGGGAGACCGTCGGCTGCGTGAGCCCGAGGGGCGCGGGAAGCTCGCACACGCAGATCTCGCCGTCGGCCGAGGCGGCGACGAGCGACAGGATGCGCAGGCGGGCCGGATCGGCGAGCGCCTTGAGCGAGCGCGCGAGGGTCTCCGCATCGTCGGCGCCGAGCGGGGACTCGGCGAGCGGGGCGCAGCACGGCTCGCCCTGGATGGTCGCGACGGGGATCACGGCTCGATCTTACATCGATAATTATAAATATTGACATTCATCGATGTTTAACGAGACGCTCGTCGCACCCATCCGCCGACCCCGGAAGGAGGCAGTCATGGACGCATGCTGTGCGTCGCCCCTGTGCGACCCGGCCGTGCCCGGATCGTGCGACACGGGCTGCTGCTGAGCTCAGCCCGCGGCGGTCGGGGCGGGAGCCGTCCCGGCCGCCTGGCGCGCCGGCTCCTCGCGCTCGGGGCGCACCAGGCCCCACGCGAGGCGCAGCCAGTCGCGGGCGCGGGCATCCGGCAGGTAGGCGCGCACGATCGCGACGCCGATCTCGACGAGCGCCGTCTCATCCGGGAACACCAGGTACTGGGCGCGGTGCACGGGGTTGAACTTCTGCTTGAACCGGAAGAGCGAGCGGAAGCCGTAGAACGGCTCGAGCACACCGCCGAGGAAGTCGAGGATGCGCTGCAGCACCCGCCCGTCGGAGTTCGCGTCGAGGCGCTCGGGTGCCTTCGCGAGCGGCGCGGCCGAGAGGCACAGGAACTCGTAGCCCTGGTCGCGGAACGAGAGCGCCGCCTCGCCGATCAGGAACTCCATGACCGGCCGGAAGGCGTCGTCGCGGCGCCGCATGAGGTCGAGGGTCCAGCCCACCGGCTCCCCGTCGCGATGCACCGGCAGCCACGAGGTGAAGCCCTGAATGGTGCCGTCGGCGTCCGTCGCGAGCGAGAGGCGCACCTCCGGGTCGTCCGCCTCGGCGAGGGTGCCGAGCGTGAACCGCATCTCGGGGAGCGCCTTGTCGTCGACCCAGCCGCCGGAGATGATCCGCAGCTGGTCGGTGACCACCGGGGCGGCATCCGCCCAGCGCGTCTCGGCGTACACCACCTCCTCGCGTT
The DNA here is from genome assembly GCA_001898835.1 of Micrococcales bacterium 72-143. Taxonomy (GTDB): domain Bacteria; phylum Actinomycetota; class Actinomycetes; order Actinomycetales; family Microbacteriaceae; genus Homoserinibacter. The sequence continues at coordinate 261,755 of MKVM01000005.1, read as the reverse complement.
CGGCGCGGTTGAGGGCGGTGCGCACGTCGTTCCACGGCTTCCCCGTGAATGCGAGGCCCGGCAGCTCGACGATCGAGTCCTCGGCGATCTCCACCGACTTCCACCCGAGCGAGGGCGCGTCGGAGGCGGTTTCCTCGCCTGCCGAGAACAGGCACGGAATCCAGCCGTTCGCGAAGCAGAAGGCGTCGAACTCGCGCAGCGCCGCCATCCGCCGCCCGGGCGGGCCGACCGGGTCGCCCAGCGCGAGCGCCACCGAGCCGACGAGGCGGTATCCGATCGCGGTCTCCCCGTCGGCGCTGAACCAGGGGGTGATGCCGCGCCAGGTGAGCATCCACTGCACGGTGGAGGACTCGTGATGCCGCAGCAGCTCGCGCAGGCGCCCCGCCGCATCCGGGTCCAGGGGCGGACGGCGGCTCGAATAGAACAGCCGCACGAGGCTCACGACGAGCGCGGCAACCCAGACGAGCCCGATGGAGTGCAGGAAGAGCCGCGCCAGATGGCTTGTCGGGTGGAGCAGGTGCGGATCGACGAACAGCAGGCGCGCGAGGAACTCGCCGAGCGCCGTGGCCGGGGTGGCGGGCACCCGGAACTCGTCCTGCAGAGCCCAGAACCCCGCAGCGGCATAACAGACGAGCACGAGCAGCACCCAACCGAGGCGCGCCAAGGTGCGCCGGAAGGCCCGGTGCCGGGTGCGCACCGTGAACGCGCGAGCGGTCGTGAGCAGGACGAGCAGCACGCCGCCGAAGACGACGAGGTCGGCGACGCGCTGGGCGCGCGTCTCGATCACGGCGATCGCGAACACCCCGAGCGCGAGGAACGCCGTCGCGAAGACCCAGGCGAGTCGCCGGCCGCGGCGCAGGGCATCCGCCGCGAACAGCAACAGCAGGGCGATCACCACGAGCGTCAGGTCGATGCCGCTCGGGGCGCCCGTGCGTTCGATGGTGAACAGCTGCGGCAGTCCCGCGGGCAGGAAGCCCTCGATGATCGTCTCGAGCCCCACGATCGCCACGATCGTGGCGGCTACCACGCGCTGCGTACGGGGCCCCAACCGCACGCCGGGGCGCTGCGGCATCCTTCCCAGCACGAACGGGCCGGCGAACACCCCGAGCGTGAAGCCGATGAGGTGCTCCAGGTCCCAGAGCTGCGCGGAGTCGAGGAACAGCACGACGACGAGCGTCCAGCCGAGGACGCGCACCCGCCGCCGCCACACCGGCTGCATGAGCGCGGTGAGGGCGCCGAGCAGCACGAACGCGGCGATCGACATCCCGGTGTCGAGGTCGGATCCGGGATCCTCGGCCCAGTGCCAGCCGGTGGGCAGCAGCGCGAGCACCGACAGGCTCGTGAGGAGCGACCCGAGCGCCTGCCCGCCGAGCGTCACCAGCAGGGTGCGCACGTGGCCGGCGCGTCGCTCGTAGAGGGCCGAGGTGATGCCGTACTGCAGCAGGATCGGGATGTAGATCCACAGGTTCGACACGAAGAACATGCCGGTGAGGAGCGTCCACCACCGCCCCTCGAGCAGCGACGGCAGACCGTACGCGACCTCGCCGTAGAGCGCGTCGTCGGCCTCGAAGTAGCGAACCAGCGCGCCGTTGACGACATTGACCACGAGGAACACGAGGAGCATGGCCAAGGTGACCCGGTAGCGGGAGACGAACCGTGCGGCGCGGCGCATGGGTTCATCCTCGCGGACGCGCCGCCGAAGTGGAGGGGATGACGGGAATCGAACCCGCGTAATCAGTTTGGAAGACTGAGGCTCTACCATTGAGCTACATCCCCGGATGCCCCGCCGTGAAAGGCCGCAGGCAACCCCGCGAGTCTAGCGCAGGGCGGAGGGCGGCTCGGATCAGGCGCTGATCAGCTGCGGCGCCTCGGAGTCGATGCGCGCGGCGACGCACACGTGCGCCTCCTCCCACGCCATCGCCCAGAAGGCGCTCGACTCGATGGGACCCGTCTCGCCGCAGTCGAGGCAGCGGGGCTCGTACGCCCGCACCTCGAGGATCTCGATGCTCGCCATGCCTACCATGGTGCGCCGCGCCTCCGACATCCGTCCGAGGCGCGCGGCGGAGCATCGAGACGGCGCGAACGACCCGACGACGCGGCCCGGACGGGTCGATGGCGCCGTTTCGGTGCCGCAGCGGGCGCGCAGCCGCATACGGCTAGACTGTCCGAGGCCGTTTTCGGGCCGGATCGCATCCGTCACCCCGCCCGACAGCCGGCTGCGAGAAGACCCGGCTATCCGGGGCGTAGCTCAGCTTGGCTAGAGTGCCCGCTTTGGGAGCGGGAGGTCGCAGGTTCAAATCCTGTCGCCCCGACGGAACATCAGCGAACAACCCCAGGAGTACATCCCCATGGTCTCAACGACCGTCGAGAAGCTGTCGCCCACGCGCGCGAAGCTCACCATCACCGTGACCGCCGAGGAGCTCAAGCCCTCGATCGACCACGCGTACGGCCACATCGCCGAGCAGGTCAACATCCCCGGCTTCCGCAAGGGCAAGGTGCCGCCGCCCATCATCGACCAGCGCATCGGCCGCGCCGAGGTGCTCAACCACGCCGTGTCGGAGGGCCTCGAGCGCTTCTACCGCGAGGCCGCCGCCGAGGAGAAGGTGCGCCCCCTCGGCCGCCCCGAGGCCGACGTCACCACCTGGCCCAGCGAGAAGGACTTCTCCGGCGACCTGGTCTTCACCGTCGAGGTCGACGTGCGCCCCGAGTTCGAGGTGCCCAAGTACGACGGCCTCAAGGTCGAGGTCGAGGCCGCGAAGGTCGGACCGGATGAGGTCGAGGCCGAGCTGGAGAACCTCCGCACCCGCTTCGGCACCCTCGTGACCGTCGACCGCCCCGCCAAGAAGGGCGACTTCGCGCAGCTCGACCTCGTCGCGACGATCGGCGGCGAGGAGATCGACACCGCGTCCAACATCTCCTACGAGATCGGCTCCGGCGAGCTCATCGAGGGCATCGACGAGGCGCTCGACACGCTCACCGCGGGCGAGTCGACGACCTTCGAGTCGGAGCTCGTCGGCGGCGACCACCAGGGCGAGAAGGCCCAGATCGCGGTCACGCTCATCTCCGTGAAGGAGCGCGAGCTGCCCGAGGCCGACGACGACTTCGCCCAGATCGCCTCCCAGTTCGACACCATCGGCGAGCTCCGCAAGGACATCAAGGAGCAGCTCGAGAAGTCGGCCGAGTTCGGGCAGGCGGTCGCCGCGCGCGACAAGCTCATCGACCTGCTGCTCGAGAAGGCCGAGATCCCCGTGCCTCAGGGACTCATCGACGACGAGGTGCACCGTCACCTCGAGAACGAGGGGCGCCTCGAGGACGACGTGCACCGCGCCGAGGTCGCCGAGGAATCCGAGAAGGTCTTCACGCGCCAGCTGCTGCTCGACGCGATCGCCGAGAAGGAGGAGGTGAAGGTCAGCCAGAACGAGCTCACCTCCTACCTCGTCCAGGCCGCCGCGCAGTACGGCATGGAGCCGGGCGAGTTCATCCAGGCGCTCGGCAACTCGGGCCAGATCCCGGCCATGGTGGGCGAGGTCGCCCGCTCGAAGGCGATCGCGCTCGCGCTCTCGAAGGCCAAGGTCGTCGACGAGAAGGGCAAGGCGGTCGACGTCTCCGCCCTCACCGCGACGGTGCTCGGCGACGGCTCCGACGACTCGGAGATCATCGAGGAGACGGATCTCGTCGGCGTCGAGCACGACCACGACGACCACGAGGGTCACGACCACTGACATCTCGCGAAGGGCCCCGCGCAAGCGGGGCCCTTCGGCGTGTCCGGCGTGCGGCGTAGGGTGACGCCGTGCGATACGTGGTCCTCCTTCGCGGCGTCAACGTCGGCGGGGTGACGGTGAAGATGGCCGAGCTGCGCGAGTTGCTCGAGGGCCTCGGCTATGACGGGGTGAAGACGGTTCTCGCGTCCGGCAACGTGCTCGTCACGAGCGACGCATCCGCATCCGTCGTCAAGTCGGAGGTCGAGGCGGCCCTCCGCGAGCGCTTCGGCTACGACGCCTGGGTGCAGGTGCTCACGACGGATGCGCTGCGCGCGATCGTCGACGGCTACCCGTTCGCGCGCGGCCGCGAGGGCTGGCACGACTACGTCATGTTCGTGCTCGACCCGGGCGTCGCGAAGGAGCTGCTCGCGTTCGAGCTCGACCCCGCGCACGAGCAGGCGGAGGCGGGCGACGGCGTCGTCTACTGGACCGTGCCCAAGGGCGACACACTCGACTCGGTGCTCGGCAAGACCACCGGCAAGGCCGCCTACAAGCCGCACCTCACGGTGCGCAACGTCAACACCCTCGAGAAGCTGCTGGCGTAGACCCGGTCAGGCGTCGCGCTCGAGGAGCGCGTCCGCGTAGGCGGGCACCGAGCGGTGGTACCGCGGGAGGTGGGGCGTGAGCGCGTGCAGCAGGGCCGAGACGGCCTCCACCGGACGACCCAGGTCGACGAGGGCGAGCGCCGCGAACGCGACCGCGGCATCCGCGTACTCGTCGTTGGCGGGACGCCCCGCGAACTCCTCCCGCAGCAACTCGAGCGACTCCTCCGGCCGGCCGAGGTTGCGCACGGTGCTCGCGAGCTGGATGACGCACTGCGCCCGCTCGGTATCCGGCAGCCCGGCCGCGAGGGCCGCGCGGTAGAAGCCGACGGCGCCCTCCGGGTCGCCCGTGGAGTCGCGGGCGCCGCCGCGCTGCCACAGCCCCACCGGGTCGTCGGGACGCTCGGCCGCGATCTCGTCGACGCGCCGCACGAGCTCCGCCTCGTCCAGCTGCCCGGCATCCGCCCACACGGCCTCGATACGCTCACGCCACTCCATCCCCCCACCGTACGACGTCGAAGATGCAGGAGGGTCCGGGCGCGTCGTCGCCGGGCCGCCCGCGGTCGAGGGATGCGGCGCGCACGACTCCTGCATTTTCGAGCCGGGTGGGGAGGGTGCGGCGGCGCGACTCTGCCCAGGGCGAACACGGCAGAGCGCTCGGAGGCGCCCCGGTAGATTCGTGAGCGACGTCGAGGCAGGTGCCTCGTCACAGGCTGTGTCCTCGAGAACAGAGCAAGGAGCTCCTCCCATGGCAGAACCGGCATTCCCGCCGAGCGTCTTCGACCGCCTCCTGAAGGACCGCATCATCTGGCTCGGGTCCGAGGTGCGCGACGAGAACGCGAACGAGATCGCGGCCAAGCTGCTGCTGCTCGCCGCCGAGGACCCCGAGAAGGACATCTACCTCTACATCAACAGCCCCGGCGGCTCCATCACCGCCGGCATGGCGATCTACGACACGATGCAGTTCATCCCGAACGACGTCGTCACCGTGGGCATCGGCATGGCCGCCTCGATGGGGCAGCTGCTGCTGACCGCCGGCACCAAGGGCAAGCGCTACATCACCCCGAACGCGCGCGTGCTGCTGCACCAGCCGCACGGCGGATTCGGCGGCACGAGCTCCGACATCCAGACCCAGGCGGCGCTCATCATCGACATGAAGAACCGCCTCGCGCAGATCACGGCCGAGCAGACCGGCAAGACGGTCGAGCAGGTCAACGCCGACGGCGACCGCGACCGCTGGTTCACCGCCGAGGAGGCCCTCGAGTACGGCTTCGTCGACCACATCCGGGCGTCCGCGGCGGATGTCGTGGGCGGCGCGGGCACGGACGCCAAGCCCGGCACCGGCAAGAACTGAGCGCGAGAGAGACAAGGAAACAGACCTCATGGAGACCCCCACGTTCATGGCGGGCGGAGACCTCGCCTCGCGCATGCCCCAGTCGCGCTACATCCTGCCGAGCTTCGAGGAGCGCACGGCGTACGGCTTCAAGCGTCAGGACCCGTACGCGAAGCTCTTCGAGGACCGCATCATCTTCCTCGGCGTGCAGGTCGACGACGCCTCGGCCGACGACATCATGGCGCAGCTGCTCGTGCTCGAGTCGATGGACCCCGACCGCGACATCATGATGTACATCAACTCGCCCGGCGGCTCGTTCACGGCGATGACGGCGATCTACGACACCATGCAGTACATCCGTCCGCAGATCATGACGGTCGTGCTCGGGCAGGCCGCGTCGGCGGCCGCCGTGATCGCCGCCGCGGGCACGCCCGGCAAGCGCCTCGCGCTGCCGAACGCGCGCATCCTCATCCACCAGCCGGCGGTCGGCGAGGCCGGGCGCGGTCAGGCGTCCGACATCGAGATCCAGGCGAAGGAGATCCTGCGCCTGCGCACCTGGCTCGAGGAGACGCTCTCGCGGCACTCGAACCGCACGCAGGGGGAGGTCAACGCCGACATCGAGCGCGACCGCATCCTGTCGGCGGACGAGGCGCTCGACTATGGCCTCATCGACCAGGTGCTCTCGAGCCGCAAGAACGTGCAGGCGGCGCTGACGAAGGCATAACCCTCCCCATCGGCGGGAGCAACTGCGACATCGGCGCGGGATGCCGCAGGCGCGGGCGCACAAACGTACAGGCGGCGGGAGCAACTGCTCCCGCCGCCTCGACGTTTCTCCGCCCGCTATGTGCCCGGTCGACGCCGCGTCGCGATGAGGGCGCCCGTCACGGCGAGTGCCACCACAAGAACGGCCCCGACGATCCACAGCACGTCACCGAGCGGGATCTCGGATGCCGTGTCGCCGTGGTGACCGGATCCGTCGTCCGGCCCCGTGGTGGTGCCCGGGTTCGGAACCGCCCCGCCGCACGCGGCCGGCTCCGTCGCGCCGTCCGCGGTTGCCTCACCCGTCCAGGTGAAGGGGATCTCGCCACCGACCGGGTGCCCGTCGGCCGACACGACCTGCCACTCGAGCGTGTAGTCGCCCGCCGGGCCGATCGCCGCGGGGGTCGAGACGGTCGCATCGACGATCGTGAGGCATCCGTCGCCGTAGTAGAGCCCGTCGGAGCTGCGCACCCGCAGCGCGAACGCGGCATCCCCGGCGCCCGAGAGCAGCGTCTCGTTCATGGTGACCGAGAACTCCGCGGGCAGCTCCGCGAGCGTGACGCCGGCCTCCGGCGTCGACGCCACGAGCACGCTGTGGGCCTCGGCCGCCGGTGCCGCGACGAGCGCGAGGGCGGCCCCCGCCGCGACGACGGATGCCGCCGCGGCGAGCGCGCGCAGTGCGCGTGTCACGCGTCGCCGCCGTCGCGGGGCTCGCGCGGGCCGGCCACGGCATCCGCGGCCCGTCGGCGCCAGACGACCGCGAGCACGAGGCCGACGGCGCCGAGCGCGAGGCCGCCGATGCCGAGCACGCGCGCGAGCACGTCGACCGGCGGCTGGGCGTCGGGCGCCGCCGCGTCGGGTGCGCTCGTGACCTCCGGCGTCGCGTGGTCGTCGTCCGTGCCACCGTGGTGGTCGGCCGCGGGCGCGTCGTTCACGTAGAGCACGGGCGCCGGGTGCTCGGACCCCTCGGCGGCGTCGCTCCACGACACGGTGCTGCCGTCGCTGTAGCCCTGGTCGACGGGGAGCAGGATCGAGCCCGTGTCGGGCACCGGTCCGAGCGACACCGGGAACAGGCCGAGCTCGCCGGCGCCGAGACCGGCCCCGGCATCCGCGGTCCACACGATGCGGGTGACCGCCTCGGTGATCTGCGTCTCGCCCACCGTGACCGGCTCGGGCAGCTTCTCGCGCACCAGCTCCGCGGTCCAGCCGGGGACGGGCACCGTGCGCACGCTCGTGAACGGGGTGTCGGCGGGCAGGGTGAGGGTGAGCGACACCGTCCGGGCGGCGTCGGACTCGTTCGGCACCTTGAAGGTCAGCAGCGCGTAGCTGCCGGGCTCGGCGGTGTTGCCGTCGAGCGAGACGTGAGCGCTCGCCGACAGCGGTGCGGCGAGTGCGAGTGCGGTCGCGGCGGCGACCGCGACGAGAGCCGCGGAGGCGCGGCGGGGGATGCGGGACATGGTTCTCCTGACGAATGGGTTCGGATGCGATCGCGGGCGCGCCTGGCGACGCCCGGACCATCCGGACGTCAGGCGCGAACGGCCCGCGGGGGACCGCGCCGGGCGATCGTGTCGAGGAGAGCGGATGCTCGGGGCACCACGTGGCGGACGACCGCGGCCCGCGGGGCCTCGTGCGCCGGCGCCGGCATCCGAATGCCGAGGGCGCGCACGAGGAACCCGCCGAGCCGCGCGAGCACGCCCCACACGCGGCGCTCGAGGTGACGCAGGTAGAGCACGGTGAGCGCGCCCGCGACGAGGTGCGCGAGCCACATCGCGCCGCCGCCCTGGGCCACGGCGGCCCCGGGGTCGGCGACGAGCGCGACGAGCGCGTGGTGGTGCGCGCCCGTGGCCGTCACGGCGCCGCCCTGCCCGAGCAGCGAGAAGGCGAGGTGGAAGGCGAGCTGCGCGATCGCGACGCCCGCGACGAGGCGGGGGAGCGCGATCCGGCGGCCCGCGGCGACACGCCCGACGGCGACCGTGCCGACCGCCGTCGCGAAGACCGCGCCGAGCGCGAGGGCGATGGCGCTCGGCGCCGGGCCGCCGCCCGTGAGGTGCGAGACCGCGGCGAGCACCGTGGCGACGCCGCCGAGCAGCGCGCCGCGCGACAGGCGGGCGGCTCTCGGCGTCATGACTCCAGGGTAGCCGGGGCCGCCGGGGCGCGGCGCGTGCCCCGCGAACGCGTGCCACGCGAACCGGGGACGGCGCGCCGACACGTTATTCGCGCAGACGCCCGCCTCCGTCACCGGGACGGGTTAGGCTGCCGGTACCGCTTCGGAGGGGAGACCGGGATGGCACGCATCGGAGAGAGCGCCGACCTGCTCAAATGCTCCTTCTGCGGCAAGAGCCAGAAGCAGGTTCAGCAGCTCATCGCCGGTCCCGGCGTGTACATCTGCGACGAGTGCGTCGAACTGTGCAACGAGATCATCGAGGAGCGGCTCGCCGAGGCGGGCGAGGAGGTCGCGAGCGAGTTCGACCTCCCGAAGCCGAAGGAGATCTTCTCCTTCCTCGAGGAGTACGTCATCGGTCAGGAGCCCGCCAAGCGGGCGCTCTCCGTCGCCGTCTACAACCACTACAAGCGCATCCGCTCGATGCAGACGCTCGCCCCCGCCGACGCGAAGCGCGACGACGTCGAGATCGCGAAGTCGAACATCCTGCTCATCGGGCCGACGGGCTGCGGCAAGACCTACCTCGCGCAGACCCTGGCGAAGCGCCTCAACGTGCCGTTCGCGGTCGCGGATGCCACGGCGCTCACCGAGGCGGGCTACGTCGGCGAGGACGTCGAGAACATCCTGCTCAAGCTCATCCAGTCCGCCGACTACGACGTCAAGCGGGCCGAGACGGGCATCATCTACATCGACGAGGTCGACAAGATCGCCCGCAAGGCCGAGAACCCGTCGATCACGCGCGACGTGTCGGGCGAGGGCGTGCAGCAGGCGCTGCTGAAGATCCTCGAGGGCACGGTCGCCTCGGTGCCGCCGCAGGGCGGCCGCAAGCATCCGCACCAGGAGTTCATCCAGATCGACACGACGAACGTGCTGTTCATCGTGGCGGGCGCGTTCGCGGGCCTCGAGGAGATCATCTCGGCGCGCGTCGGCCGCCGCGGCATCGGTTTCGGCGCCCCCCTGCACAGCAAGCGCGACGAGGCGGAGCTGTTCAGCGAGGTGCTTCCGGAGGACCTGCACAAGTTCGGCCTCATCCCCGAGTTCATCGGCCGCCTCCCGGTCGTCACGACGGTGTCGCCGCTCGACCAGTCGGCCCTCATGGAGATCCTCACCGAGCCGAAGAACGCGCTCGTCAAGCAGTACCAGCGCATGTTCGAGCTCGACGGCGTGGAGCTCGAGTTCGACCAGGGTGCGCTCGAGGCGATCGCCGATCTCGCGGTGCTGCGCCAGACGGGCGCTCGCGGCCTCCGCGCGATCCTCGAGGAGGTGCTCGGGCCGATCATGTTCGAGGTGCCGTCCTCCGAGGAGGTCGCCCGCGTGGTGGTGACGAAGGAGGCCGTGATCGACAACGCGGCCCCCACGATCGTGCCGCGTCCGGCACGTCGCGCGGAGAAGTCCGCCTAACCATCCCGAGAGCGCCTGATACCAAAGTGGTATCATTCGGGGTATGGCCATCACCGTTCGCATTCCCGAGGAACTCGACACTCAACTCGAGCAGCTCGCGGCTCGCGAGAACGTCTCGAAGCACGCACTTCTCCTGCGGGGCGCCCGTGTCGTGGTCGAGCGCGCCTCCCGGCGCGACGAGATCGACGAGGGTCTCGACTTCGTGCTGAGTCACGATGCCGAACTCCTGACGCGCCTCGAAGACGCGTGACCCGCTACCTCACGATCGACGACGCGCTTCAGGTTCTCGGTCGCTTCGGCTTCCACGCGCGCGACGCGGGACTTCTCGCATCCGCACTCGCACGACCCGCGACGACGGTCTTCGGCACCGACGCCTACGAGACGCTCGAACTGAAGGCCGCTGTACTCCTCGAGTCCCTTGCGCGGAACCATGCCCTCGTCGACGGGAACAAGCGCACCGCGTGGACGCTCACGGTGCTGTTCCTCTGGATCAACGGCTACCGCCATGACATGGATACCGACACCGCGTTCGAGCTCGTGCTCGGGGTGGCGCGGGGTGAGCTCGAACCGGCGGATGCCGCGGAGATCATCCGCCGGCACCTGGTCGCCCGCTGACGGAGGCCGGATCCCGCTCGTCCGGGGAGGGGTTGGCTAGGGTCGAGGCATGACCGACACCGCCGTCGTGCCCCCCTCGCCCGTCGTCCGCGGCATCCGTCGCGCCGCCATCATCGCGATCATCGCGTCGCTCGCCGTCGCCGCGCTGCTCGGCATCATCGCCCTGCTGAGCGGCGAGTTCGGCGAGCTGCAGGGCAGGGTGCTGCTCACGACGCTCACGGTGGCCGCGTTCGGCACGACGGCGCTCTGCCACCTCGCGATCGTCACGCGCGCCGTGCGCGTCGTGGGGTTCGTCGGCATCGCGGCGAGCGCGGGGGCGGCGCTGTGCGCCTTCGTCCTCATCTGGGTCGACTGGGGCACGACGAGCTCGTGGGACGGCATGGAGCCGTGGCTGAAGGCGTTCGGCGTGCTCACGGTCGTCGCCGTGAGCCTCGCGCAGGCCAACCTGCTGCTCCTGCTCGCGGGTCGGCCGCACCGGGCCATCCGGATCGCGCTGGCCGTGACGCTCGTCACGGTGGTGGTCGTCGCCGTCATGATCATCCTGCCGATCGTGTCGGGCGGCGAGATCCCCGGCGACCACGGGGAGCCGTACTGGCGCGCGCTCGGCGTGGTCGGCATCCTCGACGCGCTCGGCACGATCGCGCTGCCGATCCTGGGGCTCGTGCTGCGGCGCGCGCCCGTGGGGACGGCTGCGGCCGCGGCGCACGCGTCGGGCTTCGCGGTGGAGCTCGACGGCGAGCTGCTCACTCGGCTCGACGAGCGCGCCGCCCGCGACGGCGTCAGCCGCGACGTCGCCGCCCGAGACGCGGTCGCGCGGGGCCTCGACATCTCCTGAGCCGTCCGCGTCGCCGCGCGCCGAGCGGTCCACGGCTCGCGCGGCGGCCCGCGTCATCGGGCGACGACGGCCAATAGGCTCGGATGCCATGCGCGCCTCCGACCTCGCCCAGCCGATCGGCGCCGGGATCGTCGGCGCGGTCACCGGATTCGCGAGCTCCTTCGCGCTCGTCGTGGCCGGCCTCCACGCCGTGGGCGCCTCGGACGCCGACGCGGCATCCGGGCTGCTCGCGCTCTGCCTCCTGCAGGGGATGCTCGCGATCGTGCTCGGCCTGCGTTATCGGATGCCGCTCGCCTTCGCGTGGTCGACCCCCGGTGCGGCGCTGCTCGTCGCGGCGCAAGCGACGACGGGCGACTACCGCGCGGCGGTGGGCGCCTTCCTGCTGTGCGGGGTGCTGCTCGTGATCACGGGGCTGTGGCCGGCCCTCGCCCGCGCGATGACGCGCATCCCGAAGGCCATCGCGAGCGCCATGCTCGCCGGCATCCTGTTCCCCATCTGCCTCGCGCCCGTGCTCGCGTCGGTGCAGCTGCCCGCGCTCGCGCTCCCCGTGGTCGTCGTGTGGCTCGTGGTCGCGCGCCTCGCGCCACGCTGGGCGGTGCCTGCCGCCGTCGTGGTCACGGTCGTCGTGGTGGCCGTCTCCGGCGAGGCGGCCGACCTGGCGGGAACCCAGCTGCTGCCGACGATCACCGTCACCTGGCCGAGCCTCGACCCGGCCGTGCTCGTGAGCCTCGGGGTGCCGCTGTACGTCGTCACGATGGCCGGCCAGAACGTGCCGGGCTTCGCTGTGCTCACGACCTTCGGCTACCCGCATCCGCCCGCCCGGGCGATCCTCGCGAGCTCGGGTGCGGCGACCGTCGTCGGCTCGGTGTTCGGCGGCTACACCCTCAACCTCGCGGCGATCACGGCCGCGATGATGGCGGGCCCCGACGCGCACCCGGATCGCGACCGCCGGTGGGTGGCGTCGGTCACGGGGGGCGTCGCCTACCTCGTGATCGGGCTCGGAGCGGGCGCAGCGACCGTGCTCGTCTCGGTGAGCCCGCCCATCCTCATCACCGCGGTCGCGGGGCTCGCGCTCTTCGGGGCCTTCGCGACGGCGGCCACGACCGCCCTCGAGGAGGCATCCACCCGTATCGTCGCCGCCGTCACCTTCCTCGTGGTGGCGTCGGGGGTGACCATCGCGGGGATCGGGTCGGCGTTCTGGGGACTCGTGGTGGGCGGCGTCGCGATGCTCGTGCTGACGTGGCGCCCGCGCCGGAGGACGGCGCCTAGTCCGCGCTGACGGGCCTCGCGTCGCGGGCGCGCGGCGCGCCCACGAGCGCGCGCAGGCTCGCGCCGAAGAGCACGAACAGCGCGCCCATCCCCGCGGCGAGCAGCGCCACCCCGAACGAGACCACCGAGGTGAACAGCGAGGCCCGGAGGAACGAGGCGTTCATGACGGTCGCGCGCAGCGGGTCGTCGCGGTCGAGCTCCGCGTAGGTCTTGCCGTCGCTCATCTCGAGGGCGTGCGTCTGGATGATGTCGGCCTGGATGTAGGCGGTGACGGGCCCCTGGACGGTCGCCCCCGGGAACGCCATCGCGTCGTCGGGGATCGTGATGTTCTCGGCGCGCAGCTGCGTCGCCACGGTGATCCATACCGCGCCTGCCGCGACGATGAGCAGGATGCCGCCCACGATGCCGGCGAGGCCGACCAGGCGGATGAGGCCCGCGGCACGGGCGGAGACGGTGACGTCGGTGCGGGATTCGCTGGTGGTGGTCATGGTGGGCTCCCTCTCGTGGGCTTTCGCCTCGAAGCTAGCCCGGCTCGCCGTCGGCCGGTAGGACCAAGGTCATGTGGCGCGGGAAGTTAGCCTGGAGGTTCATGTTCGCCCGCATCCGCGATACCTTCGCCGACCCCGTGCTGCGCTCGCTCACCGTCGCGACGCTCATCAGCACCGTCGGACGCGGCGTCTCGCTGACGCTCGTCGTGCTGTACCTCTCGCTCGTCGCGGGCCTGCCTGCCGAGCAGGTCGCACTCGTGTACGCGATCGGGTCCGGCATCGGCATCGCGGCGTCGTATCTCGGCGGTCACCTGGCCGACTCCGTCTCGGCGCGCTGGATGCTCGTCGGCGGGGTCGTCGCGGCGGGCCTCGCGCTGGCGTCCGTGGCGCTCGTCACCGAGCTGTGGCAGGCGGTCGTGGCCGAGTCGGTCGTCTCGGTCGCGCTCGGCACCAACGGCTCGGTGCGTTCGGCGATCATCGCGCGTGCGTTCTCGCCCGAGACGCGCGTCACGAGCCGCGCGGTGCTGCGCACGGTCACGAACATCGGCATCACGATCGGCACCGGCGTCGGCGCGATCGCGCTCGCCCTCGGAACGGCGGAGGCGTACCGCGCGATCCTCGTCGTGGGCGGGATCGCGTACGCCGCCTCCGCGCTGCTGCTGGTCCGGCTGCCCGCGCGCGTCGACGCGCCGAGCCGCGCCGAGCGCGAGGCGGATGCGGATGCCGTCCCCGCGGCCGGCCGGAGCCCGTGGCGCGATCCCCGCTACCTGCTGTTCTCGGGCCTCGCCGCGGTGTTCGCGATCCAGTTCGTGGTGCTGAACGTCGGCATCCCGCTGTGGGTGGCGCACGACACGGTCGCGCCCGAGTACCTCGTGTCGATCATGTTCATCGTCAACACGGTGCTCGTCATCGCCCTGCAGGTGCCGCTCTCCCGGGGCACGCACGACCTCCGGCGGGCAGGCAACGTCACCGCCGTCGCGGGCGTGCTGATGGCGCTCGGCTGCGTGCTCTACGGTGCCGCCGCGGGCACTCCGCTCGTCGCGACCGTGGTGCTGCTCGTCGCGGCCTCGGTGCTGCACGCGCTCTCGGAGGTGCTCTCGCAGGGCGGCGCATGGGGGCTGAGCTTCGAGCTCGCCGACCCGCGACGGCCGGGTGCGTACCAGGGCATGTTCTCGATGACGTTCGCGATCGCCTCGATGGTGGGTCCGCTGCTGATCACCTGGACGGCGATCAGCATGGGTTTCGCGGGCTGGCTGATCCTCGCGGCGATGTTCCTGCTCGCCGCCCTGGGTGTCGCGGTGATCGCCCACCGCGCAGCCCGCAGCGGGAGCGCGCCTCAGGAGTTCTCGGCGCGCCCCTGACGCCAGTAGCCCATGAAGGCGACGGCGCGGCGGTCGATGCCGAGCTCCTTCACGAGGTGCCGGCGGATGGTTGTGATCGTGCCGGCCTCACCCGCGAGCCACGCGTAGAGCGGGGCGCTCTTGAGCGCGGCGCCGCCGCGCGCGTTGCGGGGCACCTCCCAGAGGAGGCCCTCCTCGATGTCGACCTCCTCGGGCTCCGCACCCGGGTGCGCCTCGAGCAGCTCGGTGGCGACCGCGGCGACGCGCTCGACGAGGGCATCGCCGTGCGGTCGCCCCTCGCGCGCGAGGGCGTGCACCGCGAACCCCGGATGCCGCGGCAGGTACGCGGCGTCGCCGGCATCCGGCAGCTCGACGACGACCGTGCCGCGCGCGTCCTGCGGCAGCTGCTCGAGGATGCGGGCGATCGCGGGCGCCGCCGTCTCGTCGCCGGCGAGGAGGTGGTGGTCGCTCCTCGCCGGCGGCACGAAGTCGATGCCCCCGTAGGGTCCCGGGTGCGCGGCGTGCGGTCCCAGCACGAGCAGCTCGTCGCCGAGCGCCGCGTCGATCGCCCAGCGCACCGCCGGACCCTCGGGTCCGTGCAGGGCGAAGTCGACGAGCAGCTCCTCGCCCTCGAAGCCGCGGATCGTGTAGGTGCGGAACGGGGGGCGCTCGCCGGCCGGCATTGCCCGCCACGTCGCGTACCATTCGGGGTCGGTCGGCATCGCGTCGATGCCCTGCGGGCTCGGCGGCACGATCTTGATGCGCTGGTCGAAGCCGGGGTCGGCGAGCCGCTCCGCGCGGGTGGGGCGCAGGGCGAAGCGCCGGAAGGTGGGCGTCAGGTCGTCGATGCGCGCGACCTCGACGCGGACGAACGCCCACGGCTCGGTCGCGGGGCGGGCGAGGGTCTCAGCGGACATGGTGCCTTCCGATCGGGACGACGAGGGGGGTCTCCGACACGGGGTCGGGGATGACGTGGCTGCGGATGCCGAACACCTGCTCGACGAGCTCGGGGGTGAGGATCTCGGCGGGCGCACCGCTCGCGACGATGCGGCCCTCGCTCATGGCGACGATCTCGTCCGCATAGCGCGCCGCGAGGTTGAGGTCGTGCAGCACCATGACGATGGTCGTGCCGCGGTCGCGGCCGAGCTCCGCGAGCAGGTCGAGCACCTCGATCTGGTGGGCGACGTCGAGGAAGGTGGTCGGCTCGTCGAGCAGCAGGATCTCGGTCTCCTGGGCGAGTGCCATCGCGATCCAGACCCGCTGGCGCTGACCCCCCGAGAGCTCGTCGACGCTGCGCTCGGCGAGCTCGCTCGTGCCGGTGGCGGCGAGGGCGGCCGCGACCGCCTCGTAGTCGTGGGTGTTCCACCGGGCGAGCAGGCGCTGGTGCGGATGCCGCCCCCGTCCGACGAGGTCGGTCACGGTGATCCCCTCGGGGGCGACGGGGCTCTGCGGCAGCAGGCCGAGCACACGCGCCACCTGCTTCGAGGGCCGCGAGGCGATCGGCTCGCCGTCGAGGAGCACCTGGCCGCTCGCGGGGGACAGCAGCCGGGCGAGGGCGCGCAGCAGGGTCGACTTGCCGCATCCGTTCGCGCCGACGATCGCCGTGATGCGTCCGGGGGAGACGTCGAGGTCGAGCCGGTCGACGACGGTGCGGTCGCCGTAGCCGAGGGTGACCTCGCGCGCCTCGAGGCGGTGGTCGAGGGTCATAGCGTGCCTCCCTGGCGGGCCGTCCGCGCGAGCAGGTAGATGAGGAACGGCGCGCCGAGCGCGCCCGTGACGACGCCGACCGGGTAGCGGGCGTCGAAGGCGAACTGGCCGACGAGGTCGGCGACGAGCACGAGCAGCGCGCCGACGAGACCGGCGGGCAGGAGGAGCGACGAGCCGGGTCCGAGTAGGCGGCCGGCGATGGGACCCGCCATGAAGGCGACGAAGGAGATCGGTCCCGCCGCCGCGGTCGCGAAGGCGAGCAGGGCGACCGCGCCGAGGATGAGCGCGAGCCGCGCCCACGTCACGCGAACCCCGAGCGCCGCCGCCGTCTCGTCGCCGAGCCGCAGCGCGCCGAGATCGCGCGAGAGCCCGAACATGAGCGGCAGCAGCACGAGCGAGGCGGCCGCGAGCGGGGCGACGCTCTCCCAGCTCGCGCCGTTGAGGCTGCCGGAGAGCCACCGCATCGCGGCGGGCATGTCCCAGTCGGATGCGCGCGAGAGCACCCACGACACGACGCTCTGGAGCATCGCGGCCACCCCGATGCCGATGAGCACGAGCCGGGCGCCCGAGAACCCGCGCCGGTAGGCGAGCAGGTAGATCGCGAGGGCCGTCGCGAGCGCGCCCGCGAGCGCGAAGAGCGACACCCCGGCGCCGCTCCAGGAGAGCACGACGATGCCGACGACGCCGGCGGCGCTCGCGCCCCAGGTGATGCCGATGATGTCGGGGGAGGCGAGCGGGTTGCGCAGCATGGTCTGGAAGGTGACCCCCGCGAGGCCGAATGCGAACCCCGCGAGCAGGCCGAGGGTGGCGCGCGGCAGGCGCAGCTCGCCGACGGTGAACGACGCCCCGGGAACCTGCTGGCCGAGGATGACGCGGATCACCTCGTCCGGCCCGTAGAGGGTCTTGCCGATCATGAGGCTCGCGGCGAAGACCGCGACGACGAGCCCGGCGAGCACGGTGGTGCGCACCACCCGGCGGCGGGTGCGTCGGCGGCGGCCCGCGACGACGCCCGCGAGGGTCTCCTCACGGGCGGGCGCGGCGGCCACCACGGCGCCGCTCACAGCTCGCGCACCTTCCGCCGGCGCGCGAGCGCGATGAACACGGGGGCGCCGATGAGCGCCGTGACGATGCCGACCTCGACCTCGTCCGGTCGCGCGATCACGCGGCCCACGACATCCGCCGAGGTCAGCAGCACGGCGCCGACGACGGCGCTCACCGGCAGCAGCCAGCGGTGGTCGGTGCCGACGAGCAGGCGGCACAGGTGCGGCACGATGAGGCCCACGAAGCCGATGGGGCCGGCGATCGCTGTCGCCGCGCCGCACAGCACGAAGGCGCCCGCCGAGGCGATGAGGCGCGTGCGGCCCACGTGCTCGCCGAGCCCCGTCGCGACCTCGTCGCCGAGCGCGAGCGAGTTCATGCCGCGGGCCATGACGAGCACGAGGGCGGCGCCCACGGCGAACGCGGGGGCGACGAGCGCGATGCGGTCCCACACGGCGCCGCCGACACCACCGATCTGCCAGAACCGGAACGAGGTCATCTCCTGGATGCGGGGCAGCAGGATGGCGCTCACCAGCGAGCCGAGCGCGGCGGTCGTGGCGGCGCCCGCGAGGGCGAGCTTGAGCGGCGTCGGACCACCGCGGCCGAGCGACCCGACGGCGTAGACGAAGACACCGGCCGCCGTCGTGCCGACGATCGCGACCACGACGACCGAGACCGGGTCGGACAGCCCGAAGAACGCCATGCCCGTCACGACGGCGAGCGAGGCGCCCATCGAGAGGCCGAGGATGCCGGGATCCGCGAGCGGGTTGCGGGTGACCGCCTGCAGCGATGCCCCCGAGAGGGCGAGCGCGGCGCCGACCAGGATCGCCAGCGCCGTGCGCGGCATCCGGGCCGTGACGGCGGCCGCGCCGATCGAGGAGGCGTCCCCGCCGAGCGCCGCCATGATCTCGTCGAGGGACACGGTGCGCGTGCCGATCGCGAGGGACAGCGCGGACGCCGCGAGCAGCGCTCCGAGGGAGCCGAGGATCCAGGCGACACGGACGACCGCCGGGCGCCGCAGGGTCGCGGCGTCCGGCGGCGTCAGGGAGCCGGTGGTGGCGGTCACCCGGCCTGTGCGGCGAACAGCGCGAAGTAGTCGCCGATGTTGTAGCCGATCGAGAGCGGCGACGGGTTGGCGGAGGCCGCGAGCGGTGTGGCGTTCGGGAGGATCACGACGTGGCCCGCGGCGATGGCCGGGATCTTCGACAGCAGCGGGTCGGCCTGGAGCTGCGCGACGAGGTCGCCGTCCGGGTCGCCGTAGGTGACGAAGATGTCGACGTCGGCGAAGCGCTCGGCCTCCTCGGAGCTCGCGCTCGTGTAGAAGGAGTCCGTCGCGGCCGACTCCTCCTCGACGACGGCCGGCACGGGCAGTCCGAGCCCCTTGAGGAAGCCGGGGCGGGTGTCGAGCGTCGTGTAGAAGCCGATCTGGCTGAAGTCGGACGGGTCGATGAAGGAGAACAGGATCTTCTTGTCCTTGATCACCGCGTTCGCCTCGAGCGCCGCGTCGATCTTGCCGTGCAGCTGCTCGATGAGGGCGTCGCCCTCCTTCGAGAGGCCGAGCGCCTTCGCGTTCAGTCGGATCATGTCGTCGACGGAGGTGCCCCAGGCCACCTCGGGGTAGGCGACGACGGGTGCGATCTTCGAGAGGGTGTCGTAGTCCTCCTGGGTGAGACCCGAGTAGGCGGCGAGGATCACGTCGGGGTGGGTGTCTGCCACGGCCTCGAAGTCGATGCCGTCGTCCTCGTTGAAGAGCACCGGGGTCTCTCCGCCGAGCTCGTCGAGCTTCTCCTCGACCCACGGCAGGATGCCGTCGCCGTCGTCGTCGCCCCAGGTGACCTTCGCCATCCCGACGGGCACGACGCCGAGCGCGATCGGCACCTCCTGGTTGGACCAGGAGACGGTCGCCACGCGTTCGGGCTTCGCGGCGATCGTCGTCTCGCCGAACGCGTGCTCGATCGTGACGGGGAAGGCGGATGCGTCGCCCGGCGCGTCGGAGCCGGCCTCGGGTGCCGTGGTGGTGGCGCAGGCCGACAGCGCGAGGGCTGCGGCGGCGACGATCGGAAGGGTGCGGAGGACGCGCACGAGGATCCTTTCGGATGGGGGAATGAGGTAAGGCTCACCTAAATAGATGGCACTGAGGTTAACCTAACCTCACCCCGCGCCGCACTGTCAAACGCGGATGCGGTGCGGGCGCGTCACCCCAGCCCGCGACGCTCCAGCAGCGGCTCGAGGGCCGCATCCCGCCCCCGGAAGTCCCGGAAGGCGGCGAGCGGATCGCGCGTGCCGGCCGTCTGCAGCAGGCGCCGCCGGAAGCGCTCCCCGTTCTCCCGCGTCAGGCCGCCGTTCTCGCGGAACCACTCGACCGTGTCGGCGTCGAGCACCTCGCTCCAGATGTACGAGTAGTAGCCGGCGTCGTAGCCGCCCGAGAACACGTGGGCGAAGTACGTCGTCGCGTAGCGCGGGGGCACGGCGTCATCCGCGAGACCGGCGGCGGCGAGCGCGTCCGCCTCGAAGGCGGCGGCATCCGTCACCGCCTGCGCGTCCTCGAGGTCGAGGGTGTGCCAGGCCTGGTCGAGGAGCGCCGCCTGCAGGTACTCGCTCGTGCCGAAGCCCTGCCCGAAGCGCTCCGCGTCGCGCAGGCGCTGGGCGATCGAGGGATCGAGCGGTTCGCCCGTCTCGTGGTGGCGGGCGTAGTTCGCGAGCACCTCGGGCCACATCGCCCACATCTCGTTGACCTGGCTCGGGAACTCCACGAAGTCGCGGAACACGTTCGTGCCGCCGAGGCTCGGGTAGCGCGCGTGGGCGAACAGGCCGTGCAGCGCGTGGCCGAACTCGTGGAAGAAGGTCTCCACCTCGTCGAGGGTCAGCAGGGTGGGCTCGCCCGCCGCGGGGCGCGGCACGTTGAGGTTGTTGGTGACGACGGCCCCCTGACCGAGCAGCTCGTTGCGCACCACGAGCGAGTTCATCCACGCCCCGCCGCGCTTCGCGTCGCGCGTGTACAGGTCGAGCAGGTAGAGGCCGAGCGGTCCGTCCTCGTCGCTCACCTCGAACACCCGCACCTCGTCGTTCCAGCCCCGCAGTTCGGGGCGCTCCGCGAAGCTCAGGCCGTACAGCCGCTCGGCGGCGAAGAACACCCCGTCGCACAGCACGCGCTCCGCCTCGAACCACGGCCGCAGGGCGGCGGTGTCGAGCTCGTAGCGCTCGCGGCGCACGGCCTCCGCGGCGTAGGCCCAGTCCGAGGCCGTGACGGGGGCGCCGAAGGTCTCGGCCAGCTCGGCGCGCTCGACGGATGCGTTGCGCGCGGCGGCGGGCGCGAGGCGACCCAGCAGCTCGGCGACCGCCTCGGGGGAGCCGGCCGTCTCATCCGCCGTCACGACCGAGGCGTGGTCGCGGAAGCCGAGCAGCCGGGCGCGCTCGGCGCGGGCGCGCACGAGGTCGAGCACGAGGTCGCGGTTGTCGAACTCGCCGCCGCGGGTCCCGCGCGCGCGGGAGGCCTCCATGATGCGGGCGCGGGTCGCGGGCACCTCGATCGACGACAGCCACGGGTGGCCGGTCGGCAGCACGAGCGTCACGAGCCAGCCGTCGAGGTCGCGGGCGGCGGCGGCCTCTCGTGCCGCGGAGCGCTCGGATGCGGCGAGCCCCGCGAGCTCCGCCGCGTCCGTCACGTGTACGGCGAGCGCGTTGGTGTCGTTCAGCAGGTTCTTCTCGAAACGCGTGGTGAGGGTCGAGATCCGCTGGTTGAGCTCGCGCAGGCGCTCCTTCGCGGGCTCGTCGAGGGCCGCGCCGGCGAGCACCATCTCGATGTGCCGTCGCTCCACGAGGTAGCGCTGCTCGGCGTCGAGGGCGTCGCGCTCGGCGTGGATGGCATCGACGCGAGCGAAGAGGGCCGGGTCGAGCACGATCGCGTCGTGGTGCGCGGCGAGGCGCGGGGCGAGCTCCTCCTCGAGGGACTGGATGGCATCCGTGGTGTCGGAGGAGGCGAGGGTGAAGAACACCGTCGCGACGCGGTCGAGCACGCGACCCGAGCGCTCGAGGGGCACGAAGGTGTTCTCGAAGCTCGGCGCTGCGGGGTCGGCGGTGATCGCCGCGACCTCCGCGAGCTGCTCGGCCATCCCGGCGTCGAATGCCTCGCGGAAGTGCTCGTCGCGCACGGCGGCGAAGTCGGGCAGCTGGTAGGGGAGCGCGCTGTCGGCGAAGAACGGGTTCGTCATCCGTCCAGCCTAGAATCGTGCGGCCGCGCGAACTCCGACAGAGACGCGATGTCGTCTGCAGGTAGCGGTCGTAGGCGACCCTGCGTCGGAGTTCGCGCGCCGCGCACTCGGTAGATTGGCGGGATGAGCGCCGAGCACTACACCCACGGCCACCATGAGACGGTGCTGCGGTCGCACATCTGGCGCACCGCTCTCAACTCGGCCGCGTACCTGCTGCCGCACCTGCAGCCGGGGATGTCGATCCTCGACGTCGGCGCGGGGCCGGGCACGATCACGGTCGACCTCGCCGAGCTCGTGGCCCCGGGTCGTGTGGTCGGCATCGACGCCTCGGAGGACGTGGTCGCGCAGGCGCGTGCGCACGCCGCCGAGCGCGGCGTCACGAATGTCGAGTTCCACGTCGCCGACGCCTACGCCCTGCCGTACGCCGACGGCGAGTTCGACGTCGTGCACGCCCACCAGGTGCTGCAGCACCTCGGCCGGCCGGTCGAGGCGCTCGCCGAGTTCCGGCGGGTGGTCGCCGACGGCGGGGTCGTCGCGGTGCGCGAATGCGACTACGCGGGCGTCGTCATCCATCCGCTCACCCTGGGGCTCGAGTCGTGGGCGGTGCTCTACCAGCGCGTGCACCGCAGCAACGGCGGAGAACCGGATGCCGGGCGCCGCCTCAAGGCGTGGGCGCGCGAGGCGGGCTTCGCCTCGGTCGAGTCGACGGCCTCCCTCTGGTGCTTCTCGGACGACGACGAGCGCACCTGGTGGGGCGGCATGTGGCGGGACCGCGTGCTCGCCTCGGCCTTCGCCGACGACGCGCTCGGCAAGGGCCTCGCGACGCGTGCCGACCTGCAGGCCATCAGCTCCGCCTGGGCCCACTGGGCCGAGGACCCGGACGGCTGGATGGCCTTCCCCCACGGCGAGATCCTCGCCCGGAAGTAGCCTTTCCGCTGATCGAGTGCCGCCGTGGGCGGTGTACTGAGACCTCAGTCGAGCAGGTCGCGGAGGACGGCGCCGTCGGGTGCGAGCCGCAGGCGCGTGCCGTCGTCGAGCTCGGCCACGGGCCGGCCCTCGAGCCAGGTGAGGGTCCAGCGCCAGGAGGACGTGTCGACGCCCGCGAGCTCGGACTCGACCTCGCGGATCGCGGCGACCATGGCATCCGGAACCCGCGGCGGCACCTCGCCGCCGACGCTCCACCGCGTTCCGAGCTGCATCAGCGGCGCGTCTCGTACATGACCCAGCGGGTGCGGGTGGCGACCTTCTCGTACAGCGCCTGCGCCGTGAGGTTGTCGTCGGCGGTGATCCAGCGCAGCGAGCCGCCCGTGCCGGCCGACAGCTCCGCGATCGCCTCGATGAGCGCGCGCCCCGCTCCCGTGCCGCGCGCGGCCGGGTCCACGAAGAGGTCGTCGAGGAACCAGTCCCGGCCGCCCGAGAAGGTGTCCGGATGCGAGCGGTAGTGGGCGATGCCGACGACCTGCCCGTCGCGCTCCGCGACGAGCGCGTCGATGCCGGAGTCGTCGGCGAGCAGCTGCTCCCAGACGCTGTCGAGGACCTCGTCGCCGAACTCGGTCTCGTAGAAGACCCCGTACGCGGTGAAAAGCTCGCGCCAGCGCGCCGCGTCGGCCGGCTCGACCGCCCGGACCGTGGTGTCGGCCACGGTCACGCCTCCGGCAGCTCGGCGAGCACGACGTCGCTCACGAGCACCTCGTCGCCCGCCACCAGGTCGAGCCGCTCGATGCGCCCCACGGCCCGCAGGTCGTCGAGCGCCTCGGCGAGGATCGCCGGACCCGCGAGGGTCGCCGACAGCATGGGCGTCTTCTGGGAGGCCTTGGCATCCGTCTTGGCGCGGCGGATGCCGACGAGCGCCGTGGAGACCGCCGGCAGCAGGCCGCGCGGCTCCTCCGTGACCCCGAGGTCGAGCACGGTCGGCCAGCTCGCGGCGTGCACCGAGCCGTCGTAGGTCCAGCGCCACACCTCCTCCGTCGCGAACGGCAGCACGGGTGCGAGCAGCCGCAGCAGCACGTCGATCGCGGTCCACAGCGCGGTCACGGCGCTCGCGTCGCCCGCGTAGGCGCGCTCCTTGACGAGCTCGAGGTAGTCGTCGCAGAAGGTCCAGAAGAACTGCTCGGTCACCTCGAGCGCGCGGGCGTGGTCGTACGCCTCGTAGGCACGGGTGGCCTCCTCGATCACCCGGCCGAGCTCGGCGAGCATGTCGGCGTCGAGGGGCGCGAAGCCGTGCGGGTCCTCCACCTCGGGGAACGAGTAGACGAACTTCGCGGCGTTGAGCACCTTGATCGCCAGGCGGCGACCGATCTTGATGGTCTTCGGATTCTGCGGGTCGAACGCCGCATCCGTGCCGAGCTTCGACGACGCCGCCCAGTAGCGCACCGCGTCGGAGCCGTGCTCGTCGAGGAGGCCCTGCGGGGTGACCACGTTGCCCTTCGACTTCGACATCTTCTTGCGGTCGGGGTCGACGATGAAGCCCGAGATGCCGGCGTGCGCCCACGGCGTCTCGCCGTGCTCGAGCCGCGCGCGCAGCACGGTCGAGAACAGCCAGGTGCGGATGATGTCCTGGCCCTGCGAACGCAGCGCGTAGGGGAATACCAGGTCGAAGAGCTCGGGGTCGTCCACCCAGCCGCCCGCGATCTGCGGGGTGAGGCTCGAGGTGGCCCAGGTGTCCATGATGTCGAGTTCGCCGACGAAGCCGCCGGGCACGCCGCGCTGCGACTCCTCGTAGCCGGGGGCGGCATCCGACGACGGGTCGACGGGCAGGGACGCCTCGTCGGGCACGATCGGCTGCTCGCGGATCGGCTCGCCCTCGGGATCCAGCGGGTACCAGACCGGGATCGGCACGCCGAAGAAGCGCTGGCGCGAGATGAGCCAGTCGCCCGTGAGCCCGCCGACCCAGTTCTCGTAGCGCACGCGCATGAACTCGGGGTGGAACTGCAGCTCGCGGCCGGATGCGAGCAGCTCCTCGCGCAGCCTCTCGTCGCGCGCGCCGTTGGTGATGTACCACTGGCGCGTGGACACGATCTCGAGCGGCTTGTCGCCCTTCTCGAAGAACTTCACGGGGTGCACGATCTTGCGCGGCTCGCCGATGAGGTCGCCCGATTCGGCGAGCAGCTCCACGATGCGGGCCTTCGCGCTGAACACGGTCTTGCCGGCGAGCTCGGCGTAGGCGGCGCGGCCGGCATCCGTGAACAGCCCCTCGGCGGGGGACTCGGGCAGGATGCGGCCGTCGAAGCCGATGATGGCGCGGTTCGGCAGGTCGAGCTCGCGCCACCAGACGACGTCGGTCACGTCGCCGAAGGTGCAGATCATGGCGATGCCGGATCCCTTGTCCTGCTGGGCGAGGTGGTGCGCCACGACGGGCACCTCGACGCCGAAGATCGGGGTCGTGACGGTCGTGCCGAAGAGCGGCCGGTAGCGCTCGTCATCCGGATGCGCGACGAGCGCGACGCACGCCGGCAGCAGCTCGGGGCGGGTCGTCTCGATCTCGATCGTGCCGCCGTCGGGGCGGTGGAAGCTCACCCGGTGGTAGGCGGCGGGCTGCTCCTTGTCCTCCAGCTCGGCCTGGGCGACCGCCGTGCGGAACGTCACGTCCCACAGGGTGGGCGCATCCGCCTGGTACGCCTCGCCGCGGGCGAGGTTACGCAGGAACGCGCGCTGGGCCACGCGCTGCGCCTCGTCGCCGATCGTGCGGTAGGTGAGCGACCAGTCGACCGAGAGCCCGAGGGTGCGCCACAGCTCCTCGAACTGCACCTCGTCCTCGGCGGTGAGACGCTCGCACAGCTCGACGAAGTTGCGGCGCGAGATGGGCAGCTGGTCGGCGGCCTTGCCGGAGGTGCCCTCGCCGCCCTCCTGCGGGGGCGTGAAGTCGGGGTCGTAGGGGAGGGTCGGGTCGCAGCGGACGCCGTAGTAGTTCTGCACGCGGCGCTCGGTGGGCAGGCCGTTGTCGTCCCAGCCCATCGGGAAGAACAGGTGCTTGCCGCGCATGCGCTGGTATCGCGCCATGAGGTCCATGTGGGTGTAGCTGAACACGTGCCCGATGTGCAGGCTGCCGGATGCCGTGGGCGGCGGGGTGTCGACGCTGAAGACGGCGGACTTGCCGGCGGCGAGCGCCGCATCCCGGTCGAACCGGTAGGTGCCCTCGTGCTCCCACGCCTCCCGCCACTTCGGCTCGAGGCCCTCCAGGGCGGGCTTCTCGGGGATGCGGGCGGCGTCGTTCATCGCGGTACTCCGGTTCGATATGTGCGGCACCGCGTCCTGGGGTGCCTGAGTGTGGGAACCCCGCGATTCTACCGAGATCAGGTCTCGCGGATCACGATGGTCTGCGACTGGAAGCTGCCGTCCTGGCGCTGCACGGTGATCGTGTAGCGCTGCTGCTTGTCGGTCTGGCCGCACTGGTAGTCGAAGTCCATCGTGTAGTTGAGCGGGAAGTCGTCGACCGGCTCGGCGTGCGCGTCGCTGGTGCCGACGCCGAACCACAGCGTCACGCCCGTCGTCGCCCAGCTGAAGGTCACCGGCACGGGGCCGCCGCCGCTGCAGTCGACGCTCTGGGTGGATGCCGTGTAGCTCGTGATGACGTTCGCGGGCGGCGGGGGCGGGGGTGCCTCCGTCTCGGTGGGTGTCGGGCTCGGCGACGGCGACTCCGACTCGGTGGGGGTGGGGCTGGGGCTCGTGCTCGTGGTGTCGGTGGGGGCGGGGCTCGGCGCGCCTGAGTTCACGGCGACCCAGATGAGCAGGCCGATGAGCGCGAGGAGCAGCACGCCGGCGATCACCGCGAGCGTGATGATGAGGCCCCGGTTGCCGCGGCCTCCTGTCGCCGCGCTGTTCGCGGGCGGCACGGTGCCGGCGGGCGGCACGGTCGCGGCCGGATGCGGCTCGTCGGCGAGCGGGATGGTGGCGGGGCCCGGCTGCGCGAGCGGTGCGCCGAAGCGCTCGGTGGGGGCGTCGGCGAGCGGCCCGGGCTCGGCGGGCGGTACCTGCCCGGGCGGCGTGGTGCCTCCGGGCGGGGGGAATCCCTCGGGGTAGCGCTGGGTGGGGGTGTCGTCGCTCACACCGCGAGGGTACGTGCTTTTCGGGTCTGTTCGGGGGTTTCCTTTCCAGAAGTGTGCACTCTCGGGGCTTCGGTTGTGCTAGTGAAATTAGAACAATAGGATGGCGTCATGCTCATCCGTGTCGACCCGGGGTCGGGGGTGGCGATCTACGACCAGATCGCCGCATCCGTCCGGGCCGCCGCGACCCGCGGTGCGCTCAGCCCCGGCGAGCGCCTACCCGCGGCGCGCGAGCTCGCCGAGGCCCTCGACGTCAACGTGCACACCGTGCTGCGCGCCTACCAGGACCTGCGCGACGAGGGCCTCGTCGACCTGCGCCGCGGCCGTGGCGCGGTCGTGACCGACGCCGCCGCGCGCGGCGCATCGCTGCTCGACGCCGTGCGTGCCCTCGTCGCCGAGGCGCGCCGCGAGGACGTGGGCCCCCAGACCCTCATCTCTCTGATCCGCGAGGAGTACCCCGCATGACCCGCACCACCGCCCGCCCGCCGCGCGCCCGCCTGCCGTTCTCGGTCTGGATCGTCGCCGTGGCGCTCCCCGTCGTCGTGTGGGGCGCCGCCGTGGCGCTGCAGCTCGCCTGGCTGCCGCAGCTGCCCGATCCGGTCGCCATCCATTGGGGGCCGGGCGGAGCAGACGGCTTCGCCTCCCCGTCGTCGAGCATCGCCCTCACCGCGGGCCTCGGCGTCGGTCTCACGGGGCTGTTCGCCCTCGTCCTCGCGACCGTGCGCGGTGCGAGCCCCACCGTCACCCACAAGCTGCTCGCCGTGATCTCGCTCGTCACCTCCGTCTTCACCGGCTTCACGGTGACCGCCTCGCTCGGCGTGCAGCTGGGGCTCGACGACGCCCGGGACGCGCCGGACTTCGGAGGCTGGGCCGTCGTCGGCCTCGCGGCCGCCGCGGTCGTCGGGGTGATCGCCTGGCTCGTGCTGCCGCGGGCCGTCCGCCCGGGTGAGGAGGTCGCGGAGGTCGCGCCGCTGCCGCTCGTGCCGGGGGAGCGCAGCGCCTGGATCGCCACCGTGCGGATCGGCACGGCGATCGCCGTCGTGATCGTCTCGGCGGTGGGCCTCGTCACGGTCTCCACCGTCGCCGCGGTCATCGTCTCGGGCGGCCTGATCTGGCCGCTCCTGCTGTTCCCGCTCCTGCTGATCGCGATGAGCGCGACCTCGATCGTGTGGCGGGTGCGGGTGGATGCGACCGGGCTCACCGTGCGGTCCGTGCCGCTCGGCTGGCCGCGCCGCCGCATCCGCGTCGCCGACATCGAGTCCGTCAAGACGGTGCAGGTGGAGCCGCTCGCCGAGTTCGGCGGCTGGGGCTGGCGCTGGACGCCCGTGGGCGGCCTCGGCGTGGTGGCCCGCGCGGGCGAGGGCATCCTCGTGGTGCTGCGCGACGGACGCCGCTTCACGGTGACCGTCGACGACGCCGAGACCGGTGCCGCCCTGCTCGCCGGCTACGTGGCGAGCGCTCCCGGATCCGGCGAGCGCGGCCCGCAGGACGGCAGCGCTCGCCACAACGGGTAGCGCTCGCGGGGGAGTAGAATCCGAGCACAGACTGCGATCCGGCCATCACCGGGGAGTCCTCGGAAGAACGGCTCGCGAGAGCCCACTAGACCCGAGCGGGTGCGCCCGTCAGCGCGTGAACGAGCGGTCGCCGTCCCCGGACGGCGGCAAGCGAGGTGGTACCGCGGCATCCGTCGTCCTCGTGAGTGATCAGACCACGAGCAACGGACGGATCGGATGAGCTACCCCCGCAACGCAGACGCAGACGGTGTGCCCGCGTCCCCCCGCTTCCCCGAGATCGAGCGCGGCATCCTCGCCTTCTGGAAGGCCGACGGCACCTTCGAGGCCTCCGTCGAGCAGCGCGAAGGCGACCCCGAGTGGGTGTTCTACGACGGGCCGCCGTTCGCGAACGGCCTGCCGCACTACGGCCACCTGCTCACCGGCTACGCGAAGGACGTCTTCCCGCGCTACCAGACCATGCGCGGCAAGCAGGTGCACCGCCGCTTCGGCTGGGACACCCACGGCCTCCCCGCGGAGCTCGAGGCGATGCGCCAGCTGGGCATCACCACCAAGGACGAGATCGAGCGGATGGGCGTCGGCGCCTTCAACGCGAAGGCGCGCGAGTCGGTGCTGCACTACACGCAGGAGTGGCAGGACTACGTCACCCGCCAGGCGCGCTGGGTCGACTTCGAGAACGACTACAAGACGCTCGACATCACCTTCATGGAGTCGGTGATCTGGGCGTTCTCGCAGCTGCACGCGAAGGGCCTCGCCTACGAGGGCTTCCGGGTGCTGCCCTACTGCTGGAACGACGAGACGCCGCTGTCGAACCACGAGCTGCGGATGGACGACGACGTCTACCAGCCGCGGCAGGACCAGTCCGTCACCGTGACCTTCCCGCTCGTCGGGGAGAAGGCGGAGGCGCTCGGCCTGACCGCGGTCAACGCGCTCGCCTGGACGACGACGCCGTGGACGCTGCCCACGAACGCCGCGCTCGCCGTCGGCCCCGACATCGCCTACGCCCTGCTGCCCGCCGGCCCGGCGGGTGCCGCCGACGGCTCGGAGGGGGGCGCGGCCCGCTACCTGCTCGCCGCCGACACCGTCGCCGCCTACGCGAAGGACCTCGGGTACCCGGATGCCGCATCCGCCGTCGCCGCGATCGAGCGCACCCTGACGGGTGCCGAGCTCGCCGGCGTGCAGTACGACCGGCTGTGGGACCACTACGTCGACGCCTACGGACCGGACGCGTTCCGCATCCTGGTCGCCGACTACGTCGCCACGGGCGAGGGCACCGGCATCGTGCACCAGGCGCCCGCATACGGCGAGGACGACCAGCTCACCTGCGCCGCGGCCGGCATCCCCGTCGTGCTGTCGCTCGACGACGGCGGGCGCTTCCTGCCGGCCGTCGCCGAGGTCGCGGGCCTGCGCTGGGACGAGGCCAACAAGCCGCTCGTGCAGAAGCTGCGCGCCGAGGGGCGCCTACTGCAGCTCAAGAGCTACGAGCACAGCTACCCGCACTGCTGGCGCTGCCGTAAGCCGCTCATCTACAAGGCCGTGTCGAGCTGGTTCGTGCGGGTCCCCGAGTTCAAGGAGCGGATGCTCGAGCTCAACCAGGAGATCAACTGGGTGCCCGAGAACGTCAAGGACGGCCAGTTCGGCAAGTGGCTGGCGAACGCCCGCGACTGGTCGGTGAGCCGCAACCGCTACTGGGGCAGCCCCATCCCGGTGTGGAAGTCCGACGACCCCGCCTACCCGCGCGTCGACGTGTACGGCTCGCTCGAGGAGCTCGAGCGCGACTTCGGGCGGCTGCCGCTCGACGAGAACGGCGAGCCGAACCTGCACCGCCCGTACATCGACGAGCTGACACGCGCCAACCCCGACGATCCGACGGGCGGCAGCGTCATGCGCCGCATCGACGACGTGCTCGACGTGTGGTTCGACTCCGGCTCGATGCCGTTCGCGCAGGTGCACTACCCGTTCGAGAACCGCGAGTGGTTCGACTCCCACAACCCCGCCGACTTCATCGTCGAGTACATCGGGCAGACCCGCGGCTGGTTCTACGTCATGCACGTGCTCTCGACGGCGCTCTTCGACCGCCCCGCCTACAAGAACGTGCTGAGCCACGGCATCGTGCTCGGCTCCGACGGGCAGAAGATGTCGAAGTCGCTGCGCAACTACCCCGACGTCTCGGAGGTCTTCGACCGGGACGGCGCGGATGCCATGCGCTGGTTCCTGCTGTCGGGCTCCGTCATCCGCGGCGGCAACCTCGTCGTCACCGAGGAGGGCATCCGCCAGGGCGTACGGGAGGTCATGCTGCCGCTCTGGTCGAGCTACTACTTCTTCACGCTGTACGCCAACAGCGCGGGCGTCGAGGCGGTGCGCCGCACCGACTCCGCGCATCCGCTCGACCGCTACCTGCTCGCGAAGACGCGCGACGTGATCCACGAGGTCACGGCGCGGCTCGACGACTTCGACACCCCGCTCGCGAGCTCGGCGTTGCGCGAGTTCGCCGAGGTGCTCACCAACTGGTACGTGCGGCGCAGTCGCGACCGGTTCTGGGCGGGCGACGACCGCGACGCCTTCGACACGCTCTACACGGTGCTCGAGACCTTCACGCGCCTCGCGGCGCCCCTGCTGCCGCTCGTCTCGGAGGAGATCTGGCGCGGGCTCACCGGGGGTCGCAGCGTGCACCTGGAGGACTGGCCGGATGCGGCGGAGTTCCCGGTCGACACCGAGCTCGTGCGGTCGATGGACCGCGTGCGCGAGATCGCGTCGTCGGGCCTCGCGCTGCGCAAGGCCAAGCGGCTTCGCGTGAGATTGCCGCTCAACAGCGTGACCGTTGTTGCGAAGAGTCTCGACGAGCTTCAAGCATTCGAAGAAATCGTTCGTGATGAACTGAATGTGAAGGAGGTCATTTTCGAGAACCTCGTAGACCTGGCGTGGACGGAGTATGGCCTTGTACGGCGGCTGGTTGTCAATTCCCGCGTCGCTGGTCCGCGCTACGGCAAACAGATTCAACAGATCCTGCAAAACGCTCGGGAGGGTCGTTGGAGCACGACCTTCAGCGACGAGCCGGTGATGATTGTCGACGGTCAGAATCTCTTCTTGCTACCCGACGAGTATGAACTCGTCGTTGATGTGCCATTTGATGACGACGTCGCGATAGCAATGATGCCGTCCGGCGGCTTCGTCGTGCTCGACACGGCGGTCACCCCGGAGCTCGCCGCCGAGGGGCTCGCGCGCGACGTGGTGCGTGCCGTGCAGCAGGCCCGCAAGGACGCCGGGCTCGAGGTGACCGACCGCATCCGCCTCTCGCTCGCGGGCGACGCGGATGCGGTGGCCGCGATCCGGGCGCACCGCGAGCTCATCGCGGGGGAGACCCTTGCGACCGACCTCGCCGTCGGTGAGGCTGAGGGGGGAGTCGTGCCGGTCGGCGAGGGCTCCGTCGTGACGATCGAGGTGAGCCGCGCATGACCGACGACGCGGAAGCTGACTACGAGGCCGCCGAGCACCGGCGGGCGGCCGACGCCGCCTACGAGCAGCTGCTCGGGCGGGTCGGCGAGGCCGCCCCGCAACCGCGGCTCGAGCCCACCCGCCGCGCCGTCGAGCTGCTCGGCGACGTGCACCGCGCGGCGCCCGTCGTGCACATCACCGGCACCAACGGCAAGACCTCCACGAGCCGCATGATCGAGTCGCTGCTGCGTGCGACGGGCCTGCGCACGGGGCTCCTCACGAGCCCGCACCTCGAGCGGGTCACCGAGCGCATCATGATCGACGGCGAGCCGATCAGCGACGAGGCGTTCGCGCGCAACTGGGACGACATCCAGCCGTACCTGCTGATGGTCGACGCCGAGCTGGCGGCCGACGGCGAGGAGACGCTGACCTTCTTCGAGGCGCTCACCGTGCTCGCCTTCGCGAGCTTCGCGGATGCGCCCGTCGACGTCGTCGTGCTCGAGGTGGGCATGGGTGGCGAGTGGGACTCCACGAACGTCGCCGACGGCCAGGTCGCGGTGTTCACGCCCATCGCGCTCGACCACACGCAACGGCTGGGGTCGACGGTGACCGAGATCGCGCGGACGAAGGCCGGCATCATCAAGCCCGCGGCCTCCGTCGTGACGGCCATCCAGCCGATCGAGGCGCTCGACGAGCTGCGCGCCGCCGCCGCACAGGACGAGGCGAGCCTCGCGATCGAGCGCGTCGACTTCGCCCTCGAGTCGACGACGGTCGCGGTCGGCGGGCAGGTGGTCGACATCCGCGGGCGCGTCGGGCGGTACCGCGACGTCTTCCTGCCGCTCTACGGAGACCACCAGGCGCAGAACGCGGCCGTCGCGATCGCCGCCGTCGAGTCGTTCCTCGGCGACGGCACGCTCGCGCTCGACCCGGATGTCGTGGCCGAGGGGCTCGGCCAGGTCACCTCGCCCGGCCGCCTGCAGCTCGTCGGCATCGAGCCCACCGTGCTCGTCGACGCCGCCCACAACCCGCACGGGGCCGCCGCGCTCGCGGCCGCCCTCCGCGAGTACTTCGACTTCGACGAGTACGCGATCGTGCTCGGCGTGCTCGCCGACAAGGACGCGCACGGCATCGTGCGGGAGCTCGCCGCCGTCGCGGCCCGCGTCGACGTGACCCGCTCGCACTCCGATCGCGCCATCCCCGCCGACGAGCTCGCCGAGCTCGTGCGCGAGGACGTCGAGCCGGATGCCGTCCTCGTTCACGAGGAGGTCGCCGACGCCCTCGACGCCGCCCGTGCCTGGGCCGCCGAGTCGCCCCGCCGCGCGGTCGTCGCGACGGGCTCGATCACCCTCGTCGGCGAGGTCATCGCGCTCGCCGCGGCGGAGGGCTGGAAGTAGTGGCACGCACCCGCCGCGAGCGCTCCCTCACCGAGACGCTGCTGTCGATCACGCTCGGCCTCGAGGCGGCGATGATGTTCTTCGCTGCCCTCGTGATCTTCGGCCTCGACCGGCTCGACCCCGACTGGCTCGCCCTCGTCTACGGGGGTGCGTTCATCCTCGTGCTCGTGCTCGCGGCCGGCGTGCAGCGCTGGGCCTGGGGCGTGTGGTTCGGCGCCGCGCTACAGCTCGCGATCCTCGCGACCGGCCTGCTGGAGCCCATGATGTTCCTCGTGGGCGCGGCGTTCCTCGCGCTGTGGGTGTACTGCTTCGTGCGCGGACGCCAGATCGACACCCAGAAGGCCGCGTGGCTCGCCGAGCGGGCCGCATCCGAATCGACCACCGAACAAGGAGACGCACCGTGACCGCAGTCGAAGAGACCCTCGTGATCGTCAAGCCCGACGGCGTGGCCCGCAACCTGACGGGCGAGATCCTGCGCCGCATCGAGGCGAAGGGCTACCAGCTCGTCGACATCCGCCTGCTGCAGGCCGACCGCGAGCTGCTCGCCGCCCACTACGAGGAGCACGAGGGCAAGCCGTTCTACGAGCCGCTCGTCGAGTTCATGCAGTCGGGGCCCGTCGTCGCGATGCGCGTCGCCGGCAACCGCGTCATCGAGGGGTTCCGCGCCCTCGCCGGCACGACCGACCCGACGAGCGCCGCCCCCGGCACGATCCGCGGCGACCTGGGCCGCGACTGGGGGCTCAAGGTGCAGCAGAACCTCGTGCACGGCTCCGACTCGCCCGAGTCGGCGGCGCGCGAGCTGGCGCTCTGGTTCCCGTTCGACTGATGTCGTCGCCGGGGGCGCCCATCACGCTCGCGACCCTGCCGAACCTGCGCGACGCGGGCGGCTGGCCGACCGCCGACGGTCGCCGGGTGCGCACCGGCGTGCTGTTCCGCTCGACGGCGCTCGACCGCCTCGACGGGGCGGACGCGGATGCGGTGGCCGCCCTCGGCATCCGGTGCGTCGTGGACTTCCGCACCGAGACGGAGCGCATCAACCAGCCCGACCGCACCCCGGCGGGCGCGCGCGAGCTCGTGGAGGACGTGCTCGCGGACTCGCAGGTCGCGGCGCCCGCGCAGATGCAGGCGTTCTTCCGCGACCCCGCGGGGGCCGTCGCCTTCCTCGCGAGCGGCCGCGCCGACGACGCGATGCGCGCGGCCTACCGCGAGTTCATCACGCTGCCGAGCGCGCGGGCGGGGCTCGGCGCGTTCTACCGCCTGCTGCTCGACGACGCGGACCTCCCGGTGCTCTACCACTGCACGACCGGCAAGGACCGCACCGGCTGGGCCACCGCCGCACTGCTGACGCTCCTCGGCGTCTCGGAGGAGGACGTCTACCGCGAGTACCTGCTCACCAACGAGCAGCTGCTGCCGGCGCTCGAGCCGCTCTTCGAGCGCTTCGCCGCCCACGGGGCGCCGCGCGAGCTGCTCGTGCCGGTGCTGGGCGTCGACCGCAGCTACCTCGACGAGGCGTTCGCCGCGGTGCTCTCCGGGTTCGGCACGATCGAGGCCTACTTCGCCGACGGCCTCGGCATCACGCCCGCCGAGCAGGCGAGCCTGCGCGACCGCCTGCTCGAGTAGCGATAGCCGCGGCGGCGAGCCCGCCCCCGCTCAGCCCTGCAGCTTCGCGAGCTCCGCGGAGACGAAGTCCTCGAACTTGACGGTCGTGCCGTCCCACTGCGTGCCGTTGATGATCACGGTCGGCGTGCCGCGGACCCCCGAGCGTCCTGTAGCGGCCGTCACCCATGGGGTGAAGCTCTCGCCGTTGATGCAGGAGATGACGTCCTCGTCGTCGACCCCGGCGCCCTTGACCACGTCGACGAGGGCGGCGTTGTTCATGCCGGCGGTGCCCTCGGTGGCCTGGTTCTCGTACATGGCGCTCATGACGTCGAGGAACTTGTCGGGCGCGTAGTTGGCGACGCAGGCGCCGACGTTGTTGGCCCGGGTCGACACGGCACGTCCCGAGAAGTTGCGGTCGAGGATGGCGACCGGGTGCACCTCGAGCGTCGCGGTTCCCTGCGCCACGAGGCTCTGGATGCTCGTGGAGTAGGCCTGCTCGAAGGACTTGCAGACCGGGCAGGTGAAGTCGACGTACGTGACGATGTTCAGCACGCCCTCGCGCGGGGTCGTGGCGACCGGGTCCGCCCCCTTGGCGATCGCCTTCGTCTTGACGTACTGCACCCCGCCGTCGCCGTCGGACTCGAACAGGATGCCGTCGCTGATCATGTTGAGCGGCCCGGCCTCCTTCTTGGGCGGCGGCTGGAACGCGATGACGGCCCACACGACGCCCGCGACGATCGCGAGGATGGCGACCGACGCGATCGTGGGGATCAGCCACTTGAGCGTCTTCTGACGCTTGAGCTGCTTCTCGCGGGCGACGCGGGCGGCCTCGCGGGCCTCCTCGCGGCGCTGGTTCTTGGTGGGCCTGGGCGCGTTGGTCACGGGTGGAATCCTGCTGTGTCGGTTTCGGAAGTAGCTGGGAGAGTCTGGTGCGAGTCTAGGGGCCGCTAGATGAAGATCCGGAAGAGCGCGTTGAGCTCGAGCTGCGCGAGAAGCACGATGACCGCGTAGCAGATGAGGGTGATCGGCACGACCCAGGTGAGCAGCGCGCGGCCTGCGCCGCGCAGGCGTGGCGCGTTGCCGAACACGCCTGCGCCGATGTTCCGGAAGGTCACCGCCCAGAAGCTGGGGATGGTCACCGACCAGGTGACCATGCACCACGGGCACAGGGTGCCGAGGTTGGGCGCGTAGATGCTCTGGCTGATCAGGTAGACGACGAGCGCCATCGCGCCGGCCATGCCCAGGTTGAAGACCGCCCAGTACCAGCGCGGGAAGCGGGCTCCCGCGAGCAGCGAGACGCCCACGACGATCGGCGCCATCCATCCGATGAGCCCGATGAGCGGGTTGGGGAACCCGAAGATCGAGCCCTGCGGCGAGTCGAGGTTGGCGGTGCATTGATACAGCACGCTGAAGTCGCACGACGCCGCCTCGCCCGGGTTGGCGAGCGCGTGGAGCTTCTCCAGGGTCAGCGCGAACGCCGCGATCTCTCCGACGATCCCGGCGAGGATGAGCCAGATGGCGAGAGTCCAGGGGCGTCGGGCGGCGGACTCTGCCGCGATGTCGGTGGGTTCCCGCTCGTCGAGGTCGGATTCGGCGGCGTCGGGCACGACCTTGCTCATGGCGCGATCCTCCCACGCCGAGGGTGAGGAAATGCCGCAAACGGCATCCCCGTGCGATAATCGTGACAGTCGCCCCCTGAGGGCGATCCAAAAAAGCTTGACCGGGCATCACCGGGCCAACGGATGCTCCCGCCGCGTCGGGAAGACATCGACGACGGATAGCCAGTTCCGACGGCTGTGACAGGGCCGGCGTCGTGAGAGGGCGCACGCGATCCACCGACGCTCAGCGAGGTGCGGGTCGTGGGACAGATGAAGGATTTGCATCCCGCACATCGCGGGAGGGCACGAGAGTACCCGGAGGCCGGCGCGGCCGCCCCGGACGAGGAGCGCACCAGAGATGGTGGATAACGACGTACCCGAGGTTCCCGTCGAGGGCACCGAGCAGCCGCCGGCCGAGCAGGCCGCCGACACCGCGGAGCGCGAGAAGAGCGCGAAGGCCGAGAAGCCGCCGCGCACGCGCGCCAGGAAGGCGAAGGCCGAGCCCGCCGCGGAGCCGGAGCCCGCCGAGGCGGAGGCACCCGCGGAGGCCGAGGCGCCCGTCGACGAGACGCCCGCCTCCCCGTTCGCGATCCTCTTCCAGGCTCCGCCCCCGCCGCCGCCCGGCGCGGCCGCACCCGCGGTGCCCGACGAGGAGGCGTCGACCACGGCATCCCGCCGTCGCAACCGCCGCCGTCCCGGTGAGGCGCCCCGCGAGGGCGACGACGCCCCCGGTGCCGTCACGAAGGTGCGCCAGCCGCGCAAGCAGCCCGAGCCGATCACCGAGCCGCAGAAGGTCAAGGGCTCGACCCGACTCGAGGCGAAGAAGCAGCGCCGCCGCGACGGCCGCGACGCCGGACGCCGCCGTCCCGTCATCACCGAGGCCGAGTTCCTGGCTCGCCGCGAGTCGGTCGACCGCGTCATGGTGGTGCGCTCGAAGTTCGGCCGCATCCAGATCGGCGTGATCGAGGACGGCGTGCTCGTCGAGCACTACGTCGCCCGCGCCGCCGACGCGAGCCTCATCGGCAACGTCTACCTCGGCCGCGTGCAGAACGTGCTGCCGAGCATGGAGGCCGCCTTCGTCGACATCGGCCGCGGCCGCAACGCGGTGCTCTACTCGGGCGAAGTCGATTGGGAGGCCGCCGCCGCCGCAGCCGAGGAGGCGGGCCGCGACAAGAACCAGGCGCGCAAGATCGAGCTCGCGCTCAAGCCCGGCGACCGCGTGCTCGTCCAGGTCACGAAGGACCCGGTGGGACACAAGGGCGCGCGTCTCACGAGCCAGGTGAGCCTGCCCGGCCGCTACCTCGTCTACGTGCCCGGCGGCTCCATGAACGGCATCAGCCGCAAGCTCCCCGACACCGAGCGCGCGCGCCTCAAGAAGATCCTCAAGGAGGTGCTGCCGGATGACGCGGGCGTCATCGTGCGCACCGCCGCGGAGGGGGCGACCGAGGAGCAGCTGACGCTCGACGTGCAGCGCCTCACCTCGCAGTGGGCCGAGATCGAGCGCGCCGTCGAGACCCAGCAGGCTCCGGCACTGCTGCACTCGGAGCCCGACCTGCTGCTCAAGATCGTGCGCGACGTATTCAACGAGGACTTCCAGAAGCTCATCATCGCGGGCGACGACGCGCAGGCGACGATCGAGAAGTACCTCTCGGCGGTCGCCCCCGACCTGCTCGACCGCGTCGAGCGCTACGCCGACGAGGTCGACAGCTTCGACAAGTACCGCATCACGGAGCAGATCGAGAAGGCGCTCGAGCGCAAGGTGTGGCTGCCCTCGGGCGGCTCGCTCATCATCGACCGCACCGAGGCGATGACGGTCGTCGACGTCAACACGGGCAAGTTCGTCGGGTCCGGCGGCAACCTCGAGGAGACGGTCACCAAGAACAACCTGGAGGCGGCCGAGGAGATCGTGCGCCAGCTGCGGCTGCGCGACATCGGCGGCATCATCGTCGTCGACTTCATCGACATGGTGCTCGAGTCCAACCGCGACCTCGTGCTGCGGCGTCTCGTCGAGTGCCTCTCGCGCGACCGCACGAAGCACCAGGTGGCGGAGGTCACCTCGCTCGGCCTCGTGCAGATGACCCGCAAGAAGCTCGGGCTCGGCCTCCTCGAGTCGTTCAGCGAGACGTGCGAGGTGTGCGCCGGCCGCGGCCTCATCGTGCACCACGACCCGGTGTTCAAGCACCGCGGCCAGCAGGCGGAGCAGCCCGCGGCATCCGGCCGGGGCCGTCGCGGACGCGGCGGCAACGGGGGCGGCAACGGCGCCCCGGCCGCGCAGCCGGCGCCGAAGGCCGGCAACGGCACCCACGAGATCACCGACGACGTACGCAACGCGCTCGCCAAGATCGCGGCGAAGACGGTGCACCACGAGGAGCACGCGGAGCCGTCGGCCGAGCAGGTCGCGGAGGCCGTCGCGGCGGCGCCCGTCGAGATCCTCGACATCCCGATCGAGCCGGTGCGCGGCGAGCAGCCGCGCGTGGCCGTCGACCCGGATGCGGTGCTCGGCCAGGTGCTCGACGCCCTGCCGGAGCCGAAGAAGCCGGGCCAGGGACGCTCGCGTCGCTCGCGCCGTGCCTCGTCGGCGGCGGGCTCGCCGGACGCGGGCGCGGCCGGCTGATCCTCGTGGGCGCCTAGTCCGGTTACGGCGCGCGGCGCTTGTCGCGCTGACGCACGCGGAGGCCGGCGCCCTGCAGGCGGCGCAGCAGCTCGCGGCCGCTGACGGGCTCGGCGCCGAGCGCGATGAGCTGCTCGCGGCGCTCCACCGGGTAGTCGTAGTGGTCGTGGTCGAAGCCGCGCTCCGGGATGCCGGCGCGGCGCGCGAAGGCATGCAGCTCCTCGAGGGAGACGTCCGACACGAGGTGCCCCCAGACGGTGCCGTGGTTCGGCCAGATCGCCTCGTCGATGAGCACCGCCATGCGCCGATCCTAGGCAGGGTCGGGGCACGCTCGTAGGCTCGGGGCGTGACCCATCACAGCGCCGCGCACCCGACCGCCCTGACGAACACGCGCGACCCGCGCCCCGCACTGCTGGGTGCGGCGATCGTCGCGTGCGTCATCCTGCTCCAGCAGATCGTCGGGCTCCTGCAGTCGCTCAGCTGGATCGGCGACGCCGGCTACGTCACCGAGGTCGTGCTGCCGTTCCTCAGAGGCGTGCTCGTCGACGTGCTCGCCTTCTCGGCGGGCGTGTTCCTGCTGTTCTGGCTGCTGCCTGCGCGAACCGCGGACCGGGTCGCCCTCGTGCTCGGCAAGGGCCTGGTCGCGGCGGCGGCGGGGGTGGTGCTCTCGACGGTCGTCGGATTCCTGGTGCTGCTCGTCACGAGCGGCATCTCGACGTTCCGCGATCTGCCGTACTACAGCGGCTACAACCCCTTCCTGGACCTCTTCCCGCAGCTGCTGGGCCGCGCGCCGCTCGTCATGCTCGTGGCGCTCGTGCTGTGGGTCGTGCGCCGGGTGCCGCGCAGCTGAACACCTTTTGCGGGAACGGCCCGCGTGGGCTATTCTTGACCCTTGGTGTCTGCGGGTTTCAGCCCGCATTCGATGCCCCGCGCTTTCCGAGGACTCGCGACTCGGCCAAGCGACAGACTTCCATCCATACGTAAGGAACTCACGTGGTTTACGCAGTTGTGCGCGCCGGTGGCCGGCAGGAGAAGGTCGAGGTCGGCTCGATCGTCGTGCTCGACCGCCTGAAGGCCGAGCAGGGCGGCAAGGTCGAGCTCACCCCCGTTCTCTTCGTCGACGGTGACACGATCACGCACGACGAGAAGGCCCTCGCCAAGGTCAAGGTGACCGCCGAGGTCATCGGCCACGAGCGCGGCAAGAAGATCGTCATCCAGAAGTTCAAGAACAAGACCGGGTACAAGAAGCGCCAGGGCCACCGCTCGGAGCTCACCCGCGTCAAGATCACCGGCATCAAGTAAGCAGGGGCTGAAGACATGGCACACAAGAAGGGCGCATCGTCCACCCGCAACGGTCGCGACTCGAACGCTCAGCGCCTCGGCGTGAAGCGCTTCGGCGGCCAGGTCGTGAAGGCCGGCGAGATCCTCGTCCGCCAGCGCGGAACCCACTTCCACCCCGGCGTGAACGTCGGGCGCGGTGGCGACGACACGCTGTTCGCCCTCGAGGCGGGCGCCGTGGAGTTCGGCACCAAGGGCGGCCGCAAGGTCGTCAACATCGTCGTGCCGGCGTAGTCGCCGCGCGACACACGTCTTCTGTGGCAGCACAGATTCTGCGAAGGGCGGGCTGAGGCTCGCCCTTCGTCGTTTGTAGGGCCGAAGTAGCGAGAGAGGAGCAGCGGATGGCGACCTTCGTCGACCAGGTGACGCTGCATCTGCGCGCGGGGCACGGCGGCAACGGCTGCGTGTCGGTGCGCCGGGAGAAGTTCAAGCCGCTCGCCGGGCCCGACGGCGGAAACGGGGGGCACGGCGGCGACATCGTGCTCGTCTCCGACCCGCAGGTGACCACCCTGCTGAACTACCACCGCGCCCCGCACCGCTCAAGCGGCAACGGGGGCCCCGGCATGGGCGACCACCGTTCCGGCTACGCGGGCGAGGAGCTGGTGCTGCCGGTTCCCGTGGGCACGGTCGTCTCGACGCCGGAGGGCGAGCAGCTCGCCGACCTCGTCGAGCCGGGTATGCGGTTCGTCGTCGCGGACGGCGGCCAGGGCGGCCTCGGCAACGCGGCGCTCGCCACGACCAAGCGCAAGGCCCCCGGCTTCGCGCTGCTCGGCACCCAGGGCTTCGAGGGCGACGTGCTGCTCGAGCTGAAGACGGTGGCGGATGTCGCGCTCGTCGGCTACCCGAGCGCCGGCAAGTCGAGCCTCATCGCGGCGCTCTCGGCGGCGAGGCCGAAGATCGCCGACTACCCGTTCACGACGCTGCACCCGAACCTGGGCGTGGTCGAGGCGGGGGAGACCCGCTTCACGATCGCCGACGTGCCGGGCCTCATCGAGGGCGCGAGCGAGGGCAAGGGCCTGGGGCTCGAGTTCCTGCGGCACGTCGAGCGCTGCT
Organism: Micrococcales bacterium 72-143; assembly: GCA_001898835.1. Lineage (GTDB taxonomy): Bacteria > Actinomycetota > Actinomycetes > Actinomycetales > Microbacteriaceae > Homoserinibacter. Next base: position 220,714 of record MKVM01000005.1, on the reverse strand, counting down.
CGGCCCTGCTGCACGTGCTCGACTGCGCCACCCTCGAGCCGGGTCGCGACCCCATCAGCGACCTCGACGTCATCCTCGGCGAGCTCGCCGCCTACCCGGTTCCCGAGGGGCAGACGCCCCTGCTCGAGCGGCCGCAGCTCGTCGCGCTCAACAAGGTGGACGTGCCGGACGGCAGGGAGCTCGCCGACTTCGTGCGGCCTCTGCTCGAGGAGCGCGGCTACCGCGTCTTCGAGGTGTCGGCGGTCAGCCACGAGGGCCTGCGCCAGCTCTCCTACGCGCTCGCCGAGCTCGTCGAGGCCGACCGGAAGGCGAAGGCCGAGACGCCGCCGCCCGCGCGCATCGTCATCCGCCCGCGGGCCGTCGACGAGGCGGAGTTCGAGGTGCGGGTCGAGGGCGGCACCGAGACGATCTACCGCGTCGTGGGCGCTAAGCCCGAACGGTGGGTCGAGCAGACCGACTTCACGAACGACGAGGCCGTCGGCTACCTCGCCGACCGGCTCGCGAAGCTGGGCGTCGAGGAGCAGCTGTTCGAGAAGGGGGCCGTGCCCGGGTCGACGGTCATCATCGGCGAGATGGTGTTCGACTGGGAGCCCACCCTCACCTCCACCGCGGAGCTCATCACGAGCCCGCGCGGCACCGACGCGCGCCTCGACGACAACCACCGGGCGACCCGTGCAGAGCGCCGCGAGGCGTACTACGAGCGGATGGATGCCAAGGCCGCCGCTCGCGCCGAGCTCGACGCCGAGCGCGAGGCAGGGCTGTGGGCGGACGACGGTGACGACGAGCCGGACGACGGCGACGTCGAAGTGGTGTGGGAGGGCCGGTGAGCCCCGAGGCGCTGCGCCAGGCGATGACGGATGCGAAGCGCATCGTCGTGAAGGTCGGCTCGAGCTCGATCTCGGGGCCGAACGTCGGGCAGATCGAGCCGCTCGTCGACGCCCTCGCGGCGTCCCACGCGCGCGGTGCGGAGGTCGTGCTGGTCTCGTCGGGTGCGATCGCGAGCGGCATGCCGTACCTGCGGCTCGACGCGCGGCCCACCGACCTCGCGACGCAGCAGGCGGCCGCCGCGGTCGGGCAGAACATCCTCATCTACCGCTACCAGGAGTCGCTGCGTCGCTACGCGATCGTCGCCGGGCAGGTGCTGCTGACGGCGGGCGACCTCGAGAACCCCACCCACCGCGGCAACGCGCAGCGCGCGATCGAGCGGCTGCTCGACCTGCGCATCCTGCCGATCGTCAACGAGAACGACACCGTCGCCACGCACGAGATCCGTTTCGGCGACAACGACCGCCTCGCGGCGCTCGTGTCGGAGCTCATCGGTGCCGACCTGCTCGTGCTGCTGTCGGATGTCGACGCGCTCTACACACGGCCCCCGCAGGAGCCGGGCGCGCGGCCGATCCCGCACGTGCCCTTCGAGGACGACCTCTCGGGCGTCGTGATCGGCGACATCGGCGCGGCGGGGGTCGGCACCGGGGGAGCGGGCACCAAGATCGCGGCCGCGAAGCTCGCCGCCGCATCCGGAACCGCGGTGCTGCTGGCGTCCACGGCGAACGTGGCCGCCGCCCTCGCGGGCGAGCCCACCGGAACCTGGTTCGAGCCTGCTCGCCGCTGAACCCGCGCCGGTAGACTCGCCCGCATGTCGGACTCCCTCACCGCGCTGACCCTCGACGACAAGCTGCAGGCGGCGCGCACCGCATCCATCTCCCTCGCGCAGGCGTCGACCGCGCAGAAGAACGCGGGCCTCGAGGCGATCGCGAAGGCCGTGGAGACGGGCGCCGACCACATCCTGCCCGCCAACGAGCTCGACCTCGCGAACGGCCGCGAGAACGGCATGACCCAGGGCCTGCAGGACCGCCTGCGCCTCGACGAGCAGCGTCTCGCCGGGCTCGCCCAGGCCACCCGCGACATCGTCGCCCTGCCCGACCCGATCGGAACGGTGCTGCGCGGGTCGACCCTGCCCAACGGCCTTCAGCTCACGCAGGTGCGCGTGCCGTTCGGCGTCGTCGGCGCCATCTACGAGGCGCGCCCCAACGTCACGATCGACATCGCCGCCCTCGCCCTCAAGTCCGGCAACGCCGTCGTGCTGCGCGGGGGCAGCGCCGCCGAGAACACGAACCGCGTGCTCGTCGAGCTGATCCAGGGGGCCCTCGCATCCGTCGGGCTCCCCGCCGACGCCGTGCAGACCATCGACGAGTTCGGCCGCGACGGCGCGACGCAGCTGATGCAGGCGCGCGGACTCGTCGACGTGCTCATCCCGCGCGGCTCCGCGAACCTCATCGACACGGTCGTGCGCGAGTCGAAGGTGCCGGTCATCGAGACGGGCGCGGGGGTCGTGCACCTGTTCCTCGACAAGACGGCGGATGCCGCGATGGCCGCCGAGATCGCCGTCAACTCGAAGGTGCAGCGCCCGAGCGTGTGCAACGCCCTCGAGACGCTGCTCGTCGACACGGATGCCGCGGAGCGGCTGCTGCCGCCCGTTCTGGCGGCCCTGCGCGAGAACGGCGTCACGATCCACGGCGACGACCGCACGCGCGCCCTCTACCCGGACGCCGTCCCGGTGACGGACGAGGACTGGGCGACCGAGCACATGAGCCTCGACCTCTCGGTGAAGGTCGTCGACGACCTCGACGAGGCGCTTGACCACATCCGCCGCTACTCGACCCACCACACCGAGTCGATCGTCACCAACGACATGGCCACCGCCAATCGCTTCCTCGCGGAGGTGGACTCCGCGGTCGTCATGGTGAACGCGTCGACGCGGTTCACCGACGGCGGCGAGTTCGGCTTCGGCGCGGAGGTGGGCATCTCGACCCAGAAGCTGCACGCGCGCGGCCCCATGGGCTTGCCCGAGCTCACGAGCACCAAGTGGATCGTGCGGGGCGAGGGCCAGACGCGCGGCTAGCGTGCGTGCGGGGGCCGAGCCCCGCATCCGGCTAGAATCGACCCCATGCTGAGCACGCTGCTGGCCGAGGTCCACGAAGAGCTGGCCCCGATGGTGGCGCCCCCGTGGGTGTTCGCCCTCATCGCCGCCGTCGTCTTCGTCGTGATGGGCTTCGTGGTCTACAGCTACCGTGACGTCGCGAACCGCCACAGCGACAAGGTCGCCGCCCACGACGCGGCGCACGGCTCCGACCACGGCGGCCACCACTAAGCTCGCCCCGTGAGCGAAGGAGCCGCACGCCGGCCGAGGGTCGGCGTCATGGGCGGCACCTTCGACCCCATCCACCACGGCCACCTCGTCGCCGCGAGCGAGGTGCAGCAGACCTTCGACCTCGACGAGGTCGTGTTCGTGCCGACCGGTCAGCCGTGGATGAAGGCGGACGTCACCGAGGCCGAGCACCGCTACCTCATGACGGTCGTCGCGACCGCATCCAACCCGCGCTTCACGGTGAGCCGCGTCGACGTCGACCGCGAGGGCCCCACGTACACGATCGACACGCTGCGCGACCTGCACGCGCAGCGCCCCGACGCCGAGCTGTTCTTCATCACGGGGGCGGATGCGGTGGCGCAGATCCTGCAGTGGAAGGACGTCGCGGAGCTCTGGGAGCTCGCCCACTTCGTCGCGGTCTCGCGACCTGGGCATTCGCTGGACATTCGCGCATTGCCGGAGGCTGGCGTAAGCTCGTTGGAAGTGCCCGCTCTGGCGATCTCCTCGACGGAGTGCCGTGAGCGAGTCGGCCGGGGCTTCCCGGTGTGGTACTTGGTCCCCGATGGTGTTGTGCAGTACATCTCCAAGCACCACCTCTATCGGAGTACGACATGACGACCTACCAGGATCAGCCGCTTTCGCGTCGCGAGATCCGGGAGCGCGAGGCCGCGGCCGCACGCGCCGCGGAGGCCGCCGAGCCCGGTGCGCCGGGAGCATCCCCCGACGCTACGGCGAACGGCTCGGTGCCCCCGGCGTTCGCGGGCGAGACGCCGGAGCCTCTCAGCTACGTGACGCAGGGGCGCGCGCCGCTCCCGCAGTACGACGCGCCGGTGCCGGAGCCGCCCGCCCAGAACGCTGAGCCCGAGGCGGCGGAGCAGGCGGACGCCGGCTACCGCTACCGCGACTTCAGCCCGGAGGGTCGCCGCGCCGCCCGGCTCGGCTGGCCGCCCGCCTCGACCGAGCCGGCCGACCTCGACTACCGCACGCAGAACCGCGAGGACACGCCCCTGCCGCCGTCGGCGGTCGCATCCGCGCCGCCGGTGGCCGAGGCGCCGGTGGCGCAGACTCCGGTGGTGCCCGCACCGGATGCGCCCGCGTTCGGTTCGGCGGCCCCCGTGTTCGGCGCGCCGACGGAGGGCACGATGAGCCGCCGCGAGCTGCGCGCGCTGCGCGAGGCACAGGAGCGCGAGCAGGCCGGGCCCGGTGCGGAGATCCCGGAGGCCGCGCCGACGGACGAGGCCGCGCCGACGGACGAGGTCACGCCTGAGGCCGAGGCCGCGCCTGCCGCCGAGGCTGTGCCGGCGGCTCCTTCGTGGCTCGCCGCGTTCGGCGCGCCCGCTGCCGAGGCGCCCGCTCAGCCGGTCGCGGCGTCCGCCCCGCCGGTCGCTCCCGAGGAGCCGGCCGCGAGCACGGCATCCGTGCCTCCCGCCTTCGACGCGCTGCTGGTCGGCGAGCCCGAGGCGGACGCGTTCGCGGAGGCCCCCGAGACTTCGGCGACGCCCCCGCCGCTCGTCGAGCCCGCCGAGCCGCGCACGGATGCCGTCGCGAGCCTCGAGGCCCTGTTCCGCGCGCAGAGCGGGGCGCTTCCCGTGGTGCCCGAGGCGCCCGTCGTGCCGGCGCCGGCCGCACCGGAGCCCACCGCCTGGGCGCCGGCCGCTCCGCCAGCGGCCCCGTGGCAGCAGACCGCGCCCGAGCCGCCCGCCGCGTCGGCCCCGCCTGTCGAGTCGGCCCCGCCCGTCGCGTCGGCTCCGCCCGTCGAGTCGGCCCCGCCGTTCGCATCCGCCCCGCCGGTCCTCTCCTCGCCGCCCGTGTACGACCCGATCCAGCAGCCGGCGCCGAGCGCGCCGGAGGCCGCCGAGCCTCAGGCGCCGGCCACCGCCGAGGCCCCCGCCGAGACCGTGCTCCCGCCGTGGGGCTCGCTCACGCCGGGGATGGCGACGCCCATGCCCACCGACGATGCGGTGATCCTGCCGTCGGGAGCTGTGCCCGCGGCGCCGGAGGCTGCCGAGCCCGCGGTTGCCGAGTCGGCGAGCTCGTCCCAGCCCCCCGTGCCGGGCGAGCGGCCCCGCAACCACTGGTCGCGTCAGGCCGAGCTCGACGACGAGGCGCAGCCCGCCACCGGGTCGATCGCGCGCAGCGTCGGCGTCGGCCCGGCCACCGCGAACGCGCTCGTGCTGCCCGAGATCCCCAACCAGGACTTCATCGTCAGCTCGGTCACGAGCACGGGCGACGTGCTCGTGACGGGCTCCATCTCGCTGCCGGCGAGCCTCGCCTCGACGGGTGCGCTGCCCGCCCAGCTCGACGAGTCCGACCTCGACAACCTGCTCGACCCGGGCGACGCGCAGGTCGCGTCGACCGACTCCCAGCCGGTGCGCGCGATCCGCGCGGTCAGCACGCACACCTCCTCCCGTGAGATCATCGGCACCATCAAGCCGAAGCGCGGCAACCGCGCGCTCACGGCGCTCATCATCGCCGCCGCCGGAATGGCGGCCGTGGTCGTCACCCTCCTCGTCGTGGCTCTCGCCTCGGGCGTGCTCGGCTGACGGCCCGTGACCCGGAAGAAACCCCCTCAGTGACCGCATCCGATCGTGCGCGCGAGCTCGTGCGCCTCGCCGCCCGCGCCGCCGACTCCAAGAAGGCCGAGGACCTCGTGGCCCTCGACGTCTCGGGGCCGCTGCCCCTGACCGACGCCTTCCTCATCGCCTCCGGCGACAACGAGCGCAACGTGCTCGCCATCGCGGGTGCGGTCGAGGATGCGCTCATCGAGGCCGGCGCCAAGCCGCTGCGTCGCGAGGGACGCAGCGAGGGCCGCTGGGTGCTGCTCGACTTCGGCGACCTCGTGGTGCACGTGTTCCACGAGGAGGACCGCCTCTTCTACTCGCTCGAGCGCCTCTGGAAGGACGCGCCCGTCATCCCGCTCGACCTCGAGGTCACCGCCGACTGAGCCACGGCCGCAGCGCCCGCGTCACGAGCGGGAGGGCGAGGTAGGTCATGATCGGCGTCACGACGAGCACCGAGACGAGCACCCGCAGCCAGATCGGCCAGCCCGGGATGAGCCAGCCGGCCAGCGCGTTCGTCGCGAGGCTCAGCGGGTAGAAGGCGACGAAGATCGCCACCATCTGCTTCCACCGCGGGGGAGCGGGAGGCGCGGCCGCGAGCACCTCGACGGATGCCGGCTCGTCGAACCAGCCCTCGATGCCGGTCCGGCGCTCCTGGCGCGCGTCCTCCACGAGACCCTGCGCGGACCCCACCCACCACGCGCGCTCGGGGGAGGCCTCCCACCCGGCGAGGCTCTCGGCATCCGCGAACCGGAACAGCATGTGCCATTCGGGGCTCGCCGGGTCGGGACGGATCCAGCCGGAGCCGAGGTAGCCGGCTCGCGCCGAGAGCAGGTCCTGCCCGGCGCGCGCCCAGGCCGCGACCTCCGCCGCCCGGTCGGGGTCGACGCGGCGCGTGATGGCGATCGTGATGGGTTCGCTCATACCCCCATCGTCGCACCGGGCTCGCGATCCGCCCGAGCACCCCGCGCGACTCGCGCGCCAAGGCGGCCGGGTTGTGTTGTAAGCTTGTGGAGTTGTCTCCGGTCACGGAGTTCAGCGCGGGTCTGTGGCGCAGCTGGTAGCGCACCTGCATGGCATGCAGGGGGTCAGGGGTTCGAGTCCCCTCAGATCCACCACATCTGCGACGTTCACGCGGGCAAGTCGAGCCAACCCGAGAAGATCGGGCGCGCGACGGGTAATGTCCGCATGAGACGGGCGGTCGCCTCGAGCCCCGGTGTTGCTCAGGACTCGTCGTGCGGGCGCAGCGGCTCCTCCTCGCTCTCCAGCTTCTCGTCCGGATCGACCGACGAGTCGTCCGACTCCGTCATCTCCGTGGCCTCGGCGGCCTGCTTCCGGGCCGCCGCTTCCGCAGCCGCCTCCTCCTTGCGTTCCCGTCGCTCTCCGAACATGTCTCTACTCCGATCTGGCGTCGACGTGACTGGATGCCGTCTGCCCTCGACCGGTCTGGCGCGCGGTGAGCCGGCTCGGCGCGCAGCGTTGCGCTCGAGGTGCCCCCATATCCTGCCCGCGCGGAGCGGAAAACGACAGAGGTCGGCGATCGGGGCCGTTGGGGATCACTTGGCGAAGAAGGTCATGACGCCGTGGAGTGCGATCTCGACGCCGATGGCCAGGATGAGGAAGCCCATGACCCGCGTGATCGCACCGATGCCGACCGGGCCGAGCTTCTCGACGAGCGCGGTCCCGTAGCGGAGGGTGACGGCGACGACGACGGCGATGGCGACGCAGGCCAGGGCGACTCCGAGCTGCGACAGCAGGTCCGGGTGCCGGGCGGACAAGGCGATGACCACCCCGATCGCGCCGGGGCCGGCGATCAGCGGAAGCGCCATGGGTGAGAAGCTGATGTCGGTCATGGCAGCCGCGCCTTCGCGTTCGCCGGAGGACAGCGTCTGCTTCGCGGACAGCATCGTGAAACCCGAGTGCATCACGACCAGGCCGCCTGCGACCTGGAGGGCGGGGAGGCCGATGCCGAGGAACGACAGGAGAAGGGTGCCGGCGAGCGCGAACACGACCAGGATCGCGGCCACGTAGGCACCGGTGAGCCATGCCTGGCGGTGCACATCCGCCGGTTTCATGCCTACGGTCATCCCGGCGAAGGCGGCGAGGGCCGCGAACGGATTGGTGATCGGGATGAGGGCGGCGAAGGCGGCGAGGAAGACGGCGACCATGGCACCATCATTCCCCGGATCGCGCTCGGCTGAGCGTCGGCGTCAGTCCGGCGACACCCGCTCCCACGACGCGATCGGCCCGGGCACGACCGTGAACAGCGGATGCGGTTCGGGCTCGCGCCCTCGCCACCGCTCGGCCACGTCGGGGCTGCGGCTCTCGAGCTTGGCCCGCAGGTGGGCCCACTCGTGCTGCAGCTGCCCGTCGGTGACCTCGAGTCGGGGCGCCGGCGCGTTCTCGCGGAGGATGCGGGTGCGGTCGAAGCGGTAGCCGCGATCTGTCGCCTCGTCGGCGAGGCCCGTGAGGTAGGCGCCGACGAGCTCGAGCGCGTCGGGGTGCTCCCGGAACCGCTCGAGCTGCGGATGCCGCGTGTACCCGCGCGTGCGACCCGCGAGCACCGCCTGGGCGAGCAGCGTCTCCCGCCAGCACGCGATGAGCGCCTGGCGGTCGAGCTGGCGGGGGTGCAGCGACCAGATCCTCATGCTCAGAGCCGGGATCCGTCAGCGCCAGCCGAGCTCGGGCGCGACGTGGGTGAGGATCGCCTCGATCACGTGGGCGTTGTAGTCGACGCCGAGCTGGTTGGGGACCGTGAGCAGCAGGGTGTCGGCGGCGGCGATCGCCTCGTCCTCGCGGAGCTGCTCGACGAGCCGGTCCGGCTCGGCGGCGTAGCTGCGGCCGAAGACGGCACGGTAGTCCTCGAGGGCGCCGAACTGGTCGTGCTCGTCGCGTTGGCCGCCGCCGAAGTACATCCGGTCGCGGTCGTCGACGAGGGCGAAGATGGAGCGGCTCACCGAGACCCGCGGCTCGCGCTCGTGGCCGGCCCCCGTCCACGCCTCGCGGAACCTCTCGATCTGCTTGCGCTGCTGCACGTGGAAGGGTTCGCCCGACTCGTCCTCCTTGAGGGTCGAGCTCATGAGATTCATGCCCTGCTCGGCCGCCCACACGGCGGTGGCATCGGACGCGGCGCCCCACCAGATCCGGTCGCGCAGCCCCGGCGACTGCGGCTCGATGCCGAGCGGGCCCGGGTGTGCGTTCGGGAACATGGGGCGGGGGTTCGGGTCGGCGAAACGCGCGCCGTCGATCACCCGGAGGAACACCTCCGTGTTGCTGCGGGCGACGTCCGCCATCGTCGAACCCTCGGGGGCGTCGTAGCCGAAGTAGCGCCACCCGTCGATGACCGACTCGGGTGAGCCGCGGCTCACGCCGAGCTGCAGCCGGCCGCCCGCGATGAGGTCGGCCGCGCCGGCATCCTCGGCCATGTAGAGCGGGTTCTCATAGCGCATGTCGATGACGCCCGTGCCGAGCTCGATGCGGCTCGTCTTGGCGCCGGCGGCGGCGAGCAGCGGGAACGGGCTCGCCAGCTGGCGGGCGTAGTGGTGCACGCGGAAGTAGGCGCCGTCGGCGCCGAGCTCCTCCGCGGCGACCGCGAGGTCGATCGACTGCAGCAGCACGTCGGACGCCGAGCGCGCCGACGACCCGGGGGAGGACGACCAGTGGCCGAACGACAGGAATCCGATCTTCTTCACGGTGTCTCCAACGTATGCGGACGCATGGGTCATTCCCCGCCTCGGCTCGGCACCCGCAGCAGCGCGCCCGGCTCGGCGATCGTCGCGGCCGCGATGCCCATGGCGCGTGCGAGCGCGTCGAACCAGTCGACGTCGCCGATGCCGGCGGTCGCGATCTCGGCGAGCACCGACGCGAAGACCGAGTCGCCCGCGCCCATCGTGTCGACGATCGCATCCGGTGCCACGAGGCTCGGATGCCGCCAGCGCGCGTCGCCGATGCGGATGCTGGCACCGTCGCCGCCCTCCGTCGCCAGCACGTAGGGGTAGCGCGCGAGCAGCCGCGGCGCGACCTCGGCGACCGGCTCGCCCCACAGCAGGCGGGCGTCGTCGTCGCCGAGCTTGATGAGCTGGGCGGTGCCGCCGAACGACTCGAGGCCCCGCCGGAAGGCCTCGGCGTCGTGCAGGAGCCCCGTGCGGGGGTTCGGGTCGACCGCGACCAGGGGGCGCCCTGCGACGGCGTCGGCGAGCAGCTCGAGCTGAGGCGCGACGTCGAAGGGGAAGCCGCTGATCGCGACGACCTCGGCATCCGTGATCGCGGCGCGCTGGGCGTCGTCGAAGTCGATCGCGCGTCGCACCATCGAGTCGCTGAAGCTGTAGTGCGGCTCGCCGCCCACGCGCTCGGAGCGGGCCACGCCCGTGCCCTGCCGCGTGATCGTCGGCACGAGCTCGACGCCGTGGTCGGCGAGGTGGGCGCGGATGAGGGCGCCGTCGACGTCGTCGCCGATCATCGCGACGAGGCACGCGGGCACCCCCAAGATGCTGAGCCCGACCGCCACGTTGAGCGCCGAGCCGCCCACGATGTGCGTCGTGCCCTCCTCGTCGACGAGCTCGTCGATGAGCGCATCGCCGATCACGACCACGTGCTGGGGCATGATCCGAGACTAACCGCGGCCGGGGGCGCGGGGCGCGAAGCGGATGGCGTTCGCGATTGCCGCGAACGCCTCGCCGACGAGGTGCTCGGGCGGCGCGCCGTAGCCGACCACGAGCGCCGGCCCGCGACGCGACGCCCGGCCCGCGGGCAGGTAGGAGGCTAGGCCCTGCAGGCCGACGCCCTCTCGGGCCGTCGCGGCCACGACCTCCGCCTCGCTCACGTCGGCCGGCAGCTCGACGACGCACTGCAGGCCCGCCGCGAGCCCGCCGAGCCGCGCGCCCGGGATGTCGGCGAGCGCGTCCGCGAGCGACTCCCGCCGGGCGCGGTAGGCGGCGCGCTGCCGGCGCACGTGCCGGTCGTAGTGGTGACCCGCGATGAAGTCGGCGAGCGCGCGCTGGGTGAGCGGGTCGGCGCCGCGCCCGAGCGGTAGGCGCGCCTCCGCGAGGCTCTCCAGCATCCGGTCGGGCACGACGGCCCAGCCCATGCCGATCGCTGGGGCGAGCGACTTGCTCGCGGTGCCGAGGTAGACGACGTGCTCGGGGGCCAGCGCCTGGAGCGCCCCGATGGCGCGGAAGTCGTAGCGGAACTCGCCGTCGTAGTCGTCCTCGATGATCGTGCCGCCCGCGCGGCGCGCCCAGTCGACGACCGCGGCGCGCCGGGAGGGGGAGAGCGGCACGCCGGTCGGGAACTGGTGGGCGGGGGTGAGGAGCACGACATCCGCGTCGAGCTCGTCGATCACGGCGCCGTCGCCATCGACGGTGAGCGGACGGATGCACAGCCCGGCCGCCGAGAGGATGTCGCGGTGCGACTGGTGGCCGTACTCCTCGACGGCGACCGTGCGGGCGCCCCCAGCGTGCAGCGCCCGCGCGGTGACCGCGAGCAGGTCGCCGAAGCCGCGCCCGACGGCAACCCGCGCCGGGCTCGCGTGCACGCCGCGGGCCCGGGCGAGGTAGTCGGCGAGCGCCTCGCGCGCGACCGGGAGGCCGAGTGGCGGCGGGTAGCCGAGCTCGGCCGCCGAGGCGGTCTGCGCGGCACGGCGCACGGCGGCCGCCCACTCGGTGCGCGGGAAGGCGCTCGCATCGGGGATGCCGCCGCGCAGGTCGAGAGGCGGCACGATCCACGGCTCGACGCCGCGCGGGGGTGCGGCGGCATCCGGCCGGGGCCCGACCCAGGTGCCCGCGCCGGTCCGGGCGAGCAGCCAGCCCTCGGCGGTCAGCAGGCCGTAGACCTCGGCGATCGTGTTGCGGGCGACACCCAGGTCGCGGGCGAGGGAGCGGGACGGCGGGAGCCGCGTGCCGGGGGCCAGCCGGCCCTCGCGCACCGCGCCGCGGATCGCGGCGGCGAGCGCCTCCGTCTTGCCGCCGCGGGGGAGCTCGAGGTGCAGGTCGAGTCCGGGCTCCGCGCGGGAATTGGCCCAGTCATCCGTCACAGAATCGCACCATAGCACCGAGCCAATGCGGTTCTAGCCTGAGGTCATGACCAACACCTCCGACCTCGTTACCATCCCGCAGCGCTTCGACTTCGATGCGCTCGCCCCGGTCTTTTCGCGGGCGGTGACCGCACTGCACGACGCCGCCGAGGGCGAAGCCGACCGTGCCGGCATCGACGCGGGGCTGCGCGAGCTGATGAGGCTGCGGGCGTCGCAGCTGAACGGATGCGCGTACTGCGTCGACCTGCACTCCCGCGACGCCGCGGAGCACGGGGTCGTGACGCAGCGCATCCACGCCGTCGCGATCTGGGAGGACTCGCCGTTCTTCACCGCCGCCGAGCGTGCGGCCCTGCGCCTCACCGAATCGGTGACCCGGCTCTCGGAGACCCATGTGCCGGAGTCGGTCGTCGAGGAGGCCCGAGCCCACTTCACCGAGGCGCAGCTGGCCGCGCTCCTCGCGCTCATCGTGACGATCAACGCGTGGAACGCGATCGGCGTGACGGCCCGGTGCTGGAGCCCGCGGCTGCGGAGCTCCGGCGCCGCGTCGGCCTAGGGCGTGTCTGACAAACCCCCACCCGCTGCGGCGTCGCCGGTCGGCGCGCTCGCGGCGTTGTCATCGTCGCCGATAGCGCCGCTATCGACTCCTCTTCCGCCTTGCGATCGCGCCGACCGGCGGCGTCCTCGTCCGGGCGCGGGTTTGTCAGACACCCCCTAGCGGCTCGGGGTGCCGCCCAGCACCCACTCCGCCGCCGCGCGCTGCTGCGCCCAGAACTCGGCGAAGCGCCCGCCAGCCGCGTCGAGCTCGGCGGGGGAGCCGTCCTCGACGATGCGTCCCCGCTCGAGGAACACGACCCGGTCGGCGTGGGCGATGCTCGCGAGGCGGTGGGCGACGATCACGCGGGTGCGCGGTCGCGGGTCGTCGGCGATCGCCGCGACGACGGCCGCCTCGTTCTCGGTGTCGAGCGCCGAGGTGGCCTCGTCGATGAGCAGCACGGGCGCGGGCTTCAGCACGGCGCGCGCGATCGACACGCGCTGACGCTCACCGCCCGACAGCATCGAGCCGCCCTCGCCGACCCGCGTGGCGGAGCCCTCAGGCAGCCGCGCCACCACCTCGTCGACGCGGGCCAGCGCGAGCGCGGCCGCCACCGTATCCTCGTCCGCCGACGGGTCGCCGACGCGCACGTTGTCGTGCACGCCGCCGTCGAAGAGGTACGGATGCTGGAACACGACGCTCACGAGCGCCCGGCGCGCGTCGGCGTCGAGCTCGCGCACGTCGCGGCCGTCGACCGTCAGGCGCCCCGCATCCGGCTCGACGAGCCCCGCGATGACGCCCAGCACCGTGGTCTTGCCGGCTCCCGACGGCCCGACGATCGCCGTCGTCGTGCCCGGTTCGAGCACGAGGTCGAAGCCGTCGAGCACGGTCGTCGCGCCGTGCCGCACGGTGACGCCCTCGAGCGCGACGCGCGGGGCGGTGTCCGGCACCTCGGATGCGGTGCCCGCCGTGCCGCCGACGGGCGCCTCGACGACGACGCGCATGCGGCGCAGCGTCGCGGTGACCCCCTCGAGTGCGGGCGCGAGCTGGCCCAGCGTCGTGACGGGCTCGAGGTACCGCGCGATGACGACGACGAGCGCGACCGCCTCCGGCGCGCTGACGGCGCCACTCACACCCAGCCACGCCGCCGTGCCCGCGAGGGCGAGGAGCGTGAGCTGGGCGGCCACGCCGAACAGCACCTGCCCCGGGATCTGCAGCAGCAGGAGCCGCACGATGGCACCGTGCTGCGCGGCGATCGCGGCGCCGGTGCGGCTGCGCTCGGCGTCGACGCGGCGGGCCGCGCGCAGCGCCGCCTGGGTGCGGGCGAACTCGACGAGGCTCTCGGTGAGCTCCGTGTTGCTCGCGGCGGCCTCGGCATCCGCCCGGCGGGTGATGCGTCCCGAGCCCCACAGCGCGAGCAGCAGCACCGGCACGGCGACGAGCGCGACGACGCCGAGCGGCGGGGCGACCGCGAGCAGCGCGAGGCCGAGCGCGACGGGGAGCAGCAGCGCGTTCACGAGCGGGGTCATGAGGTTGGCGACGAGGCCCACGAGGTCGGGCCCGGCGGTGGCGATCGCCTGCCGCGCCTGCGCCGTGTTGGCGGCGTCGAACCACGACATCCGCACACGCGTCAGGCGGTCGGCGACCTCGTGCTGGGCGGAGTCGAGCAGCGCGAAGCCCAGCTCGAAGCCGAGCCGGGAGAGCACCGTGTCGATGGTCCAGGCGAGCACGGTCGCGCCCGTGAGGCCGAGGAACCACGGCCAGGCGCGGGCCGGATCCGGCCCGAAGAGCGCGGCGACGAGCGGCACGAGCAGCACCGCCCCGGTCGCGCGGATCGCGACCGAGAGTACCGAGAGCACTGCGTACAGCGCGATGCGACCGCGCGCGTGCGCGGGCATGAGGGCGAGCAGCGTGCGGATCATCGGGTCGCCCCCTCCGGCTCGGCGGTGGCCGGTCGAGCGTGCCACAGGGCCCGGTAGCGGCCGTCCTTCGCGAGCAGCGCGTCGTGCGTGCCGCGCTCGACGATGCGCCCGCGCTCGAGCACGACGATCGCGTCGGCGGCCGTCACGGTGTGCAGGCGGTGCGCGATCACGAGCACCGTGCGTCCCCGCGTGAGGCGGCTGAGCGCCTGCTGCACGAGGAACTCCGACTCGGGGTCGGCGAACGCCGTCGCCTCGTCGAGCACGAGCACGCCCGGGTCGGAGAGCAGCGCCCGCGCGATGGCGAGCCGCTGGCGCTCGCCGCCCGAGAGGGTCGACGCGCCGTCCAGGCGGGTGTCGTAGCCGTCCGGCAACTGCAGGATGCGGTCGTGCAGCTGCGCCTCGCGCGCCGCCTGCTCCACCCGCTCGCGCGTGGCATCGGGGGAGCCGAGGGCGATGTTGTCGTGCACCGTGCCGGCGACGAGCTGCGGGTTCTGGAACACGAACCCGAGCCGCGCGTAGAGCTCGTCGGCGGTGAGGCTGCGCAGGTCCCGCCCGTCCAGCCGGATGCCGCCGCCCTGCACGTCGTGGAACCGCGCGAGCAGTGCGGCGAGCGTCGACTTGCCCGAGCCCGACGGCCCGACGATCGCGGTGACCGTGCCGGGCTCGAGCCGCAGCTCGACGTCGTGCAGCACGGGGGCGTCGGCGCGGTAGCCGAAGGTGACGTGGTCGAACTCGACGAGGCCCGCATCCGCCCGGCCCGCATCCGCTCGGCCCGCATCCGCGCCGTCCTCCTCGGGCTCGCGCACCCCGAGCTCGGGCTCGTCGAGCACGAGCTGGATGCGGCGCGCGGCCTGCAGCCCGTCGCGCAGACCGCCGAGGCCGTAGCCGATGCCGAGCAGCCGCGCGCCGAAGGTCGTGCCGAGCAGCAGGAACGGGATGAGCCCGATCGGCTGCATCGCACCCGTCGTGACGAGCAGCACGCCCATGCCGCAGATGAGCCACAGGAAGGTCGCGGGGCGGGTGACGAGGTCCATGACCGTCTTCTTGCCCGTGAACGGCCGCTGCCACTCGTTGAGGAAGGCGATGTAGCCATCGAGCCGGCGACGGAAGGTGGACGCGGCGGCACCGCCGAAGACGCGCACGACCGGCTGGCCCTCGAGGTAGCCCGCGGCCTCCGCATTCATGCGCTCGGCCCAGCGCCCGGCCTGGGCGATCTTCGGGCCGGACTGGAACACCATCGCCGCCATCGTGAACACGTAGACGAGCACGGGCACGAACAGCACGAGGGCGATGCGCCAGTCGGCGACGAAGAGGTAGCCGAGCACGGCGAGGGGCGCGACGACCGCGGCCACCGCATCCGGCACCGCGTGGGTCGTGAGGTAGTGCAGGGCGAGGGTGTCGTCGTCGACGACCTTCTTGACCCCGCCCGAGCCGCGCGCGTCGAACCAGCCGAGCGGCAGCCGGGCGAGCTTGTCGGTGAGGCGGGAGCGGATGCCGCGGGCGAACCGCGCGTCGACGGCGTGCACCCAGAGCAGCAGGGCCGTCTCGAGGAGGGTGCCGACGCCGAGCAGCACGACCGCCGCGACGCCGAGCGCCCACATCGTGGCGGGCTCGCCGCCCGTGACGAGCACG
Source organism: Micrococcales bacterium 72-143 (assembly GCA_001898835.1). Lineage (GTDB taxonomy): Bacteria > Actinomycetota > Actinomycetes > Actinomycetales > Microbacteriaceae > Homoserinibacter. Next base: position 204,891 of record MKVM01000005.1, on the reverse strand, counting down.
CGGGCCAGCTCGACGAGCAGCACCCACGGCGCGAGCTGCACGAGCGTGACGAGGCCCTGCAGCACGCCGGCCGCGATGAACGTCGGCTTGAGCGGGGCGATGAGGCGCGAACCCGCCTGCGAGCGCCAGCCGGTCGAGGTGGTCGAGGTGCGCCGTGCCGCGCCGCGTCTCGGGGCCACCGGCTCGGCCGCCGCGCCCTCCGGCGCCGCCTGGGGGCGCGCCTCGGGAGCCTCCGCGGCCGGCTTCGGGTCGTCCCGCAGCTTCCCCATCGCGCGACCATGGATCCAGTACGCGCGCGCCTTCACCTCCGTCTTCGGGAACCCGAACTCGCCCTTGAGCCGGGCCAGCACGTGCTTGAGCGTCGTGGATTCGGGCGCGCCCCAGGCGGTCCAGTCGGTCCAGTCGCGGTCCTCGATCGCGGCTGCGAGCGCATCCGTCCCCTCCGAGCGCGGCGCCCAGTGCACGGCGAGCCGCGGATGCGGGGCGAGCGGGATGAGCACGTCGTCGGGGTCGTGCTGCTCGAGGTAGAGCTCGACCGGCAGCTCGGGCGGCAGCGCGCGGATGATCGAGTTGATGGCGGGCACCGACGCCGAGTCGCCGACGAGCAGGTAGCCCGCGGGCAGCTCCTCGGGGATCGTGACGCGGTCGGAGCCGAAGGGGGTGACGACGATCGTGTCGCCCGGCTGGGCGGCGGAGGCCCACGCGGATGCCGGGCCGGCCGGCTCGTGCAGCACGAAGTCGCACGCGAAGTCGCCCGTCTCGGGGTCGGTCTCGCTGAAGGTGTAGGCGCGCTGGTGCTCGGCGTCTCCGCCCGCGGGGTCGGGGAACCAGATGCGCACCCACTCGGTGGGTGAGGTCGTGGCGTCGTCGAAGAGCCGCGGGGCGTTCATCCGCACCCGCAGGAAGTGCGGGGCGAGGTGCTCGGTGGAGGTGACGGTGGCGAGGTGGTCGTGCGCGCCGAAGCCGCGCATGATGGCGCCCTGGAATCCGCGGGCCATGGGTGGTGCCTTCCGGGTTGGTAAGGCTTACCTTACCTCCTGGCGAGACCCGCCTACAACGCGAGATGGCGCCGGAGCGCCGCGTCGAGCTCGTGCATGAGCTCGGTCGTCGTCCACCCGGTGGCGGAGCGTATGCGCGAGACCGCGACCGTGCGCACCTGCTCCGCCTGCGCCTTCGAGTCGCGAGGCAGACCCGTCGCGTGCGCGGGCAGGAGCACCTGGAACGGGTAGACGCGGCTCGTGTTGCTCGTGAGCGGCACCACCGTCACGACCCCGCCGCCGCGGGTGGCCGCTGCGTTGGCGGCGTTGTTGCTCACGATGACCGCGGGACGGGCTCGTCCCGCCTCCGAGCCGATCGCCGGGTCGAAGTCCACCATGACGATCGCGCCCCGGCGGAGCAGCACGGCATCCGTCACGCGCCCAGCCCGTCGGCCGTCGCGTCGTCCCACGCGTCGTCCCGCCACTCGGCGAACGCCTCCGCGTAGGCGTCCGCGAGCTCGCTCTCGCGCAGCATCCGGATCGCGTCGTGCAGCGCCGCCGACCGGCTGGGGTAGCGGCCCGCGAGCGTCTGGGTGTCGAGGTAGGCGAGGTCGTCGGGCGGGATGCTGACGCTCACCTTCACACTGGTCATACTCCGATGCTACCGGAGTAGTACCGCGATGCTGAGCCCCGTTCCACGCCCCGCCGGTCGAGCCGCGCTACCATCGACAGGTCGCGCATGTCGCGGCACGGCCGTGGGGCTGGCCGTCCCCAACCTCGGATCTCCGACAACAGTCCCTACCGGTGAGCGCGAGCCTGCCCTCGCGCCGGTAGGGAAGGAGCCACATGTCCGCCACCCCCGCATCCGCCTCGGACGACGAGTTCGCCGAGCTGCCGCTCGATCCGGATGTCGAGGTCGCCGAGGCGCCGCCCGGCCCGCCCGCGCCGGTGCACCTGCGGCCCGCGTACCTCGGGGTCGTGTTCGCGGGCGGTGCCGTCGGCACGGCGGCGCGCGAGGGGCTCGGCCTTCTGATCCCGCCGACCGGGGGCGTGCCCTGGGCGATCCTCGCCGCCAACCTCGCGGGAGCGTTCCTGCTCGGGGTGCTGCTCGAGGCGCTCGTGCGCCGCGGACCCGACCACGGCATCCGCCGCACGCTGCGGCTGCTGCTCGGCACCGGCTTCATGGGTGGCTTCACGACCTACAGCGCCCTCGCCACCGACACCGCGTCGCTGTTCGGCGCCGGCCACGGATGGCTCGGGGCGGCGTACGCGCTCGGGACCGTGGTCGTGGGGGCGCTCGCGACGACGGCCGGCATCCTGCTCGCGGCGGCCGCGCACCGCGCCCGCTTCGGCGGTACCTCGGAGGCGGCCGGATGACACCCCTGCTGTTCCTCGTCGTGGCGCTCGCGGGGGGCGTCGGCGCGGTCGCGCGCTTCGTGCTCGACGGGCTCGTGCGGTCGCGGTTCGGGGCCCGGATGCCGTGGGGCACCCTCACGATCAACCTCTCGGGCTCGTTCCTGCTCGGCCTGCTCGTGGGGCTCGTCGGTTCGGGCGTGCTCGCGGGGGAGTGGCAGTGGGCGCTCGGCACCGGGTTCCTCGGCGGCTACACGACGTTCTCGACCGCGAGCTTCGAGACCGTGCGGCTGCTGCAGGAGCGCCGCCTCGGGGCGGGGCTGCTCAACGCCGTCGGCCAGCTCGTCGCGGCGACGGCGCTCGCGGGCCTGGGGCTGTGGCTCGGGGCGGCGCTCTGACTCCCCCTTCTCGCCGGTTGAGGCGCGAGCGCCTCCATTCCGCTGGTTGAGTAGCGCCGCGCCGCGAAAGCGACGCGACGCGTATCGAAACCCCCAGCACCACGGGTGGCGTCGGGGCATGCATGCCCTCGCGCGTCGCGCGTGCTGGGGGTCTCGATACACCGCCGCTGTCGCGGCGGCACTCGACCAGCGGTGGGGGCGGCTGATCGTGCCCGCCCTCGTCCTCGACGACCTTGTGCCGTCACCGCTGGTTGAGTAGCGCCGCGCGCCGAAGGCACGCGACGCGTATCGAAACCTCAGCACCGCGGATGGCGTCGGGGCATGCATGCCCTCGCGCGTCGCGCGTGCTGGGGGTCTCGATACACCGGCGCTGTCGCGGCGGCACTCGACCGGCGGCGGTGCGGGCGCGGCACCACTCGACCGGCGGGACGCCCTCACCCTTTCGTGACGCGCTCCCGCAGCATCCGCTCGCCCGCCTCGACGTACGCCTCGAACAGCCCCGTGACGTCGCCGAGGCGGGCCGCCGCATCCGGGCCGTCCGCGAGCCCCGCGCCCCCACGCAGCACCTCGATGAAGGCCCGGGTGCGGACGTGGCTGGCCGCGAGCAGCTGCTCGAAGCCGCCGGCCGCCTCGATCCGCAGCCGGCGGCTGCCGGGCTGGGGGATGGTGCGGGCGAGGCCCCAGCTCACGAGGTCGCGCACGCCCGTGCTGACGGCGCCGGCGCTCAGGCCGAGCTCGGCGCGGAGCTCCTCGAAGGTCGCCGGGGCGTCGCGCAACAGCAGCGCCCCGTACACCCGGCCGGTGGCGCGGGGGAGGTTCCACGATGCGAGCACCTCGCCGACGGAGTCGACGAACCGCTCCCGCTCGCCGGGGCTCGGGGTCGTCATCGCGCCGCCTCCCGCAGGATCGCGGTCACGGCATCCGGGGCGTCGAGCGTCGGCACGTGACCGGCGTCGGCGATGACGTGCTCGGCGACGCCCTCGGCGCGCGCCCACGCCGGCATCGCGGTCGCGATGTTGCCGGTACGGTCGCGCGCGCCGCGCACGAGCGTGAGCGGCACGGGCGTGCGGTAGCCCGGTTCGGGGTCGACGCGGGCGGTGGTCGCGCGCCATACGTCGAGGAAGCGGGCCTTCGGCATCCGCGCGAACATGAGCTCGAGCGCGGCCACGGCGTCCGGGGTGACGGCGGATGCGGACGCCATGAGCCCCGGCAGCAGGCGGGCGGGGACGAGCGCGAGCGAGGGCGCCGCGATGCGCAGGCCGAGGCGGTCGAGTGCGGTGAGCGGGCCGGTGTTCCAGGTGCAGTCGATCGCGACGAGCCCGCCGGCGAGCGCCGGATGCCGCCGCACGAGCGCCTGCGCCAGGTTGCCGCCGAGCGAGTGGCCGACCAGCACGGGGCTCGGGAGCGCCAGGTGCTGCAGCAGCGCGACGAGGTCGTCGAGGAGGTCGGATGCCGTGACGCGCACCCCGGGGTCGAGCGTCGACGCGCCGTGCCCCCGGAGGTCGACCGCGATCACCCGGTGGCCCGCCGCGCCGAGGGTATCGAGCTGCGGTGCCCACATGCCACGGTCGACCCCGGCACCGTGCACGAGCACGAGCGCTCGTCCGTGGCGGCCGGTGTCGAGGTAGCTGAGTATGGCCCCGGGCCGCTCGAGTGTCTCTATTTTCACCACTCACTGAAAATAGCATGCACTCGGTTGAGTAGCCCGCGTAGCGGGCGTATCGAAACCACCCCACACTTGACCCATGCCCGTCGACGTAGCCGCCCTCGCCCTCAACGTCCCGGTCCCCGCCGAGCTCCAGTGGACCGACATCCGCCGCGGCGAGGAGTACGTGCTCCAGTCGATCACCGTGCGCCTCCTGCCCGACGGCTCCCTCGCCGCCAAGGCCTACGGTCGCCCGGTCGCCGGAGGTCGCGGCGGCTACGTCTCCTTCGCCGTTCCCGACCGCCCCGAGCTGCACGCCCTCATCGAGGCGGCGGCGGACGCGGCTGCGGCCCGCTGGGCGGCGCATACCGGGCTCGGCTGACGCCTCAGGGCCGATACACGTCGCGCCGGTGCCCCACGGTGACGATGACGACCAGTAGCACCCCGTCGTCGATCGTGTACAGGATGCGGTAGTCGCCGACGCGTACCCGGTATCCGTCGCGCCCCTGCAGCTTCCGCGCGGCGGGCGGTCGGGGGTCTTCGGCGAGCAACATGATGGCCCCCAGGATTCTGCCGCGCTGCTGCGGGTGAACGCGGCGAAGTGCGCGCGCCGCCGGGGGAAGCACTTCGATGCGATAGCTCACGTGGCTTGAGTCACCAGCCGAGGTCGGCCTTCACCTGGTCCCAGGGGATCGGTTCTCCGCCTTCGGCGATTGCGGCGTCGAAGGCGCGTACGTCCTCCTGCTCCTCGAGTGCGTCGACGAGTCGGTCGTACTGCTGGGGGCTGACGATCACCGCCTGTGTCTTGCCGTGGCGGGTGACGAAGACGGCCTCCGTGCGCGCTCGTTCGATCACCTCGGGCAGGGTCGCGCGTGCGTCGGAGACGGAGATCTCGGCCATGCCGAGAGCGTACAAGTCAGTCATTCTTTTGTACAGAAGTGTCGTCCGGTGCGCGGAACGCCCACTGCGGCATCCCGGACGCGAGCAGCCAGCCGAGTGTCTCCACCATCAGCAGTTCCGGATTGCAGTCGCGCGCGAGCTCGTGCATGCGGTGGGCGGCCGTCATGGACCCGCGTGCCCACAGCATCCAGGTCAGCAGGCAGAGGGTGCCCGCGCGGCGGCTCGTGGGCGCGTGCGCGGCCGCCTGACGCAGCGCCTCGATGGCTCGGTTGAGGCGGTCGCCGCCGGGCCGCCGCTGCGACATGCCGATCATGAACAGCTCGTCGTCGTCGCGTTCCCCGCTTTCGATGCGCTGCAGCGCCTGCTCGTCGAAGCTCTCGCCGGTCTTCCCGCGGATGCGGATGCTCTCGAGCGATCGCTCGAGGGCCGCCTCACCGAGCTCTCGACCGCCGGCCAGCGCGTGTAGCAGCACGTCGCGGAGCGCGGGCACATGCGCGGTCACGACGATCTCGGCGAGGCACTGCGCGCCGAGTTCGGCCGCAGGCACCGCCAGCATCCGCTCGGCGAGCCCGACGGGGTCCGGGTCGGCGTCGTGCTCGATACCGAACGCGTCGACCCGCACGCCCAGGAAGCCGAGATCGGCCTCCGCCTGCGCCACCAGCCGCGCGAGACGCGGCTCGGCGTCGGGGAGCTCGTTCCAGGAGGCGATGTCGCGGAGCTCGTCGGACACGAAGACCGCCTCGAGCGCCATACGGCTCTCGGTGATCTCGGAGAGCGGGCGGCCTCCCACCGGGCGGGCGGGGTCGAGGTAGCTCGCCCATCCGTCCGGCGCGACGCACGCGGCCTCCTTCAGCTGCATCCCGGTGCGGCGCAGCTTGGGTGCGAGGGCGCGCCAGAGGTCGAGGTGCGGGATGCCGCCGCGCGACGCGAAGGTCTCGTCGGTGTAGATGATGACGGCGAGCCCGGTGCAGTCGGGCATCCGGCGAAGCATCCCGGTGATGGTCTGCGCGACGGCGCGGATGCCGGCGGCGGTCGACGAGGGTGGCAGGTCCATCCGCATCGCCCCGCGCGAGCGCTTGCCCGCGAACGGGATCACGACGACGCTGTTGCGGGCGGTGAAGCCGCAGATGGCGGGGACGGTGGCGAGCAGGTCGGCAGCGTTCGTGCTGCGCAGGATGGTCGGTTCGGCGAGCGTCATGCGGTCCAGGATGGCGGCGCACGATCATCGTCGGGGTTGCGGTATCCGTACTCAGTGGAGAACTCGCCAACTGCCGTGCTTGTGGACATCTACGCGCCGAGTGACGCCAGAACGGGGAGTCGCCGACGGTCGGCTGCATTTCCTACGCTCGCCTCAACCCGAGGAGGACACATGGCCGGACCCGGCTTCGCCGTGATCGACCTGGAGACGACGGGGCTGTTCCCGGGCGGCCACGATCGCATCGTCGAGCTCGCCGTGGTGCATGTCGATGACCACGGCCTCATCACCGGCCGGTGGGAGACGCTGCTCAACCCGGGGCGCGACCTCGGGCCGCAGCAGATCCACGGCATCCGGGCGGCTGACATCCTCGACGCGCCGAGCTTCGCGGAGGTCGTGCCGCAGCTTGTGGAGCTGCTTGCGGGGCGGGTTCCGGTGGCCCACAACGCGCGGTTCGACTCGGGGTTCCTGTTCGCCGAGCTGGAGGCGGCGGGGGTCGAGCTGTGGCAGCGGCCGGAGTTCCTCTGCACGATGCTGCTCGCGCGCGACTACCTGCCGGGCTCGGGCCGGGCGCTCGCCGACTGCTGCGACGCGTTCGACATCCCTCTCGACGGAGCGCACCGCGCGAGCGTCGATGCGCTCGCGACGGCGAGCCTGTTGTCGGCGTACATGGCGGCCGATCCGAACACCTCGCTCTGGTTCGAGGCGCTCGAACGGGCATCGGCGTTCGGGTGGCCGCCGGTTCCAAATGTCGTAGTGACGCACGCCTGGTGCGTCCGCCCCGAGGTGGCTGTGGAGATCACGGCGGCGACATTCCTGGAGCGCATCACCCGCAAGCTGCCGGAGTTCGCGGGGCCCGCCGAGCAGGGCGAATACCTGGCGATGCTCGATCGCGCCCTCATCGATCGCCACATCTCGGCGACGGAGGCGCACGCTCTCGTGGCGCTCGCGGAGGATCTCGCCATCGACCGCGCCACGGTCGTCGCGCTGCACCGCCGCTACTTCGACGACCTCGCCACCGTCGCGTGGGCTGATGGAGAGCTGACGGACGCCGAGCTCGCCGACCTGGTGGCGGTCGCCGACCTGCTCGACATCCCGACGGACGCGATCGGCGAGGCGACGGATGCGTCTCGCTGGGTCGCGGCGCCGGCATCCTCTGGGTCGTCGGCGCACGTGTTCTCGCTCGCGCCGGGAGATCTCGTCGTGCTGACCGGTGAGATGAGCCTGCCGCGCTCGGCGATCGAGCTGGAGCTGGTGGCGCGTGGCTTCACGCCCTGGCCAGCCGTGACGAAGAAGGTGGCGCTCGTAGTGGCTGCCGACCCCGACTCGCTGTCGGGCAAGGCACGGAAGGCGCGTGACTACGGGATTCCGGTGGTGGGGGAGAGCGCGTTGTGGGGGTTGTTGGGGTAGGAGCGGAGGCGCCGACGGGGTCAGAAAAGCGCCACGGAAATGCTGTCATGGGACTTCGGGCCGCCCTCGACGGGCGGCCCGTTGAGCACGGCGACGAGATCATCGTCGGGGTGGAGTGCTCGCGCGCCTTCTCGCAGGAGGGCCTCGTTTCCCGATGTGGTTCCGGCTCCGAGCCACGAGTAGACGGTGGAGTACTTCTTAGAGAGCGCCTCGGTCGCGCCGGCCCATGTGCCGCCGGACCCTTCTTCGCTTCGGACGATGACGACGGCTCGGGAGAGTGCGTAGATGACCTTGTTGCGTCCCATCGCGTTCCCGGTCGAGAAGGGGGCGTTGGGCGAGTAGGGCGTGACGAGACAGATCTGCTCACTGGCGATCCCGCGGCGGGTTGCCGGACCTGACGCTGCGCGCGTCAACGAGTCGGCGAGCACTCCGACGACCCGACCGCCGAACTGGAAGGCTGCATTCATCGCGTGTTGATCCACCCCGCGCGCGGCTCCCGAAACGATGGGGATGCCATGATCGGTGGCTGCCCGCGCTAGTCGGCGCGCTACGTCGATGCTCTCGAGCGGGATATCGCGTGAGCCGACCACTCCGAGCCCGTCTTCATGGATGAGTGCCGCATTGCCCACCCCGGTGAGGAGTCCCGGCGCGTTGTCTCCGAGACGATCGCGAAGACGCGGCGGGTAGCTGTCGCTGACTCCGGTGAGTACCCAGAATCCCTTGTGCTTCAACTCTTCCGTCGCGAGGGCCAGCGCTCGGGTGCGGCCCAGGAGGTCCGGAACTCGTTCAGCGATCTTCGGCGTGAGGCCGAGGTCAGCCGATAGCTGGGTGGCCGTGCGGCCCGGGAGGGCGTCAAGCGGTGCGGTCCGTGCCACTTCCCAGAACTCTCGCGAGGAGAGTGGGGCAACGGGTGAGGGGACGGCGCGACTCACGAGGGCCTGCGCGAGGAGTTCGATGTCCCTCATGGACGTCATCCCTTCGTTCGGGCTATCGCGAACGGGTAGATCCCTCGTACTCCTGCATCGGCGAGCAGGTCCGCGATCACCGTCATCGTCCACCTCGAGTCTGACACGTCGTCGACGAGAAGTACCGGGCCGGCGAGATCGGTTTCGGTGACGAGGAAGGCATCCGACACGTTTCCGAACTGCTGGGCGCTGTTATTCATGAGCTTCTGTGGGCGGGTTGCGTGCGACTTCCTCACCACGTCATGGAACGGAAGATCGAGGCGCGCCGCCAGGCGCTGGGCGAAGTCGGGAACGAGGGTGCGCGTCTGGTCGGCGGTGGGGACAGGGACGATCGCACCATCGAAGTCGGGTAGCCATTCCCGAATGAGTTCGGCTGCGGCGTCGACGATCTCGTCGGGGACGAGTGTGTGGTCACGCTTAGCTCGCAGCAGGGCCCGTCCGTATCCCGCGTCGGAGAGGTATCCCAGAGCCCGACCCTGTTCAAGCTGATGGTCACGCGCGATCATGCCACTCCGGGGCAGCGTCCATTTCTTCCGTGGCTCAATGATCGCCGGGCGCTGTCGGATGAAGTTGATCGCCTCGATGATGGTCTGGCTGGATGCCGCGGTGATACGCGTCTTTCGACAGTTGTCGCATCGCCCGCAGTCGGTTGCCTCCGGATCATCGAGCTGCTCGCGGATGAAGTGCATTCGGCATCCCGTTGTCTCGGCGTAGTCACGCATCGCCTGCTGTTCCTCGAGACGAGCGACGCGGACGCGATCTATGCGTTCCGCGTCGAAAGCCCAGGGCGCCAGGGTTCGTCGGTAGCGGAACCCATCTGCCTCGACCGCTCCTTCCACCTCGAGAACCTTCAGCAGTCCCGTGAGCCGACCTTTCGACAAGTTGACCTGTGACTCGAGGGCGCTCAGATGCGTCCAGTCCTGTGTGCCGGCGAGAAGGTCGACCACCGCACGCGCCTCGTCTGCGACGGGAAGGCTGGACCGCATGAACCAGTCCCAGATCTCGGAGTCCTCGGTGCCCACCAGGAGCACACCATCCGCGTGTTCGACCGATCTGCCGGCCCGACCGACCTGCTGGTAGTAGGCGACGGGTGAGTCTGGCGATTGATAGTGGACCACGAAGCTGACGTCCGGTTTGTCGAATCCCATTCCGAGCGCGGAGGTGGCGCACACGACCTTCACCTCGTTGGATCTCAGCGCGCGTTCGACCTCGAGGCGAGTCTCTGCGTCGTCATCTCCCGAGTACGCGATCGCACTGATGTTGCGACTACGGAGCCAGTCGCTCACGCGGGTGGCGTCGCCCACGGTGAGGGCATAGACGATTCCGGTTCCTTCTCGCGTCGGGATCCATTCTGCGAGCCAGGCGAGGCGCTCAGCCGCTGTGTCGAGGTGGGCCGCGGCGAGGGCGAGGCTCTCTCGATCGAGAGGACCACGTGAGATCTGAACATCGTCTCCCAGCTGGGCGACGATGTCGGCGATGACCCGGTCGTTCGCGGTTGCGGTCGTACAGAGCACGGGTGCGCCGGCGGGGAGCAAGCTGAGCACGCGAGTGATGCGTCGGTAGTCGGGACGGAAGTCGTGGCCCCAATCGGAGATGCAGTGTGCCTCGTCGACGACGAAGAGGCCCGTGCGCGATGTCAGCGGCACGAGCAGCCGATCGCGGAAGTCGGCGTTGTTCAACCGTTCGGGAGAGATGAGCAGCACGTCGATGTGGTCGGCGAGGAGCTGCGATTCGATGCTCTCCCACTCGTCTCGATTGCTGCTGTTGAGCGTCGCGGCCCGCAACCCCATGCGGACTGCCATCGCTTGCTGGTCGCGCATCAGGGCGAGGAGCGGCGAGATGATGACGGTGGGCCCGCCGCCCTCGGCACGGAGGAGCTTCGTAGCGACGAAGTAGACGATGCTCTTGCCCCAGCCCGTGCGTTGCACCACGAGCAGGCGAGCGCGGTCGACGACAAGTGCCTGGATCGCTTCAAGCTGCCCGTCACGGAACTCCGCTTCGGCGCCGAACGCATCGTGGAGGGCATCGCGCGCACCGGCGGCGAAAACATCGGGCTGAGTGGTGGTCATGTTCGAATAGTGGCAGAGGCCGGTGACATCGACTCGCGTGAAGTCAGCTATGCGATGGCCCGTTCGTACGGCCACTACCGCCGTAAGCCGTCACGCCTCGTCGAATCCGCCCAGCTCCTCGAGGCGCTCGCGGGACAGGCCGGTGACTTCGGCGATCAGGCTTGCACGCGTGCCGTCGAGCCGGTCGAGCGAGGCTCGCACGCCGGCAGTGATCTCGTCGCGATGCTGCTCCACGTACTCGCGCACGGCGATGTCGACGATGTCCTTCTTGGAGCGGCCGAGGAAGTGGGAGGCCTCGGTGAGAAGCTCATCGGTGGCGGGACTGACCTTGATGGGACTGGTGGCGACCATGGGAATGCGTGCCTTTGGATACGGGTGCGTGCGGAGTGGTATCCGAGTACCCTACGGTACCGCGGTGAACTAAGAAACCCCTGAGATCGCCAGCAACCCCCGCAGCCGCTCCCGCAGCCCGGCATCCACGACATACACATACGTTCCGCGGATGCCGCGCGTCAGCAGTACCGCGTACACGTTGACGATGTACCGCAGCAGGTCCTCATCCGTGTACACGAGCCCGAGCGTGGGGTTGTTCTCCTTGCCGCGCTGATCGCGGTAGCTCTCGCGGTCGGCGACGATGCGGCCGGTCGCGGGATCGAGCCGCAGGTCGGGTCCGATGATGACGCCGGCGTAGTTGAGGTCGTAGCCCTGCACGGTGTGGATGGAGCCCACCTCGTCGACGGAGGTGGGGGAGTGCACCCAGTCGGTGGCGGTTGTGTTCCAGCGGAGCCGCAGTCCGTCGAGCTCGATGTCGTAGGCGGACTTGTCCTTCTTGCTGCGCCAGTCCCACGCGTAGCCGGCGACGAGCCGTGCAAGACCATGCTCGGACTCCCGAGTCAGCAGCTCACGCCGCATGGCACCCAGATCGTCGAAGAAGCGGAGGTCGTACTCGCCGAGGTCGATTGAGCCGGTGGGTTCCCCGCGGAGCAATGCGCGCACATAGGCGACGTAGTCCGCTCCGGCTTTCACTCGCATCTGCGAGGTGAGCGGGTACAGGCGATCGTTGTCCCGCGCCTCCGCGATGAGGCGCGCGGTGGTGGCCGCGCTGAGGTCCGACGGCCGCACGCTCTGGTCGGTGTCGAGCATGAGGATGCGGTGGTCGCTCTGCGCGAGCAGCCAGTCGAGCTGGGTCTTCCACTTGTCGTCGTGCCCGAAGAGGCGGGTGGTGATGTCGGTGAACTGCTTGTTGAGCGGTCCCGACGACTGGTTGGAGCGCTGGCCGAGCCGGTGCGCCTCATCGACGAGCAGCAGATCGAAGGGCTTCTCGGCGCTGCCCGCCTGGAACGGCGACAGCACCATCGAGGGGTGCAGCTTCGGCGTCTTCTTGAAGACCCGTTGGATCGACTTCCGTAACGACTGCTGCGGCACCACCAGCGCCATCCGGAACTCGCGCAGCAGCTCGCGGTTCTCGGGCACGAAGTACTCGGCGAGCATCGAGTCCTCGGGGCGCAGCTCGGCGTCGTCGTAGTCGCGGATGTCGGCGAGCAGCTTCATCAGGAAAATCGCGACGATCGTCTTCCCGGTCCCCGGGTTGCCCTGTACGACGCTCGTGGTGCGGGCACCGGTGCCGAGGTCGGCGAACAGCCCGTCGAGGATGTCCTCGACGGCGATCGCCTGATCGCGGGTGAGCGCCTTGAACGGCGACAGCTTGAAGAGGTCGTCGTTCTCGATCTCGGGGATGCTGCGGGCGAACAGCCCCTCCTCGCGCAGCCGCTCGAACACGTCGCGGAACGACTCGCGGTAGGTGTCGCGGTCGAAGTAGGCGGCATCCGTGATGCCCTCGTTGCCGTTGAGCACGGTGTAGCGGCCGTCACCGGCGAACCAGCGGATGAGGTGCGACTCCAGGTCGAGGCACGGGGTTTCAACGTCTTGAATAATATGCGCCGCGACGCTACTCTGCATAACATGCTTGATGATGTAACACGTCAGTTCTTCACAGGGCAGGGCCGCACGTTGAGTCCGTCGCTCTACGACGCACTTGACATTGCGATCGCAGATACAAGGCGGAACATCAAGCATTCGCGAGACGATCACCCCCACCTGCACGCGCTCAGTGTGCGAGCGGACCTTCGTGCGGCATTGAACGGGTCAGAGCTTCCGGATGGATGGCAACTCAGCGGCAATCCGAGGCGTAGTGAGCAGATGTTCCTTCAGCACCCTACTTCGGCGTCTTCGCTCCGGGTGCTATCGGAAAGCACGGTCACAACGAATGGCATTCCTCATGCAGGTCATACGCAGGCGCGACAGGCTGCGTGGGGCGGAAGGGCGCTCTTCGCGGATCCAACACTGTTTGCGGACCGTGACCTCTTGCTTTTGCTGAACATCTGGTCGGAGGAGCCGTCGATGCGGATAGTCCACACGATCCGGTCGGGACGGTATCGCGGCAACGTACCCTGTGATTTTCAAGTCCCCATCCTGCGAGACATCTCAGCGATGCCCGAGCGATTCGAGGGGTCTGACGAGTACGAGGACTTGTTTGACGTCTCGATCGAGGAGTTCGAGGTTGAGTGACACCTACAATGGCGCTCGACTTGAAACGCTCAGGCTAATCCACGGCCTTTCGCAGAGCGAGTTTGGAAAGCGCCTCGATGTTACGCAATCGCGTCTTTCTAGGATCGAGCGTGGTGAGCTTGCGGTGACTCATGAGCTTGTCGCTCGGGCGAGCGAGGCGTTTGGCGAGCCGCTTTCCTTCTTCTCGGTTCCAAGTTCTGCGATTCCTCTTGGTCCAGTCGCGTTCCGCCGACGGTCGGCTGCCAGGGCCGCGGACAAGCACCGCACTGTCACACTCTTTCAAGAGGCCGCGAGAGTGTTTTACTCGGTGAGCGAGCGGGCGCAATACCGCGAGGTCGAAGCAGTCCCCGAAGGGGAGCTCGATCCGGAACGTGCCGCAATCACGATCAGGGGACTCTCGGGTCTGTCTGCTGATGAGCCCGTTCGAAATGTGACACGGCTTCTTGAACGGTTGGGTGTTGGCGTAGTTACTGAACTGGACGACGATGATCACGCTAGCGACATAAATGACGTCTCAGGAGTCGCGATGCCGACCGCGCTAAACCGACGCCCGCTCGTTGCTACGAATCCCATCGCTCGCGGGGATGTTCAGCGTCTTACAATCGCGCACGAACTTGGTCACGTGATATTGGATCGGCACGCTGCTTCAGTGAGTTGCGCGATTCGCAGTCCTCAAGAGCGGGCGGCCTTCGAGTTCGGTGCTGCTTTGTTGCTTCCAGCTCGAGCTGTCGAACGCAAGGTCGGAGAACGCTCGACCCTTCGCGACTATTTGGAGTTGAAGGCGGAGTACGGTATTTCGGCGATAGCTGCGGTGGGCAGGGCCTACCGGCTTGGATTGATTTCAGAAGATCGGCGACGGACGCTGAGCATCCAGCATTCCTCTCGGGGTTGGCGTTACGACGAGCCCGTGGCGGTCGATGTCGAGAAGCCGCTCCTTCTGCAGCAAGCCATGGAGAAGGTGTACCCGTCGTTTAGCCATGCACGTGCATCCCATGATCTGGGAGTTCGTCCCGACCGGCTCCGCCGGTGGACCGGGCGGCCGCAGGAGGCGGGGCGCCCTGCTAACGTGACTCCGTTCCGAGCGAGATAGGCCTCCGGCTCACGGTCACGATCGGTCATCGCACGCGGAGATGGTCCGGTAGTGGCCCTCTGGGCGTCGTCACTACTCCTTGAGCTCCGCCAGCCGCTCCTTCGCGCGGTCCGAAAGCACCTCTGGGTGACGCTCCACCATGAAGTCCAGGAACGGTTCGAGCCCCGCGAGCTGGTCGTTGCCGTAGGAGTCCTTGGTCGGCAGGTCAAGCAGCCGGTCTATGTCTTCGCCCATCACCTCGCTCGCGACGGTCTGGAGCCGCATGAACACGGCTTCGCTTGTGTTCCAGCTACGAGACAGGTCGGCTTCGTCGATCCACTTCTGCTTCAATGCCCTTCGAGTCGAACGAGATGCCAGGGCCGGAGGAAGGGTCAGCCGTTCCATCCATTTGCCGTTCGCGAAGACCCGATAGAAGGCCGTGGCCGAGTACGACCCGCGGGCCGTGCCGATTAGCTGCTCGACCTCAGCGGCGATCGCGGGATTCACACTTCGCGTGATCAGGTCGTAGGCGAGGCTGGCGAGCGAGATGTAGTGGATTGCGAGATTCGGTTCCACGAACGTCGCCAGCGAGTGCGCCTTCTCGTTGCGGAGGAACTGGATGCCGAGGTGGAGGTATCCGACGCCGCGGAAGAAGTCACCTTCGGCTTGCGCCGTCGGTGTCGCTTTGCCAAACAAGGCGGCATAATGCCGCTGGTTCTGGGCGTTCTCGTTGAAGACCTTGTGCGCTGCTTCCTCCCCGGTCAGCTGGCGAAGCGCCTCACGGACGACCTTGTAAGACTCCTCGACGGCATGGAAGTGGTCGCCACTGTCGAGATAGCGCTTGATGTGGTCGTAGATGTCCTCGTGAATCTCGATGGAGATGCGGTTCGCCGTGACTGTAGCCTCGGTGGAAATCGAGCCGTGCGAGCTGGCAGCCGGAGCTGCTGTAGCTCCCCCTAGGGATGTAGCAATCTCGCGGACCTTCGTCACCTGCTCATCCGCTATCTCGGGAAAACTCCCGGTGAGCTTCTTCGCGGCGATGTACCCGACGAGCGCGGCAAGACTGCGTGCGACGTCTTCATCGCTTCCGACCTTCCAGAAGCCCCGAACGCGCTGAGCCTTGGACGTCCCATACTCCGCGTACTGGTCGTCGAAGATGTTGAGCCCAAGGTCGTCGAAGAACTGTCCGATTGACGAATTGGTGAAGTCCAGGAGGTACCCGCCGCCCATGCTTAGAACGGCCTCGAGGAGCGTCTTGTCGGTGATCGAGAGGCGACTCATCTCACTTCCTCACCGGCTCCGAGATCGAAGAGCGTGGCGTCGGACTCCTGCTTGGTGAGTGCGGCGTAGCGGCGGAGCATGAGGCGCTGGCGGTCCTCGACGGAGGCACCCTCCTTGACGCCGAAGGCGGCGTCCACGACCTTATCGATCGCCGCGTGGGCGACGAGCACCGGCTCGGGGATACGGCCCGGCTCGTAGAGATCTGCCAGTGACTTGCCCGGGAACTCACCGCGGGCGCGAACGAGCTGCTCAGCGGCAGCGATCAGGGCAGCGCGTTGCTGAGCGGTGAGCTCCGGCAGCGGGAAGGAGTTGTACACGAAGGTGTTCGAGAACCGGAGGTCCGACTTGATCCGACCACCGATCGCACGCATCCAGAGGATGAACATGGTCGAGGACAGGACTCCGAGCCCGAAGCCGTCTGGGTCGTCAGTCATAGCATTTGCATTGCCGCAAATGACATCCGGCGTGAGCCTCTTGGCCGTGAAGAACTCCCGCGTTTGGCCGACATGGTACGGAATCGCGAGGTAGCTCGTGCTGGGCTGACGACGCTCGTCGAACAGATGCGCAGTAGCCGCCTTCGCGCGGGTCGCCGGCTTCTTGCTGTCCATACGAAACGCTCGAACCGCATCCACTCGCTCTTTGAGAAGAACGCTTCGCTCTATCGTCGCTTCGTCGGCGCCGACCATCCAGAGGCACCACCGCTCTACGTCATGCAGCAGCTCCCTCGCTCCGACGAAGGGCCTCAGATACTTGGCGGCAATCGGGTCCGAACGGAACGCAGGGAGGTCTGTGTCCTCGACGAAGAAGTTGCCATCATCGGTCGGCTGACTACCCTTCGTCACCTGGGGCAGAGATGAACTCAATGGTCGAGTTTGGCTCGAAACAAAAGTGTTCGGCGCAGCCATTAGGTACGCGTTGATGTTGCCCGTCTCCTCGGGGACGCCGTCACCGACACCGCCCTCTGGGTACACCCATAGCGCCGCCCTCGGCTTGTTGTCCGTGCGCCTGTCAAAGCCGATGATCGAGACGTGAACGGCTGCGCCGTCCGGCGCTTCCGTCAGCCATTGGAATGAGCGGTGAGCGAACCGGACCCGCCAGTCCGCGCCGAAGATCGGACGGAACAAGAACTCGGCACCCTCGCCCTGGGCGATGGAATTGGTCGAGACGAAGGCCCACCTACCAGCCTGCTTGCCGTAGTACTTCAGCGCGAGCGCGTACCAGGAGGTGACGTAGTCGAGGTAGCCGTTGTAGCGGGTCCCCCAGATGCGCTTCGCATCGGCCGTCTGCTCCGCGGTCTTCGTGTACTGGCCGATGAAGGGCGGGTTGCCGATGATGATGACGTCCTCGCTCGGCGGCACGACGCTTGACCATTCGTGGCGGAGGGCGTTCGCGTGGACGATCGTCGGCGTGATGCGGATTGGGAGGCGGTCGGGTGCCATGCCGAAGTCCTGTTCCATGCGCTGATTCGCGAGATGGTCGACGAGGAGCATGGCGGTCTCGGCGATGCGTGCCGGCCACTCCTCGATCTCGATGCCGAAGAAGTGGTCGACGGTGACCTTGATGAATCCGCTGACGTCGAAGCTCAGCTGGAAAGAGCCCTTCCCCTTCTCCGCTTCTTCCAGCTCCCGCTGCGCGACGAGCAGGTCGAGTTCGATCGCGCGCAGCTCCCGGTAGGCGATGATGAGGAAGTTCCCACAGCCGCACGCCGGATCGAGTACGCGAACGCGGCCAAGGTCGTTGTGCAGTTTGGTGAGCTGTCCCTTGTCGCCTCGTGCGGCTTCCAGTCGGTCTCGGAACTCGGTGAGGAAGAGCGGCTCGATGGTCTTGAGGATGCTCTCCTCGGTCGTGTAGTGCTCGCCGCCAGCGCGACGCGCTTTCCGGTCCTTCACCGTCTGGAACATCGAGCCGAAGATCGCTGGGGAAATGATCGACCAATCGAACTCGCCCGCCGCGATCAGTTCTGCGCGGAACGTTGCCGAGAGCGAGCCCATCTGGAGTGGCTCGTCGAACAGGCCGCCGTTCACGTAGCGGAACACCGCCGCAGCGGTGTCGAGGTCGGCCCGGCGTTTCGCCTCCTCGGTCGCCAGCGCCTCGAAGAGGGCCTCCAGGTCGGCGGACAGCGTGCCACCGGTCGTGTGGTTGGCGAGGTAGTCGTGGAACGGGTGCTCCGGTCCACTCCAGTTCGCCTGTCCCTTCTGCCACATCGCGGAGTCGTCAGCGAAGAAGAGGAACAGCAGGCGAGCCAGTAGCAACGTCGCGTTCCGCTCGTCCCACTTCGCCGACTCCAGCTCGGTGTAGAGCGTGCCCATGAGCCGTGCGGCCTGAGCCGACGCGGTCTCTGCCTCGTGGTCAAACGCCCCGCGCATCCGAGCAAGGAGGTCGGGGAGCTTGAGGTCCTCGCTGAAGCCGATCTTGATCGCTTCGAGCTGGCGGACGAGTCGCTGGTCGTCGGAGCCTGCCTTGTACTCGTGGAGCACGAGCTTGGCATTGGCACCGCCGAGCTGGGCACGTCGCGGCCAGCGCCACGCCTGTACCCGATCATCCGCGAAGATCAGGAGCCGCTCGCTGCTACTGCGGGTGCCGACCTCTTGGTCGATGAGCCGCTGCACGCGCTTCGGGGGCACCTGGGCACAGTGCCACACCCGCAGGCCCTTGAATCCGGCGACCTGCTCCAGGGTGTAGATGACCCCTTCGACTTCCACCTTGAGCGGCGGCTGGTCGGGGTTGGACCAGAGCAGATGGTCGCGGAAGAGCTCGCGGAACTTCCGCTGCTCGACGAGCGCCAGGAGTGGGGACACCGGCATTACTTCACTCCCATCGCGCTGACGATCCGAATGGCATCGTTCCCGCGCTGTTCGATCACGAGGCGCTCGTCGCGGTACAGGCTCGCGAGTCGACCGGCGAGTTCCTCATCGGTAGCGCCGTTTCGGATCGCGTTCCGCAGTCGGCGGTCGGCCTCGTTCGTGAGGGGGTGCTGGTAGAGCAGATCGAGCGCCGCAGTGGCTTCCTGCCCGTAATCGAAGAGTCCGGCGCCCAGACGATTCCAGACCGTCTTCCGCACGCCACGAAGACGCCCGGCGATGGCGGTGGGTGTCGCGAGGTCGCTGCGGACGAGCTCCGCCACGAGATCGTCATGACGGTGGAGCCGCTCTAGCGCGGGCTCCTCAGGGGTGCTCTGGAAGATGCGGAGCGTCTCGACACCCGTGAGGAGTCGCGTCGTACCGTCCAGACCGATCCAGCCGAAGCCGTCAATACCGGCCTCGGTCCGGACATAAGCGGCGACGCCTTCATCGTCGTCGGTGATCCGCTTCGCCCGTGTGGCGTCAAGGAGATCGGGCAGGTACTCGACCTTCGCAGCGATCTCGGGTGTCTGCTTCTGCGCGTTCTGCCAGTACAGGTAGGCGAGGCTGGCCGCGTCGATGTCGTCCTCCTCGACTGGCTCGTCAAGTCGTCCCTCGTAGAGGTCCTTGATGACCTGCACCTCGCCGTCCGTGCCGAAGAATCGCTCGTCCGAGCCGAACGCCTTGGCATTCTGCTCCAGCCGTTCAGCGATCCGTCGACGCAGTGACAGCACGCCGTTCAGCGTGCCGTGGAAGATCGAGTACAGGAGCACCTCAGGCGCGGTCTGTCCGACGCGGTCGATGCGGCCGGCGCGCTGCACCAGGCGGACAATCGCCCACGGGAGGTCGTAGTTGACGACGATGTGTGCGTCCTGGAGGTTCTGTCCCTCGCTGAGCACGTCGGTCGAAATGAGCACGCGGAGCTCGTCCACGGTCTGCCCCTCGGGGATGAGCGAGCGGTTCGACTTCGGGGAGAAGCGGATCGCGAGCTGCGTGGGATCCTCGTTGTCACCGGTCGCGGCATCGACCTTGTCGATCCCATGTGCGCGGAGTGCCCCGGCGAGGTAGTTGGCGGTGTCCTTGTACTCGGTGAAGACGAGCACCTTGTCCTCGGGATGCGTCTCTTCGAGCAGCTTGATAAGTTCCGCCAGCTTGGAGTCTCGGGAGGCGTCCCACTCACCGTAGAGGTCGAGCAGGGATCGGATCGCGTCAGTATCGGCGGCGAGCGCCTGCCGGAGTCCAGGTGTGAAGAGGTCTGGGCGGACCCAGGTGACGTAGTCCGGGGCGTCGTTCGCGAGCGCCTCATACCGCTGGGAGGCCGCGTCATTGAGCCGCTCGCTGTCGTCGACCTCATGCTCGATCAGGTCGTCGTCATCGAGCAGGTCCGCTTCCTGGATGGTCCCTGTCGGCACGGCAAGGCCGTTGTCGATCGCGTAGAGGAACATCTCGTTGCGGGCCGCATGGCGGCGCAGCGACAACGTGAAGGCATGGCCTCCCGAGGACAGCCGCTTGAACAGTGTCGTCCTGACGAACGCCGCCGCATTAGAGCGCGCGCGATCTAAGTTCGCCACGACCTCCTTCTCCTTAGCCGTCCAGCTCTTCTCCTTGGCCCGGTCGACGTAGTCGGCGAGGGAGTAGCGTGGCAGGATCAGGGCGAACAGCGCGTCGAGAGTGATGTCGTCGACCATGAGCGCGGCGGGATCGTCAGCAGCGAAGGGGTGGTCGACCGGCACGGCGATCCGCTCGGGGAAGCGGAAACGCTCGCCGTTCGCGAAGGTCAGGTACTTCTGGCCGTCCTCGTCGGTCTCCGAGTAGTTGTTCTTGATGAACGTCCGGGTACGGCGGATGAGGTGCTCGCTCATCAGGCGCTTCCAGTCATCCGCGTCCTCGGACTTCCGGAACGCCTGCAACGTGGTGATCTTGCCATCGACCTTGTCGATGAGCTTCGGGTCGGCCGCGAGGGCGTTGATCGGTGCGATGCCGAGGTCGTCATCGGGCTGGATGAACAAGCCGAGCTGGTTCGCGACATCCTCGAAGCGACGGTTGTACGGCGTCGCCGTCAGGAGTAGCGCCTTGGCGTTCGCCCGCTCCAGATACTCCTGGACCGCCTTGTAGTCGCGGCGCTCGTCGTTGCGGAGCGTGTGCGACTCGTCCACGATGGCGAAGCGGTAGTGACTGATGGTCGGGAGCACCGTGTGGGCGACGCTGTAGCTGACTACCTGCCCGGGGATGCCGTAGCTGTCGAAGTAGCCCTCCCACATCGTGACCAGGTTCTTCGGACAGATGACGAGCGGCAGATATCCGTGCTCCTCCCGGAGCATGAGTGCAACCGCGACGGCAGTGATCGTCTTACCGAGACCGACGACGTCGCCGAGCATCGTGCCGCCGCGGGACATGATGCGCCGGGCGAGCGTGCGGACGGCGGTGGACTGGTAATCCAGGAGCTCGGACTTCACCTCGTTCGGCACCGAGTACTCGTCGAGTCCCTCGCGCACATCTCGGCTCAGGTCATAGCAGACCTTGAGGAAGACCTCGTACGGAGACCGGGGCTCCACCGCGGCCCAAGACTGGTCGATCAGGTCAAGGAGCTGTGCGCCGATCAGGATGCTGAATGGATCGTTCCAGCGGTCCTCGAACCACTTCGCTAGATCCTTGCCGCCACCGGACGAGTCGAGCACATCGACGTTCAGCTCGAGGTTGCTTGCGAGCCCCGAGGGTGTGAGGTTGGAACTGCCGACGTAGGCTGCGATCGGGTTCGCGACATCGTCGCGGTGGAAGATGTACGCCTTGCCGTGGAGCGGTCGCCGCGTGAACACCTTGAACTCGACACGGCCCTCCTTGATGAGCTGCCGTAGCGAGCCGAGCGTCTCGCGGTCCGTCTGCGTCGGCACACCGCGCATGAGCTGGGTGCGGAGGTGGTCAAGCAGCTCGTGCATTCGGAAGGTGGCAATTTCGCGATCCGCGTCCTGCACCTCGCGCCCCTCAACTGTGGCCTGAAGCTCGTCGAGCACCTCCTCCTGGGGCCCGCCGGACATCATTCCGAGCAGGATGCGGACGGTGGACTTTGTCTGGTCCCGCGGCAGTGCCTTCGTCTTGACGATCTCGTCGAAGACCTTCCACCCCCGGAGGCTGAAGTAGCCGACCGCAACGTCGAGCCGTTCGAACGTCTTGAGCGTCGCCTGGAGATGGCCACCGAGCTTGTCGTTGATGTTGTCGAAGATGCGCGTCATTGTGGCACCGTCTTTGACGTTCCCTCGGCTCGCATCATCGTCTTACCCCCATCAGGCCGCACGCTCTCCGGCGGTCGTGCGATCGCTGTTCCAGAGTAGTGACGGGCGCGGACGTTTCCGGGCGCCGCAACGAGTGCCAACTGCGCGCAGCGGCTTCCGAGGCGTTGTCGGTAGATCCGCCAAGTCTTGGTCCATGTCGTCCGATGCCGCGTCCGCGCGCTGCTCGAACGAACACTGTCAGCGTGCGGCAACAGATCCCACCCACAGCCCATCCCGCGCCCGCGTCATCCCCACGTACAGCACCCGCCGCTCGCGCTCGTCCTTCTCGGAGCGCTCGGCGCCAGGCGCCCCCGCCGCGAGCAGCCGCGCATCCGTCCACGGCAGCAGCACCTGCTTGAACTCGAGGCCCTTCGCACGCTGGATCGTGCCGACCTTCACGCGGTCGGTGGGGCGGCCGTCGTAGTCGGTGAGCTGGACCGTCGGAATGTCGGCGTTCTCGAGCAGGTGCACGACCCGCGCGACGTGGCCGTTGTTGGTGCACAGGATGCCGACATCGCCGAGGCCGGTGTCGATCGCCGCGGTCACCGTGCGCACATGGTCCACGAGCGCAGCGTCGTGCAGTGCCGTGTTCGGGTAGCTCGCGCGGATAGGGCGACGCCCGTGCCGCGCCACCGGTCGGGCCGCCTCGTAGCGCAGCTCGGCCGCATCCTCGATGTCGGTGTAGCCGTCGGATGCCACCACCGTCGCAGCCGCCTCCAGGATCTCGGCCGTGTTGCGGTAGTTGATGTCGAGGATCACGCCGCGCCCCGCCACCGACAGCCCCGCCTCGGCGAGGGTGTAGCCACCGGGGTAGATGGTCTGTTGGCCGTCGCCGATCAGGGTGAACGCGTCCGGACCGTCGCCGGCGATGCTCGAGAGCATCCGCACCATCGCGCACGAGAGGTCCTGTGCCTCGTCGACCACCACGGCGCTGTAGCCGGCGAGCGGCTCGCGGGCGAGCTCCTTCTCGGCCAGCAGCACGAGGTCGGCGAAGTCGTGGGTGCGGGATGCGCGCAACCGCTGCTCATAGTCGAGGAACAGCGCCCACACCGCGCGACGCTGGTCGACGCCGAGCTTGCGGCGGCGACCCACGCGGGCGCAGTCGGCGTACTGCTCGAAGCGGGTGAAGCCGCGTCCCTTGATGACGCTCTCCACCTCCTCCTGCCAGTACGCGCGGTCCTTCTCGATCGAGGCAAGCGTCGGTTCAGCTGCCGCCCACGCGGCCTTGAGCGCGTCGCCGGCCTTGCGGTTGTCGAGGCGCACTGCCACGCCGCGCTCGTCGAGGATGCGTCGGGCGAGCTGGTGGACGCCCGCGAACTCAACGCGGTCGGCCACCTCGGGCGCCATCCGCTGCATGAGGCTGTTCAGCACCACGGGCAGGGTACGCACGTAGGTGATCACGAGCACCTTGCCCGGGCGTGACCGTGCGAGGTAGGCGGCGCGGTGGAGGCCCACTACCGTCTTGCCGGTGCCGGCGGCGCCACGGATGCGGGAGGGGCCATTGAAGCCGCGGCGTACGAGCTTCGCTTGGTCTGGGTGGAGGAACGCCATCCACTCCTCGATGGGCGGGGCGAGCATCGCCTCCAGCAGCTCGGCCTGGATCTCGTCGGCGCTCGGCAGCTCGGCGATGTCGAGTTCGACGGGCTTGCTCTCGAGCACCGGCTCGGGGATGGTGAGTGCGATCGGCTGAGGCGCGGTCACGTGGGGGAAGAAGTCGAGCACCGCGCGGTGCACTTTGTCGACCATCGCCGAGGTGAGCCGGCCGCTGCGACGTGCGATGTGGCGCGCGATATCCGCGTCGCCCACCAGCTCGACCGTGTTTACCGTGCCGGTGACGCCCTTCTTGCCGGTGAACACGGCGACCGCGTGCACCTCGCCGGGGGCGAGGCCGACATCCGCGAGCGCTGCCTCCGTCTTCCAGGCGAGCTCGGCGAGCCCGTCGAACTCCTCGGTCACATCCGCATCGCCCCGGTAGATGTGCCCTGCGGCTACGGTGACCTCGCGCCACATCTTCGAATCCACGATGTGCACGCCCGATGGGCCGACCACCACAAGGTCGACTTGCGCGGTGCGGCTGCCCGGCCACTGGCGGTCAGCGATCAGGTGGTAGCCGTGGGCGGTGAGCGGCGCGAGCGCCTGCACGGTGCGCTTCTCGCTGGCGGATGCGGCCATGAAGTTCTCGGCGCGCTCGCGGGCGGCGAGAGCCTCCGCCTCGTGGGCGGCGGCGAGAGCGAGCTGGCGCTCGGCCTCGAGCCCCGCGGATTCGCCGGCCGTCATACATGGTCCCCTCGGTGGTACTCGAATGATTGTCGCGAACCACAGAGGAGGTGCGGTATGCCGAGTATGGGGGACATGTTCGACTGAATCGTGAGGTAGAGCTGGGAACCAGGAGCTAAGTCATACCTCGTCTTGCTCGTCGAGCTCTTCGGCAGCCGAGAGCTCCGCCTCGATTTGCTCGGAGATCACGGCATCGTCGCCGAGATCGTCACCTCCAGATTCCTCCCCGAGGCTGAGACGGTATTCATTTCGAACGTCCCACAGCGACTTGCCCGAGTCCGCCACCTTCCAGAAGCGCCAACCGTTAATAGCCCCCTTGTAGCCGCCAGCAGCATTGACGGCCACACCGGCAGCGCTCGGCGTATCGAACGCTTTGTCGTCGATGTAGATCCGGCCATCGATACCGACCGCGGCCGTAACACCTCTAAAGACCGCCGGCCGCGCAACAAGAGCAGCGCCCGGCGCGATCAGTCCTTCCGACACCAGCAGCGCAAGGTCAACTTCACCAGGTGTGGATGGTGCCTCATGCCTAGCGGTGATGCCTACATGTCCGTTGGGGACAGGCCAGATTTCCAAGATAGATGAGGTAAGCGTCTCGGTGCGTGCCGAGATAAGTGCATCATCCCATTGCAAAGGTGTGGCTTGGATGACGTCGTTCGTCAGCAGTACATCGTTCACTTCCTGGAAATAGTTGACCTTGGTCTCCCAGTTGGCATTTGACGCTCGAGAATTTAGCTTCTGAGTGACGAGAGTGAGATTGCCGAGCTCGTGAAGCCTTCGGTCGCGTGAAGCAGCATTGAACTCGGCCTGGTCGGCAGGCCAATCGGTGGCCCAGTTGTTGCGCCACTTCTGTGGCAACAGGTGTTCAACGGTCCCGACTCCGCGGGCGACGGGACCCATGCCCATCGCTTTCCAGTCCGGGTAGCCTCGTCGTCGGTCCTCCAGCGCCTCCAGGATCATTCGAAGGCGGGCCCGCAGATACTTGTTGTACGCAGGCGCGTCTCTGAGGGCTTCGGCTACCTCCGCGTCGTCGGGCCAGTACCCGACAGGGGTCTTGTTGGAGGCCAGGTAGGACTCGACTTCGTCGGCCAGCGAGTCATGCGGCTTCTTGCTGAGGTGCACCATGAGCTCGATGATCAGCCGGTTGGCTCCTTGGGAGGGGGCTTTTACGATTGCGCGACGCACGAACCAGCTCTCGAGGGAGCGGAATATGCGCGCCTTGTCGTCGTCCGTGACGTCGGATTGAGGAGCCTCGTCCAGCCAAATGAGTAGCGGGCGAACGACCTCTGAGTCGAGCGTGCCGACGCGATAGCTGAACCACTGAGCACGGGTGAGAGGCCCATTCGGCTGTTGGGAGCCCTCTATCACCGCGCGGTAACTATCTGCAGCTTCTTTGATTTCTGGGAGAAGTGAGGCGAGACTTCCGGCGCTTGATGTGACGTACTCCTTGAACTGACTAAACAGTTCACGAATGGGAAAGTCCTCGAGCTTCCGGGCACGCAACCAGTGCCAGAGGAACCACGACGACCTCGGATGGGTGATTCTGCCGGCAGTTACAGTCGTGATCCACCATGGGGTCTCGAGGTCTGCCCAATTCTGGTGGTAGGCGTCCTCGATTTCGGAGTCGTTGCCCGGGTAGTTCTGAAAGACGAAGTTCTTAATCAAGTCTGCTGCGCTGAGCGGAACTCCTCGCGCATTAAGGGTTTCGAATATCGCCTGTGCGTCCTCGTTTGGGTCGAGTCGAATGCTCACAAGCTCCAGTTGAGCGGTCACCGCAGTCACAAGAAGATGGGCACTGCTACTGGCATCTGGCGATTCCTGCAACCAGGTCGCAATCGCCTTGCTGAAGTATTCGTGTGCTTCGCGGAGCTTCGACGGTGCCAGAGCGTGGTAGTCGATGGGATTGTCGGCCGACATCACGGCTGCGAACCCCGCGCGATCATGGTTCGTCGGCCAGACTTTGTATCTGTCGTGCGCCCCTTTTCTGAAGGCAGCGGGATTCTCAATTAGAGGTTCCACTTGACCAGCGAGCATCACCTCCTCGTGCAGAACAAGTTGAGAGTGCAACGCATCGAGAAGCACCTGCAGAGTGGTGAGGCGCTGCTGGCCATCGATAACGCTCCATGTGGGCATGTGGCCGAGCTCCGACGGAAGCTGCTGGACGACGAACGCACCCATGAAGTGGGTCGCGGTTGAGTCCTTTGCCAACAACTCTGTGAGGCGTTGGATGTCTTGCCACAAGGGCTCCCACTGAAGCTCCTTCGACCAAACGTAAGGCCGCTGGAACAGGGGGACGATCAATCTCGCGGGCTGGAAGAAGACCTTTTGAGGTGATTCCTTGTCAGGCTTCAATTCGCGCTCTCCTCGCTGATGCGTTCCTTGTCGTTCAGTGTCTCGGGGATGCGCGACGAAGGGTATGCCGAGTACGGGGGGCATCGCGGCCCGCGCCGGGTGTGAGCGTCATGATTGTGACGACCACCAGAGGCGCAACGAAAGCGGGCGGGCCCCGAAGGACCCGCCCGCCCGTCACTCGCCCGGAGGCGGGTCGCCGACGCGCACGATGAACTGCCCGCTCGCGGCCGCGGCCTCGAGGGTGCGCAGCTGCAGCAGCGACGGGTGCGCCTCGAGCACCTGCGCGACGTTCGCGAGGGAACGCAGCGCGGCCGCGTCCGCTCGGGCACGCTCGAGCTTGGCGCGGCCCTGCTCGCGGGCGAGTGCCGTCTCGGCGAAGGCGTGACGCAGCTCGGCCGTGAGGGTGACGTCGCGCAGGGCGAAGTCGATCACCTCGGCGCCGAGCTCGGCCGTCGCCGCGGCGAACGGGTCGCGCACGCCGGCCAGCACATCCGCGCGGGTGGCGAGCACCTCGTCGAGCGTGCGAGCGGCGACCGCGTCGCGCACGGCCAGCTGCGCCAGCACGTACACGGCGTCCGCCGGGGAGTCGGCCTCGGTCAGCCAGGCGCGCACATCCGACACGCGGAAGCGCACGACCGGGGTCACGCGCACCTGCATGCCGTCGGCGGTCAGCACGTCCTGGGTCGCGAGAGCGATCCAGCGGGCGCGCAGGTCCACCATGCGCCACGACTCGCGGCGGCGCCTACGGGCGCGGCCCGGGCCGACGATGCGGTCGATCCCGCCCTCGCGGATCACGACGGCGCGCTCCCACGGCTGCACGACGACGCGGATGCCGGAGGTCTGGGTGCGGATCATTGTCTTTCCTTTCTGTGGTGGGTCTCGATCGCCGCCTGCGGCGGCTACTCGACCAGTGGGGGAGGTGGTCGGGCTGGGAGGTGTGGTTGCGGGGTCTCGATACACCGCGCTTCGCGCGGCACTCGACCAGCGGAGGAGGGCCGCCCGCGGACAAGCCGCCTGAGGCGGACGGATGGGCGCCCGCCACACGCGGCGGCGGATCGCGGGCGACGCGGGGGCGGCGAGCCGCGCCCCCATCGCGCAAGGCGACCCGTCGTCGGGTGCGCGGGGCGGACGCCCTGCCGACTCGAACGGCCTATGCCAAATAGCGGGATGTACAGTCCTGCGCTGGATCGGGCTCGAACACGCGGAACCGGGTGGGCAACAGCCTCCGGCCGCTCGGCCCCGACCTCGTGCGGCGGCCGGGGTGGCCGCCAGGTCTAGTGCTGGTGTTCGGGCGAACCCGGGAGCTCATTCGCGAGGGCGCGCGCGAGCCCGCGGGTGTCCGCGTAGGTCTCGGTATGGATGCGCACTGTCGGCTCCTCGGTGTCGGTTCGCCCGGATGGGCAGGAGAGCGACGATAGCGACACGCCCGGGATGCGCGCAAGTCTCGGTTTGATCACGAGGCGTGTGCGGGTGCCCTCACGCCGACGCGCGACGCACCAGATGCGACTCGACCACCGTCGAGACGGGCACGTCGTCGCCCGCGAGGATGCGCAGCAGCAGATCGGCCATGAGGCCGCCCATCGCCTCCGACGGCTGGCTGACCGTCGTGAGCGGCACGCGCGCCGTCAGCGCCGCGGAGGAGTCGTCGAAGCCGACCACCGCGACGTCCTGCGGAACTCGGCGCCCCGCATCCAGCAGCACCGACACCGCGGCGGCGGCCATCACGTCGTTCGCGGCGAAGACGCCGTCGATGCCGGGATCCCGCTCCAGCAGCGCGCGCATCGCCGCGGCGCCGCCGAGGGCCGTGTAGTCGCCGACCGCCACCAGGTCGGCGGGCAGCCCCGCCTCGACGAGGGCGGAGCGCCAGCCCGCGGTGCGGTCGGATGCCGCCGCCATGTCCTCGGGGCCGGTGATGGTCGCGATCCGCCGCCGCCCGAGCGACACGAGGTGGGCGGTGCCGGCCGCGGCGGCGGCCGCGTTGTCGAGGTCGATGAAGTAGTTCGGCGGGTCCGTCTGCTCGGTCGGGCGGCCGCTGAACACGACCGGCACGAGATCGTGCAGGTACAGCAGCGCGTCGTGGCGGGAGTGCTGCGACGCCACGAGCACCCCGTCGACAACCCCGCTCGTGAGGTAGCGCATGATCTTCGCGTTCTCCGAGTCGCCCGCCACCATGAGGCTCAGCAAGTAGTCGGAGTCCTCGATGCGCCGGGACACCCCCGCCATCACGGCGACCAGGTGCGGGTCGGCGAGGGCGAGCATCCCGGGCTCCGGGATGACGAGCGCGATCGCCATCGACCGCGACGACGCGAGCGACCTCGCCGCACGGTTCGGCACGTAGTTGAGCCGGGCCGCCACCTCCCGCACGTGCTTGATCGTCGCCTGCGACACGTCCGGCTCGCCGTTGAGGGCGCGCGAGACGGTGCTGCGGGTCACCCCCGCCTCGGCGGCCACCATCTCGAGGGTGGGGCGACGCGAGGGGGTCGTCGGCTTGGCCACCGGATCAGCGTAGCGACGGCGATCCGACGGCGGCGCGCGCCGCGGCGATCGCATCCCGATAGGCCAGCGCGGAATCCTTCAGCGTGCGCTGCTGGGTGTCGTAGTCGACCCGCACCAGCCCGAACCGCTTCTCGTACCCCCACGCCCACTCGAAGTTGTCGAGCAGCGACCAGTAGAAGTAGCCGCGCACGTCGACCCCCCGCCAGCGCGCCTCCGACACGGCGTCCAGGTGCGCCTGCAGGAACGCGGCGCGGTCCGCATCCGGCACCGAGCCGTCGGCCGCCACGACGTCGTCATAGGCGGCACCGTTCTCGGTCACGAACATCGGGATGCCGGCGGGGCCGGTGTAGTCGCGCTGCAGCCGCTCCAGCAGCTCGGTGAGCCCGTCGGGCTCCACCTCCCAGCCCATCGCGGTCACCGGTGCGCCGGTCGGGTGCCAGTGGATGCCGTCCGACGCGGGGAACGGCGAGCCGGTCTCCCGCGAGGTGGGCGCCTCCTGGCGCAGCTCGACCTCCGGCGGCAGCACCGACACGGTCTCGCGGTGGTAGTAGTTCACCCCGAGGAAGTCGGCCGAGCCGCGGATGAGCTCGAGGTCCCCGGCGGCGACGACCTCGTCGAGCCCGAAGGGCGCGAGATCGTCCCGCACGTCCTCCGCGTACTTCCCGCGGAACAGCGGGTCGAGGAAGAAACGGTTGAACTGCCCGTCGATGCGGCGCGCCGCGTCGAGGTCGCCCACGTCGTCGGGCCGCAGCGGGTGCACGGGCGCCAGGTTGAGCGTGATGCCCACCTCGGAGGCGCCCGCCGCCTTGAGCTCGCGCGCCGCCATCGCGTGGGCGAGCAGCAGGTGATGCCCCGCCGCGACACCGTCGGATGCCGACCGCCGCCCCGGCGCGTGCGCCCCCGCCGTGTACGACAGGAACGACGAGCACCACGGCTCGTTGAATGTCGTCCACACCGGCAGCCGGTCGCCGAGCGCGCCGTGCACGGCGAGCGCGTACTCCACGAAGCGCTCCGCCGTCTCGCGCGCCGGCCAGCCGCCCCGCTCCTCCCGGGCCTGCGGCAGGTCCCAGTGGTACAGCGTCGGCCAGGGGCGGATGCCGGCCTCCAGAAGCGTGTCCACGAGCCGGTCGTAGAACGCGAGCCCGGCCGGGTTCACCTCCGCGTCATCCGGCACCACCCGCGCCCACGAGATGGAGAAGCGATAGGCGTCGAGGCCGAGCTCCTTCATGAGCGCCACGTCCTCCGGATACCGGTGGTAGTGGTCGCAGGCGACCGCCCCGTCGTCGCCGTTGATCACGGCGCCCGGCACGCGGCAGAAGGCGTCCCAGATGGAGTCGCGTCGCCCGTCCGTCCAGGCCGCGCCCTCGATCTGGAAGGCCGCCGTCGCCGCGCCGAACACGAACTCGGTGGGGAGGGTCACGCCTTCACCGCCCCCTGCATGATGCCCGAGACGAGCTGCTTGCCCGCGATCACGAAGAGCAGCAGCAGCGGCACGGTCGCCACCAGCGTGCCCGCGAGCACGACCGAGTAGTCGACGAAGTAGTTCGCCTGCAGCAGCGACAGCGCCACCGGCAGCGTCGGGTTCTGCGGGGTCAGCACGATGAACGGCCAGAAGAAGTTCGTCCAGCTCGCCACGAAGGTGAACAGGGCGAGCATCGTCGCGGCGGGCCGGGCGATCGGCAGCGCGATCGACCAGAACGAGCGGAACGCGCCCGCGCCGTCGACGCGCGCGGCCTCGATGATCTCGTCCGGGATCGCCTGCGAGATGTACTGCGTCATCCAGAACACCCCGAAGGCGTTGACGAGCGCCGGCACGATGATCGCCTGCATGGTGTCGATCCAGCCGAACT
Organism: Micrococcales bacterium 72-143; assembly: GCA_001898835.1. GTDB lineage: Bacteria > Actinomycetota > Actinomycetes > Actinomycetales > Microbacteriaceae > Homoserinibacter. The sequence continues at coordinate 173,977 of MKVM01000005.1, read as the reverse complement.
GCGCCATCAGCAGGTAGAGCGGCACGACGCCGAGCTGCGTGGGCACCGCCATCGTCGCGACGATGAACACCAGCAGCGGCCCGCGGCCCTTGAACTTGAGCTTCGCGAAGGCGTAGCCGGCGAGCGTCGAGAAGAACACGACGGATGCCGACACCGTCACCGAGACGAGCAGCGAGTTGCCGAGCGCCTTCCAGAAGTTGACGGCCGGGTTGGTGATCGCCGCATAGGCGTTCTCGATGAAGTGCGCCCCCGGGAACCACGACAGGTTCGGGTCGCGCGCCGACTGCGCATCACCCGAGGCGACGAGGAACGACCAGTACAGCGGCAGGATGCTGACCAGCAGCACGAGCCCGAGGAAGGCGTAGCCCACGATGCCGGGCTTGCGCTGCGCGACCGTGAGCCGCCGCATGCGCCGCCGCCGGTTGCGGGCCGCCTGCGCGGGGGAGAGCACGGGTACGGGTGCGGGGCCGGCCGACATCAGCGGCCTCCTTCCGTCGAGATGCGGCGCGAGAGCAGCAGGTTGATGAGGCCGAAGATCGCGATCACGAGGAACAGCAGCCACGCGACCGCGGACGCCTTGCCGAAGTCGAAGCGATCCCAGCCGAGGTTGTAGAGGTAGAGCGTGAGCGTCAGCCACTGCGAGTCGGAGCCGCCCTGACCGAACTGGTCGTAGAGCCGCGGCTCGTCGAAGATCTGCAGGCCGCCGATCGTCGAGGTGATGATCACGAAGATGAGGGTGGGGCGGATGCCGGGGATCGTCACCGACAGGAACTGCCGGATGCGGCCCGCGCCGTCGATGACGGCCGCCTCGTAGTAGTCGCGCGGGATCGCCTGCATGGCGGCGAGCAGCACGAGCGAGTTGTAGCCGGTCCACCGGAAGTTGACCATCGTGGCGATCGCCACGTGGCTCGACAGCGGGTCGACGTGCCAGCGCACCGGCGGGATGCCGAAGGTGCTCAGCAGGTTGTTGATGGCGCCGAACTGGTCGGCGAACAGCTGCCCGAAGATGAGGGCGACCGCGACGGGTGCGACGACGTAGGGGAGCAGCACGCCCATCCGCCAGAACGTCTTCGCCCGCAGGTTGGTGTCGAGCGCGGATGCGATGAGCAGCGCGAAGATGATCTGCGGCACCGAGGAGAGCAGGAAGATGCTGAGCGAGTTGCGCAGCGAGATCCAGAACTTCTTGTCGCCGAGCACGGCGGCGTAGTTGTCGAAGCCGGCCCATCCGCCGTCGCCCCCGATGAGGCTCCACTCGTGGAGCGACACCCATGCGGTGTAGACGAGCGGGAAGAGCCCGACCAGCGCGAAGAGGATGAAGAACGGCGAGATGTAGACGTAGGGCGTCGCCCGGTGGCTGAAGTTCGCGAAGCGCTGCGCACCGGTGAGCGGTGCGCGGCTCCGCGGTCGCCGCGACGGTGCGGCGGTCTGCGTGGTCATGGTGAGTCCTCGGATGCTGTGCAGCGGGGTGCAGGGACGGTCGGGTGGTGCGGGGGCGGGCATCCCATCCATCGGCCCGCCCCCGCAGGGGTGTCAGCTCGGCTCAGCCGAGAGCGTTCACTTCGCTGACGAACTGCTCCCACGACTCGTCGATGGTCTGCTGACCCTGCTCGACGCGCGTGAGCGCCTGCTGCGCTGCATCGTTGATCTGGAAGTACTTCGGGCCCTTGAACGGCGGCTCCGGGTTGACCGCCTTGGCGCGGTTGATCAGGATCTCGCCGACCGGGGCGTTGTTGAAGTACTCGTTGACGGCGCCGGTGAGGGCTGCATCCGTGTACGCCTCCACCTGGCTGGGGAAGGTGCCGGCGTTCTGGAACGCCTTGATCTGCTGCTCGGGCGCGGTGAGCCACGCGGCGAACTTCTTGGCCGCCTCGGTGTTCTTGCCCTGGGCGGGGACGGTCAGGTACGAGCCGCCCCAGTTGCCGCCGCCGCCGGGGAAGACGTCCGCGATATCCCAGCCCTTGGTGTCCTTGGCGTTGCCGGAGATGACGCCGAGCATCCAGCCGGGGCAGAGCATCGTGGCGTACTGGCCGTTCGACAGGGCGCCGAACCAGTCGTCCGACCAGGCGCCGAGCTTCGCCGACAGGTCGGCCGACTCCGTGAGCACGCTGCGGAAGGTGTTCTCGACGTCCTTGTTGGTGGTCGCGATGACCGTGCCGTCGTTCTTCTCGTAGAAGTTGGTGAACTGGTTGCTCATGCCCTGGTAGGTGGCGCCGGCCGAGTCGAACCAGGCCTTTCCGGTCTTCTCGACGTACTTGTGGCCGACCGAGAAGTAGGTGTCCCAGTCGCCCTCGAGCAGCTTCGCGACCTCGGCGCGGTCGGTCGGCAGGCCGGCCTCGGCGAACAGGTCGGAGCGGTAGCAGATGGCCTCGGGGCCGATGTCGGTGCCGTAGCCGACGAGGCGTCCGTCGGCGTCGGTCGCGGCGGCGGCCTTCCAGTCGAGCCAGCGGCCCTCGACCGACTTGTCGGTGAGGTCGTAGAGCTTGTTCGAGTACTGCATCATCTCGGGCAGCCAGTCGACCTCGATGGCCTCGACGTCGGCGAGACCCGAGCCGGCGCCCAGCTTCTGGAAGAAGTTGGCGCGCGCGTCGTTGCTGGTCGCGGCGCGGTTGTGCACGATCTTCACGCCGGGGTTCGCGTCCTCGTACTCCTTGAAGAGCGCGTCGGTGTAGCCGAAGTCGTTGAACGTGGCGATGGTGAGGGTGATGTCACCGCCCTTGCCGCCTCCGTTGTCGTCGCCGCCGGTCGCGCAGCCGCTCGCGATGAGCGCGACGCCCGTGATGGTGGCGATGCCGAGCGCGGTGCGTGCGCGCAGGGTCGTCCTCATGGTCACTCCTTTGTGTCGGTGAAGGGTCAGGCGCGGGGCCTGGCCGGGAGCGCTCCCGGATGGGTGTCCGGGAGCGCTCCCGGTATTGAGGCCAGACAGTATCCCGGGAGCGCTCCCGGTGTCAACTGCGGACGGAGGCCCCAACTCGGGGGTGGCGCCGTCGCCGCCGTCACAGAGCGGATGCCGGAGTAGCGTCGGAGGCGTGGACGAGGGCATCATCCGGATCCCCGAGCCGGTCGGCGACGCCGCCTGTTGGCTCGGTCGCGTGTGCCCGGAGTGCGGGGCGCTCGACGAGTCGCGGGAGCCCGCCGTCGTGTGCGCGCGCTGCGGGGCGGAGCTGCCGGAGGGGGAGCGATGACGGGACGGATCGAAGAGCTGCTGGGCATCCGGCATCCGCTGCTGCTGGGAGCCTTCGGCGGGCTCTCGAACGTCGAGCTCACAGCCGCCGTGAGCGAGCTCGGCGGCCTCGGGCAGTACGGGCTCTACGGATATTCCCCCGATCGCATCCGGGACACGGTCGCGGCCCTCCGCGCCGCGACCGACGCGCCGTTCGGGCTCAACCTGTGGCTGCCGACGGGGGAGGAGGTGACCCCCGCCGAGGTCGACGCCGCGGCGGCGACCGCCGCGCTCGCCCCCTTCTATGCCGAACTCGGCATGGAGCCGCCGACGGCCCCGGCCGCGTTCCTGCCCTCTGTCGACGACCAGCTGGATGCGGTGCTCGAGGCCCGTCCGGCCGTGCTGAGCGTCGTCTACGGCGTGCCGTCGCGGGAGCTCGTGTCGGCGGCCCGGGAGCGCGGCATCCGCGTGCTGGGAACGGCGACCACCGTGGCCGAGGCCCGCGCGCTCGAGGCCGGCGGCGTCGACGCGATCGTCGCGAGCGGGGCGGAGGCCGCGGGACACCGCGTCTCGTTCCTGCGCGCCGCCGAGGACTCGCTCGTCGGCACCCTCGCGCTCGTGCCGCAGGTGGCGGATGCCGTGGCCGTGCCCGTCATCGCGGCCGGCGGCATCGCCGACCGCCGCGGGGTCGCCGCCGCGCTCGCGCTCGGCGCCCACGGCGTGCTCGTCGGCACCGCCTTCCTCGCCACCCGCCAGTCGGCGGCGACGGAGGCGCACCGGCGTGCGATCCGCGCCGCGAGCGACGACGGCACCGTGCTGACCCGCGCCATGAGCGGGAGGCTCGCGCGCGGCATCCCGAACCGCGCCGTGCGCACGATCGAGGCGGACGGCCGCATCGCGCCGTTCCCCGCGCAGAACTGGGCGGCGGGCGCCTTCCGTGCGGAGGCGGCCCGCCGCGACGAGGGCGAGCTGCTCTCGCTCTGGGCGGGGCAGGCCGCCGCGCTCGCGCGGCACACGGACGCGGCCGACGTCTTCGCGGAGCTGCTCGCGGGCCTCCGCTGATCGCCCGTCGGCGTCGTGCGGCCGAGTACCCATGATGGGGTGGTGCGCGGTGTCGGTCGCACGCTCTAGGGTATCCCTCACAACCCGAAGTACCCGCGTACACCGAACCACACGCACCATAGCCGCGGAACAACCCGACCCCGATTCGCGGCGGTGACGCAACAGCGCTCACCTGCTCCACCTCACCCCGCATCACTCTGCATGCCCGACCACCGCTGGAGAACATCAATGCCCCGATCTCTGCCCGCCCGCAGATCCACGTCCGCGCTCGCCGCGACGTCGATCGTCGTCGGATCCCTCATCGCCATAGGCGCCGCCGCTCCCGCGGTCGCGGCCAGCGCGAAGGTGTACGACTCCCTGCCGACCGTCCTCGCCGGCAACTACCCGTCGGTCGGATACCAGGCGACGTCGACCTCAGAGTTCGGCGACATCGTCGAACTCGGGGGCGCGGGCCGGGCGCTCACGAGCGCCACGGTGGTCTTCTCCTCGTGGGCGTGCGAGACCGGCTCGGGCGCGAGCTGCCACACCGACGAGGGCGCCACCTTCACGCATCCGATCACACTCAACATCTATGCGGTCGACCACTCCGGGTCCGTGGCGGCCACGGGTGCGCTGCTCGGCACCCTCACCGAGGAGAAGACGATCCCGTTCCGGCCCTCGGCGGATCCGGAGTGCGGGACCGCGTGGAAGGATTCGGCAGGCGCCTGCTTCAACGGATACGCGTTCCCGCTCAGCTGGGACCTGACGAGCCTCGGCATCTACGCTCCCGACGAGGTCGCGGTGACGGTCTCCTTCGACACCAACACCCACGGAGCGCACCCGATCGGCCACAGCGGTCCCTTCGAGTCGCTCAATGTCGTGGCGTACAACCAGACCCCGAGCGTCGGCTCCGAGAATCAGGACCAGGTTCTCCTCTCGTCCACGTGGGCGGCCGCCTACGGTGACAACGGCGCGGCTGGCACAGGCGCTCTCCGCCTCGACTCGGGCTGGACCGGCAACGGTGGCCTGCTCCTCGAGCTGACGGCCGACGATGCATCAGTTCCGACGCCCAGCAACCACGTGACGGTTCGCAACGTCGACGTCAAGACATCGGAGACCGCCGCGAGCTACCAGAGCTGGCACGAGGGCAAGAACAACGCCACCCCGAAGTTCCAGGTAGGCGCGGACGGCCTGCACCTCGGCGTCGGCGGCGCCTCGACCATCATCAAGGGCACGGCCGTCGGCACCGACCCGGACAGCGCGAAGGTCACCGAGAACGACCTCCGCCGGCTCATCACCGGGATCGCCTCGGCGACGGTCGTGAGCGGCACGCCGACCTTCCAGGTGCCGCTGCACTACGGCAGCGCCCAGGGCGGCGGGTTCACGACCTTGTTCGTACCGATGAACGCCGGCGAGAACACCTTCTCGACCTCGCAGACCTGGACCACCTCGCGCGCGCTCGGCAGCTACCCGGCCTTCGCCACGGGCACGCTCGCGGCGCTGCTCGACACCGTTTACGCGCTCGGCAACGGCGACGTGTGGCTTGCGGGCTTCGGCGTCCAGGCAGACAGCGAGGCCGTCGTGTCGAGCCTCACCTGGGACGACACCGTCTACACCTTCGAGCAGCCCGTCGTGGGTACCTGCCCGACCGTCGTCGACGGCCCGCACGCGACCAACGCCCACCACAACGGCTGGGACTTCACGCAGACCCGCTCCGCGGGGAGCAACACCTTCACCGACGCAGGACTCCGTGTGACGACGGTGGGCGCGACCTCGCAGAGCAAGGCCGCGGGCTACCACCCGATCGACATCGCGCTGTCCGCCGTCGGTGCGCCGGCGATGTCGGTGGTCCAGCACTCGGGCGCTGCTCCGAGCATCCAGTTGGGGGTCGACCTCGATGCGGACGGCACCGAGGACGGCTACCTGGTGCGCGAGGACGTCTATGCGCCGGGCATGTGGTGGGCGTCGAGCGGCATCCAGTCGGGTGGCTTCGTCGGACTTCCGACGCACGGCGGTGGCGGCAGCGGAATCAACGGCACTCTTGACGAGTACCTGCTGGCGTATCCGAACGCACGCGTCCGTTCCTACGGCTACAGCCTCGGCTCCGGTATTCAGGGCGACGCGACCATCGCGTCAATCACCGTGGGCTGCCAGAAGGCCACCTTCGACTTCGCCCTCGCTCCCGACGTCGACCGCATCAACGGTGCCGACCGTTACCTGGCGGCAATCGGGTACTCGCAGAAGTTCGCCCCGGGCGTCGACCGCGTGTACATCGCGAGCGGTGAGAAGTTCCCGGACGCGCTGAGCGCGGGCCCCGCGGCGGCAGCGATGGGTGCCCCGCTGCTGATCACTCCGGCATCCGGTCTCCTGCCGGCTGTCGCGACCGAGCTCGAGCGTCTCCACCCCCACGAGATCGTGGTGCTCGGCGGGACGGCAACCCTCTCGGCCTCGCTCGAGGGCCAGTTGGCGGCGCTTTCGTTCTCGCCGCAGGTCAAGCGGTTCGCGGGTGCCGACCGCTTCGAGGTGTCCCGCATGGTGACGTCCGATGCGTTCGACGATGCGGATGTCGTGTACATCGCGACGGGGCTCAACTTCCCCGACGCGCTGTCGGCCGGTCCCGCGGCCGCCACGAAGCACGCCCCGGTGATCCTGGTGAACGGGACTGCCGACTCGCTCGACGCTGCCACACTGCAGCTCATCGAGCATCTCGGCGCGACCACGGTGAAGATCGCGGGCGGGCCCGCCTCGGTCTCGCCCGGCATCCAGTCGCAGCTCGCGGCGCGCTTCGCGGTGCAGCGGTTGGGCGGCGCAGACCGTTTTGAAGCCGGGGTGGCGATCAACGCCGATGCGTTCACGGGGGTCGTGGACCTCGCCTACATCGCGACGGGTCTCAAGTACCCGGATGCGCTCGCCGGCGGTCCGCTCGCCGCGAAGACCGGATCTCCGCTCTTCGTGTCTCGCGACACCTGTGTGCCGAGTTCGGTGCTGGACTCGCTCGCCGCGCTTCAGGTCACGCACGTCGTGCTCCTGGGCGGACCCGCGAGCCTGTCGGCGGAGGTCGCCGATCTGACACCGTGCAGCTGAGCTGACACCCGCAGGAGGGGGCGATCGCGTTTCGCGGTCGCCCCCTCCTCTGTCCGCTGACGGCCATGAGGACCGCTCGCTGCGTGAGATGTGCCGCTCGACGCGCCGCACCCATGCGAACGCATCGAACGGATGTCGGCGCGCATCCGGGGGTAGACGAACAGGTTCGAAAAGCCCGGTCAACCGGTATTCTCCTCAACAAGGGGGTGGGGAGGATGGACCGTCCAGACGGCTCGTACGCGGAGGTTCTGCTCAAACAGCGCTACCGGCCGGGCGAGGTCATCGGACACGGCGGCATGGCCAAGGTCTACCGCGCCCGCGACGAGCAACTCGGACGCGACGTCGCCCTCAAGCTCTTCGCAGCCATCCCCGCGGGCGCCGAGGCCACCCCGGTCTTCACCTCCGAGCTGCGCATGCTCGCCTCCCTCAACCACCACGGCATCGTGACCCTCCTCGACGCCGGCATCGACGACTCCGTGCCCGACGAGCCGCACCCCTTCCTCGTCATGGAGCTCGTCACGGGTCCGAACCTCGAGGAGGCCATCAAGACGGGCGAGCTCGGCTCGCGCGCCGTCGCCGAGATCGGCTACGACCTCGCCGAGGCGCTCGAGTACGTGCACGCGCGCGGCATCGTGCACCGCGACCTCAAGCCGAGCAACGTGCTGCTCGTCGACTACGGAACGGCCGACCTGCGCACGCGCGCACGCCTCACCGACTTCGGCATCGCGTTCGACGCCGCCGCGGCGCTCGGCCCCGAGGAGACCAACACCACCGGCACCGCCGCCTACCTCAGCCCCGAGCAGGTGCTGCGCGACCTCGTCGGCCCCGCATCCGACGTCTACGCGCTCGGACTCGTGCTGCTCGAGTGCTTCACCCGGCACCTCGAGTACCCAGGCGACCCCTCGGCATCCGCCGTCTCCCGGCTCAAGACCGACCCCATCGTGCCGGCTGACCTCAGCTCGGCGTGGCGCAGCCTGCTCACCGCGATGCTGCAGCGCGACCCCGCGCAGCGGCCCCCGATGCGGGATGTGCTGCTCGCCCTCCGGCAGATCATCGTCGACGACTCGGGGCGGCACCGCAGCCGGCCGGTGCCCGTGCCGATCGAGGAGACGGCCCGCATGAACGCCGTGCGCCGCTACGAGCCCTACGCCCGGCCGGGTGACGAGGTGTTCGAGCGGGTCGCGAACCTCGCGAGGCGCGTCGCGGACACGCCCGTCGCGATCGTCAGCATGATCGAGCACGACGAGATCCGCTTCCTCGCCCACCCGGGAACCGACATCGCGGGGCTCGCCCGCGAGGACGGCCTGTGCTCCTCGGTGGTCGCGCACGACGAGTCGTGGGTCATCGAGAACTGCTCCCTCGACCCGCGCTCCTCGGAGCACGAGCTCGTGACGGGCGACTTCGCCATGCGGTTCTACGCGGGCGTGCCCATCAAGTCGCCGGAGGGCTACAACGTCGGTGTCATCTCCGTCGTCGACTTCGCGCCGCGCACGATGACGGATGCGCAGCTCGAGTCGCTCGTCGACCTCGCCGCGCTGCTCACCGACGAGCTCGAGCTGCAGGTGGCGACGCACCAGTTGCGCAGCGAGCTGCGCGCGACCACCGGCGACGTGCCGACGCCCGCCGTCCGCTACCCGCACGCCGTCTGACCCGCCCGCGGGAATGACCGCGAGATCCATGCGGTTGCATGAACCATGACGCAGCAGCTCGAACTCGGACTCGACACCTTCGGCGACGTGACGGTCGACGCGAACGGCGACCGGCTCCCGTACGCCCAGGTCATCCGAAACACGGTCGAGCAGGGCGTGCTCGCCGACACCCTCGGCGTCGACGTGTTCGGCATCGGCGAGCACCACCGCGACGACTTCGCGGTGAGCTCGCCCGAGATCCTGCTCGCCGCGATCGCCGCCCGCACCGAGCGCGTCAAGCTCTCCACGGCCGTCACCGTGCTCTCCTCCGACGACCCCGTGCGCGTCTTCGAGCGCTTCGCCACGCTGCACGCCGTCTCGAACGGGCGCGCCGAGATCACCATCGGGCGCGGATCCTTCACCGAGTCGTTCCCGCTGTTCGGCTACGAGCTGCAGGACTACGAGGTGCTCTTCGAGGAGAAGATCGACCTGCTCGCCGAACTGCTGAAGGAGCAGCCCGTCACCTGGCAGGGCACCACCCGCGCGCCGCTCGTCGACGCGGACGTGTTCCCCAAGACGGAGGGCGGCCCCATCCGCACCTGGGTGGGGGTGGGCGGCTCGCCGGAGTCGGTGGTGCGCGCGGCGCGCTACGGCTTCCCGCTCGCGCTCGCCATCATCGGCGGCGACCCCGCGCGCTTCGCGCCCTACGTCGAGCTCTACCACCGCGCCCTCGCGCAGCTGGGCGCCGACGACCTCCCCGTGGGCGTGCACTCGCCCGGCTTCCTCGCCGACACCGACGAGGAGGCTCGCGAGATCGCCTGGCCCCACTACCGCACGATGGCGGAGCGGATCGGGCGCGAGCGCGGGTGGGGTCCCATCACGCGCGACTCCTTCGAGCTCGAGGTGCAGCACGGCTCGCAGTACGTGGGCTCGCCCGAGACGGTGGCGCAGAAGATCGCGGCGACGGTGCGCACCCTCGGCATCCAGCGTTTCGACTTCAAGTACGCGTCCGGGACGGTGCCCCACGAGAACCTCATGCACGCGATCGAGCTCTACGGCGGCGTCGTCATCCCGCGGGTGCGCGAGCTGCTCGCGGCCGACTGAGCGGCCGCACCCCCTTCCGCCGGCCGGCGGGTGAGGCGAGGGACGGCACCGCCGCGATCCTGGAGCACGCCTCAGCGCGTGACGGCGGCCGCGCGTAGCCTCGACGGGGGAGGTGGCATGGGCGAGCAGCAGCCGTCGCTCGGGCGGCACGCCGCGGCGATCGTCGGCGACTTCCCCAACGCGATGCGGTTCCGGGCGCGCGCCGCGCGGGACTGGCCGGTGCCGGAGCGCTACGCCCGCGGCGAGCGGCGCCCCGTGCTCCTCGTGCCGGGCGTCTACGAGACCTGGCATTACCTGCGGCTCGTCGCCGACGCGCTGAGCGACGCGGGGCATCCCGTCTTCACGGTGCCGGGTCTCGGCTTCAACCACCGCCCCATCCCGCAGTCGGCCGACATCGTGTGGCGTCGCATCCGCGAGCTCGACCTCCGCGGGCTGGCGATCGTCGCCCACTCGAAGGGCGGTCTCATCGGCAAGCACGTGCTGGCCCGCGACGACGTCGAGCAGCGCGTCGACCGGGTCGTCGCGGTCGCGACGCCCTTCGCGGGGTCGCGGATGGCGTACTACGCGCTGCCGCGTGCGATGCGCGAGTTCCGCCCCGACCATCCGGTGATCTCCGGGCTCGTCACCGAGCGGCGGGTCGACGCGCGCATCGTGTCGATCGCGCCCCGCTGGGACCCGCACATCCCCGACGGCTCCACCCTCCCGGGCGCGCGCAACGTGACGCTGCCGGTGATCGGGCACTTCCGCATCCTGCTCGACGAGCGCCTGCCCGCGCTCGTCGTAGCCGAGGTGGAGCGGGAGGCGGCGCCGTGACCCGCGACCAGCGGCTCGTGCTCGCGATCGCCGTGCTCGCGACGGTCGTCGCCTTCCTCGACTCGACGGTCGTCAACGTCGCGCTCCCCGCGATCGAGCGCGAGCTCGGCGGCGGGCTCGCGGCGCAGCAGTGGATCGTCGACGCGTACCTGCTCACGCTCGGCTCGCTCATCCTCGTGGCGGGCGCGTTCAGCGACGTGCACGGACGCATCCGGATGCTGCGCATCGGCATCGCCGTGTTCGGTGCCGCCTCGCTCGCGATCGCCCTCGCACCCGATCCGCTCGTGCTCATCGTGGCGCGCGGGGTGCAGGGGGTCGGCGGCGCGCTGCTCGTGCCGAGCTCGCTCGCCCTCATCACCTCGAACTTCTCGGGCCCGCTGCAGGCGAAGGCGATCGGCATCTGGACCGCCCTCACCTCGGCGGCGATGCTCGCGGGGCCGCTCGTGGGCGGCCTCTTCGTCGACCTGCTGTCCTGGCGGTGGGCGTTCGTCATCAACGTCGTGCCGATCGCGCTCGTGCTGTGGCTGCTCGCCGTGCTCGGCCAGCGCGACGTGCGGCGGCCGGATGCGTCGATCGACCTCCCGGGCGCGCTGCTGTGCGCCGTCGGCCTCGGCGGGATCGTGTTCGCGCTCATCGAGCAGCCGCGGCTCGGGTGGCACGTCGGGGTCGTCGCGGCCGGTGTCGGGGGAGCGCTCGCCTTCGCCGGATTCCTCGTGCGCCAGCGCCTCGCGGCGCGACCCATGATGCCGCTCGGGCTGTTCCGCGTCAGGAACTTCGGCTGGGGCAACGTCGCGACCTTCTTCGTGTACGGCGCGCTCGGCCTCAACTCCTTCGTGATCGGCGTCTACCTGCAGCAGGGCGCGGGGCTGCCGGCGACCCTCGCGGGCCTCGCGAGCCTGCCGATCTCGATCCTCATGACGGTCGGCTCGTCGTGGGCGGGTTCGCTCGCGGGGCGCATCGGCCCGCGCGTGCCGATGACGGTCGGCCCGCTGCTCATGGCCGCGGCGTCGCTCCTGATGCTCTCGGTGGGGGAGGAATTCGACTACTGGACGCAGCTGCTGCCGGGCATCCTGCTGTTCGGTGTCGGCCTCACGGTGACGGTGTCGCCGCTCACGGCCGCGATCCTGGGGTCGATCGAGCCCGCCCGCTCGGGCATCGCATCCGCCGTCAACAATGCCGTGGCGCGCATCGCCGGCCTGCTCGCGGTGGCGATGCTGGGGCTCATCACGGGCGGCGCGCTCGATCTGGCGGGGCTGCACCGCTCGCTCTGGGTGATCGCCGCGCTCATGGCGCTCGGCGGTCTCGTCTCGTTCCTCGGCATCCGCCGCCTCTCAACCCCAGAAATGCAGGAGCCCTCCGCGGAGGGTGCCGCCTCCGTCGGCTGAGGCTCGCCGGCGCGTCCGTATCTCCTGCATTTCTGGGGCTGAGAGGCGGCGGATGCCGGAGGGGTGGGGCGGATCCGGGCGCGGCAGGTAACGAATCGGTATCGGCGAGCGGCGGATGCGGGGGTGCCGAAGCGCAAAGCGGACTCACCGTTGCAAGAAATTGCGTCGATTGCGTAGGGTTCCTGACATGTCGAGTCGTCTTGCCGAGGTCGCCAAGAAGGTCGGGGTCAGCGAAGCCACCGTGAGCCGCGTGCTCAACGAGAAGCCGGGGGTGAGCGAGTCAACCCGGCAGGCCGTGCTCGCCGCGCTCGACGTGCTCGGCTACGAGCGGCCCAGCAAGCTGCGCGGCGAACGCGCCCGCCTCGTCGGGCTCTTCCTGCCCGAGCTCACCAACCCCATCTTCCCCGCCTTCGGCGAGCTCGTCGGCGGCGGGCTCGTGCAGCAGGGCTACACCCCCGTGCTCTGCACCCAGACCGCCGGCGGCATCAGCGAAGCCGACTACATCGAGCTCCTCCTCGAGCAGCGCGTCTCCGGCGTCGTATTCGTCGGCGGCCAGTACTCCCAAGGGGACGCCCCGCACGAGCACTACGCCCGCCTCGCCGAGCTCGGCATCCCCACCGTGCTCGTCAACGCCCGGCTCGACGAACTCGCCTTCCCGACCGTCTCCACCGACGACCGCGTCGCCATCGAGCTCGGCTGGAACCACCTGCGCCAGCTCGGCCACGAGCGCATCGGCCTCGTGCTCGGCCCCGAGGACCACGTTCCCTCCCAGCGCAAGCTCGAATCCGCCCAGCGCCTCGCCGAAGCGGACGGCATCCCCATCGAGATCGCCCACTCCCACTACACCCTCGAGGCCGGCCAGGCGGCCGCCACGCGCCTGCTGAAGGCGGGCGTCACCGGCATCCTGTGCGCATCCGACCCGCTCGCGCTCGGCGCCGTGCGGGCCGTGCGCCGCGCCGGGAAGCAGGTGCCGGACGACGTCTCCATCGTCGGCTACGACGACTCCGCCCTCATGAACGCGACCGACCCCGCGCTCACCACCGTGCGCCAGCCGATCGAGCCCATGGGGCGGCTCGCCATCGAGCTGCTCGTCGCCCAGCTGCAGGGCGGGCGGGCGTCCACCGAGGAGTACCTGTTCGAGCCGGAGCTCGTGGTGCGGGGGTCGACGGCCCGCGCCCGCTGAGGTCTGCAGCGGCGCGTCGCTTCGCGGCGCGGCGCTACTCAACGAGCGGCAGGGGGTGACGCTGCGCAAGGCGTCGCAAGTTTCTTGCAGTTTGTTGAGTTCTTGCGTCATTCTGTCGAGTTACCTACATTCGGGGTGTCGACGCCGACCCGGGCGTCGCGAGAGCCCGAAGGAACCACCGCGTTGGACGCAGACGTCCTGCAGAGCCCGGCACAACGCACCGCGTCGACCGTGCACGCCCCCGCGCCGAGCACCGAGGATCCGGACTGGTGGCGCTCCGCCGTCATCTACCAGATCTACCCGCGCAGCTTCACCGACGGGAACGGCGACGGCACGGGCGACCTCGCCGGCGTCCGCAGCCGGCTCGGCTACCTGAAAGACCTCGGGGTCGACGCGATCTGGTTCACGCCCTGGTACGCGAGCCCCCTCGCCGACGGCGGCTACGACGTGAGCGACTACCGCTCCATCCACCCCGACTTCGGCACCCTCGCCGAGGCGGAGCTGCTGATCCGCGAGGCGCTCGCCCTCGGCATCCGCACCATCATCGACGTCGTCCCGAACCACGTCTCCGACCAACACCCGTGGTTCCAGGCGGCGCTCGCCGCAGGCCCCGGCAGCGCCGAACGCGAGCGCTTCTGGTTCGTCGACTCCGAGGAGCTGCCCACCCACTGGGTCTCGCCCTTCGCCGGTGACACCTGGACCCGCACGACGAACCCCGACGGCACGCCCGGCCAGTGGTACCTGCACCTGTTCACCCCCGAGCAGCCCGACCTCAACTGGAACCACCCGGATGTGCGCCGCGAGCACGAGGACATCCTGCGGTTCTGGTTCGACCGCGGCGTCGCCGGCGTGCGCATCGACTCCGCCGCGCTGGTCATCAAGGATCCCCAGCTCGGCGAGGTACCCGAGAACCCCGGCCCCGGCGAGCACCCCACCCAGGACCGCGACGAGCTGCACGACGTCTACCGCAGCTGGCGCGCCCTCGCCGACTCGTACCCGGGCGCGCGCGTGCTGGTCGGCGAGATCTGGCTGCCCGAGATCGACCGCTTCGTGAAGTACCTGCGCTCCGACGAGATGCACACGGCGTTCAACTTCGACTTCCTCGCGCGCCCGTGGGATGCCGCCGAGCTCCGCGCATCCATCGACCTCACCCTCGGCGCCCACGCGCCGGTCGGCGCGCCGTCGACCTGGGTGCTCTCCAACCACGACGTGACGCGCCCCGTCACCCGCTACGGCCGCGCCGACAGCTCCTTCGCGTTCCTCGCCAAGCGCTTCGGCACGCCCACCGACCTCGCGCTCGGCACCCGCCGCGCCCGCGCCGCCGCGCTCCTCACGGCCGCGCTGCCCGGCTCGCTCTACATCTACCAGGGCGACGAGCTCGGCCTCCCCGAGGCCGAGGACATCCCGCGCGAACTCATCCAGGACCCCATGCACTACCGCTCGGGCGGCGTCGACCCCGGGCGGGACGGATGCCGCGTGCCGCTTCCCTGGTCCGGCACCCGGGCCCCGTTCGGCTTCAGCTCGCCCCACGCGACGGGCACCCCGTGGCTGCCGCAACCCCAGCAGTGGGCCCTCTACACGGTCGAGGCCGAGGAGGCCGACCCGGGCTCCATGCTCAACCTCTACAAGGCGGCCCTGCGCATCCGGAAGGCCGAGCCCGCGCTCGGCGACGGCGCCTTCGCCTGGCTCGACCTCGGGCCCGACGCGCTCGCCTTCCGCCGCGGCGACGACCTCATCAGCGTCACCAGCTTCGACGCACCCGTCGAGCTGCCGCCCCACCGCGAGGTGCTCCTCGCGAGCTCCGAGGTCGCCGACGGCGTCCTCCCCACGAACTCCACGGCATGGCTACGACCACAGCACGAGCCCGGAGAACCCCACCCCATCACCCAACGATGAAAGGCAAGACAATGAAGTCACCCACCAAGGTGATCGCGATCGCCGCGGCGTTCGCGACTGTCGCATCGCTCGCCGCCTGCAGCACCGGAGGATCCGCCGACGGCAAGATCGAGCTGCGCGTCGCGACCTTCCCGCCCGGCGCCGACCAGGCCGCCTACGACGCTTTCGCGACGCAGGAGGCGCAGTTCGAGAAGAAGTACCCGAACATCGACATCATCGGCGTCGAGTACGAGTGGGAGGGACCCACCTTCACCGCTCAGCTCGCGGCGGGCAGCCTGCCCGACGTCTTCACGGTGCCCTTCACCGACGCGAAGACGCTGCTCGAGAACGGCCAGCTCGCCGACGTGACCGAGGAGATCAAGGCCCTCGGCTACGAGGACAAGTTCAACCCGATCATCCTCGACGCGGTCAAGGATTCGAAGGGGCACCTGTTCGGCTTCCCGCGCCAGGCCTACGCGCTCGGGCTGCAGTACAACCGCCAGCTGTTCGAGCAGGCAGGCCTCGACCCCGACTCGCCGCCCACCACCTGGGACCAGGTGCGCGAGTACGCCAAGCAGATCTCCGAGAAGACCGGCAAGGCGGGCTACGCGACCATGACCCAGAACAACACGGGCGGATGGCAGCTCACCGCGCAGGCGGCGTCGCGCGGCGGCTTCCTGCAGTCGGACGACGGCACGACCTCGACGATCGCCAACGACGGCGTGAAGGCCACGCTGCAGTACTTCCACGACCTCCGCTGGGACGACAACTCCATGGGCGACAACTTCCTGCTCGACTGGGGTTCGATCAACCAGGAGTTCGCGGCCGGCAACATCGGCATGTACACCTCCGGCTCCGACCTCTACACGGCCCTCGTGCGCGACTTCTCGCTCGACCCCGCCGTGTACGGCCTGACCACCATCCCGATGGAGGACGGCGGCAAGGTGCTCGGCGGCGGCGACATCGCCGTGCTCCCGCCGTCGCTCGACGCCGACACGAAGGCGGCGGCTGTGAAGTGGGTCGACTGGTACTACATGCAGAAGCTCCTCAACAAGGACGCGGCCGTCGCGGACGCGAAGGCGCTCTCGGACTCGGGCCAGGCGGTCGGCACCCCCGTGCTGCCGGTGCTCGACCAGGCCACCTACGAGGAGTCGCTCACCTGGATCGAGCCCTACGTGAACGTCCCGCGTGACCAGATGCAGGGCTTCATCGACGGCATCTTCGAGCAGACCCCGGTAGGCGAGCCGAAGAGCCACACGCAGGAGATCTACGCGCTCCTCGACCCGATCGTCCAGGCGGTGCTGACCGACAGGAACGCCGACATCGACGCTCTTCTCGCCCAGGCAGACAAGGACGCTCAGGCGCTCATCGGCGGCTGACGCCGCAGGGGCCGCCGGATCCCGCATCCGGCGGCCCCAACCCGATCCGACCCGAAGGAAGACCCATGACCGTCCTCGACGAACGGCGCGCCGTCGAACAGCGCCTGCGTCCGCGGCAGACCGGCCCCCGTCGACGCGACCGCAGCATCCGCGGATGGGTGCGCCGCGGCGGGCTCGTCACGCTGCTGTTCGCCCTCCCGATGATCCTCGTGTTCACGGTGTACAGCTGGTGGCCGATCCTCCAGTCGATCTGGATGAGCTTCCAGAAGACCAACCTCATCACCTACCAGTTCGTCGGCCTCGACAACTTCGTGAACGTGCTGAGCGACCCGCTGCTCGGGCGCGCGGTGGTCAACACCCTCTACTTCGCGCTCCTCGCGCTCGTGTTCGGCTTCCCGCTGCCGATCCTCATGGCGGTGCTCATGAGCGAGGTCAAGCGCATGAAGGGCCTCTACTCGGCCCTCGCCTACCTCCCCGTGATCGTGCCTCCCGTCGTGGCGGTGCTGCTGTGGAAGTTCTTCTACTCCGCCTCGCCGACGGGCGTGTTCAACACGATCCTGGGCGTGCTCGGGATCCCCCCGCAGCCGTGGATCCAGGACGCGACCCAGGCGATGCCGTCGCTCGTCCTCGAGGCGACGTGGGCCGCCGCCGGCGGGTCGATCATCATCTACCTCGCCGCGCTGCTCGCGGTCCCGCCGGAGCTGTACGACGCCGCCGAGGTCGACGGGGCCTCCATCTGGCGCAAGATCTGGCACGTCACGCTCCCGCAGCTGCGCGGGGTCATCTTCGTCATGCTCATCCTGCAGGTCATCGCGACCGCCCAGGTCTTCCTCGAGCCCTACCTGTTCACGGGCGGCGGCCCGAACAACGCGACCGTCACCGTGCTGCTGCTCATCTACCGCTACGCCTTCGAGAACAGCCTTGGCGGCAAGTACGGCGAGGCGACCGCGCTCTCGGTCATGCTCGCGCTGTTCCTCGCGGCCGCATCCTTCCTGTACTTCAAGGCCACCGAGAAGTGGAGCACCGACTGATGAGCATCACGATCAAACTCCCGCGCCCGCGGCTCCGCACGAGGCGGTCGCTCGACGCGACGACCGAGCCCGACGTCGAGCGCGGCATCCTCTCGCCCCACGACCGCCGCCGCACCCCCGTGCGGGTCGGCCAGGTGATCTCGCACATCGTGCTCATGGGCGGACTGCTCGTCGTCGGCCTCGGCCCACTCCTGTGGCTCGCGAAGTCGGCGATCTCGACGACGCAGGACACCATCCAGTACCCCCTCCAGTTCTGGCCGAGCGGGATCGACTGGGCGAACCTCGAGCAGGCCTGGGTCGACGTCGAGGTCGGCAAGTACTTCTTCAACACGATCGCGCTCGCCCTCGGCCAGTGGGTCATCGGGCTCGTGATCGCCACGACGGGCGCGTACGTGCTCTCGATCCTGCGTCCGGCGTACGCGCGGGTGCTGCAGGGCGCGATCCTCGCGACGCTCTTCGTGCCGTCGGTCGTGCTGCTCGTGCCGCTGTTCATCACGGTCGCCCGACCCGCGTTCGGGCCGAGCCTGCTCAACAACTACCTCGGGGTGTGGCTGCCGACGGCGGCGAACGCGTTCAACATCCTCATCGTGAAGCGGTTCTTCGACAGCCTCCCGCAGGAGGTGTTCGAGGCCGCCCGCACGGACGGCGCGGGAACGGTGCGGATGTTCTGGTCGATCGTGCTGCCGATGTCGCGTCCCATCCTCGGCGTCGTGTCGGTGTTCATCGTCATCGCCTCGCTCAAGGACTACCTGTGGCCGAAGCTCGTGCTCACCGTCCCGGACGTGCAGCCGCTCGGGGTGCGATTGCCGAACATCCAGTCGCAGACCGAGCTCGACGTGACGCTCGCGGCGCTCGCGATCGCGACGATCATCCCCGTCGTGCTGTTCCTCGCCTTCCAGCGCCTCATCCTGCGCGGCGCGGGGCTCGGCGGGGCCGTCAAGGGCTGATATTCGCTATGCTCCCGCGCAGGGGGCTGAGGATGATTCGTCCGATCCGTGTCTCGTCGCGCGCGGCGGCGGCGCTCGTCCTCGCCGTCGCGCTCCTCGCGGCCGGCCTCACGGCGGCTTCTCCCGCTGAGGCCGCGCCCGGGGCACCGCACCCGCAGGTGGACGGCGCGCGACTCGTCGACGCTCGCACCGGGCGGACCTGGGTGCCGCACGGGGTCAACTGGCCGAGCTTCGAGTACGCCTGCTGGCAGGGGTGGGGCTATTCGCAATCGACCTCCGCCGCGGAGGCGCAGCTGATCGCGTCGTGGGGTGTGGATCTGGTGCGCCTGCCGCTCAACCAGGATTGCTGGCTGGGCCTCAACGGCGCCCCGGCCGGGGGTGGGCGCACGGCGGCGGGCTACCGTTCCGCGGTCGAGTCCTGGGTGGATCAGCTGCACCTCGCGGGCGTCGCCGTCATCCTGGATCTGCACATCACCGCACCGGCCGGGGTCGCCGCGCGTGGTCAGCGGGCGATGCCGGATGCGCAGTCGGTCACGGCCTGGGCCTCCATCGCCGCGCGCTTCGCCGACGACCCCTCGGTGATGTTCGACCTGTTCAACGAGCCCTACTCGCGATGGGCGCCGAGCGGGGGCGGTCTCGCCTTCAGCCTCAGCTGGGGCTGCTGGCGCGACGGTGGGTGCCATCCGCCGGTCGAGGACGACGCGGCCGGCGCGCTGTCGGGCGCGAGCTATGCAGCGGTCGGCATGAGCGAGCTGCTCGCCGCCGTGCGTTCCGCGGGCGCGGGTCAGCCTGCGCTGCTCGCCGGCATCGACTACGCGAACGACCTCAACGGCTGGCTCTCCCACCGGCCCCACGACGACCAGCTCGTCGTGTCGTGGCACGCCTATCCGGGGCAGAGCTGTCGCACCATCGGCTGCTGGGATGCGACGGTCGCGCCGATCGCCGACCAGGTACCGGTCATCGTGACCGAGTTCGGCCAGACCGACGGCGGCAGCGACTACCTCGCCCGTCTCATGGACTGGTCCGATGAGCACGGCATCGGATACCTGCCGTGGGCGTGGTGGCGCGTCGACGCCTCCGAGTCGCTCAGCAACAGTCGCTACGCGCTCGTCGACGACGACGGTCGGCCGAAGGCGCCCGCGGGCACGCTGTTCCACGACCACCTGCGCGAGCTGGGCGGCGGCCGACAGGTCGACAGGGTCTCGGGCGCCGATCGGTATGCCGCAGCTGTCGGTGTGTCGCGGGCCGCGAATCCGGGCGCGGCGTCCGCGGTCTATGTGGCGAGCGGCGAGAAGTTCCCCGACGCGCTGTCGGCGGCCCCGGTCGCGGCGCGCGACCACAGCCCGCTGCTGCTGACGGCCGGCGGCTTTCTGCCCGCTGTGGTGCGCGCTGAGATCGCGCGCCTCGAGCCCGATCGCATCGTCGTCGTCGGCGGTCCCGCGAGTGTGAGCGACACGGTCCTCGCGCAGCTCGCCGCGATCCAGCCCCGCGTTGAGCGGATCGCGGGCGCGGACCGCTATGCGGCGTCGGCCGCGATCGCGCGGGCGGCGTTCGACGGCATCCATCCGGACACGGTGTTCGTCGCGACGGGTGAGAACTTCCCCGATGCGCTCACCGCTGGGGCGGCCGCCGGTGCGGCGGGAGCTCCCGTGCTGCTGGTCCCCGGGAGCGCGTCGGAGCTCGGACCCGACACCCGTGCAGCGCTTTCGGCGCTCGACCCGCACTCGATCGTCGTGGTCGGCGGTCCCGCCTCCGTGAGCGATGCCGTGATGGGTGCGCTCGGCGCCTTCGCGCCGGTCACGCGCATCGCGGGCGCCGACCGCTTCGCGGTGGGTGTCGGGGTCGCCCGGTTCGCCTTCGGGAGCTCGGATCGTGCGATTCTCGCCACCGGCCTCGGCTTCCCCGACGCGCTCGCCGCATCCGCCTGGGCGGGGACGATCGGTGCGCCGCTGTACGTCGTGCCGGGGACCTGCGTGACCCGCGATGTGCTCGCCGACCTCGACCGGCTGGGCGCCACGCGTGTGACGCTCGTCGGCGGTCCCGTGTCGCTCGCCCCGTCGGTCGAAACGCTCACCCCTTGCTGACGGCGGGCTGAGCTCCGAGATCCACTTCCCGGCCGAGGAATCGGCCGTACCGGCGCAGGGTGGCGGCGAGACGCCGCTGGGCGGTCGCGGAGAACCGTCCGAACGGGCTCGCGGTCACCCGCACCGCGGTCCGGGTGCGGTCGCGGCTCCAGGTGCCGACCACCTCGCCGCGTGCGACGATCGTCGGGCGGAACATCCCGTTGCCGCCCGGCACGATCGCGTCGGCGTGCTCCGGCGCGAGCGCGGCGGAGCGGTCCGCGTAGCCGAGCAGGTACTCGTCGAACCCCGGGAGGGCGTGCACGCCGTCGCCGTCGGGTTCGAGCCCCGAGCGCATGAGGTGCTCGACACCCTCGACCTCGACCGCGTCGAGGCGGTCGCGCACCCGCGCCGTCGCCTCGCGCACGAGCGTGAGCGGCAGTCCCGACCACCACGCCAGGTCGCGGACCGTCGCGGGCCCGTGCCCCGTGAAATAGCGCAGGGCGAGCTCGTCCGCCGCGGCGTCGGGCTCGAGGCGGCGCGGATCGGGCACGTGCTCGTCGAGGAGCGCGTACTCGGTGCGCCCGCAGAGCACGACGAGCCCCGTGTGCGCGAGGTTGCCGAGCAGGTGGGGGCCGCGCTGCCCGTCGGTCGGGATGCCGCCGGCGCGGAACGCCTCGAGCAGCTCCGCGCGGTCGGCACGCGCACCGCCCGCCAGCCGCTCGCGCGCGATCGCGGCGGCACGCGCGAAGTCGGCCTGATCGAGGCCGAGCTCGCGGTGACGTGCAGCCGCCAGCCGCGCCGTGCGCTCGCCCGTGAGCGACAGCATCCAGCCGAGGTCCTCGGCGGCGACGAGGTGCAGCGTTCCGCGCAACGGCCACGAGCGCACGAGGGCGCCGGATGCGTGGGCCGCCTCCACCTCGGCCTCCGTCGCCCCGCTGCGCAGCCCCACCGACCAGAGCACGCCCGGATAGTCCTGACCCTGCATGGCGAGGAGGGAGCGCACCGCGTCGACGGGGCCGGCGGCGGCGGGGCGCGCGATGCCCTGCGCCGCGAGCCGAAGGCCGGTGAGGAGGCGTCGGGCGCGTGCCGGGGGGCGTGGGCTCATGAGGACAGTGTGCCGTCGACCGGCGACGTGCCCCTCCGCCTCATTCCTCCAGGGCGAGGGTGGCGAGCTGCACGTCGACCACCGCATCCGGTGCATCGACGACGGCGACCGCCGGCGCCGGCTGGACCGCCGGCGCTCGCGGCGCGACCGGCTGGAGTGCTGCGACCCCGGCGACGGCGGCGAACCCCGTGACGAGCGCGAGGGCGCCCGAGGCGAGGCCGTGCCGCATCCGCAGCCGTCCGGCGCGACGCAGCACGACGACGGCGGAGGCGATCGCGGTGAGCGCGGCTGCCGCGAGGGCGATCAGCAGCAGGGTGAGCAGGCCGGGCATGCCCGATCCCTTCGGGTGGGGGAGGAGCCGGTGGGTCGCCGGCGCGGGGGGTGGCCCCACGCTAGCAGCCCCCAATCCGGGGGACAACGTCCGTGTATCTCAGGCGCGAGGGGCCGCGAGCAGCCCGAGCTCCGCCAGCTGCTCGGCGAGCTCCGCGCCGTCGACCCCGTACACCCACGGAGCCTCGCCCTCGTGCGACTCGCGCTGCGCCCGGCCGCCGGCGAGCACCGCCTCGCCCGAGGTGAGCTCGCGGATCGCGACGGCGGCGACGTTCGCGGGGTGCGCGTCCGCGAACTCCCGGTAGCGCTCCTCGTCGTGCTGCCCGTCGTCGCCCACGAGCAGCCACCGCACCCCCGGGAACTCATCCGCGAGCCGCGCGAGCCCGAGCTTCTTGTGCTCCTGCCCGCTGCGGAACCATCGATCGGGGGTCGGCCCCCAGTCGGTCAGCAGGAACGACCCGCGCGGGTAGAGGTTGCGCGAGAGGAAGCGGTCGAGCGTGCGCACCGTGTTCCAGGCGCCCGTCGAGAGGTACACGACGGGCGCACCGGGGTGCGCGGTCATGAGCCGGTCGTAGAGCACCGGCATCCCGGGCACGGGCCGCCTCGCGTGCTCGTTGACGACGAAGGTGTTCCAGGCCGCGAGCAGCGGACGGGGCAGCGCGGTCACGACGACGGTGTCGTCGATGTCCGAGACGAGACCGAAGCCGACAGCGGCGTCCACCACGAAGACGGGCGCCTCGATAGCGTCCGCCCCCTCCAGCGTCAACAGCGCCGCGCCCCAGCCCGGGGCGAGGCGGGCCTCCACGCGCGCGTCCACGACGCCGCCGCGGTCGGCGCGGATGACGTGCTCGGCATCGCCGGCCCGCACCCGGATCTCGGCGTCGCGCACCGGCACGCTCGTGAAGCTGCGCCAGCCCCGGATGCTCGTGTAGCGATCGGGGGCTCGTCGCCCCGGTTTGACCAGCACCACGCGCCCGAGGACGCGCAGCCAGCCGTCGCCGCCGTACCCCGGAAACGGGATGATCGTGGGCACGAGACCGCGCCTGCGCCCGCGCCGCTCGCGGAAGCGGTGGACCGCATCCTCGATGCGCGCGGCGAGGTGGAGGCGCCGGGGCCCCGCCGCGTCGGCGGGCGAGGCCTCGGCGGCTGGCTCCATCCGTCCAGTGTGTCACGCCGATCTTCAGCCCGTCCCAAGGCCAGGACGGGCTACAATCACCGCAACGACGAGGAGTGACCCGTGCCCGAGACCCTGTCAGCCGCCCGCGACATCCACGCGAGCCTGATCCGCAACGAGCCCATGCAGGCGCGCAGCACCGCGCGCCTCGCCGCACTCCTCGACGCGGCTGCCGCCGTCGTCGCGGAGATCGGATACGAGCGGCTCACGACCGCCATGGTGGCTGACGGTGCCGGCGCCTCGATCGGCACCGTGTACCGCTACTTCCCCGACCGCATCGCGGTGCTGCAGAGCCTCGCCGTGCGCAACGAGGAGCGCATCACGGAGCGTGTCGTCGCCGTCATCGCCGAGCCGCAGCACGGCGACTGGCTCGCCGCGTTCTCGGCCTCGTTCGACGTGCTCGTCGACTTCTTCCGCGAGGAGGTCGGCTTCGCGTCGCTGCGGCTGGGCGACGTGCTCGACCTGCGCCCCGCCGAGGGCGAGCCGCGCAACTCCGTCATGGCTAGCACGATCCTCGACGCCCTCGCGGCCCGTTTCGGGATCGCGGACGACGCCCGCGTGCGCTCCGGGTTCGAGCTCGCGGTCGAGGCAGCCGACGCGCTCGTCGCCCGCGCCTTCGCGCGCGACGCGGCGGGCGACCCCGAGCGCCTCGGCGCGGCACGCGATGCGGTGCGTGCGATCCTCGCCGAGTACCTGCCGATCCCGCGCTGAGCGGCGGCCGCAGCCGGCGGCCTCCTCGCCCGCCGCGCCCTAGTCACGACCGTCACGTTTCGCAACCCCCGAGCGTCGGTGGGCCTCCGTACGGTTGAGTGGAGGTGGACCGGTCACCCCCGTACCGGTCCGGCGAGGGGCGGGCATGATCGAGTTCCGGTCGGTGACGAAGCGATTCCCCGACGGCACGGTGGCGGTCGACGAGTTCAGCCTGGTCATCCCCGCGCGCCAGACGACGGTTTTCGTCGGCTCCTCGGGCAGCGGCAAGACCACGCTCCTGCGCATGATCAACCGCATGGTGGAACCCAGTTCCGGTGAGATCCTGATCGACGGTGAGAGCGTGCAGGGGCGCGACCCGGTGAAGCTCCGGCGCAGCATCGGCTACGTCATGCAGAACGGCGGCCTGCTGCCCCACCTGACCGTCGTCGACAACGTGGCGACGGTGCCCGTGCTGAACGGCGTGCCGAGGCGCGAGGCGCGTGCCCGTGCGCTCGAGCTGCTCGACACGGTGGGGCTCGACCGGGCGCTCGCGAAGCGCTACCCGAGCCAGCTCTCGGGAGGACAGCAGCAGCGCGTCGGGGTCGCGCGCGGTCTCGCCGCCGACCCCAACATCCTGCTCATGGACGAGCCCTTCGGCGCCGTCGATCCCATCGTGCGCGCGGAGCTGCAGCAGGAGACCATCCGGCTGCAGCGCGAGCTCGACAAGACCGTCGTGTTCGTCACGCACGACATCGACGAGGCGTTCCTGCTCGGCGACCAGGTCGTCATCCTCGAGAAGGGTGCGCAGATCGCGCAGCTCGGGTCGCCGTCGGAGATCACCGAGGCGCCCGCGAGCGAGTTCGTCGCCTCCTTCATCGGCGCCGAGCGCGGCTCGCGTGCCCTGCGTGCCAAGCTCACCCCCCGCGGCACGGTGCTGGTGGACGCCGTCGGCCGCACCCAGGGCGTGCTCGTCGGGGACGACGCATGACCTGGGTTCTCGCGAACCTCGACCTGATCGCGGCGCTCACCCTCGAGCACCTGCGGCAGTGCGCGCTGCCCATCGTGCTCGGCTTCCTGATCGCGATCCCGCTCGGCTGGCTCGCCTTCCGCTACAAGCTCACCCGGGGTGTCGTGCTGACCGTCACGGGCCTGCTCTACACGATCCCCTCGCTCGCGCTCTTCGCGCTCCTCCCCACGGTGTTCGGCATCGGGTACCTCTCCGAGGCGAACCTCGTGATCGCGCTGACGATCTACGCGGTCGCGATCATGGCGCGCTCGATCGCGGATGCGCTGGGCTCGGTCGACCCGGCCGTGCGGCAGGCCGCGGTGGCGGTCGGCTACGGGCCGTGGCGGCGGTTCTGGAGCGTCGAGTTCCCGCTCGCGGGTCCGGTCGTGCTCGCGGGGCTGCGGGTCACCGCGGTGTCGACTATCGCGCTCGCGACGGTCGGCATCCTGATCGGGGTCGACAACCTCGGGTACCTGTTCACGAACGGGCTGCAGCGGCGCATCATCCCCGAGGTGCTCGCCGGGGTCGTCGCGGTCATGCTCATCGCCCTCGTTCTGGATGCGCTCCTCGTGCTCGCGGGGCGCCTGCTCATGCCGTGGTCACGGCGGCGCACCGTGCGCCCACCGATCGAGCGGGTGCCGCCCGCCGCGGTGGCGGGGGCGGAAGGTCGCGCATGAACCTCTTCGCGGAGGCCATCGCCTGGATCCTCTCGCCCGACCGGCTCGGCGGCTCGCACCCGCTGCCGCAGGCCATCGGCGAGCACCTGTTCTACACCTTCGTCTCGGTCGTCGTCGCGGGGCTCATCGCGGTGCCCCTCGGCTGGTGGATCGGCCACAGCGGCCGCGGACGCGAGGTCGCGGTCGCCGTCTCGGGCGCCGCGCGCGCCGTCCCGTCGTTCGGGCTGCTCGTGCTGCTCGTGCTTGTCTTCGGGGTGCTGCACAAGCCGGAGGCCGCGGTCACCGCGTTCGTGCTGCTCGCGATCCCATCGATCCTCGCGGGCGCATACTCCGGCTTCGAGGCGATCGACCGCCGCGTGATCGACGCGGCGCGCGCGATGGGCATGACCGAGTGGCAGATCGTGTGGCGCGTCGAGGTGCCCCTCGGCCTGCCGCTCCTGATCGGCGGGCTTCGCTCGGCGACCCTGCAGGTGGTCGCAACGGTCACGATCGCCGCCTACGTCAACCTCGGCGGCGTGGGCTACTACATCATCCAGGGCCTGCCGCTGCGCCGCTTCGACCAGATCCTCGGCGGCGCGCTCGTGGTGGTCGCGCTCGCCCTCGTGCTCGACGGCGTCTTCGCCCTGCTGCAGCACCTCGTCGTCCCGCGGGGGGTCACCGCGGGACGCACCCCCGATGTCCGCGGTGCGCCGACCCGGCGCCGCGCGGTGGTGGCACAGGCCACCGATTGAAGAGAAGAGAGAACGTGATGTTCACAGCACGGAACAAGGGCCGGCTCGCACTCGGTGCGGTCGTGGTTGGGGCGGCATTGGCCCTTTCAGGGTGCGCCTCCGGGGATCCGCTCACCCCGGGCGACACGGATACCGGCGACAGCGGCACGATCGTCGTCGGCTCGCAGGCGTACTACTCGAACGAGATCATCGCCGAGATCTACGCGCAGGCCCTCGAGAACGCCGGCTTCACGGTCGAGCGCAACTTCAGCATCGGTCAGCGCGACGCCTACCTGCCGGCCCTCGAGGACGGCTCGGTCGACCTGTTCCCCGAGTACACCGGCAACCTGCTGCAGTACTACGACAAGAAGACGACCGCGACGAGCTCCGACGACGTCTACGCCGCGTTGAAGAAGGCGCTGCCGAAGGGGCTGACGGTGCTCGACCAGTCGCCGGCGACCGACCAGGACTCCTACAACGTCACGAAGGCGTTCGCCGAGCAGTATTCGCTGTCGAGCCTCACCGACCTCGCGTCGGTCGACGTGCCGCTCGTGCTGGGCGGTCCGCCGGAGCTCGAGGAGCGCCCCTACGGTCCCGCGGGCCTCAAGGAGAAGTACGGCGTCGACGTGCAGTTCCAGGCGACCGGCGACACGACCGTCGAGGACCTGCTCGCGGGCACGGTCAACATCGCCAACGTCTACAGCGCCGACCCGCGCATCCAGACCGACGGCCTCGTGACCCTCGACGACCCCGACGGGCTCTTCCTGGCCTCGAACGTCGTCCCGCTCGTCAACGCGGGCATCGCCGACAAGATCGCGGACGTCATCAACGCGGTGAGTGCGAAGCTCACGCCCGAGGGCCTCGTCGCCCTCAACGTCGAGTCGACGGTCGACCAGAAGTCGTCGGCCGACATCGCGAAGGCGTGGCTGAAGGCACAGGGCCTGGTCTGATCCGCAGGATCGAGGGGGTCGGGGCCGCGTGCCCCGGCCCCCTTCTCGCGCGCCCCATCCGGGATGCCGGCGGGATGCGGCGTATGGCGCGAAGGCGCGACGAGGGCGCCGGTGCGCGTCAGAAGGCGCGCAGATTGGCGAGCAGGCCGCCCGGGGCGTATTCGGTGCGCAGGATGCCGCGGCGCCGCAGGATCGGCGCGAGCTCGTCGAGCATCCGGTGCACCGTGACGGGGTGCAGGTCGCCCCAGAACAGCACGCCGTCGTTGTCGGCCGCCTCCCCGAGATGCTCGATGAGGTCGGCGAGCTCCTCGGCCGTGCCGACGAACCCGGAGCCGTCGGAGAGCCTGCCGAGCCGCGCGAGCGCGGCGAGGTGCTCGCGCAGCGGGGTCGTCGCCGGATCGCGGTCCCCCACGAGCCGCGCGATGCTGCCGTGCGACACGTGCTCGCCGAAGGTGCCGGCGGGGATCGGCGCAGCGGGGTCGAGCGAGACGAGGTCGGTCTCGAGGTCGCTCGACTGCTTCTCGGCGATCGTGCGGACGGTGGCATCGTCGGGGTGCGCGGAGGCGGCGACGAGCCGGTCGGCCTCCTCCGCGCTGCCGACGAGTACCGGCTGGATCGCGAAGAGCACCGTGATGTCCGAGGGTGCGCGCCCGTGCTCGATCGCCGCCGCGTGGATCCTCGACCGGTAGGCGCGGATGCTCTCGACGTCGAGGGGCGCGAGCGCGAGCTGCACGTCCGAGTTGGCCCCCGCGAAGGCGAGACCCCGCCCCGAGCCGCCGGGGGAGACGATCGCCGGCTCGCCGTCCGTGAACGGGATCGCGTTGAGCGGCCCGTCGAAGGCGAAGTACTCGCCGCGGTGCCGCACCGCCTCGAGCCGGGTGCCGTCGGCGTAGCGTCCGCGCGCGGGGTCGGCGATGAGCGCGTCGTCGGGCCAGCTGCGCCACAGCGCCCGGATGCCGGCGAGCCACTCCTCGGCGCGGTCGTAGGCGGCGTCGTGGCCGAGCGGCGGCGCGTCGCCGAAGTGCCGGGCGCTTCCGGTGTCGGTGACGACGTTGAGGCCGAGCCGGTGCCCGGACAGGTGCTGCAGGCTCGCGAACTGCCGGGCCGCTGTGTACGGCAGGGTGGCGGCGGGGTTGACGGTCGGCACGATGCCGAGGTGCTGCGTCGCCGCGAACAGGTACGGTGCGAGCAGCAGCGGGTCGTGCTTGGGCCCGCCGAAGGCCTGCCGCACCCGCAGGTCGATCGTGGTGGGGCTTCCGAGCGAGGGGGCGTCCTCGATGATGAGCAGGTCGAGACCGGCCTGCTCGAGCTCGCGCACCGCCTGCTGGTAGAGCGCGGGATCGGTCCAGCGCCAGTTCCAGTCCAGGTACGGGTGCCCCCAGCCCTGCGGTCCGAAGCCGCGGGCGAGGAACCAGCCGAAGTGCTGCGGCCTGCTCATGCGGCTGCCGTCCCGCGGATCGCGGCGAGGCCCCGCTCGAGGTCGTGCAGCAGGTCGGGCAGGTGCTCGATGCCGATCGACACGCGCAGCGTCCCGGGGAGGATTCCGGCGCGCTCGAGCTCCTCGGCGCTGCGGAGGCTGTGGCTCGTGGTGCCCGGGTGCAGGATGAGCGAGCGCACGTCGCCGAGATGGGTCATCGGAGTGAACAGGGTGAGCGCGTCGACGAACCGGCGCGCCGCATCCGCACCTCCGTCGAGCGTGAACGAGAACACCGACCCCTGCCCGTCGGGCAGGTAGCGGCGCGCGAGCTCGTGCGAGGGGCTGCCGGGCAGTCCCGAGTAGTCGACGGAGGCGACCTCGGGCCGCTCGGAGAGCCAGCTCGCCACACCGAGGGCGTTCGCGGACTGACGCTCGACGCGCAGTGAGAGCGTCTCGACCCCCTGCGCGAGGAGGAACGCGTTGAGCGGCGAGAGGGTCGGCCCGAATCGCACGGCCACGTTCTCGCGGAGGTAGGCGATGCGCGCCCGCCCGCCGAAGCGGTCCGCGTATCCGGGGCCGCCGAGGCGGTTCGGCGCCGTGAGGTGCGGGAAGAGGGCGCCCGACCGCAGGGCGTCGAAACGGCCGTTGTCGACGATCGCGCCACCCAGCACCGAGCCGTGGCCCGCGAGGAACTTGCTCGTCGAGTGCACGACGATGTCGGCCCCGTGCTCGAGCGGACGCAGCAGGTAGGGCGTCGCGAGCGTGTTGTCGACGACGAGCGGGATGCCGTGCGCGTGCGCGACGTCGGCGATGAGGTCGAGGTCGACGAGGTCGTTGCGCGGGTTCGGGATCGACTCGACGAACAGGGCGCGGGTCTCGGGCCGGATGAGCCGCTCCCACGCGTCGGCGTCGTTCGCGTCGTCGACGAAGTCGGTGGACACCCCGAGCCGCGCGAGGTTGTCGGTCAGCAGCCCGCGGGTGCCCTCGTAGAGGCTCGCGCCGGCGACGACGTGCCCGCCCGCGTCGACCAGCCCCAGCAGCGTCACCGCGATCGCGGCCTGCCCGCTGCCCACGAGGAGCGCCTCGGCGCCGCCCTCGAGGCTCGCGATGAGCTCCTCGGCGGCCGCCGTCGTCGGGTTGGCGACGCGCGTGTACGAGTAGCCCCCGCCGTCCGCGAAGTGCTCCGCCGCCTGGTCGAAGTCGTCGAACGGGAACCCCGCCGAGAGATAGATGGGCGTGGTGCGGGACCGCACCTCGCCGCGGGGGCGCGGTGCGTGCAGCTGCCGGGTCGCGAAGCCGGCCTCGGAGGATGCGGACATGGTGGGGACAGGCTGCCACGTTCGCGTTCGGGGGCCGCGCGGTGCTACGTCCTGTGACGGGCGGTTACTCCGCGGGTCGCTCCTCGGCGTCCTCGATCGTGTTCGCGTCGCCGTCACCGGGACGCGCCCAGTGCCGCGCCTCCGAGCGCTCGAGCAGCTTCTTGCCCACGACGACAGCCACCAGGAACAGGGCGATGACCCCGACGAACACGTAGCCGGCCCAGTGCAGCTGCTGCGCGAGCTCCCGGTAGGAGCCCGCGGCGACCGCGCCGACGGTCACGTAGGCGAACGCCCAGAGCACGCACGCGGGGGCGGTCCACGCGATGAAGCGGCGGTACCTCATGGTGCTCATGCCCACGGTGAGCGGCACGAGCGAGTGCAGCACGGGCAGGAAGCGCGACACGAACACCGCGATGCCGCCCCGCCGGTCGACGTAGTTCTCGGCACGACGCCAGTTGTGCTCACCGATCCGTCGACCGAGCCGCGAGTGCCGGATCTTCGGGCCGAAGAAGCGGCCGAGCGCGAATCCGACCGACTCGCCCCCGAGGGCGCCGAGGATCACGACCGCGACGAGCGCCGCGTACTCCACGGGGCTGTCGACGGCGGTCGCGGCGACGATGACGATCGTGTCTCCGGGCACGATGAGCCCGACGAGCACCGAGGTCTCGAGGAAGATGCCCACGCCGGCGAGCAGGGTGCGCAGCACCGGGTCGACCGACTGCACGGCATCCAGCAGCGCGGTGAGCACGTCGTTGAACCAGTTCACGCGGCGACGCCGTCCGTGCCGTGCGGGAGGGGGCGCCGCAGCGCATCCATCCGCAGTCGCCAGCGGGAGAGCCGGCCCGGCTCCTCGGCGGTCGCCGGCGGCCCGCCCTGCCAGGCGGTGACGATCCGGATGCCGTGCAGCGCGTTGAGCGCCCACACCTCCCGGCCGTCGAGCTCCTCGGGGCGGACGCGCCGCTCCTCGACGGGGATGCCGAGCGCCGTCGCGAGCGCCGCGACGGTGCGTTCGGTGGTCGAAGGGATGCGGGGGAGCGTGCGGTCGACGACGCAGAGGATGTCGCCCTCCCACCACACGATGCTCGTGGTCGAGCCCTCGACGATATGCCCATCGGGCGTCACGAGCACCGCCTCGTCGGCCCCCCGTCGCTGCGCCTCGGTGCGCAGCCTCACCATCGCGGCGAGGTCGGGTCCCTTGACGGTCGGCGCGGTGCGCGGGTCGCGGCCCGTGTGGGTCGTGAGCACGAGGGAGCGCTGCAGGGTCGGCGCCTCGCGCAGGCGGAACAGCAGCTGCGGCATCCCGAGCTGCTCGCGGAGCTCGACACGCGGGAACCAGGCACCGTGCGCGGGGATGCCCCCGATCGCCGTCGACCAGAACGCGTCGAGGTCGAGCTCGCGCGCGCGCGATCGGGGGATGGAGGTGAGGAACCGCTCGCGATGCAGCCCGAGCCCGCGTGCGGCGCCCTCCTCGACGAGCCAGGAGTCGGCGACCTCGACGATCGCCGGGGCGACGTCGCAGTCGTCGCGGGGCACGAGCACCCCGGCCTGCCACAGCGACGTCGTCGCCACGGGGGAGGCGGGGGGAGCGCTCATAGGATCAGGCTATGCGTCCCCGGCTCCTGCGGCATCCGCTCGGCGACGGATTCGACGCGCGCGAGCTGTTCGCGGCGCTGCATCCGGAGGGCGACGCGTTCTGGCTCGACTCGGGACCCGGGGGGCGGGCGTTCCTCGGCACGGGCGAGCGCCTCATCCCGGCGACCGGGGAGGTGCTCGCCGGGCTGCGCGACGCGCTCGCGGCGATGCGCGTCGAGGAGCCGCTCGGCGCGGTGCCGCTCGGGCTCGTCGGCTGGCTCGGCTACGAGCTGCGCGGCGAGACCTGCGGGATGCCGGTGCGCGAGCGCGGTCCGCATCCGGATGCCGCGTTCCTGCGGGTCGACCGGCTCGTCGCGGTGGAGGGCGACGGCTCGGCGTCGCTCCTCGCGCTCGGCGAGTCGTGGGACGGGGAGCTGAGGGAGTGGCGGGATCGCACCGCCCGCCGGGTGAGCGGCCCCCCGCGGGCGGGCGTGTCGAAACCCGCCGCACGCGGGCCGGTGCGCTGGCACGACACCCCCGAGCGCTACCTCGCGAACGTCGTCGCCTGCCAGGCCGCCATCCGCGAGGGCGAGGCCTACCAGTTGTGCCTCACGACCGAGGCGCGCGTGCCGGGCGCCTTCGACCCCCTCACCGTCTTCGACGCCGTCCGCGCGTCGAGCGCGACGCACCACGGCGGCCTCGTGCGCATCGGCGGGACGGCGCTCGTCTCCGCCTCACCCGAGCGCTTCCTCGAGGTGACCCCCGACGGCGTCGTGCGCACGAGCCCCATCAAGGGCACCCGGCCCCGCGATCCGCGGCCCGACGAGGATGCGCGGCTGCGCGGCGAGCTCGTCGCGAGCGAGAAGGAGCGCGCAGAGAACCTCATGATCGTCGACCTCATGCGCAACGACCTCTCGCGCGTGTGCGAGGTGGGCTCGGTCGCGGTGACGCGCCTCCTGGAGGTGGAGTCGTACGCCCACGTGCACCAGCTCGTCTCCACCATCGAGGGCCGCCTCGGCGCGGGCCTCGGGGCCGTGGACGCGGTGGCCGCCTGCTTCCCCGCGGGCTCCATGACGGGGGCGCCCAAGCGGCGCGCGATGGAGCTGCTCGACGCGCTCGAGCACCGCCCTCGCGGGCCCTACGCGGGCGCGTTCGGCTACCTGGGCGCCGACGGGTCCGCCGACCTGGCGATGACGATCCGCACGGTCGTGATCGACGCGGAGGGCGCATCCGTGGGGACGGGCGGCGGCATCACGGCGCTCTCCGACCCCGACGCCGAGCTCGCCGAGGCCCGCCTCAAGGCGGCCGCCCTGCTCGCCGCCCTCGCCTAGGCTCGACCCGTGGCTGCCGGCGCGACGATCTACACCTTCGAGGTGCACCTGGCCGACGTCGATCGCGGCGTCTACGAGGAGCTCGAGCTGCGCGTCGCGCGGCATCCCTCCGAGACCGCCGAGTACATGCTCACCCGGGTGCTCGCCTACTGCCTCGAATACGAGGAGGGGATCGCGTTCGGAGGCGGGATCGCGGCGACCGACGAGCCCGCCGTGCTCGTGCGAGACCTCACGGGGCGCACGACCGCCTGGATCGAGGTGGGCGCCCCGGACGCCGAACGCCTGCACTTCGGCAGCAGGCTCGCCGACCGAACGGTCGTGTACACCCACCGCGACCCCGCGAAGCTGCTGCCGCAGTGGGCGGGCAAGAAGATCCACCGCGCCGAGCACATCGTGCTCCGCAGCTTCGATCCGGGCTTCGTCGACGAGGCGGCGGCGCACCTCGGCCGCCGTACCGAGATCACGCTGTCGCTCACCGAGGGCCAGCTGTACCTCGACCTCGGCGGGGTCGCCCTCAGCTCCGCGATCCACGAGCATCCGCTCGCCTGATCGCAGACGACCGGGCACACGGACAGGCCCGCAAACGTTGACTACTCTGGACAGGTTGTATTCCCGAGAGGCAGACGGTCAGTGACGCAGCACGAGCACAGCGAGAACGAGAGCGGATACGACTTCCGCCGCATCCAGGAGCAGTGGCTCCCGGTGTGGGACGAGCTGAAGCCGTTCTCCACCTCCGACGCGGATGACAAGCGGCCGCGCAAGTACGTGCTCGACATGTTCCCGTACCCCTCGGGCGACCTCCACATGGGGCACGCGGAGGCGTATGCCCTCGGCGACATCATCGCCCGTTACTGGCGGCTGCAGGGCTTCAACGTGCTGCACCCCATCGGCTGGGACTCCTTCGGCCTGCCCGCCGAGGGTGCCGCCATCAAGCGGGGCATCGACCCGCGCGAGTGGACCTACGACAACATCGCCCAGCAGCGCGCCTCGATGCGCCGCTACGCGACGAGCTTCGACTGGGACCGCGTCATCCACACCTCCGACCCGGAGTACTACAAGTGGAACCAGTGGCTCTTCCTCAAGCTCTACGAGAAGGGCCTCGCCTACCGCAAGGCGAGCTGGGTCAACTGGTGCCCCTTCGACCAGACCGTGCTCGCCAACGAGCAGGTCGTCGACGGGCGCTGCGAGCGCTGCGACAACCTGGTCGTGAAGAAGAAGCTCACCCAGTGGTACTTCAAGATCACCGACTACGCCGACCGGCTGCTCGACGACCTGAACCAGCTGGAGGGCAGCTGGCCGTCGAAGGTCATCGCGATGCAGCGCAACTGGATCGGCCGCTCCACCGGTGCCGACGTGGACTTCGTGATCGAGGGCCACGACGAGAAGGTCACGGTCTTCACGACCCGCCCCGACACCCTGTTCGGGGCGACCTTCATGGTCGTCGCCCCCGACTCGGAGCTCGCAGCCCAGCTCGCCGCCGAGTCGACCCCCGAGGTGCAGGACGCGTTCGCCGCGTACCTCGCGCAGGTGCAGAAGTCGACCGAGATCGAGCGCCAGGACACGACGCGCGAGAAGACCGGCATCCCCCTCGAGCGCTACGCCATCAACCCCGTCAACGGCGAGCGCATCCCCGTGTGGACGGCCGACTACGTGCTGGCCGACTACGGTCACGGCGCGGTGATGGCCGTCCCCGCGCACGACCAGCGCGACCTCGACTTCGCCCGCAGGTTCGGCCTCCCGGTCAAGGTCGTCGTCGACGTGACCGCGCCGATCACGGGCGCGATCCCCGTCGTCACGCCCGACATGCTCGAGAACGCGGACGCGGTGCGCGACCTCGCCTCGCTCGACCCCGCCGTCACGGGCGAGGCGCTCGCGGGAGACGGGCGGATGGTGAACTCCGGCCCGCTCGACGGCCTCAGCAAGCAGCACGCGATCCGTCGCGTGATCGAGCTGCTCGAGGAGGCGGGCACCGGGCGCGCCGCGAAGACCTACCGGCTGCGCGACTGGCTCATCTCGCGCCAGCGCTACTGGGGCACGCCCATCCCGATCCTGCACACCGAGGACGGCCGCGAGATCCCGGTGGAGGAGTCGGCGCTGCCGGTCGCCCTGCCGGCCTCGGAGGGGCTCGACCTGCAGCCGAAGGGCACCTCGCCGCTCGGGGCGGCATCCGACTGGGTCAACGTGACGCTGCCCGACGGCACGCCCGCCCGCCGCGACCCCGACACGATGGACACCTTCGTCGACAGCTCCTGGTACTTCCTGCGGTTCCTCTCGCCGAACGACGACACCCAGGCGTTCGACGTCGCGGAGGCGGAGAAGTGGGCCCCCGTCGACCAGTACGTCGGCGGCGTGACCCACGCGATCCTGCACCTGCTGTACGCGCGGTTCATCACCAAGGTGCTGTTCGACCTCGGCTACGTGACCTTCACCGAGCCGTTCTCGGCGCTGCTCAACCAGGGCATGGTGCTCATGGACGGCTCGGCGATGTCGAAGAGCCGCGGCAACCTGGTGCGGCTCTCCGACCAGCTGGACGAGTTCGGCGTCGACGCGGTGCGCCTCACGATGGCGTTCGCGGGCCCGCCGGAGGACGACATCGACTGGGCCGACGTGTCGCCCTCGGGGTCGGCGAAGTTCCTTGCGCGCGCGTGGCGGGTCGCGGGGGATGTGACGTCCGAGCCGGGCGTCGCCTTCGGTGCGGGTGACACGGCGTTGCGCCGCGCGACGCACCGGCTGCTCGCGGATGCGCCGGGTCTCGTGGAGTCGTTCAAGTTCAACGTGCTCGTCGCGCGGCTCATGGAGCACGTCAACGTCGTGCGCAAGGCGATCGACGCGGGGGTCGGGGGAGCGGATCCCGCGGTGCGTGAGGCGGCCGAGGCGCTCGCGGTGCTGCTGTCGCTGTTCGCGCCCTACACCGCCGAGGACATGTGGGCGAAGCTCGGCCACGCGCCGACGGTCGCGCTGCAGCCGCTGCCGAAGCCCGACCCGCGCCTGCTCGTCGAGGACTCGGTCACGGCGATCGTGCAGGTCGACGGCAAGGTGCGCGACCGGCTCGAGGTGTCGCCGACGATCGAGGGCGCGGAGCTCGAGGCCCTCGCCCGGGCGTCTGCGGCCGTGCAACGGGCGATCGGCGACCGCGAGATCGTGAACGTCATCGTGCGGGCTCCGAAGGTCGTCAACATCGCGACGCGCGGCTAGGCTCCCCACCGCGGCCCCGTTTCGCGGGGCCGGCATCCGGCCGGGGGAGGACCGCGCCATGACGGGACAGCAGGTGCAGGTGCGCCGCATCTACGAGCCGCCCGCGAGCACCGACGGCAGGCGCGTGCTCGTGGACCGCCTCTGGCCTCGCGGCATGAGCAAGGTGCGTGCCGAGCTGTACGAGTGGTGCAGGGATGTTGCGCCCTCGACCGAGCTGCGGCAGTGGTACGGGCACGATCCCGCGAAGTTCGACGAGTTCGCCCGGCGCTACCGGGCGGAGCTGGGCGAGCCGCCGGCCGCGGAGGCGTTCGCGGGGCTGGCGGAGCTCGTCCGGCAGGGGCCGGTCACGCTCCTCACCGCGGCGAGGGACGCCGAGATCAGCGAGGCCACGGTGCTCCAGCGGCTGCTG
Organism: Micrococcales bacterium 72-143; assembly: GCA_001898835.1. Lineage (GTDB taxonomy): Bacteria > Actinomycetota > Actinomycetes > Actinomycetales > Microbacteriaceae > Homoserinibacter. The sequence goes on along the minus strand of MKVM01000005.1, from coordinate 137,399 downwards.
ACCGGTTAGCCGGTTGTCGTTCGGGTCGTCGAGGGCGAGACTGAGGACCATGGATGCCGTGGACGCGGTGTCGCACGGAGGAGGGCCCCATGAGCCACGACAAGAACGACGAGCTGCGGGACGAGCGCCAGGAGCAGGAGGCGCATCGCCAGCAGCTCCGCGACGACGCGTTCGAGGAGCGCGAGGGTGCCGCGGACGACGCCGGCTCGCAGGACGCCCGCCGCAAGGAGGGTCTCGAGCGCTACTGACCCGGGTTCGGGGCGGCGCGGAACGTCCCGCGCTGTCGGCGGTCGCTGCGCGGTGGGTGCCGTCCTGTCCCTCCCAGGCGCGGCGCGGTGCACTTGTTCAGGATCGGCGGGGTCGGTCGCGGGAGTGAATCGCGGGGCGGCCTAGCCTTCCCGGGTGAGCGACCGTCCCGACCCCGGCACCTCCCGCGCCCGGGTGCGCCGCGGGGTCGGGGCGGCGCTCGTCGTGCTGCTCGCGGGTGCCGCCGTCGCGGTTTTCGTGACCGCGGTGACGCCGCGCGGAGCCGAGCGCGAGGTGGTGCCCAGCCCGGGTGCGGGCGCCGCCGACGGCGGGCCGATCGTCTCCGCCGCGGACCCCCTGATCTTCGTCCACGTTCTCGGCCAGGTGGCGCGTCCGGGCCTCTACGAACTGCGCGACGGCGACCGGGTGGTCGACGCCGTGGCGGCCGCCGGAGGGCTCACGGAGGCCGCCGACCCGGCCGGGATCAACCTCGCCCGCCCGCTCGCCGACGGGGAGCAGCTCGTCGTGCCCGCCGTGGGCGAGGCTCCCGCGGCGGCCACGGGCACCGCATCCGACGGCCGCGTCGATCTCAACGCCGCCGACGTCGCGACCCTCGACACCCTGCCCCGCATCGGGCCCGCCATGGCGCAGCGCATCGTGGACTGGCGCGAGGCGAACGGCCCTATCCGCTCGGTCGACGACCTGCTCGCGGTGAGCGGCATCGGCGCGAAGACGGTCGAGGCGCTGCGTCCGCTGGTGGTGCCGTGAGCGCGGCGGTGGCGGCGACGGATGCCGTGCTCGCCTCGGCCGGCAGGCGCGTACGCGCGGCGGAGCTTCGGCTCGTGCCCGCCGTCCTCGGCGCCTGGGCGGCCGGAGGAGCGCTCATCGGCCTCGCGCCGGATGCGCCGCTCGGGTCGGTCGCTGCGGTGCTGTGGGCGGCCGCGGCCGCCTCGGCGCTGCTGGTGTTCCGCCTGCGTGCGCTCGCGGCGGTGTCGCTCGGTCTCACCGCGGCCGCCCTCGTGGCGACGGTGGTCGCGGTCCAGGCGCCCGCTCGCGTGCCGCCCGCGTTCGCGGATGCGGGCCGCGACGGCTCCCTCGAGCTCGACGTCGTCGTGACAGGTGCGCAGACCGCCGGACGGCTTCCCGGCATCGCCTCGCTGAGCGACCGTCCCGAGGCGGGGTCGACATCTGTGCTCGTCTTCCTCGACGCGTCCGCCGCCCCGCGCATCGGCGAGACCTGGCGGCTGACGGCTCGCCTTCGCGGCGCCGAGCCGGGCGACGACATCGCCTTCCTCGCCTTCGCGGAGGGGGAGGCCGAGCGGGTCGGCCGCGCGCCTCCGCTGCTCGAGGCGGCATCCGGGCTGCGCGCGGGGCTCGTGCGCGTGAGCGAGCCGCTGCCGGGCGCGGGGGCGCTGCTCCTGCCGGGCCTCGCGGTGGGAGACACGAGCCGCGTGGATGCACCGCTCGACGCCTCCATGAAGGCTTCGTCGCTCACCCATCTGACCGCGGTGTCGGGGGCCAACTGCGCGGTCGTGGTCGGGGCGGTGTTCGCGATGTGCGCTCTGCTCGGGATGCCGCGGGGTGCGCGGGTCGGGGTGTCGCTCGCCGCGCTCGCCGGATTCGTCGTGCTCGTGACGCCCGAGCCGAGCGTGCTGCGTGCGGCGGTGATGGGCGCGGTCGTGCTGCTCGCGTTGTCGCTCGGCCGGGCGACCCGGGGTGTGCCCGCGCTGTGCCTCGCCGTCGTCGTGCTGCTCGCCGTCGACCCCTGGCTCGCCCGCTCCTACGGCTTCGCGCTCTCCGTGCTCGCGACGGCGGGGCTGCTGCTGCTCGCGGCGCCGCTCGCCGCGGTGCTCGCCCGGTGGATGCCGGCGCCGCTCGCGCTCGTCATCGCGGTGCCCGCTGCCGCCCAGTTCACGTGTCAGCCGGTGCTGCTCCTGCTGAGCCCCAGCATTCCGCTCTGGGGTGTCCCCGCGAACCTGCTGGCGGGACCCGCTGCGCCGCTCGCGACGGTGCTGGGTCTCATCGCCTGCCTGCTGGCGCCCCTCGCGCCACCCCTCGCCCAGGCGGTCGCGAGCATCGCGTGGCTGCCCGCGTCGTGGGTCGCCGCCGTCGCGTCCTTCTTCGCCGGGCTTCCGGGGGCGCGCCTGCCGTGGCCGGGTGGCCCGGTCGGAGTCGTCGCGCTCCTCGCACTGAGCGTCATCGCGCTCGGGGCCGTCCTTGGCCGGCCGGGCTCGCGGTGGCGCCGCCGGGCGATCGCGGTGGTGTGCGTCGGCGCTCTCGGCTATGCGGGGGCCGTCGGCGGCATCCGCGTCGCGACCCTCCTCACCCGCCCCGGCGACTGGCAGTACGCGATGTGCGACGTGGGCCAGGGGGATGCGACGCTCATCCGCTCCGCGGGGCTCGTCGCCCTTGTCGACACCGGGCCCGAGCCGGAGTCGCTGGCCGGGTGCCTCGACGAGCTCGGCATCGCGCACATCGACCTGCTTGTGCTCACGCACTACGACCACGACCACGTGGGAGGCACGGATGCGGTGCTCGGCCGCGTCGACGTCGCACTCGTCGGCCCCGTCGGGGATCCGGAGGACACGACGCTGCACGACGAGCTGAGGGCGGCCGGGGCGCGGCTCGTCGACGCCGAGCAGGGCATGGCGGGAAGGCTCGGCGCGCTGGACTGGCGCGCGCTCTGGCCGCCCGACCGCGGGGTCGAGCCGGGCAACGCCGCGAGCATCGCACTGCTGGTCACGTCCGGCGAGGGGTGCGGCTCGTGCCTCAGCGGCCTGCTGCTCGGCGACCTCGGAGAGGAGGCGCAGCGGCGCATGCTCGGCCAGACGCATCCGCCCGCGGTCGACGTGCTCAAGGTCGCGCACCACGGCTCGGCCGACTTCAGCCCCGAGCTGTACGCCGCCGCGGGCGCCTCCGTGGGCCTCATCGGAGTCGGGGCCGACAACGACTACGGTCACCCGACGGATGCGGCGCTCGCCGCGCTCGCCGCATCCGGCACCGCCGCCTTCCGCACCGACCGAGACGGACTCATCCTCGTCGCCCCGCCCGCCGCCCCCGGTGCCCCGCCCCGTGTCTGGACCGAGCGCTGAGCCGGCGTCGTCGGCGCTCGTTAGGCTGGGCCCATGGCGGCACGGGCGACAGCGACCAAGGGCGCGAGGGCCGCCATCCCGCAGCTCGACTGGCACCGCGTCGGGCCGGCCCCGGTGATCCTCGTGACGGGCCCGGAGGAGCTGCTCGCCGAGCGAGCCACCCGCGCCGTGCGCGAGAAGCTGCGGGCCGCCGACCCGAGCCTCGAGGTGTCCGACATCGACGCAGGCCAGTACGCGCCCGGCGAGCTGCTGACGCTCGCGAGCCCCTCGCTCTTCGCCGAGCCACGCCTCATCCGGGTGAGCCAGGTCGAGAAGGCCACCGACGCCTTCCTGGAGGAGACGCTCGCCTACCTGGAGACGCCCGCCGACGACACGGTGCTCGTGCTGCGCCACGGCGGGGGCGTGCGCGGCAAGAAGCTGCTCGACGCCATCCGTGCCGGCGCGGGCGGCGGCGTCGAGGTGGTGTGCGCGGAGCTGAAGCGCGAGGGCGACAAGATCGACTTCGCCGCCGCCGAGTTCCGCACCGCGGGGCGCAAGGCGACGCCGGGGGCCGTCCGTGCCCTCGTGAGCGCGTTCACCGACGACCTCGCCGAGCTCGCGGCAGCCTGCCGTCAGCTGGTCTCCGACACCGAGGGCGACATCACCGAGGCGGTCGTCGACCGCTACTACGCGGGGCGTGCCGAGGTGACCGCGTTCGCGGTGGCGGATGCCGCGATCGCCGGCCGCCCGGGCGAGGCGCTCGGTCTCATGCGGCACGCGCTGTCGTCGGGGTCCGACCCCGTGCCGATGGTCGCCGCCTTCGCGATGAAGGTGCGCACGATGGCGAAACTCGCGGGCACCCGCGGCTCATCCAACGACCTGGCCCGCCAGTTCGGGCTGCAGGCGTGGCAGGTCGACCGGGCCCGCCGCGACCTCCAGGGGTGGACGGATGAGGGGCTCGCCCGCGCCATCGAGGCGCTCGCCGCCGCGGACGCTCAAGTGAAGGGCGCGGGTCGCGACCCCGTGTTCGCTCTCGAGCGCATGATCGGCGTGATCGCATCCCGGGGCGCCGGCTGATGGAGCGCCGCGCCACCGCATCCGATCACGACGCCGTCGTCGGCATCGAGCGTGCGGCGGGGGAGCTGTTCCGCGAGATAGGGATGCGCGAGATCGCCGACGACGAGCCGATCGGCGCGGCCGACTTCGCGGCCTTCGTCGAGCGCGACGGCGCGTGGGTCTGGGAGGTCGACGACCGCCCCGTCGGCTACCTGCTCGTCGAGGTGCTCGACGACGCGGCGCACGTCGAGCAGCTGAGCGTCGACCCGGTGTCGGGTCGGCGCGGCATCGGCACGGCCCTCCTCGACGTCGCCGCGCAGTGGGCCCGCGAGCGTGGTCTGAGCGCCCTCAGCCTGATTACGTTCCGCGACGTGCCGTGGAACGCGGGCTTCTACGCTCGACGCGGGTTCCGCATCCTGACGGCGCAGGAGTGCGGCCCCGAGCTGGTCGCGCGCCTGCGTCGCGAGGCCGAGCACGGGCTCGACCGCTGGCCCCGAGTGCCCATGCGTCGCGACCTCGCCTGACCCTGCCCTCCTCCCCGAAGAAGGACCATCCGGCATGCCGAGTCCTTCATCCGGGACGCGCGGCGGCGGAAGGCGCCGCACACGGAAACGGGCCCCGCACCGTGAGGTGCGAGGCCCGTTCGACGGATGCGGCGCTCAGAGCGCGGCGACCTGCTTCGAGATCGCCGACTTGCGGTTGGCGGCCTGGTTCTTGTGGATGACGCCCTTGCTCACGGCCTTGTCGAGCTTCTTGGTGGCCTTCACGAGGGCGGCCTCGGCGGCGGCCTTGTCGCCGGCGGCCACGGCCTCACGGGTGGCGCGCACGGAGGTCTTGAGCTCGCTCTTGACGGCCTTGTTGCGCTCCTGCGCCTTCTTGTTGGTGTTGATGCGCTTGATCTGCGACTTGATGTTCGCCATGGATGTGTCTTTCGTTCTGGAACGGTTGGTGTGTGCCGTCTGCGGTAGAGGGGCGCATCCCGGCGAATCGCGTGGTGTGGGTCACGCGGAAATCTGGAGGATCGAGCTGCGACGCGAGGCGACGCGTGTCGAGGTCCAAGGATTCACATTACCAGGCGCCGCGTTCCGGTGCGAACCCGGGCGCCACCCTCCGCCCGCCTCCGCCGGATGGCCGCCGTCGCATCCGGGGGTCAGCCGGATATCGCCGGTCGGTCGGCCGGGCGACGCTGGATGCATGACCGAAACGACCTCCCTCCCCGAGGCGGGCACGACTCCGGACGAGCCCGTCACCGCATCCGTCCCCGAGAACCCCTACGCCGCCCCCCAGCGCCCCGCCGACGCCCCCGCGAGCGGCACGGCCGGCTTCAGCATCGCGAGCCTCGTGCTCGGCATCGCCGCCATCCCGACCGGATGGTGGATCGCCTCGGTGCTCGCCATCGTGTTCGGCTTCCTGGCCCGTTCGCGCGAGCCGCAGGGGCGCACGATGGCCAACTGGGGCATCGCCCTCGGCTTCGTGGGCGCGTTCGGCTGGATCGTGGTGGCGATCCTCGGCCTCGCGTTCGTCGCGCCGTTCGCCCTGTGGGGCGCCGCGCTCGGGTGGGGCCCCGGCGGCTTCGGCTGGTGACGTCCGGCCGGTGACGCCCGGATGCGGCCCCCGCCCAGCGCGGGGGCCGCATCCGGCGTTCCCGCGCCGAACCGAGACGGCCTCCGCGCATGGGAGAATCGTCCGGATATGTCACCCCGCGCCTTGAAGCCTCTGCCGCCTGCCGCCACCGACCCGGCGCGCATCCGCAACTTCTGCATCATCGCGCACATCGACCACGGCAAGTCGACGCTCGCCGACCGGATGCTGCAGATCACGGGTGTCGTGTCGGACCGCGACATGCGCGCCCAGTACCTCGACCGCATGGACATCGAGCGCGAGCGCGGCATCACGATCAAGAGCCAGGCCGTGCGGATGCCGTGGCAGATCGGCGCGGACACCTTCGCCCTCAACATGATCGACACGCCCGGCCACGTCGACTTCACCTACGAGGTTTCGCGCAGCCTGGCCGCGTGCGAGGGCGCCATCCTGCTCGTGGATGCCGCGCAAGGCATCGAGGCGCAGACCCTCGCGAACCTCTATCTGGCGCTCGAGAACGACCTCGAGATCATCCCCGTGCTCAACAAGATCGACCTCCCGGCGGCCGAGCCCGAGAAGTACGCCCGCGAGCTGGCGCAACTGATCGGCGGCGACCCGGATGAGGTGCTGCGGGTGTCGGGCAAGACCGGCATGGGCGTGGAGGCGCTTCTCGACCGGGTCGTGGAGCGCATCCCGGCGCCGGTCGGCGTGAAGGACGCGCCCGCCCGCGCCATGATCTTCGACTCCGTGTACGACTCGTACCGCGGCGTCGTCACCTATGTGCGCATGGTCGACGGGCAGCTGAACCCGCGCGAGCGCATCCAGATGATGTCGACGAAGGCGACCCACGAGATCCTCGAGATCGGCGTGAGCTCGCCCGAGCCGACGCCGTCGAAGGGCCTCGGGGTGGGGGAGGTCGGCTACCTCATCACGGGCGTGAAGGACGTGCGCCAGTCGAAGGTGGGCGACACCGTCACGACGCAGACGAAGCCCGCATCCGTGGCGCTGCCGGGCTACACCGACCCGCTGCCGATGGTGTTCTCGGGCATCTACCCGATCGACGGCAGCGACTACCCGGAGCTGCGCGAGGCGCTCGACAAGCTGAAGCTGTCGGATGCCGCCCTGCAGTACGAGCCGGAGACCTCGGTCGCGCTCGGCTTCGGCTTCCGCTGCGGCTTCCTCGGCCTGCTGCACCTCGAGATCATCACCGAGCGGCTGAGCCGCGAGTTCGGCCTCGACCTCATCACGACGGCGCCGAGCGTTCCGTACCAGGTGACGACCGATGATGGGAAGACGGTCACGGTCACGAACCCCTCCGAGTACCCGACGGGTACCAAGATCGCGGAGGTGCTGGAGCCGATCGTGGCCGCGTCGATCCTCGCGCCGAAGGACTACGTGGGCGCGATCATGGAGCTGTGCCAGTCGCGCCGCGGCACGATGCGGTCGATGGACTACCTCGGCGAGGACCGCGTCGAGCTGAAGTACACACTGCCGCTCGGCGAGATCGTGTTCGACTTCTTCGACCAGCTGAAGTCGAAGACGCAGGGCTACGCCTCCCTCGACTACGAGCCGGCGGGCGAGGCGCCCGGCGAGCTCGTGAAGGTCGACATCCTGCTGCAGGGTGAGACGGTCGACGCGTTCAGCGCGATCGTGCACAAGGACAAGGCCTACGCCTACGGCACGATGATGGCGACCCGGCTGCGCGAGCTGATCCCGCGCCAGCAGTTCGAGGTGCCCATCCAGGCGGCGATCGGGGCGCGCATCATCGCCCGCGAGAACATCCGCGCGATGCGCAAGGACGTGCTCGCCAAGTGCTACGGCGGCGACATCACCCGCAAGCGCAAGCTGCTCGAGAAGCAGAAGGAGGGCAAGAAGCGGATGAAGATGGTCGGCCGCGTCGAGGTGCCCCAGGAGGCGTTCATCGCCGCGCTCTCGGGTGACACCGAGAAGGCGAAGGATAAGAAGTAGCGCCACTCCCGGGCGTAGCCTCGTCCGCATGGCGGATTGGGACGACGTGCGGCGGATCGCGCTCGCTCTGCCGGGCGCCGAGGAGTACCTGACGCGCGGCAACCGCGCCTGGCGCGCGGGGCGCCTCTTCGTGTGGGAGCGGCCGTTGCACAAGCGCGAGATCGAGGAGCTGGGGCCGATCGACGCGCCGATCCTCGGCGCCCGCGTCGAGAGCGAGGCGGAGAAGCTCGCGCTGATCGAGGAGGACCCGGAGGTGTTCTTCACGACCCACCACTTCGACGGTTACGCGATCGTCCTGGCGCGCCTGGATCGGATCGGGCGCGACCGCCTCGTCGAGCTCGTCGAGTCGGCGTGGGCGGATGCGGCCCCGGCCGAGGACGTCAGGCGCCGGTTCGGCGGGGCGTGACCGGCACGTCGCGGCCGAGCGGGGGCCGCGGCCACACGCCGAGCACGAGCATGACGAGAACGCATTGCGCGAGCCCGGTCGTGAAGTAGCCGATCTGGAGCGGCGACTGTCCGCCGATGATCCCGGTCTCGATGAAGATCCAGATCATCATGCCGAAGCCGGCGATGGCGAACAGCCCCCACGCGGCGCGGAACCGGAGGCGGTAGGCGATGAGGGGGAGCAGCTGCGTGCCGCCCACCACGATTCCCAGGATGATCCCCGGCCAGAGGTAGTCGGTGAAACCGGAGCCCTCGAGGAGCGAGAGGGGGAGACCGAGACGCGGCATGAGGCCGGTCGCGAGGCCGACGGCGCCGATCACCGCGGTCACGAGGTTGAACCAGGTGAGGGTCAGCAGCGTCACGCGCTGCCAGCGGGATGCCGCGTATCCGGTGCGGGTGGTCATGCGTCAGGGATACCGCGAGACGACTCGTCGGCGAAGTGCCGGAGGTCCCGCGTCGTGCCGGGTCGCATCGTGTCGGCTCTCGGCCGTCGCCTGCCATGATCGAGCAGTGGATGCCGTGTCGCTCGAGGGTCTGACGTACGAGACCCCGGGCATCGCGCGGCCCGGCGCGCCGACGCCGCGGGGCTTCACGGAGCGCACCCAGCGCATCCGGCTCGGCGAGGGCGACGCCCTCTGGGCGCGAGCGGTCGAGGTGGTGTCGGGCTGGCGCATCAAGACGGCGATCGGCTTCACGGTGGACCCCGACGACGAGCGCGTCGTGCCCGGTCGCGACTACGACACGAGCTACCGTTCGGGACTCGTCCGTCAGTTCGAGCCGGTGCGGGTCGTGTGGGTCGCGAACGAGGGCGGCCGTCGCGGGTTCGGCTACGGCACGCGGCTCGGCCATCCCGTCACGGGGGAGGAGTGCTTCCTCGTGGAGCGCGACGCCGACGGTGCCGTGTGGCTCGTCGTGCGCACCGTCTCACGCGTGTCGCGCGGGCGCTGGCGCTGGCTGTGGCTCGGTGTCTGTCTCGGCATCGATGTCTTCCAGCGTCGATACGCCGAGAGCGCGCTGCTGCTGATCCTCGGCGACGATGCGCCGCTGCCCGGGTTGCGGCGGATGCGACGCCGTATGGTCGGCGAGGGGTCCTCGGGCGTCGAGGGCATCGCGAAGCTCGGCTACGGGATGATGAATCCTCCGCGCGGACCGTTCGACAGCCCTCCCGCGGAGCCAGTTGACCTGGATGAGGACGCGCTCCCGTGGGAGCTGCGCGACCGCGAAGACGACGCATCCTCATCGCAATAGGGCGATCGGCCCCGGATTCTGGGAGAATCGGGGCGTGACCACCGCGTCCGCGCCCCCCGGCGACGCCCCTCGACGGTCGACGGCTCCCGCCGCGACCGTCGTCGACGACCCCGCGGAGCTCTGGCGCGTGCCCGTCACCTACGGCGCCGTCGGTGCCACTCAGGCCCCCGACCTGCTGCGGTACCCGCCTCGCGGCTATCGCCCGCTCGAGCGCGTCGTCCGCGTCGGGCACGGTCCGGAGCGCTGGGAGTACGCGTGGATGCGCGTCATGAGCTGGGGCATCCAGCGCGGCGCCGGCCTCCGCGTCACGCCCCTCGACGCCCCGGCCGCCGCCACCGAGGCGAGCTACGTGCCCGTCGCCTTCGGCGCGGACGGCACCCCGATCGCCCCGGCGACCGTCGGAGCGGGCGGCGAGGCGCTCTTCACCCCCGAGGGTGACGCGATCGTGCGCGCCGGCGACACCGGCCTGCTGCGCGCCCCGTTCTGGCCGAAGCCGTTCCCTGTGCGGGTCGTCTACGTCGTCGACGAGCCCGAGCGGCGCGGTGCCGCCTTCGGGACCCTGCCGGGGCATCCGCTCGCGGGGGAGGAGCTCTTCGTGGTCGAGCGTCGCGACGACGACTCGGTCTGGCTCACCGTGCGCATCTTCTCGCGGGCGGCCGGCGGCCTCTGGACGCTCGTGCTGCCGATCGTGCGGGTCGTCCAGTGGTTCCTCGTGCGGCGCTACCTCGGCGAGCTCACGGGGCCGCTGCCCTCGCCCGGGACCCTCTAAAGCGAGCGCTGGTACGCGCGGATCGAGCGCACCGTCCACGCGAAGGCCAGCGCGGCAAGGGCGAGCAGCGCCGCTCCGTGCGCGGCGAGCGCCGCGGCGTCGGCCGATCCGTCCCACAGAGTGCCGTCGAGTCCGGCGCGTCCGAGCTCGACCGCCCAGGTCATGGGGTTCCACAGGGCGACCGACTGCACCCAGCCCGGAAGCAGCGACGCGGGCATCATGGTCGTCGACAGGAACGTCGCGGGCAGCACGATGAGCTGCGAGAGCCCGATGAGCGCGACCTGGTTGCGGGTCATGAACGCGACGGCGCTCGAGGCGCAGCAGAACACGATGGCCAGCAGCGTCGCGGCGAGCAGCGCCACCAGCACTCCGCCAGGACCACCCGGGTAGCGGGCGCCCGCGAGCGCGCCGATGCCGAGCACGACCGCCGACTGGAGGGCGTTGATGACGAGCTGCTGCAGCAGCTGGCCGGTGACGATCGCGCTGCGCGAGAGCGGCGCGCTCAACAGCTGGTCCATGACGCCCGAGCGGATGTCGTCGATGTAGCCGGTGCCGGCCCACGCGCCCGAGTAGAGCACGGTCATCATCAGGACGCCCGGCACCAGGTAGCCGATGTACCCGCCGTCGCCGAAGGCCGGCAGCTCGCCGAGCGCGCTGTACACCTGGCCGAACAGCACGATCCAGATGACCGGCTGCAGCAGCGACATCGCCGGACCCCAGACCTGGCGCCAGGTTCCGACGATCCAGCGCCGGAACACCTGGCCGGTCTGACCGGCCCACGAGGCGCGGGCGGTGCGGACGGATGGGTGGTCGAGCGCGGTCATGCCGCCGCTCCTTCCGTGTCGGGGGCCCCGGCGAAGCTGTGGCCCACGTGGTGCAGGTAGACGTCGTCGAGCGTCGGGCCCGAGACGGAGGCGGCGCCGACGGCGAGCCCTGCCGCGTCGAGCGCCTGGATGAGGGGGCCGAGCGCGGCCGACCCGTCGTCGGCACGGGCGATCAGCACGCCCGTGGGACCGGAGATCTCGACGAGCGGGTCGCGCAGCCCCGGGACGGATGCCGCGGCCCGGCGGGCGCGCTCCGCATCCGGTTCGAACAGCTCCACCCGCACGCCGTCACCCGCGAGGCCGGCCTTGAGCTCGCGCGGGGTGCCCTCGACGACCTTCGCGCCGTGGTCGACGATCATGACGCGGTCGGCGAGACGATCGGCCTCCTCGAGGTAGTGCGTGGTGAGCACGACGGTGAGGGCGTCGCGCCCGGCCAGCCGGCGGATCTCGGCCCACATCGCCGCGCGCGACTCGGGGTCGAGTCCGGTCGTCGGCTCGTCGAGGAACAGCACGCGCGGCGCGTGCACGAGGGCGGCCGCCACGTCGACGCGGCGCCGGGTGCCGCCGGAGAGCTTGCCCGTGGGGCGATCCGCGTGCTCGCCGAGCGCGAACTCCTCGATGAGCCGTGTGCTCCGCGCGCTCGCATCCGCTCGGGCGACGCCGCGCAGGCGCGCCGCGAGCACGAGGTTCTCGCGCACCGTCAGCAGCGGGTCGGTGCTCGTGCCCTGCGAGACGTAGCCGATGCGCGCCCGCACGGCTGCGGCGTCGTGCACGACGTCGGCTCCGGCGACGCGCGCCGTGCCGGAGCTCGGCAGGGCGAGGGTCGTGAGGATCTTCGTCGTCGTCGACTTGCCGGCGCCGTTGGGGCCCAGCAGCCCGAACACGGAGCCCGCCTCGACGTGGAAGCTGAGGCCGCGCAGGGCGTCGACCGGGGGAGTGCGCCGTCCCGTGCGGTAGCGCTTGGTGAGGGAGTCCGCCTCGATGGCGGGCGGGGGCGATGAGGGCATGGTGAACCGTCCGAGGGTGTGAGTGGGGCGTGGGGTGGGGGCGGATGCGTCAGTGCGTCGGCGGGAACAGCATCCGGGCGAGCACGATCATCATGACGAGGAAGCCGGCGACGAGCGCGAGCCAGGCCCATGCCCAGCCGGTCGTGAACCCCAGCACGATGAAGGCGACGACCGCGACGACGATGATGACGAGCGTGTAGATGCCGAACCGCGCCGCCGCGGCGGGATCCTGTGAGAAGCGGTCCTCCTGCTGCGTGTACTGCTCCGAGTGGCGCAGCGCCCAGCTCTTGTGGCGGTTCGTCTGGGTGGCGCCGAGGAACGCGAACAGGGCGATCCCGAGCACGAGGGCGATCGAGGGGAACACCACGGTCCACAACGGCGCCGGGCCGAGGGCGATGAGCGCCCCGAAGCCGAGCGCGAAGATCACGAGCGAGGTGGCGGCGTAGAAGCCGCCCGCCCGCGCCTGCGGCATGGGGTGGTTGGTGGTGGTCTCCTGGTGCAGAGCGTCGCCGACCGTCCAGCCGATCGCGGATGCGCCGAGCGCCAGCAGCCCGATCGTCGCGCCGAGCGGCAGCGGGATGACGCCCAGCGCGCCGAGCGCGAAGGTCGCGAGGGCGGCGGCGGCGACCGTCGCAGCTACGGTGACGCGCACCACGAAGGCGGGCTTCGGGCGGATGCGCACGCCCGCGGGCGGGTCCCACGGGCTGCGGCGCGGAGCGTCCGGCAGCTCGCCGAGCAGCTCGCGGATGTCGCCCAGCTCGCCGATCGCGCGTCGGGCGGCGGCGTCGGGGGAGACCCCGTCGGCCTCGAGTTCGGCGACGCGCGCCTCGAGATTGGCCCGCATCTCCTCCTTGAGGTCTTGCGCGTCGGGGGTGGGCTCGATTCCGGCGAAGGCCTCGTCGAGCAGGCGGTGGATCGTGGTCATGTCAGTGCCTTTCGATGAGGAGGGAGTCGATGATGTCGCGCGTGGCGGCCCAGGCGGCGACGTTGCGCGCGTAGACGGCGCGACCGGCGTCGGTGATGCGGTAGTACTTGCGGCGGCCGCCCTGGGTCTCATCGCCCCAGAAGGACTCGACGAGGCCGTCTTTCTCGAGCCGCCGGTAGGTGGCGTAGAGCGTCGCCTCCTTGATCTCGTGGGCGCCGCCGGTCGCGTCGCGGATGGTCTTGTAGATCTCGAAGCCGTAGCTCTCCCCGCGACGCAGCACGCCGAGCACGATCGTGTCGGTGTGCCCGCGCAGCAGATCGGCGGCGAACGCATCGGAGTCTTGCACCATGTCGAGTACTGTATCTCATCAAGTAATCGATCTGCAACACATCCGCACAGCCACCGGACCTGCGGGGCGCCGACAGCAACCGCGGATGCCGCGGGGGAGAATGGAGGGATGCCGAGCGCCCTCCCGATCGCGGACCCCGCCCCCGCCGACGGCGCGCTCCCCGCGGGCGTCGCAACGGGCTCGGCCGAACGCGACCTCGGCGTCTACCTGCACGTGCCGTTCTGCCGCGTGCGCTGCGGGTACTGCGACTTCAACACCTACACGGCATCCGAGATCCGCGGCGTGAAGCAGAGCGACTACGCGGGGCAGGCGGCCGCCGAGGTCGCCTTCGCGCGGGGAGCGCTCGCGGATGCGGGCGTCGCCGAGCGGGCGGTCTCGACGGTGTTCTTCGGCGGCGGCACCCCGACGCTGCTGCCGTCCGCCGATCTCATCCGGATGCTCGACGCGGTCCGTGACGCGTGGGGGCTCGACCCCGGCGCCGAGGTGACGACGGAGGCCAACCCCGACTCCGTCACCGAGGCGGGTCTCGCCGAGCTCGCGGAGGCCGGCTTCACACGCGTGAGCTTCGGAATGCAGTCGGCCGTGCCGCACGTGCTGCGCACGCTCGAACGCACCCACGACCCCGCGCGCATCCCGCTCGTCGTGGAATGGGCGCGCGCCGCGGGGCTGCAGGTGAGCCTCGACCTCATCTACGGCACGCCGGGGGAGAGCCTCGACGACTGGCGGCGCTCGCTCGAGCTCGCGCTCGCGCAGCGGCCCGACCACCTCTCCGCGTACGCGCTCATCGTCGAGTCCGGTACCAAGCTCGCCCGCCAGATCGCGCGCGGTGAGGTGGCGCAGCCCGACGACGAGCTGCAGGCCGACCAGTACGAGCTCGCCGACGAGCTGCTCGCGGCGTCCGGCTACGGCTGGTACGAGGTCAGCAACTGGGCGACGGATGCCGCCCACCGCTCACGTCACAACCTCGCCTACTGGACGGGCCAGGACTGGTGGGGGGTCGGCCCGGGTGCGCACAGCCACGTGGGCGGCGTGCGTTGGTGGAACGTCAAGCACCCCGCGGCGTACGCCGAGCGGATCGCGGCGGGGATCTCGCCCGCGGCGGGCCGGGAGACCCTCGACGACGAGACCCGGCGCGTCGAGGACGTGCTGCTGCGCAGCCGCATCTCCGACGGGCTCCCGGCGGACGTGCTCGACGCATCCGGCCGCGAGTCGGTCGCCGGCCTCATCGCCGACGGCCTCGTCGACGGCCGGAACGCGATAGCCGGCCGCATCGTGCTGACACGACGCGGCCGGCTGCTCGCGGATGCGGTGGTGCGGCGGCTGCTGGATTGACCAGCGGAGCCGGGCCCTCGCGCGGGGCCGTTGGAGCGTGCGCCGCGGACTATCGCGGCGCCAGGTTCAGCTGACGAACTTGATCGACATCGGGTACGTGTAGAACTCGCCCTTGTTGGCGGCGATCGCAGCCATGATGCCGAAGATGATCGCGAGCACGACCGGCACGAAGATCACGATGAAGAGGATGCCGAAGGTGACGAGCGTGAGAACGTACGCGGCCACGTAGGCGATGAGCAGCGTCAGCTGGAAGTTGAGCGCGGTCGCGGTGTGGGCGCGCACGAACGCGCCGCGGTCCTTGAGCACGAGGTAGGTGATGAGCGGTGCGAGCCACCCGAAGAGGATCCCGCCCACGTGCGTGAGCGTGGCCCACAGGCGCTGGTCGGCGGGGCTCATCTCCGCGGTCGGGGCGTAGCCGGGGTTCTGGGGCGGCGGAGGAGGAGTGGCAGTCATGCGCCCATTAAAGCAAGTGCGCCGGACCCGAGGGTCCGGCGCACCGCATCACGGCGACTACTTGATGAAGCGGATCGCGAAGGGGTAGCGGTAGCTCTCGCCCGCGTTGACCTTCGTGAAGGCGATGATCGAGAAGATGAGGCCCACGATCCACGCGGCGATGTCGATGAACATGCCGATGAGGATGATGTAGAGGATCCAGGCGACCACGTGCGCGATCAGGAGCGTGAGCTGGAAGTTGAGGGCCTCCTTGGCCTCGACGTTCGTCTTCGGGCCGCGGTCCTTGAAGATGAGCCAGATGATGAGCGACGGCAGGAAGCCGATGATTCCGCCGAGGTGGGCGAAGGACGCCCACTGCTTGTCCTCCGCCTCGGTGAGGGGAGCTGCGGGCTGCGGCTGAGCCGGCTGCGCGGGGTCGGTCATGGTGGTGGTGCCTTTCTGTCGTTGAGCAGACTCGGGGGGAGCAGACACTCACGGTAGCGCCCGGTGCTTCGCGCGTGCAACGGGCTCGCCGTGGTCGCGGGCGGTAGAGTGACTGGCAGTCACACACCCGGAGTGCCAGACCCGCTGGCGACGTGCTCCGGGCGAGCACGGAGGGGGATGCCATGGTCTCGGACCGGAGCCTCGCCGTGCTGCGCGTCATCGTGCAGGACTACGTGGCCACGAGCGAGCCCGTCGGCTCGAAATCGATCGTCGAGCGTCACTCCTTCGGGGTGTCGAGCGCCACGATCCGCAACGACATGGCCCAGCTCGAGGAGGACGGTCTCATCGCCGCCCCGCACACCTCATCCGGCCGGGTGCCGACCGACAAGGGCTACCGCGTCTTCGTCGACCAGCTGAGCGAGCTGCGTCCCCTCTCGAGCGCGCAGCGCAGCGCCATCGAGACCTTCCTCGGCGAGAGCGCCGACCTCGACGAGGTGCTCGGTCGCACCGTGCGGCTGCTGTCCCAGCTCACCAACCAGGTCGCCCTCGCGCAGTACCCGTCCTTCGGCACGGCGCGGGTGCGTCACGTCGAGCTGGTCGCACTGGGCGCGCACCGCGTGATGGCTGTGCTCATCACCGACACCGGGCGCGTCGACCAGCGCATCGTCGAGAGCCTTGCGGGCGCCGACGCCGAGCAGCTGGCGCGCCTGCGCGAGCGCTTCAACGGCGAGCTCGGGGGCGTCGCGCTCGCGGACGCCGCGGATGCCCTGGGCGGCCTGCTCGGGCACGTCGAGCCGGGCGATCGCGAGGCGGCGGCACCGCTCCTCGCGAGCCTCGTCGAGCAGGTCGCGGCGAACCGTCACGACCGCCTCGTCATGGCGGGCGCGGCGAACCTCGCGCGCACGGAGCGCGACTTCAGCGGCTCGATCTTCCCCGTTCTCGAGGCGATCGAGGAGCAGGTGACGATCCTCCGGCTGTTCGGCGAGCTGCACCTCGACGCCGACGAGGTGACGGCGCGCATCGGCCGCGAGAACGCCGAGTACGGGCTGTCCGAGACGAGCGTGCTCGCATCCGGCTACACGGCCCCCGGCGGGTCGATCGCGCGCCTCGGCGTGCTGGGCCCCACCCGCATGGACTACTCGGGCAACATGGTCGCGGTGCGCGCCGTCGCCCGCTACCTCTCGCGCCTGCTGGGCGACGACAACGGATACGAGGAACGTTGAGCGATCATTACGAGGTCCTCGGGGTCGAGCGCAGCGCGTCCCCCGAGGAGATCAAGAAGGCCTACCGCAAGCTCGCGCGCGAGCTGCACCCCGACGTCAACCCGTCGGACGAGGCCGCCGAGCGCTTCAAGCTCGTGACCCACGCCTACGACGTGCTGAGCGACCCCGAGCAGCGCGAGCGCTACGACATGGGCGGCGCGGGCGCCTTCGGGGGTCAGGGCTTCGGCTTCGGCGACATCTTCGACAGCTTCTTCGGCGCGGCGGGGGGACGCTCGGCGGGGCCGCGATCCCGCACGGAGCGCGGCCAGGACGCCCTGCTGCGCATCGAGATCGACCTCGACGAGGTGGTGTTCGGCACCAAGCACGAGCTCGAGATCGACACGGCGGTGCTGTGCAAGTCGTGCGAGGGCTCGTGCTGCGCGCCCGGCACGAGCATCGTGAGGTGCGACATCTGCGGCGGCACGGGGCAGATCCAGCGGTCCGTCCGCTCGCTGCTCGGCAACGTCATGACCTCGAGCCCGTGCGGCACCTGCCGCGGCTACGGCACCATCATCCCGAACCCCTGCCCGACGTGCGCCGGCCAGGGTCGGGTGCGCGCCAAGCGCAAGGTCGCCGTCGACGTGCCAGCCGGCGTCGACACCGGCATGCGGCTGCATCTGCCGGGCGAGGGCGAGGCGGGTCCCGCGGGCGGCCCGAACGGCGACCTCTACCTCGAGGTGAAGGTGCGCCATCACGAGATCTTCAGCCGTTCCGGCGACGACCTGCTCGCGACCCTCGAGGTGCAGATGACGGATGCGATCCTCGGCGCCGAGGTGACCCTCGACTCGCTCGACGGGCCGGTCGCGATCGAGATCAAGCCCGGAACCCAGTCCGCGGATGTCGTGACCGTCAAGGATCGCGGCATCACGCGCCTGCGCGGCGGCGGCCGGGGCGACCTGCGGGTGGGCGTGCACGTGCAGACCCCCGTGCGGCTCAATTCGAGCGAGACGGAGCTCATCAGGCAGTTCGCGTCGAAGCGTCCGCCGGCGAAGCCGCAGTTCTCGAAGTTCCAGCAGGGGCTGTTCGCGAAGCTGCGCGACCGCTTCCTGGGCTGACGGCGGGCCGCCGCCCATGGCAAGCCTCTACCTCGCCCCCGACCTGACGGGTGTGAGCGTCGGCGCCCGCGTGGAGGTGACGGGCGACGAGGCGCGGCACGCGCTGCAGGTGGCGCGCATCCGCCCGGGCGAGCGGCTTGCGGTCGGCGACGGGCGCGGCACGATCGCGCGCGGGACGGTCGCCACCGCCGAGCCGGGGGTGCTCGCGGTCGACGTCGACGAGGTCGTGCACGAGCCCGAGTCGGCTCCGCAGCTGTGGCTCGCGCAGGCGCTCGCGAAGGGCGACCGTGACGAGCTCGCCGTGCAGGCCGCGACGGAGCTCGGGGTCGCGGGCGTCATCCCGTGGGCGGCCGAGCGCTCGGTGACCCGCTGGGAGGGTGCCAAGGTCGCGCGCAACGAGGAGCGCTGGCGCGCGATCGTGCGCGAGGCGAGCAAGCAGGCCATCCGGGCGCGGGTGCCCGAGGTCGCGTCGCTCGCGACGACGGCGCAGCTCGCCGCGCTCCCGGGTCTCCTGATCGTGTTGGAGCCGACAGCGAGCACCCCGCTCACGGCCGTGCCCCTCGACGGCGCCGACCGCATCACGCTCGTCGTGGGGCCGGAGGGCGGCGTCGCCCCGCGCGAACTCGAGCGGCTCGCCGGGTCGGGTGCCGTGCTCGCCCGGCTCGGGCGCGAGGTGCTGCGCACCTCCACTGCCGGCCCCGCGGCCCTCTCCGCCCTCGCCGTGCGGCTCGGCCGATGGTGATGCCGCTCGCCTCCGTGCCGCGAGGCCCCGTGGAGGTGCCGGATGCCGTGCGCGCCCGCGTCCGCGAGCCGGAGGCGGTGTGGCGCAACATGCTCGGCGGCCTGACCTTCCGCGATGCCGACGGCGGCCGCTACCTCAAGTGGAATCCCGCGGGCGTGGATGCTTCGCTCGCCGTGGAGCGCGAGCGCCTCACGTGGGCGGCCCGGTTCCACCCCGTGCCCGAGGTGCTCGAATACGCGGCCGACGAGACCGGCGAGCTCCTGGTGACCCG
Source organism: Micrococcales bacterium 72-143 (assembly GCA_001898835.1). Classification (GTDB taxonomy): domain Bacteria; phylum Actinomycetota; class Actinomycetes; order Actinomycetales; family Microbacteriaceae; genus Homoserinibacter. The sequence goes on along the minus strand of MKVM01000005.1, from coordinate 118,373 downwards.
GGCGCTTCCGGGCGAGGGCGCCGCGACCGACCGCTGGCTCGCCGCGCCGCGCGCCGCGGTGCGCGCCATCGGCGAGGGTCTGCGCGCGCTCCACGACGACCTCCCCGTGGATGCCTGCCCCTTCGAGTGGTCGGCGCAGGCCCGCCTCGACGAGCTGGCCACGGATGCACGCGCGGCGGTCGGCGACCCGCCTCCCGTCGAGCGACTCGTGGTGTGCCACGGCGACGCCTGCGCGCCCAACACGATCATCGGCTCCGGAGGTCGCTGGGTCGGGCACGTCGACCTCGAGTCGCTCGGCACGGCCGACCGCTGGGCCGACCTCGCCGTCGCGAGCATGAGCCTCGACTGGAACTACGGCGAGGGCTGGGAGCCGGAGTTCTTCGCCGCCTACGGCATCGCGTCGGATGCGGACCGCATCCGCTACTACCGCGCGCTCTGGAACGCGGGCTGACCGGTTCGTCGAGGCCACCTGCGCACGCCGGCCGTCACCGCGTCTGCAATGTCATCCCGGAGGCGATGAGCGCGAGGCCGCGATGACGTTCGGAGCGCCACGCGACCGCGATCGTCGCGACGACGAACGCGACCGCGAGCAGGCCGCTCGCGGTGGGCACCAAGGTCAGCACCTGGAGGCCGCCGATGCCGGCGAGGAAGCGGACGACGCGCCACAGCGGGGCGGGGGAGCGGCCGTCGACGCCGCGCACGCGCACGGCCGCCTCGCCGATCGTGGAGCCCGTGACGAGCACGATCGTCCCGGAGAGCAGGAACGCGGCGATGGCGCCGACCGTGCCCGAGAGCTCGCCGTCGACCCCGCCGCGCCCCACCCGCAGCAGGTACAACTGCACGGCATTGACGACGATCGCGACGAACGCGGTCGCCAGCAGCACCGCGAGCACGTCGCACAGCATCCCGATGAGCCGGCGCGTGAGCGTGACGTCGCGCGCGTGGTGCGGCAGCGGCGCGGCGCGGCGGCGCAGGAACGGCAAGGCGAGGAGCGACCCGATGGCCGCCCCGGCCGTGTTCGTCACGAGGTCGCCGGTGTCGAACAGCCGGTACGCGCACGGGAAGATGCCCCACACGCCCGTCAACTGCGTCGTCTCGATGAGCAGGGAGATGCCGAGGCCGGTCGACGTCGCGACCACGAGCCCCCGCCGCCACAGCGTCCGCACGAGCACGCCCCAGGGGACGAACAGCAGCACGTTGAGGGCGAGCTGCTGCACCGCGGGGTTCAGCACGCCGTCGCCGGCGAACGCATCGCGGAACGCCTGCAGCGGGTCCCATTCCACCCCGACGCACGCGTAGCCGCCCTTCGGGATCGGCAGGAGCGTGTACGCCTGAACCGCGAGGATCCAGACGAGAAGAGCGAGCCAGGCGACGGTGCGCGAGGGCGTGAGGCCGCCGCGTCGGCGATAGCTGACCGCGACGAACGGCACGAGCAGCGCCACCGCCAGCAGCCCGCCGGACAGCAGTGCGATGAGGCCGGGCATCACGCGGTCCATCCGGCCAGTCAAGCACCCGGTCCGACCGCATCCGTAGACTGGAGGCATGACCGACGCCCCCACGATCTTCGAGCGGATCATCGCGCGCGAGATCCCCGCCGACGTCGTCTACGAGGACGATCGGATCATCGCGTTCCGAGACATCAAGCCGCAGGCGCCCGTGCACCTGCTCGTCGTGCCCAAGACCGCCGCGTACCCCGACGTCGCGGCGCTCGCCGCCGCCGACCCGGAGCTGCTCGCCGCGGTCGTCGCGGTCGCGAAGCGGCTCGCGGGGGAGCTCTCCGACGGCGACTACCGGCTCGTCTTCAACTCCGGCGCGAACGCCGGCCAGACCGTCTTCCACGTGCACGCCCACGTGCTCGCGGGGGGACTCGCGGAAGGCACCCTTGGCTGACGGACCACTCGACGGCGGAACCGTCCCCGGGCGCGGCGACCACAGTCACGCGGAGCTGGAGGTCGACGGCGTCGCCATGGTGCGGCTCCTCGGACCGCAGGACCGCCTGCTGACGACGCTCGAGCGCCAGTACCCGCAGGTGGAGGTGCTCGTTCGTGGCAACCAGGTCACGCTCGACGGCCCCACGCAGCAGGTCGCCGATGCGAGCCGTCTCGTGGCGGAGCTCATCGAGCTGGTGCGCCAGGGCGTCGACCTCGGCCCCGCCGAGGTCACCACCTCGCGGCGGATCCTCGACTCGGGCGGTGCCCCGGCCGAGGTGCTGAGCCAGGCGATCCTCACCGCGCGCGGCAAGGCCATCCGTCCGAAGACCCTCGGCCAGAAGGCCTACGTCGACGCGATCGACCACAACACGATCACCTTCGGCATCGGCCCCGCGGGAACCGGCAAGACCTACCTCGCGATGGCGAAGGCCGTGCAGGCGCTGCAGCGCAAGGAGGTCGACCGCATCATCCTGAGCCGGCCGGCGATCGAAGCGGGGGAGCGGCTCGGCTTCCTGCCGGGAACCCTCACCGACAAGATCGACCCCTACCTGCGGCCGCTCTACGACGCGCTCAACGAGATGATGGACCCCGAGCTGGTGCCGAAGCTGCTCGCCGCCGGAACGGTCGAGGTGGCGCCGCTCGCCTACATGCGCGGGCGCACCCTCAACAACTCCTTCGTCGTGCTCGACGAGGCGCAGAACACGACCCCCGAGCAGATGAAGATGTTCCTCACGCGTCTCGGCTTCGGAACGAAGATGGTCGTCACGGGCGACGTCACCCAGATCGACCTGCCGACGAGCGCATCCGGCCTCCGTCTCGTGACGCGCGTGCTCGACGGCATCGACGACATCCACTTCGCGACCCTCACGAGCGACGACGTCGTGCGGCACTCGCTCGTCGGCCGCATCGTCGACGCCTACACCGAGTACGACGCGAAGAAGCAGGCGCGGGAGCATGAGCGGCGGGAGGCCGCCGAGTTCGCGAACCGCGCCGAACGGCGCAAGGGCATGAGGAAGAGCTGATGTCGATCGAGATCAACAACGAGTCCGGCGTCGAGGTCGACGAGGAGGCCCTCGTGCGCCTGTCGGCGTTCGCGCTCGACTTCCTGCACGTGCACCCGGATGCCGACCTCGCGATCGTGCTCGTCGACGAGGCCGCCATGGAGCAGCTGCACGTGCAGTGGATGGACGAGCCGGGCCCGACCGACGTGCTGAGCTTCCCGATGGACGAGCTGCGCCCCGGCAGCGAGGACGAGCTGACCCCTGCGGGCCTGCTCGGCGACATCGTGCTGTGCCCCCAGGTCGCGATCGAGCAGGCGAAGGGTGCGGGCCACTCCACGCAGGACGAGCTGCAGCTGCTCACTGCGCACGGCATCCTGCACCTCCTCGGCTTCGACCACGCGGAGCCCGACGAGGAGCGCGAGATGTTCGGGCTGCAGCGCGACATCCTGATCGGCTTCGCCCACTCCCAGCGACGACGGTAGGCGGCGATGCTCGGGCTGTTCATCGCCGTCGCGGTGCTCGCGGTCGCCTTCGGCGGCCTGCTCGCCGCGGTCGACGCGGCCCTCTCGGTGCTCTCCCGCGCCGACATCGCCGAGCTCGCCTCGACGCACCGCGCGAAGCGCTCGCTCCTCGCGATCTCCGCCGACATCGGCGCGCACGTCAACGCGGTCAACTTCATGCGGGTGTTCTCGGAGTCGCTCGCGGCGGTGCTCGTGACGCTGACCTTCGCCGAGCTCTTCGACGAGTGGTGGTGGGTGCTTCTCGCCTCGGTCGTGGTCGTCACGGGCACCTCCTTCGTGCTCGTCGGGTCGAGCCCGCGCAGCGTGGGACGGGCGCACGCGAAGGGCGTCGTCGCGTTCTCCGCGCTCGCCGTGCGCGCCATCCGGGTCGCCCTGGGGCCGCTCGCGGCGGGCCTCGTGGCACTCGGCAACCGTGTCACGCCGGGCCGTCCGAAGACGGCGGTGAGCTTCTCGAGCGAGGAGCAGCTGCTGTCGATGGTCGACGAGGCGACCGAGCTGGAGGTGCTCGAGGAGGACGACCGCGAGCTCATCCACTCGATCTTCGAATGGGGCGACACGGTCGTGCGGGAGGTCATGGTTCCGCGCACCGACATGATCACGATCGACCACGACACCTCCCTCGGGGCCGCGCTCGGGCAGTTCTTCCGCACCGGCGTCTCGCGCATCCCCGTCATCGGCAAGGACGCGGACGAGGTGCTCGGGGTGCTCTACCTGCGCGACGTCGCGCGCGTGCGGCACGAGCAGCCGCTCGAGGGCACGCCGCTTCCGGTGGTCGAGCTCGCGCGACCCGCGACCTTCATCCCCGAGTCGAAGAAGGCGGACGACACCCTGCGCCAGATGCAGCGCGAGTCGACGCACCTCGCGATGGTCGTCGACGAGTACGGCGGCATCGCCGGGCTCGTGACCCTCGAGGACCTCATCGAAGAGCTCGTCGGCGACATCTCCGACGAGTACGACCGCGAGGTGCCGGATGTCGTGCAGCTCTCCGACGGCGTGTACCGGGTGAGCGCCCGGCTGCCGGTCGACGAGCTCGGCGACCTGTTCGGTCTCGAGCTCGACGACGACGACGTCGACTCCGCCGGCGGTCTGCTGACCAAGGCGCTCGGGCGGCTGCCGGTGCCCGGCTCCACCGCGAGCGTGTCGGGGCTCGTGCTGACCGCCGAGCGCACCGAGGGCCGCCGCAAGCGGCTCTCCACCGTCGTCGTCGAGCGGGATGCGGCCCTGCTCGACGCGGAAGAGGCCTTCGAGAGCGAGGAGCGGCGATGAGCGAGACGCCAGCAGGGTTCCGTGCGGGGTTCGCGACCTTCGTCGGGCGGCCGAACGTGGGCAAGTCGACGCTGACGAACGCGCTCGTCGGCGAGAAGGTGGCGATCACCTCGCCCAAGCCGCAGACGACGCGCTCCGCCATCCGGGGCATCGTGCACACCCGGGGCGGGCAGCTCATCATCGTCGACACCCCCGGCATCCACCGGCCGCGCACCCTGCTCGGGGAGCGGCTCAACGCGGTCGTCACCTCGATCCTCGGCGACGTCGACGTCATCGGCTTCTGCGTGCCCGCCGACGAGCGCATCGGGCCCGGCGACCGCTTCATCAACGAGCAGCTCGATCACTTCCCGCGCGCGAAGAAGGTCGCGATCGTCACGAAGATCGATGCCGTGCCGCGCCCAGCCGTCGCCGAGCAGCTGCTCGCGGTGAGCGAGCTGCGCGAGTGGGAGGCGATCGTCCCGGTGTCGGCGACGAGCCGCATCCAGCTCGACACCCTCCAGTCGCAGCTCATCGGCCTGCTGCCCGAGTCGGAGCCGCTCTACCCCGACGACGCCGTGACGGACGAGACCCTCGAGCACCGCGTCGCGGAGCTCATCCGGGAGGCGGCGCTCGACGGCGTCTCCGACGAGCTGCCGCACTCGCTCGCGGTGACGATCGACGACATCGTGGAGCGCGACGACAAGGAGCTCGTCGAGGTGTACGCCAACCTGTGGGTCGAGCGCGACTCGCAGAAGGGCATCATCATCGGCAAGGGTGGATCGCGGCTTCAGGAGGTGGGCGCGCGGGCGCGTGCAGGCATCGAGCCCCTCGTCGGCCACCAGGTGTTCCTCTCGTTGCGCGTCAAGGTCGCCCCCAACTGGCAACGCGACCCCAAGCACCTCTCGCGCCTCGGCTTCTGAGTTGTCCTGCGCGGCGATGATCCGCCGCGCAGCGCCCGGCGGGGCCGGACACGTCTCGAGACCACCGCCACGGCGGATACATCCCGCGGATGATTTCGCCCGCCGGATGCGGGCGGGCCTCGTCGCGGCGCGTACCGTGAAGGGCATGTGGAGGACGCTCACGGCGCGGCAGCTCGCCGTCGACATCGCCGTGCCGGGCGTCCTGTTCCTGCTGCTCCTGCTGCCCTACGCCATGCTCGGCCCGGCCTCGGCACTCGTGCTGTTCGGGATGTGCGTGGCCCTCGTGTTCCGGCGGCTCAGCCCCGGATTCTCGCTCGCGATCGCCTGGGTGACGGCGATCGTGCAGATGGTGCTCGGCGGGCCGCCCACCTTCGCCAACGTGGCGATCTTCGGGGTGCTGTACGCGACCGCCGCCTACGGCACGCGGCTCGTGATGTGGCTCGGATTCGCCTCCATCGGCCTCGGCTCCCTCACGATCACCTTCTACGTCACGATCAGCCCGGCCCTGCGCTCCGGCGACTGGATCGGCTGGAGCGGCGAGCTCGTCTCCGGCTTCGGCGTGGCGGCGTTCGTGTCGTCCCTCGTGAGCTTCGGGCTCTCGTGGTCGGTCGGTCTGCTCGTGCGCACCCTGTCGCGCGCCCGGCAGAGCCGCGCCGTCGCGATCGCCGCCGGGCAGGAGGTCGCGGCCGAGCAGGAGCGCACCCGCATCGCACGCGACATGCACGACGTCGTCGCGCACTCGCTCGCCGTCGTCGTCGCCCAGGCCGACGGCGCCCGCTACGCGGCCCGCAGCGATCCCGCCGCCGCGGAGGAGGCGCTGCGCACCATCGCGACGACCGCGCGGGAGGCGCTCGCCGACGTGCGCGTGCTGCTGGCCCAGCTGCGCTACCAGCAGGAGGACGGCCCGCAGCCCACGCTCGGCGACCTCGACCGCCTCATCGAGCAGCTGCGCGCATCCGGGCTCCAGCTGGTGCGGGAGGACAGCGGCGCGCCGCTGCCGCTCGGCACCGCCCAGCAGATCGCCGTGTACCGCATCGTGCAGGAGTCGCTCACCAACGCCCTCCGCCACGCCGACGTGAACCGCCCCGTCACCGTGCGGTTCAGCTGGACATCGCACGGCGTCGAGCTCGCGATCGTGAGCCACCTCGTCGACGCGAAGCCGCGCACCGGCATCGTGCCGCTCGCGGTGCCGCCCGTCGGGCACGGCATCGCGGGCATGACCGAACGCGCCACCCTCGGAGGCGGCTGGCTGCGCGCCGCCGCCGACGACAACCGCTTCACCGTCACGGCGTGGCTGCCCTACGCGCCGACGGGCGCGTATCCGCCGCTCATCCTGGAGGAGCCCACCGCATGACCGACCCCATCCGCGTCGCCCTCGTCGACGACCAGGCGCTGTTCCGCACCGGCATCCGGATGCTCGTGGGCTCCCAGCCCGACCTCGAGTTCGTCGGGGAGGCGGGCGACGGGCTGGAGGGTGCGGCGCTCGCGGCGAACGCCCGCCCCGACGTCGTGCTGATGGACATCCGCATGCCGGTCATGGACGGGATCGAGTCGACGGTGCGCATCCTGGCGGCGGCGGATGCGGCGAGGCGCCCGGCGCCGAAGGTCATCGTGCTCACCACCTTCGACCTCGACGAGGCCGCGACCCGGGCGATCCGCGCCGGCGCGAGCGGCTTCCTGTTGAAGGACTCCGACCCGGAGTTCCTGCTCGCCGCGATCCGCACCGTGCACGCGGGCACCGCCGTCATCGCGCCGTCGGCCACGCGCGAGCTCTTCGAGCACTTCGACTCGCGCGGCAACGGGGGAGGGGAGCCTCCCGAGTTCGCGGCGCTCACCGCCCGCGAACGGGACATCTTCCTGCTCGCGGGGCGCGGGATGTCGAACTCGGAGATCGCGCGCAGCGAGTTCGTCTCCGAGGCGACGGTGAAGACCCACATCTCCCGCATCCTCGCGAAGCTCGGCCTGCGCGACCGCGTGCAGCTCGTCGTGTACGCCTTCGAGAACCGGCTGCTCTGAGTTCGTCTGCGTCGCGGTAATCCGCGACGCGTCGCTCCGGATCCGGCACGAGCGCGGTCGCGCCGGATCCTGATGGTCGGGTTGAGAGGGTCGGCCCTGTCGTGCGTCGCGGTAATCCGCGACGCCGGCCGTTTCCGGGCACGAGCGCGGTCGCGCCCGGAAACGAGTGCCGATACCGCGAGGCCTTCCGTGGGTGGGGATCGGGTCATCCGGGAGGTTGATGCGGATGCGACGTCCGTCCGACGCGCGCGACCCGCGGCGCTCCCTAGCGTCGAAGCATGGACATCACCACCAGCATCCCGACCGCGGCCGCGAACCCCGCCGCGGCGAGTCTCGTCGCCCGCGTCGAGAGCCTCACCAAGAGCTACGGCGCCCACGGCGCCCGCGTCGACGCCCTCCGCGAGGTCACCCTCGGCATCCGCCGCGGCGAGTTCACCGCCATCATGGGGCCGTCCGGCTCCGGCAAGTCGACGCTCATGCACATCATGGCCGGGCTCGACTCGCCCACCTCGGGCCGGGTATGGCTCGGCGACACCGAGATCGGCGGCCTCGGCGACGAGCAGCTGACGCTGCTGCGGCGTCGCCGCGTCGGGTTCGTGTTCCAGGCGTTCAACCTCGTGCCGACGCTCGACGTCGAGGGCAACCTGCTGCTGCCGTTCGAGCTCGACGGCCGCGCCCCGAGCGTGCGCGAGCGCGAATGGATCGACGAGCTGGAGGGCGTGCTCGGGCTCGCCGACCGGCTGCGCCACCGCCCGCACGAGCTCTCGGGCGGGCAGCAGCAGCGCGTCGCCATCGCGCGGGCGCTGGTGACGCGGCCCGAGCTCGTGTTCGCCGACGAGCCGACCGGCAACCTCGACTCCCGCACGGGCCGCGAGGTGCTGCAGGTGCTGCAGACGGCGACCCGCGGCTACGGTCAGTCGATCGCGATGGTCACCCACGACCCGGTGGCCGCGAGCTACGCCGACCGCGTGGTGTTCCTCGCCGACGGCCGCGTCGTGTCCGACCGGTCGCGCATGGAGGCATCCGAGATCGCCTCGTTCATGCTCGCGATCGAGCAGGTGGCGTGATGGCCGCGGGGTCCAGCTCGGCAGGGCTGCGCGAGCACGGCTCATCGATCCTCGTCGCCCTGCTCTCGTCGGCCTTCGGGGTCGCTCTGCTTCAGATCACGGGCGTGCTCGCCGACGTGATCTCGGCGGATCCGGTGGCCGGCGCCAGCCACACGGTGGGGATCATGCTCGCCGTCGTCGCATGGGTGTTCATCGCGATCGCGATCTACGTCGGCTCGATCGTCACCGCGAACACCTTCGCCACCATCGTCGCCGGTCGTGCCCGCACGATCGCGCTGCTGCGGCTCGTCGGGTCGAGCGCGCGGCAGCAACGCCGCGCCGTCGCGCGCGAGGGCCTCGTGGTGGGCATCGTCGGCGCGATCGCCGGCGCCGCCATCGGCACAGGGCTGGCCGTCGGCCTCGAGCGCCTCGCGGTGCTCGTCGGCTGGCTGCCGGAGGTCGCGCACGACTGGGCCGACGTCGGCCTCGCCTTCCCGATCCTCGCCGTGGTGCTGACGACGTGGCTCGCGGCGTGGGTCGGCTCGCGGCGCGTGCTCACCGTGACGCCGCTGCAGGCGATCGGCGGCTCCCAGCCGCTGTCGCAGGAGGAGCTGCGTGCGCGCCCCGGGCGGAACACGGTCGCGATCGTGCTCTTCGCGCTCGGCACGGCCATCCTCGTGCTCGCGATGCTGCTGGGGCTCGCGTCGCCGTTCGCGGTGCTCATCGGGGTGGTGGGCGGCATCCTGTCGTTCACCGGGGTCGTGCTGGGCGCCCACCTCGTCATGCCGCCGGCGCTGCGCCTCGTCGGCCGGATGCTGGGGCGCTCGCCCGCCGCCCGCCTCGCCGCCGCGAACGCGCTGCGCTACCCGGAGCGCGCCTCCCGCACGACGATCGGCGTCGTCATCGGGGTGACGCTCGTGACGATGTTCGGGGTGACGATGGCGAGCTTCCGGATGCTCCTCCAGGAGGCGAGCCGCAACGAGCCCGAGATCTACGCGGGCACCGCGGCCCTGCTCGACAGCGTCACCGCGGTGTTCACCGTGCTCATCGGGGTGAGCGCCCTCATCGCCGCCGTCGGGCTCGTGAACGCGCTCTCGCTCAGCGTGCTGCAGCGCACGCGGGAGCTGGGGCTGCTGCGCGCGCTCGGCTTCTCGCGCGGGCAGCTGCGCCGGATGATCCTCGCCGAGAGCGTGCAGCTCACCCTCACCGCCGTGCTCGTCGGCCTCGTGCTGGGGGCGTCCTACGGTTGGGCGGGTGCCCAGTCGATGCTCGGGTCGTTGCGCGGTGTGCCGGGCATCGTCGCGCCGGGCGTGCCGTGGGCGATCATCGCGATCGTGGTGGTCGCGGCGGCGGTGCTGACCCTCGTGGCGACCATCGCCCCGACCCGCCGCGCCACCCGGGTGAGCCCCATCAGCGCGCTCGCGGTGGAGTGAGCCGTCCGCGGGCGCTGCGCCGCATCCGGGGACGAGATGCGGCGCAGCGCCCGTAGTGTTGTCGCGTGCGGATTCGGATGCTCGGGGCGTGGGAGGTCGAGCACGACGGGCGCCCGGTCGAGATCACCGGCGACCGGCAGCGGGCCCTGCTGTTCCGCCTCGCGCTCGACCCCCGCACCCACCTCGGCTACCGCGCGATCGCCGAGGACGTCTGGCCCGACGACCTCCCCGAGAACCCGCGCGCCTCGCTGCAGTCGCTCGTGTCGCGGCTGCGCGCCCAGCTGCCGGTCGACGTCATCGCCTCGACCCCCGGCGGGTACCGTCTGGAGCTGCCGCGGGATGCCGTCGACGCGGTGCGCTTCCAGGATCTCGTGGCCGCCTCGTCGGCCGCCGAGGACACGGGCGACGCGGAGCGCTTCGCGGACGAGGCGCTCGCGCTCTGGGGCGGGCCGCCCTGGACGCCGGACCCCGGCTACGACTGGCTCGAGCGCGATCTCGCCCGCGACCACGCGGCCGCCTCGGCCCGCGCCAGCAGGGGGCGACCGCCCGCGACGGATGCGCACCTCCCGGCACCGCTCACCGAGCTCATCGGCCGCGAGCCCGAGCTCGCCCGCGTCGCCGAGCAGCTGACGCTCTCGCGGCTCGTCACCGTGCTCGGCCCGGGCGGAGCCGGCAAGACCCGCCTCGCCGTCGAGGCGGGCCGCGCGCATCCGCCCGCCGTGTTCGTGGAGCTCGCGCCCGCCGGGCCCGGCGAGCTGCGCCAGGCGGTGCTCGGCGCCCTCGGCCGCGACGTGCGCACCCCCGGCGAGTCGCCGACGTCGCTCTCGAGCCTCGAGCGCATCCTCGACGCGGTCCGGGGGCGGGAGCTGCTGCTCGTGCTCGACAACTGCGAGCACGTCGTCGACGCGGCGGCCCGGCTGGCCGCCGAGCTGCTGGCGGGCGAGCCGCGCCTGCGTATCCTCGCGACGAGCCGTGAACCGCTCGGCGTCCCCGGCGAGGCGTTCGTGCCGCTCGGCCCCCTGGACGACGCGGATGCCGCCCGCCTGTTCGCCGACCGCGTCCGGGCGGCGCGCGGCCGGCCCCTCGGACCGGACGAGGCGGATGCGGCACGCCGCATCCGGGAGCGCCTCGACGGCCTCCCGCTCGCGCTCGAGCTCGCCGCCGCGAAGGCGCGCACGCTGACGCTCGACGAGCTGGCGGCCGGTCTCGACGACCGCTTCGCGCTGCTCTCGGGCGGGCTCCGCACGGCCCTGCCGCGCCACCAGACCCTCCGGGCGCTCGTCGACTGGAGCTGGACGCTGCTCGACGCCGGCGAGCGCGAGCTGCTGCAGGTGGCCGCGCTCTACCCTGCCGGCGTCTCGGTGGGCGACGCTCCCGAGGTCGCGACCGCCCACGGCATCTCGGTCGACGCGTTCGACGCGCTCGTCGACAAGTCGCTGCTGCAGCGCACCGACGGCCGCTACCGGGCGCTCGAGACGATCCGCGAGTACGGCCTGGAGCGGCTCGGCGAGAGCGGCGGCCTCGACACCCGGCGCCGCGAGCAGGCGCGACGGATGGCGGAGGCGGTCACGCGACAGGATGCCCGCCTGCGCGGTCCCGGGGTGCACGCGGCCCTGCGCTGGTTCGACGAGGAGGACGACAACCTCGCCGGCGTGCTGCGCTACGCCTCGCGCGGCGGCCTCGACGAGGAGGCCGTGCGGATCGTCGCCGGCACCGCCTGGTACTGGATCATCCGCGACCGCAACGAGGACGCGGTCGGCTGGCTCGAGCAGGTCGGCCCGATCGCCCAGCGCATCGACACCGACGAGGCGCTCATCGTGCGCACCGTCAACCTCATGGTGCGGGCCTTCTCGGGCATGGAGGAGGCGCCGGCGCTGCCGCCCGACTTCGACCTCGACTCCGAGCTCGCGCGCCTCACCGAGCTCGCGGCGGGCAGCGACAACGACATCCTGCAGGTCATGCCGCCCCTCATGAGCACCTTCGCGACCGCGATCGCCTCGGGGGCCGACGAGGTGCGGCTGCCGGACGACGAGCCCCGGATGAGCCCCTGGCCGCGCGGCATGCTCGCCGCCCTCCGCTCCGCGATCGCCCACAACTCGGGGCGGCTCGACGAGCTCGAGTCGGCGAGCGCCCTCGCGCTCGAGCTGTTCGGGGAGGTGGGCGACCTGTGGGGTCTCGCCCTCGCGCGCCAGATGCGATCGCAGTGGCTCGCCGTCACCGGCCGGCTGGAGGAGGCTCTCCAGGTCGCCGACCAGTCCACAGCCGACCTGCGCGCCATCACCTCCTCGTGGGACCTCCAGCAGCAGCAGGGGCTCGCGGTGGCGGTGCTCGTGCGCCTCGGCCGCATCGAGGAGGCCCGGGAGCGGGTCGCGCGGATGCTCACCGAGGCCGAGCGGAGCGGCTCCACCCGCGCGGTGCTGTTCTCGCACCTCGGTGCCGCGCAGCTCGCCCTGATGCTCGACGAGCCGGAGCGGGCGGCCGAGCATCTCGCGGTCGGCGGAGGCATGTCCGGTGACTGGCCCGCGATGCCGCCGCAGATCGTCGCCATGCTGAACGCCTCTCGCGCCCGGCTCGCGCTCGCCGAGGGGAACCCGGATGCCGCGTGGCCGCTGCTGGAGGCCGCCGCGGTGGGGGCGGTCGAGAGCCACGACCACCCCATCATCGCGGGGGTGGCGCTCGCGCTCGCCGAGGTGGAGCTCGCCGTCGGCGACACCGCCGGTGCGCGGGACTCGCTCGCGCTCGCCGAGGTGCTGCGGGGCGGCCCCGATCTGTCCGACCCGCTCGAGCACGCGATCCGGGAACGCCTCGAGGCGGTGCCGTCCGGCTCGGGTGAGCGGGACGACACCGCCTCGGTGGGTGCGGCGCGTGCCGTGGAGCTCCGTCAGATCTTGCGGCGGTAGGCCCAGGTCGCGAGCGGGAAGAACACCCCGACGAGCACGACGCAGCTCGCGAGCACCCACAGCACCTGCCCGGTGACCGTCGTGTCGCCCGCCATGTACTCAGGGCCGACGAGCAGCCCGCGCATCGCCTCGATGACATGGTTGACGGGGTTGATCGCGACCCACCCCTGCATCCAGGTCGGGAGGGTGTCGGCGGGCACGAAGGCCGACGAGCCGAAGGTCAGCGGGAACACCACGAGGAACGAGATGCCCTGCACCGCTCCCGAGCTGCGCACGATCATCCCGACGAACACCGAGATCCAGCACAGGCTCACCGCGAACACGATCATGAGCACGATCGCGAAGAGCACCTCGAGCGGCGAGGTGTGGAAGCGGAAGCCGATGAGCGCGCCGAACGCGAGGCTCACGCCGACGGCGATCGTGTGGCGCACGATGTCGCCCAGCACGGCGCCGATGAGCGGCGCGGATCGCGTGATCGGCAGGGAGCGGAAGCGGTCGAAGACGCCGTTCTTCAGGTCGGTGTTGAGGTTCACGCCGATCGTCATGGAGGTGAACATGATCGTCTGGACGACGATCGCGGGGAGCGTGAGCAGCAGGTACTGCTCGGTGCCGCCCGCGACGGCGCCGCCGAAGATGAACACGAAGATCACCGTCATGAGCACCGGCTGCAGGGTCACGTCGATGAACTGCTCCGGGTTGCGCACCATCTTGGTGACGGTGCGCTTGGCGAGGATGAGGGCGTCCATCAGGCGGCCGCTCCTTCCGTCTCGAGGGCGGATGCATCGTCCGCCGTCTGCTGGGCGCGCCCGGTGAGCGCGTAGAACACCTCGTCGAGGCTCGGGAGGCGCAGCGACAGCTCGGTCACCGCGATGCCCTCCTCGGCGAGGCGGGAGACGGTGCGCACGAGCGCGTCGTCGCCCGTCACGGGGACGGAGACCTGGTCGTCGGACGGGTGCTCCGGGTCGCGGGTGCCCACCTCGGCGAGGAGGGCCGTCACGCGCGGCAGCTCCGCGACATCCGCGGGACGCACGACGAGGGTCTGGCCGCCGAGCTGGCTCTTGAGGCCGAGGGGGGTGTCGTGCGCGATGACGCGGCCGTGGTCGATGACGGTGATGTCGTGGGCGAGCGCGTCGGCCTCCTCGAGGTACTGGGTCGTGAGCAGCACGGTGGTGCCCTCGGCGACGAGCAGCCGCACCATGTTCCAGACGTCGTCGCGCTTGGCCGGGTCGAGCCCCGTCGTCGGCTCGTCGAGGTAGACGACGCTCGGGTGCCCGACGAGGCTCGCGGCGAGGTCGAGCCGGCGCCGCATGCCCCCGGAGTAGGTCTTGGCGAGGCGGCGCCCGGCATCCGTCAGCTCGAACTGCTCGAGCAGCGCGTCGGCGCGGGACTTCGCGTCGCGGGAGCTCAGGTGCAGCAGCCGGCCGATCATCACGAGGTTCTCGACCCCGGTGAGGTCCTCGTCGACGCTCGCGTACTGGCCGGTGAGGCCGATCGAGCGGCGTACCGCGGCGGGGTTCGCGAGCACGTCGTGCCCGGCGACCCGCGCGGTGCCCGCGTCGGGGCGCAGCAGCGTGGCGAGGATGCGGACGGCGGTCGTCTTGCCGGCGCCGTTCGGCCCGAGCACGCCGAGCACGCGGCCCTCGGGCACCTCCAGGTCGATGCCGGCGAGCGCCTGCGTCTGCCCGAAGGACTTCGTGAGGCCGTGGGCCTCGATCGCATAGTTGGTCATGCGTCCGAGGATGCGCCGCCGGCGCTGTCACGCCGCTGTCGCGCGCTGTCGCGGGATGGCGCGGGATGGCGCGGGGCGTCGACGTCCGGGCGTCCGCCCTCCGTTCGCAGCTCCTCGGGATGCGGTGCTACCCTGGTCGGGTGCGCTTCGGCCTGCTTCTTCTTAGCTGCCGCGACGGGTCCTAGTTCCAGGCCTTCCCCGTCGCGGAGTTCGTCGTTGGCTGACCATCCCGACCGGAAGACCCAGAGACCATGAAGAACACACAAGCCCCGTCGTCGATGCCGATTCATCGGTATCGCCCGTACCACGAGCAGTTCCGTGTCGAACTGCCCGACCGCACCTGGCCCGACAGGCACATCGAGAAGGCCCCCCTGTGGTGCGCCGTCGACCTGCGCGACGGCAACCAGGCCCTCATCGACCCGATGAGCCCCGAGCGCAAGCGCATCATGTTCGACCTGCTGGTGCGCATGGGCTACAAGCAGATCGAGGTGGGCTTCCCCTCGGCGAGCCAGACCGACTTCGACTTCGTGCGGCAGCTCATCGAGGAGGGGCTGATCCCCGACGACGTCACCATCCAGGTGCTCACGCAGGCGCGCGACCACCTCATCGAGCGCACCTACGAGTCGATCCGGGGCGCCAAGAACGTCATCGTGCACCTCTACAACTCGACGAGCATCCTGCAGCGCGACGTCGTGTTCCGCACCGACCGGCAGGGGATCATCGACATCGCCCTGCACGGCGCGCGGAAGTGCCGCGAGATGGAGGCGACCGTGCCGGGCACGAACGTCTTCTACGAGTACTCGCCCGAGAGCTACACGGGCACCGAGCTCGAGTTCGCGGTCGACGTCTGCAACCAGGTGCTGGCGATCTTCGAGCCGACCCCCGAGCGCAAGGTCATCATCAACCTGCCCTCCACCGTCGAGATGGCGACGCCCAACGTCTACGCCGACTCGATCGAGTGGATGTCGCGGCACCTCGACCACCGCGAGAACGTCATCCTGAGCCTGCACCCGCACAACGACCGCGGCACCGCGATCGCCGCGGCGGAGCTCGGCTACCAGGCGGGGGCGGACCGCATCGAGGGCTGCCTCTTCGGCAACGGCGAGCGCACGGGCAACGTCGACCTCGTCGCGCTCGGCATCAACCTGTTCACCCAGGGCATCGACCCGCAGATCGACTTCTCCGACCTCGACGCCATCCGGGTGACCGCCGAGTACTGCAACCAGCTGAAGGTGCACGAGCGCAGCCCGTGGGCCGGCGACCTCGTGTACACGGCGTTCTCGGGGTCGCACCAGGACGCCATCAAGAAGGGCTTCGAGGCGATGGAGGCCCGCGCGGCCGAGGCGGGCGTCCCCGTCTCTCAGCTCGAATGGGCTGTGCCGTATCTGCCGGTCGACCCGAAGGACCTGGGCCGCGGCTACGAGGCCGTGGTGCGTGTCAACTCGCAGTCCGGCAAGGGCGGCGTCGCGTACCTGCTGAAGACCGACCACGCGCTCGACCTGCCGCGCAAGCTGCAGATCGAGTTCTCGGGCGTCGTGCAGGCGATGACGGATGCCGAGGGCGGCGAGGTCACGAGCGAGCAGATCTGGGAGATCTTCCAGGACGAGTACCTGCCCGCGGCCCACGACGACGACAAGTGGGGCCGGTACGAGCTGCTGTCGACGCGCACGGCGAGCGAGCTGACCGGGGTCGTCAACCTCGACATCCGCTGGCGCGTCGGCGAGGAGGTGGGCGACGCCCACGGCGAGGGCAACGGGCCGATCGCGGCGTTCCTCGGCATCCTCGAGGCGGCCGGGCATGAGATCAAGCTGTACGACTACGTCGAGCACGCCCTCAGCGCATCCGGCGACGCGCAGGCGGCCGCCTACGTGGAGCTGCAGGTGGGGGAGAAGCGGCTGTGGGGCGTCGGCATCGACGCCGACATCTCGACGGCGTCGCTCAAGGCCGTCGTGTCGGCCGTGAACCGCGCCGTGCGCCTCGAGTCGGGCGAGCGCGAGCTCGCCGCCGTCTGAGCCAGGCCGCACCACACTTCCGCGAGAGCGCGCCCGCCGCGCGAATGCGGCCCCACAAGGGCCCCGGCGTGCGCGCTCTCGCGGAACCTCAGGCGTCCGGCTTCGGTCGGCGCACGATGCGGATGGCGCCTGTGGGCAGGTGCCGCTGCTCGGGAAGCGTCCAGTGGAAGGCGACCGAGAGCACCCGCACCCCGAAGGTCACGACGACGCAGACGATCCCCGCGACGAGCGCGTCGACCCCCACCCGGTCGAGCACGACGAGCGTCGTGGCGCCGACGATGGCGGCGACCGCGTAGAGCGAGCCGACCTGCATGATCGCGATGGGCAGGTTGAGCAGCAGGTCGCGCAGGATCGAGCCGCCGACCGCCGCGACGGCGCCCACGAACACCGCGGGCA
Organism: Micrococcales bacterium 72-143; assembly: GCA_001898835.1. Classification (GTDB taxonomy): domain Bacteria; phylum Actinomycetota; class Actinomycetes; order Actinomycetales; family Microbacteriaceae; genus Homoserinibacter. The sequence goes on along the minus strand of MKVM01000005.1, from coordinate 101,223 downwards.
CCTCCGGCAGACCCAGCGCGAGAGCCTTCGTCGTGCCGAGCGCGCCGAACATGCCGATCGTCACGGCGTCGAGGATGTTGATGGTCACCCCGAGCCGGTGCACGAGCCGCTGCAGCAGCATCCCGACGAGCGCGGCGGCCGTCGCGACCGGCAGGTACCAGTTGCTCTGCAGCGCGAGCGGCACCTGCCCGAGCAGGATGTCGCGCAGCAGACCGCCCCCGAACCCGCTCGCGATGCCCACGATCGCGACGCCCAGCAGGTCGAGTCGCCGGTCGCGGAACTGGGCGGCGAACGCCGCCCCCTGGACGCTGCCGATGCCGACGGCGAGCAGATCCATCCACAGCGGGATCGTGAAGGCGTGGGTCACGCCCCATTCGTAGCACGGCCGGCGAGCTGGTCGACGAGGTACTCGCGGAAGGTCACGCGACCCGCGCCGGGCAGGCCGGCGGTGAGACCGCCCTCGCGCACCGCTCGCGCGAACGCGCCCGGAAGACGCAGGGTCCAGATCGGGCGCCGGATGCCGTGGGCCCGCTGCCACTCGGCCGCGTGCTCGCGCAGGGTCAGCAGCTCGGGACCGCCGAGGTCGGCCGCACGCCCCTGCGGCCCCGCGGCGACGAGCTCGACGAGCCGCTCGGCCACCTCCGGCATATGGATCGTCTGCACCGTCGCCGGCACGACGAGCGTCACCGGCAGCCGCCGCTGCGCGTCGAGGAACTCCGACACGAAGCCGTGGAACTGGGTCGCGCGGATGATCGTGTGCGGCACCCCCGAGTCCTCGATCGCCCGCTCGCTCGCGACCTTGTCCCGGTAGTACGCGTAAGGCACCCGGTCGACGCCGACGATAGAGATGAAGACGAGGTGGGCGCCGGTGCCCGACAGCGCGTCCAGCAGCATCCGGGTCTGCCCGATGTCCTTCGAGCGGGAGGTCGCGAGGTGCACGACGGTGTCGACGCCCTCGAGGGCCGCGGTGAGGCCCGCACCGGTCGCGAGGTCGGCGACGACATGGTCGGGGCCGGGGCGGCGGCTCAGGATGCGCACCGCGTGCCCGTGGGCGCGGAGCGCGTCGACGGTGGGGCGGCCGAGGCGGCCGGTGCCGCCGGTGACGAGCGTCGTCATGGGTGTCCTCTCTCGGGGTTCACCCGCTCAGACCGGACGGCGCCGCGATTCGTGACAGCTTCGCCGGATTGAGCACGTTGTAGAAGCCCCGGACGCCGTCCGGGCCGAGGTCGACCGTCCACACGGCGAAGGGGACGCCGTCGCGGAGCGAGACGAACGCGACGCCGCCGTTGTACGGATGCGGCACGTGCACGGCACCCGCGGTGAACTTCGCGATCACCCCCAGCAGGAACGGCGCGACCCGCTCGCGACCGACGACGGGCTTGCGCGCCGCGGAGACGATGCCGCCTCCGTCGGACAGCGCCACGACGTCCTCGGCGAGCACGGCCTCCAGCCGCTCGAGGTCCCCCTCCTGCGCCGCCGCGACGAACGCGGCGAGCAGCCGCTCGCGCCCGGACGCGGAGACGGATGCCGTGCGCGCGCGATCGAGGTGCGCCCGGGCCCGCGAGCCGAGCTGGCGCGCGTTGGCCTCGCTCGTCTCGAGCACCTCCGCGATGCGCCGGTACGGGTAGTCGAAGGCCTCGTGCAGCACGTATACAGCCCGCTCGGCGGGCGTGAGGCGTTCGAGCAGCACGAGCACCGCGAACGAGAGGGCCTCCGCGCGCTCCGCCCCGAGCGCGGGATCGGCCGAGGTGTCGACCGGCTCCGGCAGCCAGGGGCCGACGTAGCGCTCGCGGCGGGCACGTGCCGAGTCGAGCTCGGTGAGCGCGAGCCGCGTGACGGTCGTCGCGAGGAACGCCGCGGGCTCGCGCACCGCGTCGCGGTCCGCGCGCTGCCAGCGCAGCCAGGCCTCCTGCACGAGGTCCTCCGCCTCGGCGACCGTGCCCATCATCCGGTAGGCGATGCCGAACAGCCGGGGTCGCACGCTCTCGAAGACCGCGAGGGCCGCATCCGTCGCCACGCGCCCATCCTGACATCCCGGCGGATGTCGCACCCGGGGGCGAGAATGGAGGCGCGCGTCGCTCGGCGCGCGGAGAGGACCCCGTGCCCACCTACCGTGACGAAGCCGTCGTGCTGCGCACCCACAAGCTGGGTGAGGCCGACCGCATCGTCACGATGCTGAGCAGGCAGCACGGCAAGATCCGCGCCGTCGCGAAGGGCGTGCGCCGCACGGGCTCCCGGTTCGGGGCGCGTCTCGAGCCGTTCATGGTGGTCGACGTGCAGTGCTACATCGGGCGCAGCCTCGACATCGTGCAGCAGGCCGAGATGCTGGGGCCCTACGGCGGCGACATCATGGGCGACTACGCCCGCTACACGGCCGCGAACGCCATGGTCGAGACGGCCGACCGGCTCACCGACCACGAGGCGGGGCTGCAGCACTACCTGCTGCTCATCGGGGCGCTGCGCTCGCTCAGCCGGGGCGAGCATCCGCCGGGCCTCACCCTCGACTCCTACCTGCTGCGGGCGCTCTCGATCGCCGGATGGGCGCCGAGCTTCGTCGACTGCGCCGTCACGGGCGAACCGGGCCCGCACAGCACCTTCGTGGTGCAGCTCGGGGGTGTCGTGTCGGATGCCGCGGCGCCGCCCGGCTCGCCGCGCCTCGACCCGGGCACGCTGCAGCTGCTCGCGGCGCTCCTCGCCGGCGACTGGGTCGCCGCCGACGCGGCCGACGAGCGCACGCGCGCCCAGGCATCCGGGGTCACCGCCGCCTACACGCAGTTCCACCTCGAGCGCGGCCTGCGCTCCCTCGAGCACGTCGACCGCACGACCGCCTGACGCGTGTGTCACCGTCCGCGAGAATCGTGCCGAAAGGTCGAATCAGCGTCCGGATAGCGACCGTTCGGCACGAATCCCGGGGTAGATGCGGCTCGGCCTAGTGCGCGGCGGCCTCGACGGTCGCGGCGAGCTTCTCGAGACCCGCGGCCCAGCCCTGCTCGTGCTCCTCGGCGGTCGCGGCGCTCATGCCGCTCTCGACGACCGTCACGAGGGTGCCGTCGCCGTCCTCGGCGAAGGTGATCTCGATGCGCGTGACGCCGTCGTCGGCTCCCTCGCCCTCGACGGTGCCGTCCCACATGAGGCGGTGCGGCGGGTCGTACACGAGATAGCTGCCCTTCTCCGTGTATGCGTCCGCGTCCTCGGCCGGACCGAAGGTGATGTGGTAGCCGCCACCGACGCCGGGTGTGATCTCCGCGGTGCCGACGATCCACTCGTCGACGGGGGCGTACCAGCCGCGCACCAGCTGGGGGTCGGTCCAGTAGCGGAACACCGTGGCGGGCGGGGCGGAGATCCTGCGGGTGACGGTGATGCTGCGGTCGGCGGTCATGCGGGGGGTCCTTCCGTGATGAGGGTGTCGAGGGCATCGAGGCGGGTCTCCCAGCGGCGACGGCGGGCGTCGATCCAGGCGGCGGTCTCGTCGAGCGCCGTACGCTCGAGCCGGCACATCCGCACGCGCCCGCGCTTGGAGGAGGTCACGAGTCCGGCGCTCGAGAGCACCGCGAGATGCCTCGTCGCGGTGGGCAGCGCGATCGCGAACGGCCGCGCGAGCTCGCTCACGGATGCCGGACCCTCCGAAAGGCGCTCGACCATCGCCCGGCGCGTGGGGTCCGCGAGCGCGGCGAGCACCGCATCCACCGATCGCGAATGCTTAGCCATGCAGCTAAGTGTTGCCGAGCGACGCGACGCCGTCAACCCACCTCGGCGCACCGTCCTGCGGAAGATCCCTGCCGTATCGTCGTCCTGTGACCCCCGTGGAGAAGACCCACCGCGACGCGGTCGACTTCGTGCCGCTCGACTGGACGGGGAAGCACCCGCCCGCGATCCCCGCATCCGCGGTGCCCGCCCACGTCGCGATCGTCATGGACGGCAACGGCCGCTGGGCCAACCGCAAGGGGCTCACCCGCGTCGAGGGGCACAAGGCGGGGGAGGCGGCGCTGCTCGACGTCGTCGCGGGCGCCATCCAGATCGGCGTGAAGCACCTCTCCGTCTACGCGTTCTCCACCGAGAACTGGAAGCGCAGCCCCGACGAGGTGCGCTTCCTCATGGGCTTCAACCGCGACGTCCTCCACCGCAGGCGCGACCAGCTCAACGAGTGGGGCGTGCGGGTGCGCTGGGCGGGCCGCAGGCCCCGGCTGTGGCGTTCCGTCATCGACGAGCTGCAGTTCGCCGAGCGGCTCACCGCCCACAACACCACCCTCACCCTCACGATGTGCGTCAACTACGGGGGCCGCACCGAGCTGCAGGACGCCGTGCGCGGCATCGCGCGCGAGGTCGCGGCGGGCCGCCTCAGCCCCGACCGCATCGGCGAGAAGACCATCGCGCGTCACCTGTACATCCCCGACATGCCCGACGTGGACCTCTTCGTGCGCAGCTCGGGGGAGCAGCGCACGAGCAACTTCCTGCTGTGGCAGTCCGCCTACGCCGAGCTGGTGTTCCTCGACACCCTGTGGCCCGACTTCAGCCGCACCGACCTCTGGCACGCGATCGAGCTGTACGCCGGGCGCGCCCGACGCTTCGGGGGAGCCGTCGATGCGCCCACGGCGTGAACGGATGACGCGCGCGGCATCCGCCGTCGGTTAAGGTCGCATCGTGGATCTCGTCCCGCTGCTCGTCGTCGCGCTCATCCTGCAGACGTCGATCCTCGCGCTCCAGGTGGGCGACGCGATCACGGGCTTCATCGACGCGCGCCGGGTGCGCGACACCGACGATCCCGAGGTCATCACCCGCAACACGGTGCGCGAGCTCACCTGGACGATGGCCGTCGCCGCCATCACCGCCGTGCTCCTCGCCTTCGGGATCGACGTCGCCGCGCGCGCCCTGCTCGACGATCAGCGCCCGCTCACGGCATTCCTCATCCTGCTCGGCGTCGCGGCCGTCGCGTTCGGGATCGGCACGCTCGCCGTGCTCGTCGTCGTGCGGCGCGACCGCCCCACCTACGCCCGCATCCGCCGCGACCTGCGCGACCGCGCCGTCCTGCAGCTCGATCCGGACGAGCTCGCCGGCTTCGACGCGCGGCTCGCCGAAGCGGACCGCCTGCTGGCGCGACGGTCCGCCGCCGCGCCCACCCTGCGTCTCGTCGCCCTGCTCGCCGTGCTCGGCATGGGCGTCGCGGCCGCGATCGCCGCGTTCGCGGAGGGCGAGGTGGGGTTCGCCGTGTGCGCGATCGTCGCCGCGGCCCTCAGCGTGGCCGCCTTCGTCGTGGCGGTGCGCGCATCCGTCGTACGTCAGGAGGCGATCGACGCCGTGCGCGCCGCGCAGCGCGCCGAGGTGGTGGCGCTGCTCGAACGGGCCCGCATCCCGCAGCGCAAGAACGTGCCCGGCCTCCGCGACCGCGTGAGCCGCGCGCTCGCGATCCTGCGCGAGCAGCAGAACTAGCTGCCCGGATTCCGGCGCCCGCCTGGATAGGGTGACGGCATGTCCTTCGAACCCACCACGAATCCGTACGCCCCCCAGCCGACGGCCGCCCCGGTCGAGGTGCAGGCGCAGACCCAGCTGCCCCCGCAACCCGTCTTCCAGCAGCCCGCGAAGCCGCGGCACGCCCTCTTCGGCTGGGCGATCGCCGGTTTCGTGGTGGTCGGCGTCTTCGCCCTCGCGCTCCTCGCCTATCTGTTCCTCGCGCTCGGGCCCGTACTGCTGCTGCTCGGCGGCGTGCTCGCCCTCATCCCCCTCGCGATCGTGCTCTTCGGCGTCTACTGGATCGACCGCTGGGAGCCCGAGCCCCGCGGGCTGCTGATCTTCGGGTTCCTCTGGGGCGCCGTCGTGTCGGTCGTGCTCGCGCTGCTCGTGGATGTCGGCGTGCAGCTCACCACCGCCGCATCCGGGGTCGACACCGACGTGCTCGACGTCGTCGGAACCGTGATCCAGGCGCCCGTCGTCGAGGAGTCCGCCAAGGGGCTCGGCGTACTGCTGATCTTCCTCGTCGCCCGCAAGTACTTCGACGGCCCCGTGGACGGGATCGTGTACGCCGCGGTCGTCGCCGGCGGCTTCGCGTTCACCGAGAACATCCTCTACTTCTCGCAGGCGATGGCCTACTCGGGCCTGATCTCGGGTGACACGCTCCTGACCTTCTTCGTGCGCGGCATCATGTCGCCCTTCGCCCACGCGATGTTCACGTCGATGACCGGCCTCTTCATCGGTCTGTGGGGGCGCAAGAGCGTCGCGGGCGGAGTCGGCGGCTTCTTCGTCGGCCTCATCCCGGCGATGGCGCTGCACGCCCTCTGGAACGGCACCTCGTACCTCGGCCTCATCGGCTGGTTCCTGCTCTACGTGGTGCTGCAGGTGCCGCTCTTCGCGGCGGCGATCGTGCTCGTCGTGCAGCTGCGCAAGCGGGAGGCGAAGCTCACCCAGGAGCGGCTCGCCGAGTACGCGAACGCCGGCTGGCTGAGCCCGTCGGAGGTCGCGACCCTCGGCACGGGCGCGGGACGCAAGCAGGCGATGACGTGGGCGAGGGCGCACGGCCTCGCGCCGCTCATGAAGGGCTACATCCGCGACGCGACGACTCTCGCCTTCACGCGGCAGCGCATCATCACGGGGCGCGACCGGATCGGCGCGCAGCGCGACGAGCAGGAGCTGCTCGGCAAGCTGACGGCCTCCCGGCAGGCCCTGCAGGCCGCCGCCCGCCCCGCCGTCTGATCCGTCCGGGCGCGGCCCCGTCGTCCGACGCGGCCGCGCCCGCGCTCAGCGCAGGAACGAGAGGGCGAACCATCCGACGACCACGACCGTCGTGATGAGCACCACCGCCCAGGGGATGCCGCGCCGCAGTCGCGCACCCTGGGGCGCGACGAGGTTCGCGGCCCGATCGCCGACGCGCTCGTCGGCGTAGTAGTCGGTGCGGTCGACGGTCTTCGCGCCCACCGTGTCGACGATCCGCAGCAGCCTCAGGAGGGTCGGGCCGTCGCCCATGCGGAACGGCGCCTGCGAGTAGACGAACATCCAGTCGTCGATCACCTCGACGTCGAAGGCTCCGGCCTCGTCGATCAGCAGCGCCATGAGGTCGGGCGTGAACACGTAGAGCGCATCGCGCTCGTACTGGCGCGGGCAGTACAGGGTGAAGTGGCGGTCGAAGTCGCCCTCGAGCGACAGCACCTGGTCCCTCGAGAAGCTCGTCGGCAGGTTGCTGCCCAGAAAGTTGTTCGCGCGCGCGTCGAGCAGCATGTGCGGCACCCGGCGGTCGAGGTGCAGCGCCATGAATCCCCAGGTGCGGGTCTTCTGGTTCTTGCCCGAGCCCGTCGTGTAGCGGAAGTTGCCGATGTCGAGGAACCGCGGCGCGGTGCGCACGATGTGGTCGAGCGCGTGGCGGCGGCGTCCGATGCGGAAGATGAGACCGGGATAGCTCGGATCGGGGTCGCGCGGCGAGAAGGCGAAGCCGTTGGCCTCGGCGAAGCGCGCGAGCCGCATGAGCCGCTCGGCCGACCCGCGTCCACCGGCGACGGAGGCGACGATCGCCACCGCGACGATGCCGAGGAACGCGACCGGCAGCAGCAGCGCGAGGGCCGTGACGCCGCCGAGGGCCGGGCGCTGGGCGAGCGAGCCGAACATCCCGCCGACGAACAGCATCCCGATCACGGCGACGGGCGCCGCGATGAGCAGCGTCCACCACGGGCTCGCGGAGCCGAAGCGGATGGCCCGGTTCGCCCGGCGCCAGGCGCGCACCTGCTCGCGCGAGAGCGGCTCCGTGAGGGGTGCGAGGTCCCAGGCGGGCGTCGTGGCGGTCATCGTCCCATTGAAGACCAGGATGCACGCGAGCCGTTAACAGACTCATCGCCCAGTGGCGGGTCGATGACTCCGGCTCTTCTGGGCGATGAGTTGAACTGCTTCCAGGGTGCACCCGCTCGCGCTGCGGCGTCAACCCTCGCGCGGATGTCGGAGGGATGCGTTACACAGACGATATGACCGATCGCACGAGCATCGAGAACTGGGTCGCCCGCTACCGCGTCGCGTGGGAGTCGAACGAGCCCGACGACATCCGCGCCCTCTTCACGCCCGACGGCGTGTACTACACGGGTCCGTCCGAGGAGCCGTGGCGCGGTCACGACGACATCGTGGCGAAGTGGCTGGAGTCCGCCGACCAGCCGGGGGAGACCAGCTACGAGAACCTCGGGGTGCTCGCCGTCGACGGCGATCTCGGCGTCGTGCAGCTGCGGGTCGACTACCGCGAGGGCCGCTACTACGACAACATCTGGCTCATCGAGCTCGACGACGACGGCCGTGCCCGCAGCTTCACCGAGTGGTACATGAAGCGGCCCGAGGGAGCCTGATCCCGCTCAGCCGGCCACGCAGTGGCCGGGCTGCACGGGCGCGGTGAGCGATGCTGCGCCGCTGAGCAGCGTCGCCAGCTGGGTCACGGTCGTCGCGTAGCCGAGGTTGGCGTGGTCGGCGTTGCGCGCGAAGACGATGCCGGCGACGCGACCGTCGAGGGTGATGAAGGGGCCGCCGGAGTTGCCCGGCTGCACGTCGGCGGCGAGCGTCGCGACCTCGCGGCTGCTCGAGCTCTCGCCGTAGATGTCGGCGACGCGCTCGCTCGAGATCGCGAGCACCTGGGCGGGTGACGAGGTGAACGGCCCGCCGTGCGGGTAGCCGTCGACGACCCCGTCGTCGCCGATCGCGGGGTCCGCCAGCGGCAGGGGCGCCGCCTCGAGACCCGGCACCGCGAGGATCGCGACGTCGGCGTCCGGGTCGAACCACACGACCCGGGCGTCGAGGGTCTGCCCGTCGGGCAGGTCGACGACCGGGGAGTCCACCCCCGCGACGACGTGCGCGTTGGTGACGATCCGCTCCGGCGCGACCACGAAGCCGCTCCCCGACTGGTTCTGACCGCACGCGTAGGCGGTGCCGCTGATCCGCGCCACCGAGCGCGCGGCGGCCGTCAGCGGGTCGGATGCCGTGTCGACGTCGGGCGGGTCCTGACTCGCGGCGACGCCGCCGAGCGCCTCGTCGATCGTGGGGATGCCCTGCTCGAGGATCGCGGAGCGCACGCGGGCGATCCCCTCGGCGACGGGGCCCGGCGTCAGTCTGTCGATCGTGCCGATGACGATCGAGCGGCCCACCGCCTGCGAGAGCACGGGCACGCCGAGCTGGGCGACGCTGCCGGCGACGAGCGTCATGATGAGCGCGGCGGCGACCACGTTCGCGACGGCGCCGAGGAGGCGCTCCGCCGTGGAGAGGTCGCGCTCGCGCCGCGGATCGTCGGGTCGTCGGCCGCGGATCGCCGACCCGACGGTCACGCCCAGCAGGTGGCCGCCGACGAGCAGCAACGCGGCGAGCGCGATCGAGACGCCGAGACGCCACTCGGGCGAGGGGATCGCCGCCGCCAGCAGCGGCACCGCGAAGAACGCCGCGATCCCGCCCGCCACCACGCCGAGGATGGCGCTCACGCTGCGCAGGATGCCGTTGCGCCAGCCCTCGCCGAGGTACACGAGCAGCACGAGCACGAGCAGCACGTCGAGCAGGCGGGCGGCGATCACGTGTCCCAGTCTGCCAAGGCCGGCTGCGCGTCAGCCGTCCACGCGCAGGGTCTTCGCGCGTCCGGCGTGCCCGCGCACGATGGCGACGCGCGACGGCGCGAGCCCGAGATGCTCCGCGACCACGCGCTCGACCGCTGCGTTGGCCTTCCCGTCGACGGCGCGTTCGCGCACGTAGACGAGGAGCTCGACGCCGAGGCCCTCGGGCGCGGGCTCGACGAGCGGTCCCTTGCTGCTCCCGGGCTTCACCCGCACCCTCAGTTCGCGCACCCTCATAGTCTCCTGGGCATCCGGGTCTCCGCTTGCCGCCTCGCGCGGGTACCCCCAGAATGGGGGTCATGACGGTCGCTTCCCCCACGACCCTCCTGCCCTTCGGCACGACGGTCGAGCGCGCCCGGCGCGGCCTCGTGTGCGCGACGTGCGGCACCCGGGTCGCGCTCGCCGAGCCGTTCTGCGCGCACTGCGGTGCCCGGGTCGTCATCTCATCGCGGGGGAAGCGGCCGGCCGATGTCGCCGCGACCCGTAGTCTGCAGCTGGCGCTCCTGGTGGTGGGGGCCAACCTCGTGATCGGCGCCCTCACGCTCGGCGTGGTCATGCTCGTCGCGGATGCGGCGCGCCTGTTGGATGCGGCGCTCTTCCTCGAGGGCATCAAGCTGCTCGTGGTGGCGACCCTCGCCACCTCCTCCGTCCGGTTCGGCATCCGCGGCATCCGCGAGACCGCGGACGGGATGCTGCGCCGCCGAGGGTGGGCCGTCGCGGGCGTCGTGATCTCCGCGATCTTCGCGGTGCTCGTCTCGCTCTCGTTCCTGCTCACCCTCGCTCTCGCCCTGAACTGAGTGCGCGTCTGCGCTCTGGTAGAGTGGGCAGGTTGCCGTCCAACGGCCGCGGATCGAGAGAGCCCCCGCATCGGGTGGGGTGCACCGCGCAACGAGAGAAAGGGGATCCCTCTATGGCACTGGAAGCAGACGTCAAGAAGGCGATCATCGACGAGTACGCCACCCACCCCGGAGACACCGGATCCCCCGAGGTGCAGGTCGCGATCCTCACCAAGCGGATCAAGGACCTCACCGAGCACCTCAAGGAGCACAAGCACGACCACCACTCGCGTCGTGGGCTGCTGCTGCTCGTGGGCCAGCGTCGCCGGCTGCTCGGCTACCTCCAGGACATCGACATCGAGCGCTACCGCTCGCTGATCGAGCGTCTGGGGCTGCGTCGCTAGGTTCCTCCAGCGCGCATCGTCGAGAGACACCGCGAACTTCTTCCTCGAAGGCCGTCACCGTCAGGTGGCGGCCTTCGTCGTTCCCGACCCCCGAGCAGGGGCGCGCCCTCGCCCGCGCCCTCCCGCTAGTGTTCCCAGCATCCGCCGACCCGAGGGACCACCACCATGACCGAGCCCACGCGCGCCGAACGCATCCGCTACCGCTTCGACGGCTGGATGTCGAAGGGCACCGTCGCGCTCATCGGGCTGCTCGCGGCCGCCACTCTCGTGTTCGTGCTCGTGCTGGCCCTCATCGTCTGGGCGCTGCCGCTGCATCCCGCCGACGAGCCGGAGGGGGACTTCTTCGACATCTTCTGGGGCAACCTCATGCGTACCCTCGACCCCGGCACGATGGGGGGCGACGAGGGGTGGGGCTTCCGGATCGCGATGCTCGTGGTGACGATCGGCGGACTGGTCATCGTCGCGAGTCTCATCGGCATCGTCTCGGGCGGTTTCGACGCCAAGGTCGAGGAACTGCGGAAGGGGCGCTCCCGCGTGCTCGAGAAGGACCACACGCTCATCCTCGGATGGAGCGACAAGGTGTTCTCGATCGTCTCGGAGCTCGCGATCGCGAACGAGTCGCGGGGGCGCAGCGCGGTCGTCATCCTCGCCGATCGCGACAAGGTGGAGATGGAGGACGCCATCCGTGCCGAGGTCGGCAAGACCGGCAAGACGGCGGTGATCTGCCGCTCCGGCGACCCGATGACGCTCGGCGATCTCGAACTGGGGAGCCCGCACACCGCCCGCAGCATCATCCTGCTGGCGCCGGAGGATGGCGACGACCCGGATGCGGTGGTGATCAAGGCGGCGCTCGCGATCACCAACAACCCGAATCGGCGGGCCGAGGAGTATCACGTGATCGGCGAGATCCGGGATCCCGCGAACCTCGAGGCGGCGCGGCTGGTGGGACGCGAGGAGGTCGAATGGGTGCTCGCGAACGAGCTCATCAGCCGCATCACGGTGCAGACCTGCCGTCAGTCGGGGCTCTCCGTCGTCTACTCGGAGCTGCTCGACTACGGCGGTGACGAGATCTACATGGCCGAGCTCCCGGAGCTCGTCGGCCGTGACTACCGCGAGGTGCAGCTCGCCTTCGTCGACTCGACGGTCATGGGCATGGTGAAGGGCGGTGTGACGCTCCTCAACCCGCCCGCAGGGACCCGCTATGAGACGGGGGACCAGCTCATCCTCATCGCGGAGGACGACTCGACGATCCGCAGCGCGGCTCCCGGCTCGCCGGACGCTGCCGCGATCGCGGTCCCGACGGTGGCGGAGGTCGCCCCCGAGCGCACCCTCGTGCTCGGCTACAACGCCGGCCTGGCTTTCATGCTCGGGGAGCTGGATCAGTACGTCGCGCCGGGATCGAGCGTGCACGTCGTGGCGGACGTGAAGGAGCCGGCGTTCCCCGAGCTCGCGAACCTGACGGTGCGGTTCGAGCGCGGCGACGTGACGAGCCGGCGCACGCTCGATGCGCTCGAGGTGGAGCGGGCCGACCACATCATCGTTCTGGCCGACACCCGCCTGACCGCGCAGCGCGCGGACGCCAAGACGCTCATCACGCTGCTGCACCTGCGCGACATCGCCGAGCGGGCGGATGTCGACCTCAACGTCGTGAGCGAGATGCTCGACGACCGCAACAGGGAGCTCGCGGAGGTCACCAACGCCGACGACTTCATCGTTTCGGACAAGCTCGTCGCTCTGACGCTGACGCAGCTGAGCGAGAACAAGCGGCTCGCGGACGTCTTCGACGTGCTCTTCGCGGCCGACGGCAGCGAGATCTATCTGCGCCCGGCATCCCAGTACATCGCGGGGGAGGCGGAGGTCGACTTCTACACCGTCGTGGAGGCTGCGGCCCGCCGCGGCGAGACCGCGATCGGCTATCGCATCGGCGCCCAGGCACATCGCGGGGCCGACGCCTACGGCGTCGTCGTGAACCCGCGGAAGGACGCGCGTCGCCGCTATGCGCCGGACGACCGGATCATCGTGCTCGCCGAGCACTGATCCGCACCGTCGAACATGCGTGCGCACCCCCTCGCGGGGCACCCCGTCTGGGGGTGGTCGCGCTCCCAGGCTCGGCGCACACTCGTGCCATGGATGAATGTCGGCACGGCCTCGTCGCGGCGGTCTGCGCCGTGTGCTGCCGCGCTGCCGAGTCGAGCGCGCCTGCCGCGCCCGAGCGCGAGCTCGCGACCGCGGGGCCCGCGGCGCGTTGAGCGCGCGCACCCACCCGTAGGATCGCCGCATGGGTCTTTTCCGCCGCCGCGGCGTCGACACGAGCCTGCCGCGGGAGGATCGCGGCTTCGGAAGCTTCGACGACTACGTCTACAACCTCACGCCCCGCAACAAGCGCGTCACGATCGTGCTCGCGAACTCCGACCCCTACCAGGAGGAGCTGCGGAGCCTCGTCGAGTCGGGCGACTCGAGCTTCGAGACGGCGATCTCGCCCCGTACCGTTCAGGCGGAGGGGCAGGATGCGCCGATCGAGGTGCGGCTGTTCACGGGGCGCCGCGTGAGCGGTCCCGTCGGGATGGTGCCCCGCGGGCTGGAGTCGGTCGTCGACGAGAACCTGCGACGCCTCGACGACAAGGGCGTCAAGGCGCGCATCCCCGTGCGCATCGACCAGAAGCGCGAGGGCTACCGGGTGGTGCTCCTCATGGGGGCGCTCAAGTAGCGGGAGCGTTGAGCTCGTCCTGCGCGGAGGCGATCTGGGCGCGCACCTCGTCCATGTCGAGGCCGCGGATCTGCCCGATGAGGTCCTCGAGCACGTGCCCCGGCAGGGCGCCCGCCTGGGCGAAGACGCCGATGCCGTCGCGGAACGCCATGAGGGTCGGGATGGAGCGGATGTTGAGGGCGGCGGAGAGCGCCTGCTCGGCATCCGTGTCGACCTTCGCGAAGGTGATGTCGGGGTGCTTCTCGCTGGCAGCCTCGAAGACGGGGCCGAATGCCTGGCACGGTCCGCACCACGCGGCCCAGAAGTCGACGAGCACGATATCGCCCTCCAGCACGGTGTTCTCGAAGGTCTTCTCGCTGAGCTCGACGGTTGCCATGTCACCAGGCTAGGGGAGCGGCGATCTCGGCGCCGGGTGGCGGGAATACTCCCGGTGTGCGCTCGGTTTCATCCGATATCAATGCAAATGCATAGAAATCCCGAGGAGACGGAAGCCACCATGAGCAGCCAGATGCAGTTCGGCATCTTCAGCGTGAGCGACATCACGCGCGACCCCACGACGGGCGAGACGCCGAGCGAGGCGCAGCGCATCCGCGACATCGTCACGATCGCGAAGCACGTGGAGGAGGTCGGTCTCGACGTCTTCGCCATCGGCGAGCACCACAACCCGCCGTTCTTCTCCAGCTCGCCCACGACGACGCTCGCCTACATCGGCGCGCAGACGACGAACCTCATCCTGTCGACCGCGACGACCCTCATCACGACCAACGACCCGGTGAAGATCGCGGAGGACTACGCGATGCTGCAGCACCTCACGGGCGGCCGCGTCGACCTCGTCATGGGGCGCGGCAACACCGGCCCCGTGTATCCGTGGTTCGGCCAGGACATCCGGCAGGGGCTGCCGCTCGCGATCGAGCACTACGCCCTGCTGCGCGAGCTGTGGGAGAAGGACGTCGTCGACTGGGAGGGCACGTTCCGCACGCCCCTGCAGGGCTTCACCGCGACCCCGCGGCCCCTCGACGGCGTCGCCCCCTTCGTCTGGCACGGCTCGATCCGCACCCCCGAGATCGCCGAGCAGGCGGCGTACTACGGCGACGGCTTCTTCGCGAACAACATCTTTTGGCCCAAGGAGCACTACCAGCGCCTCATCACCCTCTACCGCCAGCGCTACGCCCACTACGGTCACGGAACCCCCGAGCAGGCGATCGTCGGACTCGGCGGCCAGGCGTTCATGGCGAAGAACTCGCAGGATGCGGTCGCCGCGTTCCGCCCGTACTTCGACAACGCACCCGTCTACGGCCACGGACCCTCGCTCGAGGAGTTCCAGGAGCTCACGCCGCTCACGGTCGGCTCGCCCCAGCAGGTGATCGACCGCTACGCGGCGATGCGCGACCACTACGGCGACTACCAGCGCCAGCTGTTCCTCGTCGACCACGCGGGCTTGCCGCTGAAGACCGTGCTCGAGCAGCTCGACCTCCTGGGCGGCGAGGTCGTTCCCGTGCTCCGGCGGGAGCTCGCCGAGAACCGTCCCGCCGAGGTGCCGGATGCGCCGACGCACGCCGCGCGCGTCGCGGCCGTGTACGGCGACGGCCCCGCCCGCCAGGCGCGCCCGACCTCGGCCGGTGGCAACAACCTGACGGTCGGCGGCCCCTACCAGGACACCCCCATCGCGGCCCCGCCCGCGACCAGCGGCTCGGCCTTCGGCCCGGCCGCCACCCAGAAGGAGAACGCACGATGACCCGCCGCATCGCCGTCGTCAGCGCCGGCCTCTCGAACCCCTCCTCGACGCGCATGCTCGCGGACCGCCTCGCCCAGGCGACCGTCGGCGAGCTCCGCGCCCGCGGCATCGAGGCGGAGGTCGACGTGGTCGAGCTGCGCGAGCTCGCGCACGACATCACCAACAACCTGCTCGCCGGCTTCGCGCCGCCCGCGCTCGAGGACGCCATCAACCGGGTGGTCTCCGCCGACGGGCTCATCGCCGTCACGCCGATCTTCTCCACGAGCTACTCGGGCCTGTTCAAGTCGTTCTTCGACGTGATCGACCCGGACGCGCTCACCGGGATGCCCGTGCTGATCGGCGCGAACGCCGGCACCGCCCGCCACTCGCTCGCGATCGACTACGCCATCCGCCCGCTGTTCGCCTACCTGCACGCCGAGCCCGTGTCGACGGGCGTGTTCGCCGCATCGAGCGACTGGGGCGCCCGCGCCGACGAGGTGCGGCCGCTCGCCTCGCGCGTCGAGCGGGGAGCCCGCGAGCTCGCCGAGGCGATCGCGCGTCGCGAGCCCCGTGCGGTGGTCGACCCCTTCGACCCGGATGCGTTCCTCGGCGAGGGCCGCTCGTTCGGCCACCTGCTCGGCGGCCTCGCCGGCGAGTGAGTCCGCGGATGTAGACCGGAACCCCCATATCGGCTGCGGGCGCGGCTCTCTAGCGTCGATCGAGACCGTTCGACCATCCGGAGGAGACCCGTGTCCCGCATCCGTCCCCGACTCGCCGTCGTCGCGCTCGCGGCCCTGCTGGCCGGGGGAGGCGTGCTTGCGGCGAGCCCGGCCGCCGCCTACTCCGACCCGCCCGTGCTGGCCCTCGTGCCCGCCGCTGCGGGCAGCGAGACAGCCCCGATGTACTTCTCGGGGGACTGCCCGACGGGCAGCGACAACGCGAGCATCGTCTGGATCGATCCGCGCTACTCGACGGCCGTGTCCGCGAGCGTCGCCGTCCTCACGGCCGGCGCGTTCACGAACGAGGGCTGGTACGCGACCGGGGCCGGCACCGGCCAGACCGTCGTGTTCACCCTCACCTGTTTCGCCGGCAGCACATCGATGGGCTCGGTGAGCGAGAGCTACACCCAGCCCGACCTCGGCACGGCGATCACGTTGCCCGCCACCGTGACGCTCGGCTCGGATCTCCTGATCGGCTACGACTGCGGGACCCCGATCGCCGGATGGGCGCTGGGCTTCGCGAACGTGCGGCTCACCGACGCGACGAACACGCAGCTGTCCGGGCGGAACACCCAGCCGGTGCCGACGGGGTCGGCGACGTTCCTCGCGTCCGAGTTCCCTGCGGTCGCCGTCGGCGACACGCTGAACGTCCAGGTCACCTGCTACGGCAACGACGGCGTCGGCGGCAACGGACAGCTCTCGACGCGGGCCGCCTCCGTCTCGATCGTCGCGGCGTCGAACGGCGGCACGGGGGGAACTGGGGGCACAGGAGGCACAGCAGGCGACCCGAGCGCTGGCAGCGGGAACGCACTCGCCGCCAGCGGGATCGATCCCGCCGCGACGGCGTGGGCGGCGCTCGCGGGCGGATCGCTGCTCGCGTGCGGCCTCGTGATGCTCCGTCTGCGGCGCAGCCGGACAGCCGAGTAGGCGCCCGACCCGGTTCAGCCGGACTTGCGGCGGAACTCGCGCTTGCCGCCGGCCTTGTTGTGGGCCTCGTGCACCGCGCTCTCCCCCTCGAGGTGCGCGGGGCGGTCCTGCGACTGCTGCTTCTTGCGCTCGAGCGCCTCACGGAACTTGCGCTTGACGTCCTCGGACGCGGCGGCGGGCTTCTCGTCGGAACTCATCCCGCCAGCATAGGCCGACCGTCGGCCGAGCAGCAGATCCACCGTTGCGCCGATCGCGACCGCGACCGGCACCGACACGACGATCCCGAGCCAGGGCGTCTCGGCGAAGAGGGCCCCGAAGAGCGCCCCGATCGCGACGTTGTAGAGCGCCCACGCGGTGCCGGCCAGCGCCGACAGGGGCAGGAACCGGCTCCACGGCAGCCGCGCCGCGCCCACCGACAGGTTGACGGCGATGCGGGCGAACGGGATGTAGCGCGCCGTCAGGATGAGCGTGGCGGGCCGCCGCAGGACGAACTCCCGGGCCCGCACGATCGCGCGCCCGATGCGCCCGCGACGCTGCCATCCCCAGCGATCGGTGCCGACGGCGCGTCCGAGCGCCACGACGGCGCTGTCGCCGACGACGGCGCCCACCGCCGCGACCGGCACGACGAGCCACAGCGAGGGGTGGCCGGTCGACGCGGCCAGCGCGCCGAGGGCGACGACCAGGGTCTCGCTCGGCAGCACGACGAGGAAGGCGTCGCCCACGACGAGGGCGAACAGCACGGCGAGCAGCCACGGGGAGGCGGCCGCGGCCTCGAGCCAGGCATCCATGTCTCCTTGTCTCACATCCGGATGAACGGCGCCCGACGCGCGGGCGACGGGATGACGCCGACGTGAGGGGTGCGGGACGGGCGGGTGGCGCGCGGATGAATCCTTGTCGACGAGGTGCGGGCGCGCCGTTCGTGTGCCGCATCGCCGCGCGATCCTGACCCCGTGAGAGTCGCGCTGATCGCCGAGTCCTTCCTCCCGCACATGAACGGGGTCACCCATTCGCTGCTCCAGGTGATCCGCCATCTGGAGCGCGGCGACCACGAGACGCTCGTGATCGCGCCGCGGAGCGGCGGGTCACCACCGGAGCTGCGGGGCGCAGATCTCGAGCTCGTCCGCTCGGTGCCGCTTCCCGGCTATCCGCAGGTACGCGTCGTGGTCGCCTCGACCGCGCGGCTCGAGGCGCTGCTCCGCGACTTCGCCCCCGACGTCGTGCATCTCGCTTCGCCGTTCCTGCTCGGCTGGCAGGCGCTCCGCGCGGCCGAGCGGCTCGGCATCCCGACGGTCGCCGTCTACCAGACCGACATCCCCGCGTATGCGGCGCGCTACGGCATCCCCGTGGCGGAGGCGGAGCTCGGGCGGCACGTCGCTCGCCTGCACGCGCGCGCGACCCTCACGCTCGCGCCGTCGACGGCCGCCGCGGACGACCTTGCAGCTCTCGGCGTGCCGCGCGTGCGTCGCTGGGCCCGCGGCGTCGACGCCGAGCGATTCAACCCCGGCAGGCGCGACCCCGCGCGCCGCGCCGAGCTCGCCCCCCGCGGTGAGATCCTCGTGGGCTATGTCGGTCGGCTCGCACCCGAGAAGCAGGTGGAGGATCTGGCGGCGCTCATCGACCTGCCGGGCGTCCGGATCGTCGTCATCGGCGACGGCCCGGACCGCGCCCGGCTCGAGGGGATGCTCCCAGGCGCCGCCTTTCTCGGCTTCCGCGGGGGAGACGAGCTCGCCGTCGACGTCGCGAGCCTCGACCTCTTCGTTCATCCCGGCGAGAGCGAGACGTTCTGCCAGACCGTGCAGGAGGCGCTCGCGAGCGGTGTGCCCGTCGTGGCGACCGGCCGTGGCGGCCCGCGCGATCTCGTCGACAGCGGCCGCACCGGGTGGCTGTACCGACCGGGCGACCTCGCCGACCTCCGGGCCCGTGTCGCCGACCTCGCGGGGGATGCCGCGAAGCGTCGCGCCTTCTCGGCGGCGGCCCGCCAGGCGGTCGCGGGCCGCAGCTGGGCGGCGCTCGGGGACGAACTGCTCGGCCACTACCGGGCGGCGATCGCCCTGCGCGGGGCAGCTCCGGTGACGAGCGCGGAGCGGCTCGCCGGTGCACGGCCGACCGCGTCCGTCGTTCGCGTCGCGCGCTTCGCCGCGGTCGGCGACTCCCTCACCGAGGGGCTGTGCGACACCTCCCGCCAGGCGCCGGGGGACTACCGCGGATGGACCGACCGGCTCGCGCTGCTGCTCGCGCACGCCGACGGGCGGCGCGAGCCGCTGCACTACGGCAACCTCGCCGTGCGTAGCCGCCGGGTCGCGGATGTCGTGGAGCACCAGCTGCCGCGCGCCCTGGAGTTGGGTGCCGAGCTCGTCACGGTGCTCGTCGGCGCCAACGACCTCGTCCGGGTCGGCGCTCCGACGCTCGAGCTGGCCCGCCGACTGGCCGATGGGGTGGATCGCGCTCGCGACGCCGGGTGCGAGGTGCTCGTCGTGGCACCGTTCGCGCCGCCGCGCGGCTACCTGCGTGCGCTGCACGATCGCACGCTCGTGTTCGCACGCGAGCTGCGCCGACGTGCCCGGGAGTGCGGCGCGCTCTTCCTGGACCCGGCGACCGAGCTCGACCTCGTCGACCCGCGGATGTGGGCGGGCGACCGCGTGCACCTGAGCTCCCGGGGGCACCGGATGCTCTCCTACGCCGCAGCGGAGACGCTCGGCCTCGCGGGCGCCGCCGAGCTCGCGGGCCTCGAGGCCGCGATGCACGACGAGGAGCCGGGACCCGACGACGAGCCGCTCTCGCATGCCCGCTGGCTGTGGGCGCACGTGCGTCCCTGGGCCGCGCGGCGCATCCGCGGGCGCACGGCGGGCGACGGCCGCGTCGCGAAGCACGACGAGCTGGTGCCGATCCTGCCGGGCGACGTGCCGGTGCGGGGCGGGTACCGCATCCGCTGATCCCGGCAGAATGGCGGGATGCGGCGGGCTGAGCGGGTCACGATGCGGACGGGTGCCGCGCTCGTCATGGCGGCGGTCGCCGTCTCTGCCGCGACCCTGACAGTCCACGGCGCGCGCGAGGCCGAGACGCGCCCGCGTCCGGAGCTCCTCCCCTCGGAGCTGATCTGGGCGATCTACTCCTCGTGCATCTACACCGGGGTGCCCTCGCCGATCTTCGACGCCGGCATCGCCATGAGCGTCGAGAACCACCGGATGCGCGTCGAGGTCATGGACTCGGCGGCGTCTCCCGAGGAGATCGCGAGCTTCGAGGCGGCCGCCGACGACTGCCTCGCGCGCTACCCCGTCGAGGACGAGCGTCTCACCCGCTCGGGCAACTCCCTCGGCTCGGATGCGGAGCGCCTGCTCTCCTACGATGTGGCGCAGCGCTGGCTGCTGCCGTGCCTCGAGGGTCACGGCATCCTCCCGGATCGGGTTCCGACGCTCCGCGACTACTTCACCGACCGGGCCGTTCCCTGGTATGGGTACTACCAGGACTTCGGTGTCGGAATCGACGCGCTCATCGAGGCGCGCCTGGCCTGCGGCCCCGGCTACCAGCCCTACGACTCGTGAGCGTCGCCCACCGATCGCGGCAGAATGGCGGGATGCGGCGCGCCGAACGGATCACGATGTGGACGGGCGCCGTCCTCGTGGCCGCCACGGCGATCGTCGCGATCGCGGTGCTGGCCGTGCAGGGCTCGCGCCCGATCGTGCGACCGGAGCGGTCCGAGGTGATCCCCGCCGACATCGCGTGGACGGTGTTCTCCGTGTGCTGGACGGAGACCCCCTCGACCGCGGGGAGCATGGCGGTCTCCA
Source organism: Micrococcales bacterium 72-143 (assembly GCA_001898835.1). GTDB lineage: Bacteria > Actinomycetota > Actinomycetes > Actinomycetales > Microbacteriaceae > Homoserinibacter. Next base: position 80,640 of record MKVM01000005.1, on the reverse strand, counting down.
CGGAGGTCGTCGACGAGCGCGGGCGCGTCGAGGTGATCGAATCGGACCTGACGGAGGAGGAGACCCACGCGTACGAGTCGGCGATCGACGACTGCCTCGCGCGGTACCGGATCGAGGACCCGAATGCGGCGGTCTTCGCGGGAGGTGAGTACGTCGACACCCCGGCGGAGCGCATGCTGCTCGCCGACATCGGCTGGCGTTGGATGCTGCCGTGTGTTGCGGAGCACGGCGTCGACGGGTATGTGCCGAAGCCCTCGGACTACCTCTCGGAAAGCCAGGCGCCGTGGATGAACTACTACGCCGTGGCCGACCTGGGCCGGCCGGACGTGGTCGACACCGTCCTTGCGGCACGCCTGGACTGCGGGCCGGGCGCCCAACCCTACGCGGGCTGAGTCGACTCGCCCGCGTGCCGACGGGCCCCGCGAAGCCCCCTCCTGCTAGCATGGTTGCGGCCGCCATCCGGCGGCTGTCCCGTTGTGCGCATGCACGACGGGGTTGATCCGGAGCAGGCCGGCACGAAGCTGGTCACCGGTGGTGGTTCTCCGAACCCCGCGGCCCGCGGGTGCGGTCGGAGCCCTTCTACTGTTGACCAGATCCAGGCGGTCGGCGCGCGGCACCTGCGCGCGCCTCGCCCTTCCTGCCCGCTCCTGCTCCGATGTAGTGCCGCGCGTATCGCGGCAGCAAGGAGTGAGACCTCGTGGAAGGCCCCGAGATCAAGTTCGCCGAAGCCGTTCTGGACAACGGCAAGTTCGGCACCCGCACCATCCGTTTCGAGACCGGTCGTCTCGCCCAGCAGGCCCAGGGCGCCGTCGCCGCGTACCTCGACGAGGACACCATGCTGCTGTCCGCGACGAGCGTGTCGAAGAATCCGCGTGACGGCTTCGACTTCTTCCCGCTGACCGTCGACGTGGAGGAGCGCGCCTACGCCGCCGGCAAGATCCCCGGCTCGTTCTTCCGTCGCGAGGGCCGCCCCTCGACGGAGGCGATCCTCGTCTGCCGTCTCATCGACCGCCCCCTGCGCCCGTCGTTCGCCGACGGCATCCGCAACGAGGTGCAGGTCGTCATCACCGTCCTGAGCATCGCGCCCGACGAGTTCTACGACGCCCTCGCCATCAACGCGGCGAGCGCCTCGACCCAGATCTCCGGTCTGCCGTTCTCGGGCCCCATCGCCGGTGTGCGCCTCGCGCTCATCCCGACGCCGGGCGAGCAGGGCGGCCAGTGGGTCGCCTTCCCGAAGTTCTCGCAGCTGAAGGATGCGGTGTTCGACCTCGTCGTCGCCGGTCGCGTCGTGAAGAAGGCCGACGGCACCGAGGACGTCGCGATCATGATGGTCGAGGCGGAGGCCACCGAGCACAGCTGGGAGCTCATCCAGGGCGGCGCCGTGAAGCCCAACGAGGCCGTCGTGGCCGAGGGTCTCGAAGCCGCCAAGCCCTTCATCGCTCAGCTCGTGAAGGCGCAGGAGCAGCTCGCGGCGCAGTCGGCGAAGGAGATCAAGGAGTACCCGATCTTCGTCGACTACAGCCAGGAGGCGTACGACGCGGTCGCCGCGCTCGCCTACGACGAGCTCGTCGGCATCTACCAGATCGCCGACAAGATCGAGCGTCAGAACGCGGACGACGCCCTCAAGGAGCGCGTCAAGCTCGCCATCAACGAGAAGGTCCTCGCGGGCGAGCTCGGCGGCGACATCCCGCCGCAGGTGTCGGCCGCCTACAAGGCCGTCACGAAGAAGATCGTGCGCGGCCGCATCCTCACCGAGGGCGTCCGCATCGACGGTCGCGGCCTGACCGACATCCGTGCGCTCGACGCCGAGGTGCAGGTCATCCCGCGCGTGCACGGCTCCGCGATCTTCCAGCGCGGCGAGACCCAGATCCTGGGCGTCACGACGCTCAACATGCTCAAGATGGAGCAGCAGATCGACTCGCTCGCGCCCATCACCAAGAAGCGCTACCTGCACCACTACAACTTCCCGCCCTACTCGACCGGTGAGACCGGCCGCGTCGGGTCGCCGAAGCGTCGCGAGATCGGGCACGGCTTCCTCGCCGAGCGCGCGCTCGTGCCGGTGCTGCCGAGCCGCGAGGAGTTCCCCTACGCGATCCGTCAGGTGTCCGAGGCCCTCGGGTCCAACGGCTCCACCTCGATGGGTTCGGTCTGCGCCTCGACGCTGTCGCTGCTCAACGCCGGTGTGCCCCTCAAGGCGCCCGTCGCGGGCATCGCGATGGGCCTCGTGTCCGACACGGTCGACGGCGAGACCCGCTACGCGGCGCTCACCGACATCCTGGGCGCCGAGGACGCGCTCGGCGACATGGACTTCAAGGTCGCCGGCACCTCGGAGTTCGTGACCGCGATCCAGCTCGACACGAAGCTCGACGGCATCCCCTCGGATGTGCTCGCGGGCGCCCTGTCGCAGGCGAAGGAGGCCCGCACGGCCATCCTCGCGGTGCTCAACCAGGCGATCGACGGCCCCGACGAGATGGCTCCGACGGCTCCGCGCGTGATCTCGGTGAACATTCCGGTCGACAAGATCGGCGAGCTCATCGGCCCCAAGGGCAAGACGATCAACGCGATCCAGGACGAGACCGGTGCCGACATCTCGATCGAGGAGGACGGCACGGTCTACATCGGCGCCGTCGACGGCCCCTCGGCCGAGGCCGCGCGCGCCCAGGTGCTCGCGATCGGCAACCCGGTCAACCCGGAGGTCGGCGAGCGGTTCCTCGGCACGGTCGTGAAGCTCGCGACCTTCGGCGCCTTCGTCTCGCTGCTCCCCGGCAAGGACGGCCTGCTGCACATCTCCGAGGTGCGCAAGCTCGCCGGCGGCAAGCGCGTCGAGAACGTCGAGGACGTGCTCTCGGTCGGCCAGAAGATCATGGTCGAGATCACCAAGATGGACGACCGCGGCAAGCTGTCGCTCGCCCCGGTGGTCGAGACCGAGGAGGCCGACACCGAGGGTTCGGCCGCCCACAGCGAGGGCCCGGAGGCTCCCGCCGAGGGCTGATCACCGCCCGCATCATCCGGATGCCCGTCCCGCTCGCGCGGGGCGGGCATCCGTCGTTCAGGCCGCGGGCGTGACGCTCGTGCCGACCGTCGTGCCGCGCGCGAGCTCGTGCTCGCGGAGCACGAAGCCGAGCACGGCGGGCGTGATCCCGGCGGGCAGCTCGAGGCGGGGGACGGCGAGCGCGCTCACCACGAAGAAGTAGCGGTGCTCCCCGTGACCGGCCGGGGGAGCGGCCCCCGTGTACTCCTCGCCGCGCAGCTCGTTCGCGACCGTCACGGCGCCCGCCGGCAGCAGGCCCGACGCCGGCGTTCCCGCGCCGCGAGGCAGGTGATCGATTGACGCGGGCAGGTCGTAGACCGCCCAGTGCCAGAAGCCGCTCATGGTCGGCGCGTCCGGGTCGAACACCCGCACGACGTAGCTCCGGGTGCCGTCCGGGGCGCCCAGCCAGCGCAGCTCGGGGGAGAGGTCCTGCCCTCCCGCGTCCCGCGCCCGAGCCCATACGGGCAGCTCCCCGCCGTCGTCGAAATCGGGGCTCCGCACCTCGAGGCGGGCCACCTCCGGCAGTCTCCACAGCGGATCGTTCGTCATCATCGACCTCCCGGATGCGATGCGGTCCACGTTGCCACGCATCGTCCCGCCCGTCGAGGCCGCATCACGAAATGGTGACGATCCATAACGATCCGGTGCACCTGCCGGTTCTGCGCCCCGCGCGGCGCTAGCCTCGCTGCAACCCGAGGAGGTGGGGGCATGGAGATCCGGACGGCGCAGCCACTGACCGCGCCTGTCGCCCCCGTGCCGACCACGCTCGAGACCGCAGCGATCGTGGGCCGCGTCTCGCCGCCGCGCCGCGACATCCCGGGCACCGCTCTGCGTGTCTTCCCGACCGCGATGAGCGGCAAGCATTTCGGCACGACCGTCTCGGACACGGCGGTCGGCGAGATCCTCGACGCGTTCACCGCGCTCGGCGGCAACATGATCGACACCGCGGATGCGTACGGCGACGGCCGCAGCGAGCAGCTGATCGGCGAGTGGCTGCACCGTCGAGGCAACCGCGACCGCGTCGTGATCGCGACGAAGGTCGGCAAGTCGAGGGAGCACCCGGGGCTCTCCGCGTCGGCGATCACCTCGGCCGTCGACGCCTCGCTGCGGCGGCTCGGCACCGACCGCGTGGAGCTGCTCTACCTGCACATCGACGACACCGAGGTGCCGTTCGAGGAGACGCTGCTCACGGTCGACGAGCTCATCCGGCGCGGTAAGGTGCTGACCTTCGGGATGTCGGACCACACCGGCCACCGCCTGCTCGCGGCTCGCGTGGCGTGCGGGCTGCTCGGGGTGGCACCCATGACCGCCCTCCAGAACGAGTACTCGCTCATGCACCGCGCGAGCTACGAGGGCGGTCTTGCTCGCGTGGCCGCCCAGCAGGGCCTTGCGGTGATGCCGCGTTTTCCGCTCGCGGGCGGGTACCTCACCGGCGCCTACCGCAGTCGCGCCGACGTCGCCGCGAGTCCCGCGGCGACGTACATCGCGCCGCATCTGGGTCGTCGTGGCCGCCGGGTGGTGGCCGCGCTCGAGCGGGTGGCCGCCGAGCACGAGACGGCTCTCGCCGCTGTGGCGCTCGCCTGGCTGCTCAGCAGAGACGGTGTCGTGGCGCCGGTCGTCTCGGTGCGCACCGCCGACCAGCTGTTCGACGTGATGGCGGCGCCCGACGTGCGGCTGACCCGCCACCAGCTCGCGTCCCTCGACCGCGCGAGCGCGTAGCTCGCCCGCGCGGTCGCGCGGGTCAGTTGACGCCGGGGATGTGGATCCACCCGAGCGCGAGCACGAGCCAGACCGCGGTGGCGATGAGCGCGATGACGGTGAGCGCCGCTCCGCCCCGGCGCACCGAGCCCCGCAGCACGAGCTGCAGCACGAGCACGACGAGCAGCACGACGCCGAGGGCGACGGATCCGAAGGGGATCGCCACGAACAGGGCGAGGATCATGAGCGCGGCCACGACGATCTCGATGATCGCGAGCACGGCGGTGCCCCGGCCGCGGGCGCGGAGGATGCCGTCGACGAGAGCGACGATCGTCGCGATGAGGTAGATGAGCGTGAGGACGGTGACGGCGGGCAGGACGATCATGGTGGTGCTCCTTCCGAGTGGCGGGGCCCTCGTGGGTTCCCGGCGCGGTGGGGGATCCGCGCGGCGTTCACCCTAGCGGGGACGCACGGCAGGCATCCGGAAGGGGGCGAACCCCTGGTGCGCTCGCCCGTCGGTGGGATAGGTTATGCGGCCGCGCGCGCGGGCACGGAGGCGAGTACCCGGTCGTACATGCGCTGCAGGGACGCGGCCGCCGCGATCGCGTCGCCCGCGTAGCCGCCCGCCATCGCCCCGTCGTGGGCCAGCACCAGATCGTCGGCAGCGTCGCCGGGCATCGGGTGATCGAGCTCGCGCAGCAGCGACTCGAGGAGCGCGTGGAACCACTCGCGGTGGTGCTCGACCGCGCGACGCACCGGATGCGCGGGGTCGGTGAACTCGGTCGCGACGTTCAGGAAGGGGCAGCCGCGGAATCCGGGCCCGACGATCATGCGCGCCTGGGCGGCCGCGATCTCGCGCAGCAGCACCTCGGGGTCGTCGGTCGCCTGGGCGGCCGCATCGATCGCCTCGGCGAACTGCAGGTGGCGGTACGCGACGTACTCGACGATGAGGCGGTCCTTGGAGCCGTAGTGCTTGTAGAAGGTCGCCTTCGTCACGCTCGAGACCGCGATGAGCCGGTCGATGCCGACGGCGCGGACGCCCTCGTCGTAGAAGAGCTTGTCCGCGGTGTCGAGGATGCGCTGCTTCGCCGGCGCGAGAGTGTGACGCTTCGGCGGTCTGACGATGTCGATCGGCAACCCTGGCTCCTTCGTTCTGGGTCTCGTGCGGAGCAGGGTGCCGCGGCCGCCCGTGCGGGGCGGCCGCGGCACGGGCGAACCACCCATCGGTGATCGGTTGCCGCTCGGCGGCCCGGGTACGGGTTCCCGGCTGGGAAGGGCCGATCGGTTCGGGTCCGTTCGCTTTCCGCGGGATCACGGTAGCACGATGAGGACAGACAGACTTGTCTGTTTGTCCGCATCCGGGCCCCCAATCCGGGGGAGACCCGGCGGGACCGGTCGCCGTCCATGGCGTAGGCTCGGGGCGATGAACGGCGCGGTGCAGCTCCCTCTCGACCTTCCCGAACTGGGCATCGACGCCTCGGGCGGCACGCTCGTCAGGCGTTCCGTGCTGCCGAGCGGCGTGCGCGTGCTGACCGAACGCGTGCCCGGCTCGCAGAGCGCCACCGTCGGGTTCTGGGTCGCCGTCGGCTCGCGTGACGAGCAGCCGGTGACCTACGGTTCGACCCACTTCCTCGAGCACCTGCTCTTCAAGGGCACCGGCACGCGCAGTGCACTCGACATCGCCGTCGCGTTCGACTCGGTGGGCGGTGAGCACAACGCGCTCACCGCGAAGGAGCACACCTGCTACTACGCGAAGGTGCGCGACCGCGACCTCGAGATGGCCGTGCGGGTGCTCGCCGACATGTTCGCGTCGTCGCGGATCGACCCCGACGACTTCGAGAACGAGCGCGGCGTGATCCTCGAGGAGCTCGCGATGGCCGACGACGACCCCGGCGACGTCGCGGGGGAGCGCTTCTTCGAGGCGGTGTTCGGCGCGCATCCGCTCGGGCGGCCCATCGGCGGCAGCCCCGAGTCGATCGGGGCCGTCAACCGCGACGCGGTGTGGCGCCACTACCGCGAGAACTACGGGCCGCGCGACCTCGTCATCACCGTCGCGGGCGCCGTCGACCACGACCGCATCGTGGAGGTCGCCGTCGCGGCGCTCGCGGAGGCCGGCTGGGACCTGGATGCCGCGAGTCGCCCGGTCGAACGGCGCGATCCGGCGACCGGGCTCGTCGAGCGGGGCGCACCGCTCGCGCTCGTGGAGCGGCCCCTCGAGCAGGTCAACCTGTACCTCGGCGTCGCGGGCCTGCCCGCGGCCGACGACCGCCGCCCGGCTCTCACCGTGCTCAACTCGGTGCTCGGCGGCGGCATGAGCTCGCGCCTCTTCCAGGAGGTCCGCGAGAAGCGAGGCCTCGCCTACTCCGTCTACTCCTTCGCGTCGAGCTACTCGGACGCCGGCATCGTGGGCCTCTACGCGGGGTGCTCGCCGAAGCGCGCCCCCGACGTCGCCGAGCTCATGCTCGCCGAGTTCCGGCGCCTCGCCGCCGACGGCATCACCGAGGAGGAGCTCGCCCGTGCCCGCGGCCAGCTGGCGGGTGCCTCGGCGCTCGCGCTCGAGGACTCCGACACGCGCATGAGCCGCCTCGGCCGCAGCGAGCTGACGCTCGGCGAGTTCGCCGACCTCGACGAGACCCTGCGGCGCATCGAGGCCGTCACCGCATCCGCCGTGCGCGAGCTCGCCGCCGAGCTCGTGGACCGTCCGCTCTCGGCGGCCGCGGTCGGCCCGGTGACGCCCGCGGCGTTCGCCGGCCTCGACGGCGAGCCGGTCGCGGCGTAGGGGGACCGGAATGTCGCGTTTCCTCTACCTCGTGCGCCACGGCGAGCAGCGGGATGCCGAGCACGGACTGCCGGACGGCCCGCTCTCGGCGCGCGGCGTGCGCCAGGCACAGGCACTCGCCGAACGGCTGGGCGGGGTCCCGTTCACGGGCGCGTGGACGTCGCCGTTGCAGCGCGCGCAGGAGACGGCGCGCATCATGACGGAGCGGATGCCGGCGATCGAGCCGGAGCCCTCCGCGCTGCTCATGGACTGCATCCCCTCGGGGCCGACGCCCGACCTGCCGCACGCCTGGGAGCACTTCTTCGGCCCCATCACGCGCGAGGAGATCGAGGCGGGTGAGGCGCAGATGGCCGACGCGACCGCGGAGTGGCTCGCTCCGACCCGCGAGGACCGGCACGACCTGCTCATCACGCACAACTTCGTGATCGGCTGGTTCGTGCGTGAGGTTTTCGGCGCGGCGAGCTGGCGCTGGCTCGGCGTCAACCAGGCGAACTGCGGTCTCACGATCATCCGGGTGCGTTCGGCGAAGCCGCCCGTGCTGGTGACCCACAACGACCTCGGCCACCTACTGCCCGAGCTCCGCACCGGCCTCTCGGTCGAGCAGCCGTACTGAGTGCGGATCGCGCCGAGGGCTCAGGTGGCGGTCGTCGCCGTGGGCTCGCGGTTCGCCGCTGTCGGCGTCGCGAACCGCGCCCGCGCGACGACCACGGCGGCGACGACCATCATCGCGAGCCCGAGCCAGTAGGGCGCCGCGTGGGCCACGCCCGCGTAGAGCGCGCCGGCGAGCAGGGGTGCGACGATGCCGATCGCGGAGCTGAGCGACTGCGCGGTGCCCGCGAGCCAGCCCTGTTCGTCGTCGCCCACCTGGTTGGACATCACGCCGTCCATGGTCGCCGTCGCGGCGCCCTGGCCCGCGGCGAGCGCGAGCGTGCCGACGATGAAGAGCCAGGGCTCCCCGAACAGCGACGCGACCAGCGCGAGCCCGAGCAGCCCCGCGGCCTGGGCCACGATGCCGCTCACGATGACACCGCGTTCGCCGATCCGCGGCAGCAGCACGCCGAGCAGCAGGCCCTGGATGACGATGTCGACGATGCCGACGGCCGCCGTGAGCAGTCCGATGGGGGTCGCGCCCCATCCGATCGAGTCCAGGGCGAGCACGCTGAAGTTGTTGACGAAGAAGCCGAAGGGGATGCCGACGAGCACGAAGCCGGTGAGGAGCGCCCGCAGCTGGGGGCGCCGGAAGGCGTCCCGGAAGGCGGCGAAGGGATGCAGCGCGGTGAGCTGCAGCCGGGCCGTGCGCTTCTCGGGGGCGAGGCTCTCGGGCAGCAGGAAGATGCTCAGCACCGCGATGACGGCCGCGATGGCGGCCGTCACGAACACGGGCAGGTCGATGTCGATCGCGGCGAGCAGCCCGCCGAGCGCCGGTCCGACCATCGTGCCGATGCCCGAGAGGGCGCCGAGGATGCCGAAGCGGCGGGCGCGCTTCTCGGGTGGGGTGATGTCGGCGAGGTACGCGAACAGCGCGGGCAGGTCGCCCGCCGTGAGTCCCTGCACGATGCGGCCGAGCAGCAGCATCCCGATCGAGCCGCCGATCCCGAACAGCAGGTAGCCGAGGGCGGCGCCGAAGCCGGCGATGATGATCACCGGCCGGCGCCCGTAGCGGTCGGAGACGCGCCCGAGGATGGGTGCGACGAGGAAGGCGCACAGCGCGTTGACGGTCTCGAGCACGCCGACCCAGACGGCGAGGCTCGACTGCTCGGTCACGTAGCGCAGCACGACGAAGGGGAGGATCGGCAGCACCACCGTCATGCCCGCGGTCGTGAGCATGGTGATGACGATGAGCATGGCCCAGGCACGGCGCGAGTCGGGCCGGGCGGCGACGGGGGATTCGGTGGTCACGGTCGATAACTGTACTCATACCAGTTTTGAAGTCAATACGGATTCGGAATGACTCCGCTAGACTCGCCGCATGACCGCACCGCAGGGACGCCGCGAGCGCAAGAAGGCCGCCACGCGCAAGGCGATCTCCGACGCCGCCACGCTGCTGTTCCTCGAGCGCGGCTTCGACGAGGTCAGCATCCGCGAGGTCGCGGAAAAGGCGGACGTGTCGCCGACGACCGTGTTCGCGCACTTCCCCCAGAAGGAGGCCCTCGTCTTCGACGAGGACGAGGAGCAGCGGGAGCAGATCGTCTCCGCCGTCAGGGAGCGCGCGCCCGGCGTCTCCGCATCCGAGGCGCTCCGCGACCTCTACCGGCAGGGGCTCATGAGCCTCGCCGACGATCACGGCGAAGACGCGCGGCTGCGCTTCATGGAGTTCGTGAACGGCACGCCGGCGCTCCGCGACTACGCGGCGCTCATGTGGCTGCGCCACGAGGACGCGCTCGCCGCGGTGCTCGCCGAGGAGGCCGGCCTCCCCGAGCCGAGCCCCGAGATCCGCGTCTACGCCCGCTTCGTGCTGCAGATCCAGCTGCTTGCGACGTGGAGCGCGGACACCGTGCCCGACGTCGAAGCCGGCTTCCGCATCCTCGAGGGGGGGTGGGACGCCTACGCGGTCCGGTATCCGGGGCTCGGACCTCGCCGCTGAGTCAGCTCAGCGCCTTGCGGAACCAGGTGGTCGCGTTCGGGTTGTCGTTGTAGGGCGCGATCTCGACGTAGCCGTTCGTGCGGTAGAGCGAGCCGGCGGCCTCGAGCGCCACGTTGGTGTCGAGCACCGCCTCGGTCGCGCCGAGCTCCGCGGCGCGGCGCTCCAGCTCGGCGAGCAGCAGCCGACCCCACCCGCGGCCCCGCACCGTGTCGCGCAGGTACAGGTGCTTCACCTCGGCGCGGTGCGGCTCCAGCATCCGGATGCCGCCGCAGCCCACCGGGGAGGCACCGTCGTCGACGACGAGGAAGACGCCGTCGGGCGGTGTGAACCGTGCCGGGTCCGGGAACACCGCGCGGTAGGACCCCGCGGCCGGGTCGAAGCCCGCGGCGCGCATCGAGAAGTACTCCGCGAGCAGCTCGTGCGCGTCGGCGTCGGTGACGGCGGCGACGCGGAAGACGGGGTGCACACCGCCAGCCTAGATAGGCTGAGCGACATGGTCACATCGGTCGCCGTCGTCGGCGCGACAGGCAGGATGGGAACCCTCGCGACCCGGCTCATCGAGCAGAGCGACGACCTCGAGGTGCACGCGCGACTCGGCTCCCGCGATCCGATCGAGGGGATCGACGGCGCGGATCTGGTGCTCGACCTGACGCTGCCCGCGGTGTCGCCCGAGGTCGTCGACGCCGCGGTGTCCCGCGGCATCCCCGTGCTCGTCGGCACCTCGGGATGGACCGCCGAGCGGCTCGCGCGCGTGCGCAGCCGCCTCGGCGACGACCCGCAGCTCGGCGTCATCGTCGTGCCCAACTTCTCGCTCGGCTCGGTGATCGCGACGCGCCTCGCCGCGATCGCCGCACCCTACTTCGACTCGATCGAGATCATCGAGGCGCACCACGCCGGCAAGTCCGACTCGCCGTCGGGCACCGCGATCCGCACGGCGGAGCTCATCGGCGAGGCGCGCGCCGAGCGCGGGCCGGTCGCCGCTCCGCACGCCGACCAGCGCGCCCGCGGGCAGCAGGTCGCGAGCGTCCCCGTGCACAGCCTCCGCATCGACGGCGTGCTCGCCGAGCAGCAGGTGATCTTCGGCGGCGTCGGCGAGACCGTGCGGATCAGCCACCAGACGGTGTCGGATGCCTCCTACGAGGCCGGCATCCTGCTCGCGCTGCGCGCCCTGCCGGACACCCGCGGTCTCGTCGTCGGGCTCGACGCGCTGCTCGGCCTCGACGGCCGCGCATGACGAACCGCATCGGCGCCGTCGTCATGGCGGCGCTTCTCGCGCTCTACCTCGTGTTCGCGATCTACTACGCGGCCGTGCTGTTCGGCACGGGCGAGCCGGTCGCCGTCGCGATCGGCGTCGGCCTCATCGTGCTCGCGCTGCTGGGGGCGGGGTTCATCGCCGCCGAGATCGTGTTCGGCATCCGTGCCGAACGCCTCGCCCGTCGCCTCGAGCAGGACGGCGAGCTTCCCACCGAGCAGCTGCCCCACGCCCCGAGCGGGCGGGTGGAGCGCTCGTCCGCCGATGCGCTCTTCCCGCGGTACCGGGCCGACGTCGAGGCGGCACCCGAGGACTGGCGCGCATGGTTCCGGCTCGCGCTCGTCTACGACGCGGCGGGCGACCGGCGCCGCGCGCGCTGGGCGACGCGCACCGCCATCCGGCTCGAGCGGATCAGGCCAGGCTCGCCTCGAGCGTGATCGGGATGCCGGTGAGCGCCCTCGAGACCGCGCAGTTCTCCTTGGCGTCGGTCGCGATCCGCTCGAAGTCGGCCTCGGAGATGCCGGGAACCTTCGCGCTCACGAGCAGATGGCTCCCCGTGATGCCCTCGCCGGGCTGGAACGTCACGGCCGCCGTGACCTGCAGGCTCTCCGGCGCGTAGCCCGCCCCGGCGAGGGCGAATGCGAACGCCATCGAGTAGCAGGCGGAGTGCGCGGCCCCGAGCAGCTCCTCGGGGTTGGTGCGACCGAGCTCGCCCTCGGAGCGGGCCGCCCAGGTGACGGGGAACTCGGCGGCATCGCTCGAGTCGAGGGAGGTCGTGCCCGATCCGTGGATCAGGTCGCCGAACCAGAGGGTTGTCGCTTCGCTCGTGACTGCCATGCGGCCACTCTAGGTCGCCAGGCCGTGTTGCTGAACCCCGCACCCGATGTGCGGTGTGCTCCGGGGGGCAGCGACGCGGCCTAGGCGCGGATGGTCGACGGGCTCCGACGGACGAGCCCCGCGCGCACGAGCAGCAGGTACAGCTGGCAGCCGAGGCAGTATCCGAACGCGCCGTTGAGGAACGCGGCGACGAACGCGGCTGAGGCCGCGGCCACGAGGCCGTAGGGAACCCCCGAGAGGTGCAGGACGACCCCGACGAGGGTGACGAGAGCGCCCACCCCCTGTGCGAAGGTCGGGGGTGCGGCGTCCTCCAGCTCCGCGGGCGGCGCGAGCCGGGGGCGGATCAGGCGGCGGAACAGCGCGGACCAGGGGTTGCGGGCGATGCCCGCCGCCGCGCTCCACACGAAGATCGCGGCGAGCACCACGAGCAGCAGGAACGCGGGCTGGAGCGCCCGATCGGCGAGGGTCGGCGCGACACCCCCGAGGAGGCCGAGCGCGACGGTCACGAGCAGCAGCACGGCCGTCACGGAGGCGGTGAACCGCGCGCCGCGCGGATCGATCCGGGTGGGACGGGGCGGGCGGGACATGTCAGCTCCTCGGGTCAGGCGGAGACGGCGGAGGCGGATGCGACGATGCGCCCCAGCTCCGCGCGGAGCTGGTCGGCGCGAACGGCGCCGCCGATGCGGGCGCGGGGACGTCCGGCGGAGTCGAGCACGAGCGTCGTCGGCGTCTGCAGGATGCCGAACCGGGCGGCGAGCTCGGGACGCTCGGCGACGTCGAGCTCGACGTGCGCGACACCGGGTGTGCGCGCGGCCAGCTCGTGGAGCACGCGCGCGGTCGCCCGGCATGGCGAGCAGTACTCGCTCGAGAACTGCAGGAGCGTCGCGCCCGCGGCGAGCTCGACACCGTCGAGAGCGACCGCATCCGTCGTCACGGTGCGGCGGACACGCCCCTGCGAGCTGCGCCACGCGAGGCCGAGCGCGGTCGACACGACGACGAGTGCGCCGACCACCGCGAGGGCCAGGAGCGGATCCATGGCGCCACGGTAGTCAGCCTCCCGACCGCGCGGGGGAGTGTGACCTTCCGTGACGCGAGGCGGGCGGATGCACCGCGGCGCGGCGACGCGCGCGGGTCGGCGGGCCCGGATATCGTGAGGCCGTGCCGGAGATCACGAGCGACGCGACCCCCATCCAGTTCCGTTCCGACATGACGGTCGAGCTCGTTCGGGCGAGTGCCCACGACTCCGACGTGCTGTTCGCGGCGAGGGTGTCGACGCAGGGCGAGAAGACCCTCGAGTCGGCCGCATCCGGCGCCGAGGCGACCGACCGCGACCGCGGGCTCATCAACTACCTCATGCGCGATCGTCACGGCTCGCCGTTCGAGCACAACTCGATGACCTTCTACGTGCAGGCGCCGATCTTCGTCTTCCGCGAGTTCATGCGCCACCGCATCGCCTCCTACAACGAGGAGTCGGGCCGCTACCGCGAGCTGCGCCCCGTCTTCTACGTGCCGGGTCCCGAGCGCCGGCTCGTGCAGGTCGGCAAGCCCGGCGCCTACGAGTTCGTGGAGGGCACCCCCGAGCAGACGGCGCTCGCCGTCGAGGAGTCGAAGGCCGCGGCGACGTTCGCCTACGAGGCCTACCAGCGGATGCTCGCGGCCGGCATCGCGCGCGAGGTCGCCCGCGGGGTGCTGCCGGTGTCCACCTACTCCTCGATGTACGTCACCATGAACGCCCGCTCCCTCATGAACTTCCTCTCGCTGCGCACGAAGCACCCGGAGTCGCATTTCCCCTCGTTCCCGCAGCGCGAGATCGAGCTCGTGGCGGAGCAGATGGAGGCCTTCTGGGCCGAGCTCATGCCGCTCACGCACGCCGCGTTCCAGGCGGGCGGGCGCGTCGCGCCGTAGCGCTGGGTCGCTGCCTACTGGAGCGACGAGGTCAGTCGCATGAGCGCGTCCAGCACCCGCCCGCCCAGCGGACGCGCCCGCCACTCCTGGAGAGTGAGTTCGCGGGAGTGCGCCCGGTAGGAGTCCTCGACGAGCCGCAGCGCATCGACGAAGCCGCGCCCGTGCACGAGCAGCGACACCTCCATGTTCAGACTGAACGAGCGGATGTCCATGTTGGACGAGCCGATCACCGCGATGTCGTCGTCGATCGAGAAGTGCTTGGAGTGCAGCACGGTCGGCGGACGGTAGAGGTGGATGCGTACGCCCGCACGCAGCAGTTCCTCGTAGTACGAGCGCTGCGCGTGGTACACCATCACCTGGTCGCCGATCTCGGAGACGAAGAGCTCGACCTCGACGCCGCGCGAGGCGGCGGTCACGATCGCGAGGCGGGTCGACTCATCGGGCACGAAGTAGGGGCTCGTGATCGAGATGCGGTGACGCGCGTTCTGCAGCAGGTAGACGAAGAGCTTGAGGTTGTTGTCGTTCTCGAAGCTCGGCCCACTGGGCACCACCTGCGCGTCGAGCAGCTCGGCCGGTGCCGCGGCCGGCACCGTCACGGGGGTCTCGTCGAGCGGCAGCAGCTCGTCGGTCTCGCTGAACCAGTCGCTCGCGAAGACGGCGTCGAGCTCGCGCACGACGGGTCCCTCGAGCCGCACCATGAGCTCCTTCCAGTGCAGGCCGCGCCGGACGTTCTTCGGCTTGAGGTAGCTCGAGTCGATGAGGTTGAGCGATCCGGTCCAGCCGATTCGGCCGTCGATCGTCACGAGCTTGCGGTGGTTGCGCAGGTCGGCCCGCTGCCACTGGCCCCGGAACGGGCGAAGCGGCAGCATCGCGTGCCACTCGGCGCCCGCGGCGCGCAGCGCCTCGATCGTCGCCCGGCGGTGCGGGTAGAGGAAGCCCGACAGGTGGTCGGAGAGCACGCGCACGGTGACCCCGCGGGCACTCGCACGACCCAGGGCGTCGATGAACGGCCGCGTCGTGTCGTCCAGCACGAGGATGAAGAACTCGACGTGCACCGCGGAGGTCGCGGCGTCGATGTCGGCCACCATCCTCCGGAAGGTCTCCGCATAGTCGGCTTCGAGTGATGCCTGTGTGCCGCCCACGATCGGCAGCGCGCCGAGCTCGCGGTTGAGTCGCACGGCCGAGGCGAGCGCCTCGGGCCACTCCTCGCGGTGCCCCACCTCCCATTCGCCGGGCGTGCGGTCGAGCACCGCCTGGTTCACCTCGAGCTGCCGTTCCCGGCGGCGACGCGGGAGCCGGCCGGCGCCGACCAGCAGGAACCACGCGATGCCGAGCAGGGGCACGAACGCGATCGCGAGGATCCAGGCGATGGCCGCCGACGGCGTCCTGCGGGCCGAGATGACGACGGCCGCCACGAGCACGATCAGAGCGTGCGCCGCGACGAGCAGCAGCGCGACGCCCTCACCGCTCACTTGGCGTCCTGGATCGGCATCACGACCTTCTTGACGATCAGCACGAGGGACGCCGATACGGGGCACGCGACGAGCGCGCCGAGCAGTCCGAGCAGCGTGCCGCCGATGAGCGCGCCGATGAGCACGAGCGATCCGGGGATCTGGATGGCCTTGCCGACGATCCGCGGGGTGAACACGTAGGCCTCGACCTGCATGTAGACGAGCAGGGCGAGGAGGGTGATCAGGCCCGTGGTCGGCGAGTTGAAGAACGCGACCGTCGTGCAGAGGATCGTCGAGATGACGGATCCGACGAGCGGGATGAAGGTGATCGGGAGCGCGAGCGCCGCGAGCAGCCCGGCGTAGCGCACCCCGACGGCGCTCAGCACGATGAAGGTGAACAGCGCGTTCATGATCGCGAGGATCACCATGCCGTTCAGGTACTTGCCCACCGAGGTGATGATCTGCTCCGCGATCTCGCGGAAGCCGCCGCGCCTGCTCGCGGGCACGAGGCGCACGAGCGCATCCTTCATCTGGTCGTGGCCGATGACGAAGTAGAGGGTCAGGGCGACCACGAAGATCACCGAGAACACGCCGTTGACGACGCCGAGCCCGACGCGGAGGGCGCCGCCGCCGACCGTCACCCAGAACGCCGGATCGGCGAGGGTCTCCTGCAGAAGCGCCACGAAACCGGTGAGCGCGCCGCCGAAGCTCTCGTTGAGGGAGATGAACCAGTCCTGGTCCTCGATCTGGTCGAGACCGTCGGGCAGGTAGGAGATGAACTTGCCGAGCTCGTCGATGACGACAGGCACCACGAGCCAGACGAGCAGCGCGACCAGCACCAGGAACCCGGCGAGCACGATGAGCAGCGCGACCACCTTCGACAGCCCCAACCGTTCGAGCCGCCACACGAGGGGTCTCAGCCCGAGCGACACGAACAGCGCGAGGAAGATGAGCGTGAGAGCTTGCGCGAGCGACGCGACGGCGAAGCCGAGCGCCAGGGCGAGCAGGACTCCCGTCGCCGCGATGAAGCCGAAACGGAACGGGCCTGCCTGCAGCAGGCGCGGGGTGGTGTCCATGGGCGTCGCCTTTCGATGCTGTGCTCACCCTAGGGCGTGGAGCCACCGCGTAGGAGACCCCTCGAGCCGACCGCGCCGGAGCCCGAGGTGGAACCGCTAGCCTGGAGACCGTGTCGACGCCAGATAACCCCTTCGGTCAGGTGCTCGTCGCGCTCGTGACCCCGTTCACGGCCGACGGCGAGGTGGACTGGTCCGACGTGGAGAAGCACGTGGACCATGTGGTCACCCACGGCGCCGACGGGATCGTCGTCACCGGCACCACCGGTGAGACCAGCACCCTCACCGACCCCGAGAAGGTCAAGCTCGTCGAGGTCGCGAAGGATGTCGCGGCCGGCCGCGCGAAGATCATCACGGGCGGCGGGTCCAACGAGACCGCGCACGCCATCGAGCTCTACAAGAAGAGCGAGAAGGCCGGCGCCGACGGCATCATGGTCGTCACCCCGTACTACAACAAGCCCACCCAGGCCGGCATCCTGACCCACTTCCGCATGGTCGCGGACGCCACCGACCTGCCGGTGATCCTCTACGACATCCCGGGGCGCACGGGCGTGCCGATCCGCTACGAGACGATCCTGCGCGCCGCGAAGCACCCCAACATCCGGGCGGTGAAGGACGCCAAGGGCGACCTCAGCGAGGTCAGCCGCGTCCTGAACCAGACGGACCTGATCTACTTCGCCGGCGACGACGCGAACGCCCTGCCGACGCTCGCCATCGGCGGCACGGGACTCATCGGCGTCACCGCGAACATCGCGCCGGCCCCGTACCGCACCATGGTCGATGCCGTGAACGCCAACGACCTGCGAACCGCGACCGAGGCGCACCGTGCCCTCGAGCCGCTCGTGCGCGCCACCATGACGCACGTGCCCGGCACCGTCGCGACGAAGTACATCCTCCACGGCCTCGGCCGCATCTCGAGCCCCCGCGTGCGCCTGCCGCTCGTCGGCCCCGAGGAGTCGGAGGCCGCCCTCATCGAGGACGAGATCGCCCTCGTCAAGCAGATCGACGGCGTCGACTTCAGCAACTTCCGCCCCGACCGGAACGCCGCCGCGGGCGGCGCGCTCCCCAAGGTCGCCGGCACCACCCGCTAGACCCCAGGAGGCCACGTGGCCATCGACGTCGTTTCCCCGCCGGAGCTCGCGCCCGGCACCCTTCGCGTGATCCCGCTCGGCGGGGTCGGCGAGATCGGCCGCAACATGACGGTCTACGAGATCGACGGCAAGCTGCTCATCGTCGATGCCGGCGTGCTCTTCCCGGAGGAGAACCATCCGGGTGTCGACCTGATCCTGCCCGACTTCGATCCGATCCGGGACCGCCTCGACGATGTGCTGGGGGTCGTGCTCACGCACGGTCACGAGGACCACATCGGCGCGGTGCCCTACCTGCTGAAGCTGCGCGGCGACATCCCCCTCTACGGCTCCCGGCTCACCCTCGCGCTCGTCGAGGCGAAGCTCAAGGAGCACCGCATCACGCCGACGCTCCGGGTCGTGACGGAGGGGGAGCGGATGCCGCTCGGCCCCTTCGACCTCGAGTTCATCGCGGTGAACCACTCCATCCCGGATGCGCTGGCCGTCGCCATCCGCACCGCCGCCGGCCTCGTGCTGCACACGGGCGACTTCAAGATGGACCAGCTGCCGCTCGACGAGCGGATCACCGACCTGCGTGCCTTCGCACGACTCGGCGACGAGGGGGTCGATCTCTTCCTGCCCGACTCGACGAACGCCGACGTGCCGGGATTCACGCCGCTCGAGCGCGACATCGGTCCCGTCATCGAGAGCGTCATCGCGAAGGCCCGTCGGCGTGTCATCGTGGCGAGCTTCTCGAGCCACGTGCACCGCGTCGAGCAGGTGCTGCACGCCGCCGCGGCCAACGGGCGCGTCGTGGCGCTCGTCGGACGCTCGATGGTGCGCAACATGGGCATCGCGGCCGAGCTCGGCTACCTGAAGGTGCCGGAGGGCGTGCTCGTCGACCTGAAGACGGCGCTCGAGCTGCCCGACGACCGCGTGGTGTTCATGAGCACGGGGTCGCAGGGCGAGCCGATGGCCGTGCTGGCGCGCATGGCGAACAACGACCACCGCATCGAGGTCGGCGCGGGCGACACCGTGATCCTCGCCTCGAGCCTCATCCCGGGCAACGAGAACGCGGTCTACCGCGTGATCAACGGCCTCACCAAGCTCGGCGCGAACGTCGTGCACAAGGGCAACGCGAAGGTGCACGTCTCCGGTCACGCGGCGGCGGGGGAGCTGCTGTACTGCTACAACATCCTCCAGCCGCGCAACGTCCTCCCCGTGCACGGCGAGGCGCGCCAGCTCGTGGCATCCGCCGCTCTCGCGATCGACACGGGCGTGCCGCGCGACAACACGATCGTGGGCGAGAACGGGGTGGTCGTCGACCTCGCGGGCGGCCTCGCCCGGGTGGTCGGCCAGCTCGACGTCGGCTACGTGTACGTCGACGGCTCGACGGTCGGCGAGATCACGGATGCCGACCTCAAGGACCGCCGGATCCTCGCCGAGGAGGGCTTCATCTCGATCTTCGTGGCGGTCGACCGTCAGACGGGGAAGGCCATCGTCGGCCCCGAGATCCAGGCGCGCGGCTTCGCCGAGGACGAGTCGGTGTTCGACGACGTGCGCCCGCAGATCGTGGCGGCGCTCGCGGAGGCGGCACGCAACGGCGTGACCGACCAGCACGGCTACAGCCAGGCCGTGCGGCGCACCGTGGGTCGCTGGGTCAACACGCAGCACCGCCGCCGCCCCATGATCATCCCGGTCGTGATCGAGGCGTGACCCTCAGGGGCATCCCCGAGTCGTCCCCGAATCCACCCCGAGGATGACGGCCAGGAGCGACGCCGTGGCGTAGCGTCGAGGTGAGCGACGCTCGACCGCCACCTTTCGTTGGGATGCGGTCGCCCGGCGTCGCTGCTTGGCTCGAACCGGGCGCGTCGCGAGGTGCGCCATCCGCACGTCGACAGGAGGGCCGCGTGGGCATCGCGCGCCGGTGGGTGTTCCCCATCATCTGGATGGTCATCTTCGCGCTCATCGGGGCCGCGCTCGTGAAGCTCGCGTTCTTCGCCGACACGAGCGCCGAGAGCGCGCCCGAGGTGCCGACCGGCACGATCACCGAACCGACCACGGTCGTCGAGACCGGCACCATCCACAACGACGTGACGATCGACGGCACGGTCGGCGCGGATGCGGCGGTGCCCGCTCGCGCGGCGATCTCCGGCGAGGTGCGCAAGGTCTCCGCGGCCGCGGGACAGTGGGTCGACGCGGGCGCCGAGCTCGCCCAGATCCGTGGGATGAACGAGGACGGCACGAACAAGTGGTCGATCCTCAAGGCGCCGATCTCCGGAACGCTCACCTCGTTCACTCTGCTCGTCGGGCAGCAGGTGGGCCTCGGCGACAGCCTCGCCCAGATCGCGCCCTCGACGTTCAACGTGACGGCGAGTCTCGCGCCCGAACAGCAGCTCCGCCTCACGACCCAGCCCACCGAGGCTCAGGTCACGATCACGGGCGGCCCGGCGCCGTTCACCTGCACGGGCCTCACGATCACGGCCGCCGCCGCCCCCACGACGCAGGACCCCGCAACCCCCGGGGGCGGATCCACGACGGTCGCGACCGTGCGCTGCGCAGTGCCGGCCGATGTGCGGGTCTTCGCCGGCCTCGCCGCGAAGCTCACGCTCGCGGGCGGCATCGCCGAGAACGTGCTCGTGATCCCGACCACCGCGGTCGAGGGCGGAAGCGGCACGGGCATCGTCTACGTGCCGTCCGCGGACGGCGGCGAGCCCGAGAAGCGCGAGGTGACGCTCGGCATCTCCGACGGCTCGATGGTCGAGGTCACGAGCGGGCTCGCGGCGGGCGACGAGATCCTGCAGTTCGTGCCGGGCGCTCTCGCCGATCCCGACCAGGGACAGATGGGCTTCGGGGGCTGAGCGTGAGCTTCCTCCGACTCGAGCAGGTCACCCGCTCGGTGCAGCTGCCCGACGGATCGAGGCTCGACATCCTGCGCGGCATCGACCTCGAGGTGGCGGTGGGCGACCACGTGAGCATCGTCGGGCGCTCCGGCAGCGGCAAGTCGACACTGCTCAACATCCTGGGACTCATCGACACCCCCACGAGCGGCAGCCTCGAGTTCGACGGCGTGCCGCTCGAGAGGCTCCGGATGGGGGCGCGCGACCGCAGGCGTGGTCGCGACGTCGGGTTCATCTTCCAGCAGTTCAACCTGCTGCCGCGGCGCACGGCCCTCGAGAACGTCATGACGCCCCTGCTGTACGCGAGCGGTCGCCAGTTCTGGCGACGCGAGCGGCTCGCGACCGAGATGCTCGAGCGGGTGGGCCTCGGTGCGCGCATCGGATCGACCCCCGACCAGCTCTCCGGCGGCGAGCAGCAGCGCGTCGCGATCGCGCGCGCCCTGGTGCGCGGTCCGCGCCTCATCCTCGCCGACGAGCCCACGGGCGCCCTCGATGTGGAGACCGGCGCGCAGGTGATGGCGCTGCTCGACGAGGTCGCCGAGTCGACCGGGGCCGCCCTCATCACGATCACCCACGACCCCAACATCGCGGCGCTCGCCCGGCGGCACTTCCGGCTGGACCGGGGCGTGCTCTCAGCGGCGGACGACGCGACGGCCGGGCTCGCGGACTTCGCGGAGGCGGCCCGATGAGCCTCGGAACCGCCGTGATCGGCTCGATCGTCGAGGCATGGTCCGAGCTGCGCGTGCACCGCACACGCGTGCTCCTGAGCCTCATCGGCGTGGGTGTCGCGGTCGCCGCGCTCACGGTGGTCGTCGCGGGCGGCGCCATCGCGACCCAGGTGACGACCGAGCAGTCGGAGCGCTGGAGCGGGCGACCGGCCACCTACCAGGTGCAGGCCTACAACCCCACGACGGGCGCGCAGGCGCCGAGCGGCGCCCTCGACACCGCGCTCGCCGAGGCCGCGACCCGCTACGACATCCGCTACTTCTCGCGCATGACGCAGGACTCGATCCAGGTGCAGCTGCCCGATGGCGTGTACATGGTGTCGGTCAGCGCCGTCGACCAGCCCTACGCCGCCATCCACCGGCTGCAGGTGATTGACGGCGGATGGTTCACCGAGCGCGACGCGGGACGGCTCGCCCCCGCGATGATCATCACGAGCGATCTCTGGAACCATCTCGGCGCGCCCGACCTTCGCACGCATCCGACGCTCGAGATCGTGACCGCTGAGCGCAACGTGACCGCCGTCATCACCGGCATCACAGAGTCCCCGCCGGGCACGCAGGGCGGCGACTTCGGCGCCTTCATGCTGCGCGACGCCTTCGACGCCGGCCGGTTCTCGCAGACGCCCCCGGATCAGCGGTATGCGCAGTACGAGCTATGGGTGCCCGCCGAGGTGGGGGAGGAGCTCAAGAACCGCATCTCCTCGGACGTGTCCTCCGCACTCGGGGAGGGGTGGCAGGTCGACCTGTACCGCAGCGACTACCTCGCCTACTCCGACCAGGATCCGCTGCTCGTGCTCAAGCTCTCGGTCGCCGGCGTCGCGGTTCTCGTGCTGCTGCTCGGCGCGCTCGGCCTCATCAACATCGCGCTCGTGACGGTGCGGCACCGCATCCGCGAGATCGGCATCCGGCGCAGCTTCGGGGCGACGGCGGGGCGCGTGTTCTTCGCGGTCATGATGGAGTCGGTCGTCGCGACGTTCGTGGCGGGGGCCATCGGCGTGCTCATCGCGGTCGCGCTCGTCAAGAACCCCTGGGTCACGGAGTGGCTCGACGCCTACCTGCAGGACGTCCCCGCGTTCCCCGTCGAGGCGGCGGTCATCGGGCTCGTCGCCGCGACCGCCGTTGGCGCGATCGCGGGGCTGCTGCCCGCGCTCGTCGCGGTGCGCGTCAAGGTCATCGACGCGCTGAGGCTGTAGGGGCGAGTGTCGCTCCCGGGGCGCGTCGGCGCCCGCGGATACCGTGAACCCATGGCCACGAGCACCCGGTCGACCTCGACGCGCGCCCGCACGAGCGGCAGCTCGCGCTCCTCGTCGTCGCGCTCCTCGTCGCGGGGGCCGCAGGGCACCAAGAAGCTGCCCGTCGCCCAGGAGAAGCCTGGGCTGCTGACCGCCGCCTGGATGGGCCTCGCGCACGTCGTGGGCGGCGCGGCACGGCTCTTCGGCAAGGAGGGGCTCGCCAAGGAGGAGCGCCGCGATGGCGTGCCCTTCCTGTTCTTCCTGCTCGCGATCGCCACGGCCTTCGTCGAGTGGTTCGCCCCCGCGAGCGACGTCGCGCGCGCCCTCGACAACTTCGGCTTCGGCGGACTGCTCGGTCG
Source organism: Micrococcales bacterium 72-143 (assembly GCA_001898835.1). Taxonomy (GTDB): domain Bacteria; phylum Actinomycetota; class Actinomycetes; order Actinomycetales; family Microbacteriaceae; genus Homoserinibacter. The sequence goes on along the minus strand of MKVM01000005.1, from coordinate 57,747 downwards.
CGTCGCGTTCGCGCTGCCCGTGATCCTGCTCGTGCTCGCCGTGTGGCTGTTCCGGCATCCTTCGAGCGTTCACGACAACGGCCGCATCGGCGTCGGGCTCGTGCTGCTCATCACGAGCCTCGCCGCGCTCTGCCAGGTGTTCGGCGGCCTCCCCGCCCCCTCCGAGGGCGCCGCGGCGCTCTCGGCCGGTGGCGGGATCGTCGGCTGGATCGTCACCTGGCCGCTCGTCGTCGTCGGGATGCCGTGGCTCGCCGCCCTGCTGTCCTTCGGGGTGCTCTCGCTCTCGCTGTTCATCCTCACCAAGACGCCGCCGAACCGCATCGGCCCCCGCCTCCGCGAGCTCTACGCCTACCTGTTCGGTGCCGAGCTGCCCGCGCCCGAGGAGAAGCCGGCCAAGGGCAGGCGCGGCGCGGGCGAGCCGCAGACCGCCGAGTTCGGCACGCTCTCCGACCTCGGCCTCGAGCCCGACAACCCCGAGTCGATGCCGTGGTGGCGCCGGAACAAGCCCAAGGAGGAGTCGCCGGCCTTCGACACGCCCGTGCTGGGCCGCGAGCTCGAGACCGAGATCGTCGACCCGGGCGAGTCCCCGGTCGACTTCGACGTCGAGCTGCTCGAGGAGCTCGTGCGCGCCGAGGACGCCGTCAAGCGCTTCACGGGCGAGGTCGACACGGGCGCGACCGGGTTGCGGGACGACGCAGGGTTGCATGACGACGCCGGGCTCCTGCCCGGCTTCGGCACGGCGAGCGAGCGCGGCGAGGCGGGCGAGTTCGCGGAAGCCGTCCCCGTGGCGAGGCGCGCGGCCCCCGCAGCCCGCCCCTACCGGCTGCCCGCGGCATCCGTGCTCGGCGCCGGCACGCCGCCGAAGGCGCGCACGGCCGTCAACGACGAGATGATCGCCGCCATCACGAGCGTGCTCACCCAGTTCCAGGTGGACGCGAAGGTCACGGGCTTCACGCGCGGCCCCTCCGTCACCCGCTACGAGATCGAGCTCGGCCCGGGCGTCAAGGTGGAGCGCGTCACCGCGCTCAGCCGCAACCTCTCCTACGCCGTCGCCTCGAACGAGGTCAACATCCTCTCGCCGATCCCCGGCAAGAGCGCGATCGGCGTCGAGATCCCCAACCGCGACCGCGAGATCGTCTCCCTCGGCGACGTGCTGCGCTCCGGCCCCGCCGCCAAGAGCAACCACCCGCTCACCATCGGGCTCGGCAAGGACGTCGAGGGCGGGTTCGTGGTCGCCAACCTCGCCAAGATGCCGCACCTGCTCGTCGCCGGCTCCACAGGCTCCGGCAAGTCGAGCTTCATCAACTCGATGATCACCTCCGTGCTCATGCGCGCCAAGCCCGCCGAGGTGCGGATGGTGCTGGTCGACCCGAAGCGCGTCGAGCTCGCCGCCTATCAGGGCGTCCCGCACCTCATCACGCCCATCATCACGAACCCCAAGAAGGCCGCCGAGGCGCTGCAGTGGGTCGTGAAGGAGATGGACATGCGGTACGACGACCTCGCGTCGTTCGGCTTCCGCCACATCGACGACTTCAACCGCGCGGTGCTCGCGAACGAGATCCAGCTTCCCGCGGGGTCCGAGCGGGTGCTGCAGCCCTATCCGTACCTGCTCGTCGTCGTCGACGAGCTCGCCGACCTCATGATGGTCGCCCCGCGCGACGTCGAGGACTCGATCGTGCGCATCACCCAGCTCGCGCGCGCCTCCGGCATCCACCTCGTTCTCGCGACGCAGCGTCCGTCGGTCGACGTCGTGACGGGCCTCATCAAGGCCAACGTGCCCTCGCGGCTCGCCTTCGCGGTGTCGAGCATGACCGACAGCCGCGTCATCCTCGACCAGCCGGGCGCCGACAAGCTCATCGGGCAGGGCGACGGGCTGTTCCTGCCGATGGGCGCCTCGAAGGCGATCCGCGTGCAGGGCGCCTGGGTCACCGAGGACGAGATCCACGCCGTCGTCAAGCACGTCACCGACCAGGCCCGGCCCGAGTACCGCGACGACGTCGCGGCGGTCGTCGAGAAGCGCGAGGTGGATGCCGACATCGGCGACGACCTCGAACTGCTGCTCGAGGCGGCCACCCTCGTCGTCAACACCCAGTTCGGCTCGACCTCGATGCTGCAGCGCAAGCTGCGGGTCGGGTTCGCGAAGGCCGGTCGGCTCATGGATCTGCTGGAGTCGCGCGAGATCGTGGGGCCGTCCGAGGGCTCGAAGGCGCGCGACGTGCTCATCACGCCCGAGCAGCTGCCCGGCGTGCTCGCGCAGCTGCGCGGGGAGCCGGCACCGTCCGCGTCGGGCGGTGCCGCATCCGCCCCCGCCACGGCGGCTCCCGTCGATCCCGTCGAGGCCCAGTTCGACGGCTATCCTGTCGAGGAGGGCGACTCGGACGAGGACGCCTGGGGGCTGACCGGCAGGGAGTGACGCGTGACCGATCCCGTTCCGGATCCGGCGCCCGACGACCGTCGCCCCAACCCGATGCGCGGCCGCGTCGTGAGCCCGGGTGACACGCCCGCGAGCATGGGCAACATCGCCAACATCATCACGGTGGTGCGCATCCTGCTGGCACCTGTCTTCGTCTGGCTCATGGTGCTCGACGGTGGCGAGCTGGGGGTCTGGCGCTGGGTCGCGGGGGTCCTGTTCATCCTCTCGATCACGACCGACTCGGTCGACGGCTTCCTCGCGCGCCGCAACAACCTGGTGACCGACTTCGGCAAGCTCGTCGACCCCATCGCCGACAAGATCCTCGTGGGTGCCGCGCTCGTGACCCTCTCGGTGCTCGGGGAGCTGTGGTGGTGGGTCACCATCGTGATCCTCGTGCGCGAGTTCGGCATCACGATCTTCCGCTTCCTCATGCTTCGCGACCATGTGATCCCGGCGGGCTTCCTCGGCAAGCTCAAGACCGTCGTGCAGTCCGTCGCCGTCTCGTTCGCGCTCGTGCCGCTCTGGACCGTTCTGGGCGACTGGGTGCTCTGGGTCAACTGGGTGCTCATGGGCGTCGCCCTCGCGCTGACCGTGGTGAGCGGCGTCCAGTACCTGTGGGATGCCTGGCGGGTGACGCGCGCGGCGAGGACGGCGCGATGAGCCCGCGTCCGCTCGCCGAGCGGATCGTGGCGGAGCTCGCCCGGCGCGACGAGCGCGTCGCCGTGGCGGAGTCGCTCACCGGCGGGCTGCTCGCATCCGCTCTCGTCGACGTACCGGGCGCGTCCGAGGTGTTCAGCGGGGGAGTGGTCGCCTACGCGACGGGGCTCAAGACCTCTTTGTTGGGGGTGGACGCCGAGCTGCTCGAGGCGCGCGGTGCCGTCGACCCCGAGGTGGCGCGCCAGATGGCCGTGGGTGTCAGGGAACGGGCGGCGCTCGACGGGCGACCGGCCGATCGCGCCCTCGCGACGACGGGCGTCGCGGGACCCGACCCGCAGGACGGCCAACCGCCGGGCACCGTGTGGCTGGGCTACGCGGATGCGCGGGGGTCGGAGGCGAGACCGCTGCAGGCGGCAGGTGGCCGTGAGGCGATCCGCGCCGCGGCGGTCGACGCCGTCCTCGCCCTCCTCGCGGAGCAACTCGGGCTCCTCGCGGAGGGATGACGGAATATTGCGGTTTCGATCTCGTTACACCTGGTGACTTCACGGCGGGATCCGAGCCTGCAGGATTTAGAGTTTCTGCAACGGACGGGTAGCCTTGGCCACCCGATCGGCGCCCGCAGGTCACAGACAAGGAGGAACACCACATGGTTCTGGTTCGACAGGAACTCGGCGATGTCCTCCGCGACTTCCGTCTGCAGAAGGCCATGACGCTGCGTCAGGTGGCGAGCCGCGCGAGCGTCGCCCTGGGATACCTGAGCGAGGTGGAGCGCGGCCAGAAGGAGGCGAGCTCCGAGATCCTCGCCTCTGTCGCCGACGCGCTCGACACCCCGGTGTCGGTCATCATGCGCGAGGTCGGCGACCGGCTTGCGGTCATCGAGGGCGTCAGCTCGGTGCCCGACACCCTCCCGGACGAGCTGGTCGCGGAGTTCGACGCGGATCTCGCGATCCGCTGATCGTCCCGAGTCTCCGACGCCCCGGCTCCGCGCCGGGGCGTCGTCGTCTGCGCGGGGCCGTAGCCTGGAGATGAGATGAAGGTCAGCGAGTTCCACCGGGCGGTCGTCGAGGAGTTCGGCGCCTTCGGGCGCGTGCTCGTGCGCGACTCGGTCATCGTCGCCCTCGGCAATCGCACGCCCGAGGACGCCCTCGAGGCCGGCGTCCCGGCGGGCGAGGTGTGGCTCGCGCTGTGCCGCGCTCAGGAGGTGCCGCGCGAGCGCTGGCACGGGGCCGGGCTGGGCGAGCCGCGCGACTGACCGCGACACGCCGACATCCTCTCGAACATCGGTTCGATTCTCTGTAGTCTCCTCCACAGGATCCGTCGAAGAACAGTTGTCGACAGTTCCGCCCGTCGCTCCCTCGGGATGTCGGTGGGCGGGCGTAGCGTCGGCCCCGTCACCGAGATGGAGACACCAGCCCTGTCGCGAGAGCGCCGACCTTGCACCACCGGTCGGCGAAGGGCCGGCAGCCGATGGGCGCATGGAACACGACACAGAAGGAGACCGGGCACATGCCTACACCTGCAGACCGCGAGAAGGCCCTCGAGGTCGCCCTCGCTCAGATCGACCGCCAGTTCGGCAAGGGAACCGTCATGCGGCTCGGCAGCGACGAGCGCGCGCCCGTCGCCGTCATTCCCACGGGTTCCATCGCGCTCGACGTCGCGCTCGGAATCGGGGGTCTGCCCCGGGGCCGCATCGTCGAGATCTACGGCCCGGAGTCCTCGGGCAAGACCACGCTCACGCTGCATGCCATCGCCAACGCGCAGCGCGCCGGCGGTATCGCGGCGTTCATCGACGCGGAGCACGCGCTCGACCCCGAGTACGCCAAGAAGCTCGGCGTCGACATCGACGCGCTGCTCGTCTCGCAGCCCGACACGGGGGAGCAGGCGCTCGAGATCGCCGACATGCTCGTGCGCTCGGGCTCCATCGACCTCATCGTCGTCGACTCGGTCGCGGCGCTCGTGCCGAAGGCCGAGATCGAGGGCGAGATGGGCGACAGCCACGTCGGCCTCCAGGCACGCCTCATGTCGCAGGCGCTCCGCAAGCTCACGGGTGGTCTCAACCAGACCCAGACCACGATGATCTTCATCAACCAGCTGCGCGAGAAGATCGGCGTGTTCTTCGGCAGCCCCGAGACCACCGCGGGCGGCAAGGCGCTCAAATTCTACGCATCGGTGCGCCTCGACATCCGTCGCATCGAGACCCTCAAGGACGGCACCGAGGCGGTCGGCAACCGCACACGCGTCAAGGTCGTCAAGAACAAGATGGCGCCGCCCTTCAAGCAGGCCGAGTTCGACATCCTCTACGGGGTCGGCATCTCGCGCGAGGGCAGTCTCATCGACTACGGCGTGGAGCACGAGATCGTGCGCAAGTCCGGTGCCTGGTACACCTACGACGGCGACCAGCTCGGCCAGGGCAAGGAGAACGCCCGCAACTTCCTGCTGGAGAACCCGGACATCGCCGCCGAGATCGAGCAGAAGATCCTCGCGAAGCTCGGCATCGGCGCGGCGGCGAAGGCGGCCCAGGCGGCGAACGTCGACTCCCTCGAAGACAAGCTCGCGGCCCGCAAGGCCTCGGGCGAGTAGCCCCGAGCCCGCGAAGGAGCACGACCATGGACGAGACCGACGGCCGCCTGGCACCCGTCAGCTACCTGTTCGGCCCACGGCCGTCGGTCTCGTCCGTTCCGGCCGCCGGTGCTCTTCACGAGCGCGGTGACGAGGAGCGACACCGCGAGATCCGCGAGGGCGGGGAGTTCGACGAGCCGGGCTGGACCGACGAGTGGGGTTCCGATGTCGACGACGCGTGCGCCCGGCTGAGCGACACGGAGCGCGACGTCGCCCTCGACGCGGAACGGATCTCGCTCAAGGCGCTCGCCCGACGTGACCTCTCGCGTCGCGAGCTCGAACGCGCCCTGCGCGACGGCGGCGTCGACGAGGAGGGCATCGCTCGGGAATGCGACAGGTTGACCCGCGTCGGTCTCCTCGACGACGGGGCACTCGCGCAGAAGCTCGTCGCGACCCTCCAGGAGCGCAAGGCGCTCGGCCGCACGGCGATCGCCGCCGAGCTGACCCGCCGGCTGCTTGCCCCCTCCGCGATCGAGTACGCGCTCGACCTCGTCGACACGGGAGACGAGCTCGCCCGTGCTCGAGAGCTCGCCCGCAAGCGAGCCACCCAGCTCGGCGGCCTCGACCGCGACGCGGCCGTCCGGCGGCTGAGCGGGTACCTGGCCCGTCGCGGCTACTCGGGCAGCACTGTTCGCGCCGCCGTGGAGGAAGCGCTGCCGGTGCGCTCCGCCGGGTCCGTCGTCCGCTTCCGCTAGCCGCTTCCGCGACGGGTGCGGGGCCGGAGGCAGTATCCGGCGCTCGGTCCCACCGCGGCCGGTCGACGTAGACTGACGGCACCATGACCCTGCTCGACGCCGCAACGGACCGGTCTCAGACCGCGCCGCGCACCTACGAGGTGCGCACCTTCGGCTGCCAGATGAACGTGCACGACTCCGAGCGTCTCTCGGGGTCACTCGAGGCCGCCGGCTATGTGCGCGCCACCGAGGGCGACGCCGACATCGTCGTCATCAACACCTGCGCGGTCCGCGAGAACGCGGACAACAAGCTCTACGGCACCCTCGGCCACCTCGCCAACACGAAGCGCCAGCACGAGGGCATGCAGATCGCGGTCGGCGGATGCCTCGCGCAGAAGGACAAGAACGTCATCCTCGAGAAGGCGCCGTGGGTCGACGTCGTCTTCGGCACCCACAACATGGGCGCACTGCCCACACTCCTGGAGCGTGCGCGCCACAACGGCGAGGCGCAGCTCGAGATCCTCGAATCGCTCGAGGTCTTCCCGTCCACCCTGCCCACCCGCCGCGACAACACCTACTCCGGGTGGGTGTCGATCTCCGTCGGCTGCAACAACACCTGCACCTTCTGCATCGTGCCGTCGCTGCGGGGCAAGGAGAAGGATCGCCGGCCCGGCGACATCCTCGCCGAGGTGCAGGCGCTCGTCGACGACGGCGCCATCGAGGTCACCCTCCTCGGGCAGAACGTGAACTCCTACGGCGTCGAGTTCGGCGACCGGCAGGCCTTCGGCAAGCTGCTGAGAGCGGCAGGGGAGATCGACGGGCTCGAGCGCATCCGCTTCACGAGCCCCCATCCGGCCGCGTTCACCGACGACGTCATCGACGCGATGGCCGAGACGCCCACCGTCATGCCGCAGCTGCACATGCCGCTGCAGTCGGGCTCCGACCGCATCCTCAAGGCGATGCGCCGCTCCTACCGCTCGGAGCGCTTCCTCGGCATCCTCGACCGGGTCCGCGCGCGCATCCCGCACGCCGCCATCACGACCGACATCATCGTCGGCTTCCCGGGAGAGACCGAGGAGGACTTCGCGGAGACCCTCCGGGTGGTCGAGCAGGCGCGCTTCGCGTCTGCCTTCACGTTCCAGTACTCCATCCGGCCTGGAACACCCGCCGCGACCATGCCCGAGCAGCTGCCCAAGGCGGTCGTGCAGGAGCGCTACGAGCGGCTCATCGAGCTGCAGGAGCGCATCTCGGGCGAGGAGGCGCAGAAGCTCGTCGGCACACCCGTCGAGGTGCTCGTCGCGAGCGGCGAGGGGCGACGAGACGAGCAGACGCGCCGGATGTCCGGCCGCGCCGAAGACAACCGGCTCGTCCACTTCGACGTGCCCGAAGGCGGCGCCATGCCGCGCCCCGGCGACGTCGTGAGCGTGACCGTGACCCGGGCGACGCCGTACTACCTGATCGCCGCACCGTCGGGCGACGCCCTGCCGATCCGCCGCACGCGCGCCGGCGACGCGTGGGACCGCGCCGAGGCCGAGTCCTGCGCGGTGCCGAGCCCGGCCCCCTCCGGCGCCCGCACCGTGAACCTCGGGCTCCCCGGACTCCGCCCCGAGTGAGCAGCCTCGTCGCCGTGGTCGGCGCGACCGGCACCGGCAAGTCGGAGGCGGCGCTGCGGCTGGCGGAACGCATCATCGGCGCGGGAGGCGCCGCCGAGATCGTCAACGCGGATGCGATGCAGCTGTACCGGGGCATGGACATCGGCACGGCGAAGCTGCCGCCCGAGGAGCGGCGGGGCATCCCGCACCATCTGCTCGACGTCCTCGACGTGACCGACGAGGCCGCCGTCGCCGAGTACCAGCCGCGCGCCCGGGAGGCGATCCGGGAGGTCCACGCTCGGGAGGCCACGGCGATCCTCGTCGGCGGCTCGGGGCTGTACGTGTCGAGCGTGATCTTCGACCTCCGTTTCCCGCCGCGCGACGACGCGCTGCGCCGGAGCCTGGAGGATGAGCTCGAACGCGACGGGGCGGGGGTGCTCTTCGCCCGGCTCCGCGCTATCGACCCGGGGACGGCGGCGCGCATCGACCCCCGCAACGGACGCCGGCTCGTCCGCGCGCTCGAGGTGCTGGAGCAGGGCGCCAGCACGCACGGGGCCGCGCTGCCGGCGGAGCCCCGTCTGTGGCACGCGGACACGCGCATCCTCGGGATCGAGCTCGCCCGCGAGGAGCTCGTGACGCGGCTCGACGAGCGCGTCGAGCGGATGTGGGCACGCGGCATGCTCGACGAGGTGGAGTCCCTGCGCGCCCGGGGTCTCGAACGCGGCGTGACCGCCCGCCGAGCGATCGGCTACGCACAGGCCCTCGCTCAGCTCGACGGCCGGCTCGACCGCGACGAGGCCGTCGCCGAGACGAGCGCGCTCACCCGGCGGTACGCGCGGCGACAGGTCTCCTGGTTCCGTCGATATCCCGGGATCGAGTGGATGCGGGCCGACGAGGTGGCGCAGCTCGAGGTCTGACTCGGCGGACGATGTCGTCGGCCGCTGCCACGATGCGCGAGTGACGACGTACTACTACACCGCATCCAGCCTGGACGGGTTCATCGCGACCCCCGACCACTCCCTCGACTGGCTGCTCTCGCGGAGCATCGACGATGCCGGGCCCATGCACTACTCGGCCTTCGAGCGCACGATCGGCGCGATCGCCATGGGCGCGTCCACCTACGCGTGGCTGCTCGCCCACGGCGGCCGCGAGAAGTGGCCGTACGAGCGGCCGGTGTGGGTGTTCACCCATCGCGCGCTGGAGGTGCCCGCCGGCGCCGACGTGCGTGCCGTCGAGGGCGATGTCGTCCCCGTTCACCGCGAGATGACCGCGGCCGCGGAGGAGCTGGGGATCTGGGTCATGGGCGGCGGCGAGCTGGCGGGTCGGTTCGCCGACGCCGGCCTGCTGGACGAGGTCTGGGTGCAGTTCGCCCCCGTGACGCTCGGGGCCGGGTCGCCGTTGCTTCCGCGCGCACTCGAGCTGGAGCTCGTGGAGTCCGCGCGCAACGTCGACTTCTCGTGCGCTCGCTACCGGGTGCTGAGCGGCCGCGGCGCCGCCGGTAGGCTTCCCGGGTGAGCATCGAGATCGCCTTCACCAAGGGGCACGGCACGGGCAACGACTTCGTGCTGTTCAGCGACCCCGACGGGGCGATCGAGCTCGACGCCGCGCAGCTCGCGGCCCTCGCCGACCGGCACTTCGGCGTCGGGGGCGACGGGGTCATCCGCGCGGTGCGATCCGCCGCGCTGCGCGAGGGCGCCGCGGTCCTCGCCGAGAATCCCGCGGCCGAGTGGTTCATGGACTACCACAACGCCGACGGCAGCCCCGCCGAGATGTGCGGCAACGGCATCCGCGTGTACGGCGCCTACCTGCTGGCCGAGGGCCTTCTCGAGCTGGAGATCGGCGAGACCGTGCCGATCGGCACGCGTGGGGGTGTGCGCACGCTCACCCGCACCGAGGAGGGCTTCGAGGTCGACCTCGGTCCCTTCGTGGTCGCGGGGGAGGCCATGGTGTCGGCCCGCCGGCTCGACGTCGACCGTCCGGGGCTCGCCGTCGGTGTCGGCAACCCGCACGTCGTCGTCGCACTCGCCGACGACGCCGAGCTGGAGGCGCTCGACCTCGGCGAGGCGCCCCTCGTCACCCCGCCACCGCCGGACGGCGCCAACGTCGAGTTCGTCGTCCCCGGCGAGCCGCTCGTCACGAGCGGCACGGGTCGCATCCGGATGCGCGTGCACGAGCGCGGCAGCGGCGAGACCCTCTCGTGCGGCACGGGCGCCGCAGCCGCGGCCCTCGCCACCCGATCCTGGGCGGGAGAGGGCGCGCCGGATGCCTGGCGCGTGCGCGTGCCCGGCGGCGAGGTGGGCGTGCGTGTCGCCGATGGCCACGTGCACCTGAGCGGCCCCGCGGCCCTCGTCTTCGACGGGACGGTCTCGCTCTAGGGCAGCTCGATCGGCTCGGTCAGTCCGGAGCCCGAACGGTGCCGCACACGGAGCACACGGAAGCCTTTGCTCGTCGCCGCGCGCAGCACCGTGAAGTCGGCGGGGAGCTCGCCCTGCAGCCAGCGGTGCAGCGAGTCGGAGCCGAGGTTGCGGGCCACGACGAGCCACGCATCCGATCCCGCGTCCAGCCGCGGCAGCCAGCTCGACAGCATCGCGTGGAGCTCGTTCTTGCCGACCCGGATGGGCGGATTCGACCAGATGGTGCGGAAGCTCACGTCGTCGGGAACATCCTCGGGGCGACACACGTTGACATTGTCGAGGCCCAGCGCCTCCGCGTTGCGGCGCACGAGGTCGAGGGCCCGCTCGTTGACGTCGACCGCCCACACGGTGGCGCGAGGCGACTCGAGCGCCAAGGTCAGGGCGATGGGCCCCCACCCGCAGCCGAGGTCGAGGAAGTGCCCGCCGGGTGGCGGTGCCGGGGTGTGGGCGAGCAGCACCTGAGTGCCGACGTCGACACGCTCGGGGCTGAAGATGCCGTTTGCGGTCGTCACCTCCAGGTCACGGCCCGCGAGACGCACGGAGATGGTCCGGAGCACCGCGTCGCCGGAGGGCGACGCCGAGAAGTAGTGCTCGGACGACATGCAGAGAACCTACCGAAAACGAGTGACTAGGGTTAACCGGATCATGAGCGAATCCCGCGATACTTTCGAGACCGCGCCGGGCGAGGACGCCCCGCGCGACGCGCTCGACCGCATCCTGGCGACCGAGGGCGCGCAGGCGAGCCTCCACGTCTTCGGTGCCCGCGCCGCCGCCCTCCAGGACGAGGCGACGGCGGTCGGAAGCGACCGCGACGGCGAGCAGTTCGACCGCGAGGAACGTGCCGCGCTGCGTCGTGTCGGCGGGCTCTCGACGGAGCTCGCGGATGTCACCGAGGTCGAATACCGCCAGGTGCGCCTCGAGAACGTGGTGCTGATCGGCGTCTACACGCCGTCCGACTCGCTCGAGGACGCCGAGAACTCGCTGCGCGAGCTCGCCGCCCTCGCCGAGACCGCCGGTGCGGTCGTTCTCGACGGCGTGCTGCAGCGCCGGCCGCATCCCGACCCCGCCACCTACCTCGGCCGGGGCAAGGTGGCCGAGCTGGCCGACATCGTCGCCGCGCTCGGCGCCGACACGGTCGTCGCCGACACGGAGCTCGCGCCGAGCCAGCGGCGTGCCCTCGAGGACGCTGTCAAGGTCAAGGTCATCGACCGCACCGCCGTCATCCTCGACATCTTCAGCCAGCACGCGAAGTCGCGCGAGGGCAAGGCGCAGGTGGAGCTCGCCCAGCTCGAGTACCTGCTCCCGCGGCTCCGCGGATGGGGTGAGTCGATGTCCCGCCAGGCCGGCGGTCAGGCCGCAGGCGGCCAGGGCATGGGCTCCCGCGGCCCCGGTGAGACGAAGATCGAGCTCGACCGGCGCCGCATCCACTCGCGCATGGCGAAGCTGCGCCGCCAGATCAAGGGCTTCGCGCCCGGTCGAGCGGCCAAGCGCGCCAACCGCGACCGGTTCCAGGTGCCCGCGGTCGCGATCGCGGGCTACACGAACGCGGGCAAGTCGAGCCTGCTGAACCGCATCACACGCGCCGGCGTGCTCGTCGAGAACACCCTCTTCGCGACCCTCGACCCGACGGTCCGCCGCAGCCGCACGCCCGACGGGCGCGCGTTCACGATCGCCGACACGGTCGGCTTCGTGCGGAACCTCCCGCACCAGCTCGTCGAGGCGTTCCGGTCGACGCTCGAGGAGGTCGCCGCATCCGACCTCGTGCTGCACGTCGTCGACGGCAGCCACCCCGACCCGGCCGCGCAGATCGCCACCGTGCGCGACGTGCTCGGCGACGCCGGCGCACGCGAGGTGCCCGAGCTCATCGTGTTCACGAAGTCCGACCTCGTCGACGCCGACCGCCGCATCCTGCTGCGCGGCCTCGAGCCCGACTCGGTGTTCGTCTCCGCGCGCACGGGCGAGGGCGTCGAGGAGCTCCTGGAGGAGATCGGCCGTCGGCTGCCCGAGCCCGACGTCGAGCTCGAGGTCGTCATCCCGTACGACCGCGGCGACCTCGTCGCGCTCGCACACGACCGGGCGCGGGTGCTCGAGACGAGCTACGAGGAGACCGGCACGCGGATGCGCGTGCAGGCGAGCGAGGCCGTGGCGCACCAGCTCGAGGCGGCCGCGACCCCCGCGTAACGCGTCGAAACACAGCGCGGGCGGGGGTTAGCCTGGATGTCGCCGCGCGCCGCGCGGCTGGAGCGACAGCCGAGCCCGGCATCCGCCCCGTGAGCTCGCGCGCCCGCGCGACGGTGAACGGAGGATGCATGACGGGAGACGCCGCCTGTCCGACGTTCTCGTTCGAGCTCTTCCCGCCGCGTGACGCGCAGGCGGAGACCGCGCTCGTCGCCGACACGCTTCCCGCGCTCGTCGGGGCCGGTCCCGAGTTCATCTCCGTGACCTACGGGGCGAGCGGCACGACGCGCGGTGTCTCGCTCGACGTGCTGCGCCGGCTGCTCGCGACCCCCGTGAAGCCGATGGCCCACCTCACCTGCGTCGGCTCGTCCTACGCCGAGGCCGGCCGCCTCATCCGGGAGTTCCTCGACGCGGGCGTCACGAGCTTCCTCGCGCTGCGCGGCGACCCGCCCGCGGGAGTGTCCGAAGACGAGGCGTTCCTCGGCGACCTCGGCAGCGCGGGCGAGCTCGTGCAGCTCATCCATCGCGTCCAGAAGGAGCGCGTGCCGTTCCGGCAGCTCGACGTGCCCGGCGTCCCCGGCGCGAAGCGCCTCGCCTCCGGGGAGAAGGTCACGATCGCGGTCGCCGCGTTCCCGAACGGCCACCCCCGCTCCCGCTCCCGCGCGCAGGACCTCGACACGCTGCTCGCGAAGGAGGCGGCGGGCGCCAACCTCGCCATCACGCAGCTGTTCTTCGAGGCGGACGACTACCTCGGCTTCGTCGACGACGCGCGTGCCGCGGGGGTCACCATGCGCATCCTCCCGGGCATCATGCCCGTGCTGAGCGTGCCGCGGCTGCGCCGCATCCTCGACCTGACGGGGGAGCGCGAGCCGACGGCGCTGCTACGCGAGCTCGAGGCCAGCGGCGACCCCGCATCCGTCGGCGTCGCGCACGCCGCTCGACTCGGGCGCGCCCTACTCGACGGCGGCGCGCCCGGACTCCACCTCTACACCTTCAACCGGCACGAGGCACCGCTCGCGGTGCTCGAAGGCGTCGGTCTCCTTCCCCAACCCGCACGAATCGGAGAGCATTCAGCATGACCGCAGCATTCCCCGCCGGGACGATCCTCGGCTACCCGCGCATCGGCCGCCGCCGCGAGCTCAAGCGCGCCGTCGAGGCGTTCTGGGCCGGCCGTATCGATGCCGATGAGCTCGAGCGCGCGGCATCCGAGCTCCGCGGGGCGACCCGGGAACGGCTCGCCGCGCTGGGGCTCGGTCGCGACGACTCCTCGATCCCCGAGTCGTTCTCCTACTACGACCAGGTGCTCGATGCGGCCGTCACGGTCGGTGCGATCCCGAGCCGCTTCGCGGACCTCGTGGGGGAGGACGGCGGCGTCGACCTCGCCGGGTACTTCACGATCGCGCGCGGCGAGGGCGAGCGGGCACCGCTCGAGATGACGAAGTGGTTCGACTCGAACTACCACTACCTCGTGCCCGAGATCGGCCCGGAGACCGTGTTCCGCCTCGCGGGCGACCGCCTCGTGCGCGAGGTCGCCGAGGCGAAGGCGGCCGGTTTCGTCACCCGCCCCGTCGTCGTCGGCCCCGTCACCTTCCTCCTGCTGTCGAAGGCGAGCGACGAGGCACCGGAGGGATTCCAGCCGCTCTCGCGCCTCGAGGACCTGCTACCCGTCTACCGTGAGCTCCTCGCGAAGCTCGCCGAGGCCGGCGCGGAGTGGGTGCAGCTCGACGAGCCCGCCCTCGTGTCCGAGTCGCTCGGCGCCCCGCGCGGCGAGGTGCTCGCCGCCGCCCAGACCGCCTACGAGGCGCTCGGTCAGCGACGACCGCTCGGCGTCCTCGTGGCGGCGCCGTACGGCTCGCTCGACGACGCGCTGCCGGTGCTGCAGGCGGCGCCGATCGATGCGATCGCCCTCGACCTCGTGAAGGGCGAGGTGCCCGCGGGCGGCTCGACCGACAAGGTGCTCGTAGGTGGCGTCGTCGACGGCCACAACATCTGGCGCGGCGACCTCGAGGCCGCCTTCGCCAAGCTCGAGCGGCTGCGGGAGGTCGCCTCCACGGTCGCGGTCGGCACCTCCACCAACCTGTTCCACACGCCGCACGACGTCGAGGACGAGCCGGAGCTCTCGGCGCAGCTGAAGAGCTGGCTCGCCTTCGCCGACCAGAAGGTCGCGCAGGTCGCGACCCTCGCGCGCGGGCTCTCCGAGGGGCGCGACGCGATCCGGGCGGAGCTGGATGCCGCATCCGACGCGCTCGAGGACCGTCGCACGGCGCCCGGGGTGCGCGACGGCGCCGTGCGCGAGCGCGCGGCGGCCCTCGGCGCCGACGCGTTCTCGCGGGGGGACTACGCGGCCCGCCGCGCCGCGCAGGACATCGCCCTGCGCCTGCCGCCGCTTCCCACCACCACGATCGGCTCCTTCCCGCAGACGGGCGACATCCGCCGCGAGCGCGCTCGCTTCGCGAAGCAGGAGATCACCCAGGAGGAGTACGAGGGCTTCCTCAAGAAGGAGATCGAGGATGTCGTGGCGCTGCAGGAGCGCATCGGCCTCGACGTCATCGTGCACGGCGAGCCCGAGCGCAACGACATGGTGCAGTACTTCGCGGAGCACCTCGACGGCTTCGCCGTGACCCAGAACGGTTGGGTGCAGTCCTACGGCTCGCGCGCGACGCGCCCCTCGATCCTGTGGGGCGACGTGTCGCGGCCCGCGCCCATCACGGTGCGCTGGTCGACCTTCACACAGGGCCTCACCGGGAAGCCGGTCAAGGGGATGCTGACCGGCCCCGTCACGATCCTCGCCTGGTCGTTCGTGCGCGACGACCAGCCGCTCGGGGAGACCGCCTACCAGGTGGCGCTCGCACTGCGCGACGAGATCGCCGACCTCGAGGCGGCGGGGATCGGCGTCATCCAGGTGGACGAGCCGGCGCTGCGCGAGCTCCTCCCGCTCAAGAAGCGTGACCAGGCGGCGTACCTCGACTGGTCGGTGTCGTCGTTCCGGCTCGCGACGAGCGGGGTCGAGGACCGCACCCAGATCCACACCCACCTCTGCTACTCGGAGTTCGGGGTCGTCCTCGACGCGATCGACGGCCTGGACGCCGACGTCACCTCGATCGAGGCGGCCCGCAGCCGTATGGAGGTCGTGCCGGAGCTCGAGCGGAGCGGCTTCGGGCGCGGCATCGGGCCGGGGGTGTACGACATCCATTCGCCGCGCGTGCCGAGCACGGCGGAGGTGCGCGAGCTCATCGGCATCGCGCTCGAGGCGATCCCCGAGCGGCAGCTGTGGATCAACCCCGACTGCGGTCTCAAGACCCGCGGCTACGCGGAGACCGTCGCCTCGCTCGAGAACATCCTCGAGGCCACGCGGGAGGCGCGCGCCTCGCTGGGCGCCTGACGGCTCCCACGTATCCCTCAGACGGGGTAGGGCGCCCGCCCAGGCGGGCGTCCTAGCCTCGTGGCGTGCAGCTGGCAGTTCACGAGTCCGGGTCCGGACCACGCACCGCGGTCCTCATCCACGGCATCATGTCGGACCACCGCGCGTGGCACCGCGTGAGCGCCGAGCTGGTGGCGAAGGGCTTCCGCGTCCTCGCGGTCGACCTCGCCGGGCACGGCGCATCCCCGCGTTCGCGGCGCTACACGCCGCGTGGCTGGGCGGATGACGTGGTCGAGACCGTGACGCCGCTGCTCGACGGCCCTCCCGACCTCGTCATGGGGCACTCGCTCGGCGGGCTCGTCGCCTCGCTCGCCGCCGATCGCCTCGCTCCGCGCGCCGCGATCTACATCGACCCGGCCTTCGCCTTCCCGCGCGGCATCCGTGGGGTGCTGTTCAAGTTCGCGTTCGCGCTCGCGCCGCGCCCTCGACGCGCGGCGCTCGTGCGCTGGAACCCGCGCTGGAGCGCGGAGGACGTCGAGATCGAGCTCGCGACCCTGCGCGACTGGGACAAGCGCACCATCCTGGGCTTCGCCGACAGCCGTCCCATCGTGCCTCCGCTGCGGCTCGTGGCGCCGAGTCTCGTGGTGCTGGCCGAGAAGAGCTTGCTCATCACGGATGCGGCGGCGGCTCGGCTGCGCCGCCTCGGCATGACCGTCGAGACGGTGGCGGGCTCGGGTCACACGGTATTCCGCGACGACCACGCGGGCTTCATGCGGCTCGTCGCCGGCTGGCTCGCCCAGCACGAGCACGCCGCCGCACGCTAGTCCGGCCGGCCCGACGCTGGAGGGTCGTCGAGCCGGCCGGAACCGGTTGCGCGCTACCGCGGCGTCGACTGCGAGGTGATCTCGAGCTCGCCCGAGACGATCTTCGCCTTGACGGCGTCGAGGTCGCCCTGCAGCGTCGACTTCACCTTCGAGCTCCAGTCGTGGAACGGCGCGATGCCGATGCCGTCGTTGGCGAGGGTGCCGATGAAGGGCGTGTTGTCGAACTCGCCCTTCGAGGCCGCGACGACGACGTCGTGCACGCCCGCCGCGACACCCTTCATGACGGAGGTGAGCAGCAGCTCCTTGACGCTGGGGTCCGTCTCGTAGACGTCCGCGTCCACCCCGATGAGCGCGATGTCGCCGCCGCGGTCGCGGATCGCCTCGCCGGCGCTCTGGTAGATCGGTCCGCCCACCGGCAGCAGCACGTCGGCGTTCTGGTCGAGCAGGTTCTGAGCGGCGGTCTTCGCGTCGACGCCCGCGGCGAAGCCGCCCGTGAACACGCCCGTCTGGCTCGCCTTGTCCCAGCCGATGGCCTTGACGGAGGCGCCCTTCTCCTCGTTGTAGTAGGCGACGCCGTCGACGAAGCCGTCCATGAACAGCGTCACGGGCGGGATCTGCATGCCGCCGAAGGTGCCGACGACGCCGGTCTTCGAGGTGTCCGCCGCGGCGTATCCGGCGAGGAACGACGCCTGTGCGGTGTCGAACACGATGGGCTTGCCGTTCGGCACGTCGGGCTTGCCGTCGCCGTCCTTGTCGAGGCCGTCGTCGACGATCGCGAACTGCACGTCGGGGTTCGCCTTCGCCGCCTCGAGGGTGGCATCCGACAGGCGGAAGCCGATCGTCACGACGAGCGTGCATCCGGCGCTGATGGCGGCGTCGATGTTGGGGGTGTAGTCGTCGTCGCTCGTGGACTCGATCTTGGTGAACTTCACCCCGAGCTCGTCGGCGGCGTTCGTGATGCCGAGCAGGCCGGAGTCGTTGAACGAGTGGTCGTTGTAGCCGCCGGAGTCGGACACGATGCAGGGCAGGAAGTCGGATGCGACCGGGCCTGCGCTGTCGCCGTCCTCGGGGGTGGCGCCGCAGCCGGCGAGTGCCAGCACGCCTGCGGTGCCGAGTGCGATGGCTCCCAGGCGGGAGGTGCTGCTTCTCACGATGTAACTCCTTTGTCGGGTGAGAGGGGTGGATGCGATTGCGGTGGTGGGGTCAGTCGAGCGCCGCGACGGCGTCGACGATCATCGACCAGAAGCGGTCGACGTCGAGGTCCATCGCCACCGTCGCGTTGGCGGGGCGCTTGAGGATGTCGATGAGGTCGGTCGAGGTCGCTCCGCGGGTCTCGGTCCCGGTCAGCTCGACGTCGATGCGGGTGCGCACGGTCGTGGCGACCGCCGGGTCGGCGATGAGCGCGACCGTGATGGGGTCGTGGAGGGGGCCGTCGGGCATCTGCTCGGCGACCTCGTAGGTCGAGCAGAAGAACTCGAGCAGCTCGTGCCCGAAGGCGGCCGTGCGGGTTCCGACGGCGCGGACGCGGTCGCGCACCTCGCGCGTGATGAGGGCCTGGTGCGAGATGTTGAGCCCGACCATCGTGAAGTCCACGCCGGAGTCGAGCACGATCGCGATCGCCTCCGGGTCGGTGTAGGCGTTGAACTCGGCGTACGGGGTGACGTTGCCGCGCGTCGTGGAGCCCCCCATCCAGACGACCCGCTCGATCTTCCCGAGGAGCTCCGGATGCGCCTGGACGAGGTGCGCGATGTTGGTGAGCGGCCCGGTCGGCACGAGGGTCACCGGCACGGGGGAGTCGCTCAGCAGGTCCGCCATGAGCGTGACGGCGTCGCGCTCGTCGAGGGGGACCGTCGGCTCGGGCAGCTCGGGTCCGCCGAGCGCGTTGGCGCCGTGGATCCAGTCAGCGGGCCGCAGCGCCCCCGCGATCGGGCCGTCGGCGCCGCGTGCGATCGGCACGCCCTGGATACCGGCCACGGTGCAGGCCACTCGGGCGTTGAAGGTGGTGTGCTCGATGCGTCCGTTCCCGGCGACGGTCGTGATTGCGAGCAGCTGGATCGCGGGGTGCGCCGCCGCGAGCCAGATGGCGAACACGTCGTCGTGCCCGGGGTCGCAATCGATGATGATGGGGGTGGCCACGCGGCCCTCCGTTCTGCGTAATGTTTGTGTAAACGATTACGCATTCCTCGCGGCAAGTCAACACCCGGCGACGCCGACTTCCCTAGAGTGAGAGCTGTTCGTCGACGGAAGGGGCGCGCACATCTCCGAGACAGTCAGCCTCAGCGACGTCGCGGATGCCGCGGGGGTCTCGATCGCGACCGCCTCGCGGGCACTGGCCGGCAAGCCGCGCGTCTCCCGCGAGACCGCGCTGCGCGTCGAGGCGGCCGCCGCCCGACTCGGCTACCGGGTCGATCCCATCGCTCGCGCGCTCCGCGAGGGCACCAGCCGCCTGGTCGGCATGATCGTGCCGGTCATCGGCAACCCGTTCTACGCGCAACTCGTCGACGCCGTGGAGGAGGAGCTCGGCCTCGCCGGGTTCGAGCTGCTGCTCGCCGACTCCCACGGCCGTCTCGAGGAGGAGACCCGTCGGCTTCGCGTCTTCGGCGATCGGCGCGTGGACGGCGTGGTGGTCGTGCCCGCCCAGCACGAGGGGTCGGCGGATGCGCTCCGCACGCTGCCCGACGGGCTCGCGGTCGTGCAGGTGGACCGCTTCACCGACCGGGCGATCGCCGACTTCGTGGGCGTCGACAACGAGGTGGGCCTGCGGCTCGTGCTCGACCACCTCCTGGAGCTCGGCGTCCGCAGCGTCGCATTCGCGGGCTCGGACCAGGTCACCTCGAGCGGCGTCGAGCGATGGGAGATGTTCCACAGGCTGGCCGAGCAGAGGGGCATGCGCACCATGCCGGGATTCCGCCGCGACTTCAGCATCGCGAGCGGAGCGGCCGCGGCCGACGCTTTCCTGGCGGCGGGGGAGCTGCCGGATGCGATCGTGGCGGGCGACGACCTCATCGCCGTCGGCCTCATCGCGCGGCTGAGGGAGCACGGCGTGGGCGTGCCGGACCGCCTCCTCGTGACGGGATTCGACGGGAGCGAGCTCTCGACGGTGTGCTGGCCCACGCTCACCACGGTGGTGCAGCCGGTGCAGGCGATCGCCCGCGATGCGGTGGGCGTGCTCGTCGACCGCATGAGGGGGGCGACGGGACCGTTCCGGCGGAATCTGGTCGCGCCGACACTGCGGCTCGGGGCCTCGACGACCCCGGGCGGCTGAGCCGAGGCGAGGCGGCGCTCAGACCGAGCGCAGTACCGCCACGACCTTGCCGAGCACCTCGGCGTGGTCGCCCAGGATAGGCTCGAACGCCGTGTTGCGGGGGAGCAGCCAGGTGTGTCCGTCGCGCTGTCGGAACACCTTGACCGTGGCCTCGCCGTCGAGCATCGCCGCGACGATCTCGCCGTTGTCGGCCGTGTGCTGCGACCGCACGACGACCCAGTCGCCGTCGCAGATCGCGGCGTCGATCATCGACTCGCCCGAGACCTTGAGCATGAACAGCTCGCCCTTGCCGACGAGCTGGCGGGGGAGCGGGAAGATCTCCTCCACCTGCTGCTCGGCGGTGATGGGCACACCGGCGGCGATGCGGCCGACGAGCGGAACCATGGCGGCATCGCCCACGGGGGCGGCCGATCCCGCGTCGTCCGCGACGGGGATGTCGATGAGCACCTCGAGCGCGCGGGGACGGTTGGGGTCGCGGCGCAGGTAGCCGGCGAGCTCGAGCTGGTTGAGCTGGTGGGTGACGCTCGAGAGGGAGGCGAGCCCGACGGCGTCGCCGATCTCGCGCATGCTCGGCGGGTAGCCACGGCTCGAGACGGAGCGCTGGATGACCTCGAGGATGGCGAGCTGTTTCTCGCTGAGGCTCTTGCGGCGCCGGGTCGCGGGGCGGTCCTCGGCCTGCTCGATGTCGCTCATGGGGCCCTCCAGTGCTCGGTCGTCGCGGGCGCGGGATGCGATGTCGGTGGTCCGTGATCGGATGCATCCCGTCGATCGAAACTGTATCCGCTTCGGCGGGTGCGGGCAAACATCCGTTCGAGTGTGTCGCGGATCCGCAGTCCCGGAATCACGGGAATCCCGGAAATCTCGCAACAGGACTTGAACGTTTGTTCGATCGAAGATACATTCGGAACACAGCTTCGCATCCGGCCTCCCGGCCGAGGCCGGATGCGGCGGCTGTCCACTGAAGGAGGACCCCGATGAGCACCATCACCCTCACCACCACCGGCTTCTCCCGCGCCCGCACGAACGCGCGTGCGCCCCGCCTGCGGATCACGCGGCGCGGCCGCGTCGTCCTGGGTGCGCTGCTCGCCGCGCCCATCGCCGTCGCGCTCTCCCTCTCGGCCTTCTCCGGTCAGCCGGCCCAGGCCGGCTCGAGCGTCTCGACCGCGAGCTTCGAGCACATCTCCGTCGCCCCGGGTGAGTCCCTGTGGGACCTCGCCGCCTGGGTGGCGCCCGGCGCCGACCCGCGGGAGGTCGTCGCACGGTTCGTCGAGCTCAACCAGCTGCAGACCACCGAGGTGCAGCCCGGTCAGCGCCTTGCGATCCCGGCCGAGTACTCCTCGAACTAGCGACCGCGGCGGCTCGGCGCCCGCTCATTAGAATCGCCGGGTGGCCTCCCTCTCCGATCTTCCGATCCGCGACGACCTGAGGGGGCTCGCCCCGTACGGCGCCCCCCAGAAGCACGTGCGGTACGCGCTCAACGTCAACGAGAACACCCACTCCATCCCCGAACCCGTCGCACGCGACATCGTCGAATCCCTCGCGCGCGCGGTGCTGACTGCTAACCGCTACCCCGACCGGGAGTTCACCGTCTTGCGCGAGTCGCTCGCGGGCTACCTCGGGCACGGTCTGACGGCCGAGCAGCTGTGGGCGGCGAACGGGTCGAACGAGATCATCCAGCAGCTGCTGCAGGCCTTCGGCGGGCCCGGGCGCAGCGTGCTCGGCTTCCCTCCCACCTACTCGATGCACCCCATCATCACGGCGGGGGTGGGCAGTCGCTGGGTGACCGCCGAGCGCGATCCGGGCTACGAGATCAGCCCGGAGACCGCTGTCCGGGCCATCGAGCAGCACCGTCCCGACCTGGTGTTCCTGTGCGCGCCCAACAACCCCACGGGGACGGCCCTCCCGCTCGAGACGATCGCGGCCGCGTACGACGCGACCGACGGCATCGTCTTCGTCGACGAGGCCTATGCGGAGTTCATGCCGGCGGATCAGCCGACGGCCCTCACCCTGCTGCCGGGCCGGGAGCGGCTCGTCGTGTCGCGCACGATGAGCAAGGCCTTCGCCTTCGCGGGCGTGAGGCTCGGCTACCTCGCGGCGGATGCGGCGATCGCCGACGCGCTCCGCCTCGTGCGCCTGCCCTATCACCTCTCCGCCCTCACGCAGGCGGCGGCGGTCGCGGCGCTCGCGCACGCACCCGAGATGCTCGCGATGGTCGACGACATCGCTGCACAGCGCGACCGGATGGTCGCCGAGCTCCCGGCGCTCGGCTACCGGCCGTGGCCGAGCCAGGCGAACTTCGTGCTGTTCGACGGCGTCGAGAACCCGCAGGCGACGTTCCGCGCGCTCCTCGAACGCGACATCCTCATCCGCGACGTCGGCATCCCGAACGCACTGCGCGTGACGGCGGGCACCGCCGAGGAGACCGACTTCTTCCTCAGCTCGCTGGCCGAGCTCGGACCCGGCGGGGCCGGGTAGCGTCGGGCGGGGTTCCCGCCGTCGGTACTCTGGTCGCATGAGCACGCACCGCACTGCGCGTCTGAGCCGCCAGACGAGCGAGTCGAGCATCGAGCTGAGCCTCGACCTCGACGGCACCGGCACGTCCGACATCCAGACCACCGTGCCGTTCTTCGACCACCTGCTCACCGCCTTCGCCAAGCACGCGCTCGTCGACCTGACCGTGCGCGCCGAGGGCGACACCGACATCGACGTGCACCACACCGTCGAGGACACCGGCATCGTGCTCGGCACCGCGATCAAGCAGGCGCTCGGCGACAAGCGGGGCATCGGCCGATTCGGCGACGCCCTCGTGCCGCTCGACGACGCCCTCGCGCAGGCCGTGGTCGATGTCTCAGGCCGTCCCTACCTCGTGCACTCGGGGGAGCCCGCGGGCTTCGAGCTCCACCTCATCGGCGGCCACTTCACGGGCTCGATGGTGCGTCACGTATTCGAGGCGATCGCCTTCAACGCGGGGCTCACGGTCCACCTCACGGTCCTCGCGGGACGCGATCCGCACCACATCGCGGAGGCCGAGTTCAAGGCGTTCGCGCGTGCGTTCCGCCAGGCGGTCGCGCGCGACGAGCGCGTGAGCGGCGTGCCCTCGACGAAGGGCGCCCTCTGAGATGAGCGCCCCCACCGTCGTCGTCCTCGACTACGGCACCGGCAACGTCCACTCCGCGGTCAAGGCCCTCGAGGTCGCGGGCGCCCGTGTCGAGCTGACCGCCGACCGGGATGCCGTGATGGCGGCCGACGGCCTGCTCGTACCGGGGGTCGGCGCCTTCGCCGCGGTCATGGACGCGCTGAACGCCGTGCGCGGCGGCGAGCTCATCGAGCGTCGCCTCGCGGGTGGGCGCAAGGTGCTCGGCATCTGCGTCGGCATGCAGATCCTGTTCGAGCGGGGCGTGGAGCGCGGCGTCGAGACCGAGGGGCTCGGCGAGTGGCCGGGCGCGGTCGAGGAGCTGCGCGCCCCCGTGCTGCCGCACATGGGCTGGAACGCGGTGAGCCCCCCGGAGGACTCCGCGCTGTTCGCCGGCATCCGGGACGAGCGCTTCTACTTCGTGCACTCCTACGCCGCCCGCAGCTGGGAGCTCGACGCGATCGGTGCCTTCGCCGCCCCGCGCGTCACCTGGTCCGAGCACGGCGAGCCGTTCGTGGCGGCCGTCGAGAACGGTCCGCTGTCGGCCACCCAGTTCCACCCCGAGAAGTCGGGCGAGGCGGGCATCCGCCTCCTCGGCAACTGGCTCGCCACCCTCTGAGGTGGCGGCGTCCGGATGCTGGACTAGTATCTGAACCTTGTGTGCGGGGGTGCGCCCCGCGGAAAGCTCCGGAGATGACCGAGTTCACCACCTCGCCCGCCCTCACCCTTCTCCCGGCGGTCGACGTCGCCGACGGCAAGGCGGTGCGACTCACCCAGGGCGAGGCCGGCACCGAGACGAGCTTCGGCGACCCGGTCGACGCCGCCCAGCAGTGGGTCGACGACGGTGCGGAATGGATCCACCTCGTGGACCTGGACGCCGCCTTCGGCCGCGGCAACAACCACGGCGTGATCAGGAAGGTCGTCAAGAACACCCCGCGCAGGGTCAACATCGAGCTCTCGGGCGGCATCCGCGACGACGCGAGCCTCGAGGCGGCGCTCGCGACGGGCGCGAAGCGCATCAACCTCGGCACCGCCGCGCTCGAGAACCCGGAGTGGGCGGCGCACGTCATCGCCGAGTACGGCGAGGCGATCGCGGTCGGGCTCGACGTGCGCGGCACGACCCTCGCCGCGCGCGGCTGGACGAAGGAGGGGGGCGACCTCTGGGCGGTGCTCGCGCGCCTCGAGGACGCCGGTTGCGCCCGCTACGTCGTCACCGACGTCACGAAGGACGGCACCCTCCGCGGCCCGAACCTCGAGCTGCTCTCCGAGGTCATGACCCGCACGCCCAAGCCGGTCATCGCATCCGGCGGCGTCGCCTCCCTCGACGACATCGCGGCGCTGCGCACGCTCGTGCCGCACGGGCTCGAGGGCGCCATCGTCGGCAAGGCGCTCTACACGGGGGCGTTCACGCTCGCCGAGGCGATCGACGTCGCGAGCGACTGAGGCCCGACCCCGGATGGATCACCGGCACGCCGACAGCGCGGGCATCCCGTTCGAGGGGCGCCGGTTCCACGAGAACCCCGCGGCGGGCGACGACGGCTCGGCGCCCGAGCGGGTGATCGAGGCGATCCGTCGCCTCCACGCGGGCGAGCTCGGCATCCAGGACGTGGTGGCGGCGCTGCACCCGGAGCGGCTGCTCGTGCCGCTCGTGACGGAGGCGGGCGACGAGGGCACAGGTCCTCACGGCCAGCGCGTCGACAAGACGCAGGAGCTCTCGATCGTGACGGTCGCCGGTCCCGACGGCCGTGCGGTGCTTCCCGCGTTCACCTCCGTCGACGCGATGCGCCGCTGGAACGCGGATGCGCGCCCCATCCCGATCCAGGCGAGCCGTATCGCGCTCGCCGCGGCATCCGAGGGCACGCCGCTCGTGATCGTCGACCCCGGCTCCGACACCCAGCTCGTGGTGCGCGGCCCCGCGTTCCGCGCTCTCGCGACCGGCGAGCCGTGGACGCCCCCCTTCGACGACGCGGAGGTCGCGGCCGCCTTCGGCGCCTCGGTCGCCGAGGAGCCGGCCGTCCATGCGATCGGCCTTGCCGCGGGTGACCCGCAGGCGCGGCTCGAGGGCGCCGAGCTCGCGGTCGTGCTGCGGCTCGCACCCGAGCTGCCCGAGCCGGATCGCCGCGGCGTGATCGCGCGGCTTCAGGCCCGTTGGGCCGCCGACGAGGTCATCGTGGCGCGCGTCGACTCGATCGCCGTCCGCCTCAGCTGACGGGGCCCGTCCACTTCTCGCCCGGGCCCTTGCCGTGCTCGTCGGGGAAGGGCGAGGCCTCGCGGAAGGCGAGCTGCACGGTGCGCAGGCCGTCGCGCAGCGCACGGGCGTGGTGGTCGCCGAGGCTGGGGGCGGATGCCGTGACGAGTCCCGCGAGGGCGTCGATGAGCTTGCGCGCCTCGTCGAGGTCGGTCTGGGAGTCGGGGTCGTCGGCGAGCCCCACCTTGACCGCGGCGGCGCTCAGCAGGTGCACCGCCACCGTGTTGATCACCTCGACCGCGGGCACGTCGGCGATGTCGCGGATCTCGTCCGTCACGTCGTGCGGGTCGGCGGCGGATACGGGGTCTGCGGTCACGGTGTTTCCTCTGCTATCCTTATGCGGGCTCCGGGGCCATCTCCCCGGAAACGCAAGTGGAGCAATCCCACCCGCTGGCCGCCTCTTCAGGTTATCGGGTTCGAGTTGGCAGTCGCTGTCGCGAGACGGCGGCGGCGCACTCCGCCGGCAGCACCCTCGAGGGCGGCCGGTTGCACGGGTGCGGATCTCTTCACGTGCGTGCCTGCAAACCGAGTGAAGGAGACCCGCATCAGCGATCCCAGAACCAACGACCGCATCCGCGTCCCCGAGGTCCGCCTCGTGGGTCCCGCCGGAGAGCAGGTCGGCGTCGTCCGCATCGAGGACGCCCTGCGCCTGGCGCAGGAGGCCGATCTGGATCTGGTCGAGGTGGCACCGAACTCCAAGCCTCCCGTGGTGAAGATCATGGACTACGGCAAGTTCAAGTACGAGCAGGCCCAGAAGCTCAAGGAGGCTCGGCGCAACCAGGCGAACACGATCCTCAAGGAGGTCCGGTTCCGTCTGAAGATCGACAAGCACGACTACGAGACCAAGCGCAAGCGCGCGGAGGGCTTCCTCCAGGCCGGGGACAAGGTGAAGGCCATGATCCTGTTCCGCGGTCGCGAGCAGTCCCGGCCCGAGCAGGGCGTCCGCCTGCTGCAGCGCTTCGCCGAGGATGTCGCGGAGTTCGGAACGGTCGAGTCCACCCCCACGATCGACGGTCGCAACATGGTCATGATCATCGCCCCGCTCAAGAGCAAGGTGGATGCGAAGGCCGAGCAGAACGCCAAGCGCGCGGCGAACAGGGCGCGCTCCCAGAACCCGGCAGGCGATGAGCCCGTCGACAACGCGGCAGCTGCCGACAAGACAGAGGAAGAGTAATGCCCAAGCAGAAGACGCACTCCGGTGCGAAGAAGCGCTTCAAGATCACCGGCTCCGGCAAGGTCAAGAAGCAGGGCGCGGGTATGCGCCACAACCTCGAGAACAAGCCGTCGCGCGTGACGCGTCGTCTCAACCAGGACGTCGTCCTGGCTCCCCAGGACGCCAAGGTCATCAAGGGCCTTCTGGGCAAGTAAGCCCGGACGAGTAGAAGGACTTCAGAGAAATGGCACGTGTCAAGAGGGCGGTCAACGCCGCCAAGAAGCGTCGCACCACGCTCGAGCGCGCCGAGGGCTACCGCGGTCAGCGGTCGCGCCTCTACCGCAAGGCGAAGGAGCAGGTCACCCACTCGCTCGTCTACGCCTACCGCGACCGTCACGCGAAGAAGGGTGAGTTCCGTCGCCTGTGGATCCAGCGCATCAACGCCGCTGCCCGCGCGAACGGCATCACCTACAACCGCCTGATCCAGGGCCTCGGCCTCGCGGGCATCGAGGTCGACCGCCGCATCCTGGCCGACCTCGCGGTGAACGAGCCCAGCACCTTCGCGGGTCTCGTGGAGGCGGCGAAGGCCGCGCTCCCGAAGGACGTCAACGCGCCCAAGAGCGCGGCGTAACCTTCGCGTCACCCGCAGTTTCACGACAAGACGGTGCGCGCCTCCCGGCGCGCGCCGTCTTTGTTTTCTACCATCGGCATATGATCGACAACCCGCGTTCCCCGCGCGTGCGCGCCGTGGCGAAGCTCGCCAAGCGCGCCGCCCGCGAGGAGACGGGACTGTTCCTCGTCGAGGGCCCGCAGGCGCTGCGCGAGGCGCTCGCCTTCCACCCCGAGCTGCTCGTCGACGTCTTCGCGGCGCGGGGCGTCTTCGAGCGGCACCCGGAGCTCGCACGCGGTCTCGCATCCGCCGGAATCGAGCCGGAGCAGGTGTCGGATGCGGTACTCGACGCGATGGCGGACACGGTGACCCCGCAGGGGGTCGTCGCGGTGGCCCGCCAGTTCCCCGTCACCATCAGGGACCTGCTCGCGGGCGGCGCGCGGCTCATCGCGATCCTCGAGGAGGTGCGCGACCCCGGCAACGCGGGCACCATCATCCGGGCGGCGGATGCCGCGGGCGCCGACGGCGTGATCCTCACCGGAAAGAGCGTCGACGCCTACAACCCGAAGGTCGTGCGTTCGACGACCGGCTCGATCTTCCACCTGCCGCTCGCCCAGGGCGGCGCCCTCGACCACGCGCTCCAGCTGGTGCGGGGCGCCGGGATGCAGGTACTCGCCGCCGACATCTCGGGGGAGGAGCTGCCGACCCTCCGCGACCGGCTCGCCGAACCGACGGCGTGGCTGTTCGGGAATGAGGCGCACGGGCTCACCGACGAGCAGCTCGGCTGGGCGGATCACGCCGTCAAGGTGCCGATCTACGGGCACGCGGAGTCGATGAACCTGGCGACCGCGGCCTCCGTCTGCCTCTACCAGTCGGCGTTCGCCCAGCGTTCCTGAGCGTCGGCGCCCGCCCGGATCCGTGGCGCCCCGTCTCGCCACGAGACGCCGTGCGACGCGCCGTGTGACGTGCGGTGACGCATCACGACGGTCGGCGACGGCGGGCGTCCGCGTGTGACGCGGCGGTTCGACGGGGCGCCCGGCGGCTTCCTACAGTTCCCGGGTGCCCTCGTCCGGGGGCGACCCCGACCAGGAGCCTCATCGCGATGTCCACCACCGCCCGTCCCGTCCGCCCCCTCGTCGCCCTCGCCGCGGGTGGTGCCCTGCTCGCGCTCGCGGGCTGCGCGCCGGCCACAGCGTCGGGCGGCGGCGAACCGCTCGAGGGGGGCACGGTCGTCTACGCGCACCAGCAGGAGCCGGCGTGCGTGTTCGGCGGCTGGATCGAGCAGGCCTACCTCTCGTACCAGGTGCTCGACAGCCTGTTGTCGCTCGACGAGGACGGCACCGCGGTGCCGTGGCTCGCGGACAGCTACGAGGTCTCGGACGACCAGCTCGCGTGGACCTTCCACCTGAAGGGCGACGTGACCTTCACGGATGGCAGCCCGCTCACCGCGGGCGTCGTCGCCCACAACTTCGACTACTGGATCGCCGGCGGCAATTCGACCGCGCAGGTTTGGCTCGACGGCTACTACACCTCGGCGGAGGCGCTCGACGACCTGACCCTCGTCGTGCATCTCGCGAGGCCCTATCCGCGCCTCCCGGAGACCCTCACGCAGGGCTACTTCGGCATCCAGTCGCAGGAGGCGCTCGAGAACCGCAGCGAGGAGCAGAACTGCGAGGCGCCGATCGGCACCGGGGCGTTCACCGTCGACTCATGGAGTCGCGGCTCCGAGATCGTGCTGAAGCGCAACCCTGACTACACCTCGTGGCCCGCCAACGCGAAGCACCAGGGCCCGGCGATCGTCGACACCGTCGAGTGGAAGTTCGTCGCGGATGCGACCACGCGCGTCGCGGCGCTCCGCAGCGGCGAGGTGCAGGCGATCTACGACGTGCCGGCCGTCGAGTGGGCCTCGCTCGGCGACGAGGGCTACGAGCTGGAGAAGTACGTCACCGCGGGTCGCCCGCAGCAGCTGACCTTCACGACCTCCCGTGGCGTCTTCGCCGACGAGAAGGTGCGGCAGGCATTCGCCTACAGCCTCGATCGCGAGTCCGCGGTGGAGACGATCGGTCAGGGCCTCATCCCGTTCGAGGGCAACGGCGGCGTCAGCCAGTCGACCCCCGGCTACAGCCAGAAGGCCGCCGACCGCTACGACTACGACCCGGATCAGGCGAACGCGCTGCTCGACGAGGCGGGATGGACGGGCCGGGACGACGACGGCACGCGCACGAAGGACGGCGAACGGCTCACGGTCGTGCTCCCCTACGGTGCGGGGTCGATCATCAACGCCGACGGCGCCGCGATCCTGCAGGCCCTGCAGGAGCAGGCGACGAAGGTCGGCTTCGACGTGCAGCTCGTGCCGGTGCCGCAGAGCGAGTTCTTCGCGGGGGCGTACTCCACGGCCGAGGAGAAGGACATCACGGTCGGCTACTGGACGGCCGTGACCGCCGGGATCCTCTACATCAACTGGCGGCCGAGCACCGCTGACCACCCCAACTACTGGAACAACGCCTTCTACAACGACTCGACGCTCGAGGGCTACATCCTCGAGGGCAACTCGGCGAGCGATGTCGACGCGCAGAACGCCGCCTACCAGCGGGCGCAGGAGTACATCGCGGACCACGCGCTCGCGATCGGCGTCTACGACCGGCTGTCGACGCTCGCGGTGGGCGGCTCCCTCAAGGACGTCTGGCAGGAGCACTCGCAGGGGGGACCCGTCTTCCATGACGCGTACCTCGTCGGCTGAGGCCACCGCGCGGGAGGAGGTGGCCGCCCCGGTCGCCTCCCCCCGCACGGGCCTCGCGCGCGCCCGTCGCGTCGGCGGCCGCGCGCTGTCCGCCGTCACGGTGCTGCTCGGGGCGGCCACCGCCGCGTTCCTCGCCCAGGCGGCGCTCCCGGGGGACCGCGCGACGACCATCCTCAACATCCGCAGCGGCCAGGCCGTCGCCCGCACGCCCGAGGAGCTCGCGCCGATCATCGCGCAGTTCGGCCTCGACCGGCCGCTCGTGCGGCAGTACCTCGACTACCTCGCCGGGTTGCTGCGCGGCGATCTCGGCTCCTCGTACCAGCAGTTCCGCCCCGTCTGGGACATCATCGGCGAGCAGCTCGCGGCGACGCTCGTGCTCTCGCTCACCGCGATCGCGCTCGCCTGGCTGCTCATGGTGGTCTGGGTCGTCGCGACCGCCGGCCGCGGGCCCCGCGTGCGCGGTCTCGGCCAGACGGTCGACACGGTCGCGGCGGGCCTTCCGCACTACTGGCTCGGCATCGTGCTGCTGCTCGTGTTCGCGCTCACGCTGCACTGGGCGCCCGTGATGGGAGGCGACGGCATCGAGGCGCTCCTGCTGCCCGCGCTGACGCTCGCCATCCCGCTCGGGGGGTTCATGGGGCAGGCGACCCGGGCCGAGTTCGAGCGCGCGCTCGAGCAGCCGTTCGTAGTGTCAGCCCGGATGCGCGGCATGGGCGAGACGGAGCTCCGGCTGCGGCACGTGCTCCGGCACGCGGTGCTGCCCGCCGTGACCCTGAGCGGATGGGCGCTCGGCGCGACCATCTCGGGCGCCGTCGTGGTGGAGAGCATCTTCAACCGGCCGGGGATCGGGCGCGTGCTCGTCACCGCCGTCAGCTCGCAGGACATCCCGGTGGTGACGGGAATCGTCGTGCTCATCGCCGCCGTCTACGTCATCGCGAACCTCGTCGTCGACGTGCTGTACACCGCCGTCGACCCGAGAGTGAGGATCGCATGACCACGCTCGCCCCCGCGCCGGTGGCGCCCCCGGTATCCGCTTCTCGCCCCCGGAGGCGGAGGCCCGCCCCGAGCCTCGTTGCCGCGATCGCGGTGATCGCGTTCCTGCTGCTCGCGGCGGCCTGGCCCGCGCTCCTCGCGACCCACTCGCCGACCGCCAACGACTTCGCCGCGGCCCTGCAGCCGCCGTCGTTCGCCCACTGGTTCGGTACCGACGAGGCCGGCCGCGACCTCTACAGCCGCGTCGTATGGGGTGCGCGCGAGTCGCTCCTGATCGGTGCCGGTGCGGCCACCGTGAGCCTCGGCCTCGCCGTCGTGCTCGGCACCGCCGCAGCGCTCGGCGGCCGCATCCTCTCGGGCGTCGTCGGCTTCGTGCTCGAGGTGGCGTTCGCGTTCCCCGCGCTGCTGCTCGCGCTGCTGCTCGTCGCCGTCCTCGGGCCGTCGGCCTGGACGCAGGTGCTCGCCGTCGGCATCGGCACCGCGCCCGGCTACGCCCGGATCGTGCGCGCGCAGGTGCTCGCGGCCCGCTCGTCGGGCTACGTCGAGGCGGCAGTCGCCCTCGGCCACCCGCGGAGGCGCATCGTCCTGCGGCAGATCCTGCCGAACGCCCTGCGTCCCCTCGTGGCGATCTTCGCGCTCTCGGTGGGCCAGTCGATCGTCTGGGCGTCGAGCCTCGCGTTCCTCGGCCTCGGGGTCGCTCCGCCGTCGTCCGAGTGGGGCGCGCTTCTCGACGCGGGGCGCGCGTACATCACGCGAGCCCCGTGGCTCGTCGTCATCCCGGGCCTCGTGATCGTCGCCCTCGCGCTCGCGGCGACGAGCCTCGGGGGCCACCTCCGCACCGCTCTCGACAAGGGGGAGAAGGCATGACGCTCACGACGGAACCCGCCGGGCTGCTGGCTCCGGCGACGAAGGATGCGCCTCGCATCCGGGTGCGCGGGCTCTCGGTCGGCTTCACGAGCTCCGCGGGACACCGCCGGGTGGTGAACGACGTGTCGTTCGAGCTGCATCCGGGACGCTGCCTCGCGATCGTCGGCGAGTCGGGCTCCGGCAAGTCGGTGACGGCGCGCACGCTCGTCGGACTCACGGGCCGCGGCGCGGTCGTCGACGCCGACGAGCTGTCGCTCGACGGGGAGGATCTGCGCGGATTCCGCGAGCGGCGCTGGCGCGAGGTGCGCGGGCGCCGCATCGGGGTCGTGCTGCAGGACGCGCTCGTGTCGCTCGATCCGCTGCGACCGGTCGGCAAGGAGATCGAGGAGGCGTTGCGCCTGCACGGCTGGGGCGACCGGCGCGCACGGCGGCGGCGGGTGATCGACCTGCTCGACGCGGTGGGTGTGCCCGAGCCCGAACGTCGCGCCCGGCAGCGGCCCGGCGAGCTCTCGGGCGGTCTGCGGCAGCGGGCCCTCATCGCCTCCGCCATCGCGCTCGAGCCGGAGATCGTGATCGCCGACGAGCCCACGACGGCGCTCGACGTCTCGGTGCAGGCGCAGGTGCTCGCGCAGCTCGCCGCCATGAAGGAGCGCGGGGTCTCGCTCGTGCTCATCTCGCACGACCTCTCGGTGGTCGCCCACCTCGCCGACGACATCCTCGTCATGCGCGGCGGAGAGGTGGTCGAGCAGGGCGCCGCCGCCGAGGTGCTCGGCGCCCCGCGGCACGCCTACACGCGTGAGCTCATCGCGGCCGTGCCCGGCGGGCACACGCGCGACACGCGCCTCGCGCCCCACTTCGTGCTGCCCGAGTTTCCGGCCAGGGGCGCGGCACCGCATGCCGACGGCCCGCTCGTCGAGGCGGTCGCCCTGCGGAAGAGCTACCCGGTGCCGGGCGGGGGTCGCGCGACCGCGGTCGACGACGTCTCGTTCACCCTCGAACGCGGCCGCACTCTCGGCATCGTGGGCGAGTCGGGCTCGGGCAAGTCGACGACCGCGCGTCTCGTGCTCGCCCTCGAGGAGCCGGATGCGGGCGAGGTGCGCCTCGCGGGCCGCCCCTGGACGGGCATCCGCGAGACGCGGCGCCGTGCCGATCGCCGTCGGGTGTCGGTTGTCGCCCAGGATCCGCTCAGCTCATTCGACCCGCGCTGGACGGTCGAGCAGATCCTGAGCGACGCGCTCGACCTACGCCTGCCCGCCGCGTCGCGGGAGCACCGCATCCGGGAGCTGCTCGGCCTCGTGGCCCTCCCGGACGCCGTGCGGCGCAGGCTGCCGCTGACGCTCTCCGGCGGCCAGCGTCAGCGCGTCGCGATCGCGCGCGCCCTCGCGGGGGAGCCCGAGCTCATCGTGCTCGACGAGGCCGTCTCGGCGCTCGACGTCTCGGTGCAGGCGCAGATCCTCGACCTGCTCGTCGCCCTGCAGGACGCGCTCGGCGTGAGCTACCTGTTCATCTCGCACGACCTCGGGGTCATCCACCACGTGAGCGACGACATCCTCGTCATGAAGGACGGGCGTGTCGTCGAGCGCGGCGACCCCGAGGCCGTCTTCCGCGATCCGCAGCATCCCTACACCCGCGACCTCGTCGGTGCGCTCCTGCGCCTCGACTCCGACACCCCATCCGCCACCGCATCCCCCGGAGAGACCGAATGACCACGCCCCTGCGTTTCAACGCCTTCGTCATGAACACCGCCTCGCACATCCACCACGGCCAGTGGCGCCGCCCGGATGCGCGTCAGCACGAGTTCGCGGACGTGCGGCTCTGGATCGAGCTCGCCCAGCTGCTGGAGGCCGCGAAGTTCGACGCGATGTTCTTCGCCGACGTCACAGGCCTCTACGGCGACGCCGACGGCGACTGGTCGGTGTACGTGCGCGAGGGGCTGCAGATCCCGAGCAACGACCCGACCGTGCTGCTCGGCGCGCTCGCCGTGTCGACCGAGAACATCGGGCTCGCGCTGACCTCCAACGTGGCTCAGTCGCATCCGTTCCAGTTCGCCCGTCAGGTGTCGACCCTCGACCACCTCTCGGGGGGCCGCGTCGCGTGGAACATCGTGACGGGCGTGCAAGACAACGGGGCCCGCAACTTCGGCCTCGACCGCCTCACCGACCACGCGGAGCGCTACCGCTGGGCCGAGGAGTACGTCGACGTGACCTACAAGCTGTGGGAGGGCTCGTGGGAGGACGACGCCCTGCTGCAGGACAAGGACGGCTGGTTCTCCGACCCTGCGAAGATCCACAAGATCCACCACGTGGGGGAGCGCTACCGGGTGGAGGGGCCGCACCTGCCCGCACCCTCGCCGCAGCGCACGCCCGTGCTCTTCCAGGCCGGCTCCTCGGCATCCGGTCGCGACTTCGCGTCGCGGCACGCCGAGGCTGTGTTCATCATCGCCCCGACTCCCGAGGTGGCCGCCGCCCAGATCGCCGACACCCGGCGCCGGGCCGTGGAGGCGGGTAGGGAGCCCGGCGACATCACCTTCTACCAGGGGCTGAGCTTCGTGATCGGCGACACCGAGGAGGAGGCGCGCGCCAAGGCCGAGGAGTACGAGCGCTACATCAGCGTCGACGGCTACCTCGCGCACTCGGCGGTCGTCGACCCGGACGGCCGCGTGTACCCGCCCGAGACGCTCCTCAAGGACGTCGAGACGAACACTGCGAAGGGCTTCCTCGAGTGGACCCGGGCGGCCATCACCGACCGCGAGCCGACGGTGCGCGACCTCGCGCGGATGTCGTCCGGCTCGACGCGTGTCGTCGGCACGCCCGAGCAGATCGCCGACCGCATCGAGGAGTGGCAGGCGGCGGGCGTCGACGGCATCAACCTCATCAACTGGGTGATCCCCGGATCGTTCGCCGAGTTCGCGGAGAAGGTCACGCCCGTGCTGCAGCGGCGCGGTCTCGCGCAGACCGAGTACGCCCCGGGCCCGCTGCGCGAGAAGCTGTTCGGCGCGGCGCGGCTCAACGAGCGCCACCCCGCCGCCGCCTACCGCGGAGCCTTCGACGCGCCGGCGGCCCGGCGCGACGAGGTCGTGGCGGCGCGCTGACGTGACGCATCAGCCCTTGCCTGCGTCGCCACCGCCTCCCGCGTCGCCGGCGCTCCCGCCGATGAACTGAGCCGAGATGAGTTGCGTGTTGGTGATCTCGTGGGCGGCGATCGTCGCGCGTGTGATCGGGGGTGGCAGCACGGTGCGCCCCGAGCGGCGCGTGCGGATCTCGAGCCACTTCGCGAGGCCCGAGAGGATGAGGCACATGACGATGTAGATGCCGCCGATGACGATCGCGGACTGCAGGATGGGCCGACCCTGTTGCGAGCTCAGGAGCTTGGCGTAGTACAGCAGCTCGGGGTAGGTGATGATGAAGCCGAGCGCGGTGTCCTTCATCGTGACGACGAGCTGTGCGACGATCACCGGCAGCATCGCCCGGATGGCCTGCGGAAGCAGGATGAGCCGCATGACGCCGCTCTTCCGCAGGCCGATCGCATAGCCTGCTTCCCTCTGACCGCGCGGGAGCGACTCGATCCCGGCACGCAGCGCCTCGGCGAGCACGGAGCCGTTGTAGGCCATGAGCGCGAGCACGACCGCCCAGTAGGGTTCCATCTTGATGCCGATGTCGGGAAGGCCGTAGTACAGCAGCATCATCATCACGAGCACCGGCACGGCGCGGAAGAGCTCGGTGACGACCGTCACCGGGACGCGTACCCACGCGTGGTCGGAGAGACGGCCGATGGCGAGGGCGAAACCCAGCACGAGGCTCAGCACCGCGGCGAGGCCGAAGGCCGCGAGCGTATTGCCGAGAGCCTTGAGGATCTGCCCCCACACGGTGGAGAAGCCGAAGACGTACCACTTCTCCGCCGAGAACTGGCCGGTCACCGACATGCGGTAGACGAGGAAGCCGATGACGGCGGCGACGACGACGGTCGTGAGCACCGCGAGGATCCCGTTGCGGCGCCGCGCCCGGGGCCCCGGCACGTCGAAGAGGACGGAGCTCATCGTGCGATCCTCCAGCGGTTCTCGAGATAGCGCTGCACCCAGCTCATCAGAAGGACCAGCACGACGAAGACGACCGCCACCCAGAGCAGCACCTCCATCGGGTTGCCGGGACGATCATGCGAGTCGTTGATGGTGGCACGCAGGGCGGCCAGCTCGCCGATCGAGAAGCCTGCGGCGACGGTGGTGTTCTTGAGGAGCGCGATGAACACGCTCATCATGGGCGGCACGACCGTGCGGAACGCCTGCGGCAGCACGATGAGGCTCATCACCTGCCCGAAGGGGAGGCCGATCGCGCGAGCCGCCTCCGCCTGGCCGACCGGCACGGTGCTGATGCCGGCACGAAGCGTCTCGGCGACGTAGGTGGCGGTGTAGATGCCGATCGCCAGGATGCCGAGCACGGTGTTGGAGAGCCTCGGCAGCCCGAGCACCGGATAGCCGAAGACGAAGAAGAAGAAGACGAGGGTCAGCGGGGTGTTGCGGATGATGTTGACGTAGACCGTTCCCACCGCCCGGGCGATGGGTACGGGCGACACGCGCATCGCGCCCACGACAAGCCCGAGCACGAGGGCGATGACGCCGCCGAAGGCGAACACCAGCAGGGTGTTGCCCAGCGCCCGGCCCCACAGGTCGAGGTTCCCGAAGATGACGTCCACGCATCCTCCTTCTCGCGGTTCGGGTGCGGGGCGGCCGGCGAGGCCGCCCCGCACCGGGGTCAGTCGACCGCCGGCTGCTCGACCTGGATGCCCGAGGAGCCCAGGTTCTTGTCGAAGATCGCCTGCCAGATCTTGTGACCGTCGGTGAAGAGGGTGTTGATGTGGTCCTTCAGCACCTCGTCGCCCTTGGGGAGTCCGACACCGTAGCGCTCCTCGGTGAAGAGTCCGCCGACGACCTTGACGTCGTCCGGGTACTTCGCCGCGTATCCGATCAGGATCGCCTGGTCGGTCGTCACCGCGTCCACCTTGCCGTTGATGAGGTCCTCGACGCAGGCGGAGTACAGGTCGTACTCCTCCGTCTTGATCTCGGGGTAGTTCTCCTTGATGTTCGAGATCGGCGTCGAGCCGGTCGCCGAGCAGACGGTCTTGCCGTTGAAGTCCGAGACGTCCTTCACGTCGTCGATGCCGCTGTCCTTGCGGACCAGGAAGCCCTGGCCGGTGATGAAGTACGGGCCGGCGAAGTCGATCTGCTGCTTGCGCTTGTCGGTGATCGAGTAGGTGCCCACGTAGTAGTCGATGTCGCCGTTCACGATCGACTGCTCGCGGTTGGCGGATGCGATCGGCTTGAACTCGATCTTGTCCTCGTCGAAGCCGAGCGAGGCGGCGATCCAGCGGGCGATGTCGACGTCGAACCCGGTGCGCTGACCCGTGGTCACGTCGAGGTAGCCGAGCCCGGGCTGATCCTCCTTGACACCGATCACCACCTTGCCGCGCTTGGTCATCGCCTCGAAGGTCGGCGATCCGTCGAGTGAGACGTCGGTGGCGACCGTCCAGGGCGTGCCGTCGCCCGTCTCCTCGCCGCCCCCCGTTCCGCCGGGGGATGTGGGTGAGCCGCTGTTGCAGGCGGTCAACGCCAGCAGTGTTGCCGCCGCGATGCTCACTCCGGTCAGGATTCTCGTGCCCCTCATGGGTTCCTCCTCATTTCCTTGGTGGTCCGTTGCGCCTTGTGGGCTGTCGGGTAGGTGGTGATTCGGGTTTCGCAGGTGCGGGTCAGTGGGTGATGAGCTTCGACAGGAAGTCCTTGGCGCGGTCGCTCTTCGGGTTCGTGAAGAACTCGTCGGGCGTCGACTCCTCGACGATGCGGCCGTCGGCCATGAACACGACGCGGTCCGCCGCCTTCCGGGCGAAGCCCATCTCGTGGGTGACGACGATCATCGTCATGCCGTCCTGGGCGAGGGCGACCATGACGTCCAGCACCTCGTTGATCATCTCCGGGTCGAGGGCGCTCGTCGGCTCGTCGAACAGCATGACCTTGGGGTTCATGGCGAGCGCGCGGGCGATCGCGACGCGCTGCTGCTGTCCGCCGGAGAGCTGCGCGGGGAGCTTGCCCGCTTGCTGGCCGACGCCCACCCGGTCGAGCAGCACCTTCGCCTCGCGCTCGGCGTCCGCCTTCTTCAGGTGGCGCACCTTGATCGGGCCGAGGGTCACGTTCTCGAGCACGGTCAGGTGGGCGAAGAGGTTGAAGGACTGGAACACCATGCCGACATCGGCACGCAGATCGGCGAGCGCACGACCCTCCTTCGGCAGCTCCCTGCCGTCGATCGCGATGCTGCCGCTCGTGATCGTCTCGAGCCGGTTGATCGTTCGGCACAGGGTCGACTTGCCCGACCCCGAGGGGCCGATCACCACGACGACCTCACCCCGGTTGACGGTGAGATCGATGTCGGTGAGAGCCTGGAATTCTCCGTAATGCTTCTGCACCTGCGAGACGACCACGAGCGGCTCGCCGCGTCTCTCGGAGGTGCGGGAGTGCTGTTCGTCGGCCTTGCCAGCATCCATCGCCATAAAAGCACCTTACGGGTCTACCCCCGGATGGGGGGAAGAGCGGCCGGTCTTGACGAAACCGTGACCTGCGTCGCGCGCGGGCCGGAGACCCATCCCGCCGCCGATAGACTCGATCCTCGTGTCGAACCCCATCACCGAGCAGACGGTCACCGCTGCGGTCGAGGCGGCGCTCGCCGCGATCGGCGAGGCGGGCGACTCGGCGAGCCTCAAGGCCGCGCGTGCCGCGCACGCGGGCGAGAGCTCGCCGCTCGCGCTGCTGAACGCCGCCATCCGCGACCTCCCCGGCGACCAGAAGGCCGCCGCGGGCAAGCTCGTCGGCCAAGCTCGCGGCCGGGTGACGCAGGCGCTCGCCGCGGCCGAGGAGCGCGTGCTCGTCGCCGAGGAGCGGGAGCGCCTCGTGGCGGAGGCTGTGGACGTGACGGCGGTGCCGTCGCGCTGGAACCGCGGGGCGCGGCATCCGCTCTCCCTCCTCATGGAGGAGATGAGCGACCTGTTCATCGCGATGGGCTGGGAGATCGGCGAGGGCCCGGAGCTCGAGCACGAGTGGTTCAACTTCGACGCCCTCAACTTCGACGAGGACCACCCGGCCCGCGCCATGCAGGACACCTTCTTCGTGGAGCCGGCCGAGCGCCACCTCGTGATGCGCACGCACACGAGCCCCGTGCAGATCCGCTCGCTGCTGTCACGCCCCCTGCCGGTCTACGTCGCCGCCGTCGGCCGCGTCTACCGCACCGACGAGCTCGACGCGACCCACACCCCCGTCTTCCACCAGATCGAGGGCATCGCGATCGACAAGGGCCTCACCATGGCGCACCTGCGCGGCACACTCGAGCACCTCGCGCGCGCCATGTTCGGCGAGGGCGCGCAGATCCGCCTGCGCCCCAACTACTTCCCGTTCACCGAGCCGAGCGCCGAGATGGACGTCTGGCAGCCGAACGCCAAGGGCGGCGCGCGCTGGGTCGAGTGGGGCGGATGCGGCATGGTCAACCCGAACGTGCTGCGCTCTGCCGGCATCGACCCGGACGAGTACCAGGGCTTCGCCTTCGGCATGGGCATCGAGCGCACGCTCCAGTTCCGCAACGACATGAACGACATGCGCGACATGGTCGAGGGCGACGTGCGCTTCTCGCAGCAGTTCGGGATGGTGGTGTGATGCGCGTCCCGATCAGCTGGCTGGGGGAGTGGACAGACCTCCCCGAGGACGTGAGCCTCGAGCACCTGCACGCGGCCCTCGTCAAGGTGGGGCTCGAGGAGGAGGACACGCACGGCTTCCCGCTCACCGGCCCGATCGTCGTGGGCCGCGTGATCTCGGCCGAGCCCGAGCCGCAGTCCAACGGCAAGACCATCAACTGGTGCCAGGTCGAGGTCGGCGAGGCCGAGCCGCGCGGCATCGTCTGCGGCGCGCACAACTTCGGCCCCGGCGACAAGGTCGTCGTGACGCTGCCGGGCGCCGTGCTGCCGGGGCCGTTCCCGATCGCCGCGCGCAAGACCTACGGACATGTCTCGGACGGCATGATCGCCTCCGCGCGCGAGCTCGGCATGGGCGACGAGCACGACGGCATCCTGCGCCTCGCCGAGCTGGGGCTCGACCCCGAGCCCGGAACCGACGCGATCGCGCTGCTCGGGCTCGACGACGCCGCCGTCGAGGTCAACGTCACGCCCGACCGCGGCTACGCCTTCTCGATCCGCGGCATCGCGCGCGAGTACTCGCATTCGACGGGCGCGGCCTTCCGCGACCCCGCCGCGTCGATCGAGGCGCCGCCGGTATCCGGCTACCCGCTCGAGATCGGGGATGACGCCCCCGTGCGCGGGCGCGCCGGCTGCTCCGTGTTCTCGGTGCGCGTCGTGCGCGGCATCGATCCGACGCGTCCCACGCCGCCGTGGATGGCATCCCGACTGCGGCTCGCGGGCATGCGCTCGGTGTCGCTCGCGGTCGACATCTCGAACTACGTCATGCTCGAGCTCGGCGCGCCGAACCACACCTACGATCTCGCCAAGGTGGACGCGGGCGGACTCGTCGTGCGTCGCGCCGCGCAGGGCGAGCAGCTCGAGACCCTCGACGGCAAGCAGCGCACCCTCGACGCCGCCGACCTCGTCGTCGCCGATGCCCAGCGCGTGCTGGGCCTCGCGGGCGTCATGGGCGGTGCGTACAGCGAGCTCGGAGGCGACACCCGCGACGTGCTCATCGAGGCGGCCATCTGGGACCCGGTGACGGTCGCCCGCAGCGTGCGCCGCCACAAGCTCCCGAGCGAGGCGGCGAAGCGCTACGAGCGCGGCGTCGACCCCACCCTCGCCCCGCTCGCCACGGCACGCGTCGCCGAGCTGCTGGTCGAACTCGCGGGCGGCACCGTCGACGAGGGTCTCGGCGCGCTCTACGACGCCTCGACGCCGCTCCCGCCCGTGCGGCTCCCGCTCGACCGCGCCGCGGCCGTCATCGGCGTGCCGTACACGCGCGACGAGGTCGTCGGCACGCTCGAGCTCATCGGCGCGACCGTCGAGGCCGACGGCGAGCTCCTCACCGTCACGCCGCCGAGCTGGCGTCCCGACCTCGTCGACGACGTCTCGCTCGTCGAGGAGGTCGCCCGCATCACCGGCTACGACCGCATCCCCGCCGAGCTGCCGATCGCCCCCGCAGGCCGCGGCCTCACGCGGGCGCAGGCGGCCCGCCGCCGCGTCGCGCAGACGCTCGCCGCCGCCGGGTCGACCGAGGTGCTCGCCTACCCGTTCGTGGCGGATGCGGTGGCCGAGCGCTACGAGCCGGGCGCGGCATCCGTGCGGCTCGCGAACGCGCTCGACGCGCAGGTCTCCCTGCTGCGCCGTACCCTGCTGCCCGGGCTCGCCGAGATCGCGCACCGCAACCTCGCGCGCGGGCTCACCGACCTCGCCCTGTTCGAGATCGGTGCCGTCTTCCGCCCGGAGGTGGGCGTCGCCTACGGCACCGAGTTCATCCCGCTGGGGGCGGAGCGCCCGGGTGACGACACCCTCGCGCGCCTCGGCGCGGGCATCCCGCCGCAGGCGCGCCACGTCGCGGGGCTGTTCCTCGGCGAGGCGTTGCCGAAGCAGCCCGGCGCGGCCGCCGTGCCCGCGGGACTCGGCGACGCGCTCGACGCGGTGCGGCAGGTGGGTTTCGCACTCGGCGTCGACATCCGGCCGGCGCAGGGCGCCCACCCGGCGCTGCACCCGGGACGCACGGCCGAGCTGCGGGTGGGGGATCGGGTCGTCGGCGTGGCCGGCGAGCTGCTGCCCGCGCTCGCGCTCGAGTCGGACCTTCCGCGCGTCGTCGCGGTCTACGAGCTCGACCTCGACGTCCTCGTGGAGCTCGGCGCCTACGATCGTCAGGCGACGCCCATCGGCACCCTGCCCGCCGCGACCCAGGACCTCTCGCTCGTCGTCGACGCGCAGGTTCCGGCCGGCGACGTCCGCGACGCGGTGGCCGAGGGCGCGGGGGAGCTGCTCGAGCACATCCGCCTCGTCGACGACTACCGCGGGCAGGGCGTGCAGGAGGGGAGCAAGTCGCTGACCTTCGCGCTGCGCTTCCGGGCCGCCGACCGAACCCTCACGGCGGCGGAGGCCACCGACGCGAAGCTCGCGGGCCTCGCCCGTGCCGCCGAGCGCTTCGGGGCGACCCTCCGCGAGTAGCCGCGCGCATCATCCGCGTTCGTTCGGGAGGACGCAGGGGTGGCCGGCGCTACTTCGTGCCGCCGCCGAGGAGCCCGCCGAGGAGCCCGCCGAGCAGATCGCCCGTGCCGCCCGAGGAGCCGGAGGAGGATCCGCCGCCGAGGAGCCCGCCCAGCAGGTCGCCGAGGCCGCCGTCGGAGGAGTTCTTCGACGAGTTCTTCGACGCGCCCCCGGAGGAGCCGCCGAGGAACTTGTTGGCGAGCCAGGCGAGCACGATGGGTGCGACGATCGGCAGAACCTTCTTGATGATGACGTCGGTTACCTCCGACTTCCCGGAGGAGTCGGCGAGCTTCGAGACGACCGCGTCCTCGTTGCCGCCGAACACGTGCTTCACGATCTTCTTGCCGTCTTCGGTGTCCACATCGGCGACGCCGGTCAGTTTGGCGCCCTTGTGCTTCGTGAGCGCCTTCTCCAGCGACTCCGCACCACCCTCGTCCGCGTTGGCCTTCAGGCCGCCGACGAGGCCGGGGATCACCTGCTTCACGGCGTCCTCCGCGACATCCTCGCTGATGCCGAGCTGCTTCGCGATGTCGCCGATGGGGATCTGGGCCAGGAGGTCGTCGTACTGGGCCATGGTGGTGCTTCCTCTCGTCGGGGCGTGGTGGGCTCACTGTAGCGCGCGGAAACGACTAGATTCACGGGCACCGGGAAGGACGCCGATGAACCTCACCCAGCTCGACGAGCTCGACATGTACTCCGCCGCGGAACTGCGCGAGGCGGGCCGGGCCCGGCGTGCCCAGGTGCCGCGCTCCGCCCACGCCGAGTACCGGGATCCGGGCGGGCGCGACCCGCTCGGCATCATCGAGGCGCAGAACATCGACCGCGTGCCCGAGCTCATCGGCCTGCGCACCGAGCGGATGCGGGAGAGCCCGTTCACCTTCTACCGCGGCACCGCGGCCGTGCAGGCCGCCGACCTGGCTCGAGACCCGGTGACGGGTGCGCAGGTCGTGATCTCCGGCGACGCGCATCTCTCCAACTTCGGGTTCTACCGCTCGCCGCAGCGCACCCTCGTCTTCGACATGAACGACTTCGACGAGGCCGCCGTCGCGCCGTGGGAGTGGGATGTGAAGCGGCTGGTCGCGAGCATCGTCGTCGCCGCCCGCGCGCGAGGGGCGAGCGCTGCGGATGCCGAGGCCGCGGCGGTCGCGACGGCGGCCGCCTACCGCACCGCCATCCGCGACTTCGATGCGCTTCCGGCGCTGGAACGCTACTACCGCCGGATCGACCTGGACGGCAAGGGCACGGTTCCGGGCAGCCTCCGCGACGTCGTGCGCGCGGCGCGCCGCGCCGCGAAGCGCCGCACCTCGTCGCGGGTCATCGCCCGGACGACGGCGCTCGGCGACGACGGACGTCGTCGCTTCCTCGAGGATCCGCCCGTGACCGCCCACGTCGGCGAGGAGCTGCGTGCGGTCGTCGAGGAGCTGTTCCAGCAGTATCTGCTGACGGTGCGCGCCGACGTCGCGCTGCTGTTCACTCACTACCGCATCGACGACCTCGTGCGCCGGGTGGTCGGCGTCGGCAGCGTCGGCACGCGGTGCTACATCATCGCGATGTCGGGCCCCGACCGCGAGCCGCTCGTGATGCAGGTGAAGCAGGCAGGGCAGGCGGTGGCGTACGAGTACGGCGGGATGCCGGGGGAGGCGCTGCCGGGTATGCGCGAGGGGCGTGCGATCGCCGAGCACGGGTACCGGGTGGTGAGCGGGCAGCGGGTGCTGCAGGCGGTCTCCGATCCGTTCCTCGGCTACCTCGAGAACGACGGGCGCGCCTTCTACGTGCGTCAGTTCCGCGACGGCAACTCCTCGGTCGAGGTCGAGACGCTCGACGAGGACGCCTTCCGCTGGTACGCCCGCGCATGCGCCTGGGTGCTCGCCCGAGGCCACGCCCAGAGCCCGGCTGTGCCCTATATCGCGGGCTATCTCGGCCGCTCGGACGCATTCGAGCGCGCCGTCGCGCGGTGGGGGGTCGCCTACGCCGATCAGGCCGAGGCCGACCACGCCGCCTTCGACCAGGCCGCGCGGGACGGACGATTCCCGACCCTCTGAGCTCCTCTGCTAGCCTCGTGCGCATGGGTCAGCGGATGCGGTTCGAGAGCGTGGAGCTCCGCCGCCTCCGCCGCGTGCGCCGAATCTCGGCGACGTCGCAGCGCTGACCGCACCTCAGCCTCTCGTGTGACGTCGCCGTCTCAGCCCCTGTCGCACGAACAATAAGGTTGAACCCATGCCCATCTCCGTCGCCGTCGCGGGCGCGAGCGGATACGCGGGGGGCGAGCTGCTGCGGCTGCTCGACGCCCACCCCGAGTTCGAGGTCCGCACCGTCACCGCCCACCAGAACGCGGGTCAGCGCCTCGGTGCGGTGCATCCGCACCTCGTGAGCCTCGGCGAGCTCGAGCTGAAGCCGACCGAGGCGAGTGTGCTCGCGGACGCCGACGTGGTCTTCTTCGCGCTGCCGCACGGCGCATCCGGCGCGATCGCCGCCCAGCTGCCCGACGACGTGCTCGCCGTCGACTGCGGCGCCGACCACCGGCTCACCGACGAGCGCGCCTGGGACGCGTTCTACGGCGGCGAGTACCACGGCGCCTGGACGTACGGGATGCCGGAGCTGCTGCTCGAGGGGGGCGCCGCCAAGCAGCGCGCCAACCTCGTCGGCGCGACGCGGATCGCGGTGCCCGGCTGCAACGTGACCGCGATCACCCTCGGTCTCGCCCCCGGCGTCGCCGCGGGCGTGGTCGAGGCTCACGACCTGGTGTCGGTGCTCGCGGTCGGCACCTCGGGCGCCGGCAAGGCGCTGCGCACCGACCTCCTCGCGAGCGAGATCCTGGGATCCGCGTCCGCCTATGCCGTCGGCGGCATCCACCGGCACACGCCCGAGATCGTGCAGAATCTGACCGCGGC
The DNA here is from genome assembly GCA_001898835.1 of Micrococcales bacterium 72-143. Classification (GTDB taxonomy): domain Bacteria; phylum Actinomycetota; class Actinomycetes; order Actinomycetales; family Microbacteriaceae; genus Homoserinibacter. The sequence goes on along the minus strand of MKVM01000005.1, from coordinate 12,903 downwards.
GGGCGGCGAGGGCGTCACGATCTCGTTCACGCCCGTGCTCGTGCCGATGTCGCGCGGCATCCTCGCCACCTCGACCGCGCGCCTCGCCCCCGGCGTCTCGGCCGCCGATGTGCGCGAGGCCTGGGAGGGCGCCTACGCGGGCGAGACGTTCGTGCGGGTGCTCCCCGCCGGATCGTTCCCCCGCTCGAATGACACGACCGGCGCCAACACGGCGCTCATGGGGCTCGCCGTCGACGAGGCGGCGGGCCGAGTCGTGGTGGTCTCCGCGATCGACAACCTCGTCAAGGGCACCGCGGGTGCCGCCATCCAATCAGCCAACCTCGCGCTCGGGCTGCCCGAGACCGCGGGCCTTCCCGTGAACGGAGTCGCCCCGTGAGCGTCACCGCCGCATCCGGATTCACCGCCGCGGGCGTCGCGGCGGGCCTCAAGCCCTTCGGCAAGCGCGACCTCGCGCTCGTCGTCAACGAGGGGCCGCTGCGCAGCGCCGCGGCGGTCTTCACGAGCAACCGCGCGAAGGCCAACCCGATCATCTGGTCGGAGCAGGTCATCGCCGACGGCACCGTGAGCGCGATCATCCTCAACTCGGGCGGGGCGAACTGCTTCACGGGCGCGGAGGGCTTCCAGACCACCCACGCCACGGCGGAGGCGGTCGGCGACGCGCTCGGGGTCTCGGCGGGCGACGTGCTCGTCTGCTCGACGGGCCTCATCGGCGAGCAGCTCGACCGTGCGAAGCTGCTCGCGGGCGCGCACGAGGCCGCCGTGGAGCGCGCCGAGGGCGGCGGCCCGGACGCCGCCGAGGCGATCATGACGACCGACTCGAAGCCCAAGACCGCGGTCGTCCGCCGCGACGGCTGGACGATCGGCGGCATGGCGAAGGGGGCCGGCATGCTCGCGCCCGGCCTCGCGACGATGCTCGTCGTCATCACGACGGACGCCGTGCTGCTGCCCGCCGAGCTCGACGCGGCACTGCGCGCGGCGACCCGTGTGAGCTTCGACCGCCTCGACTCCGACGGCTGCATGTCGACCAACGACCAGGTCACGCTGCTCGCGAGCGGCGCATCGGGGCTGGAGCCGGAGCCCGCCGCCTTCACCGCCGCGCTCGTGGAGCTCTGCCAGGACCTCGCACGCCAGCTGCAGGCGGATGCCGAGGGGGCGAGCCACGACATCGCGATCGAGGTCGTGGGGGCCGCATCGGAGGACGACGCGGTCGAGGTGGGTCGCGCGGTCGCACGCAGCAACCTGTTCAAGGCGGCGGTGTTCGGCAACGACCCCAACTGGGGGCGCGTGCTCGCCGCGATCGGCACCACCTCGGCCGCCGTCGACCCCTACGCGGTCGACGTGTCGATGAACGGCGTGCGGGTGTGCTCGGCGGGCGGCCCGGACCGGCCGCGCACTGAGGTCGACCTGCGGCCGCGTGCTGTGCAGGTGCTCATCGACCTCCATGCCGGCGGGTCGAGCGCGACGATCCTCACCAACGACCTCACCCACGACTACGTCCACGAGAACAGCGCCTACGCATCATGACCACCTCTCCTGACCACCGGATGCTGGACGCCGCCGTCAAGGCCGACACCCTCATCCAGTCCCTGCCTTGGCTGCTGCGCTTCGCCGGGCGCATCGTCGTCGTCAAGTTCGGCGGCAACGCCATGGTCGACGAGTCGCTGCAGCGCGCCTTCGCGGAGGACATGGTCTACCTGCGCTCGGTGGGCCTCAAGCCGGTCGTCGTGCACGGTGGCGGCCCTCAGATCTCGGCGATGCTCGACAGGCTCGGCATCCCGAGCGAGTTCCGCGGCGGCTATCGGGTGACGACCCCCGAGGCGATGGAGGTCGTGCGGATGGTGCTCACCGGGCAGGTGAGCCGCGAGCTCGTGACGCTCATCAACCGGCACGGGCCGCTCGCCTCCGCGATCTCGGGGGAGGACGCGGGGCTGTTCACGGCCCGTCGGCGCGGCGTCGTGATCGACGGGCAGCCCGTCGACATCGGTCTCGTCGGCGACGTGATCGCCGTCGACCCCGCGGCTGTGCTCGCGGAGATCGACGCGGGACGCATCCCCGTCGTCTCCTCGATCGCGCCGGACGCCGACGTCCCGGGGCAGTCGCTCAACGTCAACGCCGACTCCGCCGCCGCCGCGCTCGCCGTGGCGCTCGGCGCGGAGAAGCTCGTCGTGCTGACGGATGTCGCGGGCCTGTACCGCGACTGGCCGAACCGCGACTCGCTCGTCTCGCAGATCACGCGCGCGGAGCTCGCCGAGCTGTTGCCGAGCCTCGAGTCGGGCATGATCCCGAAGATGTCGGCGTGCCTGGAGGCGGTCGACGGGGGAGTGCCGAAGGCCGCCATCATCGACGGTCGCCGCCCGCACTCGATCCTGCTCGAGATCTTCACGGATGCCGGGATCGGCACCGAGGTGGTGCCCGCATGAGCGCCACCCCCGACTACGCGGAGCTCTTCTCCCGCGTCATGATGCGCTCGGCCCCCGCGCCGCTCGCCGTGCTCGCACGCGGCGAGGGCTCCCGGGTGTGGGACGTCGAGGGCAAGGAGTACCTCGACTTCCTGGCCGGCATCGCGGTCAACGCGCTCGGGCACGCGCACCCGGCGTTCGTCGACGCCGTGAGCCGCCAGGCGGCGAGGCTCGCCCACGTCTCCAACTACTTCGCGACCGAGCCGCAGCTCGAGCTCGCCGATCGCCTCACCCGGCTCACGGGCGGTGACCGGGTGTTCCTCTGCAACTCGGGCGCGGAGGCGATCGAGGCCGCCGTCAAGCTCGCGAAGCTCACCGGCAGGCCCCGCATCCTGGCGCTCGAGAACGCCTTCCACGGACGAACGATCGGCTCGCTCAGCCTCACCGGCAAGCCCGCCCTGCGCGGGCCGTTCGAGCCGCTGCTGCCAGGCGTCGAGCACCTCCCCTCGACCGTGGAGGCGCTCGAGGCGGCGCTCGCCCCCGGCGGCGTCGCCGCGCTCGTCGTCGAGCCCATCAAGGGCGAGGCCGGGGTCGTCGAGCTGCCGGAGGGCTACCTGCGCGCCGCGCGCGAGCTGACCGCGCGCCACGGTGCGCTGCTGATCCTCGACGAGATCCAGACCGGCGCGGGCCGCACCGGCGACTGGTTCGCCTTCCAGCACGAGGGCATCGTTCCGGATGCCGTGGCGCTTGCGAAGGGCATCGGCGGCGGCTTCCCGATCGGTGCCCTCGTCACCTTCGGCGCGGCGTCGGAGCTCTTCGGGCCCGGGCACCACGGCTCGACCTTCGGCGGCAACCCGCTCGCCGCATCCGCCGCGAACGCCGTGCTCGGCGAGATCGAGCGTGCGGACCTCGTCGGCAACGCCCGTCGCCGCGGCGCCGAGCTGCGGGCCCGCATCGAGCTCATCGGCTCACCCCTCGTGACCGACATCCAGGGCCGTGGCCTGCTGCTCGGGATCGGCCTCGCCGAACCCGTCGCCGGCATCGTCGCGAGCCGCGCCCTCGACCGCGGCCTCATCATCAACGCCGCGAACGAGAGCCGCATCCGCCTCGCGCCGCCGCTGATCATCGGCGACGACGAGCTGCACGAGTTCACCCGCCTCTTCACCGAGGCCCTCGACATCCCTCACACCGACCCGGGAGACCACGAATGACCCGCCACTTCCTGCGCGACGACGACCTGAGCCCGGTGGAGCAGGCCGAGATCCTCGACCTGGCCGAGCAGATCAAGGCGGACCGCTGGGCGCGCAAGCCCCTCGACGGCCCGCAGACGGTCGCCGTGATCTTCGACAAGTCGTCCACCCGCACACGCGTGAGCTTCGCGGTCGGCATCGCCGACCTCGGCGGCAGCCCGCTCATCATCTCGACGGCCAACAGCCAGCTCGGCGGCAAGGAGACGCCGTCCGACACGGCGCGCGTGCTCGAGCGGATGGTGTCGGCCATCGTCTGGCGCACCTACGCGCAGGCGGGGCTCGAGGAGATGGCGGCGGGCACCACGGTACCGGTCGTCAACGCCCTCTCCGACGACTTCCACCCGTGCCAGCTGCTGGCCGACCTGCTCACCATCCGCGAGCACAAGGGCGCGCTCGCGGGGCTCACCGTCACCTTCCTCGGCGACGGCGCGAGCAACATGGCCCACAGCTACCTGCTCGCCGGTGCCACCGCCGGAATGCACGTGCGGGTCGCGGCGCCCGCCGAGTTCAGCCCGGCGGATGCCGTGGTCGCCGACGCCGACCGCCGCGCGGCCGAGACGGGCGGCTCGGTCGCCATCTACACGGATCCCCTCGAGGCCGTCGCGGGCGCCGACGTCGTCGTCACCGACACCTGGGTGTCGATGGGCAAGGAGGAGGAGAAGGCGCACCGCGTCGCCACCTTCGGCGGCTATCAGGTGACCGACGAGCTCATGGCGCTCGCCGCATCCGACGCGATCTTCCTGCACTGCCTGCCCGCGGACCGGGGCTACGAGGTCGCGTCGACGGTGATCGACGGGCCGCAGAGCGTCATCTGGGATGAGGCGGAGAACCGCCTGCACGCCCAGAAGGCGCTGCTCGTGTGGCTGCTGGAGCGCGCCTGAGCGACGCTAGACGCCGTACGTCGAGGCGAAGTCGGGGTCGCTCGCCATCACGGTGACGATCGTCGCCCAGAAGACGATCGCCGCGATGACGCCCGCGGTGAGCGGGACGTAGAACGCGATCTTCTTCTTCACGAGCAGCAGGACCGAGAGGCCGGCGGCCACCAGATACAGCACGATGTGGCTGGCGATGAGCACGATGGGGGCGACGCCGATCTCGCCGTCGAAGTCGCCGAGCCCCTGCTGCCGGAAGCTCTCGCTGAGCAGCTCGGGCGAGCTGAACAGCACGCCGTAGAGCACGCCGAGCAGCGCGCCCCCGAGGCCCAGCACGAGGAAGATGATCGTGAGGACGACGTCCCAGGTGCGCCGCTTCGGTGCGGGCGCGCCGTTGAATCCCGGCTGGCCGTACACCGGCTGACCGTACGCGGGCTGGCCGTAGCCGGGCTGCGGGTAGCCGGGCTGCGCCTGCGGGTACCCCTGCTGGGGGTGGCCGGCCTGCGGTTGCTGCGGGTACCCGGTCTGCTGCGGGTACCCGGGCTGCTGCGGGTACCCCTGCTGCGGATACCCCGGCTGCTGCGGATACCCGGGCGCGGCGGGGACCCCCGGATGTCCGACGCCACCCGGCGCGGCATCCGCGTACATGGCGGGCTGGCCGGGCGCCGCGGGGATTCCCTGCGCCGCGGCATCCGGGAGGGCGGGGGGCGCGGAGACGGGCGCGGCCGTCGACTCCACCGGCGCGAACTCCCCGTAGCGCGGCGCCGGGGTCGCCTCCGCCGGGGCGGATGCGGCGGGCTCGGCGGCCTGCGGGACGGACTCCGGGGTGGACGGGACGGGAGGCGTGGTCGGCTCGGACATGACGCAAGCTTATGAGGCGCCCGCGACTTCTAGACTGGACACGACACGAGGAGACCAGAACCGATGGCACAAGGCCCGACCATCTCCGGACCGGACATCCCCGACGCAGGCACCGGAGAACGGGCCGGGGGCGCGAGCCTCTGGGGTGGCCGCTTCGCGAGCGGACCGTCGCCCGAGCTCCAGGAGCTGAGCCGCTCGACCCACTTCGACTGGGAGCTCGCGCCCTACGACCTGCAGGGCTCGCGCGCCCACGCCCGCGCGCTCGCCGCCGCCGGCTACCTCGACGACGGGGAGCTGGGGCGCATGCTGGAGGGCCTCGACGTCATCGACCGCGGCATCCGCGACGGCGTCATCCGCCCGCTCCCCGAGGACGAGGACGTGCACTTCGCGCTCGAGCGCGAGCTCATCGCCGTCGTCGGGGCGGAGCTCGGCGGCAAGCTGCGCGCCGGGCGCAGCCGCAACGACCAGATCGCGACGCTCGCACGCCTCTACCTGCTCGACCATGCCGCGCGCATCCGCCACCTCGTGGTGCAGCTGGTCGACGCCCTCGCGGCGCAGGCGGAGGCGCACCCGGCGGCCGTCATGCCGGGGCGCACCCACCTGCAGCACGCGCAGCCGCTGCTGCTCGCGCACCACCTGCTCGCCCACGCGTGGCCGCTCGTGCGCGACCTCGAGCGCCTGCGCGACTGGCGCGTGCGCGCCGCGGAGTCGCCCTACGGGGCGGGCGCTGTCGCCGGCGGAGCCCTGGGGCTCGATCCTGCCCCGATCGCGGCCGAGCTGGGGCTCGGGCATCCGATGCCGAACTCGATCGACGCGACCGCGAGCCGCGACGTGGTCGCCGAGTTCGCCTACATCGCCGCGCAGCTCGGCATCGACCTCTCGCGCCTGGCGGAGGAGATCATCCTCTGGAACACCCGCGAGTTCGGCTTCGTGCGGCTGCACGACGGCTACTCGACGGGGTCGTCGATCATGCCGCAGAAGAAGAACCCCGACATCGCCGAGCTCGCGCGCGGCAAGTCGGGGCGCCTCATCGGCAACCTCACGGGGCTGCTCGCGACGTTCAAGGCGCTCCCGCTGGGCTACAACCGCGACCTCCAGGAGGACAAGGAGCCCGTGTTCGACTCGGTGCGCACCCTCGAGGTGCTGCTGCCGGCCTTCACGGGCATGGTGGCGACGCTCGAGTTCGACACGGAGCGGATGGCCGAGCTCGCCCCGCAGGGCTTCTCCCTCGCGACGGACGTCGCCGACCACCTCGTGCGAAGGGGCGTGCCGTTCCGCGAGGCGCACGAGATCTCGGGCGCCCTCGTGCGGTTCTGCGAGGCGAACGGACTCGAGCTCGACGAGCCGAGCGACGAGCAGTACGCCGCGATCGACGCCCGGCTGACACCGGACGTGCGCGAGGTGCTCACGGTCGAGGGCTCGATCGCGAGCCGCGCGGGGGCGGGGGGTACTGCACCGGAGCGTGTCGCCGAGCAGCTCGCCGCGCTCGCCGCGCGCGTCGCGGAGGTGGCCGGATGACGCTCTCCGGCAAGGGCGACCCGCGTGCGCGCCGCGAGGACGCGAAGGACTACCGGCGCGACGTCGACGCCCGTCGCCCCTGGATCCGGTGGCTGCTCGTCGGGGCGGCGGTCGTGGTGGTCGCGGGCGTCGTCGTGTACGCGCTCGTGAGCGGGATCGGCTTCTGAGCGGGCTCGCGGAGCTTCTCGCGCGTCCGGCAGACGAGGTCGCGCCCCTGCTGCTGGGGTCCGTGCTGACCGGCCGCGGCGTGTCGGTGCGCCTCACGGAGGTCGAGGCCTACCTCGGCGAGGCCGATCCCGGCTCGCACGCCTTCCGGGGCGTCACGCCGCGCACGCGGACGATGTTCGGCGAGCCCGGTCACCTCTACGTGTACTTCAGCTACGGCATGCACGTGTGCGCGAACGTCGTGTGCTCGCCCGCGGGGGTCGCGAGCGCCGTGCTGCTGCGGGCGGGTGAGGTCGTCGACGGGTTCGAGCTCGCGCGCGAGCGTCGTCCGACGGCGAGGTCGGATGCCGAGCTCGCGCGGGGCCCGGCCCGCCTCACGAAGGCGCTCGGCATCGCGCTCACCGACGACACGGCCGCGCTGGGCGTCGCTCCCTTCCTGCTCGAACCGGCCCCGCATCCGTCGCCCGTCGAGGTCGGCCCACGCGTCGGCGTCTCGGGGGCGGGCGGCACCGACGCGTTCCCCCTGCGTTTCTGGATCCCCGGCGACCCCACCGTCTCCGCCTACCGTGCGTCGGCGCCGCGCGGTCGCCTCACGCGACCGTGAGCGCCACGAGCACGGCGCAGGCGCCCGCCCAGAGCATGCTCGAGAGGGTGCCGATGATGAACCGCTCGCGGGCGGCGGCCGAGTCGAGCTCCGAGAAGCGGCCGAGGCCCTTGACGGCGATGAGGGCGGCGATCACCTCGGGGTGACCGACGGCGATCGCGCCGACGATGGCGGCGCGCTCGAGCAGACCGATCGTCGTGCCGCCGCGCAGCACCTCCTGCTCCTCGCCCGTTCGCTCCCGGCGGATGAGGATGCCCCCGTGGGCGCCGCGGCGCACGGGGGCACCGCGGCTCGCCAGGTCGAGCACGACCACCGTGAGGGGGCTGCCGGCGAGGATGCCGAGCGCGGCGACGCCGAGCGCCAGGACGACGGCGTAGGGGTGCGGCTCGGGCAGCAGGCGGATGCCGAAGGCCGCCGCGAGGAGACCGCCGGCGACCGGGATGAGGGCGAGCAGCGCCAGCCGGGGGCGGCCGAGCCGTGCGGCGAGCACGGTCGCCACGATCGCTCCCGCGATGACGAGCAGCGCGAGCGCCCAGATCAGGTAGCCGATGACGATCACGCGTCCTCCTCCGTCTTCCGCGTCGGTGCGGCGTCGGCGCCGTCCGCGAGCGCGAGCAGTTCCACGATCCCGTCGCGGGCCGTCGCGTCCAGGCGCACCCCGGCGGCGATCGCCCTCTTGCTCGCGGCCTGCGGGGTGATGCCGAGCCGCTCGGCGGCCTCCGCCTGGGTGAGCCCCGACTCGACCAGATCGTACAGTTCCCAGCCTTCGGGGGAGCGCCGCTCGCGCAGCTGCAGCAGGAGTTCGAGCATCGCCTGGATGGTGGCCGCGCGGGGGCGGAGGCTGTCGCCGCCGACGGCCACGCGCCAGGGGCGTCGTTTGGCGGCCTCGACGGCTTCACGGGCGGCGACGAGCGCCTCGCCCGTCGCCGCGCGGGTGGCGGCGGGCAGCGGGGTGCGCACGTCGCCGATTCCGATACCGACGCTCCACAGCCCCGTGCGGGCGAGCTCGAGGACGAGTTCGAGCGCTACGGCCGGATCGGAGGTGAGCGACTGCACCTCGTCGCCCGCCGTGCGGTCGGCGGGGAGGGCGAGACGGTCGCGACCGATGCGGGTGAGCAGCGTCAGCGCCGCCTCGGCGTGGTCGGGGCGGTGTCGGCTGTCGATCTGGTCGGCGGTGATGGCGAACATGGCGGTCCTCCTGAATCAAGCCTACGGGGATGATCCCTGCAACATCAACCCCTCACGGTGGATCTCTGGGAGATCAAGTCTGCAGGGTTCACCACCCGCCGGCACCGCCTCCGCCGCCTCCGCCGCCCGCGAATCCGCCGCCACCGGATCCGCCGGAGAAGCCGCTGCCGCCCGAACCCGACCACGACGACGAGGACGAGGATGGCGGGGGAGTCGTGGCGAAACTCGCCGCCGCATAGCCCGCCGCGAACGACGACAGCCGCGTCGAGCCGAGCACGGGGGCGAGCTCGGTGGGCGTCGTCGCGTACATCGTCCCCAGCTCGCGCTGCCAGCGCTCCTCGATCCCGAACAGGATCGCATAGGGCAGCAGGCGCTCGTTCAGCCGCACCACCGTCTCCGGGTCGCCCGTGTCGACAGGGGTGCGCTCGGCGCCCTCCGGGCTCTGCAGCACCCGGATGCGGTCCGCCTCGGCGAGCTCCAGGTAGTCGCGGATGCCGTCCAGGTGCTCACGGGCGAGGGCGCCCTCCGGGGTGAGCACCTCGGGCGAGCCCGCATAGCCGAACAGCAGCACGCCCGCCACGAACACCGCGATCAGCTGCCAGATCAGCAGCGAGGTGCCGGCCTCGGCATCCGCCGCCCAGAACGCGATCACGACCGCGGCGAGGCCGTTGACGAACAGCGCGATCCGCACGACGGTCGTCCACCGCGAACGGATGGTCGTGCGGTAGCGGCGGGCGACCTCGGTCCGCACCTTGCTGCGGAGCGTCGCGATGCGGTCGCCGAGCTTGCGGTCCGCGGTGTCGAGCTCGATGCCCGTGCCCTTCCCCGTGCCGCCGAACAACGACGCGACCGCGATCGCGTCGTCGCGGTCGAGCCCGGATGCGTCGACCAGCTCGAGACGATAGCGCGCCTTCGCGCCGTGCTTCTCGCCGCGGTCGACGAGCCGGGCTGCGCGCGTCACCACGAACTGCACGAACTGGGCCGGCAGCCCGCGCGGCTCCCGGCCGAGCAGCACCGCCGCCTCCATGACCCCCAGCTCCGGGTAGCCCTCGTACTGCGGCACGACGATGCCGCCGCGACCCGGGGCGTTGCGGAAGACCCGCAGGCGCAGCCACAGCACGATCAGGAGGCAGACGCCGGCGATGCCGATGAGCACCCACGGGATCGCCCGCACGATCCACGAGTCGCTCGGCAGCGGCGGCGCGCGGAAGGTGCCGCTCGGGAAGGCGATCGCCCAGGTGACCGTCTCGTGGGGGCCGAGGTCCGCGACGTCGACCGACGCCCCGTTCGCGGTGATGTCGATCGGGCACGTCGTGGTGTCGCCGTAGCCGCCCACGTAGCAGGTGCCCGCGCCGGTGGGCGTGCCGCGCAGCGCGGGGGAGAGGGTGAGTTCGGCGGACACCCGCCCGTACGGCTGCGCGCTGCCCGTGCCGTTGAGGTCCCAGTACAGCTCGTCGACGCCCGTGTCCCCGAAGGAGCGCACCACGTCCCGCATCGTGTACTCGATCACGTAGCTCTGGCGCCCGTGCACGTAGCTGTCGGCGTCGCCGATCCGCAGCACGAGGAAGGAGCCGTCGTAGTCGTCCTCCTGAAGCGAGTAGTCGAGGCGCGCGCCCGACGCGTCGGTCACCCCGACGATCTCGAGGCCGAGGTCGACACGCGCGTAGCTGCGGGGGATGGCGCGCTCGATGCCGTGGTTCTGGTCGATCTCGGGGAACACCGCGACGAGGGTCTCGACCACGTGCAGGCGCGAGGCGCGGTCGGCGTCGCGGTCGAGCGCGTAGTCGGCGTGGAACGACTCGAACACGAAGTCGTCGACCCCGCCGGCGCTCCACCCGGATGCCGGGGCCGGGGCGGGTCGCGCGGCCTCGGCGGATGCGGTGGCGGCGGGCGCGAAAGCCAGGGCCAGCAGGGCCGCGGCGCCGACGACGCGAGCCGCCGTGACGCGTACGGGGTTCCGGGGGCGATGGTGGGCTCGCACGGGCCCGAGCCTACTGAGCCGCCTCGGCGTGCCGCGAACGGTAATCTGACCGGGTGCCCGCATCCGAGATCCTCCGCGCGCAGCGAAACGACCCGTCCTTCCCCGACGTCTGGGAGGAGCTGAGCTGGCGCGGCCTCGTCCACGTGTCGACCGACCCGGCCGCCCTGAAGGAGCTCCTCGCGGGGCCGCCCGTCGTGTACTACTGCGGCTTCGACCCGACGGCGCCGAGCCTGCACCTCGGCAACCTCGTGCAGATCCTCGTGCTGCGCCGGCTGCAGCTCGCCGGGCACCGGCCGCTCGGGCTCGTGGGCGGCTCGACGGGGCTCATCGGGGACCCGCGGCCGAGCGCCGAGCGCACCCTCAACGACCTGGACACGGTCGCGGAGTGGGTGGGTCGCCTGCGTGCTCAGATCGAGCGCTTCCTCTCCTTCGAGGGAGACAACGCCGCGCGGATGGTGAACAACCTCGACTGGACGGCCCCGCTGTCGGCGATCGACTTCCTCCGCGAGATCGGCAAGCACTTCCGCGTCGGCACGATGCTCAAGAAGGACGCCGTCGCCGCGCGGCTGAACTCGGATGCCGGCATCAGCTACACGGAGTTCAGCTACCAGATCCTGCAGGGCATGGACTTCCTGGAGCTGTACCGCGAGTACGGATGCGTGCTCCAGACCGGCGGGTCCGACCAGTGGGGCAACCTCACGAGCGGCACCGACCTCATCCACCGCGTGGAGGGGGTGAGCGTGCACGCGATCGGCACGCCGCTCATCACCAACTCGGACGGAACCAAGTTCGGCAAGAGCGAGGGCAACGCCATCTGGCTCGACGCGGAGATGTGCAGCCCGTACCGGTTCTACCAGTTCTGGCTCAACACGGAGGACGCCGACGTCGTCGACCGGCTGAAGGTGTTCACCTTCCTCACGCGCACCGAGATCGAGGCGCTCGAGCAGCAGGTGCGGGCCGAGCCGTTCCGGCGCGAGGCGCAGCGCACGCTCGCGCGCGAGGTGACGACGCTCGTCCACGGCGCGGAGGCGACGGATGCGGTGATCGCCGCATCCGAGGCGCTCTTCGGTCAGGGGGAGCTCGCGGCTCTCGACGCCGCGACCCTCGCGGCCGCCGTCGAGGAGCTGCCGAACGCGCGACTGGGGGAGCAGACGCTCGTCGTGCAGGCGCTCGTCGACACGGGTCTGAGCTCGAGCCTCTCGGAGGCGCGTCGGGCGATCGCGCAGGGCGGGGTGTACCTCAACAACGCCAAGGTCGACGACGAGGCGGCGACCCTCGCCGGTGCCGGCCTCGCGGGCGGCCGGGCGGTGCTGCGCCGGGGCAAGAAGACCCTCGCCGGCGTCGTCCTCGAGGCCGCGCCGCCGGTCGAGTAGCCGCCCAGCGGCGTATCGAGACCCCGCGACACGCCCGGGATTCCGGTGTGATTTGGCGCGGAGCCCGATCCCACGTAATGTCTTACCTGTTCGCCCCAAAGGGAAGAGCGAAGCGGCCGAACGGTTGTCTCAACCACTGGCCCCGCCCCCTCAAGCGGAGAACCAAACCCCCATCTGAATCGAATCCAGCATTCGTGTGACCTCTTGGTCTAGGATGGGAATCCTCCTCTCGGAGACCGCGGTCGTCGATCGCAGCCCGGAGCCTCACTCCCGGCGCGTCGATTTGACAGACGGAACGAGAGGGCTAGGATGGAGAAGTTGCCCTGAGGGCGAGCCGGAGACGGCGAGCATCAGGAGCGCCCGATCCTTGAGAACTCAACAGCGTGCACTATGTCAAATGCCAAAAACCTCGACGTCTGACCTTTGGTCGGACAGAGATTCCTTTGGATTGACGGATTGTCAGTAGACGATCCTTTCAGTCAGATCAACTCGCATGATCCGCGGTTTTCCCCGCGGTGAAAGCAACGGTTCTGCCGGCGACTTCGGTCGTCGTGCTACCAAACCTTTACGGAGAGTTTGATCCTGGCTCAGGACGAACGCTGGCGGCGTGCTTAACACATGCAAGTCGAACGGTGAACGAGGGAGCTTGCTCCCTCCGGATCAGTGGCGAACGGGTGAGTAACACGTGAGCA
>MKVM01000004.1 GCA_001898835.1 Micrococcales bacterium 72-143 | reverse complement strand
CGACAGCGGCGAGCGGGGGAGTGACGTCGGCATCCACCATCGCCAGGCGCCCCGTGTTGGCAACGGCTCCGAGCGCCGCCGCCGTCAGCGCGATCGCGGGCGGAGTGTCGAACAGCACGGCGAAACCGAGCACGCCGACGAACCCGGCGAGCAGGCGTACGACCGACAGCAACGGTTCGTCGAACAGCGGTGACGCCGTCTGTGTCACGGTCGCGTGGAAGACCGTCGCGACGCCCCACACGGCGGTGCCGGTCGCCAGCAGGATGAGCGTCGCGTACGCGACGCGCGCGATGCCGGCGTTCAGATCCAGGCGTGCGAGGTCGAGGGCGCCCGTCACAAGCGGGAATCCGGGCACGAGGAACAGCACGGCGCTCGTGACGGCGGCGTCGTGCTGGCCGCCCGGGACGCCGACGGCAGCCAGCAGCGCCGCGACGCCGAGGTAGACCAGCAGGGCAGCCATCGCGGCGAGGAACACGACGAGGAACTCGTTCGTGCGCAGCCGCGCCAGCCGGATCCGCACGAGCTGGCCGATGCCGGCAGCGACGCCGACGGCGGCGAACTCCTGCCAACCGCCGTTGTTGAGCAGGGCAAAGGCCGCGCACGCGAGAGCGGCGCCCAAGACACGAACACTGTCGGGAAAACGTCGAGGCTTGGCCTCGACGGCGTCGAGCTCGCGCTGCAGGGCGGCCGGAGTCAATCCGGCGTGCAGCCGGTTCGTGAGTCGCTTGAGCGCCGTGAGCCGGTCGGCATCGACCGCGGCGCGGCGGATCTCGGCGACGCGCGTGCGGAACATCTGACCGCGACCGGTCGTCGCGACGATGTCGGTCATCCCGATGCGCGTGTGCAGTTCGTCGATGCCGATGGCATGCGCCGCGCGCTCCATGCTGTCGCGCACCCGGGCGGCGGAGGCGCCGGCGCCCAGCATGAGCGAACCGAGGCGCATGACGGCGTCGGTGCGGGCGATGAACTGCACGGGCTCGAGGCGCAGCTCTTGCGTGTCGCTGAGCTTCGCATCGGCATCCGCGCCATCGTCCCTACCCGCGGCGGGGGGCTCGGAAGGGTCGGACATGCCTCGATCCTGGCATCCCTGAACGGGCTCGTGCACCTCGCCGTTATTCACGGCGAAGCCGGGCGTGTCGCGTTCGCCGACGCGGCTAAGGTCGATCGCAAGAAGCACGGCGGAAGCCCCGCTTCGCACCTCGGGCCCGCATGGCCGGCCGCCGGAGTCCGGCGCCGATGCGGGCCCGAGTTGCGTCCGCCGCCGCGCGGCGCTAATCCAGGACGTCGGCCAGGTCGTACGCCGCGATCTTCTCGAGCTGGTCGTAGGTGCACGACCCCGGCTCGCGATCGGGACGCCACCGCTCGAACTGCACCGTGTGCCGGAATCGCCGGCCCTCGAGCTGGTCGTAGCGCACCTCGAGTACGCGTTCGGGGCGCAGCCGCACGAACGAGGTGTCTTTGTCGGATGCCGTGAACCGCGACCGCTCTCCGTCGCCGCGCACGGCCTCACCCGAGGCATCCGTCTCGACCCAGGGTGCGAGTTCGTCGACGAGGGCGAGCCGGCGGGCATCCGAGAAAGCGGACACCCCGCCGACCTGGTTGAGGCTGCCGTCGTCGTAGAGGCCAACGAGCAGCGAGCCGACGCCCGCGCCGCTCTTGTGGATGCGGTACCCGAGCGCGACGACGTCGGCCGTGCGCGCGTGCTTGATCTTGAGCATCGTCCGCTTGCCGGGCGCGTACGGCTGGTCGAGCGGCTTGGCGACGACGCCGTCGAGCCCCGCGCCCTCGAACTGCGCGAGCCACTGCCGTGCGAGCCCCGGGTCGGTCGTCGTGCGGGTCAGGTGGATCGGATGCGGGATGGCCGCGAGCAGCTCTTCGAGCGCGGCGCGGCGGGCGGCGAACGGCTCGGCCTGCAGGTCGCGGTCGCCCGTGGCGAGCAGGTCGAACGCGATGAACTGCGCCGGGTCGGTGCGGCTCAGCAGCTCGACCCGCGAGGTGGCGGGGTGGATGCGCTGCGACAGCGATTCCCACGACAGGCGCGCGGGCTCGCCGTGGGCGACCACGATCTCGCCGTCGAGCAGGCACGGACCGGGCAGGAGTTCGGCGAACGCCGCGACGAGCTCGGGGAAGTAGCGCGTGAGCGGCTTCGCGCCGCGCGAGCCGATCACGACGCCGCCCGGGCCCGTGCCGTCATACGCGATGAGGGCGCGGAAGCCGTCCCACTTGGGTTCGAAGCTCAGCCCGCCCGGCGTCTTGGCGGGGTCAGGGATGCCCGGGACGGCCTTGGCGAGCATCGGCGCAGGGATCTCGTACACGCTGCCCATCCTCGCGCGCGGCGGGGCCGGGCGCCACGGCCTTCGTTCGAGGAGCGCAAATGGTCGCGTTCGGCGCCGGAACAGAGCCATTTGTGCTCCTCGAAACGGCGGGAAAGGGGAGGGCGGCGGCGCGAGGGATAGCCAGTGAGACGCAGTGTCAGCTATCATGGGCTGGAGTCTCACCCTATTGCTGCGCGCGACGACGCGCACGCAGCCCTGCCGAAGGAGCCGCCATGGCCGCCGACTACCAGCCGCCCACCTCGGATTACGCCTTCCTGTTCGGCGAGGCGTTCGGCACCGACATCATCGCGCGCGCCACCGGCGGCGAGCTCACGGCAGAGGATGCCACCGACGTCATCGCCGGCGCCGGCGAGTTCGCGGCATCCGTCCTCGCGCCGCTCGAGACGGTCGGCGACCGCGAGGGCGCGCGCCTCGTCGACGGCCAGGTGCACCTGCCCGACGGGTTCGCGGATGCCTATCGGGCATTCGTCGAGGCCGGCTGGGTCACCGCCGAGGCGCCCGCATCGGCGGGCGGCGACGGACTGCCCGGGGCGATCCG
>MKVM01000003.1:661851-755391 GCA_001898835.1 Micrococcales bacterium 72-143 | reverse complement strand
TCATCCAGGGTCGTGCCCGTGTGCCGGTTCGTCACGTCATAGACGAGGGTCTGATCCCCGAGACGAGTCGTGTTCCCGCGCGCGTCATAAGCCAGAGTCGCGCCCGGGGCCGTCATAGTCAGGTTCTCCCCCGCCACCGGCGACGCACCCGTCGGAGCGCCCATCACTGTGGTGGCGGTGAGGCGATCCGCTGTGTCGTAGCAGTAGCCGACCGTGGTCGGGGTGCCACCATCCAGAGCGTCCGAGGACGTGGTGCGGTTGCCGTTAGCACCTGCACCCGCCACCCCGCAGGAGGCGGTGCCGAACCCGTAGTCCAACTCGTGCCGCGGGATCGACGCATGCACCAAGCGACCCGCCGCATCGAACCGATACGTCGAGGCCTCCGGGCCGGTGCTGGCAGTATCGGTGAGGGTGTTCTGGATGATGCGGCCCGCCGGCGACCGCACCACCTGATCCGCAACGGTCGACGCATCCGCGAACGCCCACCCGATCGCGTCGGTGGCGCCTGTGTGGGGGTTGCGGGTGATGGTGGCGAGGCTCGTGCCGTTGCTGTAGGCGACCGACTGGAGGAGCTGGTTGGTGGCGTAGTCGGGGTCGGCGATGAGGGTGTTGTTGATCTTGACGGTGAGGACCTTCCCATCCGCGTCGTAGGTGAACGACTGAGTGACAGGATTTCCGCCAGCAGGCTTCGTCGCGGTCGACACCACCCGCCCCGTGCGGGCCTCATAGCTGGGGGTGGTCTCCGTGCCCAGCACATCGGTGTACTTCACCACCCGCCCAAGAAGGTCGACCTCCGTGATGATGGTGCCCGCCGGGTCGGTGATCGACGACACGAGCGGGTTCCCGCCCACCGCGTAGTCGGTGGTGATGATCCGCTCAACCGCGGAGCCCTGCGCCACCGTCGAGATCGTCGCGCGACCGCGGGTGTCGTAGCTCACGCACGACCAGGCCGGGTCCCCCGTGGTCTTGGATCCGACGGTGCGGCCGAGGATGTCGTAGGCGTACTCCGTCGCGACCGCGGAACCTGTCGACGGGGCCGGGCCGGTGACGGACTTCAACCACCCGTACTGCACCGTGGTGGCGGGCAACCCGCAGACGGACGCACCGAGCTGCTGCGTGTCGTCGTAGTAGGCGCTCGTGGTGACCGCGCCGCCGCCGGACGGCATGGCGCGGGTCAGACGCCGCAGCCACTTGTTCGCCGCGTCCGTGACCGGCTCGTACCCGATCGTCGTGGTCAGGTTCAGGCCGCCCGGGTCGACCGTGGAGGTGGTCGCCATCCCCAGCCACGGGTTGGTCCCATAGCCGGTGGATGTCTTCAACGGGGTGACCAGGTTCGATGGCAGACCGCTGCCGGTCGGCACCGAGTCGTCCACCGTGGAGGAGGTGGCCAGGTTGTAGCCCGGGGTGACGGCGGTGTCGGGGATGTTCACGAACGTGCCGCCATTGACCGACCACTGCAACTGCAACGACGCGTTGCCGGTGAGCTCGTAGTAGTCCACCCGGATGCGGTGCCTGCCCGAGAGGTGGCGGATGGGGCCGTTGCTGGGACTGCCGACGCTGGTGGTGATGAGCTCGTCGTCCAGGTAGAGCATGGCACGGTCATCGCCCGTGAGGCGGAACTGCCAGTCACCCTCCGTGGGGAAGGCGACCGTGCCCGACATCCGGAGGGAGAAGTCGTCGACGGGAATGCCGGTGATCGGCGAACCCGCACCCCAGTTCCGGGAGGTCAGCCCGGTGCCGGTGGCACCGGTGCCGCCGACGAGCCCCAGGGAGAAGTCCTTCGGGATGCCGGAGAGGTTGTTGGTGGCGAAGTAGGTGACGTCCAGCCCCTGCAGGCCCTGATCGTACGCGGTCGTCGTGTGAGCCACCGCGATCGGGCACGAGGTCAGCGGCCTCCGGTCGCTGCCGAAGCAGGACGCCGGCGCCGGGCCGAAGGACTCGGTCGGCAGGTCGGTGAAGTCGTCGTAGATGGTGGTCGACATTCGGCCCCACGCATCCGTCGACGACAGCAGCTGATCCTTCACCGACCAGGACTGCTGCGAGGTCAGACCCAGCGGGCTCTTCGCGGAGGTGGCACGCCACCCGGCGTCATAGGTGACCGTGGAGGCGTGCGCGCCGGGCGGGGCACCGGACAGGTCAAGCCCTGTCGCGTCCACGGTCGTCGTGCCCGCACCGTATCCGTAGCTCTTCTGCGGGCGCAGACCCTCGGTGGCGCCGTCCGGGGCAGGGGCGGTCACCTGGGTGACCTTCCCGCTCGTGTAGTCGACGACCGTCGCGACGGTGTCGGTGGCCGCACGGGTGGAGGGGTCGGCCTTGATCCAGTCGTTGACCAGCGGATCCCAGATCCGGTCGAGGATCCCCGCCGTGTAGTGGAAGGTGACCTGCTCGCCACCCGGATCCACGATCGACACGAGCTGGCCGTTCGCGTCGTAGAACAGCCGGGTCGTGTCATCCACCCCGCCCGCACCGCCGGGAACGTGGCCCGGGTAGACGATGCGGCACAGGAACCCGGCCGGCGGGGCCGCATACCCGGACCCGCCGGGCACCGGGCACGCGTTGCCGGACATGTCGCCGTCGGCCGCGCCGAGATCCACCGACGAGACAGAGTCACCCCCGTAGACGAACCGCACCTTCCGCGACGCCACCCCGCTGCCGGAGACCGGATCGGTGATCACGTCCGGCACCGCGTTGCCTCGGTAGCTGACCTGCGGCGTCGCGGACTTCTTCGCATCCTGCGGCGTCGTCACGCTCGCCACCCTGCCCACGGCGTTGAACTGGTAGATCGTGCCGCCGTCGTTCAGGCTCACCTGACCCGTGCCATCAAGGGAGAGGACGCCGTACTCGCCGTTCGGGGCCGTGTAGCCGCCATCCGACTTGCGCGTGTAGGTGTGCACCGACCCGGTCACATCCGTCACCGCCACCGTCGTCGGCGTCTTCGTCGCCAGCGTGTAGAACCCACCCGACCCGTTGATCGGACCCGAGTTCGACCACCCGCCCGGCAGGTACTGCACCTTCTTCGTGAACCACGACGCCGGCACCGGGATGCCATCCGAGGCGGTGATGCCCGGGCCCTTCACCCGCAGCTCAAGACGCGCGCTGTTCGTCGCGTCGTAGTAGTCCACCCGGATCGGGGAGGCCACACCGGCGGTCAGAGAGGATGCGGTGCCCCACTGGACCCCCGTCACCGCGCCCGCCCACTGGTCCAGCACCGTCGTACCGCCGACCACCACCCGGGCGCCGTCATCGCGGATCACCCCGAAGGTGTACGAGCCGGTCGCCGGTGCGGTGACGTAGCCGTTCCACTGCGCCATCCAGTAATCCGCCGGCACCGCGGGGAACACCGCGCCCGTCTCATTGAATGAGATCACCCGGTCGGTGCGCACCAGCACCGGCTCACGGCCGGTGAACACGAATGACGTGGTCGAGGTCTGCCCCTGGTTGAGGGCGTTGTAGTACGACCCCACCAGCCCCTGGTTCGCGTGCGGGTCGGCCTGCGAGTTGTAGGAGAAGCTCATCCCCATCGGACCACCGACCGCCGACACCGTCGGGGAGGCGAAGTTCAGCGCCAGGTTCCCGTTCGCCAGGTTCACGGATGCCGCACCCGCCGAATCGAACGGCGACGGCCCCGAGGAGCCCAGGCGCCGGTTCACCGTGAAGTGCCCCGTCCAGTCCTGCTCGGCCTCGTCGACCGCATCCCTCGTCCACACGTGCCAGGTGTACGTCACCCCGTCCTGCAGCAGCGCCGGATCCGGGGTCCACGTGACCGGGTCGCCGGGCGTCGTCGACGACGGCGTCAACCACCCGGAGGTCGCCGTCGTACCGGTACGGCCATCCAGACCCGTCGCGACCACGAACTTGTACTGCACGGTCGCCGCGCTGTCCGGATCCGCGACGTACGGCACCCGGAACTGCGGTGTCACGGTCGGCACGACCTCGTCATCCGCCGGCGACACGGTGCCCTGACTCACCGTTGGGGTCGTGTTCGTGGTGAAGTACCACGCGGCGCTCGCGCCGGCACGCTCCGTGTTGTTGCCGAGCCAGCCGTTGTAGCCGTCGCGCACATAGATCCGGTACCGGTAAGGCGTGTTCGACTTGAGCACGTTCGACGGCACCTGGAAATCCCCGGCGCTCACCCAGTTCGTGTCATAGGCGATGTTCGCGAAAGCCGGCGTACCGTTCGTGTTCGTGGTGCCGTTTCCGCCGCCCACGATCTCCTCGAACTGGTACCTGTACTGCAGCGCCGTGCCGGAATCGGTGGAGCCGGTCGCCTGCATCTTCGGCGCACGCGGACCCACCTGCCCGTTCTTCGGCGTGCCCGCCGACAACCCCGTGATCGAGGGATAGTTCGCGTACGCCACATAGAGCGTCGAGTTCGCGCCCTTGTAGCTGTAGCCGGTGTTCGCCTCCGCAGAGCTGCGGAACCCGAGCCAGTTCCCGTACCCGCCGCCGCGCACCCACGCCGCGATCGTCGAATCCAGTCCGTCCGTGCCGCCCGCACTCGCCGACGCGCTGCCGTTGCACAGGGAGAACGACGACACATCCCCGCCGTAGTGCGACACCGACGATGGGGTCGCCCCGTACCCCGAGCCGATATACCCGACCTGACACGTCGCCGTCCCGGTCGTGTACCCGAGCACCAGCTCCGTGTCGAACACATAGGTGCCCGCGATGTTGCCGAGCGGATACTGCGCGAACCCACGCCAGTAGATCGCGTGGTTCGCCTGCCACGGGTTGCCGAACCAGGTCTGCCCCGACTGCACCACCCCGTCCGACTTCACCGACCGCTTGTTGCTCGCACCCCACCCCGTGGACGGGTCCACCGTCACCGGGTACACGCGCGACGGGTCGGTCAGCCACGTCTGATCCGGGCGCAAAGTCAGCAGCCACTGCCCCGCCTTCGCATCCCCGTACGGCTCAACGGTCGCCGCCACCGGCGCCGTCTCCGGCTCGCGCACCCCCGACTTGCCCGAGGAGTCCCACATGATCGGGGTCGGGATCGTGAAGCGGGTGCCGCCGTCGGCGTCCACGACCACGAAGCCGCCGGCATCGTCCGGGACGACCGCGAGTCCTGGAGCAGTCAGCACCCACCTGTACTCGGGCGCCTCCTCCGGCGCCGCGGCCAGCACCATCGACTCCTTCACCAGCGACGGCTCGACCGCGTACTCCAGGTCAACCCCGTCGAGAACGTCGCGGAACCGCAACGGCCCCTGCTCCCCGCCCCGGTACATGCCCACCGAGCCACGCACATCCGCCGCACCCAGCAGGCGCCAGCTCAACGAGTAGTCGCCCGAGGTGACCGTCGCGACCTCACCACCGGAGCGCTGCGAGAAGACCGGGGCCAGCGGATGCTCCGCCGCCTCCCAACCGCCCACCACCCGGGCGAGCTTCTCGTCGACCGGCACCCAGTCGCCGTCCACCTCCACGTTCTGGGGAGTCTCACCCACCGCCGCGAGCTTCAACCCATTCGGCAGCGCGTACACCGTCGAGAACTCGTCGCGTGAGACCACCTCGAGGGAGTCGAGATCCAGCTTCGACAGGTCCAGCGACTCCATCTTCGGCTTCGCCGGCACGCCGACGAGCTTCGGCGACGAGGACGTGTCATCCGCCGAGAAGTCGCCCGACGGTAGCTCTGGCGCCCGCACCTCCGCGGGAGTCGACCCCGGCGCGGGCAGCACGACGCCCAGGTCCGCGGGCGAGTCCTCGGCCTGCGCGGGCGACACCATCGTCACCACCAGCACACCCGACACGATGACAGCGAGCGATGCCCGCACAGCGGAGACACGAAGAGACATGTGGTGGCGATCTCTCTCAAACGAACCCGACAGGCCCGCGACCGAGATCGCGATTGCCCAGAAACTAGCGATCCTCGGCATGGCGCGTCTAGAGGGAAGCTCGAGATGACGGATGAGCGTCCTACCCCCAATTCGGGGGTGGGCCCTTCGCGCGGATCTCCACGGTTGCCGGCACAAGTTAGGTTTACCTAACTTCGGGGATAGGATGGGCGTGTGACCCGAGCCCTCCGCGCCGCCCTCGCGGCCGCCGCATCCCTCGCCCTGCTCGCCGGATGCGCCGCATCCGGCGAGCAGGGCGGCAGCGGCACCGCGACGACCCCCGCGGTCGACGCCCGCCCGCTCACCCAGCTCGACCTCTACCCCGACCCGCGCGCCGCGGAAGGCGAGCGCACCGCGATCGTCGCCTCGGATGCCGTGGAGCCGGTCGCGGAGCACCCCGCGCAGACGCTCCCCGCGTCCGTCGTCTCCCATGACCCCGACGGGGACCGCGACGTCGTCGTCGACGACACCTCGCGCGTGCTCGCCCTCGACCTCGCCGGATCGCTCGCCGCGACCGTCTGGGGGCTCGGGCTCGGCGACACCCTCGTCGGCCGCGACATGTCGACCACCTTCCCCGGCACCGAGCACCTGCCCGTCGTCACCTCCGGTGCCCACGCCGTCAACGCCGAGAGCGTGCTCGCGCTGCGGCCCACGCTCATCCTCACCGACGGCAGCATCGGCCCGCGCGACGTGCTCGAGCAGCTGCGCCAGTCGGGCGTGACCGTGGTGTTCCTCGCGAACGAGCCCAGCTTCGACGGGGCGGCCCAGCTCGCGCGCGACACCGGCGCGGCGCTCGGCGTGCCCGAGGCGGGAGCGGCCCTCGCCTCGCGGATCACGGACGACGTCGCCGAGGTGCGCGCGCAGATCGACCAGGTCGCACCATCCGACCCCGAGAAGAAGCTGCGCGTCGTGTTCCTCTACCTGCGCGGCGGCAGCGGCATCTACTACCTGTTCGGCTCGGAGTCGGGCGCCGACCGGCTGATCCTCGGGCTGGGGGCGCGGGATGTCGCGGGAGAGCTCGGCTGGGAGGGCATGAAGCCCATGACCGACGAGGCGCTCGTCGAGGCGAACCCGGACGTGATCCTCGTCATGACCCACGGCATCGAGTCGGCGGGCGGCGTGGACGGGCTGCTCGCCGCCAAGCCCGCCATCGCCCTCACCACCGCGGGCCAGCACCGCCGCTTCGTCGACATGGCCGACGGCGAGATCCTGAGCTTCGGGCCGCGGTCGGCGCGCGTGCTCGACGCGCTCGCGCGGGCGCTGTACGCGAAGCCCTGAGGGATGGGGCGTCCGCCGCGCGGGCGGTGTCCGCGCTCGCCTCCGCTCCTCCACAGGAACCCTCAAGACGTGCTTCATGTGGAAACACGCGCGCACCTAGGAACGAATCTTCGAGTTTGAGATCATAGGTGCATGGCAAACCTCGAACATCTCGAAGCCCTGCGGGCGCAGCTCGCGGCGCTGCGCGGGCTCCGTGCCGAGGTCGCCGCCTACCGCGAGGCCGACGACGACCACCTGCTCGCGGCATCGCGCGTTCTCGCCGAGATCGAGCGAGCGGTCGCCGGCCATCGCGCCCTCGTCGCCGGCGAGATCGCCCGCCGCTCGACCCCCGCCTTCGGGTACGAGGGTCTCGCGCAACGCGCCGGCCACCGCACGACCGAGGAGCTCCTGCGAGCGCACACCGGGGCATCCGCGCGCGACGCGAGAACCTCCGTGCGCGCGGGAAGCGCGCTCCACGACGCGGCGGGGCTGCCTGACGCGCGCACGGGTGAGCTGGTCGCGCCGACGGCCCCCTGGATGCGTCCCGTCGCCGACGCGGTCGCCTCCGGCGCGTTCGGGGCGGAGCACGTCGAGGCGGTACGGCGCGGGCTGGGAGAGCCGTGCGACGGCGTTACGAGCGAGGCGCTGGGCGCGGCCGCTCAGGTGCTCTGCGAGGAGGCGGGCAGCGCGACCGCGGTGGACCCCGACCGTCTCCACCGGCGCGCGCGACAGCTGCGCGACGAACTCGACGAGGCCGGCATCGCCGACCGTGAACGGCACCGCATCGCCCAGCGCTCGCTGCGCATCATCCCTCAGGCCGACGGCATGACGCGGCTGAGCTGGCTGCTCGATCCGGAGTCCGCGGCCTACGTGGTCGACCTCTACACGCGCGCCACCTCGCCCAAGCGCGGAGGCCCGCGCTTCGTCGACCCCGCCCAGCGTGCGGCGGCCGACGCGATCGAGCTCGACCCGCGCACCCCGCAGCAGCTGGCCTCCGACGTGTTCCTCGACCTGCTCCGGGCTGGCTCGGAGGTCGACGCCCGCCAGCTGCTCGGCACCGGCGGCGCGGCGGTCCAGCTCATCGCGACCCGCGAACAGCTCGGGCGGCCCGCGGGCCACGGCTGGATCGCCGGGCAGGCCGACCCCGTCTCCCGCGAGACCGTCGAGCGGCACATCTGCGCCGACGGGCACCAGCACATCGCAGTCGACCCCTCCGGGAACCCCCTCGACGTGGGCCGCACGCAGCGACTCCACACCCGCAAGCAGCGCACGGCCCTCGCCATCCGCGACGGCGGCTGCCGCTTCGGCGACTGCGCCCGCGGCGTCGGGATGGTCGAGGCGCACCACATCGACCACTGGCAACGCGACCGCGGCGGAACGAGCGTCGAACGCGGCATCCTGCTGTGCCGATACCACCATCTGCGGATCCACAACGAAGGGTGGGAGATCCGCCGACGCGGCGACGAGTTCGTGCTCATCCCCCCACCCCGAATCGACCCGGCGCGGGCGCCGCTCCCGATGCCCACCAAGAGTCCTGTGCAGCGCGACCTCGCGCGGCAGCGCGTCGCCACGCGTTCGTCCGGCATCCCGGCGCCCGCGCGCATCCGATCCGCACATCGAACGCGCGGCCCGCTCATGGTCGACAGACAGGTCGGGGCCTAGGCTCGATGTCCAGGGGGAAGAGGGGGTACCGGATGGGCGAGGAGTCCCGGCGGGTGCTGGTCGTCGACGACGACCCGGACGTCGCGCTGTTCGTGAAGACGGTGCTCGAACGCCGCGGTGGATGCGTCGTGCAGACCGCCGCCGACGGGCCCTCGGCCCTCGCCGCCATCGGCGCCTTCCGGCCCGACGTCGTCGTGACCGACATCCAGATGCCCGGCATCTCCGGCATCGACCTGCTCACCGCGATCCGCATCGACACCCCCTGGATGCCGGTCGTGATCATGACCGCCCACGTCTCCGTCGACTACGCCGTCTCCGCCCTCCGCGCGCAGGCCGACGAGTTCCTCACCAAGCCCATCGACTCCACCCGCCTCGTGGAGGTCGTCACTCGACTCGCCGAAGAAGGCCGCGCACGACGCGAGTCCGCGGCGCAGAAGCAGTACGTGCTCGCGATCGGGGCGCACCCCGACGACGTGGAGATCGGCGTCGGCGGCATCCTCGCGGCGCACCGCGCGGCGGGCGACGAGATCACCATCCTCACCCTCTCCCGCGGCGCACGAGGGGGCGACGCCGACGACCGGCAGCACGAGTCGCTCGCCTCCGCCGAGCTGCTCGGCGCGCGCCTCTTCCTCAAAGACCTCGTCGACACCGAGATCACCGGCGGCGGCCCGACCGTGCGGCTCATCGAAGAGGTCGTGCGGGAGGTCGTGCCGACCGTCGTCTACACGCACACCAACCACGACCGCCACCAGGACCACCGCGCGGCCCACGAAGCCACCGTCGTCGCGACCCGCACGATCGACACGGTCGCCTGCTACCAGAGCCCCTCCGCAACCGTCGACTTCCGCCCGACGCGATTCGTCTCCATCGACGGCTTCGTCGACCGCAAGCTCGAGGTGCTCGCCTGCTTCCGCTCGCAGACCGAGCACCGCGCCTACCTGGCCCCCGACTTCGTCACGGCGACCGCGCGCTACTGGTCCCGATTCGGCGGCGGCGACAACGTCGAACCGCTCGAGATCGTGCGCGAGACCGCCGACCTCTCCACCCCCGTGCGCGACCGCACCGGCGAGCGCAGCAACCGGGAGGCCCGATGACGCGCGTACTCGTGACGGGCGCGGGCGGCCCTGCCGGCGTCGCCGTGATCCGCTCGCTGCTGAACCGCGACGACCTCACGGTGTTCGCCGCCGACATGGACGGATGGGCGTCCGGCCTCTACCTCGTGCCCGCCGCCCGGCGCCGCCTCGTCGAGCCCGGGCGATCGCCGGCGTTCATCCCCGGCCTCGCCGCCCTCGTCGCCCAGGATGCGATCGACGTCGTCATCTCCACCGTCGACGTCGAGCTCGCCGCCCTCGCCGAACGTCGCGACGAGCTCGCCCCCGCCGTGCTCGCCGCGCCGAGCGCCGACACGATCGCCACCTGCCTCGACAAGCTCGCGCTCGCCGAGCGCTGCGCCCCCACAGTGCGCGTCCCACGCACCGTGCTCGCCGCGCCCGATGCCCTCGCGATCGATTGGGAGTTCCCCGTCTTCGCGAAGCCGCGCAGCGGCGCAGGCAGCCGCGGCATCCGGGTCGTGCCCGACCGCGCGGCACTCGAGGCGCTGCCGACCGACGAAGGGCTCATCGTGCAGGACCTGCTGCCCGGTGAGGAGTACTCCGTCGACGTGATCGCGGATGCCGCCGGCCGCGTCGTCGCAGCCGTGCCGCGCACCCGCACCCGCGTCGACTCCGGCGTCTCCATCGCCGGACGCACCGTGCGCGACCCCGAGCTGGAGGAGACCGCGGCCGCCGTCGCCCGCGCCATCGGCCTCGTGGGGGTCGCGAACGTGCAACTGCGCCGCGACCGCGCAGGGCGTGCCGCGCTGCTGGAGGTCAACCCGCGGTTCCCCGGCGCGCTCCCGCTCACGATCGCCGCGGGCGTCGACATCCCCTCCCTCGTGGTCGACCTCTTCACCGGCCGCGCGCTGCCCGAACGGCTCGCCTTCCGGGAACTCGCCTCCGTGCGCTTCCTCGAGGACATCGTGATCGACCCGGACGAGGTGCTGCAGTCCGCGCACGCCGCCCACCAGGACGAGTGACGCCCATGCACCCGGCACTCCGCGGCGACCACCACGTGCACTCGACGTTCTCCGACGACGCCGTCTCGACCCTCGCCGAGAACGTCGCAGCCGCGCACGCCGCCGGGCTCACCGAGCTGCGGCTCGTCGACCACGTGCGCGCCGACACCACCTGGGTGCCCGAGTTCCTCGCCGCCGTCGCAGCACTCGAGGTCCCCGACGGGCTCACCGTGCACACCGGAGTCGAGGCGAAGATCCTCGACACCACCGGCGCCCTCGACCTCCCCGCCGCGCTCGACGGAGTCGACCGCATCCTCATCGCCGACCACCAGTTCCCCGGCACCGACGGGCCCTGGTCGCCGTCCGCGACCGCCGAACGCCTCGCCGCCGGCCTCCCGGCCGACGACGCCCTCGACCTGCTCATCGGCGGGCTCATCGGCGCGATGCGGCGACACCCCGGCAACCAGCTCGCCCACTGCTTCTCGATCCTCCCCAAGATCGGCCTCGACGAGTCGGCACTCGGTCCCGAGCGCCTCGACGCCTGGGCGCACACCGCGGCGGCCACCGACACCCTCGTCGAGGTGAACGAGAAGTGGGGATGCCCCGGCCCGGCCGCGATCGCCGCCGCGCGCACCGCGGGCGTGCGGCTCGTGGCATCCACCGACAGCCACATCGCCTCGGACGTCGGCCGCTACGAGCGCGTCGCCGCGCTCCTCGCAGGGAAGGGTGCGCGATGACCGGCGCAGGCGTCATGGAGGTGCTCTACAACGTCCTCGTCGTCGTGCTCATCGTGTTCGTCGCGACGGGCGCCGTGCCCGTCGTGACGGCCGCCTTCCACTTCCTCATGGTGCCGCTGCACGCCGTGATCAACCACTACCGTCGCGCCGACGCCCACTTCCCCCGCGTCGTCGTGCTCATCCCCGCCTGGAACGAGGCGCCCGTGATCGGCGCGACCGTCGACCGGCTCATGCAGCTCTCCTACCCCGTCGACCGGTTGCGCGTGTGCGTCGTCGACGACGCGTCCACCGACGACACCCCCGACGTGCTGGCCGCGAAGGCGCTCCAGTACCCCGGGCAGGTGATCCACCTGCGGCGCGAGCAGGGCGGTCAGGGCAAGGCGCACACCCTCAACCACGGGCTCGAGGTGATCCTCGCCGACGACTGGGCCGAAGCCGTGCTCATCACCGACGCCGACGTCATCTTCACCCCCGAGTCGCTCGAGAAGATGACCCGCCACCTCGCCGACCCCCGCGTCGGCGCCGTCTCGGCGTACATCGCCGAAGGCAGCCGCGACCGCAACTACATGACCCGGTTCATCGCCATCGAATACGTGCTCTCGCAACTGGCCGCCCGCCGCGCCCAGAACGTGCTCGGCGCCCAGGCGTGCCTCGCCGGCGGCGCCCAGCTGCACTCGCGCGCCAACCTGGAGGCCATCGGCGGCCGCATCCCCACCGGAACGCTCGCCGAGGACACCGTCGCCACCTTCGAGTCGCAGCTGCACGGCCGCAAGATGGTGTTCGAGCCGCGCGCCGTCGTGCTCGCCGAGGAGCCGCGCACCATCGACGGGCTCTGGAAGCAGCGGCTGCGCTGGGCGCGCGGCAACGTGCAGGTGTCGTGGATCTACCGCAAGGTCTGGTTCCGCCCGCACCGCGGCCACCACCTCGGCAACATCGCCTTCGGCCTCTCCTGGTTCAGCATCTTCCTGCTGCCGTTCGCGATGGTGCTCTCCTCCGTCGGACTCATCGGGCTGCTCCTGCTGCAGAGCGACCTCGCGCAGCTGGTGTTCCGCGCGCTGTGGGTGACCGCGTCGGTGAGCTTCCTGTTCTCCATGCTCGTCGGCATCCAGCTCGACCCGCGGATCGGGCGGCACTCCTGGCGCGAGGCGTTCCTGTTCCCCGGACTCGTCTCCTTCGTCGTCATGATCGCCGCCCTCTTCCCCGGCCTCATCGAGGTGTGGCTGCCGAGCCTGTTCGGGCTGAAGCTGCTGCCCGTCGGCGAGACCATCCTCACCGTCTTCGTCTACGTGTGGATCTCGGCCGCGATGCTCGCCGCCTGGGGCGCACGCGCGGTCGAGAAGACCCGCGTCGGACGCTGGCTCTCGCCGCTGCTCATCTACCTCGTCGGCTACGGGCCCATGCTGTGCGCCATCACCGTGGATTCCTACATCAAGGAGTGGCGCCACGCAGACGCCACCTGGATCAAGACCGAGAAGGTCGGAAGGGTGCTCGGGTGAACGAACCGACCCGCCTCGAGACCGAGGAGGCGCGCCGTGAGCTGCGGCGCGACGCCCGCCGCGAGCTGTGGCTCATCCCCCAGTCCGTGCTCGCCCTCGTGATCGTGCTCGCCGTCGTCTGGGTGCGGCAGGCGTTCTTCGTATGAGCGCCGCACCGCTCGCGCTGGTCGTCGACGACAGCGACGACCAGGCCGAGCTGCTGCGGCGCTACCTGGAGCGCGCGGGCTGCCGGGTGGTGACCGCCTCCACCGCCGAGCAGGCGCTCGAGACGCTCGACGACATCCGTCCCGACCTCGCCGTCGTCGACCTCGTGCTGCCGGGAATCTCGGGCCGGGAGCTCGCAGCGGCGCTGCGCGAGACGCATCCGGAGTGCGCGCTCGTCATCACCTCCGTGCTCGACTCCTCGCGGTACCCCGAGGCCGACGCCGTTCTGCCGAAGCCGTTCACCGGCGCGCAGGTGGCGACCGTCGTCGAACGGATCGCACGGGCATGAACGGACGACGCTCCGGCGACGGATGGTCGCGCTGGTACGCGATCGTCGACGACCCGAGCCCCATCGTCAAGCAGGCACCCACGGCGATCACGCTGCTCATCGCCTTGCTGCTCTCTCTGACGATCCCGGAACTGCCCCTCGGGCCGCCGCTGACCGTCGCGACCGGTGTGACGATCGTGCTCATCGCGACCGCGGGCGCCGCGATCCTCACCGGGATGCGCATCTACGAGGGTCCGCTCGTGACGCTCGTGCCCCTCGCCGACATCCTCGGGCTCGGGTTGTTCCGCGCGGGGACCGGCGCCGGCGCCTCGATGTTCGGCGTACTCCTGCTGCTCCCCATCGTGTGGATCGCGTCGAAACCCGGCTTCCGTCACGTGCTGATCGTCGCCGGAGCGGCCCTCCTGGTGGTCGCCATCCCGCTCGTCACGACACCGCCCGACAGCGGCGCCGCATGGCTGCGGCTCGCGGTCGTGCCGATCGTGTACACGGTCGTCGCGGCGATCGTCAACGAGCTGAGCCGCGTCGCACGCAACCGCACCACCGAGGCCGAGCTGCTGGCCGCCAAGCAAGCGGACGCCCTCGACGAGAACCTCCGGGTGGTCGTGCGGCTGCAGGAGAGCCAGACGAAGTACCTCGAGCTGGTGGAACTGTTCCGGAGCGTCTGGAACGCCACCGTCGCCCAGGCCGTCATCGGCACCGACCGCGCGGGCCTCGTGATCGCGTGGAACCCGGGCGCCACCGAACTGCTCGGCCCCGAGGACCTCGACACCGAGTACTCCGCGCGCATCGAGACGTTCTTCCCGGAGTCGACCCTCGACGCGCTCGGGGCGGAGGCGATGGCCGTCGACCCCGACGACCCGGTCCCGCACGGGCTGCGGTCGCTGTTCGCGCTCGCCGACCGCGGGGAGACCGTCGTGCGCGAACTCGACATGCTCCGCGACGACGGCAGCACCGTGCCCGCGCGGCTCACCATCACGAGCCGCCGCGACGGAGCGGGTGAACGGGTCGGGTACCTGCTCGTCGCGACCGACGAGACCCGCGCCATCGAGGTCGCCCGCATGAAGGACGA
Source organism: Micrococcales bacterium 72-143 (assembly GCA_001898835.1). GTDB lineage: Bacteria > Actinomycetota > Actinomycetes > Actinomycetales > Microbacteriaceae > Homoserinibacter. The sequence continues at coordinate 740,793 of MKVM01000003.1, read as the reverse complement.
GTTCGTCGGCATGATCTCCCACGAGCTGCGCACCCCCCTCAGCTCGATCCTCGGCTACCTGGAGCTGCTGCGCGACGACCCGCGGCATCCGCTCACCGAGGAGCAGCTGCAGTTCCTCGAGGTGGCGGAGCGCAACGCCCGGCGCCTGCTGCGGCTCGTCGGCGACCTGCTGTTCACGGCGCAGGTCGAGTCGGGGCAGTTCCCGCTCGACGCGCGCGAGATGGACCTCACCCCGGTCGTGCGCGCGTCGATCGAGTCGGCCCTCCCGGCCGCCGACGCCGCCGGCGTCGCGCTCATCGCGGCAGTGCCCGACGTGGAGGTGCGGCTCGTCGCCGACCCGGTGCGCCTCGGCCAGGCCGTCGACAACCTCGTGTCGAACGCGATCAAGTTCACGCCGCGCGGTGGCGACGTCGTGGTGACCCTCACCGCGGACCTCGGTGCCGCGACTGTCAGCGTGCGCGACACGGGCCTCGGCATCCCGCCCGACGAGGTGGACCGGCTGTTCACGCGCTTCTTCCGGGCGAGCACCGCCACCCGCAACGCCGTGCCGGGGGTCGGCCTCGGCCTCAACATCACGAAGGCGATCGTGACCGCCCACGGCGGCTGGATGGACGTCGCAAGTGAGGAGGGTGTCGGCACCGAGTTCCGGATCGCGCTGCCGCGGTCCTGAGCGCCGACCCCGTGGGGTGTCAGTCGGTGGGGGCCGTCGGCGGCGCCCCGAGCGCATCGAGCGCCGCCCAGAACTCCACATCGATGACCGCGTTCACGTGCCCCTCCAGTTCCGCGAGACGCTCGACCGAGTTCACCCCCACCGCCGTCGTGTGGATGCGCGGCTCCCGCAGCGAGAAGTGCAGAGCGGCCGCCGCGGGATCGACGCCCCACTCCGCGCAGAGCGCCCGGAAGCGGTCGACGTGGGCGAGGAACTCCGGGCTCGGCTCGCTGTAGCCGTAGGTGCGCCCGCGGAAGTTGCCCCCCGCCAGGATGCCCGCGCCGAACGGCGCCGCGTTGAACACCGTCATGCCGCGCTCCGCCGCCAGCTCCAGGATGCGCTCCGCCGAACGGTCGACCACCGTGTAGCGGTTGTGGGTGAGCACCACGTCGAAGACGTCCGTCTTGACGTACTCCTCAACGAGCTCGCGGCGGCCGGCCGCGATGCCGATCGCGCCGATCCGACCCTGATCGCGCAGCCGCAGCAGCACGTCGACCGCGCCGCCGGGCGCCATCGCATCCGCCACCTCGATCGTGTACGGGTCGTGCAGCTGGTAGAGCGGCAGGGTCTCGAGGCCGAGCCGCTCCGTCGACTCCTCGAAGCTGCGCCGCATCCGGTCGCCCGTGAAGGCGCCCGTCACCGGGTCCTGATCGCCCTTCGAGAACACGTGGCGGTCACCCGGCAGACCGCCGAGCTCGCGGATGGCGGCACCGAGCAGGCGCTCGCTCTCGCCGTCCGAGTAGGCGTTGGAGGTGTCGGCCTGGTGGAAGGGGGAGCTGAGGATGGCGGTGGCAAGGCCCAGATCGGCCCCCGGTCGTTTGCCGAGGCCGGACGTGCCGACGGTGACGGGTTCGAGCGCGAGATCGAGCATGCTCCCATGCTCGCACCTACCCAGCGGATGCGCCCTCCGCCGCCTCCCAGGCCTCCGCGATGAGCTCCGCGCCGAGCGGGGTCGGGTGCACGCCGTCGGCCGCGACCGCCGCCGCCCCGTGGTGCACCGCGGCGACCGTCAGGATGCGATGCAGCGGCACGAACGCCGCCCGGAACTCGGTCGCGAGGGAGGCCACCGCATCCCGCTTCCCGGCGAGGTCGTCGAGCCACTCGTGCTGCGCGTCGTCGACCGGCACGAGGAACGGTTCCACGAGGATGAGCCGCGGGTTGACGGCCGCCCGCGCCTCGTCGAGCAGGCTCCGGTAGACGGCCTCGAAGTGCGCGGCGCTCGTCGGCGTGTCCGCGTCGAAGGCGCGCCAGGTGTCATTGACACCCACGTACACCGTCAGCACGCCCGGCGCGGGCTCGATCGCATCCGCCCGCCAGCGGGCGCGGAGGTCGCCGATCCGGTCACCGCTCACCCCTCGATTGACGACGGTGCGCTGGTCGCCGCGCAGGGCGAGCCCCTCCGCCGCGAGGCGCACGTAGCCGTGGCCGAGGCCCTCCGGGTCGTCGCGGCGTCCGGCATCCGTGATGGAGTCGCCGATGAAGAGCACGGGCCCGGTCATGGGGTCAGAGTAGCGACGATGATGGATGCGTGGATCAGTTGCACGTGATCGTCCTCCCCGGCGGCGGCTACCGTCGGCACGCCCCGCACGAGGGCGAGCCGGTGGCCCGGTGGCTGCACGGCCTCGGGCTCGCCGCGAGCGTGTTCGAGTATCCGGTGCTGACGCGGCATCCGGGTCCCCTGGATGCCGTGCGCGCCGAGGTGCGCCGCGTGCGGGAGGCGGGGGCCGCGCGGGTCGGGCTCATCGGCTTCTCGGCGGGAGGGCACGCGGCGGGCATGGCTGCCTACGCGCGGGGCGCCGCGCCCGAGGAGCGCGTGGATGCGGTCGTGCTCGGCTACGCGGTCGCGTCGATGCTGCTGCCGAGCCACAAGGGGTCGCGCATCAACCTGCTCGGCGAGGACGCCACGTGGGACGCACGGCGCGCCACCTCCCTCGACCTGCTCGTCGCATCCGACTCCCCGCCGAGCTTCGTGTGGCACACCGCGGGCGACGCCGAGGTGCCCGTGCAGCACAGCTACCTGCTCGGGATGGCGCTCGCCGGGGCCCGTGTCCCGCACGAGCTGCATGTGCTCCCAGGCGAGGTGCACGGCATCGGCCTCGCCGAGGGCCAGCCGGCGGCCGCGTGGACGGAGCTCTGCGCCGCCTGGCTCGGCCGGCTGTAGCGCCTAGCGGACCAAGACCCCGACCCGGTCGCCGATCTGCTCCTCGAGCCAGGGCCTGAGCGCCAGCACGGCCGTGCGCGTCAGGTGCGCGTCGACGTCCTGGTAGAGCACGACGTTTCCGAGGACCTGCGGGCAGCCGGTCGGGGTGCACAGGAGCGGAACCGGGTCGATGAGCGGCAGGCCGAGCTCATCGGCGATCGCGCGTATGCGATCGGGCGACGCGTCGAGAGCCGCGGCTCGCGGGACGACGCATTCCGCCGCCCGCGCCGGATCGCCTCCGCTGTCATCGATGCACCGGTAGGCGTCCGCCGTGACGAGCGGCACGTCGGCGATGGCGGCGGCGGGGATCTGTCGGTCGACGAGTTCGCGATAGAAGTCGGCGATCTCGTCGGCGGGCGTTGAGGATGCACGGTAGCCGGTCACGAGCACGAGGTCGTAGCCACCCGCCGCCAGGGCATCGGGAATGCCCTCTCCCCCGGCGCACGCATAGAACCCGGCGGCATCGCACGAGACGCCGACGTAGGTGTCCAGGCGCCACCGGCCTGCCTCCGCGCCGCCGCGGAGCGCCGGCAGGTACATCGCCGCGTGCGAATCGCCCGCGATCGCGATGCGCACGGGCGCGTCCTCCGGGCCGTAGGAGCACCGGTGAGCGGCCTCGTGCGTGAAGTCGAAGCAGTCGTACATCTCCGCGTTGTCCCCGACCCGAGCCCCGATCGGCGGGACGAGCGGCTCGTCCGCGGCGGTCGGTGTCTCGAGGTTCGCGGGCTCCTCCTGCGCGTCGGCCGGGTGAGCCTGGTGGCCGAGCACCCAGAGGCCGCTTCCGGCGAGCGCGACGACGAGAGCGATGGAGGTCGCCGCGGGCGCGAACCCCCGCCACCACGGCGTCGACCAGAACGCACCGAAGCGGAACGGGTCCTCCACGAGCACCTTCGAGAGCGCCGCGAGTCCGAGCGAGCCTGCGATCACCGCGAGTTTCATCCAGACGGCGAGCGGGCCGACGACGCCGGCGAGCACGACGATGAGCGGCCAATGCCAGAGGTACACACCGTAGGAGATGTCGCCGAGGTAGGTCACGGGTCGCATACGACCGAGGACGGTGGGAGAGAACGGATGCCCGGGGTCACCTGCAGCGAGGCAGAGCACGGTGCCGAGCACGGGCGCCGCGGCGGCCCATCCGGGGAACGGCGTGCCTTCGGGGATCAGCAGCATCGCCGCCGCGATTGCGAGGTAGCCGCCCCATGCACCCGCGGTGCGCAGCGCCACCGCCCGAGGTGAGCCGGGCAGGGCGACGACGCCCGATGAGACGCCGAATGCGAGGAGGGCACCGGCCGCGAACTCCCACGCGCGTGTCGTCGTCGCGAAGTAGGCGAGGCCGGGGTCGCTGAAGGTGAGCACGACCGAGGCGACGAAGGATGCGAGGAGCACGGCGGCGATCGTCGCGAACGAGAAGCGTCGGACACGGCGGGCGTGCCCGGGCGTGCTTACGTCGCGGCCTCCGCGACCGGCGAGCCAGATGGCAGCGACGAACAGCAGCGGCCAGACGATGTAGAACTGCTCCTCCACCGACAGGGACCAGAAGTGCTGGGTGGGAGGGGGCGCGGCGTCGCGCGTCAGGTAGTTGACGGAGTCGTGGGCGAGCAGCCAGTTCTGCCCGTAGATGGCCGCGGCGATGACGTTGCGCAACGTCGACACCCAGCTGGACGCGGGCATCCAGAGCACAGCCGCGAGCATTGTGGCGAGCAGGACGACACCCGACAGCGGCAGCAGTCGACGAGCGCGCCGAGCCCAGAACCGACCGACGTGGACACCGCCGCGCGCGGCCGACGGGAGCAGGTGCGAGGTGATGAGGAACCCCGAGACGACGAAGAACACGTCGACGCCCACGTACCCGCCCGGGAGGCGCTCGGGCCACAGGTGGTACAGCAGCACGCCGGCCACCGCGAGGGCTCGCAGCACCTGGATGTCGGGTCGCGGCAGCGCGCGGGGACGCGCGGCGATCGGCGACGGGTGGGAGGCGGCGGACATGACGGATCATCGTAACCCGCGGCGCCCGCGCGGGCGGCGCCGAGAGCCGTCAGAGCGGCTCGAGGAGCGCCTGCGCCACCGTCGCGTGCACCGACTCGGTGTCGGAGGGGTGGTAGATGCCGGCGAGCACGTCGCGCTGCAGCCGGGCCAGCTCGCTCGTGCTGCGGTAGCCGCCTCCGCCCGCCACGCGCATCGCCTGGTCGACGACGTGGCGCGCCGTCTCGGTGGCGCGGTGCTTGAGCCCGGTGAGGTCGCGGAACCACCGGGTGCCGCGGTCGACGCGGGCGTCGACGTCGTGGGCGACCGCCTCGAGCTGCGGGGCGAGGGCGTCGAGGGCGAGCGCCGCATCCGCGACCCGCCACCGGATGTCGGGGTCGGCCGCGTACGGCGCCCCCCCGTTCTTGAGGCTCGTGCGCCGGTGCGCAGCCTCGACGGCGAGCTCGAGCGCGCGGTCGGCGATGCCGGCGTAGACGGCGCCGATGAGGGTCAGGAAGTTGGCGAACAGGGCGAAGATGAACGGGTCGGCGTTCGGCCCGACCGGCAGGAAGCGGACGATGCGCTCGTCGGGGATCACGGCGCCGTCGAGTCTCGTGGTGCGCGACTGGGTGGCCCGCATGCCGAGGGTGTCCCAGTCGTCGAGGGTCGTGACGCCGGGGTCGTCGCGGGTGAGGATGCCGTGCACGAGCCGGGGCGCGCCCTCGCCGTCGGTCTGCTTGCCGAACACGATCAGCCGCGTCCAGGCGGGGGCGAGCGAGGTGAAGATCTTCGTGCCCGTGAACGCGTAACCGGCGAGGGGAGTGTCGACGCGCTCGACCGTCGTGAGCGAGTCCCACATGACGAGGTCGTTCCCGGGCTCCGAGTTGCCGAAGGCGAACAGCTCGCCGGACTCGGCATCCGCGAGCACCCAGGCGAGCGAGTCGTCGCCGCGCTCGGCGAGGGTGCGCGCGATGCCCACCACGACGAGGTGCATGTTGACGGCGAGCGCCGTGGCGGGGGCGTACGCCGCGAGCAGCCGCTGGTCGGCCACGGCCTCGGCCAGGGAACGCGGGCGCAGATACCCGGCCGTGCGCAGCTCGGCGAGGTCCTCGTCGAAGAAGCGGTTCTCCCGGTCGTAGCCGGGTGCGCGCTCCCTCATCCGCTCAAGCAGGTCGACCGTCAGCACGCTCACGCCACCACGCTACGCGCCCGCACCTCGATCAGGATGCGGCGAGCTGGCGGCGCGCCTCGTCGATCGTCGCGAGGATGTCGAGAGTCGTGTCGAGCGGATGCTCCGGCGCCTCGATCAGGCCGTCGGCCACGTGCTGCGCCACCGCGGACGCCTGGTAGCAGAGGCCGTCGCGCCACCGCATCCCCGTCTCGTCCTCCCAGTACGCGTTGCCTCCGTCGATGCGGCCGAGGCGGAAGCCGCCCGGCCCGACGAACGGCTCCACCTCGAGCCTCAACCCGTTCGACCCCGCCACCATCGCCGTGATCGGCAGGTCGACGCTCATGCTCGTGAACGAGCTGGCCGAGACCTCGGGCCCGTGGCCGAGAACGACCCGCGCATCCGCGTCGACACCCGTCGGCGCGAGCTCGCCCGTCGCCGACACCGAGTCGGGCCGGCCGAGGCAGAACTGCGCCCACCACAGCGTGTACACGCCCAGGTCGAGCAGGCTGCCGCCGCCGAGGGCCGGGTCGAAGGCGCGGCTGTGCGGGTCGTACTCGAAGCGGCCGGCGAAGGTGGCCGCGGCGCCCGCCACCTCGGCGAGCGCCCCGTCGTCCAGCAGCCGCCGGATGATGGTGGTCTGCGGCAGGAAGCGCGACCACATCGCCTCCATCGCGAAGACGCCGGCGGTGCGGGCCGCGACGACGATGTCGGCGGCATCCGCGGCCGACACCCCCATGGGCTTCTCCACGAGCACGTGCTTGCCCGCGTCGATGGCGAGCAGGGCGAGCCGGCGGTGCTCCGTGTGCGGGGCGGCGACGTAGACGACGTCCACCTCCGCATCCGCGACGAGCTGCTCGTAGGAGCCGTACGCCCGCGGGATGCCGTGGCGCTCGGCGAAGGCCGCCGCCCGCTCCGCGGATCGCGACGCGGCCGCGACGACCCGCTGATCGGTGAAGCGGTGCACCGCGCTCACCCAGTCGGCGGCGATGGCGCCGGGCGCGAGCACGCCCCAGCGCAGGGCGGCGCCACCGCGCAGCGGCACGTGCGTCGGCTCAGGGAACACGAAGCTCATGCCCGCACGCTATCGGACGCTCAGGCGCCGAGCTCGGCGAGTACCGCCTCCAGCTGGTCGACGGCCCAGTCGAGCTCCTCGGCCTCCACCACGATGGGCGGCGCGAGACGGATCGTCGAGCCGTGGGTGTCCTTCGCGAGCACACCGCGCTCGGCGAGCAGCTCGGCCACCTGCCGCCCCGTCGCGAGCGCCGGGTCGATGTCGACCCCCGCCCAGAGGCCCGCCGAGCGCACCTCCACGACGCCGCGGCCCACGAGCGCGTCGAGCCGGGCGCGCAGCCCCGCACCGAGCGCGGCCGCCCGCCGCTGGTAGTCGCCCGTCTCGAGCAGCCCCACCACGGCGAGCCCGACGGCCGCCGCGAGCGGGTTGCCGCCGAACGTCGACCCGTGCTCGCCCGGCCGCAGCACCCCGAGCACGGATGCGTCGCCGACGACCGCGCTCACCGGCACGATCCCGCCGCCGAGCGCCTTGCCGAGCAGGTAGAGGTCGGGGATGACGCCCTCGTTCTCGCACTGGAAGGTCGCGCCCGTGCGCCCCAGCCCCGACTGGATCTCGTCGGCGATGAACAGCACGTTCGCATCCCGGGTGAGGCGGCGCACCTCGGCGAGGTAACCGCGGGGGGGCACGACGATGCCCGCCTCACCCTGGATGGGCTCGAGCAGCACGGCGACCGTGTCGTCGTCGATGGCCGCGGCGAGCGCGGCGGCGTCGCCGTAGGGGACCGATACGAAACCGGGCGTGTACGGGCCGAAGTCGGCGCGCGCATCCGGGTCGTCGGAGAAGCTGATGATGGTGGTCGTGCGGCCGTGGAAATTGCCGTCGGCGACGATGATCTTCGCGCGGCCGGGCCCGACGCCCTTCACGCGGTAGCCCCAGGCGCGGGCGACCTTGATGGCCGACTCGACGGCCTCCGCCCCCGTGTTCATCGCGAGCACCATCTCCTTGCCGGCGAGCCGCGCGAGCCCCTCGAGGAACGGCCCGAGCCGGTCGTTGTGGAACGCACGGCTCGTGAGCGTCACCCGGTCGAGCTGCGCCTTGGCGGCGTCGACGAGCACGGGGTGCCCGTGCCCGAAGTTGAGCGCCGAGTAGGCGGCGAGGCAGTCGAGGTAGCGCTTGCCGTCGACATCCGTCACCCAGGCGCCGAAGGCCTCCGACACGACGATCGGCAGGGGGTGGTAGTTGTGCGCGCCGAACTCCTCCGCCTGCGCGAGGTAGTGCTCGGTCGAGGCGGCGAGGTGCGCGGTCATCGACGCAGCTCCAGCGTGCAGCACTTCACCCCGCCGCCGCCGAGCAGCAGCTCGGACAGGTCGACGCCGTGGGGCACGTAGCCGCGCTCGCGCAGCTGCCGCTCGAAGTCGGTCGCCCGCGAGGCGATGACGACGTTGCGTCCGTCGCTGAAGGAGTTGAGGCCGAGCACGGCGGCGTCCTCGTCGTTCACGTGGATCGCCTCCGGGAAGCGCTCCTCGAGGAGCGCGCGGCTGGCGTCGTCGAACGCCTTCGGGAGGTAGGCGACGGATGCCGGTCCGCCCTCCGAGTCGAGCACGGCGAAGGCGGTGTCGAGGTGGTAGAAGCTCGGGTCGACGAGCCTCAGGGTGACCACCTCGCGGTCGTAGATGCGGCGCAGCTCGTCGTGGCTGGCGGCGTCGGAGCGGAAGCCGGTGCCCGCGTAGATGGTGTCGCCGACGAGCAGGAAGTCGCCCTCGCCCTCGTTGGTGGAGACCGGCTCGCGCACCTGGAAGCCGTTCGCGGCGAACCACTCCATGTAGGCGGGGCCCTCGGGTCCGCGCTCGGGGTACTGGAAGCGGGCGCCGTAGGCGATGCCGTCGAGCACGAAGCCGCCGTTGGCCGCGTAGACCATGTCGGGCAGGCCGTCGACGGGGTCGATGAGGTGCACGTCGTAGCCGAGCAGGAGGTAGAGCTCGTAGAGCTTCTGCCACTGCTCGAGCGCGGTGCCGGTGTCGGTGGGGTCCTCGGGGTGCATCCACGGGTTGATGCGGTAGCTGACGGTGAAGAACTCGGGACGGCACATGAGCACGGTGCGGCGGGTGGCGCGGCGCTCCGCGGCGAGGGGTGCCTGGTCGGTCAGGGTCATGCTGCCCAGTGTCGCACGCAGTCATCCCGTGCGTCCGGGCGTCGTCTGCACTAATAATGCGCGGATGCCACGCCCGACGCAAAGAATCCGCGTACACTTCCTCGGGTGGACAACATCGACTACGGCATCCTCGACATGCTCCGCCAGAACTCACGCGCCGGCTACGGCGACATCGGCGACCGGGTGGGGCTCTCGGCATCCGCGGTGAAACGGCGCGTCGACCGCCTCGTCGCCGACGGCGTCATCCGGGCCTTCACGATCCAGGTCGACCCGGCCGTCGACGGGATGGCGACGGAGGCCTACGTGGAGCTGTTCTGCCGCGGCACAGTCGCCCCCGACGAGCTCAGGCGCATCCTGTCGCAGGTGCCGGAGGTGGTGGACGCCGCGACGGTCACGGGCTCGGCGGACGCCGTGGTGCACATCCGCTCGCGCGACATCCCCTCGCTCGAGGACGCGCTCGAGCGGGTGCGCATCGCGCCGAGCGTCGACCACACCCGCAGCGCGATCGTGCTGAGCCGCCTCATCCACCGCAGCTACGACTGATGCTTGCGGACCGAGTTTTGTATCGATACATTGATACAGAACTCGAACAAAGGAGCTTCTCGTGTCCCCCCTCCTGCTGACCCTGCTGGTCCTCTCCGGTGTCGCAGCGCTCGGCCTCGCACTCTGGGCGATCCTCGCACCCGGTGACCGGATGGCCGCCCGCGTCAGCCGGCGAGTGGGGCTGGCTTTGCCGGCGGAACCCCTCCGTGGGAAGCTCGTGCGCCGGATGCGCCGCACTACCCGCTGGACGAGCGGCGCCGCGGCGGCGGGAGCGGTGGTCGGCATCGCCGGAGTCGCGACCGCAGCCGCATCCGGTTCCATCGGCCCCGACGACACGACGCCCATCTGGCTCGCGTTCGCGGGGCTCGTGCTCGGCGGGGCCGTAGGTGCAGTCCTCGCGATCGTGACCGAGTCTCGCAGCGCCGAGCCCGGACAGCCGCGGGTCGCCCGCGCGACGCCGCGCGAACTGCGCGACTACCTCGACCCGATCGAGCTCGTGGGGGCGCGCGTCACGGCCGTTCTCGGCGTGGCCACCACGGTCGCCCTGCTCGCCTGGCCTGCCGCGCGGACCATCCAGGTCGCCACCCCGGTCGCGGTCACGCTGCTCGCGGCAGCGGGCGCTGTGGCCCTCGTCGTGCTCGAGGTCGCCGGCCGCCGGGTCGTGCTCGGACGCTCGCGCATCTCGGAGAGCCCGGCCGAGCTCGCCTGGGACGACGCGCTGCGCTCCGACGACCTGCGCCGCCTCGTGACGGCCGTACTCATGACGAGCACGTATGCCGTGATCTTCGGCGTGTTCCCGCTCGCCGGAGCGCTCGGCTCGCTGCTGCTGCCGGATGCGCTGCTCATGGTGGCGGTCAACCTCGCCTTCTATGTGCTCATGGCGGCCGCCGTCGTCATCCTGGTGCTCTCCACCGTGCGCAAGCCGGCACGTTTCTACCTGCGCCGGCTGTGGCCCGAGGTGGCCGCGCAGGAGGCACGAGCGGCGGCCGAGCGATGACTCTGCTCACAGTCGATCCGACGGCACCCACACCGCCCTTCGAGCAGCTGCGCGCCCAGCTCCTGAGCCAGATGCGCGAGGGAGCGTTGCCCGCCGGCGCGCGCCTGCCGACGGTGCGGCAGCTGGCGGCCGACCTCGGGGTCGCCCCCGGCACGGTGGCGCGGGCCTACAAGGAGCTCGAGGCGGCCGGCGCGATCGAGACGCGGGGACGCAACGGTACGGTCGTGGCCTGGTCGCCGGATGCCGGCGAGCGCCGCGTGCAGGAGCTCGCCGCCCAGCTCGCCGCCGCCGCCCGCGAGCACGCGCTCTCCCCTGACCGGGTCCGGGCGATCGTGGAGGCCGCCCTCACCCCCATCGAGTAGTCGTATTTCGGCCCCAAAACCAGGGGTTTGGGGCCGAAATACGACTACTCGCGTTCAGTGGCCCTCGGTGGTGGAGTCGACGCCCGGCGATCACTCGATCCTCACAGCTCCAGCGCGAGCATCGCCCGGTCGGGGGTGCCGAAGCGGTGCGCCGTGATCGACACCGCCTGCTCGCGCAGGAACGGCAGCAGCTCGATGCGCCCCGCAGCCGTCACCGGGGCCGCGTACACCGTCACCTCGGGGAACGCGGCGAGGTGCGCGGCGACCGCCGACACGTCGCCGCCGATGAGCCGGATGCGAGCGGGCGTCTCCCGCGCGACCCGCGCCGCGAAGGCCGCATCCGGCTCCACGACGGCGCTCCAGCCGAGCTCGCCGAGCACGCGCGCCATACGCAACGGCGCGGCAGAGCTGATCGCGAGCGGCGCCCGGGCGAGGGCCGCTGCCGCGAGCACCCGCACCAGCTCGGCGAGCGGTGCCCCCTCCGAGAGCCGCACCGTGACGCGTGTCGGCCGGTAGCGGAGCACGTTACGCTCCACGCCGAGCTGCGACACGTCGCGCGCGAGCCCGAACTCGGCGGCCCACGCCGCGGCATCCGAGAACGCGCCCCGCCGCACGACGTCGAAGCCCGCGTAGTCGAGGGCGGGCTGGAACGCCTCGATGAGCGCCCGCACCCTGGGTTCGAGCCCGTCGAGACGCAGGTCGCCCTCGGGCGCCGCGGGCACGGGATGCCAGTCCCCCAGCACGAGCAAGGTGTTGGGTCCGCCGGCCTTCACGCCGGGCCCGACCGACGACCGCTTCCAGCCGCCGAACGGCTGCCGCCGAACGATCGCGCCCGTGATGGGCCGGTTGACGTAGAGGTTGCCGGCCTGCACCCCGTCGAGCCAGCGCGCCACCTCGTCGGCGTCGAGCGAGTGGATGCCGGCGGTGAGCCCGTAGGCGACCCCGTTCTGCAACTCGAGCGCCTCGTCGAGGTCGGCCGCGCGCATGAGCCCGAGCACGGGCCCGAAGTACTCGGTGCGGTGGAAGTCGGAGCCCGCGACGACCCCGTCGCGCACGCCCGGCGCCCACAGGCGGTCGCTCCCATCCAGCTGCCTCGGCTTGACGAGCCACGACTCGCCCTCGGCGAGCTGTGTCAGGCCGCGCGCGAGCTTGCCGGTCGGCGGCTCGACGAGCGGGCCGACGACGGCCGCCGCGTCGCGCGGGTAGCCGACCGCGAGGCTCGTCACGGCGTCCGCCAGCTGACGCCGGAACCGCTCCGAGTCGCCGACCGTCCCGACCAGGATGGCGAGGGATGCGGCCGAGCACTTCTGCCCGGCGTTGCCGAAGGCGCTCGCCACGAGGTCCTTGACGGCGAGGTCGAGGTCGGCGGACGGCGTGACGACGATGGCGTTCTTGCCGCTCGTCTCGGCGAGCAGGGGGAGCTCGGGCCGCCAGGAGCGGAACAGGGCGGCCGTCTCGTACGAGCCGGTCAGCACGACCCGCTCGACCTCGGGGGCGGTCACGAGGCGCTGCCCGAGCTCGCCCTCGTCCACGTCGACGAGCCGCAGCAGCTCGCGCGGAACCCCCGCCTCCCACAGCGCCTCTGCGAGCACGGCGCCGCAGCGGCGCGCCTGCGGGGCGGGCTTGAGGATGACGGCGCTGCCCGCCGCGAGCGCCGACAGCACCCCGCCCGCGGGGATCGAGACGGGGAAGTTCCACGGCGGCACGACGAGCGTGAGCGCCGCGGGGGCGAAGGACGCGTCGCGGATGGCGCCCAGCTCCCGCGCGCGCTCCGCGTAGTGGTGGGCGAAGTCGACGGCCTCGCTGACCTCGACATCCGCCTCGGCGAGCGTCTTGCCGGTCTCGGCCGCCATGACCTCGATGAGCCTGCCGCGGAAGATCGAGAGCACCTCGCCGGCCCGCTCGAGCAGCTCCGCTCGCGTGTGCGCGGGCACGTGCCCCCAGTGCCGCCCGGCCTCGGCGGCGTCCCGCACGACCGCGTCGACACGCGCAGCGTCGTCGAGGCGCGCCGCGGCGATCGTGTCGACGCCCAGCCGACTGGAGGCGGAGCGCTCGAGCACGCCCTCCGCCCAGACCCGGTTGGCGACGAGCGAGGGATCGGTGTCGGGCTCGTTGCGGAAGCTCTCGGGCGCGCGCGGCAGCGGCGGGCTCAGCCGGTTCTGGGTGCGGTTGGCGGGTGGCACCTCCGCGTCGAGGGCGTCGAGGGATGCCGCGAAGCGCTCCGCCTCACGGCGGAACACGGCGGGGTCGTCGAGGTCGAAGATGCCCGACATGAAGTTCTCGCCGCTCGCGTTCTCCTCGAGCCGACGCACGAGGTAGCCGATCGCGGCGTCGAACTCCTCCGGGTGCACGACGGGCGTGTAGAGCAGCAGGCGGCGCGTGTCGGCACGCACGGCCCGCGCCTGGGCGGGCGCCATCCCGAGCAGCATCTCGATGTCGACCTGGTGCTCCAGCTCGCGGCGCGTGGCGAGCAGCCAGGCGAAGGCGAGGTCGAAGAGGTTGTGCCCGGCGACGCCGATGCGCACCGCCGCCGTCGCCTCGGGCGTGAGCGCGGCGACGAGCATCCGCTTGTAGTTGGTGTCGGTGGCGCGCTTGCTCGGCCAGGTGGTGAGCGGCCAGCCGTGCATCGTTGCGTCGACCCGCTCCATGGCGAGGTTGGCGCCCTTGACGATGCGCACCTTGATGCCGGCGCCCCCGGATGCGACCCGTCGCGTCGCCCACTCGGTGAGGTGCTGCAGTGCCGCGACCGAGTCGGGCAGGTAGGCCTGCAGCACGATGCCCGCCTCGAGCCCGTGCAGCTCGGGCTCCTCCAGCAGGCGCGTGAACACCGCGATCGTCAGCCCGAGGTCGCGGTACTCCTCCATGTCGAGGTTGATGAAGGCGCGCGGATGCGTGCGCGAGCGCGCCGCGTCGAGGTACAGCGGCCGCAGCAGCTCGACGACCCGCTCCACGGTCTCGTCGAACCCCCAGAGGTTCAGCTGGGCGGCGATCGCCGAGACCTTCACGGAGACGTAGTCGACGTCGTCGCGGGCGAGGAGCTCGCGGGTGCCCTGCAGTCGCCTCGCGGCCTCGCGGTCGCCGAGCACCGCCTCCCCCAGCAGGTTCACGTTGAGGCGGGCCCCGGACGCGCGGAGCTCCGCGAGCTGCTTGTCGAGGCTCTTCGGGCTCGCGTCGATGACGAGGTGGCTCACCATGGCGCGCAGCACGCGGCGGGCGATGGGGATGACGAGCCGCGGCACGAGCACCGAGAAACCGCCGCCGAGCATGACGAGCACCCGCAGGTGCCAGGGCAGGAACCGCGGCACCCGGCGCGAGAGGCGCTCGAAGTTCTTCGCGGCGACGCGGGGGTCCTCGGGCCGCACGACGCGGTCGACGAAGCCGAGCGTGAAGTCGAGGCCGAGGGGATCCTTGAGCAGCCCCGCGAGGCGCACGGCGCCCGCGTCGGGCTTCACCTCGGATGCGGACTCGAGCCAGCGTCGGACGAGGGCGACCGTCTCATCGAGGGTCGGCAGATCGGGGGGAACCGCCATGTTCCGAGGATAGACAGCCGCCCCGGGCGCGGCATGCCCGGGGCGGCTGCCTGTGAGTGACTTCTCATGCGGCTCAGGCCGCGGCGGCGGCCTCCAGCTTGGCGACGCGCACGCCGCGCATGGCCTCCGCCCAGCTCTCGAGCTGGCCGACGAGGGTCTGCAGGCTGGCGAGGTGCTGCTCGCCGGGCGTGAAGACGCTGAAGTTCTCGAAGTCGTGGAAGAACGAGAAGGCGAGCTGCGTGCGGATGTCGGCGATCTGCAGTTCGCCGAGCGTGCTGCGCAGCTTGTCGGCGGCGCGCACGCCGCTCGAGAGGGCGCCGTAGCTGACGATGGCGGCGGCCTTGTCGTTCCACTCCCGGTAGATGAAGGAGATGGCGTTGAGCAGCGAGGGCGAGGGGGCGTGGTTGTACTCGGAGGTGACGAAGACGAATCCGTCGAACTGGTCGATGGTCTCGGCCCAGGCGCGGGTGTGCTCGTGCTCGTAGCGGCCGGCGGATGCGGGGATCGCCTCGTCGAGCAGCGGCAGGTTCGCCTCGGCGATGTCCACCACCGTGTACTCGGCTTCTCCGAGTCGGTTGGCGTGCTCCTCGACCCAGCGGGCGACCTGGTCGCCGACGCGTCCGGGTCGCGTGCTGCCGATGATGATGCCGATGCGGAGCGGGGTGCTCATTCCGTCGTCCTCCTGAGGTTCGTTGACGTGTCACCGTAGCATAACCAGTTGACGCATCAACCTATTCCCGCGGGCTATCCTGGGGCGCATGTCCACCGTGTCCGACGTGAGCCCCGCCGACTGGGAGCTCTGGCGCGACTACTTCCGCGGCGCGCGGGAGCTCGGCACCGCACTCGACCGGCGCCTCCAGGACGACGCGGGCATCTCCCACCCCGACTACATGCTCATGCTGAGCCTGTGGGAGGCCCCCCAGCACAGCCTCCGCACCGGAGAGCTCGCCGAGCAGCTCGCCTGGGAGAAGAGCCGCGTCTCGCACCAGGTCAGCCGCATGGAGGCCCGCGGGCTCGTCGTGCGCCGCGAGTGCGAGACGGATGCGCGGGGCGTCTGGGTCGAGCTCACCCCCGAGGGCAGCCGCCTCCTGCTGCGCGCCACCCGCGACCACACCGACGCCATCCGCGAGTGGTTCGTCGACCTGCTCGACGACGACGAGAAGCGCGCCCTGAGCGCGATCGCGAAGCGGATGCGCGCCACGCTCGGCACCGCGTGCGCCGAGGCCGTCCCCCCTGAGGCGGAGGCGCGGACCGGCGACGCCGCCTAGGGTGGCGGCGTGAGCACCGCGACCACGGCATCCGCGCGCCCGGCCGGCTGGAGCCGGCCCCCGGCGACCCGCCGCGAACGCCTCACCGACCTCGCCCTCGCGGGCGGACTCTACGTCGCGGCGATCCTCAGCCAGCAGCTCTACCGGGTCGCCGGCATCTACGACGAGCCCGCGGACGGCGTGGTCACCTTCGCCGTGCTCGCGCTCGCCGTGCTGCCGCTCGCCGTGCGACGCAGCCACCCGATCGTCGCCGGGGTGCTCGTCTCCGCGGGGTTCATCGCGACCGGCATCCTGCAGGTGCCGGAACTGCTGATCGTCAACATCACGCTGTTCATGGCCATCTACACGATCGGCGCGTGGGTGTCGCGGCGGTCCCTCGCGATCGGCACACGCGCCGTCATCGTGATCGTCATGGCCGCCTGGCTGCTCATCGCGCTGTTCCAGTCGGCCACCGACCCGGATGCGCTCAAGGGGCTGTCCCGCGTCGGGGCGTTCTCGCCGCTCGTCGCCTACATGCTCATCCAGGTGCTCATCAACCTCATGTACTTCGCGGGGGCGTGGTGGTTCGGCGACCGCGCCTTCGCCTCCGCCCACGCCCGGTGGGAGCTCGAGCAACGCAGCGCCGAACTGGAGCGCGAGCGCGAGCGCACCGCGGCGCAGGCCGTCGCGCTCGACCGCATCCGCATCGCGCGCGAGCTGCACGACGCCGTCGCCCACCACGTGAGCGTCATCGGCATCCAGGCGGGCGCCGCCCGCACCGTGCTCTCCGCCGACCCGCCGGCCGCGGCCGCCGCCCTGCAGACCATCGAGGAGACGAGCCGCGAGACCATCCGCGAGCTGCACGACATGCTCACGACCCTGCGGGAGGCCGACGACGTGGTCGACACGGCGCGCGGGCTCGACCGGCTGCCCGAGCTCATCACCGCATCCGAGGACGCCGGGGTGCCGACGAGCTACCGGGTCGTCGGCGACGCCGTGCCCGTTCCCCAGGTCGCGAGCGTCAACCTCTACCGCATCGCGCAGGAGGCGCTCACCAACGTGCGCAAGCACGGCGGGGCGGAGGCGACGGCCGACGTGCGGGTGCGGTACGGCGGCGACCACGTCGAGCTCGAGGTGAGCAACACGGGCGGTCGCGCGATCGCCCGCATGCCGGGCGGCCTCGGCCAGCTCGGGATGCGGGAGCGGGTCGCCGCCTCCGGCGGCACGCTCGAGCTCGGGCCGCGCAGCCGCGGCGGCTACCTCGTGCGGGCGCGCATCCCCCTCGCGACGGAGGCCGCCTGATGACGCGCGTGCTGCTCGTCGACGACCAGACCCTCGTGCGCACCGGCTTCCGCGTGATCATCGACGCCCAGCCGGACCTCGAGGTCGTGGGCGAGGCGGGCGACGGGCACGAGGCGATCGCCCGCGTCGCCGAGCTCGAGCCGGATGTCGTGTGCATGGACGTGCAGATGCCCGGGCTCGACGGGCTCGAGGCGACGCGGCGCATCGTGGCGGGAGACGGGGCGCCCGCGGTGCTCGTGCTCACCACCTTCGACCGCGACGACTACCTCTTCCAGGCGCTCGAGGCGGGCGCATCCGGGTTCCTGCTGAAGACGGCGAGCCCCGAGCAGCTCGTCGACGCGGTGCGCGTGCTCGCGGCGGGCGACGCGCTGCTCTCCCCCGCCGTGACCAGGCGCGTGATCGAGCGGTTCGGGGGTGCCGCATCCGGTGCAGCCGTCGCCGACCCCGCGCTTGAGGAGCTCACCGAGCGCGAGGCGGAAGTGTTCCGCCTGCTCGCCGACGGGCTCTCCAACGCCGAGATCGCCGGCCGGCTGTACGTGGGCGAGGCGACCGTGAAGACGCACGTCTCCAACATCCTGCTGAAGCTCGGCGTGCGCGACCGCGTGCAGGCCGTCGTGCACGCCTACCGCTCGGGCTTCGCGCGCCCCTGACGGCTCCGCCGTGCGGCGTCCGTCGCGAGGGGGAGGCGGACGGCGGTGGCCGGTCGTAGCGTGGGGCACGACCCAGGGAGGTTCCGTGCTCGAGATCCGAGACGTCAGCAAGAGCTATGGCACGCGGCGCGTGCTCGACGACGTGAGCTTCGACGTCGCGCCCGGCCGGATGACCGGCTTCGTCGGCGGCAACGGCGCCGGCAAGACCACCACCATGCGCATCGTGCTGGGGGTGCTCGAGCCCGACGCCGGCACCGTCACCCTCGACGGCGCCCCGCTCGGCCCGACCGGACGCCGCCGCTTCGGCTACATGCCCGAGGAGCGGGGGCTCTACCCCAAGATGAAGCTCGCCGAGCAGCTCGTCTACCTCGCGCGGCTGCACGGCCTCACCCCCGCCGACGCCAAGCGCAACACCGACGAGCTGCTCGCCCGCCTCTCCCTCGCCGAGCGCGCGGGCGACGCGATCGAGAAGCTCTCCCTCGGCAACCAGCAGCGCGCCCAGATCGCCGCCGCCCTCGTGCATGACCCCGAGGTGCTCATGCTCGACGAGCCCTTCAGCGGGCTCGACCCGATGGCGGTCGACGTGGTCGCCGAGGTGCTCTCCGAGCGCGCCCGCCGCGGCCTCCCGGTGCTGTTCTCCAGCCACCAGCTCGACATCGTGGAGCGCCTCTGCGACGACCTGGTGATCATCGCGGGCGGCACCATCCGCGCGGCCGGCTCCCGCGACGCCCTGCGCGAGCAACACGCCACCCTGCGCTACCAGCTGCAGACCGACGGGGACGCGGGGTGGGTGCGCGAGCAGCCCGGCGTCGCCGTCATCGAGGCCGACGGCGGCTACGCCCTCTTCGACGCCGAGACCCCGGAGGCCGCCCAGCGCGTTCTGGAGGCGGCCGTCGCACGGGGCGCCGTGTCGGACTTCGCGCGTCAGCATCCGTCCCTCTCCCAGATCTTCAAGGAGGTCGTGCGATGAGCACCGTCCGCGAGACCGCCCGCCCCTACTCCGCCGGCCGCAGCGTGTGGCTCGTCGCCATGCGCGAGGTGATCGTGCGCCTGCGCTCGGTCGCGTTCCTCGTGTCGACCGGGCTCATGCTCGTGCTCATCCTCGGGTCGATCGTGGTGAGCGCGGTCGTGTCCGCGAACGCCGCCGACCCGAAGGTCGCGGTCGTGCAGGGCGTCACCCTGCCCGCGGGTGCCTCCGTCGACCCGCAGGACGTCGCGACCCGCGCGGATGCCGAGAAGCTCCTGAAGGCCGGCGACGTCGACGCGGCGCTCATCCCCGACTCCGGGCCGCTCGGCTTCGCCGTGCTCGGCGACGACAGCATCCCGACCGGCGTCGTGCAGGCCCTCAGCGTGTCGCCGAAGGTCGAGCTGCTCGACCCGAGCGGGGCGGCCGGGTTCATCGGCTACATCGTCGCGATCGGCTTCGGACTCGTCTTCTTCCTCTCGGCGATGACCTTCGGCTCGACCATCGCGCAGTCGGTCGTCGAGGAGAAGCAGACGCGCATCGTCGAGATCCTGCTCGCGACCATCCCGACGCGCGTGCTGCTCGCCGGCAAGATCCTCGGCACGACGATCCTCGCGCTCGGCCAGGTGGCGCTGCTGCTCGCCATCGCGATCGTGTCGCTGAGCGTCACGGGCCAGAGCGAGCTGCTGCTCGGGCTCGGGATGCCGTTCGTCTGGTTCGCGATCTTCTTCGTGTTCGGCTTCATCCTGCTCGCGGCGCTGTTCGCGGCGACCGGGGCCATGGTGTCGCGCCAGGAGGACATCGGCTCCACCACGACGCCCGTCACGATGCTCGTCATGCTGCCGTACTTCGCGACCGTGTTCTTCAACGACAACCCGGTCGTCGTCACGGTGATGTCGTACGTGCCGTTCTCGGCGCCGATCGGGATGCCGCTGCGCCTGTTCCTGGGTGACGCCCAGTGGTGGGAGCCGCTCCTCTCGCTCGCGATCCTCGTCGCGACCTGCTTCGCGGTCATCGCGCTCGGCGCGCGCATCTACGAGAACTCGCTGCTGCGCCTCGGCCAGCGCGTGAAGCTCGCGGAGGCGCTCCGCGGCTGAGTGTTCCCGTTCCGCGTGTTTGTTCCCGAAGGAACGGGTGCGAACACGCGGAACGGGAACAATGGAGGGGTGACTCTGCACGACACCTCCTTCCGCGGCTTCGCGAGCGACAACTACGCCGGCATCCACCCGGAGGTGCTCGCGGCGATCTCCGACGCGAACGGCGGGCACCAGATCGCCTACGGCGAGGACGTCTACACGGCGCGCCTCGGCGAGGTGATCCGCGCCGAGTTCGGCGAGCGCGCCGAGGTGTTCCCCGTCTTCAACGGCACGGGCGCCAACGTGGTGGCCCTCACGGCGCTGCTGCCGCGCTGGGGCTCGGTCGTCGCGACCAGCACCGCGCACATCCACACGGATGAGGGCGGGGCCCCCGAGAAGGTCGCCGGCCTCAAGCTCTTCGTGGTGCCGACCCCCGACGGCAAGCTCACGCCCGAGCTGCTCGCCACCGAGGCGTGGGGCATGGACGACGAGCACCGCGCCGAGCCCGCGGCGGTCTCGATCACCCAGACCACCGAGCTCGGCACCCTCTACACGCCGGACGAGGTGCGCGCGATCGCCGACGCCGCGCACGCCGCGGGCCTCGCCGTGCACATGGACGGCGCCCGCATCTGGAACGCCGCCGCCGCGCTCGGCGTGCCGTTCCGGGAGTTCACGACGGATGCCGGGGTCGACGTCCTGAGCTTCGGCGGCACCAAGATCGGCGCGCTCGGCGTGGAGGCGATCGTCGTGCTGAACCCGGAGCGGGTCGCCGACATCGTGCGGCTGCGCAAGACCTCGATGCAGCTCGCGAGCAAGATGCGCTTCTTCAGCGCGCAGCTGCTCGCGCTGTTCGACGGGGTCGGGCTGCGAGCGGCCGAGCACGCCAACGCGATGGCCGCGCGACTGCGCGCGGCGCTCGAGGCGGGGCTGGCGGACGGCTCCATCACGGACCTCGCCTTCAGCCAGGCGACGCAGGCCAATGCCGTGTTCGCGGTGCTCGCGAACGACGCGGCCGACCGCATCCGCGCCCGGTTCCGCTTCTACGACTGGGATCGGGCCGCGGGCCAGGTGCGCTGGATGACGGCCTTCGACACCACGGAGGCCGACGTCGACGCCTTCGTCGCCGCCATCCGCGAGGAGCTCGCCCGCTGAGCCACCCGCGCTCATCGGGTGCACTAGCTCCAACTAGCCACGTTCGGACCCAGTCGCATCTGGGTCCGGGCGCAACTAGCTGGAGCTAGATCGCAGACGGCCGAGGAGGGCGCGCGCCGAGCGGCGTAGGCTCGATCCGTGACGAGGTCGCCCGCCGAGATGCCCTGGCTCGACTCCTACGCCGACGGCGTGCCCCGCGAGTTCGAGGTGCCGCCGGGTTCGCTCAGCGACCTCATCGCCGCATCCGTCGCCGAGTACCCCGGCCACACGGCCCTCGAGTTCTTCGGGCGCGAGACGAGCTACGCCGCCCTCGGCTCCCAGATCGAGCACGCCGCCGAGGGCCTGCGCCGCATCGGCGTGAAGCCCGGCGACCGCGTCGCCCTCGTGCTGCCGAACTGCCCGCAGCACGTCGTCGCGTTCTACGCGGTGCTGCGCGTCGGCGGCATCGTCGTCGAGCACAACCCGCTCTACACGCCGCGCGAGCTGCGCCACCAGTTCGAAGACCACCGCGCCCGCGTCGCGATCGCCTGGGACAAGACCGTTCCCACGCTGCAGGACTTCCCGCGTGACCTCGCGCTCGACGCGATCGTGTCCGTCGACATGACGCGCGCCTTCCCGCTGAAGATGCGGATGCTGCTGAAGCTGCCGATCGAGAAGGCCCGCACGAGCCGCGCCGAGCTGACCACCGAGGTGCAGGGAACCGTCACCTGGGAGCAGCTGCTCACCGGTCCCGCGATCCCCGCGGATGTCGCCGGCCCGGCGGCGGAGGACGTCGCCCTCATCCAGTACACGAGCGGCACGACCGGCAGCCCGAAGGGCGCCACCCTCAGCCACCGCAACCTCGTGGCGAACGCGGCGCAGGCGCGCGCCTGGGTGCCGTCGATCCCGCGCGGGTCGGCATCCGTGCACGCCGTGCTGCCGCTCTTCCACGCCTACGGGCTCACGCTGTGCCTCACCTTCGCGATGAGCATGGGCGCGCGGCTCGTGCTGTTCCCGAAGCCCGACCCCGACCTCGTGCTGCCGGTGTTCAGGAAGCGCCCGCCGACCTTCCTGCCCGCCGTGCCACCGCTCTACGACCGGCTGCGCAAGGCCGCCGAGGAGAAAGGCGTCTCGCTGCACGGCATCGAGATCGCCATCTCGGGCGCCATGCCGCTCTCGAAGGACGTCGTGGAGCCGTGGGAGGCGCTCACCGGCGGCTACCTCGTGGAGGGCTACGGCCTCTCGGAGTGCTCCCCCGTGCTCATGGCGAACCCGGTCGCGCCGAACCGGCGCGCCGGCACGGTCGGGCTGCCGCTCCCCGGCACCGAGCTGCGCGTCGTCGACCCCGACGAGCCGACTCAGGACGTCGAGCCCGGCACCCCCGGCGAGCTCGTCGTGAAGGGCCCCCAGGTGTTCTCCGGCTACTGGAACAAGCCCGAGGAGACCGCGGCGGTGTTCACCGACGGCTGGTTCCGCACCGGCGACATCGTGTCGGTCGACGACGACGGCTTCGTCACCATCACCGACCGCATCAAGGAGCTCGTCATCACGGGCGGCTTCAACGTGTCGCCGTCCGAGGTCGAGGACATGCTGCGCGGCTACGACGGCGTAGCGGATGTCGCGATCGTCGGCATCCCGAACGCGCGCGACGGCGAGCACGTCGTCGCGGCGATCGTGCCGGAGCCGGGCGCGACCGTCGACACGGATGCGTTGCGCGCCTGGGCGAAGCAGCAGCTCGCCGCCTACAAGGTGCCCCGCCGCGTGCACCTCGTCGACGAGCTCCCCAAGTCGATGATCGGCAAGGTGCTGCGCCGCAAGGTGCGCGAGCAGCTGATCGAGTCCGGAGCAGAGAAGGGCAGCACCACGTGAAGTTCGGCATCTTCATCCCCCAGGGCTGGCGTTTCGACCTGGTGGGGATCGACCCCGCGCGGCAGTGGGGCGTCATGCACGACCTCGCGCAGTCGGCCGAGGCCGGCCCGTGGGAGTCGCTGTGGGTCTACGACCACTTCCACACGACCCCCGTGCCGAGCGAGGAGGCCACCCACGAGGCGTGGACGCTCATGGCGGCGTTCGCGGCGTCGACCTCCCGCATCCGGCTCGGCCAGATGTGCACGTGCGTCGCCTACCGCAACCCCGCCTACCTCGCGAAGGTCGCGGCGACGGTCGACCTCATCTCGGGCGGCCGCCTCGAGATGGGCATCGGCGCCGGCTGGTACGAGCACGAGTGGCGCGCCTACGGCTACGGATTCCCGGATGCGCCCGCCCGGCTGCGCGCGCTGCGCGAGGGCGTCGAGATCATGCACCAGGCGTGGACCACGGGCACGGCGAGCCTCGACGGCGAGTTCTGGCAGGTGGACGGCGCGATCGTCGAGCCGCGCCCCCTGCAGGAGGGCGGCATCCCGTTCTGGGTCGCCGGCGGCGGCGAGAAGGTGACGCTCAAGATCGCGGCGCAGTACGCGAGCTACACGAACTTCAACGGCGGCGCCGAGGAGTTCGCCCACAAGAGCGAGATCCTGCGCGGGCACTGCGAGACGCTCGGCACCGACTTCGGCGCCATCACCCGCTCGTCGAACTTCAACACGATCATCGCCGAGACGAGCGCCGAGGTGCACCGCAGGGTCGACGCCTACGAGGCCCGGCTCGCCGAGTCGATCGGCGATCGGCGGGCGGCGGAGGTCGTGGCGCAGTTCCGCGGCATGCCGTCGAAGGAGGGCATCGCGGGCACGCCCGACGAGGTGATCGAGGTGCTGCGCGAGCGTCAGGCGCTCGGGCTGGGCTACAGCATCCACTACTTCCCCGAGTCGGCGTACGACCGCTCGGGCGTGGAGCTCTTCGAGAAGACGGTGATTCCGGCGCTGGCCTGATCCGGGGGCTCGCGGCCACCGTCGCATGTGACACGAGGTTGCGCCCGGATTCGGGCGGCGGCGGATGCGCGGATAGCGTCGTCGGGTGACGGGTGAGGCGCCGATTCGTGAGCTGCTGGTGGAGAGCCGAGCGTACCCGCCGCCGGCGGCGCTCGCGGCCGTCGCCAATGTCGACGCGGATGCGTGGGCGCGCGCCGAGGAGGACCCCGAGGCCTTCTGGGTGGAGGCCGCCCGCCGGCTCGACTGGGCGACGCCGTTCACCCGCGGACTCGACTGGACGCCCGCCCTCACGGCGGACGGAACGCTGCAGCCCCCGCGCGCGGAGTGGTTCGCCGACGGCACCCTCAACGTCGCCGTCAACTGCGTCGACCGGCACGTCGCCGCCGGGCTCGGCGACAGGGTCGCGTTCCACTGGGAGGGCGAGCCGGGCGACACCCGCAGCCTCACCTTCGCCGAGCTGCAGCGGGAGGTCGCGAAGGCGGCCAACGCGCTCACCGAGCTCGGCATCCGGCGGGGCGACCGGGTGGTGATCTACCTGCCGGTGCTGCTCGAGACGGTCATCGTGACCCTCGCCGTCGCGCGCCTCGGCGCGGTGCACTCGCTCGTGTTCGGCGGCTTCTCGGCCGAGGCGCTGCGGTTCCGGGTGGCCGACACGGGCGCGAAGCTGCTCGTGACCTCCGACGGGCAGTACCGGCGCGGCACGGCGGTTCCCGTGAAGGACAACGCGGATGCCGCGGTCGCCGGCCTCGACCACGTCGAGCACGTGCTCGTGATCCGCCGCACGGGCGACGACATCGCCTGGGCGCCCGGTCGCGACGTGTGGTGGCACGAGCTCGTCGACACCCAGCCGGACAGCCACAGCGCCGAGGCGTTCCCGGCCGAGACGCCGCTGTTCATCATCTACACCTCGGGCACGACCGGGAAGCCGAAGGGGCTCGTGCACACGAGCGGCGGCTATCTCACGCAGGCGTCGTGGACCCACTGGGCGGCCTTCGACGCGAAGCCCGACGACGTGCACTGGTGCACGGCCGACCTCGCCTGGGTCACGGCCCACACGTACGAGCTCTACGGGCCGCTCAGCAACGCCACGACGCAGGTCATCTACGAGGGCACCCCGGATGCGCCCCGCCGCACCCGGCACTTCGAGATCATCGAGCGCTACGGCGTCACCGTCTACTACACGGCCCCGACGCTCGTGCGCACCCTCATGACCTGGTTCCCGGACGGCGTGCCCTCCGAGTTCGATCTCTCGAGCATCCGGCTGCTCGGCTCGGTCGGCGAGGCCATCAACCCCGAGGCGTGGGTGTGGTTCCGCGACAACGTGGGCGCGGGCACGGCGCCGATCGTCGACACCTGGTGGCAGTCGGAGACGGGCGCGGCGATCATGGCGCCCATCCCGGGGCGCTCCACGATCAAGCCGGGCTCGGCCACGCGCGCGCTGCCCGGACTCGCGACGCTCGTGGTCGACGAGCGCGGCGAGCAGGTGCCGCCGGGGGCGGGCGGCTACCTCGTGATCCCACGGGCGTTCCCCGCACTCGCCCGCACCGTGTGGGGCGACCCGCAGCGCTACCTCGACTCCTACTGGCGGCGCTTCGCCGACCGCGGCTACTTCTTCTCGGGCGACGGGGCGAAGACGGATGCCGACGGCGACGTGTGGCTCCTGGGTCGCGTCGACGACGTCATCAACGTGTCCGGCCACCGCCTCTCGACGATCGAGATCGAGTCGGCGCTCGTCGCGCATCCGCTCGTCGGCGAGGCGGGCGTCACGGGGGCCGACGACCCCGTCACGGGCGAGGCGATCGTCGCGTTCGTGATCCCCGCGCGCGAGGCGGCACCGGATGCGGTGGCCGAGCTGCGCGCCCACGTCGCGCGGGCGATCGGGCCGATCGCGAAGCCCCGCGACATCCACCTCGTGCCGGAGCTGCCGAAGACCCGCTCGGGCAAGATCATGCGGCGCCTGCTGCGCGACATCGTCGACGGGCGCCCGCTCGGCGACACGACGAGCCTGCAGGACCCCGACGGCCCCGCGCGCATCGCGGAACTCGTGCGGGGCGCCTGACCCGAGGCGTCAGACCGCGGAGGCGGGAACGTCGTCGAAGCGCGTCACGGCGAGGCCGTCCCCGCCCGGCTCGAGGTCGACCCGCACGGTGTCGCCGTCGCGGATCTCGCCGCCGAGCAGCGCCCGGGCGAGCCGGTCGTCGATCTCGTGCTGCATGAGCCGACGCAGCGGACGCGCCCCGTAGATCGGGTCGTAGCCGCGCTCCGCGAGCCAGGCACGCGCATCCGGGGTCACCGCGAGCTGCAGGCGACGCTCGGCGAGCCGGCGCTCGAGGCGGTCGACGTAGAGCGACACGATCTGGCCCAGGTCGGCCTCCGACAGCGGCGCGAACACGACGATGTCGTCGAGCCGGTTCACGAACTCGGGCTTGAACGCCTGCCGCACGAGCTCCTGCACCGCCTCCTGCTTCTTCTCCCAGCTGAGGTCGCGGTCGACGAGGATCTGGCTGCCGAGGTTCGAGGTGAGGATGAGGATCGTGTTGCGGAAGTCGACCGTGCGGCCCTGCCCGTCGGTGAGGCGCCCGTCGTCGAGCACCTGCAGCAGCACGTCGAACACCTCGGGGTGCGCCTTCTCGACCTCGTCGAGCAGGATCACCGAGTAGGGGCGGCGGCGCACGGCCTCCGTGAGCTGGCCGCCCTGCTCGTAGCCGATGTAGCCGGGAGGGGCGCCGACGAGCCGCGACACGGCGAACTTCTCGCCGTACTCCGACATGTCGATGCGCACGAGCGCCTTCTCGTCGTCGAAGAGGTAGGCGGCGAGCGCCTTCGCGAGCTCCGTCTTGCCGACGCCGGTCGGGCCGAGGAACAGGAAGGATCCGGTGGGCCGGTCGGGGTCGGAGATGCCGGCGCGGGTGCGGCGCACCGCCTCGGAGACCGCGCGCACCGCGTCCCGCTGGCCGATGAGGCGCTTGCCGAGCTCGGCCTCGAGCCCGAGCAGCTTCTCGGTCTCGCCCTGCCGCAGCTTGTCGACCGGGATGCCGGTCCACGCGGCGACGACGGAGGCGATGTCCTCGTCGGTCACCTGGTCGTTCACCATGCGGGGGCCCTGCTGCTCGATGGCCTCCGCCTGCAGCAGCTGCGACTCGATCGCAGGGATCGTCTCGTAGTTGAGCTTCGACGCGTCCTGGTAGCGCTGCTCGCGCATCGCGCGGTCGAGCTCGATGCGCGCGTCGTTGAGACGGGACTTGAGGTCGCCGACGCTGTGCAGCGAGCTCTTCTCGGCCTGCCAGCGCGTCTGCAGCGCGTCGAGCTGCTTCTCCCTGACGGCCATGTCGGTGCGCAGCTTCTCGAGACGCTCCTTGGAGGCGGCGTCCTTCTCCTTCTTGAGGGCGAGCTCCTCGATCTTGAGCCGGTCGACGGCGCGCTTGAGCTCGTCGATCTCGACGGGGCTCGAGTCGATCTCCATCTTGAGCCGCGACGCGGCCTCGTCGATGAGGTCGATGGCCTTGTCGGGCAGCTGGCGGGCCGTGATGTAGCGGTTCGAGAGGGTGGCGGCGGCGACGAGCGCGCTGTCGGCGATCGCCACCTTGTGGTGCGCCTCATAGCGCTCCTTGAGGCCGCGCAGGATGGCGATGGTGTCCTCGACGGACGGCTCGCCCACGTAGACCTGCTGGAAGCGGCGCTCGAGCGCGGCATCCTTCTCGATGTACTCGCGGTACTCGTTGAGGGTCGTCGCGCCGATCATGCGCAGCTCGCCGCGCGCGAGCATGGGCTTGAGCATGTTGGCGGCCGCGACCGAGCCCTCGCCGCCGCCCGCGCCCATGAGGGTGTGCAGCTCGTCGATGAAGGTGATGACCTGGCCGTCGGAGTCGTTGATCTCCTTGAGCACGGCCTTGAGGCGCTCCTCGAACTCGCCCCGGTACTTCGCGCCGGCGACGAGAGCGGCGAGGTCGAGGGAGACGAGCTGCTTGCCCTTGAGCGAGTCGGCGACGTCGCCCGCGACGATGCGCTGGGCGAGCCCCTCGACGACGGCGGTCTTGCCGACGCCGGGCTCGCCGATGAGCACCGGGTTGTTCTTGGTGCGTCGGGTCAGCACCTGGCTCACCCGACGGATCTCGGCATCCCGCCCGATCACCGGGTCGAGCTTGCCGCTCTTGGCGATCTCGGTGAGGTTGATGCCGTACTGCTCGAGAGCGCTCTTGGGCTCCTCCTGACTGGAGGGAGCGCCCTGCATGTTGGCCATGATTCTCCGGAATAAGACTTGAGTTGTGGTGACTCAAGTTTAGCGCGGCGGGCGCCGAAATGCACGGGGCATCTCGGATGCGGTGCCTCGGCCGTCAGGAGAGGCGACGACGGCGCGCGAGGAGCAGCGATCCGGCGCCGAGGAGCAGCGTGAGGAGCGCCACGAGCGCGAGCTGCAGCGGCGATGCTCCCGTCGGCGCGAGGTGGTCACCGGGGTCGCCCGGCCCGCCCGGCTCACCGCCGGTCGGCTCGAGGAAGGCATCCTTGAAGAGGTTGACGTAGACGTTCCGCACGTCGGTGCCGTCGAAGTCGGCATCCGCACTCGCGACCGTGTGGCTGATGGTCACGACGCTCGCCCCCGGCGGGAGGTCGGCGAGCGTGTTGACCGCGCCGGCCCACCGCACGAGCACGGTGTGCGCCGAGGTGTCGCCCGCCGCGATGGCGAGCACCGCACGCAGCACCCAGGTGAGGCCGCCGTCGATGGAGAACTCGGCGAACGGGGTGCCCGCGCCGTAGGCGGAGGTGAAGGTGATGTAGACGGTCGCCGTCGCGGCGCGCGAGAGGCGCACGGTGTAGGAGTCGGTGAGCGGCCCCGCCGGCGAGACGTTCGTCCAGCCACCGGTCTCGGTGATGATGACGAGCCCGTCGCCACCGCGGCCGAGGAACACGTAGGGGGGCGTGATGTCGGCCGCGAGCGCACGGAACATCAGGCGCACATCCGTCTCTCCCGGCAGCCCGTAGGGCTGCGCGACCGGCTGCGGCAGGGCGATCGCCGGGTACTCCGCGAAGCCGTAGAGGTCGAGCGCGAGGCCGAGGCCGCTCACGGTCCACCACAGCACGTCCTGCAGCACCGGGGCGACGTTCACGGCGGTCGGATCGCTCGCCTCCACGACGATCGTCGAGTGCCCGGTGCCCGCGTCGATCGAGACGAAGCCCTGGCCGACGGGGGCCGTCACGGGGTCCGGGCCGCTCGTGTCGGTGACGGTGCTCGTGATGAACACGAACTCGTCGTCGCCCGTGCCCGCCTCGAGGCGGAGCTCAGCGAGGTTGGAGCTCACGACGAAGCGGTCGTTGCCCGCCTGACCGTAGAGCACAGCCGGGCGGCTCACGCCGTTGCTGAGGTAACCCAGGTCGGTGAGGGTCGTCGCGAATGCGTCGAGCGCGTCGACGTAGGGCGCCGTGCGCGGGTTCAGGTAGAACTGGCCGACGAGGAAGGTGTCGTCGCCGTCGCCGCCGTTGATGGTGGCGGGCGCGCTCGTGTCGTCGAGCACGAAGCGGTCGTCGCCGTCCAGGCCGTTGACCGTGAGCTTGCCGTTCACGCTGCGGTCGTAGGCGACGCGCTCGACCGTGCTGTCGCCGCTCGCGACGGCGACGACCGCGGGACGCCGCGCGGGCAGCCCGGCGAGCTGCGTCACGGCGCGCAGCAGCACGACGTCGTTCCCGTCCGAGGCGTTGACGGTCAGCGTGTTGATCGCGAGCGGGTCGGTTCCCGTGCCGACGACCTCGATGCGCGTCTCGTGGTGGTCGGGGTCGTCGATGCCCCACAGGGTCACCTCGACGTGGTTGGAACCGTTCTGCCCGTCGACCCGCAGGGAGTTCGGCACGTCGAGACCGTCGAAGTCGTCGCCGCCGTCGCCCGCGTGCACCCCGGGGACGATCGTGATGCGGGTGAGCGTGACGAGGTCGTCGCCGTCGTTCCCGGAGGTCGCCGCGGCGGCCCCGCCGTAGACCGTCGTGTGCCCGTCGATCACCGTCTCGAAGAACGTCACCTCGTCGCGCGCGTTGCCGCCGAAGACCTGGATGTAGGGCACGGCGCCGGTCGCGGTGAGCTCGCCGCCGAAGTACGCGGTCGTGCCGACCGGGGCGAGCGGGTTCTGCCCGTATGCGGTGCGCACCGTCACGCGGTCGCCTCGGATGCGGGTGCCGAGCGGCGCGAGCACGTCGTTCCCGGCGCGCAGCTCCACGGTGCCCGCGGCGTCCGCCCCGCCCACGGCGATCGTGCGGGAGCCGTCGACCGTGTCGCCCGTGGCCTGCAGGATCAGGTCGGCGTCCGTGCGGCCCGCCGCGTACGGCACGGTGATGCGCACCTTGCCCGCGGACGAAGCGGCGAGCAGCAGGGTCAGCGGGCCGCTCGTCTCGGTCACGTGCACGCCGTCCTCGCCCTCGGCGACGAGGCGCCCGGCGACGGCCGTGTCGATGCGGATGTCGGCGGAGCCGTCCGCGCTGCCGATGTGACCGCCCGTCGCGAACAGGTCGATGGAGACGCCGACCACGCGCGCGGTCGCATCGTTCACCTCGTTGACGATCGAGCCGTCGAGCGCGGTGAGCGACACGTCGCCGGTCGCGATCCCCGAGCTGGTCGCCGTGACGGTGCGCAGCACGAGGTCGCCCGTGGTCTGGTCGAGGTAGATGCCGTGCGGTGCCCGAGCCACGACCCAGCCGCGCGCCGCGTTCGACGAGCGGATCTCGAGGTGGTCGGATGCCGCGCCGATCGTGCCGTT
The DNA here is from genome assembly GCA_001898835.1 of Micrococcales bacterium 72-143. GTDB lineage: Bacteria > Actinomycetota > Actinomycetes > Actinomycetales > Microbacteriaceae > Homoserinibacter. The sequence continues at coordinate 710,181 of MKVM01000003.1, read as the reverse complement.
CGCCGTCATCGTCAGGTGGGTGCCGATGACGTCGGCGTCCGCGTCACCCGTCGCGTCGACGATCGAGGCGAGCGCATCGTCGGCGAGCAGCGTGACGTCGTCGCCCGTCGACTCGATCGTGCCGACGAGCATGTCGCCCGTGGTCTCGTGCTCCCGGATCCAGCCGTTCGTGAACAGGTCGATCCGGCCGCTGCCGTTGCTCTGCGACCACCACGCGCCCGTGACGTAGGGGTTCGGGAGGTCGGCGTCGACGTCGCTCGTCACGGTGAGGGTGATGACCGTCGCCGTCGAGTCGTGGTGGATGGAGATCACCTCCCCCGCCCGGACGTCGGTGAACACGTAGGCGCTCGCGGTCGCCACGGCGTGGGCCGGGTCGGTGTCGAACGCGATGAGCACGGCGTCGTCGAAGGAGTAGCCGCCACCACCGGGCAGCTGGTCGAGGGGCGCGCCGTAGCTGCCGCTGAAGAAGTAGACGGAGTAGCGCCCGGACGGACCGTTCGGCGGCGAGAGGAGCCCGCCGTAGGAGGCGCCCGGCGCGTCGTACACGTCGTCCTGGATCTCGTGGCCGAGGAAAGCGGCCGCGGTCGTGCTGACGGCGCTGTCGAGCACCGCGATGTCGACGGTGCCGCCCGCGACGATCCGGCCGATGGTCCAGGTGAGGGCCCCGGTCTGCGTGCTGCGGCGGTAGGCCTGCAGGTCGACCACGAGGTCGTGAGCCGCCTCGAGCGAGATCGCGATGGGATGCATGAGCTCCGCGCCGGTCGCGCCCGAGCGGTACTCGATGAGCCGCACCGCGATGCCGACCCGGTTGGCGGGGGTCGACCCGAGCACGCCCACCGAGCCCGAGCGCGCCGACAGGGTGACGTCGTTCGCGACGATGTCGAGGGCGCCGGGGTTCTGCGACACGATGTCGCCGTTGCCGTTGTCGACGAGCACGTCGCCAATCGGGTTGTAGATCTCACCGGCGAGCACGATGTCGTTCGACGCGCCGCCCGCCGGGTAGTTGACGACCCGCACGTGGGTGCGCACGAAGTCCGCCTTGCGGATCGTGTACCGGAAGACGGTGGCCTCGTTGTAGGCCCACTCGCTCACGGTGGCGGCGAGGTTCACGAGGTTGACGACGTCGATGCCGGACAGCCGGATGCTGCGGTCGGACCAGTTGTAGACGTGCACGAAGTCGAACGTCGGCTGGAGCTGGAAGGTGCCGCGGGTGCCGGTGAGGTTGCGGTCGCCGCCGATGCCGGTCGCGTTGATCCGGAAGTTCGCGATCGCGCCGCCGAGGTTGACGATCTGGTCGACGTAGACGGTGCCCGCGTCGACGTGGTCGCCGACCGCGTAGACCGTGCCGCCCGAGGTGTGCCGCGCGACCACGTTGTACGACTTGAGGATCTTGCCGTTGGCGTCGATGACGAGTTGCGGGTCGGCGGCGTGCAGCACGACGTCCGCCTCCCAGACGATGGGCCGGTTGCCGGTCGTCGGCGCGGTCGCGCTCTGGCTGCCGCCGTCGATGAAGGCCTCGTCGGCGGGTGCGTGCACGTCGCGTCCGCCCTGGATGTAGGTGCTCTCGACGTCGAGGCGGTAGGTCTGCACGAGCACCGAGGGCTCGGCGGTGACCTTGCTCGTGGTCGAGGTCGACACGCGGGCGGTCGAGTCGGTGTCGCCGCCGCCGCACGAGCAGTTGGCGCTCGAGGTCGCGTTGGCCTCGAGGTCGCGGGTCTCCGCAGCGATCAGGATGCTCTCCCAGCCGGTCAGGCGGACGCCGCTGTGGAAGACGATGTTCGCTCCGCCGTCGATGTCGATGCGGGCGGTCGCGTCCGAGTCGGCGCCGAGCGCCTTCGCCTTGCTGTAGGCGTAGGACGTGAGCTTGCCGCGGTTGCCCGCCGCGTCGGTGCCCATGACGGCGATGATGCGGAGTTCGTCGCCCTGCAGCACGGTCGTCGATCCCGCCACGTCGATGTCGACCTGCGCGTGTGCGTAGAGGCGGCAGGAGTTGCCGCAGTCGTTGCCGGAGGTGTCGGCGCCGAGGCCCGCGCCGTTCGCACGTGCATCGAGGCTGCCGTTCGGCTGCGCGTAGCCGGCGATCGTCAGCAGGTGCTCGGCGATGAGGGACCCGTCGACGTCAACGGTCGTCTGCAGGTCGACGACGCCGTTCGCCTCCGCCGACACCCCGGCCCCGAGGCCGCCCTGGCTCGACGACGCCGTGCCGGTGACGTTGCCGCGCGTGACCGGGCGGATCACGAGGTCCCATCCGGAGGTGAGCACGGCGCCCGTCTTGATCGTGATGACGGTGTCGACGTAGACGGTCGACTCGGCGCGCGCGTTGCCGACCGAGACGAGACCGCCTCCGCCGTTGGTGGAGAGCGCCTGGCTGTCGCCGTAGGCGTCGGTCGTGATGGTGAAGCTGCCGGTGTCGGTGATCGCCTCGTCGGCGCCGCTCGTGATGCGCGCGCCCGCGCCGATGATGATGTCGATGTCGGCGTCGACGTACGAGGAGGTGCGCGCCTTGCCGACGTTGACGGCGCCACCGCCCGACGAACGAACCGTCGCGGAGGTCGTGTAGGAGCCCGCGGGGACCGGCTCGCTCGCGCCGATGGGGGTGAGCTTCTCGGCCGAGGAGCCGAAGGCGCCGAGATCGAGCACGAGGCGTCCCGTGCCGGTGCCCGCGTCGAGGTCGACGGGGCCGGAGACGAAGGAGCCGATGAGGTCGAGGATCCAGCGGCCGGCGACGGAGATGTCGATGGCCGGACCGCCCTTCGTCGCCGACACCTGGAACGAGTCGGCGCTCGCGTTGATCACGTAGTACTGACCGCCGTCGACGAGGCCGTCGATCGGCCGCTGGTCCATGCGGAACAGCTTGTGCTCGGCATCGCCGACCGACGCCGAGATGGGCAGGGCGGTCACGGTCTCGTAGATCGGGTCGTGGTGGTGCACGTAGATCGGATCGTGGTGGTGCACGACGATCGGGACGCCGTTGCCGTCGGTGCCGACCGTCTCATCCCAGTCGTTGTAGCCGACGAGCTCGTCCCAGTCGTTGTAGCCGACGATGCAGACGGCACCGCCCGCGGCTCCCATCGCGCGGCAGTAGCTGTCGGCGAGCCGGATGCGGTTCGCGTCGACCCGGATCACCCAGTAGTGGGCGCCGTTGACGAGCCCCGGGATGGGGGCGGCGGTGCCCGAGCTGTAGACGATCTCGGTGCCCGTCGCGAAGCCGTGCGCGCCGAGGTAGATGGTGTCGTTGTTCTCGGTGACGAAGTTCGTGCCGTTGCGTACCAGGTTGCCGCCGGCGTCGACCTGCAGGTCGACGTAGCCGCCCTGGAAGCTCGCGGCGGGAGCGGGTGCGTGGTAGATGACGATCTGACCGTCGGTGTACGAGTTGCTCGCGCCGATCGTGTCGACCGGGTCGTCCGGGTCGTCCGGGTCGGCGGTATCGTCGATGTGCGCCACGATGAGCACGAGCGGCGTCATCGGCGCGTTCGGGTCGAACAGCTGGATGCCCGTGTCGTCGACGACGTGCACGAGGTAGGCGCGCCCGTCGACGAGGCCGGGGATGCTCGCCCCGTTGGCGCGGTAGACGACGCGCTGGCCCTCGGTGAACCCGTGCGGGAGAGGCGTGAAGACGGTGTGGGCTCCCGTGCCGTCGGTGTAGCTGTAGGTGCGGCCGAAGCGGATGACGTTGGTGCCCGCGTCGACCTGGGCGCCCTCGAACTCGCTGCCGAGCATGATCGTGTACTCGTCGACCACGATGACGTTCGCGGCGAGGCCCTCGGCGAGGCCGCCGGTGACCGCGCCCCCGCCGCTCGTGTAGGTCACCGTCATCCCCGTGCTGAAGCCGTGCTTCGCCGTGAGGGTGATGCGGTCGGTGCCCGCGTCGACCCCCTGGAAGTAGCGGCTCGGGTCGGGCACGGCGGGCGCGTTGACGTTGTAGCCGGTGGTGAGGGCGATGGAGCCCGTCGCGGTGACCTTTGTGCCGTCGAGGATCTCGAGGCGGAGGTCAGGGGTGTTGGAGACGCTCGCCGAGTTGGTGTCGACGTTGACGGCGCCGCCGCCCTCGCTCTCGGTCGCCGACACGGCGCCCGGGGTCTGGTTGGCGGTGAGGGTGATCGCGCCGTCCACGACGATCACGCCGGCCGGCACGGAGCCCGCCGCCGCGCGGCCGAGCTCGAGGGTCACGTCGCTGTCGACCTCGGCGCGGGCAGACCCGGTGCCGGCCCGCACGACGCCGCCGCCCGTGGAGCTGAGCGTCGCGGTCGCGAGGTCAATGCCCGCGACGACCACCTCGAGGCTCTTCGCGCCGGGGACGGTGTCGGCGGCACCGCGGATGTCGCCCCAGACGTAGGCGGCCGTGAGGTTCTCGATGCGGGCCTTCGGGTCGGCCGCGTCGACGCCCACGAATCCCGCCCCGACGGCGCCGGCGCGCGCGGTCGCGGTGTTGCGGCTCTCGGCGCGGATCGAGACCGCGGCGAGCGGCGAGGAGATCCGGGCGGCGGCGGCGAGCGTCGCGGTCACCTTGGCAGTAGAGGAGATCTTCGCGAGCGGCTGCAGCGTCGAGACGCCCACGAGGCCCGCCGCGAGGCCGCCGCCGCGGATGGTGGCCGTGTTCGCCGCGACCGCGCGGATGCCGACGGTCGCGCCGCCGCTCAGCCGGCCCTGGAACTCGGCGGTCGTCGGGTTGTCGATCTGAGACGTCGGCTGGCCCGCGCCGACGCCGACGAGGCCGGCGGCGAGCGAGTCGGTGGTGACGTTCGTCGTGTTGCGGGCCTCGGCCGAGACGAGGACGTCGCCGCCGCTGCGGACCACGAGCGCCCCGGTCCCGAAGCGTGCCGCGGTCTCCGCCTCGGCGTAGAGCTGGGCGCCGGCCTGCACGTGCGCGACCTCCGCGAGGCTGCCGCCGCGCTTGGTGAGGTCAGCCGTGGCGGTGTTGTCGGCGTCCGCCGAGACCGTGGCCCCGGTCGAGTCGAGCACGGAGCCGTCGAAGGTGGCGCGGGTCGCGGAGCGGCCCTCGCTCGTGACGATCGTCGACTCGCCGCGGATCACCGAGCCGCCCTGGGTGGTGAGGGCGGAGTGGACGGTGTTGGTCGCGTCCGCCGAGACGACGACCGTGCCGCTCGCGGTGAGCCCGCCGCCGCCGATCGCGACCTCCGCGATCGTGTCGGCGTTGCCGGTCTGCACGGCGGTCGCCTTCAGCCCCGAGCCGCTCGCGAAGGCGATCGAGAGCAGGGTCACGTCGGCCTCGACGAGCGAGGTCGTGGTGTTCACGAGGGAGAAGCCGCGGCTGACAGCGGTGCCCGCGGCGATGTACCCCCGGGTGAGGGCGTCGAGCGTCGCGGTGGTCGTGAGCAGGTTGACGTTGAGCCCGCCGCCGCTGCCCTGGTCGACCGAGGCGTGGACGAGGTTGTCGGCGCCGATCGTCATGGTCACGTCGCCCGCACCGGCGTCGAAGCGCTGTCCGGCGAGGAGGACGGTGGCCTCCGTCTTGGCCGAGGCGTCGACGACGGCCACGGCCCCCGCGTCGGAGAAGCCGACGCCCGTGATGCTGACGAAGTTCGCGTCGACCGTCGCGTGGTTGTGCGAGGTCGCCTCGAACCGTCCGCCGACGCTCGTGGTGGGGTTCTCGAGGCTCGCCGTGGTGGCCGCCGAGATGCGCGCGGTCGGCAGGGTGACGGATGCGCCGCCGAGCGCGATCGCGATCGTGTCGGTGTCGACGTCGGCGGTCTGCGTGGACACGGCGGTCGCGACGACGGCGCCGCCCGTCGTGACGGTGCCGTTCCAGACCCGCGCGGTGGTCGCGGCGGTCGCGAGGATGAGCGCCCGTGCACGGGAGACGCTGACGCCGAGACCGGAGACGCCGACCGCGAAGAGCGAGGAGATCGCCGAGCGGTGCGAGGACGCCGTGGCGCCGGTGTCACCGGTCCCCGCGACGACGGTGCCCTGCAACTCGGCGGTGACGGGTGCGGAGAAGAGCGCGTCGGCCACGAAGCCCGCGCCGCTCACCCCGCCGCCGGATCCGGCGCGCGCCTTCGCAGAGGCGATCGACTCGCCTGCGCCGTCGGTAGCCTCCGCCGCGGAGACGAGCACCCCGCCCGAGCTCACGACCGTCTCGGCCGAGGCGAGGCGTGCGAGGATCCGCGCCGTCTGGGTGACGGTGGCGGTCACCTGCAGGCCGGCCCCGCCGCCGAGGATCGACACGGCGACGAGGACCGCGTCGGCGACCGCGCGGTTCTGTCCCGTCGCCGAGACGGCGACCGAGCCGGAGCCGCGGATGCGCCCGAGCGCGAGCGCGTCGGTCGCGCCCGAGACGGTGGCGGTCGGCGTCATGACGGAGAAGCCCATGCCGGAGAGGTTGCCGCCGTTGGTGGAGACCTGGGCCGCGTTGCGGGTGTTCGCCCGCACGGCGACGGCACCCGCGGCGGTGATGATCGCGTTCGCGGTGAGGGTCGCGACGGTGTCGCGCGAGATCGTCGCCGTCGCGTAGCTGGCGCCCGCCGAGTACGCCCCGGTGGCGACCGAGATCATGAAGACGCTCGCGGTGTGGCGGCCGGTCGCCGAGATGGTCGCCCCGCCCGTCAGGATCGCCGTGCCGTCGAAGGTGGCCGAGGTGCGTCCCGAGATGGGGGCGACGCCGCCCGCCGCGGTGACGCCGCCGACGAGGCCCGCGTTGACCGCGTACACCCGGACGGGCACGTCGATCGTGGAGGACGCCGCGACCCGGAGGCCGCCGGATGCACCCGCCGCGCCGATCGACACCTTGCCTATGCGGGCGGTCGTGTCGCCCGTCGGGGAGGTGATGACGACGGCCGCGCCGATCGCGACGCCGCCGACGCCGACGCCGACGCCGAGCGCCTCGATGCGACGGTCGGCCGTCGCGTCGGCGGAGACCACGCCGCCCGCGTGCGGGATGACCGCCGTGTCGTCGATGTGCGCCGTCTGCACCGCGTCGCTGTTCAGCACGAGGAACTGGCCGCTCAGGGTCACGCCGCCTGCGGCGCCGGCGAAGGCCATCCCCGTCGTGCGCTCCGTCGTGACGGCCGCGACGGCGACGTTGCCTCCCGCCGTGATCGACACGCGCGCCGAGACGCCCGCGTCGACGTTGCTGCGCAGGTTCGCGATCGCCACCGAGCCGCCGAGCGCGCCCGCCCCCACGGCCGCGGCGCCCGCGACGCCGAGGTAGTCGTTCGCCTCCTCGGCGCGCACCGCGACATCCCGTCCGGCGACGATGACGACGTCGGCGGCGATCGTGGCGCTCGTGCCGCGCGGCAGGTCGGAGGCGGAGAAGGCGGCGCCCACGAGGCTCGCCCCCGGCGTGCTCGCCGCGACCCCGCCGTTCGCCGAGCCGACCGCGCTGCCGACGTGGGAGTCGGCCTTCGAGCCGGTGTTCGATCCCGCGCCCTGGAGGATGCTCGTGTAGCCGTGCGAGCCCTGGCCGGATGCGGTGGCGTCGGCGTCGTCGCGCACGTCGTTCCCGTCGGGCGAGAGGGCCGAGGCGTTCGAGTTGCCGTCGCCGTAGCCGTCCTGCGCCTCGGTGCCGAAGGTCCACACGGAGACGGCTCCCGCGACGCCCACGGCGCCGCCGGCGACGCTCAGGCCGAAGCTCGTGATGCTCGCGGACGCGAGGGCCGAGAGCGAGAAGTCACGGGCCACGCGAATGGAGGCGCTCGGTCCGACGTAGGCCTGCGTGCTGACCGCGAGGATGCCGACGTCGACGCCGCCCGAGACGCCCACGGCGCCCGCCGCGATGCCGCCCGCGACCGTGAGGGTGCGACTCGCGTTGGCGGCCGTGATGCTGACCGACTGGGCGGCGCCGGGGGTCGAGCTGAGGTTGATGCGGGTCGGTGCCGACGCCGAGGAGTCGACCACGGCGCGTGTGGTGACCGTGAGGAGGGTGGTCGTCACGGCGCCCGCGACGCCGACCGCGCCCGCGCCGAGCGCGACGGTGAGGCCGAAGACGTCCTGTGTCGAGCGGGCCTGCACGGCGACGCCCGCGAACCCGGGCCGCAGCCCGAAGTCGCCGAACGCCGAGCCGCCGAAGCCGCCGGTGAGGATGCCGCCGACCGGGTCGGCGGCGCCGTCCGCGTCGATGACCGCGCCCGCCGCGACGAACGCCTGCGTGTCCTTCGTGGCGGAGGTGACGCCGACGCCGATGCCGACGCCGACGAAGCCGCCCGCGGCACCGCCCGCGACGACGACGATCGAGGTGTCGTCGGAGGCGTCGACCACGACGCTTCCGCCCGCGTCGACCGTGACCCGCTGGAGTGTCGCGTGGGTGTGCACGTCGAGCACGATGACGGTGACGGCGCCCGCGACGCCCACGAAGCCGCCGGACGCCGTCGCGGCGACCGCGACCATGCTCTCCCGCCCGTGCGCGGCCACCACGGTGTCCGCCGTGGAGGTGACGACGGCGCCCTGGCGCAGCTCCGCATCCGTGTCGAGGTCGACGACGCCGACGGTCGCGCTCACGCCGACGCCCGCGGTTCCGCCCGCGGCGACCGCCGACACCATGAGCATGCTCAGCTCGTGGCCCGCCGCGACGATGACCGACGCGGGGTGCCCGGCGGATCCGGCGGTGACCTGCGCGATGCGCCCGACGAACGCGAGCGTGCGGTTGGTGACGACGTTGACACTGCCACCCACCCCGACGCCCGCGGTACCGGAGATCGCGGCGCTGACGCCGACGCCGGCGATGTCGTCGCTCGAGGTCGCGGTGACCGCGACGCCCACGAAGTCGTCGTCCGCGTCGGGCGTGACGGTGCGCACCCCGGAGGTCGCGGCGGGGTCGGGCGAGGGCTGCGCGCCCTGCTTGACGATGCTGTGCCCGCGCCCGCTCGACACCGCCGCGTCGAGCGCGATGAAGGTGCCCGTGCAGCCGGCGGGCACCGACGACTCGGTGAGGCACTTCTGGGTCGTGAGCTGGATGCCGGAGCCCGTCACCTTGACGTAGTAGCTGCCGCCGTCGACGAGGCCGCCGATGGGCGCGCCGCCGCCCGAGCTGTAGATGACGGAGTCGCCGCTCTGCAGGGCGGGGGTGAGCGTGTACGGGAGCGTGATGGTGGTGCCGGAGACCGCCCCGGCTGCCTTCGGGTCGAAGTAGGGCGACTCGCTCGCCGGGAGGCCTGCCGCGCGCCCGTCGACGAGGCGGTGCGACTGACCGGTCGCGGCGCCCTTCACGAGCGTGATGATCGCCCCGCCGCCGACGGGCGACAGGCGCACCGCCGTCGGGGAGACGACGTGCACGACGTAGCTGTCGCCGCTCGTGAGGCCGCCGATCGCGGTGCCGCCGCCCGCGTCGTAGACGACCGTCTGGCCGTCGCGGAGCCCGTGCGTGTAGCCGAGCTGGATCGTCTGGTTGTCGGACTGCACCGCGCTCTGCGGGGTGAAGCGCGTGTCGACGGGGTCGACCAGGAAGCCGCCGGTCGAGACCCGGATGCCGCTGCCGAGCTGCCCGAGCCCCCGCACGATCGAGTTGTCGCCGATGAAGGCGACGGTCTCCTTCGTGATGACGGGCACGGCCGCCGCGGCGCCGACGCCGGCGACGCCGCCGACCGCGAGCGAGCCCGCGATGATGTCGAGCTCGAGCGCGTCGTTCGCGGCGATGCGCACGCTTCCGCCGGCGTAGACCGTGGTGCGCGAGGACGCGCATCCGGATGCCGTGGCGTTCGCGGCCGCGCACTCCTCGCCGACGGTCGCGCGGGTGGTGACGTCGATGACCGACACCGCGGCGTTGACGGCGACGCCGACCGTGCCGCCGCCCGAGCCGCCCGCGGAGATGGAGGTGAGCTTCTCGAAGGAGTCGGCGTCGACCGTGACGTTGCCGTTCGCGGCGACCGCGGCGCCCGGCGCGATCCAGGCCCGGGTGTCCTTCGTGATGACCTGGACGTCGGCGCCCGCGCCGACGCCTGCCGTGCCGCCGAGGGCGAGCTGGCCCGCGGCGCCGAGGCTCGTGGTGCGGTCGGATGCCCGGACCGCGACGCCCTGGGTCGCCATGGCGCCGAGGTTGTCGCCGTTGACGACGACGCCGCGGTCGATGTGGGCGTGCGTGGTGTTGTCGTGCACCGCGACGGTCGCCGACCCGGCGACGCCTGCCGTGCCGCCCGCCGCGCCCGCGACGGCGATGGCCTCGAAGTCCTCCGACTGGGTCGCGGTGATCGACAGGCCCGAGGAGCCCTTGGCGACGACGCGGTCGTACTCGGCGATGCCCGCGTCGACCTTGCCGGTGCGCACGAGCACGACGGTGGAGACGCCGACGCCCGCCGTGCCGCCCGCCGCGACGCCGCCCGCGAAGAGCAGCGAGTCGCGCACGTCGTCCTGCGCGGTGAGGGTCATGTTCCCGCCGGCCTCGACGATGCTCGGCGTCGCCTGGCCGCCGAGGATCTGGGCGCGGGTGCCGCTGTCGGCGCCCTGGTTGACGATGAGCACGACGAAGGATCCGGTGACGCCCGCCGAGCTCGCGGCGGCGGCGCCCGCGGCGAGCATCGTGAACGACTCGCGCGCGATCGCCTCGACGAGCACCGAGCCGCCGACCGTGGCGCGCACGTTGCTGCCGATGACGGCGCGCACATCCTTGTTGAACACGTCGACGAGGAGGGCGAAGCCGACGCCCGCGGAGCCCGCGCTCAGCCCGATCGCGCCCGCGAGCTCGACGAACTCGGTGTCGTCGTGGGCGACGAGCGAGAGCGACTGGCCGGGGAGCGAGCCGACGGTCTGGTTGATCGAGGCGCCGTCGCCGAGCTCGGCGCGGGTCGTGATGCTGACGACGTCGACGATGAGCGCACCGCCGACCGCAGCGCTCGACCCGCTCGCCGCGCCGCCGAGCGCCACCGCGGTGACGTCGGGGATCGCGAATCCGAGGATCGGGTCGACGGCGAGCGCCACGATCCCCGAGATGGCGGAGAGCGAGATCGCCCCGCGCGCGTCGATCGTGACGGGGTGGCTCGTGGTCGAGCCGATGCGCGCGATCGTGTCCGTGTCGATGACGTTGACCACGATGCCCGCGCCCACACCCGCGGAGCTCGTGCTGAGCGCCCCCGAGGCGGCGACCGACTGCAGACCCATCGGGTTGCTCGCGGACAGCAGCACGCCGCCGTCGGTCGTGATCGCGACGTCCTGGCCGATGGTCGCCTCGTTGCGCAGCAGCAGCACCTGCACGGCGACCGAACCCGCGACGCCGGCGCCGCTGCCGCCCGCGGCCGCGATGCCCCAGGCGATGAAGTCGTTGCGCAGGCCCGAGGGGGTGTTCGCGGTGACCGAGACGGTGTCGCCCGCGTGGATGACGACCCGGTCGCCGATCATGCCGCGGTCGACGACGTCGACGTAGTTGAGGGCGACCGCGGCGCCGATGTTCGGGCTGTTGCCGCCGCCGCTCGGCAGCTTGAGCGCGGTCCCGGTGGCCTTGGCGGTCGCCGAGACGCCGTTCTCGGCGAGCACGCCCACCGATCCGCCCGCCGTGATGGTGAGGTCGGCGGGGATCCGCGCGAGCGTGTCGATGGTGACCCAGTTGACGGTGACGGCGGCGCCGAGGCCGACGCCGTCCGACTTCTTGCCACCCTGCGTGTTGGCGGTCGAGTTGCCGTTGTTGACCTGCGTCGACGAGCTCGGGAGGGTGATGCCCTTGCCCTGGGTGGAGGGGGTGTTGTCGACCTGGTTCTGGGCCTGCTCGTCGGAGTTCGACTCGGTGGCCCCCGCGATCGCCTTGCCCTGCGCGCTCGCCTCCGCCTCGGCGACGGCGACGGTCGCCGTGTGCGCGGCGAGGGTGATCGAGCCGGACGCGGAGAGCGAGCGGAGCGTCTCGGCGGTCGTGGAGATGTCGACGACGTTGACGGCGATGATGGCGCCGACCGCGACGCCGTCGCCCACGGCCTTCGCGTCGCCCGTGGTCGTGGTGGAGCCGTCGTGCCGCGCGCGGACGACGATCGAGCCGCCGACCGTCCAGGTCGCGGCCGACGAGCCGATGCGCGCGATCGTGGTGTGCTGCACGATCGTGATGCCGACGGCCGGGCTCACCGCGGCCGAGGAGCCCGCCGAGCCCGCCTTCACCGTCGTCGTGACCGTGTCGGCGGAGATCGCCTCGATGGTGACGTCGTGGCCGCCGGTGATGACGGCGCCGTCCTCGATCTCGGCGCGGGTGACGTTGTCGAGCACGGGGTTGATGGCGACGGATGCGCCGACGCCCGTCTTGCCGGACTTGGCGAGTGCGGCGTCCGCCTTAGCCGTCGCGGTGTCGGCCCGCAGGTTCTCGGCCCGCAGCACGACGTCGCCGGTGCCCGCATCCACGACCGCGGTCGAGGGGATGACGGCCTGCGTCTGCGCGGTCACGACGTTGAGGGCGAAGGAGCCCGCGACCGCGACGTCGGTCGAGCCCGCGCCCGACTCGCTCGTGGAGGTGACCGTGTGCACGCGGTCGCCGTCGACGTCCGTCATGGTCGCGGATGCGGTGAAGCCGTTCGCGACGACCGTCGTGTTCTGGCCGAGCCCCGCGCGGTTCACGAGGTCGAGCACGTTGATCGCGACGGCGGCGCCGATCCCCGCGCTCGTGGCGTGCACCGCGGTGCCGTCGGCGGTGGAGATGGCGTCGGCGTTCTGGCTCGCGCGCAGCACCACCGCGCCGCCCGCGGTGAGGGTCAGCTCGTCGGGCAGCTCGGCGATCGCGGAGACGTCGGCGATCGTGAGCGCGATCGCCGCCGCGACGGTCACCTCGCCGTCGGAGCTCTTCGCACCGGGGTTGGTGGAGCTGTTGCGCACGCCCTTGCCGCCGTTGGATGCGGAGGTGCTGTTCGCGAAGGTGCGCTGGGTTCCGAGCTTGTCGCCGACGGTCCCCTGGCTCGAGGGGGCGGTCTCGCCGGCGTTGTCGGCCTTGCCCTTGGCGCCCGAGGCGGATGCCTCCGCGCTCGACTCGCTGTGGGAGGAGCCGACGGCGCCGAACTCGATGCCGCCGCCCGCCGTCACGTTCCGGTCGGTGCGGGCGAGCACGGCGTGGTCGGCGAGGGTGAGCGCGAGCGAGACGCCGACGGAGGCGCTCGAGCCGCCCGTGGCCTCGGCGGTCGCCTTGGTCACGACGGAGGCGCGCTGCGTCGCGACGGCGCTGAGCGACCCGGTGAGCTCGATGAGGTTCGCGCCGGTGAGGGAGGCGATCCGGACGGTGGTCTTCACGTCCGAGCTCGTGACCGCGATCGAGGGGGCGACCGCCGCGCCGCCGGAGGAGCCGGAACCGCCGGATCCGCCGCTGCCTCCCGTGCCACCCGTGCCGCCCGACCCGCTGCCGGACGACACGATCGCTGCGCCCATCCGCGCCTCCGTCGAGGCGTCGACGCGCGCGGATGCGGACATCGTGAGGTTGTGGGCGCCGGTGAGCACCGCGTCCGCCTCGATCGCGGCGGTGGTCTCGTCGAGCACCAGGTTGAGGGCGAAGGAGACGCCGACGCCGACCGAGCCGCCCGTCGTGACCGCACCGCGACCGACCGGCAGCGCCGCGACCGTCGACACGAGCCGTGACGCCGCCGTGACCGTGGCGTCGCCTCCCGTCAGCTCGACGATGCCCGAGATTCCCGCATAGCTCTCCTGGTTGACGATCGCGATGGCGACCGATCCGGCGACAGACACGGATGCGGCGGCGCCCGAGGCGGAGGCCGCGCCGACCGTCGAGGTGTCGTCGGTGCCGACGATGGTCACGGTGGCCGACACGACGAGCGCGTGGGCGCGGACGGTGAGCCACGCGGGGACCTCGGAGCGGTTGGTGACGTTCGAGATGGTGAGGGCGACGGCCGCGCCGACGGCGACCGAGGAGCTGCCGCTGCCGCCGCTTCCTCCGGTTCCCCCGGAGCCGCCGCCCGAGCCGGAGCCGCTCGAGGCGGGCTGCGTCGCCGACGAGTCGGCGGCGCTCGTGGCGTCGGTGTTGGCCGAGGAGGCGAGGGTGACGGTGCCGCCCGCGGTCAGCAGTGTGACGTCCGTCGTGACCCGCGAGGTGACGACGACCGTCGAGATGACGATGCCGATGGCGGCGGCGATCGAGACGCCGCCGTCGGAGGTCTTGGCGTTCGGCGACTTCGCGGTGCCCGAGCCGGCGGCGCCGTACTTCGTCGAGGCGGTGTCGGCGTAGTCGCGCTGCGTGCCGACCTCCTTGTCGACGCCCGTGCGCTCCTTGGCGTCCTCGTTGTCCTCGTCGCCCTTGGGCGCGTTGCCCGACGCCGACGCCTCGCCCGCTGCGGTCGCGACCGAACGGCTCGAGGCGCGCAGGGTGATGTCGGCGCCCGCGTCGACCTCGCGGGCGAGCTCGGCGAGGGCGCCGTGGTTCGCGATCGTGAGGCCCAGCCCGACGCCGATCGCGGCGGAGCTCGCGGAGGCCTTAGCGCCCGCGGTGGTGCCGGCCGTCGCGTCCTGGGTGGCCGTGAGGGTGAGGGAGCCGGTGAGCTCGAGCGGAACCGGGGCGCCGGCACCGTCGACGGCGGCGAGGCCGATTCTCGCGTCGGTCGTGATGTTGGAGATGACGATGGCGATCGCGGGGGTGACCGCCACGCCTCCGGACGAGCCCGAGCCCCCCGTGCCGCCGGTCCCGCCCGTGCCGCCGCTCGACGAGGTGTTCGTGGCGGCGGCGCCCATCCGCGCCTCGACCGACGAGACGACGACCGCGGATGCCGCGAGCGTCACGTCGCGGGCACCGGTCACCGAGACGCCGTCGGCGAGCAGCGCGTGCACGTCGTCGGTGACGAGCGCGAGGCCGAAGGCGACGCCGATTCCGACGCTCTTGCCGCTCACGCCGTCCGCCGCGGGCAGCGCCGTGACGGTGACCGCGAGGTCGGATGCGGCGGTCGCGGTGAGGTCGCCGCCGTTCAGCGCGACGGTGCCGTAGACCGCGGCGACGGCGTCCTGGTCGACGATGACGATGGCGACCGAGCCCGCGACCGAGAAGCCGCCCGCGGCGCCCGCGGTCGATGCGGCCGTCGCGGTCGCGGTGTGGTCGGCGGCGTCGGCGGCGACGGTCGCGGAGAGCACGAGGTTCGTCGCGGTGACGAGGAGCCACGCGGGGATCACCGCGCGGTTGCTCACCTTCGCGAGCGTGAGCGCGACACCCGCACCGATGGCGGCGTTGCCGCCGTCGGTGGCCGAGCCGTCCGCCGCGGAGGCGGCGTCCGCGTTGGCGGCCGAGGCGAGCTCGACGGTGCGGCCCGCGTCGAGCAGGGTCACGTCGCTCGTGACGCCCGCCTCGACGGTGACGGTGGAGATGACGACGCCGACGGCGGCGGCGATGGCGACGGCGCCTCCCGAGGTCTCGGCGTTGGGCGTCGCGGCGGATCCCGAGCCCTTCACGCCGTTCTTCGTGGCGGCGCTGTCGGCGTAGTCGCGCTGCGAGCCGACCGACTTGTCGACGCCCTTGCGCCCCTTGCCGTCCGCGTCCGAGTCCTGGGTCTCCTCCTCGGGCGCCCCGGCCGCCGACGCCTGGCCGGTGGCGGAGGCGGAGGAGATCGCGGTCGCCAGGAGGCGGATGTCGCGGCCCGCCGACGCGTTGCGCGCGAGCGTCGCGGTGGCGCCGTGGGGCGCGATGGTGAGGCCGAGGCCGATGCCGACGGCGACGCTGCCGGCGGTCGCGGTCGCCCCGCCGGTCGCCGTGGCGCTCGCGTGCTGCGTCGCCCGGATGACGAGGTCGCGCGCGACGGCGAAGGGAGCGCCGGAGGCCGTGCCCACGCGCGCGGTCGTCGTGACGTTGGAGAGCACGAGGGCGACGGCCGGCACGACCGCGACACCGCTCGAGGAGCGGCCGGATCCCGAACCGGAGCCGCCCGAACCCCCGGAGCCGCCCGAGCTGCCGGGCGCCTCGGCGCCCATGCGGGCCTCGGCGGTCGCCGAGCTCCTGGTGCTCGCGTCGAGCAGGAGGTCGCGCGCTCCCGTGATCGAGACGCCGTCGCCGACCTCGGCGATCACCTCGTCGTCGAGCAGGATGAAGGCGAAGGAGACGCCGATGCCGACGCTGCCGGTCGAGGTCGACCCGGCGCCGACGGGCAGCGCCGTCGCGGTCGCGGCGACCTTCGAGGCGGCCGTGATGGCGACGTCGCCGCCGCTCGCGATGACGGTGCCCTCGACGGCGGCGCGGGTGAGCTGGTCGACGATGACGAGCGCGACCGAGCCCGCCACCGAGACGCCGCCCGCGGCACCCGAGGAGGCCGCGGCCGTGATGGTCGCCGTGTCGTCGGCGCCGTCGACGGCGACCGTCGCCGACACCACGAGGTCGTGCGCCCGCACCGTGAGCGTCGCCGGCACGATCGCCTCGTTGCGGTGCTTCGCGTAGCTGAGCGCGACGCCCGCACCGATCGCGGCGCTCGCGCCGTCGGTTGCCGAGCCGTCGGCGGCGCTCGCGACATCCGCGTTGAGGGCGGAGGCCAGGGTGACGGCCGTGCCGGCCTCGATCGAGGTGACGGCCGAGGTGATGTCGGTGCGCGCGGTGACGGTCGAGAGCGCGATGCCGACCGCGGCGGCCACCGCGACGGAGCCACCGGAGGTCTCCGCGGAGGGGGTCGCGGTGGAGCCCGAACCCGAGAGGTGCCGGTCCGCGGCGACCGTGTCGGCGTGGTCGCGCTGCGCGCCGACGGTCTCGTCGACGCCCGTCTTCCCGTCGTTGTCGGCGTCGCTCGTGTCGGCGGGCGTCTCGGCGGGCGCACCGGATGCGGATGCCGCGCCGGTGGCGGAGACGGCGGACACGGCGGTCGCCGAGAGCGTGAGGGCGGCGCCCGCGACGACGTTGCGCGCGAGGGTCGCGAGCGAGCTGTGGGTGGCGATCGTGAGCCCGAGGCCGATGCCGACCGCGGCGGAGCTCGCGCCCGTCGCCTCGGCGCCCGCGGTGGTCGACGCGGAGGCGTGGAGGGCGGAGGCGACGCGGAGCGAGCCGCCGAGGGCGAGGGCTCCGGCGCCCACCCGGGCCACCGCGGAGACATTGGAGAGCACGAGGGCGACGGCGGGCGTGACGGTGACGCCGCCACCGGCCGCGCCCATCCGCGCCTCGGCCGAGGTGGCGGATGCGGCGGTCGCCTCGAGCGTCACGTCGCGCGCGCCCGTCACGGCGACGCCGTCGCCGATCTCGGCCGTCGTCGCGTCGTCGACGAGCGCGAACGCGAAGGAGATGCCGACGCCGACGCTGCCCGAGGCGGTCGATCCGGCGCCGACCGGCAGCGCCTTCACGGTCGCGACGAGCGCCGAGCTCGCCGAGAGCAGCAGGTCGCCGCCCCGCAGGTCGAGGGTGCCGAGCACGCGGGCGACGGTCTGGTGGTCGATGAGGGCGATCGCGGCCGAGCCGGCGACCGACACCTTGCCTGCTGCGCCCGAGGATGCGGTCGCCGCGACGGTGGAGGCGTCGTCGCCGCCGTCGGGCGCGAGCTCCGCGCGGGCCTCGAGGCCGTGCGCGGTGATGACGACCGTCGCGGGGACCACCGCGAGGTTGCGCAGCTCGGAGAGGGTGAGCGCGACGCCGGCGCCGATCGAGGCGGAGCCGTCGGGCGAGGTCGAGGAGCCGTCGGCGGTGCTCGCCGCGTCGGCCGCCGCGCGCGTGGTGAGCCGCACAGTGCCGCCCGCCGAGAGCGTCGGCACCATCGTGTCGATCACGGTGCGCGCGGTGACGGTGGAGACGACGACCCCCACCGCGGCGGCGACGGCGATGGGCGCGTCGGAGGTGGCGGCGCTCGGCGGCTCGGCGGCGCCGGAGGTCTGCATGCCGTTGTGGCCGGCGACCCCGTCCGCGAAGCCGCGCTGCCCGGCGACCTGCTTGTCGACTCCCGTCTTGCCGTCGACGGGGGTGGTCGTGTCGGGGGCGCCCGGGTCGCCCTCGGCGGGCGCGCCCCCGGCGGAGGCGGAGCCCGTCGCGGATGCGGACGAGATGCTCGTGGCGGCGAGCGAGAGATCGCGGCCGGCGTTGACGACGCGCTGCAGAGTCGCGGCGGCCTCGTGGGTCGCGAGGACGAGGCCGAGGGCGATGCCGACGGCGGCCGAGCCGGAGCTCGTGGCGCTCGCGCCGCCCGCGGCGGTCGCGGTGGCGTGCTGGGTCGCGGCGAGGCTCAGGTCGCGGCCGGGGGCGAGCGCGCCACCCGTGCCGATCGTCGCGCGGGTCGTGACGGTCGAGAGCACGATGCCGACGGCGGGAGCGACCGCCACCCCGCCGGACGCGCCGATGCGGGCGGACGCGGAGCCCGAGCTCGTGGTGTCGGCGGCCAGCGCGATGTCGCGTGCGCCCGTCACGCCGACGCCGCCGCGCAGGACGGACTCGGTCGCGACGTCGAGCACCACGAGCGCGACGGCCGCGCCGATGCCGACCGAGCCGCCGACGGAGCCGTCGCCCGCGGGGAGCGCGGTCGCGGTCGCGGCGACCGCGGCATCCGTGTCGAGCACGAGGTCGCCGCCCGCGAGGGTCACGCTGCTCTCGAGCGCGGCGGTCGTCGTGTGGTCGACAAGGGCGATGGCGAGGGAGCCCGCGAAGGAGACGTCGCCCGCGGCGCCCGCGACCGAGCGGGCCGTGACGGTCGAGGTGGTGTCGCCGCCGACATCCGCGACGCCGGCCCGCAGGGTGAGCCCGGATGCCGTGACGGCGAGGCCGACGGGGACGACCGCGCGGTTCACGGTGCGGGCGAGCACGAGGCCGAGGCCGGCCCCGATGGAGGCGGAGCCTCCGGTCGAGGAGCCGTCGCCCGTAGCCGCGGCGTCGGCGTTGACGGCCGTGTCGAGGGTGACGGCGCCCGTCGTGACGATGGAGACGCTTCCCGTGAAGAGGGCCTCCGCCGTGACGGTGGAGAGGGCGACGCCGACGGCGGCGGCCGCCGAGACCGGCCCCTCGGAGGTCTCGGCACCGGGCGTCTCGGAGGCGCCCGACCCCGCGACGCCCTGGGCGCCGGCGACGTCGTCCGCGTGACCGCGCTCGGCGGCGATCTCCTTGTCGACGCCCTTCTTGCCCGCGACCTCGGTGTCGGCGTCGGCGGCCTCCTCGCCGCCGCCCGCGGAGGCGGTTCCGGATGCCGTGACGTCGGAGACGGCGGTCGCCTGGAAGACGACGGCGCCCGCGCCGGCGAGGGAGCGAGCCAGCTCGGTGCGTGCCGCGTGCGTGCCGCTCGCGAGGCCGAGCGCGAGGCCGACGGCGGCGGTGCTGCCCGTCGCCGCCGCGTCCGCCGTGGCGGCGGAGCCCGCGGTGGTGCGCGCGCGGACGGTGACGGCGCCCGGGATCGCGAGCACGGCACCGGTGCCGATGCGGGCGCGCGCCTCGACGGTCGACAGCGTGACGGCGGCGGCGGGCGCGAGCCCGACGGAGCCGGCCGCACCCATCGTCGCAGTCGTCGCGGCCGCGGTCGTCGCGGCGGCATCGAGGGTGAGTGCGCCCGTGAGGGTCGCCGTCGCGCCGTTCGCGAGCTCGGCGAGGGTCGACTCGTCGAGGATCACGAGCGCGAAGGCCGCGCCGACGCCCACGGCGCCCGTGCCCGCGGCGCCGCTGTCGGCGGGGACCGCGGTCGCCTCGACCGCCGCCTCCGACGATGCGGAGATCCGCAGCTCGCCCGCGCCCGTCGTCTCGGCGGAGCCCGAGAGGCGCGCGCGCGTGACGCGGTCGACGACCGCGATCGCCACCGAGCCGGCGATCGACACCCCGCCCGCGGCGCCCGCGGTCGCGTGGGCGGCGAGCTCGGAGCCTGCCGGGCTCGTGGCCTCGACGGTGATCGAGCCGGCCCGCGCGCTGCCGGCGAGCTCCGCCGTGGCGCGGGTCGTGGCGAGGGTCACGGCGACGCCCGCGCCGATGGCGACGCTCGAGCCGCCGGCGGCCGAGCCGGTGCCCGCGCTGGCGGCGTCGGCCTCGCCGGACGCGACGAGGGTGAGGCTCGCGGCCTCGACGCGGCCGCCGGCGAGGATCACGGCGGTGACGGTCGCGGTCGAGAGGGCCACGCCGACCGCCGCCGCGGCGCCGACCGCGCCCTTCGAGGTCGACGCGCTCGGCGCGTCCGGGTTCGACGCCCCGGGTCCGGCGAGCCCCGCCGCGTGGTCCTTCTCCTGGGCGATCTGCCCGTCGACGGTCGAGCCGCCGGAGCCGGTGTCCGCCCCGCCGGAGGAGGCCGTGGCGGATCCGGTCACGTGCGAGCTGCCCGTCGCGGCGATCGCGACGGCGCCCGTCGCACGCACCGTGCGGGCGAGGGATGCCGTGACCTCGTGGTCGCCGATGGCGAGACCGAGGGCGACGCCGATCGCCGCGTTGCCCGCCGCGGCCCCCGCGGTCGCGGTGGCCTCCGCCGTCGCGGTCTGCGTGGCAGTGAGCGAGAGGCTCGCGGCGCCGAGCAGTGCGCCCGCGCCGATCGTCGCGCTCGTGCGGGCGGTGTGGAGCGTCGTGGCGACAGCCGGCGCCACCGAGACCGAGCCGCCGCTCGCGCCGATCCGCGCCGTGGCCTTCGCCGTGGAGTCGGAGGTCGCGGTGACCTCGACCGCACCCGCCTGCGCGGTGGCGCCGCTCGCGATCGACGCGCTCACGGCATCCGTGACGATCGCGATCGCGGCGGACGCGCCGACGCCGACGCTCTCGCCGCTGACACCGTCGACCGCGGGCAGGGCCGTGACGGTCGTCGTGAGCGACCCGGCGGCGACGACAGTGAGGGCGCCCGTGAGCACGACCGCGCCGTCGACCCGCGCAGTCGTCGCCGAGTCCACGATCGCGATGCCGACCGATCCGGCGATCGAGACCTTGCCGGCGCCGGCACCCGCGGATGCGGATGCGCCGAGCTGCGAGACCGTGTCGGCCCCGTCGGCGGCGACGGTCGCGGCCACCCGGAGGGAGTCGGCCGTGACGGTGACCCCCGCGGGGAGGATCGCGCGGTTGACGGCGTCGAGCTTCGTGAGGGCGACCGCGGCGCCGATGCCCGCCGCGCCGGGTGCGGTGGTGGATCCGTCGGCGACCGAGGCGGCATCCGTCTGCAGCGCGGACGCGATCGTGACGGCGACACCGCCGATCGTGACGACCCCGGGTTCGAGCAGCGCCTGCGCCTGGACGCGCGCCACGACGACCCCGACGGCTGCGGCGATGCTGACCCCGCCCTGCGAGGTGGAGGCGCTCGGGGTGGCGCCGGGTGCGCCGCTGGTCGAGAGCCCGTCGGCGTGCGTGCGCTCCTTCGCCACGGCCGCGTCGACCCCGTCGCCTGCGGCGCCCTTGCCGTCGGGTCCGCTCGAGGTCTCGCCGTCGGCACCCGCGGTCGAGGCGGTGCCGCTCGCGTCGAGGTCGGCGAGGCCCGTCGCGGAGAGGGTCACGTCGCCCGCCGCCGCGAGGCTGCGTGCGAGGGCGGCGGTGACGTCGAGATCGGCGAGCACGAGGCCGAGGGCGAGGCCGACGCCGACCTGCCCGCCGCTGGCCGTCGCACCGGCGGTGGCCGAGACGGTCGCGTCCTGGCTCGCGGTCACCGCGACGGCACCGGATGCCACGAGGGTCGCGCCCGAGCCGAGGCGGGCGAGGGTCGTCTGGGTGACGCGCGCCGTGGCGACCGCGGGCGTGACGGCGACGCCGCCGCCGGTGGCGCCCATCCGCGCGACGACGGCCACGGAGCCGGTGCCGGCCGCCGCGATCGTGACGGCACGTGCGCCCGTGAGCGCCGCGCCGTCGAGGATGCGCGCCGCGGTGAGGTCGTCGACGACCGCCACGGCGGCCGAGCCGCCGATGCCGACGCTCGACCCGGCCACGCCGTCGGAGGATCCGGCGGTCGCCGTCGCGGTGGTCGTCGAGCCGGCCCGCACCTCGACGTCGCCCGTGCCGCCGGCGAGCACGAGGACGCCCCCGAGCTCGGCGGTCGTGGTCAGCTCGGCGAGGAGCAGCGCGACGGAGCCCGCCACCGAGATGGAGCCGCCGCTCGCCCCGGCGGTGGAGGTCGCGCCCAGGGTGGTGGTCGCGTCCGCCGTAACCGTGAGGGAGCCGACGGTGCCGGATCCCGCCGTGGCGGCGGTCGTGAGGTCGAGGTCGGTGAGCGCCACCGCGGCACCGACGGAGGCTCCGCCCGGGGCCGTGGCCGAGCCGTCGGCGGTGCTCGAGGCCGTCGTGGTGCTCGTCGCGCTGATCGCGAGGGCGCCGGTCGTGGCGAGCGTGCCCGCCCCGCTCGGGCCGGCGGTCACGGAGACGGCCGCGACGACGAGTGCGACGGCCGCCGCGACGTCGACGCCGCCGCTCGAGGTCGAAGCGGAGGGGAGCGCGGGGGCCGCGCCGCCGCCGAGGGAGCTCGCGTGGCCGGCCTGACCGGAGAGCTGCTGGTCGACGCCGTCGCCCGCGCCCCCGGCGCCACCCGTCGTCGGCTCCGCCCCGGCGGTGGAGGCCGTCGCGGACGCCGTCGTCGTCGAGGTGCCCGCGGCGGAGAGCGTGGCGGATGCGGCGCTCACCGGGCGGGCGACGGTCGCGACGACGTCGTGGCCGGCGAGCACGAGGGCGAGGCCGGCACCGATCGCGGCGGTTCCGCCGGCGGTGCTCCCGTCGGCGATCGCGGCGGCGGTCGCGCTCTGCGTGGCCGCGACGGTGACGCTCGCACCGGTCGCGAGAGCGGCTCCCGCGGCGATGCGCGCCGTCGTGACGACGGTGGAGACGGTGGTGGCCGCGTAGCCCGCGACCGCGACGCCGGTTCCGGCGGCGGCTCCCGCGGCGCGCGAGGTGGTCGTGTCGCTCGTGTCGGCGGAGACCGCGATCGCGCCGCCCGCGAGGCTCGTCGCGGCGAACTGCGCGGTGGGGGCGAGCTCGGCGATCGTGCGGTGCGCGACGCTCGCGACCGCGACCGACGCGCCGAGGCCGACGGTCGATCCGCCCGCGCCCTTCGCGGCCTTCGCATCCGCGACGGTCACGGCACGGGAGACGGCGATGACGGCGAGCGAGCCGGCGACGCCGTCCCCGTCGAGGTCGAGGTCGATCGCGCCGCCCGCGGATGCCGTGGTCGCGAGGTGGACGATCGCGAGCGCGAGGCTTCCGGCGAGGCCGAGCGTGCCACCCGATCCGGCGCCGGCGACGGACGTCGCGGCGAAGCGGTGCGCGGTGGCGGGGTCCCCCGTTGCGGTGCTGCTGTCGACACCCGCGACGAGGGTGAGCGCGTCGGCGTCGATGGTGGTTCCGGATCCGGTGCTCGCGGTGATCACGACGTCCGCGTCGGTGATCGCGATTCCGGCTCCGATGGTGACGCCCGGCGGTCCGCGGTCGGCCGGCTGGCCGGTCGCGGTGGACTCCGCGAGGTCGTGGTGGCGCGCCTCGAGCGTGACGGCCGGGGCCGCCAGGTGCACGCCCGCGACGCTCGCGTCGGCCACCGAGGTGAGCAGCGTGACGGCGATGGCGGCGGCCACCGAGACCGTGCCCGCGGGGGTGCTGGGGCTCGGCGTGGCCGGCAGCGTCGACCCTCCGGTTCCCTGGCTCGATGCGTACTGCCGAGCGTCTGCGAGCGAGGAGCCGGCGCCCTGCTGGTCGGCGGCGCCCTCCGCGGGCGCACCCCCGGCGGAGGCCTCGGCCGTCGTCGTCGCCCCCGTCGCACCGGTGACGCGGATGACGATGACGCCGCCTGCGGTCACGTCGCGGAGCACGGTCGCGCGCACGGTGTGGTCGACGAAGGCGAGCGCGAGGGCGAGCCCGACGGCGGCGTCGCCGGACTCCGCGGCACCGGTGGCGGTCGTGGTCACGGGGGCGCGCTGATCGGCGGTGACGCTCACGTCGCCCGTCACCGTGAGCGGCGCGCCGGTGCCGATGCGGGCGGTGGTCGCGAGGGCGGAGACGCCGATCGCCGTGGCGCCCGCGACGCTCACCCCCGTGCCCGTCGCGCCACCCGCGGCCGTGGTCTCGCTCGCCATGGCGGCGTCGGCGGTGATCGACAGGCCGTGCGCGCCCGCGAGGCCGGCCCCGTCGGCGAGCTCCGCGGTCGTCGTGCCGGTGAGCTCCCCGAGTGCGACGCTCGCGCCGACACCCGCGGTCTGTCCCGCCACGGCCGCCTTCGGCGAGGCGGCGGCACGCACCTTCGTCGCGGCACGGGCGGCGATCGCGACCTCGGCATCCGGGGCGAGCAGCACGACGTCGCCGGTGATCGCGGCGAGGGTGGCCAGCGTGGCGAGGGAGACCGCGACGGCTCCCGCGACGGCGACAGCGGCGGTCGCGGATCCGGAACCGCTCGACGCGCCGGAGACGGCGGTCGCCGCGTAGTCGTTCGCGGCGCCCGACACGGTCGGCGCCGTGACCGCGCGGACAGTCAACGCGGACGCCGTGTAGCGGCCGCCCGTCACGGTCGCCTCGGTCGCGACGTCGCTGCGGTTGACGGCGACCGCGACGCCGACGCCCGTCGACCCGGCGGCCACCGGGCTGCCGTCGGCCGACGACACGGAGCCGCCGCGCGATGCCGCCGTCACGCTGACGCCGGCGGGCGCCACGATCCCGGCGGTGCCCGCGGGCGCGATCGTGGCCGAGGAGCGCTGGGTCAGTGCGAGGTTGGCGATCGCCCCCGCGACCGTGAGGGTTCCGCCGGGGGTCTGCGCCGCACCGCCCGTCGTGCTGTCGGGGCTCGCGTCGTTCGCGGTCGCACCGCCGGCGCTCGCGATCGCGGTCACCCGCGCGTCGACCGTGGTGTCGGCGTCGACGGCGACGGAGGCGGCCGTGATGCCCGAGGACGACGCGATGCGGGCGGAGGAGCTCGCGGTGATGTCGGCGGTGGCGATCGCGCCGCCGGCTGTCGCGGCCGAGGCGTCCGCGGTGACCGCGACGTTCGTCGTGTTGTGCGCCCGCACCGTGAGCACGCCGGTGGCGGTCACCGCGGTCGTGCCCGTGAGGAGCGCCGTCGCCGAGGTCGTGACGGTCGCGGAGGCGAGCGCCGCATCCGTGTCGTCGGTGCCGCCCGCGCCCGGAGTGTCGCTCGCGGCGATCGTCGCGAGCAGTGCGGCCGACACGGTGACGTCGCCCGTCGCGGCGAGGGTGGTGTCCGTGAGCACGGTGCTCGCCTGCGCGGAGCTCGTGATCGTCGCCGCCGGGGCGGGGGTCGCGGTCGCCGTGGCACTCAGCGTGATCGCCCCGCCGCGCAGTGTGGAGCCGCTGAGCGCCACGCTCGCGTCGGCGTCGTGGGCGGTGCCCGCGGTCAGCTCGATGTCGCCCGGGGTGCCGGTGCCGGTCGTGTCGATGACGGATGCCCCGACGAGGATGTGGGCGGCGACGATGCGGAAGGTCACGCCCGGAAGGAACAGGTCGCCGATGACGGTGACGGTCACGTTCGGCGCGGAGGCGAGGATCTCGAACACCTCGGTCGGCACGACGAGCACGACGGTCTCCATCGAGCCGATCGTGCTGCGCACCGTGATCTCGTGGGTGCCGGAGTCCTGGCTGACCTCCAGCTGGTCGCCGTCGGTCGTCGTCGTGACGGCGACCTGGGCGGGGGTGCCCGAGACGGCCAGCGGCTCGAGGTTGTCGTAGGCGACCGAGACGGCATCGCCGGAGAGGGTGCCCTGGTCGGCGCCGCTCGGCACCGAGACGACCCGGCCACCGGCCGCGCGCAGCTCGAGCGAGTCGTGGCCGCCCGTGCCGCCGTCGACCGTCGCGACGGATCCGCCGGCCGCCACGTCGACCACGAATGCGTCGTCGTCGGACGCGGCACCCACGAGGTGCGCGAAGCCGCTGAACCGGATGCCGGCCACCTCGCCCCCGCCCGCGGTGTCGACCGTCCAGGTGATCGCCGCCGAGGAGCCCGAGCGGGTGAGCGTCGCGTCCGCGCCGACGACCTGGACAGTCGCGATCCCCGTGTAGCCGAAGGAGGTCGCGCCGATCGTGACCGAACCCGAGCCGGAGGCGCCGAGCGTCCACCCGACGGAGGCGCCGTGGACGGTGAGACTGCTCGTCCCGGAGCCGGTGACGGCGAGCGGGGCGCCGACGCCGGCGAGCGCGGCGAGCACTCCCTCGCCGATGCTGATGACGCCCCCGGTGACCGAGAGGCTCGCGATCTCGGCGAGCGGCGTGCTCGTCGTCGTGCCGTCGACCGTCACGACGAGCTGGTCGCCGGAGACGGTGATGGAGACGTTCGCGCCGGCGCTCCCGACGGAGAGGGGTGCGGGCGCGGGCGGGTCGTCGTCCTCGGCGGCCGGCGCGTCGAGCGTGACGAAGGTGGAGGGCTGGCCGTCCGCGAGGGGCTCGGGGGCGGCCGATGCGTCCGGGGCGGAGGCGTCCGGGGAGCCGGTGTCGGCGGGGTCGTCGGCGAAGGCGACCGGAGCGCCGAGCGAGAGGAGGGAGTAGTCGGGGGCGGCCGCGGCCGGGTCGTCCGAGTCGTCGGTGCCGCCCGCGGGATCGGTGGTGCCGCCGGGGGTCGTGGGGGCTCCGGTGTCGCCGGTCCCGCCCGTGTTCCCGGTCCCGCCCGTGTTCCCGGTGCCACCCGTGTTCCCGGTGCCACCCGTGTTCCCGGTGCCACCCGTGTTCCCGGTGCCACCCGTGTTCCCGGTCCCGCCTGCGTTCCCGGCCCCGCCGGTGTTCCCGGTCCCGCCGGTCCCGCCCGTTCCGGTCGACGAGCCGACCGTGGTCGGGCCGACCGTGCCGGGGCCGCAGACGAGCGTGCGGCTCGTCGAGCTCGAGGACGACGTCGAGGAACCCGATCCGCCGTCGCCGCCCGTCACCTGCAGGACGCAGTTCGAGGTGCCGCCCGGGTTGGGGTTCGGGGCCGGCGTCGTGGTCACCACGACGACCCGGGTGCGCGGCGCGGGGGCCGGCTCGGGCGCGGGAGCCGGGGTCTCGACGGCGGGTGCCTCCGGCACGGCGGGGGCGACGACCACCGGGATCCGCGGAGCCACGGGGCCGAGCGGCAGGCCGACAGAGGTCGGCTCCGCCTCGACGACGACGGCGGCGGCGGCAGGAGCGGACGCACCCGTCATCGTCGCGACCGCGACCACCGCGGCGACGAGCGCAGCGAGCGCGGCGAAAGCGCGTCGCTCGGACGCACCGTGGCTCACGGCATCAGGGCTCATCTGGGGTGCACGGACGGATCGGGGGCGCCTGACAGGGGATTGGAAGGCACTCGCATCCGCGCTGCGGCTCATGCTAACGATGACGGGCGCTCGGCACGAGTCCCAGTTTCATGGCGCGTCATCATCCAGCCGCGCCCGCCCCCGCCGTTCACCCGGCCGCGGGCGCGGCGACGGCCCGCCGGGGTGTAGAAATGCCCCAAGGAGATCTCATAGGGAGGTCGCCGTCACACGAAAGGCACGCAATGACCTTCCTCAGCAACTTCTGGGACTTCCTGTGGGCCCTGTTCTGGGCGTTCGCGTTCGTCGCCTACCTGTTCGCGATCTTCGCGATCATCGGCGACCTGTTCCGCGACCACAAGCTGAACGGCTGGTGGAAGGCGCTCTGGATCATCTTCCTCATCTTCCTGCCCTTCCTCACCGCGCTCGTCTACCTCATCGCGCGCGGTAACGGCATGGCGGAGCGCAGCCAGAAGGCCGCCCGGGCGCAGCAGCAGGTCGCGGAGGGCTACATCCGCGAGGTCGCCGGCACCGCCACACCCACAGACGAGATCGCCAAGGCCAAGGCCCTGCTCGACGCGGGAGCGATTACGCAGGCCGAGTTCGACGCGCTCAAGGCGAAGGCGCTCAGCTGAGACGACGCCTCCGCGACCTCTCGATGGCCGTGACCAGCAGCTCGCTGGTCGCGGCCATCGCACGTTCCGGGCCGTGAGCCCGCGCCCAGGCGAGCGCGGCATCCGAGTACGCGGCGATCCGGTCGGGGCGGCCGAGCACCCGCCCGACGGCCGCCGCGAGCCCCTCGACGTCGCCCGCGGCCACGAGCTCGCCGTCGACCCCCGCCTGGATCATCTCCGCCGGGCCGTAGGGCACGTCGTAGCTCACGACCGGGCAGCCGCCCGACAGCGCCTCGGTGATCGACAGGGGCCAGCCCTCGTGTCGGCTCGAGACGACGAGCAGGCCGGCCGTCGCGAGCTCGTCGGATGCGCGCGGCACGTAGCCGCGCAGGGTCACGGCGTGGCCGACCCCGAGCTCCGCGATGAGCTCCTCGAGCTCGCCGCGCAGCGGACCCTCGCCGAACACCTCGAGTCGCGCGCGCGGCTCCGCGGCGAGCACCGCGGGCCAGGCGCGCACGGCGTCCTCGACGCGCTTCTGCTCGACGAGCCGCGCGATCATGACCGCACGGAACGGATCGCGGGAGGCGGCGTCCGGGGGCGCGGCGGCGGGCTGCGCCGGATGCGGGATCACCGCCCAGCCCTCGTGCTCGCCGAAGCGGCGCACGACATCCGCCCGCTGCGCGCGCGTCAGCCAGACGACCCCGTCGAACCGGTCGATGACGTCGAACCAGCCCGACCACAGGGGGTCCATCTCGGAGTCCCAGGCGTGCGGCGGCCGCGTGTGCGCGTTGTGGACCGTGTGCACGAGCGTGTAGTCGCGCGGTCCGCCGACGAGCAGCTCGCCCACCTGCTTCGCCTCCGAGACGACGACCGCATCGCGCGGGGCGACCTCCGCGACGACCGCGTCGACCCACAGCCGGTAGAGCTCGCCGAAGCCGTGCAGCGCGCCGAGCACGCCGCCATCCGCGGCGAGCACCGGCAGCGGCGCCGGCACCCGGAACCAGTCGACCTGCCGGATGAACGGCAGCCGCAGCACGACGGTCCCGTCGTGGGCGACGACGTCGGTCCAGGGCGCCGGGTCGGCGTCGGCCGGCTCCGTGAAGGGGTGGAGCACCGCATCCCGCACGAGCTCCGGCCGCTCGCGCAGCTCCTCGAAGAGGTTCCGGATGCGGGTGCGCTCGGTCGCGAGGCCCAGCCCGCGGAAGCCCTCGAGCACGCCCTCCATGGGCGCCGGGTCGAAGGTGAGCAGCGTCGGGATGACGCCCGCGACCTGCTCGAGGTGCATGGCCCGCTGCAGCGTCGCGACGGTGTAGCCGCCGTCGAGCCCCGGGCGCAGCCGGCTCGCCGCGATGAAGTAGGCGGCGTCCGGGAAGGTCAGCTGCCCGTCGCGCGCTCCGTCGTCTACCGGCCCGGCCCCAAGGGTCGCCACACCACCACCTGATTCCGCTTGAGCCGCTCGCCGGCGCGCAACGACACTACCTCGCCGGCGGCGCCCGCCGCGAAGACGCGGCGACCGGGCCGGGCGAGCAGCTCGTCGGCGAGCGCCGCCTCCAGCTCGCGCACGCGGGCGCTCAGAGCGGACACCTGGTTCTCGAGCTCGAGGATGCGCCGGATGCCCTCGAGGTTGAGCCCCTCGGCGGAGAGCCGCGCGACCTCACGCAGCTGGGCGACGTCGCGCATCGAGTAGCGGCGCGACTTGCCTGCCGTGCGCTGCGGGCTCACGAGCCCCATCCGGTCGTACTGGCGCAGGGTCTGCGGGTGCATGCCGGCGAGCTCCGCGGCGACTGCGATCGCGAACAGGGGCGTCGACTCGTCCATCAGCCGCGCGCCCTCTCGATGAGCTCCTCCCGCGGATTCTCCGCGGGCAGCGTCGCCGCGAAGTCCTCGAGCTTCTTCTTCGCCTCGCCGGAGAGGTGGCTCGGCACGACGACGTGCACGGTCGCGAGCAGGTCGCCCGTCGACTTGCCCGTCGCGACGCCCCGGCCCTTGACGCGCAGCACGCGACCGCTCGGCGTGCCCGGGGCCACGCGCAGACGCACGGGGGCGCCGTCGAGGGTGGGCACCTCGATCGTCGCGCCGAGCGCCGCCTCCGTGAAGGTCACGGGCACGTCGACGCGCAGGTTCGCGCCGTCGCGCTCGAACACCGGATGCGGACGCACGGTCACCGTCAGCACGAGGTCGCCCGGCTCGCCGCCGTCGGGGCTCGGCTGGCCCTTGCCGCGCAGCTTGATCTTCTGGCCGTCCTTGACGCCGGCGGGGATCTTCACCTTCGTGGCCTTGCCGCCCGGCAGCTGCAGGGTGACGGTGTCGCCGTGGATCGCCGTCAGGAAGTCGAGCGTCGTGGTCGCGGTGATGTCGGCGCCCGGCGTCGGCGCCCCGAAGCCGCGGTAGCCGCCGGTCGAGTTGCCGAAGCGACCCGAGCCGAACATGCCGCCGAGCAGGTCCTCGAATCCGCCGGCGGTATACATCTGCCGACCCCCGCCTCCGAACATGCCGCCGAAGACATCCTCGAAGCCCTGGCCGCCCGAGGTGAACCGGGCGCCGCCGCCCATGGCACGGAGCTGGTCGTACTCGGCGCGCTCCTGCGCGTCGGAGAGCACAGCGTACGCCTCGCTGATCTCCTTGAACCGCGCCTCGGCGGCCGCATCACCCGGGTTGGAGTCGGGGTGATACTGCCGCGCGAGCTTGCGGTAGACCTTCTTCAGCTCGGCGTCGGAGACGTCCTTCGCGACGCCGAGCGTGGCGTAGAAGTCCTTGTCGAACCAGTCCTGGCTGGCCATCGGACTCCTCTCGGGTTGTCGTTCAGCTGGCGGGGGGTGCGCTCACGGCGACCTTGGCGGCCCGGATGAGGCGGTCGCCGAGCACGTATCCGGTCTGGATGACGTCCTTGACGGTCTCGCCCTCGGCCTCCGGGTCGGGCAGGTGCACGACCGCCTCGTGGATGTTGGGGTCGAAGGCCTCGCCCACCTCGCCGACCCGCTTCAGGCCGTACTTCTCGAAGCCGGCCCGCAGCTTCTGGGACACGAGGGTGAGCGGCGCGCCCTCGACGAGGTCGCCGTGGGCGTCGGCCCGGTCGAGGTCGTCGATCACGGGGAGCAGCGAGCGGATCACCTCGGCGATCACGGCCTCGCGGTTCGCCGCGCGGTCGCGCTCGACGCGGGTGCGGAAGTTCTTGAGGTCGGCCTGGGCCCGCGCCGCGATCTCGCGGTACTCGGCCACGAGGTCCCTCTCGGCGTCGGCCAGCAGCGCGAGGTCGTCGTCGCTCAGACCGTCATCCGACTCGGGGGCCCGGTCGGCCGCGGGCGTACCCGCCCGCGGCTCGCCGGTCTCCGGGTCGATCTTCCGCTTGTCCTGGACCTTCGGCTCCTCGTCCTCACGGCCCCGGCCATCACGGCCAGTGTCGTCGCGGTCCTTGTCAGCCATGCCTACTTCTTCTCGTCCTCGTCGTCGACGATCTCGGCGTCCACCACGTCCTCGTCGGAGGAGGGCGCCCCGGTGCCGCTCGTCGGGCTCGGGCCCTCCGCCGCCTCGGAGCTGGCCTGGTAGATGGCCTCGCCGAGCTTCGTCTGCGACTCGTTCAGCTTCTCGAACGCCGACTTGATGGCCGCCTCGTCCTCGCCCTGGAGCGCGGTCTTGAGCGACTCGATGTCGCCCTTCACCTCGTTCTTGACGGAATCGGCGATCTTGTCCTCGTTCTCGGAGATGAGCTTCTCGAGCGAGTACACGAGCTGCTCGGCGTTGTTGCGCACCTCGGCCGCCTCACGCCGCGCCTTGTCCTCGGCGGCGTGCTCCTCGGCCTCGCGCACCATGCGCTCGATGTCGTCCTTCGGCAGCGACGAGCCGCCGGTGATCGTCATCGACTGCTCCTTGCCGGTGCCCTTGTCCTTCGCGGACACGTGCACGATGCCGTTCGCGTCGATGTCGAAGGTGACCTCGACCTGGGGGACGCCGCGCGGCGCCGGCGCGATGCCGGTGAGCTCGAAGGTGCCGAGCGCCTTGTTGTCGCGCGTGAACTCGCGCTCACCCTGGAAGACCTGGATCGCGACCGACGGCTGGTTGTCGTCGGCGGTCGTGAAGGTCTCGCTGCGCTTGGTCGGGATGGCGGTGTTGCGCTCGATGAGCTTCGTCATGATGCCGCCCTTGGTCTCGATGCCGAGCGAGAGCGGGGTCACGTCGATGAGCAGCACGTCCTTGCGCTCGCCCTTGAGGACGCCTGCCTGGAGGGCGGCGCCCACGGCGACGACCTCATCCGGGTTCACGCCCTTGTTGGGGTCCTTGCCGCTGAGCTTCTTGACGAGCTCGGTCACGGCGGGCATGCGGGTCGAGCCGCCGACGAGCACGACGTGCGCGATGTCGGAGACCTTGATGCCCGCCTCCTTGATGACGTCCTCGAAGGGCTTCTTGGTGCGGTCGAGGAGGTCGGAGGTCATCTGCTCGAACTGCGCGCGGGTGAGCGTCTCGTCGAGGTTGGCCGGGCCGTTCGCGGTGAGCGACAGGTAGGGCAGCTGGATGCTCGCCGACATGTTCGACGAGAGCTCCTTCTTCGCCTGCTCGGCCGCCTCCTTGAGGCGCTGGAGGGCGATCTTGTCGCCCGAGACGTCGACGCCCGTGGTGTCCTTGAACTTCTTGATGAGCCACTCGACGATGCGCTGGTCCCAGTCGTCGCCGCCGAGGCGGTTGTCGCCGGAGGTGGCGCGCACCTGGATGGTGGAGAAGTCGTCGTCCTTGCCCACCTCGAGGAGCGAGACGTCGAAGGTTCCGCCGCCGAGGTCGAAGACGAGGATGAGCTCGTCCTCCTTGCCCTTGTCGAGGCCGTAGGCGAGCGCGGCCGCGGTGGGCTCGTTGATGATGCGCAGCACGTTGAGGCCCGCGATCTCGCCCGCCTCCTTGGTGGCCTGACGCTCGGCGTCGTTGAAGTACGCGGGGACGGTGATGACCGCGTCGGTCACGTCCTCGCCGAGGTACTGCTCGGCGTCGCGCTTGAGCTTCTGGAGGATGCGCGCGGAGATCTCCTGCGGCGTGTAGTTCTTGCCGTCGATCTCCTTCTTCCAGTCGGTGCCCATGTGGCGCTTGACGGATGCGATGGTGCGGTCGACGTTCGTGACGGCCTGGCGCTTCGCGGTCTCGCCGACGAGCACCTCCCCGTCCTTGGTGAAGGCCACGATCGAGGGGGTCGTGCGGAAGCCCTCTGCGTTGGCGATGACCGTGGGCTCCCCGCCCTCGAGGACGGCGACCACGGAGTTGGTGGTTCCGAGGTCGATTCCGACTGCTCGTGCCATGTTCTGTTGCTCCTTGGAAAACTGCGGTGACGCGCGGACTTGAGTCGCGCTGTATCAAGTTTGCACCCCGCCGCAGGCGCTGTCAAGAAGATTGAGTCGACTCGACTCAAGGCGGCCCCGCAGATCTCGTCCGATCCGCCGAGACGCGCGGGGCCGGAGGTATCCCGCTGTTCACCCGACGGCAGTACCGTTGCCGCATGACCGACCCGACCGGCGACGACGCCTCGGCCCCCGCATCCGTGCCCGCCCCCGCGCCGACCGCGAGCACCGCGGCCATGCGCGTCATGACGGAGGGCGAGCTCGTCGCCGGCAAGGTCCCCCGCAAGCAGTTCGTCTCGTGGGCGATGTGGGACTGGGCGACGCAGCCGTTCAACTCCGTCATCCTCACCTTCGTCTTCGCACCCCTTTATCTGGTCTCCGCGCACTTCCTGCCGGCCGACGTCGCCGCCCTGCCCGACGGGAGCCCCGCGAAGGTCGAGGCGCTCGCCCGGCTCTCGAGCCAGTACGGCGCGTGGACGGCGATCGCGGGACTGCTGATCTTCGCGCTCGCCCCCGTGCTCGGCGTGCGCTCGGATGTGAGCGGGGGCCGCAAGCGCTGGCTCGTGTCGTTCACGGCGCTGCTCGCGCTCGCGCAGTTCGCCCTCTTCTTCGTCTACGAGGACCCCGCCTACTTCACCTACGGCGCGATCGTGCTCGCGCTCGGCGCCGTCGTCTCCGAGATCGCGGGCGTCAACTACAACGCGATGCTCCACCAGGTCTCGACCCCCGCGACCGCCGGACGCGTGAGCGGCCTCGGCTGGGGTCTCGGCTACCTCGGCGGCGTCGTCGCGCTCATCATCGTCGTCGTGCTCACGCAGCTCGACTGGTTCGGCCTCGACACCTCCGGCGGTCTCGCCTACCGGCTGATCGCGGTCGGTGCGGCGGTGTGGACGATCGTGTTCGCCATCCCGCTCGTGCTCAACGTGCCCGAGCACCGGGCGGTCGACGACCGCCCGAAGGTGGGCTTCTTCTCGAGCTACGTCGAGCTCGTGAAGGACATGATCGCCCTCTTCCAGCAGTCGCGCCCCACGTTCTGGTTCCTCTTCGCTAGCGCCATCTACCGCGACGGTCTCGCGGGCGTCTTCGCGTTCGGCGGCATCCTCGCGGCCGTCGGCTTCGGGTTCACCTCCAACGAGGTCATGATCTTCGGCCTCATCGCCAACGTGGTGGCGGGCGTGTCGACGATCGTGGCGGGTCGCCTCGACGACCGGTTCGGCGCCAAGGCTGTCATCGTCACGGCGCTCGGCGGACTCATCGTCATGGGGCTCTTCGTGTTCTTCGCACGCGACCTCGGCACGATCGCCTTCTGGATCGGCGGCCTCGCCCTGTCGGCGTTCACCGGCCCCGCGCAGGCGGCGAGCCGCTCGCTCCTCACCCGGGTCACCCCGGCGGGGATGCAGGGCGAGGTGTTCGGCCTGTACGCGACCACCGGGCGCGTGGCCAGCATCCTCTCCCCAGCGGCGTGGACCATCTTCATCACGGTGTTCGCGAGCACCGTGTTCGGCATCATCGGCGTCGTGCTCGTGGTCGCAGTCGGCCTGCTGCTGCTCGTCTTCGTGCGGCTGCCGAAGGGCGTCGTCGCGAGCGGCGAGTTCCAGCACCTGAGCGGATGGAACGTCGACGTGTTGCGCGGCCTGACCCTCGCACTGTTCGTGGGCGTCGGCGCCGCGATCTTCTCGGTCACCGGCGCCGCCTACATCCCTGGCGGGTTCGTCATCGCGGCGGGCGCGTTCCTCGTCGCCGCGATCTCGGGGGTGCTCGCGCTGCGCGGCCTCGGCCGCATCCGCACCACGGGCGAGTCCGGAGCGGGCGTGGGCAAGACGGTGCTCGTGCTCGCGGCGCTCGCCGTCGTCGGCGCGGCACTCGCGCTGCTCACCCAGTTCGGCGTGCTGCCCGCCCTCACCCTCGGCTGAGCTCCGCCGCCGCATCCGCCCCCACCTCCGGCCCCCACCTCCGACTCCCACCTCCGGCCCCGGCCCCGTCCCTCGGCCCCGTCCCCGTCCCTCGGCCCCGGCCCCCGCCCCGGCCCCGGCCGACTCTCAGAAATGCAGGAGATTCCACTCCGCCGGGCCGCCGACCGCCGCATCCGCGGTGACCCACGCCAGAATCTCCTGCATTTCTGGGGTGACCGGAGCGGATGACGGGGCTAGCGTGGGGACATGTCGACGCGGACCCTGGCCTACTGGCTCGCGCTCGTCGACCGCCTCGTGGAGCGCGGCTTCGCGGGGGCGCTCGACGAGCACGGCATCACGCGCATGCAGTGGCGCATCCTGACCGCCCTCGGGGACGGCCCCGCGACCGCCGACCAGCTCGACGCCGCGCTCGCCGACCTCCCCGCCTTCGACGACGACGCGACCGCCGCCGAGCAGCTCGGCGAGCTCGTGGAGTCCGGATGGGTGGAGGCGGCCGACGCCTACCGGCTCACCGAGCGCGGTCGCACGGCCCACGGGCACATCCTCGACGCGGTCGCCGAGCTGCGCGTCCGCGTGCTCGACGGCATCACCCCCGAGGAGGAGGAGTCCACCATCGCCCTCCTCGAGCGGATGGCGCGCAACCTCGGCTGGGACGCCTGACGCCACCGGCTCCGGCCGTGGTCCGGCATTCCCGCTAGTCTGTGGCCATGTCGTCCGCCCCTGATGGCACCGAACTCGTCCTCCTGCTCGACGACGGGGGAAAGCCCGTCGGCACCGCCCCCAAGGCCACGGTGCACACGACCGACACGCCCCTGCACTTCGCGTTCTCGTGCCACGTCTTCAACCCCGCGGGACGCATGCTGATGACCCGGCGCGCCCTCACCAAGGACACCTTCGCGGGCGTGTGGACGAACGCCTTCTGCGGGCACCCGGCCCCCGGCGAGAAGGCGGTCGACGCCGTGCTCCGCCGCGCGGAGGACGAGCTGGGCGTGCCGGTGCGCGACGTCGACATCGTGCTCCCGCACTTCCGCTACCGCGCGGCCGACGCGAACGGCATCGTCGAGAACGAGATCTGCCCGGTGTTCCGGGCGATCGTCGACGCCGACCCGAAGCCCGCGAAGGACGAGGTCGCCGAGTGGGTGTGGGTCGACCCGATCTCGCTGCGGATGGCGGTCTCCGCCGCTCCGTTCGCCTTCAGCCCGTGGTTCTCGCTGCAGCTCGCGGCCTGGCCGGCCGGCAAGTAGCGCAGGCTACTCGCCCGGCGCTCCCGCGTCCGTCACGGTGACATCCGTGCGGTGGAAGTTCTGCCAGGAGCGCGACGCCGTCGGACCGCGCTGACCCTGGTAGCGGTTCGCGTAGGGGCCGGACCCGTACGCGTTGACGACGGGCGAGCTCGTGCGGATGAAGCACAGCTGCCCGATCTTCATGCCCGGCCACAGCTTGATGGGCAGCGTCGCGACGTTGGAGAGCTCGAGCGTCACGTGCCCGGAGAACCCGGGGTCGACGAAGCCGGCGGTCGAGTGGGTGAGCAGGCCGAGGCGGCCGAGCGAGCTCTTGCCCTCGAGGCGGGCCGCGAGGTCGTCGGGGAGGGTGACGAGCTCGTAGGTGGAGCCGAGCACGAACTCACCCGGGTGCAGGATGAACGGCTCGCCCGGTTTCGTCTCGATGAGACGGGTGAGCTCGGGCTGCTCCTCGGCGGGATCGATGAAGGGGTACTTGTGGTTGTCGAACAGCCGGAAGTAGCGGTCGAGGCGCACGTCGATGCTCGAGGGCTGGATCATCTCGCGGTCGAGCGGGGAGAGGCCGATGCGCCCGGCGTCGAGTTCGGCGGTGATGTCGCGGTCGCTCAGCAGCATGCGTCGAGCGTATCGGGCGCTAGGCGCTGGAGGTCCACCCGGCCGCGTGCAGCCGCTCGAACGCGTCGAGCAGCAGGTCGAGGGTGAAGTCGAACTCCCCCTCCGGCTCGCACGTCCCGCTCGGGGTGCGCGCCGCGGTGTCCATCGCGATGGCGGTGATGTGCGGGAAGCGCTCGGCCATCGTCCGCAGCATCGCCTCCCGCTCGGCGGGGCTGGGCGGCTCGGCTGGCGGCTCCTCGAACGCCTCCGGGCTGAACCCCCAGATGCGGTGCCCGAGCGCGTGCATGGCGTGGTGGGTGAGGTCGGCACTGTAGCCGCCGCGCAGGAAGGCGCCCGCGACGGCGTCCATGTGGGCGAGCACCGCGGGCGTGCGGCGCGTGCGGCTCTCGATGGCGGTGCGCAGCCACGGATGCGCGAGCAGCCCGGCGCGGGCGGAGCGGATGCGGGCGCGCACCTCGGCGGGCCCCCCCACGGCATCCGCGGGATCGTAACCGGCGATGACGGTGTCGACCATGCCCCCGACGAGGTCGTCCTTGTCGGCGACGTGCTTGTAGAGGGCCATCGGCACGACGCCGAGCTCGGCGGCGAGCGAGCGCATGCTGAGGGCGTCGAGGCCCGAGCGATCCGCCGCGGCGACGGCGGCGGCGAGGACGCGGGCGCGGTCGAGCGGCGCCCGCCGCGTCTCGCCCTGTGCGCTCATCCCGTCATCTTGACAGGTGTACACCGTACGCCTAGCCTCACCCTGCAAGGTGTACGCCGTACACCTCTTCTCGAAAGGACCCCCGTGCCCGCCCATCGCCGCCTCGCCCTCGCCGCGGGCCTGCTGTACCTCGCCACCTTCGCCACCTCCATCCCGGCCGCCGCGCTCTACGCGCCTCTGCTCGCCGGGGCGGCGCATCCCGACCCGACCGGCATCCGGGTGGCGGCGCTCCTCGAGGTGCTGCTCGCGGTGACCTGCATCGGCACCGCGGTCGTGCTCGCGCCCGTCGTGCGACGGGTCAGCGAGGTCGCCGCGTTCGGCTTCGCGGCCGCGCGGACGCTCGAGGCGTCGATCATCGTGCTCGGGGTCGTGACGG
Organism: Micrococcales bacterium 72-143; assembly: GCA_001898835.1. Lineage (GTDB taxonomy): Bacteria > Actinomycetota > Actinomycetes > Actinomycetales > Microbacteriaceae > Homoserinibacter. Next base: position 672,482 of record MKVM01000003.1, on the reverse strand, counting down.
TGCTCGTGCTCGCCGGGGCGCGCGCGGCCGGCGTGGACGCGGACGACCCGCTCGCGGCCTCCCTCGTCGAGGCGCACCGCTGGGCGTTCCTCCTCGGGCCCGGCCTCATCCCCGCGGTCAACGCCCTCTTCCTCGCGCCCGCGCTGCTGCGCGGCCGCCTCGTTCCCCGGGCGATCCCGCTCGTCGGCATCGTCGGCATCCCCCTGCTCGCCGCCTCCGCGTGCGCGACGCTCTTCGGCGCCTTCGATCAGACCTCGCCCGTGGCGGCGGCGGCCGCCGCGCCCATCGCCCTGTGGGAGCTGAGCCTCGGGCTGTGGCTGACCTTCCGCGGCTTCCGTCCCTCCGCGGTCGAGCGGCTCGTATAGGCTCTAGCGGTAGCCGTTCGCGGCTGCGGGGCTGTAGTTCAATGGCAGAACTTCTGCTTCCCAAGCAGACAGCGCGGGTTCGATTCCCGTCAGCCCCTCGAGGTCCTGACGGTGGCCACCGGCCGCCGGCAGGACCTTCGTGTTGCGCGGTGAATCGAACCGCGGGTGGGCCCACGCCGCCAGTTCCGGCGCGCGGCGCGGTCGCGCGCCGGCCATGCGGTGGGGACGATTCCCGTCAGCCCCTCGGGCGCTCGGTGCGCGGCCGAGAGTCGCGGGGCGCACCGCGGGGCCCGGCCGGTTCCATACCCGGCCGGGCCCCGCGCCGCTCTCCGCTAGGCGGTGAACGCCCGGCGGCGGCGCACCCCGAGCAGCGCCGCACCCAAGAGCAGGAGGATGGCCGCTGCTCCGATCCCGCCGCCCACAGTGGCGCCCGTGGCGCCGAGCGTGAACGCCGTCACCTGCAGCGCAGCCGAACCGCTCGCCGCCGCGGACGACACCACCACGGTGTGCGCACCGGCCGGGGTACCCGCCGGGATCCGCACCGTCACCGAGATCCGGCCCGTGCCATCCGCTGTCGTGGTCGCGAGCAGCCGCGGCTCGGAGTGCAGCCACACCTGAACAGCCTCACCGGAGGCGAAACCGGATGCGTCCACCTGCACGGTGCCGCCCTGGGCGACCGAGGTCGCCGAGAGGCGGACGGCGACCTCGGCCGGACCCTCCGCCGCCGTGACCGACACCTCGGCCGAGGGACGCAGTTGCGTGCCGTCGACGGTTCCCTGCACCAGGAACGCGCTCCCGGCGGTCGCGTACTGCGCCGCGTCGATCGCATCCCACACGACGGGCAGGTTCTCCTCGTACCCGTTCTGGTGGACGGCGACGACCGTCGTCGGCAGCTGCGGAGCGACCCCGGCCACCGTCTGAACGGAGACGGCGCGGAAGGCGACGATCGGCCCCCGGACGACCGCGGGATCCACCACGATCACGTTCGCCCGTGCCCCGACGCCACCACCGGAGGCGAGCACCCCGGAGACCCGGAACTGCCCCACCGACGCGTAGCGCTCCGGCGCCACGGCATCCCACCGGACCACCGGGAGGTCGCGGAGGTCGCCGTTGCTGAACCGGCCGGCGACCGAGGGCGGCAGCACCGGCGCGACCCCGACCTCGGTGATCACGTCCGCGGGCACCGTGCTCGTGAGCACGGCCGGGTGGACGACGACCACCGCCCTCGCCGGCAGGGAGGTGCCGGCCACCGTCCCGGTGATCGCCACCTCCGACTGGTGGTAGTCGAGTCCCGTGACATCCCACGTCACCGCGCGGCGCTCGATCGCCCCGTCCATCCGGGTGACCTGCACCTCGCGCGGCAGTGACGGGGCCAGCCCCTCGAGCGTCTCCAGGCGGACCTCGGCCACCTCGGTGACCGGCGGCAGTGCCGCCATGAGGAGGTCGTCGACCCGGAACGAGGACGCGTAACCGCGGACCCCGATCGCGCCGGACACCGGAGCGAGGGGGGAGGGGTCGTCGAACACGATCGCGGGCGTGGTCATGTCCCCGGCGTACACCTCGAGGTGCGTGCCGCTCGCGATCACCCGCAGCGGGATCGTCGCCCCCGCCGCGATGCCGGGCCAGTTCGGGGTCGCGGCGAGCTGCGTCCACGCACCGTTGGCGCGGCCGAGCACGACCGAGCGCTGACCCAGCGAGATGCCGACGTAGTAGCCGTTGTAGGAGTCGGCGCCCGTGCTCGGATTCGTCACCCGGAAGATGAAGCCCGCATCGTTGCCGCTCGTCACGACGACGGTGCCCTGGTAGACCAGGTCGGCCCGGGGCGCCGCCGAGGCGACCGACTTCTCGCCGAGCCCGCTCCATCCGGAGATCGTCACGCCGTAGCGCTTCTGCGCGTCCACGGTCCAGTTGCCGCCATACGGCGTCCAGCCGGCCGCGCTGCCGTCGGCGAAGTCGGCGGCGAACACCGCAACTCCGACCGCGGCGGTGACCGCCATGTCCGGCGCGCCCGTGAGGTGTCCGTGCGCCTCGACATAGCCCGGTGCGGCGTAGTCCCCGGGTGCGAGGGCGTCCCAGGTGACGGGCACGGCGGTGGAGCTGGCGTCGTCGTAGTGCGCGACGACCGTCGCCGGCAGCTGCGGCGCCGTCCCCGGCGCGGTCAGCACGAGCGGCCGGTCGATCGAGGTGATGCGGGCCGCCGGATCGACGACCACGGTCACCCGGACCGGCAGGCCGGCCGCCGTGCCCTGCACCTCGAAGCTGCCCGCGGACTGATAGGCGCTCGACGGGATCGCGTTCCAGGTCACCGACGCACCGCGGGTGTCGCCCGCGGCATCCACGATGCGCACGGTCCCGGGCAGGGTCGGGGCGGTGCCGACCCGCGTGTGGACGTCGGCGATCGGCTCGGGGGCGAGGAGCGCCGGGATGGGGCGCAGCACGACGTTGTCGACCGTCATCGCCGACTGCCAGGACCGCACGCCGATCGAACCCACCGTGAACTGGGTGTCGGTGGCCGTGTAGAGCGGCGTGACCATGTCGTCCACGTAGTAGCTGATCGTCGATCCGCGGACCACGGCGCGCAGATGGTGCGTCACCCCCGTCGCCGCACCCGCGGGCGCGTAGCGGAACTCGTTCCAGGCGTTGTTGACCTGCTTGCCCACCACGAACTGCTGGGTGTGGCCCTCGAGTCCGAAGTAGTAGCCGTTGCGATCGTCGCCGCCCGGCGCCCGGAAGAACAGCCCGCCGTTCCCGACCTGTCGCAGGGTGACGTCGGCCTCGTAGACGAAGTCCCCGGAGGTCGTGACCGGCTGGCCGCCGCTCCGTGCCATCGCATAGGAGGAGGCGCCGCTCCCCATCACCGGCACGAGGAGCGCCCCATCCGTCACGCGCCAGGTGGCGGCACCGCCGGTGGCCCAGCTCGTCGGGCCGTCGGCCTGCGTGAAGGTGTCCACGAACCACGCCACCGTCACGTGAGCGGTGACGTCGCCGCCGCCGCCGGTACCCGGCACCGCGAGGTACCCGGCGGAGGCGTACGCGGACGGGTCGATCGCGTCCCAGGCGACCGGGACGGTCTCGGAGCTGCCGTCGTCGAAATGCGCGAGCACCTCCGCAGGCAGCGCCGGCGCCGTGCCCGGCACCGTGCGCACCCGCACCGGGTCGATCGACACCACGGTACGCGTCGGGGCCGGCGTCACCGTGACGACCGCCTCCGCGCGGACGGCGACCCCGTCGACGGTGCCGCGAACCGTGAACTCCCCCACGCTCGCGTACTGCGCCGGGTCGATCGCGTCCCACACGACCGGCAGCTCGACCGCGGCGCCGCCGCCGCGGCCCGTGACGGTCGCCGGGAGCACCGGCGCGCTGCCGGCGGTCGTCGACACCGCGATCGGGTCGATCGAGGCGATCCCGCCCGCCGGGAGCACCGCGAGCACGAGCAACGCCTGCAGCTGCGTGCCCGGCAGCGAGCCCCGAAGCTCGTGGCGCCCCGGTGCCGTCGGCAGGGCCGGCCACGTGACCGGGGAGGTCGACGCCGTCCCGTCGCTCAAGCTGACCGGAACGGTCGCCGGCGGCGTCGCCGCCTGCCCGTGCTCCACGGTGCGCTGCACGGTGTCCGCCCCGACGATCGACACGGGCGTGTCGACGGTGGCGGGGCCCGCGGTCTGCAGACGGATCACCCGGCTGGCGGCGGCATCCGCGCGCGAGGTCAGCGTCACGTTCCCGTCGCCGCCGAGGGTGAGCCGGAACTGCTGCGCGAACCCGAACCCGCCGAAGTCGGCGCCCTCCGGCTGCTCCAGCACCCACGAGCCGTCCCGCACCGTCAGCGCGAGACCCGTCGACCGATCCACCAGACCCAGGTAGCCCTCGTCGGCGTCGCGCGCGACCCAGCGCTGCGCGAGCGTCGCGTCGTCGTCGAACGCCGTCGGCACCGCCGCACCGCCCGCCGAGGTCAGCGCCAGCGGCTGCGTCGCATCCAGCAGCTGCAGATCACCGACCGGCACCAGACGCCACCGCTGGAAGTCGCTCCCCGTCGCGACGTTCTGCTGCACCCGATGCCCATCCGCCTCCGCCGTCGGAGTCGCCTCCACCAGGCGCGAGGTCGAGGCGCTGGTGATCGTCACCCATCCGTCCCCGGCGTCCGCGAGGCTGAACCGGTAGGCGAGGTCGGGGTAGAAGACCGCCTGCGTCAGTCCGGCGCCGGGGGTCGGGTCAGCGCCCGGAACCGTCAGCACCTTCGCCGTCGACCGGTTCACGAGCTTCATCGAGCCGTCGCCCGTGGGCTGGAAAAGCCACTGCCGCGTCCGATCCGCTCCCGCATCGCGCCCGGTGGTGACGACCGCCGCGCCGTCGAGGCGCGAGTCGTCCGCCACATCCAGCACCTCGCCGGTCGCCTTGTTCACCAACTGGTAGTACGCGTTCAGGCCGTTGATCGTGGTCACCGTCGAGCCGTCGAGCGTGTAGCCGGCGGTCGCATCGATGGTCCGCTGCGTCATCGCCAGCAGGCCGTAGGTGAGCCACCCGATGTTGCTCGCGTTCCCGTCGCCGCGCTGGTTGTTGTTCCAGTAGTCGTTGGCCGAGGTGCCGAGATACTCGTTGCCGAAGCCGAGACCGGTGTTCTTGGTCGAGTCGGCCATCAGGCCGGCCTTGTCGCCGAGGTTGGTGTAGAGGATCGAGTTCTTCTCGATGTACACGGCGAAGTCGCGGTAGTGCTCGTCGCCGGTCGCGTCCGCGAGCCGGGAGAAGTCGATCGCGTGCATCGCCTCGTAGGCGTCGCCGCCCGCGGCACCGAGGTGGATGCCCGTGATGCCGTACGCGGGGACGTCCTCGTTGCCGTACATGAGCAGCGAGGGGTCGGCGTCGTAGGGAACGAGCTGGATGTCCTGCACGAAGGTCCAGGTCTCGCAGTAGTCCGCCGCGGTGCGCGCGTAGCCGAGCCACCGGGCGCGCTCCGCCGGATCGCTCGCGTCGTCGTAGAGCGCGAGGAACGCCGTCAGCGCGATGTACCCGGCCTCGCGGTCGAGCTCCGCCGGGCCGCCCGCGTAGTCCTCGAGGGCGCCGCGGAACCGGAAGTCCTTCTGCCCGTCCTGCCAGGCGGCCTCGGCTCCGGCCTTCGCCTTCGTCCGATAGCCCTCCTCGCCCGTGAAGCGGGCCAGCATGAGCAGCACCTCCGCCGCGTAGTAGGGGGCCGCGGCGGGCAGCCCGTCCGCGTAGGAGCGGACCTCGGCGAGCCAGCTCGGGTTCTCGACGCCGTGCGCGCGGTCCTCGAGGTAGGCGCGCATCAGGTTGAGGTGGGACTCGGCCGCCGTCCGCGGATTGCTCGTGACGAGGCCGCCCTGCGACAGCTGGTCGGCGATCACGTTCCGCGCGCGCTCGCGCATGCCCGCGTCCTGGCGGTTCCAGCCCTGGGCGAGCATGACCCACGCGGTGTCGGCGTTGCGCCAGAGGAAGCCGCTGTACGGCAGGTGGAGCGCGTAGTTCGTGTAGTACGCCCGGCGCCCCTGGTCGAGCCCGTAGGAGGCGTCGACGTAGTCGACGAGCGTGTCGAAGTGGACCTTGGTGTCGAACCGCCGCGCGATCTTCGCGTCGTCGGCGTAGGCGGCGCGCCAGATGGTGCGCAGCGCATCCGCGTAGTCGTCGTAGCCGCGCAGGCGCAGCGCGAAGGCCGTGTCGCCCGTGAGCTGCGCGTCGAGCGGGAGGTAGCGGGCGACGACGGGCTTGCCGGAGTACCGGTTGCGGAAGTTGATGTTCCACCCGGGGTAGGACTGCACGAGCTCGCTGTGCGAGCCGTCGGCCGTCACCTTGCGCAGCCCCAGCCCCGGCAGGTTGAGGCGGGCGTCGACGATCGTCTTCGCGTTCTGGGGGAATTGATCGGATGCGACGGTCTCGCGCGCGCCGTCGGTGCGATCGGCGAGGGTCAGGCCGATTCCGTTCTGCGGGTCGAATGCGGCGAACAGGGGGGCGCCGAGCGCGTCGACCGGCGTCGCGGTCTCCACACCGTCGAAGGCGAGCTTGGTGCGGTCCGAGAAGGTGTCGGCGCCGTTGCCGTACCAGGCGCCCGGGGCGAACCACTGGTAGGACTGCGGCTCTCGTGCGGCGGTGTCGCGGATCGCGAACTGCAGCGCGATCCCGCGCCCCTGGTCCGCGGCGGCGAGCGAGGTGACCGCGAAGTCGCGATGCACCTCGAGCGCGTCGGTGCCGATCGCGTAGCTGTCCACGACGCGCAGGACCGAGCCGGCCGGGGTGCCGAGCTCCGCCACCGCCACGACGCCCGCCGCGGTCGCCTCGACGCTCGCGTAGTGCGCCCAGACCGCCGCCGCGACCCCCTGCAGTCGCGCCGACACGGCCCCGGCCGTCGTGCGCCACAGCACGGAGCCGCCCCGCGACGCCTCGAGCGCGTAGCCGCCGCCCGCGATCTCCGCGAGCCGGAACTCGGTTCCGTCGACGGTGCCGATGACGGTCGCCCCGTCATCGGCGGCGGCGGGCGTCACAGTGCCGCCGATGAGCGCGGCGACCGCGAGCGCGGCGACCGTCGCACGCGCGAGGGCGCGCTGGATGCGGTGGTTCATCGAAAGACTCCTTCGTCTCTGAAATGGAGGACTGTGATCTAGCCGGCGACCGGGAGCCAGACGCGCATGGTCCCGGGCGCGCGCTCGCCCCATTCGCTGTAGGGGCCGAGCCGGAACTCCCGCGGCTCGCGCGACCCCGTCGCGACGGGGTCGCCGTAGGGCCAGCCCCCCTCGGAGGCGGAGACCACGGCGCCACGCACGACCACGGCGTCGGGCTCGGGGCGGGGCGGTACCGCGTCGTCCACGACGATGCCGTCGACGCGCGTCCCGGGCGGCAGGTCGGCGGACTCGAGGCAGTAGACGAGCGGTCCGGCCTCCACGGCGACGGTTCCCCGCACCGCGTCGATCCGGGAGTCCGGCCTCGTGAACCGGGGCGCGATCGGGAGCTCGAGCACGACCGCGTCGCCCGTGCCGAGACCGCGGACCTCGACCGTTCCGGGCGCGGCATCCGCCACCTCGCCGCGAACGGTGAGCCGGGCGCCCTCGGCCCACTGCGGCACACGAAGGGTCAGCGTCCAGTCGCTCGCGGGGGCCTCGCCGACCACGACGCGGATGCGGCCGTCAGCGGGGTACGCGGTGGCCACGTCGAGCTCGACCGGGCCGGCGGCCAGCTGCGCGCGGATGCGACCGGCCGCGTACAGGTGCAACTGCACCCCGTCGTCCGTCGAGGTGGCGAGGTAGCAGCCGAGCGTCGCGAAGGTGCGCGCGACGTTGGTGGGGCAGCACGACACCTCGAACCAGGCCGAGCGCTGGCTCGCCGAGGCGCGCCTGCTCTGCTCGTCGGGGTCGCTCGGGTGGCCGGGGACGCGCTGGTGCAGCGTGTTGGCGTAGAAGAAAGAGTGCCCGTCGCGGCCCGGCGAGGTGGCGATGACGTTGTGCAGCGTGCGCTCCATGAGGTCCGCGTAGCGCGGCTCCCCGGTCGCGAGCAGGAGCCGCCAGCTCAGCATGAGCGATCCGACCCCCGCGCAGGTCTCGCAGTAGGCCCGGTCGGCGGGCAGCTCGAAGTCCTCGCCGAAGGATTCGTCCTGGTGGTGCGAGCCCATGCCGCCCGTGATGTAGGTGCGCCGGGCGACCGTGTTCTCCCACTGCGTCTCGACCGCCGCGAGCAGTCCGGCATCGCCGGTGTCGACGGCGACGTCCACCGCGGCGGCGGCGAGGTAGAGCGCGCGGACGGCGTGTCCGCGCAGCACGGTGGCCTCCCGCACCGGCACGTCGTCCTGGAAGTACTCGGGGCCGTACTCGATCTCGCCGAGCCTGCCGTGCCCGCGGCGCTCGATGAAGAGGCGTGCCTGGTCGAGGTAGCGGGGCTCGCCGGTGAGCCGGGCGAACTCCGCGAGCGCGACCTCGATCTCGGCGTGCCCGCAGACGGAGTCGATGCCGTCCGGACCGAACACCTCGCAGACGTGGTCGGCCACGCGCGTGGCGATGTCGAAGAGTTCGTCGCGGCCCGCGGTGCGGTGGCGGGCGACGGCCGCCTGCAGGAGGTGGCCGTAGTCGTAGAGCTCGTGACCCCACTCCAGGTCGGAGTAACGCGGCGCCTGGCCGGGCCGACCGAAGTTGGTGTTGAGGTATCCGTCGGGCTCCTGGGCGCGGCCGATGATCGCGGTCAGCTCCCGGATGCGGTCGTCGAGCGCCGGATCCCCGCTGCGACCGTGCTCCCAGCTCATCGCCTCGACGAGCTTGTAGACGTCGGAGTCGGTGAACTCGCGTCCGCGGCGGGCGGCCGGGAGGGTACCCTCCGCGGCGGCCTCCAGGTTGCCGATCCAGCCGACGCGCTCCATCCAGGAGCGGCAGTGCTCGATGATGACGTCGCCGTTGAGCTGCTGCCACCTGCCCCAGTAGCCGTCGGGCGCGAGCTCCACCTCGTCGAGGCCGAGCGGGCTCAACCGTCCGGCCCGCGGCTGCACGGGGGACGGGGCGGTCTGGGTGGCGACGTAGGTCATGGGGCGGATCCTCGTGGTGTCGTCGGGGTCGGGACGGGCGGCGGTCGGACTCATCCCTTCAGCGCCCCCGACATGAACCCGCGGATGTAGAAGCGCTGCAGCAGCAGGAACAGCACGACGCACGGCAGGGCGAGCACGACGACTCCGGCCTCCGTGACGCCGTAGTCGATCGAGCCCATCGCCTGCTGTCGCAGGTTGGCGATCGCGAGCGGGAGGGGTGCGAGATCGGAGTCGTTGATGAGGATGAGCGGCGAGATGAAGTCGTTCCAGGCGGCGAGGAAGGCGTAGAGCGCCACCGTGACGATGCCGGGCAGCACGGCGGGGGCGAGCACGTACCAGAGAGCGCCGAAGCTGTTCGTGCCGTCGACGAGCGCCGACTCCTCGAGCTCGGCGGGGACCGCCTCGAAGGAGATCCGCATCATGAAGATCGAGAACGGCAGCTGGTACATCGTGAGCACGAGCGAGAGCCCGAAGAGGGAGTTCGCGAGCCCGACCGAGCCGAGCAGCACGTAGAGGGGGATGAGCAGGGAGGCCGACGGCACCATGAGGATGCCGAGCACGAGGAAGAACAGCACGTTCTTCCCGATGAAGGTGAACCGGGCGAAGGCGTAACCGGCCAGCAGCGAGACGAGGGTCGTCATGACGACCGTCAGCAGGGCGACGAGCGCACTGTTGCCGAGGTAGGCGAGGAGTCCCGCGTCGTAGTTCAGGAGCTTCGCGTAGTTGCCGAAGCCGAAGCCGTCGGTCTGCGCGGTGCCGCCCTGCGGCGCCACCGAGGCGTAGCCGGCCCAGACGAGCGGGAAGATGAAGACGAGGGCGATCCCGCCGGTGAGCACGTAGTACGGCGTGCGGACGAGACGGCTGAAGGCGCGCATCGGTCAGTCCTTCGGTCGGAGCGCGCGGAACTGCGCGACGTTGATGACGAGCAGTGCGAGCAGCACGAGCAGCGAGAGAGCCGCGGCGACACCGAGGTTGAAGTGCTGGAACGCCGCCCGGTAGATGAGCTGCACGATCGTGACGGTGCTGTTGTCGGGTCCGCCCTTGGTGAGGATGAAGAACTGGTCGAAGGCGAGCAGCGACCCGGTGACGCTCAGCACGACCGCGAGCGCGATCGAGGGCCGCAGCAACGGCAGCGTGACGTTCCAGAAGGTCGTCCACCGCGAGGCGCCGTCGAGGCGCGCCGCCTCGTACACCTCGACCGGGATCGCCTGCAGGCCGACCATGAGGATGAGCATGTAGAAGCCGGTGAAGCGCCAGACGATGAGGAAGACCGTCGACCACAGGGCCGCCTGCGGGGTGCCGAGGAAGGAGATCGGCTCGTGGATGACGCCGAGCCACTGCAGGATCGGGCTGATCGGCCCGATGTTCGGGCTGTAGAGACCCCAGAACAGCAGCGAGGCGCTCGCGAGCCCGAGTGCGCTCGGAACGAGCACTGCCGTGCGGAGCATCGAGTTCCAGCGGGTGCTCTCCTGCACGAGCAGCGCGAGGAGCATGGCGAGCACGAGCACGATGACGCCGACGAGCACCGTGTAGAAGAGCGTGAACCCGACACTCGGCCACAGCAGCGGGTCGGCGGCGAGGTCGGTGAAGTTGTCGGGGGCGTTCCATCCGCGGTTCCCGCCGAGGAGCGACCAGTCGCTGACGGACATCTGGCCGACGGTCGCCAGCGGCACGAGGAAGAGCAGCACGACGAACGCGGCGGCCGGGGCGGCGTACGCCCAGCCGAGGAGGGCGCGACGACGCGAGATGCTCATCCGCCG
>MKVM01000003.1:0-661841 GCA_001898835.1 Micrococcales bacterium 72-143 | reverse complement strand
TGCGGTGCGACCGCACCCCCGCCGTGCTGTCAGCCCGCGAGGATCGCGGTGATGGCGTCGTTGTCGGCGTCGATCCTGCTCGCGTCGCCGAAGACGGCGTCGCGGAACAGCACCGTCCAGGGCCCGTTCGGGTCGTTCACGGCAGCGCCCATGTTGATCGCGAGCGGGGTGCGCCCCTTGGCCGCGACCTCGTTGATCGTCACGAGCCGCGGGTCGGCCTCCGAGTACTTGTTCGACGCGAGGTCGGTCCGCGCGACGACGTCGCCGTTCTTCGCCAGCACCTCGACCTGGGCCTCGTCGCCGAGCGACCACGCGATGAAGTCCCACGCCTGGTCGGCGTGCGTGCTCGAGTTGGAGATGCCGATCGCGTCACCGCCGACGAAGGTCGATGCGCCCCCGCCGAGGCCGGGGATCGCTGCGACACCGGTCGACGAGGGCATCTGCCCGAGCATCGTGGAGGGCATCGGCATGACGCCGACCTTGCCGTCGGGGAAGGGGGCCGTCCAGGTGGCTCCGGTCTCCTCCTTGGCGCCCGACGCGACGGCGCCGTCCTCGTAGAGCCCACGGTAGAACGCGTAGACCGCCTTCGCCTCCGCGGAGTTCAGGAGGGACTCGGTGCCGTCGGCGTTCATGACCTCGCCGCCTGCCGCCCAGATCGACGGCCACCAGGTGAAGGCGAGGCATCCGCCGCAGTTCCCGCCGAAGTAGGTGCCGCCGATGTCTCCCCCGAGCTTCGCGACGGCGCGCGCCTGCTCGCCGAGCTCCTCGAGAGTGGTGGGGGGCGCCTCCGGGTCGAGGCCGGCCTGCTGGTAGAGGTCCTTGTTGTAGAACAGCACGGACACGTCGATGGTGTGCGGTACCGCGTACTTCTTGCCCTTCCAGGTGCCGGCGTCGATGTGCGACTGCGCGAGGTCGGCGGCGAAGTCGAGGCCGTCGATCCGGTCGGTGATGTCCTGGAACAGTCCCGCCGAGGTGTAGTTCGGCAGGTAGGCGACGTCGGAGGCGAACAGGTCGGGGAGGCTGTTGCTGCCGGCCGCGGTGCCGATCTTGGCCTGGTAGTCGTCCGTGGGGATGACGGTGAGCTTGATCTGGTTCTTGTGGGAGGCGTTGTACGCCGCGACGAACGCCTCGCTCTGCGTCTGGGTCGCGGCGCGCGTCCACATCGTCAGCGTGGTGCCGTCGTCGACGGCCTCGCCCGTGGAGGAGCCGCCCCCGCCGTTGTCGGGGGTCGTGCATCCGGTGAGCGCGAGGACGGCGGCGGCGAGCGCGGCGCCGCCGGCGAGCCACCCCTTCCTGCGCATGCGGCGGTTGACAGCTGCGGTGTCCATCCTGTGGTGCCTTTCTACTCGTCGTTGAGAGCGGGATGTCGCCGGACGGATGATGCTGCGCGTCCGGCTGGTGCTTTCGGGTCTCCGGGCAGCTGTGCGCGGAAACTTATCGAAAACCTTTTCCAAAGCGTAGATGCCGCCATGTACGATTGTCAAACACCGCCCATCCATTACATCCTTCGACGCTCGATGACGAGGAGACCCAGCCGTGACGCAGTCCCTTGCGGACGAGGCGCCCCCGCCGCGACGACAGCCCACCCTGCGGGACGTCGCGGCCCTCGCCGGGGTGTCGATCGCTACGGTGTCAAAGGTTCTCAACGGCCGGACGGGCATCAGCGCGGACACCCGCGCGATCGTCGAGGACGCGGCGCGCAAGCTCAGCTTCCGCCCCAACCCCCTCGCCCAGGGTCTTCTCGCCGGGAAGACCGGCACGGTCGGCCTCCTCACCAACGACCTCATCGGGCGGTTCTCGCTGCCCATCCTGATGGGTGCCGAGGACGCGCTCGGCGCCGGCAGCCTCTCCGTCTTCCTCTGCGACGCCCGCGGCGACGCGATCCGCGAACAGCACCACCTGAACGCCCTGCTGAACCGCCGCGTCGACGGGCTCATCGTCGTCGCGGACAGCGCCGCGCCCCGCCCCTCGCTCGGGCGCGACCTTCCCGTGCCGGTCGTCTACGCCTACGGCGCCTCCCTCGACGGTCGCGACATGTCGGTCATCACCGACAACCGCCAGGCAGGACGGGTCGGGATGGAGCACCTGCTCGCCGTCGGGCGCGAACGCTTCGCCTACGTCGGCGGCGACGCGAGCTACGACGCCGCCCGCGAACGCGCCGAGGGCGCCCTCGCGGCGCTCACCGCGGTCGGACGCGAGCTCGCGACGCCCGTGCTGTACGGTCCCTGGTCGGAGCGCTGGGGGCGGCAGGCGGCCCACATCCTGATGGAGCGCGCGCCCGGGATCGACGCGGTGATGTGCGGCAGCGACCAGATCGCACGAGGCGTCATGGATGCCCTCGCGGCCGCCGGCCGCCGCGTGCCCGAGGACGTCGCGGTGCTCGGACACGACAACTGGGAGATCTTCGCGGCCGAGTCCACGCCCCCGCTGTCGACGATCGACATGAACCTCCAGGAGGTCGGTCGCCTCGCGGCCCAGCTGCTCTTCGAGGCGATGGACGGCTCGCCGCGACCCGGCGAGCACGTGGTGCCGGGCCGCGTCGTCGTGCGCAACTCGACCCTCTGATCCGGGTCGGCCGCACTCAGCCGAGCGGCGCGATCCCCCGCCGGCCCGCGAAGGCGGTCTCGCCGCTCGCCTCCAGCTCGAGCAGCCGGTTCCACTTCGCCGTGCGCTCGCTGCGCATCGTCGAGCCGACCTTGATCTGCCCCGCGCGCCAGCCCACCGCGAGATCGGCGAGCCAGTCGTCCTCGGTGTCCCCGGAACGCGCGCTCACGATCTGCGCCAGGCCCGCGGCCCGAGCCGCACGCACCACCCGCTCGGCCCGGGTCACCGAACCCGCCTGGTTGACCTTCACGAGCACCGCGTTCGCGGCGCCCTCCCGGATGCCGCGCGCCAGCCGCCCGGCGTCGGTCGCGAAGAGGTCGTCGCCGACGAGCTGGATGCCCGGCAGCGCGCGCGCCGCGACGGCCCAGCCGTCCCAGTCGTCCTCGCCGAGCACGTCCTCGACCGACACGATCGGGTAGCGTCCGACCCACTCGGCCACGCGCGCCACCCACGCCGCCGAGTCGAGACCCATCGACTCCGTCGCGAGCCGGATCCGACCGTCCTCCACGAGCTGGCTGGCCGCGACGTCGATCGCGACGGCGAGCTGCTCACCGGGCACCAGGCCGGCATCCTCGATACCCGACGTCAGGATCCTGAGCGCGTCCTCGTTCGAGTCCAGGCGCGCGGAGAGGCCGCCCTCGTCGGCGACGAGCGCCGACCATCCGCCCGCGGCGTCGACGGCCGCCGCGCATGCCGCGCGCACCCGCGAGACCCACTCGATCGCCTCCGCGAACGAGGACGCGCCGACCGGGACGGCGAGGAAGTCCTGCAGGTCGATCGCGCCGCCGGCGTGCGCACCGCCCGAGAGGATGTTGACCATCGGCATCGGGATGAGCGGCCGCGGCCCGTCGTCGAGGGTGCGCCAGAGCGGCTCGCGCTCCGCCGCGGCGTGCGCGAGGGTCACCGCGAGCGAGACCGCGAGCGCCGCGTTCCCGCCGAGGCGCGCGAACCCGGGTTCGCCGTCGAGCGCCTCGATGTCGTCGTCGATCGCGACGCGATCGGCGGCGCGCCGGCCGACCACCAGCGGGGCGAGCTCGCCCTGTACCGCCGCGACCGCGCCGCGCACACCGTAACCTCCGTAGCGGGTTCCGCCGTCTCGGCGCTCGACCGCCTCGTGCGCACCGCGGGAGGCGCCGGACGGCGCGATCGCCCGGCCGACCGCACCCCCCGCCGTCTCGACCCGGCAGGCGACCGTCGGCCTGCCGCGCGAGTCGAGAGCCTCCCAGGCGAGCACGCGGACGATGGAATCGGCGGTCATGACAGCCTCCGGAGCTGGTCGAGGAGCGCGGCGAGGCTGGGCGGCGCGCCGCCCAGCAGCCGGGTTCCGATGGCGAGCACCGCGTCGCGCTGCGCGGAGTCCAGGTAGTCGACGGGCGACTTGCCGACGACACGCGCGAGCAGCAGGCAGGCCAGCTGCGGGAGGAGCTCCGCGTCGGGCGGGATCGCCCCCCGCGACTCGCGATAGGCGGCGAGGAACGCATCTGCGGCGTCGACGTAGCGCTCGGCGGCCTCGGGGCGGCGCATCGCCTTGAGCACGAGGTGGCTCAGCAGGAAGGCGAGGTCGAAGACCGGGTCGCCACGATGCGCCACCTCGAAGTCGATGAGCCAGACCCGCCCGTCCGGCAGTACGAGAACGTTCTTCGGCGAGAGGTCGCCGTGCACGAGGCAGACGCGCGTCGCCCGGATGCCATCGGCCACCTCGCGCACGCGCGCCGCGAGCCCGGGCAGCCGCCTGGCCACCTCGCCGTGATACGGGTCCAGGCGCAGCGCCTCGAACGCCTCGGGATCGTCCTCGAGCAGCGCGGGCAACGGGCGGCCCGCGGTCTCCCGGTGCATGAGGCCGACGATGCGGCCGAGGCGGGCGGCCACCACCGGATCCGCCTCGCCCCGCAGCAGCGCCGCCTTCCAGTCCTCGGCGCCCTCGGGTGCGCGCTCGAGCACGAGCACCATCCGCTCCGGATCGACGTCGACGACGGCGGGCGCGGCATCCGCATCCAGGCTCCGCAGCGTCGCGAGTCCCGCCGCCTCCGACAGGATCCGCCGCTTCGGCGCGTGCCACTCGGCCGCCACCCGGAGTCGCTCGAGCGACTGCTTCACGACGAGTTCGCGGCCGTCCTGCGCGCGCACCGCGAGCACGACGTTGCTCACGCCGCCCGCGAGCGGCTCCGCGGCGTCGCGGGCGGGGATGCCACGGGCGGCGAGGTAGCCGCCGACCGTCTCCCCGGTGAGCAGCTCCGACAGCGATGCGTCCATCTCAGTACGTCGCCCGCCCGCCCGACGCGTCGAAGGTGAAGCCGGTCGTGAAGCTGCACGCGGGGGACACCGCGAAGGCGGCGAGCGCGGCGACCTCAACCGGCTCGCCCACGCGTCCCATGGGGATGCGCTGCACCATGTAGTCGACGACCTCGGCCGGCTGGCTGTCGAGGAACGGCGTGCGGATCACAGCGGGCGCGATGGCGTTGACCACGACCCCGGTCCCCGCGTACTCCTTGCCCTGCGCCTTCACCATGCCGATGAGCCCCGCCTTGCTCGCCGAGTAGGCGACCATGTTCGGGTTGCCCTCCTTGCCGGCGATCGAGGCGAGGTGCACGACGCGGCCGTAGCCGTGGCGCAGCATCTCGGGGATGAGCTCGCGCGCGATCACGAGACCCGCGGTGAGATTGACCCGCAGCGTGGACTCGAACTCCGCGATCTCGACCTCGTGGCTCGGCCGCCCCAGCGGACCCTGGATCCCGGCCGAGTTCAGCACGCCGTGCAGCCGTCCGTTCCAGCCGAGCATCGCCGTGAGCGCCTCGGCGAGGGTCTCGGGATCGGTGACGTCGACCCGCACACCCGTCGCCCGTCCGCCCGCGGCGACGATCGCATCCGCGACGCGTTCGGCGCCTGCGGCGTCGCGGTCGGCGACCATGACGGCGACGCCCGCGGCCGCCAGGTACCTGGCGGTCGCCTCGCCGATCCCCGCGCCTCCGCCGATGACCATGACGCCGTAGCCGTCGGGGAAGGCGCTCATCGCCGCACCCCGTCGATCGCCGCGAGGCGGCTCCGCGCCTCCGCCGAGTCGGCCGCGACGAAGCGGTGCCGCTGCACGCCGAGACCCTCGATCTCGAGCTCGGCGACCGAGCCGTGGGCGAGGAACCGCGGCGGCGCGAATCCGGATCCCACGCCTTCGGGCGTTCCGGTGAGGATCACATCGCCGCGGAACAGCGTCATGAACCGGCTCGCGTACCAGACCAGGTGCGCGACCGGGAAGATCATGTCGGCGGTGCTGGAGTCCTGCCGGACCTCGCCGTCGATCCGGGTGCGCAGCCGCAGCGCCTGCGGGTCGGGCACCTCGTCGGCGGTCACCAGGAACGGCCCGAGCGGGGAGAAGGTCTCCGCGTTCTTGCCCTTGTCCCACTGCCCGCCGCGCTCGAGCTGGAACTCGCGCTCCGAGACGTCGTCGGCGACCGCGTATCCGGCCACGTGCGCGAGCGCCTCCTCGGGCGAGCCGAGCGCGCGCACGGTGTCGCCGATGACGACCGCGAGCTCCACCTCGTAGTCGGTCTTGACGCTCCCCGGGGGGATGACGACGTCGTCGTGCGGACCGCCGACGGTGTCGGGCGCCTTCATGAACAGGATGGGCTCGGCCGGCACCGCCATGCCCGCCTCTGCCGCGTGGCGGCGGTAGTTGAGGCCGACGCACACGATCTTGCCGGGACGGGCGAGCGGCGACGCGATCCGCACCTCGTCGAGTCGGCGCTCGACGAGACCGGCCGGGTTCTCGAGGGCGCGCCGCGCGACCGCGAGACCCCCGGGCGTCAGCACGCCGTCGTCGCCCGGCGGCAGCAGGTGCCCGATCTCCCACGCCGTGATGCCGTCGGCCGAGACCGCGACGGTCTCCTCCCCCGGTGCCCCGATTCGCATCAGCCTCATCGCGGTGTCCTCCTCATCGATGGTTCTCGCGCGCTCAGGCGCGCGCGGACCGGGCGGCGCGCAGATCGCGCTCGGCCTCGTCCAGGTGCGTGCGCATGGCGGTCTCGGCCGCACGGGCATCGCCGGCGGCGATCGCCCCGGCGATGCGACGGTGGGCGTCGAGGTCGTCGGTCATGGTGCCCCCGCGGGCGAAGTGCCCGCGCGCCGACTCCGCGAAGCTCTCCCGCAGGCAGGAGGCGAGGCTCTCCAGCAGGAGCGCGAGCATGCGATTGCCTCCGGCGAGCGCGACCGCGGCGTGGAACTCGAGGTCGGCGGCGTGGTACCCGTCCAGGTCGTCGGCGTCCACCGCGTCCGCCATGCGTCCGAGTGCGTCACGGATGGCCGTGAGCCCCGCCGGCGCCGCCGCCCGCGCCGCGGCGCCCACGCTCAGCACCTCGAGCGAGCGGCGGATCTCGGTGAGCTCGAGCAGCCCCCGCGGGTCGCGGCGCAGCGCGATCGCGAGGTAGTCCGACAGCACGCCGCTCTCAGGCCGGCGCACGATCGCACGGCGCCCGCGCGCCACGTCGAGCAGTCCCCGGCCGGCGAGCACCTTGACGGCTTCGCGCATCGTGAGGCGCGAGACGCCGAAGCGCTCGGCGAGCTCCGCCTCCGCCGGCAGCTGCTCGCCGGGAGCCAGGTACTCGACCACGAGCTCCTGCAGGGCCTCGGTCGCGGCGTCGAGCGCGGACACCGCGGGAGCATCGAGGGTCGTCATGCGATGAAGTTATCAGATATGTTTGCGGCGTAACGACCAAAAGTCGTGGAGAACGCCGCTCGACTGTGAGCCCCCTATCAGATACCGACGACGGAGAGGGTCCGCCATGAGAATCACCCGGGTCGAGACCTTCCTCGTCCCCCCGCGCTGGCTGTTCCTCCGCCTCGAGACGGACGACGGCCTCGTCGGCTGGGGCGAGCCCGTCGTCGAGGGTCGTGCCGCGACGGTCGCGGCCGCCGTCGAGGAGCTGCGCCCGCAACTGCTCGGCGCCGACCCGCGCCGCATCGAGGATCTCTGGCAGCAGCTCACCCGCGGCGGTTTCTACCGCGGCGGCCCGATCCTCTCGAGCGCGATCGCCGGCATCGACCAGGCCCTCTGGGACCTCGCCGGCAAACGTCTCGGCGTACCCGTGCACGAGCTGCTCGGCGGGCCGGTGCGGGAGCGGGCGCGCGTCTACGCCTGGATCGGCGGCGACCGGCCCGCCGAGATCGCCGAGCACATCGCGCTCCGCCTCGAGCAGGGCTTCACCGCCGTCAAGATGAACGCGTCTCCCGCGCTCACCCCGATCGACACGCCGGCCGCGCTGCACGGCGTCGTCGAGCGCGCGGCGACCGCACGCGAGGCACTCGGGGACGAGCGCGATCTCGCCCTCGACTTCCACGGACGCTTCTCGCCCGTCATGGCCCGGCGCGTGCTGCCGCTGCTCGAGCCCCTGCTGCCGATCTTCGTCGAGGAGCCCGTGGTGCCCGAGCTCGCCGCGAGCGAGCTGCCCGCGCTCGTCGCGAGCACCTCCCTCCCCATCGCGACGGGTGAGCGCGCCTACTCGCGATGGGATTTCGCCCCGCTGCTCGCCGCCGGCATCGCCGTCGCGCAGCCCGACGTCTCGCACGCCGGCGGCATCTCGGAGACCCGGCGGATCGCCGCGCAGGCGGAGCTGCGCGGCGCGTCGATCGCACCCCACTCACCGCTCGGACCGATCGCGCTCGCGGCGAGCCTCCAGGTCGACTTCGCCTCGCCGAACTTCCTCATCCAGGAGCAGAGCCGCGGTATCCACTACAACGAGGGCTGGGACGTGCTCGACTATCTCGTCGACACGAGCGTCTTCGACATCGTCGACGGGGGCATCGCACGACTCGAGGGCGACGGCCTCGGCATCCGGATCGACGAGCAGGCCGTGCGCCGCGCCGCCGAGACCGGGCACGATTGGCACGCGCCCATCTGGCGCCACGACGACGGGAGCCTCGCGGAATGGTAGGACTCTGGCACGGCGCGACCGCCGTCATCACCGGCGGCGCGCTCGGGATCGGCGCGGCGACCGCCGCCGCCGGCCTGCGCGAGGAGGCGCGCTCGGTGTGGCTGCTCGACGTCGACGACGCGGCGCTCGCCGCCCGGGCGACGGCGCTCGGCGAGCGCGCGCATCCGCTCGTGGTGGACGTGACGGACGAGGGCGCCGTCGGGGCCGCGGTCGCGCGCATCCTCGAGGAGGAGCCCGGGATCGACGTGCTCGTCAACAGCGCGAGTCGCGACTCCTCCGCCGACGCCCGCTCGATGACCGGCGCGGAGTGGGACGCCGTGCTCGACCTGGACCTGAAGGCGCCGTGGCTGCTCAGCCGCGCCGTGCTGCCCTCGATGGTCGAGCGCCGCCGCGGCGCGATCGTCAACATCGGCTCGCTCCACTCGCGCCAGACGGCGGAGGGCGCGTTCCCCTATGCCGCGGCGAAGGCCGGCGTGGCGGGCCTCACCCGCTCGCTCGCCCTCGACTTCGGGCCGCACGGTGTCCGCGTCAATACCGTGACGCCCGGCTGGACGCTCAGCGAGCGGGTCGAAGCGGGCCTCGCGCGGCTCGGGAACGACGAGCGCGCCCGGATCACCGCCACCCAGCCGCTGCGCCGACTCGGCACGCCCGCCGAGGTGGCGGAGGTCGTGGTGTTCGTGGGCTCCGACCGCGCCTCCTACGTCACCGGCGCCGACTGGGAGGTCGACGGCGGTCTCGGGGCGCGCTTCGCATGAGCCCAGTCCGGGTCCGCGCGCGCGCCGTCGGCACCCAGCGGCTGGAGCTCGGCGAGAGCGCCCGGTGGGACGCCGTCACGCGTCGGGTCAGCTGGGTGGACGTCGAGAAGGGCCGGCTCTACGCCGCCCCACCCGGCGCGTGGGACGAGATCGCGCAGCTCCACCAGGCGCCGACCTCCCTATCGTGTGCACTCCCCGACGGCAGCGGAGGGTTCGTGCTCGCCGAGGGCACGCGCGTCGCCCGGCTGGCCGCCGAGGGCACCATCGAGCGCGGCGCCGAGCTGTTCCCCGACGACGGCGTCCGACGGCTCAACGACGGCTGCCTCGACCCGGACGGCCGCGTCATCGTGGGCACCCTGTCCCGGGGGCGCGACGAGCCGCACGAGCAGTTGCTGCGCATCGAACCGGACGGCCGCACGACCGTGCTGCGCGAGGGCGTCCGTCTCTCGAACGGCGTCGCCTTCCATCCCGACGGGCGCCTGCACCACGTCGACTCGCTCGCGCGCACCGTGTCCTGGTGCGACTACCGACGCGACCCCCTCCGCTGGATCACCGCCTTCCGCGTCGACGACGGGCTGCCCGACGGGCTGTGGATCGATTCCGCGGGAGGCGTGTGGGTCGCGGCCTGGGGTGCCGGCGAGGTGCGACGCCACCGCGACGACGGCCGGGTCGACCGGATCGTCGAGCTCGACGCCCCCCACGTGACCTCCTGCGTCCTCGTCGACGAGCGCACCCTCGTCATCACCACCGCGCGAGAGGGGCTGGACGCCGGACAGCTCGCACGGCATCCGGCATCCGGCTCCGTGTTCGTCGCGGAGCTCTGAACGGCGCGCCGGATGACCCGGCGCTCCTCCACCGCCCCGTGGTAGGGATGGAGGATGCCTCTCGCCGAAATCCCCGACGACTACCTGGACCTGCTCGTCGCGCCCAACTACGGCGTGCTGTCGACCGTCCGCCCCGACGACACCGTGCAGGCGAATCCGATGTGGTTCGAGCTCGTCGACGACACCCTCCGGTTCACCCATTCCACGCGCCGCGCGAAGTACCGCAATCTGCAGCACAACCCCTCCATGAGCCTCGCGGTGCTCGACCCGACGAACCCGCTGAGGTACCTCGAGGTGCGCGGCCGGCTCGTCGACGTGATCCCGGATCCCGCAGCCGCCTACTTCGTGCACCTCGCGGAGCGCTACGGTCACCCGGAGTTCAGCGTCCCCGCCGACGCCCCGAGCCGAGTCGTCCTGGTGATGAGCATCGAGCACACCACTCGGCAGTAGCCTCTCGGCTCCGCGTCACACCGGGGCGACGGTCGTGCGCATCCGCAACTCGAGCCCGCCCTCGACTGGAGCCGTCTCGAGCGCGACGGTGATCGCGGCGAGCTCGGCGAGGCTCGTCAGGTGGGTGCCCCCGCACGGGATGCGCGCCTCGGCGTCGGGCAGCTCGCACACCCAGCTGCGGCGGGCCGAGAGGGCGTCGTCGTCGCGCTCGATGCGGATGGCCGCCCCGGCCGCGACCCACGCGGCGAGCAGCGCGTTCGCACGGGCGGCGACGGCATCCGGGTCGTCGAGGGCGGCGACCGTGAAGCCGGCCTTCCGCAGCGACCTGCCGACACGGTAGACGTCGACCGACCCCCACGGCTCGATGCGGGACGACGTGATCGCGGCCCCGTCGAACCCCGGATGCCCGAGCGCGTCGGCACGGACGGGCTTCGTCCACGCCTCGGCGAGGGCCGCGTCGAGGGCGAGCGAGGCGAGGTGGCAGCCGGTGTGGCCGGCCGACAGGGCGAGGCGGTGGTCGGCGTCGACCTCCACCTCGACCGTGTCGCCGACCGCGGGCCCCGCGCCCGCGAGGACGTGACCGACGACGAAGACCCAGCCGGGCGTGCCGCCGCGCACCGGGAGATCGGGTCCGAGGGCGAGCGCACCCTCGTGCACGCCGCCCGTGACGCCGTCGACGATCTCGGCCTCGCCGCCGGGCCACCGCATCCGTCCGCGATCCGCGGGCTGGTCGGGCCACGCCGTGTCGACCGGGTGGAACGCGGTGCGGTCGAGGAGCACGACGGCGCCCCCGTCGGCGAGCGGCTCGACGTGCAGCACCCGGCCGGTCGAGGCGAGCTCGCCGGCGGGGTAGCCGACGCGGGTGTCGGTCGTGGGCAGCGTCATGCATCCCACGCTAGGGCGTGCGTCGGCGGACGGCCTCACCCGAGGAAGTCGGCGAGACCCTCGAGCAGGCGATCCACCTCCGCCGCGGTCGTGTACGGCGCCAGGCCCGCACGCAGGCCGCCCGCCTCGCCCAGGCCGAGCGCGCGCGACGCCTCCAAGGCGTAGAAGTTGCCCGCCGGCGCGTGCACGTCACGCGCGACGAGGAACGCGGATGCCTCCGCAGCCGAGCGGCCGGGGAACGTCATGAGCACAGTCGGCGTGCGCCGCGCGGCCCGCGACCACACGGTGACGCGCTCGCCGAAGCCCGCGAGCCCCGCCTCCAGCCGGGCGAGCAGCGCGGACTCGTGCGCGTGCAGCGCGCCGAAGGATGCGGCGAGCGCCGCCCGCCTGCCCGTCGCGGCACCCGGCGCGAGCGCGGCGAGCACCCCGACCGCGGCGGTCACACCCGCCATCGTCTCGTACGGCAGCGTGCCGAACTCGAACCGCTCGGGCACGACGTCCGTCGACGGCGCCAGCTTGTCGGGCCGGATCGTCTCGAGCCGTGCCGGGTCCGCGCCGAGCACCGCGCAGTGCGGCCCGAGGAACTTGTACGGCGAGCACACGACGAGGTCGGCGCCGAGGGCGGCGCGGTCGACGAGCTCGTGCGCGGCGTGGTGCACCGCATCGACGTAAACGAGCGCGCCGGCCGCGTGGGCGGCATCCGCGATCGCGCGCACGGGCGGCTGGGTGCCGATGAGGTTGGACGCCGCGGTGACGGCGACGACGCGCGTGCGCGACGAGAGCACCTCCGCGAGGTCGTCGAGCAGCAGCTCGCCGGTGGCGGGGTCGAGCTGGATCCAGCGCACCGCCGCCCCGGCGCGCTCCGCCGCCTGCACCCAGGGTCGCACGTTCGAGTCGTGGTCGAGTCGCGTCACCACGACCTCGTCGCCCGGCCGCCAGTCGCGCGACAGGTGCCGGGAGAAGTCGTAGGCGAGCTGGGTCGCGCTGCGACCGTAGACCACGCCGGAGGCCGGAACGCCGAGGAGGTCGCCGATGGCGGCGCGCATCGCGAGCACGGCATCCGTCGCGTTGCGCTCGGATGCCGTCGCCGCCCCCCGGTTCGATAGCGGTCCCGTGAGCGTGCGCGCGATCGCCTCCCCCACCTCGCGTGGCGTCTGGGTGCCGCCCGGGCCGTCGAAGTGCGCCACCCCCGTGTCGAGCGCGGGGAAGCGGGCGCGGAACGCCTCGACATCGAGCATGGGCCCTCCAGGACTCAGGGGATCGGGGTGGGCGGCGCCTCGGTGGGCGTCGAGGCCGCCGTGCCGAACAGCCCGGTGCCGTACCTCGTGAGCACCTCGTACGCGTCGCCGTAGCTCTGCGGGTCGATGTGCTCGGGGTTGCCGTACTTCGCGAGCAGCAGCCCGAGCAGGCCCTGCGCGGGCGGGCTGAGCGGCTTGTCGCGGTGCGCATTGCCCGGATGCGGGTCCTCCGCCTGCGGGTTCGGCGGCAGGTACTGCGGGGTCGTCGTCGGCCAGGTCGACGGATGCCTCGGCTCGGCGAGGGTGACCGCGTTGAAGATCGGGTTCGCCTCCTCGTCGCGGCGCGCGAGCGGCTCGAGCCCGTGCAGGCGGTTGAGGGTGGCGGTGACCGAGCCGTGGTGCATGCGGTCGTGCACGATGGTGCCCGCCGCGGTCCACGCCGACACCGCGATCGCCGGCACGCGGCATCCGAGCCGGTCGAAACCGAAACCCATCTCGCCGGGCCCGCTGTCGTCGGGCGGCGACTCGCGCGGCGGGGGCACGTGGTCGTAGGTGCCGCCGTGCTCGTCGAAGGTGATGAGCAGCATCGTGTTGAGCGCGTTCGACCCGGTCGCGGAGGCGCTCGAGCGGATGGCGGTGTAGATGTTGTGGATCAGCAGCTCGCCGGCCCGCACGTCGGAGATCGCCGAGTCGATGACCTCGGAACCGTCGACGTCGCTCTCGCGCAGCTCGCCGAACGCGGGGTGGAAGTCGTTGTGGTTGTAGGCCATCCGCGGCTCGATGAAGGAATACGGGGGAAGCCGCCCGTTCTCGACGTCGTCGTAGAACTGGGTCATCGTGGCGAAGTGCTCGGTCTTCCAGTACCTCTCCAGCACGGGCGCGTGCAGCACCCCGGTGAGCGAGACGAGCTGCAGCTCGTCGTAGTAGATGCGCCAGTCGACCCCTGCCTCCTCCAGGCGGTTGAAGACGGTGGGCGCGGCCGGCGCGTCGAGCCACTTGCGGTATCCGCCGCCCTCCTTGTTGGTCACGAAGCCGTGCGAGGTGGAGGCGTGGAAGAAGGAGCGGTTGCAGAAGGTCTGGCTCGGCACCGCGGCGAACCAGTGGTCGTACACGGCGAACTCGCGGGCGAGGGTCGACAGCACGGGCAGCATCTCGGGAGTGAAGGCGCCCATCACCTGCGCGAGCTCCTCGGTCGTGGGGGCGCGCTTCGCGCCTTTCACCTCGGTCCAGTTGATCGCGTAGTCGGCGACGAAGCCCTCCATCGTCGGATGGCTGTCATCCGGGGGGATGTTGTACGGCGGGTCGACCACGCCGAACAGCTGGGTGTTCACGTGCGGGTAGGGCTCGCCCGGGTCGGGGTTCGGGGAGCCCATGATCTGGTCGGTCGTGCCCGTGTACGGATGCGCGGGGATTCGGGTGCCGTCGGGCGCCGTGTTCGCGTGGTCGCCGAAGGCGAGGCCCTCGAAGGCGGCCCCGTCGGGGAGCGTCGCACCGTCGTAGAGGTAGCCCAGCAGGTTGTCGAAGGAGCGGTTCTCGCCCATGACGACCACGAGGTGCGCGAACCCCGGCTCGGCCTCCGGATCGGGCACGGGTCGCGCGTCGCGCGCGCCGAGCTCGTGTCCGATCGCCGCGCCGCCCGCGGCTCCCACCACGACACCGGCGGCTGCCGCCCCGCCGACGCGCAGGAAGTCCCGTCGGCTGGTGCCTTCGCGGGGCTCCTCGCCCGCCCGATCGCTCACCCCTCCATCTCAGCAGACCGGCTCCCCGAGCGGGTGGATTACCGTGGGCTGGTGACCGTTTTCTCCCCCGAGGTCGTGGACGCCGTGCTCGCGCACATGAACGGCGACCACACCGACGACAACGTCCTGATCGTGCGCGCGTTCGCGGGACGCGATCCGGAGTCCGCCCGCATGATCGACCTCGACCACCGCGGGGGCACGTGGCGCTACACCGTGGCGGGTGAGGACTCCGAGCTGCATCTGCCCTGGTCGCGCGAGCTGAGCGAGCGGCCCGAGATCCGCCGCGAGATCGTGTCGCTCTACGACGCGGCGTGCGCGAAGCTCGGGGTCGAGCCCCGGCCCCACGCCTGAGGCCGTGACGCCCAACCGGATCGCCGCGATCGCGGGGGCCGTCGCCTTCGCGGCGGTCGGCGCGTGGGGCCTGGTCGCCTCGCTCGATCCGGAGGTCGACCAGTCGACGGGCGCGCTGCTCGCGGGCATCCTGGGCACCAACCTGCCGCTCGCGACCCTGCACCTGGCGGTCGCCGTCGCCCTCGCGGGCGGGGCTTGGCGGGGCGAGCGGCTCGCCCGGCCGATGAACGTGGCGGTCGGCGCGCTGCTGCTGGCGGTCGGGCTCTTCGGGCTCTTCGCGGTGGGAACGCCCGCGAACGTCGTCGCGCTGAACGGCGCGGGCAACGTGCTGCACTTCGCGGGGTCGGCGGCGCTGCTCGCGACGGGGCTGGGCGCCGCCCGCACGGATGCCGCTCGCCGCCGCGATGCGGACTAGCGCAAACCTTCAGGCAGACATAAACTAAGGGAAACCTAACCTCAAGGAGTCCCCGTGTCGGTGCTGCCCTTCTCCCAGGCCCTCCGCGAGCGCACCTGGTCCGGCCACTCGGACAGCGAGGGCGCCGGCTTCATGACCGACCTCATGAAGGGCGCCGGCACCCGCGAGGACTACGTCGCCCTCGTCGCCCAGCACTACTTCATCTACGAGGCACTCGAGAGCGCCGAGCAGGTCTTCGCAGGCGACCCCGTCGTGGCGCAGTTCGCGACCCCCCGCCTCACCCGGCTGCCGGCGCTCGAGGCCGACCTCGAGTTCCTCCTCGGCGCCGACTGGCGCGATCAGATCACCCCGCTGCCGACGACCGTGGCCTACGTGGACCGCATCCGCCGCGTCACCGCCGAGCGCTGGTCGGGCGGCTTCGTCGCCCACCACTACACCCGCTACCTCGGCGACCTGTCGGGCGGCCAGTTCATCGGACGCGTCATGCAGCGCCGCTTCGGCTTCGAGACGAACGGGGTCGGCTTCTACCTCTTCGACGAGATCGCCGACCCGCAGGAGTTCAAGCAGACCTACCGCGACGAGCTCGACCGCGTCGACTGGGATGCGGCCGAACGCGAGCGCGTCATCGACGAGGTGCTGCTCGCCTACCGCTTCAACACCGAGCTCTTCGACGACCTGGCCCGCGCCAAGGCCGCCGCGTAGCCGGATCGCGGGGGTGGGGGTTCGCCCCTTACGCCTCGATGCCGGGGATCGGCTTCGCCCCCGACATGAACCGCCGCACCGCCTCGTCGACGATGATGTCGCTCGGCCGCAGCGGGCGGCTCAGGTAGAGCCCCTCGAGCGCCGTCAGCCGGCTGAGGGCGACGTACGTCTGCCCGGGCGCGAAGCTGCGCTGCCCGAGGTCGACGATCGCGCGGTCGTAGCTCTTGCCCTGGGACTTGTGGATCGTCACCGCCCACGCGAGTCGCAGCGGGAACTGCGTGAACTCCGCCACCACATCCTTCGTCAGCTGTTTCGTCACCGGTGAGTAGCTGTACTTGTAGCGCTCCCAGGTGACCGGGGCGACGAGGTGCCGCTCGCCGTCGACGTCGACCGTCACGTCGTCGCCGATCCGCACCACCTCGCCGATCGTGCCGTTCACCCAGCGCCCCTCGCCGCCCGCGTCGTTGCGGAGGAACATCACCTGTGCGCCGACCTTGAGCTCGAGCCGCTCGTCGGCGGGGTACGCGCGCCCGCCGAAGTCGCCGTTCACGTCGGCGACGGCCGTGAGCGCGCGGCCGGGCAGCCGCGCGAGAGCGGTCTGGTTGATGCGCGTGACGGTCTGGTTGGTGGTGGCGAGCGTGATGGTGCCGTCGTCGGGGGCCGTGCGGGCGCCGACCGAGTTGAGGCGGCCCGCCATCTCGGCCGTGACCTGCCCGTGCCGCACCGCGTTGAGCAGCTGCTTGAACTCGAGCTCGTGCTGCCGATGGATGGTGCCGAGCTCGTAGATCGTGAGGTCGGCCTCCTGCCACACCCGCGCGTCGAAGAACCACATGGAGCGGTAGCGGTCGGCGAAGTAGGCGCGCTCGTCGCCGTCGCCGGGAACGGGGGCGAGCTGGAACGGGTCGCCGAAGAGCACGAGCTGCACGCCGCCGAACGGCTCGTGGGGCTTCTGCCGTGCCTGGCGGAGGCTGCGGTCCATCGCGTCGAGCAGGTCGGCGTTGACCATCGAGACCTCGTCGACCACGAGCGTCTCGATCGTGTTGAGCAGCTTCTTCAGCTCGGCGGACTGCTCGATCTCGTGGTCGGCGATCACGCCGATCGGCAGGCGGAACAGCGAGTGGATGGTCTGCCCGCCCACGTTGAGCGCCGCGACCCCCGTGGGCGCGCAGATCACGAGCTGCTTGGAGGTGTTCCAGGCGAGGTACTCGAGGAGCGTCGACTTGCCGGTTCCGGCGCGGCCCGTGACGAAGACGTGGTCGCGCGTCGTCTCGATCGCCTCGAACACCGCCCGCTGCTCGGGGGCGAGATCGGTGCGGGGCATCCCAGCAGGCTAACCGAGCGTGACCGGGTCGGCCGCGAGGGCGCGGCAGAATGTGAGTCATGCGGATCGTGCTCGGCTGGGTGGGGGCCGTCGTGCTCCTCGCCGGAGTGCTGATCGGCGGCGTGCTCGTCGCGAACGCCACCGTGTTCTCGGCATCCGGGTTCGTGCGCGACTACCTGGGGGCGCTCGCCGAGGGCCGAGTCGACGAGGTGCTCGCGCTGCCGGGGGTCGACGTCGCAGGCCTCGACGATCGTCTGCTCGACCCGCGCGCGTTCACCGGCGTCGCCGCCGAGGTGGTCTCAGACGAGGTGCGCGGCCAGGTGCATCACGTGCGCGTGCGCGTCACAGGCCAGACGCAGGGCGAGACGGTGCTCGAGGTGACCCGCGTGGGCACCCGCTTCGCGCTGTTCCCCGAGTGGGGCTTCGCCGCCTCCCCCGTCACCCGCCTCACGGTGACGCCGAGCGGCGACGCGCGGTTCACCGCCGGCTCGCTGCCGGTGGAGTCCTGGGGCGGCACCCCCGTGACCTTCGCCGCGCTCACCCCCGCGCTGTACACCTTCGGGCACTCCTCCCGGTTCCTCACCGCGGACCCCGTCACCGTGCTCGCCCGCGGCGGGTCGGCGGACGTCGCCCTCGACATCCGGCCGAGCGACGCCTTCGTCCGCGCCGTGCAGGCCGCCGTCGAGGCCGACCTCACGGGCTGCGCGTCGCAGCGCATCCTGTTCCCCACGGGCTGCCCGTTCGGCTACGCGATCGAGAACCGTGTCGTGTCGGAGCCGCGCTGGACGATCGTCGAGATGCCGGATGCGACGGTCGCCCCCTCGGACCGCATCGGCACGTGGGCGGTGCCGGGCGCGGAGGGCGTCGCGCACCTGAGCGTCGAGGTGCAGTCGCTCTTCGACGGCTCTGTCTCGACGCTCGAGGAGGACGTGCCGTTCAGCGCGGCGTACCGCATCGCCTTCGACGGCGACGCCGTCGTGCTCGCCCCCGCCCTCCGCTAGCGCCGCGCGCGCTTCGACAGCATGGCGTTGTACGCCGCGAGCTCCGCCTCGCCGTCGCGATCGGCGGCCCGGTCGCGGCGCTTCGCCTCGCGGTCGTCCGACCGCGACCACTGCACGGCGACGACGATCGCGAGGATGACGGTCGGGATCTCGCCCACCGACCACGCGATCCCCCCGCCCCAGCGCTGGTCCTCGAGGGGCGGCAGCCCCCAGGTGCGTCCCATCGCGCCGAACCAGTCGGCGAGCATGAGCCCCTGGTCGGACATGATGGCGAGCCCGAAGAAGGCGTGGAACGCCATCGTGGCGAGCAGCAGCAGCAGACGCAGCGCGTGCGGCGGGCGCTTGCGCACGGGGTCGACGCCGACGAGCACGAGGGCGAAGAGGTAGCCGGTGATGAGGAAGTGGGCGACCATCCAGAGGTGGCCGACGTGGTCGGTGACCGCCCAGCGGAAGATCGCCGTGTAGTAGAAGACCCACAGCGAGACGGCGAACAGCGTGGCGGCGACGAAGGGGTTGGTGAGCACGGCCGCCACGGGCGACTGCACCGCCCACAGGATCCACTCGCGCGGCCCGCGGCTGCCGTCGTCGCGGCGGTGGATGGCACGTGCGGCGAGCGTGACCGGCGCGGCGAGCACGAGCACGATGGGGATCGCCATGGTGAGGACCATGTGGCCGAGCATGTGCGCCGAGAACAGGAACTGCTCGTAGACGCCGGGCGCCCCGTTGGTGACCCAGGCGAGGGCCGCCAGACCGAGCAGCCACAGGACGGTGCGATGCCACGGCCACCGGTCGCCCCGGCGACGGAGGCGCCGAACGCCCGCGAGGTAGAAGAACGCGCCGAACGCCACGACGAGCGCCCACACGATCTCGAGCCGCCACTCGGTGAGGTAGCGGAGGCCGTCGAGCTCGGGCGGCAGGTCGCGGCCGGTGAGGTATGCGGCGGGGCTCGGGTCGCTCAGCTGGTCGGCGGGCACCTCGTCGACGGGCGGCGCGGTGCGGGCGAGGCCGGCGGCGAGACCCGTCGCGATGCCCATGAAGGCGAGCTCGCCGAGCACGAGCGCCCGGAACCACCAGGCCGATGCCCGATCGCCCACCCGCGCGATCACCCGGCGCCGCTGCACGGCGCCGAACACGCCCAGCGCGAGGAGGGCGGTGACCTTGCCGAGCACGATGAGGCCGTACGGGCTGCCGAGGTTCGCGAGCTCCCCCACCCGGATCGCGGCGGAGGCGTATCCGGAGACCGCGACGACGATGAAGCTCACGAGCGCGAGTGTGGAGTAGCGGGCGAGCACGGCGCGCATCCGCCCACCGTCGAGCGTGCGCCGTGCGACGACCACGACGAGCAGGCCCCCCACCCACACGCACGCGAAGAGCATGTGCAGCCAGATGGCGCTGACCGCGAGGTCATGGTCGGCGGTGGAGCCCGCGTGCCCCTGCTGCGCGACCGGCAGGAGGCCGAGCGCGGATCCGGCGGCGACGAGCGCGAGCGCCGTGACGTTCCGCACCGCGAAGCACACGGCGGTGGCCGCGGCGGCGACGAGGGTCACGGTGAGCCAGGCGCGCCCGACGGGCACGTCGGTCAGGAAGGTGCCGAGCTGCTGCCCGTAGCCGTCGTCGAGGGTGGGCGCGGTGATGTGCAGGCTCTGGAAGAGCAGGAAGGCCATCGCGGCGGATGCGACGGTCCAGACGCCGGCGCCGGCGGCGGCGATGTCGGCGGCACGGTCGTACGCCTTGCTGCCGGGGGTGAGCGCGAAGCAGGCGAGCACGAGCGACCCGATGGTGGCGGCGGCCCCGAGGTCGACGAGCACGGTCGCGATGGGGATGCCGTAGCGCACGACGGCCCCCGGGTCGACGAGCGGCAGGGGCGCGGCCCCGCCGCCGACCGCGAGCGCCACGAGCACCGCCGCGAGCGCGGCGAGCAGGAGGAGGGCGGGTCCGGTGACCCACGCGAGGCGCCGCACTCTCCCAGCCTAGGCGCGCCCGCTGAGGCACCCGCACCCGCTGGGGATACGACAGGGGCGCCGACCTTCGCGGTCGGCGCCCCTGCGTGGTCTGCGCGTCTTACTTGACGGCGGCCTTGAGCTTGCTGCCCGCCGAGACCTTCACGCCGTTGGACGCGGCGATCTGGATCGTCTCGCCGGTCGCGGGGTTGCGGCCCGCACGCGCGGCGCGGTGGGTCTTCTCGAACGAGAGCCAGCCGGGGATGCTGACCTTCGTGCCGCCGCCGACCTGCTTCGCGACGACGGAGAAGAACGCGTCGACGACCTTGTTGACGGCCGCCTGGCTCTCGCCGGTCTCGGCCGCGATCGCGGCGACGAGGTCGCTCTTGTTGAGGGTGTCAGCCATGTGTCCTCCTCGGACGGTTTTCTCGATTTCGGTGCGGCTTCCGGGAGGATGCCGCGGGGGTCGGCCCTGAGGCTGTGACCCCTGAACCGTGCTCGAAACTACCAGCGATCCCCGACATTTCCGGGCTTTTCGGACCCTTTTCGCAACTCGGCCTCAGGCGATGGTTGAGGGTTTCGCGAGCCGATGATGGTCTCCGGCGTGCCCGCAGCGACATGATGAGCGGGTGGACGAACTCGAGAGTCCCATGGTCACCGTCAGTTCCGGCCGCCTCATCGGCACACGTGGACCCGGGTGGGAACGCTATCTCGGCATCCCCTATGGGTTGCCCCCGTTCGCCGAGCGACGCTTCGCTCCCCCGGTCCCGGCGGAGGCATGGCAGGACGCCCGCGTGGCGGATGCGCACGGACCGACCGCTCCGCAGTCACCGTACAGGGGTGCGATCGCCGGAATCCTGACGAGCGTCGTCATCCCTGGCGACGACATCCTGACCCTCAACGTATGGGCACCCGAACATGCGAGCGGCGCACCCGTGATGCTCTGGCTGCACGGCGGGGCGCTCGAGCGCGGTACCGCGGCGCTCGAGGTGTATGACGGTGCCCCGTTCGCGCGCGACGGGGTCGTGTTCGTCTCGGTCAATTACCGACTCGGCGCGGAGGGCTTCTCGGTGCTGGAGGATGCGCCGCGGAACCTGGGGCTGGAGGATGTCGCAGCCGCGTTCGCGTGGGTCCGACGCGAGATCGCCGCGTTCGGGGGCGACCCGGAGCGGATCACCCTGGCGGGCGAGTCGGCGGGCGGCGCACTCGTCGCGGCGCTCCTGACGCGCCCCGAGGTTGCGGCAGCGGTCGCCGGAGCGATCGTGCAGAGCGGTCCTCTCATCGCCGAGCCGCCGCGACGCGCGGGCCGGGTGACGCGCGCGATGGCGAAGGTGCTCGGGCGCCCGGCGACCAAGGCGTCGTTCGCGGGTGCCACCCCCGACGAGCTGCTCGAGGCGCGCACGACCCAGTCGCGCGGCGGCTCTCCCCTGAGCGGGACGCCGGGCTACACGCTCTGCATCGACCAGGACACCCTCCCGCGAGCAGCGCGGGCGGCGCTCCCGGAGGTGGCGGTGCCACTGCTGATCGGCACCAACACCGACGAGTACCGCCTGTGGTTCGACCCTGCCGCTCTCGCTCGGGTCGGTCCCCTGCGGCTTCGCCTCACGGCTCTCGCGCTCGGGGTGTCCGGCCGGAGGCTGCGCGCCTACCGAGCGGCATGGCCGGACGCCTCGCCCGGCGAGCTCCTCGGCCAGGTTCTCACCGACCGGGTTCTGCGTGCGGATGCGATCGCGGTCGCGCGGACACGCCCCGCGCCGACCTGGGTGTACGAGTTCGCGTGGCCGAGCCCCGTACGCGAGCTGCGGGCCGCGCACGCGCTCGAGCTGGGCTTCATGTTCGACGCCCTCGCCTCCGAGGATGCCCGACGGATGGCGGGTGAGCAGGCGCCGCAGGCGCTGGCCGAGCAGATGCACGGTGATTGGGTGCGCTTCGTCTCCACGGGTGATCCGGGCTGGTCGGTCTTCTCGGACGCCGAACGGGTGCGCCGGTACGACGAGGAGACGACGGATGTTCCCCTGCCGCGGGCCGAGGTGCTCGCCGCCCCCGAGCGTCGCGCATCCGGCTCGAGCTGATCGGGCGCGTCGGAACACGGACGCGGGAACACGACGAGGGGGCGCCGGCGCGATGCCGACGCCCCCTCGGACGTGTGGTGCGGTGCTTACCAGCTCGACTTGGTCACGCCGGGCAGCTCGCCGCGGTGGGCCATGTCGCGGAAGCGCACACGGGAGATGCCGTAGTTCGTCAGCACACCGCGCGGGCGGCCGTCGATCGCGTCGCGGCTGCGGACGCGGATCGGCGAGGCGTCGCGGGGAAGCTTCTGCAGGCCGAGGCGGGCGGCCTCGCGCTGCTCGTCGGTCGAGTTCGGGTCGACGAGCGCCTTCTTGAGCTCGAGGCGCTTCGCGGCGTAGCGCTCGACGATGACCTTCCGCTGCTCGTTCTTCGCGATCTTGCTCTTCTTGGCCATTGCTTAACGCTCCTCTCGGAACTCGACGTGCTTGCGCACGATGGGGTCGTACTTCTTGAGCACGATGCGGTCGGGGTCGTTGCGACGGTTCTTGCGGGTCACGTAGGTGTACCCGGTGCCCGCCGTCGAGCGGAGCTTGATGATCGGACGGACGTCCTGAGCCTTCTTGGCCATCAGATCTTCTCCCCACGGGCGAGGATCTCGGCGACGACGGACTCGATGCCGCGCGCGTCGATCACCTTGATGCCCTTAGCCGACACCGTGAGGGTGACGGTGCGCTTGAGCGAGGGCACGTAGTACTTCTTCTTCTGCACGTTCGGGTCGAAGCGGCGCTTCGTCCGGCGGTGCGAGTGCGAGATGTTGTGTCCGAAGCCGGGGACGGCTCCGGTCACCTGGCACACAGCTGCCATGGTTTCTTTCCTTAATCGCTACCGTGGGGCGAGCGCCCCACCCAAGGTCACTTGTCGGCGCACCAGATCGAGATCCTCCGGACGGATCCGGTGGTCGCGACGGCGCACAAAGAAGCGCAGGTTCTGCGCAACCCTCCCAAGATACCGGACGGATGCCGCATCCGCCACTCGTTCACACATCCAGTGGCCTCTCGAGACGCGTCCGCCGGCGGCGACGCTCCTCGAAACCAGTCATTCCTTGCCGATTCGCTTTTGGTAAGGCAATATGCTCTTGAGTAAGGAAGGTTCCATGCCGACAGCGACCATGACCAGCAAAGGCCAGATCACCGTGCCCAAGGAGGTGCGTGACGATCTGCATCTCGAAGCAGGGTCGAAGGTGCTGTTCGTCCGTCTGGCGGACGGCCAGTACCGGATCGTGGCGCGCACGGGCAGCATCATGGACCTTGCGGGCCTCTTGTACCGGCCGGACCGGGTCCCCGTGACGATCGAGCAGATGAATGAAGACATCGCGGCAGCGGCGGCAGAGCACGTCATGAGGGGTCTCGAGAGTTGATCGGGATCGACGCGAACGTGTTGTTGCGCGCGATCGTTCGTGATGATCCGGGCCACGCCCGAGCAGCCGACGCTGTGCTGGCATCCCTGACGACCACTCGGCCGGGTTTCATCACCCACGTCGCACTCGCCGAGTTCGAATGGGTGCTCGCGCGGAGCTACCGCGAACCCCGCGAAGTGCGGCTCGCGCTCATCCGCGGACTCGTCGAGACGGATTCCCTCGAGTTCGAGGATGGGGAGAGTGTCGTGCGCGCCCTCTCGCTCGCCGAGTCGGGCGCCGACTTCCCGGATGCGCTGATCGCCGCGAGCATGGAGCTCTTCGGTGTCGCCGACGCCGTCACCTTCGACCGCGGCGCAGCTCAGCGGATGGGATGGCGCCTGCTGGAGCCCGCCGACGCCTGAATCAGCGCGCGGATGCGGCTGCCGAGCACTCCGGGCACAGCCCGAAGACGTCGACGACGTGGTTCGGCTCGGTGAAGCCGTGCTCCGCGGCGACCTGGCGCGCCCAGGCCTCCACGGGGTCCGCCGAGATCTCGACGGCCGTTCCGCAGTTGCGGCAGATGAGGTGGTGGTGGTGGGAGCCCGGCGTGCAGGCGCGGTACAGGCTCTCGCCCTCCTGCACGAGGGAGTCGGCCTCGCCCTCGTGCGCGAGGTCGGCGAGCGCACGGTAGACGGTCGCGAGCCCCACCTCGGAGCCCGTTCCCCGCAGCGAGGCGTGCAGCGCCTGCGCCGAGACGAAGCCCTCGGTGCGTCCGAGCGCATCCCGCACCGCCTCGCGCTGCCAGGTGTTCCGCTTCACGCCGCAAGCACCCCCTTCGTCGCCCCTAGGGTACGACGATCCCGGCGACGACGGCCCGCGAGCACGCACACCGCCCAGATGAGGAAGGAGATGGTGGTCACGTAGGGGCTGATCGGAACGCTCGCCCCGAGCGCGAGCAGGATGCCGCCGACGAGCGACACGAGCGCGAAGGCCATCGACAGCAGCGGCACCCACAGCGGCGAGCTCGAGATGCGCAGCGCCGCGGCGGCCGGCGTCACGAGGATCGAGAGCACGAGCAGCGCGCCGACGATCTGGATGCTCGCCGCGACCGCGAGCCCGAGCAGCAGCATGAAGGCGATCGACAGGAAGCGCACCGGCACCCCGCGCGCGGCGGCGACCTCCGCATCCAGGCTCGCGAACGACAGCGGACGCCACAGCACCAGCAGCCCCACCACGACGATGCCGCACACCGCCGCGAGCCAGCCGAGCTGCGGGTCGCCGACCGCGACGATCTGCCCCGTGAGCAGCCCGAACTTGGTGGAGGCACGGCCCGGGTAGAGGGCGAGGCACAGGATGCCGAGGCCCAGCCCGAACGGCATGAGCACCGCGGTGATGGAGTTGCGTTCGCGCGCCCGGGAGCCGAGCAGTCCGATGATGAGCGCCGCCGCGAGCGAGCCGATGATCGACCCCTCGACGACGCCGATCCCGAACAGCAGGCCCGCCGCGGCGCCCGCGAAGGACAGCTCGCTGATGCCATGCACCGCGAACGCGAGGTCGCGCGTCATGAC
This sequence comes from Micrococcales bacterium 72-143, assembly GCA_001898835.1. Lineage (GTDB taxonomy): Bacteria > Actinomycetota > Actinomycetes > Actinomycetales > Microbacteriaceae > Homoserinibacter. Next base: position 636,721 of record MKVM01000003.1, on the reverse strand, counting down.
GAAGACGCCGATGAGGCCGCCCGCGATGCCGAGCACGGCGCCCGCGAGGATCGAGTTGTGCAGCAGGGCGAGCAGCGCGCCGTAGTCGCTGAAGTCGAACAGCTGCGTCCACCAGTCGTTCACGCGCCACCCACCGGATGCTCGTGCTCGTGGTGCGAGTGGTCGGGGGCGCCGACGATGACGACGCGGCCGTGCGAGCGGATGACGTCGATGTCGGCCTGGTAGAGCTCGGACAGCACCGCGGAGGTGAGCACCTCGTCCGGCGGCCCGATGCGGAACGTGCCCCCCGCGAGGTAGAGCACGCGATCGACCATGCCGAGCACGGGGTTCACATCGTGGGTCACGAACAGCACCCCGAACCCGCGCTCGCGCCGGTGCCGGTCGATGAGCTCGGAGACGACGCGCTGCGCGCGCAGGTCGAGTGAGCCGAGCGGCTCGTCGCACAGCATGAGCAGCGGGTCGCCCGCGAGCGCCTGCCCGACGCGCAGCCGCTGCTGCTCGCCACCGGAGAGCAGGCTGACGGGCACACGCGCGTAATGGCTCGCGCCGACCGCGTCGAGGAGGGAGTCGACCCGCTCCCGCCGGGCGCGGCTCGGCCATCCGGGTCCCCAGCGCTCGCCGTCGACGCCGAGGCGCACGAGGTCGCGACCCCGGATGCGCATGGCCGGGTCCTGCCCGCGCTGCTGCGGGATGTAGCCGATGCGCCGGTCGCCGCGACGCACGGGCTCCCCGGCGAAGCGGATCTCGCCGGCGGCGAGCGGATGCTGCCCCAGCACCGTCTTCAGGAGGCTCGTCTTGCCCGAGCCGTTGGCGCCGAGAACCGCCACGAACTCCCCCGGCGCGACGTCGAGGTCGAGTCCCGACCACAGGGTGCGCCCGCCGAGCCGCAGCTCGGCATCCCGCACGCTCAGCACCGGTTCGCTCACCGAGCCATCCTACCGAGAACCATTCTCACGGCGCTCGCGCCGCCCGCCTCACATGAGCGCAGCGGGGGAACGAGCCCGCACACCCGCGACCCACCTGCTTCCGCACTACCGCGGATCGGCGCGACCACGCTCGTGCCGACCCGCGGAGCGACGCACCGCGGATTATCGCGGCGCCATAGGCTCAGTCGAGCAGCAGCGCCGGCTCCTCGAGCACGGATGCCACGTCGGCCGTGAAGCGCGAGGCCACGTCGCCGTCGACGACGCGGTGGTCGAACGACGCCCCGACCGTCGTCACGTAGGCGGGACGCACCTCGCCGTCCACCACCCACGGCTTCTGCTTGATCGCGCCGAGGGCGACGATCGCGACCTCCCCCGGGTTGAGGATCGGCGTTCCGGTGTCCATGCCGAAGGAGCCGAGGTTGGTGATGGTGATCGTGCCGCCCGACATCTCGGCCGGCTGGGTCTTGCCCTCGCGGGCGGTGAGGGTGAGCTGCTCGAGCGACTGCGCGAGCTCGAGGAGCGAGAGGTCCTGCGCGTCCTTGACGTTGGGCACGATGAGGCCGCGCGGGGTGGCGGCGGCGATGCCGAGGTTGACGTAGTGGCGCACGATGATCTCCTCGTCCGTCCACGTCGAGTTGACCGTCGGGTTGCGGCGCACCGCCCAGATGATGGCCTTCGCCATGACGAGCAGCGGCGACACCCGCACGCCGGCGAAGTCGGGCGAGGCCTTGAGGCGCTTGACGAACTCCATCGTGCGGGTGGCGTTGACGTCGGTGAAGACGGAGACGTGGGGGGCGGTGAACGCGGATGCCACCATCGCCTGGGCGGTCGCCTTGCGCACGCCCTTGACGGGGATGCGCTCCTCGCGCTCGGCGGGCCATGCGGGCGTCTGGATGTTGCGGAACACGCTCGCCTGCTCCGCCTGCCGGATGACGTCCTCCCGCAGCACCTCCCCGCCGGGGCCGGTCGCGGTCACCTGGGCGAGGTCGACGTCGAGGTCCTTGGCGAGCTTGCGGATGGGCGGCTTCGCGATGACCTGGGTGCCGGGGCGCGGGTTGGGCCGCGCGGGGGCGGGCGTCGGCGCGTCGGTGGCGGCGACCGCCGCACCGGGCCGACGGCGACGGGTCGCGCCGTGGCCGGCCTTCGATCCGTAGCCGACGAGCACCGCACCGCTCGCCTCCTCCTTCTCGGCCATGTGCACCGGGTCGGACACCGCCCCGAGGCTCTCGGAGTCGTTGGCGGGCGCCTGCAGCTCGATCGTGCCGCCGGCGGAGTCGACGCGGATGATGGGCGCGCCCACCTCGACGGTGGCGCCCTCCTCGGCGAGCAGCTCGGTCACGGTGCCCGCGAACGGGGAGGGCAACTCGACGAGCGACTTCGCGGTCTCGATCTCGACGAGCACCTGGTTGACGGTCACGGTGTCGCCGGGCTTCACCTTCCAGGCGACGATCTCCGCCTCGGTGAGCCCTTCGCCGACATCCGGCAGCGGGAACTCTGCGTGGGCCACGGGGCCTCCTCCGTGTGGGTCGAGAAGCTGGTCAGTAGGCGAGGGCGCGGTCGACGGCCTCGAGGATGCGGTCGACATCCGGAAGGTACACGCCCTCGAGCTTGGCGGGCGGGAACGGGGTGTCGAAGCCGGAGACGCGCAGCACGGGCGCCTCGAGCGAGTAGAACGCCCTCTCGGCGACGGTCGCGGCGACCTCCGATCCGACGGAGACGTTGCCGGGGGCCTCCTGTGCGACGACGAGACGCCCGGTCTTGTGAACGGATGCGACGATCGGCGCGTAGTCGATGGGCGAGAGCGACCGCAGGTCGATCACCTCGACGCTGGTCCCCTCGGCCGCCGCGACCTCGGCCGCCTGCAGCAGCTGGGCCACCATGGCGCCGTGGCCGACGAGGGTCACCTGGGTTCCGGTGCGCACGACGCGGCTCTGGTGCAGCGGAGCGGGCACGCCGTCGTCGGCGACCTCGCCCTTCACCCAGTAGCGGCTCTTCGGCTCGAAGAACAGCACGGGGTCGTTGGAGGCGATCGCCTGCTGGATCATCCAGTAGCCGTCGTTGGGGGTGGCGGGGCTCACGACCCGCAGGCCGGGGGTGTGCGCGAAGTACGCCTCGGGGCTCTCCTGGTGGTGCTCGACGGCGCCGATGTGCCCGCCGTAGGGGACCCGGATGACGACGGGGAACGACTGGTCGCCCTCGTGCCGGTAGGTGAGCTTCGCGAGCTGGGAGGTGATCTGGTCGAAGCCCGGGTAGATGAAGCCGTCGAACTGCACCTCGCACACGGGCCGGTAGCCGCGCATCGCGAGGCCGATCGCGGTGCCGACGATGCCGGACTCGGCGAGCGGGGTGTCGAGCACGCGATCCTCGCCGAACTCGGCCTTGAGCCCCTCGGTGACGCGGAAGACACCGCCGAGGGTGCCGATGTCCTCACCCATCAGCAGCACCTTCGGGTCGGCCGCGAGGGCCGCGCGCAGCCCCTCGTTGATGGCCTTCGCCATGGGCAGCATCCGCTCGGTCACTCCGCGGCCCCCTCGTATCCGGCCTCGAAGGCGGCGAACCAGTCGGCCTGCTCGGCGACCAGCGGATGCGCGTCGGTGTAGACGTGCTCGAAGACCTTGGTGGTGGGCGGGTCCGTCAGCTCGAGCGTGCGGCGCCGCGCGTCGGCCGCGAGATCCTCGGCCTCGGTCGCGACCTCGCGGAAGAACTCCTCGCCCACCCCCTGCGCGCGGAGGTAGGCCTCGTAGCGCGCGATCGGGTCGCGCTCGCTCCAGAACCGGGTCTCCTCGTCCTCGCGGTACTTCGTGGGGTCGTCGCTCGTGGTGTGCGCGCCCATCCGGTAGGTGAGCGCCTCGATGAAGCGGGGACCCTCGCCGGCGCGCGCGGCGTCGAGGCCGAGGCGCGTGGCGGCGTAGCTCGCGAGCACGTCGTTGCCGTCGATCTGCACGCTCGGGATGCCGAAGCCGGCGGGACGCAGGTAGAGGGGGGTGCGGGACTGGCGCTCGACCGGCACGGAGATCGCCCAGTGGTTGTTCTGCAGGAAGAACACCTGGGGGGTGTGGTAGCTCGCGGCGAACACGAAGGCCTCGTTGACGTCGCCCTGGCTCGTGGCGCCGTCACCGAAGTAGACGAGGGTGGCCGCATCGACCTCGGGGTCGCCGGTTCCGACGACGCCGTCGAACCGCATCCCCATGGCGTAGCCGGTGGCGTGCAGCGCCTGCGAGCCGATCACGAGGGTGAAGAGGTGGAAGTTGCCGGTGTCGGCCGGGTTCCAGCCGCCGTGGCTGAGGCCGCGCAGCATCTCGATGATCTTGACGAGGTCGAGCCCGCGGATGCGGCCGACGGCGTGCTCGCGGTAGGCGGGGAAGATGTGGTCCTGGGTGCGGGCCGCGTAGCCGGAGCCGACCTGGGCGGCCTCCTGGCCGAGGCTGGGGATCCAGAGGGCCAGCTGACCCTGCCGCTGCAGGTTGCCCGCCTCGATGTCGAAGCGGCGGACGACGACCATCTGCCGGTGGAAGTCGAGCAGCAGGCTCTCGTCGAGGTCGCGGATGAGCGGGAGATACGGTGCCGTCGCGTCGTTCTCGATGAGCGACCCCTGGGGCGAGAGCAGCTGGACCGTCGCCTCGGTGTAGGACATGCGCTCTACCCTAGCCGCGCGGCATTCCGCGCCGGTCAGAGGGTGCGCACAACCTCGTCGGCGGCCGCTAGGAGTCTGTCGACAGACTCCTCCTCGCCCACCGTCACGCGGATCCCCTCGGGGGCGAAGACCCGCGCGACGATGCCGTGGGCCTCGAGCAGCTGGGCGGCGGCGGCGGTGTGCTCACCGGTCGGCAGCCAGACGAAGTTGCCTTGCGGCTCCGGGATCTGCCAGCCCTGCGCCCGCAGGCCGTCGCGGATGCGGTCTCGCCGCTCGACGAGCTCGGCGAGCTGCGGACGGTACTCCTGCTCGTGGTCGAGGGCGGCGAGCGCCGCACGCTGGGCGGGCTCGGTGACCGAGAGGGCGATCGCGGTGGCGCGGCAGGCGTCGAGCACGTAGGCGGGGCCGATCGCGTAGCCGACCCGGAGCCCTGCGAGGCCGTAGGCCTTCGAGAAGGTGCGCAGCACGACGAGGTTCGGGTAGCGCTCGAGCAGCGGGATGCCGTCGACGGCGTCGGGGTCGGTCACGAACTCGCGGTACGCCTCGTCGAGCGCGACGAGCACGGTGTCGGGAACCTCCGCCATGAACGCCTCGAACTCGGGGCCCGTGACGATGGCGCTCGTCGGGTTGTTGGGGGTGCAGACGAGCACCAGGCGGGTGCGTTCGGTGACGGCGGCCGCCATCGCCGGAAGGTCGTGGGATCCGTCGGCGCGGTTCGGAACGGTGACACTCGTGGCGCCCGACACGGTGACGATGCCGGGGTAGGCCTCGAAGGAGCGCCAGGAGTAGAGGATCTCGTCGCCGGGGCCGGCCGCGGCCTGCGCGAGCTGGTGCAGGATCGACACCGACCCGGCGCCGACGTGCACCTCGTCGACGGTCACCCCGAAGCGCTCGGCGAGCCGCACCCGCAGGCCGCTCGCGCTCCCGTCGGGGTAGCGGGCGACGCTCGCGGCGGCGATCGCCTCCGTCACGGCGGGCAGGGTGGGGAACGGGCTCTCGTTGCTGGAGAGCTTGAAGGCGTCGGCGGGGGCGGGGCGGCCCTGCCGGTAGGGGTCGAGGGCGGCGATCTCGGGGCGCAGGATGACGGCCATGCGGTCAAGCCTAGGGCGGGGAGGGTGTCCGATCCGGGGTGCCGGTGGGATGATGGCGGCATGCGATTCCTGGTGCGCCTGCTGATCAACGCCCTCGCCCTCTGGCTGACGGTGCTCATCCTGAACCCGCACGTCCAGGTCGCCTCCTGGGACGCCGCGGCCGACGCGACGAGCTGGTCGTGGCCCCTGTTCTGGACCTACGTGCTGCTCGCCGTCGTGTTCGGCATCGTGAACGGGGTGATCGGCACGGCCATCCGCATCGTCGCCTTCCCCCTCTACATCCTGACGCTCGGCCTCATCTCCCTCATCGTGAACGGGCTGCTGTTCCTGCTGGTCGCGTGGATCTCGACCCTCACCGGCTTCGGCCTCTCGGTGGAGAGCTTCTGGTGGGGCGTGCTGGGCGCGCTCGTGCTCGGCGTCATCGGCTGGCTCATCGGCATCATCTTCCGGCCACTCACCCGCAAGCGGAACTCGTAGCTCACCCCGCGGGCGCCCGCTCGGCCCGGTAGCGGAGGGTCGTGATCTCGGCGCCCTCCCGGTTCGGGTAGTCGCGCGTGAAGGCGTCGAGCGCGTCGAGCTCAGCCCGCAGCTCGGGTGACCGCGCCGCGTCGAGCAGGCGCGCCGTCTCCTCGTATGCACGCCGCTGGTGCGCGGGCGCCGGCTTGTCGGTCGGGATGTCCGAGCCCTCGGGGTAGGCACGTCGTTCGACGATCGTGCGGTCGGTGGCCCCCTGCGGGCCGCCGGTCGCCACGACGAAGTCGTCGCTGTGCCGCACCGCGACGCCCCGGATGCCCTCGGGCAGCTCGATCCCGCCCCCGGGGTCGCCGTAGGTCTCGAGGCCCACCGTGTTCCAGCTCCCGGATGCGGCGAGCGCGTCCGCGACGAGCCCGCCCTGCGAGAACCCCACGAACACCACCTCGTCCGCCGAGGTGATGCCGGCATCCGCCATCGCGAGCTCTGTCGCGCGGATCGAGCCCGCGGGCAGCCCGGCAACCCCCGCCACGTTGCTCGTGAGATCCCACGGCTCGTGGTCGGCCATCGGCGAGAAGGTCTGCGTCGGCGCGACGTACACGACGTAGCGCGGCGGCTCGCCGGGCGCGAGGTAGCGCTCGATCCGCACCTGCCGTTCGTCGGGCACTCGCGCGAGCCGGTCCACGGCGCCCGCCGGCGCGGTGGCCGTGCGCTGCTCCGATACGCGCTCGACCCGGACCGGCGTCTCGGTGAAGTAGCCGGTTCCGCTCGCGCCGCCCGCCACGATGAGCGCCGCCGCGCTGGTGTCGACGCCCATGATCCCGAGGCCGTGCTCGCCGAGCAGCACACCCAGCCAGGGCGGGGCGCCCGCGAGGCCGAGCACCGCGTCATCCGTGCCCGATACGACGCGCCGCACGAGCGTCGAGAACCCGGGGCTCGTGATGAGCCGCGGGTTGTCGAGCATGAGCTTCTGCAGGGCGCGCTTCTTCTCGGCATCGTCTCCGGGCGCGAGCTTCCACGCGAGGAAGCCGCTGAGCGCGGCGCCCGGCAGGAACTGCGCGCCGACCCGGGCGAGCACCGAGGCACCCCAGTCGGATGCGGCATCCTGCAGCCAGGTCGCCGTGCGCTCGGCGAGCTCGTAGGAGGCCTCCGCGGTCGCGACGGCGAGGCGCAGTCCGCGCAGCTCGTCGGCGAGCGCGAAGCCGCTCGCCTCGCAGCGGTCGAGCGCGGATCGCAGCGCCCCTCCCGGCAGGTCGAGCGAGATCAGCGCGAGGCGATGCGCGTCCGACTCCACGCCGTCGGCCAGCTCGGCGAGGGCCGGCAGGTGCGCGAGGAGCGCATCCGTCGCGACGAGCACGGAGCCGCCGGAACGGACGATGAGCGGGCTCGCGGGGGTGACGTCGGGCGCGACGGGCACCGCGTCGAGGAGCTCAGCGGAGGGCACGTGCCAGCTCCTCCCGCGCGAGCACTACGGCGTCGTCGAGCTCGCCCACAACGCGGGACAACGCGGCGGCGACACCCTCCGCGCGCATCCGGTACGCGAAGTAGGCGGGGCCACGCCACGCCGTCTCCTCGACGAGCGGCGGGCGGGCGGCGCGCGCCGCGGCGGTGCGATGCAGCACGACCAGCTGCTGCAGGCGGTCGCGCGCCCGCTCGATCTCGATCGGATCCGACGGCATCCCGACTCCTCTCCCTCTGTCGAGGACATGGTGCTCGCGGGCGTCCGGGACCGGAGCGGCGACAGCGGAATCTGGGGATGGGCGAGCCGCTGTCGATCCGGGGAGGAGGGGTGCCGTGCCACCGGCGGAGGCGTCACAATGGCGTCATGGCCTTCGCGCGCACGACCGAACCGGCCGTGTTCCGCATCTGCTTCGTCTGCACGGGGAACATCTGCCGTTCCCCGATGGCGGAGGCGATCATGCGCAGCATCGTCTCCGGCACCGGCTACGCCGCGTCGATCGCGGTCACCTCGGCCGCCACGGGCGACTGGCACGTGGGCGAGAGCGCCGACCCGCGCACCCTCGCCGCCCTCGAGGCGCACGGCTACGACGCGGGCCGGCACCGGGCGCGGCAGTTCGACCCGGCCTGGTTCCCCGAGCTCGACCTCGTCGTGGCGTTCGACCGGGGCCACGAGCGCGTCCTCCGCGAGTGGGCGGCCACGGATGCCGACCGCAGCAAGGTGCAGCTGCTCCTCGGCTTCGACCCCGAAGCTGCGACAATGGACGTGCCGGATCCGTACTACTCGGACGCCGCCATGTTCGACACGGTGCTCGTCGCGATCGAACGGGCCTGCACCTCGCTCTTCCGGCAGCTCGAGCCCGCCATCCGACAGGGAGTCCCGTGAGTCCGCTTCCCCCCCAGCCGCTCAGTCCGCTCGACGGCCGCTACCGCGCCGCGGTCGAGGGCCTCGGCGACCACCTCTCGGAGGCCGGACTCAACCGGGCCCGCGTGCACGTCGAGGTGGAGTGGCTGCTGTTCCTGGCCGACCACCGGATGTTCGGGGCCGAGCCCGTCGACGCGGAGCAGGCCCGCGCACTGCGCAGCTGGGCCTCCGGGTTCGGCCAGCCCGAGATCGACGAGCTCGCCCGGCTCGAGGCGACGACCCGCCACGACGTCAAGGCCGTCGAGTACCTCGTGCGCCAGCAGCTCGTCCGCCAGGGACTGACGGCTCTCGCCGAGCTCACCCACTTCGCGTGCACGAGCGAGGACGTCAACAACCTCTCCTACGGCATCACCCTGCGCGCGGCCCTGCACGACGTGTGGCTGCCGCGCTTCGACGCCGTGCTCGAAGCGCTGCGCGCCCTCGCGCTGGAGCACCGCGCCCAGCCGATGCTCGCCCACACCCACGGCCAGCCCGCGACGCCGACCACCTTCGGCAAGGAGATCGCCGTCGTCGTGCATCGCCTGCAGCGGCAGCGCGCGCGCATCGTCGCCGTCGAGTTCCCCGCCAAGTTCTCCGGCGCCACCGGAACCTTCTCCGCCCACCTCGCCGCGGATCCGGATGCCGACTGGCCGGCGCTGTCGCGCGAGTTCGTGACGCACCTCGGGCTCAGCTGGAACCCGCTCACGACGCAGATCGAGTCGCACGACGGGCAGGCGGAGCTGTTCGGGCGCGTCGCGCACGCCAACCGCATCCTGCACAACCTGGCGACGGATGTGTGGACCTACATCTCGATGGGCTACCTCACGCAGATCCCGCAGCCGGGTGCGACCGGCTCGTCGACGATGCCGCACAAGATCAACCCCATCCGCTTCGAGAACGCCGAGGCGAACCTCGAGCTCTCGAGCGCCCTGCTCGACGCCCTCGCCGCGACCCTCACGACGAGCCGGCTGCAACGCGACCTCACCGACTCGACGACGCAGCGCAACATCGGCGTCGCCCTCGGCCACTCGGTGCTCGCGCTCGACAACCTGCTGAAGGGGCTCGGCGAGATCGCCGTGAACGCCGAGGCGCTCGCCGCCGACCTCGACGCCAACTGGGAGGTGCTCGGCGAGGCGATCCAGACGGTCATCCGCGCCGAGGTGACGGCGGGACGATCCTCGATCGCCGACCCCTATGCGCTGCTCAAGGAGCTGACCCGCGGCAGGCGGGCGACGTCCGCCGACCTCGCGGAGTTCATCCGGGGCCTCGACATCGGCGACGCCGCGAAGCAGCGCCTGCTGGCCCTCACCCCCGCGACGTACACGGGCCTCGCGTCGGAGCTGGTCGACTACCTCGACTGACGCGGGCGCGCCACGCCGCCTCCGTCCGCTGTCTCAGAAATGCAGGAGATCCTGCCGACGACGAGGATGCCTCCCCGGCACCTCGGGCCGGGGCGGCGGATTCTCCTGCATTTCTGAGACGGGCAGGATGCGACGTCGAGCGGACGCCGAGGTCAGTGGCCCCGGGGGCGGTGCGGGTCGCGGTGCACGGAGCCCGCGGAGCCGGAGGGCGCATCCGGGTCGACCGGGTCGACGCGTTCGTCGTCGATCTTCGGGCCGACCGCGATGAGCAGCGTCGCGAGGATGACGAGCGAGGCGATGAAGGCGACGCCCGCCATGATGAGCGAGAGACCCCACTCGCGGCTGCCCATGAACACGAAGCCGCCGACGAACACCCCGAAGACCGCCGCCATGCCGAGCAGCTCGGCGGGCCGCATCCTGTCGCGCCTGCTGGGCGCCGGGGTCTTTCCGCTCATGCCCCGACGGCCTTCGCGGATGCGGTGCGCGGCACGCGCAGGGAGCCCGCGGCGATCGCCAGCTGCACGCCGGCGATGATCGCCCAGGCGCCCAGGATGCCGACCAGCAGGATCTCCGCGGTGACGGTGCCGGCGAACACGACCTCGCCCTTGTCCTCGATCGCGTACGGATCCGAGAACGTCTGCGGCACGAGCAGGAAGGCGAGGCCCAGCAGCACGGTCAGCACGCCGGTGACGAGCCAGTCGCGCGCCGCGATCCGGCCCCGGCGGAAGCGGATGCCGTTGACGGCCTCGAGCGCACCGGCGACGATCGCCCAGGCGCTCACCACGAGCACGAGGTAGCCGAGCCCACCCGCGGGGGCGACGAGCGCCGCGATGCCTGCCACCGCGGTCACGACCCCCTGCAGCAGCACGAGACCACGCGCGCCGCGGTCGGCGCGCAGGCCCGAGGCGAGCAGCACCGCGGCCGTCACCACGGCGAAGACCCCGAAGCCGACGAGGCCGAACGGCGCGGAGTGGTCCTGGCTGAAGGTGATGACGAGTCCGAGCACGAGCGCCGGCACGGCTCGCGCGAGCGGAGCGACCCAGGTGTCCGGCGCTCCGAGAGCGGGCGAGGCTTCGGTGGGCACCCGCCCATCCTACGTTCGCCCGCGGGCGTCGGCCGCCCGGGGTGCCTCGGACGTGCCCTACCGGGGCGACGCGGCCACCGCATCCTCGACCGTCACGTGCCGGAAGACGAAGCCGGATGCGGTGAGCGCCGCCGGCCGCACGCACTGGTCGGCGAGCAGCAGTTCGCGTCCGGCCTCGCCCAGCGCGCCGCTGATCGCGAAGCCGGGGGCCGGGAGCCAGTACGGCCGGTGGGCGTCCGCGGCGATGGCGCGCACCACGCGGCCGGCGGTCGCGGGCTCCGGGCCGGCGAGGTTGACGGGCCCCGTCAGCTCCGCGTCGATCAGGTGCACGAGCGCTCGGACCTCGTCGTCGAGCGAGATCCACGGCCACTGCTGGCGGCCGCCGCCGACCGGCCCGGCGACACCCAGCCGGGCGAGCACCCGCAGCGGTGCGGCGGCGCCCTCCGGCCCGATCACGAGCCCGGTGCGGGCGAGCGCGACGCGCGTCGACGCGGGCGCGGCGAGCGCCGCCGCCTCCCACGCGCGCACGACCTCGGCGAGGAAGCCTCCGCCCGGCGCCGACTCCTCGGTGAGCTCCTCGCCCGGACGCGTCCCGTAGACGCCGACCGCGGATCCGCTCACGAGCACGCCCACGGGCTCGCCGGCATCCGCCCGGGCGTGCAGCGCCCCCACGATCGCGGTGGTCGCCTGCACGCGGGAGGAGAGGATGTCGTGCCGGTGCCGCCTGGTCCAGGGGAGCTTCGCGATCGACGCTCCCGACAGATTGACCACGGCGTCGGCGCCCGCGAACGCCGCGGGGTCGAGGTAGCCGGTCGACGGATCCCACCGTCTCTCCTCGGCGGCCTCGGTCTCGCGCCGCACGAGCACCAGCACGTGGTCCCCGCGCTCGCGCAGCCGCGCCACGAGCGCGCGGCCGATCATCCCGGATGCTCCCCCGACGACGACGCGCATGCGCCCACGCTACGCGGTCGGGGGCGCCCCGGGCCGGGGGCCGCGGCAGAACGCGGCGGCCCCCGGCCGGTGCCGGTCTAGAAGGTCCAGCGCTGGGCGTCGGTCTGGTTGCACGTCCAGATCTGCATCTTCTGCCCGTCGAACAGCGGTGCGCCGCCCGACGCGTCGAGGCACTTGCCCGACTGCGGGTTGCGCAGCGCACGGGTGCCTGAGTCGTAGACCCACTTCTGCGCGCCCGTGCCGTTGCAGCCGTAGAGCCAGACGACGGTGCCGTCGCTCGTGCCGCTGCTCGCCACGTCGAGGCACTTGCCGAGCGCGCGGATGGTGCCGTCGGAGCCGCGCGTCCAGTTCTGCGCGGCGTTGCCGTTGCACCATGCGAGCTGCATGCGGTTGCGGTCGCTCGCATCCGCCCACGGGACGTCGAGGCACAGGCCCGTGTTCGCGGTCGCCCGGATCGTGCCGGTGCCGGTCGGCAGGTCGCCGCCGGTGCCGCCGCCGGTCGACGAGCCGTTGTCGTAGACGCGGACGTAGTCGACGAGCATCTGCTGCGGGAACTGCGTCGAGCCGTCGGGGTTGCCGGGCCAGTCGCCGCCGACGGCGACGTTGAGGATGAGGAAGAACTTCTGGTCGAAGACCCACTGGTTGCCGCCGACGCTCGCGCGCGTGACGCGGTGGTACTGCTGCCCGTCGACGTACCAGGTGATCTCGCCGGGCTTCCAGTCGACGGAGAAGGTGTGCCAGGTGTCGGCGAACGACCAGCCCTGCGGGTGCTGGTAGGTGCCGCTGATGCCGCCCGCACCCGAGTATCCCGGCCCGTGGACGGTGCCGTGCACGAGGTGCGGCTCGCGGCCGATGTTCTCCATGATGTCGATCTCGCCGGAGTTCGGCCACGGCGTGCTCGGGAACCCGGCCCCGAGCATCCAGAACGCGGGCCAGATTCCCTGCCCGCGCGGGATCTTGATGTTGGCCTCGATGCGCCCGTACTGCAGCTCGACCTTGCCCTTCGTCGTGAGGCGGGCCGAGGTGTATCCGCTGCCCTCGCGGCGGGCGGTGATCACGAGGTTGCCGTTGCCGTCGAGGGCCGAGTTGCTGCGCGAGTTCACGTAATTCTGAAGCTCGTTGTTGCCCCAGCCGCCGGCACCGAGCTCGTGGTTCCACACGGCGGCGTTGGGCGCCGCGCCCGCAGAGCCGTTGAACTCGTCGGCCCACACGAGCTGGCCGGCGGCGGATGCGGGGGGCGCCCCCGCGAGACTCGCCCCGGCGTCGAGGGGCACGACCACACCGAGCGCCGCGAGAAGGGCGAGGAACGCGATCGTCCTTCGCCTCCTGCGCTCGGTGGGAACGGATGGTTGAACTGCACTGCGCTGGAACATGCGTCCTCCCGGCGTCATCGCCGTATCTCCGGGCGGTGCCTGGGGTGACTCGTGTCACCCACCCCCGCCACGAAGGTACGCCCCCCGCACGGGGGACGCAAGAGCGGCCGCGTCAGACCGCGGGCGCCATGTCGGCGAAGCGCGAGAACGCGCCCTGGAAGGCCACGGTCACCGTACCGGTGGGCCCGTTGCGGTGTTTGGCGATGATGAGGTCGGCCTCGCCCGGGCGCGACGACTCCTTCTCGTAGGCGGACTCGCGGTGCAGCAGGATCACCATGTCGGCGTCCTGCTCGAGCGAGCCGGACTCGCGCAGATCGGAGAGCGCGGGCTTCTTGTCGACACGCTGCTCGGGCCCACGGTTGAGCTGGGACAGCGCGATGACCGGCACCTGCAGCTCCTTGGCGAGCAGCTTGAGCGCACGCGAGAACTCGGACACCTCCTGCTGGCGGCTCTCGACCTTCTTGCCGGAGGTCATGAGCTGGAGGTAGTCGATGACGATGAGCTTGAGGCCCGCCTTCTGCTTGAGGCGGCGGCACTTGGCCCGGATCTCGACGAGCGTCATGTTCGGGCTGTCGTCGATGTAGAGGGGCGCGTCGGCGATGCGTCCGCGCGTGGAGGCGAGGGTCGTCCAGTCGTCGGCGCGCACGTCGCCCTTGCGCAGCTTCTGGAGGAAGATGTTCGACTCGGCCGAGAGCAGGCGCATCGCGATCTCACTGCGCCCCATCTCGAGTGAGAAGAAGATGGCGGGCAGCCCGTTCGTGATGGCGGCCGCGCGGGCGAAGTCGAGCGCGAGGGTCGACTTGCCGAGCGCGGGCCGCGCGGCGATGAGGATGAGCTGGCCCGGGTGCAGGCCGTTGGTGAGGGTGTCGAGCTCCGTGAAGCCCGTGGGCACCCCGACCATCTGCCCGTCGCGCCCGCTCGCGTGCTCGATCTCCTCGGTGGCAGCCTCGATGGCCTGCACGAGCGGAACGTAGTCCTCCGCCTCGACGCCGCCCGCGACCCCGTAGATCTCGGCCTGCGCGTTGTTGACGAGATCGGTGACCTCGCCCTCGCTCGCATAGCCCATCTGGACGATGCGGGTACCCGCCTCGACGAGGCGTCGCAGCACCGCCTTCTCGGCGACGATCGAGGCGTAGTAGCCGGCGTTCGCCGCGGTCGGCACGAGGCCCGTGAGCGTGTGCAGGTACTCGGGCCCGCCGGCGCGCTGCAGGTTGCCCGACTTGGTGAGCTCGTCGGTGACCGCGATCACGTCGGTCGGCTCGCCGTGGGAGTAGAGGGTGAGGATGGCGTCGAAGATGATCTCGTGCTTCGGCACGTAGAAGTCGACCGACCGGACGGCCTCGAGCACGTCGGCCACCGCATCCTTGCTGAGCAGCATGCCGCCGATCGCGCTCTGCTCCGCGAGCAGATCGTGCGGCGGCGTGCGCTCGCCCTGCCAGCCCTCGCGCTGTCGCTCGGGTTCGGGGGCGAGGCCCAGATGGGCGATGGACACAGGCGCTCCTTCCGAGCCGGAAACTACGTGCCGCCACCGACATCGGGCCGCAGGCACGCCGTCATCGCGGCGAGGTGGGTGGTGGTCGGCGAGGTCGGGAGCCCCGCGCCGGATGCCACGCTAGGCAGGCCGTTCGCGGCCTTCAAGCAGGCCTGTGGATGAAGCTGTGGAGGAGAGGCGCGAAACGCCGAGGGCGATGTGAATGAGATGTGGAACGATCGGTGGATAAGTAGGGAAAGCCGTGCTGGTTAGGGCGCCTGACCAGGGTTTTCTTCTTTCACACCCTGTGTGTAGAAAGATGTTTAGAGTTCGGGTTGAGGGTTGCGAGATTCCACATTCCGCATGGGGATAATCCTCTTGACAGCGGCCCCGGAAACGCAGTAGCGGCGCACCCCCGAGGGGATGCGCCGCTACCGGAGACGCAGGCCTACTTGGCCGCGACGACCTCCAGCTGGAGGGCGGCGACCACGTCCTGGCGCAGGCGCACGGTCGCCTCGTGACGACCCACCGCCTTCACCGGGGCGCTGAGCTCGATGGTCTGCTTGTCGAGCGTGCCGAGACCGGCAGCCTCGACCGCGGCGACGACATCCGCCGTCTTGACCGAGCCGAACAGGCGACCCTCGCGGCCGGCCTTGACGGCCAGCTTGACGGGAGCCTGCTCGAGCTTCGCCTTGAGCGCCTGGGCCTCCTCGAGGGTGGCGAGCTCGCGGGCGGCGCGAGCCGCCTTGATCTGATCGACCTGCTTCTCGCCGCCGCGGCTCCAGGCCACGGCGAAGCCCTGCGGGATGAGGTAGTTGCGGGCGTACCCGTTCTTGACCTCGACGACGTCACCGGCCGAACCGAGGCCGGTCACCTCGGAGGTGAGGATGAGCTTCGACATATCGGTCTCCTTAACGGCCCGAGCCCGCGTACGGGAGGAGCGCCATCTCGCGCGCGTTCTTGACGGCGCGGGCGATGAGGCGCTGCTCCTGCACGGAGACACCGGTGATGCGGCGGGCGCGGATCTTGCCGCGCTCCGAGATGAACTTGCGGAGGGTTGCGACGTCCTTGTAGTCGATGACGCCGACCTTGATCGACTTCGCGGGGGCGGCGTTCTTGCCGCCCTTCGCTCCGCGCTTGCGGCGGTCCTGACCGCCGCTGCTCTTTCCAGCCATTGCTGTTTCCTTCTAGGTATGTGTCGGTCTGATCAGCTGAGGATCAGAACGGGGTCTCGTCGGAGTAGGAACCGGGCGCGTTCCACACGTCGCCCGAGTCGGACGGCGCGGAGGCCGCCCACGGCTCGTCGGCCACGGCACCCTGCGAGCGGCCGCCACCGCCGCCACCGCCACCCGAGGCACGGGTGACCTGGGCGGTCGCGTAGCGCAGGCTCGGGCCGATCTCGTCGACCTCGAGCTCGATCGCGGTGCGCTTGTTGCCGTCGCGGTCGTCGTAGGAGCGCTGCTTGAGGCGGCCGGTCGCGATGACGCGGCTGCCCTTCGTCAGCGAGCCGGCGACGTGCTCGGCGAACTCACGCCAGCAGGAAGCGCGGAGGAACAGCGCTTCGCCGTCCTTCCACTCGTTGGCCTGGCGGTCGAAGGTGCGCGGCGTGGACGCGATCGTGAAGTTCGCGACCGCGAGGCCGGACTGCGTGTAACGCAGCTCGGGGTCGGCCGTGAGGTTGCCCACGACCGTGATGATCGTCTCGCCGGCCATGGCCTACTCGGCGTCCTTGTCGGCCTTCGCGGCGGGCTTGGCGGCAGCCTTGCGGGCGGCCTTCGCCTCGTCGGCGGCGGCGATCTTGCCGGCGCGGGCGACGGCCTCCTCGGCGCGGAGCACCTTGGTGCGCAGGACGGCCTCGCTGAGCTTCAGCTGGCGGTCGAGCTCGTTGGTGGCCTCGCTCGTGGCGGTGAAGTTGACGACGGCGTAGATGCCCTCGGACTTCTTCTTGATCTCGTACGCCAGGCGGCGACGGCCCCAGATATCGATGTTCTCGATCGTGCCGCCGTCGCCGGTGATCACGCCGAGGAACTTGTCCAGGCTGGGTGCGACGGTGCGCTCATCGATCTCGGGATCGAGAATCACCATCAACTCGTACTGATGCGTCATTGACCCACCTCCTTCGGACTTGAACGGCTGCAGGATCTCTACAGCAGGAGGGTTGAATGCATCTGCTCACGCGCGCAGGCGCGCGGGCAACCTGACGAGCTTACATGAGCTCGGCGGGTTTCGATACGCCGCTACTCACCCAGCGGGGAGCGGCGTTGCGCCCACCACGCGCGCAGACGGGCCTCGGCCTCCTCCGCGCCGAGCGGCCCCTCGTCGAGCCGCAGCTCGAGCAGGTAGCGGTACGCCTCCCCGACCCCCGGCCCCGGACGGATGCCGAGGATCGCCATGATCTGCTCGCCGTCGAGGTCGGGGCGGATGGCCGCCAGCTCCTCCTCCTCGGCGAGCTCCGCGATCCGCTCCTCGAGCTCGTCGTAGGCGCGCTGCAGCCGCGCCGCCTTGCGCTGGTTGCGGGTCGTCACGTCGGCGCGGGACAGGATGTGCAGCCGCTCCAGCTGCTCACCCGCGTCGCGCACGTAGCGACGCACCGCGGCATCCGTCCACGACGCGTCGGCGTAGCCGAAGAAGCGCAGGTGCAGGCGGATGAGGGTGGCGACCGCCTTGATCGTGTCGCCGTCGAACCGCAGCTCGCGCAGCCGCTTGGTGGCGAGCTTCGCCCCGAGCACGTCGTGGTGGTGGAAGCTCACGGCACCGCCCGGCTCGATGCGGCGGGTCGCGGGCTTGCCGATGTCGTGCAGGAGCACGGCGAGCCGCAGCACGAGATCGGGCTCGTGACCGCGCGCGGCCTCGAGGGCGATCGCCTGGGTGAGCGCGGTCAGCGAGTGCTCGTAGACGTCCTTGTGGTGGGCGTGCTCGTCGATCTCGAGCCGTAGCGCCGGCACCTCGGGCAGCACCCGCTCGGCGAGGCCCGTGTCGACGAGCACCCGGATGCCGGGAACCGGGTCGGCGGCCAGCAGCAGCTTCGACAGCTCCTCGCCGATCCGCTCCGCCGAGACGATGCCGATGCGGTCGGCCATCGCGGCGACGGCCGACGCGGTGGCCTCGTCGAGCGTGAAGCCGAGCTGCGCCGTGAACCGTGCGCCCCGCAGCATCCGCAGTGGGTCGTCGCCGAACGACACCTCCGGCTCGATGGGCGTGCGCAGGCGCCCTGCGAGGAGATCCTCGAGGCCGCCCGAGGGATCCACGAGCACCTTCTCGGGCACGCGCAGCGCCATCGCGTTGACGGTGAAGTCGCGGCGGAGCAGGTCGCCCTCGAGGCTGTCGCCGAACGCGACGACCGGCTTGCGGGTCGTGCCGTCGTACTCGTCGGCGCGGTAGGTGGTGATCTCCACGGTGTCGTCGCCGAGGCGCGCCCCGATGGTGCCGAAGGCGCGCCCGATGTCCCAGTGGGCGTCGGCGAGGGGAGCGACGATCGCGAGGATCTCGTCGGGCCGCGCGGAGGTGGCGAAGTCGAGATCGTGTGAGCTGCGCCCGAGGAACGCGTCGCGCACCGGGCCGCCGACGAGGGCGAGCTCGTGCCCCGCCGCCGCGAAGCGCTCGGCGAGGCCGCGGATGCGGGGGGAGTCGGCGAGGGCGCCGAGGCGCGCGACGGCGTCCGCGACGGGTTGCATAACGGTCGAGTCTAGACTTTCGAGCATGTCGGCCGTGTGGAACGTGAGCGCTCCGTCGTGCCGCTGACGACGCGGGGGGCCGCTCGGGCGCTCGCCGCGGCCCTGCTCGCCGTGACGCTGGCGGGCGCGTCCGCGCTCGGCGCGAGCGCCGCATCCGCAACCCTCGAGGGGGGTGCCGGCGTGCGGCCCGCGAGCGCGACGGTGACACCGGGGACGGGCCCCGTATCGGTCGCCGTGGTCGTGCCGATCACGGCTCCCGCGACGACCACGGGCCTGATCGCGGCGGACGACCTCGAACGCTACACCGGGGCGTTCGGCATCCTCACCCGCCAGCTCGACGCGGTCGCCGGCACGCCCGCTGCGATCGCCCTCGACCCCATGATCCCGGCGTCGATCCGCGTGCTCGGGTCGACGGCCCCGAGCTCGGCGACGCAGTGGCTCGCGCGACTCGAGGCGACATCGAACGAGATATTCCTGCTCGCCTACGCCGACGCCGACCTGGTCGGCGCGGCGCGCTCGGGAACCGTCGCCGACCTGACACCCTCGGGCTTCGCGTTCGCCCTCGACCCCGCGGATTTCTCGCCTGCTGTGACGCCGGCGCCGACCCCCTCACCCGCGCCGACCGCCGACCCCGGCGCTCCGCCCCCCCTTCCGACGACCGAGGACGTGCTCGCCTGGAGCACCGCGCTCCCCCGGATCGCGTGGCCGGATGCGGCGATCGGGTCGTCCGATCTCGCGGCGCTCGCCGCCGCCGGGTACGAGGACGTCATCGTCTCGTCCTCCTCGACGGGCGAGCCCGCGACGCCGCTCGTGACCCTCGACGGTTTGCAGGGCATCGTCGCCGACTCGGGACTCAGCTCGCAGCTCGCGGATGCCGTGGCAGCCACGTCGCCGTCGGCCCGGGCGACCGCGCTCGAGGCGCTCGAGGCGCAGCTCGCGGCGCGCACGGGTGCGACCCCGGGTCGCGGGCTCGTGCTGACCGTCGCCCGGGGTTGGGCGGCGTCGGCCACCGGCCTGTCGGAGGCCCTCGCCCGCCTCGCCATCACGACCACCGCGACCCCGGTCGCGTTGAGCGCCATCCTCGCCACGACGCCGGCCGCGGCGGAGCTCGCGGAGGGCACGGCCACCGCCGAGCGCGATGCGACCTTCACCTCGCTCTCGGCGGACGCGGACGCCGAGGCCGCGTTCTCGAGCGTGCTCGACGACGCGAGCGTGCTGCTCGACCCGCGGCGCCTCGAGCGCATCGCGCTCTACTCGCTCTCCTGGGGTGACGACCCGACCGGGTGGGCCACCGCCGTGCAGGCGTTCCACGACCGCTCGGCGGAGATCCGCTCCTCCGTGAAGCTGGAGCAGAGCAGCGACGTCGCCCTGCTCGCGCGGAGCGCCGACCTCAAGGTGACCGTCAGCAACGCGCTGCCCTACGCGGTCACGGTGCGGGTCACCGCCGACCCGCAGAGCCCCATCCTCCGGGCTCGCGAGTCGAAGATGCTCACGATCGAGCCGCAGTCGACGGGCACCGCACGCATCCCCGTCGAGGCGGTCGCCAACGGCGAGGTCAGGGTGCTGACCTCGATCACGAGCCCCACCGGCGTGCCGCTCGACGCGGGGCACGCGAGCGTGACGGTACGCGCCGAGTGGGAGGGCATCGGCACCCTCGTCGTCGTCATCGTGCTCGTGCTCGTCTTCGCGGCCGGGATCGTCCGCCTCGTGGTGACGCGGCGGCGCGCCCGGCGCGACGCGGATGCCGAGGCCGCCGGCAGCGGAGCGGCGGATGGCTGAGGCGACCGCCTCCGACGACCGGATCGGCCGCGCGAGCGCGATCATCGCATCCGGCACCCTGGTGTCGCGGGTGCTCGGCTTCGTCAACATCACCATGCTCGCGTGGGTGATCGGCCTGCAGAACCCGGGGGCGAACGCGTTCTCGCTCGCCAACAACCTGCCGACCAACCTCTTCGCCCTGATCGCCGGCGGGCTCATGAGCGCCGTGCTCGTGCCCCAGATCGTGCGCGCCGCGGGCCACGACGACGGGGGTCAGGCGTTCGTCAACCGGCTGCTCACCCTCGGCATCACGGTCTTCCTGGGCGCGGGGATCGTCGCCACCCTCCTCGCGCCGGTCCTGGTTCCGCTGTACACGATCCAGGGTCCGAACAGCGCCTTCGACGAGGCCACCGTGCGCCTCGCGATCGCGATCGCGTTCTGGTGCCTGCCGCAGGTCTTCTTCTACGCGCTCTACTCCCTCCTCGGCGAGGTGCTCAACGCCCGGCGCGTCTTCGGGCCGTACACCTGGGCGCCCGTCGTCAACAACGTCGTCATGGTGGCGGTGCTCGTGGTCTTCGCGATCGCGTTCGGCGTCGACCCCGCGCACACCGACCCCGCGAGCTGGACCCCGCAGCAGATCGCGCTGCTCGGCGGCGGCGCGACGCTCGGCATCGCCGCGCAGACCCTCGTCCTGACGCTCTTCTGGCGCCGCACGGGCCTCCGCTTCCGTCCCGACTTCCGTTGGAAGGGGGTCGGGCTCGCGGCGACGGGCAAGGCGGCCGGCTGGACGTTCGGGATGATCGTCGTCACCCAGCTCACCGGTCTCCTCCAGTCGAACGTCGCGTCGCTCGCCGGCCAGCACGACGCGTCGATCGCGGTGCTCAGCACCACCTGGCTGCTCTTCGTGCTGCCGCACTCGATCCTCACGCTGTCGATCGCGACCCCGTACTTCACGCGGATGAGCGCGCACGCCCACGCCGGCGACCTCGAGCTGCTGCGCGCCGACCTCTCGTCGTCGCTGCGCACGATCCTCCTGCTCGTGACGGGCGCCGGCGCCGCGATCGCGACGGCCGCCATCCCCTTCGGCGCGTTCTTCGGCAAGAGCGACGCGGAGGTCGTGGGAATCAGCTCGGTGCTCATCGCCTACCTCGTGGGGCTCGTGCCGTTCTCGACGATGTTCGTGCTGCAGCGCACCTTCTTCGCGCTCGGCGACACGCGCACCCCCTTCTTCATCCAGCTCGTGCAGGCGGCCGCGTTCACGGCGGCCGCGGTCGCGGTGGCCCTCTGGATGCCGCCCCACCTCATCGCCGTCGGCATCGCGCTCTCGACGGCGATCGCGAGCACGGTGCAGGCGCTCACGCTCGCGATCGTGCTGCGCCGCCGCATCGGCAGCCTCGACGGCCGCCGCATCCTGGTGCGCCTTGCGCTCTTCCTCGCCGCGGCCGTCGTGGCGATCCTGGTCGGCGTCGGGGTGCTCGCGCTGCTCGGCGGGTTCTCCGGCGGCTTCGCGGTCGCTAGTCCCGCGACCGCCTTCGTGTCGATCGCCGTGATCGGCGCCGTCGTGCTCGCGGTCTACGGCGCGCTGCTGCTCGTGACCCGCGTTCCCGAGCTCCGCGCCGGTCTCGTGCCGCTCCGCACGCTCGCCGCCCGCATCCGCCGCCGCTGAGCGACGGGTCGGCGGAATGACGCCGACCTAGGATGTGTTGTACCTCGCGACCCCCTCGACAGGAGAACCCCGGTGCGTCACCTCATCATCATCGGCTCGGGCCCCGCCGGCTACACGGCCGCGATCTACGCCGCCCGCGCCAACCTCGAGCCGCTCGTCATCGCGAGCTCCGTCGAGTTCGGCGGCGAACTCATGAAGACCACCGAGGTCGAGAACTTCCCCGGCTTCCCCGAGGGCATCATGGGCCCCGAGCTGATGACCCGGATGCAGCAGCAGGCCGAGCGCTTCGGCGCCGAGATCGTCTACGACGACGTCGTGTCGCTCGAGCTCGAGGGGCCCGTCAAGCGGGTCACCCTCGGCGACGGCTCGGTGCACGAGGCCCACACCGTGATCTACGCGACCGGCTCCGCCTATCGCAAGCTCGGCCTCGCCGACGAGGAGCGCCTGTCCGGGTACGGCGTCTCCTGGTGCGCGACCTGCGACGGCGCCTTCTTCCGCCAGCGCAAGGTCGCGGTCGTGGGCGGCGGCGACTCCGCGCTCGAGGAGGCGACCTTCCTCACCCGCTTCGCCGACACCGTCTACCTCGTGCACCGCCGCGACAGCTTCCGCGCCTCCGCCGCGATGCAGGAGCGCGCCTTCGCCGACCCCAAGATCGAGGTCATCTGGAACAACGAGGTCGCCCACATCTACGGTGACGAGAAGGTCACCGGCATCGGGCTCGTGAACACCGTCGACGGCACCGAGACCACCCTCGACGTGCAGGGCCTGTTCGTCGCGATCGGCGCCGACCCGCGCACCCACCTCGTGCACGGCCAGCTCGAGCTCGCGCCCGAGGGCACGATCGCGGTGCAGGGTCGCAGCTCGAAGACGAGCCTGCCGGGCGTCTTCGCCGCGGGCGACGTGGTCGACCCCACCTACAAGCAGGCGGCCACCGCCGCCGGATCGGGTGTCGTCGCGGCGCTCGACGCCGAGCACTACCTGGCCGAGCTGGCGGATGCCGAGGCGGCCGCCGCCGTGCCCGCCGCCGCCGTATCCAGCTGAGCATCCGCGGCACCGCGCCGCCTCATCCGTCCACCGAAAGGAATCGCATGTCCACCAAGGCCGTCACCGACGCCACCTTCGCCGACGAGGTGCTCGCCTCCGAGAAGCCGATCATGGTCGACTTCTGGGCCACCTGGTGCGGCCCGTGCCGCGCCGTCTCCCCCATCCTCGACAAGATCGCCGAGGAGCACGCCGACAAGATCTCGATCGTCAAGCTCGACGTCGACGACAACCCCGAGACCGCCATGAAGTACGGCATCACCTCCATCCCGGCGATGTACGTCTTCCAGAACGGCGAGATCGTCAAGCGCGTCATCGGCGCGAAGCCGAAGCCGGCCCTCGAGGCCGACCTCGCCGAGTTCCTCGCGTAGCCAAAGGCTCACCCGCGGCCCCCGCTCCCCCGTCGGAGCGGGGGCCGCCGTGCTTCTGCGGCTACCCTGGAGGGCACCGATCGAACGGACCGCACATGACAGGCACCCAGGGCACCAACCTCGACCCGTGGTACGGCCACTACGCCGCGCGCACGGCCGGACTCGCCGCATCCGAGGTTCGAGCTCTCTTCGCCGTCGCGAGCCGGCCCGAGGTGGTCTCGCTCGCGGGCGGCATGCCCTACGTCTCCGCGCTGCCGCGCGAGCTCATCGAGCGCGCCGTCGAGCGCACGGTCACCGACCAGGGCGCGGTCGCCCTGCAGTACGGGTCGGGCCAGGGCGTTCCGCACCTGCGGGAGCAGATCCTGGAGGTGATGGCGCTCGAGGGCATCCACGGCTCCGTCGACGACGTCGTCGTGACGACGGGCTCGCAGCACGCGCTCGAGCTGCTCGCGAAGCTGTTCCTCGACCCGGGTGACGTCGTCATCGCCGAGGGTCCCAGCTACGTGACCGCGATCACGGTATTCCGGTCGTTCCAGGCCGACATCGTGCACTCGCCGATGGACGCCGACGGCATGGACCCGCAGGCGCTCCGCGAGACCATCGCGCGCGTGAAGGCCGAGGGTCGACGGATCAAGTTCCTCTACACGATCCCGAGCTTCCAGAACCCCATGGGCGTCACGCTCAGCTGGGAGCGCCGGGTCGAGATCCTGGAGATCGCGCGCGCGGAGGGCATTCTCGTGCTCGAAGACAACCCTTACGGGTTGCTCTACTTCGACCAGGCGCCGCCGCCCGCGATGCGCTCCATCGACGACGAGGGGGTCGTGTACCTCGGCACCTTCTCCAAGACGCTGGCCCCCGGCCTGCGCGTGGGCTGGGCGATCGCGCCGCACGCCATCCGCGAGAAGCTCGTGCTCGCCAACGAGGCCGCAGTGCTGTCGCCGTCGTCGTTCTCGCAGATCGTGATCTCCGAGTACATGGACACCGCCGACTGGCGCGGGCAGATCGACACCTTCCGCGGGGTCTACCGCGAGCGGCGGGATGCGATGCTCGCGGCGCTGCACGACCACCTGCCCGGCATGAGCTGGACGGTTCCGAACGGCGGCTTCTATGTGTGGCTCACCATGCCCGAGCACCTCGACTCGAAGGCGATGCTGCCGCGCGCGGTGAAGGAGCTCGTCGCCTACACACCGGGAACCGCGTTCTACGCCGACGGCAACGGCCGCCGCAACATGCGGCTGTCGTTCTGCTACCCGCAGCCCGACTTCATCCGCGAGGGCATCCGCCGGCTCTCGACCGTCATCAACGGCGAGCTCGCACTGCTCGGCGAGTTCCAGCAGACCGCCCCGCTCCCGGTCGTGCCGGCCGAGCGCGACGTTCTCCCGCCGTACGCCGGCTGACCCGGAGGTTCGCATGACCGACGCCCCACTCCACATCGTCGTGCTCGCCGGCGGCATCTCGCACGAACGCGACGTCTCGCTGCGCTCCGGACGCCGCGTCGCCGACGCCCTCACGGGTCACGGTGTCGAGGTGGAGCTGCGTGATCCCGACGCCAGCCTGCTCGCCTACCTGCGCGAGCACCGTCCGGATGTCGTCTGGCCTGCGCTGCACGGCGCGAGCGGCGAGGACGGCGCGCTCCGCGGCCTGCTGGAGTTCCTCGGCATCCCGTTCGTCGGCTCCCGGTCCGGAGCGGCCCGCCTCGCGTGGGACAAGCCCGCGGCCAAGGTCGTCGTCGAACGCGCCGGGGTCTCCACGCCGCGGTCGATCACCCTCCCCCGCGACGCCTTCCGAGAGCTGGGAGCGGATGCGGTCTTCGAGGCGATCGCCGACGAGCTGCCGGTTCCGCTCGTGGTCAAGCCGGCCCGCGGTGGATCCGCGCAGGGCGTGACCATCGTCGAGGATCGCGCGGAGCTGCCGCGCGCCATGGTCGACGCCTACACCTACGGAGACGTCGCGCTCGTGGAGCAGTGCATCCGCGGAACCGAGATCGCGATCGGCATCATCGACACCGGTGACGGACCCGTGGCCCTGCCCGCGGTCGAGATCGAGCCGCTGTCGGGTGTCTACAGCTTCGAGGCCCGCTACAACGCCGGCGAGACCCGCTTCTACGTGCCGGCACGACTTCCCGACGATGTCGCGGCACGCGCGGCGGAGGCCGCCCTGGCGGCCCACCGCGCGCTCGGCATGCGGCACATCTCGCGCGTCGACCTCATCGTCGACGGCTCGGGAACGCCGTGGTTCCTCGAGGCGAACGTGCTGCCGGGTCTCACCGAGACCTCCCTCCTGCCGCAGGCGCTCGAGGCGGCAGGCCACGACCTGGGCTGGGTCTACGCCGCCCTCGCGGAGGACGCCCGCCGCGCGTGATACGGCGCTGACCAGGGGTTTTATCTGCTATCGGGTTTCGGTACACCGCTGCGCGGCTACTTGACCGGCGATGATCACCGCTGTTGCGGGCCAAAGCGGCCGAGGCGGGACCACCCGGGAGTAGGAGCTCGCCCGCCGGCGAGCGGCCGTCACCGCGCCGGGATGAGCGCGCGGACGCGACCCGAGGTGGTCAGCGACCCTCGAACGGGTCCTGCCCGAGTTCCTTCAGGATGCGGTTGAGGTCGCCCACCGTGGCGAAGTCGATCACGATGGTGCCCTTGCTCGCGCCGAGGCTGATCTTCACGCGCGTGTCGAGCCGGTCGCCGAGCCGCTCCGCGATCTCGGCGAGGTGGTCCTGCCGCTTGCCCGCGCTGGGCTTGGCGGGCTTTCTCGGCTTCCCCTCGACGAGCGACGCGGCCGCCTCCGAGGCGCGCACCGACAGGTCCTCGTTGACGATCTTGTCGGCCAGCCGCTCCATCGCCGCGTCGTCCCCGACGGACAGGATGGCGCGCGCGTGGCCGGCGCTCAGCACCCCGGCCGCCACCCGGCGCTGCACACCGGCCGGCAGCTTCAGGAGACGGAGGGTGTTGGTGATCTGGGGGCGTGAGCGCCCGATCCGCTCCCCTAGCTGCTCCTGGGTGATGCCGAAGTCCTCGAGGAGCTGCTTGTAGGCGGATGCCTCCTCGAGCGGGTTGAGCTCCGCGCGGTGCAGGTTCTCGAGGAGCGCGTCCCGCAGCATCGCGTCGTCGTCGGTGTTGCGCACGACGGCCGGGATCGCCTCGAGGCCCGCCGCCTTCGACGCGCGCAGGCGCCGCTCCCCCATGATGAGCTCGTAGCGCGGCTCGCCCGGGCCCGCGCCGGGGCGCGGACGCACCACGATGGGCTGGAGCACGCCGAACTCGCGCACGGACACGATGAGCTCGTCGAGCTCCTCCTGCCGGAACTCGTGGCGCGGCTGCTGGGGGTTGGGGACGATGTCGTCCGGCGCGAGACTGGCGAGGCGGGCGCCGGGGACCGCGACGAGGTCGGTGTGCTCGTCGGTGCTCGGGAAGAACACGTCGACGGGACGCTCGGCGTGATCGTCGGTCGCGGCGGTCGGGATGAGCGCGCCGATCCCCCTACCCAGTCCCGTGCGCTTGGGAGCGGCCATCAGTTCTCCTCCTGCTTCTTCGCCCCGCGGCGCGCGATCTCCGCCGCGGCCTCGCGGTACGACAGGGAGCCCGGCGAGTTCAGGTCGTAGCTGATGACGCTCTGGCCGTAGCTCGGAGCCTCCGAGATGCGCACCGAGCGCGGGATCACCGTGTCGAGCACCTCATCCGGGAAGTGCTCGCGCACCTCCTCGACGACCTGGTGTGCGAGGTTGGTGCGGGAATCGTACATCGTGAGCAGGATCGTCGAGACGGCGAGCTCGGGGTTGAGGTGACGTTCGATGAGCTTGATGTTGTTGAGGAGCTGAGACAGACCCTCGAGCGCGTAGTACTCGCACTGGATCGGGATCAGCACCTCCTTCGCCGCGACGAACGCGTTGATGGTCAGGAGGCCGAGCGACGGCGGGCAGTCGATGAAGACGTAGTGCGGCGGGTTCTCGCTCTCGGCGATGTACGCCTCCAGCGCGGAACGCAGGCGCTGCTCGCGAGCGACCATCGAGACGAGCTCGATCTCAGCGCCCGCGAGGTGGATGGTGGCCGGAATGCAGTCGAGGCTCTCGAAATCGGGGCTCGCCTGGACCACCTCGCGCATGGGCACGTCACCGATGATCACGTCGTACACGCTCACGGTCTCCGAGCGGTGTTCGACGCCGAGAGCCGTGGACGCGTTCCCTTGCGGATCGAGGTCGATCACCAGCACGCGGGCGCCCGCCTGCGCCAAGCCCGCTGCGAGGTTGACGGCGGTCGTCGTCTTGCCGACGCCCCCCTTCTGGTTCGCCACCGTGAACACGCGCGTCTTCTCCGGGAGAGGGAAGGTCTCGGCGGCAAGCGCGAGACGCCTGCGGGTGATCTCGGCGACCTCGCGCGCGAGGGGGGTCGACGCGTCGAAGGGGCTGGGGGTGGTCACGAATGCCTCTCGGTGTTTCACGTGAAACATCGCGGCCGTCGGACCGCGACTCTCCACTGTAATCGACGGGCCGCGGACGCGTCGCCCGAGGCGTGGTCTCGATACACCGCGCTGCGCGCGGCACTCGACCAGCGGTGGGCGCGCCCGTACCCCGCTGGTTGAGTAGCCGCGCAGCGGCGTATCGAGACCAACACCGCCTCACCCTTCACCGAAGTCCTTCTTGCTCAACCCGGAGAGCAGATGCTGCTCCCCCGCGATGAGCGCCTCACGCTTCCTCCGCGACCAGCCCTGCACGCGTTTCTCCGCCGCGTACGCCTCCGCGATGTTCGCGCACTCGTATGCGAAGACGAGTTCGACCGGCATCCGAGTACTCGTATAGCGGCCGCCCCGGCCGACCGCATGCTGCTGCATGCGGGCCTCCAGGTCGCGTGCCGAGCCGACGTAGTAGCTGCCGTCGGCACAGCGCAGGATGTACATCGCGATCACGGGGAGAGGCTGGCGTCCCCTCCACGAGGATCGGTTGATGGCTCGGCGAGTTGTGGACTATCGGTTGATCTGGAGCATGTGGAGGGAGTGGTTTCGATACGCGCCTTCGGCGCTACTCAACCAGCGGGGAGGACCAGGCGCCCGCGACCCCTGCCTTGCTCGAGCGCGGATGGAGCGGGCGGGGTTGATCGCGGTGCTGTTTCGATACGCCGCTGCGCGGCTACTCAACCAGCGGAGGGGCGCCGCTGGAGTGACTACCCAACCGCTGAGGGATGCGGGTGCGACGACTACTCGACCGGCGAGGGTGCGCGGGTTGCGACGGCCACTCGGCCCGTGGGGCCGCGCGAGGCTCAACGACCAGCGCGCCCGCTTGCGGTGCGGGAATGAGCCGGCGGTTGCGGCGCTTCCGCTGGTCGAGTGCCGCGCACAGCGCGGTGTATCGAGACCACCCCGCCCCGGGGATGTTTCACGTGAAACATCAGGGCCGCGTCGCGCGAAACACCCGGGTCGGCTCGGGCACGACGCCCTCCCCCAGCACCTGCGTCATGACGTTGCGCAACCCGAGACGGCGGATGACCTTCTCCGCCGCGACGATCTCGTCGTCGACCCTCGCGCCCTTCATGAAGACGAACTCGCCTCCGGATCTCACGAGCGGCGCGGTGAGCGGAAGCAGCTTCGAGAGCGCCGACACCGCGCGGGCGGTCACCTGGTCGAGCGGCACGTCGAGTCGCACGTCCTCGGCGCGGGCTCGCACCACGCTCACGTTGTCGAGCCCGAGCGCGAGGGACTCCTCGAGCAGCCAGTCGACTCGGCGTTCCATCGGCTCGATCAGCACGAGGTGCGCGTCGGGTCGGGCGATGGCCAGGACGAGCCCCGGAAGCCCGGCGCCGCTTCCCACATCACCCACGCGTCCCGGCTGAAGCAGGGGCGCGAGAAGTGCAGAGTTGAGCACGTGCCGCGACCACAGGCGGGGCAGCTCCAGGGGGCCGATGAGACCCCGCAGCTCGCCCTCGCGCGCAAGGTCGTCGGTGAAGCGGCGAGCGAGCTCGATCCGGTCTCCGAAGAGAGACGCGGCGGCGGCCGGCTCGGCCTCGAGCCCGCTCACCGCTCGCCTCGATGTTTCACGTGAAACATCCGCCTATCGGGCGGTGATCACCGTGTGGCGGTCGCGGCCCTCGCCCTCCGACTCGGAGTGGTAGCCGCGCTCGCTGACGATGTCGTGCACGAGCTTGCGCTCGTAGCTGGTCATCGGGGGCAGCGAAGCGGATGCCGCGCCGCCCTCGATGCGCGTGATCGCGTGCTCGACGATGGCGGCGAGCTCCTCGGCCCGAGCATCCCGGGAACCGCCGATGTCCAGGATGAGCCGCGAGAACCGCCCCGTCTTCGCCTGGACGGCGAGGCGGGTGAGCTCCTGCAGGGCAGCCACGGTGTCCGGCTTCGAGAGCAGGCTGAGGTTCGAGCTGTCGTCGGCCGTCACCGAGAGGTACGCCCGTCCGACGCGCGAGTCGATGTCAATGTCGCCGTCGATGTCGGCGATGTCGAGGAGCTCCTCGATGTAGTCGGCGGCGATGTCCCCCTCGTCGACGACGTCCTGCTCGCTCGGCGCGGGCTCGAGCTCGGCCACGTTCTCCTCGGTCACTTCTTGGGTCCCCCCTGCTTCTTGGCACGATTCTTGCCGACGGGCTGCTGTCGCTGGGTGGTCACCGGCTTCGCCGGCTCCTCCTCGACGACCGCGGCGATCGCCGCCGCGTCATCCGCCATCTTGTTGCGGTTCCTCTTGGCCAGGCGCGCCTCGCGGGCCAGCGCGGCCTCGGAGCCGGGCGTCGGCATGTTCCGGATGACGAGCCACTGCTGCACCATCGTCCAGACGTTGGAGGTCAGCCAGTAGAACATCACGCCGATCGGGAAGGCGAGGCCCGAGAACAGGAAGACGACCGGGAGGATGTACAGCAGGATCCGCTGCTGCCGGTACATCGGGCTGGCCTTCATCTCCGGCGTCTGGTTCTTCGACATGATCTGCAGCTGCGTGTAGAACTGCGACGCCGTCATGATGAGGATCATCGCGATGGCGATGACCGCGACCGCCACGTTCCCGTAGTTGAAGGCGTCTACGAGGCTGTACTTGAGCGGCGCGATGCCGAAGAGGTTGGCCTTGCCGAAGTTGTCGGAGAGCTCCTGGGTGAGCAGGCCCACCCCTGCCTTGTCGTTGCGAGCCTCGTTGAGCACCGAGAACAGGCTGAAGAAGATGGGCATCTGGATGAGTAGCGGCAGGCACGACGACAGCGGATTGGTGCCGGCGCGCTGGTAGAGCGCCATCGTCTCCCGCTGCATCGCCTCACGCGAGAACTGATCCTTCTTCCCGCGGTACTTGTCCTGGATCTTCTTGAGCTCCGGGGCGACCTCGAGCATCTTGCGCTGGCTCTTGATCTGCCGCACGAAGATCGGGATGAGGGCGGCGCGCACGATGAGGACGAGACCCACGATCGAGAGCACCCAGGTGAGACCGCCCGAGGGATCCATTCCCAGCTCGGACAGCAACCAGTGGAAGCCCACCAGGATGGCCTCGATGACCCACTTGATGGGCCAGAGGATCGTTCCCAAGAAATCCATACGGCTCGCTCAGCCCTTTCCGTGTCCCGCGGCGACGAAGCCGAATCGGGTGAGGTGATAGTGGTCGTGGTGACGACGCGACTCCGGCACGTCGTCGATTCCGCCGCGCGCCCACGGGTGGCACCGCATGATGCGCCAGCTGCCGAGCGCGATCCCCTTGATCACGCCGTGCTGCTGGATGGAGCCCATCGCGTAGGCGGAACAGCTCGGGAAGTACCGGCAGACGTCGCCGTACAGCGGCGAGATGACGGCGCGATAGCCGCGGAGGATCGCGACGCAGATGTTCCTCGGCAACAGCCAGAGGAAGAGCCCGGCCCGCTTCATGGGATCAGGGCGGGGTCGAGGATCGCGTGCATCTCGGCGGAGAGACTAGTCCAGTCGCGCTGGGCGGACCCGGGGAGTGCTCGTACGACGACATCCGATCCGCTGCCTCCGGCGTCGACGATCGAACGGCAGACGGCACGCATCCGGCGTCGCACCAGGTTCCTCTCGACGGCGTTGCCGACGGTCTTGGCGACGATGAACCCGAAACGAGCGGGGTCCGCGGGGTCGCGCTCGACCCGGTAGATGAGCGTGCTGGCCGTCGTGGTCCGGCGCCCGCGGCGCACGATCGCACGGAAGTCCGAGGGCTTGACCACTCGGTTCGCCCTGGCCAGCACGTCGCCCGACTACGCGGAGAGCTCGGTGCGCCCCTTGCGACGGCGGGCCGCGAGGATGGCGCGGCCGGCGCGGGTGCGCATGCGGAGGCGGAAGCCGTGCTTCTTGGCGCGGCGCCGGTTGTTCGGCTGGAAGGTTCGCTTGCTCATGGTGATATCTCCTGGCCCCGGTGTGTGCGGCGACCGGGAAAGAACGGGGTCGGCGCCTGAATGCCGACAACCTGTTAAAAATAGGGCCTCGACCGGCAACGGTCAAACTTGAGATTCACGATACCCCCGCTCTCTCCACATCCGCCGAGAGGGAGTTGTCCACAGGACGCTGTCCACAACTAAGGTGGTCGTCATCCTCGAGGGACCCGGATCCCGCTGGATACGACGTGCCATCGCCCCCAGCACTGTGGACAGAGCTGTGAATAACCACCAGGAACGAACGAGAAGATGACCGATCCCGCGGACCCCACCCGGGAGCTGTGGACGGCCGTGCAGGCCCGCCTCGCATCCGATGACCGCATCACGCCGCAGCTCCACGGGTTCATCAACCTCGTCGAGCCGAAGGGCGTCCTGGGGGAGACCATCTACCTCGAGGTGCCCAACGAGCTCACGCGCGGGATGCTCGAGCAGCGCATCCGGGTGCCCCTGCTCGACGCCCTCGCGGACGTCGACGGCGACGTCACCAACTTCGCGATCGTCGTCAACCCGGAGATCCAGCCCATCCTGCAGCCGGTCGCCGACGACGTCATCGACTCCCCCCATGCCGAGCAGCTGAGCCCCGTCATCGAGCTCGGCCGCCGCAGCGACTCGCGCCTCAACCCGAAGTACAACTTCGACAACTTCGTCATCGGTGGGTCGAACCGCTTCGCGCATGCAGCCGCGGTCGCGGTCGCCGAGGCGCCGGCGAAGGCCTACAACCCGCTCTTCGTCTACGGCGACTCCGGTCTCGGCAAGACCCACCTGCTGCACGCGATCGGCCACTACGCCGAGAGCCTCTATCCCGGCATCCGCGTCCGCTATGTGAGCTCGGAGGAGTTCACGAACGACTTCATCAACTCGATCGCGAACAACCGGGCGTCGGTCTTCCAGTCCCGCTACCGCGAGATCGACATCCTGCTCATCGACGACATCCAGTTCCTGCAGGGCAAGGACTCCACCCAGGAGGCCTTCTTCCACACCTTCAACACGCTGCACGATCACAACAAGCAGGTCGTCATCACGAGCGACCTGGCACCCAAGCACCTCACCGGATTCGAGGACCGCATGCGGTCGCGCTTCGAGTGGGGGCTCATCACGGATGTGCAGGCGCCCGACCTCGAGACCCGTATCGCGATCCTGCGGAAGAAGGCGCAGTCCGAGCGCCTGCAGGTGCCGGAGGACATCCTCGAGTACATGGCGACGAAGGTGTCGTCGAACATCCGCGAGCTCGAGGGGACCCTCATCCGCGTCACCGCGTTCGCGAACCTCAACAAGACGCCGGTCGACCTGGCCCTCGTGCAGACCGTTCTCAAGGACCTCATCACGCTCGACGAGGACAACGTCATCTCGCCGGTCGACATCATCAATCACACGGCCGACTACTTCAAGCTCTCCGTCGACGACCTCTACGGTTCGTCACGATCGCAGGCGGTCGCGACCGCGCGCCAGATCGCGATGTACCTGTGCAGGGAGATGACGAACCTGTCGCTGCCGAAGATCGGGCAGCTGTTCGGCAACCGCGACCACACGACCGTCATGTACGCGAACAAGAAGATCAGCGAGCTCATGAAGGAGCGCCGTTCGATCTACAACCAGGTCACCGAGCTCACCGCCCGCATCAAGCAGGACCAGCGGTACCGCCCGTAGAGCCTCCCGCTCGCGTTGCACAGTCTGGGGAGAGCGCTGTGGATAACTTCCGGATGAGATGTGGAACGCGCCGAGCGGAGGTGTGGACAGTGGAATCGGCCCGCGCGAGTTTCCCGACATCCCGGGGCGAATCGTCCGCAGCCCGCTCACAACTTCCACGGATGTAGTTCCCTGACGTCGGCGGCGCGCACCATACTTATCCACAGTTCGCACAGGCGTTAAGACGATTAGCTATCTCTTCCTCTCCGTCGTCGGCCGATAACCGAGAGTGCTCGAGTCCGTGCCAAGATCGTTGACACAACCCGTGCGGACCCTCGATGCGACTCAGAAGGAGTGACGCGTGAAGTTCCAGGTGAATCGCGACGTCTTCAGCGAGGCGGTGTCATTCGCGGTGAAGCTCCTGCCGCAGCGCACCACCCAGCCCATCCTGAGCGGCGTGCTGCTCGAGGCGGAGGGCTCCGGCCTCACGCTCTCGTCCTTCGACTACGAGGTCTCGAGCCGCACCGAGATCACGGCCGAGGTGGATGAGGCGGGTACGGCCCTCGTCTCGGGTCGCCTGCTGGCCGACATCGCGAGCCGGCTCCCGAATGCGCCCGTCGTATTCGAGACCGTCGACGGCAAGATCCAGGTGAGCTGCGGCTCCGCGCGCTTCACGCTGCTGAGCATGCCGGTCGAGGAGTATCCGACCCTTCCTCAGATCGACGACCAGACGGGCGTGCTCCCCGCCGAGGAGTTCGCGGCCGCCGTGTCCCAGGTCGCGGTCGCCGCATCCCGCGACGACGTCACCCCCGTGATCACCGGCGTTCAGCTCGAGGTCGGGGAGAGCAGCCTCTCGCTCGTCGCGACCGACCGCTACCGCGTCGCCGTCCGCGAGATCGACTGGGATTCCGGATCCTCGTCCGCGGCCGGCACGACGGCGCTCGTCCCCGCGCGCACGCTCTCCGAGATCGGCAAGACCTTCGCCCACTCGGGCACCATCGGCGTCTCGATCGTCCGAGGTGACGACCGCGAGCTCATCGCCTTCCGGGCCGACAAGAAGACGGTCACCTCGCTCCTCATCAAGGGCAACTTCCCGCCCGTGAAGCGCCTCTTCCCCGAGACCGTCGAGAACTACGCCGTGCTCAACACGGCCGAGCTCGTCGAGGCCACCCGCCGTGTCTCGCTCGTGCTCGAGCGGGAGGCCGCACTTCGGTTCAGCTTCTCGTCGACCGACGGCCTGACGCTCGAGGCCGCCGGCTCCGAGCAGGCGCAGGCATCCGAGACGATCGACGCGCACCTCGTCGGCGAGGACACGGTCGTCTCCCTCAAGCCCTCGTTCCTACTCGACGGCCTCGGCGCCGTCCACTCCGAGTTCGTGAGGATCTCGTTCACCAAGACCGAGAACCCGAACAAGCCCGGCCCGGTGCTCATCACGAGCCAGTCCTCGCGCGAGGCCCCGGGAACCGACAACTACAAGTACCTGCTGCAGCCCAACCTCCTGCTGCGCTGAGATTCGACCGCGCTGCGCGCGGAGGGGAGCACCCATGCACATCGGACTCGTGGGGCTCGGCCGGATGGGCAACAACATGCGCACCCGGCTGCGGGCCGCCGGCATCGAGGTCACCGGATACGACCCGAACCCGGACGTCACCGACGTCCCGGATCTCGCCTCGCTCGCCTCCGCGCTCCCCGAGCCGCGCATCGTCTGGGTCATGGTGCCGTCCGGTCCGATCACCACCGGGGTCATCACCGACCTCGCCGCCGTGCTCGGGGAGGGCGACCTCGTGATCGAGGGCGGGAACTCGAAGTTCACCGAGGACGCGAAGCACGCCGCGCTGCTCGCGGAGCACGGCATCCGCTACGTCGACTGCGGGGTCTCCGGCGGCATCTGGGGCGCCGAGAACGGCTACGGCCTCATGGCCGGCGGAGACGCGGCCGACATCGAGCGCGCGATGCCGGTCTTCGACGCGCTCCGCCCCGAGGGTCCGCGCGCCGAGGGATTCGTGCATGCCGGAGCGATCGGCGCCGGCCACTACGCGAAGATGGTGCACAACGGCATCGAGTACGCGCTCATGCAGGCCTGGGCCGAGGGATACGAGCTGCTCGAGGCGAAAGACGAACTCATCCACGACGTCACCGGCGTCTTCAAGGCGTGGCAGCGCGGCACGGTCGTCCGCGGCTGGTTGCTCGAGCTGCTGGTGCGCGCCCTCGAGGAGGACCCCGAGTTCACCGACATCGAGGGATACGTCGAGGATTCCGGCGAGGGCCGGTGGACCGTCGAGGAGGCGCTCAACAACGCGGTGCCGGTGCCCACGATCTCGGCGTCGATCTTCGCGCGCTTCGTCTCCCGCCAGAAGGACTCCCCCGCCATGAAGGCGGTCGCGGCCCTGCGCAAGCAGTTCGGCGGGCACGCGGTCCGCAAGGCCTGACCACCCCGTGTTCGTCTCGCACCTCGAGCTCGCCGACTTCCGCAACTACACCGCGGCGTCGCTCGCCCTCGAGCCGGGCCCGAACCTCGTCGTCGGCAGCAACGGGCAGGGCAAGACGAACCTCGTCGAGTCGATCAACTACCTCGCGACGCTGGGTTCGCACCGGGTGTCGACGGATCAGGCCCTCATCCGTCAGGGGCAGGATGCGGCGGTCGTCCGTGCCCGGCTGGAGCACGCCGGCCGGCAGCTGCTCGTGGAGCTGCAGCTCAACCGGCAGGGCGCGAACCGCGCGCAGGTGAACCGCGCCCCCGCGAAGCCCCGCGATCTGCCGCGGCACGTGCACGCCGTGCTGTTCGCACCCGAGGATCTCGCCCTCGTGCGCGGGGAGCCGTCCGGTCGTCGCCGGTTCCTCGACCAGCTGCTCGTGCAGCTCACGCCGCGGCTCGCGGGGGTGCTCGCCGACTACGAGCGGGTGCTCCGGCAGCGCAACACCCTTCTCAAGTCGGCGCGCGCGGCGCGCGTCGGTGCGTCGCAGCTCTCCACCCTCGATGTCTGGGACGAGAGGCTCGTCGACCTCGGCTCTGAGATCATCGAGGCGCGCGGTCGGCTGGTGTCGGCGCTGCGCCCCTTCGTCGGCGAGGCGTACGCCGCGATCGCCGGGGAGGTGCACGAGGCGGAGCTCGCGAGCGAGCTGTCGATCCTCGGCGCGGCGCCCGACGAGGAGGTCGAGGTCAGCGAGCAGAGCGTGCGCACCGAGATCGACGCCGAGGAGGCGGCATCCGCCTTCACCGCAGCCCTCGCCCGCAACCGCCGCGCTGAGCTCGAGCGCGGGCTCACCCTCGCGGGCCCGCATCGCGACGACCTGCTGCTGCGGCTGAACGGTCTGCCGGCCCGCGGCTACGCGAGTCACGGGGAGTCGTGGTCGTTCGCCCTCGCCCTGCGGCTCGCCTCGGCGGCCCTCCTGCGAGCCGACTCCCCCGTCGGCGACCCGGTGCTCATCCTCGACGACGTCTTCGCGGAGCTCGACGAGTCGCGTCGGCGTCGGCTCGCGGATGCCGTGGCCGGGTACGAGCAGGTGCTCATCACCGCGGCCGTGGAGTCGGACGTGCCGCCCGCGCTCGCGGCGCACACGGTCCGCATCCGGGCGGGGCGGGTGCTCGCATCCGGTGAGGAGCCGTCGTGACCGGCGCGGAGCGGCGCGAGCCGGAGCACATCGCGGTATACCGCCGCATCCGCCGGGCGTTCGGCGACCCGGAGTCGCGTTCCGCGGATGCCCGCCGTCGCGACCGCGCTTCCCGGGAGGAGACGACGGTGCCCTACGGCACGGGCCGCGACCCGCGCGGCCTCGACGCCGTGCTGGACTCGCTGACCTCCGCGATGGGGTGGCAGTCTCCCCTGGCGAAGTCCGAGCTGCTCGTCGCGTGGCCGGAGCTGGTCGGTGAGGAGGTGGCTGCGCACGCGGATCCGGTGTCGGTCGAGGAGGGTCTGCTCACGGTGCGGTGCGACTCGACGGCGTGGGCGCAGCAGCTGCGCTCGATGCGCACGAACGTGCTCGCGCGCATCGCGGAGAAGCATCCCGCGGCGGGCATCGAGTCGATCCGGTTCCTCGGGCCGGACGCCCCCTCCTGGAAACGCGGCCCCCGCGCGATTCCAGGGCGTGGTCCGCGCGATACTTACGGTTGAGACGACAAAAGAGGTCGACCGCGTCGGAAAAGGCGCTCAGAGGGGCGTTTGCGCAGCTTTCGCGAGGCCCGCTGAGGTAGGATCTAAGACGTCCGCCGGCCGGCTCTCCAGCCTATCGCGGACCGACCGTCAGGAGCCCCGCCCTACATGAACGCACCTTCTTCGCGTCCCGCGCCCGACAACTACGGCGCCGAAGCCATCCAGGTTCTCGAGGGTCTCGAAGCGGTCCGCAAGCGCCCCGGCATGTACATCGGGTCGACTGGTCCGCGCGGCCTGCATCACCTCGTCTACGAGATCGTCGACAACGCGGTCGACGAGGCGCTCGCCGGCTACTGCGACGACATCCAGGTCACGATCCTCTCCGACGGCGCAGTCCGCGTCGTCGACAACGGCCGCGGCATCCCCGTGGGAGAGCACCCCGTCGAGAAGAAGTCGACCGTCGAGGTCGTGCTGACGATCCTCCACGCGGGCGGCAAGTTCGGCGGCGGCGGGTACGCCGTCTCGGGCGGTCTGCACGGCGTCGGCAGCTCGGTCGTCAACGCGCTCTCCAGCCGGCTCGAGGTCGACGTGCAGCGCGAGGGCTTCCACTGGTCGATGTCGTTCCACGACGGCGTGCCGGATGCCCCGCTCGCGAAGGGCGCCAAATCCGACGCCACGGGCACCACCGTGACCTTCTGGCCGAACGACGACATCTTCGAGACGGTCGAGTTCGACTACGAGACGCTGCGCACGCGCTTCCAGCAGATGGCGTTCCTCAACAAGGGGCTGCGCATCCGGATCACCGACGAGCGGGAGATCGACGAGGAGGGGAAGCAGCGCGAGGAGGTCTTCCTCTACGAGCGCGGCCTCGCCGACTACGTCGAGTACCTCAACGGCACCAAGAAGGCGGAGGTCATCCACCCCGAGATCATCGACTTCGCGGCCGAGGAGGTCACCGGCGGGGGCGACACCGTGGAGAAGCGCATCTCCCTCGAGATCGCGATGCAGTGGGCGACGGCCTACTCCGAGAGCGTGCACACCTACGCGAACACCATCAACACGCACGAGGGCGGCACCCACGAGGAGGGCTTCCGCGCGGCTCTCACGACCCTCGTCAACCGCTACGCCCGCGACAAGGGCCTGCTGAAGGAGAAGGACGAGAACCTCTCCGGCGACGACGTGCGCGAGGGTCTCACCGCGGTCATCTCGGTGAAGCTCAGCGAGCCGCAGTTCGAGGGGCAGACGAAGACGAAGCTCGGCAACACCGAGGCGAAGTCCTTCGTGCAGCGGGTCGTCGGCGAGCAGCTCGGCGACTGGTTCGACCGCAACCCCAACCAGGCGCGGGATGTCATCCGCAAGTCGATCCAGGCGGCCACCGCCCGCATCGCGGCGCGCAAGGCGCGCGAGCAGACCCGCCGCAAGGGCCTGCTCGAGGGCGGCGGCATGCCGGGCAAGCTCTCCGACTGCTCGAGCAAGGACCCGACGGTCTCCGAGATCTTCCTCGTCGAGGGCGACTCGGCCGGCGGCTCGGCGAAGACCGGCCGCAACCCCGAGACGCAGGCGATCCTGCCGCTGCGCGGCAAGATCCTCAACGTCGAGAAGGCGCGCCTCGACCGCGCGCTCGCCAACGCCGAGATCCAGGCGATGATCACCGCCTTCGGAACCGGCATCGGCGAAGACTTCGACGGCGAGAAGGCGCGGTACCACAAGATCGTGCTGATGGCGGATGCCGACGTCGACGGCCAGCACATCACGACGCTGCTGCTCACCCTGCTGTTCCGCTACATGCGGCCGCTCATCGAGATGGGCTACGTCTACCTCGCCCAGCCTCCGCTCTACCGCATCAAGTGGACGAACGCCGAGCACGAATACGTGTACTCCGACCGCGAGCGCGACGCCGTGCTCGAGGCGGGGCTCGCGGCCGGCCGCCGCCTCCAGAAGGAGAACGGCGTGCAGCGCTACAAGGGTCTCGGCGAGATGAACCACCAGGAGCTGTGGGAGACCACGATGAACCCCGACACCCGGACGCTGCTCCAGGTGACGCTCGACGACGCGGCCATCGCGGACAGCATCTTCGCGACCCTCATGGGCGACGACGTCGAGGCGCGGCGGCACTTCATCCAGACGAACGCCAAAGACGTCCGCTTCCTGGACATTTGATCGCGAGAGGCGCGAAGCGGCGAACCGATCAAGGTTGAGTAGCGGCCGGTGTTTCGGCCGCGTATCGAAACCCCCACGAGAGAAAAGTAGATGACAGATACAACGGGTACCGAGCCCGAGGCGACCGACCGCATCGAGCAGGTCGACCTGCAGCTGGAGATGCAGCGCAGCTACCTCGACTACGCGATGAGCGTCATCGTCGGGCGCGCGCTGCCCGACGTGCGCGACGGCCTCAAGCCCGTGCACCGTCGCGTCATCTACACGATGTACGACGGCGGCTACCGCCCCGACCGCGCCTTCTCCAAGTGCACCCGCGTCATCGGCGACGTCATGGGCCAGTTCCACCCGCACGGCGACAGCTCGGTGTACGACGCGCTCGTGCGGCTCGTGCAGCCGTGGTCGTTGCGCTACCCGCTCGCGCTCGGCCAGGGCAACTTCGGCTCGCCCGGCAACGACGGCGCCGCCGCCCACCGGTACACCGAGACCAAGATGGCGCCCCTCGCCATGGAGATGGTCCGCGACATCGACGAGAACACCGTCGACATGCAGGACAACTACGACGGCCGCACCCAGGAGCCGACCGTGCTTCCGGCGCGGTTCCCGAACCTGCTCGCCAACGGCTCCGTCGGCATCGCGGTCGGCATGGCCACCAACATCCCGCCCCACAACCTTCGCGAGGTGGCGGATGCCGCGCTCTGGGCGCTGGAGCACCCGGATGCGACGCGCGAGGAGCTGCTCGAGGCCGCCATCGCCCGCATCAAGGGGCCCGACTTCCCGACCGGCGCGCAGATCCTCGGCGTCAAGGGCATCCACGACGCCTACCGCACGGGTCGCGGCGCGATCACGATGCGTGCCGTCGTCAACGTCGAGGAGCTGCAGGGGCGCACCTGCCTCGTCGTCACCCAGCTGCCGTACCAGGTGAACCCCGACAACCTGGCCGAGAAGATCGCGCTGCTCGTCAAGGAGGGCAAGCTCCAGGGCATCGCCGACATCCGCGACGAGACCTCGGGCCGCACCGGGCAGCGGCTCGTGATCATCCTCAAGCGTGACGCGGTCGCGCGCGTCGTTCTGAACAATCTCTACAAGCACACCCAGCTGCAGGAGAACTTCGGAGCGAACATGCTGGCGATCGTCGACGGCGTCCCGCGGACGCTCTCCATCGACGCCTTCATCAGCTACTGGATCCAGCACCAGATCGAGGTCATCGTCCGGCGCACCCAGTTCCGGCTCGACAAGGCGGAGGCCGACGCCCACATCCAGCGCGGCTACGTGAAGGCGCTCGACGCGCTCGACGAGGTCATCGCCCTCATCCGCCGCTCCCCCGACGCCGACGAGGCGCGTGCCGGGCTCATCAAGCTGCTCAAGGTCGACGAGCTGCAGGCGGATGCCATCCTCGCCCTCCAGCTGCGCCGCCTCGCCGCCCTCGAACGCCAGAAGATCCAGGACCGCCTCGCCGAGCTCGAGCGCGAGATCGCCGAGTACAAGCTGATCCTCGGCGACGAGTCGCGCCAGCGCGGCATCATCACCGCGGAGCTCACCGAGATCGCCGCCAAGTACGGCGACGACCGGCGCACCGAGATCCTCTTCGGATTCGACGGCGACATGTCGGTCGAGGACCTCATCCCCGAGGAGGAGATGGTGGTCACCGTCACGCGCGGCGGCTACATCAAGCGCACCCGCAGCGACAACTACCGCTCCCAGCACCGCGGCGGCAAGGGCGTCAAGGGCGCGCAGCTGCGGGCCGACGACGTGGTCGAGCATTTCTTCGTGACGACCACCCACCACTGGCTGCTGTTCTTCACGACCAAGGGCCGCGTCTACCGGGCCAAGGCGTACGAGCTGCAGGAGGCCGGCCGCGACGCGAAGGGTCAGCACGTCGCCAACCTGCTCGCCCTGCAGCCCGACGAGCAGATCGCGCAGATCCTCGACATCCGCGACTACGGGGTCGCCCCCTACCTCGCGCTCGCGACGCGCGGCGGCTACATCAAGAAGACCGCCCTCACCGAGTACGACACCAACCGCACCGGCGGCATCATCGCCATCAACCTCAACGAGGGCGACGAGGTGGTCTCCGCGCTGCTCGTCGACGAGTCGAGCGACGTGCTGCTGGTCTCACGCCACGGGCAATCGCTGCGCTTCACCGCCGACGACACCTCGCTGCGACCGATGGGCCGC
Organism: Micrococcales bacterium 72-143; assembly: GCA_001898835.1. Taxonomy (GTDB): domain Bacteria; phylum Actinomycetota; class Actinomycetes; order Actinomycetales; family Microbacteriaceae; genus Homoserinibacter. The sequence continues at coordinate 595,078 of MKVM01000003.1, read as the reverse complement.
TCCACCGCGGGCGTCCACGGCATGAAGTTCCGCGACGGCGACACGCTGCTCGCCGCATCCGTCGTCGCCCGCGGTTCCGAGGCCGAGCCGGCCGACGAGGACACCGAGGCCGACATCGTGGACGGGCCGTTCGTGTTCGTCGTCACCGAGGGCGGCTACGCCAAGCGCACCGCCGTGTCCCAGTACCGGGTGCAGGGGCGCAACGGCTACGGCATCCTCGTCGCCAAGCTCACGGACGCGCGGGGCGAGCTCGCGGGCGCGCTCATCGTCGAGGAGGAGGACGAGGTCCTCGCAGTTCTCGCCAGTGGCAAGGTGATAAGGTCTGCCGTGGCCGAGGTCCCGCCGAAGGGCCGGAACACGATGGGCGTGAAGTTCGCCCAGCTCGCGGCCGACGACCGGATCATCCAGGTCGCCCGCAACAGCGAGCGAAACCTCGCCTCCCAGGACTCAGACGACACCGAACCCGCGGGTGAGGACGCGCAGAACACGGACGCATCAGCCCCCGATGCCGCCGGGAAGGACGACACCGAATCATGACCAGCGTCGCCGAGAAGCTCCAGCGCAAGGAGCACCGCAACGCCAGCGCCAAGCAGGTGCGGCTCAAGCTCGTCTACATCGACTTCTGGTCGGTCGTGAAGTTCAGCTTCCTGATCTGGCTGTGCCTCGGCATCGTGCTCATCATCGCGGCCGTGCTCATCTGGATCGTGCTGAACTCGACGGGCGTCTTCGGTGCGCTCAACGACCTCCTGCGCGAGATCCTCGGCAACGAGAACTTCTCGGTCACCGACTCGTTCGGCCTCGGCCAGGTCGTGCTGTTCTCCTTCGTCGTCGCCGTGCTCAACACGGTGAGCGGCACCGTGCTCGGCGCGATCGCCGCACTGCTCTACAACCTGAGCGTGCGGTTCACCGGCGGCATCCTCGTCGGCTTCCAGAACAGCTGACGCTTTTGCCCCGCGCGGATGCGTGGGGTACTGTAGGCGAGGCCGTTCCGCGGAACGGACCCTCTCGGGGCTATAGCTCAGGCGGTTAGAGCGCTTCGCTGATAACGAAGAGGTCCCAGGTTCAAGTCCTGGTAGCCCCACTGCATATCTCTGCGCGTCGTTAATCCGACGCGCGTCGCTCCGCGATCCGCACGAGCGCGGTCGCGCGGATCGCTGTGGAGACTTCGCGGGGTCGCGACGCGACGCCCGCCGCTCCGCCGGTCGCGCGCGGTGCGCGTGGCCGCGCCGCTCCCGCTGGTCGAGTGCCGGCGGAGGCCGGTGTATCGAGACCACGGGCTCGCGTATCCGGGACCCTACGGCAGCAGCACGATCTTGCCGCGGGGCGCCGTGCCGTCCTCCAGCATCCGCTGCGCGTCCGCCGCCCGCTCGAGCGGCAGGGTGCGCGCGATCTCCACATCGAACTCGCCCGCCGCGGCGCGCTCCGCGGCGAGGCGCACGCCCTCGGCCCGCCACGCCACCTGCTCGGCGTCCAGCGGAACCGGGCTGCCACCCGACCACGCCTGGATGCCCCAGCGCGGCGCATCCGCTCCCCGCACGATGGTGCCGACATGCCGCGGGTCGCCCGTCAGCTCGATGGACGCCTCGATCGCCTCGTCGGTGCCGGCGGCGTCGAGCGCGCGGTCGACCCCCTCCGGCGCGATCGCGCGCACGCGGTCGACGAGACCGTCGCCGTAGCTCACCGGGATCGCCCCCAGCTGCCGCAGCCGGTCGTGGTTCGCGGGGCTCGCGGTGCCGACGACGCGCGCGCCGAGCTCACGGGCGAACTGCACGGCCGCCTGCCCCACCGATCCGGACGCGGCGTTCACGAGCACCGTCATGCCCGGCCCCACACCGAGCGAGCGCAGCGCCTGATACGCGGTCCCCGCGGGGATGCCGATGCCGGCCGCCTGCGCCCAGCCGAGCGCTGCGGGCTTCGGGGTCAGTCCGCGCACCGGCACCACGGCGTGCGTCGCGTAGCTTCCGCGCACGCTCGTCGCCACGACCTCGTCGCCGACCGCCCACCCCGTGACACCGTCGCCGACCGCGACGATCACGCCCGCGCCGTCCGTGCCCGTGGTGCGCGGCTCCGTGAGGGGTGCGCTCGCCCGTGTGCCCGACCGCAGCTTGCCGTCGATGGGGTTCACCCCGATCGCGCGCAGCTCGACGACCACCTCGCCCTCGCCCGCGCGGGGCACCTCCCCCTCGACGACCTCGAGAACCTCCGGACCGCCGAACGCGGTGTACTGCACGAACCGAGCCATGGGTGACCTCCTGCCTCCTCCAACCTGCCACACGGCGTCCGCCATTCCCGCGAGCGGGTAGGCTGTCACACCGACGGGGCCTTAGCTCAATTGGTAGAGCGCCTGCTTTGCAAGCAGGAGGTCAGGGGTTCGATTCCCCTAGGCTCCACCGAAGGCACGCTGCCGCTCACCATGAGTCAAAGCTATGTGCGCGCACCACATTCAGAGCGCGGTATCCGGAATGAATCGGCGGACCCCCGGCGGCTGCCGTCACCCCTTGAGGCCCACCGACGCAATACCCCCGACGAGCTGCTTCTGCGCGAGGAAGTACAGCAGGGTCGCCGGAATCATCATGATGAGGTTCGCGGCCATCAGCAGGTTCAGATGCGGCTCGCGCGAGGTCACCATATTGGCGATCCCGATCGCGACCGTGAAGTCCTCGTCGCGGATCAGGTAGACGAGCGGTCCGAGCAGGTCGTTCCAGCTGTCGAGGAACACGAACACGGCGCAGACCATGAGCACCGGTCGGATGAGCGGGAGCACGATATGCCGGAACACCTGCCATTGGTTGCAGCCGTCGATGCGCGCCGCGAGCTCCAGCTCCACGGGGATCGAGCGGATGTACTGCCGGATCAGGAAGATGAAGAACGCGTTTCCGAAGAACGACGGCACGATCAGCGGCAGCATCGTGCCGTACCAGCCGAGGTTGTAGAACAGCAGGAACTGCGGGATGAGCAGCGCCTGCCACGGGATCAGCATCGTGATGATCAGGATGGCGAACAGCGTCTCGCGCCCACGGAACCGCAGGCGGGCGAACGCGTAGCCCACCAGCGAGCACGACAGCACGGTGCCGACGATGTTCATCGTCACGATGAATACGGTGTTGAGCGTGTACCGCCAGAAGGGGCGTGCGGGGTCGAGCAGGGCGCGGGCGAAGTTGTTCCATTCCCAGTCAGTGGTGGGGAACCATTGCGGAGTGGGGGTGAACACCGGCGCGAAGTCGGGTTTGAGCGCCGTCGTGAGCATCCAGCCGAGCGGGAGCAGGATCGTCGCCGACATCGCGATGAGGGCGACGTAGGCCACCGCTCGCCACGCGATCGTCCGGGTTCCCGGTCGCCGGCGGCGACCGATGGTCTGCAGGGTCATCGTGACTCCGATTCGTCGAACACCCACCGGTCGGCGGTACGAAGGATGAGGATCACCACGACCGCGCAGGCGATCACGAAGACCCACGAGAGTGCGGACGCGTATCCCAGGCGTCCGTTGCCGAAGGCCTGACCCCAGACGTAGAGCAGGTAGAACGACAGCGAACCGCCGACCCCGCCTTTCGGTCCCCCGAGGATGAAGGCCATGTCGAACACCTGGAAGGCGCCGATGATGCCTGTCAGCACTGTGAACAGCAGGGTGGGGGTGAGCATGGGCAGCGTGATCGCGAAGAAGGTGCGGATGGGTCCCGCGCCGTCGATGGTCGCCTGCTCGTAGAGCTGGGGCGGGACGTTCTGCAGGCCGGCGAGGTAGATGATCGCGCCCGCGCCGACACCCCACACGCCGATCACGATGACGGCGGGGATCGCCCACCCGGGGCTCGTCAGCCAGGCCGGCGGGTTCGCGATCCCGAGCATGCGCAGGATCTGGTTCACCGCGCCCTCGCTGCTCAGCAACTGCTGCCAGAGCACTGCGACCGCCACGCCGCTCAGCACCGTGGGCAGGAACATGATCGTGCGGAAGATCCGCATGCCGGGGAGCACGAGGTTGAGCAGCAGCGCGACGAGCAGTCCGGTGACCTGGAAGATCGGCACCCCGAAGATCACGTAGGTCACGGTGACGTTCACAGCGTTGATGAACTCGGGGTCGGTTGCCAGCCGCGCGTAGTTGTCGAGGCCCACCCAGCCGGGCTCGCTGAGCAGGTTCCAATCCGTGAAGCTGATGACCAGCGAGCCGATGATCGGGCCGACGGTGAACACCGCCATGCCGAGGATCCACGGCGACGAGAAGATCCAGCCGTTTCTCGCCTCGCGTCGACGCATCGCCGACGGGGAGCCGGATGCTCCGCCCGTGCGCCGCGGCCTGGTCCCTTGAATCCGCGGCGCGCGAGCGGGCGCGGTCACCGGATCGCCTCCCAGTTCTTCCACGCCTCGTCGAGCTGGCGCTGGAGTTCGGGCGCGAGCGACGTGAGCTCGGTCGCCGCATCCGTCTTGTCGCCGGAGGCGAGCTGGATGTAGAGGTCGTCGAGCTTGCCCGTGAAGCCCCACAGGTTCGGGATGAAGGGGCTGGGATGCGTGGCGAGGGTGAGCACCTGCACCATCTCACCGCGCGATTCGCTGCCCTCAGCCCACTCGGACAGCTGGGTCGTGTCGAGCGGAGCCTGGTCCAGCTGGAGGCGGTACTCGCCGCCGTGCTGGGCGAACCAGCTGAGGAACTTCTCGGCACCGAGATTGTTCCGACCGCCGGTGAGCATCGCCCACCGGTCGGTCCCCGAGAACACGTAGGGGGTGTCGCCCGCCTCGATGACGGGCGGCGGTGCGACGCCCCACCGTCGATCCGCCGCATCCATGGCGAAACCGACGTAGTCGACACCCTCGATCGTCATCGCCGCGTTCCCCGCGGACATGAGGTCGGCCGAGCTCTTGTTGGCGAACATCACGGGCTGCGTGATGGAGCCGTCGCGGGCGAGCCCCGCGAGCACGTCGAAGAGGTGCGCGGTGCGGGGGGAGTCGGCGTTCCCGATCGCCGCGGTGCCGTCCTCGCCGTAGAACGTCGCCATGCTGGTCATGCCGTTGAGCGGGCCGGAGATCGCCGCGCCGTACACGCGGGCCGCGGGATCGTCGCTCGGCTGCGTGAGCCGCTTCGAGAGCTCCGCGAACTCGTCGATCGTCATCGGTTCGGTGGCGGACGGGTAGTCCAGCCCGGCCGCGTCGAACATGTCCTTGTTGTAGACGAGGGCGGTCGTGAACTGCTGCGAGCCGACGCAGTAGGTGGCCCCGTCGAGCTGGCAGGAGCTCATCGCCACCGGGTTCCAGTTCGCGAGGTCGACGCCGGCATCCGACAGCAGTTTGTCGACCGGCGCGAGTCGGCCGGCCTTGATCCACTTGGCGTCGAGCATGAAGGCGATGTCGGGTGGCTGGTTGGCGAGCATCGCCGTATCGACCTTCGTGACGTAGTTGTCCTCCGGCACGCCGACCGCGTCGAGGATCGTGCCGGGGTTGGCAGCTTCGAAAGCCTCCTTGATGGAGGCGATGAACGTCGCGCCGTCGTCTTCCGGGAGGTACCAGAGAACGACCTTGCCGGTGCCATCGTCGGACACCTGCGACGAGCCTCCGGGGCTGCAGGCGGTCAGGGCCCCCGCGACGAGTGCCGTCGCGAGGATGGCGGTGATTCGAGTGGTCGAGCGCATTCGCTCCTCCTCCTTGAGGTCGCATGCCGATTGATGGAGCGTGTCACCCCGTGCGCGGGATATCGATGAACTATTGCGCTAGAAAACTGCGATATCTGGCACCTCGGGCGCGGGTTCTCGCGGGTCGAGTGCGGCGAGCCACCTCTCGCAGGTGCGCGTCCACTCGGCGGTGCCCGGGTGATGCTCGGCGAGGCCGAGCCCGTGGGCCCCGTGCGGGTACACGTGGAGCTCGTGCCGGATCCCGGCGCGGGCGAGTGCGATCGCGAGGCGGTAGCTGTGCTCGACCGGCACGACCTCGTCGTCCGCGGTGTGCCAGATGAAGCAGGGGGGCGTGTCGGGCGACACGTGCTCGTCCGCCGAGGTCGCGTGCTCGTCGGCCTCGACGGGGTGGTCGCCGATGAGCACGCGGCGCGAGCGCGTCGGCAGCTCCGGGCGGGTCGTGATGACGGGATAGCCGAGGATGCAGGCATCGACCCGGGCATCGGGTCGTGCTCGTACGGTCGCGAGGGCGGCCGCGTGGCCGCCGGCGGAGAAACCGACGAGGCCGACCCGCAGCAGTCCGCTCGCCCGCAACCGCGCGACCTCATCCTGCACGGCCACCAGCGCGGCGGGATGCCGGGCCGACAGCGGATACGCGAAGACGCTCGCGCCGTATCCGAGCCCGCGCAGCCACTCCGCGACCGGCTCGCCCTCGTGCGGCGCGTGCCGCTGGTAGGCACCGCCCGGCAGCACCACGAGATGCAACCGTTCCGGATATCGGCTCATCGGCGCGCCGTTCGACGGTACTCGCCGGGCGGCTTCCCGAATCGGCGGCGGAACGCGACGCTCATGTACTCGGCGTGCGAGAACGCCAGGTGCTCCGCGATGCGCGGAAGAGTCCAGTCCGTGTGCAGCAGCAGGTCGGCGACCTCGTTCATCCGCTCCCGGTCGATCTCGTCGTGGGTGGTGCGCCCGATGGCGGTCGTGAAGCGCAGGTCGAGCGATCGGCGCGCGAGCCCCACGTGGCGGGCGACCTCGTCGACCCGTACGGCGCGATGCGCGTTGTCGCGGATGAAGCGCAATGCCTTGGCGACGGCCGGATCGTCGATCGTGAGCACATCGGTCGACCGCCGCGTGACGACCCGAAGCGGTTCGACGAGGTGCAGGCCGGGCTCGACGGCGCGCTGCTGCATCATCTCGTCCAGCAGGGACGCCGCGAGCCACCCGGTGCGGGCGGTGTCGGGTTGGATGCTCGACATCGGCGGGCTGGTCAGGTTGCAGAACAGCTCGTCGTTGTCCACGCCCAGCACGGCGACCTCCTCGGGCACCTGGATCGCCGCGATCTTGCAGGCCTCGAGGATCTCCTGGCCCGCGATGTCGTAGCAGGCGAGGATCCCGACGGGTTTCGGCAGGCCCCTCAGCCACGACACGAGGGCGCGCCGGTTGACGGCCGCGGTGCCGGTCTCGCGCAGCACGAACTCGTGCGGCTCGACACCGCGTTCCCGGGTGTGCGTCATGAAGCTCTCGTGGCGCTTGTTGGACCAGCCGAAACGCGAATCGCCGCAGAACGCCAGGTTGCGCAGGCCGCGATCGGCGAAGTGCTGAAGCGCGAGCCGCACGATGGCGTCGTCGTCGGTCTCGACGACGGGGAACTCCTCCGCGAGTCCCGCGGCGCTCACGTCGACCACCGGAAGGCCCAGTCGGCGCACCTGGCGCGCCGTGCGCTGGTTCTCGATGCGGGCGATGACGCCGTCGCCCCGCCAGCCCTCGAGCCAGGAGAGGTCGGAGTCCTGCCGACTGTGCTCGCCGAGATAGATCGACCACCTGGGCTGGGTGACGACGAACTCATGGATCCCGGCGAGCAGCCCGCGCGCGTAGGCGTTGGAGGTCTCGACGATGAGTGCCACGTGTCGCGTCGGCGGCTCGGTCATGACCACCTATCTTGCCTTCCCGAAGGATCTTGGCAACCAGCCGAGGCGAATCTGCCAGAAAACGCAGGAAGACCTCGGCATATCGCATGGCCTCCCTCCGGGCCGGCCCCTACCGTTTCAGGCACGGAGCCATCCGACAAAGGAGTTGACGACACTTGGCACCCATGCACTCGCGGGCTCGCACGCCCGTCCGCCGCGGCCCCGCCTCGGCGACTCCCCCCGCGCTCGACCTCGGCAAGCCACAGCGACGCCTCGTCACCGGTCGCGCGAGCGGTGGGGTCGCGGGATGACGGGCGCCACCCACCCCGGGACGTCGAGCGCATCTCGTCCCGCACCTTCGAGAGAGGACACCATGTCGCGCAAACTCCGGATCGGGATCGTCGGGCTCGGCTTCGGCGCCGAGTTCATCCCCATCTATCAGGCGCATCCCGAAGCGGAGCTCGTCGCCGTCTGTCAGCGCTCGGAAGATCAGCTGAACCGTGTCGCCGACCACTTCGGGGTGGAGAGACGCTACACGAGCCTGGAGTCGATGCTCGACGACGACTCGATCGATGCGATCCACATCAACTCGCCGATCGGCGTTCACGCCGAACAGTCGGTGCGCGCGCTCGAGGCGGGCAAGCACGTGGCCTGCACGGTGCCGATGGCGACCTCCCTCGAGGACATCGCCCGCATCGTCGACGCCCAGCGACGCTCGGGCCGTCACTACATGATGATGGAGACCGCGGTGTACACCCGCGAGTTCCTCTACGCCCGTGAACTGCTCGAGACCGGCAAGCTCGGCCGCATCCAGTTCCTTCGCGGGGCTCACATGCAGGAGATGGCCGGCTGGCCCGCCTACTGGCGGGAGCTGCCTCCGATGCACTACGCGACCCACGCGGTCTCGCCGCTGCTGGCGCTTGCGGGGGCCGAAGCGGATCGGGTCGTGTGCTTCGGCTCGGGCCGAGTGCGTCGCGACGACGGCTCGGGCGGGCCGCCGTTCGCCGTGCAGACGGCGCTGTTCCAGCTGCGGGACTCGGACCTCGCGATGGAGGTCACCCGCTCCCTCTACGACGTCGCACGCGAGTACGTGGAGAGCTTCGACGTATACGGCTCGCTCATGAGCTACGAGTGGCAGCAGCTGGAGCGCGAGGACCCCGTGGTCTTCGTCGGCGAAGAAGGCGAGCGGGTGACCGTGCCGGACTTCGCGCACCTGCTCCCCGAGGAGATCCAGGAGTTCACCCGGCACGGCGTCTATGACGCCGGCGACAACGCCCACCTGTCTTTCGTGCAGGGCAGCGGGCACGGCGGATCCCATCCGCATCTCGCCCACGAGTTCATCACCGCGGTGCTCGACGACCGGCCGCCGTTCCCCGACGTCTTCACCTCGGCCAACTGGACCGCCGCCGGGATCGCCGCACACGAGTCGTCCATCACCGGCAGAGACGTACGCCTGCCCGACTACCGAGGAGCCATCCGTGTCTGACCTCCGCACCGAATCCGACGCCCACCACGTCGCCGTGTTCCGCGACGGAGACGCGCATCCGCTCGTCGTGCAGAACGCCCCCGACGGCGGACGACCCTATCTGCACCCCATCGAGGCGCCCGCCGGCGCCGGGAGCGTCACGGAGGACCAGCCCGGCCATCACCCGTGGCAGCACGGTCTCTACATCGGGCTGAACGACGTCAACGGGGTGGGCTTCTGGAGCGAGAAGCTCTGGCCGGCGACGGCCGACCTGGACGGCACCTTCTCCTCGCGCATCGTGGGCGTGCCTCGTACCGAGGTCGGCGCGGCGCACTGGGCGGTAGAGACGGACTATCTCGACCCGCAGGGGGAGCGGATGTTCCGCGACCTCCAGCGCTGGACCCTCCGTGACCACGACACGCGTCTCGAGCTGCGTCTCGAGTGGACGCTCACGGCCGACCGCGACCTCGTCTTCGGCCGGTACGACTACGGCGGCCTGTTCCTCCGGATGCCGTACCGCGACGAGACGGGCGGCTCGGCCGTCGACAGCGAGGGCACGAACGGCCCGGCCAACCGGGCGCGCTGGGTGGCGGTGCGGATGCCGCTACCGGAGACGGGGCGCCCGGCGCGCGTCGCGCTGCTGGACCATCCGGGCAACCTCGAGCATCCGGTGCCCTGGCGCATCGACAACCAGCTCGGCGTCGGTCCGTCGCCGAGCCTCGCCGGACCGTGGGTGCTCGCCGCCGAACGGTTCCGCACCTTCGTCTACGGCGTCGTCGTGGGTGACGCCGATCTGACCGACCATGAGATCGAGACGCGCTGGGGCGCGTTCGCAAAGGAGCACGCATGACCACCCGGATCGTCACCTTCCCCCGTTTCGACGAGATCTGGCCCGTGAGCGCCGAGCATCTGGCCAGGCTGCTCGGAACCATCGACGAGGTCGAAATCATCCGCGCCGAGGGCGATCGGCCGCCGGCCGGGTCCCCCCAGGTCGACCGGCTGTTCTGGCTCGCGGGCGAGCTCGGCGCCGAGCAGCTCGACGAATACCCCGCACTGGTCGAGGCGTTCACGACGCGCGGATACTCCTCCGATCCGGCGGTCGACGCCCTGCTGGAGGAGCGCGGGATCCGCCGCATCGCCCATCCGTCCGAAGGGTACTGGGGGCAGTCCGTATCGGAGTTCGCGCTGGGGCTCACCATCGCGGCGCTGCGGGGCATCCCGCGGCGCTCGGAGCTGACACTGCGCGGGCCCGGCACCGGCTGGGAGTACGAGGCCGAGCAGCTCAGCGACGACCTCCGGTTCACGAGCGGCACCGTCGCCGGCAAGCGGGTGCGCATCGTGGGTGCCGGCAATATCGCGAGCCGCTACGCGAGCTTCGTGTCGATGCTCGGCGCGGATGTCGCCGCGTGGGACCCCTTCGCATCCGAGCCGTCTTTCCACAGGGCGGGGGCGCGCCGCGAGTGGCAGCTCGATGAGCTGCCCCGGGACGCCGACATCTTCGTGCCGATGGTGCCGCACACGCCCGCGACGGTGGGCCTCGTCACGGCAGAGCTGATCCGTGCCATCCCTGACGGCGCGCTCGTGGTGATGGTGACACGCGCCGCGATCTGCGACACGGTCGAGCTGCGGCGGCGGGTCCTCGCCGACGAGCTGGCGCTCGCGGCGGACGTCTTCGACGTCGAACCCCTCCCGGCCGACGACCCCCTGCTGGGGCGCAGCAACGTCGTGCACACGCCTCACATCGCGGGCCGCACGGTGGACGCTGGATTCCGCTGGGCCGAGGCCCTTGTGGAGCAGCTGCCCGGCTTCGATCCGTCGCGAGCGCCCGCACCCGCGCGGCTTCGTCGGTGAGTCCGCCGTCCTCCCCCTCGAGCTCGTCGGCGCGGGTCGAGGGGGAGGCGGCTCCGCTTCGATATAGCCCTCAGTCGGCGGGCAGCGGCACGAACCGCATGCCTGCCGCGCCCGCCGCCTTTACGAGCACGAGCACCTCGTCGGTGAGCCGTCGCCGAGCGAGCGAGACGCGGCCGCGGAACGCGCCCGGATCGCCCTCGACCGGCCGCAGGATGTGGCCGTCCGCCCACACTTCCGCGCTCGCCTCGGCCGGCACCCGCACCTCGACCTCCCACGACCGTCCGCTCCGCCCGATCGTGACGAGGAACTCCGGCGCCGGGGCGGGATCCGCCGTATACGGCCGCGCCGCGGCGATCCGGTTGCTCGGGAGCGTCGGGGTGAGGAACGCGCCGCCCTCCCGCCGCCGCGTGGCGCCCTCGTACGCGGCCGCGTAGTCGAGCAGGCGGTCGTCGCTGTAGGCGGGGCCGGCGAAGGTGAGCCCGACCGGCATCTGCAGGTCGGACATGAACCCCATCGGCACCGTCACGCTCGGGATGCCGAGGTGCCGCAGCACGCGGTTGGTGCTCGAGTAGACGACGCCGTTGCGGGACGCGTGCTCGAGGCTCTCCGGCCGCGTGAACAGGTCGTCGCGACCGACGTCGCCGGCGGCGGGGAACACGATCAGGTCGAGCCGCTCGCGCGTCATCCACTCCTCGAGGTCCAGCCGTCGCGCCTCCTCGAGCCCGCGCAGCAGCTGCGCGAGCTCCGGGATGTCGTCGTACTCCGCGGGCAGTCCCTCCTTCACGAGCTCGGCGAGCCGCTGCCAGTCGAAGCCGCCGCGCGCCCGGGTGATCCACACCGGCACGGGCGCGGTCTCGGTCGGGAACACGGTGTCGCCGTCGACGTCCGCCCAGCTGGACAGCGCCGGGTCGGCGTTCTCGCGAAGGAACTGGTCGAGCGCCATCGCGGTCACCGTGCTGCCCTCGAGCAACCGCCACGTCGCCGGCACGAGGCCGCGCGCGGGCAGCCCCACCGCATCCGGCTTGCTCTCCTCGTAGTTCGACACCACCGGGAAGTCGACCTCGACCACCTCGGCGCCGAGCCCGCGGAGGTCGTCCGCCGCGCGATCCCACAGGCGTCTCACCGAGGGGCGCACGACGGGCGGGTCCGTCAGCTCCGCGTCCTCGCCGATGAACATGCGCGGCACGCCGATGCGCAGGCCGTCGAGCCGTTCCGGGCGCGGGCGGGCGACCGGATGCGGCAGCACCTCCTCCGGGGCGGGAAGCTCGACCGCGGTCTGCTGCCGCCAGAAGTCGCCGCGGCGCACCGGGTCGGTCACGGCGAGCACGGCGAGCAGCACGAGCAGGTCGGAGACCGTCCGTGTGTGCGGAACGACGACATCGCAGGTGGGGCGCAGGGGCCAGTTGCCGCGGATCGAGAGCACGCCGCGCGAGGGCGTGTACGCGACGAGCGCGTTGTTCGAGGCGGGCGAGCGGCCCGACGACACCGTCTCCTCCGCCATCCCGAAGGCCGCCATGCTCGCGGCGGTCGCCGTGCCCGAGCCGTTGGACGACCCCGAGCCGTACGCCGCCGTCAGGTACTCGGGGTTGTAGGGGCTGCGCGCGTAGTCGTAGACCCCCGGCTGCACACCGCCCGCCGCCATCGGCGGCATGTTCGTCTTGCCGATCAGCACCGCGCCCGCGGCCCGCAGCTGGGCGACGGATGCCGCGTCCTCGTTCGCGACGAGCTCCGCGAGCGCGGGCGAGCCGGATGCCACCGTGAGTCCGGCGACCTTGTAGCTGTCCTTGACGGTGAAGGGGACGCCCTCGAGCGGGCCCGCTGTGCCGGCGCGACGCCGCGCATCCGACGCCGCGGCGTCCGCGAGGCAGTCGGGGTTGAGCACGGCGATCGCGTGCAGGCACAGGCCCGTGCGGTCGTAGTAGGCGATGCGGTTCAGGTAGGCGCAGACGAGGTCGACGCTCGTCACCCGGCCGCCGTCCAGCGCTGCGAGCAGCTCCGGGATGCCCGCCTCCACGACGTCGAAACCCTCCATGCCGTCCGCCTTCCGCTCGTACGACCATCCTCACACCGGCGAGGTGTCACGCCGAACCGCGCATCCCTGCGTCCCGTCCCCGGCTGCGGCGGATCGGCCGGGCCGCCGCTACCAGTCGGAGCCGCCGCCGGAGCCGGAGTCGAATCCGCCCCCGCCGTAGTCGCTCCCGCCCCCGGAGTCGTAGCCGCCCCCGCCGCCCCAGTCGGAGCCGCCGCCGGAGTCGTAGCCCGAGTCGTATCCGGAGTCGTCGTAGCCGCCGCCCCCGCCGCCCGATCCGCCGCCCCGGAACCCTCCGGTCGCGAAGATCCAGATGAGGATGATGACCACGATGACGAAAGGGAGGTAGCGCAGAGGCGACTTGCCGTCCCCGCCATCCCCGGACCGGGACGAGGAGGATGCGTATCGGAACGGCTGGGCGCTGCCGATCGTCGTCGGCCCGGAGGCACGCGATCCCGTGCGCACGTTGTTGGTCGCCCGGTTGTCGAGGTAGGTGTCGACGAGCGCGTCGGCACCCTCGATGAGGCCGGAGACCAGGTCGCCCGCCTTGAACTTCGGGACCACCTTCTCCTTCACCACGGCGTCGATGTCGCCGCCGCCCAGGTAGGTGGAGACTCCGTTGCCCGCCTGCACCTGGATGCGGCGGGGCTCGCGCACGAGCAGGATGTAGATCCCGTTGTCCTTCGCCGCGTCGCCGACACCCAGCTCCTGGGCGCGCTTCCGGGCGTAGTACTCGACGTTCTCGGTGATCGTGTTGACCGTCTCGACCACGACGACGACGTCGTGCTGCTTGCCGAGACCCCGGAGGTGGGCGCCGACCGCCTGCTGCTGGTCGAAGGTGAGCATGTCGGCCGTGTCGACCACGTTCTCGTTCGCCTGCTGCACCTCGGGGGAGTCGACGACGATCATCGCGGGGTCGTCGGCACGGAAGGTGGAGCGGCAGAAGTCGCAGTGCCAGACGCCGTTGGTGTCCTGGTGCAGCTGAGTCGAGCCGCAGTTCACGCAGCGCTGCGGCGCGAGAGCGGGGCCGTGCCCGTCGTCGACCACCGGCTTCTCGGGCGTCGGCTCGGATGCGGCCGGCTCGGGCGTCGGCGAACCGCCCGGCTGCGTCGGCTCCCCCGCGGGCTCGTCCGGCGTCGGCGGATTCTCGTCGGGCGTCACGAAGGGCAGGCTACCCGGTGCCCCCGGATGCGGGTAGCCCGCCCCGGCGTCACCGCGCGTCCGCGAGCGCGGCCTCCACCGCATCCGCGAGGTCGGTGTAGCGCGTCAGCTCGAGCCGCTTCCCGTCGAGGTAGAAGGTGGGGGTGCTGTTCACGCCGAGGGCGGCGCCCGCCTCGGCGTCGGCATCGACGGCGGCGCGCGTGCCGGCATCCGCGACCGCCGTGTCGTAGGCGGCGAGATCGAGCCCGAGCCGCTCCGCGTACCCGCGGAACAACGCGGCCGCGTCGTCCGCCCCGCTCCACTCCCCCTGCGTCGCGTACAGCAGGTCGTGCATCTCGGCGAACCGTCCCTGGAGGCCGGCGGCCTCGGCGGCGAGCGCCGCGTCGATCGCGTGGGTGTGCTGCGGGAGCGGGAAGTGGCGGAAGGCGATCGTCAGCTCGCCGGCGTAGCGTTCCCGCAGCTCGTCGAGGTACGGCTCGAACGTCGCGCAGGCGGGGCACTCGAAGTCGCCGAACTCGACGAGCTCCACGCCCGAGGAGCCCTCGGCGAGGAGCTGCGTGTCGGGGGTGACGAGCGACACCCCCGCCTCTGGCGCGGTGGGGCCGGGTCGGGTGGCGAGCAAGCCGGCCACGATGATGGCGCCGACGGTGAGCACGGCGAGGGTGACGAGGATGGCGAAGCGCGCGTTCGAGCGCGCGGCGGTGGTGCTGGACATGGTGAACTCCGGTTTCGGTCGAATCTGATGGGGTCGGCGGCGGGCGCATTGGCCCGGCCGATCAGATCCGGATGACCGCGAGGGAGTCGAAGAGCGGCTCCGCGCCGGGGCGCGAGGTGCCGGAGCCGCGGACCGCGCCGCCGGTCGGCTCCGCCGGTCGTGGGCGCAGCCTCCGCAGCAGCCCGGCCAGCCGCATCCGGCCCAGCACCACCGCGAAGCAGATGCCCACGGCTGCCGCGATCATCCCGAGCGCGAGGGCGCCGGATGCGGGGCTCACGCCCACCGCGTCCGTCGCCGTGGCGACGACCTCGGCGGTGACGACGAGCGCGTTGACGCACTCCACCTCGATGACGGTCGCGCCCGCGGGGCGGTCGTAGACCGTCGTCGTGGCGACGCCCAGGGCGAGACCGAGCGCGGTGACGAGCAGCAGCAGCGCTCGCACCGCGCGGGTCGCGGCAGGGCTCACCGGGTTCCTAGAACTCGTCCTCGTCGTCGTCGCCCACGTCGATCGCGCCGACGTCCGCGAGGTCCTCGATCCAGAGGTCCTCGTCCGCGCGCAGCGTCTGCCACGCCGCGTAGGCGATCCCAGCCACGGCGAGCACGCCGACGCCGATCGCGATGTAGGTGCCGGGACCGGGACCCTTCTTGGGCGGCGGGGCCAGCTTCACGACCTTGCCGCCCGAACGGGCCGCCGAGCGCACCACCTCGCGCACCCGCGGGTCGCGCACCGCCTCGATGACCGCGATCGCCGAGCCGACCGCGCCGGTCAGCGCGGGGAGCACATCCCCGACGACCTTCTCCTTGACCGCGGAGCCCGCGGTGCGGGCGCCGGCGATGCCGGTCGCGACGACCGGCTGCACGTGATCCGTGTAGACGCCCGCCACCCGCGGAGCGACCTCCTCACGGGCGAGGGCGTTGGCCTGCCGGGTGGCCTCGCGCAGCACGTGCGAGGCCTGGTCGAGCGCGTCGCGCTGCTGATCCCAGAGCTCGTCGGCCGAGCGCTTGAGCTTCTTGAGCTCCTTCTGACGCTTGCGGGACAGTGCCATGACGACCTCCGTTTGCGGCTGAGCGTGCTCCCATCCTGCCATGCGGCCCGTGTGAAACAATGGCCGAATGCCACTTCCCACCGCTGTCGCGACCATCCACACCACCCTCGGCGACATCAAGGTCAACCTGTTCGGCAACCACGCGCCCGTCACCGTCGACAACTTCGTCGGCCTCGCCACGGGCACCAAGCAGTGGCAGCACCCGGGCACCGGCGAGGTCTCCACCACGCCCCTCTACGACGGCGTGATCTTCCACCGCATCATCAAGGACTTCATGCTCCAGGGCGGCGACCCGCTCGGGCAGGGCATCGGCGGTCCCGGCTACCAGTTCGACGACGAGATCCACCCCGAGCTCGTCTTCGACCAGCCGTACCTGCTCGCGATGGCGAACGCCGGCCTCCAGGGCGGCCGCGGCACGAACGGCTCCCAGTTCTTCATCACCACGGTTCCCACCCCCTGGCTGAACCGCAAGCACACGATCTTCGGCGAGGTCGCCGACGACGAGTCCCGGCGCGTCGTCGACGCGATCGAGGCGGTGCCGACCGACGGGCGCGACAAGCCGCTCGAGGACGTGGTGATCACCGGTATCGACGTCGAGGCGCGGTGAGCTCTCCCCGCTTCGGCGAGCACATCGAGGAGGACCCCTCCGTCTGCTATCGCCATCCCGACCGGCAGAGCTGGGTGCTGTGCCAGCGGTGCGGTCGCACCATCTGCCCCGAGTGCCAGATCCTCGCGCCCGTGGGGGTGCAGTGCCCGGACTGCGTCCGGGAGTCGGGCGGTTCCGTGCAGTGGACAGCGACGCACACCAAGCCCGTCAAGAAACGCGCGGCCGCGCGGCGCGCGCCTGCCGCATCCGCGACCCAGGGTGGATTCGGCGGCTGGGTGAGCGGTCTGCTCCGGCCGGGAGGCGAGTCCCCGCCGTTCAGCTGGATCTTCGCGGCGAGCGCGATCGCGCTGTGGCTCGTGGGACTCTTCACCGCGAACCTGCCCGTGATCTGGCTCGCGGCATTCCCCAACACCGCGTGGCAGCTCTGGAGGTTCGCGACCTTCCCCTTCGCCTACCCGGCCGCTGCGAGCATCCAGGGCCTCCTGCTGTTCGCCCTCGCCCTCTTCTTCTGGCTGCTGTTCGCGCCGTCGGTCGAGCGCAACTTCGGACGCACCCGGTTCCTCACCGTGTTCTTCGCCGCGTCGATCTTCGGCGCGGCGGCCCAGCTGATCTTCGGGGGCGTCGCGTACGGGCTCGCGGCGGGGCTCTTCGGCCTGCTCGGCTCCTACGCGGTGCTCATGTGGTCGTACCCGCCGGCGCGCACGCAGATCCTGGTCGTGCTGGCGATCAACCTGGCGCTCAACCTCGCTCTGGGAGGGGGCTCGATCCCGCTCATCTTCGGCGGCCTGCTCGCCGGCGCGGGCTCGACCTACCTGCTGCAGTTCTACGAGGAGCGTCCCCGCTCGAAGGCGTCGACGCCCTACCTCATCATCGGCGGTGCCGTGGTGGCGCTCGCGGCCATCGCCGTCGTCGTCAACGTCGGCCTGTTCTAGGGGCCGTCGCGCCGGGCGCTCTCCACAGCCCCGTCCACAGTGTGGACAGAATTACACGCGTGTATTTCGGGTAGCGGGAAGGGGCTCAGCGCCACCGCGTCGTCATGAGGAAGCCGACGAACATGATGCCGAAGCCGATGAGGATGTTGCCCGGGCCGAGCGCGGGAAGCGGCCAGGAGTTCTGGCTGACGTAGTAGACGATGATCCAGGCGAGGCCGATGAGCATGAAGCCGAACATCACCGGCTTGAACCACACGGGGTTGGGGGCGTCTTCGCCCTTCACGGCATCCTGCGCGGCCGGCTTGGTACGGGTTTTGGGACGGGCCATGCGGAGATCATAGCCTGGCCCCCCAGGGAGCCCGAAGCCGGGGCCCAGCATCCGCCCCCTACAATCGGCTCATGCCCGGCCGTCGATCCCTGCGCGCGCGCCGCCGAGTGTCGGTGGTCGGCATCATCGGCGAGCTGCTCATCACCTCCGGGCTCGTCGTGCTGCTGTTCATCGGATGGCAGCTCTGGTTCTACGACGGCATCGTCGGCAACGAGCTCCAGCAGCAGGCCAACGCCCAGAGCCAGCGGTGGAACGAGCAGGCCGCCGCCACCCCGAGCCCCGACCCGAGCGAGACGCCCGACCCGGACGAGCCCTCGACGGATGCGCCGCCCGTGCAGGCGGCCCCCGCCAACGCGCAGCAGTTCGGCATGCTCGTCGTGCCGCGCTGGGGAGCCGACTACTACCGGCCGATCGCCCAGGGCGTCGGCGTCTACGACGTGCTCAACAAGGGCGAGCTCGGCCACTACCCGAGCACCCAGATGCCGGGCGAGGTCGGCAACTTCGCGATCGCCGCGCACCGCACCACCAAGGGCGGATCGCTGCACAACATCCACGAGCTGCAGCTCGGCGACCACATCTACGTGGAGACCGCGGCCGGCTGGTACCTCTACAGCTTCCGCAACCTCGAGTACGTGCGGGCGAGCGGGGTGGGCGTGCTCGACCCGGTGCCGCAGGACCCGTCCACGGCGCCGTCGGAGCGGTACATCACCCTCACGAGCTGCAACCCCATCCTCACCTCCGTCGAGCGCATCATCGCGTACGGCGTCTACGAGGGCTTCTTCCCGCGGGATGCGTCGAAGCCCGGGTTCGGTGCACCGCAGGAGATCGCGGCGACGGTGACCGGGACGGGGGCCGCCTGATGTACGGAGCCCTCTGGCGGGTGCTGCCCGGTCCCTGGTGGGTGCGGTTGCTCATCCTGCTCGTGCTGCTCGCGGCGGCGCTCGCCGCACTCGTATTCTGGGTGTTCCCCTGGGTGGACCAGTTCATCAGCCTGCAGGAAGTGACGGTGGACCAGTGACGCGCGTGCTCGTCGTCGACAACTACGACAGCTTCGTCTACACGCTCGCCGGCTACCTCGTGCAGCTGGGTGCGGAGATCGAGGTGGTGCGCAACGACGACTTCACCGCCGCCGACGCCGCCGAGCGCATCGCGGCCTACGACGCGGTGCTGCTCTCCCCCGGCCCGGGCACGCCCGCGGAAGCCGGCGTCTCGATCCCCGTGGTGCGTGCGGCCATCGAGGCGGGCTCTCCCCTGCTCGGCGTGTGTCTCGGCCATCAGGCGATCGCGGAGGCGCTCGGTGCGACCGTGACGCACGCGGACGAGCTCATGCACGGCAAGACCTCGCTCATCCGCCACGACGACTCCGCGTTCTTCGACGGGGTGCCGCAGCCGTTCCGCGCGACCCGCTACCACTCGCTCGCCGTCGTCGACTCGACCGTGCCCGAGGTGCTCGAGGTGACGGCGCGCACCGACGGCGGTGTCATCATGGGCCTGCGGCATCGGGAGGCGCCGGTGTTCGGCGTGCAGTTCCACCCCGAGTCGGTGCTCACCGAGGGCGGCTACCGGATGCTGGGCAACTGGCTCGCGGCGACGGGGATGCCCGAGGCCGTCGAGCGCGCCGCCGGCCTCAACCCGCTCGTCCGGCTCGGCTGACCCGTCGGCTCAGGAGCCCTGGCAGTAGGTCAGGGTGATGGTCGAGCGCTGCGGAACGTCGCCCTTGGCCGACTGAGCCGTCACGTTGCCGCCGCCGCAGCTGCCGTCGGGCTTCAGCGCGACGCTCAGCTGCAGCTGCTGGAGCGCGGCCTGGGCGTCGGTGACCGGCTGCCCGACGAAGTCGGCGACCGTCACGAGCCCGGTCGAGAGCACGAGGTTCACCGTGCTGCCCGCGGGGACGGTCTGGCTGCCGGTCATCATCGAGGTGTCGTCGCCGAGCGTGAACCCGATCACCTGCCCCGCCGGGATGCTCGGGTGGTTCTGCGAGCTGCTCGTGCCGTAGACGAGACCGAGTTCCTGGATCTTGGTGATCGCATCCGCCTCGGCCAGGTAGGTGAGGGTGGGCAGGTTGACCGACGGCGGACCCGTCGAGACGACCACGTCGATGTCCTCGCCCTTGCTGACCTTGGTGCCCGCGTCGATGCTCGTCGAGATGATGAGGCCGGCGTCGACCTTGGTGCTCGCCTGGTCGATGCGGTGCGGCGTGAGCCCGGCGTCGGTGAGGGTCTGGATGCCGCTCTCCGCCTGTTCGCCCACGACGTCCGGCACCTTCACCGCGAGGTCGGGCGCGATGTTGGTGGGCGAGAGGCTGAAGACCCACACCATCGCGGCGACGATGATGACGACCATGACGGCGATGCCGCCCCAGATCCAGGCCACCGGCGGGCGGCTCTGGGTGCGGGTCGGGCGGTTCTCGTCGTTGGCGAGACGCCGCAGCGTCGCCTCGGACGCCGCGGTCGAGTTCGGGTTCACGCCGAACAGGGTCGCGTTGAAGTCGTCGGACCCGGGGGCGCGGTCTGGCACCTTGCCGCCCGCGGCCACCTCGAGGTCGGCCTTGAACTCGGCGGCGCTCTGGAAGCGCTCGAAGCGATCCTTGGCGAGAGCGTGCATCACGACGGCGCTCATGGCAGGCGAGACGCTGGGGTTCACCGCGTTCGGCGGCGTCGGCAACTCGCTCACGTGCTGGTAGGCCACGGCCACGGGGGAGTCGCCGCGGAACGGCGCACGGCCGGTGAGCATCTCGTAGAGGACCACGCCGGTGGAGTAGAGGTCGGTGCGGGCGTCGACGGCCTCGCCGCGCGCCTGCTCGGGCGAGAAGTAGCTGGCCGTGCCGAGCACCGCGCTCGTCTGCGCGACGTTCGCCGACGACTCGGAGATGGCCCGGGCGATGCCGAAGTCCATGACCTTGACCTGCCCGTTGGGCGTGATCATCACGTTGCCGGGCTTGATGTCGCGGTGCACGACGCCCGCGCGGTGGGAGTACTCGAGCGCCGTGAGGATGCCGGTGGCGATGCGCGCGGCCTCCGCGGAGTCGAGGGGGCCCGTGGCGATGAGGTCGGAGAGCAGCTTGCCCTCGACGCGCTCCATGACGATGAAGGGCAGCTGCACGTCGTGGCCGTCCGGGCCGCGGACGGTCTCCTCGCCCGCGTCGAAGACGCGCACGATCGTGGGGTGCGCCATGCGGGCCGCGGCCTGCGCCTCCTGACGGAACCGGGTGCGGAACGCGGGGTCGGTCGCGAGGGTGGGGCGCAGCAGCTTGATGGCGACGCGTCGGTTGAGGCGGGTGTCGAGGCCCTCGCGCACCTCGGCCATGCCCCCGCGCCCCAGCAGCTTGCCGAGCTCGTAGCGACCGGCGAGCGTGCGCACGCTCTCGATCACTGCGTCACTCACGCGGTCAGTCTAGCCGTGGCGTCTGCACGCCGGATCCGCCTGCAGACGGATGCTCAGTTCACGGTGATCGTGACGGGGCTGGAGGTCTGAGAGGTGATCCCGCTGGCGCAGCGGGCCGCGTAGACGGCCTTCGCCTGCCCGCTCGTCCCCAACTGGATGTCGAACGACATCGGGTCGGTGGCCGGCAGCGTCGCCTCGGTCCCGCCACCGCTCACGAACGTCGCGTTGGTAAGGGTCACGACGTACGACTCGAGCGCGTAGCCCGTGGGGCAGCCAGGGTACTTCTCCGGCACGGTGAGGGTGATCGGGTCGCCCGGGTCGCCGGTCGCCGAGCCTGCGGTCAGCGTCGCGGGTGCGGACGGCGCCGGGAAGGGGCCGTATACCGTCAACATGATCGTCGAACCCTTCGGCACGTTGCCCGAGGGCGAGATCGTCTTGACGGTTCCCGCCTGGGAGGGCGAAGATGCGGCGGGAGAGCTGTCGGTGATCTTCACTTGGAAGGTCGGGTCGAGGGCGAGCAAAGCATCCGTCGCCTCGCCGACCGGCTTGCCCTCGAAGTCGGCACGCGCGATGAAGACACTGTCCTCGGTCGGCGAGGCGCTGGGGGTGTCGCTCGGCGTCTTGCTGGGGGGCGTCGACGGCGGGGTGCTCGGCTCGTCGCCCCCGCGCGGCTGCACCGCGAACACGATGATGATCGCGATGAGCGCCACCGCGAGGAGGGAGACGATCGCGATGAGCGGCCACATCCAGGGGCTGCGGCGGCGCGTCTCCTCGACGGGGGTGGTGGGGGCCGGGGCTCCCGCGGACGGCATGACGCGGGTCGCGGCGGTCGCCGCGGAATCGACTGCGATCGCGCCCGAGGCGACCCCGGGCACGGCGGCGGCAGCGCCGGCGACGTCCCCGCGCCGCAGCGCCTGGGCTGCGCGCGCCAGGTGCGCGGCGGTCGCGGGCCGGTCCTCGGGGCGCTTCGCGATGGACGAGTAGACCAGGTTGCGCACCGGCTCGGAGATCGTCACCGGCAGGTCCGGCGGCGCCTCGTTGATCTGCGCCATCGCGATCGCCACCTGCGACTCGCCCGTGAACGGCCGGCGGCCGGCGAGCGCCTCGTAGGCGACGATGCCGAGCGAGTAGATGTCGGTCGACGGCGACGCCGGATGCCCGCTCGCCTGCTCGGGCGAGAGGTACTGCACGGTGCCCATCACCTGGCCGGTGGCGGTGAGCGGCACCTGGTCGGCGATCCGTGCGATGCCGAAGTCGGTGATCTTGACGCGCCCGTCGGGCGTGATGAGCAGGTTGCCGGGCTTGATGTCGCGGTGCACGAGCCCCGCCGAGTGCGCGGCCTGGAGCGCGGACGCCGTCTGCGCGACGATGTCGAGCACGCGGTCCGTCGAGAGCACCTTCTCGCGCTCGAGCACCGTGGAGAGCGCCTCGCCGGGCACGAGCTCCATCACGAGGTAGGCGGAGCCGTCCTCCTCGCCGTAGTCGAAGACGTTCGCGATGCCCTCGTGGTTGACGAGGGCGGCGTGCCGGGCCTCGGCGCGGAAGCGCTCGAGGAAGCCGGGATCGCCCAGGTACTCGTCCTTGAGGATCTTGATGGCGACGGTGCGCCCGATCACGAGGTCGGTCGCCTGCCACACCTCACCCATGCCGCCGATCGCGATCCGGCTCGACAGCTGGTATCGCCCCCCGAAGGTGAGCCCGCTCGTGGGTCTCATCTGTTCAGCACCGCCTCTATGACCTTCTTCGCGATCGGAGCCGCGATCGTGTTCCCGAAACCGGACTGGCCCTGGCCTCCGCCGTTCTCGACCACCACCGCCACGGCGACCTTCGGGTCGGTGGCGGGGGCGAATCCGGTGAACCAGAGCGTGTGCGGCTGGTTCGTGCCGTTCTGTGCTGTGCCCGTCTTGCCCGCGACATCGACACCACTGATTCTCGCATTACTGGCCGCGCCGCTGGCGACATTCGCGACCATCATCTGAGTCATGCTCGCCGCGACGCCGGAGCTGATCGCGCGGTTGTACATCTCGGGCTCGAACTGCTCGAGCACGGAGAGGTCGGGGGCGCTGATCCGCTCGACGAGGTTCGGGCGCATCAGCTGGCCGCCGTTCGCGATCGAGGCCGAGACCATGGCCATCTGGAACGGCGTCACCCGGTCGTTGCCCTGGCCGAAGGACTGCAGCATGAGCTGCGCGTCGCTCTCCGGCTCGGGGAAGACGCTCGGCGTGACCTTCATCGGCACGGCGAAGGCGTCCTCGAACCCGTAGGCGCGCGCCTGCTCGTCGACCGCGTCGTAGCCGAGCGCCCCGCCGAGCTCCGCGTAGGGGATGTTGCACGAGTAGCGCAGGGCGTCGGCGACGCTGACGGTCTCGCCGCCGCCGCAGGCCCCGCCCTCCGAGTTGGTGATCGTGGTGCTCGTGCCGGGGAGGGTGAGGCTCTGCGGGTTGGGCAGCTGGCTCTCGGGCGTGTAGTCGCCGGACTGGAGCGCGGCGGATGCGACGACGAGCTTGAAGGTCGACCCGGGCGGGTTGAGCGCGCCCCCGATGGTGCGGTTGATGAGCGGGTCGCCGTCGGCGGCGAGCAGCTTGTCGTAGTTCTCGATGACGGTCGGCTGGTTGTGCCCCGCCAGCAGGTTCGGGTCGAACGACGGCGTTGACACCATGGCGAGGATGCGGCCCGTGCTCGGCTCGATCGCGATCACCGCGCCCTGGAGGCCGCCCAGCGCATCCCATGCCGCCTGCTGCACGACGGGGTCGATCGTCGTCTGCACGGTCGCGCCGCGCGGGTTCTGCCCCGTCAGGATGGCGTTCAGCCGGTCGAGGAACTGCTGGTTGGCGCGGCCGCTCAGGTAGTCGTTGAGGCTGCCCTCGAGGCCCGTGTTCTCGCCGTGGATGGTGAAGTAGCCCGTGACGGGCGCGTAGAGCTCGCCCTGCGGGTAGACGCGCTGGTACTTGTACTCGTCGCCGCTCGGCACCGACTGCGCGATGACGGTGTCGCCCGCCAGGATCGGACCGCGCTCGACGGAGAAGCTCGCGTACAGGGTGCGGGTGTTGCGCGAGTCGGCCTGCAGCTGTTCCTGCTGCACGACCTGGATGACGGTCGTGGAGGCGCACAGGGCGAGGAACATCGCGAGCAGCAGCACGCTGACGCGGCGCAGTTCCTTGTTCATGCCGCACCCCCCGACTCGACGACCGCGTGCGGCTGCTGGCGCACCGCATCCGAGAGCCGCAGGAGGAGGGCGACGATGATCCAGTTCGCGACGAGCGACGAGCCGCCCGCCGCGAGGAACGGGGTCGTGAGGCCGGTGAGCGGGATGATGCGCGTGACGCCGCCGATCACGATGAAGACCTGCAGGCCCACGACGAACGACAGGCCGACGGCGAGCAGGCGGCCGAAGTCGTCCTGCCCGGCGACCCCGATGCGGAAGCCGCGCGCGACGAAGATCAGGTAGAGGCTGAGGATGGCGAACAGGCCGATCAGTCCGAGCTCCTCGCCGAGGCTCGCGATGATGTAGTCGCTCTCGGCGAGCGGCACGATGTCGGGTCGGCCCTGCCCGAGCCCGGTGCCGATGAGGCCGCCGTCGGCGAGTCCGAAGATGCCCTGCACGAGCTGGTAGCTGCCGCCCTCGCGGTCGTAGATCTCGGGGTTGAACGCGTCGAGCCAGTTCGCGAACCGCCCCTGCACGTAGGGCAGCATCCGCGTGGCGAGCCAGCCGCCCGCGGCGAACAGGGCGAGCCCGATGAGGATCCAGCTGCCGCGCCCCGTGGCGACGTACAGCATGACGAGGAACAGGCCGAAGTAGAGGAGGGCGGTGCCGAGGTCCTTCTGGATCACGATGACGCCCATCGACAGAACCCAGACGACCAGGATCGGGCCGAGGTCGCGGGCGCGCGGCAGCCGCAGCCCCAGGAAGGACCGCCCGACCATCGAGAGCGAGTCGCGCGCCGTGACGAGGTATCCGGCGAAGAACACGGCCAGCAGGATCTTGGCGAACTCGCCCGGCTGGAACGAGAAGAATCCGATCCGCACCCAGACGTCGGCGTTCGCGCCCGTCTCGCCGATGACGGGGACGACGGGCAGCAGCAGCAGGAGGATGCCGAGGAACATCGCGATGTAGCGGTACCGCTGCAGAACCCGATGGTTGCGCACCAGGACGAGGCCGGTGATCGCGAGGACGATCGCGATCGTCGCCCACACCGCCTGACGCACGGCGTAGGCGGACCAGCCCTCGTATCCTTCGGCGATGTCGAGGCGGTGGATCATCGCGATGCCGAGGCCGGTGAGCGCGGTGGCGATCGGCACCACGAAGGGGTCGCCCTCGGGCGCGACCACGCGTTCCACGACGTGCAGAACGAGCACGAGCCCCGCGGGCAGCGCGGCGAGGGTGAGCATCGCCCCGTCGAGCTCGCCGAGCGCCCCCAGGTCGACGAGCGCGATCGCCGACGCGCCCACCCCGAGCGCGACGAGGAGCAGCAGCAGCTCGAGGTTGCGCAGCCGTGCGGGCGTGCGCAACCGGATGCGGATGGTCGTCGTGATCGGCGCGCCGCCGCCCGCATCCGGGCGGCCGATCGCGGTCGTGTGCGGGGCGGTCACGTCAGTTCCCCGCCGCCGCGGAGAGGCGGTCGACGATGTTGAGCGCCTGCTTCAGGCTGTCGGCGCTGATCGTCGCCTCGACGGCGTCGCGCTGGTAGGCGGGGAGGTCGTCGACGGCGATCGCCGTGGTCTGGTAGACGCTCGACAGCGAGATCGGGCCGATCGACTGCTGCACACCCTGGAAGATGGCGACGTTGCCGTCGCTGACACCCACGAAGTAGTGCATCTGTGTCCAGCGGTAGCCGAGCCATCCCGCGAGCACGATCGCGGCCGCGGCGAGGCCCACGCCGACGCCCCACAGCACCCGTCGGCGGATCGCGCGGCGGCGGTCCTCCTCGATGAGCTCGTCGAGGTAGCTCTCGCTCTCCGGCTCGAAGTGAGCGTCCTCGGGGGGCGCCGCCTTGAGGGGGTGCAGGAGCAGGGTGGGCAGCCGGATGGGTCGGCGCACCTCCTCCTCCTGGCCGAAGGTGAGCGGATGCGCCGCGGAGCCCACGAAGATCGGCGCGCTCCCCGAGGCGCCCTCCGAGTCGTCGATGTCGATCAGCAGGACGGTCACGTTGTCGGGGGCGCCGTGGTCGAGGCTCTCCTTGACGAGACGGTCGGCGGCCCCCTGCGCCGTGCGGATGGTGCCGAGCACCTGCGTGATCTTGTCCTCGGTGACGTAGCCGGAGAGGCCGTCCGAGCACAGCAGCCAGCGGTCGCCGGGCTTCACGTCGAGCACGGCGGTGTCGATCTCGGGCGAGGCGTCCACATCCCCGAGCACCCGCATGAGCACGGCACGCCGCGGGTGCACCGCCGCCTCCTCGGGCGTGATGCGACCCGACTCGACGAGCCGTTGCACGAAGGTGTGGTCGGTCGTCATCTGGGTGAGCTCGCCGGCGCGGAAGCGGTAGACGCGGGAGTCGCCGATGTGGGCGAGGGCGAAGCTGTCGCCCACGCGGGCGATCGCGGAGACCGTGGTGCCCATGCCGGTGAGCTCGTTGTGGTCGAACACCGTCTCGGCGAGCAGGCCGTTGGCCGAGATGAGCGCCTCGTGCAGGGCGGCGACCGCGTCGTCCGGGGTCGCGTAGGGGTGGTCGGCCTCGGCGATCCGCTGCGCGGCGATGTGGCTCGCGACGTCGCCGCCCGCGTGCCCGCCCATCCCGTCGGCGACGATGAACAGATGCCGGCCGAGGTAGCCGGAGTCCTGGTTGCTCGCGCGGACCTTGCCGACGTGGGAGACGGCGGCGCTGGTGGGGATCGTCGCCACTGCTTAGCGCCTCAGCTCGAAGCTCGTGGTGCCGATGGTGACGGTGGAGCCGACCGGCACGGGGGTGGGGAGGGTCACGCGGGTGCCGTCGAGGAAGGTGCCGTTCGTGGAGTCGAGGTCCTGGATGACCCACTCGTCGTTCCACAGCATGAGGCGCGCGTGGTGGGTGGACGTGTAGTCGTCGCGGATGACGAGGCCCGACTCGCTCGATCGGCCGATCGTGAGCTGCTCGGCCGGCAGCTCGATCTCCATGCCCTCCTTGGGGCCGGAGGTGATGACGAGCCGCCGCGGGGTCGTGCCGCTCGCGTGCGGCTGGGCGCGCACCGGCTCGGTGACGGACGCGAGGGGCGGCGCCGCGGCCGCCGGTGCCGGCAGCGGTGTGGACGGGAAGGTCTCGGTCGTGCCCTGCTGCGGGAGCTTGCGCACGCGCGTGCCGAACAGGTCGGAGCGCAGCGCGTAGACCACCATGAAGACGAACGCCCACATGAGGATGAGGAACCCGAGCCGCAGCACGAGCAGGGTCAGCTCGCTCATCGAGCACCCCCCTCCGGCCGGGCGAGCTCGGCGGCCTGCGCGAGCACGCGGAACACGATACGGGTGCGCCCGATCTCGATGACCGAGTCGGGCTGCAGCACGGCCTGCGTCACGGGCTGGCCGTTGAGCTTGGAGCCGTTCGTCGACCCGAGGTCGGTGACCTGCCCGCGGGTGCCGTCCCAGGCGATCTCGACGTGCTTGCGGGAGGTGCCGGTGTCCGGGATCGTGATGTCGGCATCCGAACCCCGACCGATGACGGTGCGGCCCTTCTTCAGCGGGTAGCGCTTTCCGCCGATGTCGAGCACGGGCGTCCAGGCGACCTCGCCCCTGACGTTCTCGGACTCGATGCGCACGATGCCGGGCGACAGCTTCGGGTCGGACTCGAGGCGGATGTCGATGCCGCCCGCGAAGGAGTACCGCTGGGCGGTGGCGTGCTGCTGCACGAGCCGGGTGAACTCGTCGACGAGCGCCGGGCCGAGCCCCGTCATCCGCTCGTAGTCGGACGGGGCGAGGCGCACGGTGAAGCGGTTGGGGACGAGGATGCGGTCGCGCGAGACGACGGCGGCCTTCGTGTCGAGCTCGCGCCGCAGCGCCGCGGTGACCTCGAGGGGCTGGAGACCGCTCTTGAAGGTCTTGGCGAACGCGCCTCCCACGACGCGCTCCAAGCCCTTCTCGAATTCGTCGAGAATCCCCAAGGGTCTCCTCTCGGCGGGCGCGATGTGCCCTTCCGCTTGTCTCGGACTCTCCGATGGTAGTCGGCTCACCACCTCGCGGGGTCAGTCGCGGGGCTCGGTCGTGTCGTACGCGAGACGGATTCGACTGGGCGCACCGGTCGGTGCATCCCCGTTCGGGCCGGCCCGCGCTGCGTGGTAGTCTCGCTAGGCTGATCCGCTCTCGCGGGTCGCATGCGCGAGTGGCGGAATTGGCAGACGCGCTGGCTTCAGGTGCCAGTGCCCGCAAGGGCGTGGGGGTTCAAGTCCCCCCTCGCGCACGAATGCAGCTCGGTCGTCGCCGTTCTCGAGCCGCGATCGCATCGTTCAGGCGAGCGCATTCTTCATCGTCTGCAGGTGACTGCGGCTTTGCTGCGCGGCGCCCTCCGTGTCACGGTCGGCTATGGCCTGCACGAGGCGGGCATGCGCCTCCTGGTCGGCGTCGGTCGTGTGGTCGCGCCGCATCCGGAGCACGTCGATCATGGCCTGCCGCAACCGTGGCGTGAAGCCGTCGAACAGCTCGGCGAGGATCGGGTTGTGCGCTGCGATCACGATGGAGCGATGGAACGCGGTGTCCGCGTCGATCAGCGCCGCGGCCTCGCCACGCTGTCGATCGCGGACGGCGAGCGCCTGGCGGAGTGCACGGAGGTCGCCGGGAGTGCGTCGTTCGGCGGCGAGAGCCGCGGCCTCGGTTTCGATCGCGATGCGGGCCTCGATCACCGCCACGATGTCGGCGCGGCGGAGAACGGCGTCCCATTCCTCCGGCACGTCGAGCGCGGTCACGAACACGCCCAGCCCTTGCCGCGTGGTGAGCACACCGCGTCCGGCGAGCTGACGGATCGCTTCGCGGACGGTGGAGCGGCCGACGCCGAGTTGCGGGGCGAGAGTCGTTTCGCCCGGCAGCTTCGCGCCGAGTGCCCACTCGCCGGATCGGATGCGGTCGAGCAGCAGGTCGGCGGCCTGATCCGCGAGCGGGGTTCGCCTCACCTGTGCCATGGACTCATCGTAGCTTCTCTACTTGTCTGAGGAGTGGTGGTAGCATGCCCTCATGCTCGCGAACGAGTTCCTTCACCTTCGTCGCCACGGCGGGGCCTAGCCAAGACCGGCTCCCCGACGTGGAGCCGAAGCCTGTGCCGGTCGCCTGAGACGAGCAAGAAGGAACCCCGACGATGACCGCGACAGCCTTTCCCCACATCTCCACGCCCGCCGGCCCCGTACCGGAGCCGCTCGCGTTCTGGAACCGGCAACGCCGGTCGCAGATGCCCTCGCACCGCTACGTCGACGTGTACTCGCGCGTCGAGGTCCCGCTGACCGAACGCGACTGGCCGACCCGACGTCTCACCCATGCGCCGCTGTGGGTTCCCGTCGACCTGCGCGACGGCAATCAGGCGCTCGCCGAGCCGATGGACCCCACCCGCAAGCGCCGCTTCTTCGAGCTGATGGTGGCGATGGGGTACAAGGAGATCGAAGTCGGATACCCGTCGGCGTCGCAGACCGACTACGACTTCGTGCGCCTCATCGCGGAGACCGACATCGCGCCCGAGGACGTGACGATCGTCGTGTTCACCCCGGCCCGGCGAGACCTCATCGAGCGGACCGTCGCCTCGATCCAGGGCATCCGCAACGAGATCGTGATCCACATGTACACCGCGACGGCGCCGACCTGGCGCGACCTGGTGCTCGGTCACGCGTCGGCCGAGCTGAAGCACCTCGTCCTCAGCGGGGGGCGCGATGTGCTGGAGTTCGCCGGCGACATGCCGAACGTGCGGTTCGAGTTCTCACCCGAGGTGTTCAACCTCACCGAACCGGACTACGTGCTCGACATCTGCGACTCCATGACCGAACTGTGGGATGCGCGACCAGAGCGCCCGGTGATCCTCAACCTGCCCGCAACCGTCGAGGTCGCCACACCGAACGTCTACGCCGATCAGATCGAGTACATGCACAAGAACCTCGCCCGCCGCGACGACGTCATCCTCTCGGTGCACCCGCACAACGATCGCGGCACCGGAATCGCGTGTGCGGAACTGGCGGTGCTCGCGGGGGCGCAACGGGTCGAGGGGTGCATCTTCGGCAACGGCGAGCGCACCGGCAACGTGGACATCGCGACCCTCGCGCTGAACCTGCACGCGCAGGGCGTCGACCCGATGATCGATTTCTCCGACATCGACGAGATCCGCCGCACGGTCGAATACTGCAACCGGATCGAGGTGCACCCCCGGCACCCCTATGTCGGAGACCTCGTGCACACCGCGTTCAGCGGAACACATCAAGACGCGATCAAGAAGGGCCTCGCCGAGCATCGTGCGCGTGCGCGCGCGGAGGGGCAGCCGGAAGCGGACATCGCCTGGCGCGTGCCCTACCTGCCCATCGATCCTGCCGACATCGGGCGCGACTACGACGCCGTGATCCGCGTGAACTCGCAGTCCGGCAAGGGTGGGATCGCCTACCTGCTCGAAACCGAGTACGGCATCGAACTGCCGCGGAGACTGCAGATCGACCTCGCCAGGCGGGTGCAGCAGCACGCCGACGACTCCGGGGCCGAGGTCACCGCCGAGGAGATCTGGGACATCTTCCACCGCAGCTACGTCTCGGGGAACACGAGCGAGGTGGTCGAGCTCACCGGCTACGAGACCTCCGATTCCGCTGGTCGAAGCAGCACGCGCATCGAGCTCCGAGTGCGAGGTGAGGATCATGCCAGCACCCACGAGGGGATCGGACCCGTCGAGGCGCTGACCGTGGCCCTGGCAGCACAGCACATCGGGATCGAGGTGCTCGAACTGCACCAGACCAGCATCGGTCGGGGAAACGACAGCGACGCGCTCACGGTCATCGAGTACCGCCATCCGGGGGGAGCCGCCTGGGCCGCAGGTCGGGCGGCCTCCGTGCTCGCCGCGAGCCTGGCCGCAGTCATCTGCGCCGCCAACGCGAGTGCGCGAGAGAGCACCTTCGCACGGGGCTGAGGCGTCCCCCTCGTCCGAGGCGGAAGGAGCGGGCCCCACGGCCGTCAGGTGAAGCAGACCATCGCGGTCGATCCGTAGCTCACCGTGCTGCGTCCCGTCGAGGGACCGAGCGTGTCGACGACCGTCGCGCCGTCCTTGACCTGGACGGTGCCCGAGGTACGGGCGTTCGCGAAGGATCGGGCGGCGGCGCCGAGCGGGGCGAGGCTGTTCGAGCTGCCCCCGACGGAGCACGAGGTGAACCAGATCGTGTTGCCCCCGTATCCGGACTTCGCCCAGGCGCAGTAGTAGCCCGTCGGGCAGCTCGCGATGGCGCGCGCGGGCGGATCCGACGGGAGGGCCACGCGCACGATGACCGCGCCGCCGTTCCAGCTGACCGTGCGGTCGTCGAGCTGCGTGCCGCCGGGGGTGAGGTCGAGCAGGCGATCGATCTCCGCCTGAGCGGACGATGCGGGTGCCGCCTGGGCGGGTGCAGTCGCGATGAGGAGCGGGATGGCGGCGACGAGCGCGATCAGCGCCCCCGCTGCTCGGGTTCGTCGGTCTTCCATGCGATATATCCCAGCACGATCGGGTACGGAAGGGTGATCTCGTCCACGCCTCCGAGGTAGTCGATCTCCGAGGTCAGCACGGCACCCGTGGCGGGGTCGAACACGAGCACGTTGCGGAAGGCCCCGTCCGCGCGGGTGGTCGTCACGAGCGCGACGCCCTCCCGTCCGAGCCGGTCGCGCACCGTGCCCGCCACCTCCACGCCGGGAAGCGAGCCGAGCAGCTCGACCACCGCGGCGTTCTGCGGGCCGCTCAGTCGCCACTCGTTGAGGAGATCCTCGACGGCACCGAAGTAGTCGCTCGCCGTCGCGTCCGACCGGAACTCGAGATGGGCGTGCAGGTAGGCCCTCAGCTCGTCGGCATCCGGGTCGGCCGGGGGTGCGTCGGGGAAGAGCAGGGGGTACTCGCCCGGCCCGTAGACGCTCGAGCGCGTCACCTCACCGGGCTCCTTGGGGGTCTGCCCGGGAGGAGGCGGTCCCCACCGCAGCTCACCGGCGCGCGTGGTGATGCTCCCCGAGCCGTCGGGCTCATGGATCCTCGTCACGTCCTCGGGCTGCACGAAGAGCTCGGTCGTGTCCGTGCCGGGGATGATCGTGGCCGACCACGACTCGTAGCGGATGGTGGTGCCGGTCGTCGTCGCGTCCTCGCGTGCGCGGGCGCTCAGCTCCGCGAGCACCTCCTCGTCCGAGGCGGTGATGGGGGTGAACTCGAGCAGCGAGGGGGATCCCGTGGCCACCGGCGCGTTCGTGATGTTGACGACCGCCAGCACCGAGAGCAGCGCGGCGGCCCCGGTGGCGATCGCCGGCCACCGCCAGGCGCGGCGCGACGGACGGGCGGCGCGGCGCGGCGCGGCGGCGGTGCGTCCCTCGTCGAGGAGCGCGGCCAGCTCGCGTGCCGCGCGGTCGGAGAGCTCGCCGGCGTCGCGCATCGGCCAGGGGTTCGCCTCGCGGAGGCGTCGCTCGAGCTCATCCATGAGGGATCACCCCCTCGGAGCTTCCCTCGTCGAGGAGCCCGCGCAACCGCCGCCGGGCACGACTGAGGCGTGCATGGAGCGCGTCGGGTGTGATGCCGAGCAGCGCGGCGAGCTCATGCCCCGGCAGGTCCTCCCAGTAGGCCATGTAGAGGAGTTCCCGGTCCGGCCGCCGCAGCTGGGCGAGCGCCTCGTGCAGTGCCGCCTCGCCGTCCGCGCTCGGTGCGGTCAGCTGCCGGGGAGGGTCGAGCCGGGCGGTCTTCGCGACGAGCCGTTTCGCACGGTCCAGGAGCCGGCGCTCACGGCGCACGACGTTCTTCATGATCCCGTAGAGCCACGGCAGGGTGACCTCGCGGCCCCGCCGGTGATGCTGCCAGGCGATGCGGAACACCTCGGAGGCGACGTCCTCGGCGCGGCTCGCATCGGCCAGCCGCCAGGTCGCGGCGTTCACGATCCGCGCGTGATGCTCGCGGTACAGGGCGACGAACGCGGCGTCGTGATCGTCGGCCATCGCCGCCCCCCGTCCGACCCGCGCGCTCGCTCGCGACGGTAGCACGGGAGCGGTCGCCGCGGTCGTGCGGGGCGGATGAGGCGAGATGCGTCATCGACGTTGCAGGAGCGCGTCCACGCGGGGACTGAGACGCCGGCGCGGCAGGTCGAGCAGGTCCCGACTGAGCTCGCCCACCCGGTTCGCCTGCAGCCAGCTCGAGTGGGGGCCGTGCACGACCTGAAGCGCGGCCACCTGGTTGCGCTCCCCGACCCACGCGACGTGGGGGCCGCGTCCGAGCCACTCCATCACCTCCTCCACGGTGCTGTCCTCGGTCTCGTCGGTGTCCTCCGACGACCACCGCAGGGCGATGACGTGGTGGTGATCGATGCCGCCCAGGAGCTGAACGGCGGTGATCCGGATCGTCGTCTGCATGGAACCTCCCGGAGGTTCATGCCCGGCAGCGCCGGAAAGCTGACAGCGAGAGGCACCCCCCGTTCGGGGGCCGGTGCGGCGTGCTGCGTCCCGGAGCCCTACTCCTCCGTCGGGATCGGCTCAGCGGGCAGCCTGCGCACGCGGGCGCGGCGGCGGCGACGCTCGGGGATCATCGAGCGCATCTCCTCCAGCTTGCCGAAGCACAGCAGGCGGTCGCCCGCCTCGAGCAGCTGACCCTTGCGCGGGTTCGGGATGACGGTCGCGCCGCGGTGCAGCGTGAGCACGGTGATGTCGCGCTCCCACAGCCCCGACTCGCCGAGGGTCTTGCCGACGAGCTCGGCGTTCGTGTGCACGAGCAGCTCGGCCACCCCGTATCCCGTCGACACCGAGAGGCGCTGGCGCACGTCGATCTCGGGGAAGGCGACCTGCCCCGCGACGTAGTCGATGATCGCGCCCGCGACGTCCAGCTGGGTCGCCTCCTCGATGCCCTGCAGCCCCGGCGAGGAGTTGACCTCCATGACGAGCGGCCCGTCGGCGCCCTCCAGCATGTCGACGCCCGCAACGCGCAGGCCCATGATCTGAGCCGAGCGCACCGCCACCTGGGCGTACTCGGGGGCGAGCTCGACGCGCTCGACGCTTCCGCCGCGGTGCACGTTCGAGCGGAACTCGTCGCCCTTCGCCGTGCGCCGCATCGCCGCGACCACGCGGTCGCCCACGACGAGCGCCCGGATGTCGCGGCCGCGGCTCTCCGACACGAAGTGCTGGATGAGCACGTTCTGGTTCGTCGACTGCAGCGTCTCGATGATCGCCTCCGCGATCTTCACCTCGGGGGCGAGGATCACGCCGATGCCCTGCGTGCCCTCGAGCAGCTTGATCACGACCGGTGCGCCGCCGACC
This sequence comes from Micrococcales bacterium 72-143, assembly GCA_001898835.1. Taxonomy (GTDB): domain Bacteria; phylum Actinomycetota; class Actinomycetes; order Actinomycetales; family Microbacteriaceae; genus Homoserinibacter. The sequence goes on along the minus strand of MKVM01000003.1, from coordinate 560,678 downwards.
CGCTCGATCGCGGGTCGCACATCCGCCCGGTTGCGCACGAAGGCGGTCGCCGGCATCCCGATGTTGTGGCGCGACAGGATCTGCGTCGCCCGCAGCTTGTCGCGTGCGTTCGAGATGCCGTTGGCCGTGTTGGGCGTGTAGACGTCCATCTGCTCGAACTGCCGCACGACGGCGGTGCCGAAGTAGGTGATGGATGCGCCGATGCGCGGCAGGATCGCGTCGTAGTCGCTGAGCGGCTTGCCGCGGTACTGCAGGTCGGGTTCGTCGCCCGAGAGGTCGATGCCGAAGCGGAGCGTGTTGAGCACCCGCACCTCGTGCCCGCGCTGCTGCGCGGCGGTGCGGAGGCGCTGCGTCGAGTAGGCGCGGGGCGCGCGCGAGAGGATCGCGAGTTTCATGAGTGGGCCCCTGCCAAGATGGTGCGGTGAGCGAGCGAACCCATTCAAACACCCTTGCGGGCTGGCGGGAGTGGGTGCAGCTGCCGGATGTCGGCGTGCCGTGGATCAAGGCGAAGCTCGACACCGGCGCGCAGACCTCCTCCATCCACGCCTACGACGTGGAGGCCTTCGATCTGGGCGGCACCGCATGGGTGCGGTTCGGCATCCGCCCGTGGCAGCGTTCGGATGCCGACGAGGTCGGCGTGGAGCGCCCGGTGGTCGACGTGCGCCGCGTGCGCAGCTCGTCCGGGCACGTCGACGAGCGCTTCGTCGTGTCGCTCCCGCTCGTGCTCGTCGGGCACCGCGTCGACGCCGAGGTCACCCTGAGCAACCGCGACTCGATGGGGTTCCGGATGCTGATCGGCCGCGAGGCGCTCAGCCGCGGCTTCGTGGTCGACTCGGCGCGCTCGTTCCTCGGCGACCGTGCCCCGCGCCCCATGCGCCGCCGCAACCGGGGCGACGCGTAGGCGCGGCGCGGCTCGGTCAGGGAGCGACCGGGCCACCCCATCCTCCGGGGCTCTCCGGCAGTGCGCGGGGCTCCGTCGCCGACCCCGGCCCGGGTCGCGCACTCGCCCCGCGACCGCTGAGCAGATTGTCGACGTATCCGCGGATGTCGTGCTGCAGTGCGGGGTGCGCCCCGGGGCTCGGTTGCTCGAGCTCGACCGCGCGCCCGACGGCGGTGAGGATGTCATCGACGATCGCGGCGGCATCGCGCAGCCCCCACGAGCTGCCCTCCGCCACGAGATCGTCGGCGGTGATCTCGGCGTGGCCGAAGCGCCCGTTCACCCGGAACGCGAAATCGTGGTCGTCGACGAGATGCAGTTGCGGCACGACGTCGTAGATGGGGGCGAGGGCCGTCGACCCGTCGGGACGATGCACGATCGACAGGTTCTTCGCGTGCATGTCGAGGTTGCCGACGGCGATCGACAATGTGGTGTAGCGCAGAAGGTCGGCGAGGGCCGCCCGGGTGGCGTGGGAACGCAGGAGCGCGGCGATCGCGCCGAGACCAGGGTGGCCCCACGACTCGTACTTGCCGTCGCCGCTGAAGCCGAGCGCCTGGTTGAAGTCCTCCTGATGGAGGCGTCCGTCCGGCAGCTCCGGGCCGCGGTCGTAGCGCTCGATCACGAGGGCGGTGTGCCCGTCGAAGGTCTGCAGGTCGGTGTCGAAGTCGGCGAGGCCGAGGTGGCGGGCGATCCGCGAACCATACTCCTCGTCGAAGATGAGACTGGGGCGCTCCGGCACCACGGGCTTCACGATGTGGGTGGAGGGGAAGCCGTCGAGGGGTTCCGTCCAGCCGTCCGGGGTCCACGCGAGCACGAACTTGTCTTGTACTCCCGCGAGGGAGGAGAGCCGACGCACGGAGTCGTTGCCGATCGGCGCGTTGCGCACCTCCGCGATGAGTTCCCGGATGCGCGCCGCGCTCGCGGGTCGCACGGCCGGCGTGCGTGGCTCGCCCGGCGCCAGCGGATCCCAGACGCGCACCGCGCCGGCGACGTCCCGTCCGTAGCGGGCGAGCATCCCGATCGTGTAGTCGGCGCGGATGCGGGCGTTGCCCGCCAGGCGGGCGCGGGCGCGGCCCTCGGGCAGCAGCTCGTCGAAGAAGTTGCGTCGGATCGCCCGGTCGCGCGGGCGCGGCGCGTCGGTCAGCGGGACGGCGACGGAGAGCACCGTGCTCTGCGCACCGAAGGCGCGCATCCCCTCGGTGTCGGCGACGAAGTCGAAGCCGTCCGAGTTCTCGCGCAGTGTGCCGACGCGCACGCCGTAGAGGTCGACGGCCAGCTCAGGCATCGGGCAGGTCTGCGTAGAGCGAGACGCCGGTCTCGCGCGCGTACTCGAAGAGGCGCTCGACGGCTTTCGTCGGCTTGCCCGCCTCGATCTCCATCACATATCGCTGGGACATGCCGAGGACCTCGGCGAGTTCGGCCTGCGTCTGGCCGCTGTGGAGACGGGCGCTGCGGAGGATGTCGCCCAGCATCTGGGGGTTGGCGATCCGGGCGGTGCGCATGGGGGACTCCTGACTACCTTTTTCGGCAGTTTACTCCCTGACTACCTTTTTCGGCAGTTGTCAGTCCGAATACCTTTTACGGCTCGAGCGCGAGCCGCACGCCGAAGGCGGTGATGACCGTGCCCGCGACGCCGTCGATCCACCGTGCGACCGTGCGACGCTGCAGCCAGCCGCGGAACGACCGCGCCAGCAGCAGCAGGGTTCCCAGCCAGATCGTGCCGAGCAGCACGTGCACGCCCGCGAGCGCGAGGCCCCAGCTCAGATGCGGCGCCGACGCCGGGATGAACTGCGGCAGCACCGCGACGTAGAACGCCCCGACCTTGGGGTTCAGCAGGTTGGTGAGCGCGCCCTGGCGGAGGCCGGCTCGGAACGAGTCGGCGCGCGTGTCGAGCACCGGATCGCCGTGCGTTCCGCCGCGGATCGCCGACCACAGCATCCGGAGCCCGATCCACACGAGGTACACGGCGCCCGCGACGCGCAGCACGTCGTAGGCGAGCTGCGAGGCGAGCAGCAGGGCACTCACCCCGACCGCGGCGGCGGCGCCCCACACAAGGGTGCCCGCCTGGATGCCGGCCACCGCGCCCCACGCGCGCCGACGGCCGGCGACGGCCGCGGTGCGCAGCACCAGGGCCGTGTCGAGGCCCGGTGTGATCGTCAGCAGCGCGACGACGAGTCCGAACGAGACCAGCACGGCGAGCGACGGCAGCACGGGCTCAGCCTACGGCGGCGCCGGGCGTGCGGCCCGCCGACCTCAGCCGACCGCCTTCTTCACGAGCTCCGCGATGCGCTTCTCGTCGGCCGTCGTGAGCTCGTTCGTGAGGGCGTACGAGGTGGGCCACATGGTGCCGTCGTCGAGCATCGCCGGGTCGCTGAAGCCGAGGGTCGAGTAGCGGGCCTTGAACTTCTTCGCGTCCTGGAAGAACACGATGTTCTTGCCCGCCTTGTAGTAGGCCGGCATCCCGTACCAGAGCTTGGGGGCGAGCTCGGGCGCCGTCTCGGTGACCACGGCGTGCACACGCTCGGCGAGGGCGCGGTCGGCCGGGTCCATCGCGGCGATCTTGTCGAGCACCGCCTGGGCGTCCTCCTCGGGCGTGCTCTTCTTCGAGCGGCGCACCTCGGCGATGTGCTCCTTCATGGCGGCGCGCTCGTCCTCGGTGAGCGGCCCGCCGTCCTTCTTGGTCTTCTTGTCAGCCATGCGGCCAGGCTACGACCGCACCCGTGGCGGCGGCTTCTTCAATCCTGACCGGATGCGACGCCCGCGAGGAACCCGCGCACCTCGGCGGCCACGACGTCCGGCCGCTCGCTCACGAGCATGTGGGTCGTCCCGGGGACGACGACGAGCCGCGCGCCCGGGATCGACGACGCGATCGTCTCGGTGTGGGTGCGGGCGACCACGTCGTGCTCCCCCGCCATCACGAGGGTGGGGGCGGTGATCGCCCGGAGAGCGGACGCAGGGATGTCGGGCTCCGCCTTCCACATCGCGAGCAGCTTCTCGAGCACGACGGCGCCGTGCTCGGGCCCGTCGGGCGAGAGCTTCGCGTAGTCGCGGTCGAGCTGTTCGTGGGCGGCCTGGGGCACGGTCTCGTGGGCGTAGTCGTCGGGCACGAAGCTGTGCACGTCGATGTTGGCGCTGATCGGCACGAGCGTGCGCACCCGGCCCGGGTGCTCGAGGCCCAGCATGAGGGTCAGGATGCCGCCGTCGCTGAAGCCGACGATGTGGGCGGACTCGAGGCCGACGGCGTCGAGGTACGCGATCGTCTCGTCCAGCATCCGTCCGTAGCCGAAGGGGCCCGGGCGGTCGGCGGTGCGGCCGTGACCCGCGCGCTCGGGGGCATGCACCTCGAACCGCTCGGACAGCAGCTCGCCGAGCTCGCGCATGTTCTCGAGCGAGCAGTATCCGCCGTGCAACAGCATGAGCGGCTCCCCGCTTCCGTGCACCTCGTGGTAGATCGTCTCGGACCCGATGCGGAGCTGCGGCATCCCGCCACGATACGGGCAGCGCCCGCGGCGCAGTATGTGGCGAGCGCACATAGCGACGCCCGTCGAAGCGTGTGCTCCGACGGGCGTCGCGTCGACCGGGGTCGAGCGGCCGGGGTCAGTCGGCCAGGATGAGGTAGAGCGCACGGCGGGCCTCGTCGAGCTTCTCGATCGCGGCCTGGCGCTGGGCGTCGCTCGCAGCGTGGTGGAACTGGCCCACCACGCCCATGAGCTTGCCGACGCTCTGCTGGAAGGCGAGCTCCTGCTCGCTGCGCTTCGGCGCGCCGGACTCCCAGGCGCGGGAGAGCTCGTCCGCGTTCTCCTTCACGTAGGCCTGGCCGGCCTCGGTGAGGGTGTACTCGGTGCGCCGGCCCTCGCCGGTGGCCTCGATGAGGTCCTCGTCGACGAGCTGCTGCAGGGTGGGGTACACCGAGCCGGGGCTCGGGCGCCACCCGCCGCCGGTGCGCTCGGCGATGGTCTTGATGACGCCGTAGCCGTTGGACGGGCCCTCGGCGAGCACGGAGAGGATGACGGCGCGGATGTCGCCGCGGCCGGCGCGGCCCCGCCCGCGTCCGCCCCAGGGGCCGGCGCCGAAGCCGGGGCCGAAGGGCGGCATCCCGCGCAGGGGCGCGTGGACGCCCCACTCGGCCTGCGGGCCGTGGGCGGCGGGGTTCCGGGGGTCGTGGTGGAACATGGCGTGACGCTCGTGGCGTCGGAATGCGTGGGGGTTCATGGGGTCTCCATTCGAGTATGAGGTCGCTCACGGATCGTTCGCGATGTAGCAACGATATATCGTTAACTATCATTTCGCAAGTACCTCTGGAAATCGAGAATCCATCGGCGTATCGTGTGCCCCATCCGGGGTACACCGACCGGTGCGCCCCCCTCGAGGGTGAGGAGCACGGATGAAGCCGGCGGACGGCGTCGCGAGCGACGTCGTCGACACAGGACGAACGCACTGGCGTGGCGCACTCTTCGGCGTCGGCCTCGCGATCGCTGCCGGTCTCCTGGTGCTCTTCGCGCCCCAGTCGGCTCACGCCGACGACGGCTCTCCCGGGCTTCTCGGCGGCGTCGTCCGCGACGTGACCTCGACGGTCACCGAGGTCGCCCAGCCGATCGTCGCGCCGCTCCCCGACCTCGGTGACCTGCCTGTCGTGGGCGGTCTCGTGTCCGAGGTCGCGCAGAGTGCCCCCGTCAGTTCCGTGACCACCCCGCTGGCGAACCTCGTCGACGGCACGCTCGGCGGTACCGTCGGATCCCTCCCGATCGTCGGAGGGGTGCTCGGCAGCACCCCCGTCGGGAACGTGACCACCCCCGTCGGGGGCGCGGTCGACGGGATCCTCGAGGAGGTTGCGGGCCCTGCCCCGGGCGACCCCGGCGACACGATCGGCCCCGTCGCTCCCGGGGCCGGCGACCCTGGCGATGCGGGGCCCGTCGCCTCGGCGGCGCTGATGGCTCCCTTCCTGGCGACCGTGCGAACCATCCCCCTCCTCTCCAGCGTCGGCGAACTCGGCATCGTCGTCGCGACCGGCGCCGGGGGCCCCGACCACGGGCCCGTGAGCGTTCCGGGCGGCCTCACGCCCACCTCCGCAGTCACCGGGAGCGGCTCGCCGATCGGCCTGGCCGCCGCCGTGCTCGGCGCCGGCCTCCTTCTCCTCCTGGCCCGGGGACGACTGCGTCCCGTGGGCTTCCTCACGCCTCCTTCCCCCGTCTACGGCACCGACACCTCGCCCGACTGACACGGGACGAGTCCGCCCTCCGCACGCGTGCGGGGCGGGCATCCGTTCCGCCGCGCCCATCCGGACGCGACGTCGATCGATCAGGCAAGGAGCCGAAATCATGAACAAGTACGTCTCACGAGGACTGTGGACTGTCCTCGTCACCGGGGGCTTCATGGCTCTCGGAGTCGGCGTCGCGCACGCCGACAGCGGAACATCCGGCGAAGGCGGCGTGGCCTCGGGCACGCAGGGCATCCTCGGCATCGAGCTGCCCGTGCAGCTCGGCGGCAACGCCATCTCCATCCTGGGCGACGCCCACAGCTCGGGCGCCTCGACGAGCGCACCCGCGACGGGCGGGTCGTCCGGCGGCAGCACGAGCGGCACGGACTCCCTGGCGGGCGGCACGCAGGTGCTGACCGACCTGGGCGTTCCGATCACGCTCGGCGGCAACGCCATCTCGGTGCTCGGCGACGCGTCGAGCACGGATGCCGGGACCGCGTCGGCCGGGTCGGGGGGCTCGGCCGGCACCTCGGGTGGCACCGACGGCACCGACGGCACGCTGTCGGGCACGCAGGTGCTCGGCGACGTCGGCGCCCCGGTGACGCTCGGCGGCAACGCCATCTCGGTGCTGGGGGACGCGTCGAGCGACGGCGCGCGCACCGCATCCGGTTCGGGCAGCTCGGCAGGCGACCAGGAGGGGTCGACGAGCGGCACGGACGGGGTGCTGGGCGGCACGCAGCTGCTGGCCGGACTCGGGGTGCCGGTGACGCTGGGCGACAATGCGATCTCGGTGCTCGGCGACGCGTCGAGCTCGGGTTCGGGCACGACCGCCGGATCGGGTGGCACTGGCGGCGGTGAGGCCACCACCGGCGGCACGGACGGGCTGCTGGGTGGCACGCAGCTGCTCGCCGGGCTCGGGGTGCCGGTGACGCTGGGCGGCAATGCCGTCTCCGTGCTGGGCAACGCCTCGACGGGCGGCTCGAGCACGGGCGGTACCGACCCGGGCACGGATCCGGGTACCGACCCCGGGACTGACCCCGGCACCGATCCGGGCGCGGGAACCCCTCGCACCATCGTCGCGGGCGGGGTCAAGGCGCTCGCGACCACCGGAGCGGAGGGCGGCCTCACGGCGCTCGCCCTCGCGGGGCTGCTGCTCGCGGCGGGCATCGTGATGGTGGGCCGGATGGCCGTGCGACGCCGGTGAGGGCTCGTCCGTCGAGGGTCGCGCGGCGCTCTATGACACCGTGTGACCCTCGGTGACAGCCCATGACCACCACGGTCGACGCACACGGCGGGGCGCGGGAGCATGCTCGGATGACCGAGCAGCCCGCGCCCCGCCAGATCCGTTTCAACGCGTTCGACATGAACTGCGTCGCGCACCAGTCCTCCGGGATGTGGCGGCACCCCGACGACCGCTCCGAGACCTACAAGAACATCGAGTACTGGACGAACCTGGCCCGACTGCTCGAGCGCGGCACCTTCGACGGCGTCTTCATCGCCGACGTGCTGGGCACCTACGACGTGTACGGCGGCACCAACGAGGCCGCCATCCGCCACGGCGCCCAGGTGCCCGTGAACGACCCCGTGCTGCTCATCTCGGCGATGGCCGCCGTGACCGAGAACCTCGGGTTCGGCGTGACCGCGGGAACGGCCTACGAGCATCCGTACCCCTTCGCGCGACGCATGTCGACGCTCGACCACCTGACGAAGGGCCGCGTCGGCTGGAACGTCGTCACCGGCTACCTGCCGAGCGCCGCGCGCAACATGGGCCACGAGGACCAGCTCGAGCACGACGACCGCTACGACCAGGCCGACGAGTACCTCGAGGTGCTCTACAAGCTCTGGGAGGGCTCGTGGGAGGACGACGCCGTCGTGCGCGACCGCGAGACCGGCGTCTTCACCCGCCCGGAGAAGGTGCACGAGATCCGCCACTACGGCAAGCACTTCACGGTGCCCGGCATCCACATCACCGAGCCCTCGCCCCAGCGCTCCCCCGTGATCTATCAGGCGGGCGCCTCGCCGCGCGGCATCGCGTTCGCGGCCGGCAACGCCGAGGCGATCTTCGTCGCCGCGCCCACCAAGGAGGTGCTGCGCTCGACCGTCTCCCGCATCCGCGACGCCCTTGAGGCGGCGGGACGCGACCGCTACTCGGCCCGCATCTACACCCTCATCACGATCGTCACCGACGAGAGCGACGAGAAGGCGGAGGCCAAGTACCAGGACTACCTGAGGTACGCCTCGCCCGAGGGCGCGCTCGTGTTCATGTCGGGCTGGATGGGCATCGACCTGTCGCAGTACGACCTCGACGAGCCGGTCGGGAACGTCGAGTCCAACGCCATCCGCTCGGTCATCCAGAACTACGAGGAGTCGGCCGCCAACGGCGAGGAGTTCACGGTGCGCGACATCGCCGTGGGCGGCGCGATCGGCGGACTCGGCCCGACCTTCGTCGGCGGGGCGACGACGATCGCGGACCGGCTGCAGGACTGGGTGGAGTACACCGACGTCGACGGATTCAACCTCGCCTACGCGATCACGCCCGGCACCTTCGAGGACGTCGTCGAGTTCATCGTGCCCGAGCTGCAGCGTCGGGGTGCGTACCCCGTGTCGTACGCGGAGGGGACGCTCCGCAACAAGCTGCACGGCGCGGGCGACCGCCTCCCCGAGGACCACAAGGGCGCCCGCTACCGCATCGGCGGCGACCTCTCGACCGCGGTCGCGACCACCTCGCAGCGCGCCGGCGTCACCGTCTGACGACTACACGGGACCGGCGGCGGCCTCCGGCGCTTCCGCGACGAGACGGCGGATCAGGAAGCCCCAGCCGAGGGCGATGAAGAACATGAGCACGCCGTAGACCGCGCCGGGCAGCGACATCTCCACGCTGCCCACGACGGTCTGGGCGATCACGATGGCGAGCGTCGCGTTGTGGATTCCGATCTCGAACGAGCTCGCGACGGCCTGCCGCGGCTCCACCCGGAACAGGCGCGGGATGACGAAGCCGAGCGCGAGGGAGCACAGGCAGAACACCACGGTGATGAGCGCGAGACGGCCGACGTTCTCGACGAGCAGCGCCCAGTTCGACACGATCGCACCCACGATGACGACCGCGAGGATCACCATCGAGGCGATGCGCACCGGCTTGTCCATGCGCTCGGCGAAGCCCGCCCTCCACCAGCGCACGAGCATCCCGAGCAGCACCGGCAGCAGCACGATCGCGAACACCTCGACCGCCTTCGCGAACTGCACGCCGAGCTCGTCCTGCCCGGGCAGGAACCAGAGGATCGCGAGATTGGTGATGAGCGGAAGCGTGAACACCGCGATGACCGAGTTGACGGCCGTGAGGGAGATGTTGAGCGCGACGTCGCCGCGGAACAGGTGGCTGTAGAGGTTGGCCGTGGTGCCGCCCGGTGACGCGGCGAGCAGCATCATGCCGACCGCGAGCACCGGCGGCAGTCGGAACAGCACCACGAGACCGAGGCAGAGGGCCGGCAGCACGAGCAGCTGGCACACGAGCGCGATCACGACGGCCCGCGGATGCTTCGCCACGCGGGCGAAGTCGGCCGGCCGGAGCGAGAGGCCCAGCCCGAACATGATGATGCCGAGGGCGACGGGCAAACCGATGGAGGTCAACGCTGATCCCATGCCTCATCCTCGCCGACCGGGCGGGCCGGACGCCAGGTAGACAGGGCCGCCGGAGCCGGAGGCTGTGGCGGGAAGTCGCGGGAAGCTGACCGAGCCGCGGGGCGCGCGCTCCCTCGGGGCGTCGCTAGGTTCGGGGCATGACCGACACGCAGACCGCATCCGTCTCCCCGCTCACCGAGAGCGAGCGCGAGGCCGCGATCGAGCACTTCGCGGCCAAGCTGCGCTACGAGACCGACGCCTCGGACGTCGTGGACGCGCTCGCCGCCGGGGAGAGCCTCGCGCTCGTCGACACCCGCAACCTGGCCTCCTGGAACCAGGGGCACGCGGCGGGCGCCGTGCACATCCCCCGCCGGGAGGTCGTGTCGCGGGCGCCGCAGGAGATCCCGCTCGACACGTCCGTGGTCGTCTACTGCTGGAGCCCGGGCTGCAACGGCGCCGACAAGGCGGCGCTCGAGTTCGCGAAGCTCGGCTACGAGGTTCGGCTCATGATCGGCGGCTTCGAGTACTGGGCGCGCGAGGGGTACGACGTCGTCTCGGAGGTGGGGCCCGTCATCCGCGGCGTCGACGCGCTCGTCGGGCCGGTGTCGCCGGAGGACTGCGGCTGCTGAGCGTGCCATCTACAGGCTCAACCGTGCGTACGGGTGTGCGTGCGGGGCGAAAGCGGCGATTCAGCCTGTCGATGGAACGCGATTCGCGCTAGAGGGCGAGTTCGGCGAGCAGCTCGCGGCTCGTGCGCGCCACGGCGATCGCGCCCGCTGCCTCCGCCGGCGAGCCGTAGCCCCACGTGACGAAGATCGTCGGCACCTCGTGCTCGGCCGCGCCCTCGACATCGTGGATGCGGTCGCCCACCATGACGGGCGCCGGTGCCGCGTCGCCGTCGGCGGCGAGCCGTCGCAGGGCCTCCGCCACGACATCCGGCTTCGACGAGCGCACCTCGTCCTCGGATGCGCCGGTGATCTCGGTGAAGGCGTCGGCGATGCCGATGTGGTCGAGGATCGTGCGCGCGAGCGACTCGGGCTTCGACGTCGCGAGTGAGAGCGGCACGCCGGCTTCGCGGATGTCGCGCAGCACGTCGAGCACCCCCGGGTACGGCGTCGCGTCGAGCACGCCCACCTCCGCGTAGTGCTCGCGGTAGAGGGCGAGCGCGTAGCGGGACTCGTCCTCGTCGAGCTTCGCGAGGTCGCGGAAGGAGTCGAGGATGGGCGGCCCCACCCACTTGAGCAGCTCGGCGGGCGCGGGGATCGGCATCCGGAGCTGCTCGTAGGTCCAGGCGAGGCTCGCGAGGATGCCGGGCGCCGAATCGACGATCGTGCCGTCGAGGTCGAACAGCACGGGGGTGAAGCGCGGGGTCATGGGGTCTCGGGTTCGGTCGGGGCGGTCGGGTTCGAAGGTCGGCTCAGAACAGCCGGGCGTGGCCGGTCTCGAGGCCGCGCATCGCGTCGTAGTCGAGCAGGAGGCAGCGGATGCCGCGGTCCTCGGCGAGGGTGCGCGCCTGCGGCTTGATCTCCTGCGCGGCGAACACGCCCGTCACGGGCGCGAGCAGCGGGTCGCGGTTCATGAGCTCCAGGTAGCGGGTGAGCTGCTCGACGCCGTCGATGTCGCCGCGGCGCTTGATCTCGACCGCGACGCTCGCTCCGTCGGGCCCCGTCGCGAGGATGTCGACGGGGCCGATCGCCGTCATGTACTCGCGACGCACGAGGGTGTGGCCCTCGCCCAGCAGCTCGATCTGCTCCGCCAGCAGGCGCTGGAGGTCGGCCTCGACGCCGTCCTTCTGCAGACCCGGGTCGACGCCGAGCTCGTGGCTCGAGTCGTGGATGATCTCGTGGATCGAGATGACGAGCAGGTCGGCCGTCTTCGCGTTGGCGACACGCCACAGCTCCACGACGCCCGCCTCGGCGCGGTCCGCGTCGACCTCCTCGAGGGTGAAGGTCGTGGGCGGGCTCATCCAGTTGAGCGGCTTGTAGCTGAGCGAGTCGGAGTGCACGAGCACCGAGCCGTCGGCCTTCACCACGAGCAGCCGGGTCGCGAGCGGCAGGTGCGCGGACAGCCGCCCGGCATAGTCCACCGAGCATCGGGCCACCACGAGACGCACCCGTCGAGTCTATTCAGCGGATGCGGTGCCCGCGCCGCGCACAATGGAGGCGTGCGCACGTACACCGCGGACGAGGTCCGGGCGGCGGAGGCACCCCTCCTCGCGGCCGGGGCGCCCCTCATGGCGCGCGCCGCGGCCGGGCTCGCGGATGCCGTCTCGGCCGAGCTGAGCCGGCTGGGCGTCCCGCTGCACGATGCCCGCATCCTGCTGCTCGTCGGCTCGGGCGACAACGGCGGCGACACCCTGCACGCGGGCGCGCTCCTCGCGGGGCGCGGGGCTGACGTCGACTACGCGCCGCTCGGCGCCCGCATCCACGGCGCGGGCGAGACCGCGGCGCTCGCGGCGGGGGCGACCCGGATCGACGACCCACCCGACGGGCCCGAGTACCGGGAGGCGCTCGCGGCCGCCGACGCGATCCTCGACGGGATCGTGGGCATCGGCGCGGCTCCCGGGCTCCGCGAGCCGTCGCGTACCGCCGTCATCGTGGCGCGCGAGCGGGTGATCGCACGCCCGGGGGCGCTTCCCGTGACCTTCGCGGTCGACGTGCCGAGCGGCATCCATCCGGACACCGGCGAGGCGCCGGAGCCGGATGCGGTGCTCCCTGCCGACATCACCGTCACCTTCGGTGCGTGCAAGAGCGGGCTGCTGCGCGCCCACCCCTCGCTCGTCGGGCGCATCGAGCTCGTCGACATCGGCCTGGGCCTGCCGGCCTAGTCCAGGTCGAGCTCCTCGAGCAGCCGGCGCGCGGCGCGACGGTCGGCCGCGGTCACGACGCCGCGACGGGCGACGTCGAGCAGGATGGGCGCCCAGCGCTCGTCGACGCCGGGGCGCACGACGCCCTCCGCGGCGAGGGCGAGATGCTCCTCGATGTGGTCGGGTAGGGCGTTCGAGCTGGCCATGAGGTCCTTCCGCGGTCGGGGGTCCGCGTAGCTTTCCTCACGCTATGCCCGCCGAGCCGTGGGCGGCAGCCCCGCAAACGCGGGGGTCACGGCCTGTCCGCCTCAGGCGTCCGCCGCGGCGAGCTGGCCGCAGGCGCCGTCGATCTCCTTGCCGCGGGTGTCGCGCAGGGTCGTCGGGATGCCGGCGGCCTCGAGCCGCTCGATGAACTCGGCCGTCACGTCCGGCTCCGAGGCCGTCCACACCGAGCCCGGCGTCGGGTTGAGCGGGATGGGGTTCACGTGCACCCAGCCGCGGCCGCGCTCGTTGAGCTTCTGCGCGAGCAACTCGGCGCGCCAGGCGTGGTCGTTCATGTCCTTGATGAGCGCGTACTCGATCGACACGCGGCGGCCCGTGACCTCGAAGTAGTGGCGCGCGGCGTCGAGCGCCTCGTCGACCTTCCAGCGCGAGTTCACGGGGATGAGCTCGTCGCGCAGCGTGTCGTCGGGCGCGTGCAGGCTGAGCGCGAAGGTGAGCGGCAGGTCCTCGTCGGCGAGCTTGCGGATCGCGGGGGCGAGCCCCACCGACGACACCGTGATGTGGCGGGCCGACATCCCGAGCCCGTTCGGGGCGGGCGCGACCATGACCCGCACGGCCTTCATGAGGCGGTTGTAGTTGGCGAGCGGCTCGCCCATGCCCATGAAGACGATGTTGGTGACGCGCGGCGCGTCGTGGCCGCCATCGCGCCGGAGGCCGCCGAGCTCCCCGGCGGCGATGGCCCGGTTCGCCTCCACCACCTGGGCGACGATCTCCGCGGCCGACATGTTGCGGGTGAGCCCCGCCTGGCCGGTCGCGCAGAACGGGCAGTTCATGCCGCATCCGGCCTGGCTCGACACGCACAGCGTGACGCGGCCGGGGTAGCGCATGAGCACCGACTCGACGAGCGCGCCGTCGAACAGCCGCCACAGGAACTTGATGGTCTCGCCCTTGTCGGTGCGCAGCCGCCGCACCTCGGTGAGCAGCGGGGGCAGCATCGCCGCCACGAGCTCGTCGCGCCCGGTGACCGGGAGGTCGGTCATGGCGGCCGGGTCGGCCGTGTAGTGGGTGAAGTAGTGGGTGGCGAGCTGCTTGGCGCGGAACGCTGGATGCCCGAGCTCGACCACCTTGGCGGCGCGCTCCTCGGGTGTGAGGTCGGCGAGGTGGGTCGGGGGTTGGGTGCGCCGGGGCGAGGCGAACTGCAGCACGGGGCGGCCGTCGGCCTCCACCTTCTGGGTCCAGCCCTCGGTGCGGGGCCGGACCTGCTTGATCTCGCTCACCCGACGATTCTCGCAGACCCTCCCTGAGCGCTACCGAAACCGGCGAGCGCTGCTGCTCTACCGGGCGCGCTCGCCGGTTTCGGTAGCGCTCGAGGTGGGGTGCATCCAGCGGGTGCCGAGCGCGCGGATGCCGAGGGTGAGCGCGCGGATGCCGTAGAAGCCGACGCAGTAGGCGAGCTGGATGGCGAGCACGGCGGCCGGGGCGCCCGCGGCCTCCGGGGTCCGGGCGGCGAGCCACAGCAGCGGCAGGTAGACGACGAGGTTCACGACACCCGCGAGCGCGAGGTAGCGCCCGTCCGCGGCGCCGATGAGCACCCCGTCGAGCACGAACACGAGCGCGCCGAGGGGCATCGTCGCGGCGACCACCCACGCGCCGACCGGCACCGCCTCGATCACCCCCGCATCCGAGGAGAACACCCGCCCGAGCCACGGGGCGACACCCGCGAGCACCGCGCCGAGCACGACCCCGGATGCGACCCCCCAGCCGATCAGCCGGCGGACGGTCGCGCGCACCCGATCGGCCGTGCCCGCGCCGAGGTCGAAGCCGATCATCGCCTGCGCCGCGATCGCGAACGCGTCGAGGGCGAGTGCGAACAGGAAGGTCAGCTGGAACAGCACCTGGGTCGACGCGAGCGTGACGGTGCCGAGCCCGGTCGCGGCGACCGTGGTCGCGACGAGCGCGACGCGCAGGGTCACGGTGCGCAGCAGCATCCATCCGCCCGAGCGGGCCGCCGCCGCGACCCCCGGGAGGCCCGGCCGGATGCTCGCCCCTTCCCACCGCGCGTGCCGCACGGCGATCACGATGCATGCCGCCGCCATGCCCCACTGCGCGAGCACGGTGCCGACCGCCGAGCCGGCGATGCCCCACCCCGCCCCGTAGATGAGGAACGCGTTGAGCGCGCCGTTCGCCGCGAAGCCGGCGACCGCGACGACGAGCGGGGTGCGGGTATCCTGCAGGCCGCGGAACAGGCCGGTCGCCGCGATGACGGCGAGCATCGCGGGGATGCCGGCGCACGAGATGCCGAGGTAGAGCGCGGCGAGCTCGGTCACGCGGTCGCTCGCCCCGAACGCCGCGGCCAGCGGATGCGCGGTGAGCGCACCCGCGACGGCGAGCAGGAGGCCGAGCGCGAGCGCCAGCCAGATGCCGTCGACGCCGGCGCGCACCGCGCCGGCGCGGTCGCCGGCACCCAGCATCCGGGCGACGGCGGGTGTCGTCGCGTAGGCGAGGAAGACGAGCAGCCCGATCGCGGTCTGCAGAACCGTGCTCGCGATGCCGAGCCCCGCGAGCGGGTCGACGCCGAGGTGGCCGACGAGCGCGGTGTCGGTCGCGAGGAACAGCGGCTCGGCGACGAGCGCGCCGAGCGCGGGGACGGCCAGCCCCAGGATGCGCCGGTCGATCGCTCTCACGACTCCACGGTATCCGCGGGCGCGGGCGCTCAGCTCATCGACTCAGAGGCGGAGGGGGCGGATGCCGCATCCCCCTCGCGGGGCGACCGCGGAGGCCGGGCGGCAGGCGCCGCGAGGGTGGCGAGCACGATGAGCACGAACACGATGAGCAGCGCGTTGAGGATGCCGACGTGCTCGCCGACGACGCCGATGAGCGGCGGTCCGACGAGGAAGGCGCAGTACCCGAGCGTCGCGACCGCGGACACCCGGGCGGCGGCGCGGGCGGGGTCGTCGGCCGCGGCCGACATCGCGACCGGGAAGCCGAGCGAGGCGCCGATGCCCCACAGCACGATGCCCACGACGGCGATCGGGATGACGGGCACGAAGATGACGAGGGCGAGCCCGACGGCCGCCGCGGCGCCCGTGATCCACAGCACGCGCACGCGACCGAAGCGGTCGATGAGCGGGCCGCCGGCGATGCGCCCGACCATCATCGAGGCGGTGAAGAGGGTGAACAGGGCGGCGGCCTGGCCGTTCTCGAGCCCGCGGTCGTCGACCATGCCGAGGGCGAGCCAGTCGTTCGCGGACCCCTCCGTGAAGGCCATGCCGAGGGCGATGAGGCCGATCGCGAGGGTGCGCGGCTCGAGCCAGATGCCCATCCGGTCGCGGAAGGAGACGTGGTCGACGGCCTTGCCCGTCTCGGCGTGGGTGGCCACCCGCGGGATGGCGCGCGGAGCGAGGATCGCGCCGAGCAGCAGGAGGCCCGCGATGACGGCGGTGTGCACGGCGACGTCGACGTGGGCGAAGACGAGGGCGGTGCCGATGCTCGTGCCGATCACCATGCCGGCGCTCCAGCTGGCGTGGAAGAGCGGCATGATCGTCTTCCCGATGGCCTTCTCGACGGCCGCGCCCTCGACGTTCATCGCGACGTCGCAGATGGCGCTGCCGAAGCCGTAGACGGCCATGGCGGCGACGACCACCGCGAAGGATCCGGCTACGGTCGTGCCGAGGCCGATGCCCACGAGGGCGACGGCGCAGACGGTGAGCATGATGGCGATCGAGCGGCGGCCGCCGAGCCACTGGATGACGTGGCTCGCGAGCAGCAGGCCGATGATGGAGCCGGCCGAGACGCCCAGGATGAGGTAGCCGACGAACGAGGTCGACAGCTCGAGGTGGTCGCGGATCGCCGGGATGCGGATGGCCCAGGTGGCGGCCCCGAGGCCGTTGAGCGCGAACACCGCGAATACGGCGTTCCGCCAGGCGGTGGCGTGGGCGGGGCGGGCGGGCGTCGTCGTCATGGTGCGGTCCGGATGTCGTGGGTCGTGCGGGTGGTCCAGGATCCGGCCGGCCGGATCGAATCGATTCGATCGAATCGTTTCGAGTAGGCTAGCGCGCGATGTCGGACGCCGCAAACTCCCGCCCCACCCTCGCCGGGGTCGCGGCGCGCGCGGGCGTCTCGGCGTCGACCGCATCCCTCGTGTTCAGCGGCGCCGGCCCCGTCGCGGATGCGACCCGCGCGCGGGTGCTCGAGGCCGCGGCCGCCCTCGGCTACGCGGGCCCCGACCCCACGGCCCGCTCGCTGCGCCGTGGCCGCACCGGCGTCGTCGGCGTCGTGACCGAGGACCGGCTGGGCGACGCCTTCCGCGACCCCATCAACCTCGCGCTGCTCGACGGGCTGGGGGAGGAGCTCGCCGACGAGGGGTTCGGCCTGCTCGTGCTGCCCTGGGCACCCGACTCCGCCGTCGAGCTCGCGGCGGTGCCCATGGACGCCGCCATCCTGCTCGGCTGCAGCGCCGACCTCGCGAGCTCGGTCGAGCGGCTGCGCCGCCGCCGCATCCCGCTCGTGGCGATCGAGGCGCCGCCGCTCGGCGACGTCGTGCCGATCGAGCTCGACAACGCCGACGCCACCCGACGCGGAGCCGAGCTGCTGCGCGCGCTCGGGCACGAGCAGATCGCGCTCGTGACCCTGCCGCTCGACGTCGCGCGCACGCGCGCCCCGCTCACCCCCCAGCGCGAGGCGGCCTCGACGGCATTCACGGCATCCGAGCGCATCCGCGGCGCGCGCGCGGTGTTCCCGGATGCCGGGGGCGTCTCCGCGGGCGGCAGCACCGTGTCGGAGGGGTACGCGGCGGGCCGCGCCCTGCTCGACGTGCCCGCGACGGAACGCCCGACCGCCGTGATCGCGCAGAGCGACCTGCTCGCGATCGGCGTCATCCGCGCCGCCGAGGAGCTCGGGATCGACGTGCCCGAGGAGCTCAGCGTGCTCGGCTTCGACGGCATCCGGCTGCAGGGGCTGACGGCGCACGACCTCACGACCCTCGTGCAGCCGGCGGTCGAGAAGGGGCGCGCCGCGGGCCGCGCCGTGCGGGAGGCCCTCGCGGGCGACCTCCCCGCCCCCGTCGCCCTCACCTCCGAGCTCCGCCGGGGCGCCACCGTCGCGCGCTCCCCCATCGAGTAGTCGTATATCCGCCCCGAACCAGCATTTTTGGGGCCGATATACGACTACTCGACGGAGTAGCGGCTCAGGCGGATGCGGCCAGCCGGTCGAAGGCCGCGTCGAGCTCCGCGTCGACCGGGCGGCGCGACGCGTCCGCGAGGTGCCACTCGACGATCTCGCGGGCGCCGTCGGCGAACGGGGTCGTCGCGACCCAACCGGGCACGAGGGTCTTGATGCGCGTGTTGTCGAACAGCACCGAGTGCGCCTTGTCGCCCACGAGCCCCGGGCCCATCTCCGGGATCTCCCGCGCGATCGCATCCGAGGCGATGTGCACGATCTCGGGCTCCACCCCGAGCGCGCGACCCAGCAGCCGCGTGATCTCGTCCCAGCTGAGCGACTCGTCGCCCGTGATGTGCACGGGGCTGCCGATCGCGTGCGGGTTGCCGAACAGCCCCGTGAAGGCGCGGGCGAAGTCGCGCGCGTGGGTGAGCGTCCACCAGCTCGTGCCGTCGCCGTGCACGATCACGGGCTTGCCGTCGAGCATGCGCTGCAGCGTCGTCCAGGCGCCCTCGAGCGGGATGAGGGTCGCGTCGTAGGTGTGCGAGGGGCGCACGATCGTCATCGGGAAGCCCGCGTCGCGATAGGCGCGCACGAGCACGTCCTCGCACGCGATCTTGTCGCGGGAGTACTGCCAGAACGGGTTGCGCAGCGGGGTGGACTCGACGATCGGCAGCTGCGCGATCGGCTTCTGATACGCGGATGCCGAGGAGATGAAGAGGTACTGACCGGTCCGGCCGCGGAAGAGCTCGACATCCGCCTCGACCTGCGCGGGCACGAACGCCCGGAAGTTGGCGACCACGTCGAACTCGCGACCCCCGACGGCCGCCGCGATCGACGCCGCGTCGTCCGCGTCGCCCACGATCACCTCGGCCCCGTCGATCGCCGGCCGGGTCGTCGACCGACCGCGGTTGAGCAGCGTGACCTCGTACCCGCGCTCGACCGCGAGCCGCGAGACCGAGGCGCTGATGATCCCGTTGCCGCCCACGATGAGCACCCGCTGCGCTGTCATGGCGCGAGTCTATGCAGCCGCGTCGCCGCCCTGCCGGGTCCCCGTGGTCGCGCATAGGCTGACGTCATGACCGACGAGGCTGCTCCCGCCGCCGTCGAAGCGAACCCGCACAACGCCTCCGGGATCGCCCTCGACGAGCTCGACTCCGCCATCCGCCCGCAGGACGACCTGTTCCGCCACGTCAACGGACGCTGGATCGCGCGCACCGAGATCCCCTCCGACAAGGCGCGGTACGGCTCCTTCTACCTGCTCGCCGAGGCCGCCGAGCTCGCCGTGCGCGAGATCATCGAGGAGGCCCAGGGTGCCGATCCGGGCACCGAGGAGCGCAAGATCGGCGACCTCTACGCGAGCTTCATGGACACCGAGCGCATCGAGGCGCTCGGCTGGGAGCCGATCCGCGCCGAGCTCGCCGAGGTCGCGACGCTCGAGAGCATCCCGGCGTTCCTGCACGCGCTCGGCGCGTTCGAGCGGCAGGGCGTCGGCGGCTTCTTCGCCGCCTTCGTCGACAACGACCCCGGCGACCCCGAGCGCTACCTCGTGTTCCTCGAGCAGGCGGGCCTCGGCCTCCCCGACGAGTCCTACTACCGCGAGGAGGCCTTCGCCGAGATCCGCACCGCCTACCTCGCCTACCTCGAGCGGATGCTGACCCTCGCGGGACTCGACAAGGCCGCGAAGCGCGCCGCCCGCGTGCTCGAGCTGGAGACGGCCATCGCCTCCCACCACTGGGACAACGTGCGCACGCGCGACAGCCAGGCCACCTACAACCCGATGGGCTGGGCGGATGCGGCCGCGCTCGCCGCGGACGTGCCGCTCGACGCGTGGCTCGAGGGCCTCGGCGCGCCCGTCGGCGCGCTCGACACGGTCGTCGTGCGCGAGCCGAGCTTCGTCGAGGGTCTCGCGGCGCTGCTCACCGACGAGCGCCTCCCCGCCTGGCGCGACTGGCTGCGCTTCCAGCTCATCCGCTCGGTCGCCCCGTACCTGCACGCCGAGGTCGTGCAGACCAACTTCGACTTCTACGGAACGACGCTCACGGGCGCCCCCGAGCTGCGCGCCCGCTGGAAGCGCGGCGTCTCGCTCGTCGAGGGCGCCATGGGGGAGGCCGTAGGCAAGGTCTACGTGGAGCGGCACTTCAGCCCCGCCGCGAAGGTCGCCATGGACGAGCTCGTCGCCCACCTCATCGAGGCGTACCGGCAGTCCATCGCGACCCTCGACTGGATGACCGACGAGACCCGCGCCCGCGCGCTCGAGAAGCTCGAGAAGTTCACCCCGAAGATCGGCTACCCCGCGAAGTGGCGCGACTACTCGGCGCTCGCGGTCGACGCATCCGACCTCGTGGGCAACGTGCGGGCGACCGCGGCGTTCGAGTTCGCGCGCGAGCTGGGCAAGATCGGCTCGCCCATCGACCGCGACGAGTGGTTCATGACGCCGCAGACGATCAACGCGTACTACAACCCCGGGTTCAATGAGATCGTGTTCCCCGCGGCGATCCTGCAGTACCCGTTCTTCGACGAGGCGCGGGACGCGGCGGCCAACTACGGCGCGATCGGCGCGGTCATCGGCCACGAGATCGGGCACGGCTTCGACGACCAGGGCTCGCGGTTCGACGGCGACGGCCGTCTCACCGACTGGTGGACCGCCGAGGACCGCGCCGCGTTCGAGGAGCGCACCTCGAAGCTCATCGCCCAGTACGACGCGCTGGAACCCGAGCAGCTGCCCGGCCATCACGTCAACGGGGCGCTCACGATCGGCGAGAACATCGGCGACCTGGGGGGCCTCGGCATCGCGTGGAAGGCGTACCTCATCGCGCAGGGCGGCGAGGAGCCGCCCGTCGTCGACGGTCTCACGGGCGCCGAGCGCTTCTTCCTCAGCTGGGCTCAGGCGTGGCAGATCAAGGTGCGCGACGAGGAGGCGCTGCGGCTGCTCTCGATCGACCCGCATTCGCCGAACGAGTTCCGCTGCAACCAGATCGTCCGTAACCTGGAGGTGTTCTCCACCGCCTTCGCGTTGACACCCTCCGACGCTCTCTGGCTCGATCCCGACGACAGGGTCACCATTTGGTAGACACCCCCGCGCTCAGCACCGGACGGCGCGCGCGCGTGCAGCAGGCACGCGCCCCGCGCCATCGTTCGGAGCGCACCGAGCCGAGCTTCGCGGGCGCGTTCCACGCGCTCGGCGAGCTCGCCTACGGCGGGGCGCAGGTGTCGGCGTCGGTCATCGACCTCGACTCCGACGAGCGCGTGCTGTCGATCGACGACCGGATCGTGCTGCCCACGGCATCCGTCGGCAAGATCCTGCTGCTCATCGAGGTGTCCGCCCGGCTCTCGGACCAGGCGGCGCCGGCGCTCGAGGTGCTCGACAAGACGTCGAAGGATCTCGTGGGCGACTCGGGGCTGTGGCGCCACCTGCACGCGAAGTCGCTCCCCCTCGCGGACGTCGCGACCCTCGTGGGGGCGACGAGCGACAACCTCGCCACCAACGTGCTGCTGCGCGAGGTGGGGCTCGAGTCGGTGCGGGCCCGCACCGAGCAGCTGGGCCTGCTGCGCACGGCGCTGCTCGACCTCGTGCGCGACTCGCGGGGGCCGGATGACGCGCCCCAGCTCTCGGTGGGGTCGACGGCCGAGCTCGCCTGGCTGTTCGCCGCCCTCGCGCGGGGGCAGGTGGTGGACGCGCTGACCTCCTCGCGTGTGCTCGGCTGGCTCTCGCTCAACACCGACCTCTCCATGGTGGCGAGCGCGTTCGGCGTCGACCCGCTCTCGCATCGCGGCGTGGATCACGGCCTGCAGCTCGTCAACAAGACGGGGACGGATGCGGGCGTGCGCTCGGAGGTGGGCATCCTGCGGGGCCCGCGGCGCGGTATCGCTTACTCGGTGTCGGTGCAGTTCAGCGACCGCTCGATCGCCTCCCGGCTGCGCGTGCTCGACGCACTGCGGGCCGTCGGGTTCGACCTGCTCGAGTACGTGCACTGACCGGACACGGCCCCTCCACCGCCGGTTCTACCCCCGTTTCTCCACAGATCGGAGGCGGGGTCTTGCGTCCCCCATCCGGGGGGGCTTAGGTTGAGCAACGCGTGACTTTGAGGTTGCACCCCCCTGCAGCAGATCGAGTCAGCGCGAAACCCGATATCCCCCCGATATCTCAGCTGTGCCCCCAACTCGATTACCGCAATCGGCGCATCCCACCCGGGTCCCTCACCGGAGCGCCGACTGCGTCCGAAGTGCCCGCGCTCGCGCGCGGGTCCCCCCTGCTAAGGACGCTCAACCGTGCTCAGAAAGTCTTTGGCGACCCTTGTCGCCGTCCTGCTCGCCCTCGGTCTCGCGCTCGTCGCGACCTCGCCCGCATCCGCCGCCTCGGACGGCAGGCCCGGAGGGGGGTGGGGGAGCAGGCACGGCGGCGCATCCTCGAACCAGCCCTCGGCACCGCCCTCGACCCCGCCCGCGTCGAGCCAGCAGTCGACCGCTCCGTCCCCGAGCTCCGCGCCCGCCCCCGCGCCGAACTCCGCTCCCGCTCCGGCTCCGAGCGCCAGCACCACCCCGCCGGCCACCTCGTCGAGGTCGACGAGCTCTGCGACGGGGACCACCCAGACCTCCCCGACGCGCTACGGCGTCGCCCTGTACGTCTACAAGAAGCTCGACCCGAACAAGGGCGCCTCCTGGCAGAACTCCGGTCCGCAGCGCCTCGTGGTGCAGGACGTCGACAACACCAGCAAGGACGCCAACGTCTGGTTCACCTCGCTCGACCCGGGTCTGCTCCCGGCCGACGTCTGCGGGCCCGGCTGGGCCGTCCAGCAGGACAAGGCGACGATGAGCGCGACCTTCACGGCGTTCCCCGGCACCATCAGCCCGCCGGTCGACAACATCGGCTGGCCGCCCCTCTACGACGCCAAGCACGAGAACCTCGAGAAGTACCTCACCGTCCCGGCGTGCCCCCCGGCGACCGCCGCGCTCACCTTCACGGCCGCGAGCTGCTCGGCTCCGGCCACGGTCGCCCTCGGCGCGATCGCACACGCGAGCTGGGGCACCCTCACCCGCGCCTCCGGCCCCGGCAACTACGCGGTCACCGCGACCGCCGACCCCGGCTACACCTTCGCGGGAGGCGGCACCGTCGCGAACTTCGCGGGGACGCTCGACGGGGTCCTCCCCGCATCCGACCCGCGCTGTGCTCCTCCGGCCGACTGCATCGCAACCTCGGCGGTCAGCTACACCTACGACCCCGCGACCAACTCGGGCGTCATCACGGTGCCGAACCCGCGCGGCAGCTCCGGTGAGCTGTGCGCGCCGTTCTGGGTGACGGCGACGAGCTGGAAGTACCTCGGCACGAGCACCTGGATCCAGAAGCTCGACGTGGTGCAGAAGCTCGGTCGGATCTCCACGCCCGGCGAGTACGCGTACCAGGCAGCCGTGACCTGCGGGCAGGGAGACATCTACGCATCCTTCGACGGCAACGACGCGACGCTCGACCCGACCGCGTACCTGCTCGGGCCGGACGACCCGTTCGACGAGCACTTCCTGCACGAGATGGGCTTCACGGGTCCCAAGCCCACCTACACGACCTCGAAGCTCGGCTGCAATCAGCTGACGGTCGAGCCGCACACGAGCGACCCCAGCTGCTCCGCCGAGGGCTCGTACACGCTGAGCACCACCCCGCACGTCACCTGGTACGTCGGGGGCGTCCGCACCGAGCCCGGCACCTACCCGGCCGAGGCGGGAAGCACGGTCGAGATCACGGCGGTCGCCGACGAGACCTGGACCCTCGCCGGCGGCACGCAGGACCCGCAGAGCCATCTGTGGAGCCGCAGCTGGAGCTACAGCTACGGGACGCCGTCCTGCACGCTCGTGACCCCCACGGTGACGCCGGTGCAGGAGACCTGCTCCACCCCCGGCACCGCGAGCTACACGCTCCCCAGCATCGAGGGCGTCGTGTGGCGCGTATCCGCGGGGTCCACGGCGCGCGTCGCGGGTGACGTGGTGCCCGCGGGTACCTACACCGTGAGCACCCCCGCCACGGTCGAGGTGACGGCCGAGCTCGCCGATCCGCAGGGGCAGCTCGCGTTCGCGCCGGGTGCGCAGACCAGCTGGACCCTCGCCTTCACCGCGGTCGATCGCAGCACGTGCGAGCCGCCCACCCTCGGGTTCTTCCCGACGGCGGCGACCCTCGTCGAGACCTGCTCCGCGACCGGCAACACCGGGCAGCTGACGCTGGGCCTCGTCGACGGGGTGTCGTTCTTCGAGGACGTGAACTACGCGGTCGACGGTACCCCCGCCGCCTCCGCCACGATGACGCTCGCGCCCGGCACCCACACCGTGACGGCGAGCAAGAAGCACGAGACGGATGGCCTCGACGGTCCCACCCGGTGGACCTTCGTGGTCGCCGACCGCACGTGCGAGCCGCCGACGCTCGGGCTCTTCCCGACCAACGCCCAGCTCGCGCAGCAGTGCACGAGCGACGGTCGCGGAGTGCTGACGCTCGGCCTCGTGGACGGCGTCTCGTTCTTCGACGACGTGAACTACTTCATCGACGGCGTCCCCGCGACGAGCTCCACGGTCCGGCTCTCCGCCGGCAGCTACGACGTGACCGTCACCACGAAGAACGCCTCCGACGGGCTCGACGGTCCCACCGCCTGGCGGGTCGTCGTCACGGGCGCCGCGGTCTGCGGCGACCTCGAGACGCTCGCCCTCACCGGCTTCGACGGCGGGTACCTCGTGGCCTTCGCCGCCATGCTCCTGGCCGCCGGCGCGGCGATCCTCGCGACCGGCCGCACCCGGCAGCGCCGAGCGGAGTGAGAACCCGGATCCCGTCCGCTGCAGGGGCGGACGGGATCCGGTCACGACCCCGCGGCGAACGCCTCAGGCGGTGGACGCCTCGCCGGCCGATTCCGCCTCCGGGGCAGGCGTCGCGCCGTGCACGGCCTCCAGGCCCGCGACGAAGTCGTCGAGCCGGCCCGCCGCCGCCAGCGAGCGGGCACGCTCCGACGGCCCGTGCATGAGCACCCCGGCGAAGTGCCGCAGCGCCGCCTCCACGGTCCCGTCGTCGCCGCGTCCCCGCGCGCGGGCGATCTCCGCCTCGAGGAGGGCGTCGACGTGGCGGCGCAGGGCCACGATCGCGGGCGCCGCCGCCGCATCCGCCGCGAACACGGCGGCCGCGTCGCCCACCACGGCGTGCGCCGAGCCGGCGAGCTCGGGCAGCGGGGCGTGCAACGCCAGCAGCTCCAGGTCGATGAGCTCGACCCCGGGGAGTGCGCCGACCGCGGGGTCCACGTTGCGCGGCAGGCCCAGGTCGACGACCAGCAGGCGCCTCCCCGCGGGGATGTGCTCGACGGTCACGGTGTAGCGCGTCGTGCACGTCACCACGACGTCCGCCTCGGCGAGGGCCGCTGCGAGGTCCGCTTCGGCGCGCACGCCGTACTTCGCGGCGAACACCGCCGCGCGTCCGGTGGCCGAGTAGACGCTCAGCTGCTCCGCGCCACGGCCCCGGAGCGAGGCGATCGTCGTGGCGGCGTAGCGCCCGGTGCCGACGAGCAGCACCCGCACGCGGGACCAGTCGGCGACGCGCGACGAGGCCAGGTCGAGCGCGAGCCGGGCGACGCCGCGATCCGCGCGGCTCTGGTCCGCGACGCCGCGGACCGCGCGCGAGGTGCGCGCCGCCTGCTGGAAGAGGCGGTCGAGCTCGCCGGTCATCGTGCCCTCGCGCCGGGCGTCCTGCGCGGCGCGCTGCACCTGGCCCGCGATCTCCTCCTCGCCGACGACCATCGACTCGAGCCCCGCCGCGACCGCGAACAGGTGCCTGACGGCGCTCTCGCCCAGGTGGGTGTCGGCGTTGGCCCGCAGCTGCTCGGCGTCGGCGGGGGCGTCGACGGCGAGCGCGGCGGCGACAGCCTCGGCGGCCACGGCATCCGGCGCGGCGAGCGGGTCGTCCAGGTCGAGGTAGGCCTCGAAGCGGTTGCAGGTCGACAGCACCACGACCCCGCGCACGAACTCGTGCCCGGCGAGCCGGCGCGACGCCTCGGCGGCCGGGATGCGGGACACCCGGTCGAGGAGGTCGAAGCCGGCGTTGCCGTGGTTCGCCGTCAGACAGAACAGCACGCGCCCATGGTATCCGGGCATGCCGCGACGCGGCCCGATGGGAGGATGGGGAGGTGCTTCCCCCGTCACACCCCCTGACCGACGGCCGCACCGCGGCATCCGGCTTCATCCGCGCGGTGCGCGGCGAGCGTCCGGAGCGCACGCCCGTGTGGTTCATGCGGCAGGCCGGGCGCTCGCTGCCCGAGTACCGGGCCTCGCGCGCGGGCGTCGACATGCTCGACGCCTGCCTCACGCCCGAGCTCGCGGCCGAGATCACCCTCCAGCCGGTGCGCAGGCACGGGGTGGACGCGGCGATCCTGTTCAGCGACATCGTCGTGCCGGTGCTGCTCGCGGGCGTCGACGTGCGGATCGTGCCCGGCCGCGGGCCGGTGCTCGACTCCCCGATCCGCACGGCCGCCGACGTGCTCGCGCTTCGTCCGATCGACCCGGATGCGCTGGCGCCGATCGCGGAGGCCGTGCGGCTGACCGTCGCCGAGCTCGGCGGCACCCCGCTCATCGCCTTCGGCGGGGCACCCTTCACGCTCGCCTCCTACCTCGTCGAGGGCGGTCCGTCGAAGGACCAGCTGCGGGCGCGCTCGCTCATGTACGCCGACCCGCACGCGTGGGCCGCGCTGCTCAACTGGTGCGCCGACGTCACCGGCGCCTTCCTGCGCGCCCAGGTCGAGGCGGGCGCGAGCGCCGCGCAGCTCTTCGACTCGTGGATCGGCTCGCTCTCCCGACGCGACTACCAGCGCCGGGTCGCTCCGCATTCGAAGCGGGCGTTCGACGCGCTGCGCGGGCTCGAGGTGCCGAGGCTGCACTTCGGCGTCGGCAGCGGCGAGGTGCTCGACCTGCTGCCCGGCATCGGGGCGGATGCGGTGGGCATCGACTGGCGGCTCCCCCTCGACGAGGCGAGTGCGCGGCTCGGCGGCGGCGTCCCGCTGCAGGGCAACATCGACCCCGCCCTGCTGGCGGCGCCGTGGCCTGTGCTGCAGGCGCACGTCGAGGACGTGCTCGACCGGGGTCTCGCGGCCCCGGCTCATGTCGCGAATCTCGGTCACGGCGTGCCGCCCGAGACGGACCCCGAGGTGCTCACCCGCATCGTGGAGCTCGTGCATGCGCGACTCTGATCGCGTCGTCGTCGTGGGCGGCGGGGTCGCCGGCCTCGTCGCGGCGCGGGCTCTCGTGCTCGCCGGCCGTGATGTCGTGCTCGTGGAGCGGAGCGCGCGCCTCGGCGGTCAGCTCGCCTCGCATTCCGTCGCGGGCATCGAGCTGGACGCGGGCGCGGAGGCGTATGCCGTGCGCGGCGAGGAGCTCCCCCGGCTGCTGCGCGCACTGAAGCTCGCCGACGACATCGTGCGCCCCGTCGCAGCCCCGGCGTGGCTGCATCGGGCCGACGGAAGCGCCGTGCCGTTGCCGGCGACGAGCCTGCTCGGCATCCCGGGGGTGCCGCTCGCACGCGACGTCATCGACGCGATCGGCCTGCGCGCCGCGTTGCGCGCCCAGCTCGACAATCTCCTCCCGGGGCTCGTGGCGTCGAAGGCGGAGACCGTCGGCGAGCTCGTGCGACGCCGGATGGGGGCCGCGGTGCGGGACGGCCTCGTCGCCCCCGTCGTGCGTGGCGTGCACTCGGTCACGCCCGACGAGCTCGAGGTGGACCGCGTCGCGCCCGGCCTGCGCACGGCGCTCCTGCGGCAGGGCAGTCTCGCCGCCGCGGTGCGCTCGCGCCGCGAGGCGGCCCCGGCGGGCGCCCTCGTCGCCTCACTGCGGGGCGGCCTCCACCGCATGGTCGCGGCACTCGCCGCGGATCTCGAGCGCTTCGGCGTCGAGGTGCGCACGGGCGCGGAGGTGATCTCCGCCGACGAGCGGGGGGTCACGATCTCCGGCGGGGAGCGCATCCCCGGCGAGGTCGTGCTCGCGGCCCCCCTCGAGGTGGACGCGCCGCGCACCCGCACGACCGTCGCCACGATCGCCGTCGACACCCCCGAGCTCGCGGATGCGCCGCGGGGCACGGGGGTGCTCGTCGCGCCCGGCGCGCCGGAGGTGACCGCGCGGGCACTCACCCACCTCACGGCGAAATGGGAGTGGCTCGCCGCCTCGACCCCGCTCCACCTCATCCGCCTCTCCTACGACGCGGACGTCGATGTCACGCCGGACCTCGCCCATCGGGACGCGCAGACCCTCCTCGGCCGGAGCCTGCCTGCCCCGGTCGACGGCGCGGTGGTGCGCTGGGAGCGCGTCGGCCGGCGCGCGGATGCCGAACATGCCATTGACGGAATGCGCAGGGTGGGCGAGGCTGAGTCGGGAACCGGGCTCGCGTCCGTCATCCCATACGCGCTCGGTGTCGCGAGCGCAATCCCCTCGGGCGGCGAGGAGCAGCCGGACTAGGCTGGACGCAGCCCAACCACCCACCGCGCATGCGGGTCGCGGAGAACGGAGCTCCCATGAAAGGCAAGATCCTCTTCCTCGCCGGACTCGGCGTGGGGTACGTGCTCGGAACGCGCGCCGGTCGCGAGCGCTACGAGCAGATCAAGGCGGCCGCCTCGAACCTCTGGAACGCGCCGGTCGTGCAGAAGCGCGTCGACGACGTGCAGGAGTTCGTGAAGGACAAGGCGCCGGACGTCGCCGAGTTCGTGGCCGACGGCGCCAAGAAGGTCGTCGCCCAGGTCTCGGGTCGCGGTACGACCGCGAAGAAGCCCGCCGCGCGCTCGAGCGCCGCGAAGAGCACCGGCACGCGGAAGCCGAGCAGCACGAAGAAGCCGGCGACCGGCTCCGGCTCCTGAGGGGGAGGCGATGACCGACCCCGCCGCCGAGCGGCAGCCGCGCAGGCGATCGCTCGTCGAACTGCTCACGAGCCTGCCCGAGCAGGTGCAGGAGCTCGTGCACCGCGAGATCGAGCTCGTCAAGACGGAGCTCGTCGAGAAGCTGAAGGCCCTCGGCACGGGCGCGGGGTTGCTGCTCGGCGCCGTCGTGACGCTGCTGTTCTTCATCGGGGTGCTGCTGACGCTCGCCATCATCGGGCTGAGCGCCCTGATGCCCGCGTGGGCGGCGGCGCTCGTCGTCGCCGGCGTGCTGCTGATCGTGGCCGTGATCCTCGGCCTCGTCGGCTATCGCATCCTCAAGCGCGGCATCCCGCCGATCCCCACCGAATCCATCGCATCCATCCAGAAGGACGTCCTCGCCATCAAGGGCGAGGGGAGACGAGGTACCGATGAATGACGCCACCGCCCAGGCGAAGGCCGCGGCCACCAAGGCCCGCCGTCAGCTCGGCGACACCCTCGACGAGATCGAGGACAAGTTCAACGTGCCCAAGCGCACGGGCGAGCTCGTCGACAAGGCGAAGGTCGCCTACGAGAAGAACCCGGTGCCGTGGATCGTCGGCGCGGCCGCCGTCGGCGTGATCGTCGTGGGCCTCGTCGCCTGGGCGATCTTCGGCGGCGACGACGACTGAACGGCGCCGATTCGCGGCTGCCGCGCGATAGGGGGAGGATGGTCGGGTGACCCCCGAGAACCCGTCCGGATTCACCCTGTGGGCCGTCTGGCGTCGTGACCTCGCCGCCCGCGGCCCCGTCGACACCACGGGTCTCGCGGACGCCGTGGCGTCCGTCGAGGCCGGGGGTGTGGTGGTGCGCGGCCTCTACGACGTGTCGGGCCTGCGCGCGGACGCCGACCTCATGGTGTGGCTGACCGGCGAGACCGCGGAGGCGCTGCAGTCCGCGCTGCGGGTGCTGCGCCGGGTGCCCGCGATCGCGGCGCTGCTGCCCACCTGGAACGCGCTCGGCGTGCACCGCGAGGCGGAGTTCAGCCGCGCCCACGCCCCGAGCTTCCTGCGCGGCCTCCCGCCGAAGGGCTGGGTCACCGTCTACCCCTTCGTGCGCAGCTACGACTGGTACCTGCTGCCGGAGGAGGACCGCCGCGGCATGCTCGCCGACCACGGCCGCAAGGGCTCCGAGTATCCGTCGGTGCAGGCGAACACGGTCGCGAACTTCGCGCTCGGCGACTACGAGTGGATCCTCGCGCTCGAGGCCGACGAGGTGACCGAGCTCGTGGACCTCATGCGGCATCTCCGCAAGACGGAGGCGCGGCTGCACATCCGCGAGGAGGTGCCCTTCTTCACCGGGCGGCGCATCGGCGTCGACGAGGTGGCGGAGGTGCTGGCGTGACCATCACCAACGGGGTGGCCCCCGGCCTCGTCCCGGCGGCGAGTCCGGCCGCCGAGAGCGGCCCCGAGCACGTCGAGACGCCGGTCGGCTACGACGCCATCGTGCTCGCCGGGTTCGGCGGCCCCGAGGGGCAGGACGACGTCATCCCGTTCCTGCGCAACGTCACCCGCGGGCGCGGCATCCCCGACGAGCGTCTCGAGGAGGTGGCGCACCACTACCGCCACTTCGGCGGGGTGAGCCCCATCAACCAGCAGAACCGCGAGCTCAAGGCGGCGCTCGAGGCGGAGCTCGCCTCGCGGGGCATCGGGCTGCCGGTGATCTGGGGCAACCGCAACTGGAGCCCCTACCTCGCCGAGGCGCTGCAGGAGGCGCACGATCGCGGCTTCCGCACCCTCATCGGGCTCGCCACGAGCGCCTACTCGAGCTTCTCCAGCTGCCGCCAGTACCGCGAGGACTTCGCGATCGCGCTCGAGCAGACGGGCCTCGGCGCCGAGCTGCGCATCGACAAGGTGCGGCAGTTCTTTGACCACCCCGGATTCGTCACCCCCTTCGTGGAGGGCGTGCGGGGCGCTCTCGCCGAGCTCGTGGAGCGCGGCTTCGCCGACGACGAGATCCGGGTGCTGTTCGCGACCCACTCCATCCCGAGCGACGACGCCCTGCGCTCCGGCGACCGCACCGTCGACTACGGCCCGGGCGGCGCCTATGCCGCGCAGCACCTGGCGGTCGGCGAGGTCGTCATGCGCGAGGTGGGTTCGCACGTCGCCTGGGAGCTCGTCTACCAGAGCCGCTCCGGCCCGCCCACCCAGCCGTGGCTCGAGCCGGACGTCAACGACGTGATCGAGGGGCTGCCCGCGCAGGGCGTGAGGGCGGTCGTGATCGTGCCGCTCGGCTTCGTCTCCGACCACATGGAGGTGCTCTGGGACCTCGACACGGAGGCCACCGAGACCGCCGAGGAGCACGGTCTGGTCGCCATCCGGACCCCCACCCCCGGCACGCATCCGGCGTACGTCGCGGGGCTCGTCGACCTCGTGCTGGAGCGTGTGAACGGCACACCCACTGCCGAGCGTCCCGCCCTCACCCCCTACGGTCCGTGGTTCGACGTGTGCCGGCCCGGATGCTGCGAGAACGTGCGCGCCGGCTTCAAGCCCGCCATCGCGGGGGTCGCGCCGTGACCCTGCGGCTGGGCACCCGGGGGAGCGCGCTCGCGCTCGCCCAGGCCGGCACGGTCGCCGGCCGGCTCGGCGCCGAGCTCGTCGTCATCGAGAGCGAGGGCGACCGCTCGAGCGCGCCGCTCGCCGACCTCGGCGGTGCGGGGGTGTTCGCGGCGGCGCTGCGCGAGGCACTCCTTGCGGGTGAGGTCGACGCGGTCGTGCACTCCTACAAGGACCTGCCGACGGCCGCGCTGCCCGGCGTGACGGTGGCCGCCGTGCCGAAGCGGGCCGACGCGCGCGACGCGGTGTGCGCATCCGGGGGTCGCGACCTCGACTCGCTCCCCGCCGGTGCGCGGGTGGGCACCGGATCCCCGCGGCGCCGCGCCCAACTGCTGCGGCGGCGCCCCGACCTCGAGGTGGTCGACATCCGCGGCAACGTCGACACCCGGCTCGGGCGGCTGGAGACCGACGACCCCGAGCGGCAGCTGGACGCGGTCGTGCTCGCCGCCGCGGGCCTCGACCGTCTCGGGCGCGACGACGCGATCACCGAGTGGCTGAGCCTGACTTCGTGGCCGACCGCACCCGCGCAGGGGGCCCTCGCGGTCGAGACCCGCGCGGGTGGCGAGAGGGCGGTCGCGAAGCTCGAGCACAAGCCGAGCCGCCTCACGGCCGAGGCGGAGCGCGGCGTGCTCGCCCGCCTCGAGGCCGGATGCGCGGCTCCGCTCGGCGCGTCGGCCCTGTTCGAGGACGGCCTGCTGCTGCTCTCGGCGCGGGTGTACTCGGTGGACGGCTCCGAGCAGCTCACGGCATCCCACGCCCTCTACCCCGAGGACGCCCGCGACCCGGCGGCCGAGCTCGCCGCGCGGGTCGCCGACGAGCTGCTCGAGGCCGGTGCGGCCGAGCTCGCCCCGCTGGGGGGAGCCCGACCGTGAGCGCCGACGCTGCGAAGCCCGCGAAGCCGCTCGGCGGCTGGCGCGTGCTCGTGCCGCGCGGCGGCACCTGGGGCGACTCGGTCGCGGCGACCGTGCGCAGCTTCGGCGGCATCCCCGTCATCGCGCCGCTCATCAACTTCGCCTCGACCGACGACCCGACCACCCTCGCCAACGCGCTCCACGAGCTGCAGGACGGGCAGTACGCGTGGATCGTCGTGACGAGCGCCACCACCGTCGACGTGCTGAAGGGCGAGCGTGTCGAGGTGCCCGACGGCACGCGCATCGCGGCGGTCGGGGAGACTACCGCCGCAGCCCTGCAGCTAGCGGGGTACCGGGTGGACTTCGTGCCGAGCTCCGATAACTCGGCGCGCGGGCTCGTGAAGGAGTGGCCCGACTCCGGCATCCGCGGTCGCGTGCTCATCCCGCAGTCGGACATCGCCGAGCCGACGCTCGTGGCCGGCCTGCAGAAGCTCGGCTTCGCCGTCGAGTTCGTGACGGCGTACCGCACGGTCGGCGTCCCGGCGACGCCGGAGGTGGCGCGCGACGTCGCGTCGGGCCGCATCCGGGCGATCCTCGTGACCTCGGGGTCGGTCGCGCGTCAGGTGGCGGAGCAGCTCGCCCCCCTCCCCGAGCAGACGGTCGTGGCGTGCATCGGCCCGCGCACCGCGTTCGACGCGCGCGCCGCCGGCCTCGCCGTGCACGTCATCGCGGAGGAGCGCAGCGCCGACTCGCTCATCGAGGCTCTCGTCGAGTACGCGGAGGCGGAATGAACGGCGCCCCCGTCATCCGCCCGCGTCGGCTGCGGCAGAGCCCGGCCTGGCGTCGGCTCGCGCAGCAGACGCGCGTTGCCCCCGCGCAGCTCGTGCTGCCCCTGTTCGTGGCGGAGGGGGCGGATGCGCCGCGCCCGATCGCCTCGATGCCGGGCGTCGTGCAGCACTCGCTCGACTCGTTCCGCGCCGAGCTGCAGCGGGCCGCCGCGGCCGGCATCGGCGGGGTCATGCTGTTCGGGGTGCCGGTGGAGAAGGACGCGCAGGGCTCCGGCGCGACCGACCGCGACGGCATCCTCAACGTCGCCACCCGGATCGCGGCCGCGGAGGTGGGCGACGCGCTCGTCGTGCAGACCGACCTGTGCCTCGACGAGTTCACCGACCACGGGCACTGCGGCGTGCTCGACGAGGCGGGGCGGGTCGACAACGACGCCACGCTCGTGCGCTACCGCGAGATGGCGATCGCGCAGGCCGAGGCCGGGTCGCAGCTCGTGGGCCTCTCGGGCATGATGGACGGCCAGGTCGCCGCCGTGCGGGCGGCGCTGGATGCGGCGGGGGCGCGCGACGTGCCGATCCTCGCCTACGCGGCGAAGTACGCATCCGCGTTCTACGGGCCGTTCCGGGAGGCGGTGCAGTCGTCGCTCGTCGGCGACCGCCGCAGCTACCAGCTGGATCCCGCGAACCGTCGCGAGGGCGCCCACGAGGTGGAGCTCGATGTGGCCGAGGGCGCCGACGTCGTCATGGTGAAGCCCGCGATGAGCTACCTCGACGTGCTCGCGGATGCGGCGGCCGCCTCGCCGGTGCCGGTGTGGGCGTACCAGGTGTCGGGGGAGTACGCGATGGTCGCGGCCGCGGCGCAGAACGGCTGGATCGACCGCGACCGCGCCGTCGACGAGTCGCTCGTCTCGATCGTGCGTGCCGGGGCCGACGCCGTGCTGACGTACTTCGCGGTCGAGGCGGCCGAACGCTGGGCGCGGGCGTGACGGAGGGTAACGAGTCGGCGTTCGCGCGGGCGCGGGCGGCGTTGCCGGGCGGAGTCAACTCGCCCGTGCGCGCCTACGGCTCGGTGGGCGGCACGCCGCGGTTCCTCGTGTCGGCGCACGGCCCCTACGTGACGGATGTCGAGGGCCGCGAGTACGTCGACCTCGTCGCGTCGTGGGGGCCCGCGCTGCTCGGCCACGCGCATCCGGAGGTCGTGGCCGCCGTGCAGGCCGCCGCCGCCCGCGGGCTCTCGTTCGGCGCGTCGACGCCCGTCGAGACGGAGCTCGCCGAGCTCGTGCGCGACCGCCTCGGCCCGGCGAGCGGGGTCGAGCGGCTGCGCCTCGTGTCGACGGGCACCGAGGCGACCATGACGGCGATCCGGCTCGCGCGCGGCGCGACCGGGCGCGACCTCGTGATCAAGTTCGCGGGGCACTACCACGGCCACTCCGACGGCCTGCTCGCGGAGGCGGGCTCGGGTGTCGCCACCCAGGGCCTGCCCGGCTCGGCGGGCGTGCCGGAGGCGGTCGCGGGTCTCACCCTCGTGCTGCCGTACAACGACCTCGACGCGGTGCGCGCGGCGTTCGCCGCCCATCCGGGGCGCATCGCGGCCGTCATCACGGAGGCGGCCGGCGCGAACGCCGGGGTGCTCGCGCCCGAGCCGGGCTTCAACCGGGGGCTGCGCGAGCTCGTGCGCGCGGAGGGCGCGCTGCTCATCCTCGACGAGGTGCTCACCGGGTTCCGCGTCGGGCCGGCCGGCTGGTGGGGGCTCGAGGGGGCGGCCGAGGGGTGGGCGCCCGACCTCTTCACCTTCGGCAAGGTGGTCGGCGGCGGGATGCCGCTCGCCGCGCTCGGCGGCCGCGCGGAGCTCATGGACCTGCTCGCGCCCCTCGGCCCCGTCTACCAGGCGGGCACGCTCTCGGGGAACCCGCTCGCCGTCACCGCGGGCCTCACCACGCTGCGGCTCGCGGACGCCGGCGTGTACGCGCACGTCGACGCGGCGGCGGATGCGGTGGCCGGGTGGGTCTCGGAGGCGCTCGCGGCGGAGGGGGTCGCCCACGTCGTCCCGCGTGCGGGCAGCCTGTTCTCGATCGCCTTCCGCGAGCAGCCGGTGCGCGACTACGCGGATGCGAAGGAGCAGGAGGCGTGGCGGTATCCGCCGTTCTTCCACGCTCTCCTCGAGGCGGGCATCGCGCCGCCGCCGAGCGTCTTCGAGGCGTGGTTCCTCACGGCCGCGCACGACGACGCGGCGCTCGACCGCATCCGCGTGGCGCTCCCCGCCGCGGCGCGTGCCGCGGCCGCCGCACGCTCCGCCTGACGAGCCGCTGCCCCTTCATTGGTCGGTTATGGCTGTCTCGTGACCGGGGAGGCCGCCATACGCGCCCAACGAGAGCGGGGTGGCGGTGCTGGAGCGCCGCGCGCTACTCAGCCGACGGTCTGCGTCAGCCCGATCGCCAGCAGCACGACCGCGATGAGCGGCGCCGCTCCCTGCACGAGGGCGGCGCGCAGCATCCGGCGGTTGGCGCTCAGCAGCACGAGCGCCGCGAGCACCATGCTGAGGCACGCGAACAGGGTGAGCACGAGGCCCGCGACCGCGAGCCCCGACCACAGCAGCACGAGCCCCACGACCACGCCGAGGGCCAGGAAGAGGTTGTAGAAGCCCTGGTTGTAGGCCATGCCGCGGAGGATGTCCGCCTCCTCGGCGGTCTTCACCCCGAAGGTGCGGCGGGTCGACTCGCGCGTCCAGAGCACGCTCTCGAGCACCCAGATGTACACGTGGATGGCGGCGGCGATCCCGGCGAAGACCGAGCCCGCGACCAGGATGGCTCCGATGGCGTCCATGCGGTCAGTCTCCCACGCGCACGGCGATCCGGCCCCGGGTGTCGCCCGCGAGGATGCGGCCCGCGTATCCGGGCACCTCGTCGAGGGCGATCTCGGTCGTGAGGCTGTCGAGCAGCGCCAGGTCGAGGTCGCGCTCGAGCCGCTCCCACACCCGGTCGCGGGTGACGAGCGGCGCCTCGACCGAGTTGATGCCGAGGAGGCTCACCCCGCGCAGGATGAACGGCATCACGGTCGTCGCGAGCTCGGGGCCCTCGACGAGGCCGCACGAGGCGACCGCGCCACCGTATCGGGTCTGCGCGAGCAGAGTCGCGAGCGTCGTGCCGCCGGCCACGTCGACGGCGCCCGCCCAGCGGCTCCCCTGCAGCGGCTTGCCCGCCTGCTGCAGCTCGGCGCGGCCCAGCAGCTCGGATGCGCCGAGGCGTTCGAGGTAGCCCCGGTCGTCGGGGTGGCCGGTCGCCGCCACGACGCGGCGGCCGGACGCGGCGAGCAGCATGACCGCGATCGATCCGAGCCCCCCGGTCGCGCCGGTGACGACGACGTCGCCGTCGGGGATGTCGGCGTGCTCGAGCGCGAGCACGGCCTGCGCCGCGGTGAAGCCGGCGGTGCCGATCGCGGCGACCCGGCGCATCCCGAGCTTCTCGGGGACGCGCACCAGGTCGTCGGAGGGCACGCGCGCCCGGATGCTGTAACCCCCGTTGCGGGTTTCGCCGAGTCCGGCGCCGGTGAGCACGACCTCGTCGCCCGGTGCCCACCGCTCGTCGCTCGACGTCGCGACCGTGCCGACCACGTCGATCCCCGGCACGAGCGGCGAGACACGGGCGACGCCGCGGTCGCCGCGCAGGGCGAGGCCGTCCTTGAAGTTGAGGCTCGAGTAGGCGACGTCGAGCAGCACCTCGCCCTCGCCCAGCTCGGACTCGTCGAGCTCCACGAACCGGGCGCTCGCGCCCTCGCCGTCCCGGGTCATCTGCAGCGCGCGCACCATGTGCCGAGCCTACGTCGCCGTCCTCGCCGGGGGAGCGGCGCGCCGCGGGGAGCGACGGCACGCGGATGGCGGACGGGCGTGCATGCCCTCGGGCGTGGCGCGTGCGGGGGGTCTCGATACACCGCCGCCTGCGTGGCGGCAGTCGACCAGCGGGGGCGCGATCGTCGCCGCGGCGCTCAGGCCGCGACGATCTCCAGCTTCTGCACGCGCGGATCCGCGAGCGGCGTCAGGAGGATGCGGCAGCCGAGGACGCCGCGCGGGCCCCGCAGCTCCCAACTCGCGCGAGCCGGGGTGTCGTGCGCGACGGGACCCGACTCCATCACCCCGCCGATCGAGGCGAGCAGCTCGCCGAGCGCCGCCTCCCGCCGGGCGAGCGGCACGTCGAGGTCGACGCACGCGTCGAAGAGCACCGGATCGCCGAGCGAGCCGAGGGCGAGCGAGCGACGCAGCGCGTCGGCAGCGGCGACCGTCTCCGGCCACGGCGCGAAGGCGGGCGGGTCCGCCGGGGCGGGAGTGGCATCCGTCACCTCGAACGCCCCGTCGAACACCGCCTGCACGGCGGGGGTGAGCGCCGTGTACGTCGCGTTCTCGAAGACGACCGCGCCGATGCCCGAGCCCTGCTCCCACTCCATGCGCGTCGTGAAGCCCGGGTACCCGCCGCTGTGTCCGACGAAGCGGTGCCCCGCACCGTCGTCCCGCACCACGAGCCCCAGCCCGTACGCCTGCCACGCCCCGCCGGCCACGGGGTCTCCCGCGACGGCTGTGTGCGGATGCCGCATCCGCTCGGCGAGCGCGCGCGGCAGCGCCTCGCCCGCGTCGATCGCCCCGCTCAGCACGCCGCACCAGCGTGCGAGGTCGGTGGCGGTGCTGAAGAGGCCGCCGATGGGCGAGAACGCGCCCGGCGCACTGAACGGCAGCGGCTCCCAGCCGCCGGGGCCGGGCCGGCATCCGGTGATCGCGTTGCCGACACCCGAGTCGAAGCCCGTGCCGGTGAGCCCGAGCGGCTGGAGCAGCCGTGACTCCACGACGCGGCGGAACGGCATCCCGGCGCGCACGCCCACGATGCGCCCGACGATCGCGTAGCCGAGGTTCGAGTACTCGTAGCGCGCCCCCGCCGGCCAGATCGCGCGCACGCCGTCGGCGAGCATCCGGGCGAACGCCTCGTCGGCGATCGGCTCCTGCCGGTCGGCCCACGGGTCGTCGGTGGGGAACCCGGCGCGCATCGCGAGGGCGTCGAGCACGGTCGGCGGCCGGCCCTCCGGCCCGCGGATGCGCAGCGGCACGTCGAGCGCGGACGCGAGCGGCTCGTCGAGGTCGAGCCGCCCCTCGGCCTCGAGCAGCAGCGCCGCGGCCGCCGTGAAGCTCTTGGTGCACGACGCGATGCGGAACGCCGTGCGCGCGGGCTCCGCGGGAAGCTCGCCCCCGGCATCCAGGTGCTCCAGGGCGCCGCCGGCGAACACGCCGCGCACCTGCGCGGGCGCGACCGCACCGACCCGCGGGTCGAGCGCCGCGAGCGCCGCGACGAGTCGGGCGGGGGAGGTCACGGCCTAGCCGAACAGGATCGCGGCCTCGTCGTAGCGCGACTGCGGCACCGTCTTGAGGCGGCCGAGCGCGTCCTCGAAGGGGACGGTGACGATCTGGGTTCCGCGGAGGGCGACCATCTTGCCCCACTGCTCCTCGAGGACGATGTCGACGACCGCCATGCCGTAGCGGGTCGCGAGCACGCGGTCGTAGGCGGTCGGCGTGCCGCCGCGCTGGATGTGGCCGAGGGTGGTCGCGCGGGTCTCGATGCCGGTGCGCGCCTCGATCTCGGGGGCCAGCTGGTCGCCGATGCCGCCGAGCCGCGGGCGGCCGAAGGCGTCGAGGCCGCGCTCCGAGTGGGCGTCGTCCATGGTGTCGAGCTGGAAGCCCTCGGCGACGACGATGAGGGGGGCACGACCGCGCGCGCGAGCCGAGTCGACCCATCCGCAGATCTCGTCCATGCTCGTCTTGCGCTCCGGGATGAGGATCGCGTGCGCGCCCGACGCCATGCCCGAGTGCAGCGCGATCCAGCCGACGTGGCGGCCCATGACCTCCGCGACCATGCAGCGCCCATGGGAGTCGCCCGTGGTGCGGAGCCGGTCCATCGCCTCGGTCGCGATCTGCACCGCCGTGTCGAAGCCGAAGGTGTAGTCGGTGGCCGAGAGGTCGTTGTCGACGGTCTTCGGCACGCCCACGATCTGCACGCCCTCGTCGGTGAGGCGCTTCGCCGCGGCGAGGGTGCCCTCGCCGCCGATCGCGATGACGGCGTCCATGCCGGCGTCGGCCATGACCTCCTTGACGCGCTCCACACCGCCGTACTCGAAGGGGTTCGTGCGGGAGGTGCCGAGGATCGTGCCGCCCTGCTTCGAGATGCCCATGACCTGGGGGCGGCCGAGCGGATGCAGGTCCGCGTCGACGAGGCCCCTCCAGCCGTTCATGATGCCGACGAACTCGACATCGTCGTGCTGGGTGAGCCCCTTGAGCACCGCGCCGCGGATGACCGCGTTGAGTCCGGGACAGTCGCCGCCGCTGGTGAGGATTCCGATCTTCACTTAGCCATCATGCCCTGTTTCCGGGCACGCCTGTCGCGGGCCCCGGGCGACGGTAGGTAGAGTGCCCGTGTTCGGCGTGCCCGAGCATCCACCACCATCTCAAGGAGCGTCATGACCGACCCCAACGTCCCCGACCCCGCCGCCCAGCCGGCCGCCCCCGCGCCGGCGCCCGCCGCGCCCGCCGCCCAGCCCGCCTACGGCGCAGCGCCCGCGGCCGTCAACCCCGGCGGCACCCTCGGCATCGTGGGCCTCATCCTGAGCTTCCTCGCCGCGATCGTCGGTCTGATCATCAGCATCGTCGCGCTGCGCAAGTCGAAGAAGGCCGGGTTCGGCAACATCCCCGCCGTCGTCGGCATCATCATCGGCTCGCTCGGCACGATCGGCTGGATCATCTTCTGGATCGTGTTCATCATCGGCATCGCGACCGCCGCGAGCCTGTGCGGCGAGCTCGGCCCGGGCGTGCACGACTACAACGGGGTCACCGTCACCTGCAGCTGAGCTGCGCGACCACAGGGGGCCGGTGCGGAGCGATCCGCCCGGCCCCTCATCCATGTCGGTCGTCATGTGACGGATGGGGACCGCACCCCTTTCTCGGCACCCGCGCCGCTCGCTAGGCTGCCCGCGTGGCCGAATCCCGGCCGACCACCTCCCAAGGAGCAACATGACCAACCTGCAGCCCGCACCTGCCGGCACCGACTACCCCGGCAAGACCCTCGGCATCGTGGGCCTCATCCTCGCGATCGTGGCCGGGGGAGTCATCGGCTTGATCGTGAGCGCGATCGCCCTCAACCAGTCGAAGCAGGCGGGGTTCCAGAACACTCCGGCGAAGATCGGCGTGATCCTCGGCATCGTCGTGATCGCCCTGTACGTGCTGCTCTTCATCTTCATCTTCGCTCTCGCGGGGCTTTCGGCCGTCAACAACTGACGGCCCTCTCGACCTCGGGCCCGTCCGGCGCATGCCGGCGGGCCCGAAGTCGTCTCCGGGGCCGAAGCGTCGGCCACCGGCGTTAGCCTGACCGTGATGGACCCGGTCACCACCCGCTACGCGCCGCCGCGCCGCCTCGTGCTGCGGCTCGTGCTCGGGTCGCTCGCACAGGGGCGCACCGACCCCACGATCCGGCGCGACGCCGACGGCTGGTGGCTCACACTGCGCCTCGCCTCCGGGCCGGCGACACTGCTGCTGCGCGAGGGTGCGGATGCGGTGGAGGCCCGCGCCTGGGGCCCCGGCGCCGAGGACGCGGTGGCGGGGGTGCCCGCGCTGCTGGGGGCTGGCGACGACGACGCGGGGTTCGAGCCGGGGCGGCATCCGGTGGTCGCGCGGCTGCACCACGAGACACCGGGGCTGCGGCTCGCGCGCACGGGACGCATCCTTCCCGCGCTCGTGCCCACCGTGCTCGGCCAGAAGGTCACGGGCGTCGAGGCGAAGGCCGCCTGGCGGCAGCTCGTCACCCGGCACGGCGAGCCGGCGCCGGGCCCCGCGCCCCTCGGCATGCGGGTCGTGCCGACCGTCGCGGCGTGGCGTCGCGTCCCCTCGTGGGAGTGGCATCGGGCGGGCGTGGGGCCGCAGCGCTCGGACACGCTCATGCGGGTGTTCGCGGTTGCCGATGCGCTCGAGCGCTGCGCCGCGCTGCCGTCCGCGGAGGCGGGACGCCGGATGCGCACGGTCGCCGGGATCGGCCCGTGGACGGTCGCCGAGACGGTGCAGCGCAGCCACGGCGACCCCGACGCGGTGAGCGTCGGCGACCTGCACCTGTGCAAGCGCGTCGGCACGGCGCTCGCGGGGCGGCGTGTCGACGACGACGGGATGCTGGAGCTGCTCGAGCCGTGGCGCGGCCACCGGCAGCGGGTGGTGCGGCTCATCGAGGCCGCCGGCATCGGCTACGAGCGCCACGGGCCGCGGCTGGCGATCCCCGCACACCGCAGCCGCTGATCGCGGTCCGCGGCACGCGCGACCCCGCGGGTCGGGTAGCCGTCCGCGGGACGTCACCCCCCGCTGGTTGAGTAGCCGTCCGCAGGACGGCGTATCGAAACCCCCCGCCCCCCTTGTGCACCTCCCACAGCCCATTCCCGCATCCGCTCACGAATGCTCTAGCGTGCCCCGGTGGGATTCATCCGCCGCTTCTCCCGTCTCGCCTGGCTCTCGACGCGTGCGCCGAAGCTGCCGCCCCTCGACATCTACGACGTCTGCCGGTCGCCACGGCGTGTCTGGATCGGCGACCTCGACGAGCTGCGCCACATGAACAACGGCGCCTACCTCTCGAACCTCGACCACGCGCGACAGGAGCTCGTCGTGCGCACCGGCCTGTGGAGGCGGATGCGCGACGCCGGCATGTACCCGGTGGTCGGTGCGCAGATGATCGCGTACCGCAGGTCGCTCGAGCTCGGGCAGCGGTACGTGATCGAGTCGCGCTTCCTCGGCCTCGACGACCGCGCCGCCTACCTCGAACAGAGGTTCGTCGTCGACGGGGAGGTGTACGCGCGCGCCTACGTGCAGGGGCGTTTCCTCTACGACCGGGGCGGCACGGTGCCGATGGACGAGCTGGCGCGCGTCAGCGGCATGGACCCCACGACCCACCCCCTGCCGGAGTGGATGCACGACTGGGCTTCCCGCATCCGCCTCCCGGGCACGCGCACCCCGGCGCCCAGCACCTGGGACTGAGCTCCGATCGCCGAGTGGTCGGTTCTCGGCCCCATTCGTGCGGTTCGGGGCCAGGAACCGACCACTCAGGGGCGGCGCGCGGGCCTAGCATGACCGCATGAGCTTCGAGGGCGTCTTCACCGTCGTCGCCGTCGGTTTCGAGGTCGTCGGCGCCGCCGCGATGATCGCGGGCTTCGTGATCGCGGTGGTGCTCGGCCTCCGTGCGCTCGGGCGTGGTGCGGGCGGCGCGGCCGCCTTCCAGGTGCTGCGCACGACGCTCGGCGGGGCCATCCTGCTCGGGCTCGAGGTGCTGGTCGCGGCGGATCTCATCCGCACCATCACCTCGAAGCCGTCGCTCGAGGACGCCGTGATCCTCGGAGTCATCGTGCTCATCCGCACGGTGCTCTCGATGTCGATCCAGATCGAGATCGAGGGGGTGCTGCCGTGGCGGCGCGCGCTGCTGACGAGCGGTGCGCAGGTGGTCGCGGGTCAGCTCGCGCGCGACCGGGAGCGGGGCGGGGAGCGCGACTCCGCGCCCTGAGCCGATCAGGGCACGAAGACGATCCGCTCGTCCGAATCGCGGGAGCTCTCCCAGGCGTTCTCGACGTCGGCGAGGGGCACGGCGCGGGCGCGGATGTCGAAGTCGCCCGCCGAGACGGCCTTCGCGATCGCCGGAAGCTCCTTCGCGAAGTCGTGGCCGGGCACCGAGCCGATCCCGCTGCCGACCAGCTGGAGCCGGGCGGCGCGGAACGCGGCGGACGGCAGGGGCGCCTCGAGTCCGCCGACCGAGCCGATCTGCACCCAGGTGAGCGGGGCGCTCCGGTCGGCACGGGCGGGGATCATCGCGAGCATCGCATCCGCGGTGGCCTTGCCCCACACGTAGTCGAGCACCACGTCGACGTCCGCCGCGGCCGACACCTCTGCGAAGCTGCAGACCCGGTCGGCACCGAGTGCCGTGAGCGGCGCGAGGCGCTCGGGGGTGCGACCCACGGCGATGACCTCGGAGGCGCCGAAGCGCTTGGCGACCTGGATCGCCATCCGTCCGGCGTTGCCGGTGGCGCCGAGCACGGCGACGCGTGCGTGGCGCGGCAGCTCGATGCGGCGACGGAGGGCGACCCACGACGACATCACGGGGTTCATGCCGGCAGCGACCGCGACCGGGTCGACGTGGGCGGGCAGCGGCACGCTGCGGTCCTCCTCGATGACGGTGCGCTCGGCCATCGTGCCGAGGTCGGTGTCGTCGAGCAGCGCGTAGCGCAGGCGCCCGGATGCGTCGCGCACGACCGCGTCGATGCCCGGCACGAGCGGCAGCGCGCCCGTGCTCGTGTAGTGCGAGCCGTCGGCCTGCGAGCGCACGCGCGGGTGCAGGGCGGCGGCGACCACCTCGACGACGAGCTCTCCGGGGCGGGTCGCCTCGGGGTCGGGGTGTTCGAGGTAGTGGGGCGGGGTGTCGAACTCGGTGACGACAGCGGCGTGCATGGCGACCTCCTAATAGATGGGATTACCATCTAGTTTTAGATGGGAATGCGAACTATGTCAAGTAGGATGTCGTCATGACCCGCGAACCGGAGCCCGCATCCGAGCCGGACCTCGTCGACACCCTCGCGCACACCGCGTTCGTCGTGACGGGTGCGCTCACGCGCATCGCCGCCGAGCACGACGTCTCGCTCACCCTCGTGCGGGTGCTCGGCATCCTGCGCGACCACCGGCGACGGATGGCGGAGCTCGCCGAGCGCGTCGGCGTCGACCGGTCGACCATGTCGGGGCTCGTCGACCGCGCCGAGCAGCGCGGCCTGCTCGCGCGGCATCCGGACCCCGACGACCGCCGCTCGGTGCGCGTCGACATCACGCCCGAGGGCCGCGCGCTCGCCGTCCGCATCTACGGCCAGCTGAGCGCCGAGCTCGCCCCCCTCATCGCGCGCGTGCCCGAGGGGCGTCGGGCCGGTCTCGCCGCCGAGCTCGAGCAGCTGCTCGACTGAGCATCCCCATCCCCCGCTGAGTGGTCGGTTTCTGGCCCCATTCGGCGGGTTTGAGGCCGAGAACCGACCCCTCAGCTGGGGAAGGCCCGGCTAGGCGCCGAGGACGGCCATCGCCGCGTGGAAGCCGCCGAGGCCCGAGACGGCACCGCCCCGGCGCGAGCCGGAGCCGCACAGCAGGATCCGCTCGTGCACCGTCGCGACGCCCCAGCGCTCGGCGGGGGTGGCGAGCGCCTCCTCGCCCTCGGCCCACGGCCAGGCGAGCGGGCCGTGGAAGATGTTGCCCCCCGGCATGGCGAGGCCCCGCTCGAGGTCGCGCGTCGTCGCGGTCTCGATGCAGGGTCGCCCCTCGGCGTCGCTCAGCAGCACGTCCTCGATCGGCTCGGCCAGCACCGAGTCGAGCGAGCGCAGCACGGCATCCTGCAGCTCGGTGCGCATCGCATCCGGGTCGCGACCCTCCAGCAGGCGGTCGGGGGTCTGCAACGCGAACACCGTGAGCGTCTGCGCGCCCGCCGCCCGCAGCTCGGGCGACAGGATGCCGGGGTCGGTGAGCGAGTGGCAGTAGCTCTCGAGCGGCACGGGCGACGGGATGCGGCCCGCCGTCGCCTCGGCGTGGGCGGTGTCGAGGGCGGAGAAGCCCTCGTGCACGTGGAAGGTGCCGGCGAACGCGGCCG
Source organism: Micrococcales bacterium 72-143 (assembly GCA_001898835.1). Taxonomy (GTDB): domain Bacteria; phylum Actinomycetota; class Actinomycetes; order Actinomycetales; family Microbacteriaceae; genus Homoserinibacter. Next base: position 515,995 of record MKVM01000003.1, on the reverse strand, counting down.
ACGGGTCGGCGGATGCGTCGCGCAGCCGGGGCAGCCGCCTCAGCAGCAGGTTGACCTTCACCTGCGCGCCCTCGGGCCGTTCCGCGTCCTCGCCGAGCAGCCGGGCGAGCACGTACGGGGCGACGCCCGACAGCACGACGCGGCCGGCGATCCGGTGCTCGGCGTCGCCCGTGCGGTAGACGACCTCGCCGTCGGGGCTCACGGAGGTGACCTCCGCATCCGTCAGCAGCTCGGCGCCCGCCTCGCGCGCGGCACGCGTGAGCGCGCCGGTCACCGCGCCCATGCCGCCCACCGGCACGTCCCAGTGGCCCGTGCCGCCGCCGATCACGTGGTACAGGAAGCAGCGGTTGGCGGCGAGGCTCGGGTCGACGGCCGGGGCGAAGGTGCCGATGAGCGCGTCGGTCAGCACGACGCCCCGCACGAGGTCGTCCGCGAAGCGCCGCTCGACCGTCTGGCCGATGGGCGCCTCGACGAGCTCGGCCCACACCCGGTCGTCGCCCACCGCGCGGCGCACCTCGGCTCGCGTGAGCAACGGGTCGGTGACCGTCGGCCAGATCGCCGCCGCGAGGCGTGCCGTGTCGTCGCCGAACGCACCCCACGCGGCGACGTCGGATGCCGCCCCGACCCCCGCGAAGCTCGCCGCGGTGGCGGTCGCGTCGGCGGTGTCGACGAGCAGGCCGCGATCGGTGCCCGGGAGCGGCGTGTACGAGGAGTAGCGGCGGCGGGCGAGCTCGACGTCGAGCCGGAGGTCGCGGCGGATGCGCTCCGGTAGCAGGCTCACGAGGTAGGAGTAGCGCGAGAGCCGCGCCTCCACACCCGGGAACACCTCGGCCGAGATCGCCGCGCCGCCGAGGTGGCGCTGCCGCTCCAGCAGCGTGACCGTGCGGCCCGCGCCGGCGAGGTAGGCGGCCGCGACGAGCGCGTTGTGGCCGCCGCCGACGATGACGACGTCGCGTGTCTCGGTCATGGGGTCAGTATGCCGGGCCGACGTCCGCTGAGTGGTCGGTTCTCGGCCTCAAAACCGCAGGGCCGACCACTCAGCGAAGGTGGCTAGAGGAGGATGCGGGCGCCGTTCACGGCCTCCGCGTCCGCGTGCAGCCAGGTGGCGAGGCGCTCGGCGAGGACGGCCGCAGGGGTGCCCTCCTCGCCGAGCGCACGGATGACGAACACGGTCGCCGCGCCGCCCTCGCCCCCGAGGCGGTCGCCCAGCTCCGCCACGAGCTCCTCGGCGTCGGCCTTCGCGCGCGTGTACGAGCTCGTGGGCTCGGCGTCCGGGGTCACCGCGGTCGTGCTGACGATCGCGAGGCGCCCCTCGGATGCCGCGAGCAGCGGCTCGAACGCCGCGATCACGTTCGCGAGCGCGTCGACGAGGCGGGGTCGCAGCCACGCGTCGGCCTCGGGCGTGTTGCCGGGCCTCCACCCGCCGACGAGGTGGAGCACGGCGTCGACGCGGCGCACCTCCTCCGCCAGGGTGCGCACGGCATCCGGGGCGGTGAGGTCGGCCAGGAGTCGCTCGTCGGCGTCGACCTCGGCGAGGCGTGCAGCATCCGTGCCGACCGCGATCACGTGGTCGCCGCGCTCCCCGAGCCGCGCGCACACCGCGCGCCCGGCCCCGCCGGTCGCTCCCGTCACGACGACCCTCACGCGAGCGCTACCCGCTCTGGCGAGCGCTGTCGCCGTGGTGGTCGCGCTCGCCGGATCCGGTAGCGCTCGTGGGGGTGCTGCGCCCGGTGATGCCCCGCGTCGACTCGATGACGTCGGTCATCTTCTTGCCGAGCGCCTCGTAGAACATCGACAGCGGGAACTCGTCGTCGAGCACGGCGTCCGTGTAGCCCTTCGGGGCGCCCGCGAGCACCTCGTCGGGCAGCCCGCGCGCCCACGCGGATGCCGGGTTCGGCGCGAGCGTGCCGCGCACGAGCTCGTACGCGGCGAGCCAGTGCGCCGTCTTCGGCCGGTCGATCGAGCGCCAGTACAGCTCGTCGATCGCGTCCGAGAGGGCGATCACGGCATCCGGCACGAGGTCCCAGTCGAAGGCGAGCTGCGTGTCGGTCCAGTGCAGCACGTCGCGCTGGTGCAGCCACGCGAACAGCAGCTGCCCGCCGAGCCCGTCGTAGTTGCGGATGCGCGAGCCGGTGAGCGGGAAGCGGAACAGCCGGTCGAACAGGATCGCGTGCTGCACGTGCACGGCGCGGTCGCGGGTGTGCTCGTCGGCGTCCTCGTCGCGGGCGAGCCGCACGCACTCGCGGAAGGCGGTGAGGTCGCAGCGCAGCTCCTCCAGCGAGTAGAGGAAGTACGGCATCCGCTGCTTGATCATGAACGGGTCGAACGGCAGGTCGCCGCGCATGTGCGAGCGGTCGTGGATGAGGTCCCACATCACGAAGACCTCCTCCGCGAGCGGCTGGTCCTCGAGCAGCAGCTCCTGGGACGGAAGCAGCTCGAGCTTCGTGATCGAGGCGGCGGCGCGCACCACCCGCCGGAAGCGGGCGGCCTCGCGGTCCTGGAAGATCGCGCCCCAGGTGAACGCCGGGATCTCGCGCATCGCGACCGTCTCCGGGAACAGCACGGCGGAGTTGGTGTCGTAGCCGGCCGTGAAGTCGACGAGCCGCAGGGAGACGAACAGCTTGTTCGTGTACCGCTCCTCGAGCCGCGCGATGAACTCGGGCCAGATCACCTCGACGATGAGCGCCTCGACGTGGCGGTCGGGGGAGCCGTTCTGCGTGTACATCGGGAACACGACGAGGTGGCGCAGCCCATCGACACGGTGGCTCGCGGGGTCGAAGGCGACGAGCGAGTCGAGGAAGTCGGGCGCGCCGAAGCCGTCGGCCTCCCACTTCGCGAAGTCGCCGGGCAGCGCGTCGAGGTAGGCGGCATCGTGCGGGAAGGCGGGCGCCAGTGCGCGGATGCCGGCCACGATGGCCGCGACGTGGCGGCTCGCCTCGGAGTGGTGGGCGGGGTCGGGGATCGAGCCGTCCTTCTCCTGCAGCGCCTGGATGGCCGTGGCTGCCTCCTTGAGGAGGGCCCAGGCCGCGCTCCGCTCCGCGGTGGAGGCGTCCTCGACGACCTCCGGTTCTCCGATGATGGACGGGGTGTGGGCGGTCGTGGTCATGGCGCCTCCTTTCCGTCTTCGAGCCTAGGCAGGATCGTTGTGCGGAGGGCTGCAAGCGACGCTCGATCGTTGCGTCAGCGCACGATTCTGCGCAGCGGAACGCCGTGATGCCCGCGCGGCCTACCGGTCGGCTGCGCGCCAGACCACCTCGAAGCGCTCGAAGACGATGTCGTCCTGCTCGGTCCACGTGAAACCGTGACGCTGGCCGGAGCGGGTGAAGTAGTGGCGGTGGCCGTCACGCCACGACTCGAGCGTGCGGTCGCCCTCGCCCTCGTCGTAGGCGAACGCGGCGTCCACGCTCGTGAAGGGCCCGATGCGCAGTTCGGTGCTGCGCAGCACTGCGGCCGGGCGTCCCGCGGAATCGCACGCGATCCAGTGGCTGCCGATGCGGGGGAGCGGGATGCCGTCGAGCTGGAACTCCCGCACGAGGCCCGCGGTCGCCCGCTTCGGGCCGTTCACCACCAGGTCGAGCAGCTCGTCGGTGAGGGCCGCGCCGTCGCCGAACCGGTCGACCGTGGGCGGCTCGGTGTCGGTCGCCTGCTCGGGATGCGCGGCTGCGTATTCGCGCCAGAGCGCGTCGGCGGCCTCCAGGTCGAAGGGTGCGTCGGTCATGGCTCGAAGCGTAGCCGCGCCTCCAACCGCTGAATGGTCGGTTTCTGGCCTCATTCGGCCGGGTTGACGCGAGAAAGCGACCACTCGGCGAGGGCCGGCCCGTGCTACAGCGCGTGGCGGGCGAGGAAGTCGCGCAAGGCGGCGGTGAAGCGCTCGGGATGCTCGACGCTCGGCAGGTGGGCGGAGTCGGGGAAGCGCAGCTCCTCGGCGCCCGGGATCCCGGCCAGCAGCAGGCCGGCGGCGACCTTCGCATCCGTCACGTCGTGGTCGCCGATCACGACGAGGGTGGGCACCGACACCTCGCCGAGCCGGTCGACGGCCGGATGCGCGGGCGGCACCGCCGTACCCGCGAAGTCCCAGTGCGCGGCGCCCACGTTGAGCTCGATCGCGCGCTCCACGAATGCCGGGTCGACCTCGTCGGTGTCGCGGTCGGGGCCGAGGTCCCACAGCTGCACCTCGACGCGGACGAGGGCGTCGAGGTCCTCGGCGGCCTCCGCTTCGTCCATCGCGGTCTCCAGTGCCCGCTCGTTCGCGGTGTAGGCGACGCCCTCGTCGGTCATGCCGCTCGGGTTCGCCCCGATCATGACGAGCCCGGCGACCCGATCCGGATGCGCGAGGGTCGCGTCGAGCGCGAACCGGCCGCCACGCGACGCCCCGACGAGCACGGCCCGCTCGACGCCGGCCGCGTCGAGCACGCGCAGCAGGTCGTCGGTCTCCGAGTACTCGACGGCCTCGCCCGGCGAGTCGCCGTAGCCGCGGGTGTCGTAGCGGATGACGCGGTGGTCGTCCGCGAGCTCCGCGAACTGCGGATCCCACATCGCCCGGGTCGCGACGCCCGCATGCACGAGGAGGATCGCGGGCGCGCTCTCGGGCCCGGCGACGTCGTATCCGAGCGTCGCGCCCGGCACGGGAACGGTGGGGGGCACGCCGCCAGACTAGGCCCGTCGCCGCCTCCCCGCGAGGGTCCCCTCACGCCGAGTGGTCGTATTCCGGGCTCGAATCCTGGGGAATCGGCCCGAAATACGACCACTCGGCGTCGGAGGCTCGGGGCAGATTCGGTGCATGACAGTTCAGATCACCCCCGTCGATCCCCCTCAGCTCGTCACGAGCCCCGCCTTCGCGCAGGGCATGATCGTGCCGGCGGGCTCGCTGCTCTTCGTGGGCGGCCAGAACGGCATCGACGGCGAGGGCAACATCCTGACGGGCCTCGGCCCGCAGACCGCGCAGGCGCTGCGCAACGTGAAGGCCGTGCTCGCCGAAGCGGGGACGGGCCCCGAGCACGTGGCGAAGCTCACCATCTTCCTCACGGCGGGCGTCGACCCGAACGAGGCCTACGCCGCGAGCGCCGCAGAGTGGACGACGCGCACCGCCGTCACGGTCGTGACGGTGCCCATGTCGCGGCCGGGCATCCTCGTCGAGATCGAGGCCGTCGCCGCGATCCCCGCTGTGTGAGTCCTCGAGCGCACCGATCGGGCAGGATCGGAGCCGATGACCCTCGCCGACCGCCGCAACAACTTCGACGCCCTCCGGATCGCGGCGGCGCTCGCCGTGGTGATCGGGCACGCGTGGCCGCTCACCGGCGTGCCGGCGGCGCCGCGTCTCGGCGGGCACCTGATCTACCACGACGCCGTCTACGTGTTCTTCGCGATCAGCGGCTTTCTGATCGCCTCGAGCTGGGCGCGGTCGCCGCGGCCGCTGGGGTTCCTGCGCAACCGGGCGCTCAGGATCTTCCCGGCGCTCGCTCTGGTGGTGCTCGTGACGGTGTTCGCGATCGGACCGGCCGTGACCACCTCCCCCGACTACTTCGCCCGCGCGGAGACTTGGGGCTACCTCGGCAACATCATCCTCGTTGCGCAGTACGAACTGCCGGGCGTGTTCGAGGCCAATCCCGTGACCGCGGTCAACGGATCGCTGTGGACACTCGGGGCCGAGTTCGCCTGCTACCTCGGGGTGCTGCTCGTCGGCGTCGCCGCGCGCCGCATCGCGCCCGCGGTTTTCGCCGCGCTGTTCGTCCTCCTCGTGACGGTTTCGCTCATCCCTGGCGCGCTGCCACCCGGGATGGGGGCCGTCACCACCGCGATGGCGTTCTTCGCTGCCGGCGCCGTGATCGCCTCGCCGACGGTCGCGCGATGGGTGCTGCCGGGTCCCGCGCTCGCCGCCCTGGCGGTGTGGCTCGTCGTGGGCGCGGTCTCGATCGAGGCGGGCAAGGTCCTCGCCTGGTTGGTGGTCCCCTATCTCGTCATCGCGCTCGGCATCCGGTCGACCCCGGTGCTGAGGGATGCGGGGAGGTTCGGCGACTTCTCCTACGGGCTCTACCTGTGGGCGTTCCCAGTGCAGCAGCTGGTCGTCGTGTGGCTCGGCTCGCTCGCGCTGTGGTTCGACCTCCTCATCGTCGTGCCGCTGACGCTCGTGCTCGCGGTGGCGTCGTGGCACCTCGTGGAGCGCCGCGCCCTCGCGCTCAAGTCCGGGACGCGTCGCCGAGTCGGGGCGGGGTCACCCGGATGAGCGGGGCACCGCCCTCATCGCCCGCGGAGACGACGAGGGTGCCATCGTCGAACCACGCGACCCCCTGCACCGCGCACAGCGGCAGGACCTCCGCGCCGAGCGTGAGGGCATCCTCGTCGCAGTCGACGAGCGACTCGATGATCGAGCCGGCCTCCGGGGAGGCGTCGAGCACGGCGATCCGCGGGCGGGACCCCGGTCGGGGCGGGGCCGACCACAGCACCGCACCCGAGGCGCTCACCGCGACCCGGGGATTCGCCGCGCGGAGCGCGACCCGCTCGACGACCTCCCCCGCAGGAGACATGACGATGCGCTCGGCGGATGTCGCGACGTAGAGGGTGCCGTCGGGTCCGGCGGCGAGGGCGGCACCGGACGCGTCCGCGGACGCGCCGGCCAGCTCCGGGGAGACGACCGTCGCATCCGCGCCCGAGTCTCGGACGAGGCGCTTGATCGTGAAACTCGTCGCGTCCGGGGCGTATGCGACGTAGGAGATCGCCCCGCCGTGCGCCGCGATGTCACCGAGTGGCCCCGCCTCCGGCTGCAGCAGGGTCCAGCTCATCGCCTCGGTGTCGAAGAGCCTGACCGCGCCGGGACCCCCTGCGCCGTCGGCGGTCGTCACGACGAGCCTCGTGGGGGAGACGGCCGCGAAACCGGTGACGTGGGCGACGCCCGGCTCGAGGTTGAAGCGGCGCAGCGTGCGGCCTTCCGCATCGAGGTGCAGCCAGGAGCCCGCAGACTCGCCCCAGAGTCCCCCGGCGGTGTCCGCCGCGAGACGCATCGGGTAGGGCAACTCGGTGGGTTGGGCGAGGCCCGCGCCGTCCATCCGGTTGTCGTAGCGGATCGGCTGGAGCAGCCAGGCGTCGTCGGCGGGTGGTGCGGCGCACCCGCCGAGCGGCAGCGCCGCGGCGACGGCGAGCGCCGCGCACCTCGACCGGAGAGCGCGTCGCGAGATCACACCCCTAGAAGATCATCGGGCGGTCGTCGTCGTCATCCGTCCCGAGATCGAGATCCACCACCACGGGCACGTGGTCGCTCGGGCCGTCGCCCTTGCGCTCCTCGCGGTGGATGGATGCGTCGACCACCCGGTCGGCGAAGGTGCGCGAGCCGAGGATGAAGTCGATGCGCATGCCCTCGTTGCGGGGGAAGCGCAGCTGCTTGTAGTCCCAGTAGGTGTAGCCCTCGGGGCGGATGGGGCGCACGACATCCGTGAGCCCCGCCTTCTCGAGTGCGGAGAACGCGGTGCGCTCGGGCGGCGAGATGTGGGTCGAGACGCCCGGCACGAACGTCGGGTCGCCCACGTCGGAGTCGAGGGGCGCGATGTTGAAGTCGCCCATGAGCGCGAGCGGAAGCTCCGGGTCGGCGGCGAGCCAGTCGTGCGTGTCGGCGGCGAGGGTGGCGAGCCAGTCGAGCTTGTAGGCGTAATGCGGGTCGTCGAGGGCGCGGCCGTTCGGCACGTAGAGGCTCCACAGGCGCAGCCCCTCGACGGTGGCGCCGATCGCGCGCGCCTCGATCGGCACATCCGTTCCCTCGTGCCCCTTGAGGAAGCCGGGCTGCCCGGGGAAGCCGACCTCGACGTCCTCGATCGCATGCCGGGCGGCGATCGCGACGCCGTTCCACTGGTTGAGGCCGTGCAGCACCACCTCGTAGCCCGCCTCCTCGAAGGCGGCGAACGGGAACTGCGCCTCGGTGCACTTGATCTCCTGGAAGGCGACCACGTCGACGTCCTCGCGCACCATCCAGTCGACGGCGCGGGCGTGGCGGGTGCGGATCGAGTTGATGTTCCAGGTCGCGATGCGCATGCAGCAACGCTAGCGGCCACCCACGATCCCGCCCGCGCCCTAGGCTGGACGCCGTGACCGACGCCCGCACCCAGCTCATCGAGCACATCACGAACGAGGCCGTGTTCCACGGCGACTTCACGCTCACGAGCGGCAAGAAGGCCAGCTACTACATCGACCTGCGCCGGGTGAGCCTCGACCACCGGGTCGCGCCCCTCATCGGGCAGGTCATGGTCGACCTGATCGCCGAGGTGCCCGACGTGGACGCCGTGGGCGGCCTCACGATGGGCGCCGACCCGGTCGCGGCCGCCGTGCTGCACCAGGGCGCCGCGCGCGGCCTCTCCTACGACGCCTTCGTCGTGCGCAAGGAGCCGAAGGACCACGGACGCGGCCGTCAGGTGGAGGGACCGGATCTCGCGGGCAAGCGCGTGATCGTGCTCGAGGACACCTCCACCACGGGCGGGTCGCCCCTCAAGGCCATCGAGGCGCTGCTCAAGGTCGGCGCGGAGATCGCGGCCGTCGCGGTCGTCGTCGACCGGGCCACCGAGGCGCAGGAGCGCATCGAGGCCGCCGGCTACCCGTACCTCGCCGCCATCCGCCTCGCCGACCTCGGGCTCGAGCCGCAGTAACCGCATCCGGCCATGAACGACGGACCCCGGGACGACGACGAGCAGTCGGCGCGCGACTGGCTCGCGGCGCAGTTCGGCGGCGAGGAGCGGGTGGATGCGGCGCCAGCCGAGGTGACGCCCGCCCGCGCTCCGGATCCGCCGCCTGGAGTCGTGAACCCGCTCGGGGCCGTGCCGCCGGCGCAGCCGCAGCCGCAGCCGCCGGTGCCGCCGCCGTCCGTGCCGCCGTTCGCGTCGGAACCCCTCTCGCCCGCCGCGGCGACCCCCGATCCGGCGCAGCCCGCCGCGCCCCCGGCATCCGGGGGCTTCTCGTGGGGCCTTCGCCCGGGCGAGACGCCCCCGCCGGCCGCCGACTCGCAGGCGCCGGTCGTGCCGGAGGTGCCGCCGGTCGCCGCATCCGCGCCGGTTCCGCCGCCGCCCGTTGCCGCGCCGGTTCCGCCCCTCGCCGCGGCCGCGCCGCAGCCGGACGTGCAGCCCCCTTCGCCGCCGCCCGCGGCATCCGAGCCCCCCGTGCCTCCGCCGCTCGTCGAGCCCGCCGAGCCGACGCCGACCGTCGCGTGGACGCCTCCTCCCTTCGAGCCGGGCCTCGACGGGGCCGCCCCCGACGGCGCACCGCCCGCCGCGCCCATGCCGTTCGAGACGGCCCGCCTGCCCGAGGTGGCCCCGGATGCCGGCGACGCCCCGTCGTGGGACGTGCCCACCCAGATGATGGACTCGGTGCCCGAGGCGGCGCCCGTCGCCGAGCCCTCCATGCCGCCGCAGGCGGCCGCCGACCTCGCCGCCACCGAGCTGCTCGGCTCGGCGGCGATCGCGCACGACGCATCCACGACCTCCGCCCTCGAGGCGCTGTTCGCGGACGAGAACTTCCGTGACTACGTGGCCGACCCCGACCCCTCGCAGGCACCGTTCGCCCGGGCGCGCACCGAGACGGTCGACCCCGCCCCGGCATCCGCGCGCCGCGGTGAGATCTCGCGCACCCAGAAGATCCTGCTGGGGGTCGCGGGCGGGCTCGTCGCGCTCCTCGCCCTGCTCGCGCTCTTCCTGCTCGGCACCCGACTCGGGGCGATCGTTCCCGCGTCGCCGGCGCCGACCGCGAGCGGCACGCCGAGCCCCAGCCCCAGCCCGAGCGCCACGGCCCTCCCGGCCGGTCCGGTCGAGCCGGGCGTCTGGGCGTGGGATGCGCTGCTCGGAGGCGAGTGCCTCGACCCCTTCGAGGACGCGTGGGCCGAGGAGTTCACGGTCGTCGACTGCGCCGAGCAGCATCCCGCGCAGCTCGTCCGCCGCGGCACGATCCCGCTCGCCGTCGAGGGCGCCACCGCCGAGCCCTTCCCGGGGGTCGACGCGCTCCAGACGCAGGTGCAGGCGCTGTGCGGTGCCGCGGGCATCCTCGACTACGCCGTCGCCGGGCAGGTCACCGACCTGCAGGTGCAGGCGTCCTTCCCCGCGACGGCGGAGCAGTGGGATGCGGGCGACCGCAGCTACTTCTGCTTCGTCAGCCGCTCCTCCGGCGAGCCGCTGACCGGCTCGGTCGCGGTCGCCTCCGCCCCGGCGGGCTGACCGTCGGGAGCTACGGCAGCAGTTCGTGCACGCCCGCGAGCGTCTCGTCGGGGCGGAACGGGTAGCGCTCGATCTCGCTCTGGTCGCTGATGCCGGTGAGCACGAGCACCGTGTGCAGGCCCGCCTCGATGCCCGCGACGATGTCGGTGTCCATGCGGTCGCCGATCATGGCGGTGGTCTCCGAGTGGGCCCCGATCTTGTTCATCGCCGAGCGGAACATCATGGGGTTCGGCTTGCCGACGATGTACGGATCCTTGCCGGTCGCCTTCGTGATGAGCGCCGCGATCGCGCCCGTCGCGGGCAGCACGCCGTCCGCCGAGGGGCCGGTGGCATCCGGGTTCGTGGCGATGAAGCGGGCGCCGCTGTTGATGAGCCGGATGGCCTTCGTGATGGCCTCGAAGGAGTAGTTGCGGGTCTCGCCCACGACGACGAAGTCGGGCGACGTCTCCGTCATCACGAAGCCCGCCTCGTGCAGGGCCGTCGTGAGGCCGGCCTCGCCGATCACGAACGCCGCGCCTCCGGGGATCTGGCTCTTGCAGAACTCGGCGGTGGCGAGCGCGGAGGTCCAGATGCGCTCCTCGGGCACCTCGAGCCCGGATGCGCGCAGCCGCGCCGCGAGGTCGCGCGGCGTGAAGATCGAGTTGTTGGTGAGCACGAGGAACGGGGTGCCCGACTCGACCCAGCCGTGGATGAGCTCGGGGGCGCCGGGCAGCGGCTGGTTCTCGTGCACGAGCACGCCGTCCATGTCGGTGAGCCAGCTCTCGATGTGCGGGCGAGCGTCGTGCCGCGGGTTCATGGCTCCAGGGTAGCGACGCCAGTCGTCTCAGAAATGCAGGAAAAACCTCCGGGCGGCTGCCGGTCTCCCCGGATCTCCGGACCGGCGGCGGCGTCACTCCTGCATTTCTGGGGGGACGGATGCCGGATCACCGGAGGCCAGGAACCGCGCGTGCGGCAGGCGGGCGCGCATGACGGCCACGGCATCCGGGTTCGCGTCGACGAGCAGGAAGCGCCGGCCGAGGGCGGATGCGACGGCCCCCGTCGTGCCGGACCCCGCGAACAGGTCGAGCACCGCGTCGCCCGGTGCGGTGGACGCCTGGACGATGCGCCGGAGGATCCCCTCGGGCTTCTGGGTCGGGTAGCCGGTGCGCTCGGCGCCGCCCGTCGCGACGATCGTGTGCCACCACACGTCGGTCGGCAGCTTGCCGCGCTCCACCTTCTCGGGGGTGACGAGGCCGGGCGCCATGTACGGCTCGCGGTCGACCGCCTCGTTGTCGAAGTGGTAGGCGTCCGGGTTCTTCACGTAGACGAGGATCGTGTCGTGCTTCGCCGGCCAGCGCCGGTTCGACTTGCCGCCGTAGTCGTACGCCCAGATGAGCTCGTTGAGGAAGCTGTCGCGGCCGAACAGCGCGTCGAGGGCGACCTTCGCGTAGTGCGCCTCACGGTAGTCGAGGTGCAGGTAGAGGGTGCCGCGGTCGTCGAGCAGGCGCCACGCCTCGGCGAGGCGCGGCTCGAGGAAGCCCCAGTAGTCCTCGAAGCGGTCGTCGTAGCCGTAGAGGGTGCGGATGACGGTGCGGTAGCGCTCGCCGCCGAAACCCGCGCGGTCGCCGTCGGGGTCGCGCACGGTCTGCACCGCCCGGTGCCTCTGGGTGCGGCCCGTGTTGAACGGCGGGTCGAGGTAGATGAGCCGGAAGCTCGCGTCGGGGAGCGCGCGGGCCACCTCGAGGTTGTCGCCGAGCACGACCGTGTCGGGGCTCGCGGCATCCCACGAGTCCGGATGCCAGGTGTCGGCGGGCATGGGCCGAGATTAACAGGCCGGACGTCGCGGATCGCCGCGCGGGCGCGTGCCGCGAATCCCCTGGGGTCGGATGGCAGGGCGCCGCAGTAGCCTCGGGGCGTGGACGAGACGGATCGCGACCCGGTCGGGGTGGGGCCGTGGCCGGGCGGGAGGGTCGCGTGGCCCGACGATCCGCGCTACGACGCCGAGCTGCTCGAGAACGGGGATGCCCGCAACGTCGTCGACCGCTACCGCTACTGGCGGCTGGAGGCGATCGTCGCCGACCTCGACACCCGGCGGCATCCGTTCCACGTCGCCATCGAGAACTGGCAGCACGACCTCAACATCGGCTCGATCGTGCGCACCGCGAACGCCTTCACGGCGGAGGCCGTGCACATCGTCGGCCACCGCCGCTGGAACCGCCGCGGCGCCATGGTGACCGACCGCTACCAGCACCTCGTGCAGCATCCGGACATCGACGACCTCGTCGCGTGGGCGCGGGAGCGTTCGCTGCCGATCGTCGCGGTCGACAACACCGACGGCGCTGTGCCGGTCGACGCGTTCGCGCTGCCCGAGCGCTGTGTGCTGCTCTTCGGGCAGGAGGGGCCGGGCCTGACGGATGCGGCGCTCGCCGCCGCGGACGCCCACGTCGAGATCCGCCAGTTCGGCTCGACCCGGTCGATCAACGCGGCCGCGGCCGCCGCCATCGTCATGCACGAGTGGGTGCGCCGCCACGCGGTCTGAGGCGTCACTTCGCGTCGCCCGGGGTGCGGGGCGCGCGACGCAAAGCGACGCCTCGGATGAGCCTCAGCCGATGAGCGAGGGCTCCAGGTCGCGGAGCGTGCGGAAGTGGGTCATGCGGGTGACGCCGACGGCCGCGATGAGGAGGCCGCCGAGCATCCAGACTCCCAGCACCGCCGCATCCGTGAGGGCCCGCCCCACGTCGCCGCCGTACATGAACTGCCGGATCGCGTCGACTGCGTAGCCCATCGGCAGCACCTGGTGCAGGGCCGCGAGCGGCGCCGGCAGGGTCTGCCACGGGAAGGTGCCGCCCGCCGTCACGAGCTGCAGCACCATGAGCACGAGCCCCAGGAACTGCCCCACCGACCCGAGCCACACGTTGAGCGCGAGGATGATCGCGGCGAAGCACAGCGAGGCGAGTGCGAGCGTGCCGACGACACCCCACGGCATCGCCATCGAGAACCCGAGCGCCACCCCGAGCACCAGGAACAGCGCCACCATCTGCAGCATCCCGAGCAGCCCCGGCGTGAGCCAGCCCGCGATCGTGATCTTGATCGGCGAGTGCAGCGCCGTGATCGCGCGCCGCGACACGGGCTTCACGATGAGGAAGAGCGCGTACATGCCGATCCACGCCGCGAGCGCCGCGAAGAACGGGGCGAGGCCCGCGCCGTAGCTGTCGGCGGATGCGACGTTCGAGGTCTCGAGCTCCACCGGGTCGGCGATCGTGGCCGCCTGCGCGGCACGCGTGGCGGCATCCGTGTCGGGGATCGCGGCGAGGCCACGGGCGAGTCCGTCGCGCAGCTCGCCCGCCCCGGTGTCGAGGCGGGTGAGCCCGTCGGCGAGGGAGGAGGCCCCGGATGCGGCGCTCGCCGCACCCGCGGACAGCTGCCGCGCGCCGTCGGCCAGCCGGTCGATCTGGCCCACGGTCGACTGCACCCGCGCGTTCGCGGTGTCGACAGCCGACGCGACGGGGTCGAGCTTCGCGAGCACCTCGTCGATCTTCTCGGGCGTGAGCCCCTGATCGGCGAGCGTCTGCGCGATCGCGGCGCGCGCCGCGGGAAGGCTGTCGTCGACGCGCTGCGCGGCGGCGGCCAGCTGGTCGGCTTTCGCCGCGAGCTGCGTGTTCCCGTCGGCCACCTGGGCGGCGCCCGTCGCGAGCCGGGCCGTGCCGTCGGCGAGCTCGTGCGCGCCCGCGGATGCCGTGTCGGTGCCGTCCGCGAGCTGCGCCGCACCGGCGGCGGCATCCGCCATCCCCGACCGCACCTCGGCCAGGCCGTCGAGCAGCTGCTGCGCGGCCTGCTCCACGACCTGGCGGGTGATGGTCTCGAGCAGCGTCGCCGCCGCCTGCTTGCCGATCGTCGACGCGAGGTAGCTGCCCGCGTCGTTGGTGGCGAGCTCGAGCTGCGCCTTCCGCGGGGCGTCGGTCGCGACGGAGAGCAGCGCATCCGTGAAGTCGGTCGGGATGGTGACGGCGAAGTCGTAGCGGGAGGCGGCGAGCCCCTCGGCCGCCTCGTCGGCCGACACCTCGTGCCAGTCGAAGGTGCCCGAGGCGAGCAGCTGCTCGGCGACCTGCTCCCCGACCACGACGTGCTCGTCACCCTGCTCGCCGCCCTCGTCCTCCATGACGAGCGCGACCGGGATGCGGTCGAAGCTGCCGTACGGGTCCTGGTTCGCCCACAGGTAGAGCCCGCCGTACAGCACGGGGACGATGCACAGCGCGAGCAGCGCGATCACCGCCATCGGGGTGGCGGTGAGGCGGCGCAGCTCCGCCTGGATCATGGCGCGGATCTTCATTCGGCGCTCCAGGGCTCGAGGGCCGCCAGCGCGGGGCGGCCGATGACGGCGAGCACCGCGACGCCGCGTTCGGCGATGGCGGTGAGGTGGGCGCGCCAGGCGGCGGGCTCGCCGCCGTGCCGGTCGGGGGCGACCACGACGAGCCCGCGCACCCCGGGGCGCAGCAGGGCCAGCTCGGCGAGTACCCGCACCCGGGTCGCGGGGGCGAGGTCGGCCATGCGGGTGTCCGCGTCGGATGCGGCCCCCAGCTCCGCGAGCACGGCCCGCACCGCGCGGCGCGACGGCCACCGGCCGGCGAACATGAGCTCCTCGGCGGCGACGGCTGCGAGCGTCACCCCGGGCGGCGGCTCGCTGACGGCGGGGGCGTCTACGAGCGCGAGCTCGCGGCGGAGGCGGGCGGCATCCGTCTCGCCGTCGACGCGCACCTCGCCGCGGTCGGGGCGCATCCGCCCGCTCGCGATGAGGCCGAGCACGGTGGGGCGCTCGGCGGTCTCGGCCTCGGCGAGGGTCAGCTCTCCGCTCGCGAACTCGAGCGTCGTGGCGGGGAGCGCGGCGCGGCCCTTGGCGACCCCGGAGAGCTCGACTCTCACCGGTGCAGCTCCGGGGTCGCGTCGACGAGGGCCCGCGCATCCGCGGCGCCGAAGCCCAGCATGCCGAGCACCGAGAGCGCGACGAGGCGCTCGCCGGTCGGCGCGTCGATGGCGGAGCGGGTGGCCTCGTCGAGCACCGACAGCACGGAGCCCTCGACGAGGCGGGCGAGCATCCCCGGCTCGATGTCGTCGCGGATGCGGCCGGTGCCCGCCCCGACTGTCACGGCGTGGCGCACCCGGTCGCGCAGCGGCGCGAGCGCGAGGGCGAGCTCGTGCTGGAAGGGGCCGCGCACCGTGAACTGCGCGGCGACCCGCACCGACTCGACCTCGCGCCACAGGGTGACGCCGATGAGGGCGAGCAGCGCGGCGGGGTCGGGGTGCTCGACGCGGTCGGTGGCGGCGAGCACGCGGCTCACGCCGTGGGCGAGGAGCGAGCGGATGAGGTCGTCGCGGGTCGCGAAGTGCCCGTAGAGCGCGCGGCGGCTGAGTCCGGCGGCGGCGGCGATCGAGTCGAGCGAGGCGTCGGGGTCGCGGTTGAGCACGGCGGATGCGGCGGCGAGCAGCGCGAGCCGGTTCTGCTCCGCGTCGCGGCGGCGGCTGCGCGGGGCGGCGTCGAGGGTCTGGGTCACCCCGCGATGCTACGACTAACATGCACACTCGTGTGCAACTTACACCCACTTCCCAGCCTCCGCCCTCCCGAGGCGTCACCTCGTGTCGGGCCGCCGGGGGTGGGGGCGACACAAAGCGACGCCTCGAACGACGGGATGGGTCGATAGGGTGGGGTGTAATCCCGTCCGAGCCCCAGGGAGAAGAGCTATGCCCGCGATCGTGCTCATCGGCGCCCAGTGGGGCGATGAAGGCAAGGGCAAGGCGACCGACCTGCTCGGCGACCGTGTCGACTACGTCGTCAAGTTCAACGGCGGCAACAACGCCGGCCACACCGTCGTCGTCGGCGACCAGAAGTACGCCCTGCACCTGCTGCCCTCCGGCATCCTGAGCCCCGGCGTCGTGCCCGTCATCGCCAACGGCGTCGTCGTCGACATCGAGGTGCTGTTCAGCGAGCTCGAGGCGCTCAGCGCCCGCGGCGTCGACGTGTCGAAGCTGCTCGTCTCGGCCAACGCCCACGTCATCACCCAGTACCACCGCACGATCGACAAGGTCACCGAGCGCTTCCTCGGCAAGCGCCAGATCGGCACCACCGGACGCGGCATCGGGCCCGCGTACGCCGACAAGATCAACCGGGTCGGCATCCGGATCCAGGACCTCTTCGACGAGAACATCCTGCGGCAGAAGGTCGAGGGTGCCCTCGACCAGAAGAACCACCTGCTGCTGAAGGTCTACAACCGGCGCGCCATCGCGGTCGACGAGGTCGTCGACGACCTGCTCGGCTACGTCGAGCGGCTGCGCCCCATGGTCGCCGACACGAGCCTCGTGCTCAACCGGGCGCTCGACGAGGGCAAGACGGTGCTCTTCGAGGGCGGCCAGGCGACGATGCTCGACGTCGACCACGGCACCTACCCCTTCGTCACCTCGTCGAACGCGACCTCCGGCGGGGCCGCCACCGGATCCGGCGTCGCCCCCAACCGCTTCGACCGGGTCATCGCGGTCGTCAAGGCGTACACGACCCGCGTCGGGGCGGGCCCGTTCCCCACGGAGCTGTTCGACGAATCGGGCGAGTTCCTCCGGTCCGCCGGCTTCGAGTTCGGCACCACCACGGGGCGCCCGCGCCGCACCGGCTGGTACGACGCCCCCATCGCCCGCTACGCGGCGCGCATCAACGGCGTCACCGACTTCGTGCTCACCAAGCTCGACGTGCTCACGGGGCTCGAGCGCATCCCCGTGTGCGTCGCCTACGAGGTCGACGGCGTGCGCTTCGACGAGGTGCCGGTCAACCAGTCCGACTTCCACCACGCGAAGCCGGTCTACGAGGAGCTCCCCGGCTGGTCGGAGGACATCACCGGCGCGCGGTCCTTCGCCGAGCTGCCGCCCAACGCGCAGGCCTATGTCGAGGCGCTCGAGGCGATGTCGGGAGCCCGGATGTCGGCCATCGGCGTCGGTCCCGGCCGCGACGCGATCGTCGTGAGGCACGACCTGCTCGACTGAGTTCGTCTTGCGCCGCGATAATCCGCGGCGCCGGCCGTGCGGCCGGCCGTGCGCGAACGCCCGGCCGCACGCGTGCCGACACCGCCCGGCACGCTGGATGATCCGCGGCCTGCGCCGGAGCGGTGGGGCGGACCGTCAACGGTTCCGACGGTCGAGACGACCGTCGGCGCCGGCGTCGCGGCGGAGGCCGGAAAGGGCCTCCGCTCCCAGCTCCAGCGCGTGCTCCGGCAGGTGCAGGCGCGCCAGGAAGCGGTCGGTGCCGCGGGGCGCTCCGCGGCGGTCGAGGCGCGACACGAGCACCATCGTGAGGGCCGCGAGCGGCACCGTCCACGCGGCAGGCTGGTCGATGAGCGCCCCCGCGAGTCCCGCATCCGGTACGAGCCAGCCGAGCAGGATGGCGCTGCCGCACGCGACGGCGCCCGCCACCATGCCCGCGACCGCGCCGCGCGCCGTGAGCCCCCGCCACCAGATGCCGAGCAGCAGCACCGGGCACAGCGTGGACGCCGTGAAGGCGAACACGAGCCCCACCGACCCCGCGAGGCCCGCGGACTCCGTCACCGCGGCGATCGTCAGCGGCACGACGACGGACAGCGCCGCCGCGATCCGGAAGCCGCGAACCGACCCCGCGAACAGCTCCTGCGACACGACGCCCGCGAGCGACACCACGAGCCCCGAGGAGGTGGAGAGGAACGCGCCGAACGCGCCCGCGATGACGAGCGCCGTCACCGCCTCCGCCCAGGGCGACGGCAGCATCCGCCCCGGCAGGAGCAGCACGAGCGCGTCGGCGTCCCCCGCCGCCAGCTCCGGCACGAAGACGCGCCCCAGCATCCCGATCGCGATCGGGAAGACGTAGAACGCCGAGAGCAGGCACAGCACGATGAGCGTCGTGCGCCGGGCGGCCGGCCCGTCGGGGTTCGTGTAGAACCGCACGAGCACGTGCGGGAGGCCGAGGGTGCCGAGCAGCAGCGCGACGAGCAGCGACACCGCCCGGTAGACGGCGTCGGGGTCGGCGACCGTGAACGGCGGGAACGCCCCCTCGAGCGCGGCCCCGGCATCCGGCGCCGTGCCCGGGCGCAGCAGCAGCACGAACACGACGGGCGCGGCGACCGCGGTGAGCTTCAGCCAGTACTGGAACGCCTGCACGAAGGTGATCGAGCGCATGCCGCCCGCCGCCACCACGACGCCCACGATGACGGCGACCCCCACCGCGCCCACCCATCGCGGCAGCCCCGTCGTGATGCCCACCGTGAGGGCGGCGCCCTGCAGCTGCGGCACGATGTAGAGCCACCCGATGAGGATGACGAGCAGCGACGTCACCCGCCGCGCCCCGCGCGACTCGAGGCGCGCCTCCGTGAAGTCGGGCACCGTGTAGGCGCCCGAGCGCCGGAGCGGCGCCGCCACGAACAGCAGCAGCATCAGGTAGCCCGCCGTGTACCCGATGGGGAACCACAGCGCCCGCTCGCCCTGCAGCAGGATGAGGCCCGCGATCCCGAGCACGCTCGCGGCGGAGAGGTACTCGCCCCCGATCGCGGAGGCGTTGAGCCAGGGCCGCACGGTGCGGCTGGCGACGTAGAAGTCGCTCGTGGTGCGCGAGATGCGCACGCCGAAGAAGCCGATGAGCACGGTGACGACCGTGACGGCCGCGATCGACGCGTAGCCGATGGCCGGCGTCATGCGTCGTCCGCGAGCGAGCGGTAGCGCGACTCGTTGCGGCTGGAGGTGCGCACGTACAGCGCGGCGATGGCGATGAGCACCGGGAAGAGCCCCGCCCCGAGAACGATCCACGACACCGGCACGACGCCGACGGATGCCGCGTCCAGCCCCGGCACGAGCGCGAACACGAGCGGCACCGCGACGAGCACCCCCGCGAAGGCGAGCGCGCAGACGACCGCGAGCCGCAGCTGCGAGCGGATGAGCGAGCGGATGTAGAGCGCGGCCGGGTCGGCGCCCGTCGCCGTCGGGGTGGGCCGGGTGGCGACCCCGTCGCGCCGCGGAGCCGTGACGCGCACCCGCGGCGGGGGTGCGCCGGGGCCCGGCCCCGTCATCCGCCCGCCCGCAGCCGACGCGCGTCGAGCGCCTCGCGGAGGGCCGGCTGCAACCGCCGCGACACGGGCAGCTCGACCTGCCCGATGGTCACGGTCGCGTGCCCGGGGCCGCCGCGCAGCCGGGTGACGTGGTCGAGCTGCACGAGGTAGGAGCGGTGCACGCGCAGGAACCCGGCCTCCGCCCACTGCCGCTCGAGGTCGCTGAGGGGGATGCGCACGAGGTAGCTCGACTCCTCGGTGTGAAGCCGCGCGTAGTCGCCCTGCGCCTGCACGTAGCGCACGTCGTCGCGCCGGATCATGCGGGTCGTCGCGCCGAGGGTCACCGCGACGAGCTCCGGACGCGGCACCGGGCCCGTGGCGGGTGCGGCGCGCATCCCGTCGATGACGCGGTCGAGGGTGCGCTCGAGCCTCTCGAGCCGCACGGGCTTCAGCAGGTAGTCGACGGCGGCGAACTCGAAGGCCTCGAGCGCCTGGTCCTCGTCGGCGGTGACGAACACGAGAGCGGGCCGGTGCTCGAAGCGGCCGAGCGCGCGGGCGAGGTCGAAGCCCGAGAGGCCGGGCATGTGGATGTCGAGGAACGCCGCGTCGACCGCCTGCTCGGACAGCAGGCGCACCGCATCCGCCCCCGACGAGGCGCGGTGGATGCCGGCGACCCTC
Organism: Micrococcales bacterium 72-143; assembly: GCA_001898835.1. Classification (GTDB taxonomy): domain Bacteria; phylum Actinomycetota; class Actinomycetes; order Actinomycetales; family Microbacteriaceae; genus Homoserinibacter. The sequence continues at coordinate 496,110 of MKVM01000003.1, read as the reverse complement.
GGATCCTGCCCGAGCAGGTAGGCGAGCTCGTCGAGGGCGGGCGGCTCGTCGTCGGCGATGAGCACGCTGATCCCGCGCTGCTCCGTCATCCCGCCAGCCTCCCCTCGTGGGCGCCCCCGGCGCGCAGGGGCTGCGACTTCGGCACCCGCATCGTGACGAGCGTGCCCGCGCCGACGTTGGTCTCCACGACGAGCCCGAAGTCGTCGCCGTACACCTGCCGCAGCCGGGTGTCGACGTTGCGCAGGCCGACGTGCTCGCCGCCGGCGCGCCCCGCGAGCACCTCCCGCGCGAGCTCGGGGTCGATGCCGACCCCGTCGTCCTCGACCGTGATGAGCGCGCAGGCCCCCGCATCCGTCGCCGTGATGGTGACGCGCCCGCCGCGCTCGGCCGACTCCAGACCGTGCCGCACCGCGTTCTCGACGAGCGGCTGCACCGAGAGGAACGGGATGACGGTGGCGAGCAGCTCGGGTGCGATCTGCAGCGTGACGTCGAGGCGGTCGCCGAAGCGCGCACGCTCGAGGCGGAGGTAGCCGTCGACGCTGCGCAGCTCCTCCGCGACGGTCGTGAAGTCGCCGTGGCGGCGGAAGGAGTAGCGCGTGAAGTCGGCGAACTCGACGACGAGCTCGCGCGCCTTCGCGGGGTCGGTGTGGATGAACGAGGCGATCGCGGTGAGGGCGTTGTAGATGAAGTGCGGGCTGATCTGCGCGCGGAGGGCCTTCACCTCGGCCTCCGCGAGGGCCGCGCGGGATGCGTCGAGCTCGGCGAGCTCGAGCTGCGTCGACACCCAGCGGGCGGCCTCGCCGGTCGCCCGGACGAGGCCCGGCCGCGCCGCGCGGGCGAAGGCGACGAGGGTGCCGGCCCGCACCCCGCTCGTCAGGATGGGCGCCGAGACCGCGTCGACCGCATCCCGCCCCTGGCCGGCGATCGCGCGGTGCAGCTGCGGCTTCGGGCCGGATCGGGTGGCGATCGCGCGGGCGGCGGCCTCGCGGAAGGCATCCGGTCCGTCGACGGCGAGCACGCCGTCCGCCCCCGCGATCGCGAGGCCCTCGCAGTCGAGCATCGCCCGCAGGTCGCGTGCCGCGCGGACGGTGTCGCCCTTCTCGAGGCCCTCCCGCAGGTGCTCGGCGGCCCGGGTGGCGAGGTGCAGGGTGGTGAACCGGGCCCGCTCCGCGTCGGTGCCGAGCTCGCGCGGTCCGCGGGCCAGCCGGCGCGCGATCAGGTACCCCGCGACGGCGAGCAGCGCGACGGCTGCGGCGATCGCGAGGCCGCTCAGCAGCGACTCGGCCATGCAGGCCAGGTTAACCGCTCGCTCGTCGTCGGCACAGTGCCGCTCGTCGCACGCTCACCGCCGCCCGGCGACGACGAGCGGTGCGGGGGCGCGGTGCGTGGGGCGACGTCCCAGAGTGTTCCGCAACGTCGAGACGGGCGCGCAAGGGTGCGTGCCCGGGATGAGGAGAGATGATGGGCGACGAAGCCCCCACCTCGGTCGCGGAGACGGATGTCGACTTCCCCGGCATCCAGCGCTCCGAGCGCTTCCAGGAGCTCAGGAAGCGGCACCGATCGTTCGTGTTCCCCGTACTGGCCCTGGCGCTGCTCTGGTACTTCGCCTACGTGCTGCTGGCCGGCTACGCCCCCGAGTTCATGGCGACCCCGGTGTTCGGGCTCGTCAACGTTGGCCTCCTGATCGGGCTCGGGCAGGTCGCCACGACCTTCATCGTGACGATGTGGTACGTCTGGTACGCGAACCGCAGGCTCGACCCGATCGCCGAGGAGATCCGCGACGGCGCCACGGCGGGGGGTGCGCGCTGATGGCCCCCACGGCACTGCTCGACACGGCGGCCTCGCCCGGCGAGCCGATCCTCAACATCGCCATCTTCGGGGCCTTCGTGCTCGTGACGATGATCATCGTGTTCCGCGCGAGCCGGAACAACAAGACGGCCGCCGACTACTACGCGGCGGGCCGCTCGTTCTCCGGGCCGCAGAACGGCACGGCGATCGCGGGCGACTACCTGTCGGCCGCATCCTTCCTCGGCATCTGCGGCGCGATCGCGCTCACCGGATACGACGGGTTCCTGTACTCGATCGGCTTCCTGGTCGCGTGGCTGGTCGCCCTGCTGCTCGTCGCCGAGCTGCTGCGCAACACGGGCCGCTTCACGATGGCCGACGTGCTGTCGTTCCGGCTCAAGCAGCGCCCGGTGCGCATCGCCGCGGCCACGACGACGCTCGTCGTGTGCTTCTTCTACCTGCTCGCCCAGATGGCGGGCGCCGGCGGCCTCGTGTCGCTGCTGCTCGGCATCCCCGACAAGGTCGGGCAGGGGGTCGTCATCGCGATCGTCGGCGCGCTCATGATCATCTACGTGCTCGTGGGCGGCATGAAGGGCACCACCTGGGTGCAGATCATCAAGGCCGCCCTCCTCATCGCGGGCGCCGGCATCATGACGGTCTGGGTGCTCGCGCTCAACGGGTTCAACCTATCGACCCTGCTCGAGCACGCGGTGCAGACCGCGGGCACGAGCGACATCCTCAACCCCGGCATGAAGTACGGGGTCTCGGATGTCGCCCGCCTCGACTTCCTGTCGCTCGGGCTCGCGCTCGTGCTCGGCACGGCGGCCCTGCCGCACGTGCTCATGCGCTTCTACACGGTGCCGACGGCGAAGGAGGCCCGGCGCAGCGTCGTGTGGGCGATCTGGCTCATCGGCATCTTCTACGTGTTCACGCTCGTGCTGGGCTACGGTGCGGCGGCCCTCATCGGGCCGGAGACGATCGCGGCGGCCCCGGGCGGCGCGAACTCGGCGGCCCCGCTGCTCGCCTTCGCGCTCGGCGGGCCGGTGCTGCTGGGGCTCATCTCGGCGATCGCCTTCGCGACGATCCTCGCGGTCGTCGCGGGGCTCACGATCACCGCCGCGGCATCCTTCGCCCACGACATCTACGCGAGCGTCATGAAGAAGGGCAAGGCGGAGCCGGGCTCGGAGGTGAGGGTGGCGCGGCGCACGGTCGTCGTGATCGGCATCGTGGCGATCGCGGGCGGCATCCTCGCGAACGGCCAGAACGTGGCGTTCCTCGTGGCGCTCGCCTTCGCGGTCGCCGCGGCGGCGAACCTGCCGACGATCGTCTACTCGCTGTTCTGGAAGCGGTTCAACACGCGCGGCGCGCTGTGGAGCATGTACACGGGCCTCATCTCATCGATCGTGCTCATCGTGTTCTCGCCCGTCGTGTCGGGCGGGCCGACGGCGATGATCCCCACGGCGGACTTCGACCTGTGGCCCCTGTCGAACCCCGGCATCGTGTCGATCCCGCTCGCGTTCCTCGTCGGATGGCTCGCGACGCTCACGCAGCGCGCGCCGGAGGACCCGGGCAAGCAGTCCGAGATGGAGGTGCGGTCGCTGACGGGCATCGGCGCGGAGGGCGCCACCCAGCACTGAGACCCGGGGTGGCTGTGCGTGCCTGGCGCAGCCACCCCGAAATCCCGCCCCCGGCCGCGGCGCGTTCGTGCGGGAGGATGGGGGTGTGAGCGCGACGCGACCCGAGAAGGTGCCCCTCGTCGGCCGCTACGTGCGGCTCGACCCCTACACGCCCGACGAGCTGCCGGCGCTCTGGCGGGCGCTCGGGCATCCGGAGGTCTTCGCGGGCGGATACGGCGGCGGCCCCGCCGGGCTCCCCGCCGACGAGGCGGAGTTCGCCGAGTGGGCGCCCCGCTACTTCCCGCACGAGCGCGGCATCACCTACGTGGTGCGCATCGCATCCGGGCCCCACACGGGCGAGGTGGTCGGCGCCTCGAGCATGGCCGACTTCGACGAGGCGAAGGAGTCGGCCCACATCGGCTGGACGGCATACGACCCGCGCGTCTGGGGCACCCAGGTGAACGTCGAGGCGAAGCTGCTCATGCTCGGCCACCTGTTCGCCCACGGCTTCGGCCGCGTGAAGCTGCAGGCGGATGCGCGGAACGAGCGCTCGCGCGCCGCGATCGCCAAGATCGGCGCCTCGTTCGAGGGCATCACACGCCGCGACCAGCGCCGCGCCGACGGCAGCTGGCGCGACGCCGCCATCTTCTCCGTGCTCGGCGAGGAGTGGCCCGAGGTGCGCGCGGGGCTCGAGGCGCGCCTCGCCGACTGGGGCGAGAGGCCCGTGCTGTACCGCTCGGTTCCGCGGGACTGAGCCCCGCATCCGGCCGCCCGTCCGAGGACGGGACAGCCGCCCCTGCCGCCCGGGACGCGCGGCCTGCGAGCGTTGCGGCATGGACTGGCGACCCGACGTGCTCGGCGGCTTCGAGCAGCTGCCCCTCACGCTCCCACGCGACGACGAGGGGCCCGTCGTCGCGACGCTCGTGCGGCCCGCAGCCGAGCGGGCGATCGCGTGGGGGCGAGAGCCGCACGGCTTCGCCCACGGCGTCGACGTGCTCTACGTGCACGGCTGGTCCGACTACTTCTTCCAGACCGAGCACGCCCAGTTCTGGACCCGCGCCGGCGCCCGCTTCCACGCCCTCGACCTGCGCAAGTACGGCCGCAGCCTCCTCCCCCACCAGACCCCCGGCTACATCGAGGACCTCGCCGTCTACGACGCCGACATCGCCGCCGCACTCGCCGCGATGGGCCGCGACGAGTCCACGCACCGGCCCCTCGTGCTCATCGGCCACTCGACGGGCGGCCTCACCCTCGCGCTGTGGGCGGCACGGCATCCGGAGTCCGTCGACGCCCTCATCCTCAACAGCCCCTGGCTCGAGTTCCAGGCGGACGAGCTCGCTCGCCGCGCGATCGCCCCGCTCGTCGCCCTCGGGGCGCGCCTCGGTCCGCGGGCGGCGCTCCCCGGCATCGACCGCGGGTTCAACACGCACGCCAGCTCCCGCCTCTTCGACGGCGAGTGGGACTACGAGCTGAGCTGGCGCCCCGAGCGCGGCTTCGCGGTGCACAGCGGCTGGCTCGACGCGATCCTCGACGGGCATGCGCGCGTCGCGGCGGGGCTCGACATCGGCGTCCCCGTGCTCGTGATGCTGTCGGCGCGCAGCTGGCTGCAGCAGTCGTGGTCGGCCCGCATCTACGACTCGGATGTCGCGCTCGACGTCGACGGGGTGGCCGAGCGCGCCACGCGTCTCGGAACGCACGTCTCCGTCGTGCGGCTCGAGGGCGCACTGCACGACGTGCTGCTCTCGCGGCGGTCCGTGCGGACCTCCGCCTACGACGTCATGGCGCGCTGGACGCGGGCGTACCTTCCGGAGTCGGCCGCCGTCGACCAGCTGCTGGGCTCCCTCCGAGGCTGAGCGTCGCCAGCAGGCCGAGGGCCAGGAACCCGGCCGCCGTGAACGCGGATGCGCGGGTCGCCTCGCTGAACGCCGCACGCGCCGCATCCGCCGCCTCAGGCGAGCGCTCCTCGAGCCCCGGGATCGCGGAGCCCGCGGAGTCGACCACGACGTCGATCACCTGCTGGCGGACGTCGCCCGTGAGCTGCTCTGGCAGCCTGTCGTCGAGCTGCGTCGCGAGGGAGGTGAACAGCACCGTGCCGAGGATCGCGATGCCGAGCGCGGAGCCCACCTGCCGCGAGGTGGACTGCGTGCCCGATGCCTGCCCGCTCCGCGCGACCGGCACATCCGCGAGCACGACCCCGGTGAGCTGGGCGGTGGCGAGGCCGACGCCGAAGCCGTAGACGAGCAGGCCGATCGCGGTCTGCCACCACGGGGTGTCGACCGCGATCACGAGTGCGACGATCACGAGGCCCACGATCTCCGCGAGGATGCCCGCCCGCACGACCCACACGGGCGAGACGCGGCCTGAGCTCGCCCCCGCGAACCCCGACGCCACGAACGAGCCCCCCGCGAGGGCCAGCAGCAGGAAGCCGGTCTGCAGGGCGTCGTAGCCGAGCACGTTCTGAAGCCACAGCGGCAGCGACAGGATGATGCCGAACTCGCCGAGCGAGACGATGAGCGCCGCGATGTTGCCGTTGCGGAACGAGGCGAGGCGGAACAGGGGGAACGCGATCATCGTCGGCAGTCCGCGGCGCTCGCGGTGCACGCCCCACGCGATGAAGGCCACGAGCGCGACCGCGGCGAGGGCGAACGCGAAGGGGATGGGCGAGACGTCGAGCGTCCAGAAGTCCGGCGCGCCGCGGTCGGTGGCCCACCACCCGTAGCTGCGCCCCTCGATGAGACCGAACACGAGGCTCGTGAACAGCACCACCGAGAGGGCCGCGCCGACGAGGTCGATGCGCCGCAGCTCGTCCGCGCGCGACTCGCGGACCACGAGCAGCGCACCGACGACGATCAGGATGCCGAGCGGCAGGTTGATGCCGAACGCCCACCGCCACGAGAAGTCGGTCGTGAGCCAGCCGCCGAGCAGCGGCCCGACCGCCGCCATGCCGCCGATCGTGGACCCCCACACCGCGAAGGCGATGCCGCGCTCGCGGCCGGTGAAGCTCGCGTTCAGCAGCGAGAGGGTCGCCGGCAGGATCATGGCGCCGCCGAGCCCCTGCACGACGCGGGACGCGATGAGCAGCTCGCCGTTGGCGGCGAGCGCCGCCGCGACGCTCGACAGGGCGAACAGGCTCACGCCGATCAGCAGCATCCGCCGCCGGCCGAAGCGGTCGGCGAGCGTGCCGAATACGAGCAGCAGGCTCGCGAACACGAGCGTGTACGACTCCTGCACCCACTGCACCTGCGTGGAGGTGATGTCGAGCTCGTCGACGACCGACGGGATCGCGACGTTGACGATCGTCGAGTCGACGATGATGAGGGCGACGGCGATCGAGATGACGACCAGGCCGAGCCAGCGGCGCTTGTCGGGGGCGGGGTTCGCGGGGGCCACGGGCACGGATCCCGAGCCTACGCCCGGTAATCTCGGCCTATGACCGCCGACGCCCCCGAGGACCCGCGCGCCGAGCTGCTGAGTTACCGGCAGAGCATCGACAACATCGATGCGGCCCTCATCCACCTGCTCGCCGAGCGGTTCAAGGCCACCCAGGCGGTCGGCCGGCTGAAGGCCGCGAGCGGGATGCCGGCATCCGACCCGGGGCGCGAGCGCGAGCAGGTGGCCCGCCTCCGCGCGATCGCCGAGGAGTCGCACCTCGACCCCGAGTTCGCGGAGAAGTGGTTCACCTTCGTCGTGGCGGAGGTCATCCACCACCACGAGCGGCTCGCCGGCGCCGGGGGCGGCGCCGAGGCGTGAGAGACGGCTGGGACCCTCGCGCGCTTCCCCCGCTCGCGGGACGCACCGTCGTCGTCACCGGCGGGAACGCGGGCATCGGCTATTTCATCTCGGAGCAGCTCGCGGGCGCGGGGGCGCGGGTCGTGATCGCGGCGCGGTCGGCCGAGAAGGCGGGCATCGCGATCTCGTCGATCCGCGAGCGGGTGCCGGATGCCTCGCTCGCGCACGTGCGTCTCGACCTGACCTCGCTCGCCTCGGTGCGGGAGGCGGCGGAGGAGATCGCCGCATTCCGTCCGCTGCATGCACTCGTCAACAACGCGGGGCTCGTGGTCGCGTCGCGCCGGCGGCAGCTCACCGCGGACGGCTCCGAGCTCACCGTCGGCGGCAACTTCCTCGGGCACTTCGCGCTCACCACGCTGCTGTTCCCGGCGCTCGCCGAGGGCGGCCGCGTGGTCGGCATGGGCAGCGACTCCACGCTCATGGTGCGTCTGGATGCCGACGACCTCTGGTCGGAGCGCCGCTACCGGCCGTTCCGCGCGTACGCGTTCTCCAAGCACGCCGTGCAGGGCTTCCACCTGGAGCTGGCGCGCCGGATCGCCGCCGTGGGCGATCCGCGGATGTCGCTGCTCGCGCATCCGGGCTGGGCAACCAACAGCTACGCATCGCGGCGTCCGGGCATCACCGACCGCGACCCCGTCGGCGGCCGCGTCTTCGAGGCGGCGACCGGATGGGTCGGCCAGGGCAAGGACCGCGGCGCCTGGCCCGCCGTGCGCGCGGTCGCCGACCCGGATGCCGAGAACGGAATGTACTTCGGCCCGAGCCGTCGCCTCGCGGGCGCGCCCGTGCTCACGACGCCCGTCGCGTCGTCCGCCGACCCCGCCTTCGGCGCGGCCCTGTGGGCCGACGCGGAGCAGAGGACCGGCATCCGCTTCCCCGTGTGAGCCTCCGTCCCTCCCACCGGCCGAGCATCGGGAGGTGGGAGGGCCGTCTCAGGCGAAGCGCGCCCGCAGCGGCTCGCGGAAGGTCGTCGCGAGCTCCTCGACCGATGCCGTGAACAGCCCCTGCACTTCGAGGGCCGGCTCCGAGTCGGTCACGCCGATGCGCAGCACCGGGTAGCCGCGGCCCTCGCACAGGCGCGTGAACTTGACGTCCTCCTCGCGCGGCACCGCGACGAGCACGCGGCCGGCCGACTCCGAGAACAGGGCGGTCGCCGCATCCAGGCCGTCGCGCTCGAGCAGCTCGTCGAGGAACACCCGCGCCCCGACGCCGAAGCGCAGCACCGCCTCCGCGAGGGCGATCGCGAGCCCGCCGTCGGCGAGGTCGTGGGCGGCGTTGAGCAGCCCCTCGTAGGCGGCCGCCGAGAGCAGCGAGGCGAGCTCCCTCTCCGCGTCGAGGTCGACGGCAGGCGGGCGCCCGCCGAGGTGGCCGTGCACGACGCCGGCCCACGTCGAGCCGTCGAGCTCGAGGGAGGTCGTGCCGAGGAGGTACAGATTGTCGCCGGCGTCCTGCCATCCCGATGGAACGCGCCGCCCGACGTCGTCGATCGTGCCCAGGACCGCCACGACGGGCGTCGGGTGGATCGGCACGTCGCCCGTCTGGTTGTAGAAGGACACGTTGCCGCCCGTGACGGGGATGCCGAGCTGCAGGCAGCCGTCGGCGAGCCCCTCGACGGCGCGCGAGAACTGCCACATCACCTCGGGGTTCTCGGGGCTGCCGAAGTTGAGGCAGTCGGAGACCGCGGCGGGCACGGCGCCCGTCGCGGCGACGTTGCGGTACGCCTCGGCGAGCGCGAGCTGCGCCCCCTGGTACGGGTCGAGGTAGCAGTAGCGGCCGTTGGCATCCGTCGCGAGTGCGAAGCCGAGGCCGGAGGCCTCGTCGACGCGCACCATGCCGCCGTCGTCGGGGTAGCTGAGGGCCGTGTTGCCGAGCACGTACTTGTCGTACTGCGAGGTGATCCAGCTCTTGTCGGCGAGGTTCGCCGAGCCGAGCAGCCGCAGCACCTGCTCCTTGAGCTCGCCGCCGTCGGCGGGGCGCGCGAGACCGGATGCCGTGTCGGCGTTCACGTGGTCGATCCACGTCGGGTAGGCGACCGGCCGCTCGTACACGGGCCCGTCGACCGCGACGGTGCGCGGGTCGACGTCGACGATGCGCTCGCCCTTCCACTCGATCACGAGCCGCCCCGTGCCGGTGACCTCGCCCAGAACGCTCGCCTCGACATCCCACTTGCGGATCACGGCGAGGAACGCGTCGAGCTTCTCGGGGCTCACGACCGCCATCATGCGCTCCTGGCTCTCCGACATGAGGATCTCCTCCGCCGTGAGCGTGGGGTCGCGCAGCAGCACCTCGTCGAGCACGATGTGCATGCCGCCGTCGCCGTTGGAGGCGAGCTCGGAGGTCGCGCACGAGATGCCCGCGGCGCCGAGGTCCTGGATGCCCTCCACGAGCCCCTCGCGGTAGAGCTCGAGGCAGCACTCGATGAGCACCTTCTCCATGAAGGGGTCGCCGACCTGCACGGCGGGGCGCTTGCGGCCCGAGCCCTCGTCGAACGACTCCGAGGCGAGGATGGATGCGCCGCCGATGCCGTCGCCGCCGGTGCGGGCCCCGAACAGCACGACCTTGTTGCCGACGCCGCGGGCGTTGGCGAGGTGCAGGTCCTCGTGGCGCAGCACGCCCACCGCCAGCGCGTTCACGAGCGGGTTGGCCTGGTAGATCGGGTCGAACCAGGTCTCCCCGCCGATGTTGGGGAGGCCGAGGCAGTTGCCGTAGAAGCTGATGCCCGAGACGACGCCGGGCACGACGCGCGCCGTGTCGGGGTGGTCGAGCGCGCCGAAGCGCAGCGCATCCATGACCGCGACCGGACGGGCGCCCATCGAGATGATGTCGCGCACGATGCCCCCGACGCCCGTCGCGGCACCCTGGAACGGCTCGACGTAGCTCGGGTGGTTGTGGCTCTCGATCTTGAAGGTGACCGCCCAGCCCTCTCCGATGTCGACGACGCCCGCGTTCTCGCCCATGCCGACCATGAGGTTCTCGGTCATCTCGGGGCTGACCTTCTGCCCGAACTGCCGCAGCCACACCTTGCTCGACTTGTAGGAGCAGTGCTCGCTCCACATGACCGAGTACATGGCGAGCTCACCGCTCGTGGGCCGGCGCCCGAGGATCTCGCGGATGCGCTGGTACTCGTCGGTCTTGAGCCCGAGGGCCGCGTAGGGCTGCTCCCTCTCGGGCGTCGCGGCGGCGTTCTCGACGGTGTCGACGACGTGCGTCGAGGGGGTGCTCACGGGGGACTGCTCCTTGAGGGCGGGGCGGATGCGGCAGCCCGCCCATCCTACCGGCGCCCGCATCCGCGCCCGGATGCCATCGGCGGGAGCAACCGCACCATCGGCGGGAGCAACCGCACGTGCGGGCGGAGCACTTGTGACGCGGCGGGAGCACCTTCCCCCGCCACATGTCGGCTTGTCCGCCCGCTCGCTGTCCGGATGGCGGAATCCGGACGGCGACTGGCCGGAGATCGCGCGTGGTCGTGGGCGAGGTCGGCGAGCATGGAGCCCATGCCCCTCACCCGCGTCGTCATCCTGCACGGCTACACCGCCCATCCGGGCAAGCACTGGTTCAGCTGGCTGCGCGACGAGCTCGCGCCGTCCGGGGTCGTGACCGAGGTCCCCGCGCTGCCCGACACCGAGCATCCCGAGGCGGGTGCCTGGACGGATGCCGCGGTCGCCGCGATCGGCGCTCTCGACCCGGGCACCGCGGTGGTGGGGCACAGCCTCGGCACGATCACCGCCGTCCGGGCGCTCGGGCGGGCCCTCGCCGAGCAGCCGGAGGCGCGCCTCGGCGCTCTCGCCCTCGTCGCGCCGTTCGTCGACCCGGTGCCGATCTACCCCGAGCTCGACCCGTTCACGGCCGGGCTGCCGGTCCTGCCCGCGCTCGCGGCGCACATCGACCGCCGTCTCGTCATCCGCTCCGACGCCGATCCCGAGGTGCCCATCGAGCTCTCGGCCCCGGTCGTCGCCGGCCTCTCCGCCGAGGAGCTCGTGGTGCCGGGCGCCGGCCACTTCTGCGAGTCCGACGGCGTCACGACGCTCCCCGCGTTGCGGGACTGGCTCGCCGTCCGCGCGTGAGGTGGCGGTAATCTTGCGCTGACTGGCGTTCCGGCCACTGTCACGCGACCGACGCGTCCGGCACGCTGAACCAGGCCGCGCCCGCGGCCGGGACGGAGGCGGCATGCGACGGCACCGGGTCGTCGTGCTCGTGCTCGACGGGGCGCAGCCGCTCGACGTCGGCATACCCGCGCAGACCTTCCAGGCCCGCGACGAGCTGCCCTACGACGTGCTCATGTGCGGTGTCGAGCCGGGGGCCGTGCGCTCGGGCGAGGGGATGTCGTACCTCGTCGAGCACGGCGTCGAGGCGCTCGCACGCGCCGACACCGTGATCGTGCCCGGCTACCGCGACCCCGTGCGCCCCGTCGATCCGCGGGCGCTCGAGGCCCTGCGTGCCGCGCACGCCCGCGGCGCCCGCATCGCCGCGATCTGCACGGGCGTCTTCGCCGTCGCGGCCGCCGGACTCCTCGACGGTCGCCGCGCGACCACGCACTGGCGCCACGCGCCCGACCTCGCCCGGCTGCATCCGGAGATCGAGGTCGACGGCACCGTGCTGTTCGTCGACGAGGGCGAGGTGCTCACCTCGGCCGGGGTCGCATCCGGGATCGACCTGTGCCTGCACCTCATCCGCGCCGACCACGGCGTGCGGATGTCGAACGTGGCCGCCCGGCGGCTCGTCGCCGCGCCGTACCGCAGCGGCGGCCAGTCGCAGTACGTTCCGCGTTCGGTGCCGGAGGAGCTCGGGGACCGCTTCGCCGCCACCCGGGCGTGGGCGATGGAACACCTCGACGAGCCGCTCACCGTCACCGACCTGGCGCGCAACGCCGCCGTCTCGCCGCGGACCTTCTCGCGCCGCTTCGTCGAGGACACCGGCTACACCCCGCTGCAGTGGATCCTGCGGGCGCGCGTCGACCTGGCCCGCGAGCTGCTGGAGCGCACCGACCACGGAGTCGAGCAGGTGGCGGCGGAGGTGGGGCTCGGCACGGGCGCGAACCTGCGGTTGCATTTCCACCGCATCCTCGGCACGAGCCCGAGCGAGTACCGCCGCGCCTTCGCGTAGCTGGCACGATCCTCGCGGAATCCGTCCGTCATCGCCCTCATGCGCGGGGCTGCGACGACGCAGTGTGGTGGTGCACCATCCGCACACGAAAGGACCCACCCATGACCACGCGCGTCGCCATCAACGGCTTCGGCCGCATCGGACGCAACGTGCTGCGCGCGCTCCTCGAGCGCGACACCGGCCTCGAGGTCGTCGCCGTCAACGACCTCACCTCCCCCGCGGCACTCGCCCAGCTGCTGCGCTACGACTCGACACTTGGGCGCCTCGGGCGCCCGGTGACGGCGGGCGACGACCACCTCGTGGTCGACGGGCACCGGATCGCGGTGGTCGCCGAGCGCGAACCCGCGAAGCTCCCCTGGGCCGAACTGGGCGTCGACCTCGTGCTCGAGTCGACCGGGCGCTTCACGGCCGCATCCGACGCCGCAGCGCACCTCGAGGCGGGCGCCGGTCGGGTGCTCGTGAGCGCCGCATCCGCCGGTGCCGACGTGACGATCGCCTACGGCGTCAACCACGGCAGCTACGACCCGGAGCGGCACCGCATCGTGTCGAACGCCTCGTGCACGACCAACGCGCTCGCCCCGCTCGCCTCCGTGCTCGACGGGCTGGCCGGCATCGAGGCGGGCTTCATGACGACCGTGCATGCCTACACGCAGGAGCAGAACCTGCAGGACGGGCCGCACCGCGACCCGCGCCGTGCCCGGGCCGCAGCGGTGAACATCGCCCCGACCACCACGAACGCCGCGACCGCGATCGGGCTCGTGCTGCCGCAGCTCGCGGGACGCCTCGACGGCTACGCCATCCGGGTGCCGGTCGCGGTGGGCTCGCTCGTCGAGCTCAACGTGTCGGTCGAGCGCGAGGTGACGGTCGACGAGGTGCGTGCCGCGTACCGGGATGCGGCGGCCGGCCCGCTCGCGGGCGTGCTGAGCTACACCGACGATCCGCTCGTCTCGACCGACATCGTCGGCGACCCGGCCTCATCGATCTTCGACGCCGAGCTCACGAAGGTGCTCGGTCGGCACGTGAAGGTGGCGTCCTGGTACGACAACGAGTGGGGGTTCTCGAACCGCGTGGTCGACACCCTCGGGCTGATGGCCGGCTGACGCGCGGACGCTCGGCTCAGGCGGTCGGGGGCGGACGCACCCCGGCCGCCGGCAGGATCACCTTGTCGATGTTCGAGATCAGGAACTCGCGCGTGACGGGGCGCTGCAGCATGAGCACGTTGTACGACACGAGCGCCGGCCCGATGAGGATCAGCTTCTCGACGTCGATGTCGGGCGCGACCTCGCCGCGGGCGATGGCGCGCTCGAAGAAGATCCGGTTGACGGCGGCGCGCGGCTCGACGAGGGCGGCGTGCGCCGCATCCGCGAGCTCGGGATTGTCGGCGAGCAGCGACACCATTCCCGACATGATGCGCAGCTTGCGCTCGCCGTCGCGGATGGCGGGGGGCCGGATCATCGCCACCAGGTCGCCGCGCAGGGTGCCCGTGTCGGGCAGCGTGTCGGGGTCGAGCTCGCCGGCCTTGAGGCATGCGACGGCGTCGAGCACGAGGGCCGACTTCGAGGGCCACCGGCGGTAGAGGGTGGCCTTGCCTGCCTTGGCGCGGGCGGCGACCATGTCGACCGTCATGCCGTCGTATCCGGATTCGACGAGCACGTCGAGGGCGGCGTCCAGGATGTCCTGGTCGCGGCTGGGGTCGCGTTTGCGGCCGAGCTTGGGTCGGTCCTCGACGAGGTCGATCTGCGTCATTGCAGCCGCCTCCTTTCGCTGGACACGAGACTACCCGCCGATTGATTTCGAAACGAATGATATCCGGAACTCGATAGTACCGTATATGCTGTCCCGCATGCCTGAATCCCCCACCCCGCCCACCGCCGTCGCACCCGACCGCCGCAGGTGGATCACCCTCGTCGTCGTCGGGCTCGCCCAACTGATGGTCGTGCTCGACGCCACTGTCGTGAACATCGCCCTGCCCTCGGCCCAGGCCGACCTCGGTTTCTCCGACGGCGGCCGCCAGTGGATCATCACCGCCTACTCGCTCGCATTCGGCAGCCTGCTGCTGCTCGGCGGTCGGCTCTCCGACCTCATGGGCCGCAAGCGCACCTTCCTCATCGGACTCGTCGGCTTCGCCCTCGCCTCCGCGCTCGGCGGTGCGGCCGGCTCGTTCGAACTGCTCGTCGCCGCCCGTGCCCTGCAGGGCGCCTTCGGTGCGCTGCTAGCGCCGACCGCTCTCGCCGTGCTCACCACGACCTTCGTCGTCCCCAAGGAGCGCGCCCGCGCGTTCGGCGTCTTCGGCGCCATCGCCGGTGCGGGTGGCGCGGTCGGTCTGCTGCTCGGCGGGTTCCTGACCGAGTACCTCGACTGGCGCTGGAACCTCTACATCAACGTCTTCATCGCGGTCGTCGCCTTCGTCGGCGCCCTCGTCTTCGTGCCCTCGGTGCAGCGCACCGGCCCGCGGCCGAAGCTCGACCTGCCCGGCACCGTGCTCGTCTCGGGTGCGCTCTTCGGCATCGTCTACGGCTTCTCGAACGCGGAGACCGCGGGATGGGATTCGCCGCTCACCTGGGGCATGCTCTCCGGTGCCGCCGTGCTGCTGATCGCATTCGTGCTCTGGCAGCGCCGGGCGACGCATCCGCTGCTCCCCCTCTCGATCGTGCTCGACCGCAACCGCGCCGCAGCCTACAGCTCGGTGCTCATCGCGGGCGCCGGCATGTTCGGCATCTTCCTGTTCGTCACCTACTACCTGCAGGTCACCCTCGGCTACACGCCGATCCGGACCGGCCTCGCGTTCCTCCCGATGATCGGGATGCTCGTGCTCGCGGCGCAGCTCGGCACCAACCTGCTCGTGCCGCGCCTCGGCCCCAAGGTCATGGTGCCGGCGGGGATGACGCTCGGGGTGATCGGCATGATCCTGCTGACCTCGCTCGACGAGAACAGCAGCTACGCGCCGCACATCCTGGTGCCGCTCATGGTGCTCGGTACGGCCATGGGCACGATCATGCCCGCGTCGATGCAGACCGCGACGCTCGGCGTCGACCGTCGGTTCGCGGGCGTCGCCTCGGCTCTCGTCAACACCAGCCAGCAGGTCGGCGGATCGATCGGCACGGCGCTCCTCAACACGCTCGCCGCCACCGCGGCGGCCGACTACCTCGTGGCGAACGCCCCGGTCACCCCGGACGTCGCGGTGCAGGCGGCGCTCAGCAGCTACGCGACCGCCTACTGGTGGGGCGCCGGCTTCTTCGCGGTCGGCGCGGTGCTGTCGGGGCTGCTGTTCCGTCGACGCAACCAGGGCCTGTCTCTCGCCAACGCGCACCTGGCGGCGGAGCCGGCACCCGCTGCCGTCTGACCGCGCCGCCTCGACGCGGTCGACCACGAGGTGTTCGAGGGCCTCACCCGCCGTGCGGGGGAGCGCTGGACGAGCTGACGCTCAGACGCGGGCGAGCACCGACTCGATCGCCGACTGGAAGAAGCGCAGACCGTCGACTCCCGAGCGCATCGCATCCACGGTGTCGGGCCCGAATCCCGGCTCGGTCGCGTGCTCCGGGTGCGGCATGAGACCGACCACGTTGCCGCGCTCGTTGGTGAGGCCGGCGATGTCGCGCAGCGACCCGTTCGGGTTCACGTCGAGGTAGCGGAACGCCACCAGACCCTCGCCCTCGAGGCGGTCGAGGGTCTCCTCGGTGGCGATGTAGCCGCCCTCACCGTTCTTGAGCGGGATCGTGATCTCGTCGCCCGCCTCGAACGCGGAGGTCCAGGCGGTCGACGCGTTCTCGACGCGGAGGCGCTGGTCGCGGCAGACGAAGTCGCCGTGGTCGTTGCGGATGAGGCCGCCCGGCAGCAGCTGCGCCTCCACGAGGATCTGGAAGCCGTTGCAGATGCCGAGCACCGGCATCCCGGCGTTCGCGGCGTCGATCACCTCGGACATGATGGGCGAGTGCGCGGCGATCGCCCCGCAGCGCAGGTAGTCGCCGTAGCTGAAGCCGCCCGGAAGCACGATCGCGTCGACGCCCTGGAGGTCGTGGTCGGCGTGCCAGAGGGCGACCGGCTCGGCGCCCGCGAGCCGCACCGCACGCTGCGCGTCGCGGTCGTCGAGCGAGCCGGGGAAGGTGACGACGCCGATCCGCACCGACATCAGGCGACCTTCACGGCGACGACGTCCTCGATGACCTGGTTCGAGAGGAACTCCTCCGCGAGCCGCTGCGCCTCGGCGAGCACGGCATCCGTGACCTCGCCGTCGACCGTCAGCTCGAAGCGCTTGCCGATGCGCACCTCGCTGAACGTCGTCGAGCCCTGCTTCGCGATGGCCCCCGAGGTGGCCTTGCCAGCCGGGTCGAGCAGCTCGGGCTTCGGCATGACCTCGACGACGATGGTGGGCACGGACGACTCCCGGGGATTTCGAGGGGCGGGGAACGCCCTCAGTCTACGACGACGACCTCGTCGGCCCGGCACGCGGTGCCGCGGATGAGGGCCGCGTTCGCCTCGTCGGGCCCCGTCGCCCAGGCGCGTGCCGCATCCGGGGTCTTGCCGTGTGCGATGTGGCGGGCGATGAGGCGTTCGAGGCGGATGCCGGGGTCGGCCGAGAGGTAGACGCTCACGTCGAGCAGGGGCAGCGCCCGCTCCCAGCCGCCCGCGTCGTGCAGCAGGTAGTTGCCCTCCACGATCACCACGCGGTGCTCGGGACGGATGCGGATCGCGCCCGGCACGGGCTCCTCCACGTCGCGATCGAAGCCGGGCGCCGCGACCTCGCCCACGTCGCCGCGCACCGCCTCCAGCACGCGCACGAAGCCGTCGACGTCGAAGGTGTCGGGCGCGCCCATCCGCTCGCGGCGGCCGAGCTCCACGAGCAGCGCCTGCGGCAGGTGGAAGCCGTCCATGGGGAGCACCACGGCATCCGGCCCCAGCTGCCCGGCGATGCGCGCCGCGAGCGTCGACTTGCCGGCCCCCGGCTCGCCCGCGATGCCGACGATGAGGCGACCCGCGCCCGCCCGGTCGCGCAGCCGGGCGACGAGCTCGTCGGGGCTCACGGCGCCGCCCTCACGCCCGCCCGGCGTCGACGAGCTCGGAGAGCCCGCGATCCCAGGCGTCGTCGATCGCCCACCGCGCCCAGTCGGCGTAGCCGGAGGCGGACGGGTGGAAGCGGTCGCTCGCGAAGAAGTCCGGCCCGTACGGCGGGGGCACCTGGTCGGTGATCATCCAGCGGGGGTCGCGCGCGACGACCCGCCCGGCCGCGCGCTCGAGGTTGCGGGAGTGGCGGTAGAGGGTGCTGCGCAGCGGTTCCGGCAGCAGCTCGAAGCGCACGAAGATCGGCAGGTTCGCCATCAGGATGCGCGCCTCCGGCAGCCGGTCGCTGAGCGTCTCGAGCAGCACGCGCAGGTCGCGGGCGAAGGCGCCGGCCGAGCGCGCGTGCAGGGCGTCGTTCGCGCCGAGGCTCACGAACACGAGGTCGGCAGGACGGGCGAGCGCGTCGGTGAGGTGCCGCTCGAGGAACTGGCCCGTGTCGGCCCCGTTCTCCCCGACGGCTCGCCAGATGACCCCGCGTCCCGTGCGCGCGTGCAGCTCGCGGGCGAGCGAGCCGGGGAGCGCCTCCTCCTGGGTGGCGGCTCCGGTGCCCGCAGCCGTCGAGTCGCCGATCACGAGCAGCCGCAGCGGGTCGGGGCCGTCGAGCTTGCCCTCCCACGGGAGCTCCGCATCCGGCAGCCGCTCGACGGCGGCCTCCAGCCTCTTCTTCTGGCCGAGGATGCGCGGCCCGTGCAGCACGAGGTAGGCGCGGCTCGCGCGCAGCCTCTTCGGGTAGACCGGGTCGTTCACGGTGCGAGTGTAGGTGAGCCGGGCTCGACGGATGCTGTGTCCCGCTCGTAGCGTGGGCGGCATGGCTGAACGCTCCGGCTCCCGCGGCATCTGGACGACCCTTCCCCGCCTGCTCGGCGCCTCCCCCGCGTGGCTGCGTCTCGTGCTCGGGGTGGCGCTCGCGGCGCTCGGCGTGCTGCTCGTCACGCGCCCGCTCAGCTCGGTCGTGGTGCTCGCGGTTTTCACGGGCGTGAGCTGCATCGTGACGGGGGTCGCGGGGGTGCTGGCCCCCGACGCCGCGGCGTCCTCGCCCGCGGACGGCGCGCATCCGGCCGTCGACCGGCGCCGCGTCGTCGCGCGCGTCGCGGGCGGTCTGTGGATCGTCGCGGGGGTAGCGGTGCTCGCCTTCCTGGCGTGGAGCATCGCGCTGCTGCCGTTCATCCTGGCGGCCGTGCTCGCGATCGGCGGGGTCGCCTCGCTCCTCGGGACGCTGCGGGGCCGGCCCTCCGAGCGCGTGCTCGCGGGCGTGTGGGGGCTCGTGCAGCTCGCCTTCGGTGCACTCGCGCTGCTGTGGCCCGAGCTGAGCCTCGTCGTCGTGGCGGCGCTGTTCGGCGTGCGCACGGTGGTCTTCGGCGTCGCGCTCGCCGCACGGGGCGGCTTCGCCCTCGCGCGGCGCGAGGGCGCGCTCACCCGCTGGACCCGGCGCGCGGCGTCGCCGCTGCGCTGGGTCGCCGCGGTGCTGCTGCTCGTGCTCGCGGGCGCGTCCGTGTGGGGCAGCGCCCAGCTGCGCGAGGGACTGCCCGTCGTCGACGCGTTCTACAGCACGCCGAGCGGATCGACGGACGCGATCGGCGCCCTCGTGCGCTCCGACGACTGGCCGGGCACGCCGCCGGCCGGGGCGTCCGTCGAGCGCATCCTGTACACGACGACCGATCTGAACGGCGACGGCGCGTTCGCGAGCGCGATCGTCGTGATCCCGGATGCGCTGCCCGCCGTGCCCGCGCCCGTGCTCATCTGGGACCACGGCACCACGGGGGTCGCGCGCAGCTGCGCGCCGAGCCTCATGTCGAACATGTTCGAGATCCAGGGCATCCCGGCGATCGACGAGGCCATCGCGCACGGCTGGGTCGTCGTGGCGACCGACTACTCGGGGCAGGGCGCCGAGGGCGACTTCCCCTACCTGATCGGCGAGGGCGAGGCGCGGTCGGCGCTCGACGCCGTGCGCGCGGCGGGACAGCTCGACGGACTCGAGCTGTCGGACCAGGTCGCCGTCTGGGGCCACTCGCAGGGTGGGCATGCGGCGCTGTGGACCGCGGCGATCGCCGAGCGCTACGCACCCGAGCTGCACATCGTCGGCACCGTGGCCATGTCGCCCGCCGCCTCGCCGCTCGGGCTCGCGAAGCAACTCGAGGCGTCCGGCATCAGCGGGGCTTACGCGGTCGTCGCCTCCTGGGTGATCGTGCCGTATGCGAGGAGCTACCCCGACGTGCGGGTCGCCGACTACGTCGCGCTGCCCGGCCGGGGGCTCGTGTACGAGTTCGCGAGCCGCTGCGCCACCGGCAAGGACCTGCTCGGCTCGGCGCTCGCCGCTGTCGCCCTCGACCGCGACCAGCCGCTGTACGCCGATCACTTCACGTCGGGGGCGTTCGGCGACCGGCTCGCCGAGAACGAGACGCTCGGGCCGTTCCCCTCGCCCCTCTTCATCGGGTGGGGCTCCGACGACGAGGTCATCTCCGCGTCGCTCCAGCACGAGTACACGACCGAGCTCTGCGCGACAGGCCTCGCCTACGAGTACCGCGAGTACCCCGGGTTCACGCACATGTCGGTGCTGTCGGCCCCGTCGACGCTTCCGGATGACGCGGTCGCCTGGACGGCTGCGCGGTTCGCGGGCGAGCCGGCGACCGTCGATTCCTGCGGGTCCTGAGGCCCTCGCTCAGCCGCGGCCGGGCGAGGTCACGAGGATGCGGTTCGCCCACGGGTCCTCGAGCTCGACCGTGCGTCCGTCGTCGCGGGCCTCGACCCCGAAGCGGGCGAGCCGCTCGCCGAGCTCGCCGAGCGCATCCGCATCCGGCACCTCGATGTCGACCCGCCCGAGCCCGAGGGTGCGCTGCCGGCGGCCGGCGCCGCGCGAGTTCCACACGTTCATCGCCATGTGGTGGTGGTAGCCGCCGGCGCTCACGAACACCGCCTGGCCGGGGATGGCGATGGTCTCGTCGAAGCCGAGCCGGTCGACGTAGAAGGCGCGGGCCGTCTCGGTGTCGCCCACCGAGAGGTGCACGTGGCCGACGCGGGCGTCGCCCGGCAGCGGCGCCGACATGCCCTCCTCGGTGAGGTTCTCGGCGAGGAAGCGGTTCGGGTCGAGGTAGATCGTGCCCATCTCGATCGTGCCGTGCGCCCAGCTCCACTCGGTGCGGTCGCGGTCCCAGTAGAGCTCGACCCCGTTGCCCTCGGGGTCGTCGAAGTAGAACGCGTTCGACACGAGGTGGTCGGACGAGCCGGTGAAGGTGCCCGGATGCCGCTGCGCGACCGAGTACACGGCCGCGGCGAGCGCCGCCTTCGTGTCGAACACGATCGCCGTGTGGAAGAGGCCCGCCTCGCGCGGGCCCGCGTGCCGCAGCTCGGGGCTGTGCTCGAGGATCATGACGGGGCGCGCCGCATCCGCCCGCCCGAGCACGACCCGCGGGCCGGATGCGTCGAGCACGTCGAGGCCGACGGCGTCGCGGTAGTAGCGCGTCATCCCGTCGAGGTCGGCGACGTTGAGGGTCACCGCGCCCATGGCGGTGTCGGCGGCGAAGCGCGTGGTGTCGGTCATATCGCCTACAACATACTTGACGCTACAACTATTCCGCGCCCCGGTTTCGCAACTCAGGAGAATCCGGCCGCCAGGCTGCGGATGCGCCTCATCCGCCCGCTCCTCCTGAATTGCGGAACGGGGCGTTCTCGCAACGCAGGACGACAGCCTGAACCGATGCCGGACGGGTCGCTTCGGAAGGGCTTCTCCTGAGTTGCGAAATCACGCCTACGCCGTCAGGCGATCGATGAGCTCGCGGTAGCGGGCCGCGGTGCGCTCGACGATCTCGGGGGGCAGCGCGGGCGGGGTGCCCTGCTTGTCCCAGTGGGCGGCGAGCCAGTCGCGCACGATCTGCTTGTCGAAGCTGTCGAGGCGGTGCTCGCCGCCCGCGGCGTACAGCTCCGCGTCCCAGTAGCGCGAGGAGTCGGAGGTGAGCACCTCGTCCGCGAGCGTGATCCCGCCCGTGGAGGTGTCGCGTCCGAACTCGAACTTGGTGTCGGCGAGGATCACCCCGCGCGACTCCGCGATAGCCGAGGCCTCGGCGAACACCCGCAGGCTGAGGTCGCGGATGGCGGCCGCATCGGCCTCGCACACGAGCTCCACGGTGCGCTCGAAGGTGATGTTCTCGTCGTGCTCGCCCATCGGCGCCTTGTAGGCGGGGGTGTAGATGGGCTCGGGCAGCCGGTCGCCGTTCGACAGCCCGTCCGGCAGCGGGATGCCGCACACCGACCGCGTCGCCTGGTACTCGGCCCAGCCCGAGCCGACGAGGTAGCCGCGCACGACCGCCTCGATGGGGAACATGTCGAGCCGCTTCACGAGCATCGCGCGCTCTGCGACATCCGGCGGCACCGGGGTCGACAGCGCCGCGAGCCCGCCGCGGGTCGGCTCGACGAGGTGGTTCGGCACCTCGAGCTGCCCGAACCACCACAGGCTCAGCGTCGTGAGCAGCGCCCCCTTGCCGGGGATGCCCGGCTCGAGCACGTGGTCGAACGCGCTCACCCGGTCGGAGGCGACGACGAGGGCGCGACCGGGTTCCGCATCCGAGAGGTAGAGGTCGCGCACCTTGCCCGAGTACTCGTGGCGCCAGCGCAGCGCCTCGAGGCGCGGGTCGCCCGACGCCGCAGTGCCGGTGGTCATCGCGCGACCCGCTCGGCGATGTCGCGACGGTAGTGCCCGCCCTCGAGGTGGATGCGGCCGAGGGCCGCGTAGGCCGCGTCGCGTGCCGCCGGGAAGCCGTCGCCGCGCCCCACCACGCCGAGCACGCGGCCGCCCGTCGCGACGTAGCGACCGTCGGCGAGAGCCGTACCCGCATGCAGGATCGTGACCCCCGGAACCTCCGCGGCCTCCGCGAGGCCCGTGATCTCGCGGCCCGTGATCGGGTTCTCGGGGTATCCCTCGCTCGCCAGCACGACCACCACGGCGGCCTCCTCGGAGAACGTCGGATACGGCATCCGCCCGAGCGATCCGGTGGCGGCCGCGAGCAGCAGCTGCGAGAGCGGGGTGGTGAGGCGCGGCAGCACGACCTGCGTCTCGGGGTCGCCGAAGCGCGCGTTGAACTCGATCACCCGCACGCCGGAGTCGGTGAGGATGAGGCCGCAGTAGAGGAGCCCCACGAACGGCGTGCCCTCCGCCTCGAGGGCGCGCACGGTGGGGAGCGCGATCGTGTCGAGCACCTCGTCGACGAACGCCGCCTCCGCGCCCCAGCGCTCGGCGATCCACGGGAGGGGGGAGTAGGCGCCCATGCCGCCCGTGTTCGGTCCCTCGTCGCCGTCGAAGGCGCGCTTGTAGTCCTGGGCGGGGCTGAGCGGAACGACGTCGTGGCCGTCGGCGAGGAAGAACAGCGACACCTCCTGCCCGCCGAGGAACTCCTCGACGAGCACCGGGCCGTGCTGCAGGTAGTACTCGGCGTGGGCGATCGCCGCGTCACGGTCGCCCGTCACGAGCACCCCCTTGCCGGCGGCGAGGCCGTCGGCCTTCACGACGTGCGGGGCACCGAGCTCGTCGAGGGCCGCGGTCAGCTCGTCGAGGGTCGTCGTGCGGATGGCGCGCCCCGTGGGCACGCCCGCCTGCTCCATGATCCGCTTCGCGAACGCCTTCGAGCCCTCGAGCGCCGCCGCCGCCTTGCCGGGGCCGAACGTCGCCACGCCCTTCGCGCGCAGCGCATCCGCGACGCCCGCGACGAGCGGCGCCTCGGGGCCGATCACCACGAGCTCGACGCCGTAGTCGAGCGCGAACTGGGTCACGATCTTCGCGTTGTTGGGGTCGAGCGCAACCGTCTCGACACGCGCCGCGATGCCGGCGTTGCCGGGTGCGGCGGTGATCTCGTGCCCGGCGTCCTCGGAGAGGAGGGCTTCGACGATGGCGTGCTCGCGGGCACCGGATCCGAGGACGAGGATCTTCACCCGGACAGGCTACCGGGCGCGCGGTAGCGTCGAGTCGTGGCGGTGAGGCGGCGGATCGAGACGGACGCGGGCCGCGCCGCCGTGCGCGTCTGGCAGCAGGGCGAGACCGATCGCCCGACCCTCGCGACGGCGGTGCGGTTCCTGCTCGAGCAGCTCGCGAGCGACCACGAGGGCAACTCCGTCGAGGTGCGGGTGCCGCCGTTCGGGGCGACCCAGGCGATCCCGGGTCCGCGTCACACGCGCGGCACGCCGCCCAACGTGGTGGAGACGGATGCCGCCACCTGGCTCGAGCTCGCCACGGGGGCGCTCGGCTGGGACGCGGCCGTCGCCGCGGGGCGGGTGTCCGCATCCGGGACCCGTGCCGACCTCGGCGAGGTGCTCCCGATCCGCTGGGCCTGAGGTCCCGTCCGGGTGCGCGACAATGGAGGGGTGAGCGAGCCCGAGACCTCTGCCGACGCGGGGAACGACGCGACGCCCCAGGCGGATGCCGCCGCGGCGTCGCCGGCCGCCCCCGCGCCGCCCGAGGTGCAGCGGGCGACCGTGCGCCGGGCGCCGAAGCTCGGCGTCTTCCTCGTGGTGGGCGCCGCCCTCGGCGCGCTCGTGACCCTCGTCCTCACGAGCCTGTTCCCCGCCGACGAGAACGTGGGCTTCGCCGCCACCTACGCCTACTTCCTCGTCTACGGCATCCCCGTCGGCCTCCTGGTCGGCGGCCTCATCGGCCTCGCGTTCGACCGCCGCAGCCGCCGTCGCGCGCGCGAGGTCGACGTCGAGCACCAGCGGGTCAGCTGAGCCGCTGGTCTCGCGACGTGGACCGGGGAGGCGGTCGCGCGATTTCGTCGCGGCCGGGGCGCGCCTGATCAGCTGAGCTGGTTCTGCTCGACCCAGTCGAGGTACTCGGGGGTCACCGTGCCGGTGACGTACTCGCCGGTGAAGCAGCTCATCTCGAGCTCGGTGATGGACGAGCCCTCGAGGATGGCCGACTTCATGTCCTCGACCTCCTGGTAGATGAGGTAGTCGGCGCCGAGCGCCGTCGCGATCTCGGGGATCCTGCGCCCGGATGCGATGAGCTCGGCCCGGGTGGGCATGTTGATGCCGTAGACGTGGGGGTAGCGCACGGGCGGGGCGGCGGAGGTGAAGGTGACGGAGTTGGCACCCGCCTGGCGCGCCATGTCGACGATCTCCTTCGAGGTCGTGCCGCGCACGATCGAGTCGTCGACGATGAGCACGTTCTTGCCGCGGAACTCGGAGCTCATCGCGTTGAGCTTCTGCTTGACGGACTTCGTGCGCTGCTCCTGACCGGGCATGATGAAGGTGCGGCCGACGTAGCGGTTCTTGTAGAAGCCCTCGCGGTACTCGATGCCGAGCTTGCGGGCCACCTGCATCGCGGCGGGGCGCGAGGAGTCGGGGATCGGCATGACGACATCGATGGCGCCCGACGGCGTGTACTGCGCGATCGTGTCGGCGAGGCGCTCGCCGAGGCGCAGCCGCGCGTCGTAGACGGAGATGCCGTTCATGATGGAGTCGGGTCGCGCGAGGTACACGTACTCGAAGGAGCACGGGATGAGGCGCGGGTTCTTGGCGCACTGCCGCGCGTACAGCTCGCCGCTGCGGGTGATGAAGACCGCCTCGCCGGGGGCGACATCCCGCACCACCTCGTAGCCGCCGTGCTCGAGCACGAGCGACTCGGAGGCGACGATCCACTCCTCGCCGACGAGCCCGGCGCTGCGGCGTCCGAGGATGAGCGGGCGGATGCCGAAGGGGTCGCGGAAGGCGAGCAGTCCGTGCCCGGCGATGAGCGCGATGGCCGCGTAGGAGCCCTCCACGCGCTCGTGCAGCGTCTCGATGGCGTCGAACACCTGGTCGGGGTCGAGGTCGGCGCCCCGGATCTGCGACTGCAGCTCGTTGGCGAGCACGTTGACGAGCAGCTCGGTGTCGGAGCTGGTGTTGAGGTGGCGGCGGTCGGTGTGGAAGAGCTCCTCGGTGAGCTCGCGCGTGTTGGTGAGGTTGCCGTTGTGCACGAGCACGATGCCGTAGGGCGCGTTGACGTAGAAGGGCTGCGCCTCCTGCTCCTTGGAGGCGTCGCCGCGGGTCGCGTAGCGCACGTGGCCGAGCCCCATGGTGCCGAGCAGGGTGCGCATGTCGCGCGTGCGGTACGCCTCGCGCACCTGCCCCTTGGCCTTGAACATGTGGATGATGGGGCCGTCGGCGGTGGCGATGCCCGTCGAGTCCTGGCCGCGGTGCTGGAGGAGGGACAGGCTGTCGTAGACCTGCTGGTTGACGGGGCTCGATGAGACGATGCCGACGATGCCGCACATGCTGCGGGCTGCTCCTGAGGGGTCGTGGGGCGCGCACCGGATGAGGTACGCCCCATCCTCCCACACGGATTCCGGATGCCGCCCGGCGGGGAAGACGAGGCGATCTCGCCCCGTTCGGGGGCTGCCCCCACCCCCGGTCTCCCCATAGCGTGGCGAGAGTGATCGCCCGAATCCGCCGCCCCCTCGCCCTCCTGCTGACAGCCCTGCTCGCGACGTCGCTCTCGTCCGTCGCCGTCTCCGCCGCGCAGGCGGCCTCGGGTCCGACCCTGAGCCAGTTGACGATCTCGACGGGTTCCTTCGACGCTCCGTTCGACCCCGCAGGCGGTTCCTCCACCGCCACGGTGCCCTACACCGTCACGTCGCTCTCGTTCACCGCGACGGCATCCGACCCGAGCTACACGATCACCGCGTGGGACGGCAACAGCACGGTGCCCGCGACGAGCGGCGTCCCGATCCCGGCGACCCTGCGACTCGGCACCAACATCCTCATCGCGACGGTCACCGACCCGGCGACGAGCACGTCGCTCCAGTACACGCTCATCATCACGCGCTCCGCGCCGCCCGCCCCCGCCTACGACCCGCGCCTCAGCTCGCTCGGCGTGTCGGAGGGCGCGCTCAGCCCCGCCTTCGACGCCGCGACGACGAGCTACTCGGTGGCCGTCCCCTACACGACGACGAGCGTCACCCTCACCGCCACCTCGACGGACACCGTGACGTTCACGAACCCCAGCCGCCCGATGACCGCGGGTACTACGTCGCTCCAGGTGGGGGGCAACCTCGTGCAGGTGACGGTGACGGCCGTCGACGGCACCACGGCCCTCACGTACGACGTGTTCATCGTCCGCGCCGACCCGCCCACCGCGGACGTCGACCTGGATGCTCTCCAGGTCTCCGCGGGGACGCTCGTCCCCGCGTTCGACCCGGCCGTCACGAGCTACACGGTGAGCGTGCCCTACGCGGTGCGTTCCATGCAGATCACCGCGTCCCCCTCGGACGCCGCGAACGCCATGGTCATCAACAACGAGCCGATGGCCGACGGTGTCCCGAGCACCGTCACGGTGAACTACAACGGCGGAAGCGGGTACGCGATCCGCGTCGCCGCACCCAACCAGGTGGAGAAGATCTACACGGTGCACATCACCCGGGAGGCGCCCTCGACCGACGCCGACCTGACGTCCCTCTCGCTGTCGGAGGGAACGCTCAGCCCCGCCTTCGACAACGCCGAGACGGCCTACACGGCGCAGGTCCCCTACCTGACGACGTCGGTGACGGTCACCGGCGTGCTCGCCGACCAGACCGCGATCCTGCGGATCAACAACGTCGATACCGCGTCGGGGTCGGCCTCGTCGGCGATCCCGCTGGTGGTGGGCGCCAACGCGATCGTCGTGGCGGCGACTGCCGAGGACGGCGTGACCGTGACCACGCGCACCATCACCGTCACACGCGAGGCGCCGGATCTCGACCTCGCCTCGCTCGCCGTCGTGGGCGGCACGCTGGCGCCCGCCTTCGACGCCGCGACCACGTCCTACGCCGTGAGCCTCCCCTACACGACCTCGTCGCTCGACGTCTCGGCGGCCGCCGTGGAGTCGGCGTGGACGGTCACCATCGACGGGGTCGTCTCCGCCTCCCGCACCATCCCCGTCGCGGTCGGCACCCAGAACATCACGGTGCGTGTGACCGCCGTGCACGGGGAGTTCCGCGACTACACGATCACGGTGACGCGCGCGGCCGCCGTTGCGCCGAGCCTCGCGTTCACGCTCGGCTTCGGCGCGGGCGACCAGGCCACCGGCGCACCCTTCGACGTGACGGGCGATCACCTGCTGCCCGGCAGCACGTTCACGGTGACGGCTCACTCGAGCCCGATCGTGCTGGTCACGGGCCTCGTCGGCACGACGGGCACGGTCTCCTGGCACGGTGCCCTTCCCGCGCTCGACGCCGGCGCCCACCGCCTCGTGTTCGAGGGCACGGCCGAGGACGGCACGGCCGTGAGTCGCACGGCCTGGTTCACGGTGCTGCGCAGCGGCAAGATCGGCGCGGTGTCGCTGACGGGCCCCGTCGCATACAGCGAGGCGGCGCTCGCGGCGACGGGCTCGCAGGGGACCGCCGATCTCACGGTCGGCGCCCTCCTGGCCCTGATGCTCGGCGGCGCGCTCCTGGCCCGCAGCGCGGTACGCGCGCGGCGCGCACGCGCCTGAGCTCCCCGTCTCCCTCGCCCGGCGGTCGCCGCCGGGCGAGGGGGCGGACTGCCATCCGGCGATGCGGGGAAGCTGACGAGCGCCCGCGCATCCGTCCTCCCGCACCCCTCTGCTGCGCATCTGCGCACGAGGTGGCGAGGTATGACCCAGAGGTATAACATCCTACTCACACGTACAACAAGGGAGTTGGGATGGCAGTCGACAAGAGCAGCGCCGGCATCGGCGAGCGGCAGTACCACATCGGCGTCGCGCCGGGAGAGGTCTCGACCGTCGCCCTGCTGCCGGGCGACCCGTTCCGCGTCCCCTTCGTCGCCGAGTTCCTCACCGACGTCAAGACCGTGGCCCACCAGCGCGAGCACCTGACGATGACCGGTATGTACAAGGGGCGGCTCATCACCGCCACCTCGACCGGCATGGGCTGCCCCTCCGCCGCGATCGCCGCCGAGGAGCTCATCCGCGTCGGCGTCACCTCCCTCATCCGCATCGGCTCCTCCGCGGGCCTGCAGCCCGGCGTCAAGCCCGGCGACCTGCTCGTGTCGGAGGGATCGCTGCGCAACGACGGCACGACCGCCGCCTACGTGCATCCCGGCTACCCCGCCGTGCCCGACTTCCAGATCGCCCAGTCGCTCGCCGCGGTCGCGCGCGAGCTCACCGCGGGCACCGACACGCAGGTGCACACCGGCATCAACGCGAGCGACGACGCCTTCTACGCCGAGACCCCCGAGTGGATCGCCGAGCTCAACCGCATCGGCGTGCTCAACGTCGAGATGGAGAGCGCCGCGCTCTACGTCGTCGCGCGCCTGCGCGGCGTCCGCGCCGGCATGATCTGCTCCACCTCGAGCAACCTCTTCGACGGCACGAGCCTCTACGGCGACATCAAGACGGCCCTCAAGGAGGGCTGGATGCGCAGCATCGAGGTCGCCCTCGAGACCGCGGTGCGCCTGGAGCTCTGACCCGGTGCTCGTCGACCTGCACAGCCACCTCGAGGGGCGCGTCCGGCCGGAGACGGCCGAGGACCTCGCGCGCGCCGCGGGGGTGGCCGTGCCGGTCGGCGGATGGGCGGCGGCGCTGCGCCTCGACGCACCCACCGACCTCACCGGCTACCTCGTCAAGGTGGCCGCGAGCTACCCGCTGTTCCAGCGCCTCGACGCGATCGAGCGGATCGCGCGCGAGGCCGTCGAGGATGCCGCGGCCGCCGGATTCGACTACCTCGAGCTGCGCTTCGGCCCGGCCACGCACGCCGACGCCGAGCGCACGCTCGCCGAGGTGATCCGCGCGGCCGCCGCCGGGATGCGGACCGCGAGCCGGGCGACCGGCATGCCGAGCGGACTCGTGGTCGCGGCGCTCCGCCACCACGACGAGGAGCTCAACCTCGCGGTCGCGCGGGCGGCCGCCGCGCTCGCGGGCGACGGCGTCGTCGGCTTCGATCTCGCGGGCGACGAGCTGCTGTTCCCGCGCGTCGAGCCCTACCGCGAGGCGTTCCGGCTCGCCTCCGCCGCGGGCCTCGGCCTCACCTGCCACGCCGCCGAGGCGGCCGGGGCGAGTGCAGCGCGCGAGGCCGTCGAGCTGCTCGGCGCGACCCGCATCGGACACGGCGCCCACATCGCGGACGACCCCGAGACGCTCGCCTGGGCGGCCGACAGCGGCGTCGTGGTCGAGGTGTGCCCCACCTCCAACCACTACACGGGCGCGATCGCGGCGGTGTCCGAGCATCCGGCGCCCGTCATGTGCGACGCGGGCGTGCGCCTCGTGCTCGGTGACGACAACCCCGTGCAGACCGGTGCCGACCTCGCCCACGAGCGGCGGGTGCTGACCGAGGTGCTGGGCTGGACCCCCGACGCGCTCGCCGCCCTCGACCGCGACAGCATCGACGCCGCCTTCCTCACCGACGGCGAACGCCACGAACTCCTCGCCCGCCTCGCGGGCGGGACCGGATCGCCCTGATCCCAACCCAGCCGGGTCGACCGATCCGGTGCCGCAACTGCACATCACAGAACCCTTGCAACGGAGGATCTCATGCAACGACGCACGACCCTGATCGGTGCCCTCGCCTCGACGGCGCTCGTCGCCCTCGTCGCGACCGGCTGCGCCGCGGCGCCCGACGACGCGCCGACCGACTCGACGGGGGGCAGCGACTTCCTGGCGTGCGCCGCCTCCGACGTCACCGGCTTCCACGACGGCGACTTCAACGAGCTGAGCCTCGACGGCGTCACGGAGGCCGCGGACGAGGTCGGCGCCCAGGTGAAGACCGCCGAGTCCTCCGGCGAGGACCAGTACGTGTCGAGCATCGGCAGCCTCGTCGACGAGGGCTGCCAGTTCATCGTCACGGTCGGCTTCGCGCTCGCCAGCGCGACGCGGGACTCGGCGAAGGCCAACCCCGACGTGAACTACGCGCTCATCGACTCGGTCGTCACGAACGACGACTTCTCGACCCTCGTCATGGACAACGTTAAGCCGGTGCTGTTCGACACGGCGCAGGCCGCCGTGCTCGCCGGCTACCTCTCCGCGGGTGCGACGACGACCGGCACCGTCGCCACCTACGGCGGCATGCCGTTCCCCTCGGTGACGATCTTCATGGACGGCTTCGCCGACGGCATCGACTACTACAACGAGAAGCACGGCACCTCCGTGAAGCTCCTCGGCTGGGACAAGGGGAGCCAGAACGGCTCCTTCGTCGGCTCCTTCGACGATCAGCTCGCCGCCAAGACCATCACCGAGGGCTTCCTCGACCAGGGCGCGGACATCGTGATGCCCGTGGCCGGCACGCTCTACGGTGCCTCCCTCGAGGCGATCAAGGGCCGCGGCGTCCCGGCCGCGATCGTCGGCGTCAACTCGGACGTGTTCGAGCGCAGCCCCGCCGACGGCGCCTACTTCCTCACCTCGGTGATGAAGAACCTGACGACCGCCACCCACGAGGTGACGCTCGCCGCGGCGAAGGGGCAGTTCGACAACACCCCGTACATCGGCACGCTCGAGAACGGCGGCGTCGGCATCGCGCCGACCCACGACTGGGAGGCGAAGCTGCCGAAGGAGCTGCTCGCCGAGGTCGACCAGCTCCAGGCGGACATCATCTCGGGTGCCTTCACCGTCGACTCCCCGTCGTCGCCGAAGCTCTGAGATGACCCGGGCCTCCCGGCCGATGTCCTCCGGTCGGGAGGCCGTGACGGGCGGGCTCCGTGCGGATGCGCGGAGCCTCGCCCGTCACACCGGCGTCGGGTACTTCCCGATCGCCTTCATCGGGCGTCTGCCGTTCGCGATGATGGTCGTGGGCGTGCTGACGCTCGTCGTCAGCGTGCGGGGGTCCGTCGCGGAGGCCGGCCTGGTGGCAGCCGCGGCGGGCATCGGCACCGCGGTCTGCGGACCCCTCGCGGGGTCGCTCGCGGACCGCGTCGGCCAGCGGGCCGTGCTGCTCGCGAGCGGCGCGCTGAGCGTCGTCGCAGCGGCCGGCCTGCTGGCCGTCGTCTACGGGGAGACGCCGATCGCGGTGGTGGCCCTCGTGGCGTTCGCGGTCGGCGGCACGACGCCGCAGGTCGCCCCCTTCTCCCGCTCGCGCCTGGTCGGCGTGAGCGCCCGGGCGCGCACGCCGGAGCGCCGCAGCCGGGCGCTCTCGGTCGTCATGAGCTACGAGTCGGCCGTCGACGAGGCGTCCTTCGTGCTCGGGCCGGTGCTCGTGGGCGCCCTCACGGTCGTGTTCGCGCCGTGGGCGCCGCTCGCGCTCTCGATCGCGCTCACGGTTACCGTCGTGGCCGCGTTCGCGGTGCACCGCACGGCGGGCGCCGCATCCGCCGCCGCCGTGGCGGCGACGCCGCGCGCACCGCTCCGCGTCGTCTTCCCGGCCGAGGTGCGGCTGCTGATCGGGGCGATGCTCCTTGTGGGCGGGATCTTCGGCTCGATGCTCACGGCGGTCACCGCGTTCATGGTGGAGCGGGGCCAGGGGGAGCAGGCCGGCATCCTCTACGGTGCGATGAGCCTCGGCGCGATCGTCGTGGCGCTGCTGACCGCCGCGCTGCCGCCGCGCTTCGGCCTGCGTCCGCGGTGGATCGTGTTCGCGGCCCTCGGCGCCGCCGCCTGTGCGCTGCTCGTGGTCGTGGATGCGGTGCCGCTCGTCGCCCTCGTGCTCGCCCTCTCGGGCGTCGGCGTGGGCGCCACGCTCGTGGGCCTGTTCAACCTGGGCGCGCTCGCGGCCCCGGCCGGCCGGTCCACGACCGTGCTGACGACGTTGCAGAGCAGTCTCGTGGTGGGTCAGGCGCTCGCGAGCGCGAGCGGCGGCGCGATCGCCCAGGCGGCCGGATCGGGTGCCGGCTTCGCGGTGACGGCGGCGATCGCCTGCGGCGTGCTCGTGCTCGGCGTGGTCGACAGGCTGGCGTTCGGGCGGGTCAGCGCACCCGCGTGAGGCTCCAGCGATCCGTCACGAGGTGCCCCGAGGACGCCGGGATCGCGCACTTCGAGATGTAGGCGGGCTCGCCTCCGACCCGCGCGGTCTGGGTGAGCACGAGGAGGGGGTCGGCGACCGCGACCTGGAGCAGGCGCGCCCGGGTCTGGCCGGCGAGGGTCGCCGCGACCTGACAGGGGCCCGCCTCGAAGACGATGTCCGCACGCGCGGTGAGCGAACCGAGCAGGGTCGCGTCGTCGTCGGCCGCGGCAGCGAACTCGTCGGCCAGCCGGGCATCGATCGCGCGCAGCCTCTCGTCGCCCGGGAGGTACTCCTGCACGAGTGCCACCGGCTGCCCGTCGCGCGTGACGACGCACTCGCGGAACCACATCGCGGCGTCGGGCGCGATGCCGATGAGGTCGGTCACGAAGTCGGTGGCGCCCTGTCTGCTGAGCTCGATCCGGCGCACCTCGATGCGTGCGCCCTCGCCCGCGAAGAGCTCCTCGAGGGGCGGGAAGCCGTCCTCCTCCTCGTGCGGGATGGTGTCGGCGACGAAGCGGCCGATGCCCCGCCGGGTGACGATGAGCCCGTCCTCCTCCAGCAGCATGAGCGCCTCGCGCACGACGGTGCGGCTCACCCCGAGGGCCGCGCCGAGCTCCGTCTCGCGGGGCAGCAGCGTTCCGGGGCGGAGGGTGCCGCCGCGGATGCCGCGCGAGATGCGCGTGTAGACGGCGACCCGCAGGGGCTGGCCGGGCGGGGTCAGCAGCTGCTCCGCGAAGTACGCGGCGACGTCGCTCGTCACCTCCGCAGTATAACGTCGTACTTCTTCCGTTCCGGGGCTTCGCGCCCCATCGCCTCGGATTCTCGGGGCCGGGATCGCGCCGCTACGCTGGGCGGGTGACGACCCCCGCATCCGCGACCTCCGGCCATGGCGACGCGAGCTATGCGGCCGCCGGCGTCGACACCGCGGCGGGCGACCGCGCGGTCGAGCTCATGAAGGCATCGGTGGCGCGCACCCACGGACCCGAGGTGCTGGGCGGTGTGGGCGGCTTCGCGGGGCTGTTCGACGCATCCGCCCTCACCGGCTACCGGCGCCCCCTGCTCGCGACGAGCACAGACGGCGTCGGCACCAAGATCGCGCTCGCGCTCGCCGTCGACAAGCACGACACGATCGGCCAGGACCTCGTGGCGATGGTGGTCGACGACATCGTCGTGGTGGGCGCGAAGCCGCTCTTCATGACCGACTACATCGCGACCGGCAAGGTGCACCCCGAGCGCATCGCGACCCTCGTCGCAGGCGTCGCGCGGGCCTGCGAGGCCACGGGCACGGCCCTCGTGGGCGGCGAGACGGCCGAGCACCCGGGGCTCATGGCACCCGACGGCTACGACATCGCGGGCGCCGCCGTCGGCGTGGTCGAGGCGGATGCGGTGCTCGGGCCGGAGCGCGTGCAGCACGGCGACGTCGTGGTGGCGATCGCATCGAGCGGCCTGCACAGCAACGGCTTCTCGCTCGTGCGGCACATCCTCGACCAGCGGGGGCTGTCCTACACCGACCGCTCGGAGGAG
Source organism: Micrococcales bacterium 72-143 (assembly GCA_001898835.1). Taxonomy (GTDB): domain Bacteria; phylum Actinomycetota; class Actinomycetes; order Actinomycetales; family Microbacteriaceae; genus Homoserinibacter. The sequence goes on along the minus strand of MKVM01000003.1, from coordinate 462,395 downwards.
CTGGGCGGTGTCGTCGGCGAGGTGCTGCTCGAGCCGACCCGGCTCTACACGGCACCGCTGCTGAGCGTCATCGACGAGCTGCCCGGCGCGATCCACGCGCTCAGCCATGTCACCGGCGGCGGCATCGCCGCGAACCTCGCGCGCGTGCTGCCGAAGGGCGCCTGGGTCGAGCTCGACCGCTCGACGTGGAGCCCGCAGCCCGTGTTCCGCACGCTCGCGTCCTGGGGCGGGCTCTCGCTCGGCGACACGGAATCCACCTGGAACCTCGGCGTCGGCTTCTTCGCGGTGGTCGCCGCGGATGCCGCCAGCTCGGTCACGCGTGCACTCGAGGCGGCGGGCCTGCCCGCGTGGGTGGCCGGACGAGTCTCCACCGCATCCCACGACCTCGCGGGCTTCGAGCAGGGTGCGAAGGGCGTCGACGGCGGGGCCGTGCGCCTGGTCTCCGCCTACGCCGACTGAACTCGCAGAAGGCTCAGGCGGTCTTGGCGTCCTCGTCGAGGTCGTCGTCCTCGTCGTCACCGTAGGTGTCGGCGTACTCCGGCCACTTCTCGAGGTCCTCCTCGAGGCGAGGGTTGCCACCGAGCTCGCGCTCGAGCGCGTTGTAGTTGGTGTCCGGGCTGAAGTACTTCAGCTCCCGGGCCACCTTGGTGTGCTTTGCCTTCTGACGGCCGCGCCCCATGCGTGACCCCCTCGTTTCAGAGCGATGAGTGTGACGGAAAAAACTCCGGGGAGTCTATCACGCGGGCGGGTTCGCACCCTGTGCCGGGGCGCCCCTCGCCGCCCGCCCCGCACGCCGCTCCGCGACCTTCGCGGCGGCCCTCTTCGCCGCGGCGGTGGCCTTCTCGTTGACCCTCTTCGCGCCCTCGAACTCGGTGCCGAGCATGGCGAGCCCGCCGAGGGCGACGAGCGCCCCGGGGCCCGGCAACGGGATCAGCACGACACCGAGCGCCACCGTCGCACCGCCGGTCACGCCGACCGCCGCGCGGTAGGCGCGATCGGTCGTCGGGTTGCGGCGGATGACCTCCCGTGTGCGCCCCGCGGCGGCCCGGCCGCTCGCGGCGGCCGCGCCCACCATCCGTCCCGCGGCGGAGGCGGCGGATGCGGGGGCGGCGGCGAGGTCATCGGAGTCGGGGGTGACGCGCATGGCCCGAGGCTAGGCTGCGAGGCTGAAGATCGCCTGCCCCCGCGGCAGGCGGCGGCGGGTAACGTGGGGCGGGTGACCGACCGGCCCACCGACACCTCCGTCGTCATCATCGGCGCCGGTCAGGCGGGCCTGTCGGTGGCCTACTACCTGCGCAAGCTCGGACTCGACCCCGGCAACGACTTCGTGCTGCTGGATCGCGGGCCGGGCCCCGGCGGCGCCTGGCAGTTCCGCTGGGAGGCGCTGCGGCTCGGCTCCACGCACCGGGTGAACGACCTGCCCGGCATGGACGAGCTGGGCCTCAGCTTCGACACCGCCGACCGCACCCTGCCCGCCCGCGAGGTCATCGCCGACTACTACCGGCGCTACGAGCAGCACTACGACCTCAAGGTCGTGCGCCCCGCCGACGTCACGCGCGTCCGGGCCACCCTCGACGGCTTCGAGGTCACCTTCGACGACGAGTACGGCGACCAGACCTTCTCCACCCAGGTCGTCGTCAACGCGACCGGCACCTGGGGCGCGCCGTTCGTGCCGTGGTATCCGGGCATGAACGACTTCCGCGGCAAGCACCTGCACACCGTGGACTACGCGGATGCCGAGGCGCTCCGCGGCCAGGACGTCGTCGTGGTGGGCGGCGGCACGAGCGCGATCGGCTTCCTCATGGAGCTCGAGGGAGTGGCCGGCAGCCTCAGCTGGGTGACGCGGCGCCCGATCGAGTTCCTCGAGGAGCAGGAGCTCAACATCGAGGGCGGAACGCGCGCGGTGACACTCCAGGACGCGGCGGCCCGCGAGGGCCGCGCCCTCCCGTCGATCGTGTCGACGACCGGGGTGCCGCGCACGCGCCGCATCCAGTCGGCGATCGAGCGGGGCCTGCTGACGCCGAAGCCCATGTTCGAGCGCGTGGAGGCCGACGGCGTGCGCTGGGCGGACGGCTCCTTCCAGCACGCCGACGCGATCATCTGGGCCACCGGCTTCCGCCCCGAGCTGCGGCACCTCGCGTCCCTCAAGTTGCGCGAGCAGGCGGGCGGCGTGACGGTCGCGGGGGGCGCGGCGTACCGCAACGCGAACGTCTTCTTCGCGGGCTACGGGCCGACGGCGTCGACGATCGGCGCCAACCGGGCGGGGCGCACGATCGCCCGTCAGGTGGTCTCGGCGCTCAGCGCGCTGGGGTACTGAGCGCGTCGAGCACGACGATGGCGGCGGCGGCCGACCAGGCCTGGGGGCGGCAGGCGGCCGGGTAGGGCACGGGGCGCGGCACCTCGGATGCGGGGTCCCCGCCGTGCAGCTCCGGCATCCGGTAGTCGAAGGCGGCTGCTGCCCGCAGCAGGCCCTCGGACAGGGTGCGCGCCTCGGCGGTGAAGCCGTCGCGGTGCAGGCCGCGGATGGCGACGGCCGTGTCGTGCGCCCAGATCGAGCCTCCGTGGTACGAGAGCGGCCAGTAACCCCCCGAACCGGTTGCCAGCGTGCGGATGCCGTAGCCGGCGTCCAGGCGGGGCGACACGAGACGCTCCGCGACGAGCCGCGACTCCTCCGCGTCGAGCAGTCCCGTGCCGAGCAGGTGGCCGATGTTGCTCGTGAGCGAGTCGACGGCGCGCTTTCGCGCATCGAGCGCGATCGCCGGGTAGCGACCCTCGGCATCCGACACCCAGAACGTCTCGCGGAACCGCGTGGCGAGCCGCGCCGCCCACGCGCGCCACTCGGCGCCGTCCTCCCCGAACTCCTCGAGCAGCGCCGCTCCCCGCAGCGCCGCCTCGTGCGCGTAGCCCTGCACCTCGGCGAGCGCGATCGGCCCCTCCGCGAGGGTGCCGTCGCGCCACTGGACGGAGTCGCCGGAGTCCTTCCAGCCCTGGTTGGAGAGCCCGCGGCCCGACTCGTCGACGTACTCGAGCAGTCCGTCGCCGTCACTGTCGCCGTAGTCGCGCATCCAGGCGAGCGCCGCGCGCAGCGCGGGCAGCAGCTCGCGGGTCTCCGCGTCGCCGAGTCCGCGCTCGCGCGCGTCGGCGAGGAGGCAGATCCACAGCGGGGTCGCGTCGACGGTGCCGTAGTAGTAGGGCGGCAGCTCGATCTTCTCGTCGGGCAGCTCGAGCGTCGTGCGCCGCACCTCGTGGATGATCTTCCCGGGCTGCTCGGCCGTCGCGGGCACACGCTCGCGGCCCTGCAGTCCCGCGAGCGTGTGCAGCGTGCCGTGCACGATGCCCGCGTCGATCGGCAGCAGGAAGCGCGCGGCCCAGAGCGAGTCGCGCCCGAACAGGGTGAAGAACCAGGGCGCGCCGGCGCCGAGGAACTCCTCGGCCGACCCGACACGGGTGAGGCGCAGCGCGTCGAGGTCGTCGAGGGCGCGGGTGACCCAGCGGTGCAGGCGGTCGTCGACGCCGTCGAGGGAGGGGGCGCTCCAGGGGGCGGCGGCGACGGGCGTCGCGACGACGGCGAGCGCGTCGTGCACCGCAAGCGTCAGCGTGCGCTCGACCGCGCCGCGGGCGGGCACCTCGAGCCGCCAGCGGATGCGGATGCGGGGGCCGTCGTGAGAGATCGCGGCCTCGGGCGCGCGCAGCTCGGCCGAGATCGCCCCGTCCCCCCACGCGAGGGAGCCCTCCGTCTCGCGCGGCGAGCCCGCGACCGCCGGCCGCCCCGTCTTCACGACGTCGACGGGCGTCAGCTCGGCGACCAGCTCGACCTCGACCTCCGCCCGCAGCGCGTGGCCGAGGCGCGACTCGATGCGCAGCGCGTGGTCGACCCCGTCGCCGCGCACCGCGCGCTCGACCACGAGTCGCACGTCCGGGTCGGCGCCGTGGGCGTCGAGTCCGCGCAGCAGCGACACGAAGCGGATGCGGTCGGCCGCGTCCTCGAGGGTCGCGATGGGCTCGGGGTCGGCACCGTCGACGCGCACGGCGAAGCCGGAGGCGACCCGCACATCCGAGACGTAGACGCCGTCGATGGGTGCGGTCATCTCCCCGCCGACGCGCGACCAGGCCTGGGCGGGTGCCCGCAGCACGACGGCGGCGTCGTGCAGGAGGGGCTGGCGGCCGGTGGCCTCGAGTGGGAGCATCCGGACGACCTTCGCTGCTCGTTCCTGCGGGGATCGAGCCGGGCCCGGTTGACAGTCCCGGCTCGCCAGGTAACATAACACCGACAGTTTGATCGTTCAAACCCCGGATGCCGAATCCCGGTTGGATCGATCAAGACGCGGGCCAAAGGAGGTCGGTGTGGCACAGCTCCCCACGGTGGAGGACGTCGCGCGCCTGGCCGGCGTCTCGCGGCAGACGGTCTCGAACGTCATCAACACCCCCGGGATCGTGCGCGCCGAGACCCGGGAGCGCGTCGAGGCCGCCGTGCGCGAGCTCGGCTACCGGCCCCACGCATCCGCCCGGCGCCTCCGCACCCGCACGAGCTCCACCATCGGCATCCGCCTCGACCCGCTGCCCCGCGGCATCTCGGGCGCCATCCAGGACCGCTTCCTGCACGCGCTCACCGAGGAGGCCGCCGCGCGCGACTTCCGTGTGACCCTGTTCACCGCCCGCGACGTGCAGGACGAGATCGAGCAGTACCGCAGCCTCCGCGACGGCGCCGACGTCGACGCCTTCGTGCTCACCTCGACCGCCTACGGCGACCCCCGCATCGACTGGCTCGCACGCGAGCGCATCCCCTTCGTCTCCTTCGGGCGCCCATGGGGTGCGGGCGACCTCGACGACCCCGACCGCCTCTGGGTCGACGTCGACGGCCGGGCCGGAACCGCCCTCGCCACCCGCCACCTCATCGGCCGCGGGCTGCGTCGCATCGGCTTCCTCGGCTGGCCCGACGGCTCCGGCACGGGCGACGACCGCCGGGCGGGCTGGCGCGAGACGATGCGCGAGGCCCTTCCCGGGATCGCGGATGCCGAGCTCGCCGAGCTCTCCACCGAGACCGTCGAGGCGGTCGCCGCCGCCCGCGTCGCCGTCGAGAGGCTGCTGGCATCCGGTCCCGAGCTCGACGGGCTGGTCTGCGTCTCCGACTCGGTCGCGCTCGGCGCGATGATGGCGGTCCGCGAGGCGGGCCGCCCCCACTTCCCGGTCATGGGCTTCGACAACACCCCCGTCGCGCAGGCGGTCGGCCTCTCGAGCGTCGACCAGCGCCTCGACGAGGTGGCGACCGGCATCCTCGATCTCCTCATGGGCGCGACCGGCCGTCGCGTCCTCCCGCACGGGAGCGGAGCCGACCCGCTCGGCCACCGCCTCGTGACCCCCCAGCTTGTCGTGCGCCGGTCGAGTCACCTGGCGCCCGTCGAGGAAGCCGATGGCACCAGGCCCGGCGATCACACAGAAGAGAAGGAAGAGCAATGAGCAAGAGAACGTGGGGCGGCGCCGTCGCTCTCGCGGCGGCCTCGGCTGTCGTGCTCACCGGCTGTGCCGGGGGCGGCGGCACCGGTGACTCAGGCGGCAGCGAGCTCACGATCCTCATCGGATCGAGCGGCGACGCCGAGACCAAGGCCGTCCAGGCGGCCGCCGACGCGTGGGCGAAGGACAACGACGCGACCGTCAAGGTCATCGCGGCCGACGACCTCAACCAGCAGCTGAGCCAGGGCTTCGCCGGCGACGACGCGCCCGACCTGTTCTACATGGGCTGGGATCAGTTCGCGAACTACGCGAGCAACGGCTACCTCGACAGCTACGCGAAGGACCTGTCGAACGCCGGCCAGTTCTATCCCTCCCTCGTCGACACCTTCACCTACGACGGCGAGTTCGTCTGCGCACCGAAGGACTTCTCGACGCTCGGCCTCATCGTCAACACCGACCTCTGGGCGGCCGCGGGCCTCACCGACGCCGACGTCCCGACCGACTGGGACGGCCTCGAGGCCGTCGCGAAGAAGCTCACGAACGACAGCACCGTGGGCCTCTCCTTCGGGCTCGAGTACGCCCGTCTCGGCGTCTTCATGAACCAGGCCGGAGGCAGCCTCGTGAGCGACGACGGGAAGACGGCGACGGCCGACTCCGCCGAGAACCTCGCGGGCCTCGAGTACGTGCAGAAGCTGCACGACGAGGGCGTGCTGAAGTTCCCGAGCGAGATCGACGCCGGATGGGGCGGCGAGGCGCTCGGCGCAGGCAAGGCCGCCATGGTCATCGAGGGGCCCTGGATCAAGGGCATCGCGGGCGACTACCCCGACACCAAGTGGGCCGCCTACGAGCTGCCCGCCGGCCCCGGGGGCGACTCCACCTTCACCTTCAGCAACTGCTGGGGCATCCCCGCGAACTCGGACACCCGGGATGCGGCCGTGTCGCTCGTGGAGTACCTCACCTCCGACGAGCAGCAGCTGAAGTTCGCGGACGCCTTCGGCGTCATCCCGTCGACCGAGTCGGGGGCCGCGAGCTACGCGCAGAAGTACCCCGACTACGCGAGCTTCGTGGCAGGCAACGACTACGCGGTGAGCCCGGTGAACTTCGCCGGCTCGGCATCCGTCGTGGGCGACTTCAACGCGCAGCTCGAGGGCATGGCCTCCGGGAACGTCGACCTGAAGTCGATCCTCGCCTCGTTCCAGACGCAGCTGCAGGCGGCGCTCGACGAGGCGAACGGCTGATCCCCGGCATCCGGTGACGGCAGGGAGCACGGGGAGGACACGATGAGCAGAGGGATCCGCGGGAACGAGGCCCGCTACGGCTGGGCGTTCACCGCACCCGCGATCCTCATCATCGGCGTCTTCCTCGTGCTCCCGATCCTGCTGGCGCTCTGGGTGAGCTTCAGCGACTGGAACGGGCTCGGCTCGCCGCTCGGCAACTCCGAGTTCGTGGGCGGCGTCAACTACGCCAAGGTGCTCGTCGACTCCGGGCTCGCGCAGCGCGACTTCGGCACCGCCATCCGCAACAACCTCTACTACGTGCTGCTCGTCGTACCGCTGCAGACGGCGCTCGCGCTGTTCCTCGCGGTGCAGGTCAACCGCCGGCTGCTGCGCGGCAAGGGCTTCTTCCGCACGGCGTTCTACTTCCCGTCGGTGACGAGCTCGGTCGCCATCACGACGATCTTCATCTTCCTGTTCACGGCCTCCGGGGCCGTCAACGCGGTGCTCGGCTGGATCGGCGTCAACGGGCCCAACTGGTTCGCCGACCCGCGCGGCGTGCTGCACCTCGTGCTCGGCGCGCTCGGGGTGGACGGATCGGGCGCCGCGGCGGCAGCCGGACCGCTCGGCCTCTCGTGGTGGGACTGGCTCTCCGGCCCCTCCGTCGCGATGTGCGTGCTCATCGTGCTCGCGATCTTCACGACCTCCGGCACCTTCATGCTGCTGTTCCTGGCGGCGCTGCAGAACGTGGGCGCCGAGATCGAGGAGGCGGCGATGGTGGACGGCGCGGGCCCGTTCCGCAGCTTCTTCTCGGTGACGCTGCCGATGCTCAAGCCGACCCTCTTCACCGTGCTGACGCTCGGGCTCATCGGCACCTGGCAGGTGTTCGACCAGATCTACCTGACCGGACGCGGCGCCCCGGCCAAGACGCTGCTGACGCCCGCCTTCCTCGCCTACGACACCTCGTTCTCCGACCTCAAGTGGGGTCAGGGCGCGGCGATCTCGTTCATCCTGTTCGGCATCATCGTCGTACTCACGCTCTTCCAGCGCTGGGTGCTGCGAGACCGCGACCTGGGCCGCTCGGGGCAGCGGCGGGAGGCGCGCGCGGTGGAGCGGCTGAAGCGCAGCGCGGCGGCGGTGCAGGCGCACGCGACCCCGGCATCCGCGACGCCCGGGCCCGAGGGGGGCGAGCGATGAGCACGCGCGTGCACGCCGGCCGCCGCACGGCCGCCCGGGTCGGGCTCATCGCGAGCTACGTGCTGCTCGTGCTGCTGGCCCTCATCTACATCTACCCGTTCCTGATCTCGGTCGCGGGCAGCTTCAAGACGGATGCCGAGGCGACGCAGCAGCCGCTCGGCCTCATCCCGGAGACGTGGAGCTTCGCCGCCTACGAGCGGCTGTTCACGACGGTGCCGCTGCTGCAGTGGGCGGGCAACTCGCTCTTCATCACGGTCATCGTGACGACGGCGCGCGTGTTCTTCGACTCGCTCGCGGGGTACGCGCTCTCGCGCCTGCACTTCCGCGGGCGCGCGGTGATCTTCGCAGCGCTCGTCGCCGTCATGGCGGTTCCGAACGTGGTGCTGCTCATCCCCCGCTTCCTCATCCTCAAGGAGCTGGGCCTCTACAACTCCTACGGGGGCATGATCATCCCGATCATGATCGACGCGGCGGGCATCTTCATCATGAAGCAGTTCTTCGAGTCGATCCCGGTCTCGGTCGAGGAGGCGGCGCGCATCGACGGGGCGGGCGTGTTCCGCACCTTCTGGACGATCGTGCTGCCGATGGCGGCGCCCGCGCTCGTGACGCTGTTCATCCTGAGCTTCCAGGGCTCGTGGAACGAGTTCGCGCACTTCGTGGTGTCGCGCAACGACCCCGACCTCAACACGCTCACGACGGGGGTCGCCTCCCTCACATCGGGTCAGCTGGGGTCCGGCAACCAGTACCCGTTGCAGCTCGCGGCGGCCGTGCTCATGTCGATCCCTGTGGCGGTCATCTTCTTCGTCTTCCAGCGCCGCATCATGTCGACCGCCGAGGGCGGCGAAAAGGGCTGAGCCCGGTCACCGCCTCCGCGAGGCGCGAGGCGGGGCCTGCGGTGCCCGCGCGGGCGGGCGCACGGGCTCGCCGCGGCGGTCCTGCCCGGGCAGCGGGCGCGACCGCCGCCCGTAGATGAGGTCGGAGGAGTCGAGCAGCCACGGCACGAGCGCCACGACGACCCCGTGCACGAGCATGAGCTTGTGCCGGATGCGGCGGGCCTTGTGGTTGTGCAGCAGGTTCTCCCACCAGTGGCCGACGATGTACTCCGGCAGGTACACCGTCACCACCTCGGAGCCGTGCTCCTCCCGGCGTCCCTTGATGTACTTGATGAGCGGCAGCGAGATGTCGCGGTACGGCGAGGAGACGATCCGCAGCGGAACGCGGATGTCGTACTCCGCCCACTGCGCCTCGAGCGCCCGGCTCGCCTCGTCGTCGATCGACACGTGCACGGCCTCGATCGACTCGTGCCGGGCCGCGATCGCGTAGTCGACGGCCTTCAGCACGGGCTTCGACAGCCGACCGACGAGCACGATCGCGTGGTCGCCCGTCGAGCCGAAGACGGTCGTCGCATCCGGGGCGATCTCGCGGTCGACGTCACGGTAGTAGCGGTTGACGCCGAGCATCAGCACGATCAGAACCGCCATCACGACGAACACGATCCAGGCGCCGTGGGTGAACTTGGTGATCGTCACGATGACGAGCACCGACGCCGTCATGAGCGCGCCGAGCGCGTTGATGCTGAGGCCCCGCCAGACGGCGCCCGCCGGCTCGGACCGCCGTCGCAGCACCCCCACCCAGTGCTTGACCATGCCGATCTGGCCCAGCGTGAAGGAGATGAAAACGCCGATGATGTACAGCTGGATGAGCACGGTGACGTTGGCCTGCGCACCGATCAGCAGCACGATCGCGACCGCGGAGAGGGCGAGCACCCCGTTCGAGTAGATGAGCCGGTCGCCGCGGGTCGCGAGCGCCTTGGGCGCGTAGCCGTCCTGCGCGAGCACCGAGCCGAGCAGCGGGAAGCCGTTGAACGCCGTGTTGGCGGCGAGCAGCAGCACCGCCGCGGTGGCCGCCTGCACGACGAAGAACAGGAGGGTGTTGTTGCCGAAGGTGGCGGAGGCTATCTGGGCGATGAGGCTGCGTTGGGGGTCGGTGGCGCATTGCGCCCAGCCCTCCAGGTCGCAGGGGTTCTCGGAGTACTTCACCCCGGTCAAGAGCGCGACGGCGGTGAGCCCGGAGAACAGCACGATCGCGATGGTGCCCATCGCCACGAGCGTCTTCTGGGCGTTCTTGATCTTGGGCCGGCGGAAGGCGGGCACGCCGTTGGAGATCGCCTCGACGCCCGTGAGGGCGGCGCATCCGCTCGCGAAGGAGCGCAGGAGCAGCAGCACGAACGCCGCCTGCGTCAGCTCGTGCGCCTTCACGGCGTAGTCGGCGCTCTCTGCGACGGGCGCGTCGCCCGCCAGCATCCGGATGAACGCGGTCACCACCATGACGCCGATCGAGCCGATGAAGAGGTAGGTGGGGATCGCGAACGCTTTCGAGGCCTCGCGCACGCCGCGCAGGTTGATGGCGGCGAGCACCACGACGAATCCGACCGCGAGCTCCACCCGGAAGGGGTTCAGCTGCGGGATCGCCGAGATGATGTTGTCGACGCCGGAGGCCACCGACACCGCGACGGTGAGGATGTAGTCGACGAGCAGCGCCGCCGCGACCACCACCCCCGCCTTCTCGCCGAGGTTCTTCGACGCCACCTCGTAGTCGCCGCCGCCCGAGGGGTAGGCCTTGATGAGTTGACGGTACGAGGCCACGACCACGACGAGCAGCACGACCACGCACGCCGCGATCCAGGGTCCCAGCAGCAGCAGGCTCGTGCCGCCGAGCAGCAGGATCATGAGAAGTTCCTGCGGTGCGTACGCCACGGAGGAGAGCGGGTCGCTCGCGAAGATCGGCAGCGCCAGGTGCTTCGGAAGCAGCTGCCCCTCGAGCTTCTCGGTGGGCAGTGGGTCGCCGATGAGCCAGTTCTTGGCGGATCTCGGCGCGTCGTCTGAGGCGGTCTCGCCCTCATCAGTCACGGCGGGAAAGCATACGCTTCCGCGGGCCCGCGTCAACTCCGCCGTTCCGTGGCGTTGCTCCTATGATCGTGCGGTGACGAGTGCGCGGCGCAGACGGCGGTGGCCGTGGATCGTGGGCGCGCTCGTGCTCGTGCTGCTGATCCCGGCGGCGGTGCTCGGCATCCCGATCCTGCTGCATCAGGACGGCGGCTCCGCCAACCAGGAGCAGCCCGCCGAGGACTGGCCGACCACCGTGACCGCCACCGGCGACGACGGTCGCACCCGCGAGCTCGCGGTCGTCTCGCCCGAGCCGGGCGGCACCGTCGACACCTCCGCCCTCGAGGTGGGCGAGCGCATCGTCGTGAGCGGCGCGGGTTACGACGCGGGCCAGGGCATCTACGTGGCGATCTGCGTCATCCCCGACGACCCCTCGGTCAAGCCGGGCCCGTGCCTCGGCGGCGTTCCCGAGACGGATGCCTCGGCCGAGCCGGGCGGCTCGGGCGAGATCCAGTGGGCGCCCAGCAACTGGATCAACGACGACTGGGCCTGGAAGCTGTTCGGCGCGCGCGCCTACGACGACGTCGCCACGGGCACCTTCACGGCGTACCTCGAGGTCGTCGACCCGGTCGGCGAGGGCTACGACTGCACGACGCAGCGCTGCGCGATCTACACCCGCAACGATCACACGGCGCTCGGCGACCGCGTGCAGGACCTCTACATCCCGGTGGCGTTCGCCGGCTGAGAGGGCTTCGGCGCGCGGAGCGGAGCGCGTCGCTCAACAGGCCGCTGCGCCGCTCGCCGGGTGAGTCGCGCCGCGGGCGCGCGTCGACACCAGCCCGCCGATCACCCGCGCAGCGCCCTCGTCACCTCACGCCGCACCTCGTCGAGGCGTGTCGTTAGCAGCGTCACGGCGTCCTCCGCGAGCCGGCCCGCCGCGTACTGCGAGCGCAGCTCGCTGCGCAGCTCCGCGCGGAAGGCGGTGAGCGCCGCATCCGCCTCGTGGAGGCGCTGACGCGACGCCCCCCGGAGGTCGGCATCCGGCTCGACCCGCACTCCGGCGGCCTGCGGGGCCGTGCGGGCGTCCCGGGCGGCGGATGCGAGGTCGGCCTTGAGCGAGCGCATCGCGTCGCCCACCGAGCTGCGCACCTCGTCGGCGAGCCGCCGCACCGAGTCGGTGACGTCGGTCTCGATCGCGTCGATCTCCTCGCGGCGGGATGCGAGCTCGGCGCGGCCCGCATCCGTGATCGCGTAGACGGAGCGGCGGCCGTCGGACTCCTTGGTGACGAGCCCCTCCTCCTGCAGCTTCGCGAGCCGCGGGTAGATGGTGCCGGCGCTCGGCACGTAGGTGCCGCCGAAGCGGTCGCCGAGCGACTGGATGAGCTCGTAGCCGTGCTGCGGCTGCTCGTCGAGCAGGCTCAGCAGGTACAGCCGCAGGTGGCCGTGGGCGAAGACGGGGGGTGTCATGCCCGCACCGCGTGCAGGATGCTGACGTCGCCCCCGACCGTGTTGATGCGCACATCCGTCCAGCGCGTGTCGAGCTCGCCGTGGCGCGCGGTGTAGCGGCCCTTCACGACCGTGATGCTCTGCGCGTCGAGCTGCAGCTTGCCGCCGACCGTCTGCACCGTGTAGCTCGCGGGCGTCTCGGGCTCGAACCGGGCGGTGACGGCACCCGACACCGTGTTGACGTGCACGGCGTCCGGGATGCCCGTCGCGTCGAGCATGACCTCGCTCGAGACGCCGTCGACGTCGAACTTGACGATCGCCCCGGATGCGATGACGTCGCCCGAGACCGTGTTGATGCCGACGGGGCCGGTGTGGTCGCGCACCGTGATCTCGCCGCTCACCGAGTTCGCGGTGAGCCTTCCGGTGAGGCCGTCGGCGACGAGGTCGCCCGAGACGGTGTTGAGCTGCGCGTCGGCCTCGAGGCCGGACACGAGCGCATCCGCCGAGACGACGCCGAGCGTGACGGCCACGTCGCGCGGCACGAGCACGCTCACCTCGGCGCGGATCCTCGAGCCGAAGTTCTTGAACGCCTCGATCCAGTTGTCCCAGCGCAGCTGGGGGTGGTCGATCTCGAGGCGGTCGCCGTCGAGCTGCACGAGCAGGTCGCGCCCCTCGACGGAGTGCACCTCGACGCGCACCCCGGGCTCGTCGTGCCCGACGATGTCGATGTGCCCGCCGACGAGGCCGACCTTGAGCCGGCGCACGTTCTCGAGGTCGATGGTCTTGGGGCCGTCGAGCAGCCACTTCTCCTGAGCCATCCCGGCTCCTCCTCATCCTCATACGCGATATATCGCGTCTTGTCGAACTCACGATATATCGCGTCTCCGCGTCCCGCAACCCGCGCCGCCTCATCCGCCCCGCCCCACCCCGGAAATCCGCCCCGCCCCGCCCCACTCCACCCCAGAAATGCAGGAGAAACCCTCGCGGGACGGGCGGCGGGCGCCACATCCTGGGCGCCGGGCGCGCGGTCTCCTGCATTTCTGGGGTGGGGTGGGGGCGGATGTGGAGGCCGGAGGCATCGGATGCGGCGACGCGGGCTTGCGGTTGACGCTGCGTCAATGTCTAGCGTCGGATGCGGCACGACACGCACGAGGAAGGAGCAGCGGATGGAGCGCACGATCCAGGAGGTCGCCCGGCTCACCGGCGTCACGAGCCGCACCCTGCGGCACTACGACGACATCGGACTCGTGCGGCCGAGCCGCGTCGGAGCCGGCGGCATCCGTCACTACGACGCCGACGCCCTCGTGCGACTGCAGCGCGTGCTGCTGCTGCGCGAGCTGGGGCTCGGCCTCCCCGCGATCGCCGCCGTGCTCGACGGCCAGACCGACGACGTGCACGCGCTGCTCGCCCACCGCGAGTGGCTGCGGCAGGAGCAGACCAGGCTCGAGCGGCAGATCGCCAGCGTCGAGTCGACCATCGAGGCACTGGAGGGAGGTGAGGAACCGATGGCAGAGGACATGTTCGACGGCTTCGACCACACGCGGTACCGCGAGGAGGTCGAGACCCGCTGGGGCAAGGACGCGTACGCGAGGTCCGACGCGTGGTGGCGCGGCATGAGCGACACCGAGCGGGCCGAGTGGCAGGCGCGCACGGCGCAGCTCGGCGCCGACTGGCAGGCCACCGCCGCATCCGGCATCGCACCGGATGCGGGCGAGGCGCAGGAGCTCGCGCGGCGGCACGTGGAGTGGCTCGCCGGCATCCCGGGCACCCCTGGCGTCGTGAAGGAGTACGTCACGGGCCTCGGCGAGATGTACGTCGCCGACCCGCGCTTCGCGGCCAACTACGGCGGGCCCGAGGGCGCGGCCTTCGTGCGCGACGCGCTGCGCGTATATGCGGAGGCGCACCTCTAGCGGTTCAGGGACCGACGCCCGAGGCGGGCGACGTGCCCGCGACGCCCCCGCATCCGTCTTCACCCGGATGCTGGGGCGTCGCACTACTGCGGCTGCCGCGCGCCGCGTCCGTTGCGGACGACGGCGACGACGGTCGCCACGGCACCCCAGAGGGCGAGCGCGGCGAGCGCGAACATGAGGAGCGTCATGCGGTCACCTCCTCCGCGGACGTCGTGCCGGTGCGCGACTCCGGCGCTGGCGCCTCGGGAACGCGGAAGAAGGGGAGGGTCACGCCGACCATGGGGCCGATGAGCAGCGCGAACGCGACGGTTCCGATGCCGACCTGGCCGCCGAGCAGCCAGCCGACCGCGAGCACGGTCACCTCGATCCCGGTGCGCACCGCCCAGATCGGCCAGCCCCACCGGGCGTTGATGCCGGTCATGAGCCCGTCGCGGGGGCCGGGCCCGAGCCGGGCGCCGACGTAGAGGCCGGTCGCGACGGCGAGCAGCACGAGCCCGCCGGCGAAGAGCAGGCCCTGCAGCCACCACTCGTGCTGCTGCGGGATGACGGCCAGGCCGAGGTCGGCGGCCGGCCCGATGAGCAGGATGTTGAGCACCGTCCCGACCCCGGGCTTCTGGCGGATGGGGATCCACAGCAGCAGCACGATCGCGCCGACCGCGATGACGACGACGCCGAAGGAGATACCGGTCTGGGCGACGATCCCCTGCGTGAGCACGTCCCACGGCCCCACGCCGATGCCGGCGCGCACCATCGCGGCGATGGCGATTCCGTAGAGGAACAGGCCGACGAGCAGCTGCGCGATGCGGCGGGTCCAGAGGATGGGCGGGGTCACGATGAGCAGTCCATCGAAGAATTGGCCCTTGAACAAGAGTCCAATCCGGCTACACTGGCCGCATGAACACCCTCTCGGCGCGCGCATTGGCATTGCTCATGGTGGATTGGCGCGGAAGCGGCCCCGCCTACCTCGCGCTCGCCGACCGCATCCGGCTGCTCGTGCTCGACGGGCGCATCCCGCTCGGCACCCGCCTCCCCGCCGAGCGCGAGCTCGCATCCCATCTCGGGCTCAGCCGCACCACCGTCTCCGCCGCCTACGCCGAGCTGCGCGACACCGGCTACCTCGAGAGCGTGCGGGGCTCCGGCAGCACCGCGCGCCTCCCGCAGGACGGCTCCATCGACCTCGATCTCCTGACGGATGCGCCCCTCGACTTCTCCAAGGCGTCGCTCCCCGCGATGCCCGCCGTCGCGGACGCCGCCGTCGTCGCCGCCGACCGGCTGCCGAGCTTCCTCGCCGACAGCGGTTTCGACCCGTTCGGGCTGCTCGTGCTGCGTCGCGCGATCGCCGACCGATACACGGAGCGGGGGCTGCCGACCGACCCCGAACAGCTCATGATCACCGTCGGGGCGCAGTCCGCCATCCACCTCGTCGCCCGCACGCTGCTCGGTCGGGGCGACCGCGCGATCGTCGAGTCGCCCGGCTACCCGCACGCCTTCGAGGCGCTCAAGGCCGCGGGGGCGCGGCTCGTGCCCGTCGCCGTGACGACCGGCGAGGGCTGGGACCCGGCGGGCCTCGAGCAGGCGTTCCAGCGCACGAGCCCGACCCTCGCCTACCTCATGCCCGAGTTCCACAACCCCACGGGGCGCACCATGGACGACGCGACCCGCGCGAGCGTCGTCGAGCTCGCCGCCCGCGAGGGCACCACCCTCGTCATCGACGAGACCATGACCGGCCTGGGCCTCGACGGGCAGCCCCGCCCCGCCCCATTCCCGGTGACGCCCGGGGTCGTCGTCATCGGGTCCGTCGGCAAGTCGATCTGGGGCGGCCTGCGCATCGGGTGGGTGCGCGCCGAACGCGAGCTCATCCAGCGGATGGCGCGGGTGCGCTTCGCGAGCGACCTCGGCACGCCGATCCTCGACCAGCTCGTCGTCGCCGAGCTCGTGCCCGACTACGAGCAGATCCTCGCCGGGCGCCGGGCGTACCTGCGCCAGGGGCGCGACCACCTCGCGAAGCGCATCCGGCAGCAGCTTCCCGACTGGCGGATGCCGCACGTCGAGGGCGGGATCGTCGCGTGGGTGAACATCGGCGCGCCGCTCAGCTCGCAGCTCGCGCTCGCCGCCCGCACCGAGGGGCTCGTGATCGGCGCCGGCCCGCGCTTCGGGCTCGACGGGGTGTTCGAGCGCTTCCTGCGCATCCCCTTCGGCATGCCCGCCGATCAGCTCGACCGCGGCGTCGACGCGCTCGCCGCCGCCTGGCACTCGGTGACCCGTCGCGGCCTCCGCCTCGACGACGCGAACCTCGCCCACGTGGTCTGACCCATCCCCACCCCCCGCGAGTAGTCGTATTTCGGCCCTCAATCGCCCGGATAGAGCCCGGAATACGACTACTCGCGGGGGATGGCCCGGCCTTCAGGGGATTGGAAGGTAGGCGGTCGGCGGTGCTGGGATACTGAGGCAGTGCACGGGGCCGTGCGCCGCCCCGCCGCGGAAGCGGCATCCAGCACCCACATCCCGGGGGAACCGTGTCACTGCTCTCCGTGTTCAGCCTGCGCAACCGCGCGCTCATCGCCCTGCTCACGATCGTGGTTGCCCTGTTCGGCGGCTACGCGCTCACCGCGCTCAAGCTCGAGCTGTTCCCCTCGCTCACCCTGCCGAACGTCACCATCGTCACCACCTACCCGGGCGCGAGCCCCGCGGTGGTCGAGAACGACGTCTCGACGCCGATCGAGACCGCCATCCAGGGCGTCGAGGGGCTCGACTCCACCTCCGCCACCAGCTCGGCCGGCATCTCCACGGTGCAGGCGAGCTTCGCCTACGGCACCGACCTGACGCGTGCCGAGCAGAAGGTGGAGCTCGCGATCGGACGCATCCAGTCGCAGCTGCCGTCCGCGGTCGACCCGCAGGTGGTCACCTTCTCGATCGGCGACTTCCCGGTCGTGCAGCTCGCCGTCACGAGCAACCTCGAGCCGGCCGAGCTGGCCTCCCGCCTCGAGACCCTCACGAAGCCCGCCATCGAGCAGCTCGACGGGGTGAGCGCGGCGACCGTCTACGGCGCCACCGGCCAGCGCATCACGATCACCCCGGATGCGGCGGCGCTCGCCGCCGACGGCCTCAGCACCCAGGCGATCCGCGACGCGCTCAAGGCCAACGGCATCCTCATCGCCGCCGGCACCGTCGACGAGGGTGACAAGACCCTCACCGTGCAGGCGGGCGTCAAGATCGACTCCGTCGAGACGCTCCAGGGGCTGCCCCTGCAGGGCGGCGCCCCCGCCACGATCGGCGACGTCGCCGAGGTGCAGATCGTCGACAACCCCATCACCGGCATCTCGCGGGTCAACGGCGAGCCCTCGCTCACCATCGCGATCACCAAGACCCCGGCCGGGAACACGGTCGAGGTGTCCCGCGCCGTGAACGACGAGCTCGACGCCCTCGCGACCCAGCTCGGCGGCGACACGAAGTTCACCGTCGTCTTCGACCAGGCGCCCTTCATCGAGCGCTCCATCAACTCGCTCGCCACCGAGGGACTGCTCGGCCTCGGCTTCGCCGTGGTCGTGATCTTCGTCTTCCTGCTGTCGATCCGCTCCACCCTCGTCGCCGCGATCTCCATCCCCGTGTCGGTGCTCATCACCTTCGTCGCGATGCTCGCCACGGGCTACTCGCTCAACGTGCTCACCCTCGGTGCGCTCACGATCGCCATCGGCCGCGTCGTCGACGACTCCATCGTCGTCATCGAGAACATCAAGAGACACCTGGGCCTCGGCGAGGAGAAGAAGGCCGCCATCCTCGCGGGGGTGAAGGAGGTCGCCACCGCGATCACCGCCTCCACGGTCACCACGGTTGCGGTGTTCCTGCCGATCGCTCTCGTCGGCGACATCACGGGCGAGCTGTTCCGCCCCTTCGCCCTCACCGTGACGATCGCGCTGCTCGCCTCGCTCTTCGTCGCGCTCACGATCGTGCCGGTGCTGGCCTACTGGTTCCTCAAGGTCAAGCCGCACCACGCGCACGACGCCACCGAGGCCGACGCGGCGCATCCGGTCGACGAGCTCGAGCATCCGTCCGCCCTGCAGAGGGGCTACCTGCCGGTCATCAAGTGGACCGTCGCGCACCCCGCCGTCACCATCGTCGCGGCACTGCTCGTGCTGGTGGGCACCCTCGCCCTCACCCCCCTCGTGCCCACCAACTTCGTCGGCGGCTCGGGGCAGAACACCCTGACCATCCAGCAGACCATGCCCGCCGGCACGAGCCTCGACGCGAAGGACGCCGCCGCGAAGAAGCTCGAGGGCGCTCTCGACGACGTCGACGGGCTCGACACCGTGCAGGTCTCGGTCGGATCGGGCGGCTCCGGCTCGGCGCTCGCCGCGATCTTCGGCGGCGGCGGCTCCACCACCTTCTCCATCACGACCGACGAGTCCGTCGATCAGGACGCGCTGCGCAGCAAGGTGCAGCACGTCATCGACGGCCTCGACGCGGATGAGGTGGGGCAGGTCTCCGTGTCGTCCGGCTCCGGCGGCGGAGGGTTCTCGAACGACATCGCGATCAAGGTGACCGCGCCCGACGCGGGTGCACTGCAGAAGGCGAACGACCAGATCGTCGCGGCGATGAAGAAGCTCGACGTCTCACAGCAGGTGGAGTCGAACCTCTCCGAGACGCAGCCCTACATCGCCATCCAGGTCGACCGGGCGAAGGCCGCGGCGGTCGGGCTCTCGGAGGTGGCCGTCGGCGGGATCGTGGCGGAGGCGATGCTGCCCGCCTCGATCGGCTCCGTCGAGCTCGACGGCAGCACGCTCTCCGTCTACATCGACAACCCGGCGGCCCCGACCACGGTCGACGAGCTGCGCGCGTTCACGATCCCGACCCTCGCCGGTCCCCAGCCGCTCAGCGAGCTCGCCACCGTCGAGGAGGTCGACGGCCCCGCATCGATCTCCACCCAGCGCGGGGTGCGCACGGCGACCGTCTCGATCACGCCCGACACCGCCGACATCGGCACGGCGTCCGCGTCGGTCCAGTCCGAGCTCGACGCCCTCGAGCTGCCCGACGGCGTCACCGCGACCATCGGCGGCGTGACCGCCGACCAGCAGGACGCCTTCAGCCAGCTCGGCCTCGCGCTGCTCGCGGCCATCCTCATCGTCTACACCGTCATGGTTGCGACGTTCCGCAGCCTCCGCCAGCCGCTGCTGCTGCTCGTGTCGGTGCCGTTCGCGGCGACCGGCGCGATCCTGCTGCAGCTGGCCTCCGGCATCCCGCTCGGCGTCGCCTCGATCATCGGCCTGCTCATGCTCATCGGCATCGTCGTGACGAACGCGATCGTGCTCGTCGACCTCGTCAACCAGTACCGCGAACGCGGGATGGGCGTGGTCGACGCGGTCGTGCACGGCGCCTCCCGGCGTCTGCGGCCCATCCTCATGACGGCGCTCGCGACGATCTTCGCCCTCGTGCCGATGGCGGTGGGGCTCACCGGGCACAGCGGCTTCATCTCGCAGCCGCTCGCGATCGTCGTCATCGGCGGCCTCATCTCCTCGACCGTGCTGACGCTCGTCGTGCTGCCGTCGCTCTACACGCTCGTCGAGGGCGCACGGGAGCGCCGGGCCGCCAGGCGGGCCGCCGCCGAGGTCACGCCCGCGAGGTGATCCGCAGGAAGTAGCCGTCGGGGTCCGCCACCCGGAAGTCGGTGAGCCCCCACGGCCGGTCCTTGAGCGGCGTGACGAGCGGATGGCCGCTCGCGCGGACCCGCTCGTAGACGGCCCCGACGTCGGCGACCTCCAGCACGATCTCGACCCCGAGCCCGCGGCGGTCTGAGGCGACCTCCGGCCGGAAGTAGTGCTCGTCCGACAGCCCGGATGCCGGCCCGATCCCCAGCGTGACGGCGCCGCAGCGCACGGGTACGTACTCGCCCCACCCGGTGCCGGCCTCGAAGCCCAGCACATCGCGGTAGAACGCGACGGATGCGGCGACGTCGTCGGCGAACAGCTCCAGTCGCACGGTCATCTGATCGGCCATCGAACCTCCTCGTTCGTCGGCAGTCTCGCATCCCGCGGGTGGCGCGCGCTGGCTCGGGGGCTCGGTCGTTGCGGCGCCGTCAGCCGGCCGGGGCTTCCGACGGCTCGGGTGCGGCGGCCTCCGTCGCGGGCGCGACCGGCAGGCGCGTCGGGGCGAGCGTACGTGCGAAGAAGTCGAGGATGCGACCCTTCAGGCCGTCGTCGATCATCGCGATCGAGTGCAGGCGTCCCTCGACGGTGACGAACGTCGTGTCGACCCCCGCATCCCGGAGCGCCCGCACGAACAGCCGGGCCTGCTCGAGGGGGATCATCTCCTGGGTCGAGTGGGCGACGAAGAAGGGCGGGTCGCTCGGGTCGACCCAGGTGCTGGGGGACGCTGCGAGGGCGGCCGGGCACTCGGCGGCCGCCGCGCAGCCGAGGTAGGCGAGCTGCACGGGACGGAAGTCGTCGGTCGCCGCGGCCCCCGTCAGGTCGATGGGGCCCGACAGCTCCACGACCGCGGCGACTCGCGAGCCCGTGTCGAGCGGTCCCCTCCCGCGGGTGCCGAGCAGCGACACGATGTTGGCGCCGGCCGACCCGCCGAACGCGCCGACGCGATCCGGGTCGATGCCGAACCGCGTCACCTGCTGCGGCTCGCGCAACCACTCCACCGCGGATGCGACGTCCTCGACGGCTGCCGGGTACGGGTTCGCGGGCGCGAGCCGGTAGTCGACCGCGAAGGCCGGGTAGCCCGCCTTCGCGAGCCACTGGCACACCGCACGCCAGGCGATGTCGTTCTTCGAACCGCGGGTCCAGCTGCCGCCGTGCACCACCACGATCGCCGCGCGCGCCGGGTCGGTGAGCGGCTCGAAGTCCGGGGGCATGCAGGCGTCGAGGTACAGCGGCCGGCCGTCGATCGTCGCGTATGCGAGGTCGACGGTCGTCGGAACGGTGGGGTCGGTCGCGAGGTGCGGGTTGCTCGAGACGACGACGCCCTCCACCTCCGTCGTCGGCTGGTCGCCCGTGGGCGCGCATCCGGCGAGCGTGAGCGCGGCGAGCAGCGCGGCCCCGAGGGCGGCACGTGTCGGGTTCGCGGCGCGCATGATCGCACTACCGTAACCCCGCGCATCCGCTGCCGAACGCGGCGGCCATGCCCGCCACGGGCGGCCGGTTCACGGCGGATGCACGGGTGCGGGCGGCGGCGACCCGCTATGCTCGTGCGGTCGGCTCTCGACGAATCGCGGCATCTGGCCGCGTCAATGCACTGTGTAGGTCGAGCGGGCCGGATCGGCGACGCATCCGTCGCCGAGGAATTCCACGAGGAAAACGGCCCCGGTCGACAGCGTCCGGGTTCTCGTCGCGAACCGCATCGGTTCGGGGCGCACTCTCATGAGCACCGGAGACACAACCATGTCGTACAACACGTCCAAGAGGGGCGCGCCCGCGAAGGGCAAGGCGCCTCACACCAAGAAGCCGACCGCGAAGAAGGTCGGCGGCCCCACCGCCAAGCACCGCGGCTACCAGCCCGAGACGGATGCCGCCCGCGGCGGCAAGAAGCCGCGCTGGTCGAGCGAGCAGCGCGTCGCCCAGGGCCGCGGAGCCGAGCGCCCCCGCGGGCAGCGCGTCGAGCGCGCCGAGGACGGCCGCCCCAACTGGGAGCCGCGCGGCAAGGACGCGCGCGCTTCCGTCGAGCGCGCCCCCGCCGCCCGCAAGCGCGACACCGGCTACGGCCGGGACCGCGACGACCGCGGCTACGGCGACCGTCCGCGTCGCGACGACCAGCCGCGCCGCGACGACCGCGCATACGGTGACCGCCCGCGCGCCGACCGTTCCGTTCGGCAGGACGACGCGCCGCGCCGCGACGGATACCGGGGCCGGGACGGCGTGTCGTCCTCCCGCAGCAACCACGCGGGCGACCGGCCGCACCGCCTCGCGGGCGACCGGCCCCAGCGTCGCCACGGCGACGAGCGCCCGCGGTACGAGTCGGAGCGTCCGCGCTACGAGAGCGACCGTCCCCGCTATGACGACCGCCCGCGCCGCGACCACGGCGACCGCGTCGTGCGCGAGGAGCGCCCGCACCGCGACGACCGCGGCTACGGCGAGCGTCCCCGCTTCGAGCGGGACGAGCGTCCCCGCCGTGACCGCGACGACCGCGGGTACCGTGACGACCGCCGCGGCTCCCGCGACGACCGTCCGCGTCGCGACCACGAGGACCGCGCCCCCCGCCCGGTCGTCGAGGACGTCGTGCTCGAGCGCCTCGAGGCGCAGGCCATCGAGGCATCCGACGTCGAGGGCGTGACGTTCGCCGACCTCGGCCTCGGCCAGAACATCGTGCGCGAGCTCGCCGAGCTCGGCGCCACCGCGCCGTTCGCCATCCAGGCGGCGACGATCCCCGACGTGCTGTCGGGCGGCGATGTGCTCGGTCGCGGTCGCACCGGATCGGGCAAGACGATCGCGTTCGGCGCGCCGCTCGTGGAGCGCCTCCTGAAGATGCAGGCCGGTGACCAGAAGCGTCGCGAGTTCGGTCGCGCCCCGCGCGCGCTCATCCTCGCGCCGACCCGCGAGCTGGCCTTGCAGATCGACCGCACCGTGCAGCCGATCGCCCGCAGCGTCGGCCTCTTCACGACCCAGATCTACGGCGGCGTGCCCTACGCCCGGCAGCTCGGCGCCCTCGAGCGCGGCGTCGACATCGTCATCGGCACCCCGGGCCGCATCCAGGACCTCTCCGCATCCGGTCGCCTCGACCTCTCGAAGGTCGTCATCACGGTGCTCGACGAGGCCGACCACATGTGCGAGCTCGGATTCGCGGAGCCCGTCACCGAGATCCTCGACCGCACCGCGGAGGGCGGGCAGCGCCTGCTGTTCTCCGCCACCCTCGACAAGGGCGTGGCCGACATCGTCGAGCGCTACCTCAAGGACCCGGCCGTGCACGAGGTCGCCGGTGAAGACCAGGCGAGCTCCACGATCGAGCACCGCGTGCTGCTGCTCGACCAGCGCGACAAGCAGGAGGTGCTCGTCGAGCTCGCCTCCGGTCCCGGCAAGAAGCTCGTGTTCGCGCGCACCCGCGCCTTCGCGGAGCAGCTCGCCGACCTGCTCGACGACGCGGGCATCCGCGCCGAGTCGATCCACGGCGACCTCACGCAGTCGCGCCGCCAGCGCGCGCTCGAGAAGTTCGCGAACGGTCGCGTGCAGGCGCTCGTAGCGACGGATGTGGCCGCGCGCGGCATCCACGTCGACGACGTCTCGCTCGTGATCCAGGCGGATGCGCCCGACGAGTACAAGGCGTACCTGCACCGCGCCGGCCGCACCGGTCGCGCCGGCAAGGAGGGCACCGTCGTGACGCTCGTGCCGCGCAACCGCCGCCGCCGCACCGAGGAGCTGCTGCAGCGTGCCGACATCGTGGCCGAGTGGACGCCGGTCGTTCCCGGCGACGACATCATCGCGGAGCTCGCCGAGCGCTAGTACGCCGGCGACATGACGTCGCCGAGCATCAGAAATGCAGGAGATCCGGCGTCTCGCGGCCGCGGCTGCCCGGCAGCACGACGGTCTCCGCCGGAGTCTCCTGCATTTCTGCGGCGGTACCGCCGGATGCCGCCCTCGTCCCCGAGGCCGGCATGACGAGATGCCTCCTCGTCAGCGCAGCACCTCGACGAGCAGCGCCCACGCGGTCACCATCGAGGCGATGATGACGATCACCACGCCCGCCGCGAGCGCGGCGAGACCGCCGCTCAGCCCCGCGAGCAGCATCACGACGGCGGTGAGGAAGGGCGCGAACTGCAGGGCGGCGAGCACCGCGATCGCCGTCAGGACGGCAGGGGTGATGCCGGCGGCGCCCTTCCGGCGTTCGATCGCGCCGGCGACCAGGGAACCCACCTGGAGCGCTGTCGCCGGCACGAGCACGACGGCGAGCTGGATGCCGACACCCTGCAGGGTCTGGCCGGGGATGAGCACGAGAAGCGAAGCGACGAGGGCGAGCACGAGCGAGGCGATCGTCGAGCTCGCACCACGCGTCGCGACCCGCGAGGCGAGGATCTTCTCGACGTTCACCGAGATCGCGACGATGAGCAGGCCGGCGAGAGCCGCCGTCGCTCCAGCGGCTCCGACGCCGAACTCGCCCCAGCCGTCCGGAAGCGGTGTCTGCATGCCGACACGGTAGTCCCGTCGTCCGACATGAGCCCCGTCCGGGGCGCGGTTCAGGCCTGCGCCGACTCCTCGCCGGCCTCCGCAGGCGCCGTCGCCTGCCCGACCACTGCGTCGTCGCCCGCGAGCTGCTCCAACTCGGCATCGAGGTCGGTGGCGGCCTGCTCGAACTGCGAGTTGTAGAGGCGGAAATAGGCGCCCTTCGCCGCGATGAGCTCGTCGTGGCTTCCCTGCTCGACGATGTCGCCGTGCTCCATCACGAGGATGAGGTCGGCGTCGCGGATGGTCGAGAGGCGGTGCGCGATGACGAAGGAGGTGCGCCCCTCGCGGAGGGCCGCCATCGCGTGCTGCAGCAGCAGCTCCGTGCGGGTGTCGACCGAGGAGGTGGCCTCGTCGAGGATGAGCACGCTCGGCCGCGCGAGGAACGCCCGCGCGATCGTGATGAGCTGCTTCTCGCCCGCCGACACGTTCGACGCGTCCTCGTCGAGGCGCGTGTCGTAGCCCTCGGGCAGCGAGTGCACGAAACGGTCGACGTAGCTCGCCTTCGCCGCATCCCGGATCTCGTCGTCGGTGGCGTCCTCGCGGCCGTAGCGGATGTTGTCGCGGATGCTGCCCGCGAACAGCCACGGATCCTGCAGCACCATGCCGGTGCGGGCGCGCACGTCGTGCCGGGTGAGCTCCGCGATGTCCTGCCCGTTCAGCAGGATGCGGCCGCCGTCGAGCTCGTAGAACCGCATGATGAGGTTCACGAGCGTGGTCTTGCCGGCGCCCGTCGGCCCGACGATCGCGACCGTCTGACCGGGCTCCACCCGGAACGACAGGTCGCGGATGAGCGGCGCCTCCGTGGTGTAGGAGAACGAGACGTTCTGGAACTCGATCGTTCCGTCACCGTCGGCCGGCGCGGGCGCGTCGGCGGCATCCGGCTGCTGCTCCTCCTCGTCGAGCAGCTCGAACACGCGCTCGGCCGACGCGGTGCCCGACTGCACGACCGCGGCCATTCCGCCGAGCTCGGAGAGCGGCTGGGTGAACTGCTGCGAGTACTGGATGAACGCCTGCACGTCGCCGAGGCGCAGCCCGCCGCTCGCGACCATGAGCCCGCCGAGCACGGCGATGACGACGTAGCTGAGGTTCCCGACGAACATCATGCCGGGCATGATCATGCCGGAGAGGAACTGCGCCTTGAAGGCCGCCTGGTAGAGCTCCTCGTTTTCGGCGCGGAACTTCTCGCGCGAGGCCTTCTCGCGGCCGAACACCTTCACGAGCGCGTGGCCGGAGAACGACTCCTCGACGCGTGCGTTGAGGCGGCCGACCTTGCGCCACTGGATGCCGAACGCCTTCTGCGACTTCGGTCCGATGACGCCGAAGATGACGCCCATGAGCGGCAGGGCGATGAGCGCCACGAGCGCGAGCACCCAGGAGATCGAGAACATCATGACGAGCACGCCGACGACGGTGAGCACCGAGCTGATCGCCTGCGACAGCGACTGCTGCATCGTCTGCGTGATGTTGTCGATGTCGTTCGTCACGCGCGAGATGAGCTCGCCCCGCTGCACGCGGTCGAAGTAGCGCAGCGGCAGGCGGTTGATCTTCGCCTCGACGTCCTCGCGGAGGCGGTACATGGTGCGCACCATGATGACGTTCACGACGTAGCCCTGCATCCAGGTGAGGATCGCCGACACGAAGTACATGGCGAGCACGACGAGCAGGATGTAGCCGAGCCGCTCGAAGTCGACCCCCTGGCCGGGCACCACGCCTGCGGTCTCGACGATGTTGGCGATGTCGTTCTGGCCCGCCTGCCGCAGCGCCTCGACGGCCTGCTCGTTGGTCATGCCCTCGGGCAGGTACTGGCCGAGCTGCGTGCCGATGACGCCCTCGAAGATCAGGTTGGTGGCTTCGCCCAGCACCTTCGGCGCGATCACGGCGAGCACGACGCCCGCGGCGCCGAGGATCGACACGAAGACGAAGGCGACGCGGTGCGGCCTCAGCAGGCCGATCATGCGCCGGAAGCTCGCGCCGAAGTCGGTCGCCTTACCGGGGGCGACGCTGTCCCACGAGTCGGACGCGATGCGCGCCTTCTCGCCGAGCTCGATCTCGAGCTTCTCGTCGTCGGTCAGGTCGTGCGTGCCGCTCATGCGCCGGCCTCCACTCCGAGCTGGGATTCCGCGATCTCGCGGTAGGTGTCGTTGCCGGCCAGCAGCTCCTCGTGCGTGCCGCTGCCGACCATCGCCCCGTCCTCGATGACGATGATGCGGTCGGCGTCGGTGATGGTGGAGATGCGCTGGGCGACGACGATCTTCGTCACCTCCGGCAGCTCCCGCCAGAGCGCTTGCCGCAGCCGCGCGTCCGTCGTGAGGTCGAGCGCCGAGAACGAGTCGTCGAAGACGAGGATCTCGGGGCGGTGCGCGATGGCCCGCGCGATGGCGAGACGCTGCCGCTGCCCACCCGAGACGTTGGTGCCGCCCTGCGCGATGCGCGCGTCGAGGCCGCCGTCCATCGCGGCGACGAAGTCGCGGCCCTGGGCGATCTCGAGCGCGTGCCAGAGGTCCTCGTCGGTGGCCTCCTCGCGGCCGAAGCGGAGGTTGCTGGCGACCGTGCCGGAGAACAGGAACGGACGCTGCGGCACGAGCCCGATGCTCGCCCACAGCGCGTCGAGGTCGGCCTCGCGCACATCCACGCCGCCGACCAGGACGGCGCCGCCCGTCACGTCGAAGAGGCGTGGGATGAGGGAGACGAGCGTCGTCTTGCCGGCACCCGTGGATCCCACGATCGCGACCGTCTGGCCGCGCGCGGCGGTGAAGCTGATGCCGTCGAGCACCGCGTGCTCGGCGCCGGGGTAGGTGAAGGACGCGTCGACGAACTCGACCGTGCCGGGTGTGGGGAACTCGCGCACCGGATCGGCGGGTCGGGCGAGGGTCGAGGGCTGGTCGAGCACCTCCGAGATGCGCTCGGCCGAGACGGCGGCGCGGGGGATCATCATCGTCATGAAGCTCGCCATGAGCACGCCCATGAGGATCTGGCCGACGTACTGCATGAAGGCGAACAGGGTGCCGATCTCGACGTGGCCCGCGTCGACCTGGATGCCGCCGAACCAGATGACGCCCACGATCGTGACGTTGAGGATGAGCATCGCGAGCGGGAACAGCAGCACGAAGAGCGACCCCACGCGGCGGCCGACGTCCATGATGTCGGCGTTCGCAACGCGGAACCGCGCCTCCTCGATGCTCTCGCGCACGAACGCGCGCACGACGCGCACGCCCGTGAGCTGCTCGCGCATGATGCGGTTCACGTTGTCGAGCCGGTGCTGGTAGCTGCGGAACAGCGGCACCATCCGGCCGATGATCAGGCCGGCCATGAGGAGGATCGCGGGCACGGCGACGCCGATCAGCCAGCTCAGCCCCAGGTCCTGGCGCAGGGCCATGATGATGCCGCCGATCGCGAGCAGCGGCGCCGAGACCAGCATCGTCGCGCCCATCATCGCGAGCATCTGCACCTGCTGCACGTCGTTGGTGTTGCGGGTGATGAGCGATCCCGGCCCGAAGTGCGACACCTCGCGCTCGGAGAAGGCGCTCACCTTCTCGAAGACGTCGTCGCGGATGTCGCGGCCGGCCCGCATCGCCGCCTTCGCCGCGAAGTAGGTCGCGACGATCGAGGTGACGATCTGCCCCAGCGACACCGCGAGCATGAACCCGCCGGTGGTCCAGATGTAGGCGGTGTCGCCCGTGGCGACGCCCTTGTTGATGATGTCTGCGTTGAGGCTCGGCAGGTAGAGCGAGGCGAGCGCGGACGCGAACTGGAACACGAGCACGCCGAGGAGCAGCCAGCGGTACGGCTTGAGGTAGCGGAGGAGGAGCTTTCCGAGCATGGCGGTCTTCTCTGTTGCGGACGGAGGAGGAGGTCGGAGACGGATGCGGCGGAGCGGTCGCGAAGCCGCGCGTGGATCAGCGTTGCACGTGCCTCCGACGTCGTCAAAAGCGCGTGCTGTTGCTGTTGCGCAGGAGCCTCTGTGCGGTTGAGCAGGAGCTCCTGCCGCGAGGCCCGGAAATCCGGACGAGTGTGCGGGCGCCGTTCGGAAGGCTCCTGCACAATAGCGGAACTCCTGCACAACAGCGGAATGGCGAGGGGCGACCCCCCTACGCGACCCGCCGCACGGCCACCCTCCGGCGGGCCGCGGTGATCCACGAGCCCACCGCGATGAGCAGCGGCACGGCGAGCACGACGAGGCCGAGCTGCAGCCACGGCGGTGCGAAGTCCTCGAGCGGGCCGCCGCCCATCCGGGGCTCCTGCGTCGCGGAGAGCGTCGTCGCGAGGTAGAGGGCGAGCGCGGGCAGCAGCCCGACGACCGCGCCCAGCAGGGTGCCGATCCCGGCGACCACGACCGCCTGCCAGAACGCCACCCCGCGTCGCAGCCGCGGAGGTGCACCGATGGCATCCAGCACCTCCTCGTCGCGGCGCCCGTCGGCCCGGGCGAGGCCGATCGCGACGGATGCCGCGGCGAAGGTGATGAGCGTCGTGAGTCCGAGGAGCGCCCACGCGAAGCCCTCGCCGAGCTGCGGCGGGCCCGCCTCGTATCGGGCGGAGGTGTTCTCGATGATCGCCGGCATGCCGGCCCAGAGGGCCTGGTACTGCTGGTCGGTGGGCATGGCCCCGGTGTCGGCGATGATGCGCACCGGGCCGTAATCGAGGCCGAGGGCGTCCGCGGCGGCGGGCGAGACCATCACGCCGTAGAACAGCGCGAACCCCGGATCCAGGTAGAGCGCGGGGATGGTCGTGCTGCGCTCCGGCGAGGTGCCGGTGGCGAGGGCCCCGTCGTGCAGCTGCGCGTCCGTCCAGGTGTCGAGCGTGAGCCTCCCGTCGTCGACGTACTCCGGCCAGAACGCGATCGCGCCGCCGCCGTCGAGCATCCGGACGGCATCCGCTCCCGGGGCGTGCCCGAGGATCATCGCCAGGTCGTCGGCGTCGCCCACGTACAATGATTCGTTCGCGTTCTGCCCGAACGGGAACGGCTGGGTGCATTGCCCGATCGGGTTGCCGTAGCCGTCCGTCTCGCACGGGGGCTCGCCGTGGACGCGCGGGATCACCCACTCCGCGCCCTCGATCGCCGGGGTGGAGGAGTGCGGATCGAGCACCGCGCGCAGGACGCGCACCTCGGAGCCGTCGAGCACGCCCTCGAACAGCTCCCGCATGTCTCGCGCCTGAGCGTCGCTCGGGAACGCCCGCGACCCGTCGGGCGCCGACGGCACGAGCGAACCGCTCACCGTTCCGATCGGCCCCTCGTAGTGCCACCCGTCGTCGAGCGTCTTCTGGTACGACGACATGTAGGTCATGAGGAACACCGCCACGAACACCGTGCTCATGACCGCAGCGGCGGCCGGCACCGAGCGCGCGTGGTTGCGGCTCGCGTCCCGGCTCGCGAGCCGCGCCGCTTCGCCGAGGCGGCCCAGGATGCGGGAGGCGAGCGCGAGCAGCGCCGGCGTCGTGAGCACGAGACCGAGCTGCAGCACGACCGCGCCGACCACGAGGGCCGCCATCGCGAGCACGACGAGGTTCGCGTCGTACTCGGGCCAGTAGCCGAACACGGCGACCGCGCCGCCGACCGCGAGCAGCCCGGCACCCACGACGACCACGACGACGCCCGCCACCACCCGCCGGGCACGGGCGGGCTGCGGCCGCCGCGAGCCGCGCAGTGCGGCGACTACATCGATCCTGCGCGCCCCGCGGGCGGCCGCGAGCGCCGCGATCCAGCCGGCCAGCACGGCGACGGCGAGCACCGGCAGCAGCACGAGCGGCCAGGGGTGGAAGCCGGGCAGTGTGACCGCATTGCCGTCGTCCACGATGGCGTAGTACCCCCAGGCGGCGATCACCCCGAGCCCGATCCCCGCGAGGCCGCCGGTGCCGCCGAGCACGACGCCGCCCATCGAGACGATGCGCGCGATGAGCCGCGGCTCCCCGCCGACGCTCGCGACGGTCGCGAGCGCGCGTTGGTCGGCGCGCATGCCGACGACGAACGCGGCGCCCGCGAGCAGGCACACCTCGAACACGACGAAGCCGCCGAGCAGGAGGAGGAGCGAGATGTAGCCGGAGTTGATCGAGTCGGTCCACGATCCGGTGCCGCCGACGCTGTAGTCACCGGGCGCGGGCGGATGCTCGACCACCTCCCGCGAGTAGGCGATGAGCCCCTGGTGGTTGAGCGCCCGCACCGCGTCCCAGTCGAGCGCGGTGTCGGGGAGGTAGTAGAACGCCCGCGTCGGCTCGTCGTCCGCGCGGACCCCGGTGATGGCCCCATCGCGGGCGAAGATCGCCGCATCCGTGTTCGACCGGGCCTGGTCCGCGATCGCCCCGACGACGGTCACCGTCAGGGCGCGCGGCTCGGTGATCCGGACGGTGCCGCCGAGCCCGACGCCGAGCCGGGTGAGCGCCGCGGGCGAGAGCGCGACCTCGCCGTCGCCGCGCGGCTGGCGTCCCTCGACGAGGTGGTAGCGGCCCTCGAGCGCGGGGTCGCCCGCGTCGCCCTCGACCACATCCAGCGCGTCGATGCCGGCGGCCGTGCGCACGGTCGCGGTCGACTGCGTGATCGACAGGATGCGGGTGCCCGCGGGGAAGACCTCCTCGGGCGTCAGCGGCACGTCGTCCGGGCCGTAGCCGGTGGGCTCGAAGTTCTCGTCGACGGCGGCCTGCGCCCATCCGGGCTCGGTCGGCGACTGGTCGAGCGTCGGGTCGGGCGGCGAGAACACCTGCACCATCGCCTCGGTCCTCCCGAGGGTGTAGCTCAGCTTCTCCTCGGTCGTCGGCACGGTGCTCGCGATGAGCACCGTGCCCGCGGCGAGCCCGATCGTCGGCAGCGCGACGAGTGTCACGATGAGCGCGCTGCGCCCCGGACGCCGCAGCGCCGTGCGCCAGGCGATCCGCGCCGCCACCCGCCCCGCGCGCTTCGAGCGCGACGGGATCGCGTCCGCGGTGCGTGTCACGCGCGACTTCCGGCCATCGTCTCCACGCCGCGGTACGCCGACTCGTCGACGATGCGCCCGTCGCGGAGGAACACGATCCGGTCGGCCCAGGCGGCGTGCCGCGCGTCGTGGGTGACCAGGATGCCGGCCGCCCCGTGGTCGACGCGGCCGCGCAGCATCCGCAGCACGACCTCGCCGGTGGTCGAGTCGAGCGCGCCCGTGGGCTCGTCGGCGAGGATGAGGCTGCGCCCGCCGACGACGGCCCGCGCGATCGCGACGCGCTGCTGCTGGCCGCCGGAGAGGTCGTCCGGGAAGCGGTGGGCCTGTTCGGCGAGCTCGACCGTGGAGAGGGCGTCGCGTGCGGCCCGGCGGGCCCGCGACGCCTTCCAGCCGTCGAGCTCGAGCGGCAGCGCGACGTTCTCGATCGCGGTGAGCGCGGGCACGAGGTTGTAGTCCTGGAACACGAAGCCGAGGTGGCGACGGCGCAGGGTGGCCAGCTGCCCGGGGCGGAGCGTGCTGAGCCACTGCCCGTCGACGACGACCTCGCCCGAGGTGGGCCGTACGAGGCCGCCCGCGACGGTCAGCAGCGTCGACTTGCCGGAGCCCGAGGAGCCCATGACGGCGACGAGCTCGCCGCGCCGCACCTCGAGGTCGACGCCCGAGAGGGCCGTGACGGCGGTCGGACCCGATCCGTACTGCACCGAGACGCCGTCGAGCTTGAGCAGCGGTGCGTCGCTCATCGGGTCGCCTCCCGCTCGGCCGGGACGGATGCAGCGGCGGGGGGTGCCGCGGGCCGCGGATCCCGTCCGTCCCGGATCCGCGCGAGTCGCGCCTCCGTGTGGTCGAGCCAGCGGGCCTCGGCCTCGAGCTGGAAGATCATCGACTCGAGCACGAGCTCCCAGGCGAGGTCGCGCTCGTCGGCCATCTTGAGCCGGGTGAGATCCTGTAGCGCGCCGAGCGTCGCGGTGCGCTGCGCCTGGATGAGGGCGGGCACGTCGACGCCCGGAAGCGTGACCGCGAGGGCGAGCTTGATCGCGAGCTCATCGCGCCCCGCGCGCTCGCGGACGACGGGCCGGGAGAGCCAGGCGTCCGCTTCCGCGCGCCCGGCGTTCGTGATCTCGTAGAGCACCTGGCCCTCCGGGGTCTCGTCGCCGCGGCGGGCGAGGCCGTCGCGCTCGAGGCGGTCGAGGGTCGTGTAGACCTGGCCGATGTTGAGCGGCCAGGTTCCGCCGGTGCGGCTCTCGAACTCGGCCCGCAGCTGGTAGCCGTAGTTCGGCCCCAGCTCGAGCACCGCCAGCAGGCCCTGTCGCACGCTCATGTCGCTCCGTCCGTCGATACCTGCCGAGTATATACATACCGGGTATGTAATCGCGGGCACCCCTCGCGCTGTCGTGCAGGAAGCCTGCGGTTGATGTGCGGGGGCCCGCGTCGAGGCCAGCAATTCGGCGGGGCGGCGCTTGGCCGGCGCGGCCGATCTCCGGCACAAAAGCGACGAGGCGGCGGGCGTGCTCATGTGAGCAGGGCATGAACATCCGATGACGCGGATGCGCGAGGGGTTGCGCGGTGTCCGCCGCCCGCGATAGGGATGAGTCGGCCCCCAAACGGGGGGTAACCCGACCAACGCTGTCCCCTTCGAACAACGGAGCACCGCGCGTCATGACAACTCCCACACCCCTCGACCGGTCGCGCCCCAGCGCGCGCCGTCGCCTCGCCGTCGTCGCCGCGACGGCCATCGCAGCCCTCGGGCTGGCCTCGCTGAGCGCGACCCCCGCGCTCGCGGCCGACACCACCCATACGATCGCCGAGGTGCAGGGCACCGGCGCGACCACCCCGCTGAACGGCCAGACCGTCACCGTCGAGGGCGTCGTCACCGGCTACTACGCGGCCCCCTCCAACTACCGCGGGCTGTACCTGCAGACCGCCGGATCGGGGGGTGAGACCGACGCGACGCCCGGGGCGAGCGACGGGCTCTTCGTCTACTTCAACCAGGCCTACCCGAAGGTCGCCGTCGGCGACCTGATCCGGGTCACCGGCACCGCGGGCGAGAACAGCGGGCAGACCCAGATCACCGCGACCACCGCATCCGCGTTCGAACTGCTGCAGGCGGGCGCGGGCCTCCCCGCCGCCACCCCGCTGCCCGACACCCTGCTGGGCGGCGACCGCGAGGCGCTCGAGGGCATGCTCGTGCAGCCCACGGGCGACTACCGTCTCGCCTCGAGCCACGAGCTGTACAACTTCGGCTCGCTGTGGCTCTCGGCCGGTGGCGAGCTCGTCAAGTCGACCGAGACGACGGATGCCGGCGACGCCGCGAACGCGATCGCCGCGGCGAACCTCGCCCGGCGCCTCATCGTCGACGACGGCTACTCGATCCGCGTCGACAACAGCGCGCACGTCGGCGACCAGCCGTACTTCACCGCGGGCACGGTCGTGCGCAACGGCGACCGCTTCGTGCCGCCGGCGAAGGCGATGGTGCTCGGCTACGGCTTCGACAACTGGCGCCTGCAGCCGCAGGTGCCGCTCACGGACGCCAGCCCGGCCGAGTACAAGCCCACCTTCGAGACGCTCAACCCGCGTCCCGCGGCGGCCCCCGAGGTCGGCGGCGACGTGCAGTTCGGCAGCTTCAACGTCTTCAACTACTTCACGACCTTCGGCGGCGCCGCCCGCGGCGCTGCGAACGCGGAGCAGTTCGCGAAGCAGAAGGCCAAGGTGGTCGCGGCGATCAACGGCCTCGGCGCCGACGTCGTGGCGCTCGAGGAGATCGAGAACTCGGCGGTGCTCGGCGAGACGCCCGACGAGGCGCTCGGCGACCTCGTCGCGGGCCTCAACGCCGCGGCCGGCGCGGGAACCTGGGACTTCGTGCCGACTCCCGACGCCGTGAACGGCGCCGGCAACGACGTCATCACGACGGCCATCATCTACAAGCCGTCCGTCGTGACGCCCGTGGGCGACAGCTTCGCCGACGCCGACGCCGCGTGGAGCATCGCGCGCAAGCCGATCGCCCAGACCTTCGACGTCGGCGCGGACCGCCTCGTGACCGTGGTGGCGAACCACCTCAAGTCGAAGAGCCCGCCGAGCGGCAACACCGCGCCCGAGCCGGCCGACGGGCAGGGCTTCTTCAACGCGGAGCGCGTCGCCCAGGCCCAGCGCCTCGCGACGTTCGTGGACGGCATCACCTCCGACCCGCAGAAGGGCCCCGACGTCATCCTGCTGGGCGACTTCAACGCCTACGGCCAGGAGGACCCGGTGCAGGCGCTCACCGCGGCGGGCTTCGTCGACCTCGTGCCGACGAAGGCGCCGGGCCAGTACACCTACACCTTCAACGGCGAGCTCGGATCGCTCGACCACGCTCTCGTGACCCCGTCGCTCGCGGCATCCGTCACCGGGGTCGGCGTGTGGGGCATCAACTCCGCCGAGTGGAGCGACCGCGGCTACGCGTACGCCGCCACCGACGGCACGAGCCCCTACCGCTCGAGCGACCACGACCCGGTCGTCGTCGGCGTCACCGCCGCGAAGCCGCCCGTGACGATCGACCTGCTGAGCATCAACGACTTCCACGGTCGGCTCGAGGCGTCGTCGACGACCGCGGGCGCCGCGGTGCTCGGCGGCATGGTGCGCTCCTACGAGGCCCAGAACGCCAACACGCTGTTCGTGGGCGCGGGCGACCTCATCGGCGCGTCGACCTTCACCTCCTTCATCCAGGACGACGAGCCGACGATCGCCGCGCTCAACGAGATCGGGCTCGACGCGAGCTCGTTCGGCAACCACGAGTTCGACAAGGGCCGCGCGGATGTGGACGACCGCATCCTGGAGCACGCCGACTGGCCGTACCTCGCCGCCAACCTCTACGACCGTGCGACCGGCAAGCCGGCCTACCAGGAGTACGAGCTGCGCGAGTTCGAGGGCGTGACCATCGGCTTCATCGGCGCCGTCACGGAGGACCTCACCGAGCTCGTGAGCCCCGCGGGCATCGCGAGCCTCGAGGTCAAGGAGGTCGTGCCCGAGGTCAATCGGGTCGCTGCGCAGCTCTCCGACGGCGACCCGTCGAACGGCGAGGCCGACATCCTCGTGCTGCTCGTCCACGAGGGCGCGGCCACGACCGACATCTCGAGCGCGACCGACGACTCCAACTTCGGGCGCATCGTGAACGGGGCCGACCCCGACATCGACATGATCATCTCGGGGCACACGCACCTCGCGTACGACTTCGACGTGCCGATCCCGGGCACCGACCGCACGCGGCCGGTGATCTCGTCCGGACAGTACGGGGCGATGTACGGCCACTCGCGCATCGTCTACGACCCGGCGACCGAGGCCCTCACGATCGACACCGAGAACCTCAACCTCATCGGCGCGTTCCCGCCCGACCCCGCGGTCGCCGCGATCGTCGCGGATGCGGTGGAGGTCGCGAAGGAGCTCGGCTCCGTCTCGCTCGGCTCGATCACGCAGGACATCCGGCGTGCGGTGCAGACGAACGGCTCCGAGAACCGCGGCGGCGAGTCGACGATCGGCAACCTGATCTCCGACGCGCAGCTCGCGGCGACCGAGGACCTGTCGACGCAGGTGGCCATCATGAACCCGGGCGGCATCCGTGCCGACCTGGTCTACGCGAGCTCCGGTGCGGGCGACCCGGACGGCAACGTCACCTACGCGGAGGCGGCGCTCATCCAGCCGTTCGCCAACACGCTCGTGACGATGAACCTGACGGGGGCGCAGCTGAAGGCCGTGCTCGAGCAGCAGTGGCAGCCCGCGGGCGCGGCGCGTCCGTTCCTGAAGCTCGGGCTGTCCCACGGGCTCGAGTACGTCTACGACCCGGCCGCGGCGGCGGGATCGCACATCACCGCGATCACGCTGAACGGCGAGCCGGTGACCGACGACCAGGTGATCAAGGTCGTGACCAACTCGTTCCTCGCCTCCGGCGGCGACAACTTCGGCGCCTTCACGCAGGGCACGGGCGTCGCCGACTCCGGGCGCATCGACCTCGACGCGTTCGTCGCCTACATCGGCGAGAACTCGCCGGTCGCCCCGGACACCGCCCAGCGGGCGGTCGGCGCCAGGCTCTCGGCTCCCGCCGACGGCACGGCGTACCGCGCGGGCGAGCAGGTGACGGCGCAGCTGTCGTCGCTGCTGTTCAGCACGGGCGGGCCCGCGTCGGGCGACGCGACGATCAGCCTCGGCGGACAGGTGCTCGGCACGGGCGCCACCACCCTGCAGATCGTCGACACGACCGACGAGCAGGGCACGGCGACGGTGACCTTCACGATCCCCGCCGGGGTCGAGGGGGCGCAGACCCTCACGATCGCGGGTCCGGGCGGCACCGAGGTGACCCTCCCGATCGAGGTCGCGGAGTCGTCCGAGCCGCAGGAGCCCGTCGGCACCCGCACGAGCGGCTCGGCGCCGCTGCTGGTCTGGGGCAGCCCCGTGAACTACAAGGTCACGGTGCGCACCGACGACGGGTCGCCCGCCGTGGGCACGCTCGTCATCCGCGACGGGCTGAAGACGGTGGCGACCGTGCAGCTGACGGCGGCCGACAACGGCAAGGTCACGGTGAAGCTCGGCAAGCTCAAGCGCGGCATCCACCTGCTGACGGCGCAGTTCAGCGGCGACGGATTCGATCCCTCGCTCAGCTGGCCGTCACCGGTGATCGTGCTGTAGCCGCACCCCGTCGCACGAAAGCGGCCCGCAGGTCCATCCCACTGGTGCCTGCGGGCCGCTGCGCGGCCGTGCACCGCGTGGGGTTCTGGGGCATAAATAAAGGTGCGGGGGTCGCCGCCCCCCGACGGCGATCCCCCGCTCCGGATTCCCCCCAGACATCCGGTTACCTTGTGACGAAGGTAACGATTCGGTAAGCGGAGC
Organism: Micrococcales bacterium 72-143; assembly: GCA_001898835.1. Classification (GTDB taxonomy): domain Bacteria; phylum Actinomycetota; class Actinomycetes; order Actinomycetales; family Microbacteriaceae; genus Homoserinibacter. Next base: position 425,386 of record MKVM01000003.1, on the reverse strand, counting down.
GCGACGACCCCGAAGGGGGGGCACCCGTGCGGGGGTGTTCACGTTCACACCCTCGGCGGCGCGCGGTGATCCACAGCCGTGCGTCCGGCCCCGGCCGACGTCCCCACCTCCGGGTACCGTAGGCGCATGCCCGCCCCCCTCGACGTGCTCCACCGTGTGTTCGGTTACGACGACTTCCGCGGCGAGCAGGCCGCGATCATCGATCAGGTCGTGGGCGGCGGCGACGCGGTCGTGCTCATGCCGACGGGTGGCGGCAAGTCGCTCTGCTACCAGATCCCCGCGCTCGTGCGCCCGGGCACGGGCGTCGTCGTCTCCCCGCTCATCGCCCTCATGCAGGACCAGGTCGACGCGCTCGAGGCCCTCGGGGTGCGCGCCGCGTTCCTCAACTCCACGCAGGATCCGGATGCGCGCCGGCTCGTCGAGCAGCAGCTGCTCGCCGGCGAGCTCGACCTGCTGTACCTCGCACCGGAGCGACTCAAGCTCGAGAGCTCGCTCGCCCTGCTCGACCGGGCACCCGTCGCGCTGTTCGCGATCGACGAGGCCCACTGCGTCTCGCAGTGGGGTCACGACTTCCGCCCCGACTACCTCGGCCTCTCGGTGCTGCATGAGCGCTGGCCCTCCGTGCCGCGTATCGCGCTCACCGCGACGGCCACCGACGCCACCCGCCGCGAGATCGTCGAGCGTCTCGACCTCGGCACCGCCCGCGAGTTCGTGTCGAGCTTCGACCGCCCCAACATCCAGTACCGCATCGAGCCCAAGAACCAGCCGCTCGCGCAGTTGCTGCAGCTCATCCGCACCGAGCACCCGGGCGACGCGGGCATCGTCTACTGCCTCTCGCGCGCATCCGTCGAGAAGACGGCCGAGGCGCTCGTCGCCGAGGGGGTTCCCGCCCTGCCGTACCACGCGGGTCTGGATGCGGGGGTGCGGGCCCGCAACCAGGCGCGCTTCCTGCGCGAGGACGGCATCGTCATGGTCGCGACGATCGCCTTCGGCATGGGCATCGACAAGCCGGATGTGCGGTTCGTCGCACACCTCGACCTGCCGAAGTCCGTCGAGGGCTACTACCAGGAGACCGGCCGCGCCGGCCGCGACGGGCTGCCGTCGACGGCCTGGCTCGCCTACGGCCTGCAGGACGTCGTGCAGCAGCGCCGCATGATCCAGGAGTCGGAGGGCGACGCCGCGTTCAAGCGCCGCGCATCCCAGCACCTGGATGCGATGCTCGCCCTCTGCGAGACGGTCGAGTGTCGCCGCGTGCAGCTGCTGAACTACTTCGGTCAGGCCTCCGAGCCGTGCGGCAACTGCGACACCTGCCTCGCGCCGCCGGAGGCGTGGGATGGCACCGTCCCCGCCCAGAAGCTGCTCTCGACGATCGTGCGGCTGCACCGCGAGCGCAACCAGCGGTTCGGCGCCGGGCACCTCATCGACATCCTGCTCGGTCGCGAGACGGAGAGGGTGCGGCAGCAGCGGCACGACGAGCTGCGCACCTACGGCATCGGCGGCGAGCTCACCGAGCAGGAGTGGCGGGGCGTCGTGCGGCAGCTGCTCGCGCAGGGGCTGCTCGCGGTGAACACCGACGGCTACGGCACCCTCGTGATCACCGAGGCATCCGCCGCCGTGCTCGACGGCTCACGTCAGGTGATGCTGCGGCGCGAGCCCGAGCGTGCCGCCAAGAAGGCCAAGCGCACGGCGGGCGCCGAGCTGCCCGAGGCGGCGCAGCCGCTCTTCGAGCGCCTCCGCGCCTGGCGGTCCGAGGTGGCGCGCGAGCAGGGGGTGCCCGCCTACATCGTCTTCGGCGACGCCACCCTCCGCGGCATCGCCGTCACCGAGCCGACGACCCTCGAGCAGCTCGCCACGGTTTCGGGCGTCGGTGAGAAGAAGCTCGAGGCCTACGGGGAGGCCGTGCTCGCCCTCGTGCGGGGCGAGGAGCCGGAGGTGGCGGCACCGACCGCAGCACCGACTCCCGCATCCGCGTCCGCTCCCGCGGTCGCCTCCTCGCCCGCGTCCGCCCCGCCGGCTCGCGCCGTTCGCGCATCCGCTCCTGCGCCTCCGCGCGCCGCATCACCCGCGCCCCGCGACGACATCCCGCCCCTCACCGATGGCGACGCACCCCCGCCCTTCGACTGATCCGCCGCATTCCGACGGGGCCGTCGCCCTTCGACCTGGGCCGCCGCACAGACCTGCGCCGCCGCACAGACCTGGACCGCCGCATCCGAGCTGGCCGAGGAGCGCCGCCGCCGCGTCGCGAGACCGCCTTGCGCCGCTCGATCGCGGCACGGCCCGTCGGCGGGGGCAACTGCAGCATCGGCGGGAGTAAACCGCATGCGCGGGCGGCGTAATCCTCACCCGGCGGGAGTAACTGCTCCCGCCGCGTGGCTCCATCTCCGCCTGCGCGTGCGGTTACTCCCGCCGATGCTGCAGTTGCTCCCGCCGCATGGCCTGAGCGCGGAGACGCGACGCCTCCGCGGATCGCTGCCCGGCGCCGGCTACTCCGCGGCGGGCTTCGCCTTCGGGGCCGCAGCCTTCCTCACCGCGGCAGCCGCATCCGAGCCCCCGAGCGCAGCACCCGCCGCGCCGCCGAGCAGCGCCGACAGGTCCAGGCCGGTCAGGTTCTTCACCACCGCGGGCACCTCGCTCGCGACCTCGCCGACCGTCTTCGTGATCGCCGAGGCGCCGTCGTTCGAGATGACCGTCAGGTTCTTGATCGCCGAGAGCGGCTCCGCGACGGCGCGGGTGATCTCCGGGAGGCGGCCGATGATCTCCTGCGCGAGGGCCGCCTCGCCATACTTCTTCAGCGCCTCCGCCTTCGCGTCGATCGCCTGCGCCTCGGCGAGACCCTCCGCGGCCACCGCCGCGGCGCGCGCCTCACCCTCCGCCTTGATACCGGCCGCCAGCGCCACCTGCTTGTCGCGCTCGGCGTTACCGGCCAGGCGCACCGCCTCGGCGGCGGCCTCCGCATCCTGCACCGCCGCCACCTTGTTCGCCTCGGCGATCTTGGTGCGCTTGAACGCGTCCGCCTCGGTCGCGGCGTTCGCCGCGTCGCGCTCGGCGGTCGCCGCCTGGACCGTCGCGTACGCCGACGCCTCCGCGGGCTTACGGACGCTGATGTCGAGGCGCTCCTGCTCCACGCGGGCCTGCTCGGCGAGGGCGTCGCGCTGCTGCACCGCGACGATCTTGTCCTGCTCGGCCGTCGCGAGCTGACCGGCCGCGTTCGCCTCCGCGTTCGCCTTGTCGGTCTCCGCCTTGATGGCGGCCTGCTTCAGGCTCAGCGCCTTCTGCCGCTCCGCGATCTGCTCCGCCGCGTCGATGCGGGCGAACTCGGACGCACGCTGCGTCTCCGCCTCCTTCACCTCGGCGTTCTGCCGGGCGAGGGCGGCCTCTGCGCGACCCAGGTCGGCGAGGTAGCTCGTGCCCGGAGTCGAGATGTCGGAGATGTTCAGCAGGTCCACCTGCAGACCCTGCTCGGCGAGGTCGGCCTTCGTCGCCTCGACCACGGCCTCCGACAGCGCGTTGCGGTTGGAGATGATCTCCTGGATCGGCATGTTGCCGATGATGGAGCGCAGCGAGCCCTCCAGCGACTGCTGGATGATCTGGGTCAGCGAGTCCTGCTGCGACAGGAAGCGCTGGGCCGCGCGCCGCACGCCCTCGGCCGTGCCCGAGACCTTGAAGTTCACCGACGCCTGGATGGCGAGCTTGATGAAGTTCTTGTCGACGCCCTCCACGACGATGCCGATCTGGCGCTGCTCGAGCGACACGAGGAAGCCCTGCTGCAGGATCGGCCAGATGAAGACGCGCCCGCCGATGACGACACGCTGACCGGCATCCGGCTCCGCGACCTTGCCGCCGGCGCCGCGGCCGACCACCACCATGGCGGAGTTCGGCGGGACGCGCTTGATGCGGCCCGCGATGAACGCGAAGATCGCGAGCGCGACGACGATGAGGGCGATCACGGCGAAGACGGTGACGTTCTCGCTGAAGAAGTTCACGGGAGCGTGCCTTTCGGGGTGGTGTGGGGGTGGATCAGGTCTCGGATACGGGCGACGCGTCGGGGGCGGGCACGGCGCGCTCGACGCGCACGCGCGACCCCTGCAGCTCGATCACCCGGATGCGGGTGTCGCGCGGGATCACCTCGTCGGCGAACGCGAGCCGCGTCTCGATCTCGTGCGGACCGTCGAGGCTCACCTCGCCCGAGGTGGTGGTGACGGTCGAGCGGGTCACGCCGAACAGCCCCACAGGGGAGCTGGGGGTGCCGTCCTCGCTGCGCTTGAGGCTGCGGATCACCAGCTGCACCCCGACGAACACCAGGATGCCGACCACGGCCGAGATGAGGTACGCCGACCAGTCGGGCAGGCCGTTCGCCACCGCGATCGCGCCCGAGGCGCCGAACACCACGAGCGCGCTCCCCACCGCGGTGCCCGACAGCGCGCCGTCGAGGAAGTCGACGATCTCGTCGAACACGAGCGACACCAGAACCAGCAGCAGTCCGATTCCGCCGACGATGAGGAAGGGGAGCATGCCCCGAGTCTATGGGCCGCCTCACGGCTGTGTCAGGGCACATCTCCCCTCGCGCGGCGCTTCGCGGAGGCGACGGATCGCTTACGGGCCGCATGCCCCCGCGTGCCGCCTGTCGGCGGCGCGCTCCCGCCCGTCCCGATGCCAGCGTCCCGGAAGCGATCCGCCACCCCCGCTGCGCTTGGGCCGGACCGTGTGGCCCGGGGCTCGCAGGGGCGCATGCGGGGGGCGGCATGGGCGGATGCGAGGGTGGGCGGGTGCGTTTCCTCAGCCGGCTGCTGCTCGCGCCGATCGCCCGGCTGCTGTTCCGCCCCCGGGTGATCGGGCGGCGCAACGTGCCGAGGCGCGGCGGTGTTCTCATCGCCTCCAACCACCTCGCGTTCATCGACAGCATCGTGCTGACCCTCGTCGCGCGACGCTCCGTCTCGTTCATGGCGAAGTCCGCATACTTCACCGGGCGCGGGGTGAGGGGCGGCATCCAGCGCGCCTTCTTCGGCGGCGTGGGCGCGGTCCCCGTGGAGCGCGGCGCGGGGTCCGCCGCCCAAGACGCTCTCGACGCCGGCCTGCGGGTGCTGCAGACGGGCGAGGCGTTCTCGATCTACCCCGGGGGCACCCGGTCGCGCGACGGACGCCTCTACCGTGGCCGCACCGGCGTCGCCTGGCTCGCCCTCACGGCGGGCGTGCCGGTGGTGCCGGTCGGCCTCGTCGGCACCGACGAGATGCAGCCGGGCGGCAAGGGACGCATCCGCTTCGCACGCGTCACGGTGCGCTTCGGCGAGCCGATCGACCTCTCCGGCTTCGGCCCCGCCACCTCCGGCCGCGCGAGGCGCGAGGCGACGGATGCCGTGATGACCGCCATCCAGCGCCTCTCCGGTCAGGAGGAGGCGGGCGTCTACAACGAGCCGCCGCCCGCGAACGTGCGCGAACGCGTGAGCCGCATCCTGCATCCGGAGCGGCGCTGAGCGCTGCCACGACGACGGCGTCCGCCGCACGCGGGTGGGCGGCGCACCCCGGCGCGCACTAACGTCGTCGCATGACGTTCAACGACGACTCGGACATCAGCAAGGGTCGGATCAGCCGCCGCGCCAAGGGCGGCATCGCGATCGGCGGCGGGGTCGGGGTGCTGGGCCTCGTCGTGCTGCTCGTGAACGTTTTCGCGGGTGTCGACCTCTCGCCGCTCGTCGACGGCCTCGAGCAGGGCGGGTCGGGCGGGGGCGACGAGTCGTCGCTCGAGCACTGCCAGTCCGGCGAGGACGCCAACAACGACCTCGACTGCCGCATGAAGGGCGCGGCCGCCTTCCTCGACGACTACTGGGCCGGGCAGTTCGAGAGCGGCTACCGCTCCTCCCAGATCGAGCTCTTCACGGGATCGACGAGCACCGGATGCGGCGGCGCCACGAGCGCCGTCGGCCCCTTCTACTGCCCGCCCGACGAGACGATCTACCTCGACACCGCGTTCTTCGACGAGCTCCGCGAGCGCTTCGGCTCGAGCGGGGGGCCAGCCGCCCAGCTGTACGTCGTCGCGCACGAGTGGGGCCACCACATCCAGAACATCACCGGCCGGATGGACGGGCTCGACAACTCGCAGACCGGTCCCGACTCCGACGGGGTGCGTCTCGAGCTGCAGGCCGACTGCTACGCCGGCGCCGCGCTCGGCGCCGCGGAGACGACGACCGACGACAAGGGCGTGCCGTTCCTCCAGCCGCTCTCCGACCAGGCGTGGGCGGACGCGCTGAGCGCCGCATCCGCCGTCGGCGACGACCACATCCAGGAGCAGACCCAGGGCCAGGTCACCCCCGAGACATGGACCCACGGCTCGAGCGAGCAGCGGCAGCGGTGGTTCCAGGCGGGCCGCACGGGCACCTGGCAGGCGTGCGACACCTTCTCCGTGGCGGGCTCGAAGCTGTAGCCGGATCTCCTCAGCGCGATCCGCCGGGCGTCCTCAGCATCGCCAGCGGATCGACCTCTCGCTGCTCGGAGTCGCGCGCGAATTTGTCGATGAGCCGTTGCCGGGCGGAGGCGAGGTGCGTTCGGATCAGCTCGGCGAGCGCCGGCGCGTCCCCGTTCTCGATCGCGTCGACCATCTCCAGGTGCTCGTTGTCCGCTTGCGTCCGGCCCCCCAGCCGCTCGATGTTCTCGAGTGAGTACGGCTGGACGGCTGAGAGCAGGGAACGCAGCACGCCTTCGGTGTGGGGGCGCCCGGAGAGCGCGTACAGCGCGAGGTGGAACTCGAAGTTGGCGCGCATCCATGGTTCGACCTCGTCGATCGAGACCATCGTCTCGGCGCGTTGGCGGAGCTCGCGAACCTGATTCGCCGCGACCCCCTCGACGAGCAGCGGCGCGATCGCCGGTTCGAGGATGAGGCGCAGGTCGTAGAGCTCGGTCAGGTCGGCCAACGACAGGCGTCGCACCGTGGCGCCTGCGCCGCCAGGGGGCATCGTGACGACGCCCTCCGCGGCGAGGATGCGAAGCGCCTCGCGGACGGGGCTCCTGCTCACCTGGAAGCGCTGCGCCAGGTCCTCCTGGATGAGAGGCGCTCCGGGCGCGAAGACCTTCTCGCGGATCGCCTGGCCCAGCAGGGCGGCGATCTTCTCCGGTGACTTCTCCTGCATCGCTGCCCCTCTCACGACCGCCTCCGAATATAGACCATTGACGACATTGGATGCGGTGTATACAGTGCATTCACATGAGAGGCGAGGGCGCCATGGACTACCGCATCGGAGCGGGAACGGGGTTCGCGGGAGACCGCTACGAGCCCGCAGAGGTTCTCGCGCGATCCGCATCGCTCGACGCCCTCGTGTTCGAATGCCTTGCCGAGCGCACCATCGCGCTCGCCGTCGCAGCGCGGGACGCGGCGGGTGGGGGCCGAGGGTTCGACCCCCGGATCGTGCGACGCATCAGCGCCGTCCTACCCCTGCTCGACCCGCGCACGATCATCGTGACAAATGCGGGCGCTGCCGATCCCCGGGGGGGTGCCCTCGCGATCCGTGAGGCCGCCGCCGAGCTCGGACGACCGCGCGTCGTCGCCGCCGTCACCGGGGACGACGTCCTCGACATCCTCGACCCCTCGACCCCCGTTCTCGGTGCCGATGGCGTGATCGGCGACTTCGGCGACCGCATCGTGAGCGCCAACGCCTACCTCGGGAGCCAGGGAATCGTCGATGCGCTCGACGCTGGCGCCGACGTCGTGGTGTCCGGGCGAGTGGGGGACGCCTCGCTCTTCGTCGGGCCCCTGCGGCACCATCATGGTTGGGCCCCGGACGCTCTCGATCGGATCGCCGACGCGACTCTCGTGGGCCACCTCCTGGAGTGCGCCGGGCAGCTGACCGGCGGCTACTTCGCCGATGGCGTACGGAAGACCGTCCCCGATCTCGCCCGGCTCGGCTTCCCCTACGCCGACGTCGCCCCCGGCGGAGCCGCCGTCTACCGCAAGGTCGAGGGAACGGGCGGGCGGCTCGACCGTCGCACCGTGCTCGAGCAGCTCCTCTACGAGATCGACAACCCGCGCCGCTACCTCACACCGGATGTGGCCGTCGACCTCTCGGCGGTCCGCGTCGACGAGGTCGGCCCCGACGCGGTCGCGGTCGTCGGGGCATCGGCAGTCGACGTGCCCGGTGATCTGAAGGTGAGCGTGGGCGTCAGGGATGGCCATGTCGCCATCGCCGAGATCAGCTACGCCGGTGCGGGATGCGTGGGCCGTGCCCAGCTCGCAGAACGCATCATCCGCGAACGCTGGGTCGAGGTGCTCGGTCGTTCGAGCGAACTGCGCTCATCCCTGATCGGCGTGGATGCGACCCGCCCCTGGTGGCGGGACGAGGTGCCGGAGCCGAGCGAGGTTCGGCTGCGGATGTCGGTGCGCAGCTTCGACCCCGCGGAGGCCACCGATCTGTGCGAGGAGGTCGAGGCGCTCTACACCAACGGCCCCTCGGGGGGCGGCGGCGCGACCGCGAGCATCCGCGAGACGGTCGGGATGGTGTCCGCCCTCATCCCCCGCGACGCCGTACGGCATCGGGTCGAGGTGCTGTGATGCGGCTCGCAGACCTCGCGCACGTTCGGGCGGGCGACAAGGGCGATACCGCGATCCTCGCGGTCATCGCCTACGACCCGGCCGATCTGCCCGTCCTGACCGCCGCGCTTCAGGTGGGCTCGCTCGCCGAGCACTTCGCCACCTCGCCCGCACGCATCGACGTGCACCCCCTGCCTGCGCTCGGCGCCGTCACCGTGGTGGTGCGCGACCGACTCGATGGCGGCGTCACCCGGTCCGCGGGTGTCGACCCGCACGGCAAGACGCTGTCCGCCCACCTGCTCGAATTCCCGATCACCCCTACCGCACCCCAGAGAGATAAGGAAGAGAAATGACATCCCGTCAACGCAGCATCACCCGCGCGGCGGCGACGCTCGCGGGCAGTGTCGCCCTCGCGCTCACCATGTCGGCATGCACCGGCACCGACGATGCGGGTGGCGGCGCCCCCAAGACGACCCTCACCGTCGTGATCGCCGGCCAGCCGAAGAGCCTCAACCCCGCCGAGGCGTCGAACGGCATCACCTTCGTCACCGATCTCTCCTACGCCTCCCTCATCGACGTCGATGAGGACGGCGAGCTCATTCCCGGGCTCGCGACCGCGTGGGAGTACGTCGGTGACACCAATACGCAGCTCCAGGTCACCCTGCGAGACGGCGTGAAGTACTCCGACGGGACGCCGATGGATGCGGCATCCGTCGCAGGCTCGATCAACTACTTCACCACCGGCAACTCGGCATCGGTGGGCGCGTGGGTCGGGATCACTGCGGAGCCGGTCGACGACAGCACAGTGCTGCTCACCTCGGCCACCCCCAACCCGATCATGCCGCTGCTGCTGACGCCGAACTATCTGGGGGGCGACGTCATCGCGCCTGCGGGTGTCGCAGACCCCGACTCCCTGCAGAACGCCACCCTGGGCGCCGGACCGTACAAGCTCGACCCTGAGCAGACCGTCGCCGGCGACCACTACACCTATGTGCCCAACGAGAACTACTGGGATCAGGACGCCATCGCGTGGGAGAAGGTGACCCTCCAGGTGATCACGTCGACCACCTCGGCGGTCCAGGCGCTCAGCACCGGGCAGGTCGACTTCGTGTTCGGCGACGTCAACACCGTCGATGCTGCGAAGGCTGGCGGTGCCGAGGTGCTCAGCGCCCCGCTGTACTGGAACGGCTTCTTCCTGCTCGACCGTGACGGGACCATCGCTCCGGCGCTCGCCGACGTGCGGGTGCGCCAGGCGATGAACTACGCGATCGATCGACAGCTGATCGTCGACACCATCTACCGCGGACAGGCGTCCGTGACCCACCAGCCGGAGACGCCCGGATGGGACGCGTACGACGAGAGCCTCGACGACACCTATCCCTACGATCCGGACAAGGCGCGCGAGCTGCTCGCCGCGGCCGGCTACGCGGACGGGCTCACGATGACGGTCAACTACGGTGGCTTCACCGCGGAACAGGAGTCGCTCGTCCAGGCGATGGCGGCTCAACTCGGCGAGGTCGGCATCACGATCGAGCTCCGGAACAGCGGCAACGACTATGCGACGGACCTGTACTCACTGAAGTATCCGCTCACCTCGCTGCCCTTCGGTGGTCAGCCCCAGTTCGCGAACGCCACGCAGGGCTTCCTGCACAACGGCAGCCTCAACCCGTTCAACGCGGTCGACCCGAAGCTGCAGGCGCTGTTCGACGAGTACGTCGCCGCGCCGACGGAGGAGCAGGCGGCGAAGGCGAAGGCGGTCGAGAAGTACATCGTCGATCAGGCTCTCTCGCTGCCCGTCGCCGTTGCGAACGCGAACTTCTTCGTGTCGCCCCGGCTCGACCACGTTGCGCTGACGCCGACAGGCGCCCTGACCAACATCAGGACGTGGACCCCCGCATCCTGACCACCCCGAGGGCACCCGGTCCCGCACCGGGTGCCCTCTCCGCCACCGAGAAAGGCACCTCATGCGGATCCTCGTGACCCGGCTCGCGACCTCGATCGTGCTGCTCTTCGTGGTGTCGGCGCTGACCTTCCTGCTGATGTCACTCCTGCCGACGGATGCCGCCCGCGTCATCCTCGGCACCACCGCCACGCAGGAGCAGTACGAGGCGCTCCGCGAGCAGCTCGGCCTCAATCAACCGCTCATCGTCCAATACGGGAACTATCTCGCTCGGGTCTTCAGCGGAGACTTCGGCACCTCGATCTTCACGGGCGAGCCGGTCATCCGAAGCATCGCGAACCGCCTTCCCGTGACCTTGTCGCTTCTGATCCCCGGCATCATCGTCTGCGCCGTCGCGGGGATGACGTTCGGCTACCTGAGCGCATTGAGCCGCGGCGGTCTCCGCCGGGTGCTCGACGTGCTCGTGCTCGTCGGCGGGGCCGTGCCCGGGTTCTGGCTCGCGCTCGTCATGGTCTCGGTGTTCGCCGTCTCGCTCCGATGGTTCCCCGCGACCGGGTATGTGCCGTTCGCGACGAGCCCTGGCGGCTGGGCCACCGCGCTCGTGCTGCCGGTCGCCGCACTCGCGATCCAGGGTGCCGCCGGCGTCGCGAAGATCACGAGGGACGGCGTGCTCGAGGCAATGGACCAGGACTACGTGCGCACCCTGCGTGCAGCGGGCATCCCGCGCCGAACCATCTACCTCCGGCACATCCTCAAGAACACCGGAATGCAGGTCGCGACCGTGGTCGGCCTGATCTTCGTCGGTTCACTCGCCGGCAGCGTCTTCCTCGAGCAGGTGTTCGTACTTCCGGGGCTCGGAGCGCTCGCCTACAGCGCGACGAATCAGAACGATCTCCCCGTCATCCAGGGCGTCGCGCTCACGATGACCCTCATCGTCATCGTCGTGAACATCTGCGTCGACCTCTCTTATCTGGCACTCAACCCGAAAGCGCGCACGCGATGACCGCGATCTCCAGCCCCTCCGAAACCGGCGTCACCCGTCGGGGATTCCTGCACGCCCTTCTCCATGAGCCGCTCGCCGTCGTCTCCCTCGCGGTCCTGGCGATCGTGGTCTCCGCCTGCCTGCTGTCGCCGTGGCTCGCCCCGTACGACCCCCTCGCGCAGAGCCTGGCGGACGCGCGGCAACTGCCGAGTGCGGCGCATTGGCTCGGCACGGACAACCTCGGTCGCGACGTGCTCAGCCGACTCATGTACGGTGGCGTGCCGTCGATCGCCGGGGTCGGGCTGTGCATCGCCGTCTTCCTCGTGCTCGGCGTCGTCCTCGGCCTCCTTGCCGGCTACCTCGGGGGCGCCGTCGATCGCGTGATCAGCTTCGTCGTCGAGATCCTCATGTCGGTGCCGTCGATCATCATCGTGCTCGCCGTCGTCTCGTTGTTCAGCCGATCGCTCAACGCGACCATGATCACGCTCGGCGTGCTCGGCTCCGGCGGCCTCATCCGAGTCGTCCGAGCCGCGACGCTCAAGGTGTCGAAAGACCTCTACGTCGATGCCGCCCGGGTGTCGGGACTCGGCGGGCTGCGCATCCTGTTCCGCCACATCCTGCCGCGCCTGAGCGGACCGATCGTCATCCAGGTGGCCCTCTTCGCGGGCGTCGCGCTGGGAGTCCAGACCGGACTCGGCTTCCTCGGGCTCGGCACTCCGCCACCCAACCCCAGCTGGGGTGGCATGGTCGGCGAGGCCTCTCTCCTCGTGCAGGTTTTCCCCTGGCTGCTCGTCCCGTCCGGCGGCATCATCGCCCTCTGCACCATCGCGTTCGCTCTGCTCGGCGACGCCACGCGCGACTCCTTCGCGACACGGGTGCGCCGTTCCTCGGGCCGGGTGCCGAAACGGCGCCCGGACTCCGCCGACGTGCCGCCGCCGGGCGCGGGCCTGCTCACCGTCGAACAGCTCACGGTGCACTTCGGGGATCCCGAGCGACCCGCCGTCGATCGCCTCGATCTCACGATCGACAAGGGTGAGATCGTGGGGCTCGTGGGCGAATCCGGCAGCGGCAAGACCGTGACCGCGTTGGCGTGCCTCGGGCTCTTCGCCAGCACGGCCCACGCGAGCGGCCACATCTGGTTCGGCGGACACGACGTGGTGACCGCGCGCTACCGTGAGCTCGAGGAGATCCGTGGCGCCGGCGTCGCCTATGTCTCCCAGGAGCCGATGGTCGCCCTGGATCCCAGCTTCACCGTGGGCACCGTGCTTCGGGAGGCGATCCGCGCCAATCGTCGGGTGGGACGTACGGAAGCGAAGCGGATCGCGATCGAGCTGCTCGAGCAGGTACGCATCACCGAGCCGTCGAGTCTCCTTCGCCGCTACCCGCACGAGCTCTCGGGGGGCATGGCCCAGCGCGTCGCGATCGCGATCGCTCTCGCGGGGAACCCGTCGCTGCTGATCGCCGACGAGCCGACGACCTCGCTCGACGTCACGGTGCAGGCCCGGATCCTCGAGCTGCTCCGTACGATCCGTCAGGAGCGGGGGATGGCGATCATCCTCGTCACCCACGACCTCGGGGTCGTCGCCGACATCTGCGATCGTGCGGTTGTGATGCGCGGAGGCGCGGTGGTCGAGCGCGCGGACGTTGAGGAGTTGTATGCGCATCCCGCCCACGAGTACACGCGAGAACTCCTGAGGGCGACTCCCAGCATCGCTGAGCGTGCCGCATGAGCGCGCTGCTCACCGTGGACCGGCTGCAGGTCGGGTACGGTCGCGGTCGGCGGCACCGGACCGTCATCTCGGATGTCTCCTTCGAGGTCGCCGAGGGGGAGACCGTCGCTCTCGTCGGCGAGTCCGGGTCGGGCAAGACCACGATCGGCCGCGCGATCCTCGGGCTGACACCCGCATCGGGCGGCCGCGTCGAGCTCGACGGTCGCAACTTGCTCGGTCTCCGTGCCGCAGAGCGGCGTCGGATCGCCGCCGATCTGCAGGTCATCTTCCAGGACCCGTACGGCTCCCTGAACCCGTCGCTCACGATCGGCGAGATCCTGACGGAGCCCCTTCGGATCCAGCAGCGCCGCGGGCGGGCCGAGTCGCAGCGGATCGTCGACGAGCTTCTGGAGCGCGTGGGGATGCCGGCTTCCGCCTCATACCGCTATCCCGCCCAGTTCTCGGGCGGACAACGTCAGCGCATCGCGATAGCCCGAGCGGTGTCCGTGGCGCCTCGGCTGATCGTGTGCGACGAACCGACGTCCGCCCTCGACGTCTCCACCCAGGCGAAGGTCCTCCGCCTGCTCGCCGAGCTCCAGCAGCGCACGAAGGTGGGATACCTGTTCATCACCCACGACCTCGCCGTCGTGCGCGAGTTCGCCGACCGGGTCATCGTCCTGCGTCACGGGGAGCTCGTCGAGGAGGGCCCCGCGCGTGCCGTGTGCGACGCGCCGCAGCACCCGTACACCCGCAGCCTCGTCGCCGCCGCGCCGGTTCCGGACCCCGTCCTGCAGCGCGCACGACGCGAGGAACTCGCCCGCGCGACGGCGGAGGAGTTCGACGCTCCGGCATCCGTCCCCGTCTCGTCCCGAGACCTCGATGTCGTCATCGAGGAGCAATCCCTGTGACCCCAGGAGGTCCGATGTCTCCATCGTCCGGTCGGCACGATCCGGCATTCCAGCCCGTCGTCGAGCTGTTCGATCACTATCTCGAGAGCCTCGAGGACTACGGCGCGCAGCTCTGTCTCTACTGGCGAGGAGTCCCCGTCGTCGATCGCTGGGGCGGGGTGGAGGCGAGTGAGGACTCGGTCACGGGGATGTTCTCGGCGGGCAAGGGCATCGCGGCGCTCTGCATCGCGGCACTCGTCGAATCGGGTGAGCTCGAACTGGATCGGCCGGTCGCCTACTACTGGCCCGAGTTCGCGGCCGCGGGCAAGGCGGACATCTCCGTGCGCACGGTGCTCAGCCATCGGGCCGGCATGATCGGGGTGCCGGGAGGGTTCACGCACGAGGACCTGGCGACCGGGTTCTCGGCGCGTGAGAAGCTCGCCGCCGCGCGGCCGTATTGGCACCCGGGAAGCGACTTCGGGTACCACGCCATCACGATCGGAATGATCATGGAGGGCCTATTCCTCGCGATCCGTGGCGAGCAGCTTCAGGCGTTCCACGCCCGCGAGATCCGCATCGGTCGCGGCGCCGACGTCTTCCTCGGTCTCCCAGCCGATCAGGACCACCGCTACGTCCCGGTGCGCCCGGCGCATCCGGATCCCGCGCTTCAGGAGGACCTCGCAGATCTGCTCGCCTACTGGGGAAATCGCGACACCCTCACAGCCGTCGCGATGAACAACCCCGCCCGCACCGGGGGCCGCGCACTCGGCGACGTCAGCCCGAACGTGCCCGGGATACGGGCCTTCGGCGGGTCCGGCCACGCGGCGACCGGTACGGCGCGCGGGATCGCACGGGCCTACGCGACCGCCGTGGGCGAGGTCGACGGGGTGCCGCCGCTGCTGAGCGACGAGACGATCGCACGGGTGTCCGAGCAGCACAGCCACGGCACCGATCTGGTCCTCGGTGCGGAGATGGCGTTCGCGATGGTCTTCATGAAACCCACCCGCCGGCTGCCGTTCGCCAGCCACGCCGCGTTCGGACACGACGGGGCGGGCGGCGCCCTCGGTTACGCCGATCCGCTGTACGAGCTCGCCTTCGGCTACACGCCGTACCCGATGCAGGCGCCCGGTGGAGCGGACCCGAAGGCGATCGAGCTGAGCCGGGTCGCCCGTGAGGTGGTTCGCGGTCTGGAGGAGTCGTGACCCGACCCACGGTGACGACATCGCGCGGGACGGTGCGCGGCGTCGCCGCGCATGGCGTAGACGCCTTCCTCGGCGTGCCGTTCGCGCGGGCGGATCGCTTCGGCGCACCCCAGCCGGCCCCGCCCTGGGAGGGGCTGCGCGATGCCGACACGGCGGGACCGGCGCCCTATCAGAGCCCCCCGCTCTATGCCGAGCTCGGAGCAGACGTCGGCGAGGACTGCCTCCAGCTGGACATCTGGCGCCCGAGCCACATCGACGCTCCGCTCCCCGTGCTCGTCTGGATCTACGGGGGCGGCTTCGAGCACGGTGCGAGCTCGGTCGTCGGGACCAGCGGGCGCCCGTACGCAGCAACGGGCCGGGTCGTGGTCGTCTCGCTGAACTATCGGCTCGGCCCCTTCGGGTGGGCTCAGCTGGCGCACCTCGGGGAGCCATTCGAGTCGAGCTCGAACCTGGGGTTGCGGGATCAGATCGCAGCGCTGAGCTGGGTGCGCGAGGAGATCGCCGCGTTCGGGGGTGACCCGGGTCGAGTCACCCTGCTCGGTGAGAGCGCGGGTGGATTCTCGATCGCCGGGCTCCTGGCAGCCCCCGCGGCCGAGGGGCTGTTCGGCGCTGCGGCGATGTTCTCCGGCTGCGCGTCGCGGGTCATGCCCGCGCCCCGCGCGCGACTCATCGCCGACGAGTTCGTGACGCGAACCGGTGTCGCCGACCCCGCGGCGCTGCTCAGCGCCCCTCCCGGGATGGTCGACGCCGCGATGCAGGACGTCATCACCCAGGAGATCTCACAGCGCAACGGCATCCGTCCCCGCGCGCTCGCGGTCGTCGATGACGCAGGCGTACCGGGCGGCGTATTGAGCGGGCACCCGATGCGCGTCGTCGAGAGCGGGACGACGCGCGGCATCCGGATGCTGCTCTCGAGCACGACGGACGAGATCGGCGCGTTCCGGGTGGCTCAGCCGGAGCTATTCGAGAACGCCGATCGCGTCTCGCTCGTCGATGAGGTGGTCGCATGGGGAGTCGGCGACGCGCAGGCGGTCGCCCTCGTAGATCGGCAACTCGCCCGGGCGGGTTCGGCGGCGGTCGCCCGCGAGCAGCTGCTCACCGACTGGATCTACCGGCTCCCTGCGGCACGCATGGCCCTCGCCCAGGCCGCGGCGGGGGGAGAGGCACATCTCCTCCTGTTCGGCCGAGTGGACGATGAACCCGCCACGCACGGTTCCGACATGCCGAGCATCATGGGCAACGGGCTCCCCGACGAGGGGCCCGCCGCGTCCGAACGCCGCCGCCTCACCTCGTCCGCCATCCTCGATCTCGCGGACGGGACGGGCCTCGACTGGGAGCCCGTCGCCGCGGGCGCCGCACACGCGCGGCTGGCTGGCGAAGGCGATGACCCCCGCGGCGTCTACGAGGACGTCGTGGAGCACTGGTCGGGTGTAGACCGGCCATGACCGACCCTGCACGCACCTCTTCTCTCGACTCGAAAGCAGCCATGGACCTCGACGATCCCCGCCTCGATGACCTGCTCGCCCGTCTCACGCTCGCTCGCAAGGTGGAGTTGTTGACCGGACGCGACTTCTGGTCGACCGTACCGTTGCCCGAGATCGGGTTGAGGAGCATGGTGTTGTCCGACGGGCCCTCGGGGGTTCGCGGGCCGGTGTGGGACGAGCGATCCCCGTCGCTCAATCTGCCGTCGGCATCCGCCCTGTCCGCGTCGTGGGATACGGCGATCGCTCGAGCCTACGGCGCGGTTGCTGCCGCCGAAGCTCGCCGCAAGGGTGTCGATGTCGTGCTCGGGCCGACGATCAACCTCCACCGCTCGCCCCTCGGCGGGCGCCACTTCGAGGCATTCAGCGAGGACCCGCTTCTCACCGCGGAGCTCGCGGCGGCATACGTCGAGGGGCTGCAGGAGAACGGCGTCGCCGCGACGCCGAAGCATTACATCGCCAACGACTTCGAGACGGATCGCTTCACCGTCGATGTGCGGGTCACGGACCGTGCGTTGCGCGAACTCTACCTGCGGGCATTCGAGTCGGCGGTCGTCGAGGCGCGTGCGTGGCTCGTCATGAGCTCCTACAACTCGATCAACGGCGCCACCGCGACCGAGAACGAGTTGCTCGAGGTGCCGCTGAACAGCGAGTGGGGCTTCGACGGCGTCGTCGTCTCGGACTGGACCGCGGTGCGCAGCCTCGACAGTGCGCGCTACTCGCAGGACCTCGTGATGCCCGGGCCCGTCGGGCCCTGGGGCGACGCCCTCGTCGCTGCCGTCGAAAAGGGCGACGTCGACGTCACGGCGATCGACCGGAAAGTGCGGCGGATCCTGCTCCTCGCAGCCCGCGTGGGCGCGCTGGAGGGGTTCGCATTCCCCGCGCCGCCCGCGGCGGTCGACGGCCGCCGGTTCGCGCGTCACGCCGAGGCCGCCGGCATCGTGATGGTCCAGAATGACGGCATCCTCCCGTTCGGCGACAGTCCGGCGCGGATCGCTGTCATAGGCCACAACGCCGAGGCGGCCCGCTCGCAGGGAGGAGGGTCTGCCACGGTGCTGCCGGAGCGCGTGATCTCGCCGCTCGACGGAGTGCGTGCCGCGTTCCCGGAGGCCGAGGTGACCTATGCCCGCGGAGCAGTCGTGCAGCTCGGGCTGTCCGAGCTGCCGCTCGCCCAGACCCTCAATCCGGTCACGGGAGAGCCGGGAACCCATCTCTCCTTCCGGGATGCGGACGGGGTGGAGATCCATGTGGAGGAACGCCTCGCCACCGGCTTCGTGTGGTTCGGCGGAGACGCACCCGTCGGGCGGACCGCGGTGCTCGAGGCCACCACCATCTGGACGCCGACCGAGACCGGCGAGGTTCTCCTCGGCTTCTCGGCCGTCGGACGGGTGCGGATCGAGGTCGACGGCATCCCGCACCTCGATCTCGAGACCGTGTCCGAGGGAGAGGACCTGGGCGCGGCGTTGCTGTCGCCCGCGACGCGTTCTGAACGTCTCGCGGTCACTGCGGGGGTCGCGCTCGAGCTGCGGGTGCGCTATACGCGTCCCACCGGTGACTCGGTTCTGGACGGCGCGATGGCGTTCTCGTTCGGGGTCGAGGCCGATGACTCCGAGCCGGAGCGGCTCCTGGAGGAGGCCGCGCGGGTCGCCGCCCGCGCCGATGCCGTGATCCTCGTCGTCGGAACCAATGCGCGCGTCGAGTCGGAGGGATTCGACCGCAGCTCTCTCGCGCTTCCGGGACGCCAGGACGAGCTCGCCCGGCGCGTCCTGGCGGCGAATCCGCGGACGGTCGTGGTGGTGAACGCGGGGTCGCCGGTGGAGTTGCCGTGGGCGGACGACGCGGCCGCGATCCTGCTGACGTGGTTCGGCGGGCAGGAGTACGGGGCGGCGCTCGGCGACGTCCTGACCGGTGTCTCCGAGCCGGGCGGGCGCCTTCCGACGACCTGGCCCGTGGCGCTGCCCGATGTGCCGGTGCTCGACGTCAGCCCTCGGGACGGCGTGCTCAGCTATGAGGAGGGGATCCATATCGGGTACCGCGCCTGGTGGCGCGCCGACACTGCGCCGCGCTGGTGGTTCGGGGAAGGGTCGGGGTACACCTCGTTCGCCGTGGACGGATTCGAGCTTCTCCCGCCGGCCGCGGAGTCGGACGGGCTGGAGGCGCGGGTGACGATCCGCAACACGGGAACACGCAGGGGCGGGCACGTCGTCCAGCTCTACGCCGAGCGCAGCTCCTCGTCCGTCGACTACCCCGCGCGGTGGCTCGTCGGGTTCGTGCGGGTGGCGGCGGAACCGGGCGAATCCGTGGTGGTGTCGGTGCCGATTCCCGCTCGCGCGTTCTCGCACTGGACGGCGTCCGGCTGGCAGACCGAGCCCGGAGAGTTCACCGTCATGGTCGCGCCGCACGCCGGGGCTGACGGGCCGCGGGCGGTCTTCACCGCTGCAGCCGGTTCCTGAACGGTCACCGGGTCCGTTTGGCAGGTTCCGACAAGGCTCGGCGAGGGTGGCCCGAGGCGGTTGGTGCGCCCGCACGAGCTTGTCGACGCCGGGCCCGAGCCGACCTACCGTGAGGTCATCCCCTCGATCTCCCTCATGGAGGACGCCATGACGCGCACCGACGCCGTTCCGACCAGCGAGAAGACCCGCGAGGCGCAGGCCCCCGCGGCCGAGCTTCCCGACGACGTGTCCACGCCCCGCGACGCGGCCACCGCATCCGCCGAGCTCACCGTCGACGTCGACTGGCTCGCCGAGTACCTGCTCGGCCGCTGGGCCGAGGACCGCAAGGCCTCCCGCGCGGTCGTCGCGCGGCCGGAGTTCTGGTTCCAGGGCGGGCTCAGCTACCCCGAGCACCGCGAGCGCGTGCTGGGTCAGCTGCACCGGCTCGTGGAGGAGGACGCCGTGCACCGCGCCTTCCCGGCCCGCTTCGGAGGGCGCGACGATCACGGCGGCAACATCGCCGCCTTCGAGGAGCTCGTGCTCGCCGACCCCTCGCTGCAGATCAAGTCGGGCGTGCAGTGGGGGCTGTTCGCGGCCGCCATCCTGCACCTCGGCACCGAGGAGCACCACGAGCGCTTCCTGCCGGATGCGATGAGCCTGAAGATCCCCGGCGCCTTCGCGATGACGGAGATCGGTCACGGCTCGGACGTCGCCTCGGTCGCGACGACGGCGACCTTCGACGAGGAGACGGACGAGTGGGTGATCAACACCCCGTTCCGTGCGGCGTGGAAGGAGTTCCTCGGCAACGCGGCGCTCCACGGGCGCGCGGCGGTGGTGTTCGCGCAGCTCATCGTGAAGGGCGTCAACTACGGCGTGCACGCCGTCTACGTGCCCATCCGGGATGCCGACGGGCAGCTGCTTCCGGGCGTCTCGAGCGAGGACGACGGCCTCAAGGGCGGCCTCAACGGCATCGACAACGGCAAGCTCGCCTTCGACCACGTGCGCGTGCCGCGCACCAACCTGCTGAACCGCTACGGCTCCGTCGACGCGGACGGCAGCTACACCTCGCCGATCGCGAGCCCCGGTCGCCGCTTCTTCACGATGCTCGGCACGCTCGTGCAGGGCCGCGTCTCGCTCGACGGCTCCTCGACGCTCGCCTCGAAGCTGGCGCTGCACATCGCCATCACCTACGGCAGCCAGCGTCGCCAGTTCACGGCCGGCACGAGCGACGAGGAGGTGCTGCTCGACTACCAGCGCCACCAGCGTCGCCTGCTGCCGCGACTCGCGCAGACGTACGCGATGTCGTTCGCGCACGAGGAGTTCCTCGACATCTTCGACCGGGTCTTCTCGGGCGTCGAGGACACCCCCGCCACCCGCGAGGACCTCGAGACGATCGCCGCCGCCCTCAAGCCGCTGTCCACCTGGGCGGGGCTCGAGATCCTGCAGGAGGCACGCGAGGCGTGCGGCGGCGCCGGATTCATGGCCGAGAACCGCCTCACCCAGCTGCGCGCCGACCTCGACATCTACGCCACCTTCGAGGGCGACAACAACGTGCTGCTCCAGCTCGTCGCGAAGCGGCTGCTCACCGACTACGCCCGCAAGTTCGCGAAGGCGGATGCCGGCGCGCTCGCGCAGTACGTGGCGGGTCAGGTGGGGGATGCCGCGGTCAACCGCACGGGCCTGCGTCAGCTTGGGCAGGCGATCGCCGACTTCGGCTCCACCGCCCGCTCGGTCGGCTTCGTGCGCGACGAGGCGTCCCAGCGTCAGCTGCTGACCGACCGCGTGCACACCGCGGTGGCGGAGCTCGCCGCGAAGCTGCGCCCCGCATCCAAGCTCTCGCCGGTCGACGCGGCGGCGCTCTTCAACCGCCACCAGAACGACCTCATCAGGACGGCGCGCGCACACGGCGAGCTGCTGCAGTGGGAGGCCTTCACGCGGGCGCTCGCGAAGGTGCCGGAGGGCGACACGAAGCAGGTGCTCACCTGGCTGCGCGACCTGTTCGGGCTGGGGCTCATCGAGAAGGACGCCGCCTGGTACCTCACGCACGGGCGCCTCTCGGCGCAGCGTGCGGAGGCGATCACGGCGTACATCGACGACCGGCTGCTGCCCCGCATCCGCGAGCACGCGCTCGAGCTCGTCGCCGCGTTCGGCCTCACCCCCGAGCTCGTGCGCGCTCCGCTCGCCTCGGGCGGCGAGCAGCAGCGCCAGGACGAGGCGCGCGCCTACTACGCGGAGCTCCGCGCCTCGGGCGAGGCGCCCGTGGACGAGAAGACCCTGCAGAAGGCCGCGAAGGGCTGACGCCGGTCAGGCGCGCTCGCGGCTCGCGAGGTCGCGGCTCGCCGGCCCCTCGATGAGGCGGCCGGTGGCCTCGAAGCGCGAGCCGTGGGGCAGCCCCACGTGGACTCGGCCGCGTTCCCGCGCACGATCGCGCCCGCGCGCCCCGGTGTCCCGGCGTGAGGGTCGCGTGAGCATCTGGCCCGTCGCCGTATGGATTCCGTGAGGACGGCATCCGCGGTGCCGCGCGCGGGTGTTGCATCGCAGCGTGCTGGATCTCATCTACGTGCTGGGCGTGATCGCCCTGTTCGCCCTCGTGGCACTCATCGGGCGGGCGGTGGAGCGGCTGTGATCGTCTTCGAGCTGCTCGCCGCGGTGCTCGGCGTCGCCGCCATCGTCTATCTCGTGGTCGCCCTCGTGAAGCCGGAGAGGTTCTGATGGATTGGCTTCTCGCCGGCGCCGCGCTGGCGACCGTCGCCCTCGTGCTCGCGGTGCTCCACCGCCCGCTCGGCGACTACCTGGCATGGGTCTTCACCTCCCCCGGGCACGGGCGCGCCGAGCGCGGCGTCTACCGCGTCATCGGCGTCGACCCGCGTACCGAGCAGACCTGGCAGGCCTACCTGCGCGGTGTGCTCGCCTTCTCGCTCGTCGGGGTGCTGCTGCTCTATCTCCTGCAGCGCGGGCAGCAGTGGCTGCCGTACTCGCTTGGCCTCCCCGCGCCGAGCGAGCCTCTCTCGTTCAACACCGCGGTCTCGTTCGTCACCAATACCAACTGGCAGTCGTACTCGCCCGAGCTGACGCTCGGCTACACGGTGCAGCTCGCAGGTCTCGCTGTGCAGAACTTCGTCTCGGCCGCGGTCGGCATCGCCGTCGCCGTCGCGCTCGTGCGCGGCTTCGCGACCCGCCGCACCGGCACGATCGGCAACTTCTGGGTCGACCTGGTGCGCGTGCTGGGCCGCGTCCTGCTGCCGTTCTCGGTCGCGGCGGCGCTCGTCCTGCTCGCCGGCGGCGTCATCCAGAACTTCGCCGGCTTCCAGGACGTGACCACGCTCGCCGGCGGCGCGCAGTCGCTGCCGGGCGGCCCGGTCGCCTCGCAGGAGGCCGTCAAGCTGCTCGGCACCAACGGCGGCGGGTTCTTCAACGCGAACTCCGCGCACCCGTTCGAGAACCCGAGCGGCTGGACGAGCCTCTTCGAGGTCCTGCTCATGCTCGTGATCCCGTTCTCCCTGCCGCGCGCCTTCGGACGCATCGTGGGCGACGCTCGTCAGGGCTACGCGATCCTCGCCGCCATGGGCGTGCTGTTCCTCGCGTCGACCGCGGCGCTCACCGCGTTCGAGCTCGCCGGCGCCGGCACCGCTCCGCAGCTCGCGGGCGGTGCGCTGGAGGGCAAGGAGACGCGCTTCGGCATCGCCGGGACGACGCTCTTCGGCTCGGTGTCGACGCTCACCTCGACGGGCGCCGTCAACGCGATGCACGACTCGTTC
The DNA here is from genome assembly GCA_001898835.1 of Micrococcales bacterium 72-143. Lineage (GTDB taxonomy): Bacteria > Actinomycetota > Actinomycetes > Actinomycetales > Microbacteriaceae > Homoserinibacter. The sequence continues at coordinate 402,520 of MKVM01000003.1, read as the reverse complement.
ACAGCGCTCGGCGGCATGATGCCGATGCTCAACATGATGCTCGGCGAGCTCGCCCCCGGCGGGGTGGGGTCCGGTCTCTACGGCATGCTCGTGATCGCCGTCATCGCGGTGTTCATCGCGGGGCTGCTCGTGGGCCGCACCCCCGAGTACCTCGGCAAGAAGATCGGGCCGCGCGAGATCAAGCTCGCGAGCCTCTACATCCTCGTGACGCCGTTCCTCGTGCTCGCCGGCACCGCCCTCAGCTTCGCGCTGCCCGGGGTGCGGGAGGACGTCGCGAGCACCTCGGTGTGGAACCCCGGTGCGCACGGCATGAGCGAGGTGCTCTACGCCTTCACCTCGGCGGCGAACAACAACGGCTCCGCCTTCGCCGGTCTCACCGCGAACACCCCCTGGCTGAACACCGCGCTCGGCGTCGCCATGCTGCTCGGCCGCTTCGTGCCGATCGTCTTCGTGCTCGCGCTCGCCGGCTCGCTGGCGGCGCAGGACACGGTGCCCGCGACCTCAGGGACGCTGCCGACCCATCGGCCGCTGTTCGTGGGGCTGCTCGTGGGCGTCGTCGTCATCGTCACAGCACTCACCTACTTCCCCGTTCTCGCGCTGGGTCCCCTGGCGGAAGGGCTCTGATCACCATGACCGCACTCGCATCCACCCCGGCTCCCGCGAAGGGCGGCAGCCGCGCGCCGAGGGGCGCGTTCTCGTGGAGCCAGCTCGTGGCCGCGCTTCCGGGCGCGTTCCGCAAGCTCGACCCGCGTGCGCAGTGGCGCAACCCGGTGATGTTCCTCGTCTGGGTCGGCGCCGCGCTCACGACGGCCCTCGCGATCGCCGAGCCGTTCCTCGGGGGCCCCGCGGAATCCGGCGGGACGGCGGTGCCGTGGTCGTTCACGGGCGTCATCGCCGGGTGGCTCTGGCTCACCGTGCTCTTCGCGAACCTCGCGGAGTCGGTGGCCGAGGGCCGGGGCAAGGCCCAGGCCGACACCCTGCGCGCGACCCGCACCTCGACCGTGGCGCGCCGCGTCGCCGACTACGACGCGGCGGGGGACGCCGGCGCCGAGCGCACGGCGACCGCCGAGGTCTCCTCCGCCGAGCTCGCGCTCGGCGACGTCGTGGTGGTCGCCGCGGGGGAGCTGATCCCCGGCGACGGCGACATCGTGTGGGGCATCGCCTCGGTCGACGAGTCGGCCATCACGGGCGAGTCGGCACCCGTCGTCCGCGAGTCGGGCGGCGACCGGTCCGCGGTCACGGGCGGCACCCGCGTGCTGTCGGACCGCATCGTCGTGCGCATCACCTCCAAGCCCGGCGAGACCTTCGTCGACCGGATGATCGCGCTCGTCGAGGGCGCCTCCCGGCAGAAGACGCCCAACGAGATCGCCCTCGGCATCCTGCTGGCGAGCCTCTCGATCGTCTTCGTCGTGGTCGTGCTGGCCCTCAACCCGATCGCCTCGTTCGCCGCCCGGCCGGCCAGCATCACGGTGCTGGTCGCACTGCTCGTCTGCCTCATCCCGACCACGATCGGGGCGCTGCTCTCGGCCATCGGCATCGCGGGAATGGACCGCCTCGTGCAGCGCAACGTGCTCGCGATGTCGGGCCGGGCGGTCGAGGCCGCCGGCGACGTGACGACCCTGCTGCTCGACAAGACGGGGACGATCACCTACGGCAACCGCCGGGCGAGCGCCTTCGTGCGCATCGGCGACGTGCCGGAGGAGGAGCTCATCCGCGCCGCGGCGCTCTCCTCGCTCGCCGACCCGACACCGGAGGGCAGCTCGATCGTCGAGCTCGCCCGGGCCGAGGCGACCGATGTCGCCGGGCACGCCGAGGGCGAGGTCGTGCCGTTCACGGCGCAGACCCGCATGTCGGGCCTCGACCTTCCCGACGGGACGCGCATCCGGAAGGGCGCGGGCTCGGCGGTCACGGCATGGCTCCAGTCGGAGGGCGCGCGCATCCCGAGCGGCGTGCTCGCGGAGCTCGAGGAGCACACCGAGCACATCTCGCAGTCGGGCGGCACCCCGCTCGTCGTCGCGCGGATGCCGGCGACCGGCGCGGGCACCGTGCTCGGCGTCGTGCACCTCAAGGACATCGTCAAGGAGGGTCTCGTCGAGCGCTTCGCCGAGCTGCGCGCCATGGGCATCCGCACGGTCATGATCACGGGCGACAACCCCCTCACCGCCGCCGCGATCGCGAGGGAGGCGGGCGTCGACGACTTCCTCGCCGAGGCCACGCCGGAGGACAAGCTGGCCTACATCCGCGCGGAGCAGGAGGGCGGCAACCTCGTCGCGATGACGGGAGACGGCACCAACGACGCACCCGCCCTCGCGCAGGCGGATGTCGGCGTGGCCATGAACACCGGCACCTCGGCGGCGAAGGAGGCCGGCAACATGGTCGACCTCGACTCCGACCCGACGAAGCTCATCGACATCGTGCGCATCGGCAAGCAGCTGCTCATCACCCGCGGCGCCCTCACGACCTTCTCCATCGCGAACGACATCGCGAAGTACTTCGCGATCATCCCGGCGATGTTCATGGGGGTCTACCCGGGCCTCTCGGCGCTCAACGTCATGGGGCTGCATTCGCCCGCCTCCGCGGTGCTCTCGGCCATCGTCTTCAACGCGATCGTCATCGTCGCGCTCATCCCGCTCGCGCTGCGCGGCGTGCGGTACCGCGCGGCCGGCGCCTCGACGATCCTGCGCCGCAACCTCCTGGTCTACGGCCTCGGCGGCATCCTGACCCCCTTCATCGGAATCTGGCTCATCGACCTCGTCGTGCGCCTCATCCCCGGATTCTGATCCGGACCTCGGAGAACCGACCATGAACACCTCCACCCGCAGCACCGGCCGCACCGTCTGGGTCGCGGTGCGCGCCATGATCCTGTCCACGCTCGTGCTGGGCGTCGCCTACACGCTCCTGATCACGGGCGTCGGGCAGCTGCTCCTGCCGGCGCAGGCGAACGGCTCGCTCGTGCGCGACGCCGACGGCCGCGTCGTCGGCTCCTCCCTCATCGGGCAGAGCTACCTCGACGCGGAAGGCGACCCGCTTGCCGGGTACTTCCAGCCGCGCCCCTCGGCGGCGGGCGACGGGTACGACGCGGGCGCGTCATCCGGATCGAACCGGGGTCCCGAGAACCCCGAACTGATCGCGGCGATCGAGGAGCGCCGCGCGCAGCTGGCCGAGTTCAACGGCGTGCCGGAGGACGAGGTGCCGGCCGACGCGCTCACCGCGTCCGGGTCCGGCCTCGACCCCCACATCAGCCCCGACTACGCGGCCATCCAGGTGACGCGCGTCGCCCGGGCGCGGGGGATGAGCGCGGAGGAGGTGGCCCGCCTCGTGGCGGAGCACACGACGGGACGCGACCTCGGGTACCTCGGTGAGCCCGTCGTGAACGTGCTACAACTCAACCAGGCTCTGGACGAGCGGAAGGGCTGAGCATGACCGGTCGGGGGCGGCTCCGCGTTCTGCTCGGTGCCGCCCCCGGCGTCGGCAAGACCTACGCGATGCTCGAGGAGGGGCGCCGGCTCGCGGCGTCCGGCACGGATGTCGTCGTGGCGATCGTCGAGACGCACGGTCGCGCGGCGACCGCGGCGATGACGGCGGGTCTCGAGGAGATCCCGCGTCGCGTCGTGGCGCACCGGGGCGTCGAGCTCACGGAGCTCGACCTGGACGCCGTGCTGGCCCGGCATCCGGACGTCGCGCTCGTCGACGAGCTCGCCCACACCAATGCCCCCGGCTCGCGTCACGAGAAGCGCTGGCAGGACGTCCACGAGCTGCTGGCGGCCGGGATCGACGTGATCTCGACCGTCAACATCCAGCACATCGCGTCGCTCAACGACGTCGTCGAGCAGATCACCGGCGTGCCGCAGCGCGAGACGATCCCGGACGAGGTGCTGCGCGCGGCCGACCAGGTCGAGGTGGTCGACCTCGCGCCCCAGGCCCTCCGCGACCGGCTCGCGGGCGGCCTCGTCTACCCCGCCGAGCGGATCGACGCCGCGCTCTCCAACTATTTCCGGCTCGGCAACCTCACGGCCCTGCGCGAGCTCGCGCTGCTGTGGCTCGCCGACGAGGTCGACCAGGCGCTCAAGGACTACCGCGCCGAGCACGGCATCGACTCGAAATGGGAGGCCCGCGAGCGGGTCGTCGTGAGCCTCACGGGAGGCCCCGAGGGTGAGACGCTGCTGCGCCGCGGCGCCCGCATCGCGGCCCGTTCCGCGGGCGGGGAGCTGCTCGCCGTGCACGTGACCGCCCAGGATGGACTGCGCGAAGCGAGTCCCGGAGCGCTCGCGCAGCAGCGCACCCTCGTCGAGCAGCTCGGCGGCAGCTACCACCAGGTCGTCGGCGAGGACGTGCCGGTTGCGCTCGTCGACTTCGCGAAGGCCGTCAACGCCACCCAGCTCGTGATCGGCCTGAGCCGACGCTCCCGCCTGCAGGCCGCGCTCACCGGTCCGGGCATCGGGGCGACGGTCATCCGGCTCGCAGGCAACATCGACGTGCACATCGTCAACCACGCCGCAGCGGGCGGGCGGATCACGCTCCCGCGGCTCGGCGGGGCGCTCACCTGGCGCCGCCGGGCCGCCGGATTCGCGCTCGCCCTGCTCGGCGGCCCGCTGCTGACCTGGTTGCTCGTCGCCTTCCGCGCGGACGAAACGCTCACGAGCGACGTGCTCAGCTACCAGCTCCTCGTGGTGATCGTCGCCCTCGTCGGTGGGCTCTGGCCCGCGCTCTTCGCCGCGGTCATGTCGGGCGTCACGCTCGACTTCTTCTTCGTGCAGCCGTTCTACACGGTGACCGTCTCCGAGCCGATCCACCTGCTCGCGCTCGCGCTCTACGTCGTCATCGCCGCGCTCGTGAGCTACGTCGTCGACCGTGCCGCCCGCACCGCGCGGGCCGCGCGCCGCGCCGCAGCCGAATCGGAGCTCATCCAGACGGTCGCCGGCAGCGTGCTGCGCGGACAGGGCGCCGTGCAGGCGCTCGTCGAGCGCACGCGGGAGGCGTTCGGCCTCACCGGCGTGCGCCTCCTCATCGGCGAGGAGACGCGGGCGGGCTCCGGCGAGCCGGTGCCCGACGGACGGTTCACGAGCGTGCCGGTCGGCACGCGCGGAACGCTCGAGCTGCACGGACGCCACCTTGCGGCGTCCGAACGCCGCCTGCTCGCGGTGCTCGTCGCGCAGCTGGAGGCGAGCCTCGCACACAGCGACCTCGCGCAGGTGGCGGAGGGGATCGAGCCGCTCGCGGCGTCCGACAAGGTGCGGGGTGCCTTGCTCTCGGCACTCAGCCACGACCTCCGCCGACCGCTGGCCGCCGCGATCGCCGCGGTGAGCGGGCTGCGCGCCGCGCGCGGTGCGCTCAGCACGGCGGATCGGGAGGAGCTGCTGGCGACCGCCGACGAGAGTCTCGGCACGCTGGCGACGCTCATCACCGATCTGCTCGACGTGAGCCGGCTGCAGGCCGGGGTGCTCGGGGTGGCGCTCAGCCCCGTCGACCCCGCGGATGTGGTGCTCCCCGCGCTCGATGAGCTCGGCCTCGGCCCCGGCGGTGTCGAGCTCGACCTCGCCGAGGTGCCGCCCGCGCTCGCCGATCCCGTGCTCCTGCAGCGCGTCGTCGTGAACCTGCTCGCCAACGCCGTGCGCCACTCGCCCGCCGGCGGCCGGGTGAGGGTCGCGACGAGCACGTTCGGCGACCGGGTCGAGCTGCGCGTCATCGACCACGGACCGGGAATCCCGCCCGACCGGCGTGACGACGTGTTCGTGCCGTTCCAGCGCCACGGCGACACCGACAACACGGCGGGCCTCGGCCTCGGCCTCGCCCTCTCCCGGGGTTTCGCCGAGGGCATGGGCGGCACCCTCGTCCCCGAGGACACGCCGGGTGGCGGACTCACGATGGTCGTCTCGTTGCCCGCGGCGGCGCAGGATGGGACGGGACGGGGAGGAGGAACCGCCGGATGAGGATCCTGATCGCCGACGACGACCCCCAGATCCTGCGCGCCCTCCGCATCACCCTCACAGCCAAGGGCTACGAGGTGGTCACCGCCGGCGACGGCGCGGAGGCGATCTCGTCGGCCGTCGACCATCGCCCCGACATCGTCATGATCGACCTCGGGATGCCGAGGCTCGACGGCGTGCAGGTGATCGAGGCGATCCGCGGCTGGTCGAGCGCGCCCATCCTCGTGGTGTCGGGGCGCACGGGCGCCGCCGACAAGGTGGAGGCACTCGACGCGGGCGCCGACGACTACGTCACGAAGCCGTTCTCGATCGACGAGCTGCTGGCCCGCATCCGCGCCCTCACCCGCCGGCTGCAGCACGACGACGCCGACCCCATCGTGCGGCTCGGCGACGTGACCGTCGACCTCGCCGCGCACAGCGTGACGCGGGCCGGCTCGGCGGGCACCGAGCACGTCCGGCTCACCCCCACCGAGTGGCAGGTGCTCGAGCAGCTCATCCGGAATCCGGGCCGGCTCGTGACCCGCCAGACCCTGCTCACCGCCATCTGGGGTTCCTCGCACGTCGCCGACACCGGCTACCTTCGCCTGTATCTCTCTCAGCTGCGCAAGAAGCTCGAAGCCGACCCCGCGCATCCGCGCTACCTGCTCACCGAGGCGGGCATGGGCTACCGCCTGCAGCTCGACCAACCCTGACCGGAGGCACCGTGCCGATCATCGACAACGCGATCTACCGCGAGGGCGTGCGCGTGCAGACGCCGCACACCCTCGACGAGACGTACGAGCTGACAGCCGCCGAGGGCGCGATGGCGTGGATCGGCCTGTACCGCCCGACGGATGCGGAGCTCGCATCCGTCGCGGACGAGTTCGAGCTGCACCACCTCGCCGTCGAGGACGCCCGCAAGGGTCACCAGCGCGCGAAGCTCGAGCGCTACGGCCACACCCTGTTCGTGGCGCTGCGCCCCGCCCGCTACCTCGACGCGGAGGAGGAGGTGGAGTTCGGCGAGCTGCACGTGTTCGTCGGCGACGACTTCGTCATCACCATCCGCCACTCGGAGGCGCCCGACCTCGCGAACGTGCGGGCGCGGCTCGAGGGCAACCCCGAGCTCCTCGCGCTCGGCCCGGAGGCGGTGCTCTACGCCGTGCTCGACGAGGTCGTCGACGAGTACCTGCCGGTCGTCGCAGGGCTCGAGAACGACATCGACGAGATCGAGGACCAGCTCTTCGGCGAGGACGACGACGAGCGCCTCGCCCGCCGCATCTACGACCTCTCGCGCGAGGTGATCGATTTCCAGCGGGCCGTGCATCCGCTCGCCGAGATGCTGGAGGCACTGCTGAAGGGCGGCGACCGCTACGGGGTCGACGTCGAGCTGCAGCGCTCGCTGCGCGACGTGCTCGACCACGTGCGGCGCATCGTCGACCGGGCCGACTCGTACCGGGCGCTGCTCGACAACGCCCTGCAGGTGCAGTCGACGCTCGTCACGCGCGCGATGACCCGCACGAGCGTCGAGCAGAACGAGCAGATGAAGAAGATCACCTCGTGGGCGGCGATCCTCTTCGCCCCGAGCCTCGTCGGCGCGGTCTACGGCATGAACTTCCGCAACATGCCGGAGCTCGACTGGCCGCTCGGCTACCCCTTCGCGCTCGCGCTCATGCTCGGGCTGGGCGTCGGCCTGTACGCGATCTTCAAGTGGAGGCGGTGGCTGTAGCTACCGCCGGGGCCGATGCGCTCCCGTGCTGGCGCGGACGATCAGATCGGCCGGAACGAGCTGGCGGTAGCTGGAGACCGTGCCGCCGTCGCGGATCTGGTCCATCAGGGTGTCGACGAGGCGCCGCCCGATGACGTCGAAGCTCTGGCGCACCGTGGTCAGCGGCGGCCAGAGGAACCGGGCTAGTGGCACGTCATCGAAGCCCGCCACGGACACGTCGCCGGGTACATCGACGCTCCGCTCATGCAATGCGACGAGTAGGCCCGCCGCCATCTCGTCATTGGCGCAGAAGACCGCCGTCACCGAGGGATCCGCGGCGATCCGGGCACCTGCGGCATAGCCGGACTCGGACGTCCAGTCGCCCTGGATCACTTCGGGCACCGTGCGCCCCCTCGCCCGCAGGTTCTGCTCCCAGGCGAGTCGCCGCACCCGGGCGGGGAGGGAGTCGCTCGGTCCGGCGATGTGGTGGACGGTGGGGTGGCCGAGCTCGAGAAGGTGTTCCACGACCGCTCGCGTGCCGCCCTCCTGGTCGGTGCTCACCGCGGGGAGCCGGCCCATGAAGACGGAGTCGGACACCACCACAGGCAGGTCGCGAGGCAAGGTGAGGCGCGCGGCCTCTCGCACCTCTGCGCGGATGATGACGAGCCCGTCGATGGCCTGCCGCGACAGGCGCGTCGCCGCCTCGGTCAGGCGCGCGGTCGAGGGCGAGTCGACGTCGATCAGGGTCACTGTATGGCCGCGATCGCGCGCGGCCTCGACCACCGCCTCGACGGTGCGCGATTCGCCCGTTCGTGCGAGTTTGTGCGCGATGACGCCGATGGTGTCGAAGGTCCCGCTCCGCAGCGCACGCGCCGCCGAGTTCGGGGAGTAGCCGAGCGCGTCCATGGCATCGATAACACGGCGCCGGGTCTCCGGCAGCACGGACTGCGATCCGTTGGTGACGCGGGAGACGGTCTGGCCGGAGACGCCGGCCAGTCGGGCGACGTCGTTCATCGACGGACCGGATCGGCGCCGCTCGGCGCGCGGGGGAGCCTCCGCCTCATGAGTCATGGGCGAAATCGTACGGGTCCCGCCTGGATTCGCAACGATTCGGTTACCGATTGCAACGATTCGGCCACCATCCGGCGCCCGAGTGAAACACCGCGTTGACGAAGGGTGATGCGGCGTGCTTGAATCGCCTCCGCGATGTTGACGTCAACATCCCCGCAGCAACGACGCCGTTCGAGGAGTAGTCACAGGTGACACGCGTATCCGCCAAGCCCCGGGTCCTGATCCGACGGGTGACCGCCGTCGCCGCAGCCGCTGTGCTGGCCGTGACGGCCACCGGCCTGGTCGAGGCTCCCGCGCCCGCTGCCGCCGCATCCCCGACCCAGGTCTCGCTCTCGCCCAACCCCTGGTACGCGAACCCCGACTTCGAGGGCTGGGGCACGTCGCTCGTCTGGTTCGCCAACGCGACCGGCGGCTACCCCGACGCGCTCAAGGAGCAGCTGTACCAGGCCGTATTCGGTGAGGACGGCCTCAACCTCAACATCGCCCGCTACAACATCGGCGGAGGCAACGCCTCCGGGGTCTGGGACTACCTGCGCCCGGGCGGCGCCGTGCAGGGCTGGTGGAAGGCGGACCCCAACGGTGACGACGGCGTCTACGGCGGCGTGGGCACCAACTGGTGGAGCCGCAACGATCTGCTCGCCGCGTGGAACTCCTCCGACGACTCGATGTACAACTTCGACGCGGATGCGACCCAGCGCTGGTGGGTGCAGCGCCTCGCGGAGGACCCGCGTCAGCCGATCACCCACTGGGAGGCGTTCGCCAACTCCGCGCCCTACTTCATGACGGAGTCGGGCTACGTCTCGGGCGGCACGAACGCGACGGCCGAGCAGCTCAAGCCCGCGGCGATCGACAAGTTCGCCCAGTACCTCGTGCGCGTCGCCGAGTACCTCGAGGCGACCTACGGCATCTCGTTCTCCACGATCGACCCGCTCAACGAGCCCAACACCAACTACTGGAGCACGAGCGGCCCCAACGTCGCGAACGGCCAGCCGTCCGGCGGACGCCAGGAGGGCATGCACGTAGGCCCGGCCCGCCAGGCCGCGCTCGTGCAGGCGCTCGCCGCCGCCCTGGCCGGCGCGGACACCGACGCCGTCGTCTCAGCGATGGACGAGACCAACCCCGACATCTTCAAGACCAACTGGACCAACGCCGCCTACACGCAGGCCGTGCGGGATGCGATCTCCCAGCTCAACGTGCACACCTACGGCACCTCGGGCCGCCTCCAGGTGGGCGACTTCGCGCGCGCGGCCGACAAGCCGCTGTGGATGAGCGAGATCGAGGGCAGCTGGGTCAACGGCTGGAACCCGACCTCGATCGAGAACGGCATCGGCATCGCGGGCCGGATCAACGACGACCTGCGGGAGCTCCAGCCCAAGGCCTGGGTGCTCTGGCAGCCGGTCGAGGACCTCTACAACATGCAGCCCTCGGGCGAGAACCTCAACTGGGGCTCGGTGTTCATCGACCTCGACTGCAAGCCCTACGACGAGGGCGGCGTCGAGGTGTGGAAGTCCAAGCGCCGCGTGGATGCCGCGGGCGGCGTGTCGACGGGCGCGCCCGCGTGCGGGGTCGAGGTCAACTCGAAGTACAACACCATCCGCAACTACACCCACTTCATCCGCCCGGGCGACTCGCTCATCGCGGTCGACAACACCTCCACGACGGCGGCCGTGTCGGCCGACGGCCGGACGACGACCCTCGTGTACACGAACTCCGGCACCACGGCGGCGGATGTCACGCTCGACCTCTCGAAGTTCGGCGCCATCGCGCCGGGTGCGAGCGTCACCCCTTACGTGACGACCCAGGCATCCTCGGCGGCGAACCCGACCGGGAACGCGCTCGTGCAGGGCGCGGCGGTCCCGGTGAACGCGACCACGGCATCCGCGAAGCTCACGGTGCCCGCCAAGTCGGTGACGACCTTCGTCGTCTCGGGCGTCTCGGGCGTCTCGGACGCCGCCATGAAGATCGTCGACGGCGGCACCTACCAGCTCGTCGGAGTGCAGAGCGGCAAGGCGCTTACCGCGACCGCGATGACGAACCCGCCGACCCGGATCACGACCCTCAACTCCTCCTCGGCGGGCCAGGCCTGGACCTTCCACCAGGTGGGCGACGCGAGCGACCGCCGCTTCGTCGTCGTCGCAGGCGACGGCCGGGTACTCGGCGCGACCTCCTCGAACACCGATCTGAGAACGGGCGTCTCGCTCGCGGATGCCGCGGCGAACCCGCAGACCCAGTGGATCGTGACCTCGACCAACGGCACGGACATCGCCCTGCTCAATGTTGCGATGGAGAGCGTGCTCGATGTCGGCAGCAGCTCGACGGCCGAGAACGCGAGCGTCGGCTGGTGGGGCAACTCCGGCGGCGGCAACCAGCGCTGGAAGGTGCGCGACCTCGCGCCGAAGCAGGTCACGGTCACCGCTCACACGAGCGTCGGCGTGCCCGTGACGCCGCCCGCGACCGTCGCCGCCACCTACCTGTGGGGCACCGGCGCCGCCGTCCCCGTGACGTGGGATGCGATCCCCGCATCCGCGTGGGACGCCCCCGGCCGCGTCGAGGTCGCCGGCACCGCGACCGATCCGCTCGGGCGGGCGTTCGCGACGACGCTGCTCGTGGACGTCGGCACGCTCGGCTCGGTCGATCCCGCATCCGCGACCGTCGTCAAGGGCCTGAGCCTCGCGGCTGTGCAGGCGAGCGCGCCGACGACCGTGCGCGCGCGGCAGGGCGCATCCGAGCTGTCCTTCGCCGCCCCCGTCACCTGGAACTGGAGCGGGCTGAGCGACGCGTCCTTCGCCTCGGTCGGCATCGTGACGGTGCCCGGCACGGCGTCCCTCGACGGGGTGCCCACCCCGGCGACGCTCTCGGTCATCGTGGCCGACTCGACGGGGCGCAACATCGCCCCCGACTCGACCACGGTCGCCTCCGCGACGTACACCGAGTCGGCCTCCTACGGCGTCGACCGGACGCGGAACAACAACCTCACCGACAAGGGCTGGTCGAACTGGCGCAGCGGCACTCAGAACGCCTCGGACACGCTGACGTACACCTTCCCCGCGCAGCTCGTCCAGGGCAGCACGGTGTACCTCTACGCGGACGGCACCAACAGCTGGCCCTCGGCGATCCAGTTCCAGTACCGCGTGCCGGGTGGCGCCTGGACCACGGTGACCGGCACAGTCACCGCGAACCCGGCGCTCAGCACGCCGTACAGCTCGGGGATGGGGACGGTCGGGCCGATCGTCGCCCTCACCTTCCCGCCCGTGACGGCCGACGGCTTCCGCGTCGTGCTCACCCGGCAGACCTCGAACACCCACATGATCGTCTCCGAGGTGCAGATCTTCACGCCCGTCGCCGCGACGTCGTCGCTGACGAGGCTCGCGGAGCTGCGGGTGGACGGTGTGGACGCCGGCTGCAACCTCGCGCTGAGCGCATGCACCTTCGACGCGATCGGCGCCCACCTGCCCGTCGTGCAGGCTTTCCCCCTCGACACCAAGGCGCGCGTGAGCGTCGTGCAGCCGAGTGAGGGCAACGGCGGGGTGGCGACGATCACGACGGTCGCCGAGGATGGCACGACCGCGAGCTACATCCTCACGATCGCGCGCACGGTCGCGGCGGCGGCCTCGATCTCCGGCACCGTCGAGGTCGGCTCCACGGTGTCGGCGGTCGCCGAGCTCGACCCCTCGGATGCGACGGTCGGCTACCAGTGGACGCTCGACGGCGTCGACATCCCGGGGGCCACCTCCGTGAGCTACGTGCCGACGCCGGCGCAGGCCGGCGGCGTGCTCCGCGTCGTCGTGACGGCGAGCAAGACCGGCTTCACGGGCACCACCGCGACGAGCACCCCGGCGACGATCGCGGCTCCCACGGGCTTCCACGACGCGAGCCTCGCGAGCCTCACGGTCGGCGGGCAGCCGGTCGACGGCTTCTCGCCCTCGGTCACGAGCTACACCGTGCCGGTGACCGGATCGGCGTTCCCCGTCGTCGGGGCGACCGCCGCGGGCGCCCACGCCACCGTGCAGCTCACCCAGGCGAGCGGCGGCACGCCCGTCGCGACCGTCGTGGTGACCGCGTGGGACGGCGTGACCACGACGACGTACCAGCTGAGCTTCGACCGCAAGATCGCGCTCTCGGCGGCGCTCTCCGCGGCGCCCGTTGTCGGGGTGCCGCTCACGGCATCCGTCGTCGCCGACCCGGCCGGAGCCGTGCTCGGCTACCAGTGGACGCTCGACGGCGTCGACGTCCCGGATGCCGACGGTGCCAGCTACACGCCCGTCGCCTCGGACGCGGGCAAGCGGCTCGCGGTCGTCGTGACGGCATCCGCCACCGGGTTCACCGGCACGACCGCCTCCTCGGCGGGCGAGTTCGTGACCTCCACCCCGGTGGGCACGCTCGACCTCGAGCTGTCCGCGACGACGGTGACGCGCGGCGACACCCTCGTGGTGGAGGTGAGCGGGCTCACGCCGAACGGCGCGGTTGCGCTCGAGCTGCACTCCATCCCGGTCGCGCTCGGCACCTTCACCGCGACGAGCTCGGGCACCCTGAGCGCGACGGCGCGGATCCCGAGCGGAACCGCGCCGGGCGCCCACCACATCGTGGTGCGCGATCTCACGACGAGCGCGACGGCCGAGGCGCCGATCACCGTGCTCGCGGCGGCGGGCGACCTCGCGGGCACCGGCGTGCCGGATACCGTGCGGGACACCGCGCTGCTCGCGACGCTGCTGCTGGCCGCGGGCGCCCTGCTCGCGATCCGCCGTCGTCGCGGACCCGCGAGCCGATGACCCCCGCCCGTGCCGGGTGAGCCTGTGGGCCACCCGGCACGGGCCCTCGATTCACCCTAGATGTTGACGTCAACACCCTTTACATTCCCGCCACACAGCCGCACCACCAAAGGAACGACAATGAAGTCAGCCACGTCGGTCACCGCACCCGTCGGCATCCGGTCGCGCCTCGCGCGCGCCACCGCCGCGACTGTCGCCCTCGCGCTCGGCGTCTCCGCCCTCGTGTTCGTCGCGGGGAGCTCCGCGGAGGCGACGCCCTTCGGCGTGAGCGAGGAGTCGGTGCTCAGCTACTCGCCGGCGTCCTCGGGCGCCTTCGTCGGCTCGCCCACCCTCGAGGTGCTCGCCGATGGCAGCTACCTCGCCGCATCCAACCGCTTCGGTAGCGGTAGCAGCAGCTTCGGCCCCGGGGGCAAGCGCTACACGGAGGTGTTGCGCAGCACCGACAAGGGAGACACCTGGACCCGCACCGCGGTGGTCGAGCCGATGTTCTGGGCCACGATCTTCGAACTCGGTGATGCCGTCTACCTCATGGGCATCGGCGCCGCCGACGAGTACGACAACATCGTCATCTCCCGGAGCACCGACGGCGGCCTCAGCTGGACCCAGCCGACAGTGCTGTTCTCGGGTACCTACCACACGGGCGATACGCCCATCGCGATCGCCAACGGGCGCATCTACAAGACCTACGAGCACTACCTCGGAGGATCGTGGGGCAACTTCCGCGCGCTGGCGATCTCGGCCGACCTCGGCGCCGACCTGCTGAACCCGGCGAGCTGGACGAAGTCCACCGAGGGCACGACCTCGCTCGTGCTCGAGGGGAACCCTGTGGTCGACCGCACCGGCCACGTCGTAAACCTCCTGCGCTGGCACGGCCACCCCGAGCAGGCCTTCATGGCCCGCATCAGCGACGACGGCACGACGCTCACCGAGGTGGGCGGCGTCGCCTGGCCCGAGGGTGTGCCGATCAACAAGTTCTACGTCCTGTACGACGCGATCTCCGACCGCTACCTCATGGTCGGCAATCAGGAGACGACGTACACCTACTCGGGGCTTTCCCACCAGCGCAACGTGCTCTCCCTCTACGAGTCGTACGACCTCACCGGCTGGAAGTTCGTCACCAACCTCGCGACCGACGACCAGCGATTCAGCTGGGAGGACTCGGTGCGGCGCAGCGCCTTCTCCCAGCCGACGATGCAGATCGACGGCGACGAGCTGCTGCTGGTCTCGCGCACCGCATCCAACGGTGCCTCCAGCAATCACGACACGAACCAGATGACGTTCCATCGCTACGCGAACTTCCGCACCTGGCTCGGCCGGGGTGACGAGGTGCTGCACCTCGGCTTCGACGACCCGACGAACCTCACGACCCTCGCCGCGGATGTGACGCCCTCCCACAGCATCGTCGCCGAGAACGTCGCGGGCAGCGCCGTCGTCGACGGCAGCTCCGGTGGTGCCTTCCGCCCGAGCAGCGGCGCCAACCCCGGCATCGACCTCGGCTTCCAGCTGCACCCGACCCTGTGGAACGCGTCCGGCCTCACGGTGTCGTCGTGGGTGCGCGCGGGCACGACCATCCCCTCCAACGGGGTCATCGTGCAGACGGCCGTCAACGGCACCACCACCGGCGTCGAGCTCTCGCTGCGAAGCGACAACACGCTGCGCGCCGAGGTGCGCCCATCCGCGGGCAGTGCCGCCGTCGTGCGCACCATCCCCTACCCCACGGATGGCGCCTGGCACCAGGTCGCGATGTCCGCCGACCTGGTCGGTGGCGCCCTGCACCTCTACATCGACGGTGCGGAGGTGGATGCCGCCGGCAGCACGGTCAGCTTCGGCTCGCCCAGCTACGAGGTCGCGAACCCGACCGCCCACGACCGGGTCGGCTCGGCCACCTCGGGCGCACTGCTTCCCGCCGACCTCGACGAGCTCCGCGTGTGGCGCACCGCGCTGACGGGCCCGCAGATCGCGGAGCTGTACGCGCCGACCCAACCCTCCCTGAGCGGGGTGACCGTCAACGGCACCGCACGCGCGTACACGCCGAGCGCGGCTGTGCAGACGGTCACCGTCACCTCGGAGAACTCCCTGCTCGCGTTCGCGACGGCAGGCGGCGTCACGGCGAGCCCCGCCTCGCAGTCGGTCACGTTGCAGCCGGGGCAGACCCAGCGCATCGACGTCACGATCACCCAGGGCGCGACGAACCGCGTGCAGACATTCATCGCGAAACGTCCGGCAGCCCCCGACCACAGCACCTCCGCGACGGTGCTCGTGCTGTCCAACGGCGTCCTCCTCTACCCCACCGACGGCGTGAACACCTACCACGTCACGGCGGGTGCACTCCCGGGCAAGACGCCCGCCGCCGTCACCATCAGCCAGCTCGTGCCGCGCTCGCCGAAAGCGACCGCGACCGTCGTGAGCCAGCCGGTCATGACGAACGCGACACCGACCGGCGTCGCGCGGATCACCGCCCAGGACGGCACCACGCGCGATATCTCCGTCGTGTTCGACGTCGTCTCCAGCGACCTCGTCGGCCACTGGAAGTTCGACGAGACCGCCTGCTGCACCTGGGGCGACAGCTCGGTGTACGGCAACACCGCGACCGGGACGGGCACGCCCTCGGCGGGCGCCGTCGGCGGCTCGATCGCTCTCGGCGGCTCCACGCGCGTCGTGCTCGGCGACCAGCTCGACGAGCAGCTCTCCGGTGCGAAGGCGATCAGCGTCGCCGGCTGGATCCGCCCCACCGCGATCGCCGCATCCGGCGAGAACAACGTGATCTTCGGCACCCGTATCAACGCGCAGAGCGCCGGCGTCGACGTGCTCTTCGACGGGCAGAACCTGCGCGTCGCCGGCCGCTCGGCCGCGGGCGACAGCTACCAGCAGAAGCGCTTCGCGTACCCGAACGACGGTGCTTGGCACCACATCGCCGCCATCCTCGACTACCAGAACAAGCAGATCCGCCTCTACCTCGACGGGGTCGAGCAGACGCCGAACTTCGGCAACGGGGTCACCCCGAGCTGGAGCGCTACCTCCTACACGCCGGGCACGCCGACGAACCCCTCGACGATCGGCGGCTCGCCCTCCAGCGGCCTCTCCTTCACCGGTCGACTCGACGACATGCGCGTGCTCGGAAAGGCGCTCAGCGCATCCGACGTCCAGGCGCTCTACGCCATGCGCGACGGCGGCGGCAGCGGTGGCACGCTCACGCCGACCTCCTGCGATGCGGCCGCGAGCGCGGCGGGCATGGTGGCCGTGGAACAGGCGAAGCTTCCCGTCGGCGCCTGGAGTGGCGTATACGACTACGACGCGACGGCGACGGTCGGCGCCGTCGACCGGGTGGGCTACTGCCTCGAGCTCGCCAAGCCGAGCGGCACCGACTGGGTGCTCGCCTCGATGCAGGCCTACAACTCGGACGCCTCGAAGCTCGGCATCCCCGTCGCGTCGACCGACATCCGCCGCGAGCGGGTCTCGGGGCTCGACGTCCAGTCCAATGTGCCGGGCGTGACGACCGGACCGCAGGCGTCCGGCTACCTCGAGATGTGGAACCTCGACTACACACCGACAGCGAGCGGGCAGGTCGCCGGGGCGTCCGCAACTCTCTACGACGCGGATGACACCCCGATGGCCACCGGCAGCTACGGCTCCTTCCAGGTGCACTCGGTCGCCGAGGGCGTCGCGGGTGCCGCGGCGCCGAAGACCGTGCTCGCGGTCAACGGCTGGAACCAGGGGCCGCTCGACATCGGCATCGGACAGTCGGCGGGCGCCAACCCGGACTGGACCTTCGCCAAGAACGGGGCCGCGTACACGGCGCGCACCTTGACGGTGTTCGTGCACCAGAGCCTCGTCTCGCTCACCGAGCACCCCGAAGACCTGCGCCTCTACCCGCGCGACACGACCACCAATAAGGCCGATGTCATCGTCCGGGGAACAGCCGACCCCTCGGTCACCGGGGTGGAGCTGCGTCTGACGCGCCAGGGCGATGTCACGCCGCTGACCGCCACCGTCGCTCCCGCCGCGGGCGGCGCGTTCACCGTGAGCGTGCCGATCACCGCCGAGACCCGTCGGTACGACGCGCAGCTGCTCGTCACCACGGCGGCCGGCACGATGAGCGCCGGCCAGTGGACGGGGCTGCTCGCGGGAGACGTCATCGTCGTGCAGGGTCAGTCCAACGCCGAGGCCATCGCGCGCCAGCAGGCGGATGTCGCGGCGAACGCCTACCTCTCCGAATGGGTGCGCTCCTACGGCACGCCCGACCAGAGCCCGGTGATCTCCGTCGGCGAGCACTCCTGGAACTATGCGCAAGGCTTCGTCGGGACCTCCAACAACGGCACCCGCTGGAACGCGGGGCACGTGGGCATCTGGGCACTGCAGGCGGCCGCGCAGCTCGTGAACTCGACCGGCATCCCCGTGGCACTCATCAACGGTGCCCGCGGCGGCCAGGCCATCGAGTACTTCGCCCGCGACGACGCCAACCCCGGAAACTCGGCGAACAACTACGGTCGGCTGTACCTGCGGATGAAGGACGCCGGACTGCTCGGCTCGGTGCGCGCGCTGTTCTACTACCAGGGCGAGAGCGACCAGAACCGCGCCGCGGAGCACACCGCCGGATTCGGAGCGCTCCTGCAGGACTGGACGAGCGACTTCGCACGCGGCGGCGCTGCGGCGAATATCCAGTACTACGCCTTCCAGGTGCGCAACTCCTGCGCCGTGCAGACCACGGGCATCGACCTCCGTGAGGCGCAGCGCACCCTCTCCGCCACCTTCCCCGGCTACCATCTGACGACGCTGTCGACCTCAGGCATCGCCGAGCACGACGGCTGCCACTACCCCTACGCCAACGGTTACTCGCAGATCGCGGAGCAGGCGACCGGCGTGCTGCAGCGCGACTTCTTCGGCGGCAGCGGGGCGGGGCTCTCGGCGCCCAACCCGGCATCCGTCACCGGGATGACGAGCTCCAACGTCATCGAGGTGCAACTGCAGAACACGAGCGACCCGCTCGTCGTGACGGGCAACCCGGCCGGTGACTTCGGCCTCGAGGGCACGTCCGCGCAGATCGTGTCGGTCGCCTCCCCCGGCAACGGGGTGCTGCGCCTCACTCTGTCGGCACCGCTCGGCTCGACCACGGCGAAGCTCACGTACTACGGCCACAACGGCACGGGTCCGACCGTCGCGACGACCAAGCACGTCGGCCTGCTGATGTTCCGGAGCCTCCCCGTCACGATCGCGGACGCTCCGCCCGCCGACCTGACCCTGCAGGCGCTCACCCTCGACGGGGTCGGCGTGCCCGGCTTCTCGTCCGGGACGACCACCTACTCGATCACCGGCAGCGGAATGGCCCCCGTGGTCGTGGCGACGCCCACCGACGCGAGCGCCGTCGTGGAGGTCTCGAGCTCCGCGTCGCAGGTGAAGGTCAAGCTGAGCTCGGCTGACGGAGCCCACTCGGCCGTCTACACGGTGTACCTCACCCCGGCCCCCGCCCAGTGCGCGGTCGCCGCACCGTGGCACACCGCGGCGTGGGGCCCGGCCGCCGCGTCCTCGTTCTGCCAGCTCGGCACCGGCTCGTTCCGGATCGGCGACGGCAACGTCGGGCTCTGGACCGCATCCGACGCCGTGAGCACCGTCTACCAGGCGGATGCGCTCCCCGTCGGCGGTGCCCTCGAGGTCACGCTCAGCTCGATGACCCAGCTCGCCAAGCTCGACACCCGGGCCGGCATCCTGGTGCGCAACGACCTGTCCCGCGCGAGCGGGCCCTCGACCGGCTACGGCGCGCTCGTCGTGTCGAGCCAGAACGGCGTTTTCCTGCAGCGTGACTCCAACGGCGACGGCTGGATCGACTGGGAGGGCAGCAAGACGGCCCTCACCGCTCCCGTGCAGTTGCGGCTCGTGCGCACCGACGCCGCCACGGTCGTCGGCTACGCCCGCGCCTCGGTGACGGCGGCGTGGACCACGATCGGCACCCTCACGCTCGTCGGCGCCGACTCCGGCCCGCTCGACGTCGGCATGTTTGCCAACTCGAACCTGTCGTCCGCGACCCTCGATCAGGGCGTGTTCACGGGCGCCGTGCTCTCGACCTCGGCGGCCCCGGCGGTCGGCGTGCCGACCCCGGCGATCTCGGGCACGCCCACGATCGGCCAGACGCTCGCCGCGACGGTCGGCACGACCGACCCCGCGGGTGCCTCGCTCGGCTACCAGTGGCTGCGCGGCGGCGTCCCGATCGCGGGCGCGACGAGTGCCACGTATACGCTCACGGCCTCGGACGGCGGCGCGGAGGTGTCGGTGCAGGTCACCGGGTCCGCGATCGGCCGCACGAGCACCTCGGTCGTCTCCGCGGTCGTCTCCGTGCCGGTGCAGCCCTCCGTCACGATCGGCTTCGTGAGCGTGGCGGGCACCCCGACGGTCGGCCAGACGCTCACCGCGAGCGCCACGGCCAGTGCCGGCGCGACCGTGAGCTACCAGTGGCAGCGCAACGGCACGAACATCGCGGGCGCGACCTCGGCCGCGCGCGCGATCGTCGCGGCGGATGCCGGAACCGTGCTGCGCGTCGTCGCCACGGCATCCGCTCCGGGCGCGGTCTCCGCGACCGCGACCTCGGTGCCACTCACGGTCACGAGCCTCGTGGGCGCCTGGTCGTTCGACGCGACGAGCGCGGCGAACAGCTACCCCGACCTCTCGGGCAACGGGCGCGTGCTCGGCTCGACGCTGGCGACGGCTCCCGGACCGCGCGGCAACGCGATGCTGTTCCCCGGCAACGGGCGCGGCGTCATCCAGCCGAACCCGACGGGAGCGGTCAACCAGCTCGTGAAGTCGCTCAACGGGGCGACCGCGACGACCGTCGCGGCCTGGATCCGTCCGACCAACCTGCCGACCTCGGGAACCGCCGAGAGCAACTGGGTGCTCGGGCTGCGGATCAACGCCGCCGGCGCGGGGATCGACGTGAACTTCAAGGGCAACCAGCTGCAGATCGCCGGCCGTTCGCAGGCGAGCGACAGCTACCGCAGCGCACTGTTCGCCTACCCGAACGACGGGCGCTGGCACCACATCGCGGCGGTCTACGACTACACGGGCAAGACCATCACGCTCTACCTTGACGGAGTCGCGAAGCCCGCGGTCAGCGTCGCGTTCAGCTCCAACACCCTCGTCGCGGGCACCCCGAGCGAGGTCGACTCGGTCGGCAGCGCGCCGACCTACGGCACCGGCTGGTTCACGGGCGGCATCGACGAGCTGCGGGTCTACTCGAGCCGCATCTCGGCGTCCGACATCGCGGCGCTCGCGGTGCCCGAGGCGCCGGCGGTGATGATCTCGGCCTCGCCCGCTGTACCGGCATCCGGCTGGTACCCGGCGAGCCCGACCGTGACGGCCCAGGCCGCGGTGCTGCTGCAGACGCCCGGCGTCATCCAGTACCGCGTCGACGGTGGCGCCTGGACGGACCTCACCGAGAGCGCGACGGGCGCGGTCACGTTGCCCGCCCTGGCGAACGGCGAGCACACGGTCGAGGCGCGCGCGGCGCGCGACGGCGTGAACGGGGCGATCGCGGTCGCCGCGATCAAGGTCGACTCGGTCGCCCCGACCGTGGGCCTCACCGCGGATGTCGCCGCCAACGGCGCGCACGCCGAGGTCACCGTGACCGCGACGGATGCGGGCTCCGGCGTCGCCTCGGTCGAGTGGAAGCTGCTCGGCGACGCGTCCTGGACGCCGTACACGGGCCCGATCACGCTCGTCGGCGCGGGCAACTACGTCATCCAGGCGCGGGCCACGGATGTCGCGGGCAACCTCGCGGCGATCGAGCAGCTCCCGGTGACGGTGCCGGATCCCTTCGTGGAGACGGTGACCGCGCCGCAGGGCCCCGGCACCGCGCGCGTGGACGACACCCTCACGGTGATCCCCGGTGCCTACACTCCGGCCGCGGCGAGCGAGTCGTACGAGTGGTTCGTGGACGGCGTGTCCGTCGGCACGGGCGCGAGCTACGTGCCGACCGCATCCGATGCGGGCCTGTCGCTCACGGCGGTCGTGACCGCGTCGTACAGCGACACGCTGGGCGATTGGGTGGATGCGGCGACGCCGCTGGACTTCGGCAACGTCGCCCCGGGGGTGCTCGCGGCATCGGCCGAGCCGACGCTCTCGGGTTCGCCGGTCGTGGGCGAGACGGTCGACATGACGGTAGGCACCTTCACCCCGGCGGCGACGCTCGGCTACCAGTGGTCGCTCGACGGCAGTGCGATCGCGGGCGCCACGGCATCCGCCTACACGCCCGTCGTGGGCGACCTCGGCGGGCAGCTCACGGTCGTCGTCACGGCGACGCGCCCCGGCTACACGACGTGGACGCGCACCCTCGACGCCGGCACGGTGATCCAGGTGCCCGTGGAGACGGTCACCGCGCCGCAGCGGGCAGGTGAGGCGCGCCTCGGCGGCACGGCATCCGTGGTGCCCGGCAGCTACGCGCCGTCCGGGGCGACCGTGGGCTACCAGTGGTACCTCGACGGGATCGCGGTGCCCGCGGCGACGGGCCTGACGTTCACGCCGGGTCTCGCGGATGTGGGGCTGCCGCTCACGGTCGTCGTGACGGCCTCCGCCCCGAACCGTTCGGATGCCGTGGCGACGCTCGACTTGGGGCTCGTGCAGCAGGGGCTGCTGGCCGTCTCGGCGGAGCCGGCGCTCACCGGGCAGCCGCTCGTGGGCGGTGCGCTCGCGGTCACGGTGGGCACCTTCACCCCGGCGGCGACCGTCGGCTACCAGTGGTTCCTCGCGGGGACCGCGGTGCCCGGCGCGACCGGCCCCGCCTTCACGCCCGCGACGGGCGATGTCGGGAAGCTGCTCACCGTGCAGGTGACGGCGTCCGCGACAGGGTATGCGGCTTGGTCGCGCACCCTCACCGCGGGAGCGGTCGCTCTCGTGCCGATCGACCTCGCCCTGAGCTTGCAGACGGTGGCGGCCGGTGGCCGCCTGGTCGTCACGGCGAGCGGGCTGACCCCGGGCGGCGAGGTGGAGCTGGTGCTGCACTCCACCCCGGTGACCCTCGCCACCGTCACCGCCTCCCAGGCGGGAACGATCGAGGTCACGGTCACGATCCCGGCGGGCACTGCGGCGGGTGCGCACACGCTCGCCGTCACCGACCTGCAGACCGGCGCAACGGCATCCGCGGCGCTGACGGTCACGGCCACCGGCCTCGCCGGGACCGGCGCCGGACCCGCCACCCCGTGGGTCGCGGTCGCTGCGCTGCTCGCGCTGCTGCTGGGTGCTGCCGCAGTCGCTTCGCGCCTGCGCCGTCGGGAGGGCTGATCAGGCCGGAGGCGGGGCGGCACCAGTTGCCGCCCCGCCTCCGCGGGAAGCCGCGTCGGCCGGTGTGCCGGGGTCAGTCGGCGTAGTCCTCGAGCTCCTCGCGCAGCGCCTGGAGCGCCTTCGACCGGGCGACGCCCCTCGCGGGCTTGGTGCGGCCGCGCCCGTGGGCCGCTGCCGCCGCCTGCGCGATCTCGTCGAGGGCCTGGATGCGCGCCTCGTCGATCACGGATGCCACCGTCGCGTCGTCTCCCGCGAGGCCGCGCAGCTGCTCGGCGAGCTCGCCGAGCACCCGGATGCGCCGCCGCAGCCGGCGGGTGTCGACGGCGTGGTAGTCGTCGGCGGTGACGGCGCGGCCGCGGCGGCCGGTCGCCTTCGCGCGCGCCTTCGTGAGCCGGGCGGCCTCGGCATCCGCCTGCGAGGCGAGCACCTCGAATTCGCGGCGCACGGCATCCGCGTACCACTCCTCGTCGAAGTCGGCGGCGTCGCGCAGCGCCCGCACGAGCATGAGGTTCTTGACCGCCTGTCGGACGGCGGCGAGCGAGACGAGGGTCGCGTCGGCGACCATCTCGCGGCGGCGCGGCTGTCGGGGCATCGCGCCCACGCTAGCGCCGAGCGTGCGCGCAGGCGAGGGCCCAACGTCCCCGAGCGGTCGTGTTCCCGCCCTAAACCGGGGTGTCAGAGGCCGGAATACGACCACTCGGCGTGCTGCGCTTGCGCACCTCACGCAACACGATCTGCTCGGGGCAGACCGTGGAGAGGAAGTCGCCGACCGAGAGGGCGAGGCGGTCGCTCACCAGGGAGTACAGGATGCGGTTGGCGTCGCGTCGCTCGGTCACGAGCCCCGCCTGGCGCAGCACGCCGAGGTGCCGCGAGATCGTCGGGCCGGAGCTGTTGAAGCGCGCCGCGATCTCTCCCGCCGCCAGCTCGCCGTCTTTGAGGTCCTGGAGGATCTGCCTGCGGGTCGGGTGCGCGAGTGCGGCGAAGATGTCGCTCGCCGAATCCGTCATGGTTGCAATTTAGCACCATTGCTAGATATAACTTAGCTCTGTAGCCAATCAGCGAAATACGGAGGCCGTCATGCGCATCGCCATCACCGGAGGCACCGGCTTCGTCGGGCGGCACCTCGCCGAGCGCCTCGACCCCGCCGAGACCGCGATCGTCTCCCGCCGGACCGGCGTCGAGATCGACGACGTCGACGCGCTCGCCGACGCGTTCGCCGGCTGCGAGGTCGTCGTCCACTGCGCCGGCATCAACCGCGAGCTCGGCGGCCAGACCTTCGCGCGGGTGCACGTGGCGGGGACCCGCGCCGTCGTCGAGGCGGCCAGCCGCGCGGGGGTCCGGCGGATCGTGATGCTCAGCTTCCTGCGCGCCCGCCCCGACTGCGGGTCGGCGTACCACGAGACGAAGTGGGCGGCCGAGGAGATCATCCGCGACTCGGGCATCGAGCACATCATCCTCAAGTCGGGCATGATCTACGGCCCCGGTGACCACATGGTCGACCACGTCACCAGGGCCGTGCGCACCTTCCCCGTGTTCGCGACCGTCGGGTACCGCGCGCTCACGGTGCGCCCCGTGCCCGTCGACGACATGGTCGAGGTGCTGCTCGCGGCGGCGGAGGGTCGCATCCACGAGCCGACGGTCGCGGTGATGGGAGCCGAGGAGCTCGAGCTCGGCGCGGCGGTGCGCCGCATCGCGCGCGTCGCCGGCCGCCGACCCCTGTTCGTCGCCGTGCCGGTGTGGAGCATCCGGCTGCTCGCGCAGTTCACGGAGTGGACGATGAAGGTGCCCCTCGTCGCGAAGGCGCAGGCGCGGATGCTCGCCGAGGGCGTCAGCGCGCCGGAGCCGTTCGCGCCCGAGCTGCCGGCCGGCGTCCGTCCGCATCGCCGTTTCGACGAGGAGCTCATCCGCGCGGCGCTGCCGCGGGGCGGTTTCGGCCTCCGCGACCTGCGCTGCGCGGGCGCCGTGCGGCCGGCCATGGCCCACGGCTGAAGCGCCCAGGTCAGCGGCGTCGCGACGGTGCGCGGCGCGCGAGCACCCGGATCAGATTGCGGCGCTCCGCGGTCGCGGGCAGCGTGATCGGCTGCGTCACGATCGCGTCGACCACCATCGAGCCATCGGTGGGCCCGACCACCGGGATCGGCGTGGTCGGGGTGATGACGGCGGGGGCGATCGGCAGCCGGGCGAGCTCGCGATGCGCGCGCACGTAGGCGGGCACGAGGATGGCGACCGCACCGATCCAGGCGAGCGGGTTGCTCCAGACGACCCCCACGAAGCCGAACACGGCGCCGAGCGCCACCGCGGCGGCCACCCGCATGACGAGTTCGGTCACCCCGGTGACGGTCGGGATCATCGTGTGACCGAGGCCCTGCAGGGCTCCGCGCAGCACGAACAGCACGCCCAGCACCCCGTAGGTGGCGCCGTTGATCACGAGCATCTGGGCGGCCATCGCGGTCACCGCCTCCGATCCGTCGCCGACGAACAGGCGCACGAGCGAGGTGCCGAGGGTGATGAAGACGGCGCCCAGCAGCACGGCCGCGCCGAGCGACATCCAGGTGCCCTGCAGCACGCCGCGGCGGATGCGGTCGGGTCGCGCGCCGCCGTAGTTCTGGGCGACGAACATCGAGACGGCGAGCCCGAGCGACTGCAGGAGCGCGACGGCGAGTCCGTCCACCCGCGAGGCCGTCGTGTAGGCGGCGACCGCGTCGGCGCCGAGCTCGTTGAGGCGGATCTGAACGGCGAGCGTGCCGATCGCGATGATCGAGGCCTGGAATCCCATGGGCAGGCCGAGCCGCAGGTGCTCGGCGAGGTCGGCGCGGCTCACCCGCCAGTCGGCGCGATGCACGTGGAGTGCCGGCACGCGTCGGCGCAGGTACTCGAGGCACAGCAGCACCGACACCGCCTGCGACACGACGGTCGCGATCGCCGCGCCGGCGACGCCCCAGCCGAGGGGTCCCACCATGAGGATCACGAGGCCGACGTTGAGCCCGCACGCGATCGCGAGGAACACGAGCGGGGTGCGGGAGTCGCCGATGGCGCGGATGATCGCCGCCAGGTAGTTGAAGAACATGATCGCGCCGGCGCCGAGGAAGTTGATCTGCGCGAACACGGTCGCCCCGTGCAGCAACTCGGGCGGGGTGTTCATGAGACGCAGCGCCGGCTCGGTGATGAGCGGTGCCCCGACCGTCAGCACCGCGGTCGCGGCGGCGGTGAGAATCGTGCCGGACGCCACCGAGCGCCGCACGCCGGCGGCGTCGCCCGCGCCGAAGGCCTGGGCGGTGGGGATCGCGAATCCCGAGGTGAGACCCCAGGCGAAGCCGAGCAGCAGGAACAGCAGGCTGCCGGTCGCGCCGACCGCGGCGAGCGACTCGATGCCGAGGTAGCGGCCCACGACGATCGCATCGACCACCTGGTACAGCTGCTGCACGACGTTGCCCACGAGCAGGGGCGCCGAGAACAGCAGGATGACACGCCAGGGGCTGCCCGTGGTGAGGGAGGTGGACATGAGGGCTCCGAAAGGTGACATGACGAAAGCCCCCGGCTGGGCGGGGGCTTCTCGTGGTGGCTCCGACGGGCGTCGATCCCGTGACCTCACGATTTTCAGTCGTGCGCTCTACCAACTGAGCTACAGAGCCTCAGCGGCTAGCCGCTGATTGTGCGAGAGCCTCCCCTTTCGGAAAGGCTCTCGACCAGCGACCCTGACGGGACTTGAACCCGCGACCTCCGCCGTGACAGGGCGGCACGCTAACCAACTGCGCTACAGGGCCTTGCTATTGAGTTTGATCGGTTTGGTGACCCCAACGGGATTCGAACCCGTGCTGCCGCCGTGAAAGGGCGGTGTCCTAGGCCACTAAACGATGGGGCCATGACGGCGAACCGCATAGCAACCGAGGGTCAAGCATACGTGTCCCGCGCCCTTAACGCGAATCGGCCCCGGCGCTCCCGGCCCTCGGTGGGAGTACGCGCTTCTGCGTCCCCCGGGGGGGTCGTGAGCCCGCAGATGTGCGCACTTTCGCGGATGCGGGCGTGGCCTGCCGTCGAAGTTCAACTGATGGTTGAGGCTTGACCCGCCGACGGGGCACCCTGGAGTGTGCGCCGAGGTGTTGTTAGTGTGGTTGATGTTGCTCATGTGACATAACGCCGCGGTGGTCGCAGAGGACGGGGAGACATGCAGTATCGACGGGGGACGGCGCGCACGCGCGCCGGAGAAACACGATCGCGCACGACGGCGACGATCGCCGCCGTCGCATCCCTGCTGCTCACCGTCACGCTCGGCGTGCAGCCCGCGGCCGCCGCGCCCGCCACGGACTACCCGAGCTGGGCCGACGTGCAGGCCGCCAAGCGCGACGAGGCCTCCGCGAAGGCCGAACTCGACCGGCTCAACAAGGCCATCGCGTCCGCCCAGGCCGCGGTCGACCGCACCCAGGCCGAGGCCCAGAAGCGCGGCGAGGAGTTCGCCGCCGCGCAGGAGGCCTACGACACGCAGGCGCTCGTCGTGCAGAAGATCCAGGAGCAGCAGGCCGCCGCCCAGGCGGAGGCCGACGCGGCCAAGCTGCAGTCGACGCAGCTCATCAACAGCCTCGCCAAGCAGGGCGGCTCCGACCTCACCGCCGGCCTGTTCAGCGACACCGGCGACGCCGACGGCTACCTGTACCGCATCGGCACCATGCAGAAGGTCACCGAGCGCAACAGCGCCGTCTACGCGCAGGCGCTGCAGCTGCAGAACACCGCGCAGTCCCTCGCCGCCCAGGAGGAGGTGGAGCAGAACAAGCTCGCCGAGCTCAAGGCGGACGCCGAGGCCAAGGCCAAGGCCGCCCAGGATGCCGCCGCCGCGGCCGCCGCGCAGCTCGCCGCGCAGCAGGAGGCCCAGGCGAAGGCTCAGGCGCTCGTCGCCTACCTGACCGACAAGCGCGAGGTCACCGAGGCCGACTACCTCGAGGGCATCCGCCAGCAGTGGGGCTCCGGCGCCGCCGGCGAGGTGAGTTCCAGCGGATGGGCGCGCCCCGCATCCGGCTACATCTCGAGCCCCTTCGGCTGGCGGTACCACCCCATCTACCACGTGTGGAAGGGCCACTCCGGGGTCGACCTCGCCGGCCAGGGCTGCGGCGCCCCGATCTACGCGGCGCACGCCGGAACGGTCACCTACGCCGGCTGGTACAGCGACCTCGGCAACTACATCACCATCGACCACGGCGACGGCACCTCGTCGGGCTACGGCCACATCATGCCCGGCGGCATCGGGGTGCACATCGGCCAGCAGGTCGGCCCCGGCCAGCTGATCGCCAAGGTCGGCACCACCGGCGGCTCGACCGGATGCCACCTGCACTTCATGATCCGCATCAACGGCGACCTCACCGACCCGGTGCCGTTCATGCGCGACCGGGGGATCACCCTTGGCTGAGCGGATGCGGGCGGGGCGATGACCCCGCCGAGACCCGGCACCGCGACCACCGCGGCCGTGTCGCTCGCCGCCGCGTTCGCGCTGACCGCCACCGGCGCGGCGCCGGGCGCCGCCGCGTCGCCCATGCTGCGCGGCGACTACCCGACCTGGTCGGAGGTGCAGGCCGCCAAGCAGAGCGAGGCCGCCACCCGCGCCGAGGTCGCCAAGATCGAGAAGCTCGTCGGCGAGCTGCAGGCGGAGGCCGACCGGCTCGGCAAGATCGCCCTCGAGAAGGCGGAGGACGCGTCCATCGCCCGCTCGGCGCTCGCCGACGCGGAGGCCAAGTCGACCCGGCTCGCGAGCCAGGTCGCCGACGCGCAGAAGCGCGCCGACGACTCGGCCGCCCTCGCCGCAGGCCTCGTGGCGCGGCTCTCCCGCACCGGCGGCGGCGACGCGTCGATGGCGCTCGCGTTCTCCTCCGAGGCGGACGCCGACGCCCTGCTCTCCCGCCTCGGCACGATGTCGAAGCTCAGCGCCTCATCCGCCGCCCTCGTGGAGCGCGCGGTCTTCGACAAGAAGTCGCTGGGCTCCCTCCAGAGCGAGGCGGATGTCGCCGAGCAGGAGCGCAAGAAGCTCGCGGATGCCGCGCAGCAGTCCGCCGACGAGGCGCAGCAGTCCGCGGATGCCGTGGAGGCGCAGCTCGCGCAGCAGAGCTCCACCCAGGCGGTGCTGTACGCGCAGCTGGCGAGCCTCAAGGGGACGACGGCGGAGCTCGAGCAGCAGTACCAGGCGGGCCTCTCGTGGGAGAAGGCCCAGCAGGAGGCGACCCAGCCGCCGCCCCCGCCCGCGAACCCGCCGCCCGGCGTCGACCCGAACCCGGCACCGCCCGCGAGCTCGCTCGTCGACGGCGCGATCGCCTACGCGCGGGCGCAGCTCGGCAAGCCCTACGGCAACTCGATGGGGCCCGACGTGTTCGACTGCGCGGGCCTCGTGAAGTCGGCGTACGCATCCGTCGGCGTCTACGCGGGCCCGTGGGGCTCGACGAGCCAGTACAACTACCTGGCCGGGCAGAGCCGGCTCGTGCCGGTGAACCAGATGCAGGCGGGCGACCTGCTGTTCTACTCGACCGGCGGGTCGACGAGCGGCACGAAGTACCACGTGACGATGTACATCGGGGGCGGGCAGATGATCGAGGCGCCGTATCCGGGCCTCACGGTGCGCATCGTGGCCGTGCGCTACGGCGACCTCGTGCCCTACGTGGGCCGCCCCACCGGCTGAACCGCTGAGCTGCGGCACGGTTCAGTCGGCTCGGCGGCGTCGCTTGCCGTTCGCAGCGAGCAGCTCGTCGAGCTGCGCGTTCGCCCGCACCGTGCGCAGCTGGACGTTGAGGTAGCGCAGTGTGGGGTGCGCGAGGAGCGGGGCCAGGTGGTCGAGCTCGAGCCCGGTGTCGACGCACGTGAGCTCGGTGAGCGCGGGGGCGCTCGCGAGCTCCGCGGCGCCGTCGAACCCACGGCAGCCCCAGACGAGGATGCGAGACAGAGTGCGGTGCTCGGCGAGCGACGGCAGCTCGATCGGGCCGCGGATGTTGAGCAGCTCGAGCTCGTCGAGCTGGGTGAGGCCGGCCACGAAACCCCACCCACCCGCGGGGGTCAGCTGGTTCAGGAACAGCCGCCGCAGCCGGGGCATCCGGGACAACGAGGCGGGGTCGGCGAGGCGGCTGTTCACGAGCGCGAGGCGCTCGATCCTCTCCATGCCGGCGAGGACATCGAGCGTCGCGATCCGGGCACGCCAGATCTCGATCTCGGTGCGCGCGCGATGACGTGTCGTGAGGGCGCGGACGGTGTCGGGCGTCAGCTCGCCCGTGACCTGCACCGTGCCCTTCGTGACCCGGATGTCGCCGGTCACGGCGGCTGAGCTCAGTGCCCGCCGGGCACGTAGGCCGCGATGCCGGCCTGCACGATCTCCTCGGCCTCCGCCGCGTCGCCCCAGCCCTCGGTCTTGACCCACTTGCCGGGCTCGAGGTCCTTGTAGTGCTCGAAGAAGTGCTCGATCTCCTTGCGGGTGTACTCCGGGATGTCGTTCACGTCCTGGATGTGCGCCCAGCGCGGGTCCTTGGCGGGCACGGCGATGACCTTCGCGTCGCTGCCGCCGTCGTCGGTCATCTTGAAGACGCCGACGGGGCGCACCTTGACGCCGACGCCCGGGAAGAGGGGGTACTCGAGCAGCACGAGCACGTCGACGGGGTCGCCGTCGAGGCCGAGGGTGTTCTCGATGTAGCCGTAGTCGGCGGGGTAGACGAAGCCGGTGAAGAGCACCCGGTCGAGGAACACCCGGCCGGTCTCGTGGTCGACCTCGTACTTGTTGCGGCTCCCCTTGGGGATCTCGATGAGGGCGGGGTACTCGGCCATGGCGTCTCCTGGTGTCGTGGCGCGCAGCGCGCGCGAATAACGTTAGTCGATGCCTGCCGACGCCCCGCGCCCCCGTCTCACGCCCGCCCGGGCCGACATCCGCCGCGCCGTGCGGGCGTCGCTCGCCGACCTCGCGGTCGCAGAAGCAGGCTCGATCGCCGCTTCCGGCGCGGGTGACGCCGCCGCCGCGATCCAGCCTGCTTCTGCGACGGCCCCGCTCGTGCTCGTGGCCCTGTCGGGCGGTGCGGACTCGCTCGCGCTCGCGGCGGCGACCGCGTTCGAGGCGCCGCGAGCCGGCGTCCGGGCGGGCGCGATCGTCGTCGACCACGGGCTGCAGGCGGGGTCGGACGCGGTGGCCGCGCGTGCCGCGGAGCAGGCCCGCGCGCTCGGGCTCGACCCCGTGCTGATGCGCCGCGTCGAGGTCGGCACGGCGGGGGGTCCGGAGGCGGCGGCCCGCGAGGCGCGCTACGCCGCGGTCGTCGCCGCGGTCGTCGAGACGGGCGCGCGCTGCGCCCTGCTCGCCCACACCCTCGACGATCAGGCCGAGACCGTGCTGCTGGGTCTCGCCCGCGGGAGCGGCGGCGGCAGCCTCATGGGGATGGAGCCGGATGCGGGGCCGCTGCGCCGCCCGCTGCTCGGCATCCGCCGCGCCCAGACCCGGCAGGCGTGCCTCGACGAGGGCCTCGAGCCGTGGGACGACCCGCACAACCTCGACCCCGCCTACGCGCGGGTGCGGGTGCGGGAGCGCGTGCTGCCGGTGCTCGAGGCCGAGTTGGGGCCGGGCATCGCGGAGGCCCTCGCCCGCACGGCCGAGCAGGCGCGCGAGGACGCGGAGGCGTTCGAGCAGCAGATCGAGGAGTTCATCGAGGACATCTGCGAGCCGGCCGAGGCGGGCATCGCGGTGTCGGTCGCGGCGCTCGCGGCGAACCCTGCGGCGCTGCGGCAGCGGGTCATCCGCTTCGTCGTGGCGGCGGAGTTCGGCGCGTCGCTCACGCGCACGCAGACGCTCGAGGTGGCGCGGCTGGTGACCGACTGGCACGGCCAGGGCCCGATCGACCTGCCGGGCCTCACGGCCCGCCGCGAGGCCGGCCTCCTCGTCTTCGCCGCGGATAGTTAGGGTTGAGGCATGGAGCCGGCCGAGATCCAGGGTGACCTGTCCGAGGTGCTGCTCAGCGAGGCCGAGATCCATGCGCGGATCGCCGAGCTGTGCCGCCAGATCGAGAACGACTACGAGGGCCGCGAGCTGCTGCTCGTGGGCGTGCTCAAGGGCGCCGTCATGGTGATGGCGGATGTCGCCCGCGAGCTGCGCCGTCACATCGAGATGGACTGGATGGCGGTGAGCTCCTACGGGGCCGGCACCCAGTCGTCGGGTGTCGTGCGCATCCTCAAGGACCTCGACTCCGACCTGACGGGCCGGCACGTGCTCATCGTCGAGGACATCATCGACTCCGGCCTCACCCTCTCCTGGCTGCGGGAGAACCTCGAGAGCCGCGGGGCGGCGTCCGTCGAGATCTGCGCCCTGCTGCGCAAGCCGGAGGCGGCGAAGGTCGACGTCGACGTGCGCTACGTGGGATTCGAGATCCCCAACCACTTCGTCGTGGGCTACGGCCTCGACTACGCCGAGCGCTACCGCAACCTCCGCGCCGTCGGCATCCTCGCCCCCCACGTCTATTCCTGATGGCGCCGCCGTAATCGGCGGCGCGTCGCTCCGGGTTCAGCACGAGCGCGGTCGCGCCGAACCCTGTGGCCGGATCGCGTGCGGACCTCGCCACGGTGCGCCTTGGGCGAACGCCCAGACGGTGCCGAGGGGCCGGGCGGTACCCTGAGGGGCACGTCTCAGAGGAAAGGATGCGGGTCCCGCCCCGCTCTCATATGGACTTCAAGCGCATCTTCCGCGGCCCGCTCGTCTACATCGTGCTGGGCGCCATCATCCTGATCGTCGGCTTCAACCTGCTGACGGCCTCCGGGTTCCGTTCGATCACCACCCAGCAGGGCCTCGAGCTGCTGAAGGGGTCGACGGTCGAGAAGGTGAAGATCGTCGACGGCGAGCAGCGCGTCGACCTCACCCTCGACAAGGCGTACAGCGTCGACGACGTCGACTACGGCACGCAGGTGCAGTTCTACTACGTCGCCCAGCGCGGCGAGGAGGTCGTCACGGCGATCACCGACTCGAAGGCGAAGTTCGACGACGAGGTGCCGCAGACGAACTGGTTCACGAGCCTGCTCGGCATCCTCATCCCGTTCCTGCTCATCGGCGTGATCTTCTGGTTCCTGTTCAGCTCGATGCAGGGCGGCGGCAACCGCGTCATGCAGTTCGGCAAGTCGCGCGCGAAGCTCGTCTCGAAGGAGAGCCCGAAGGTGACGTTCGCGGATGTCGCGGGCGTCGACGAGGCGGTCGAGGAGCTGCAGGAGATCAAGGACTTCCTGAAGGACCCGTCGAAGTTCCAGGCGGTGGGGGCGCGCATCCCGAAGGGCGTACTGCTGTACGGCCCCCCGGGAACCGGCAAGACCCTGCTCGCGCGGGCGGTCGCCGGCGAGGCGGGCGTGCCGTTCTACTCGATCTCCGGCTCGGACTTCGTGGAGATGTTCGTGGGCGTCGGCGCGAGCCGCGTGCGCGACCTGTTCGACCAGGCGAAGCAGAACGCGCCGGCGATCATCTTCGTCGACGAGATCGACGCCGTGGGCCGTCACCGCGGCGCGGGTCTCGGCGGCGGTCACGACGAGCGCGAGCAGACGCTCAACCAGCTGCTCGTGGAGATGGACGGCTTCGACCCGAAGACGAACGTCATCCTCATCGCGGCGACCAACCGTCCCGACATCCTCGACCCCGCCCTGCTGCGCCCGGGCCGCTTCGACCGTCAGATCGGCGTCGACGCCCCCGACCTGAAGGGCCGGGAGAAGATCCTCGAGACCCACGCCAAGGGCAAGCCGATGTCGAAGAACGTCGACCTCGCCGTGCTCGCGCGGAAGACCCCGGGCTTCACGGGCGCCGACCTCGCGAACGTGCTCAACGAGGCGGCGCTGCTCACGGCGCGCAGCAACGCGCAGCTCATCGACAACCGCGCGCTCGACGAGGCCGTCGACCGCGTGATGGCGGGGCCGCAGCGGCGCACGCGTGTCATGAAGGACAAGGAGAAGCTCATCACGGCGTACCACGAGGGCGGTCACGCGCTCGCGGCGGCGGCGATGAACCACACCGACCCCGTGACGAAGGTCACCATCCTGCCCCGCGGGCGGGCCCTCGGCTACACGATGGTGCTGCCGCTCGAGGACAAGTACTCGGTCACCCGCAACGAGCTGCTCGACCAGCTCACCTACGCGATGGGCGGCCGCGTCGCCGAGGAGATCGTCTTCCACGACCCGACCACGGGTGCCTCGAACGACATCGAGAAGGCAACCGCGACGGCCCGCAAGATGGTCACGGAGTACGGGATGAGCGCCACGATCGGTGCGGTCAAGCTCGGCCAGTCGCAGGGCGAGGTGTTCCTCGGCCGCGACATGGGCCACCAGCGCGACTACTCCGAGGAGCTCGCCGAGAAGGTCGACGAGCAGGTGCGCGAGCTCATCGAGCAGGCGCACGACGAGGCGTACCGGGTGCTGTCCGACAACCGCGACATCCTCGACGAGCTGGCGCGCCAGCTGATCGAGAAGGAGACGCTCGACCACAACCAGCTGGCCGAGATCTTCCAGAACGTGCGCAGGCTCCCCGAGCGGCCGCAGTGGCTCTCGAGCGAGAACCGGCCGATCAGCGACGTGCCGCCGATCCAGATCGCCGCGTCGGCCCCGGTCGACCCGGGCGCCGTGGATGCCGGGGTCGACTCGGAGCCGCCCGCCAAGCCCAAGCGCACGCCGCGTCCGCGGCAGACGCCCGGCATCGCGCCCGCGTAGGTCACCGTGCCCATCGACTCGGAGCGCATCGAGGCGGCCGTCGTCGAACTGCTGCGCGCGATCGGCGAGGACCCGCACCGGCCGGGCCTCGCGCAGACCCCGGCGCGTATCGCGGCGTCGTACGCAGAGCTGTTCGCGGGCCTCGACGAGGACCCGCTCGTGCACCTGGCGGAGTCGGCGGCGTTCGCGGGCGAGGACTCGGCGGGGGAGCTCGTGCTGGTGCGCGACATCGCGTTCCGCTCGACGTGCGAGCACCACCTGCTGCCGTTCTCGGGCGTCGCGCACGTCGCCTACGCGCCGGGCGAGCGTCTCGTGGGGCTGGGGAAGCTCGCGCGCGTGGTCGAGACGCTGAGCTCGCGCCCGCAGCTGCAGGAGCGCCTCGGCGACCAGATCGCCGACGCGCTCGAGCGGGGGCTCGCGCCCCGCGGCGTCCTCGTCGTGCTCGACTCGCGGCAGGAGTGCGTCACGGCGCGCGGGCCGCGGCAGGCGCACTCGACCACGGTCACCGTCGCGAGCCGCGGCACGCTCGCCGAGCCGGCCGCGCAGGCGGGGGTGCTCGCGCTCGTCGGCGCGGGGGCCGGCACCCCGGCATCCGGGGCGGAGGCCCCGTGACCGCGATCCTCGGCGTGCTCAACGTCACCCCCGACTCGTTCAGCGACGGCGGCCGGTGGGAGAAGCTCGATGACGCCGTCGCCCACGCGGCGCGGATGCGCGACGCCGGGGCCGACTGGATCGACGTCGGCGGCGAGTCGACGCGCCCGGGCTCGGTCGCGATCGACCCCCGCGAGGAGCAGGACCGCGTGCTGCCCGTCGTGCGGGCGCTCGTCGCATCCGGCATCCCCGTGTCGATCGACACCCGCAACGCGGACACCGCGCACGCGGCGGTCGAGGCGGGGGCCACGATGATCAACGACGTCTCGGGCGGGCTCTACGACCCGCACATGGCCGTCGTGGCTGCGGAGACCGGCATGAGGTTCGTGGTGATGCATTGGCGCGGCGGCGTGGACGTCGCCCCCGAGTACATCGACGTCGTCTCGGAGGTGCGCTCCGAGCTGCGGGCCCGTCTCGCGGAGCTCGTGGTGATCGGCGTGCGCCCGGAGCAGCTCATCATCGACCCGGGGCTCGGCTTCGCGAAGACCGCGCAGCACAACTGGGAGCTGCTGCGCGGCCTCGACCAGCTGACGGCGCTCGCGCCCGTGCTGATCGGCGCATCCCGCAAGCGCTTCATCGGCCGCCTGCTGCCGCCGAACGCGCCGCTCGGCCGGCGCGACGCCCCGACGGCGACGATCAGTGCGCTCGCGGCGGCGGCCGGCGCGTGGGGGGTGCGTGTGCACGACGTCGCCGCGACCCGGCTCGCGCTCGACGTGTGGGAGCACTGGACGACGGGAGGCAGCGGT
The DNA here is from genome assembly GCA_001898835.1 of Micrococcales bacterium 72-143. Lineage (GTDB taxonomy): Bacteria > Actinomycetota > Actinomycetes > Actinomycetales > Microbacteriaceae > Homoserinibacter. The sequence continues at coordinate 366,735 of MKVM01000003.1, read as the reverse complement.
GACCGCGACTGATCAGATCGCCCTGACGGGGCTGCGCGCGATGGGGTACCACGGGGTGCTGCCGCACGAGCGGGTCGACGGGCAGCTCTTCGTCGTCGACGTCGTGCTGCACCTCTCGCTCGCCCCGGCCGCGGCCGGCGACGACCTCGCCGCGACGGTCGACTACGGCGAGCTCGCCGACCGGGTGGTGCGCGCCGTCGAGTCCGACCCGGTCGACCTCATCGAGACGGTGGCCGAGCGCGTGGCTCGGCTCGTGCTCGAGTACCCGCCCGTCGAGGTCGTCGAGGTCACCGTTCACAAGCCGGACGCGCCCATCGCGGTCCCCTTCGCGGATGTCGCGGTCACCGTGCGCCGGAGTCGCGGATGAGCGCCGGCACGCCCGCGGTGGTCGCGTTCGGGGCGAACCTCGGCGATCGTGTCGCCACGATCGAGGCCGCCGCGGACGCCCTCGCCGCGACCGCCGGCGTGGAGCTCGTGGCGATCGCGCCGCTCATCGAGACGCCTGCCCTGCGTCCGTACGGGGTCGACCGCGATGCGCCCGCCTACCTGAACACGGTGGCGGTGCTGCGCACGACGCTCGAGCCCGCCGAGCTGCACGCCGTGCTGCGCCGCCTGGAGGACGAGTTCGGGCGCGTGCGCACCGAGCGGTGGGGCGATCGCACCCTCGACCTCGACCTGATCGTCTTCGGCGAGGTCGTGCAGGACGACCCCGAGCTCACGCTCCCGCATCCGCGCGCGCACGAGCGCGACTTCGTGCTGCGGCCCTGGCTCGTCGCGGATCCGCTGGCCGAGCTGCCGGGGCACGGCCGCGTCGATGGTCTGCTGGCGGCGCTCGACGGCGGCGCGCGGTGACCCGCACGCGACCGGCCCTGCTGCTGCTGCTCGCGCTGGGCAGTGCGATCGCGGCGGTGGCGCTGCAGCTGGGGCTCGCGGCGGTGGGCCTGTCGAAGCTGGTGCCGCAGGTGACCCTGTCGGCGACGCTCGTGCTGATCGCCGTCGTGGTGATCGTGCTCGCCCTGCCGGTGCGTCGCGCGACCCGGGGTCCGGCTCGCGAGGGGGCGCCGCGTCGCGTCGACCCGTTCTATGCGACGCGCGTCGTGCTCATCTCGAAGGCGTCGGCGGTCGCGGGGGCGCTGCTGGGCGGTGCGGCGCTCGGCTTCGTGGTGGAGCTCCTCATCCGGCCGGTGAACATGGCGTCCTCGGTGTGGGCGGCGGCCGCGATGCTCGTCGGCGGCATCCTGCTCATGGTGGCGGGTCTGCTGGCGGAGAGCTGGTGCGCCCTCCCGCCGGACGATGACGAGCATCCGCAGGCATCCGGCCCCGCGTAGCCCGGGCCGTCATTCGGCGAGTGGTCGGTTTCTAGCCTCATCCGACCGTTTCGAGGCCAGAAACCGACCACTCAGCGGGGAGGGGAGGCGGCGGCTGACCGGGGTTTTCGTGGATCTGGTTGCGAATGGTGACGTTCACATGTTAACGTCACCATCGCACACACATCCCGAGGCGATGCTCAAGGACGAGCACACAGCGAGGACGCATCGCAGCGTCCGCAGGCATTACCTCAAGAGCCGCCGAACCGGCGGAATGGAACCAAGGAAGGATCCTGTCTTGAAGCGAATCACGAAGATCGCCGTCTCGGCAGTCGCGCTGGCCATGCCCGTCGCGCTCGTGCTGAGCGGTTGCAGCAGCGACGGCGGAAACGGCGGCGGCGGCGACAACGGCGACGACAACACCCTCACGGTCTGGGCCTGGGACCCGAACTTCAACATCTACGCGATGAAGGAGGCCGAGAAGATCTACCAGAAGGATCACCCCGACTTCAAGCTCGACATCGTCGAGACCCCGTGGGATGACCTGCAGACCAAGCTCACGACGCTCGCGCAGTCGCAGTCGTTCGGCGAGCTGCCCGACATCTTCCTGACGCAGAACAACGCGTTCCAGAAGAACGTCATCAACTACCCCGACCTGTTCAGCGGTCTCGGCGACTCGGGCATCGACTTCTCGGAGTTCCCGAAGGCCGTCGCCGACTACTCGACCGTCGACGGCGTCAACTACGGCGTGCCGTTCGACTCGGGCACCGCGATCGGCGCCTACCGCACCGACGTGCTCGCCGAGGCCGGCTACACGGTCGCGGACTTCACCGACATCACCTGGGACGACTTCCTGACCAAGGCGAAGGACGTGCTCGCCAAGACCGGCAAGCCGCTGCTCTCCGGCCAGGCGGGCTCCTCCGACATGATCATGATGATGCTGCAGTCGGCCGGCGCCAGCCTGTTCGACAACGACGGCAACCCGACCATCGCGGACAACGCCGCACTCGAGCAGGCCATCTCGACCTACACCGAGCTCGTCAAGTCGGGCGTCTTCGTAGAGGTCAACTCGTGGGATGAGTACATCGGCACCTTCGTGAACGGTTCCGTCGCCGGCACCATCAACGGCGTGTGGATCGTCGGCTCCATCCAGAGCGCGGCGGACCAGTCGGGCAACTGGGCCGTCACCAACCTGCCGAAGCTCGACGGCGTGCCGGGTGCGACGAACTACTCGGCCAACGGCGGATCGTCCTGGGCCGTGAGCTCCAACGCGAACGTCGAGCTCGCCGAGGACTTCCTGAAGTCGACCTTCGCCGGCTCGACCGAGCTCTACGACACGATCCTGCCGAAGGCCGGCGCGGTCGCCAACTGGATTCCGGCCGGTGGCAGCTCGGTCTACGCGCAGCCGAGCGACTTCTTCGGCGGCCAGGCGATCTTCGCCGACGTCGTGAAGTTCGGTGCCAGCGTTCCCAGCAACAACACGGGTGTCTACTACTACGAGGCCCGTGACGCCGTGAGCGCCGCGATCACCAAGATCATCGGCGGTGCCGACCCGAAGGATGCGCTCGCCGAGGCGCAGTCCACGGTCGAATTCGCGATGGGCTGAGCCCTCGGGAGCCGGTGGGCGGGGGTGACCTCGTCCACCGGCTCCCTGCCTCCGCCCCTCCACAGAACAAGAACCGAGGATCATCGTGAGTGCGCTGCCAGCGACGCCCCGCGCATCGACGCGCGAGCAGGCGACCACGCCGAGCCGCCGTCCATCCCGCCAGAGCCGAAGGATGGATCGCCGTCTCAACCTGACCGGCTGGGGCTTCCTGCTGCCCGCGGCCCTGCTCATCGTCATCGTCAGCTTCGTACCGATGATCCAGGCCTTCATCCTGTCGCTGCAGACGGGACGCGGCACCCGGCTCACCTTCGCGGACCCGCTCTGGTACAACTACCAGCGGCTGCTCGGCGACGAGATCTTCAAGCAGACCCTGCTCAACACCTTCATCTACCTGATCATCCAGGTGCCGATCATGCTCGTGCTCGCGATGATCCTCGCGAGCCTGCTCAACAACCCGCGCCTCAAGTGGAAGGGCTTCTGGCGCACCGCGATCTTCCTCCCCGCCGCCGTCTCCCTCGTCTCGTACTCGCTCGTGTTCCGCACGATGTTCGCGAACGACGGATTCGTCAACGACGCGATCGGCATCTTCGGCGTCGAGCCGGTCAACTGGCTCGGCGAGCCGAACACGGCCCGCTTCGTGCTCATCCTGGGCCTGCTGTGGCGGTGGACGGGCTACAACATGATCTTCTTCCTCGCGGGCCTGCAGAACATCGACAGCTCGACGATCGAGGCGGCGCGTATCGACGGAGCCAACGCCTGGCAGACCTTCTGGCGGGTGACGGTGCCGCAGCTGCGCCCCATCATCGTGCTCACCGCGATCATGTCGACCAACGGCACCCTGCAGCTCTTCGACGAGTCGTGGAACCTCACCAAGGGAGGCCCGGCGTACGCCTCGATGACGATGTCGCACTACCTCTACGAGATCTCGTTCCAGCGCAACCCGAACTTCGGCTACGGCGCGGCGCTGTCCTACGTGATCCTGATCCTCGTCGCGATCCTCGCGTTCATCCAGCTGAAGGTCGGTGACAAGCGTGATTAGGAAGCTGCGCGGCGCCGGTGGCTATGCGTTCCTCACCATCTGGACGCTGTTCTCCCTGTTCCCCCTGTACTTCATGGCGGTCTCCGCGACGAATACGAGCCAGGCCGTGCTGAGTTCGCGCCTGCTGCCCGGCCTCGAGCTGTTCAACAACGCCGCGAAGCTGTTCGCGGCCCAGAACGTGGGCGCCGCGATGCTGAGCTCCTTCGCGATCGCGGTGGGCACCACGATCCTCGCGCTCATCGTGACCTCCATTGCGGGGTACGCCTTCGAGGTGTACCACTCGCGTGGCAAGGACGTGCTCATGGGCGTGCTGCTGCTGGCGATGATGATCCCCTTCGCGGCGACCATGATCCCGCTGTTCCAGATGTTCGCGAAGATCGGGATGGTGAACTCGCTGTTCGCGGTCATCATCCCCGCGATCTCGACGCCCCTGCTGATCCTGCTGTTCCGGCAGTCGACGCGCTCCTTCCCGAGCGAACTCGTGGAGGCGGCGCGCATGGACGGGCTCGGTGAGCTCGCGATCTTCGCACGCATCTACGTGCCGACGATGCGGGCCACCTTCGCGGCGGCGGGCGTCATCACCTTCCTGACCGCGTGGAACAACTTCCTCTGGCCGCGCGTCATCCTCATCAAGAACGATGTGCAGACGATGCCGATGCTCATCTCGAACCTCAGCGCGGGCTACGTGACCGACTACGGCGTGCTCATGCTCGCGGTGCTATTCGCCTCGCTGCCGACGATGATCGTCTTCTTCGTCCTGCAGCGCCAGTTCGCCAACGGCATCACGGGAGCCATCAAGTGAGTTTCGACCTCGCGCGCGTCGCCGACCCGCGCTTCGTCCATGACGGACGCCTGCCCGCACATTCCGACCACCGCTGGTTCCGCGACGCCGCCGAGGCGGCATCCGGGCGCAGCGGATACGAGCAGCTGCTCTCCGGCACCTGGCGGTTCCACTACGCGCCGACTCCCGCCGAGACGGTGCCGGGCTTCGAGGCGGCCGGCTTCGACGCGTCCGGGTGGGACGAGATCCCGGTGCCCGCGCACATCCAGCTGCAGGGCTACGACCGGCCGCAGTACACGAACGTGCAGTACCCCTGGGACGGCTGGGAGCAGGTGGAGCCGGGCGAGGTGCCGACCCTGTTCAACCCGGTCGCCTCGTACCTGCGCGACTTCGCGCTGGAGCGCCCGCTCGAGCCGGGCGAGCGCGTGTCGGTGATCTTCGAGGGCGCGGAGAGCGCGATCGCGGTGTGGTGCAACGGCGTCTACCTCGGCTACGCGACCGACAGCTTCACCCCCTCGGAGTTCGACCTGACGGATGCGCTCGTGCCGGGCGTGAACCGGCTCGCCGCGCAGGTCATCAAGTGGTCGAGCGGCTCGTGGCTCGAGGACCAGGACATGTTCCGCTTCTCGGGCCTGTTCCGCGACGTCGTGCTGAAGCGCCGGCCGGCCGCGCACCTCGAGGACCTGCGGGTGCGCGTGGCGCTCGCGGACGACCTCGCGAGCGCCGAGGTGCGCGTGGAGGCCGCGCTCGTCGGCGAGGGCACGGTGAGCGCGCGGCTCGAGGGCGTCGGGGTGCTCGCGGACGCGGGCGACGGCACCCTCGCCATCCGCGTCGACGCGCCGCGCCTGTGGAGCCCGGAGTCGCCCGAGCTGTACGAGCTCGTGCTCGAGGTGCGGGATGCCGCGGGCGCGGTGACGGAGCTCGTGCCACAGCCGGTCGGCATCCGCCGCTTCGCGATCGAGGACGGCCTGCTGCGGCTCAACGGGCGCCGCGTCGTGTTCCACGGCGTCAACCGCCACGAGTTCGGGCTGAACGGCCGGGTCATGACGCGCGAGGAGACCGAGGAGGACCTCCGCGCCCTCAAGCGCATCAACGTCAACGCGATCCGCACGAGCCACTACCCCAACAACTCCTTCTTCTACGAGCTCGCCGACCGCTACGGCTTCCTCGTGATCGACGAGATGAACCTCGAGACCCACGGCATGTGGGACCGCCTCCGCTACCTCGGCGTGGGCGACGAGGAGGCGTTCCCGGGCGACCGTCCCGAGTGGCTGCCGGCGCTGCTCGACCGCGCCGCGAGCATGCTCGAGCGCGACAAGAACCACGCGAGCGTCGTCATCTGGTCGTGCGGCAACGAGTCGTACGGCGGCGGCGACCTGCTCGCGGTGGCCGACTGGTTCCGCTCCCGCGACGACCGCCCGGTCCACTACGAGGGCGTCGACTGGGACCCGCGGCATCCCGACACCTCCGACGTGCTGAGCCGGATGTACACCCCGGTCCGCGAGATCGAGCCGTACCTCGCGGAGCACCCGGGCAAGCCGCTCATCCTGTGCGAGTACGCGCACGCGATGGGCAACTCCTTCGGCGGCGTCGGCGAGTACCTCGACCTCGCCTACCGCGAGCCGCGGTTCCAGGGCGGGTTCATCTGGGACTTCTCCGACCAGGCGATCGCGCTCACCGATCCGGATGGGCGACCCTACTTCGGCTACGGCGGCGACTTCGGCGAGGTGCCCAACGACGACGACTTCTGCGGCAACGGCATCTTCTTCGCCGACCACACGCCGTCGCCGAAGGTGCAGGAGGTCGCGAAGCTCTACCAGGGGCTCGTGATCACGGTCGAGCGGGATGTCTTCACCGTCGAGAGCCGGCTGCTCGCGACGGCAACCTCGGCCTACGAGTGCCGGGTGACGCTCGCGCGCGAGGGGGAGGTGCTGGAGACCGCGACGGTCGAGACGGATGTCGCCCCCGGCGAGGCGGCGACGTATCCGCTGCCCGTGGCGGTTCCGGACGCGGCCGGCGAGTACACGGTCGAGGTGTCGTTCCGGCTGCGCGCGGCCACCGACTGGGCGGACGCGGGGCACGAGGTCGCGTGGGGGCAGGGCGTGTTCGGCGCCTGGGCGCCGCCCGCGATCGTCGGCGTCGAGCACCCGCGGCTCGTGCGCGGCATCCACAACACGGGCGTGCACGGCACGCACTTCCACGTGCTCTTCTCGCGCCTCCACGGCGGACTCGCCTCGTATCGCTTCGGCGACGGCGCGGAGGGTGGCCGCGAGCTGCTGCGCGGCGTCGTGCGGCCGAGCTTCTGGCACGCGCCGACCGCCAACGAGCGCGGCTGGGGCGCGCCCGTCGAGGACGCCCCGTGGCTCGTCGCGAGCCGGTACCTGAAGACGCCCCCGGAGTCCACGGACCCGGAGGTCACGGTCGGCGCGGACGGAAGCGTCACCGCGGTGTACCGCTACGCGCTGCCCGTGCGGCCCGCGACCGTGTGCGAGGTCGCCTACCGGGTCGACGGCTCGGGACGCGTCGAGGTGACGCAGACGATGGAGCTCGTCGAGGGCCTCCCCGAGCTGCCCGAGTTCGGCACCCTGCTCACGACCGCCGACCGGCTCGACACCTGGCGCTGGTACGGCGAGGGCCCCGAGGAGTCGTACGTCGACCGGCGTCGCGGCGCCCGGCTCGGCGTCCACGAGACGGATGTGCGCACGGCGCTCACCCCCTACCTGCGCCCGCAGGAGGCCGGCAACCGCACCGGCGTGCGCTGGGCGGAGGTGACCGACGACCGCGGGGCCGGCCTCCGCTTCGATGCCGAGGGCGGCATGGAGTTCTCCGCGCTGCCGTGGACGCCCGGCGAGATCGAGGCGGCCACGCATCCGAACCTCCTGCCGCCGAGCCACCGCACAGTGCTTCGCCCTGCGCTCATGCGGCGGGGCGTCGGCGGCGACGACTCCTGGGGTGCGCGTACACTTCCCGAGTACCGGCTGCCCACGAGGGGCACGCTCCGCTTCCGATTCGGATTCACGGGGGCCTGAGATGGAAACGCGGCGTCCTTCCATGCGGGACGTCGCCCAGGTGTCCGGACTCTCGCTGCAGACGGTGTCGCGGGTCGCCAACGGCGAGCCCAACGTCAACGACGCCACCCGCGACCGCGTGCTCGCCGTCATGCGCGAGCTCGGCTACCGTCCGAACCTCGCGGCGCGGGCCATGCGGCGCGGCAGCTACAAGACCATCGGCATCGTCTACCAGGGCCTGCACGCGGTCGGCACCCGGCGCACCGTCGAGGCGGTGTCGGAGCACGCGGCGCTGAACGGCTACGCCACGACGCTCATGCCGATCGCGGCCGCCACCGGCCTCGCCACGAGCGGCGCGTTCACCCGGCTCGAGGAGATGGCGGTCGACGTCATCGTCTCGATCCTCACCTCGCAGCTCGAGTTCGACACCCCGATGCGGGTGCCGCCCGGCATGCACGCGATCCTCATCGGGCCGCAGTCGAACCCCGATGTCTCGGCGATGGACTCCGACCAGATCGGCGGCACGGAGGCGGCCGTCGGCCACCTGCTGGAGGCCGGGCACCGCACCGTGCACCACATCACGGGAGCAGCGGGCTCGTTCTTCGCCGCCCGCCGCGCCGAGACCTGGTCGGACGTGCTGACAGCCGCGGGCCGTCCCGTTCCCGAGCCGCTGCGCGGCGACTGGACGGCGCACTCCGGCTACCTCGCCGTGCGGCGGATGCTGGAGTCCACGCCCCGCGCGGAGCTGCCGACCGCGATCTTCTCCGCCAACGACCAGATGGCGCTCGGCGCCTACCGCGCGTTCGGGGAGGCCGGCATCCGGATCCCGGAGGACGTCTCGATCGTCGGCTTCGACGACATCGAGGAGGCGGTCGACTTCAGCCCGCCGCTCACCACCATCGCCCAGGACTGGGACCTGCTCGGGCGCGAGGTGCTGCGGGTGGCGAGCGAGTCGCTCGCGGGCGCGCCCCCGCAGTCGGTGCTGCTGCCGACGCGGCTCGTGGTGCGGGAGTCGGTGGCGCCGCCGCGCCGTTGATGCGGGTGCCGGTTTCGACACTCCGTATTGGGGACTGTTCAACCGTCGGTGGCCCCGCTGGTCGAGTAGCCTGCGCATTCGCGTATCGGTCGAAACCGCGGGGAGCGGAGGGGCAGCTCTCTGTTGTCGGAGGCCACGCTTATGCTTTCGACATCCATCCCAGTCGAAAGGCGCCCCGTGACTGCCGATAGCCGTCTCCCCGTCATCAGTCTGTTCTCGGGTGCGGGTGGTCTTGATATGGCGGTGGAGCGGGTGGCTGATGCTCCCCTTACGGCCCCGAAGACTCCGAATGCGAGCCCGCTTCGTGTCGCGGTCGCGACCGACTATGCGCAGCAGGCTCTCGACACGCTCGCCCTGAACCTGCATGGCACGAAGACGCTGACAGGCGATATCCGCTCAACGCCGACCGCCGAGCTGCTCTCAGTGGGGTCGCTCTCGGAGGGTGATGCCGCTCTCGTGATTGGTGGCCCGCCTTGCACGCCGTTCTCGAAGTCGGGCTTTTGGCTCGCGGAGAAGCGGGAGTCCCGTGACCCGAACGCGTCGCTTCTAGAGGAATATGTGCGCGTGGTCGCCCAGGCCCGCCCTGAGGCATTCGTCCTTGAGAACGTCCAGGCGCTCACCTACAAGACACACCGTGCCCACCTCGATCGTCTGCTCGCGGCCCTTACCGAGCTTGGCTATAACCCGCGATGGAAGGTTCTGCTCGCCGCCGATTACGGAGTTCCGCAACTTCGCCGCCGCGTCTTCATCGTTGGGCGACGTGACGGAAAGGCGTTCAAGTTCCCGGAGCCGACGCACTCGGGTCCGAGCGAGACGACGACGAAATGGGATCGGACGAAGCTCCCCCATGTGACCGCTGCTGAGGCGTTCAAGGGCCTCAATGCGTCTTCTGAAGACGGCGAACTCGTCGAGGGCAAGTTCGGAGAACTCGCTGCGGAGATCCCAGCGGGCTATAACTACCTGTGGCACACGCCTCGCTACGGCGGGCGCAACGAGTTCGAGTGGCGCACGCGGTATTGGACGTTCCTGCTTCGGCTGTCGCCCGACAAACCGAGTTCGACCCTGCAGGCGCAGCCGGGCCCCTACGTGGGACCGTTCCATTGGGAGAACTTGCCGAACGAACAGGGCGCACTCCGCGCGCGTCGGCTTCGCATTCCGGAGCTGCTCCGCTTGATGACGTTCCCCGATGACTTCCACCTCTTTGGTGGGCGAGCCGACGTGCAGAGACAGCTCGGCAACGCGGTCCCGATGGAACTCGGCAAGGCGGTTGTGCGGGCGCTCTCACTGCAGCTCGGCTACCTTGAACCTCAGACCGATGCCGAGGAAGTGCTCACGCACGAGGCTCGTCAGCGAGTTTTGGTCGCTTGACCCGAGTGCTCGGGACGATGAGGAAGGTCTGCCTGAGTGCCGATCAAGCTCGACTTCACGAAGGCTTCGCGCGTACTTGTCGCCGCGTTCGATGCTCGACTCGAGGCCGTCCTGCCGATTGAGTGGGTGAGCTTCTCGCGGTCGGTGTTCGGGTTGACGGCGAAAACTTACGTGCCCGTGTTCGCGACGCTCCTCTTGGCAAAGGCCACGGATCGCCGGGTCGATGTGATGTCGATCAAGGAGGCGGGCGATCATTCCTACAGCCTTCGTACTCTTGGAGAGCGAGTGATCGTTCCCGCGTCGGGCCGGCTCGGCTTCTCTCTCAAGACCACAGGGCCTAACCCTTTCAACAACGGCGAGTTCCACAAGCACGACCGCCTCGATCAGATGGAGCGTGTCCGCAACCCGACACAGCATGCCGAATTCCTCGCGATCGTAGAGAGGGCGAACACGCTCGATGAAGCCGAGGCATCCCGTGCTCTATCCGCGTTCCTCAAGGTGGCATCGGACGAAGCACTGAAGATTCGATCCATCGCGATCCGCGCGTCCAAGATCACCGCGACCGACCTCTACGCAGCTGTTACTGATTTCATGCGGCTCGATGCCCCCGAGCGACCGAAGCGGCTCCAGGCGTTCGCCGCCGCATGTCTTGATCTGCTCTATCGCGATGTGCGTTCACGTCGACTGAACGACCCCTCTCGCGATGTTCCAGGCGACGTGCAGGTCTATGCCGACAAGCAGTTGATTCTCTCGATGGAGGTCAAGGGACGCTCTATCCCGTCGACCGAGTTCAGAGCTTTCATCGACCGCTGTATCGAGTCTGGCATCGGGCGGGTGATACTACTCGTGGACCACCCCTCACATGTGAGCCTCGTGGAGTTCATGCTCGGACTTCAGGACGCGGAGTCGGCGAACATGCAGATCAACGTGTTCGAGTCCTCAGTCGGGTTGGCCCGCTCGGCTCTCGAGTGGTCGAGTTTGCCGTTTGAGGACGCTCCGCTCGTTCTCGCACAGAGGATGCTCGAGAGGCTCAAGGAGATCGAGGCTCCCGTCGAGACCTTGGGTGAGTGGTCGCGCGCTATCGGCGTCATGCAGAACCGTTAGTCAGGCGACCGAATCGATGCCGGGCTCTTCGCCCGCAGAGAGGGTGACGTTCGAACGGCTCGCAGGAGTCCACCGTCGCCCGACCCCCACCCGGTAGCGTGAACACGTGACCGACGACGCCCCCACCGCATCCGCTCGACTCGATCCCGTGGCGGGCGAGTGGCGGCGCGTCTCGCCCAAGTACATCGTGGTCGACCTCGTCGGCAACCTCGTGACGGGCGTGATCGTGACGGCCGCCGCATCCCTCCCGGCCTGGCTGTTCCACTGGGGCGACTGGTGGTGGCTGCTGCCCGCCGTGGTCGGCATCGTGTCGCTCGTGCTCATCGCGCTCACGCCGCGCCGCGTGCGGTCGATCGGCTACCTGCTGCGGGAGGACGACCTGCTGTTCCGCCGCGGGATCATGTTCCAGCGCTTCGTCGCGGTGCCGTTCGGGCGGATGCAGCTCGTCGACATCACGCGCGGTCCGCTGGCCCGCTCCCTCGGCCTCGCCGAGCTGAAGCTCGTGACGGCCGCCGCGGCGACCGGGGTCGTCATCCCGGGGCTGCCGCTCGCGGACGCGGAGGAGCTGCGCGACCGGCTCGTGGCGCTCGCCGAGACCCGCCGGGCGGGGCTGTGACCGAGCTCGCCGACGGCGAGTGGCACCGCCTGCATCCGGCGACGCCGCTGCTGAAGGGCGGCATCGCGTTCATCGCGATCCTCGGCATCATCATCGCGAACCTGCGCGAGCGTCTCGTCGAGTGGCTCATCCCGGGCATCGACTGCCCGCCGGGGGTGTGCGAGGAGGACCCCGTCACGGTCGCGCTCAACGACTACCTCCTGCTCGTGCTGTTGGGCATCGCGGTCGTGCTGCTCGTGATCATCGCGCTGTTCTGGCTCTCCTGGCGCATGAACACCTTCCGGGTCACGGACGAGGTGGTGGAGGTGCGCCAGGGGGTGCTGTTCCGCTCGCACCGCAAGGCGCGGCTCGACCGCATCCAGGGCATCAACATCTCGCGTTCGCTGTTCGCGCGCATCTTCGGCGCCGCGAAGCTCGAGATCAGCGCGGCCGGGTCGGACGCCAACATGCAGCTCGCGTACCTCTCGAACGCGAACGCCGACGGGCTGCGCGCCGAGCTGCTGCGGCGCGCGTCCGGCATCCGCGCCCGCGAGGCCGTCGAGAAGGCGGATGCGGCGGCGGGTGCGGCGCCGGGCGACCCGGCGCGAGCGAACCTGGCCGAGGTGGCGCGGCAGCGGCTCGCGGAGTTCTCGGCCCCCGAGCTCGACCCGAGCCTCGCGCCGCCGCAGTCGGTCGTGCAGATGCACGTCGGCCGCCTCGTCGGCTCGACCCTGCTGAGCGTCGGGATGCTGTGGTTCGTGGTGGCGATCGCGGGGGTCGTCGTCGCCCTCACCCTCACGGGCGCGGGGGGTTTCGTCTTCTTCGGGCTCATCCCGATGGTGTTCGGTCTCGGCTCGTTCCTCGCGAACCGGATCGTCAAGTCGCTGCGCTACTCGATCGCGTCGACGCCCGACGGCGTGCGGGTCGGCTTCGGGCTGCTCTCGACGAGCAACGAGACGATCCCGCCCGGCCGCATCCATGCGGTCGAGATCAGCCAGGAGCTGCTCTGGCGTCCCTTCGACTGGTGGACGGTGCGCGTGAACCTCGCGTCCCGGTCGACCGCGAAGGGTGCCGCGGGGCAGCAGTCGACGACGATCCTGCCGGTCGGCTCGCGCGCCGAGGTGCTCAAGGTGCTCGAGCTCGTGCTGCCGGGGCTCGTCACCGACGAGACGCGCGAGCTCATCGAGGGGGGCCTCGCGCCGGCACGGCCCGAGGACGGCTTCACGACGTCGCCTCGCCGCGGCGCGCTGCTGCGCTGGTTCTCGTGGCGGCGCAACGGGTTCCTGCTGCACCCGGATGCGGTGGTGCTGCGGCGCGGGGCGGTGTGGCGCTCGCTCACGGTCGTGCCGACGGCGCGCACGCAGAGCGTCGCGGCGCACCAGGGCCCCCTTGAGCGGATGCTGCGGCTCGCCAAGGTGCGGCTGCACACCGTGCAGGGACCCGTCACGGCGTCCATCGGCGCTCTCGACGTCGCCGACGCGTCCGCGCTGTTCCGCGACGCGGCCGCGGCGGGGGTGGCTGCCATCCGCGCCGATCGTACGCATCGCTGGGGCTCCGCGTGAGCCGCCGCGACGGACGTCTCGGCATCGGGGTGATCGGCGGTGGTCACGTCGGCCCGGTGCTCGCGGCCGCGCTCGGCGGGGCCGGGCACGCGATCGTCGGCGTCGCCACGGTGTCGGATGCCGGACGCGAGCGCGTCGACGCGCTGCTGCCCGGCGTGCCCGTGCTCGAGGTGCCGCAGCTGGTCGAACGCAGCGAGCTCGTGCTCGTCGCGGTGCCGGACGCCGAGCTGCCCGAGCTCATCGCGGGGCTCGCGGCGGTCGGCGCCTGGCAGCCGGGGCAGCTCGTCGCGCACACGGCGCCCGGCTACGGCACGGGGGTGCTGCAGCCGGCGCTCGCGGCGGGGGCGATCCCGCTCGCGATCCACCCCGCGATGGCGTTCACGGGCACGAGCATCGACCTCGCGCGCCTGCACGAGACCTGGTGCGCGGTGACCGCGCCCGCCCCCGTGCTGCCGATCGCGCAGGCGCTCGTGGTGGAGCTCGGCGCCGAGCCGGTGGTCGTCGCGGAGGCCGACCGTGCCCGCTACGGGGAGGTCGTGGCCGCCGCGCGCAGCTTCGCGACGGATGCCGTGGCCGGCTTCGTGGGCGCGCTGCGGGAGGCGGGCGTCGAGCAGCCGACCCGCCTGCTCGGCCCCCTCATCCGCTCCGCCGTGGAGAACGCGCTCGCCGCCGACCCCGGGTGACGCGGTTTCGACCCGCTCGCCGCGCTCGCCGCGCGGGCTCCCGCTGATCGAGTGGCGGGGCCGCATGTCGAGATCGGCCCACGGCTCACCCGATACCCTTGTGAACCGTGAGCCAGCCCGAGGTCGTGACCGGAATCGGCGAGCTCCGTGCTCGCCTCGAGGGCCGCCGGGTCGCGCTCGTGCCCACGATGGGCGCCCTCCACGCGGGCCACCTCTCGCTCGTCGACCGGGCATCCGAGCTCGCCGACACGGTCGTCGTGTCGATCTTCGTGAACCCCCTGCAGTTCGGGCCGGCCGAGGACCTCGAGCGCTATCCGCGCGACCTCGCCGGCGACCTCGCCGCGCTCGACGGCCGCGGGGTCGCCTACGTGTTCGCGCCCGACGCATCCGAGATGTACCCGGACGGCAGGCCCCAGATCACGGTGCGCGGCGGCGCCGTCGCCGAGCTGTTCGAGGGCCGCAGCCGCCCCGGCCACTTCGACGGGATGCTGACCGTCGTCGCGAAGCTGCTCGGCATCGTGCGCCCCGAGTTCGCCCTGTTCGGGCAGAAGGACGCCCAGCAGCTGTTCCTCGTTCAGCGGATGGTGCGCGACCTCGACATCGCCACCCGCATCGAGCCTGTCGAGACCGTGCGCGAGCCCGACGGCCTCGCCCTCTCGAGCCGCAACCGCTACCTCTCGCCCGCGGAGCGCGCGGCCGCGCCCGCCCTGCATCGCGCTCTCGAGGCGGCGGCATCCGCGGGCGACCGGGGCATCGACGCCGTCATCGCCGCCGCCCAGTCGGTGCTCATGGGGGAGGAGCTCGTGGGCGTCGACTACCTTAAGGTGGTCGACCCGCGCACCTTCCAGCCGGTGCCGGACGACTACCGCGGGCCCGCGCGCGTGCTCATCGCCGCGCAGGTGGGGCCCGCGCGACTCATCGACAACGACGCCATCTACCTGAACTGAGCACCGCGTGACCGAGCAGAACGAGACCCCCGCCGAGCCGACGATCGAGGAGATCGCCGAGCAGAAGGCCGTGCGGCTCGCGAAGCGCGAGCGCCTCATCGCCGAGGGCGGCGAGGCCTACCCGGTGCGGCTGCCCATCACGGCGACCATCCCCGAGGTGCGTGCGCGCTTCGGCGAGCTGGAGGCGGATGCCGCCACCGGTGTCGAGGTGGGCGTCGCCGGCCGCGTCGTGCACCTGCGCAACACCGGCAAGCTGTGCTTCGCGGCGCTGCAGTCGGGCGACGGCTCGCGCATCCAGGCGATGGTGTCGCTCGCCGAGGTGGGCGAGGAGTCGCTGCAGCGCTGGAAGGAGCTCGTCGACCTGGGCGACCACGTCTTCGTGCGCGGCGAGGTCATCTCGTCCCGCCGCGGGGAGCTCTCGATCCTCGCGGCAGAGTGGCGCATCGCGGCGAAGGCGATCCTGCCGCTGCCGAACCTGCACTCCGAGCTCTCCGAGGAGACCCGGGTGCGCCAGCGCTACCTCGACCTCATCGTGCGCGAGCAGGCGCGGGCCACCGTCGTCGCGCGCGCCCAGGCGGTCGCATCCCTGCGGGCGACCTTCGCATCCCACGGCTTCCTCGAGGTCGAGACCCCGATGCTGCAGACGATGCACGGGGGAGCGGCGGCCCGCCCCTTCGCGACGCACTCGAACGCCTTCGACACCGAGCTGTTCCTGCGGATCGCGCCGGAGCTGTTCCTCAAGCGCGCCGCGGTCGGCGGCATCGACCACGTCTTCGAGATCAACCGCAACTTCCGCAACGAGGGCGCCGACTCGACCCACAGCCCCGAGTTCGCGATGCTCGAGGCGTACCAGGCCTACGGCGACTACACGACGATCGCCGACCTCACGCAGGAGCTCATCCAGAACGCGGCCGTCGCCGTGTCCGGGTCGCACGTCGTCACGTGGGCCGACGGCACGGAGTTCGACCTCGGCGGCGAGTGGGCGCGCATCTCGATGTACGGCTCGCTGTCGGATGCCGCGGGCACCCCGATCACGCCCGAGACGCCGCTCGCGGAGCTCGCCGCGCTCGCGGAGCGCGAGGGCGTCGAGGTGAAGCTGCCCACCCACGGCAAGTACGTCGAGGAGCTGTGGGAGCACTTCGTGAAGGGCGGCCTCGAGCGGCCCACTTTCGTGATGGACTTCCCCGTCGACACCTCGCCCCTCGTGCGCGACAAGCCCGGTGTGCCCGGCGTCGTCGAGAAGTGGGACCTCTACGTGCGCGGCTTCGAGCTCGCGACCGGCTACTCGGAGCTCGTCGACCCCGTCATCCAGCGCGAGCGCTTCATCGAGCAGGCGAAGCTCGCCGACCGCGGCGACGACGAGGCGATGCGCCTCGACGAGGAGTTCCTGCGTGCGATGGAGCACGGGATGCCCCCCATGGGCGGCATGGGCATGGGCATCGACCGGCTGCTCATGGCGATCACCGGCCTCGGCATCCGCGAGACGATCCTGTTCCCGCTCGTCAAGTAGGCCGGCGGCACCCTGTTGGGGGGACGCCGTGGGGGCGTCGCGGTCGTTAGCGTGTGAGACGGAGCGCTCAGCCTGCCCGGCGCCCCACCCGAAGGCCGCACCCACGGCCGCCACCTCACCCGAAGAGGCCCCATGCGCACCGCCGCCCTGCTCCGCCGTACCGTCTCCGCTCTGGGGGTGCTCGCCGTCGCGGCGGCCTCCGTGCTCGTCGCAGCGCCCGCCACGGCCGCGCCCGGGCCCGACATCGTCATCACCTCGCCCACGAACGGCGCGGTACTGCCGCCGAACGCGTGGGTCGAGGTCGAGGGGCACGTGAGCAATCCCGCAGAGAGCTACACGTGGCAGGTCGACGGCGGCGGCACGGGGCCCGTCTCCGTAGACACCTCCGGCGCCTTCATATTCTGGCTGATCGGTTCGAACGGTCCGCACGTCCTGACCATCGCGGGCGGCGGCAGCAGCGCGTCCGTCAGCTATCTCCTCGACAACGTCGGCCCGGACGTCGTGATCACCTCACCCGCGGCCGGTGCGGTCGTGGGCGACACCCTGTGGGTCGACTACACGATCGGCGACGGCGTCTCGAGCTGGATCGCGTGGGACGGCGCCGCGGAGTCGCCGATCGTCGGTGCACCCCCGTTCTCGTTCAACGTGGCGGGGTTCACGGAGGGCGCCCACAGCGTCAGCATCCGATCCGTCGACCAGTACGGCAACTCCACGACCGCCACCCGCACCTTCACGGTCGACCACACGGGGCCGACCGTCGCGATCACGAGGCCGGCCGCCGGATCCTGGGTCGACCCCGCGCAGCCGCTCGACATCGAGGCCACCTCCGACGACCCCGGCACGCAGAGCTGGGACATCCGTGTCGACGGGTCCATGATCGTCGGCGGCATCGGCTCCACCTTGTTCGCCTACGGCATGCCGGCTCCGACCTCCTGGACCAACAACTCCTCCCACACGATCACGGCGCAGTCGACGGATGCCGTGGGCAACGTGGGCGGCCTCGCGACGGTCACGGTGCGGGCCGACACGAGGAAGCCCGACGTGACGATCGCGGCGCCGGGCGGCACCCTCTCCCGCTCGGGCGTCGTCACGGGCACCGCATCCGACGCGGGGTCGGGCGTCAGCCAGGTCGTCGTCGACTTCCGCAGGCTGCGCCCCGACGACAGCTGCGGCGCGGTGCAGTTCTCCGGCACCGCGACCCTCGCGGGCGGCAGCTGGTCGCTCGCCCTTCCGGGCGCGGCCGTGTCGGGCGCGTACTGTCTCCGGGCCACCGCGACCGACGCCGTCGGACACACGCGGGTCGCGGCCGACCAGCCGCACGCCGTCGTCGACATCACCGGTCCCGTCGCCCCGGTCGGCCTCGCCCCGGTCGGCGAGCTCTGGGTCGCCCCCACCGCGATCTCGTGGGGTGCCGTGGCGGATGCCGTGAGCTACAACTACCGCGTCGCGTCGACCCAGGCCGACCTCGACGGCGCGACCGTCCTCTCCACCACGGCCACCTCCGCCGCCGTAGGCGCCGGGCTGCCCGAGACGTGGTTCTGGCAGGTGCAGGGCGTCGACGAGTTCGGCAACGAGGGCGCATGGACCACGCCCCAGGCCGTCACGGTGCTCGGTGCGCCCACGATCGACGGCGGTTGCTCGCTGCTGTGCGGCATCGTCGGCTCCACGCTCGACCTCTCGTGGAGCGAGGTTCCCGGTGCAGTCGGCTACCGCGTGTCGGTGACCTGGCGCGGGGTGCCCGGCGACCCGAGCGACAACATCGTGGAGCGCTACCTGCTGGGTGACGCGACGAACACGACGCTCACCCTGCCCGCGAACCTGCCCTCGGGAACCATCGTGGTGCGGGTGCGCGCCGAGCTCGACCACAAGGTCGAGGGCACGCGCCTCGGCCCCTGGAGCGAGCGGGTGCGCCTCCTGCACATCGCATCCCCCGCGACGCCGACCCTCCTCAGCCCGGCCGAGGGGTCCTACGTCGAGGGCGACGGGGTGCATCTCGTCTGGTCCGACGACTCGGCGACGTTCGCGTGGGAGCTGCGCATCGCCCCCACGTCGGCGCTCGGCGACGACGGCGGCCTCGACACCGATGCATCCGCTCCGCTCCTCGACCCCATGGTGCTGCTCCTCGTCGTCGGCGGAAGCTCGGGGCACATCCCGCCGGGCGTCGACCTCGACGAGGTCGACGCCGTGCTCGACTGCACCGCCCTCGAGGACTTCGCAGGCGGTGGGCCGTTGCCGTTCATGTGCGCCGACGGCTCGTTCACGATCCCCGAGACGCTGGCCGACGGCGACTACTACTGGCAGGTGCGCGGGTTCGGCATCGACGACCTCATGGGCGGCTTCGAGCGCTCCGGCGGGTGGTCGTCCGTCGGTCACTTCATCGTGGGCGAGGCCCCCGCGCCGACCGGCCCGGGTGGCGGCGGGGATGGCGGCACGAGCGGTTCGCACTCGCACCCCTCGCGCGGCACCACCGTCGTGACGAGCGACACCTCGGCTGCGCCCGACGGGACCGACGCCGAGACGGCCGAGTCTCCGGCGGACGACGAGTCCGCGGGCTCCGGCGCACCGGTCGGCGGCTCCGACGATTCCGACGACTCCGGCACCGCATCCGCTGAGAGCGGTGACGGCTCCGGTGATGGCGGCTTCCCGTTCGGCTGGATCTTCGCCGCTCTCGGGGCGCTCGTGGTGCTCGCCGGAGCGGGGGCGTTCATCCGCTTCCTCGTGGTGCGGGGTCGCTGACGGGGCGCCCCGACCGCGGGTTCTCGGCGACCGGGAGCGCGTCCGGCGAGGCAAGGTAGTCTCGCTGCATGCCCGACCGTCTGCCCGGCGAAGAGCCCCCGAAGATCTCGACGAACCGGATCATCCTCTGGATCGTGGTGGCGGGCGTGGGGCTGTGGCTGATCGGCACCGGCATCGCGGGCATCATCGCCAAGGGCGGCTGATGGATCGGCGCACCTCGCGGCTCGTCATGTACGGCGGGCTCGCGCTCATCGTCGCGATCGTCGTGGTCGTCGTCGTGCTCAGTCCGCGCTGAGCCGGAGCCCGTAGGCTGGCCGCATGCCCACCGACTTCTGGGGAAACGCGATCTTCTCGCTCGTTCCCACGATCGCCCTGGGGCTCGTGTTCTGGTTCATCATGCGCACGATCATCCGCGGCGACCGCATCGAGCGCGCCGAGTACGCCCGCATGGAGGCGGAGGAGCGCGCCCGCCGCGCCGCCGCCCGCGATCCCGAGTGAAGGACTCGGAGTCCCGAATGAAGGACTCCGTGTTGCGGATGTGACTCCTGCGGCTCAGCGGCCGCATCCGTCACGCGAACTCCCTCATCCGGGATGCGGTCAGCGGTGCTCGCGCGGCCGCAGCCGTACGTTGGGCAGCTCGGGCGCCGGCAGCGGCCCGCCGTCGTAGCCCTCGACGTGCCCGAAGCGGCCGGCGCGGTCGGCATCCGCGACCACCTCGTGCTGCCACTCGCTGCGGAGGGCGACGATCTCGTCGTGGCTGCGGCCCACGAAGTTCCACCACATCACGATCGGCTCCTCGAGTGGGGTACCGCCGATGAGAAGCACGCGCAGCGGGCCGTCCGTCGCGTCGATGCGCAGCGCATCCGCGCCCGTCCCGACGACGCCGAGGTGGTGGGGAGGAACCTCGACGCCCTGCAGGCGCGCGGGCTCCCCGTCGACGACGAGACCGTACTCGAAGCCGGGGTCGGCGGGCAGCTCGACGGATGCGCCGGCCGGCAGGGCTAGCTCGGCCGCGACGAGGGGGGTGTAGGCCGTGACGGGGGAGGTGACGCCGAGCCACGAGCCCACGAAGACGCGCAGGGTGGCGTCGCCCACGGTCGCCGCCTCCGCGACGTGGTGCTCGAAGAACGGCGCGACGCCGCGCGCGGAGTCCGGGAGCGCGGTCCACAGCTGCACCCCGTGGAGGGTGCGTGCGGCGGTCGTCGACACCTCCGAGTGCTGGATGCCCCGCCCCGCCGTCATGAGGTTCACCTGGCCGGGGTCGACGAGCTGGTGGGCGCCCGTCGAGTCGCGGTGCTCGATCTGGCCCTCGTAGAGCCAGCTGACGGTCTGCAGCCCGGTGTGCGGATGCGGCGGCGTGTCCATGACGCCCGCGCGCGGCGCCGGGGTGGGCCCGTAGGAGTCGACGAAGCACCAGGCGCCGATGAGCGACCGCCTGCGCTGGGGGAGGGTGCGGCGCACCATGATCGCCCGCGGACCGCCGAGCGGCACCTCGCGTGGCTCGAGCACCTCGACCCCCGCCGCATCCGGCTCCGCGACGCACACGAGCTCCTGGGGATCCTTCTCGAGGTTGCTCATGCCGCGACCCTACGCTCCCTCCGCGAGTGGTCGTATTTCGGGCCCAAGCGGGCGGTCTTGGGCCCAAAATACGACCACTCGACGGGGTGGGTGGCGAGGGATGGCCCAGTTGTGGGGGTCGTCGGGCGGGATGGGGGTTCCTAGGGTGGTGGGCATGTCGAGGACCCGAGTCGCGTGCGCCGCGCTCGTCGTCGCGCTCGCGGCGGGGCTCACGGGGTGCTCGTTCATCGGCGACGTCGCCGAGGGGCAGCGGATCACGAACGAGCGCCTCGGCGTCGCCGATGCGCTGCGGGTGCTGGTCGACGAGCTCAACGCGCTCGAGCAGGTCGAGACGGCGAGCTACCACTTCGACGCGATCGACGTGACCACGAGGCCCGGGGTCGAGGTCGAGCTCACGACGCTCGACGGCGGCGACTGGCTCGAGGTCGCCGAGCTGATCGAACAGGCCGGCGCGGAGGACGCGCTCGACGGCTATCCGATCGGCGCACGCCTCACCTCGGGCGCGGTCACGAGCTCCTTCGACACGCAGTACGGGGTCGGCTGGCTGGGAGACGAGCCGCTGTCCACCGCCCGACGCGTCCTCGAATTCTTCCCCGACGCGAGGATCGACCTCTCGGGGATCTCGGGGTCGTCGGCGTTCGTCTCGGTCGGCCTCTCGGCCCCGGCGGAGGAGCTGCTCGACCGGATGCGGTCGGACTCCGAGCTCCGCGGCTTCCTCGACGGCCTCGATCCGAACGAGGTCTACCTGAACCTGGGAGTTCCGGGCCTCTCGCTCTCGGGGGCGCTCTCCGCGGATGCCGCCGCCTGGGCGCGGGGGGTTCTCGCCGTCGACCTGCCTCGGCCCGACTTCTCGGACGCGGATGCGTCGTATCCGACCGCGTGGGTGTCGGTAACGATCAGCGGCGCCCCCGGCGACGCCATGCTCGGCGTCGAGTTGATCGGCGACTCCGGCCCCGGGAGCGGAGCCGCTTGGGACGAGCTCGTGTCGCTTCTGGCCTCGCCGGTTCCCGAGCTCAACGGCGCGGGCGTCTGCGTGCCGTTGCAGATCACCTACTCCTGGCCGGGGGTCCAGGGCAACTGGCCGTCTTTCGTGACCGACTGCGTCGACTGGGGAGCCTCCAACATCGACCCCGAGCGTCCGTCGCTCGTCGAGCTGCGCGAGGCGCTGACCGCATCCGGCATCGACCCCGTCTCGCTCGGCTTCACCCTCAGCTGACGGCGACCGGTCGTATTTTCGCGCCCAAGCGCCCTGTGGGAGCCTGAAATACGACCACTCGCGGGGGTTCGGGCGCTCAGCGGAGCATGAGCAGCTCGCCCGGCTGGCAGTCGAGGGCGTCGCAGATCGCGGTGAGGGTCGAGAAGCGGATGGCGCGGGCCCGGTCGTTCTTGAGCACCGAGAGGTTGACGAGACTGACTCCGACGAGCTCGGAGAGCCGCGTCAACGTCATATCGCGTTCCTCGAGCAACTCGTCGAGCCGGCAGTGGATGCGGCCCTCGTCGTCGGGTTCGGCCGGCGCCATCAGACGAGTCCCTCGGCGTCGCGCTGCAGGCGTTCGCCTGCCCGGATGATGTACGCCAGCACGCCGAGCACCACCGCGAGGCCGAGCAGGGCGGGGTCGGGCAGGAAGGTGCTCGTGCCGATGGCCCGGGCCGCGGTGGCGGTCACCATCAGACGAGTCCCTCCGCGTCGCGCTGCAGGCGTTCGCCCGCGCGGATGACGTAGGCGGCGACGAGCACGACGAAGCCGAACGCCCAGGGGCCGAGCTGCAGCTCGAAGGCCATCTGATACGGCTCACCCAGGTCGCCCCCGGCCATCATCCGGCCGAGTCCGTCGAGCCCGGAAGCGAGGATCCCACCGAGTGACATGAGGAGCCCGGCCGTGAGCACCACCGGGTAGAGGATGCGATGGAAGGGTGTGCCGCGAGCGGTCATCGTGAGGAAAACGACGACAGCGCCGCTGATCGCGGCCACGACGAGCAGCGAGATGGCGGACGCCACGACGAGGAGCGCGCGACTGCCCTCCCCGAGCGCGTCGGAGGTCACGGTGGCGCCCGTGATGTTGCCCACGTTCCCGGGCAGCGGCGCGAAGGCGATGAGGCCGACGGGGCCGTTGCCGGCGGCGAGCGCGATGGTGCGCCAGATCCCGTCGGCGACGGCCAGCAGCCCGAGCAACGCGGCCATCCCCGCGATGACGCCGAAGGCGATCCGGTCTCCGAGCCCCAGGCTCGGCGCAACGGTGGTGGCGGTCATGCGCGCCTCCCTTCTTATCGAATGTCGTTAACATAACGACTATCGATAACCCGCACAAGTCCTCGATTCGAGGCGTCGATTCGTGTCGGATGCGCGCCCTCTGAAGCGACACGAAGTGACGCCTCGGGGTGGGGCGAGCGGATGCGCCCACGGCGAACAGGGGCATGCGGCACGGCGGCCCCTCGTTACCCTCGATGTATCGCGGAGGCGACCGAGCCGCCGCGTGAGGAGTTGAGAATGTTCGAGCGCTTTACCGACCGGGCCCGCCGGGTGGTCGTCCTCGCCCAGGAAGAGGCGAAGATGCTCAACCACAACTACATCGGCACGGAGCACATCCTGCTCGGCCTCATCCACGAGGGCGAGGGCGTCGCGGCGAAGGCGCTCGAGAGCCTCGGCATCTCGCTCGACGCCGTGCGCGAGCAGGTGCAGGACATCATCGGCCAGGGTCAGCAGCAGCCGACCGGCCACATCCCCTTCACCCCCCGCGCCAAGAAGGTGCTCGAGCTCTCCCTGCGCGAGGCGCTGCAGCTCGGCCACAGCTACATCGGCACGGAGCACATCCTGCTCGGCCTCATCCGCGAGGGCGAGGGCGTCGCCGCCCAGGTGCTCGTCAAGCTCGGCGCCGACCTCAACCGCGTGCGTCAGCAGGTCATCCAGCTGCTCAGCGGATACCAGGGCAAGGAGCAGGTCGCCGTCGGCGGCAACGAGCAGGCCGCCAACGACAAGGGCAGCCAGATCCTCGACCAGTTCGGCCGCAACCTCACGCAGGCCGCCCGCGAGGGAAAGCTCGACCCGGTGATCGGGCGCGAGAAGGAGATGGAGCGGGTCATGCAGATCCTCTCCCGCCGCTCCAAGAACAACCCCGTGCTGATCGGCGAGCCCGGCGTCGGCAAGACCGCCGTCGTCGAGGGCCTCGCCCAGGCGATCGTGCGCGGCGACGTGCCCGAGACCCTCCGCGACAAGCAGCTCTACACGCTCGACCTCGGCAGCCTCATCGCCGGGTCCCGCTACCGCGGAGACTTCGAGGAGCGCCTCAAGAAGGTCACCAAGGAGATCCGCACGCGCGGCGACATCATCACCTTCATCGACGAGATCCACACGCTCGTCGGCGCGGGTGCCGCCGAGGGCGCGATCGACGCGGCCAACATCCTGAAGCCGCTGCTCGCCCGCGGCGAGCTGCAGACGATCGGCGCCACGACGCTCGACGAGTACCGCAAGCACTTCGAGAAGGACGCCGCCCTCGAGCGCCGCTTCCAGCCGGTTCAGGTGGCCGAGCCCAGCCTCCCCATGACGATCAACATCCTCAAGGGTCTGCGCGACAAGTACGAGGCCTTCCACAAGGTGTCGATCACGGACGGCGCGATCGTCGCCGCCGCGAACCTCGCCGACCGCTACGTGCAGGACCGCTTCCTGCCCGACAAGGCGATCGACCTGATCGACGAGGCCGGCGCCCGCCTGCGCCTGTCGATCCTCTCCGCCCCGCCCGAGCTCCGCGAGTTCGACGAGCGGATCGCGGCGGTGCGCGCCGAGAAGGAGTCCGCGATCGAGAACCAGGACTTCGAGCTCGCCGCAACCAAGCGCGACGAGGAGAAGAAGCTGCTCGGCGAGCGCCTGCGCCTCGAGAAGCAGTGGCGCTCGGGCGACGTGGCCGCATCCGGCACCGTCGACGAGGGCGTCATCGCCGAGGTGCTCGCGAACGCGACCGGCATCCCGGTGTTCAAGCTCACCGAGGAGGAGTCGGCGCGGCTCATCTTCATGGAGCAGGCGCTGCACCAGCGGGTCATCGGTCAGGAGGAGGCCATCTCGGTGCTCGCCAAGACCATCCGCCGCACGCGCGCCGGCCTCAAGGACCCGAAGCGCCCCTCCGGATCGTTCATCTTCGCCGGCCCCACCGGCGTCGGGAAGACCGAGCTCGCGAAGGCGCTCGCCGAGTTCCTGTTCGACGACGAGGACGCGCTGATCTCGCTCGACATGTCCGAGTACGGCGAGAAGCACACCGTCTCGCGGCTGTTCGGAGCCCCTCCCGGCTTCGTCGGCTTCGAGGAGGGCGGACAGCTCACCGAGAAGGTGCGCCGTAAGCCGTTCAGCGTCGTGCTCTTCGACGAGATCGAGAAGGCGCACCCCGACATCTTCAACTCGCTGCTGCAGATCCTCGAGGAGGGGCGTCTCACCGACGGTCAGGGTCGCGTCGTCGACTTCAAGAACACCGTCATCATCATGACGACCAACCTCGGCACGAAGGACATCACGGGCGGCCCGGTCGGCTTCACGCTCGAGGGCAACACCGAGAACTCCTACCGTGCGATGCGGGCGAAGGTGGTGGAGGAGCTCAAGAAGCACTTCAAGCCGGAGTTCCTGAACCGCGTCGACGAGACGATCGTGTTCCCGCAGCTCTCGCAGGAGGAGCTCGGCCAGATCGTCGAGCTGTTCATCAAGCGCCTGAGCGAGCGGCTGCTCGACCGCGACATGACGATCGAGATCACGGATGCCGCCAAGGCGCGCCTGATCGAGCTCGGCTGGGAGCCGACCCTCGGCGCCCGTCCGCTCCGGCGCGCGGTGCAGCACGAGATCGAGGACAAGCTGTCGGAGGAGATCCTGCACGGCCGCCTCGACGCGGGCGACCACGTGCACGTCGACCTCGTGGACGGCGAGTTCGTGTTCACGACCGGCCGTCAGCCGGGCCGTGAGCTGCCGGCCGCGGTGGGCGCGGGATCCGCCTCCGTCGACGCGGACGACGCCGACCCCGTGACCGCGTAGGCGGTCGGGGCCGGTAGTCCGAATCCCCCATTCCGGGGCGGGGATCCCTCGCCGTACACTCGGGCGCACAACCCGTGTTCTCGCGCGCCTGCGCGACATCGACTCCCGATCGGATCCCGCGATGCGTCGTCGTTCCTCCGTCATGCTCACCGTCGCCGGTGCCGCCGCCCTCACGCTCGTCGTGGCGCAGCCCGCCTTCGCGGCGACCCGCACTTGGACCCAGGTCGGTGACTCCAACTGGTCGACCGCCACCTGGACGGGCGGCGTGCCGGTCGCGGGCGACGACGTCACCTTCAGCGGCGGCCCGCGCTCCACCTACGACCTCGGGAACCTCGGCCTCGGGTGGCTCATGTTCCCCACCACGCACGAGATCGCGAACGGCGGCGGCGCCATCACCCTGACGGGCGGGATCGAGGTGACGGGCGGGTCGACGGCGCGCATCGAGCCGCAGCTCGCCTCGAGCGGATCGCAGGCCTGGTTCGTGGAGTCCGGCTCGACCCTGGACCTGCCCTCCGCGGTGTACTCCGACCCGGCCACCTTCCTCCGCCTCACGGTCGACGGCACGATGACGGTCGGCGCGGGGGGCAACCTCGACGCGGGCGGCACCGGATGCGTCGAGAAGCAGGGCACGGGTGTGCTCCAGCTGCTCGGAGGTGGCGGGGGCGTCGGCACCTGCGCGGGCCAGCCCAAGGGCCTGCTCGTCGCGGCGGGCGAGGTCGCGGTCGTGGGAACCCCGAACCTCGGCGGCAAGGACTTCGCGGTCACCGGCGGCACCTTCACGGGCGGCACGGCATCCGGTGCGGCCGTCGTGCACGAGCTCAACCTCGCCGGCACGGGCGTCGTCAGCCCCGGTCCGGCCTCCGGCGCCGGCATCGGGAGGGTCAGCCTGTGGGGCACCTCCGCCTGGACGGGCGGCACCTACCGGGTCGACTGGGATGCGGCCTCGAACGACTCCGACTACGTCTACGGCACCGGGCAGGCGATCTCGGTGAGCGGCACGCGCCTCGACGTCCGCCTCGCCGGCACCCCCACCGCGGGACAGTTCGTGCGCATCCTCGGCTCCGACGTCTCCTACACGGGCCAGTTCTCCTCGCCGACCGGCACCCCGCTCGCCGACGGCGACGAGTTCACCTCGAACGGTCAGGTCTACTCGCTCGAGTACATCTCCACGGGCGGCGCCTCGGGCGTGCTGCTGCACTGGCTGCGAGCCGCGCCCGTCGTGGTGCCGCCCGTCGACCCGCCCGCCTCGCCCGAGCTCGCCCACTCGGGCGCGGAGGCCAGGTGGCCGCTCGCGATCACGGCGTTCGCCCTCGTGGGCTCGGGCGCACTGCTCGTCGCGTATCGTCGCCGGGTGCGCCGGGCCGGGTGACCCGCCGCGGATAGGGTGAGGGGGTGAGCGAGCCCGCGGCCCCCTACCTCGTGCGCCGTGCGCGCACCGCCGACGTCCGCGGGATGCTCGGGCTCATCGAGCCGTACGTCGAGCGGCGCATCCTGCTGGGCAAGGAGCGGGTGACGCTGTTCGAGGACATCCAGGAGTTCCGGGTCGCGGAGACGCCGGACGGCGTGCTCATCGGGTGCGGTGCGCTGCACGTGATCTGGGAGGACCTCGGCGAGATCCGCACGATCGCGGTCGCCGACGCGTGGCTGCGTCACGGCGTCGGGCACGCCCTGCTCGAGCACCTGGAACAGGATGCGCGCGAGCTCGGCCTCACGCGCCTGTTCTGCCTCACCTTCGAGACCGAGTTCTTCGGCGGGCACGGCTTCGCCCCGATCGGCGAGCGGGTCGTCGACCCGGAGGTCTACGCCGAGCTCGTGCGCTCGCCCGACGACGGCGTCGCGGAGTTCCTCGACCTTGCCCGTGTCAAGCAGAACACCCTCGGCAACACCCGGATGCTGAAGGAGCTGTAGGGGCCGCGGCCGTTGTGTACGCCGGCCGCGGCCCCTCTCATCCGCACCCCCGCTTCACCGGGAGCGGGTCTCAGGATCCGGCGTCGTCGCCCGGGTCGTCGTCGTCGCCCCGCTGCGGCGTGCCGCCGTCGCGGTCGCCGCGCTGTCCGCCTTCGTGCCCCCGGTCGTCGCCGTGACCGGGCAGTTCGTCACGGCCGTGGAACCGGTCGTCGCCACGGAACTCGGCGCCCGCGAAGCCGGGATGCTGCGCGTGGGCGAACGCCCATCCGCTCGCACCGCCGATGCCGAGGCCCAGCACGAGTGCGACGCCGCCGGCGACCGCCACCGTCAGGGTGCTCCAGCGCCGGGCGCGCGGAATCGCCGCGGGCGGTGCCGGCACCGTGCTGGGTGCGGCCGCGGGCTCTGCGGTGGGCGCCGTGCCGGCGGTGTCCTCGGGGGTGGTCGTGGGCTCTGTCATGACCTCGAGGGTCGCCGTCCGGTGTGAGGGATTCCCCGGCGCACCCTAAGAATCCGCCGGGAGTCGGCGCCATGCCGCGCCCGCAGCCGCGGTTCACCCGGGGGCGGGCCTACCCTGGCGGCATGTCGAGCCAGCAGCCGGGCCGCCTGCCCGCGTCGGTATACCGCCGGCGCCGGATCATGGTGGGCCTCGGGGTGCTCGCCGTCATCGTGGTGATCGTGCTGCTCGTGGTGCGGCCGGGGTCCGCATCCGACGGCGACAAGAAGCCCGGCGGGCACCCGTCCGACAGCTCGACGCCGAGCTCGAGCGAGACGACCGGCACCGACCCGAGCGCCGCCTGCGACCCGGCCGTCGTCACCGTCACCCCCGTGACCGACAAGGACAGCTACGCGGCCGGCGAGACCCCCATGATCTCCATGAAGATCAAGAACTCGGGCGCCGTCGCCTGCACCTTCGACGTGGGGACGGATGCCCAGCTCTACGAGATCGTGAGCGGATCCGACCCGATCTGGAACTCGCGCGACTGCCAGAGCGAGCCGGCACCCCTCGACCAGGTGCTCGAGCCCGGCAAGGAGCTCACGACGACCCCGTTCGCCTGGGACCGGACGCGCTCGTCGAAGGACAGCTGCCAGGCCGACCGTCCGCAGGTCACGGCCGGCGGCGCGACGTACCGCCTCTCGGTGTCGCTCGGCGAGGCGAAGTCGGCGAGCGACGTGGCGTTCCTCCTGTACTGATCCTTTGCGCCGCGATAATCCGCGGTGCGTCGCTCCGCGGTTCGGTACGAGCGCGGTCGCACCGAACCGCGGTAGTGCGTCCGATGTCCGGGGCGCGTCGCTCGGCGGGTAGGTCGTCCGGGAGGGAGTGGGCCGCGATCGCCACCGACCGCGGATGCGATAGCGTCGAGCCAGCCCAGGAGCCCGATGTCCGACACCACCACCGTCGCGGAACCGAGCGAGCCGGGCGCGCTCGCGCGACCCGTCTCGCCGCTGCGTCGTGCCCTCGTGTGGGTGACGATCGTCGGCGTCGTCGCGGCGGGCACGCTCGGGCTCGCCGCCTCCGACCTCGTGCCGCCGTCGACCGGCGGCGGCCGCGCCGCCCGTTTCGTGCCGGCGGACGGCAGCGCGTCGCTGTCGACGGCGGCCGACGGCACCCGCTCGATCCACGAGACCGCGCGCGACACGGGACCCGGGCTGCTGCTCGAGCTGCCCGCCCACGCGGCATCCGGATTCTTCACCGAATACGACGAGTCCACGCTGCGCGGCATACAGCTGTGGCGGGAGACGGTCAGCTACCTCGACCAGCCGGACCCCCAGATCTCGACGCTCTACCTGCTCGACGATGCGGGCGTCTCGATGCTGTCCGTCACGGGAGGTCCGGTCGGCTTCGCCTACTCGCCGGCGCTCGTGATGCTGCCCGCGGATGCCGCCCCCGGTGTCCGCTGGACGGGTGAGGGCGCCGCGATGCCCGCGGGGCTGCTCGAATACTCCATGGAGGGCGAGCTCGCCGCGGCCGACGCGGGCTGCCTCCTCGCGACGACCCGCACGCGGTACACCGACCCGAGCTCGGGCGAGGAGCTGCTCGCGCTCGACGAGACGGCAACCTGGTGCCCGGGGCGCGGCATCGTCGACGATGCCGGGGTGGTGAACGGATCCGAGGTGCGCTTCACGAGCGAGGAGCTGCCCGCGGTGGGCGGCACCGGCCGTGCCGGGCTGCGTGTCGAGCCGGCGGGCGCCGACTGGTCGGATGCCGCGGACTGGCGGGCGCGGGACCTCGGGTTCACGCTCTCCGACCCCGCGTTCGGCGAGTCGCCGCAGGGCACGCCCTTCGACGGCATCGCCGCGTCGACGGGCGACGGCACGCTCGTCGCGGCGATGGGCAGCCGCCTCGCGGCCTACGCCGTGGACGGGGCGGCGGCGACCCGCACCTGGGTCGCCTCGCCGGGCGGCGACCTGCTCACCCTCTCGGCGGTCGGCGACGTGACCCTGGTGTCCACCGCCGAACGCCGGCTGCTCGCCTACGACGAGCGCGGTGCGCGGTTGTGGGCGGTCGAGTTCCCGGATGTGGTGCTCGCGGCGCCCACCCCCGCGCCCGACGGTGACATCGTCGCCGTGAGCCTCGACGGCACCCTTCGCCGGCTCGACCTCGCGACCGGGGCCGAGCTCTGGTCCGCAGCGCTCCGCACCGACGTCGAGTCGGCGGTCGCGGTCGGCGAGGGCATCGCGGTGGTCGTCGACCGCGGCGGCGCGATCATGGCGCGCTCCCTCGCCGATGGCTCGGCACGCTGGGCCACCGAGCTGTACGGGGCCGCGCGCGCCGCGGCGGGCGACGGCGTGGTCGCGGTGCAGGGCATCACCTCCGACGTCTGGGCGCTCGACCCGGCGGACGGCTCGGTGCGCTGGGACGCGCGCCATCGCGGGGTGGGTCGTGGCGTCGTCGTCATGGCCGGGCTCGTGGTGTCGCAGACCGACGAGATGACCACCGCGTGGACAGCCGGCGGGGGCACCGAGCGCTGGTCGAGCACGGCGACGGAGGCGATGCTCGTCGACGGCGCCCGCTTCACGCTCGTCGGGCGGTCCGGGCTCGAGGTGCGCACACCCGACGGCGGGGTGGTCGGGGAGGCCGAGCTCGGCGAGGCGTTCATCGGCGTCTCGCGCGTCGTGCTGCCGACGCCCCACGGCATCCGGGTGCTCCAGTCGAACACGACCGGCATGGAGGTGGGCGGATGACCCAGGCGCCTGCCGTCGCGCCCGCACCGGCGCCGCCGCGCCGTTCGGTGCTGCGGGTGGCCGGGCGTGCGGGGTACGAATTCCTGCACCGGGTGATCCTCGCGCCCGTACACGAGGGGCGGCTGCGTGACGTCGACTGGCCGCTCGGACTGCGACCGCTCGTCGCCGTCGGCCTCGTCGGCTACGTGGTCGCAGCGCTGCTCGTGCTGTTCTCCGGGCCGCTGCGTGAGTGGGTGCCGCTCGCCGCGCAGTCGGGGGCGATCACGCTGACCCTGCCGCGCGCGCTCGTCTGGATCGTGCTCGCGCTCACCGCGCTGTCGACGAGCCTCGCGGCATCCGGGGCGCTCCACACCCGCGCGTGGCTGCGCTGGGTGATGACGGGCTTCGTCGTCTCGGTGATGCTGTTCACCTCGGTGCCCGACCAGCAGGATGTGCCGGTGGCGCGCATCCTGACGGTCGCGGCGTGCGTGGGGCTCATCGTGTTCGTGGCTCTGCGCGGCGGGCGCGGGTACCGCTGGTGGGACTTCGTCGTGATCGCAGCGCTCGTGTGGGGGCCCCTCATCGTGACGGCGGCGGTGCTCACCTCGGTGAACCGCGCCGCCGGGTTCGACTTCGTGCCGCTGCTGCTGAGCCTCACGCTCTCGACGCTCGGCCAGCTCGCGGTGCCCGCAGGCCTCGCCGCGGGTGCGGCGGTGGCGAGCGTCACGGTGTCGTCGGCGCTGTGGGCGGCGAAGATCGTGCGCAGCGTGATCGGCCCGGTGGCCGTGTACATCGTGCTGGGCCTTGTGGCCGTGTGGCGCACGGTCGACGTGGTGCTCGGCGCGAGGGAGCTCGGTGCGGATGGCGAGAGCCTGCGTCCGTTCGCGGGCGCGGCGCTGCTGCTGGCCCTCGTCGCCGGCTGCTGGGCGGGGCTCGCCAGGGTGCGCGCGGGTCGGGGCGCTCCGACCGCGCAGGGCATGACCGATCGGATCGACGCGCTCGCCCTCATCGTGGCGGCGTTCACGACGACGACCCTCGTCGCGACCCCGCTCATCGTGCTGGCCCAGGTGGCGCTCGGCTACGGCTCATCGCCGGAGGCGGCGACGATGCTCGTCACCGTCGCGGGGTGGATGACCGAGTCGCCCGTCGTGTTCGCGGTGCGCGGCCTCGGTGCGCTCGCCCTTCTGGCGCTCGCGGTCGTGCAGGCCCGGCGGGGGCGCCGCACCCTGCCCGAGCTCATGGCGGCCGTCGGCGTAGCGATGGGCCTCATCTCGGCGGCCGTGCTGTTCGGCTTCCCGCTGCTGTGGGGCGGGGATGCGCTCGCGATCCTCGGCGCGGTGCTCGCGCTCGGCGTGCTGCTCGTCTCGCTCGTGCGTCGGCGTCTGAGCCCGGCGCGCGCCACCTCGGTGCTCATCGCCCTGCTGATGTCGGCGCTCTTCGCCTACCGCGACTTCGTGACCGACCCGATCGCCTACCTGCTGGGCTTCGCGGGCGGCGCGGTGGTGCTGTTCGGCTTCGTGTGGTCGTTCCTCACCGGCTACAAGGCCGCGAACGAGGACTCGGCCGCCTATCCCCGGTCGTCGCGCGTGCAGCTCGTGCTCGCGAACGCGGTGTTCGCGATCACGGTGCTCGCCTTCCTCGCGCTCGCCCGCGATCCGGATGCCGCGGTGTCGCTCGGCGACCTCGCCGAGTTCGGCGGGCAGGCCTTCGGCGACCCGTTGGTGGCATCCGGGCTGCTGCTCGCGCTCTGGGCGGCGGTCCGCGGGCGTGAGCTCGACGACGTGCCGGAGGAGGCCACGGCGGAGATGTAGCCCTCGCGAAGGAACGGCCGCGGTCGGTGACCGCGGCCGTTCTCTCGGGGGCTGTGTCAGAGGGCGCCGCTCCGGTACGCGCGGTCGCCCGCCACGAACCCGATCGACACGACGAGCAGCCAGAGCGCCCCCGGGCCGGCGGCCATGTACTGCAGCGGCGACGCCGCGAGCAGCAGCGTCGGAACTCCGAGCAGGAAGCTCACGAAACCGATCCACGAGGGGACGGCCCGCGATCGCTGCGCGACGCCGACCGCGATCGCGGCGAGGCCTCCGCCGGCCCAGAGCCACGGGATCGTCGCGATCCAGTGAGAGTAGAAGCCGATGTCGCTCGGGAGGTTGATCGCCGAATCCCCCACGCCGAAGAGGAACTCGGTGTCGAGTCCGGTGCCCAGCACCTGCGCGACGGCGACGAGGAGGAGGCCCGCGAAGGCGACCATCGGCAGGAGCGATTCCGGCCCCAGGGCGGCACGAAGGCGTCGCCACAGTCCCGCGGCGACGACGACGAGCAGCAGCCCCGACAGGAGGGTGACGATGTGGAACGCGACGATCACGGGCTGCTGCGCCATGAGGCCGGCATCGATCTGCTCGGAGGTGATGACGCTGCCCGGCACATACTCCGGGGACAGGGTCATCGAGAGGTAGACGCTCGCGAGCGATGCGATCGCGGCGACGATTCCGGTGGCGGCCCAGGCACGGGACGCGGGGTGTTGCCGGGTTGAGACGGATGGAGCCGTCTCGGTGGTGGTGGTCATGGTGAATCTCCTTGGAGGTGGTGGCGCCGCTCGCGCGGTCGCGGCCGCAGCGAGCGGCCGCGCTCAGCCTTCCTGTCCCGGGGGCCCGGGCGGCAGAGACAGCGGTCCCGGGTGCCATCGGGCACGGTCCCGGACGCGCACTCCCGTACGGGGCGCCAACGTCCGGCGCGCGCCACTTCTCAGAACGCGGGTGCGTCCACCCGCTCGAGACCCGAGGCCGAGAACGCGAGCGACTCCGCGGTCTGGATCGAGCCGACCTCGTCGTCGATGATCGTGCGGTAGCCGAGACGCGTGGCCTCCGCCGCGCGCTGGCGGCCGCCGGCGACGGCGCGCACCTCGCCCGCGAGGCTGATCTCGCCGATGGCGGCGAGGGTGCGGGGCAGCGGCTTGTCGCGCGCGGCGGACGCGATGGCGAGGGCGATCGCGAGGTCGGAGCCCGGCTCGGCAAGCCGGATGCCGCCCACCGTCGACACGTAGACCTCCTTGTCGGAGAGCTTGATGCGGCAGCGCTTCTCGAGCACCGCGAGCAGCATCGCGACGCGCGCGCCGTCGACGCCGCTCACGATGCGGCGCGGGTTCGGGGCGGTCGTGTCGACGACGAGCGCCTGCACCTCGACCGGCAGGGCGCGGCGGCCCTCGAGGGCGACTGTGACGCAGGTGCCGGGCACCGGCGTCTGCGTGCGGGAGAGGAAGAGGCCGGAGGGGTCGGGCACCTCCGCGATGCCGTCGCCCGTCATCTCGAAGCAGCCCGCCTCATCCGTGGGACCGAAGCGGTTCTTGAGGGCGCGCACGAAGCGCAGCGCGGTCTGGCGGTCGCCGTCGAAGCTCAGCACGACGTCGACGAGGTGCTCCAGCACCCGCGGCCCCGCGATCGTGCCGTCTTTCGTGACGTGGCCGACGAGCAGCAGCGGGATCGCCCGCTCCTTCGCGACGCGGATGAGCGTGCCCGCGACCTCCCGCACCTGCGCGGGCTGGCCGGGGGCGCCGTCCGACAGTGCGGAGGCGATGGTCTGCACCGAGTCGACCACGAGCAGCCCGGGGCGCACCGCGTCGACGTGACCCAGCACGGTCGCGAGGTCGGTCTCGGATGCCAGGTAGAGCTCGTCGTCGAGGGCGCCGGTGCGCTCGGCGCGCAGCCGAACCTGCCCGGCCGACTCCTCGCCCGAGACGTACAGCACGCGTGCGCCGCGCCGCGCCGCCCGCGCCGCGACCTCGAGCAGCAGCGTGGACTTGCCGACGCCGGGCTCGCCCGACACGAGGACGGCCGCGCCGGGGACGAGGCCGCCGCCGAGCACCCGGTCGAACTCGCCGATGCCCGTCGGGCGGTGGCTCGCATCCTCGACGACGTGCGCGGTGATGGGCTTCGCCGCGCGTGCCTCGGGCACGGATGCCGCGGCCACCTTGCCGGTCGGAGCGCCGCGCTCGACGATCGAGCCCCAGGCCTGGCACTCGGGGCAGCGCCCGAACCACTTGGCGCCTGTCCAGCCGCACTCGGCGCACGCGAAACCGGGAGCGGGGGGTCTGGCCATGCGGTCAGCCTAGGGCGGCCCGACGACACCCGGTGGTACTCTCGAAACTTGCGAGACCCGCTCGCGGTCGTTCGGCTCGTCCGAGAACAGCACGTCTTTTGCGTCATGTTCCGGCTCGATCGGACTCCCATCAGGTGATGCGTTCTCTGCCGCGCTCGAAGGGAGATGGCGTCACGTGACCCTGCACGACGACGCAGTGTCGACCTTGCCGTCCGACGCGGAGCTCCTCGCGGCCGTGCGCGGCGGCGACGACGACGCCTACGGCGTGCTGTACGCGCGGCACGCCGGCGCTGCGCTGCGACTCGCGACGCGTATGACGATCGGCACACCGCTCTCGGCCGAGGACGCCGTCTCCCAGGCATTCCTCAACGTGCTCGCGGCGATCCGCGCCGGGAACGGGCCGGGCGACTCGTTCCGTGCCTACCTCTACACCGTCGTGCGCAACGGGATCATGGCGGCGCGCGAGCGGGAGTCGCACGTCATCGCCGTCGACGCGCCGGAGGACCTGGAGACCCCGTCCGAGGCACCCGACCCCGTCGTCACCGCCTACGAGTCGGGCGTGGTCGGCCGCGCCTTCTCCTCGCTCCCCGAGCGGTGGCAGGCGGTGCTCTGGTACCACGAGGTCGAGGGCATGAAGCCGGGAGCCATCGCACCGCTGCTCGGCCTCGGCGCCAACGCCACCTCCGCCCTGCTGGTGCGCGCCCGGGAGGGCCTCCGCGACGCCTACCTCTCCGCGCACGTGGAGGCCGCCGACCGTCCCGAGTGCCGGTGGAGCGCCCAGCGGATGGGCCCCCACGTGCGCGGCTCCCTCTCCCGCCGGGATCGCCGCAGGCTCGATGCCCACCTCGAGGACTGCGCCGACTGTCGTGCGATGGTCGCCGAGGTCGCGGAGGTCGCACGGGGCCTGCGGGTCGTCGTCGCGCCCCTCGTGCTCGGCGGCGGGCTCGCGGGCTGGCTCATCCACCAGGCGTCGGCGGCCCCGGCGCCCACGGGGGTCGCCGTCGCGAGTGCCGCACCCGCCCCGCGCGCGCTGCTGTTCGTCGCCGGCGGCGCAGCCGCCTCGGTCGCCCTCGCCCTCGCGGTCGGCGGCATGCTGGCGGCGCCGGGCGGGCATCCGGATCCGCGTGGCGGAGAGCGGTCGGGCGGCACGCAGCCGAGCGCACTGCCGAGCGCCCAGCCGACCGAGCCGGAGGAGTCCGAGCCCGCCCCCACGCTCGACCCCTCGCCGGAGCCCGCCGACGAGCCCGCGCCGTCCGAGACCGATCCCCCCGCACGGACGGATGCGCCACCCCGCTCCCAGCTGCCCGAGGACCCGCCCGGCACCGACCCGGTCATCGTCATCCCGACGCCCATCGAGAGCTTCCCCGACGACCTCACGCAGAGTCCGATCCTCGGCGGGGTGACGATCATCGACGCCGGCAACTCGCAGCTCGACCTCCCCGCCACCGTGGCGTCCGCCGAGATCACCTGGGTGTCCGACCAGGAGCTGACCCGGGATATCGTCGTGCTCGACACGCCCGGCGGCCAGTTCGCGCTCGCGCCCGACAGCGTCGAGACGATCGACATGCCCGACGGCAGCATCCGCTACGTCTCGACCGCGGACGCGACGGCGATGGTGCAGGCGGTCGGCGCCGGCACGTGGACCCTCGCGGACGACTTCCCCGTCGTCGACTGGCAGCTGACGGTGACCTTCGCGGGGGTGCAGGTCGCGGGCCTCCTCATCGACGGCACGTTCGAGCTCGACGCGGGTGAGAGCATCTCCCTCCCACTCGAGCGGCTCGGCTCCGGCACCGCGCGCATCGTGACCCTCGCGGGTCCCGCGCCCACGGCGATCGTCGTCGACGGCACCCTCATCCTCGTCGCCGACCAGTACGTCGCCATCCGGCGCATCGTGGTGCTGCTGGACGGCTGACCGGGCGACGACCGGTCGGATTCGGCCGACTCGCGTCACGAATCGGCCGGACCGCGATCTCTTCTCATGGGGGACGCCTGACCGGCGCGCCCGCCACCCGACGCATCGACAGCGATGCGGCCCCTGGAGGAACCCGAAGCATGTCCGCGCCCGCCCGCCGCTCTCCCGTCCGTCGTCCCCGTCTCGTGCGCCGCACGCGCGGACTGCTCGCCGGCCTCACCGCGCTGCTGCTCGCCGCCGGGATGGTCGCCGCGGGCAGCGCGCCCGCCTGGGCCGACCTCGGCGACATCGGACAGATCACCCTCGACAAGAACGTCGACGGCGCGAGCGCGATCACCACGCAGCCCGGCGGGACCTTCACCTACAACCTCGTCGTCGGGTGCGATGACAACCCCTGCATCGACGCCGCGCTCACCGACCCGCTGCCGGCGCAGTTCGCGGGCTTCACGATCGTCAGCATGCAGACCAACCCGCCGTCGGCGGCGATCGACGCAGGTCTCACCGGCTGTGCCGTGGGCGGAACCCTGACCCCGCCCTGCACGCTCGACGCCTCCTTCCGCACCCCGCTCGGCGCGCTGGGCGGCGCCCCGCAGTTCGGCATCCCGGCCGGCGCGACGCAGAGCATCAGGATCACGCTCACGGTGCCCACCAGCCTCACCCCGGCCTGGCCCTCCAACGGCGTCCCCGTCGACAACACGGCGACCGCGGATGCGACGACGAGCGCCGTCCACAACGTCACCGACACGGCGACCGTCACCGTCCAGGTGCCGATCGCGGTCGACGTCGCCCCGACGAAGTCGTGGTCGCCGAGCTCGCAGCTGTACAACCCCGGACAGCACGCGACGTTCGAGATCGGTGCGCGGAACCTGTCCAACATGCCCGCGACGACTCTCGTGCTGCAGGACCCGGTGGTCGCGCCCGAGGGCACGACCGGCAACCTCGACGGCGCGAACCCGTTCACCTACGTCGACTTCGTGGGACTCTGCGCGCCCACCACGCTGCCCGCCGGAGCGGACCAGGTGCAGGTCGACCTCTACGTGCGCTCCACCCCGACGGGGCCCTGGCACTGGATCACCGGTCCGCCCGCCGCGACCGCGACGCTGCCGAGCTACACGACGGAGGAGGTCGGCGGCATCCGCCTCAGCTATTCGAGCACGGCCACCGGCGCGCACATCGACGCGAACGGCGCCGCATCCGCCCAGTGCGTCGAGGTCGCGCAGCGCACCACCAACCGCAGCACCGGCACCCCGCTCGTGGCGACGGGGGCCACCGTGAACAACACGGTCGGCGCTACCGTCACCGTCCCCGGCCAGCCGCCCGTGAGCAAGAACGCCTCGGCGGCGCTGCAGATCGGGCCGCTCAACGTGGTCGTGCAGCCCGGCAAGACGATCACCCCGGGTGAGGTGCCCGCCGGCGGCACCTTCGGCGTGAACCTCTCCGCGCGCAACAGCTCCAACGGGCCGCTCACCTCGCTCGTCATCGAGGAGCCCGGATCCGGTTCGTTCCTCAGCGACGACCTGACCTTCGCGGGCTTCACCGGCTGGACCTGGCCCGCAGGCGCCACCGCCGGCACCGTCGTCTGGCACTTCGCGACCGCCGCCGACATCACCGGCCCCATCGTCTCGGCCACGGCTCCCACCCCGCCGACCCCGGCACCCGGCGACTGGATCACCGGCTTCACCCTCAGCTACACCGGCGAGATCGCGCAGGGCACCACGGCGGGCGCCTCCTTCACGGTGCAGACGGACCCGACGATGATCCCGGATGTCGCCCCCCGCCACCAGGACTTCGTCAACGTCGTCGGCGTCTCCGGCACCAACCCGGCGGGCACCGACACCAAGACCGCCCAGGACGACGTGCGGGTCTTCTACCCCGAGATCGGCCTCGAGATCGAGAAGACGGTGCGGCCCGAACTCGTGACGCCCGGCGGAACGGTGCTCACCCAGCTGGAGGCCACCACCTCCTCCGAGTCGTCGCGGGTCAACCCGACCCGGATCGTCGTCGAGGATGCCTGGGACGGCACCTCCGATACCGAGTTCTGGGACGCGTTCCGCGCGCGCGAGATCTCGTTCGTCGACATCCCGTCCGGCGCGACCATGACGGTCGAGTACCGCACGGGCACCGCTCCCGGCACCTGGGCGACGCTCCAGGCCGCCATCCCGAGCACGAGCGCGCCCTACAGCGCCGACCTCGTCGCGCTGCTCGGCGCGGCGGGCGCGGATGCCGTGACCGGCCTCCGCTTCACCTACGACAAGAGCGACGGCTTCGCCCAGGGCACGATCGTGCGACCCAACCTCGTATTCGAGGCCTCCGGCACCCTGCGCACGGGCGGCCCCACCACGACGACCCCCGGCACGCCCGTCGCCTACGACAACACCGCGACGGCCGACGGTGAGGGCGTCTCGGGCGGCGTGCCCGTTCTGGCGGACGAGGTGAAGGACACCGGCACAGCCGAGATCGTCGACTACGGCACCGGCCCCGGCACACTGCTCGCCGGCAAGCGCTGGGTGACCGACAACTGGTCGACCGACCTCACGACCCTCAACTCGCAGACCGGCTCCACTGCGCGCACCCTGCACAGCTGGGGGGTGACCGTGCCCGGCTACACCAAGGTCGTGATCAGCGACCCGCTGCCCGGGCAGGAGACGAGCCCGCAGAACACCGTCTTCCAGGCCTTCGACCTCACCGGCATCCGTGCCGTGACCTTCGCGCAGGACCCCCTCCTGCGCTGGGACACCGTCTCGGCGATCGAGATCTACGTGCCCGGCACCGGCTGGACGACGATCACCGCCCCCGCCGGAGGCTGGATGAACGCGAGCGGCTTCGTGGGCTACAACCCGAGCGGCGCCGACCTCGTGACGCTGCGCGGCGCGACAGGCGTGCGCATCACGGTCGAGCCGAACGACGCGGCCCGCGCCGCCAGTACGGAACCGGGCCGCCCCGCGCCGGGCACCGGCGTCGCCTCGAGCGCCACCGCACGACCCCTGTGGCTCCAGTGGCAGCTGCGGAACGCGCTGCGGGTGCCGGGCGCCGACACCTGGGTGACCGGCACGACCCAGTTCAACGCGGGCAGCGCGGGCGTCGTCCGCAACACCTTCCGGGTGGATGCCGACGGCGTCACGCGCGACGCATCCGACGACGTGACCCTCCTCGACACACCTCCGGGAGTCGACACGGTCAAGACCGTCAGCCCGACGACCGTCGTCGTGCCCTACCCGGGTGACGTGCCCACCGCGAACTACCCCACGGTGCGCTACACCGTGGACGCCTGGAACACCGCCGCGGCGCGTGCCTCCTACCTGCGCGTCACCGACCCCGTGCCCTGCACGCCCAGCACCGGCTGCGTCACCGCCGCGAACGACCGCGACCCCGACGTGTTCACCGGCAACGCCTACGACAGCGCCTCCAACCCCTTCGAGGGGTTCACCATCACCAACGTCGACTTCACGGTCGCCGGAGGCGTGCCGATCGACCAGGCCGCGACGCAGGTCGCGCTGTGGCACTACGACGCGATCGCCGGCACCACCTCGGTGACGACCACCACGATGGCGGCTCTCGCATCCGCCGGCCCCTCGGCGCTCGCCGACGTCGTCGGCATCTCGGTCGTCTACCAGAGCAGCGACCCCGAGACGACGGGCGGGCTCATCCCGCGCGGCACCTCGACCTCGAACACGGTGCGGATGACGATCGACGCCCAGCTGCGCGAGCACCCCCGCAGCAACCCCCTCGCCTACGTCACGGGCGGGGTGCGCGTCGACAACGAGACGCTCGCGCAGTCGTACGACCCCGTGCTGAGCGCGAGCGCGCGTCCGAACGCGCTCGGCGAGGCGCAGGTGCTGCTGTCCGGCGCCGGGCTCGACGTGACGGCGTCGAAGAACGTCAGCCCGTCGACGATCCTCGAGACGGACCCGCAGGTGCCCGTCACGGTGACGCTCGGGGCGACCGACGGGACCTCCACGGCCTCCGCGGAGGTCGTGACCATCAGCGACACCACCGCCGCGTTCTGGGAGGCCTTCGAGCTCACCTCGATCGGCGCCGTCACCCGCCCCGTGGGCGCCGACCGGGCCCGCATCGACGTGCAGCTCGACGGCGGCACGGCATGGGTCGCCGGCGACCCGGTGGTGTCCCCCGCGCAGCCGGTGCTGCCCGCCTCGGTGACGCCCGGGGACCTCGGACGCGTCACCGGCATCCGGTACGTCTTCGACAACGACCCGTCGCGGCCGTTCTCGGCGACCGTGCCGTCGGCCGACTGGTCCGCGAACGCCGTCTTCACGGTGACACTCCGTGCCGGAGCCACCTTCCCGAGCACCGTCGTCAACACGGTCGACGCGCGCGCCGAGCACGACGGCCTGCCCGCGGCGAACGACGCCGACGCCGCCACGATCACCATGTCGACGGGCACCCCGCGCATCGACGTGCGCAAGGAGGTCGACGCCGGC
This sequence comes from Micrococcales bacterium 72-143, assembly GCA_001898835.1. Taxonomy (GTDB): domain Bacteria; phylum Actinomycetota; class Actinomycetes; order Actinomycetales; family Microbacteriaceae; genus Homoserinibacter. The sequence goes on along the minus strand of MKVM01000003.1, from coordinate 325,355 downwards.
GGCACGAAGCAGGTGCAGCCCGGCGAGTCCTACCCCTGGACCCTCCAGGTGACCAACACGGGCACCTCCTTCATCACGGTGAACGAGATCGTCGACGACCTGGGACCGTCGCTCCGCTACGACGGCAGCGCGCCCGGCTACGACAACACGAACGCCGCGACCATGCCGGCCACCGGCATCACGGTGACGCAGAGCAGCGCGAGCAACCTCACCTTCACGTTCCCGAGTGGCGCCGTGCTCGCGCCGGGCGACCGCTTCATCGTGACCGTGAACCTCGTGCTGCAGCCGGGCCTCACGCCGAGCCAGCAGGCCGTCAACGCGTTCTGGGTCGACACCGACCAGACCTTCGCGCCGGGCGACTGCACGAACGTCTCCGGCAACGGGCAGGGCATCCTCGGCGGTCTTGCCGCCAACCAGTGCGGCACCACGAACTTCGTGAGCCCGCAGGCTGGGCCGCTGCTCTTCGCCGAGAAGGAGGTGCGCGGCGAGATCGACGGCGCGCTCGTGGACGGGGCGACCAACATCACCGACCCCGCGCTGCCGTGCACCCCGGCCGCCGGAGGCTTCTACCGCTCCGTCTGCGTCGCCGCGACCGTCATCGGCGCGACCGACGAGTGGCGCATCGGGGCGGCCAACACGGGCACCATCCCCTACACGGCCCTGACCTTCGTCGACCCGCTGCCGACCACGGGCGACCGCCTGCTGGCGACCGGCAGCGCGCGCGGCTCCGCGTGGCGCCCCGTGCTCGACGTCGGCTACGGCGTGCAGGAGACGACCGTCGCGGGCCTCCCCGCAGACGGTGTCCCCGCCGGCACGACCGTGACGATCGAGGTGACGACCGCCCCGGCGCCGTGCGTCGGAACCGGGGGCCCCTCGAACTGGCCGAGCGATGTCGACTGCGCGGCCGACCCCTGGCAGACGCTCGCCTCCTACACGGGGGAGGCCGCCGCCATCACCGGCATCCGCGTCTCGCTCGACTTCACGACGACCGCTGCGGGCGTGCTCGCGCCCGGCGCCAGCGTGCACTTCCAGTACCGCACGGTGAACACCCCGTGGACCACGGGCGATGTGCCCACGGCGCAGGCCGTCCGGCCCGCGCTGCAGAGCGGCACGCCGCGCGCCTGGAACCAGGTCGGCGTGAACGCCGTGCTCGACGGCGGGGGAACGCTGCGGCGCGCGCCCGAGCGGGTCGGCGTGCAGCTGCTCGCCGGGTCCGCGGCGGTCGCGAAGACCGTGAGCGGCCTGGCCTCCCGCGCACCGGCCCAGGTGACCGTCGACGTGGTCTGCACGGTGCCGGATGGCGACGGCGGTGACGCTCCGGTGGACCTCGGCGCGCTCGCGACGCTCCCCGTGCCCACGGGCGGCACCGCGCGGCTCGACGGCATCCCGCTCGGCGCTCACTGCGTGATCGCCGAGAGTGGCGCGCTGGGCGCGTTCGGCGAGGCCGCGCGCACCCCCTCGGGGGCGCAGGGCGTCGACATCCTGGTGCCGGGAACGAGCGCGGATGCCGTTCCCGCGGCCCAGGCGGTGTCGATCGACAACCGCTACGCGCCCCCGCTGCTGCCCGACACCCGCGGGCTCGGCGCGACGGGTGCCGACGCCACGCTGCTGGGTCTGTTGGGCGCGCTCGGCGTCGCGGCGCTCGGCGCCGGTGCAGCCCTGCTGCTCGTCACCCGGCGACGCCCGTCCCGTCACCGGGCCGGGTGAGCGTGCGGGTCAGCTGAACAGCTGAAGCGCGATCGCGACCGCTGCGACCGCGAGGGTGGCGAACCCGAGCCACCCCGCGGTCAGCAGCGGGCGGTCGTCGCGCCACGCGAGCATCGGGGAGGACCCTGAGGCCGGGGTGTCGAGCAGCCGTTGCGCCGAGGCGAGCGAGTGCGAGCGGCCGATCCGGGTGCCGACGCGGTCGGCCGTCTCGAAGCCGCCGTCGACGAACTCGACGGTGCCGAGGAACTCGCCGTCGTGCGTGCCGGCCCAGAGGCCCTCGGCGACGGGCACCCAGTGTGTGCCGGATGCGGAGGGGGCGGATGCGGGGGGTGTCGCGGGGGTGAGCGTGGTGGTCATCCGCCGGTCCTCTCGTGGTGAACGGGCTGTGCTCCCATCCTGCTGACGACCGCCGACGCCGCCAAAGAACGGCGGGGGGCTTGCGGGTGAACAGCCGGGGGTGCTAGCCGGCGCTCAGCTGCCGAAGTTGCGAGCCGGCGCGACGAGCTCCGTCACCGTCCCGCCGCCGGCCGGCGACCACGCGGAGACGTGAAGATGCAGGTCGCCTCCCCAGCTCGCCGGATCCTCGCCCAGCTCCTCGGCGGTCACCGGGGTCGGGTCGAGCTGCGCCTCCACCTGCGCTCCCCAGGTCATGGTCGTGACGGCGTGCGCGGCGGCGTCGGCGGCCGGCGATCCGATCGTCACCCCCTCGATCGTCTCGATCGTGATGCCCTGCACGGCCGCGCTCGTCGCGCGGACGAAGAGACTGGTGTAGATGTTGCGCGGCCCGCTCGTCATCGGCGCGCCCAGCACGAAGCCACCCCAGTCGTAGTGGAGGGCGGTCGCGGTCTCCAGACCGCCCGCCTGCTCGGTCACCGTGGGTTCCGCGCCGAAGACGGTGGTGAGCTTCGCGACGACGGCATCCGCGTCGTCGAGGTACGAGAAGCCGTCGAGCGCCCAGGCGACCTCGTCGCCGAAGTAGACGATCTCGCTCTGGATCATGATGCGCGTCACGGTTTCGAGCGGGTCGGCGGGCTCGGTCTCGGATGGCGCGGGAGTGGCGCTCCCGCTCGGATCAGGGCTCGCCGGGGGCTTCGTCGCGGTCGGGCCGCACGCCGCGAGGGCGAGGGCGAGCAGCGCGACGAGAGGGAGGGACGCGGTGGTGGCACGCATGAGGTCTCCGATCGGATGTCGTCCTCACGACGTGCGCGCGGGCCCCTGAGGTTGACGCACCCGCCGCAGCAGCACCATGACCTCGTAGTGCCCGGTCTGCGGGAACATGTCGAAGACCCGGATGCGACGGGCCCGCAGCGAGGGCATCGCCGCGAGATCGCGCGCAAGGCTCTCGGCGTTGCAGCTCGAGTACACGACGGTGCCGACGGTGGACGCCTCGAGCGTCGCGCACAGCTCCGCGCCCAGCCCGCGCCGCGGCGGGTTGACGATGACGGCATCCGGGGCGTCGGCGCCGCCAACCGCGGTCGCATCGCCCACCTCGAAGGCGACATCCGCGAGTGCCGCCTCGGCCGCCGACAGCCGCGCGCTCTCGACGGCGGCCGCGCTCGTCTCGATCCCGAGCACCCGGCGTCCGGGCGCCGCGACGTGCAGCGCGAAGCCGCCGACGCCGCAGTACAGGTCCCAGACGGAGGCGGGCGCGAGCTCGTCGATCCACTCGCGTGCCTGCCGGTACAGGCCCGCCGCGACCTCCGTGTTGGTCTGGAAGAAGCTGCCCGGGCGCAGGTGCAGCACGACGTCGTCGAGCCGCATGGCGAGCGCCTCGTCGGCCGTGAGCGGCACCTCCATCTCTCCCTCGAGCACCGCCTTGTGCTCCGGCAGCAGGTTGGCCGACACGACGGCGAGCCGTGGCAGCTCGGCGAGCAGCCCCGGCAGGTGCTTCCGGATGCGCGAGAGCGACTCGGTCGACCGCAGCACGAGGCGCAGCATCAGCCGCCCGTCGGGCGACTCGGTGAGCAGCACGTTCTTGAGCTCCCCGCGCCGCGCCGGCACGTCGTATGGCATGAGCCGGGCGCGGGTGATGAAGGCCGCGATCGCCGGGAACGCGGCGCGCAGTCCCTCCGCGAGCACACCGCATCCGCTGAGGTCGACCCCGCGGCGCTCGGTGTCGAGGATGCCGAGCGTCGGCGCCTCGAGCGTGCCGCCGACCACCATCTTCGCCTTGTTGCGGAAGGCCTCGGGTCGCGACGCCATCGGCGGCAGCCACTCGGCGTCCGCCCATGGCGCCAGCAGCTGCTCGGCGTGCGTCACCTTGCCCGCGAGCTGGGCGTCGTACGGGACGCCCATGAGCGTGCACGAGCGGCACACCCCCGCGTCGAAGTAGTCGCACCGCACCCGGTCACGATACGCCGCCCGTCATCCCATCCTCAGAAATGCAGGAGATCCCGACGGCGGCGGGTCGACGGCGCCGGATGCCGGGGGCGCCTTGCGCGGTGCTCCTGCATTTCTGGGGGTGAGCCGGGTGAGGCGGGTGGGGCGAGCGGTGCGGATGGGGTGCGGCGGGGTGCGGCCGCCCCGACTCAGGCGCCGGGTGGGACCGGCGAGCGCGGCGCCCGGTTTCCTCGCGATCGGATAGTCTCCGAGGCTGTGAGCCACGATCCGGATGCGACTCCCGCGCGTCGCATCCGGTGGGGCCGGTGGGCCGCGTGGGGCCTCGCCCTCGTCGTGCTCGCGGCGGTCGTCGTGCTGCTGGCGCGCTGGATGCGGGGGCTCGAGCCCGTGCAGGAGTTCCTGGTGGCGTTCCCCGGCAGCTACCCGCTGCCGGAGGGTGCACCCGTCGGGCTGCCCGCCTGGCTCGGCTGGCAGCACTTCTTCAACGCGTTCCTGCTCGTGCTCGTGGTGCGCACCGGCCTCGAGGTGCGCGCGGAGAGGCGCCCGGCCGCGCTGTGGACCTCGCGGCGCAACCGCCGCCGCCGCATGAGCCTCACCGTCTGGCTGCACCTCGCGCTCGATGCGCTGTGGATCGTGAACGGTGTCGTCTACGTCGTGCTGCTGTTCTCGACCGGCCAGTGGATGCGCATCGTGCCGACCGACTGGGCGGTGATCCCGAACGCGGTGTCGGCGGCCCTGCAGTACGCGTCGCTCGACTGGCCGCTCGACAACGGCTGGGTGAACTACAACAGCCTCCAGCAGCTCAGCTACGTCGCCGTCGTGTTCGTGGCCGCCCCGCTCGCGATCGCGACGGGCGCGCGGATGTCGGCCCTCTGGCCCCGCGACGCCCCGCGCCTGAACCGCGTGTACCGCTTCGAGCTCGCAAAGGCCGTGCACCTGCCGGTCATGGTGTTCTTCGTCGCGTTCACCGTCGTCCATGTCGCGCTCGTGCTCGCGACGGGCGCGCTGCGCAACCTCAACCACATCTTCGCGGCGCGCGATGCGGGCGACTGGGTGGGTTTCGGGATCTTCGTGCTCGCCCTGCTCGGGATCGCGGCCGGCTGGGCCCTCATCCGCCCCTCGATCGTCGACCGCATCGCCGCCGCCTTCGGCGAGGTCACCCGCCGCTGACCCGGTACTCCCCGCTGAGTGGTCGGTTTCTGGTCTCGAACCCGCCGAATGGGGCTGGAAGCCGACCGCTCAGCGCCGGGAGGCGGCGCGCGGGGTGCGGGCGCTCCAGCGCAGGCCCGAGCGGGCCACCTCGATGGGGTGCGCGAAGGTGCGGGTCACCGCTTCGGTGGTGAGGGCCTCCTCGATCGGACCGGATGCCACCGCGCGCCCGGCGGCGAGCAGCAGCACGTGGGTGGTCGTCTCGGGCAGCTCCTCGAGGTGATGGGTGACGAGCACCGAGGCGAGCGCGCCATCGGCGGCGGCGAGCTCCGCGATCGTCTCGAGCAGCTGCTCTCGCGCCGCCACGTCGAGACCCGTGGTCGGCTCGTCGAGGAGCAGCAGCTTCGGCTCGGCGATGAGGGCGCGCGCGATGAGTGCCCGCCCGCGCTCACCCTGCGAGAGCACGGGCCAGACCGCGTCGGAGCGAGCCGCGAGCCCCACCCGGCGGATGAGGGCGTGCGCGCGTGCGAGCTCCTCGGCGCTCGGCTCCCAGCGCAGGGGCGGTTCGATCGACCCCGTCAGCCCCGTGAGCACGACCTCGACGACGGTCAACGGTGACCGCACCGGATGGCGCGGGTCGACGTGGCCGATCTCCCGGCGCAGCTCCTGCAGGTCGACGCGGCCGAGTCGTCGTCCGAGCACCTCGACGACGCCGGAGCTCGGGTGCGTGCGTGCGCCGCAGAATCCGAGCAGGGTGCTCTTGCCCGCGCCGTTCGGGCCGAGCAGCGCCCAGTGCTGGCCCGGGTGCACCACGAGGTCGATCTGGTCGAGGATGAGCGAGCCGCTCCGTCTGAAGGTCACGGCGTCGAGCCGCAGCACCTCGTTCATGCGAGCCGCTCCGCGAGCGCTTCGAGGTGGGTTCGACTGGCCGCCGTGGCCCGCCCGGGGTCGCGGTCGCCGACGGCGTCGACGAGCGCCTCGTGGGCGTGCTGGTCGTCGTCGCGGGGGAGCGGCCGCATCCGCAGCATCTCGATCATGGCTCGTCGCACGCGCGGGGTGAGCCCGTCGAACAGCCCGAGCAGGACGAGGTTGTGTGCGGCCGCGACGACGGCGCGGTGGAGCGCGATGTCGGCGTCGACGAGAGCCTCGACGTCGTCGTCGGCGCCGGCCCGCAGCTCGAGCGCCCGGCGTAGCCCGCGCAGTTCGGCGGGGGTGCGTCGTGCGGCCGCGAGGGCGGCCGCCTGGACTTCGATCGCGAGCCGTGCCTCAAGCACCGTGACGATGTCGGCGCGGCGCACCACGGCGTCCCACTCCTCGGGGACGTCGAGGGCGATGACGTACACGCCCGAGCCGTGCCGGCTCTCGAGGACGCCGCGTCCGGCGAGTCGGCGAATGGCCTCGCGCACGGTCGACCTGCCGACGCCGAGCTGGGGCGCGAGCGTGGTCTCGCCGGGCAGCCGTGCCCCGAGCGCCCACTCGGCGGAGCGGATGCGCTCGAGCAGCTGCTCGGACGCCTGGTCGGCGAGCGGGGTGCGGGTGGTCACGGCGACTCCGGGGTAACTTGTCTGAGGACTTTAGCCTAGTCGCTCGTACCGCCGACGAGCACCCGGCTAGCCTGATCGCATGGAGCACCGCATCTACGGGCTGAGCTTCGCGCGCCTGTACCCGCTCTACGTCGAGAAGCTCGAGCGCAAGGGTCGCACGACCGGCGAGCTCGACGAGGTGATCGAGTGGCTCACCGGCTTCGACGGGGCGGCGCTCCGGCGGCACCTGGAGGCCGGCACGACCCTCCGGGACTTCTTCGCGGATGCGCGCCTCAACCCGGATGCCGCGCTCATCACGGGCGTCATCTGCGGCGTGCGGGTGGAGGAGATCGAGGACCCGCTCATGCAACGCATTCGCTACCTCGACAAGCTCGTCGACGAGCTCGCCCGCGGCAAGGCCATGCAGAAGGTGCTCCGCTCGGCGTAGCGTCGGGGCATGACGACGACGAACGACAAGGCACTCGCGCTCAAGGCGCTCCACGAGGCGCCCGAGATCCTGCAGGTGGTCAACGTCTGGGACGCGGTGAGCGCGAAGGTGGTCGCCGACCTCCCCGGCACGCGCGCCCTCGCGACCGCGGGCCACTCGATCGCCGCGAGCCACGGCTACCCCGACGGCGGGATGCCGCTCGAGCTCGCGCTCGCGGGCGCCAAGACGGTGGCCGACGCCGTCGAGCTGCCGGTGAGCGCCGACCTCGACGACGGCTACGACGACCCGGCCGAGACCATCCGCCGCGCCATCGGGTTCGGCATCGTCGGCGCGAACGTCGAGGACCGGATGCGCCCCTTCGAGGAGGCCGTCGCCCGCGTGCGCGCGATCACGGCGGCCGCCGAGGCGGAGGGCGTCGCGTTCCAGCTCAACGCCCGCACGGATGCGTTCCTGCGTGGCGAGGGCGACGTGGAGCACAAGCTCGGCGAGGCGATCGCCCGCGGGCGCGCGTTCCTCGCCGAGGGCGCCGCGCTCGTATTCGTGCCGGGTCCGACCCAACGGGACGTCGTCGAGCGCCTCGCGGAGGCCTTCGGCGGCCGTCTCTCGATCATCGGGCTGCCGGGCGCGCTCCCCGCCGCCGACTATGAGCGGATGGGCGTGGCCCGCATCTCCTACGGCCCCCTGACCCAGCGCGTGGCGTTGCGCGCCCTCCGCGACCTCGGCTCCTCGCTCTACGCCGGGGGCGTCATCCCCGAGGACACGCCCCCGCTCAACTGACCCCCGCCGACCGGTCGTATCTCGGCCCCAAAAGCCAGGTTCTGGGGCCGAAATACGACCACTCGCGGAGGGTGGCCCGGCGCCGTAGGCGCGCAGGGCGTCAGACGAGGGCCTCCGCGACGCGGGTGCGCAGCGTCGGCACGACATCCGTCTCGAACCAGGGGTTGCGCGCCTGCCAGCGGAAGTTGAGCGGCGAGGGGTGCACGATCGGCAGGAACTCGGGCAGGTAGTCGGCGTGCGCCCGCACCGTCTCGGTGAGCGAGGCGCGGCGCCTGCGCCCCAGATAGTGGGCCTGCGCGTACGAGCCGATGAGCAGCGTGAGGCGGATGTCGGGCATGAGCGCGAACAGCGGCGGATGCCAGCGCTCGGCGAACCCGCGCCGGGGCGGCAGGTCGCCGCCGGTGCCGCGGCCCGGGTAGTAGAAGTCCATGGGCACGAGGGCGAAGAGCGCGGGGTCGCGGAACTGCTGCTCGGTCACGCCGAGCCACTCCCGCAGGCGCGCACCGCTCGCGTCGTCCCACGGCACGCCGCTGGCCTGCGCGAGGCGCCCCGGCGCCTGCCCGACGACGGCGACCCGCGCGCCCGGTCCGGCGGTGTACACGGGCTCCCAGCCCAGCTCGCGCATGCCCGCGTTGTCCGGATGCGCGATCAGCTCGGCGCGGACCGCGGCGAAGGGGTCGCTCACTCGCCGTCCTCCGCCCCGTCGACGGGCGGGTAGATGAGCACGCCGTCGTCGAGCTCCGCGGCCGGGTTGAGCGTGGCGTGCTCGGTGCGGGCGGCCGACATGATGTGGAAGACGTCCGCGCCGGAGACGATCGCCGCATCGGTGATGAGTCGCCGGTGGCACCGCCACGGCACCGCCTCGCTGCACATGATCGCCGGCACACCCCGCGCCGCCTCCGCGAGCAGCTCGTCGAGCCCGCCCGCGAACTCGTCGCCCGCCATGTAGTCGGCGTAGTCGCGGAACGCGCGGATGCGCCACCACCCGTTGCGGCTCCCGGCCCCCGCGGGCGTGTGGCGTCGCCCGCCGAGCTCACGGATCCAGCGGTAGCGGATCCCGGCGGGGAGGCCCGCCTCGATCGCCTCCCGGTTCCACTGCGGGTGGGCGCGCGACGAGGGGAACGAGCGCACGTCCACGAGGCAGGTGACGTCGTGCTGCCGCAGCATCCCGACGACCTCCGCGAACTCGCGCGTGGAGTGCCCGATCGTGAAGATGCGGGGGCGGGCGGCGGAGGTCATCCGAGCTTCGTGAGCGCGGCGCCCCGGTGCATCGCGACGTGGTCGGTCGTGTCGCTCCGGATCTCGTACTGCGGGTCCTCGGGGGTGCAGTGCCGGGTGTAGCCCTTGAACGCGAAGTCGTGGGTGTGCACGCGCGTGATCACGCCGGAGACGCGCCCGGCCTCCGAGTTCCAGCTCACATGGTCGCCGATCGCGAACTCCGCCATGGCCGCCTCCTCACGCCATCCGGTCTACCGACGAGCGCGGCCGGACGCAAGCGCGTGCTCCCGACGCCCTCAGGCGAGCACGACCTCGACGCCCGCGTCGCGCAGCCGCTGCAGCGCGTCGGGGTCGGCGGAGTCGTCGGTGATGAGCACGTCGACGTCGGAGATCTCGGCCATGCGGGCGAGGGCGGTGCGACCGATCTTCGAGCCGTCGGCGACCACGATCGTGCGCTGGGCCTTCGAGACCATCGCGTGGTTGGTGCGGGCCTCCGTCTCGTCGTGGGTCGTGACGCCGGCGTCCGCCGACACCCCGTCGGCGCCGAGGATCGCCGTGCCCACGTTGATCGCGCTGAAGGTGCCCTCGGCGAGCACGCCCACGAGTTCGAGCGACTGGGCGCGCAGGATGCCGCCCGTCATGACGACCTTGAGGCGCGGGTAGGAGGCGACGAGGGAGGCGATCGACAGCGAGTTGGTGACGATCGTGAGGTCGGTGTGGTTGACGAGCTCCCGGGCGACCCCTGCCGTCGTCGTGCCGCCGGAGAGCGCGACGGCGTGACGCTCGCGCGGGATGCGGATGGCGGCGGCGCGCGCGATGCGGCGCTTGGCGTCCTGGAAGCGGGTGTCGCGCAGGGCGACGGGCAGCTCGGCGAGCGAGCCGGCCGCCTTGGCGCCCCCGTGCGTGCGCACGATGAGCCCTTGGTCGGCGAGCACGGTCAGGTCGCGGCGCAGCGTCGCGGCGGAGGTGCCGAAGTGCTCGGCGAGCTCGGCGAGCGAGACCTCGCCCCGCTCGGCGATGGCGTCGAGGATGTCGGCCATGCGGCGGGAGCGCTTGGGTGAGCCGCCGAGCTCGGCGACGGTGCTGGTGCTGTAGGCGGTGGCCATGGAAAGCGAGCATGGCAGATGAGCGATTGTGCGTCAATCCGCTCATTTCCTTGCGCGACTCGCGCACTCTCTCGACAATCGAGACATGCCGACGATCGCGTTCCTCGGTGCCGGCAGCGTCGTGTTCACGCGACAGCTGCTCACCGACCTGCTGCGCTTCCCCGACCTGCCCGTGCTCGACATCGCGCTCCACGACATCGACCCCGAGCGACTCGAGGTCGCGCGGCTCACCGCCCTCGACGTGGCCGGGCAGCTCGGGCGGGAGGTGCGCGTCACCGCATCCGCCGACCGCCGCGAGGCCCTCGCCGGCGCGGACTTCGTCATCAACATGATCCAGGTCGGCGGGATCGCCGCCACCCGCATCGACCTCGAGCTGCCCGCGCGCCGCGGCCTCCGTCAGACGATCGGCGACACGACGGGCGTGGGCGGGGTGTTCCGGGCGCTGCGCACCTTCCCCGTGCTCACCGGCATCGCCCGCGACGTGCGCGAGCTCTGCCCCGACGCGTGGTTCCTCAACTACACGAACCCCATGGCGATGAACATCTGGTGGATGTCGCACGTCGCCCCCGACATCAAGGCCGTCGGCCTCTGCCACAGCGTGTACTGGACGGTCAACGACCTCTGCGAGCTCGTGGGCGTGCCGCTCGAGGGCACGCACTACCGCGCCGCGGGCGTCAACCACCAGGCCTGGCTCACCGAGTGGAGCCGCGACGGGGAGGACCTCTACCCGCGCCTGCGCGAGAGGATCGCCGCCGACCCCGAGCTGCAGCGCCGGGTGCGCGTCGAGATCTTCCGTCGCATCGGCTACTACCCGACCGAGACGAGCGAGCACTCCTCCGAGTACCTCGACTGGTTCCTGCGCGACGACGCCCAGATCGAGCGCTTCCGGCTCGAGCCGCTGCAGTACATCGGCATCTCCGAGGGCAACGTCCACGAGTTCGAGGAGGCCCGCGCGACCCTCGCGGCCGGCGGCCACGTGCCGCTGCACGAGGAGGGGGACGCCGCCGAGTACGCGCCGCAGATCATCCACTCGATCCTCACCGGCACCGAGCGCGAGATCCACGTCAACGTCCCGAACGCGGGACTCATCGACAACCTCCTTCAGGGGGCCGCCGTCGAGGTGCCCGCGACGGTCGACGCCTCGGGCGTGCATCCGATCGCATGGGGCGAGGTGTGGCCGGCCGGCGCCGCGCTCAACCGCAGCTACCTCTCGGTGGCCGAGCTCACCATCCGCGCCGCGGCCGAGGGCGACCCCGAGCTCGTGCGCCGCGCCGTGCTCGCGGACCCGAACGCGAGCTCGACGCTCACGCCCGCGGAGATCTGGGAGCTGTGCGACGAGCTGACCGCCGCCCACGCCCCGCTGCTGCCCGTCGAGCTCGGCGGCACGCTCGAGGGGCCGCGGTGACGCTCGCCCCCACCCGGCAGCTCGTCGCGGATGCCGTGGCGGGCGGGCGGGCGGTCGCGGGCTTCAACGTCATCACCCTCGAGCACGCGGAGGCGATCGCGGAGGGCGCCGGGCGCGCCGGGACGGGCGCGATCCTGCAGCTGAGCGAGAACGCCATCCGCTTCCATGGCGGCGACCCGCGGGCGATCCTCGCCGCGTGCCGGGCGGTCGCGGAGGCGGCGGCGGTGCCGCTCGCGATCCACCTCGACCACGTCGAGGACCCGGCGCTCGTCGACCTCGCGATCGCGAACGCCGACGCCTGGGGTCTCGGCTCGATCATGGTCGACGCGTCGCGGCTCGACGACGCCGCCAATGTCGCGGCGACCGCGGACGCGGCGCGGCGCGCCCACGACGCGGGCCTCTGGGTGGAGGCGGAGCTCGGCGAGATCGGTGGCAAGGACGGCGCCCACGCGCCGGGCGTGCGCACCGATCCGGACGAGGCGGCCGCCTTCGTCGCCGCGACCGGCGTCGACGGTCTCGCCGTCGCGGTCGGCAGCTCGCATGCGATGCGCGAGCGCACGGCCGGCGTCGACACCGAGCTCGTGGCGCGCATCGCGGCGCGCGTGCCGGTGCCGCTCGTGCTGCACGGCTCCTCGGGGGTCGCGGATGAGACGATCCGCGCCGCGGTCGCGGCCGGCATCCGCAAGGTCAACGTGGGCACGGCGCTCAGCATCGCCGGAACCGCCGCCGCGCGCGCGGAGCTCGCGGCGGCCCCGGATGCCGTCGACCCGCGCCCGTATCTGCGTGCGTCCCGCGCTGCGATGGCCGACACCGTCGAGCACTTCGCCCACCTACTGCTCGCCGACTGACCGCACTCTGCTCGCCGGCTGACCGCACCGCCGCATCCGTCCTGCCGGGTTGAAAATGCAGGAGCCTCGCCGCGTCCCCACGTCGAAAATGCAGGAGCGGATGCGGCGGAACGCCCTGGGCTCAGGTCTCGCCGCGCGCACGAGAGTCGACTCTCCTGCATTTTCGACCTAGGGCGTCGGCGGGCGCGGACGGGAGTCCTGCATTTTCGACCCGGCCGAGAGAACCGGAGGATGCCGGACCGAGCGGATGCGACGGCTACAGCCCCAGCACCCGCCGCGCGTTCGTGCGGTAGAGCCGCTCCAGGGTCGCGGCGTCCAGCCCGAGCGCGGAGACCGTCCAACGGCCCTGCGGCGGCACCTCGGACCCCGGCGCGTACTCGAACGCCTCGTCCCGCGTCTCCAGGAAGCGGAAGTGCAGACGGTACTGCTCCTCCGTGGCCGGGTAGATGTCGGTGCCGAAGAGCACCCGGTCGGGATGGCGCTCGAGCAGCTGCCGGAAGCGTCGCGGCTGGCGGCCGAGCTCGGCCATCCGTCCGCCGATGTCGATCGTGTAGTTGGGGCAGTCGTCGAGCAGGCTCTCGACGAGGTCGAGGTCCTCGGCCGCGCACCCCGCGTGCGCGCCGATGAAGCGCGTGCCGGGGCACGCCTCGACGAGGCGGCGGTGGGCGAGCAGCAGGCGATCGAAGGTGGGGTGCACGGCGCGGTCGCCGAACCACCACTCCTTCATCTGCATGAGCTCGTCGATGCGCTCGTTGTGCGCGTCGAGCGGCTCGAAGAACGCCTTGGGGTCGGCGGTGTGGATGAGCACGGGCAGCCCGAGCTCGCCGGCGCGCTCGACGACGGCGATCACACGCGCGTCGTCGGGCAGGATGAGGGCGCCGTCGGCGTCGCGGATCGTGAGGCCGAGGTTCTTCCAGATCTTGACGCCGCGAGCCCCGCGGCGGGCGCTGTCCTCGAGGGAGGCGCGGAGCCTCGCGGCGCCGTCGGGCGCCGCGAGCTCGCTCCAGTCCAGCTGGCAGAAGGTCAGGAAGCGACCCGGGTACGCGCGGTCGTAGCGCTCGACGTTCGCGGTCACCTCCTCGGCCCACATACCGTCGAGGTTGACGACCGTCTCCACGTCGCACTCGTCCATGACGTGCACGAGCGCGTCGGGATCCTCGATCATCCACTCGCCGTCGCTCAGCCAGCGGCCGAGATGGTTGTGCACGTCGATGGCCGGGAATGCGGCCCGCTCGACCTCGGTGGCCGGCAGCCGCAACTGCGATACGGGATGCCATTCGGGAACGGGGAGGCGGCGCAGCTCCTCCCAGGAGAGGGGGGTGGCGGCGTTGTCGGTCACGGGGCGGCTCCTGTGCTGATCCGGCGGGGTGGGCCCAGGTTATGACCGGATGAGAGACAGCGAACACTAATGTGCATCTGTAGTGATCATTTCGCGCAGATTCATGAGTGAATGTTGCCCAAACGCGCGGCTCACGGGAATATCGAGCAACTTCACGCGACGAGGCAGAAGTTCACATCGCGTGCAAGGCACCACCCCCCATTCCCTGGATCCGGTCCTCGCGTCCGGTCCGGCTTCGAAAGGACCACCTGATGCAACGCATGACAACCCGCGGTCGCGCAGCGCTCGCCCTCACCGCGACGGTGAGCGCCGCCGCCCTCCTGGCGGCCTGCTCCGGCCCCTCCGGCGACACGGGCGGCGACGCCGACTACACGCCCCCTGCCTCCGACCTCAAGGCCGAGCTCACCTACGCCTTCTGGGACGCGAGCCAGCAGCCCGCGATCGAGGCGAACCTCAAGGACTTCAACAAGGAGTACCCGAACATCAAGGTCAACCTCGACGTGACCCCCTGGGGCGACTACTGGACCAAGATCCAGACCCAGGCGTCGAGCGACACCCTCCCCGACCTGTTCTGGCTCAACGGCCCGAACTTCCAGCTCTACGCGTCGAACGGCAAGGTCGCGCCCCTCACCCCGCTCGTCGACGGCGGCTACATCGACCCCGCGAACTACCCGAGCGCGCTCGTCGACCTCTACAAGCTCGACGGCGTGCAGTACGGGGTGCCGAAGGACTTCGACACGATCGGCCTCTGGTACAACAAGGCCATCTTCGCGGAGGCCGGCGTCGCCGAGCCGAGCGCCGACTGGACCTGGGACGACCTGAAGAAGGCCGGCGACGAGATCTCCACGAAGCTCAAGGACCAGGGGATCTACGGCGTCGCGGGTGGCATGGACGGCCAGACCACGTACTACAACACGATCTTCCAGGCCGGCGGCGAGGTCATCACGGCCGACGGCACCTCCGGCTACGACGAGCCGGCGACCCAGGCCGGCATCCAGCTCTGGACCGACCTCATCGCGAGCGGTGCGTCGCCGTCGATGCAGCAGCTCACCGACACCCCGGCCGACCAGTGGTTCACCTCGGGCAAGCTCGCCATGTACTACGGCGGCAGCTGGTTCCGCGGTGCGATCGGCGGCTCGGATGTCGCGGCCGACGTGCAGGTCGCCCCGCTCCCCAAGGGCGAGAAGCAGGCCACCGTCATCCACGGTGTCTCGAACGTCGTCGCCGCGAACAGCAAGAACAAGCAGGCGGCGCGCGCCCTCCAGGTGTTCCTCGCGAGCAAGGAGGCCCAGCAGCAGCAAGGCGAGGTCGGCTCGATCATCCCGGCCTTCACGGGCACACAGTCCTCGTTCGTCGACTCGCTGCCGGGCGTGAACCTGCAGGTCTTCCTCGACGCCGTCGACTACGCGGTCCCGCTGCCCGTCTCGAAGAACTCCGCGGCGTGGAACGCCTTCGAGGCCGAGCTGCTGCCCGACGCCTTCTCGGGCGCCCGGCCCGTCGCGGACGTGACGGCCGAGCTCGCGAAGCAGATGAACGACGCACTGGCCAAGGAGTGATGAGCTCCCCCCTCGCACGCCTCCGCCCCGCTCGCGCCACCCGGCGCGGCGGGGCGGAGGCCCAGGCCCGTCGGCGGGACGGCGCCTGGCCGTGGTTGTTCGTGCTCCCGCTGCTCATCGGCATCGTCACCTTCTACCTGTGGCCGATCCTGCAGACCTTCTACTTCTCGTTCACCGAGTGGGGGGTCTTCGGCGGCTCCACCTGGACCGGCTTCGACAACTACGTCCGCCTGGTGATGGACCCGAAGCTGTACCAGTCGATCGGCAACACGCTCCTCTACACGGTGATCGTGCTGCTCGGCATCCCGATCGCGATCGTCATCGCGACCCTGCTGAACCTCCCCGGCCTGCGCTTCGCCGCCGTATACCGGGTGCTGTTCTTCCTGCCCTACATCGCGATGCCGACGGCGGTCGCGATGGTCTGGCGCATCATCTTCAACGGCGACTTCGGCATCCTGAACTGGGCGCTCGGTCTCGTCGGGATCGACGGCCCGTACTGGACGAGCACGCCCGGCTACGCGCTCGTCGCGGTCGCGATCGTCGGGCTGTGGTCGTCGCTCGGCTTCGCGATCATCGTGCTGGGCGCGGGCCTCAAGTCGATCCCGCCGGAGTACTACGAGGCCGCCGAGCTCGACGGGGCGTCCGCGTGGCGACGCTTCACCTCGATCACGGTGCCCCTGCTGACGCCGAGCATCTTCTTCGTGACCGTGGTCACGACGATCGCCAGCTTCCAGCTGTTCGACCTGCTCTACGCGATCCTCGGCAGCTCGAACCCGATCGTGCCCAAGAGCATGTCGCTCGTCTACTTCTTCTACCGCGAGGGGTTCGTGCTGAACGACAAGGGCTACGCGGCCGCGATCGCGATGGTCATCCTCGCGATCATCGGCATCGCGACCTTCATCCAGTTCCGTCTGCAGAGGAGGTGGGTCGTCAGTGACTGATCTCGCCGTCCGCCGCCGCCGCAGCGCGCGCCGCGGCTCGCATGCCCTCGCCCACGTCGTGCTCGCGATCGGCGGCCTGCTCATGGCCTTCCCGTTCGTGTGGCAGATCCTGATGTCGCTCTCGACGAACTCCGAGGTGCAGTCGGTCACACCGCACTTCTGGCCGAGCGAGCTGCACTGGGAGAACTATGCGGTCGTGTTCGAGCGCCTGCCGTTCCTCTCGCAGCTGCGCACCTCGGTGCTCATCACGGTGATCCGCACGCTCGCGCAGATCCTGCTGTGCACGCTCGCGGGCTACGCCTTCGCGCGGATGCGGTTCTTCGGCCGTGGGTACATCCTCGCGGTCGTGCTGTCGATCCTCATGGTGCCGTCGCAGGTGTACCTCATCTCGCAGTACCAGATCGTGCAGGGCCTCGGATGGCTCAACACCCTCATCGGGATCGTGGCGCCCGGCCTGTTCAGCGCCTTCGGCACCTTCCTCATGTACACCGCCTTCCAGAACCTGCCGGACGAGCTCGAGGAGGCGGCGCGCCTCGACGGCGCCTCGCCGCTGCGGGTCTTCTGGAACGTGATGCTTCCGCTCGTGCGGCCGAGCATCAACGTGCTCGCGATCCTCACGGCGCTGTGGTCGTGGAATGAGCTGCTGTGGCCGCTCGTCGTGACGACGTACCAGGAGAACATGCCGCTCTCGGCGGGGCTCGCGACGCTCGTGGGCGACAAGAACAACACGAGCTATCCGGTGATCATGGCGGCGAGCGTCATGGCCCTCGCACCCATCCTGCTGCTGTTCATCGTGCTGCAGCGGCGGGTGATCGACGGGCTGGCGTTCTCGGGCATGAAGTAGCGCTTCCTCTCCTCCACAAGCCCGGATACCGCGGTTCTCCACGGATCCGGGGACGATGCCGCCGGACCCGTTGTGCGCGCGTGACAAGCTCGCCCCGACCGCCGACAATGTGGGGATGGAGCCGATGACCGAGCTGCAGGTGTGGACGCTCATCGGCGTGTTCGCGGCCGTCATGCTCGGCGCCATGTCGCTCATGACGACGGTCATCATGCGTTCGACCACGGTCGCGATCGAGGGTCTTCGGGGCGAGATGATCGTTCGCTTCGAGAAGACCGACATCGCGTCTGCCGCACGCTTCGAGGCGATGGATGCGAAGTTCGAGGCGCGCTTCGAGGCCGTGGAGTATCGGTTCCAGGCGATGGATGCCCGCTTCGAGGCGATGGACTCCAAGGTCGACGCTCGCTTCGAGACGATCGCGGCCAAGCTCGAGCACCTCGATCGTGACGTGACGGTGCTCATGCGGCGTGCGTGGGGCGAGCCGAGCCCTGACTGAGCTCCCGCCTCACCGCACGGACGACGAAGGGCCCGGAAGGCGCATGCCTCCCGGGCCCCGTTCGTTCAGCGCGTCAGCGCGTCGCGACGATCGGCGCGAGCGTCTCGTCCGGCGAGCTGCCCGAGCCGTTGAACACGACGCTCAGGCTCGTGGCGGCACCGAAGGTGCTCGACGGCACCTCCCACGTCACGAGCCCGCCGACGTTCGACACGAGCGGCCCCGACCCCAGCGTCACGGGGCTCCAGTCCCACGTGGCCGCACCCGTCGCGTGCTGGAAGAAGCCGCCGTTCTGGATGAGGAAGTCGGCCCCGATGCCGCCGACCGGGTAGCCCGTCGCCGCGTTGCCGTCGGCGTCGATGAACACGTTCTGGAAGTTGAACGTGAGGTTGTACTGCGCCTGGAAGGTCGTCGTCGTGGCTCCGAACACGACGCTCGCGTTCTCGATCGGCGCCGGGTTCGGTGTCGTCACGGACACGGTGGTCGCGGCCGCGGACTGCGCGTTCGAGGTGCTGCGGGCGCGCACGGTGAAGCTGTACGCCGTGCCCGGGTCGAGGAATCCGAGGTGCACGCTCGTGACGCTCGCGCCGACCGTCGCACGGCGAACGCCGTTCGCGTAGACGTCGTAGTACGCGACCGGGTCGTTCGTGACCGACGACGCGGTCCAGCCGAGCCGGATGCCGTTGGCGGTGAGGTCGCTTCCGGCGAGCGAGCCGGGCGCCCCGGGGGCGTTGCCCCACACGACATCCGTTGTGACGCTCCGCGCGGTGCTCTGCGCCGAGAGCTTGCCGTTCAGGTGCCGCGCGGCGATCGTGTAGCTGTAGCTCGTCGCCGGGGTGAGGCCGACGTCGGTGAACTCGCTGGAGGCGGGGTAGTAGTTGCCGACCGACCCGATGTGCAGGCCGTCGCGGTAGACCTCGTAGCCGACGATGTTCGATGACGAGGACGAGGTCCACGACAGGTCGAGGCCCGTGCTGTACACGTCGGTCGCGCTCGGTCGCGCGGGGGTCGACGGCACGGTGGTGCTCGTCGCGGCGGTCGCGGCGAGCTCGCTCGTCCAGTAGCTCCCGGTGGGCGCCGTGTCGTACGGGTTGGCGAGCACGTCCGGGGTCAGGTACAGGTACCCGGCGTTGTTGGACTTGCTGGCGGCCGTGACGGCGGCGATCTGCGCCTCCGGCACGTCGTAGACGATGTGCCAGAACTTGTTCGGATCGCCGTCGAGCTGCCACTGCGCGGTCGCCCGCTCGGGCGAGGGGTTGACGTAGTCGGCGTAGCTGCCCTCGAAGCTCACGATGATGTCCGCCGTGTCCTCGTAGCACTCGGGCACGGTGATCCCCGGGTTGACGACGGTCAGCGAGCCCGGGTGGTTGCCGTGGATGTAGTCGTCGAGCTGCTCGTAGAGGTCGACGTAGGCGTTGCTGCCCGTCGTCGGACCGCAGGTGTTGAGGCCGTCGTCGACGAAGATGCCGTCGATCGAGCTGCCGTAGAACTGATACCAGCGGTCCGCGTCCTGCTGGGCCTGCACGAGCCACGAGGTCGCGTCGGTGTCGCCGAGGACCGTCGTGCGGGCGGGCACGGATGCACCGAAGTAGCCGCTGTCGATGTAGCCGAGCACCTTCGTGCCGGCCGCGTGCGCGGTGTCGATGATCGTCTTCCAGGTGGCGTTGACGGCCGAGTCGGGGCCGTTGGCGACGTTGACGACGATGAAGTCGAGCTGCGCGTGGGCGGAGGTCAGGCTCGCCCACGAGGTGGTGTCGGACGGCGGGATGTAGGCGGGGACGGCGACCTTCTGCCCGAGGTCCGGCGTGGTGGCGACGGCCGGCGTCGCCGTGAGCGCGGCCGACACGAGCGCGACAGCCGTCGTCGCGATCACCGCCCCCGCGATTCTCGATCTGGTCATGGTGGTTCCTTTCGAGGGGCGCCGAGCGGTTCGGCGACGGATCTGTCGACCCTCGTTCGAGGGTGACGGCGCCAGGGTAGGGCCGAACCACATCCGGGTTGAACCAACTGTGCACTCAAAATGATCGAATCGTCATTCTGTGTTGGAAAACGCTCATTCTCAGGTCACCATGGGAACCACCCGACCGAGAGGACAGCACATGCAACGCCGCATCACCTGGCTCGGCCTCGCCGTGGCCACCACGACCGCCCTCGCCCTCGCCGGCTGCACGGGCGCGGACAAGGCCACCGAGCTCGACCCGAAGGCCGACGTCACCCTCACCTGGTGGACCGGGCAGTCCGACGAGGCCGAGAAGATCCTCGAAGGGCTCGCCGACGAGTTCGAGAAGGACCACCCGAACGTCACCATCGACATCTCCTCGGGTGCCTCCTCCACCGAGGAGCTGCTCCAGAAGCTCTCCGCCGGCTTCGCGAGCGACACCTACCCCAACATCTCCTACTCGTTCGGCTCCTGGGCGAGCGAGCTCGAGACCTCGGGCCGCACCGTCGACCTGCGCGACAAGGTCGACGACCCCGACCTCCGCTGGGACGAGTTCCCCGCCGCGGCGCGCGCGACCGTGCAGCCCACGGGAGACAAGATCATCGGCTTCCCGGCCCTCGTCGACAACCTGTCCCTCATCTACAACAAGACCGTGTTCGATGCGGCCGGTGTCGCCTACCCCACCGAGGACTGGACGTGGGACGACTTCCGGGCCGCGGCGAAGAAGCTCACCGACCCCTCTACCGAGACCTACGGCTACGCGTACTCCGTCTCGGGCTCCGAGGAGACCACCTGGCAGTTCTGGCCGCACCTGTGGCAGAACGGCGGCGAGATCCTCACGGACGACAAGAAGAGTGCGGCCTTCGCGAGCGACGCCGGCGTCGACGCGCTCGAGTTCCTGCGGCAGATGGCCGTCGAGGACAAGAGCATCTACCTCGACCAGACGGACACGAAGTTCGCGCAGCTGTTCGCCGCCGACCGCATCGGCATGATGACCTCGGGCCCCTGGCAGCTCTACGACCTCAACACCGCGAAGACGCAGTACGGCGTGACGGTCCTGCCGGGAACGGACGGCGACCACCAGACCGTGTCGGGCCCCGACATCTGGGCGATGTTCGACACCGGAGACGTCAACGAGAACTACTGGTCGTTCGAGCTCATGAAATGGCTCACGGCTCCCGAACAGGACCTGCGCTGGAACGTCGAGTTCGGCAACCTGCCCCTGCGGGAGAGCGAGATCGACACCCCCGAGTTCCAGGCTCAGGTCAAGGCCCTCCCCGGGCTCGACATCATGGCGGCGAACAGCGCCAACGCGATCAACTCGCGCCCCACGGTCAGCGGCTATGTCGGCCTCTCGGAGGCGATCGGCTCGGCGATCTCGAAGGTGCTCCAGGGCCAGGGCGACCCCCGGGAGGCCCTCGAGGACGCCGCCAAGAAGGCCGACGACGCCCTCGCCGGCAACTAGATCCACCCGGATGGGACGGCCGCCGGCCGTCCCATCCCCCACCCTGCAGCAGGAGCGCAGCATCCCATGAACATCACCTCCCTCGAGATCGAGAGCCAGCCGGACATCTGGCGCCGCTCGCTCGACCTCCTCCCCGACGCCGTGCGGATGCTGACCCGTCCGGGCGAGCGCGTGCTCGTGATCGGATGCGGCACCTCCGCGTTCGTCGCCGAGTCGTTCGCCCTGCTGCGCGAGCAGGCGGGCTTCGGGGAGACGGATGCCGCCTACGCCTCGGAGCCGCGGCCGTGGCGTCCGTACGACGCCATCATCGGGATCACCCGCTCCGGCACGACGACCGAGGTCATCGAAGCCCTGCGCGGCGTGCCGGAGGGCGTGCGCAAGGTCGTCGTCACCGGGGTGGCCGACTCGCCGTGCGCGGAGCTCGCCGACGAGGTGCTGCTGCTCGACTTCGCCGACGAGCGCTCGGTGGTGCAGACCCGCTTCCCGACGACGTTCCTCTTCCTCGCCCGGGCGGCGCTCGGCGAGGACGTCTCGGCGCTGCCGGCCGAGGCGGAGGCGGCCCTCGCGGCGGGCGCGCCCGAGGCGCCCGAGGGCTTCGACCACGTCGTCTACCTGGGGCGCGGCTGGACCTACGGTCTCGCACAGGAGGCGGCGCTCAAGATCCGCGAGGCGGCGCAGGCGTGGGCGGAGTCGTATCCGCTGCTCGACTACCGTCACGGCCCGCTCGCCGTCGCGCATCCGGGCTCACTCGTGTGGTTCCTCGGTGCGGTCGACGACGACCTGGCGCGCGATGTCGAGGCGACGGGTGCGGTCGTCGTGCAGTCGGAGGCCGACCCGCTCGTGCAGCTCGCGCTCGCCCAGCTGCTCGCGGTGCGCACCGCCGTCGGGCGCGGGCTCGACCCTGACAACCCCCGCCATCTGACCCGCTCCATCGTGCTTCCCTGAATCGAGAGTGGTCGAGGAGCCGACGATGACGACTGTGACCGAGAAGAAACCCACGCACGCGGGCGCGCCGCGCGCCTCCCGCCCCTCCGCGCCCGAGACCCGGGCCGGTGCCCGCCGCCGTCGCGGGCTCAGCACCCTGACCGGGTGGGCGTTCGTCGCCCCCGCGATGGTCATCATCCTGGGTCTCTCGATCTTCCCGGCGGCGTGGGCGTTCCTGCTCTCGCTCCAGAAGTGGAACGGCTTCGCGCCGCCGAAGTTCGTGGGCGGCGCCAACTACACGCGCCTCATGAGCGACGAGGAGTTCTGGGCGGCCGTCAGCCACACGGGCCTCTACGTCGTGCTGTTCGTGCCGGCGTCGGTTCTGCTCGGCCTGTTCCTCGCGGTCGCCCTCAACCGCGACATCCCGCTCATCGGCCTCTACCGCACGGCCATCTTCGTGCCGTTCGTGGCGTCCGCTGCCGCCACCGGCATCCTCTCGACGTACCTGTTCAGCCCGCAGTACGGCCTCGCGAACAACGTGCTCCGCTCGATCGGGCTGCCGGCCCAGGGGTGGCTCGAGGACCCCAGCCAGGCGATGCTCGTGATCGCGATCATGTCGCTCTGGGGGCAGGCCGCCTTCACGACGGTCATCTACCTCGCCGCGTTGCAGGACATCCCGAACGAGCTGCTGGAGGCCGCGCGCATCGATGGTGCGAACCGCTGGCAGACCTTCTGGCGGGTGGTGTGGCCCGAGCTCGGGCCGGTCACCGTCTTCGTCACCATCTGGCAGGTGATCGGCGCGCTGCAGCTGTTCGACCTCGTCTACACGACGACGCGGGGCGGCCCGCTGGATGCCACCAAGACGATCGTCTACTACCTGTGGGAGAAGGCCTTCAAGGCCCTCGACTTCGGCACCGGCTCCGCGGCCGCGTACATCCTGTTCGCGGTGACCCTGCTCATCACGGTCGGCATGGTGCTCTACGCCCGTCGCCGGAACATGGAGGCGTTCTGATGGCGCTCACCTCGCTCACCCGCGCGCCGCGCACGGACGCGCCCGCCCGGCACCCGAAGCGCAGGTTCAGCCTGTGGCATCTCGTGCTCGCGCCGATCGCGCTGCTGTTCTTCATCCCGTTCGCGCAGATGCTGCTGGCGTCGCTCTCGCCGCGGTCGGATCTCGTGAAGTTCCCGCCGCCGTTCTTCCCCTCGCGGATCACCCTCGACGGCTTCGTGGGCCTGCTCACCGATACCGACATCCTGCGCTGGCTCGCCAACTCGACGATCGTGGCGGTCATCTCGATCGTCTCCCACGTGGTGCTGTGCTCGCTCGCCGGCTATGGCTTCGCACGGCTGCAGTTCCGCGGCCGCACGGCGGGCTTCTTCCTGATCCTCGCGACGATCATGATCCCGACCCAGCTGCTCATGATCCCCACCTACATCATGTTCTCGAAGCTCGGGATCGTGAACACGCTCGCGGCCGCGTTCGTGCCGTGGCTCGCCTCCGCGTTCGGCATCTTCCTCATGCGCCAGTTCTTCCTCTCGATCCCGATCGAGATCGAGGAGGCCGCGGCGATCGACGGAGCGAACCGGCTGGAGATCTTCCTGCGGGTCGTGCTGCCGCTCGCGCGCCCTGCCATGACGACGCTCGCGATCTTCACTCTGCTGAGCTCCTGGAACGACCTCGTCTGGCCGCTCATCGCGATCAACGACGAGAACGCGTTCACGGTGCAGCTCGGCATCGCGAACTTCCAGGGCACCCGCCGCACCCAGTGGGACCTGCTCATGGCGGGTAACGTCATCGCGACGGCACCGCTCGTGCTGTTCTTCCTGTTCGCGCAGAAGCAGTTCGTGCAGACGATGACGATGTCGGGGCTCAAGGGATGACGGCACGCGTGCTGGTGGCAGGGGACGCCAACCTCGACCTCGTGCTGCGCGGCGACGTCGTGCCGCGCTTCGGCCAGGCGGAGCAGCTGCTCGACGGTGCCGACCTCGTGCTCGGCTCGAGCGCGGGGATCTGCGCGGCGGGGCTCGCGCGCCTGGGCGTCGAGACCGCGATCGTCGCCCGCGTCGGCGGAGACGTCTTCGGGACGCGCACCCGCGAGCTGCTGGATGCGGAGGGGGTCGACACCTCGGCGCTCGCGGTGGTCGAGGAACCGACGGGCGTCTCCGTGATCCTCTCCGCGCCCGACGACCGCGCGATCCTCACCCTCACGGGGGCGCTCGCGGGGTTGACGGCGGACGAGGTGCTCGCGGCCGCGGCGCACGCGACCCACCTCCACCTCGCATCCCTGTTCCTCGTGCCGGGCCTCGCGCGCGAGCTGCCCGGCGTGCTGACCCGAGTGCGCGAGCGAGGCCTGACGACGAGCCTCGACACCAACTGGGATCCGGCCGAGAGCTGGGCGGGGGTTGCGGAGTGCCTGCCGCACCTCGACCTGCTGCTGCCGAACGCCCAGGAAGCCGTCGCGCTCGCTCGCGCACTCGGCGACGAACCCGCCGATGCCGTCGAGGCGGCCGCTCTGCTCGCCGCGCGCGGACCGGTCGTCGCGGTCAAGGACGGCGCCGCAGGCGGCTTCGCGGTGACCCCCGACGGGGGCATCGTGCGCGCCCCGGGCCTCACCCTCGACGTCGTCGACACGACGGGCGCCGGAGACAGCTTCGACGCCGGATTCCTCGCGGCCTGGCTCGACGGCCGTCCCCTCGCGGAGGCGGTGCGCTGGGCCGCCGTCGCGGGCTCGCTCTCGACGCGGGGTGCCGGCGGCACGGGCGGGCAGGCGACGCGCGCCGAGGTCGAGGCGGAGCTGACGGCGTGATCACCTGTCTCGGGCTCTCGCCCGCGCTCGACGTGACCTACGGCGTCGCCGCCCTCGAGGTGGGCGGCATCCACCGGCCCGACTGGAAGCTCGCGCTGCCGGGCGGGAAGTCGCTCAACGTCGCCCGCGCCCTGCACGCGCTCGGCGGTCGGGTGCGGGCCATCGCGCCGCTCGGCGGTGCCGTCGGCGACGGCATCCGCGCGGCCCTCGACGCCGACGGCGTGCTCGTCGAGCCGGTGCCCGCGAGCGAGCCGACCCGGATGTGCGTGAGCGTCGTGGACGCCGCCGACGGGCGGATCACGGAGTTCTACGAGCGCGTACCCGACCTCGACGAGGCGGCGTGGGCCGCGGTGACCGGCGCCCTCGCGCGCGTGCACACCGGCTGGCTCGCTGTCTCCGGTTCCGTTCCCGCCGAGCGCGCCGACGAGCTCGCCGGAGCCCTCGCCGAGGCCGCCGACCGCGGGGTGCGCCTCGCCGTCGACCTGCGCGGCGACGCGCTCGACGCGGTGCTCGCGCGCACGCGGCCCGGGCTCGTGAAGGTCAACCGGGCGGAGGCGGAGGAGGCCGTCGGCCCGGGGGAGCTCGACGTGCTCGCCCGTCGGCTGCGCGAGCGCGGCGCGAGCGTCGCGATCGTGACCGACGGCGCGTCCGGCTCGCTCGGGATGGACGCCGAGGGTGCCTGGCGCGTCACCTCGCCGCCCGTCGGCCGCTACACGGTTGGCGCGGGCGACTCGTTCCTCGCGGGGCTGCTGCTCGCCCTCGACGGCGGCGTCGCGCTGCCGGAGGCGCTGCGCTCGGCATCCGCCGTCGCCGCCGCCAACACCCTGCGGCCCGGCGCCGCCGTCTTCGACCCCGCGGACGCCGAGCTGCTCGCCCCCCGCATCGAAGTGCGCTACCTGGCGGGCGCGGAGGCCCCGGATGCATGAGCGTGTCCGCCGACTCCGGATCGTGGCCGCGGCGGCGGCCGTGCTCGCGCTCGCGGGGTGCACGGTGAGCGCCCCCGAGCCGCTGCCCACCGCGGGAGGCGACGGGATCGACCTCGACGTCGGGCCCCGCACGTCCTTCGTCGACGCCGGCCCGTCCGGCGTGACCGTCGCCGACGGCGACGACTGGTCGCTGCCTGGCTGGGTGCGGCCCGCGCCGAACTCGGGGTACTTCTCCGAGGAGGCCGACGCATCCGAGCTCGTCGCCGTGCGCTCGGTCGACCTCAGCTGGCGGCAGCTGCGGCCCACCGCCGAGAAGCGCATCGACCGCACCTCCGCGGGCGACGCGCAGGGCATGAGCTTCGACGCCCTCGACGCGCAGCTGCGGCAGCCGGGCGACTTCTGGATGCGCATCTTCGCGAGCGGCGAGGACTGGGCGCCAGCCTGGGTGGCCGAGGAGTGCGGCGTCTCGAGCTACGGACCCGACTACGACGGCCAGCGGCACCTGCCGATCTGGAACGAGTGCGTGTGGGGCCACCTCATGGACACCTACCGGATGCTGTTCGTCGACCTGGGGCTGGCCTCCGACCCGCGGCTGAGGTTCGTGTACGTGCCCGGCGCCTTCACCTGGGCCGAGTACGACTACGAGATGGTGACCGCGGCGGCCGACGCGGGCGAGCTCGACGAGAAGAGCTACCTCGCCTGGTACGGGCACGCGTGGAGCGACCTCGTGGCGATCTTCGGCGAGCACGCCGACAAGCTCGTCTTCACCGGCGAGGACTATCCGTGGGGGCCGTTCGGCGCCGCCGACGACCTGCTCGCGCGCCAGGCGGTCGACGCCGGCATGGGCATCCGCACGGGCATCACCGAGCTGTCGAACTTCCACCTGAGCGAGGCGCCCGCCTACGGCTCGCACGTGCAGCCCGACGGGCACATGACGGTCGACGAGTCGCTGCCGATCCACTCGGGGCGCTACGTCGTGGCGACCGAGAACGAGTGCTTCACCGACTGCGGATATCAGACCGACGACGTGTACTACGCGGTGCGGCAGGCGAACCTCAAGGCGCTGCAGCTGCGCGTCAACTGGATGTACGTCGTGCCCGGGCCGTCCTACATGGCGGAGTATCCGGAGCAGTGGGACTGGCTGCGGCTCTCGCTCGGGCAGAGGGCCGACACCTCGGCGGACGCCTGGGCCGCGTTCCGCGACGCGGAGGACAGCTACTGGGCCGACCCCGAGTCCGGTCCGTTCGACGACCCCGCCTCGTGGCCCGACCGACCGTGGGTGCGCAACCTCGAGCGTTGGCTCGTGCAGGTGGACGAGCCCGGCTCGGTCGCCCACCGCACGGATGCCGACGTCCACGAGCACGTGTTCGAGGAGGACAACGGCGTCGCCCACGAGGGACTCTCGACGGATGTCGCGGCGGGCGACACGGGGTTCGCGCTCGACGTGGACCCGCGGTTCGCGGCCGCCGCATCCGGGCGGGTCGTGCTCAAGGTGACGTTCCTCGACGCAGGCTCGGGTGCGTTCGCGATCGACACAGGTGCGGGCTCCTCGGCCGCGGTCGAGCGCACGGGATCGGGCGCCTGGCGCACGGCGACGATCGCGCTCCCCGACGGCGCCCTCGCCGCATCCGCCGGCGCTTCCGCCCGCCTCCGCATCTCCCTCGCCTCGGGCGCCGATGACCTGGTCGTCCGCTTCGCCCGTCTCGTCCGGGTGACGGGCTGAGCACCCTCACCCCACCCCCCGCGAGTAGTCGTATTTCCCGTCCTATCCGGCTCGTTTGGGGCCGAGATACGACTACTCGCGGGTGAAGGCTCAGGCGGCGGTGCGCAGGAGGGTGCGGGCGGCGGCGGGGTCGGGGAAGGAGGGGTGGTCGCGCACGGCGTCCTCGAGCACGGCGTCGAGGTGCTGGGCGGCGAGGCTGATGCCGCCCATCGCCACGGCCTCCGAGCCGAGAGGGGATGCCGCGACGGCGGGCGGAAGGGGGCAGATCTGCGCGAGGGTGTGCTCGAAGCGAGGCAGGAACACGTCCGCGCTCGGTGAGCTGCCGCCCCCGATCACGAGCAGCTGCGGATCGAGGGTGAGCACCATCGCCGCGGAGCCCACCGCGAGGTCGTCGGCGAACTCGTCGACGGCGGCGCGTGCGGCGGGATCGCCGACGCGGGCGAGCTCGAAGATCTGCTCGCGGCTCGGTCGCGGGGTCGCGAGCACGTCCTGGCCGTACAACTCGTTGAGCTCGGCCCACTTGAGCTCGGGCATCTCTCCCACGATGCCGGCCGCCCCGTTGATGCCGCGGTGCACCCGGCCGCCGACGATCGCCGCGCCGCTGGTGCGGCGACCGCACAGCACGTACACGACGTCCGTGTGGCCGCGGGCGGCACCGTAGGCGAGCTCGGCGTGCGCGCCGAGCGGCACATCGCCCTCCACGAGAACGGCCCCGTCGAACTCGGCGCCGAAGCGGGTGCGCAGGTCGAGGCCGACCCAGCCGGGCATGCCCGTGCCTCCGAAGAACAGCACGCGGCCGTCGCTGATCGCGCCGGGGGAGCCGACCGTGACGACCCACGGTGCTCGGCGATCGAGGCCGGCGTCGGCGAGGGCCGCGTCGCATACCTCAAGGGATGCGGCGACGCGCGCCTCGGCGTCGTCCTCCTCCGCGAGGGGCCCCGTGCGCTGGGCGAGCACCTCGCCCGTGAGGTCGGTGACGATCGCGAAGGCGTGCCCCGCGCCGATGTCGACAGACAGCAGGCAGCCGAGCCCGCGCGGGATCCGGTAGGTCATCGCGGGCCGCCCCACACCGCGCGCGGCGGCGTTCTCGGACGCGGCGAGCCACCCCATGCCGGTGAGGTCGGTGACGACGGCGTCGATCGCGGTGCGGGAGAGGCCGGATGAGGTGGTCAGCTCGCGGAGCGTCTGCGGACGGCTGATGATGGCGCGCAAGACGCCGAGGGAGTTCATCCGGCGCAGCAGCGATCGACTGCCCATGGATGCGGCTCCCGCGGCGTCGACCATGGCTTCCCGTGGCATCCGCGCTCCCCTCTTGCGTTTTAT
This sequence comes from Micrococcales bacterium 72-143, assembly GCA_001898835.1. Lineage (GTDB taxonomy): Bacteria > Actinomycetota > Actinomycetes > Actinomycetales > Microbacteriaceae > Homoserinibacter. Next base: position 296,557 of record MKVM01000003.1, on the reverse strand, counting down.
ATCGCCATGTTGGATTATTAACCCGCTTCACCCACTCTAGCGGTTCACCGACGACGCGCCACGGCATGTCGGCGGTGGACCCCGAAACCGAAACATCGCGCCGACGCGGTCCCCTCCGTCAGGCGCGGAGAGGCCACCCGATGACACAGCTCGGACTGCAGCGGACGGCGCCGTCCCGCCTCGCAGCCCCCCGGATGCCGCGCCCGCGGGGAGACGGGCGGGTCGCGCTCCTCTTCATCGCGCCCGTGCTGCTCGGCTTCGCCGTCTTCTACCTCTACCCCACCATCCGCGGACTCTGGTGGTCGTTCACCGACTACAGCCTGCTCGCGGAGCCCGAGTTCGTGGGGCTCGAGAACTACGTCGCCGTGCTCACCGACTCCGAGTTCTGGAACTCGATGTGGGTCACGCTCTGCTACGTCGTGCTCAACGTCGGCTCGCAGACCGTGCTCGCGCTCGTGCTCGCCACGCTCATGCACCGCCTCACCCGCTCCGTGGTGCTGCGCACCACACTCCTGCTGCCCTGGCTCGTGCCCAACGTCACCGTCGGCCTCGTGTGGCTGTGGCTGCTCGACACCAACCTCGGCTTCGTCAACCGCACGCTCGACGCCATGGGGCTCGACAAGGTGGGCTTCTTCACGAACCCGGCCTTCGCCATCCCGACCATCTCGGGCATCAACACCTGGGCCTTCGTCGGGTACACGGCTCTGCTGTTCTACGCGGGGATGCTCCAGATCCCGCAGGACACCTACGAGGCGGCCGCGATCGACGGCGCCGGCGAGCTCCGCACCTTCTTCCGGATCACGCTCCCGCTGCTGAAGCCGATCCTCGCCCTCGTGCTCGTCGTGTCGCTCATCGGCTCGTTCCAGATCTTCGACACCGTCGCCGTCACGACCAAGGGCGGGCCCGTCAACGCCTCGCGGGTCATCTATTACTACATCTACCAACAGGCGTTCACGTACTTCCACATGGGCTACGCGGCCACCATGGCCATCCTGCTCGTCCTCATCCTGGGCGTGCTCACCTTCATCCAGCTCCGCCTGCTGCGGGCATCCGAGTCGCAGCTCGCCTAGGAGACGACATGACGACCATGACGACCACCGCCGTTCCCCCCGTCACCGTCGGGGAGCCCCGCACCGCACGAGCCCGCCGACGCGCCGGCCGGCGCATCACCCCCGGCCGAGTCATCGGCTGGACGATCCTCGTGATCGCGCTCGTCGGCACGATCTTCCCCTTCTACTGGATGGTGAAGTCCGCGCTCACGCCCGCCGCCGACATCGTCGGCGACGCCGGCAGGCTGTGGCCCAGCAACCCGACCGTCATCAACTTCGCGCGCGTCCTCGGCCTGCTCTCGCCGGAGGAGACGCGCGCCGCCGGCGGCAGCGGCGCATCCATCAACTTCGCCCTCTACGTGTGGAACTCGATCGTCTACTGCAGCCTCATCGGCTTCTTCCAGACGCTGTTCTGCGCGATGGGCGGCTACGCCTTCGCCCGGCTGCGGTTCTGGGGCCGGGAGGGGCTGTTCGGCGTGCTCATCGCCGCCCTCATGGTGCCGGGCATCTTCACCCTGCTGCCCAACTTCGTGCTCGTGCGCGACCTCGGGCTGCTCAACACCGTGTGGGGCATGGTCGCGCCGAGTCTGCTGATGACGCCCTTCGCGCTGTTCTTCCTGCGGCAGTTCTTCCTCAACATCCCGAAGGACGTCGAGGAGGCGGCGATGATCGACGGCGCCGGCAAGATCCGCATCTTCTGGCGGGTCGTGCTGCCGATGGCGCAGGGGCCGCTCATCACCATCGCGCTCATCACCGTCGTGTGGGCGTGGAAGGACTACCTCTGGCCCCTGCTCATCGGCCGAGACGAGTCCGTGCGCACCGTGACCGTCGCCCTCGGCGTCTACCTGCAGCAGTCGCCCAACACCCAGCCCGACTGGACCGGCCTCATGGCCGCCTCCACCCTGTCGGTCATCCCGGTGGCGCTGCTGCTCATTTTCCTCGGCCGACGCATCGTCGAGTCGCTCAACTTCACGGGCATCAAGTGAAGGCATCACAACCACGACAAAGGAGTGCGTGCACCCATGAGAAAGAACACAGCCATGCGGATCGCGGGGATCGCGGCCGCAGGGATCGTCCTCGCGACGACGGCCGGATGCTCCGCGACAGGCGGGGACGACGGCGCCGTCACACTGAACTACTGGCTCTGGGACGACGCCCAGCTGCCCGCCTACCAGCAGTGCGCCGACGACTTCACGAAGGCGAACCCCGACATCAGCATCAAGATCAGCCAGTACGGCTGGGGTGAGTACTGGACCAACCTCGCGACCCAGATCGCCGCGAGCAGCGCGCCCGACGTGTGGGTCAACCAGGGCTCGTACTACCCGCAGTTCGTCGAGGACAAGCAGATCGAGGACCTGCAGCCCTACATCGACAAGGACCCGAAGGCCGTCGACTTCGACTCCTACGTGCCGGGCATCGCCGAGATCTACCAGGTCGGCGACGCGCGCTACGGCCTCCCGAAGGACTGGGACACGATCGGCCTCGTCATCAACAAGCAGGATGCGGCGGACGCCGGCATCGACGAGGCCACCCTGCAGGACCTCACCTGGAACCCGGACGACGGGGGCACCTTCGAGCAGGTGATCGCGAAGCTGACGGTCGACAAGGCCGGCAAGCACGGCGACGAGGCCGGCTTCGACAAGAACAACGTCGCGGTCTACGGCTTCCTGCCGGAGTGGGCGGACGGCTCGCAGGGTCAGAACCTGTGGGGCAACCTCGCCCAGTCCAACGGCTTCACCTACTCCGACGTGAACCCGTTCGGCACGAAGTTCAACTACGACTCGCCGAAGCTCGTGGAGACGATCGACTGGATCGCCTCGCTCGCCGAGAAGGGCTACGCGCCCCGCTTCGACACCCAGTCGACCCTCTCCCGCCTCGACGTGCTGCAGTCGGGGGCGGGAGCGATGACGAGCATGGGCTCCTTCAACCAGCTCATGTTCAAGGACAAGGCGAGCGACTTCGTCTTCGCGCCGCTCCCCGCCGGACCCGAGGGCCGCAAGTCGGCCATCAACGGCCTGAGCGACGCGATGTACGCGGGCGGCAAGCACAAGGACCAGGCGTGGGAGTGGATCAAGTACCTCGCCTCCGCCGACTGCCAGAAGGTCGTCGGTGACACCGGCGTCATCTTCCCGGCCAACAAGGAGGCCTCGGAGGCGTCGGTCGCCGCCCGCGCGAAGCTCGGGCTCGACGCATCCGTGTTCCTGTCCTACTCCGCGGAGCCGGACGGCACGTTCCTCATCCCGATCACCTACCACGGTGCCGAGATGTCGCAGATCGTGCAGGACGCCATCCAGAGCGTCGCCCTCGGGACGAATGACGCCCAGAGCGCCCTCACGGACGCCAACGCCAAGGTCAACGGCCTCTTCGAATAACGGAAAGCACGAATGCACACCGATCTCGCCACCTTCTCCGGCGTCGTCCACCTCGGGGACGTCAGCCTGCCCGTCATCGCGAGCGGCGAGCCGCACGCCATCGACGAGCGGGAGCTCCTCATCCCGACCGGGGCGGTGACCCTGCTGCATCCCTTCGCGGATGCGGAGTTCTACCGCCACGGCTGGAACTCGTGGAGCCCGTCCGGATGGAGGCGCCAGGACGACGCCCCGCTGCGCGTCTACGACAGCCCGGAACGGCTGCTGACGGCCGACGACGCGAAGAACGACACCCCGCACGCCCACTCGGGGGCCGCGGTCGGTGCCCTCGCGTTGCCGGACGGCGAGATCCTCCTCCTCGGGGCGCTCGGTCTGGGCGCCCCGAGGGTGGGTGCCACCGCATCGACCCTGTGGGGCACCCTCGAGGAGGACGGCGCCGAGTGGTTCCTCGCCCGCGGCCCCGAGGTCGAGGTGTTCGCGCGCTACGCCCAGCTGCTCGCCGAACGGCTCGGCTCCCGCGGCGCCCGCGCGGGCCGGGTCTGGTGCAGCTGGTACTCCTTCTACGAGGAGCTCAGCGAGGGCCGCGTGCGCGCCACGGTGGCCGACCTCGCGGGCATGCCGTTCGACGTCGTGCAGCTCGACGACGGATGGGAGCCGGTGGTCGGCGACTGGACGGCGAACGACCGCTTCCCGTCGGGGATGGAGGCGACCGCGCGCACCATCACGGATGCCGGATTCCGCGCCGGCCTCTGGCTCGCCCCGCTCATCGCGCTCCCCGACTCCGTATTCGCGCGGGAGCGCACCGAGCTCCTCGTCCACGGCGACGACGGCGCTCCGCTCGTGGCGGGCTACAACTGGGGCGGGCCGTACTACGCGCTCGACACGACGCATCCGGAGGTGATCGCGCACCTGCGCGAGCTGTTCGCCCGTGTCGTCGGCTGGGGCTTCAGCTACCTCAAGCTCGACTTCATGTACGCGGGCGCGCTGGAGGGGGTGCGCAGCGTCCCCGTGCATCGGGAGCGGGCGTACCGCGATGCCGTCGCGCTCATCCGGGAGACGGTGGGCGACGACGTCTACCTCCTCGGCTGCGGCGTGCCGATCGTGCCGTCGCTCGGCGTCTTCGACGGCATCCGGGTGGGGCCGGATGTCGCCGCCTTCTGGGACAACGCCGAGCGGCCGGGTGACCCCACCGGGGTGGGGGCGCGCAACGCCTTCCTCGCCTCGATCCACCGGGCCTGGCTGAGGTCGGCGATCGAGACCGACCCGGACGTCGTCTACTTCCGGCGCCGCAGGAGCCTGCTCGACGAGCCGCAGCGCCAGCTGATCGAGGACGTCGCGACCGTGCTCGGCTTCAAGTCGACCTCCGACCCCGTGGCGTGGCTGCTCCCGGGTGAGGTCGACGAGCTGCGGGCCTGGCTGCGGCGGTCCGAGCGCGTCGTCCAGGAGGGCCGCTACCGCTTCCGCGTCGACGGGCGTCTCGTCGACCTGTCGGCATTCATCGACTACGAGGCCCCGGTCAGCACGATGGCCGGCTAGGTGTGGTGCGGGGCGTGATGCCCGCCCCGCACCACGACCCCGGGGTCAGCCCCGCTCGGCCTTCGCGTCGAGCTGGTCGAACGGCTCGTCCGGGTCGAGGGATGGCTCGTCCGGGAGGGCCAGGGTGAGCGCCGCGATCGCGATGTTGTCGTGCCGCTCCAGGTCGTCCGAGACCTGACGCAGCCGAACCGCGACGACCGACTCCGCGTCGTCGTCGACGAGGTCGACGGCCGCGACGAGCAGCAGCTGCCCGGGTCCCACGAACTCGAGGTGCAGGAAGGTGACACGCGAGATCGCGGCGTGCAGCAGCACCCGCCGCAGCACCTCGCGCCGCACCGACTCGAGCGGCGGCGCGCCCACCAGGAAGCGGCGGTTGCGCTGGATGAGCAGCACGGCGACGACCCCGAGCAGCACGCCGATGAGGATCGAGCCGATGCTGTCCCACTCGGCCGCACCCGTCACCTGGTGCAGCGCGAGCGCGCCCGCGGCGAGGGCGAGGCCGACGAGCGCGGCCACGTCCTCGAAGACGACGGCGCGCAGCGTCGCGTTCGAGCCGTTGAGCACGTAGTCGAGCGGCTCACGGTCGAGCCGCGAGGTCTCCCGCCGCACCTGCCGGATCGACTGCGCGAGCGACACGCCCTCGAGCACGGCGGCGACGGCCAGCACGGCGTAGCCGACGCCGTAGTCGGTCACCGCCTCCGGCTCGAGCAGCTCCTGCACCCCCGTCGCGATCGACAGCACCGCCCCGATCGTGAACAGCCCGAACGCCGCGAACAGCGACCACACGTACACGTCGCGCCCGTAGCCGAGCGGATGCGCGCGGTCGCGCCGCCGCCGCCCGGAGCGCTCCGCGAACAGCAGGAACACCTCGTTGCCCGCATCCGCCCAGCTGTGCAGCGCCTCCGCGACGAGCGAGGCGGAGCCCGTGACGAGCGCCGCCGCCGTCTTGGCGATCGCGACGGCGATGTTGGCGATGAAGGCGATCACGACGGCCATGCGCCCATTGTGCTCCGGGTGCCGCTGGAGGGTTCACCGCATGCGCCGCCGCAGCGGTGTGTGCATCCGCCACTGCGCGCGGGTGCCGCATCCGCTTGGCTTCGAGGGTGGCAGCCGTCGACCTCGACGAGTACTCCTGGGACACCCTCGTGCCGTACGCCGAACTCGCACGTGAGCACCCGGAGGGCATCGTCGACCTGTCGATCGGTAACCCGGTCGACCCCGTGCCCGCGGTCGTGCGAGAGGCGATCGCGGCCGGGGCCGACGCGCACTCCTACCCGCAGCTCGACGGGACGCCGGCGCTGCGGGACGCGATCGTCGCCTGGTACGCGCGCCGGCGAGGGGTGCCGGGGCTGAGCTCCGCGAACGTGCTGCCGACGATCGGCTCGAAGGAGCTCATCGCGCTGCTGCCGCTGCTGATCGGCGTCGGTCCGGGCGACGTCGTCGTGTACCCGAGGGCGGCCTACCCGACGTATGCGGTGGGAGCCCGGCTCGCAGGCGCGACGCCGCTCGCGAGCGACGATCCGGCCGAATGGCCGGAGCGCACGCGGCTCGCGTGGATGAACTCGCCCGGCAACCCGGATGGCCGCGTGCTCGGGGTGGCCGCCCTGCGGACGGCGGTCGCGCGGGCGAGGTCGCTCGGCGCCGTCCTCGCGCTCGACGAGTGCTACGCCGAGCTGGGTTGGGAGGGCGAGTGGGCGACCGGGCGCATCCCGAGCGTGCTCGACCCGGCCGTGTGCGACGGCGACGTGACGGGGCTGCTCTCGGTCTACTCGCTCAGCAAGCAGTCGAACCTGGCGGGGTACCGCGCGGCGTTCCTGGCGGGGGACGCGGCGATCGTCGCGCGCATCCGCGAGCCGCGGCTGCACATCGGGCTCTGGCCCCCGTCGCCCGTGCAGGCGGCCATGATCGCGGCGCTCGGGGACGACGCGCACGTCGCGGCGCAGAAGGAGCTGTACCGGGCGCGGCGTGTCCGGCTCGCCGAGGCGGTGCGGGCGGCGGGCTTCCGCATCGAGGGGAGCGAGGCGGGCCTCTTCCTCTGGGCCACCGAGGACCGCGACGCCTGGGAGAGCGTCGACCGCCTCGCGCGGGCCGGCATCCTCGCGGTGCCGGGCCACTTCTACGGCACGCACTTCCTCCGCCACATCCGCTTCTCCCTCACGGCCCCCGACGACCGCATCACCGCCGCCGCCACCCGCCTGGCCACCCTCCGCGAGTAGTCGTATTTCGGCCGCAAAACGGACGATTCGAGGCCGAGATACGACTACTCGGCGGGTGAGGCGAGGCGCCGCCAGGCGAGCTCGGCGAAGGTCGCCGCGTGCTCGGCGAGGTCGGAGTCGTCGAAGATCGCCCGCTCGGAGTGCATCGGGGCGGTGGCACCCTCGGGCTGCACGCCGAGGAACACGAGGCTGCCAGGCACCTCCTCGAGCACGAAGGCGAAGTCCTCGGACGCCATCCCCGGCTCGGCCAGCAGCACGAGCCGATCGCCGTAGCGCTCCCCGAGCACCTCGAGCACGCGCGCCGTCTCCGCCGGATCGTTGACCGTCACCGGGTACGAGTCGATGAACTCGACGGTCATCGTGCAGCCGTGCGCCTCCCCGATCGCCGTCACGAGCTTCGGCAGCTCGGTGCGGATCGTCGCCAGCGCCTCCCGCGACAGCGTGCGGATGTTGGCCTCCAGGTCGACGGATGCCGCGAGCACGTTGCCCGCCAGCGAGTCGGAGCTGAGCCGGGTGATCGAGATCACCGCCGGGTCGACCGAGGGAATGCGGCGGGCCGCGAACGCCTGCACCGCGAGCACGATCTCCGCGGCGACGGGCACCGGGTCGACCGCGTGGTGCGGGTAGGCGGCGTGCCCGCCCGTGCCGCCCACCCGGATCCGCATCGCGCTCGCGCTCGCCATGATCGTGCCCGAGCGGGTCACGGCGCTGCCGAAGGGGGTGACGCAGTCGACGTGGATCGCGTACGCCGCGACGGGCCGCTCGCCCGCCGCATCCAGCACGCCCTCCTCGAGCATGGTGCGCGCGCCCGCGTAGCCCTCCTCGCCGGGCTCGAACATGAGCACGACGGTGCCGGGCAGCTCCTCGCGCCTCGCGGCCAGCATGCGGGCGGCGCCCACGAGCCCGGCCATGTGCAGGTCGTGGCCGCAGGCGTGCATCGTGCCGTCGGCGGATGCGAAGTCGAGCCCGGTCGCCTCGGTCACCGGCAGGCCGTCCATGTCGGCCCGCAGCAGCACGACGGGCCCGGGGCGACCGCCGCGCAGCACCGCGGTCACCGAGCTGATCGAGCGACCCGTGGTGATCTCGAGCCCGAGGCCGTCGAGCGCCTCCAGGATCACGGCCTGCGTGCGCGGGGTCTGGAGACCCACCTCGGGGTGCGCGTGCAGTCGGCGCCGCAGCGCCACGAGCTCCTCGCCGAGCGCGGTATCCGCTTCGAACACCCCGCTCATCGCTCCGCTCCCAGCGTCGCCAGGGGGCCTGCCGCCTTGACCGACACCCGTACGGTGGGTCGGTCGGCGTAGGCGACGTGGGTCTCGACGACCTCGACCACCTCGACGGCGAGCGGATCGGCCCCCGCCTGGATGGCCTTCGCGATGGCCGCCTTCGATGCCGTCTCGATCGCGGTGGCGCGGTCGTCGAGCACGCTCAGGTGGTCGGCGCGGCCGCCCGCGAGCGAGATCGCGGCGCCCACGGCGTTGGCGACCTCGCCGTCGTCCGGACGGATGACGTCCGCGACCCCGGCGAGCGCGTCCGGCACGAGGAACCCGCCCCCGCCGACGACGATGAGGGGCAGGTCGGCGCGCCCGAAGGAGAGCGCCTCGACGGCCTCCTCGAGCCGGTCGTGCGCGACGGCGAGACCCGCCCGCAGCGCCTGGGCCACCGCATCCGGCTGCTGGCCAAGCCGTCGGCCGGCGATCGCGGCGCCCGCGAGGGCGGCGGCATCCGTCAGCGTCGGTGTCGAGCCCCCGAACAGCAGGCCCTCGCTCGCGATGCGGTGCCCCACCGAGCCGGGTCCCACGGAACCCGTCGCGGGGTCGACGACGGTGCCGCCGCCGATGCCGAGGCTCAGGATGTCGGGCATCCGGAAGTTGGTGCGCACGCCGCCGATGTCGCGCGGCGTGGTCGACTCCCGCGGGAAGCCGTCGACGACGACGCCCAGGTCGGAGGTGGTGCCGCCGACGTCGATCACGATGCCGTTCTCGACCCCGGAGAGGTAGGCGGCCCCGCGGATCGAGTTCGCGGGCCCCGATCCGATCGTGAGCACCGGGAACTGGGAGGCGTAGTCGAGCGCCATGAGCGTGCCGTCGTTCTGCGCGAAGAAGGTCTGCGCGTCGAGGCCCTCCTCCGCGACGACGGTCACGAGCGCGTCGGTGACCGAGCGCGCCACCGAGTAGAGCGCGGCGTTGAGCACGGTCGCGTTCTCGCGTTCGAGCAGCCCCGTCGGCCCGATGTCGTGGCTGAGGAAGACGCGCGCGTGGGGGCCGAGGTGGTCGCGGACGAGCTCGCCCACCTCCAGCTCCTGGTCGGGCGTCGACGGGCTGAAGACCCCCGTGACCGCGATCGCGTCGACGGCGCCGGCCGCGTCCAGGAAGCGGCGGATGCCGTCCCGGTCGAGCGGGGCGATGGGCGTGCCGTCGACCATGTGGCCGCCGCGGATCATCGCCGAGCCCGCGAGCACGAGCCGTGCGAGGTCGTCCGGCCAGCCGAGCAGCGGCGGGTAGGCGGTGGTCGCGGGCGCGCCGAGACGGATGGCGGCGACGCGGTCGAGCCCGCGGCGCTGCACGATGGCGTTCGTCGCGTGGGTCGTGCCGAGCATGACGCGCGAGACCCGCGTCCGGTCGTCGCCGAGCTTGGCGAGCACGTGCGAGATGCCCGCCCGGATGCCGCCGGTCACGTCGTCGGTGGTCGCCTGCTTGGTGCGCGCCAGCACGGTGCCGGCCGCGTCGATCACCACGGCATCCGTGTTGGTGCCGCCGACGTCGACGCCGACGGAGAGGTCGCGTGCCGCGCTCATCGGGCGCTCACCTCGAACGGCGTGTAGTCGAGGTCGAGCCCGAACGCGCGCGGGCCCGCGAGCTCGAGCCCCCGTGGGCTGCGCCACAGCGGATCGGCGGGCCAGGCGAGCACGGCGACCCGCTGCCCGAAGCGCAGCATCTCGGTCGTGATGGCGTGACCGGTCTGCGCGTCGATGATGGTGACGTTGTCGGGCACGCTCACGATCACCTCGCCGTCCTCGAGCACCACGAGGTTCTCGTTCTGCAGCTCGAGCCGCTGCAGTCGCCCGCGGTCGGCGCCGAGGCCCGAGATGGTGACCGAGCCGCGCGTGAAGCCGGTCTCGGTGCGCCGGTCGAGGTCGGTGATCTTGCCGGTCAGCAGAATCTCGCCGCCCATCGCATCCGCGATCGCCCGCACGGGCTCCGTCGAGGCGAGCAGCGCCCGGCCCACGCGGATCGCGGCGCTCACGGTGCCCTCGATGACGGCGCCGCGGGCGGTCTCGCGCGTCATGAGGTAGTGGGTGCCGAGGCAGATCGAGCCGCTCGCGATGGTGAGGGCGCGGGCGAGACGCTCGAGCCAGTGCAGGTCGACCGTTTCCAGCACCGACACGTTGCCCACGACGTCCGTGAGCACGGCCCAGTCGCAGGGGAGGCCGGCGACGTTCATCGAGATCATGGCGGCGTCGGGGTAGGCGCGGCCCATGCCGTCGGCGTCGAGCACCTGCAGGCCGAGCTGGGAGGCCCAGCCGATCGGGCCGACGCCGTTGCTGCCGCCGATCTCGGCCGCCATGAGGGTCGTGATGCGGCGTCCGGCGGCCTCCTCCGACTTCCGCAGGAGGGTGTCGACCTGCTCGGCGGCGGTCAGCATCTCGATGCCGACCGTGGGTGCGCCGATGCCGGACATGAGGATGACGGCGTCGTCGTCGGTGAGCTCGTCGACCGTCACGAGCCGCACGGGCCCGCGCTCGCGCAGCGCCTGCTCGACGACGATGCGCGAGGTGTAGACGGATCCGCCTCCGCCCGTGCCGAAGATCGCGGTTCCGGCGGCGAGCGCCTCGATGTCGTCGGCGGTGACCTCGGCGAGGCGAGGTGGGGCGGCGTGCGGCATGCGTCCACGGTAGGGCGGCTCGCTCGGACCGGATAGGTGATGATGTGACAGAGCGCAGGCGGATACTGTGCCCATGCCACAGGACGCGCGCCTCGGCGGCCGCGGATGGCAGGATGGAGTCTCGCTCACGATCGGGGGTTCGGGTGTCGTATCGCGGCGATCCGTCCGACGGGGTGGGACGGCTGAGTGAGCTGATGCGAGGCGTCGAGGCGGAGGAGCCCCACTCCCCCGACCCGGTGGATCCCGTCACGCGTCGCCGTCGTCGCCGTCGCGGCTGGATCGTGACCGGGATCGTCGCCGCCGTGCTGCTCGGCCTCGTCGGCGGCTACGTCGGCTACGCGCTCACGGCGCCGCTGCCCGCCGCGACAGGGGATGCGACGCCTCCGACCGCCCAGCCCGGGCCCGCCGCGAAGATCGTGCTGCCGGTCGACGGCGCCTACGCCCTGAGCGTCGCGGGCGGGGAGGAGTTCCTCGGCCCCGACGGCGGCGCCCTCTCCACCGTGAGCGCCGACGACCCGCAGCCGATGGCGAGCATCACCAAGGTCATCACGGCCCTCGTCATCCTCGACGCGAAGCCGCTCGCCGGCCCCGACGACCCGGGCCCCACGATCACCTTCAGCAAGGCCGATCACGACCTCTACGACGCCTACTACGTGCGCGGCGCGACGATCGCCGCGATGCCCACCGGCAGCACGATGTCGCTGCACGACGCCCTCGAGATGATGCTCGTCATCTCGGCCACCAACTACGCGGACGCCGTGTCGACGTGGGCGTTCGGCTCGCGTTCGGCGTTCCTCCGCGCGGCGAAGGACTGGCTCGCCGCGAACGGTTTCGCCCGCACGACCGTCGTCGAGCCGACCGGCCTGGACCCCCGCAGCGTCAGCACGCCGAGCGAGCTCATCGCCCTCGGGAAGCTGGCGATGGCGAACCCGGTGATCGCCTCGATCGTGGCCATGTCGGCGCTCGACGTGCCCGGATTCGAGGGGCAGGGCAACACCAACACCCTTCTCGGCGTCGACGGCATCCGCGGGGTCAAGACGGGCACCCTCGAGACGGCGAACCTGCTGTTCTCCTCGCAGCTGGATGTCGGCGTCGGCGAGCCGCTCCAGCTCACCGGGGTCGTGCTCGGGGCCTACTCGCGGGACAGCATTGACGGCGAGGTGCGGGCGTGGCTCGACAGCATCCGTGCGGGGTTCCACGAGGTGACCGTGAACGAGCGCGGCGCGACGATCGGCACCTACACGACCCCGTGGGGCGCGAGCGCCCGGATGGTGCTGGCCGACAGTGTGGCGCTGCTCACCTGGTCGGACACCCCGATCGCCGCGACGATGACGGAGCTGCGGCTCACCACGGGCGAGAAGGGCGAGAAGGTCGGCGAGGTCACCTGGACCGCCGGCTCCCGCTCGCGCACGGTCGCCGTCGTGCTCGACCAGACGATCCGGCCGCCCGACGAGTGGTGGCGGCTGACGCATCCGTTCGAGCTGGGGCGCTAGCCGCCTCCGCGGTGTCAACCCCCTGGCCCGGCCGGTGCTGCGGGGTGAGTCTGGGGGCATGACACGAGACAGGAACGACGACGGTGTGGCCGACGGATCGGTCGACCCCGACCTCGCCACCGAGGCGCCCGACGAGGAGCGCGACGACGACCCCCAGGGGATGAAGGGCCAGCTCGACGACTCGATGAACGGCCTCGAGGAGGGCGACGACCTCGGCGAGGCGTCGCGCGGCATCCCGCAGAGCTGAGCCGCCGCGGCCTACGCCGCCAGGTGGAAGGTGGTCGCGAAGCGGTCGAGCAGCTCGCCCGGCCCGCGGAGCACCTCGACCACCCCGGACGCGATGGCGCGCTCGGGCGCGAGCTCGCCCGAGATGAGCCGCCGGATGCCGGGGCCGGCCGCGAAGTCCAGGTCGGCCGGGCCGGCCCCGCGGCTCACCTGGAGCCGGGTGCCGTCGACGCGGATGAGCAGCTCGGCGGGGCCGAGGTGCGCGGCGTAGGCGGTCGCGGGGAGGGCCGCCGCGACATCCGCCCGGAATGCCGTGCGCAGCGCCATCGTCATCGAGTCCGGGGTGATGACCTGGTCGTCGCGGGGGTCGCCCATCGCCTTGAACCCCCAGGCGCCGAGCGCGAGCACGACCGGCTCCAGCTCGCGTCCGTACGGGGTGAGCTCGTAGACGATGATGCGGGAGCGCGGCGCCCGGCGGATGATGCCGGCCTCCTGCAGCTCCTTGAGCCGCGCCGCGAGGATGTTGCTCGGGATGCGGGGGAGCCCCGCCGCGAGCTCGCCGTAGCGACGCGGTCCGACGAGCAGGTCGCGCACGATGAGCATCGCCCAACGCTCGCCGACGAGCTCGAGGGCTCGCGTGACGCCGCAGTACTGCCCGTACTCGCGCGCGGCCAAGCTCAGGCCTGCTGCTCGGCCATGAACGCCTCGGGCCCCTGCTCGGCCGCGGCCGGGTTCATCCAGCCGAACTCGAGCATGTTGCCGTCGGGGTCGGTCAGCTGGCGCTGGTACATGAAGCCGTAGTCGGCGGCGGGGCGCTCCTCGACGCCGCCCGCGGCGATCCCGTCGACGATCGCCTTGTCGACCGCCTCGCGGCTGTCGACGAAGATCGCGGTCGACACGGAGACGGCCTCGGCGGGGTTGCCGATGGGGCGGTCGGTGAAGGTCTGGAAGAAGTCGCGCACCAGGATCATGAAGTAGCTGTGGCCGTCCTCGACGACGACGCAGGCGGCGTTGTGGTCGGTGAACATGGGGTTGATGCTGAATCCGAGCGCCGTGTAGAACGCCTTCGCGCGGTCCAGGTCGGTCACCGGCAGGTTGACGAACATCGAGGTCATGGTGGGCTCCTTCGGTGAGCTCTTGGGTGTGCGGTCAATGTGGACAGTGTCCACACTTGCAAAAAACAAGTGGCGGTGTCAAGGGATGGACGATGATGGAGGCATGACGACTCCGGATGCCACGACCGCCCGCAGCTGGATCGCCGCGCGCCGCGCCGTCGTGGAGGAGCGCCTCGCGGGTGTCGAGCGGCGGCTCGCCGCCGTGCGCTCGGCCCGCGGCGACTGGATCGACGAGGAGCACGACCCCGAGGGCTTCGCCCTCACCTTCGAGTGGCAGCAGGCGGAGGGCCTCCGCGCCGAGCACCGCGCCGAGCTCGCCGAGCTGGATGCAGCCGAGGCGCGCGTCGCATCCGGCGGCTACGGCATCTGCACGGTCTGCGGGCAGCCGATCCCTGCCGGTCAGCTCGAGCTGCGGCCCGCCCGCACGGTGTGCGTCGCCTGCACCGATCGCTGACGCGGGGTGACCAGCTCCGCGCCGCGGCGTATCGTCGCCGGCATGTGCCGCAACATCCGCTGCCTCCACAACTTCGACCCGCCGACGACCGACGACGAGGTGCGGGAGGCCGCCCTCCAGTTCGTGCGCAAGGTGAGCGGGTCGACGCGCCCCTCGCGCGCGAACACGCCCGCCTTCGAGCAGGCGATCGACGAGATCGCCGAGGCGACCCGGCGCATGCTCGACCAGCTCGTCACGAGCGCGCCCCCCAAGAGTCGGGAGGCCGAGGCCGTGAAGGGCCGGGCGCGGCACGAGAAGCGCATGGAGCGCGAAGTGCGCATCCGCACCGCCGCGGGGTGAACGAAGAAGCCCCGCACGGGGCGGGGCTTCTTGCTGGCGGTACCGGTGGGATTTGAACCCACGGATGGCGTGAACCATCACATGTTTTCGAGACATGCTCCTTCGGCCGCTCGGACACGGTACCGCCGACGAGTCTAACGGACGCGGCGCGGTGGTCGAGACCGCCGACGCGGTCGCAGGGTGCGACCTCAGGCTCGGCGGGACGCGGTCACCGTGAACTTCGGGGTGCGGGCGAGCTGGCGGGTCGGGCCGACGAGCCGCTCGAGCACCGGCCGGTAGCCGAGATGCGAGTTCCACACGACCCGCAGCTCGCCGCCGGGGCGCAGCACGCGGGCGGCATCCGCGAAAAGCCGACGGGCGATCTCGGTCGTCACGGCGGCCCCAGCATGGAACGGCGGGTTGAGCACGACGAGGTCGGCGGATGCGTCGGGCTCGGCTGAGAGGCCGTCGTCGTGTCGCGTCTCGACCCGCACGCCGTTCGCCTCCGCGGTGAGCCGCGCGGATTCGACCGCGATCGCGGAGACGTCGGTCGCGAGGATGCGCGCATCCGGGCTCCGCCGGGCGAGCTCGACGGCGACGATGCCGGTGCCGCACGCGAGGTCGACCGCGCGGGCGTACGGCGGCAGGGTGTCGAAGGTGCCGAGCAGCGCCCGGGTGCCGATGTCGAGGCTCGCGCCCGCGAAGACGCCCGGCATCGCGACGACCGCGAGCTCCTCGGCGGAGGGGGAAGCGGCCGCGCGGCGGGAGTCGTATCCCCCGCCGGCGGACACCGGATCCAGCCGCGCCACGGTCGGCGGGGCGGCGGCCAGATCGGGGCGGGGGGAGCGCGCGACGACGATGCGCGACTTCGCGCGGGCGTGGGCCACGTCGACACGGGCGAAGGATGCGGCGAGCACCTCGTTCTGCGTGGGCGTCATGTGCTTGACGCGCCCGCCCGCCAGCACCACGACATCCGGGCCGGCGGCGCGCGCCACCTCGCGGGCGACCGCGTCGAGCCGGTCGAGCGAGCGCGGCATCCGCACGAGCACGAGCGAGGTCGCGGGTGTCGCGACGGTGGCGAGCGGATGCTGCGCCGGCCCCGCGAGCCCGGTCCGCTCGGCGTTCTCCGCGAGCGCCCGCCGCCCCACGATCGAGTCCTGGTGCACGCGCACGGCCCGCGCCCCGAGCAGCTCCGCGCCGAGCGCGAGCGCCCCGTGCGTGTCGTCGATCACCGCGACCTCGCCGGCCACGGCATCCGGGAACTCGGCGGCCGCGTAGTCGAGCAGGTACCGGTCGGCGGCGTCCCACGCCCGCAGCTCGCCGCCGCCGACGTCCGGTTCGCGCGAGAGCGCGTCGAGCAGCGCGTCGAGTCCGGTCACCCCTCGACGCTAGCCGTGTGCCAGAAGCAGGGCGAACCGCAGCCGGCGGCGCGTTCGACGGCCGAAGGCGCCGATTCGCCCTGCTTCTGGCACGCTTGCGGCGTCAGCCCGCGATCACGTTCCGCACGAAGTTCTCGACGTGCTCGGCGAGCGCCGCGATCCGCCGCTCCCGCTCCGCCTCGAGGTCGAAGCCCACGTACGCGAGCGTCGGGCGCTTCCGCACGTTCGCGGAGCACTCGAACTCGGCGCACACGAGCGTGCCGACGGTGTCGCCCTTGCGACCGGCGGCCCCGGCGCGCTTCGTGCTGAACAGCACCACGTCGTTCGGCAGCTGCACGTCCTCGCACCACGAGCACTGGGCCCGCGCGCGGGGTCGCGCCTCGGCCTGCCGCATGAGCAGGCCGACGGGACGCCCGTCGAGCTCGGCGACCACGTAGCCGATGCCGGGCGACCTGCGGTCGCGCCATCCCAGGTAGTCGAGCCGCTCCCAGGGGAGCTGGTCGGCGGGTGCGGGCAGCTGCAGGTTCTGCCGCTCCCGGAGCGAGGCGTTGATGAAGGAGCCGCGGATGGCGGACTCGTCGAAGGCGTGCATGAAGGATCCCTCCTCGGGATCGTCTCGCGGATGCGAGGGGTAGGTGGGTGGGTGTCGTGCGCGGGCGCGCGACTACCTCGGGTCGGCGAACGAGACGCCGACGACCCCCTGACGCCCTGCGGGCTGCGAGACGGACTGCACGGATGCGAGCCTAAGCCGTTCCCCGGGCGGGCGCTGGCCGACGACCCGAGTCGACGGCCAGCGCACCGACTCAGGCCCCCGCGCGCAGCGTGTCGACGAGGGGCGTGGTCGGGCGGCCGATGAGGCCGGACAGCTCGTGCGTCACCTCGGCGAGGTCGCCGGCCGCGATGTTCGCGTCGAGCCCCACGACGAACCCCACGGTTCCCTCGTCGAGCCCGGCCGCGGAGAGCGCCGCGGCCTGCTCCTCGGGGGTCTGCGCCACGTAGGCGATCTCCCGCCCGAGCACCTCGCCGATGGCGCTCGCGAGCTCGGCGAAGTCCCACGCGACGTCGCCGCCCAGCTCGTACACCCTCCCCAGGTGCCCGTCGCCCGTCAGCACGAAGGCCGCGGCCTCCGCGAAGTCGGCCCGTGAGGCGCTCGCGACGCGCCCCTCGCCCGTGCTCGACGCGACGACACCGGTCGCGGCGGCCTGCGCGAGCGTGCCGAGGTAGTTCTCCGAGTACCAGTTGTTGCGCAGGATCGTCGCGGGCACCCCGGATGCCGCGATCGCCTCCTCGGTGGCCTTGTGCTCCGGCGCGAGGATGAGCGCGGAGGTGTCGGCGCGCGGCGCGCTCGTGTAGACGAGCTGGGCGACGCCCGCGGCGGCCGCCGCGTCGATCACGGCGCGGTGCTGGGCGACGCGCTGCCCCACCTCCGACCCGGAGACGAGCAGCACCTTGTCGGCGCCGGCCACGGCACCCGCGACGGATGCGGCATCCGTGTAGTCGAGCTGCACGGCCTGCACGCCCCTCGCGGCGAGGTCGGCGATCTTGGCGGTGTCGCGCGCTCCCGCGCGGATGGCGGATGCGTCGACGCCGCGTGCGAGCAGCGCCTCGACGGCGAGGCGGCCGAGGTGCCCGGAGGCTCCGGTGACGAGGATGGTCATGGGTCGTCCTTTCTGACGGTTCGCGGGATGCAACCACGCCGCCGTCAGGCTACTTCCCAATAGAGAGTACCCACTTTTCGGTAAGGTACTTGCATGACGGTAAGTCTCCGGGAGCTGCGGGCGCTGCCCGGCTTCGACGACACCCTGCTCACCGAGGGCTGCCCCACGCGTGTCGTGCTCGACCACGTCACGAGCAAGTGGGGCGTACTCGTGCTGCTCGCCCTGAGCGACGGCACCCACCGCTGGGGCGAGCTGCGCCGCGCCGTCGACGGCATCAGCGAGAAGATGCTCGCCCAGACGCTGCGCACCCTCGAGGGCGACTCCCTCGTGCTGCGCGACGCCCACCCCACGATCCCGCCGCACGTCGAGTACTCGCTCACCGCATCCGGCCGCGAGCTCGTCGACCGGATGCTGCCCCTCGTCGAGTGGATCGCCCGCAACGCCGACCGGATGCTGCCGGCGGCGCCCTGACTCCGAGCCGCCGCACAGCCCACGCACAGCGCGCGACAGGTGCGACGCGTAGCGTCGGGCGGGTGACCGACACCGCCGCCGTCCCGACCGCCACCGCGACCGCCGCATCCGCGACGACCCCGTCGTCCGCCGACCTCGAGGTGTACCGCGGCCTCTTCCAGTCGATGACCGGCTACGACGCGAGCGCCGCCGCCGAGGACGGCCAGGTGCCGCTTCAGGTCATCAAGAACCTGCAGAAGCGGGTCGCCGCGTTCCACCTCTCCTACAAGTTCGCGATCGACGAGCTCACGACGAAGATCGAGATCCTGCAGGAGGAGTTCGAGCACACGCACGACTACAGCCCCATCGAGCACGTGCGTACGCGGCTGAAGTCGATGGACTCGATCATCGAGAAGGTGCAGCGCACCGGCACCGCGCCCGACGTCGACAGCGTGCGCGCCCGCATCCGGGACATCGCGGGGGTGCGCATCACGTGCGCCTTCGTCGCCGACGCGTACTGGGTGGCCGACATGCTCATGGCGCAGTCCGACCTCGAGGTGCTCGAGATCAGGGACTACATCTCCCACCCGAAGCCCAACGGCTACCAGAGCCTGCACCTCATCGTGACGGTGCCGGTGTTCCTCAGCGACCGCACCGAGCTCGTTCCCGTCGAGATCCAGCTGCGTACGATCGCGATGGACTTCTGGGCGAGCCTCGAGCACAAGATCTACTACAAGTACGACCGCGAGGTGCCGGGTGCGCTCGTCGCCGAGCTCACCGAGGCGGCGGATGCGGCGCGCGCCCTCGACGCGAAGATGGCGCGGCTGCGCGACCAGATCCGCGCGCTCGACTGAGCCCATAGTTCCCGTTCCGCGTGTTTGTTCCCGAAGGAACGGGTGCGAACACGCGGAACGGGAACTATGGCTGCCACGATGGGGGGCATGAGCACGAGCGTCGGCGTCATCTTCACCCCCTCTCGTCCCCCGGAGGCGCTGCGCGACTTCGTGGTCGAGGCCGAGCGGCTCGGGCTGGACGAGGTGCTGCTCTTCGAGGACTGCTTCCGCGAGTCGGGCATCGCCGCGGCCGTGGCGGCGCTCGCCGCGACCGAGCGCATCCGCGTCGGCATCGGCGTGCTGCCCATGCCGTTCCGCAACGTCGCGCTGCTCGCGATGGAGGCGGCGACCATCGAGCGGCTGTTCCCCGGCCGGCTGCGTCTCGGCGTGGGGCACGGCGTGCAGGACTGGATGGGGCAGGTCGGCGCGCGTCCGGCGTCGCCCCTCACCCTCATGCGCGAGTACGTGCCCGCGTTGCGTGCCCTGCTCGCGGGCGAGCGGCTCGACGTCGCCGGCCGCTACGTCACCCTCGACGGCGTGCGGCTCGACTGGCCGCCGGCGACGGCGGTGCCGGTGTGGGCGGCGGGCGAGGGCCCCAAGACGCTCGTGCTCACGGGCGAGGTGGCCGACGGCACGATCCTCACCTCGGGCACCCCGCCCGAGGCGGTGTCCGCCGCCGCCGCGCTCGTCGCGCAGGGGCGGGAGGCCGCGGGTCGCGGCGGCATCCAGCCGCTTGCCGCCTTCGTGATGACGGCGTTCGGTGCGGGGGCGGATGCGCGCCTCGCGGCGGAGCTCGAGGTGTGGGGCTACCAGGGCGAGCGGGCCGCCGGCGCCACCGGCTCGGTCGCCGAGGTCGCCGAGCAGCTGCGGGCCTGGGTCGATGCGGGCGCCTCGTCGCTGCTGCTCCAGCCCCTCGACGACGAGACCGAGCTGTCGGGCTTCCTCGCGAACTGCGCGGAGGTCGCCGCGCTCCTGCGCTGAGCGCGGAGTGGGCGCCGCCCTCGTTGCCGGCGATCGCGGCGATCGCGACCTTGCCGAAGAGCGTCGGGCGCCACCGGGCCCGCGGCTACGTGAGCCCCTCCGCCGTCTGTTCGAGCTCGGACGCCGGTGCCGGCCGCTGGGTGGCGATCGCGGTGCCGGCGGCCGCGCACACGAGCAGGATGGCGAGCAGCTGCACCCAGCCGAGCCGCTCCCCCAGCACGATCCAGCCGAAGACGGCGGCCACGACGGGCCCGAAGGAGGTGATGATCGCGTAGAGGCGCGGCGTGATGCGCCGCAGGATGAAGGTGTCGAGCGCGTAGGGCAGCGCCGACGACAGGATGCCGATGCCGAGGAGCAGCCCGGCGACGGGCCACGAGAACTCCGCGCCCGGGAGGGTGATCGCCGCGATCGGCAGGATCAGCGCGAGGCTCACGATGCTCGCCACCGTGAGCCCCTCGAGGCCGGGCAGTCCGAGCGCCACGCGCCGGGTGAGCAGGATGTACGCCGCCCACGCGGCCGCCGCGACGAGCGCGAGCGCGACGCCCCACGCATCCACCTGCCCCTCGAGCCCGGTCAGCAGCACGACGCCGGCGCCCGCCACGACGACGCACGCGACGTCGAGCAGGCGGCGCGAGGTGGCGAGCGCGAGCAGTAGCGGTCCCAGGAACTCGATCGTCGCGGCGATGCCGAGGCCGAGCAGGTGCACCGACTCGTAGAACGCGAGGTTCATGACCGCGAGCGTCACGCCGAGCGCGACGGCGGGCCACAGCCGCCGCCAGGTCAGCAGCGCGCGACGCGGACGGTAGAACGGCAGCAGCACGACGAGCATGACGAGCTGCCGCGCCGCGACGACGATGGGGGAGCCGACCGAGGGGATGGCGACGCCGGCGAGCGCGGAGCCGAGGTTGATCGACACCTCGGTGCCCACCTGCGTCGCGGCGCCGACGACGGTGCGGCGACGCGTCGCATCCGTCCCGGAACCCACGTCCCCATTCTGGGGCGTCGGCACGGTCGCCGCTCACGCGGGCGCGCGGCACGAGCCGGTGCGCCCCGCGACCCGGCAGGATGGACGCATGTCCGACGCCGACGACATCGCCCGCACCGCATCCGCCCGCGGCCTCAGCATCGCCGTGGCCGAGTCGCTCACCGGCGGCGCCCTCAGCCAGGCCCTCGCGGCCGCCCCGGACGCGAGCACGTGGTTCGCGGGGGGCGTCGTCGCCTACCGCGTCGACACGAAGGCCCGGGTGCTCGGGGTCCCCGAGGGGCCCGTCGTCGACGCGCCCACGGCCCGGCGCATGGCGGAGGGCGTCCGCGAGTTGACGGATGCGGATGTCGCGCTCGCCGTGACGGGCGTCGGCGGGCCCGGCGAGGAGGAGGGGCGGCCTCCCGGCACCGTGTTCCTCGCGATCGTCACCGCCGACTCCGCCCGCATCACCGAGTTCGCCTTCTCGGGCGATCCGGCCTCCGTCGTCGCCCAGACGGTCGACGCCGCGCTGCACGCGCTGCGGGTCGACCTGGGCTGACCCGCTCCCGCTTCTCGCGCGAGCCCCTGCGTATGCTCGACGCATGCCAGAGCAGCCGTCGATCGACCCCCGCTACGACCCCGCCTTCCAGCGCGGCTACGACGGAGCCGTCGTTGCGGGCGGCAGGACGGATGCGGCCGGCCGCACCGCGTCGGCCCACGCGGGTGCCGCGCCGCACGTGACGAGCGCCCTGAGCCGCCCCCTCGCGGGCGCGCGCCCCGCGACCGCTCGCGCCGAGGTGCCCGAGCGCATCGGCCTGCCGCCGGAGGTGGAGGTTCCCGCATCCGTGGTGCCCGCGGCGGCCTCGGCCGACCACGCCGTCGTGCGGGTCGAGGCGCCCGCGATGCGGCCGCCGTGGACCAACCCCTTCGCGATCGCCGTCGTGCTCGTCGGCGTCGGCGCCCTCGCCTTCGGCGTGTGGCTGACGCAGGAGGTCTTCCGGCTCGCGGGGGAGGAGCAGGGCTTCACCTCGCAGGGCGACTACGTGTTCCTGCAGTGGTCGATGTGGGGCGGCCCGATCTTCATCGGCATCGGCGTTCTGACGCTCACCGCGGTGCTGCTGTTCTGCGGCGTCTACTGGTCGCGGCGCCCCGCCCCCGACGATCACGAGTGAGCGGGGCGCCCGCGGCGAGCACGCCATAGGCGCAATCCCCTATTCCGTCGGGTGAGCCGATCCGCCATCATCTGAGTCAGTTCCGTAACCCGTTCCTCCCGCTGTCAACCCGATCAGGGGCGCCGGCCGTCGGAAAGACGTGAGCATGGCCGTGGCGCAGAGCACCCAGGTGGACCTGGATGTCTTCGTCGCGACCGAGTACCCGAAGGTGGTCGCGGCGGTAGGCCTCATCACCGGCAACCGGCAGGATGCGGCGGACGCCGTGCAGGACGCCCTGGTCGGGTACCTCGCGAAACCCCCCGGCCGCCCGATCTCGAACCTGGCCGCCTGGATCACGGTCGTCGCATCCAACCGGGCCCGCGACCTCTACCGCTCGCGCGCCGCGGAGGCGCGCGCACTCGAGAAGGTGGGCGTGCGCGACGAGACGGTCGACGCCGAGCTCGCGGGACTCGACGTCGATGTGGCGGCCGCGCTGCGGGGGCTGCCCGAGCAGCAGCGGCAGGTGTGCGTGCTGCACTACCTGCTCGACCACTCGGTCGAGCAGGTCGCGGAGGGCCTCGGCGTGAGCACGGGCACCGTCAAGACCCAGCTGCATCGGGCGCGCAAGGCGCTCGCGGCACGCCTGGCACCTGAGCGGGGAGAGGAGGAGCACGATGGCTGAGCTGGACGAGCTGCTGCGCGATTCGTTCGCGCGCATCGCCGAGACGGATGCGCCGGCGCGCGACTCCGCCGGGGTCGCCGACGCCATCCGTGCGCGGGTGGCATCCGGCGACACCGGCGCCCCGGCCATGGGTCGTGTGGCGCCCGGATGGGGCGGTGTCGGCACCGCGGGGTGGATCGGCGCGATCGGTGTCGTCGCCGCGGTCGGGGTGCTGGGCGCTGCGCTCGGCGCCTCGGGCGCGTTCGGCCGGCCCGTGCTCGAGCAGGCCGTCGGCACGGATGCCGCGCTCGTCGCCTCGGCGGACGCGCACGCCTGCGCGGGCGGCGAGGTGGTCGGCAGCATCCCGGCGGGCACGCGCGTGCTCGCGATCGCCCGCAGCGACGACGCCGGCTGGCTCGGCGTGCGCGACCCCGCGACGCTGCTCGGCACCCTGTGGCTGCCGGCATCCGTCGTCGCCGGGGATGCCGGGGGCGCGTGGGACGCGCTGCCGCTCGGCGGCGCCTGCCCCGACGTCTACGTCGAGCCCGTCGACCCCGTGGAGCCGGACCCGGCGCCGACGGACGAGCCGGAACCCGGCCCGAACCCCGGCCCCGGCCCCGGCCCGAACCCCAGCCCGCAGCCGGGCGACACGACCCCGCCCGCGATCGACCAGTGGTGGGCCACCCCGACGCTCATCTACGACGACCAGACGGCGACCGTCTTCGCGCTCGCGAGCGACAACGTCGGCGTGACCGGTGTCGCGATCAGCTGGACGGGCGCGAAATCCGGCTCCGGCGAGATGACCAAGGTGGGTTCGGAGTGGCGCTTCAGCCTCACCAACACCCCCGCGACCTCCGGCAGCGTCACGTTCACGATGCGCGCGCGGGATGCCGCCGGCAACCTCGGCGCGCCCCGCACGCAGACCGTCACCCTCAGCGTCCTGGGTTGAGCACACCATGAGATCCCGAATCCTGATCCCCCTCGCCGCCACCGCCGCGCTCGCGGTCGGTGTCACGGGCGCGATCGCCGGCGCCCGCTTCGCGGAGCCGCGCGTCGAGCTCGCCGAGGCGCCCACCGTCGAGGTGTCCGTGCTCGCGCCCGTCGACGAGTCGGCGGGCACCCTCGCGGAGGCGATGGCGGAGGCGGGCGGCGAGCTGCTCGTCAGCCCGACGGTCGGCACACGCACCGTGCCCGAGCCCGGAAGCATCTCCGAGGACGCCGTCTCCCGTGGACGCGAAAGCTATCTCGACGCGCTCGAGGCGGCCGCCGATCCGGCCGAGGTGCCGCCCCCGGCGGCTGGCGCGGCGGGCGACCCCTGCGCGGACGGGGGCGAGGGATGCCCGCCCGGCATCGGCGGGACGGTGCTGCCGATCGGCGGCGAGATCCCCCCGCTGCAGCTGCACGCGACCGGCGAGCGCGGCGAGCAGTGCCCCGCCGCCGGTGACGACAGGGCGGACGAGCCGGGTGCCATCCGCTTCTGGGTGCGCGCCAACGCGCCCGTCATCTACAGCGCCTACGCGAGCGACGGCACCCACCGCGACGTCACCAACTTCCGGGTCACGCCCGAGCAGGAGGAGGCCTGGCTTGCTGAGTTCGTCACCGCGGGCGAGGCGTGGATCGAGAGCTGTATTGCGCTCGACGGCTTCGACGCCGAGTACGCCCTCAACGTGCACATCATGGCGACGCGCATCGGAAGCTCCGACATCGCGCGCCGGGTCGTGCACGTCACGCAGGACGACGGCCTCGCCGAGCCGCCCACGCGCATCCACTCCGTCGGGAACACGACGGTGTTCGTCGCCGCCCCGCACACCCCCGGGGAGCGCGTGCAGCTGCTCGTGCTCGACGACACGGCGGGCGAGGGATGCCGCTACGGCCCCGCCGCCGACGGGCGGATGCTGCCCGCCACCCGCGAGCCGCGCACGCTCGAGGTGTCGGCGGAGGAGCTCGCGGCGAACGGCTGGGAGCCCGAGTACACGCGGCGCACGACCGCGACCTTCGCGGTGCCGAGCGGCGCGAGCGTCATCGCGTGCGTCGGCTGGTTCCCGGCGCGCGGCGGGGAGAGCTGGGACACCGACCGCCCCATCCGGGTGAGCGAGCTGCCGATCCTGACGCCGTCGCTCTCGGCACCCGTCGTGACGGTCGACGAGCTCGAGCTCACCGAGCACCTCGCCGATGGCGCGCTGCGCCTGCGCGGGGCGACGGAGGACGGCGTCCGCTGCGGCAGCCTGCGGCTGCGGTCCGGTGCGCTCGGCGGTGAGCTGTGCGACCTCGGTGCGCTCCTCGGCCGGGACGCCGTGAGCGGCGCGTTCCTGCTCACCACCGAGGTCGACGTTGCGGAGGGCGCGGCGGTGAACCACGCCCTGCTCGACATCTCGCTGCGCGACTGCACCGAGGGGTGCGCGCGGGCGACGCGGGTGTTCGACGTGCCGCTGTCGACCCAGATCCGCCCGAGCCGCATCTGCAGCGACGACTGCACCGTCAACCGCGGCGAGACGGTCGGCATGGTGCGCATCCGCGCCACCTGGCCGGAGGTCGCGGCGAGCGGCGAAGGCTGGGCGTTCGGCGACTGGTACGAGGGCGCGACGCGCGTCGAGCGCGACCCGCTGCCGCGCATGGACACGACCGGCACGGTGCACCTCGACGCGATCGATGCCGACAGTCGTTCGCAGGATGCCGTCTTCGCGCTGCGCGTCGATCGGCCCGTCACCGCGACCGTCGAGGCCGAGCCGGCGGAGACCCGCATCGAGGGCATCTGCCCGCGCCCCGGCGGAACCCTCATGTGGACGAGCGCGACCCCGGCCGCCAGCCACTCCGTGCGGCTCGAAAACCTCTGCCTCGGTGCCGTCTACTACCTCACGGTGACGTTGACGGATGCCGAGGGCGGCACCTCGGTCTACTCGCTCGACCGTTTCGGCACCCGCTTCTGGCCGTCCGGGCGACTCGACACGGGTGCGCTGCTGAGCACCGTCGTGATCGACCGGCTCAGCCTCGTCAACCCCGACCCCGCCTCCGCCGTCAACCTGCAGAGCCTCGAGGTCCGGGTCGGATACGGGGATGCGCGGGTGAACCTGCCGGCGGCGAGCCAACGCTGCTGGGTCGGCGACATCCACGGCATCTCGTCGGGCATCACCGGGCTGCGGCTCGGGGAGGCGATCAGCGTGATCGTCGATGCCCGCATCCGCCCCGCCGAGGCGCCGCCCGGCCTCACGACGCCCGTCTACCCGGCGAGCACCTGCGATGTCGACCGTTCCCGTCCGACGGAGCGCGTGCGGATGTACGGCTGGATCAGCTACGAGCAGTACCTGGCGGGCGCGCGCATCACGGTGAACGATCCCGACACGGGGTGGTCGGCCGTCGTCGAGCTCAGCGACGACCTCGAATCCTGAGCGGGAGGCTCAGGCCGTTCCGGGCGTCTCCCCGGCCCGCGGCTCGTCGCCACCGGATGCTGCCGGCGGCTGCGTGGAGGGCGCCGCGGCCTCCGGGGCGGCCCCCGCCGTCGCATCCGCGGCAGGCACCGCCGGGACGCCGGACTCGGTCGACGGCGAGACGAACGCCGGCGCGTCGGCGGGCGGCACCGGCTTGGCCTGGCGGAACGCCGAGCGCAGCACGGTGAAGCATCCGAGGGCACCGAAGAGCAGGGCCAGGAGGATGTCGCCCGTGTAGTCGCCCAGTGCGGGCGGGAGCACCTCGCCGAACCAGCTCCAGAACTCGGAGCGGGTGAGGATCTCCCCCCAGCCGAGGCCGGTCTCGTCGGCCACCACCCGCACGGCGTCGAGCACGATACCGGCGAAGAAGGCGAGCACGAGGGTCAGGGCGGTGATGCCGGTGACCACGAAGGCGCCCGCCCGGCTGATGGGGCCCCGAGCACCGAGGCGGTAGAGCCAGAGCGCGGCGATCGCCACCCCGAAGGCGACGATCGAGGCGATGAAGCCCAGGCTCCAGACGAGCAGCCAGGCGGCGACCCCGAGCGGGACGACGACGAGGGCGACGAGCGCCCCGCGCAGCACGTCCTCTCGCGGCTCGGTCGGCGGGATGAGGTTCGGTGTGGTGGATTCGTGGCTCACCCGTCGAGACTAGAGGTGAGGGTAAGTCGAGGTGAATGGGGCGGTGTCCCCCATTGCTGGGGTCAGCGCTGGCAGTTCGGGCACCAGCTGACGACCCGTTCCTGGCCCTCGACGCGGCCCAGCTCGCCGCCCTCCAGGGTCGTGCCGCAGCGCAGGCACGGCTGGCCGCTGCGCCCGTAGACCCAGCTGCGCCGACCCGCGCGCAGGTCGCCCGTGGTCGTGCGCGTCCACCGGCCGCGATTGGCCATCAGCATCCGGCGCGCCAGCCCGACGAGGGCGGGCACGTCGTCGACGTCCCCGACGGGCCGCGTCGGCAGCATCCCGCGCACGAAGCACAGCTCGTTGGCGTACACGTTGCCGACACCGGCGAGGTTGCGCTGATCGAGCAGCGCCGCGAACACGGGCACGGACGGATCGGCCTCGAGCCGTCGCGCGGCCTCGGCCGCATCCCAGTCCTCGCCCAGCAGGTCGGGGCCGAGGTGGCCGACGACACGCTCCTCCTCGGCGGTCGGCAGCACCTCGAGCACGCCCAGCTCGAAGCCCACCGACTGCGTGTCGCCCGCCGTCAGCACCGCGCGCACCTGATGCGTGGGACGCGTCCAGCGCTCGCCGCGGTGGAACAGCCGCCAGGCGCCCTCCATCTTGAGGTGCGAGTGCACGGTCAGCTCGCCGATCCGGTGCAGCAGGTGCTTGCCGCGCGAGACGACCTCGCGCACCGTCTCGCCCGTGAGATCGACGGTCGCGAAGGCGGGCACCCGGAAGTCCGACGCGGTGAGCACGCGTCCCGCGAGCGCGTCGTGCTGCTGCCGCGCCGTCCGGTAGACGGTGTCACCCTCGGGCACCCTCGAAACGTACCCCACGGACGTCCCCCGCCGCTGAGGGCGGATCCGCCGGAGGCGGATACCGGCCCGCGGCGCGCGGCCCGCGCGCAGGCTGGGGCCATGAGCGACGAACCCCGCCCCATCCGCTTCACCGACACCGCGCGCCGCGAGCTGTACGAGCAGCGCGTGATCGTGCTCGACGGCGTGCTCGACGACGACAACGGCACCCTGCTCGCCACCCAGCTGGTCGCGCTCGCGGCGGCGGATGCGGCATCCGACATCGCGCTGTGGATCCACTCCCCGGGCGGCTCGGTGCCGTCGATGCTCGCCATCCGCGACCTCATGCGGCTCGTGCCGTGCGACGTGTCGACCCTCGCGATCGGCCTCGCCTGCAGCGCGGGCCAGTTCCTGCTCTCGTCGGGGGCGCCCGGCAAGCGGCGCGCGCTGTCGCACGCGCGCATCCTCATGCACCAGGGCTCGGCCGGCATCGGGGGCACCGCGGTCGACGTCGAACTGCAGGCCGCCGACCTCCGCTACACGCGCGACGTCGTGCTCGGCCTCGTCGCCGCCGACACCGGCCAGAGCGTGGAGCGCGTCTTCGAGGACTCCCTCCACGACCGCTGGTACTCGGCCGAGGAGGCGCTCGCCTACGGCTTCATCGACGAGATCGTCGACGACTTCGCGCGGATCGCGCCCCCGCGCCGCACGCGCGGCACCGGCTTCACGGTGGGGAGCGCGGCATGACGAGCTACACCATCCCGAACGTCATCGCCCAGCACCCGCGCGGCGAGCGGATCATGGACGTCTACTCGCAGCTGCTCACCGAACGCGTCGTCTACCTCGGCACCCCGATCGACGCGGGCGTCGCGAACGTGCTCGTGGCGCAGCTGCTGCATCTCGAGGCCGAGGGCCCCGACCGCGACATCCAGCTCTACATCAACTGCGAGGGCGGCGACCCGAGCGCGATGCTCGCCGTGTACGACACGATGCGTTACATCCGGCCCCAGGTGGCGACGACGGTCGTCGGCCAGGCCGTCGCGGTGGGGGCGGTGCTGCTCGCGGCGGGCGCCGCCGGCAAGCGCGCGGCCCTGCCGCACGCCCGCGTCGTGCTGCATCAGCCCGTGTCGCAGGGGCGCGGTGCGATCCCCGACCTGATCCTGCAGGCGGACGAGGTGGTGCGCGTGCGCTCCGACATCGAGGGCATCCTCGCGCGGCACACGGGGCAGAGCGTCGAGCGGCTGCGGGCCGACACCGACCACGACCGGGTCTTCACGGCATCCGCCGCGCGCGACTACGGGCTCGTCGACGCCGTGATGGCGGCTCGCGACTCGGCCGGTTTCGCAACTCAGGAGCTTCGGGACGCGGAACCGAGGTAGGCGCCCGCAGACCGCCCTCCTCCTGAGTTGCGAACGCCAGAGGCCTCGCAACTCAGGAAGAACGCGCCCGGATGCGGCGATCGGTGCCGCCTCGGCGAACGATCCTGAGTTGTGGAAGCGGGCTCAGGCGGCGAGCGCGAGCGTCGCGCGCACAGCCGCCTGGGCCGGTTGGGCGGGGGCGAGCTCCCGCAGCCGCTCGGAGACCCCGAGGGTGAGTTCGACGAGGCTCGTGTCGAGGGCACCCGCGACCGCCGCGATCATCTCGCTCGAGGGCTCCTTGAGCCCGCGTTCCATCTCGGAGAGGTACTGCGGGGAGACCCCCGCGCGCTTCGCGGTCTCGGTGAGCGTCTGCCCGCGGTCCTGCCGGATGCCGCGCAGCTGGTCGCCGAGGAGGTGCCGCCACAGCGGCTCGGGGTCGGGGAGCGCCATGGGCTCACCCTAGGCGCGGCGGGCCGCCGCTGTCGCCCGCGTCCGCTCACAGCAGACGCGACCGCATCCGTCGCCCGTCCCCCGTCTGTCCGCCGTCCGTCCCCCGTCTGTCCGCCGTCCGTCCGTCCGTCGCTCGTCCGCCGTCCGCCGCCCGCCCACCCGTCCGCCACATCCGTCATCCCCATGCCCCGCCCCACGCGAGAAATGCAGGAGCTTGGTCGAGAGGACCCCGGAGTCGCGGCACCGGAAGGGGGACGCAAGGCGAATCTCCTGCATTTCTCGCAAGAGGAAGGGGGGTGCCGCTGTGGGTAGCCGCCACGGGTGCCCACGCGAGAAATGCAGGAGATTCGCCGAGGCGGGCCGGATGGTTGCTGTCACCGCAGGCGCAGACCCTGCGGGGTGGGAGCGAAGCCCGCCCGCTGCAGGGCCTCGCCGAGCGGGGTGCCGACGGCGAATTCGCCGTCGATGCGCTCGACGCGCAGCCGCCCGCCGGCGGCGCGCACCGTGGAGGCGAGGGAGGCGGCGGCAGCCTCGCGAGCCACCTCGGCATCCGGGTCGAGGAAGCTCAGCACGGTCTTGCCGCCCTTCTCGACGTAGAGCCCGAGGGCGCCGTCGACGAGCACGACGAGCGCACCCGCCTTGCGTCCGGGGCGGTGGCGGATGTCGTCGTCGCGCGACGGCCACCCGAGCGCCGCGCCATACGGGTTCGCCGGGTCGGTCGCCCCGAGCGTCACCGCGACCGGCGGCACGTCCTCGTGCCGGTCGCTGTGGAAGGAGCGCAGCCGGTCGACGGTCGCGGGCGTGGCGAACTGCGCCGCGCCGAGCCCCTCCACGAAGTAGCCGCGGCGCACGCGTCCCGTCTCCTCGAGGCTCGACAGCACCCGGTAGGCGAGCGCGAACCCGCCCTCGACGCCCTCCGCCTGAACCGCCCCGCGCGTCACGACCCCGTATCGCTCCAGCAGCTGCTCGGCGAGCGCCGTCGCACGCGCGGTCGGCGCGGCATCCGGCCGCGGCAGCAGGCTCCAGCGCCCCGCGACCGTCGGCGGGGCGGATGCCGCGAGCGAGGCGGCCACCCGCGCGCGTGCCCGGTGGGCCCGGCCGCGCGGGGTCGCCCGGGCTCGCGTCGTCGTCGCGCCGAGCCGGGCGCGCAGGGCCGTGAAGGTGTCGCCCGTCACGCGTCCGGCCCACACGAGCTCCCAGAGGGCTCGGGCAACATCCGTGTCGGTGAGGGGCTCCGCGCCGGGCTCCGCCACCGCGCCGGCGAGCTGCCGGAAGAAGTACCCGCCGCCGCCGTCGAGCGCCGCGAGCAGCCGATCGCGCAGCGGGTCCGGTTCGAGGGCGAGCGGCTCGGGCAGCGTGAGCGGCGCCGCGTCGGCGAGGTGCAGGCTCACCCAGCCGTCGCCCCCGGGCAGCTCGCCGCGTCCGGCCCAGACGACCTCGCCGGACGCCATGAGCTCGTCGAGCATCGCGGGGCTGTAGTCGCGCACGCGGCCGGGCAGCACGAGGCTCTCCCAGCTCGTCGCGGGCAGCGGCAGGCCCGCGAGCTGATCGATGGCCGACACGAGCCCGTCGACGCCGCGCAGCGCGCCTCGCCTCGGCTCCGCGCCCACGTGCTGCCAGTCGGGCAGGAACCGCCCGAGCGCCGCCTGCGGCACGGGCTCCACCTCGGCGCGCAGTGCGGCGAGCGACCGGGCCCGCAGCCGCCGCAGCACCTCCGGGTCGACCCACTCGGTGCCCGAGGCGCCGGGGCGGAACTCCCCCTCCACGGCGCGCCGGTCGGCGGCGAGGCGGCGCAGCGCATCCGTCACCACGGCGACGCCGAGGCCGAGGCGGGATGCGGCTTCGGCCGCCGCGAAGGGGGTGTGGGTGCGCAGGTAGCGGCTCACGAGGTCGCCGACGGGGTCGGCGACGGGCTCCAGGAACGCGGTCGGCACGCCGATCGGCAGCGGCACGCCGAGCGCGTCGCGCAGGCGTGCGGCGTCCTCGACGACGGCCCAGCGCTCGACGCCCGCGATGCTCACGCGCAGCACGCGGTTCGCGCGGGCGAGCTCGACGAGTACGTGCCCGAGCCCCGAGGCGTCAGTTTGCGTCGCCTCCGCGCGGTCATTCGCGACCGAAACTGACGCCTCACCCATCGCTGCTGCGTCCGTCGCGGCCGTCGCGTCGCCCGGGGGTGCGGCACCCACCCCCGAGGCGTCACTTTGCGTCGCGTGCATGGGTGTCGGGGCGACACGAAGTGACGCCTCGGAACGGGCAGCCACCTCCTCCACCGACAGCGGCCCCAGCACCCGCAGCAGGTCGACGATGCCCTCGGCGTCGCGCGCGCGCCGCTCCGGGTCGAGCCGCTGCAGCTCGCGCTCGGTCTGCGCGATGACCTCCGGGTCGAGCAGCTCGCGCAGCTCCGCGCGGCCGAGCAGCTCGGCGAGCAGCGCGGGGTCGAGCGAGAGGGCCGCCGCCCGCCGCTCGGCGAGCGGGGAGTCGCCCTCGTAGAGGAACGCGGCCACGTAGCCGAACAGCAGGGTGCGCGCGAAAGGCGAGGGCGCATCCGTCTCCACCTCGACGAGCCGGATACGGCGGTTCGAGATGTCGGTCGCGAGCTCCCGCAGCGACGGCAGGTCGTAGACGTCCTGCAGCACCTCCCGCACCGTCTCGAGGATGATCGGGAAGCTCGGATACTTGCGCGCCACCTCGAGCAGCTGCGCCGAGCGCTGCCGCTGCTGCCAGAGCGGCGAGCGGCGGCCGGGGTTGCGCCGCGGCAGCAGCAGGGCCCGCGCCGCCGACTCCCGGAAGCGCGAGGCGAACAGCGCCGATCCGCCCACCTCCTCCGTCACGAGGGCCTCGAGCTCACCCGGCTCGAAGGCGAACAGCTCCGCGCCGGGCGGGTCGGCATCCGTCTCGGGCAGCCGCACGACGATGCCGTCGTCGCCCGCCATGGCCGAACCGTCGACCCCGAGCCGCTCCCGGATGCGCGCCGCCACCGCGAGCGCCCACGGCGCGTGCACGGGGGTGCCGTAGGGGGAGTGCAGCACGAGCCGCCAGTCGCCGAGCTCGTCGCGGAAGCGCTCGACGAGCAGGGTGCGGTCGGTGGGCACGACGCCGGTCGCGGCCTTCTGCTCGGCGACGAAGGCCGTGAGGTTGCGCGCCGCGCGCTCGTCGAGCCCATCCGCCTCGAGCCTGGCCTGATCGACCGACCCGGATGCCAGCTCGCCCGCGAACGCGCCGATCGCCCGCCCCAGCTCGGCCGGCCTCCCGAGCCCGTCACCCTTCCAGAACGGCACACGGCCCGGCTGCCCGAACGCGGGGGAGACGAGCACGCGGTCGGAGGTGATCTCCTCGATGCGCCAGCTCGTCGCGCCGAGCGCGAACACGTCGCCGACGCGCGACTCGTAGACCATCTCCTCGTCGAGCTCGCCCACGCGGCGGGCCCCCTCGTCCGAGCCGACGATGAAGACCCCGAACATGCCGCGGTCGGGGATCGTGCCGCCGCTCGTCACCGCGAGCCGCTGCGCGCCGGGGCGGCCCGAGATGGTGCCGGCCACGCGGTCCCACACGATGCGGGGCCGTAGCTCGGCGAACTCGTCGGACGGATACCGCCCAGCCAGCAGGTCGAGCGTCGCCTCGTAGGCGCTCCGCGGCAGCGTCGTGAACGGTGCCGACCGCCTCACCGTCTCGAACCACTCCTCGACGTCGAGGCTGTCGAGCGCCACCGCCGCCACTGTCTGCTGGGCCAGGATGTCGAGCGGGTTCTGCGGAACGGCGATCGCCTCGATGAGCCCCTCGCGCATCCGCTCGGTGGCGATCGCGGTGTGCAGCAGGTCGGCGCGGTGCTTGGGGAACAGCACGCCCTTCGAGATCTCGCCCACCTGGTGCCCGGCGCGGCCCACCCGCTGCAGGCCGGATGCCACCGACGGCGGCGACTCGACCTGGATGACGAGGTCGACGGCGCCCATGTCGATGCCGAGCTCGAGCGAGCTCGTCGCGACGACGCAGCGCAGCCGGCCC
The DNA here is from genome assembly GCA_001898835.1 of Micrococcales bacterium 72-143. Lineage (GTDB taxonomy): Bacteria > Actinomycetota > Actinomycetes > Actinomycetales > Microbacteriaceae > Homoserinibacter. The sequence goes on along the minus strand of MKVM01000003.1, from coordinate 263,131 downwards.
GACTTGAGGTCGTCCTCGATCTGGGCGCGCTGCTCCTTGCTGACGGAGCCGTGGTGCGCGCGGGCGAGCACGGGAACCGTTTCCGGCTCTCGCGCCCGTGCGCCGCCGCCCGTCCCTGCCTCCGGGTCGGTGGCACCGTTCAGGGCACTCGCCCGGGTGATCCCCGATCCGCCGACGAGCTGCGCGGGGAACCTCGGCGGCGCTTCGCCGGTCTCCATCTCCTCCCACAGCTCGTTCATCGACGCCGTCAGCCGCTCCGCGAGCCGCCGCGAGTTCGCGAACACGATGGTCGAGCGGTGCCGCAGCACCTCCTCGACGATCGCCCGGTCGACGTGCGGCCAGATCGACCCGCCGGACGCGAGGGCCTTCTCGTCGCCCTCGAGCTCCGCATCCGTGGCGCGCGCCCCCAGCTCGGTCATGTCCTCGACGGGCACCACGACCCGCAGCTCGAAGGTCTTCTGGATGGGCGGCGACACGATCTCGACCCGCTCGCGCCCGCCGAGGAACCGCGCGACCTCCTCGAGCGGCCGCACCGTCGCCGAGAGCCCGATGCGCTGCGCGGGCTTCGGCAGCAGCGCGTCGAGGCGCTCGAGGGTTACCGCGAGGTGCGCCCCGCGCTTGGTCGCCGCGACCGCGTGGATCTCGTCGACGATGACCGTCTCGACCCCCACGAGCGTCGACCGGGCGGCGCTCGTGAGCATGAGGTAGAGCGACTCGGGCGTCGTGATGAGGATGTCGGGCGGCTCCCGCACGAGCAGCCGGCGGTCGGCGGAGGTGGTGTCGCCCGAGCGCACGCCGACCGTGATCGCGGGGGGTGTCATCCCGAGCCGCTTCGCCGTCTGCGTGATGCCGACGAGCGGCGAGCGGAGGTTGCGCTCGACGTCGACGCCGAGCGCCTTGAGCGGCGAGATGTAGAGCACCCGCGTTCTGCGAGCGGGGTCGGCGGGCGGCGCCGTCAGCAGCCGGTCGAGCGACCACAGGAATGCCGAGAGGGTCTTGCCGGACCCCGTGGGCGCCACCACGAGCGCGTGCCGCCCCGAGGAGATCGCCTCCCACGCGCCCGCCTGCGCGGCGGTCGGCTGCGGGAACGCGCCGTCGAACCACTCCCGCGTCGCCGGGGAGAAGCGCTCGAGCGCAGGATCCATCCCCCCATCTTCGCGCCCGCCCCCGACGCGCGCTCCCGATCCGGTGGCTCCGGTTTCGAGAGGTGTCGCCGCGTCGACCCGTCGCTAGCATGGCGCCGTGGAGGAGGGCTGGTACCCCGACCCCGAGCGCGGGGGAGTCGAGCGCTGGTGGGACGGCCTCGCCTGGACGGACTTCCGCCGGCACACCGTGACCCCCGAGACGCGCCGGGTGGTCGAGCGCGCGCCCCTCGTCCACCGCCCCGACGACGCCACGCGCCCGCTCGCGGTCCTCGTCGGCTCGCCCGTGTGGGTGGGATTCCTGTATTGGTTCGTCTCGATGCTGACCGTTCCGTGGCTGGTGCGGATGCCGCTCGCCGAGCGCCCCCTCGTGAAGCTCGGCTTCCTCGCGCTCATGCTGCTCGTGCTCGCGGTCGTCGCCACCTACGACGCGCGCACCCTCCGGGCGCGCAGCTCCGCATCCGTGCCGAGCCCGCTGTGGGCGCTCGCGACCCCGATCACGTACCTCGCGCGTCGCGCCCGCGTCGAGGGCGCCGACCGCGCGCCGCTCCTCATCCACCTCGGGTTGCTCGTCATCTCGGTGCTCGGGGTGCTGCTCGGCATCTCGCTCGGCATCGCGCATCTCGCCATGTGACGCGCGGCCGTCATCCTTCCGAGGTACACGCCCCCGCTCAGATACCTCCCGCGGGGGCCGAGCCGCACCCGTGCCCCTTCCTAGCGTCGAAGCACACCCACGAAGGAGGGCACCATGATCGAGGCACGCGGCCTCACCAAGAGATACGGCGACCGGACAGCCGTCGACGACATCAGCTTCACCGTCCGCCCGGGCGCCGTCACCGGCTTCCTCGGCCCGAACGGCGCCGGCAAGTCCACGACGATGCGCATGATCGTCGGCCTCGCGCGCCCCACCGAGGGCAGCGTGACGGTCGCGGGCCACCGCTACGCCGAGCTGCGCTCGCCCCTCACCACCGTGGGCGCGCTGCTCGACGCGAAGGCGGTGCACACCGGCCGCACCGCCTACCAGCACCTGCTGGGGCTGGCGGCGAGCCACGGCATCCCCAAGCGTCGCGTGCTCGAGGTGATCGAGCAGACCGGACTGGATGCCGTCGCCGGCAAGCGGGTCAAGGGCTTCTCGCTCGGCATGGGACAGCGGCTCGGCATCGCCGCGGCGCTGCTGGGCGACCCGCAGATCCTCATCCTCGACGAGCCCGTCAACGGGCTCGACCCGGAGGGGGTGCGCTGGGTGCGCACCTTCGCGCGCTTCCTCGCGTCCGAGGGGCGCACGGTGTTCCTCTCGAGCCATCTCATGAGCGAGGTGGCGCTCACGGCCGACCACGTGATCGTGATCGGCAAGGGCCGCATCCTCGCCGACGCCCCCGTCGCCGAGCTCGTGGCCGGCGCCGGACGTCAGGCGGTGCGGGTGCGCACCGACCGGGCGGCCGAGCTCGCCGAGCTGCTCGCCCGCAGCGGCGCCACGATCGTCTCCGACGAGGCGGGCGTGCTCGAGATCGCGGGCCTCGAGGCGGGCGACATCGCCGCGTCCGCGGTCGCTGCCGGTATCGTCCTCTCCGAGCTCACCCCGCTCACCACCTCACTGGAGGACGCGTACATGGCCCTCACCGACGACGCGGTCGAGTACCGCACGAGCGCCGTGCCGGCCGAGGCGACCCGATGACCGCCGCGACCGCGACGCGCTCCGGCGTCGACATCCGTCCCACCTTCGCGCGCGCGGTGCGCTCGGAGTGGATCAAGCTGCGCAGCCTCCGCTCGACCGTCTGGGTGGCCGTGCTCACGGTAGGCATCATGGCCGCGTTCGCGGGGCTCTTCGCGTGGGCGATCACCGCGTTCCCGGACTCGGCGCCGACCAGCGCCGGCGTTCTCGTGGTCGGCTATCCCATCGCACAGCTCGCGATCTCGGTGCTGGGGGTGCTCGTGATCACGGGCGAGTACGCCACCGGCTCGTTCCGTTCGACGCTCGCCGCCGAGCCGCGGCGCCTGCGTGTCGTCGCGAGCAAGGCGCTCGTGCTGCTGCTCTCCGCCTTCGCTGTGTCGGCAGCGGCGCTCGCGCTCTCCGCGGCGGTCGGGATCCCCGTGCTGCGCGCGGGCGGGATCGACGTGCGCTTCGAGGCGGACGACATCCGCGCCCTTATCGGCGTCGTGCTGTACCTCACGGTGTCGGCCTGGTTCGCCTACGGCATCGGCCTGCTCGTGAAGAACACAGCGGCGGCCATCACGACCGTCGTCGGCATCCTCTTCATCCTGCCGATCATCGTGCAGCTGATCGCGGCCACGACGGGGGCCGAGTGGCTGCGGGACCTCTACTCCTACCTCCCCGCGCCCGCCGGCTCGGCGGTGGCGGCCAGCGACACGGTCGGGCTGTCGAGCCTGGAGCCGTGGGTCGGCTTCGCGGTCTTCTGCGGCTACACGGTCGCCGCGCTCGCGGCCGGCACGATCGCCTTCGTGCGACGGGACGACTGATCGACGAGACGACGCACCAGGCGACGCCGCATCCGGAACCGGGTTCGGCGTCGCCGTCGCGCGCGCTGACACGGCTGAAGCGCTGGCTGCGACCCAGCCCCGAGGCGACAGCCGACGGACCGTTCACCGAGCTGGATGCCCGCCGGCTCGGCCCGCTGCGGCGCTACTTCGTGCGGCATCCGCGCGTGATGGATCTCGTGGTGGCGCTGTGGTTCGCGCTGCCGGCGGCGATCACCTCGCTCGTCGTCGGGGCGGGCGGCGCGCGCCCGGTCGCGGGCTCGATCCTCCTCGCCGTGGCGCTCGTCGGCGGGCTCGTCCTCATGCGTCGGCGGCACGAGCCGGTGCTCACCGTCGCGGCGCTCGTCGTGCTCGGCGTCGCCTGCCTCGCACTCACTCAGGAATCGGGCGGTATCGAGTTCGCGCTCGCGCTCGCCATGTACGCGGTCGCCGCGGCGCGCACGCCGGGGGTCACCTGGCTCGTCGAGCTCGGCATGGTGGCCGTGATGGCGGGCGCGTCGCTGCTGTTCCTGCGGCGCGCGGCGACCGACCCCCAGGTCGAGCCGTCGGGCCTCATCGTCGCGACCGTGGTGTTCCTCGTCGTCGCCTCGCTCATCGCGATCGCCGCCGGGGTGAGCGTGCGCGGCCGCAGGCAGCACATCGACGCCCTCATCCAGCGCGCGAATGCGCTCTCGCGGGATCGGGAGCAGCAGGCGGCGCTCGCGGTGGCCGAGGAACGCGCCCGCATCGCGCGCGAGCTGCACGACGTCGTCGCGCACTCCCTCACGGTCATGGTGGCGCTCGCGGACGGGGCGCGGGCGGCATCCGGGTCCGACCCGGCGGGCGCCGAGCGCGCGCTCGACGCCCTCACCGAGACGGGCCGCTCGGCGCTCGCCGACATGCGCCGCGTGCTCGGGGTGCTGCGCGAGCCGGGCGACGACGCGCCGCTCGAACCGGAGCCCGACGTGAGCCTCGACGAGCTCGTGGAGCGCTTCCGCGCGGCGGGCCTGCCTGTGCGGCTCGTGCGCACCACACCGCAGGAGGAGCTTCCGCTCGCGGTGCGCCGCGCGGTCTGGCGCATCGTGCAGGAGTCGCTCACCAACGTGCTGCGGCACGCGCCGACGTCGACGCTCGTGCTCGTCGAGGTGAGCCGCACGCGCGACGCGCACGGCGACCGCGTCGAGGTGCGCGTCACGAACCGGGGCGCATCGCGCGGCGCGGTGCGACAGCCGACCGCGGGCACCGGTCGTGGGATCATCGGCATGCGCGAGCGTGCCGCGGCACTCGGCGGCGCCGTCGAGGCGGGGCCGCATGAGAGGGGCTGGCAGGTGCGGGCGGTGTTGCCGCTCGAGACGGTGGAGGGGGCGGGATGACCGGCATCCGGGTGCTCATCGTCGACGATCAGTCGATGCTGCGCATGGGCCTGCGCCTCGTGCTCGCCGCGGAGGGCGACATCGAGGTCGTCGGCGAGGCGGGCGACGGCGCCGCGGCGCTCGCGATGGCCAAGGCGCTCGCGCCGGATGTGGTGCTCATGGACGTGCGGATGCCCGGCGTCGACGGCATCGAGGCGACGCGCCGCATGGTCGACACGGCACCCGGCTCGCGCGTCATCGTCCTCACCACCTTCGACCTCGACGAGTACGCCTTCGCGGCCCTGCGAGCGGGCGCGAGCGGCTTCCTGCTAAAGGACGCGCGCCCCGACGAGCTCGCCGCCGCCATCCGCGCGGTCGCCGCCGGCGACGCGGCGGTCGCCCCGCGCGTCACGCGCCGCATGCTCGAGCTGTTCGCCGAGCGGCTGCCGGATGCGGCCACCGCGGCCACCGCGGACGCGCCCCTGGCAGCGCTCACCGCGCGCGAGCGCGAGATCTTCGCGGCGCTCGGGGAGGGCCTCAGCAATGCGGAGATCGCCGAGCGCTTCGTGCTCTCCGAGGCGACCGTCAAGACGCACGTCGCGCGCGTGCTCGGCAAGCTCGGCCTCCGCGACCGCGTGCAGGCGGTCGTGCTCGCCTATCAGACCGGCGTCGCGGGCGTCTGATCGCGGCCGCTAGAGGCGCGCCTCGAGGAAGTCGACGACGTCGCGCAGCATCTCGTCGGAGACGGAGTGGCCGAGGCCCGGATACACCGCGCTCGTGAGGGTCGTGTGGCGGGAGAGCCAGGTCTCGCTGCGGTGCACGAGCTCGGGGAAGAAGAGCGGGTCGGCGGAGCCGCGACCCCAGTAGGCGGGTGGCGGGGCGGCGGCGAGGGCGGCATCCGCGGGATGGGAACCGGACACCGCGAAGCCGGACATGTTCACCGCGAACGACACGATGCCCTGCCCCTGCCGGAGCAGATGGGCGGCCATCGCGCCGCCCTGCGAGAACCCGAGCGCGCCGACCGTCGTCGGCTGCCACGGCAGTCGCCGCAGCCAGGCGAGCACCGCATCCGCCATCGCGTCGGCGGATGCGAGCCGCGGGTCTCCGGGCGCCTCGACGGTGTCGTCGAACCACGCGAAGCCGGGGCCCGCGGGGTGCGGTGCCCGCAGCGAGGCGTACACGAAACCGGCGGGCAGCAGCGGGAAGAGGCCGGCGAGGTCGTGCTCGTCGGCGCCGCGACCGTGCATCACGACCACGAGCGGATGCTGATGGCGGGCCTCCGGCTCCGCGCTCCAGACGACGAGTTCGGGATCGATCGACAACTCCGTCACCCCTCCATCGTGCCCGCATCCGCCCCGCTCCGGGTCGAAAATGCAGGAGTTTCCGAAACCGCCTCCCGTGTTTCCGGGGTGGGCGACGGATGCGGCCCGGTTTCTCCTGCATTTTCGACCCGGCGGCGGGGCGCGGCGGGGGAGTGCGACACAATGAAGCCATGAGCACCGTGGGCGCCGGCATCCCCGAACCTCCGCGCGACGAGCCGAACTCGGCGTGGCTGTCGGATGCCGAGCTCGAGTGGGTGCGCGGCCGCATCCCGCTGCTCTACGTCGAGGCGGTGCCCGTGCGGGTCGACGGGCTCGGCGTCGTCACGCAGGTGGGGGTGCTGCTGCGCGCGAACGCCCAGGGCGAGATCACCCGCACGCTCGTCTCGGGCCGGGTGATGTACGGCGAGACGATCCGCGACGCGCTGTTCCGCCACCTCGAGAAGGACCTCGGGCCGATGGCGTTCCCGCAGCTGCCCGCGAGCCCCGTGCCGTTCCAGGTCGCCGAGTACTTCCCGATCCCGGGGCTGTCGGCGTATGTCGACGACCGTCAGCACGCCGTGTCGCTCGCCTTCGTGGTGCCCGTCACGGGCACCTTCGAGCCTCGCCAGGATGCGCTCGAGCTCACCTGGGTGACGCCCGCCGAGGCCTCGAGCCCCGCGTTCCACGCCGAGCTCGAGGGCGGGCGCGGCACGCTGCTGCGCGCGGCGCTCGCCTCCGTCGGCGTGCTGGGGTAGCTCCCCGGCCGTCCTGCCCCGATCGGGTGGCCGGTGCCCGCCGCGCCGGTGCCCGCCCCTGCGGAGCCGGCTCGTCGGCGGGAGCAACGACCCCGTCGGCGGGAGGAACCGCCGTCGCGGGCGGAGCAACTTGTGCGCGGCGGGAGCAACTACTCCCGCCGCGTGGCAGTTTCGCCGTCCGCTTCTCGCGCTACGGATGCGGTGAGCCGCTGGTGCTTGCCCCTGCGAGTGTGCGGGTGTGCGGGTGCGCCGGTGGCCCGGATGCGCCGCCGCGGCTATGACGCCTCACGCACAGGCGGGCGCGCCACCACGTCAGCCGGCCGGGCGCGCCGCGCGCCGTCCGCCGCGGCGCGGGTTGCCCTGCGGAGCCGCCGACGAGGAGCTGTAGACGGGCGTGCTGCCCGAGCGGGTTCCGCCCGAGGCGCCCGCGCGTCCGCCGCGGCCGGACCCGGATGCGGTGCGCGCGCCGGAGGATGACCCCGCGCCCTGCCCCTGCTTCGCGGGCCGCCCCGAGCGGTCGCGGCGCGGCCGGTCCGTCCGCGCCTGCTGCCCGGCATCCCGTGCCTCGCGCGCTGCGCGCTTGCGCTGCGCGTTGGCGCCCTGGCTGCGTCCGCCGCCGCCCTGCTGCTGCCGCGGGGCGCGCGGCTCGGGGGTCACGTACGCGGCGACCTCGCCGACGAGCGCGCTGACGGGGGCCGCATCCGCCGCCACCTTCTGCACGGTCGCGGTGATGCCGGCCTTGCGCATGAGCTGCGCCACGTCCCTCTCCTGCGCGGGCAGCACGAGGGTGACCACGTCGCCCTCCGAGCCCGCGCGGGCGGTGCGGCCCGAGCGGTGCAGGTAGGCCTTGTGCTCCATGGGCGGGTCGACGTGCACGACGAGCTCGACGTCGTCGACGTGCACGCCGCGCGCCGCCACATCCGTCGCGACGAGCACGCGCACCTCGCCCGAGGAGAACGCCGCGAGGTTGCGGTCGCGCTGCGGCTGCGACAGGTTGCCGTGCAGGTCGACCGCCGGGATGCCGGACGCCGTGAGCTGCTGGGCGAGCTTCTTCGCGTGGTGCTTGGTGCGCATGAACAGGATGCGGCGTCCGCGCCCCGAGGCGAGGGTGCGCACGAGCTCCTTCTTCGCCTCCGCGTCGGCCGTGCCGAACACGTGGTGGGTCATCTTCACCGGCGGCTGGTCGATCTCGTCGACCGAGTGCATGACGGGGTTCTCGAGGAAACGCTTGACGAGCTTGTCGACGCCGTTGTCGAGCGTCGCCGAGAACAGCAGGCGCTGTCCGCCCGCGGGGGTCGCCGCGAGGATGCGCGTGACGCCGGGCAGGAAGCCGAGGTCGGCCATGTGGTCGGCCTCGTCGATGACGGTGATCTCGATCGCGTCGAGGCGCACGAGTCGCTGCCCCATGAGGTCCTCGAGGCGGCCGGGGCAGGCGACGATGATGTCGACGCCGTCGCGCAGCGCCGCCACCTGGCGGTTCTGCGAGACGCCGCCGTAGATGGTGGTGACGGTGAGGCCGTAGGCGTCGGCGAGCGGGGTGAGCGTCGCGGCGATCTGGGTGGCCAGCTCGCGGGTCGGCGCGAGCACGAGGCCGAGCGGCAGGCCGCCGCGGCGCCGTCCGCCGGACAGCTTCGTGCCGAGGCGCGCGACGAGCGGGAGGGCGAAGGCGATGGTCTTGCCGGATCCGGTGCGGCCGCGGCCGAGCACGTCGCGTCCGGCGAGGGTGTCGGGCAGGGTGTCGGCCTGGATGGGGAACGCCTCGGTCTTGCCGTCGGCCGCGAGGGCGGCGACGAGCGGGGCGGGCACGCCGAGCGTGCGGAAGTCGGTGGTCATGGGGTGCTTTCGGGTGGTGTGCGCGCTGGCGCACGGTGGGCGAGCGTGCCGGACGGCACGTCGGTTCGCCGGGAAGAGATGTCAGTCGCCGGGCGCGGAGCCGATCGGGCGACGAGGGATGCGTTCACGACGCGGGCGCTGAGGTGCGCCACCGCAACCGTACAGGATGTCGGCCCGTGACATCCGACTTCGGGGCGGATCCCCAGGCGTCGATACCCTCGGAGGCATGAGTTCGCACCGCGCCCAGAGCTACTACCAGGTCCGCTTCGAGTGGGGTGCCGAGGGCGCCCGCGCGGTCGCCGACGGCGTGCACGCGGTGGTGTGGGTCGACGAGCTGGGCTCCGAGGAGGTGCCGGAGCTCGGGGTCGAGGTGGTCGCGGGCGCTCTGCGCAGCGCGGATGCCGTCGCCCGGTGGTCGCTCGTGCGCCAGGCCGAGCTGGGCGGCCGCTTCGTGATCGCTGTCGTCGCGGCGGGCGCGCGCCAGGAGGACGGCACCCTGCGGTTCGCGGTCGAGGACCTGCTCGCCGCCGGCGCCGTCATCTCGGCGATCTCCGACCTCGGCATCGACCACACCTCCCCGGAGGCGGCGGCCGCCGCCTCCGCCTATGCGGGCCTGCGCAACGCGACACGCCACCTCGTCACGGCCTCCGTCTCGGCGCGCGAGCTGGGCGGGGTGCAGCTCAACCTCGACCCCGTGGCCGAGGTCGAGCGAATCCGCTGACGCGCCTCGACCTGCGAGACTGGGCACGGGAGCGAGGGACGGTGGTCGGGATGCCGGTGACGGGTGACAACGAGCCGACGGCGGCGCTCGGCGCCCATGGGCACCAGTTGGCCAGCTGTCCGGAGTGTTTCGTGGAGCTGCAACGGGACGGCGAATGGTGGCGTGCCCGTCCCGAGGGCGCGCGACTCGTCGGGCTCGTGGTGGCCCGCGACGACCTTCCGCCGATCGTGGAGCAGCGTGCCGACCTGACGCGGTTCGGGGTGGCGATCCACGACTTCCGGCATCCGGCTCCCGAGAGCCACGAGACGTGGGAGCAGCGGCTCGAGCGTTCTTTCGGCCACCTCCAGCGGGGTGACGTGCTCGTGGTGGCGAACCGGCGTGCGCTCGGGCGGGCGACCGATGAGGAGGCCCGTACCCTCGGGGCACTGCGGTCGCGCGGAGTGGTCGTGAAGGTGCTGCGACACGGCGCTCCGCACCTTGCCGACGTCGGGTTCTGATCCAGCATCCCGGCGGTGCCCGGGCGTAGCCTCGCATCATGTACCAGGCGAAGCTCGGAGATCAGGTCATCGCGCAGGCCGACGAGGCCGATGTCGTGCACATCGAGGGGAACGTCTACTTCCCGCCGTCGTCGGTCGCGGAGGGGGTGCTGCGCGACAGCCCCACGCCGTACACCTGCCCGTGGAAGGGCGAGTGCCAGTACTTCAGCGTGCGCTCCGGTGAGCAGTGGCTCACCGACCGCGCGTGGGCGTACCCGGAGCCGTATCCCACGGCGATCGAGAAGGTGGGCCGCGACTTCAGCGGCTACGTCGCCTTCTGGAAGGACGTGCAGGTCACCGAGGCCTGACAGCTCAGGCGCCGAGGAGAGCCGGGGCGCGACTCGAGCGGCGGATTGAGCCCGCCGCGGTCGCCCCCGTCAGCTGCGTGCCGCGCGCTCGCGCTCGCGATGCGCGCGCACCTTGGCGCGGTTGCCGCAGCGTTGCATCGAGCACCAGCGGCGGCTGTTGGTGCGCGACTCGTCGCGGAACACCAGCCGGCAGTCGTCGGCGGCGCAGCGGCGGATGCGGCCCTCGTCGCGCACGGCGAGGCTCGCGACCGCCTCGCGGGCGAGGGTCGACAGCGCCTGGGCGACGCGGATGCGGCCCGCGCCGGCCTGCCGCCGCCCGCCGGCGAGCGCGGGCGGGATGTCGGGGGTCGCGGCGAAGAGGTTGAGCGTGTCGATGTCGTCGGGCGCGAACGGCGTGTGGTCGGCGGCCGCGAGGTGGAGCCGGGCGAGCGCCTCACGCAGGATGAGGGCGTCGGCGAGGTCGCGTTCGCCCACCTCGGGCGCCGGGTGGGCGAGGTGCTCTGCGAGCCAGCCGGCGAGGTCTTCGGGGGAGTGGAGGCGCTCGTCGGCGAGCGCGCCCGTGTAGGCGAAGTCGAGGCTCTCGGCGCCCGCGTCGAAGAACCAGGCTGCTCCCTCGGAGGGCGTCATCCATTGACCGGTGCTCATGTAACTAGTTTAGAAGGTTACGGCGGCCGAATCAGCACGCTCGCGCCGCTGGTTTGGACACCTCGGCTGCGCGGGCTGCGCGATCAGCGGCCGCGTTGCACCCAGGCGATCCGCAGCGCCGGATCGAACCGTCGTGAGCACACCCCGCACGAGGTCGGCCGCGTCGGCCGGCGGTAGCGGTAGCTCACGTGCCCGTTGGGGCAGGTGCCCACCCACGGCGCGAGCTCGGTCGGCACCGGCCCGTCGTGCGTGCGGCCGCCCGCGTAGCCGAGCTCCGCCGCGACCTTCCTCCATCGCGGGCCGTGCCCGGCCCGCTGCCCCGCGATGGCGTGCGCCACCTCGTGCAGCAGCACCTGGTGGATGTCGTCGTCCTCCGACAGCGTCGCGATGTGCCGTGACACCGAGATGCGCTTGGCCGTGTAGTTGCACAGGCCCGCCCGTGTCTTCGCGTGGTCGAACGCGAACGTCCACTCGGGGTCGAGGTGCAGCCGGATGAGCGCATCGGCCCAGGCGCGCACGCGCGCGAGCTCCGCCATCCGCTCAGCCCTCCTGCAGCGGCACGAGGCGCACCGACAGGATGCGGTCGTCGTCGGGGCCCGGCGAGCCGCGGCCGTCGGTGTTGTTGGTCACGAACCAGAGGGTGCCGTCGGCCGCGGGCAGCACGTCGCGGATGCGGCCGTACTCGCCGTCGAACCAGGCCACCGGGTCGAGCCCGCCGTCGGCCGTGGGGTAGAGGGCCCACAGCCGCCGCCCCCCGAGCCCCGCGAGGAAGAAGGTGCCGTCGACGTAGGCGAGCGCGCTCGGGCTCGCCTCGTCGGTCGGCCACTGTACGAGCGGGTCGACGAACCCGTCGGCCGCGCCACCGGTGCCCTCGACCTCGGGCCATCCGTAGTTGCCGCCCGGCACGATGCGGTTCACCTCGTCCCAGGTGTCCTGGCCGAACTCCGCCGCGTACAGCTGCCCGCTCGCATCCCAGGCGAGGCCCTGCGGATTTCGGTGCCCGAGCGAGTACACGAGCGACCCGGCGAAGGGGTTGTCGCCGGGCACCGCTCCCTCGGGCGTCATCCGCAGGATCTTGCCGCCCAGGCTGGCCCGGTCCTGCGCCCGCGCCGGCGAGCCCGCGTCGCCGACCGTCGCGTACAGCATCCCGTCCGGCCCGAAGGCGATGCGCCCGCCGTCGTGGTTGCGCGCCTTCGGGAGGCCCGTGAGCACCTCGACGGGTGCGCCGAGGGCGAGATCGTCGCCGAGCGGCATGCGCACGATGCGGTTGTCGGATGCCGTGGTGAGGTACGCGTAGAGCCAGCCGTCGCCCGCCTCGCCGAGCAGCGCGAGCCCCAGCAGGCCCCCCTCGCCCTCGTGCACGACGCCCGGCACGGTGCCGACGGGCGCGAGCGCGCCGCCGGCCGAGAGGTGCTGCACGACGCCCGTGTCGCGCTCGCTCACGAGCGCCTCGCCGGGCGCGCCCGGCAGGAGCACGACCGACCAGGGGCTCACGAGCCCCGATGCCACGACCACGGGGTCGCCCGCGGGCTGCACGGGCCCCCGCTGCGGCGACGCGCTCGTGGGGGCACCGCCCGTCGGCGGATCCCCCACGGGTTCCGAGGCCACGCACCCGGCGAGCAGGGTCCCCGTGAGCAGCGTCGCGGCGAGCGCAGCCGCGGGGAGCGCGAGACGGGAGACCATGCCTCCATTTCAGCACCGCGCGCCGACGCGCGCCCGCGTCGATCAGCGCTTCGGGGGAATCTGGAACACCCCGCGTCCCGGTGGAGGAGAGGCCACCGCCGTCGCATCCGTCACCACGGCGGCACCCGCGATCCAGTCCCGCAGCGCCGCCCCGTGCACGAGCTGCGCCGGATGCGGTCCCCCGGCCAGCAGCCGCGGCATCCAGTCGAGCGGCAGCTCGGTCGGCGAGGCCGCGAGCACGAAGTTGCCGAAGCGCCGCCCCTTGATCACCTGCGCCTCGCCGAGCACCGCGACGTCCGCGAACACCATCCCGAGCGTCGCCGCCTGCCCGCGCGCGAACGCCGCCCCCTGCCCGTCCGCGATGTTGGCGAGCAGCACTCCGTCGGGCGCGAGGAACGCGGCGCACTCCTCGTAGAACTCCACGCTCGTCACGTGCGCGGGAGTGCGCGCGCCCGAGAACACGTCCACCACGAGCAGGTCCACCTGCCCGAGCAACCCCTTCGGCATCCGTCCGAGCACCTCGCGCGCGTCGCCGTAGCGCACCCGGATGGATGCGTCGCGAGGCAGCGGCAGCCGCTCGCGCACGAGCTCCACGAGCGCGGGCTCCAGCTCGATCACCTGCTGCCGTGAGCCGGGCCGCGTGACCGCGATGTAGCGCGGGATGGTGAGGGCGCCCGCCCCGAGGTGCAGTGCGGTGATCGGCTCGCCGGGGTCGCGCAGCTCGTCGATCACGTGTCCCATGCGCGCGATGTACTCGAAGAAGAGGTGCGTGGGGTCGTTGAGGTCGACGTGCGACTGCGGCGTGCCGTCGACGACGAGCTCGTAGCCGTCGGTGAGCCGTTCGGGGCGCACCTCGGCGCGCATCCCGTTCGACAGGCGCACGGCGGGCAACTCCTCCACCCCGCCATTCTCGCCCCACTCCGTTCGGGGGGACGACACGCCGCCACGGCGGCCCCGCCCCGGTCACTGCGGCGTGTCGCCCTCCCGAACGGAGCAACCCGAGACGGATGCGGGGGTCAACCCCACCCTCGCGGGGGGTCTGCCGTCTGGCGCCAGCCGCGCCCCGAGAGGAGGCTCGAGGAGGAACGAGAGGAGACCCCCATGATCACCACCACCCCCCGCACCCCCGCACGGCGCACATCCGCCCGCACCGTCGCCGCCCTCGCGGCCGTCGCCGTCGCAGGGCTCGCCCTCGCCGGCTGCGTGCGGCTGTCGGGCCCCGCAACCGGACCCCGCGTCGAGACGAACCACGAGGTCTCGGATGCGGTCCACGGCCTCCGCCTCGAGACCGCGGGCGATGTGACGGTGGAGCTCGGCGACGAGCCCGGCCTCGTCGTGCGCGCGCCGAAGTCCGTCAGCGAGCGGCTCACCGTGCGGGAGGAGGGCGGCACGCTCGTGCTCGGCATCCGGGGTGCGGGCTGGACCTCCGGGAGGGTCGACTACGTGCTGACCGTGCGCTCCTTCGACGAGCTCGACCTCGAGGGCGCCGGCGACGTGACCGCCGACTTCTCCGTCGCCGACGAGATCGAGATCACGGTCGATGGCGCCGGCGACGTGCGGGCGACCGGGGTCGACGCCACCGAGGTGGACGTCGAGATCAACGGCGCGGGCGACGTGCATATCGAGGGCAGGGCGGACTCGGCCGAGCTGACGGTGAACGGGGCGGGCAGCATCAAGGCCGCCGATCTCGTGCTGCGCCGTGCCGAGGCCGAGGTCTCGGGGGCGGGCGACATCCACGTGCACGCGACCGACACCCTGGACGCCGAGATCTCGGGCCTCGGCGACATCCACGTCTCGGGCTCGCCCCGCATCACGCGCGACGTGTCGGGCGTGGGCGAGATCGTGGAGGACTGACATCCGCCGCATCCGCTCATCCGGGAGCCGGATGGTCGGTTATAGACCCGCGCGAAAAGAAAGTCAAGGAATAAGTGGACACGGCGCGTCGTTCCGGCCTATAGTTGTTCTTTGCGCTCCCCCTTTCACCCTGCCCTCATATTGCGGTCGGCCGGTGTGTGCCCGAAGACGGATCCCGAATATTGCGGCGGGCTCGTCCACGATCGCGGAGCGCCTCCTCACTGACCGACACCAATTGAGACCGACGGGTCTCACGGAGGTTGTTTTCCTTTGGCTGCTGCGCGCTCCGCATCCAGTAAGAACTCCCCTAAGAACGGTCGCGGCGCATCGCGGCTCTCGTTCGCCAAGATCACGGACACGCTGACCGTCCCGGATCTCCTCGCACTCCAGACCGAGAGCTTCGACTGGCTCGTCGGCAACGAGGCGTGGAAGGCCCGGATCGCCGGCGACAAGGCCGCACCCACGACCACCGGGCTCGACGAGATCTTCGAGGAGATCTCCCCCATCGAGGACCTCGGCGAGACGATGCAGCTGTCGTTCTCGAACCCCGAGCTCGAGGAGCCCAAGTACTCCATCGAGGAGTGCAAGGAGCGCGGCAAGACCTTCGCCGCGCCGCTCTACGTGAACGCCGAGTTCATGAACCACATGACGGGCGAGATCAAGACCCAGACGGTCTTCATGGGCGACTTCCCGCTCATGACCGAGAAGGGCACCTTCATCATCAACGGCACCGAGCGTGTCGTCGTGTCGCAGCTCGTCCGCAGCCCGGGCGTCTACTTCGAGCGCACCCCCGAGAAGACCTCCGACAAGGACGTCTTCTCGGCCCGCGTCATCCCGAGCCGCGGTGCGTGGCTCGAGTTCGAGATCGACAAGCGCGACCAGGTGGGCGTGCGCATCGACCGCAAGCGCAAGCAGTCGGTCACCGTGTTCCTCAAGGCCCTCGGCATGACGAGCGAGGAGATCCTCGAGGCCTTCCCCGGCTACGAGTCGATCGCCTCGACCCTCGAGAAGGACGCCATCCTCACCAAGGAGGAGGCGCTCAAGGACATCTACCGCAAGCTCCGTCCGGGCGAGCAGGTCGCCGCCGAGGCCGCCCGCGCGCTGCTCGACAACTTCTACTTCAACCCGAAGCGCTACGACCTGGCGAAGGTGGGTCGCTACAAGATCAACCGCAAGCTCGGCCTCGACGCCCCGCTCAGCGACTCGGTGCTGACGCTCGACGACATCCTCGCGACGATCAAGTACCTCGTGGCGCTGCACGCCGGCGAGACCACGCTCCCGGGCGTGCGCGACGGCAAGAAGGTCGACATCCGCCTCGACACGGACGACATCGACCACTTCGGCAACCGCCGCATCCGCGCGGTCGGCGAGCTCATCCAGAACCAGGTGCGCACCGGCCTCAGCCGCATGGAGCGCGTCGTGCGCGAGCGCATGACCACCCAGGACATCGAGGCGATCACGCCGCAGACGCTCATCAACGTGCGTCCGGTCGTCGCCGCGATCAAGGAGTTCTTCGGCACCAGCCAGCTCTCCCAGTTCATGGACCAGAACAACCCCCTCGCGGGCCTCACCCACAAGCGCCGCCTGTCGGCGCTCGGCCCCGGCGGTCTGTCGCGTGAGCGCGCGGGCGTCGAGGTGCGCGACGTGCACCCGAGCCACTACGGCCGCATGTGCCCGATCGAGACCCCGGAAGGCCCGAACATCGGCCTCATCGGCTCGCTCGCGACCTTCGGCCGCATCAACGCGTTCGGCTTCATCGAGACGCCGTACCGCAAGGTGAACGCCGGCAAGGTGTCGAGCACGATCGACTACCTCACCGCGTCGGAGGAGGACGACTTCGTCGTCGCCCAGGCGAACGCGCCCCTGCAGGCCGACGGCAAGTTCGCCGAGCCCAAGGTGCTCGTCCGCAAGAAGGGCGGCGAGGTCGAGCTCGTGGATGCCGACCAGGTCGACTACATGGACGTCTCGCCGCGCCAGATGGTGTCGGTCGCGACCTCGCTCATCCCGTTCCTCGAGCACGACGACGCGAACCGCGCCCTCATGGGTGCGAACATGCAGCGCCAGGCCGTGCCGCTGCTCCGCTCCGAGTCGCCGTTCGTCGGCACCGGCATGGAGGGCTTCGCCGCGGTCGACGCGGGGGATGTCGTGGTCGCCGACAAGGCGGGCGTCGTCGCCGAGGTCTCGGCCGACGTCGTGACCGTGCAGCTCGACGAGGGCGGCACCCAGGAGTACTTCCTGCGCAAGTTCGACCGCTCCAACCAGGGCACGAGCTACAACCACCGCGTGGTCGTCTCGGCCGGTGAGCGCGTGGAGGCCGGCGAGGTCATCGCCGACGGCCCCGCGACGGAGGCCGGCGAGCTCGCGCTCGGCAAGAACCTCCTCGTCGCGTTCATGCCGTGGGAGGGTCACAACTTCGAGGACGCGATCATCCTCAGCCAGCGTCTCGTCGCCGACGACGTGCTCAGCTCGATCCACATCGAGGAGTACGAGGTCGACGCGCGCGACACCAAGCTCGGCAAGGAGGAGATCACCCGTGACCTCCCGAACGTGAGCCCCGAGCTGCTGGCCGACCTCGACGAGCGCGGCATCATCCGCATCGGCGCCGAGGTGCGCCCCGGCGACATCCTCGTCGGCAAGGTCACGCCGAAGGGCGAGACCGAGCTGTCGGCCGAGGAGCGCCTGCTCCGCGCGATCTTCAACGAGAAGAGCCGCGAGGTGCGCGACACCTCGCTCAAGGTTCCTCACGGCGAGGAGGGCACCGTCATCGGCGTGAAGGTGTTCGACGCCCAGGACGGCGACGACGAGCTCGGCTCGGGCGTCAACCAGCGCGTCGTGGTGTTCATCGCGCAGAAGCGCAAGATCACCGAGGGCGACAAGCTCGCGGGCCGTCACGGCAACAAGGGCGTCATCTCGAAGATCCTGCCGGTCGAGGACATGCCGTTCCTCGCCGACGGCACCCCGGTCGACGTCATCCTCAACCCGCTCGGCATCCCCGGCCGCATGAACTTCGGCCAGGTGCTGGAGACCCACCTCGGGTGGATCGCCAAGCAGGGCTGGAAGGTCGAGGGCTCGCCGAAGTGGGCCGCGCACCTGCCGAAGGACGCGCACGAGGCGGCCCCCGGCACCAAGGTCGCGACCCCCGTCTTCGACGGTGCGGCCGAGGAGGAGATCGAGGGTCTGCTCGACTCGACGCTGCCGAACCGCGACGGCGTCCGGATGATCGACTCGTCCGGCAAGACGCAGCTGTTCGACGGCCGCTCGGGCGAGCCGTTCCCGCACCCCGTGTCGGTCGGCTACATGTACATCCTGAAGCTGCACCACCTCGTGGACGACAAGATCCACGCCCGCAGCACCGGCCCCTACTCGATGATCACTCAGCAGCCGCTCGGTGGTAAGGCGCAGTTCGGCGGCCAGCGCTTCGGCGAGATGGAAGTGTGGGCGCTCGAGGCGTACGGCGCCGCCTACGCCCTGCAGGAGCTGCTGACCATCAAGTCCGACGACATCCTCGGCCGCGTCAAGGTGTACGAGGCGATCGTCAAGGGCGAGAACATCCAGGAGCCCGGCATCCCCGAGAGCTTCAAGGTGCTCATCAAGGAGATGCAGTCGCTGTGCCTGAACGTCGAGGTGCTCGGCGCCGACGGCTCGGTGCTCAGCCTCAAGGACACGGATGACGAGGTCTTCCGTGCCGCGGAGGAGCTCGGCATCAACATCTCCACCCGCTTCGAGTCGTCGTCGATCGACGACATCTGAGCCGGGCCCACAGGATTCGTAGAAGAAGAAGCGAGAGAGAACACACGTGATCGACGCAACCACTTTCGATCAGCTGCGCATCGGCCTTGCCACGAGCAAGGACATCCGCGAGTGGTCGTACGGCGAGGTCAAGAAGCCCGAGACCATCAACTACCGCACCCTCAAGCCCGAGAAGGACGGCCTGTTCGGCGAGCAGATCTTCGGACCGAGCCGCGACTGGGAGTGCTCGTGCGGCAAGTACAAGCGCGTGCGCTTCAAGGGCATCGTCTGCGAGCGCTGCGGCGTGGAGGTCACCAAGAGCTCCGTCCGTCGTGAGCGCATGGGCCACATCGAGCTCGCCGCCCCGGTGACGCACATCTGGTACTTCAAGGGTGTGCCGAGCCGCCTCGGCTACCTGCTCGACATGGCGCCGAAGGACCTCGAGAAGGTCATCTACTTCGCCGCGTACATGGTCATCAACGTCGACGAGGAGGGTCGCCACGCCGACCTCCCCGGGCTCGAGAACGAGCTGCGCCTCGAGGTCAAGAACCTCGAGCAGCAGCGCGACGACCGCATCAACGCGCGTCTCGTGCAGCTCGAGGCCGACCTCGCCGCGCTCGAGGAGGAGGGCGCCAAGTCCGACCAGAAGCGCAAGGTGAAGGACGCCGGCGAGAAGGAGATGGCGCAGATCCGCAAGTCGTTCGACGAGCAGATCGGCCAGCTCGAGCGGGTCTGGGAGGACTTCCGCAACCTCAAGGTCGGCGACCTGAAGCCCGAGGACTCCGTATTCCACGAGCTGCAGGACCGCTACGGCCTGTACTTCGAGGCGTACATGGGCGCGGAGGCGATCCAGCGTCGCCTCGAGGCGTTCGACCTCGAGGCGGAGGCCGAGCTGCTGCACGAGCAGATCGCGAACGGCAAGGGTCAGAAGAAGATCCGCGCCATCAAGCGCCTGCGCGTCGTCAACTCGTTCCTGCAGACCGGCAACTCGCCGGCCGCCATGGTGCTCGACGTCGTGCCGGTCATCCCGCCGGAGCTGCGCCCCATGGTCCAGCTCGACGGCGGCCGCTTCGCGACCTCCGACCTGAACGACCTCTACCGTCGCGTGATCAACCGCAACAACCGTCTGCGTCGTCTGCTCGACCTCGGTGCCCCCGAGATCATCGTGAACAACGAGAAGCGGATGCTGCAGGAGGCCGTCGACGCCCTGTTCGACAACGGCCGCCGCGGCCGCCCGGTCACCGGTACCGGCAACCGCGCGCTCAAGTCGCTGTCCGACATGCTCAAGGGCAAGCAGGGCCGGTTCCGTCAGAACCTGCTCGGCAAGCGCGTCGACTACTCGGGCCGTTCGGTCATCATCGTGGGCCCGCAGCTCAAGCTGCACCAGTGCGGCCTGCCGAAGCAGATGGCGCTCGAGCTGTTCAAGCCGTTCGTCATCAAGCGCCTCATCGACCTGTCGCACGCGCAGAACATCAAGGCCGCGAAGCGCATGGTGGAGCGGTCGCGCCCGCAGGTGTGGGACGTGCTCGAGGAGATCATCCGCGAGCGCCCCGTGCTGCTGAACCGCGCGCCCACGCTGCACCGCCTCGGCATCCAGGCGTTCGAGCCGCAGCTCGTGGAGGGCAAGGCGATCCAGCTGCACCCGCTCGTCTGCGCCGCGTTCAACGCGGACTTCGACGGCGACCAGATGGCCGTGCACCTTCCCCTCTCGGTGGAGGCGCAGGCCGAGGCCCGCATCCTGATGCTCGCCTCGAACAACATCCTGAAGCCGTCGGACGGCCGCCCGGTGACGCTGCCCTCGCAGGACATGATCATCGGCCTGCACCACCTCACGACCGTCCGCGAGGGCGCCGTGGGTGAGGGCCGCGCGTTCGCGTCGATCGCCGAGGCGATCCTCGCGAAGGACGAGGGCACCCTCGACCTCAACGCGAAGGTCCGCATCCGTCTCGAGGGCGTGTACCTCGAGAACGCGGACGAGGACTTCGTGCAGGGCTCGACCAAGGTGCTCGAGACGACCCTCGGCCGTGCGCTCTTCAACCAGGCGCTCCCGACCGACTACTGGTACGTCGAGGCCGTCGCCGACAAGGGCAAGATCTCCGCGATCGTCAACGACCTCGCGGAGCGCTACCCGAAGGTGGAGGTCGCGGCCGCGCTGGACCGCATCAAGGACGCCGGCTTCTACTGGGCCACGCGTTCGGGCGTGACCGTCGCGCTCAGCGACATCATCACCCCGAAGGACAAGCCCGCCATCGTGTCCAAGCACGAGAAGCAGGCCGCGAAGATCCAGGGCGAGTTCGACAAGGGTCTCATCGACGACGCCACGCGCCGCAAGGAGCTCATCGACATCTGGACGGAGGCGACCAACGAGATCGCCGCGTCGATGCAGGAGAGCTACCCGAAGGACAACAACATCTTCCGGATGGTGTCGTCGGGCGCCCGTGGTAACTGGCTGCAGGTCCGCAACATCTCGGGTATCCGCGGCCTGGTCGCGAACCCGAAGGGTGAGACCATCGCCCGTCCGATCATCTCGTCCTACCGCGAGGGCCTGTCGGTGGCGGAGTACTTCATCGCCACGCACGGTGCCCGCAAGGGTCTCGCCGACACCGCCCTCCGCACCGCGGACTCGGGCTACCTGACGCGTCGTCTCGTCGACGTCTCGCAGGACGTCATCATCCGCGAGGACGACTGCGGCACGACGAAGGGCCTCGAGATCCGCATCGCGGCGAAGGTGGGCGACGAGCTCATCCGCGACGAGAACGTGGAGAACTCGGTGTTCGCCCGCTCGCTCGCCGAGGACGCGGTGGACGCGAAGGGCACGGTCGTCGCCGTGGCCGGCTCCGACGTGGGCGACGTGCTCATCAACGAGCTCATCGCGGCGGGCGTCGAGACCATCAAGGTGCGTTCGGTGCTCACCTGCGAGTCGGCGGTCGGCGTCTGCGCCGCCTGCTACGGCCGTTCGCTCGCGACCGGCAAGCTCGTGGACATCGGCGAGGCGGTCGGCATCATCGCGGCCCAGTCGATCGGTGAGCCCGGAACGCAGCTCACGATGCGTACCTTCCACCAGGGTGGTACCGCCGGTGCCGACGACATCACGCAGGGTCTGCCGCGTGTCACCGAGCTCTTCGAGGCCCGCACCCCGAAGGGCGCGAGCCCGATCGCGGAGGCCGCCGGTCGCATTGAGATCGAGGACACCGAGAAGCAGCGCCGCATCATCCTGACGCCGGACAACGGCGACGAGCCGCAGATCTACCCCGTGCTCAAGCGCGCCACCCTCCTCGTGGAGGACGGCCAGCACGTGGAGCTCGGTCAGCAGTTCGTGGTCGGCAACCTGGACCCGAAGGAGGTGCTGCGCGTGCAGGGCGTCCGCGCCGTGCAGCAGCACCTGGTCGACGGCGTGCAGGGCGTCTACCGCAGCCAGGGTGTGCCGATCCACGACAAGCACATCGAGGTCATCGTGCGCCAGATGATGCGCAAGGTGACCGTCGTGGAGCACGGCGACACCGAGCTGCTGCCGGGTGAGCTCGTGGACCGTTCGCGGTACACGGAGATCAACCGTGCGGCGATCGTCGAGGGCAAGAAGCCCGCGTCGGCGCGTCAGGAGGTCATGGGCATCACCAAGGCCTCGCTCGCGACCGAGTCGTGGCTGTCCGCCGCATCGTTCCAGGAGACCACCCGCGTGCTCACGCAGGCCGCGATGGAGGGTCGCTCCGACCCGCTGGTCGGTCTCAAGGAGAACGTCATCATCGGTCAGCTCATCCCCGCGGGCACCGGGCTCTCGAAGTACCGGAACGTGGCGGTCGAGGCGACCGAGGAGGCGAAGGCGGAGCGTTACCCGAACCGCATCTTCGCCGACGACTCGGCGTTCTCGGAGGCCGACCTGAGCTTCGTCGACTTCGACAGCTTCAGCTCGGACGACTTCCAGCCCGGCACCTACAACTGAGTCGCGGGCCGGGGGCTCCACGCCCCCGGCACTCGCAAACCACGCAGAAGGCCCCCGTGCAGGCGGGGGCCTTCTCCGTTCTCCGGTCCGCGTCCGCTCGCTAGGCTGATCCCGACGACGCGAAGGAGCCCCCCATGGCCGAGCCCACCGAACCGCAGTCCCCGGTCGAGCCGGATGCGACGGCCGAGCCCGTCGTCGTGGAGCCCGTCTCCGCGTCCGAGCACCTCGGCGTGGAGCCGGACGTGCCGGAGGTCGACGAGGCGGAGGTCGTGGACGACGTGGCCGTTCCCGTCGTCGTGGAGCCGGTCGCCGTCGTCGAGCCGGTGACGGCCGAGCCCGTCGCGCCTGTGGCCCCGGAGCCCCCGCGCGAGGTCGTCTACGTGCAGGCGCCGACCCCGCCGAAGCTCCGGCACAACCGCGGCTTCGGCGTGCTCATCTCGCTGCTCGGCGCCGTTGCGTTCGCCCTCCTGTACATCGGGGTCGTCGCGATCCTCGTGGCGGTCGTCGGCGCCTCCGTCGACGCCTCGCTCGCGCAGTTCGTCATGAGCATGTCGTTCTGGGTTCCGGTGGCCGTCTACGCCGTGATGGCGTGCGTCTTCGCGCTCATCGTCAACCGCGCGGCCTGGTGGGCCCATGTGCTGGGAAGCCTGTTCGTGGCGGCGTTGACCTACGGCATCTCGGGGGGCATCATCCTGCTTGCGCTGGGCGCGATCGGGATGACGCCCGACGAGGGCGTGCAGAAGGCCGCCGAGGTCTTCGGGTCGCCACTGCTCATCGCGGCACTCGTGATCGCCCGCGAGACGTCTCTCTGGTTCGGCCTCGCGATCGCGGCCCGCGGCCGGCGGGTGAAGGAGCGCAACGCGAACGATCGGGCCGCGTTCGAGCAGAGCGTCGCCGATCGCCGTGCGGAGTATGAGCGCGCCCACCCCTCCGCCTGAGCCGGGCCGGCGGCCGCATCCGGAGCGGATCGCGGGGCTCTTCGTCGCCGTCGTGTGGGCGGCGCTCGCGTTCGCCGTCTTCGGCGTGCTCGCGGTGCTGCTCGACCGCGACCCCGTCGAGCAGCCGGTCGGTCCGTACTTCGGGCTCGCCGCGATCCTGCTGTCCCTCGGCGTCATCTACCTCGGCATCGTGTTCACGGTTCCCGCGCGGAGGCCGTGGCTCGGCGCGCTCGCGACGGCTGCGGGCGTCTACCTGGTGATCCTCGCCGCGGCGGCGATCGTCGACACCTCGCTGGCCCTCGCGCAGGCGGGCAGCCCGTTCGTGCTGGCCGCCGCGCTGCTCGCGCTCGCGCCCCCCATCGCCTGCTGGGCATACTTCCGCACCCGCTGAGCCGGTACCCCCCACACGCGGGTATCGCCCGCGGGGCATACCAGCGCATAGCCTGACCATCTCAGGGATGTGGGGTCCCTGGTCGGGTCGCTGTTCGGGGGGACGGCGGCTCGGGAACACCGTGCAGACACCTAGGGGGGTGGCATGGCCTCCCTGTCTGAGATCCTGATCATCCGGGGTCAGCTTCCGATCACCTCGATCGATGCGGCGGCGAGCGACGACGAGACCCAGATCCGCGAGCTCGTCTCGCAGGGCCTGCTGAGCGAGAGCCAGGTCGCGTCGGCGCGGGCGGCGCAGATGAACCTGCCGTTCGTCGACCTGACCGAGTACCCGGTCGACCACTCCGCCGTCGCGCTCGTGCCGATCGGCCTGCTCCGCCGCCACGAGGTGCTGCCGATCGGGCGGGACGGCGATCGGCTGCTCGTCGCGATGGCCGACCCCAACAACGTCGTCGCGCTCGACGACATCCGCGCCGCCGTGCGCTTCTCGGTGCGCGCCGTGGTGGCCGAGCGCCAGGACCTGCTCAACGCGATCACGCGCTTCGTGCGCGCCGACAGCGAGCTCAACGACCTCTCGAGCGAGATCGAGAGCGACTCCGAGCCCACCGGCAGCGAGCTGGAGCGGGCCGAGGTCGAGGACGACGCGCCCATCGTGCGCTTCGTGAACCTGCTCATCAGCCAGGCGATCCAAGACCACGCGTCCGACATCCACATCGAGCCGGCCGAGCACGACATGCACGTGCGGTACCGCATCGACGGCGTGCTGCACGAGATGCAGCGGGCGCCGAAGTCGATCCAGAACGGCGTCATCAGCCGTCTCAAGATCATGAGCGACATCGACATCGCCGAGCGTCGCAAGCCGCAGGACGGCCGCCTCTCGGTCATGCACGGCGGCAGGAAGATCGACCTCCGTGTCGCGACCCTGCCGACGGTGTACGGCGAGAAGGTCGTCATGCGTATCCTCGACAACTCGTCGACGCAGCTCGGCATCCAGCAGATGGCGATGCTCGACCACAACCTCGCGCGCTTCAAGAAGTCGTACTCGAAGCCGTACGGCATGATCCTCGTCACGGGTCCGACCGGTTCCGGCAAGTCGACGACGCTCTACACGACCCTCAACGAGGTCGCCAAGCCCGAGATCAATGTCATCACGGTCGAGGATCCGGTCGAGTACCGCATCCCGGGCATCAACCAGGTGCAGGTCAACGTCAAGGCCGGCCTCACCTTCGCGAGTGCGCTGCGCAGCATCCTGCGTTCCGACCCGGATGTCGTGCTGATCGGTGAGATCCGCGACCAGGAGACGGCGCAGATCGCGATCGAGGCGTCGCTCACCGGCCACCTCGTGCTCTCGACGCTGCACACCAACGACGCCCCGAGCGCCGTCACGCGCCTCATCGAGATGGACATCGAGCCGTTCCTGGTCGGCTCTGCGCTCGACTGCGTCGTCGCCCAGCGTCTCGCGCGCCGGCTGTGCGAGAAGTGCAAGCAGCCGTACCACGCGAACCCCGAGGAGCTGCAGGCGATGGGCTTCGGCTTCGACCCTCGGATGGGCGTGCCGACCCTGTTCCGCCCGATCGGCTGCCAGCACTGCTCGAACACCGGGTACCGCGGCCGCATGGCGCTGCACGAGGTGATGAGCGTGAGCGAGGACATCGAGCGGCTCGCCGTCTCGCGCGCCTCGAGCGCGGAGATCGGCCGGCTCGCCGTGCAGCAGGGCATGTACACCCTGCGGCAGGACGGGTGGGGCAAGGCGCTGCTCGGGATGACGAGCATCGAGGAGATCCTGCGCGTCGTCGCCTGACGACGCGTTCCGGAGGTTCCGCATGGAGGGGGAGGACCAGCGCGTGAACAACAACATCTACGAGATCCCGTTGACGGATCCCGCGGCACCGCCGTTCGGCGCGCCGGGCGCGAGCGGCGCCCTGCCGCCGCAGCACGGCGTGCTGCCGCCGGACGCCGTGCCGAGCGTCGACTTCTCGCAGCTTCCGCCGCCCGGGATGGATGCGCCGCCGTCGAGTGCGGCTCCCGCGCCCGCCGCCCCCGCCCCCGCCCCCGCGCCCGAGGCGTTCGCGGCCTCCGCGCCCCCGGTCTTCGAGCAGCCGCTCACCGCTCCGGCGGGGATGACCCCGCCGCCCGCGGTCGACCTGCACGTGCCGAGCTTCGACGCCGCGCCGGCGATGCCCCCCGTGGGCGCCCCGCTCGCCGCCGAGTCGCTCCTCGACGACGACTTCGCGCGCGCAGCGCGCGCCAACGCGGACGCCGACCTGCTGCACTGCCTGCAGGAGGTGCTGCTGGCGGGCGCATCCGACCTCCACATCTCGACGGGCAGCGCCCCGCTGCTGCGCATCGACGGCACGCTCACGCCCGTGCACGAGCAGCCGATCTGGGACCGCGAGAAGACGGCGACGGCGCTCTACAGCATCCTGTCGCCCACGCAGCGCGCGAAGTTCGACGAGGTGCTCGAGCTCGACTTCGCCTTCACCCTCTCGGCGAACGCCCGCTTCCGCGTGAACTTCTACCAGCAGCGCGGCGCGATCGGCGGGGCGTTCCGTATCATCCCGACGGAGATCAAGAACCTCGGGCAGCTCGGCGTGCCGAACCAGGTCGGCGAGTTCGCGAAGCTGCCGCGTGGCCTCGTGCTGGTCACCGGCCCGACCGGTTCCGGCAAGTCGACGACCCTCGCGGCGCTCATCGACCAGGTCAACGACACCCGGCGCGACCACATCGTGACCGTCGAGGACCCCATCGAGTTCCTGCACCAGAACAAGAAGTCGCTTATCAACCAGCGCGAGGTGGGCGCCGACACGCACTCCTTCGGCAACGCCCTGAAGCACGTGCTGCGTCAGGACCCGGATGTCATCCTCATCGGCGAGCTCCGCGACCTCGAGACGATCTCGGTGGCCCTCACCGCCGCCGAGACCGGCCACCTCGTGTTCGCGACCCTGCACACGCAGAGCGCGGGCTCCACGATCGACCGTGTCATCGACGTGTTCCCGCCGCACCAGCAGGACCAGATCCGCGTGCAGCTCGCGGCGACCCTGCAGGGCGTCGTCTGTCAGACCCTCGTGAAGCGCGCCTCGGGCCGCGGCCGCGCGGTCGCGACCGAGGTCATGTTCATCACGCCGGCCATCGCGAACCTCGTGCGCGAGGGGAAGACCTACCAGGTCACCTCGGCCCTGCAGTCGGGTGCCGCCATGGGAATGCACACCATGGACCAGCACCTCGCGGAGCTCGTCAACGGCGGCGAGGTCGCCTACGAGCACGCGATGGAGAAGGTGCAGGATCCGGAGACCTTCAACCGGCTCGTGACGCGGCGAGATCTGACCAACAACGCGCAGGCGGGGAGGAGCATCTGATGGCCGGCGCAGCGACGGTGACGGCGCCCGCGGCGGGCGGTCCGCGCAACTGGGAGTACCGGGCTCGCGACGCATCGGGCAAGGTGTCGAAGGGTCGCCTCGAGGCTCCCACCGAGAGCGCGGCGGTCGACCGAATCCGCACCATGGGCCTGAGCCCGGTGAAGATCAGCGAGGCGCAGACCGGAACGGGCCTCAACCGAGAGATCGATCTCGGCATCGGCGGCCGGGTCGGCCTCAAGGACCTGGCCGTGCTGAGCCGCCAGGCGGCCACGATGGTCGCTGCGGGCCTCTCGCTGCTCAAGACGCTGGCGATCCTGGCGGAACAGACCGAGAACAAGAAGCTCCGCGACGCGCTCATCTCCGTCGCGCGTGACGTGGAGGTCGGATTCTCCTTCTCGGATGCGCTCGGCAAGCATCCGCGCATCTTCCCGCCGCTCATGGTCAACATGGTCCGGGCGGGCGAGACCGGCGGCTTCCTCGACGGCGCGCTCGACACGATCGCGATCAACTACGAGAAGGAGGCGAAGCTCCGCGAGCAGATCAAGTCGGCCATGACCTACCCGGTCATGGTGCTGTGCATGTCGATCGTGGCCGTGATCGTCATGCTCGTCTTCATCGTGCCGATCTTCCAGGACATGTTCTCGGATTTCGGCGCCGACCTTCCGTTGCCGACCATGATGCTCGTCTGGCTCAGTCAGGCGATGGTGTTCGTCGTGCCGATCGGCATCGTCGGTGGCATCGCCTTCGCGATCTGGTGGAACGCCAACAAGCACACTGAGCGGGTGCGGAAGACCGTCGATCCGCTCAAGCTCAAGCTGCCGATCTTCGGCAAGCTCAACGCGAAGATCGCAATCACGCGCTTCTGCCGCAATCTCGCCGATATGGTCAAGGCAGGTGTGCCGATCCTGCAGGCGCTCAACATCGTCGGCGAGGCCTCCGGAAACTGGGTTGTCGAGCAGGCTGCGCTCGCGATCGCCAACTCCGTTCGTGTCGGGAAGTCGCTCTCCGCCCCGCTCGCGGAGCAGAAGGTGTTCCCGCCGATGGCGGTGCAGATGATCGCGGTCGGGGAGGATGCGGGCGCGCTCGACACCATGTTGTCGAAGGTCGCCGACTTCTACGACGACGAGGTCAAGGCGACCACTGAGTCGCTCACCTCGATCATCGAGCCGCTGCTCATCGCCTTCCTCGGCGTGGTCGTCGGAGGCATGGTGATCGCGCTGTACATGCCGATCTTCAGCATGATCAATGTGGTAGGCGGCTGACCCCCTATCGCGGGATACCGCGGCGGGAGTACGCACGCCACCATCAGAACGTCGAGTCATCACCGTTGGGGGGGCGGCTCGCGACCATAACAACCAAGTGGAAACGGAAGAACAAATGACTCGTCTTACCGCCGCTCTCGCGGCTCAGCGCGAGAAGCTCGCCAAGAAGGAAGAGGGCTTCACCCTCATCGAGCTCCTCGTCGTCGTCATCATCATCGGCATCCTTGCCGCGATCGCGATCCCCGTGTACATCGGGGTTCAGAACTCGGCCAAGGACTCCGCAGTCCAGACGGACCTCAGCAACGCGAAGACCGCGGTGGTCGCGAACTTCACCCGCACGGGCACCTTCCCGACCGGCCTCACCGGCCTCGCGTCTGACGGCTACCCCGACGGCGGCAGCATCGACTACACCGGGGGTTCCGCTCCCGCGTTGACCGGTGGTGCGACGGGCTTCTGCATCCAGGCCACCAGCCCGACCACCAACGTGTTCCACATCACCGACGGCGCCGGCGTCGCCTCGGGCGCCTGCCCCACCCCGTAAGGCGGAGCACGACAGGTCGGCAGCGACCGACCGTCACCGGCGGGGCATCCGCATCAGGATGCCCCGCCGGTCTGCAACTTTCATTGCAAGGTTTGGGAGGGACCGGAGAATGAGCAGGCGAGAGTTCGCGCATCGTGTTCGCGGAACTTCCGGGCAACAGCAGCGTGACGACGGCGTCTCGATCATCGAGGTGCTCGCCGCCACCCTCATCTTCCTCGTCTTGTCAGTGGGCGTTGCCCAGGCCACAGTGACCGCAATCCGCCTCTCGTCCGACCAGCGTGCGCGCGTCACCGCGCTGAGTCTCGCCGCGACCGAGATCGACAAGGTGCGCGCGTACACCGACGTGTTCGCTATCGATTCAGAGTCGCGCAACGTGACGATCGACGGATCGCGCTACACGGTCGAACGCATCACCGAGTGGGTCAGCAGTACCGGCCTCGACATACCCTGCGGCGCGGGTGGCACCGGCAACATGCAGTACAAGCGCATCAATGTGCGCGTCACGTGGGACACGCGCCTGCCGAACACCAAGCTCGTGTCGTCCGACACCGTGCTCGCACCCGACGGCCGCATCAACGACCCCACCCGCGGCACCATCATGGTGTCCGTCAAAGGTGCAGCCGGCACCGGTTCGGTGGGCGTCGCGGTTACCATCACCCCGACCTCCGGCGGCGCGTCGCTCGATGCCCAGCCGGCCGGCACCAACGCCCAGGGCTGCACCTACGCCCTGAAGGTGGTGCCCGGCACCTACTCCGTGACCCTCTCGAAGTCGGGCTATATCGGCTCCACGCAGAGCACCTCGCCGAGTCAGTCGGTCACCGTCACCGCCGGCAGCACCGTGAGCGCACCCTTCGACTTCGACAACGCCGCCACTCTCGGACTCATCTACGGCAGCAGCTCGGGCAGCAACCGCTACGCCACCAACAACGAGACCACCTTCGTCAACACCTACGGCACTTTCTACCAGACGGGTACCGCCTCAACCGTCAAGCTCTATCCCTTCGGTGGCTACACGGCGATCGCGGGCCACTACATCGCGCCGGATGCGGACGGCACGGGCGGCTGCCGCGCCGTCGACCCGTCCGAGTGGACCGCGGCCACCGTGGGTGGCACGGGCCTCGCCGCCGGCGTCGCCGCCGATCCGCTGCCCGCCAATCCCAGCGGTACCGCATCCGGCACCGTGCGCATGGGGATCGTGCAGGTGAAGAGCGTGCCGCTGACCTCTTACGTCACCGCCGTGAGCGTCTCCTCGCCCGTGGTGAGCGGCCAGCCCAGCTGTACCGTGGGGATGACCTACACCTTCGCCCGCGAGGCCACCTCCGGCTCCGGCAACTCGAACCGTAACCTCGTGCTGCCTTTCGGCACCTGGAGGCTCTACTACGGCAATTCCTCCGGGTCGACCACGACCGCGATCGCCGCCGCCAACATCGCCCCGCAGACCAATGTCGCCCCGCCCGCGTCGTACGTGAGCGCCGGCGTCGTCACCCTCGACCCGAGGACGGCCGGATGATGCCGCGATTCAACCGCCTCCGCCCTGCTCGCGAGGAAGACGGCATCACTCTCGTCGAGGTGCTCGTCGTCATGATGCTGAGTTCGCTGCTCATGACGATCGCCGTCACCTTCTTCACGACCGTGAGCATGCAGACCATGCACGCCATGGACACCCGCAAGTCCACCGCCGACGCGAGCAACATCATGAATGTCGTCTCGACGTCCATCCGCGCCGCCGTGCGCAACGCGGTGGCGACGTCACCGAACCCCGAGGCCGCGATCGTCGACGGCACGAAGACCTCGGTGACGGTTATCACCTACACCGACGCCGGGCCGAGCTTTGAATTGCCTCAGCGCCTGCGCTACTCGATCGACGCCTCGGGCCGCATGATCGAGGAGACCTGGCATTCGACGAACGTCAACGGCTATGCGGTGTTCCCGGCTATGTCGACGGCGCCCGCCGTCAAGCGCGTGCTCGGCAACGTCGTGGTCAACTCCTCGGCCGAGCCGCTTTTCCGGTACTACAACGCGGCGGGTGCTCAGCTCGGCGCGGGCGGCAGCCTGACGGCCACCGAGCGGGCCGCTGTCACTTCGGTGCGCTTCTACGTGAAGGTGCGCGCCGACAAGTCGCACGAGGTCGTTGTGCTCGACAACACGATCGGCATGCCCAACATGGATCTCGGGCTTACGGAGGGTTGACAATGCTGCGACGACTGCTGCGCCGCGAAGACGGCTACGTTCTCCCGCTCGTGCTGGGAATTGGCCTCGTGCTGGTGCTCATCGCCGCGACCACGCTCGCGTCGACCGTGTCGGGCGAGCGGAAGGCCGACACCGAGACCGACTGGAACGCGGCTCTCGCGGCGGCATACGCGGGCGTCGAGGACTACTCGAGCCGCGTGGCGAACGACCCCAGCTATGTCAAGTTCGGCAATCCGGCATCCCCCTTCAGCGCGGCGAGCACTGGGCTGAGCCTGCCGAGCGGCAGTAACGCGAACCCCGCTTTCAACATCACCGCGGGGTCGGACTGGGCTACCGTGCCCGGTTCGGGAGGCAAAGCGAAGTTCCGCTATGAGGTCGAGACCTCCCGCTACCCGTCGACCGGCGTGATCCGGCTCCGGGCGACAGGCCTCGTGGGCGAGCAGACCCGCTCGGTGATTGCCGACCTGCGCCAGGACGGGTTCAGCGACTTCGTCTACTTCACCGACTTCGAGACCTCCGATCCGCTCGTCACCAGCGGCAACGACGACTACTGCGCCAATTACTGGTGGAACCGTCCTCCGCAGAAGACCTCGGGGGTCCCGGGCTACGGGTCCGGCTCACCCAATTGTGCCGACATCCAGTTCGCGGGAAGCGACGTCATCAAGGGCAAGGTCCACACGAACGACCGGCTGTACCTGTGCTCGGCGACGTTCAAGGGCGCCGTCACGACGGCGAGCACGACGAGCCCGCTTTATGGGACCGCGAGCGGCTGCAGCGCGCCCACCTTCGGGGCGGGCGTGCCCGTCAAGGTTGGGGCGATCTTGATGCCCGCGACCAACTCGGAGATGAGGAAGGAGGCGCGCAACGATCTGCCGTCCGAGGTACCCGACCCCGGCTGCCTTTACACCGGTCCGACCGTGATTCAGCTCAACGCCAACGGAACCATGACCGTGTGGTCCCCGTTCACGCGCAAGACCCAGGTCGCGGCGACCGCCGCGGGAGCGACGACTCCCGCGAAGTGCGGGGCGCCGGGCACCGCGGCGGGACAGCTCGGCAGCACCGGCGGCGCGACCATCCCGGTGCTCGACCTCAATCTGCTTTTCGTGCAGAACATCCCGTCGTCGACCACCGACCCGAACTATCCCACTACGGCACTCGGTACGAGCACGTTCCGCTACAACAACTTCAGCTGCACGGGCACGAGCGCGAGTTCGGCATGGTACATCGGCTCGACGACGAACGTCACCTCCGCCACGCAGCGGTTCCCGATGGCGAACGAGGTGATCCCGTCCAGTTCGACCTCGACGACGCCGGCCTACGGATGCAAGAACGGTGACCTCTATATCAAGGGCACGCTCTCGGGCCGCATGACCGTCGCCGCTGAGAACTACGTCTACGTCACGGGTGACATCGGATACGCCAATCCCGTCGAAGACATGATCGGCGTCGTCGGACAGAACGCCATCTGGGTCTGGAACCCCATGAACTCGAGCAACAGCGCGTTGCTCGGGAACAACCGGACTATCAACGCGTCGCTCTTGTCGGTCGCGCACACCATTCAGGTCCAGAACTACAATGTCGGGTCCCCGCGCGGCACGCTCAAGATCGTGGGCAGCATGGCCCAGAAGTTCCGCGGTCCCGTGGGAACCGGCACGTCGACGAGCATCTCGACGGGGTACGCGAAGGACTACAACTACGACGCGCGGTTGACGTACTCCGCGCCGCCCAAGTACCTCACTCCGACCTCGACCACCTACAGCACCAGCCAGATCGCGGGCGTGCCGTCGGCCTTCGACGCCTCCGGGGCGCCGCGCACATGACGCCCCTCATCGCCACCTTCGCGGGGGTCACGGGGCTTTCGATTGGATCGTTCCTCAACGTCGTTATCTACCGCGTGCCACGTGCCCTCTCCGTCGTACATCCGCCCTCGGCGTGCCCCGGATGCGAGATGCACATCGGGGCGCGTGACAACGTGCCGGTGCTGTCGTGGCTTGCCCTTGGCCGCCGCTGTCGCGAGTGCCGGATGCCGATCTCCGCTCGCTACCCGCTCGTGGAGGTGTTTACAGGGGTCGCCTTCGTGCTCGTCGCGCTGTTCTTCGCGCCCGCGATCGCCGAAGCGCGGGGTGCGGCCGCCGTGGTCGGCGCCACACTTGAGTTGTTCGCCTTTCTCGTGCTCGCCGGGGCGACGGTCAGCCTGTCGGCCATCGACTTCGAACTGCGCCGGCTCCCGAACCGCATCTTGGCCTTCGTGGTCATCGCGGGTGTCGTGCTGCTGGTGCCCGCGCTGCTGCTCGGCGGGCATGCGGAGCTTCTCATCTCGGCGCTCGTCGGAGCGCTCGGTTCGTTCGCCTTCTATCTCGCGTTGGCGCTCATCAGCCCGCGCGGGATGGGGATGGGCGACGTCAAGCTCGCGGGTGTCCTCGGGCTCTACCTCGGTGCGCTCGGATGGGCGCAGCTCGCGGTGGGGGTCATGGCGGCGTTCGCGGTCGGGGCGATCGCGGGGGCGATCGTGCTCATCATCCGGCGGTCCGTTGCGGACCGTCGCGTGCCGTTCGGGCCCTGGATGTTCGCGGGAGCCTGGATCGGAATCGCCGGCGGCGAGGCTATCGCCGCCGGCTACCTCGCGGCAGTCGGCCTCGGCTGACGCGGGATCAACGGGAGGAAACAGGGGGGAACCAATGGCATCGACCATTGTGGGGCTCGACTTCGGTCGGGGGGTGATCCGTGCTGCCGAGGTGCTCGGCGCAGCAGGTGCGCGTCCGACTCTGGTGAGATATCACCAGATCGCGGTGCCGACATCGGCGGTCGACCGCGGCGAGGTGCTCGAGAAGGACACCGTCGTCGCCGCGCTCAGGCAGCTGTGGTCACAGGCGGGGTTCAAGACCCGCAAGGTGATCGTGGGCGTCGGAAACGCCCGCGTTCTGGTCCGTGAGATGTCGGTGCCTCCGGCGCCCATCGGCCGCATCCGCGAGTCGCTTCCGTTCCAGGTGCAGGACATCCTGCCCGTGCCGGTGAACGAGGCGCTGCTCGATTTCTACCCGATCGCGCAGGCCGAGGAGGATGGGCAGCCCGTCATCCAGGGGCTGCTGGTCGCGGCGATCAAGGAAAGCGTCCTGACGATGGTCGAGGCGGTCGAGGCTGCGAAGCTCGAACCGGTCGACGTGGACCTCATCCCGTTCGCGCTCAGCCGCGCCCTGCTCGTCGGACCCTCGGCGACCGGGTCCGTCGCGCTCGTGCACGTCGGCGCCGCGACCACGATGGTCACGATCGCGATCGACGGCATCCCGCAGTTCGTGCGAATCATCCAGAACGGCAGCGACGACATCAATCGCGCGCTCGTCTCGCGGCTGGGCATGGACGAGTATCAGGCTGAGCAGGTGAAGCGCCGCTTCGGCCTCGCCACGCAAGGTGCCGGGCCCGAACTGCGCCCCGCGTTCGAGGTGATCTACGAGTCGACGGGGGACCTCGTCGTCGCGATCCGCAACACGCTCAGCTTCTACCTTTCGAGCCGACCCGGAGCGGCCGTCGAACGAATCCTGCTCTCAGGCGGGGGTGCGGAACTCAACGGCTTCCCGACGGCGCTCGCCGACGCGACCCGCATTCCCGTGCGTGCACCGCAGCCGCTCGAGCGGCTCGCGATCGCGCGTACGGTCGCGCAGGATCAGATCTCGGGCGGAGGCGCCGGAATCGCCGTCGCCGCCGGACTGACCCTCGGGAGCAAAGCATGAGCGCCGGGAAGGGACGCGACAGCGGTACCCGGAAGGGTTCCGCTCCCGTGGCACTCGCGCCGCGGGTGTCGCTCATGCCGCCAGAGCTCGGAGAACGCAACAGGCAGCTCGGCGTGCAGCGCGGGTTGCGACTGACCATGTTCGCCGTCGCCATGCTCGTGATCGTCGGCATCGGCGCCACCTGGTACTACTCGATCAGCGCCTCCCTCGCGGCGGCCGCGGAGACCTCGCGCACGGCGGCGCTTCAGGCCCAGAAGGCCGAATACCAGGAGGTGCAGGACGCCATGAGCGACGTGGCGATCGGCGCAGCCGCGATTCAGGTCGGCGGGTCCACCGAGATCGACCTGCTCGACTATCTCGGTAAGGTACAGGCGTCGCTGCCCGAAGGTGTCCGTCTCGACGTGTTCAAGATCGAGTCGTCGTCGATCCTCACCGCCTACCCGCAATCGAACGTGCCCCTCGAGGGGCCGCGCATCGGGACGCTCACCTTCACGGCCGTCAGCCCGGGCCTGCCCGAGGTGCCGGCCTGGCTGGACCGGCTGACGGATCTCCCCGGCTACGTCGACGCGGTGCCCGGCAGCGTTGTGCGCCTCGACGACGGGACCTACACCGTCGACATCACGATGCACATCAACGCCGATGCCTATTCGAACCGAATGAAGAAAGAGGCGGCGCGGGCCGATCAGATCGGCAAGTCCGCGTCGAGCTCCGACGATGAGGAGACGGACAAGTGAAGGTCGGAACCCAGATCTGGGCCCTGATCACCGTCGTCGTGGTGATCGCCCTCGTGGCTGGCGGGTACTTCCTCGGCGTGGCACCGCTGCTCCAGCAGCAGGCGAGCGCGGACGCCGACCGCAGGGCCGCCCGAGCGGTCAACGACGGACTTGAGGCTGAGATCGCTCAACTGCAGCTCGCGAAGAGCGATGTGGATGAATATCAGTCGCTCGCGAGCGATTACGAGGAGTTGATCCCGGGCAAGGTCGACAGTCAGCGCTTCATCCGTGGTCTCGACGCGCTCGCGGCCGCGAACGGCGTCACCATCAGCGAGCTCAAGATCGACGAGTTCATCCCATACAGTGCGCCCGTCGCCGATGACCAGTTCGACGAGAAGGCGCCGCCGCCGTACACCAACGACCGCATCACGGACAAGAACTTCGTGATCGTGCCGTTCTCGTTGACGGTCGATGGCGGGTGGGCGGAGTCACTGAACTTCGTGCACCTGCTCCAGTTCGGCGATCGGCTCGTGCTGCTGACGGGTATCGACCAGTCCACGACCGACACCGCCTACTCGACCAAGATCTCCGGATTCATGTACGTGTTCGTCAAGCCGGGCGCCCTCGTGAAGAACGAGCAGGTCGATCAGGGGGGAACGGCCCCAACCGAGCCGTCCGACGGCGAGACGCCCTCCGCCCGCGGCTAGCGGGCGCACAGACCGCCGGCGGCCGCGTCCCTCCCGTCGCGGCCGCCGGCTTCCTCCTGCCCGCGGTCCCCTGACCTCACATTGCGGCAGATTACGCGCGCGGGTACACTTGATCGCGTGTGTGCATTCGCGCACGTTCCCCATGCCTTGAGAGTCGCTCCGGTGGAGTGCGTCGTGGCGCGGGAGCGGGTCGGATGCGGCACAGGGCCAGGCCCCGGCACCCGTCGCGGCTGACCCCCACGGCATGCCCGTCTGCGGTCCTCGCGGAGTTCTCCGAGAGGTGACGGGTCCCGATGGATCCACCATCAAGCTGTCACCGTGCAGCGTGAGCAAGGAGCACTTTTGCCCACCATTCAGCAGCTGGTCCGCAAGGGCCGCACGCCGAAGGTCACCAAGACCAAGGCACCGGCCCTCAAGGCCAACCCGCAGCAGCGCGGCGTGTGCACCCGTGTGTACACGACCACCCCGAAGAAGCCGAACTCGGCCCTCCGCAAGGTCGCCCGCGTGAAGCTCTCCAACGGCACCGAGGTCACCGCCTACATCCCCGGCGAGGGCCACAACCTGCAGGAGCACTCGATGGTGCTCGTCCGCGGCGGTCGTGTGAAGGACCTCCCCGGCGTGCGCTACAAGATCGTCCGCGGCGCCCTCGACACGCAGGCCGTCAAGAACCGCAAGCAGGCCCGTAGCCGCTACGGCGCGAAGAAGGGTTAAGGAAGATGCCTCGCAAGGGACCCGCCCCGAAGCGCCCGGTCGTCAACGACCCGATCTACGGCGCCCAGATCGTCAGCCAGCTCGTCAACAAGATCCTCCTCGACGGCAAGAAGGACCTCGCCCAGCGCATCGTCTACGGCGCGCTCGACGGCGTCGCCACCAAGTCGGGCCAGGATGCGGTCGTCGTGCTCAAGAAGGCGCTCGACAACGTGCGCCCCACCTCGCGCTGCGCTGGCTCGTCAGCTACTCGAAGTCGCGTCGTGAGAAGACGATGACCGAGCGTCTGCAGAACGAGATCCTCGACGCCTCGAACGGCCTGGGTGCCGCGGTCAAGCGCCGCGAGGACACCCACAAGATGGCCGAGTCGAACAAGGCCTTCGCCCACTACCGCTGGTAAACCCGCCGGTCGCCCGGATGCTGTAGCCTCCCGGCCGCAGCATCCGGGCCCACCGAACCGCTCACTTCCCGAAAGAAGGAACACCCCGTGGCACAAGACGTGCTCACCGACCTCACGAAGGTCCGCAACATCGGCATCATGGCGCACATCGATGCCGGCAAGACGACGACGACCGAGCGCATCCTCTTCTACACGGGCGTGAACCACAAGATCGGCGAGACGCACGACGGCGCCTCGACGACCGACTGGATGGAGCAGGAGAAGGAGCGCGGCATCACCATCACCTCCGCCGCGGTCACCTGCTTCTGGAACAAGAACCAGATCAACATCATCGACACCCCCGGTCACGTGGACTTCACGGTCGAGGTGGAGCGCTCGCTCCGCATCCTCGATGGCGCGGTCGCCGTGTTCGACGGCAAGGAGGGCGTGGAGCCCCAGTCCGAGACCGTGTGGCGTCAGGCCGACAAGTACAACGTCCCGCGCATCTGCTTCGTCAACAAGATGGACAAGCTCGGCGCCGACTTCTACTTCACGGTCGACACGATCATCAGCCGCCTCGGCGCGAAGCCGCTCGTGCTGCAGCTCCCGATCGGTGCGGAGTCCGACTTCGTCGGCGTCGTCGACCTGATCGAGATGCGCGCCCTCGTGTGGCCCGGCGACGCCAAGGGCGACGTGACCATGGGCGCGAAGTACGAGGTGCAGGAGATCCCCGCCGACCTCCAGGCGAAGGCCGAGGAGTACCGCGCCCTCCTGCTCGAGACCGTCGCCGAGACCGACGACGCGCTGCTCGAGAAGTACTTCGGCGGCGAGGAGCTCACGGTCGCCGAGATCAAGGGCGCCATCCGCAAGCTCACCATCGCCTCCGAGATCTACCCCGTGCTCTGCGGCTCCGCGTTCAAGAACCGCGGCGTGCAGCCCATGCTCGACGCCGTCATCGACTTCCTGCCGAGCCCGCTCGACGTGCCGCCGGTGCAGGGTCACGACGTCAAGGACGCCGAGGTCGTGCTCGAGCGCAAGGCGGATGCCAAGGAGCCGTTCTCGGCGCTCGTCTCCAAGATCGCGGTGCACCCGTTCTTCGGCCGTCTCACCTACATCCGCGTCTACTCGGGCGCGCTCGAGTCGGGCGCCGCGGTCATCAACTCGACCAAGGGCAAGAAGGAGCGCATCGGGAAGATCTTCCAGATGCACGCCAACAAGGAGATCCCGGTGCCCTCGGTCACCGCGGGCCACATCTACGCCGTCATCGGCCTCAAGGACACCACCACCGGTGACACCCTGAGCGACTCGGCGCACCCGATCATCCTCGAGTCGATGACCTTCCCGGAGCCCGTCATCGAGGTCGCGATCGAGCCCAAGACGAAGGCCGACCAGGAGAAGCTCGGCACGGCGATCCAGAAGCTCGCCGAGGAGGACCCGACGTTCCGCACCGAGCAGAACGTCGAGACCGGCCAGACCGTCATCAAGGGCATGGGCGAGCTGCACCTCGACATCCTCGTGGACCGCATGAAGCGCGAGTTCAACGTGGAGGCGAACGTCGGCAAGCCGCAGGTGGCGTACCGCGAGACCATCCGCAAGACGGTCGAGAAGTACGACTACACGCACAAGAAGCAGACGGGTGGCTCCGGCCAGTTCGCCAAGGTCCAGATCACCCTCGAGCCGCTCGAGGTGACCCCGGAGACCTCCTACGAGTTCGTGAACGCCGTCACCGGTGGTCGCGTTCCGCGCGAGTACATCCCCTCGGTGGACCACGGCATCCAGGACGCGATGCAGGTCGGCGTGCTCGCCGGCTTCCCGACGGTGGGCGTCAAGGCGACGCTCGTCGACGGCGCCTCGCACGACGTCGACTCCTCGGAGATGGCGTTCAAGATCGCCGGCTCGATGGCCTACAAGGAGGCCGCGCGCAAGGCGAGCCCCGTTCTGCTCGAGCCGCTCATGGCGGTCGAGGTGCGCACGCCCGAGGAGTACATGGGCGACGTCATCGGCGACCTGAACTCGCGGCGCGGCCAGATCCAGGCCATGGAGGATGCGACCGGCGTCAAGGTCGTGCGCGCCCTCGTGCCGCTCTCGGAGATGTTCGGCTACGTCGGCGACCTTCGGTCGAAGACGTCCGGGCGTGCCGTCTACTCCATGCAGTTCGACTCCTACGCCGAGGTCCCCAAGGCCGTGGCGGACGAGATCGTCCAGAAGAGCAAGGGCGAGTAATCGTCCCCCGGTCGGTCGAGTAGCGCCGCAGGCGCGTATCGAGACCAACCACTAAAGTAAATCGAAACCCCGCATCCGCATCCGGAAAACCATCCGGATGCCTGCAACAGAGTCCTGAGGAGGACCCCAAGTGGCCAAGGCCAAGTTCGAGCGGACCAAGCCGCACGTCAACATCGGAACGATCGGTCACGTCGACCACGGCAAGACCACGCTCACCGCGGCGATCTCGAAGGTGCTCGCCGACAAGTACCCGTCGTCGGTCAACGTCCCGCGTGACTTCGCCTCGATCGACTCGGCTCCCGAGGAGCGTCAGCGCGGCATCACGATCAACATCTCGCACGTCGAGTACGAGACGCCGAAGCGCCACTACGCGCACGTCGACGCCCCCGGTCACGCCGACTACATCAAGAACATGATCACCGGCGCGGCCCAGATGGACGGCGCGATCCTCGTGGTCGCGGCGACCGACGGCCCGATGGCCCAGACGCGCGAGCACGTGCTGCTCGCCAAGCAGGTCGGCGTGCCCTACCTGCTCGTGGCACTCAACAAGTCGGACATGGTCGACGACGAGGAGATCCTGGAGCTCGTCGAGCTCGAGGTGCGCGAGCTGCTCTCCTCGCAGGACTTCGACGGCGACAACGCCCCCGTCGTGCGCGTCTCGGGCCTCAAGGCTCTCGAGGGCGACGAGAAGTGGGTGCAGTCGGTGCTCGACCTCATGGAGGCCGTCGACGAGAACATCCCCGACCCGGTGCGCGACAAGGACAAGCCGTTCCTCATGCCCATCGAGGACGTCTTCACCATCACCGGTCGTGGAACGGTCGTCACCGGCCGCGCCGAGCGTGGCACCCTCGCCATCAACTCCGAGGTCGAGATCGTCGGCATCCGCCCGACGCAGAAGACCACGGTCACGGGTATCGAGATGTTCCACAAGCAGCTCGACGAGGCCTGGGCCGGCGAGAACTGTGGTCTGCTCCTCCGTGGCACCAAGCGCGAGGACGTCGAGCGCGGCCAGGTCGTCGTGAAGCCGGGTTCGGTCACCCCTCACACCAACTTCGAGGGCACCGCGTACATCCTCTCCAAGGACGAGGGTGGGCGTCACAACCCGTTCTACGCGAACTACCGTCCG
Organism: Micrococcales bacterium 72-143; assembly: GCA_001898835.1. Classification (GTDB taxonomy): domain Bacteria; phylum Actinomycetota; class Actinomycetes; order Actinomycetales; family Microbacteriaceae; genus Homoserinibacter. Next base: position 222,596 of record MKVM01000003.1, on the reverse strand, counting down.
CAGTTCTACTTCCGCACCACCGACGTCACCGGCGTCATCACGCTGCCCGAGGGCACCGAGATGGTCATGCCCGGCGACACCACCGACATGACGGTCGAGCTCATCCAGCCGATCGCCATGGAGGAGGGCCTCGGCTTCGCCATCCGTGAGGGTGGCCGCACCGTGGGCGCCGGCAAGGTCACCAAGATCATCAAGTAAGTCCGCTTACTCGAGCGAAGGGCCCGGATCCAGTCGGATCCGGGCCCTTTCGCGTTCCCCCGCACCATTCGATCCGCCGGCGCTGTCAAGGGGGTCGCCACGCGACGCGCGGGCGGCCAGAGTCGAGGCATGGTGCGACTGCGGCGGACCCGCTCGGGGGAGCCCGGCATCCGCAGGGTGCGTCGCGGGCGCGGCTTCTCGTACGAGGATGCCGACGGCCGGGCGATCGACGACGCCGAGCTGCGGGCGCGCATCGCGCAGCTGGCGATCCCGCCGGCGTGGACCGAGGTCTGGATCAGCACGCACCCCAACGGCCACATCCAGGCCACCGGCATCGACGCGGCGGGACGCCGCCAGTACCTCTACCACCCCACCTGGCGCGAGCAGCGCGACCGCCTCAAGTTCGACCGGGCGCTCGCGCTCGCCGAGTCGCTGCCGGCCGCCCGTCGTGGCGTCACGATCGACCTCCGCCGCGACGGTCTCCCGCGGGAGCGGGTGCTCGCGGCGGCGTTCCGGATGCTCGACGCGGCCCACCTGCGGGTCGGCTCGGAGCGGTACGCGCTCGAGCACGGCTCGGTCGGGCTGTCGACCCTGCTCGGCGCCCACGCCTCCGTGGTGGACCGCCGCATCGTGCACCTCGACTTCCCCGGCAAGAGCGGTCAGGAGTGGTCCTCCGAGGTACCGGATGCCGACCTCGCGGCGGTCGTCGCCCAGCTGAAGCGGCGCGGGCCGCGCGCGCGGCTGCTGGCCTGGCGCGACGGCGGCGGCCCGCATCCGCTGTCCGCGGAGGACATCAACGCCGACATCCGGGCGCGCACGGGCGGCGACTTCACGGCGAAGGACTTCCGCACCCTGCACGGCACCTCGGCGGCGGCGATCGCCCTCGCGCGCACCGGGCCCAAGCGCTCGGCCTCGGCGCAGGACCGCGCGATCGCGGGCGCGATCCGGGCGACAGCGCAGCTGCTCGGCAACACCCCGGCGGTGGCGCGCTCCAGCTACGTCGACCCGCGCATCCTCGACCTCTACCGCGACGGGATCACGATCGACCCCGAGCGCACCGCCTCAGTCGAGTCGGAGCTGCGGGCGCTGCTGTTCGAGTGACCGGCCCCCCGGTGCCCGGATGTCGGCGCCGTGGGCCAGGATGATCGGGTGAGCGCACGGGGCTGGCTGCTGTTCGCGGCGATGTCGCTGCTGTGGGGCATCCCGTACCTCTTCATCAAGGAGGCGGTCGACACCTTCACGCCGTTCGCGGTCGTCGCCGGCCGCACCCTCGGCGGTGCGCTGCTCCTGCTGCCCTTCGCCCTGCACCGCCGGGCGCTGCGGCCGGCGCTCGCGAGATGGCCCTGGGTGCTCGTGTTCGGCGGCATCGAGATGGCCGGGCCGTTCCTGCTGCTCGGCCACGCCGAGCAGACCCTGCCCTCGGGCACGACGGGGCTGCTCGTGGCGACGGTGCCGCTCGTGGCGGCGATCATCGCGGTGCTGCGCGGCGACCGCAGCGTGCTGCGCCCCCTCCGCATCCTGGGGCTCGTCGTCGGCTTCGCGGGCGTCGCCGTCATCGTGGGCGGTCCCGGCCTCGTGAACGGCGTCGACGGGGTCGTGGCGGTGGGCGAGGTGCTGCTCGTGGCGGTGCTCTACGCCATCGCCCCGTTCATCATCGCCACGAAGCTCTCCGATGTGCCTTCCCTCGGCTCGATCACCCTCGCCCTCGGCGCGGTCGGCCTCTTCTACCTGCCCTTCGCGCTGCTCACCCAGCACGAGGTGCCGACCGTCCGCAGCGCCGTCTCCCTCGTGGGGCTCGCGGTGCTCTGCACGGCCGTCGCGTTCATCGCCTTCTTCGCGCTCATCGACGAGGTGGGGCCCGCCCGGGCGCCGCTTTTCACCTACGTCAACCCGGTCGTCGCGATCGCGCTGGGCGCGCTCCTGCTCGGCGAGCAGCTGACCGCCGGACTGCTCATCGGCTTCCCGCTCGTCATCCTCGGGTGCTGGCTCGCGGCCACCGGGGGCCGGCTCCGGCAGCGTCCGATCCCGCTCCCCGACTGACTAGTTCCCGTTCCGCGCGTTTGTTGCCGAAGGAACGGATGCGAACACGCGGAACGGGAACTATCGCGGGAGCGCGGCATCTCCTACACAGGCGCGCACGGGTGGGGGTCCTCCCGGTAGCGGGTCAGCTCGTGCGGGCGCGTGCACTCGTCCGAGCAGACTGGCGCGATGGATGAGCTGCCCGAGGAGCACGGAGTCGCACTCGTCAAGCGGATGCGTGCGATGGGCGTTCCCGACCAGCAACTGCGCAGCGCAGCAGGACGGGCTGAGTTCGTCCGCATCCGACGGGGTGCGTACGCGCATCGCTCCGATGCCGCACGTCTCGACCGGGATGCCGCCTACTTGCGGCGGGTGGTCGCGGTGGTGGGCACGCGGCGAAGCGCCGTCACGCTGTCGCATCACTCGGCGGCGCTGCTGCATGCGCTGCCGGTTGCCGACGACTGGCCGCGGTCCGTGCACATCACCGAGGGCCGGGAATCGCGGCGTCGGAGCAAGAACGGCGTCGTCGTGCATCGCAGCGCGCTCCATGACTCGGTCGTCGAGATCGACGGGATGCTCGTCACGAGCCCGACGCGTACCGTCATCGATCTCGCAGCCGAAGGCACCTTCGCCGACGCTGTGTGTGCGGCGGATGCGGCGCTCCGCGCGGGCGTCAGCCGCGAGGACCTGTGGGCTGAACTCGAGCGCCGGCCGGGTCCGGGGCGAGCACGTGCCGCTCGCGTCGTCGCGTTCGCGGACGGCGAGGCGGAGACCTCCCTTGAGTCGTGGAGCAGATCCACGATCCACGAGCTCGGCTTCCCGCGGCCCGTACTTCAGTTCCCGGTGAGCACGCCCAGTGGAGTGCGTCGGTTGGACTTCGCGTGGCCCGAGGCGGGCGCGGGCGCCGAGGCCGACGGGCTCTGGAAGTACGGTGCGATCGCCGAGGCGCAGGGGCGTACCGGCCTCGAGGCCTTTCGCATCGAGAAGGAGCGCGAGGCGGAGGTTCGTCTTCAGCTCCGTGCGTTCACCCGCTGGGGTGTCGCGGAACTCCGCGATCGCGAGAAGCTGCGCCTGCGGCTCCTCTCGCTGGGCTTGCGCCCGCTCCCCTCCTATCGCCCCCAACAACCTCCGCGATAGCTCCCGTTCCGCGTTTTTGTTGCCGAAGGAACGGGTGCGAACACGCGGAACGGGAACTATCGCCGAGCGGAGGCACGGCGCCGGCGCGCGCGACACGCCCGGGTTGCAGCAAATGCGACGGTGTGGCAGACTTTCATGGTTCAACACGCCGCGCACACGTGTGCGGCTCACTCCTCTGGCAGTGCACAGCCCCCGACCTGAACAGGATCGGAAGCGGCTGGGCCGCGAGGAGCAGGACGAAGCTTCAATCGAATCCCGATTCCCGAAGGGGAGACGTGTGCGCTCGCGCGCCGCGGCCCTCAGGGAGACGGTGATTGACAGAAGAACAGCGGTGCGCATCGAGAGGTGCGCGGATGTGCGGGCCGAGACGGTGCCGTACGGGAACAAGGAAGAGAGCTGACCATGGCGGGACAGAAGATCCGCATCCGGCTGAAGTCGTACGACCACGCCGGCCTCGACGCATCGGCGCGCAAGATCGTCGACACCGTGACCCGTGCGGGCGCGACCGTCGTCGGCCCTGTGCCGCTCCCGACGGAGAAGAACGTGGTCGTCGTGATCCGTTCGCCGCACAAGTACAAGGACAGCCGCGAGCACTTCGAGAAGCGCACCCACAAGCGCCTCATCGACATCATCGACCCGACGCCCAAGGCCGTCGACTCGCTCATGCGCCTCGACCTGCCCGCCGACGTCAACATCGAGATCAAGCTCTAGCCCGAGCTGAACCCGGAAGCCAGAAGGAAACCCATGTCTGCTGTGAAGACGACCAAGGGTCTGCTGGGCACCAAGCTCGGTATGACCCAGGTCTGGGACGAGAACAACAAGCTCGTGCCCGTGACCGTGGTCCAGATCACCCCCAACGTCGTGACCCAGGTCCGCACCGTCGAGAAGGACGGCTACGAGGCCGTCCAGATCGCGTACGGCCAGATCGACCCCCGCAAGGTCAACAAGCCCGCCGCCGGCCACTTCGAGGCCGCCGGGGTCACTCCGCGCCGCCACCTCACCGAGGTCCGCACCGCCGACGCCGCCGAGTACACGCTCGGCCAGGAGCTCGCGGTCGACATCTTCGAGGCCGGCCAGCTCGTCGACGTCGTCGGCACGAGCAAGGGCAAGGGCTTCGCGGGTGTCATGAAGCGCCACAACTTCAAGGGCGTCTCCGCCTCGCACGGTGCGCACCGCAACCACCGCAAGCCCGGCTCCATCGGCGCCTCCTCCACCCCCAGCCGCGTGTTCAAGGGCATGCGCATGGCCGGTCGGATGGGTGGCGAGCGCGTCACCGTCCAGGGCCTCAAGGTCCACTCGGTCGACCTCGAGAAGGGCCTCCTGCTGGTCAAGGGCGCCGTCCCCGGTGCCCGCGGCCGCATCGTCTTCGTCCGCAACGCTGTGAAGGGAGCGTAGTCATGGCTGCGAACACTCTCGACGTCGTCGACCCGAAGGGCAAGAAGGCCGGCTCGGTCGAGCTGCCCGGGGCGATCTTCGACGTGCAGACCAACGTCCCCCTCATCCACCAGGTCGTGACCGCCCAGCTCGCCGCCGCGCGCCAGGGCACCCACAAGACCAAGGGTCGCGGTGAGGTCTCCGGCGCCGGCCGCAAGCCGTTCAAGCAGAAGGGAACCGGTCGCAGCCGTCAGGGCTCGATCCGCGCCCCCGAGCACACCGGTGGTGGCGTCGTGCACGGCCCGGTGCCGCGCGACTACTCGCAGCGCACCCCCAAGAAGATGATCGCCGCGGCTCTGCTCGGCGTCCTCTCGGACCGTGCGCGCGGTGAGCGCATCCACGTCGTCTCGAGCTTCGGGGTGGACGCCCCGTCGACGAAGGCCGCGACCGAGGTGCTCGCCGGGCTCGGCGCCACCAAGAACGTGCTCGTCGTGCTCGACCGCGGAGACGAGAACGGCGCCCTGAGCGTCCGCAACCTCTCCTACGTGCACGTGCTCTACGCCGACCAGCTGAACGCCTACGACGTGGTCGTGTCGGATGACGTCGTCTTCACCCGTGCCGCCTTCGATGCGTTCATCGCCTCGAAGGGCGCCCAGACCGAGGAGGCTGCGAAGTGAGCGGCTACAACAAGGACCCGCGCGACATCATCATCGCGCCGGTCGTGAGCGAGAAGAGCTACGGGCTCATCGACGAGGGCAAGTACACCTTCATCGTCGACCCGCGCTCGAACAAGACCGAGATCAAGCTGGCGATCGAGAAGATCTTCGGCGTCAAGGTCGCCTCGGTGAACACCATCAACCGCGTCGGCAAGACCCGCCGCACCCGGTTCGGCATGGGCAAGCGCAAGGACACCAAGCGCGCCATCGTCACGCTCAAGTCCGGCTCGATCGACATCTTCACGGCTGTCGGCTAAGGACCAGGGAAAGAAATCATGGCCATTCGCAAGTACAAGCCGACGACCCCGGGTCGTCGCGGCTCGTCGGTCGCCGACTTCGCGGAGATCACGCGCTCGACGCCCGAGAAGTCGCTGCTCCGTCCGCTCCCGAAGACGGGTGGACGCAACAACACCGGTCGCATCACGACCCGTCACATCGGCGGCGGTCACAAGCGCCAGTACCGCGTCATCGACTTCCGTCGCAACGACAAGGACGGCGTCAACGCCAAGGTCGCGCACATCGAGTACGACCCGAACCGCACGGCGCGCATCGCGCTGCTGCACTTCGTGGACGGCACCAAGCGCTACATCCTCGCGCCGAACAAGCTGAACCAAGGCGACATCGTCGAGTCGGGTCCCGGCGCCGACATCAAGCCCGGCAACAACCTGCCGCTCAAGAACATCCCGGTCGGTACCGTCATCCACGCGATCGAGCTCAAGCCCGGTGGGGGCGCCAAGCTCGCCCGCTCGGCCGGCGCCTCGGTGCGCCTCGTCGCCAAGGACGGCCCCTACGCCCAGCTGCGTCTCCCCTCGGGCGAGATCCGCAACGTCGACCTGCGCTGCCGCGCGACGATCGGCGAGGTCGGCAACGCCGAGCAGTCGAACATCAACTGGGGCAAGGCCGGCCGCAAGCGCTGGAAGGGCGTCCGCCCGACCGTCCGCGGTGTCGCGATGAACCCGATCGACCACCCGCACGGTGGTGGTGAGGGCAAGACCTCCGGTGGTCGCCACCCGGTCAGCCCCTGGGGTCAGCCCGAGGGCCGCACCCGTCGCCCCAACAAGGAAAGCGACAAGCTCATCGTCCGTCGTCGCACCGTCGGCAAGAAGCGCAAGTAGAGGTAGTAGAAGATGCCGCGCAGTCTCAAGAAGGGCCCCTTCGTCGACGAGCACCTGTTCCGCAAGGTCCAGACTCAGAACGAGGCCGGTTCGAAGAACGTGATCAAGACGTGGTCGCGTCGCTCGATGATCATCCCGGCCATGCTGGGCCACACGATCGCCGTCCACGACGGACGCAAGCACATCCCGGTCTTCGTGACCGAGACCATGGTGGGTCACAAGCTCGGCGAGTTCGCGCCGACGCGCACCTTCCGTGGACACGAGAAGGACGACAAGAAGGGTCGTCGCCGCTGACGCGGTGACTGAGGAGGAAGAGAAATGGTGGAGTCGATCGCCCGCGTGCGACACATCCGCGTGACGCCTCAGAAGGCCCGTCGCGTCGTGGACCTCATCCGCGGCAAGCAGGCCGAGGAGGCCCTCGCGATCCTGAAGTTCGCGCCCCAGGGTGCGAGCGAGCCCGTGTACAAGCTCGTGGCGTCCGCGATCGCGAACGCCCGCGTGAAGGCGGATGCGACGAACACGTTCCTCGACGAGTCCGACCTCGTCGTGGCCCGCGCGTTCGTCGACGAGGGCACCACGCTCAAGCGGTTCCAGCCGCGTGCCCAGGGTCGCGCGTTCCGCATCAACAAGCGCACGAGCCACATCACCGTCGTGCTCGCCACGCCGGACGAGCCGGTGCTCGCCGGCACGGCCGCTGCGAAGAAGGCAGGTAAGTAATGGGCCAGAAGGTCAACCCCTACGGCTTCCGTCTGGGCATCACCACCGACCACACGTCGCGCTGGTTCTCCGACTCGACCAAGCCCGGTCAGCGCTACGCCGACTTCGTGGCCGAGGACGTCAAGATCCGCGAGATGCTGAAGTCGAAGCTCGACCGCGCCGGCGTCGCCAAGATCGAGATCGAGCGCACCCGCGACCGCGTCCGCGTGGACATTCACACGGCCCGTCCCGGCATCGTCATCGGCCGCCGCGGCGCCGAGGCGGAGCGCATCCGCTCGGACCTCGAGAAGCTCACCGGCAAGCAGATCCAGCTCAACATCCTCGAGGTGAAGAACCCCGAGGCCGAGGCCCAGCTCGTCGCCCAGGGCATCGCGGAGCAGCTCAGCGCCCGTGTCGCGTTCCGTCGCGCCATGCGCAAGGGCCTCCAGGGTGCCCAGCGCGCCGGCGCCAAGGGCGTCCGGATCCAGGTCTCGGGCCGCCTCGGCGGCGCGGAGATGAGCCGCTCGGAGTTCTACCGCGAGGGCCGCGTGCCCCTGCACACGCTCCGCGCGAACATCGACTACGGCTTCTACGAGGCCAAGACCACCTTCGGCCGAATCGGCGTGAAGGTCTGGATCTACAAGGGCGACATCACCAACAAGGAACTCGCTCGCGAGCAGGCGGCCCAGAAGTCGTCGCGCCCCGAGCGTCGTGACGGCGCGCGTCGTGGCCCCCGGGCCGAGGCCGCCGCAGGAGTCGAGGCGTAATCATGCTCATCCCCCGTAAGGTCAAGCACCGCAAGCAGCACCACCCGGGTCGTTCCGGGCAGGCCACCGGTGGCACGAAGGTCACCTTCGGCGAGTACGGCATCCAGGCCCTCACTCCCGCCTACGTGACCAACCGCCAGATCGAGTCCGCGCGTATCGCGATGACCCGTCACATCAAGCGCGGCGGAAAGGTGTGGATCAACATCTACCCGGACCGCCCGCTCACCAAGAAGCCCGCCGAGACCCGCATGGGCTCCGGTAAGGGCTCGCCCGAGTGGTGGGTCGCCAACGTCAAGCCGGGCCGCGTCCTCTTCGAGGTCGCGGGCGTCTCGGAGGAGCTCGCCCGTGGCGCGCTCACCCGCGCCATCCACAAGCTGCCGCTCAAGGCCCGCATCATCAAGCGCGAGGAGGGAGACGCGTAATGGCCGTCGGATCCAAGGAGCTCGCGCCCGTCGAGCTCGACACCTTCGAGGACGAGCGTCTCGTCGACGAGCTGAAGAAGGCCAAGGAGGAGCTGTTCAACCTGCGCTTCCAGGCCGCCACCGGTCAGCTCGAGAGCCACGGTCGCCTGCGCGCCGTGAAGCGCGACATCGCCCGCATCTACACCGTCATCCGTGAGCGCGAGCTCGGCATCCGTGCCACGCCGGCCCCGGTCGAGGTGCCGGCGAAGGCCGCGAAGAAGTCCACCAAGAAGTCGGAGGCCGTCGAGGCCGCCGAGGAGACCGCTGAGGAGGCGAACAAGTAATGGCTGAGACCAAGAAGGCCGCCGCGAAGCCGGCGACGAAGGCCGGACACGAGTCCGCCGCCCACGACGTCAAGGACGCGGACGCCCGCGGCTACCGCAAGGTGCGTCGCGGCTACGTGACGAGCGACAAGATGGACAAGACCATCGTCGTCGAGGTCGAGGACCGCGTGAAGCACCCGCTGTACGGCAAGGTCATCCGCCGCAGCTCGAAGATCAAGGCCCACGACGAGCAGAACACGGCCGGCATCGGCGACCTCGTCGTCATCTCGGAGACCCGTCCGCTCTCGGCGACGAAGCGCTGGCGTCTCGTCGAGATCGTGGAGAAGGCGAAGTAACCCATGATCCAGCAGGAATCCCGCCTCAAGGTCGCCGACAACACCGGCGCCAAGGAGCTCCTCACCATCCGCGTGCTCGGCGGCTCCGGCCGTCGCTACGCGGGCCTCGGTGACGTCATCGTCGCCACGGTCAAGGACGCGATCCCCGGCGGCAACGTGAAGAAGGGCGACGTCGTCAAGGCGGTCGTCGTCCGCACCAAGAAGCAGACGCGTCGTGCAGACGGCTCGTACATCAAGTTCGACGAGAACGCCGCCGTCATCCTGAAGAACGACGGGGACCCCCGTGGCACCCGCATCTTCGGACCGGTCGGCCGTGAGCTTCGCGACAAGAAGTTCATGAAGATCATCTCGCTGGCCCCGGAGGTCATTTAGTCATGGCGAACATCAAGAAGGGCGACCTGGTCCAGGTGATCAGCGGCCCCTCGCAGGCGCGCGGCGGAGACCGCGGCAAGCAGGGTCGCGTCATCGAGGTGCTCACGGGCCAGGACCGCGTCGTCGTCGAGGGCGTCAACTACGTCACGAAGCACGTGCGCGTGGGCCAGACCCAGCGCGGCACCAAGACCGGTGGCATCGAGACGCACGAGGCGCCGATCCACGTGTCGAACGTCGCCCTCGTCGACCCGAAGACCAAGAAGCCGACCCGCGTGGGTTTCCGTGAGGAGACCGTCGAGAAGGACGGCGTGAAGAAGACCGTTCGCGTGCGCTACGCGAAGAAGTCCGGAGAGAAGATCTGATGGCGAACGCGACTGCCGCGGTGGCTGGCAAGAACCAGCCCCGCCTCAAGCAGAAGTACCGTGACGAGATCACGAAGACCCTGACCGAGGAGTTCGGCTACGCCAACCCCATGCAGGTCCCCGGTCTCGTGAAGATCGTCGTCAACACGGGTGTCGGCGAGGCCGCTCGCGACTCCAAGGTGATCGACGGCGCCGTCAAGGACCTCACGCTCATCACCGGCCAGAAGCCGCAGGTCACCAAGGCCCGCAAGTCGATCGCCCAGTTCAAGCTGCGCGAGGGCATGCCGATCGGCGCCCACGTGACGCTCCGCGGCGACCGCGCGTGGGAGTTCCTCGACCGCCTGCTGACGCTCGCGCTGCCCCGCATCCGCGACTTCCGCGGCCTCAGCCCGAAGCAGTTCGACGGCAACGGCAACTACACCTTCGGTGTGCAGGAGCAGTCGATCTTCCACGAGATCAACCAGGACCAGATCGACCGCGTCCGCGGCTTCGACATCACGGTCGTGACCACCGCCAAGACGGATGACGAGGGCCGGGCTCTGCTCCGCGCGCTCGGCTTCCCGTTCAAGGCGGAGTAAGAACCCGCCAGCGGGTTTTCAACCAGGTCGGCATCCGGACCGTGCTCTTGAGGAGCTAGCGGGTGTCGAAACCGATTGAGATAAGGAAAACAACGAAATGACGATGACAGATCCGGTCGCAGACATGCTGACCCGTCTGCGCAACGCGAACCGCGCCTACCACGACACGGTCTCGCTTCCGAGCAGCAAGCTCAAGACCCACATCGCCGAGATCCTGCAGCGCGAGGGCTACATCGCGGGCTGGAAGGTCGAGGACGCGCGCGTCGGCCAGACGCTCACGATCGACCTCAAGTACGGCCCGAATCGCGAGCGGTCGATCGCCGGCATCAAGCGCGTCTCGAAGCCCGGCCTCCGTGTCTACGCGAAGTCGACCGAGATCCCCCACGTGCTGGGCGGCCTCGGCGTGGCCATCCTGTCCACCTCCTCGGGGCTCCTCACGGACCGCGAGGCGAGCAAGAAGGGCGTCGGCGGGGAAGTCCTCGCCTACGTGTGGTGAGCTGAGATGTCACGAATCGGACGCCTCCCCATCGACGTGCCCGCGAACGTCACCGTGACGATCGACGGCCAGGACGTCACCGTCAAGGGCCCCAAGGGCGAGCTCGCGCTCACCGTCAAGAGCCCCATCGAGGTCAAGCTGGAGGACGGGCAGGTGCTCGTCACCCGCCCCGACGACGAGCGCGAGTCGCGTTCGCTGCACGGCCTCACCCGCACCCTCATCGCGAACCAGATCATCGGCGTGACCGAGGGCTACTCCAAGAGCCTCGAGGTCGTCGGCACCGGATACCGCGTTCAGTCGAAGGGCAGCTCGGTCGAGTTCGCGCTCGGCTACTCGCACTCCATCACCGTCGACCCGCCCGCCGGCATCACCTTCGAGGTCGAGGGCAACAACAAGCTCCACGTTCGCGGCATCGACAAGCAGGCCGTGGGCGAGGTGGCCGCCAACATCCGGAAGCTGCGCAAGCCCGAGCCCTACAAGGGCAAGGGTGTTCGCTACTCCGGTGAGGTCGTCCGCCGCAAGGCCGGAAAGAGTGGTAAGTGATCATGGCTGGCATCAGCAAGTCCGCGCAGCGCAACCGTCGCCACGCGCGTCTGCGCAAGCGCATCGCCGGGACCGCGGACCGTCCGCGTCTCGTCGTCACCCGTTCGGCCCGTCACGTCTTCGTGCAGCTCGTCGACGACAGCAAGGGTCACACCGTGGCCTCGGCCTCGACGCTCGAGGCCGAGCTGCGCACCTTCGACGGTGACAAGACGGCCAAGGCGAAGAAGGTCGGCGAGCTCGTCGCCGAGCGCGCCAAGAAGGCCGGCATCGACGCGGTCGTGTTCGACCGCGGAGGCAACAAGTACGCCGGACGCGTCGCGGCGATCGCCGACGGCGCGCGCGAGGGAGGGCTGGAGCTGTGAGCGACGCCACCGAGGCGCCCACGGGCGCCGAGAACAAGGAGAACCAGGACGTGCAGTCCGAGGAGATCGCCGAGGGTCAGGTCGTGGAGACCGCCGCGGGCACGCAGTCGCAGGGTGAGCCCCGCGAGCAGCGCCGCGGCAGCCGCGAGCGCAACCCGCGCAACGACCGCGGCGCACGCGGCGGCCGTGAGGACAGCCAGTTCCTCGAGCGCGTGGTGACCATCAACCGCGTGTCGAAGGTCGTCAAGGGCGGCCGTCGCTTCAGCTTCACGGCGCTCGTCGTCGTGGGCGACGGCAACGGCATGGTCGGCGTCGGCTACGGCAAGGCGCGCGAGGTGCCGCTCGCGATCTCGAAGGGCGTCGAGGAGGCGAAGAAGAACTTCTTCCGCGTCCCCCGCGCCGGTGCGACCATCCCCCACCCCGTCCAGGGTGAGGCGGCCGCCGGTGTCGTGCTGCTGCGTCCCGCCGCCGCCGGTACCGGTGTCATCGCGGGTGGTCCCGTGCGCGCCGTGCTCGAGTGCGCCGGCATCCACGACGTGCTGTCGAAGTCGCTCGGCTCGTCGAACACGATCAACATCGTCCACGCGACCGTGACCGCTCTCAAGCAGCTCGAGGAGCCCCGCGCGGTCGCCGCGCGCCGCGGCCTCGAGTTCGAGGACGTCGCGCCGGAGCGCCTCATCCGCGCCGAGGCCGACGCACGCGCCGCCGCTACCGCGAAGGTTGGTGCCTGATGGCCGCCCGACTCAAGGTGACCCAGATCAAGTCCGTTATCAGCGAGAAGCAGAACCAGCGCGACACCCTGCGCAGCCTGGGCCTCAAGCGCATCGGCGACGTCGTCGTGCGCGAGGACACCCCGGCGAACCGCGGGTACGTCCGCACGGTCGCCCACCTCGTGAAGGTCGAGGAGATTGACTAATGGCTGACGAGAAGAAGCCGGCCGAGAAGAAGGCCACCGCACCCAAGGCCGCCGCCGACAAGGCGACGACCGAGAAGAAGGCGCCCGCCAAGGCTGCAGCCCCCAAGGCCGCCGCCGCGGAGAAGAAGCCCGCCGCCGAGAAGGCTGCCCCCAAGGCCGCCGCCTCGAAGGCTGCTGCCCCCAAGGCGGCTGCCGAGAAGCCGGCAGCCGAGAAGAAGGCGCCGGCGAAGGCCGCTGCCCCCAAGGCCGCCGCCGCGAAGAGCGACGCCGACGCCCCCAAGGCCGAGGCCAAGCCCGCCGCCAAGAAGCCGGCAGCCAAGAAGGCCGACGCACCCGCGTCGCGCCCGCAGGTGCTCAAGGCCCACCACCTCCGTCCCGCCGAGGGAGCGAAGAAGGCCAAGACCCGCGTTGGACGCGGTGAGGGCTCCAAGGGAAAGACCGCGGGACGCGGCACCAAGGGCACCAAGGCCCGCTACCAGGTGCGCGTCGGCCTCGAGGGCGGCAACCTGAACCAGGTCATGCGCGCCCCGAAGCTCCGCGGATTCAAGAACCCGTTCCGGGTCGAGTACCAGGTCGTGAACCTGGACCGCCTGGCCGAGCTCTACCCCAAGGGCGGCGACGTCACCATCAACGACCTCGTCGCCAAGGGCGCCGTCCGCAAGAACGAGAAGGTCAAGGTGCTCGGCACCGGCGAGATTGCGGTTAAGCTGAACGTTGCGGTCGACAAGGTCTCGAGCTCTGCGGAGCAGAAGATCGTCGCCGCCGGCGGCTCCGTCAAGTAGCCATCGGGAAGGTGGCCCCACCCGGGGCCACCTCCTCGCCGCACCTCCCTGGTGCGGCACGCTTCAGAATCTCACCCGGGAGGCGTCGTGTTCAGTGCCGTCGCGCGGATCTTCCGCACGCCGGACCTCCGCCGCAAGATCGCGTTCACGCTGGGCATCATCGCCCTGTTCCGGCTCGGGTCGTTCGTCCCCGCGCCCTTCGTCGACTTCGGCAACGTCCAGGCATGTCTCGCGGGCAACGCGGGCGCCTCGGGTCTCTACGACCTCGTCAACCTGTTCTCCGGCGGCGCGCTGCTGCAGCTGTCGATCTTCGCGCTCGGCATCATGCCGTACATCACCGCGTCGATCATCGTGCAGCTGCTGCGCGTCGTCATCCCGCACTTCGACACCCTCTACAAGGAGGGCCAGGCGGGTCAGGCCAAGCTCACGCAGTACACGCGCTACCTGACCATCGCCCTCGGCGTGCTGCAGTCGACGACCCTCATCACCGTCGCCCGCTCCGGCGCCCTCTTCGGCAACACCGGCACCGCCGAGTGCTCCCAGCTCATCGTCCCCGGCGGCGACACCTGGTACGGCATCCTGCTCATGGTCATCACCATGACCGCCGGCACCGGCGTCATCATGTGGATGGGCGAGCTCATCACCGAGCGCGGCGTCGGCAACGGCATGTCGCTGCTCATCTTCACCTCGATCGTCGCGGCCTTCCCGAACTCGCTCGGCGCCATCGCCGCCCAGCACAACATCGAGACCCTGCTGCTCGTCATCGCGATCGGCATCGTCATCATGTTCGCCGTCATCTTCGTCGAGCAGTCCCAGCGGCGCATCCCCGTGCAGTACGCGAAGCGCATGGTGGGGCGCCGCACCTACGGCGGCAACAACACCTACATCCCGATCAAGGTCAACATGGCGGGCGTCGTGCCGGTCATCTTCGCCTCCTCGCTGCTGTACCTGCCGGCGCTCATCGCGCAGTTCAACCAGCCGAAGCAGGGCGAGGTCGCCCAGCCGTGGGTGCAGTGGATCTCCACCTACCTCACGCGCGGCGACCACCCGCTCTACATGCTGCTGTACTTCCTGCTCATCGTCGGGTTCACCTACTTCTACGTCGCCATCACGTTCAACCCGGACGAGGTCGCTGACAACATGAAGAAGTACGGCGGATTCATCCCCGGCATCCGCGCGGGACGACCCACCGCCGAGTACCTCGACTACGTGCTCACCCGCGTGACGCTGCCCGGGTCGCTCTACCTCGGCGTCATCGCGCTCGTGCCGCTCATCGCGCTCGTGCTCGTCGGCGCCAACCAGAACTTCCCGTTCGGCGGCACCTCGATCCTCATCATGGTCGGCGTCGGACTCGAGACCGTGAAGCAGATCGACTCGCAGCTGCAGCAGCGCCACTACGAGGGCCTGCTCCGGTGACGGTCCGGCTGCTCATCGTCGGCCCCCCGGGAGCCGGCAAGGGAACCCAGGCGGCACGGATCGCCGAGCACTTCGGCATCCCCACCATCTCCACCGGCGACATCTTCCGCGCCAACATCAAGAACGAGACCGAGCTCGGCAAGCGCGTCAAGGCCATCGTCGACGCCGGCGACTACGTGCCCGACTCGCTCACCAACGAGCTCGTCACCGACCGGCTTTCCGAGGCCGACGCGACCACCGGCTTCCTGCTCGACGGTTACCCCCGCACGCCCGACCAGGTGCGCTACCTCGACGAGCTGCTCGCCTCCCACGGCCACAAGCTCGACGCGGTGCTCCGCCTCGTCGCCGACCAGGACGAGATCGTGCGCCGCCTGCGCAAGCGCGCCATCGAGCAGGGCCGCGCCGACGACTCCGAGGAGGCCATCCGGCACCGCCAGGAGGTGTACCAGCGCGAGACCGCGCCGGTGCTGGAGATGTTCCGCGAGCAGGGGCTCCTCCTCGAGGTCGACGGGCTCGGCGCCGTCGACGACGTCACCGATCGCATCTGGGCGGCCTTCGCGGACGCCGGCATCGGCTCCGTCGAGACCTCGGCCTAACTCACCCCGCTCGCCCCGCTTCGCGGTCGGGCCGCTCACGCCGCTTCGCGGTCGGCCGGGATCGCGTGCGAGCCGCATGCCCCCGCGTATCGCCTGACGGCGATGCGCTCCCGCCAGTCCCGATGCCAGCGTCTCGCACGCGATCCCGCCCACCCGCTTCGCTCTTCAGCGGGAATCACGCATCCCAGGAGCTGGCCTCTGCGACGGGCGCAGCGTGAGAGCGGCGTCCGCCGCGGCATCCTTCGCACGAGCGAAGCGGGGATGCCGGGGGTCTTCCGAGACGCTGGCATCGGGACTGGCGGGAGCGCGCCGTCCAGGCGCGCGGGGGCATGCGGCTCGGAAGACCCCCGGCACCCCCGCGAAGCGGCTTGAGCGGGGGAAGCGGCTTGAGGGGGAGAGGGCGGAGGTCAGGCGTCGATGAGACGGGTGAGCTCGGCGACCAGGGTGGGGACGTCGGTGGCACGGGCGGCGAGGGTGCGGACGTTGTCGCGGTCCGAGAAGACCTCGACCAGCTGGTCGAACACCTCCTGGAAGGAGGCGCGGCCCGACTCGCTGAAGGCGATGAACGCCACCACCTCGACCCGCGCATCCCCCCACGGCATCGAGGTCGAGTTGAGCACCAGTGCGATCGCGGTGCGCTCGGCCGTCATCGCCATGGCGTGCGGCATGGCGAGCCCGTCGGTGAAGGCGGTCGAGGAGAGGCGCTCGCGTTCGATCGCGCCGTCCACGTAGGCCTCGTCGACGACGCCCGCCTCCACCATGCGTGCGCCGAGGGTGCGGATCATGCCCTCCGCGTCCGGTGCGTACAGCTCCCGGAAGAACAGCCGCTCATCGAAGTAGGAGGCGAGCCGCTCGGCGAGGCGGGTGCGGCGTCGTTGCCGGCGCACGCGGGCGATGGCCGTGTGGATGGCCTGCGCGTCCGTCTCGCCGAGGAACGGGTGCACGACGAGGATGCGGTCGCTCGGGGCGGGCGGGTCGATGACGGAGATGACGAGGTCGCCGGGGAGCGCATCCCAGTCGACGTCGGAGCGGGTGTCGAGCTGCTCGATGCGCAGCTCGGCGCCGACGGACGCCTCGACACGGCGCAGCAGCTCGAGGTGGAGGCGGTGGTAGGCGGGGGCGACGATGGTCGCGGTGACGGCCTGCTCCGCCTGCCGCTGCTCCTCGAGGCGTGCGCCGAGGTGCATCGCGAGGTAGGCGATCTCGTCCTCCGGCACCGCGATGCCGGAGTCGAGCTGCAGCTCGCGCGCGAGGTACACGGCGAGCTCGTAGATCATCGGGTACCCGGACTTGATGGACCTCGTGAGCGGGTTGCGCGAGAAGGATCCCTCCTGCGCACGCCGCTGCAGCTGGCGGATGTGCATGGCGAGCCGGAGGAGGAAGTCGTCGTCGCCCTCGAGGTCGACGAGGTACTCGCGCGCCGCCTTCTCGACGATGGCGCGCACCCGGGCGAGGTCCTCGTCGTCGAGGGGCGGGGGTCCGGCGTCGACGGGGTCGACGGCCACGCGGGTGCCGAGCAGGAATCCGAGGTAGTCGAGGTCGCCGGGCGGGAGCCGCACCCCGAAGTGGTCGGCGACGAGCTCGTCGAGAATGGCGGCGAAGACGCCCTCGTCGCCCCCCGTGCGGTCGGGGAGGCTGTGGCGGCCCTGGGTGCGGTCGACGGCGATCGCGAGGTGCAGCAGCACGGTGCCGAGGCCGTAGTCGTTGATCTCGTAGCCGTCGGAGACGAGGCGCGCGATGAGGTCGGTCTTGAAGGCGCTGAGGTCGCCCGCCGCGAACCAGCTCTCGATGCGGTCGACCTCGCGCATCCCGCGGGTCGCCTCGTCGCGGAAGAGCGCCCCGATGAGGCGGCGCCGCGCCGTCTCGGGGCCCTCGAGCTGAGCGTGCTCGCGGGTGCGGACGATCGTGAGGCCCAGCGCGCCGGCCCGGGAGCGGGCGCGTGCGAGGTCGGATTCGAGGGTCGAGTCGCTCACGTGCAGGCGCTCGGCGAGCTCGTAGACGTCGACGCCCTCCGAGTCGGGGGCCGCGTCCAGGAGCGCGCGGAGCACGGCCGACACGCGCGCGGCGGGCGTGGATGCGCCGTCGCCCTGGTCGTCGCGGATGCGGCGCGCCCACTCCGCCCGGTCGAGCCGGTAGCCGGACGGCCCCGATTCGATGAGCGGTGTCTCGCCCGCGGCGTTGAGGGTCGCGACGTAGCCCCGGATGCTGCGGTCGGTGACGCCGAGGCGCGCGGCGAGGTCGGCTGCCGTCACCCAGCCTCCGTGCTGGGCGAGGGCGTCCGTGAGCTGCTGGTGTCTGTCGACCATCACACTCCCGCTCCGCGACCGTGCGCGCGCGTCCAGTCAAGCAAACGGTGCCGGGGCGCGGGGCGCTTCCGCGGAGATTTCCGGGGGTGCGGAAGCGGTGGGGCTGGCGTGGCCGCATCCGTCGGGAGCACACTGGCCTCGCCCGCCGGGAGAGGGAACCGGCGGGCCCCGAACTCGGTTCGGGACGGCAGCGCCGCCGACGCGGATTCCGCGGGCGGCCGAGACGCGGAGACGGAACGCCATGCGGGTGCTCATCGTGTGCGGCGCGGGAGCGTCGAGCACCTTCGTCGCCCAGCGTCTGCGCCGCGCAGCCGCGGCCCGGGGCGTCGAGCTGACCCCCGTGCCGTCGTCGGCCGCTGCCGCCCCGGACCTCATCCGTGCCTCCGACCTCGTGATCGCGGGCGCCCATCTGGGCGGGGAGGTCGCGCTGCTCGGCGCCGCGGCGGCCGCCGCCGATGTGCCGTTCGTGGTGCTGGCGGACGCGGCGCGGGAGGATGGCGACGAACTGCTCGACACGACCCTGGCGGCGCTCGCCGCCACCGGACTCGGAAGGACCTCCTGATGGAACGCACTGTGACGATCGCCTCGGGGCACGGGCTGCACGCCCGGCCGGCCAAGCTCTTCACCCAGGCCGTGGCGGCCTCCGGTCACCAGGTCACGATCGCGCGTCCGGAGGGGAAGGCCGTGAACGCGGCCAGCATCCTGGGGATCATCGCGGCGGGCTTCGAGAACGGCGACGAGGTCGTCCTGAACGTCGAGGGCGACGACGCGGAGCGCGTGCTCGACGAGCTGTCGGAGTTCCTCACCACGGACCACGACGAGGCCGCCGGATGATCGAGGTCCGCGAGCTGCGCGGGGTCGGCGTCGGCACGGGTGTCGTCGTCGGTCCGGTGCTGCACGTGTCGCGGCAGACGGCCGCGGCGCCGACGGACGCGCGCAGCGCGCTCGGTGCGGATGCCGAGCTGGCGCGCGCGCGGGAGGCGCTCGCGAGCGTGTCGGCCCAGCTGCGCGAGCGCGCGGCGGGCGCCGACGAGGCGACCCGCGATGTGCTCGAGGCGCAGGCCCTCATGACCGACGATCCGGAGCTGATCGCGAGCGTCGAGCGGCACCTCGGGTCGGGCGTCACCGCCGAGAAGGCCGTCGCGGATGCGTTCGGGGAGTTCGCGGCGCTGCTCGCCGACGCGGGCGAGTACTTCGCGGAGCGCGCCGCCGACCTGCACGACCTCTCGGATCGCGCCGTCGCGGCGCTGCAGGGGCGCTCGACGGAGCTCGTCGTCGACCCCGGCCACCCCTATGTGCTGGTCGCACGGGACCTCGCCCCGGCCGACACCGCCGTCCTCGACCTCGACCGCGTGCTCGCGTTCGTGACGAGCGAGGGGGGTCCGACCTCGCACACCGCGATCCTGGCCCGCCAGCGCGGCATCGTCGCGATCGTCGGCGCGGTGGGTGTCGAGGGGCTGCCGGACGGCACCCAGGTCATCGTCGACGCCGAGCGCGGGCGGGTCTGGGTGGACCCGGATGCCGCGGAGCTCGCCGACGCGGAGGCGCGCATCGCCGCCCGCCAGGCGGCCGCCGACGCACCCGCCGGTCCCGGTGCGCTCGCCGACGGCACGCCCGTGAAGCTGCTCGCCAACGTCGGCAAGCCGGGCGAGGCGGCCGAGGCGGTGCGGCTCGGCGCCGAGGGCGTCGGGCTCTTCCGCACGGAGTTCCTCTTCCTCGATCGGCTCACGACGGCGCCGAGCGTCGCCGACCAGCAGGAGAGCTACCGCGAGGTGCTCGCCGCGTTCCCGGGGAAGCGTGTCGTCGTGCGCCTGCTCGACGCGGGTGCCGACAAGCCGCTCGCGTTCCTCTCGCCGGGTGAGGAGGAGAACCCGGCCCTCGGCCAGCGGGGGCTGCGTGCCCTGCGGGCGTCGGCATCCGTGCTCGCCGACCAGCTGACGGCGCTCGCCGGAGCCCAGGCCCAGACGGAGGCCGAGCTGTGGGTCATGGCGCCCATGGTCGCGACCGTGGAGGAGACCGCGTTCATCACGCGCGCCATCCACGACGCCGGCATCCGCACCGCCGGGGTGATGGTGGAGATCCCCTCGGTGGCGCTCATCGCCGACCGGGTGCTCTCGCGCACCGACTTCGCGTCGATCGGCACCAACGATCTGACGCAGTACACGATGGCCGCCGACCGCCAGCTCGGATCGGTCGCGGCCCTCCAGGACCCGTGGCACCCCGCGGTGCTGCGGCTCGTGAAGGAGGTCGGCGCCGCGGGCGCCGCCCTCGGCAAGCCGGTGGGCGTGTGCGGCGAGGCCGCAGCCGACCCGCTCCTCGCCGTCGTGCTGACAGGGCTCGGGGTCACGAGCCTGTCGATGTCGCCGACGGCCCTCGCAGACGTCCGCGTATCCCTCGCGCGGCACACCCTCGACGATGCGCGTGCGATCGCCGAGGCAGCCCTGGCGGCCGATGAGGCCGCCGATGCCCGAGAGGCGGCCCGGGCGGCCGCCGACACCATCACCGCCGGGCGCTAGCCCGGCATCGGAGCCAGGAGGCACAACATCATGACGACGACGTCAGCAACGGCGGCGGCACCGCGGGGCGGGGGAGCCCGCGTCGCCGTCCAGAGATTCGGAACCTTCCTCTCGGGCATGATCATGCCCAACATCGCCGCCTTCATCGCGTGGGGCATCGTGACCGCGATGTTCATCGACAACGGGTGGGTCGGCAACAACAGCCCGGTCGAGGCCTGGCGTTGGGCGGACTCCGCCATCCTCGGCGGCGGGACGACGCCCGACGGCACCGTGTGGGTGGGCCTCGTCGGCCCGATGATCACCTACCTGCTGCCGCTGCTCATCGGCTACACCGGCGGCCGGATGGTGTACGGCGTCCGCGGTGCCGTCATCGGCACGGTCGTCACGATGGGCGTCGTGATCGGCGCGGCGGGCACCATCATGTTCCTCGGCGCGATGATCTGCGGTCCGCTGTCGGCCTGGATCCTCAAGCAGGTCGACAAGATCTGGGCTGGCAAGATCAAGCCCGGATTCGAGATGCTGGTCGACAACTTCTCCTCCGGCATCCTGGGCTTCCTGCTGGCGCTCGCCGCGTTCTTCGGGCTCGCACCGCTCATCAAGATCTTCAGCGACGCGCTCGGCACCGCGGTCAACTGGCTGATCTCCACGCACCTGATCCCGCTCGCCTCGATCCTCGTCGAGCCGGCGAAGGTGCTGTTCCTCAACAACGCCATCAACCACGGCGTCTTCACGCCGCTCGGCACGGCGCAGGTCGAGGAGCAGGGTAAGAGCCTGCTCTTCCTCGTCGAGGCGAACCCCGGCCCGGGCGCGGGTCTGCTCATCGCGATCACCCTCTTCGGGGTGGGCGCGGCGCGGGCGACGGCGCCGGGTGCGTTCATCATCCAGTTCCTCGGCGGCATCCACGAGGTGTACTTCCCGTACGTGCTCGCGAAGCCGCTGCTCATCCTCGCGATGATCGGCGGCGGTGCAACCGGCGTGCTGACGAACGTGATCTTCAACTCGGGTCTGCGGGCCCCCGCGGCGCCGGGGTCGATCTTCGCGGTGCTCTTCCAGACAGCCCCCGACAGTTACGTCGGCGTGGTCCTGTCGGTGGTGCTCGCGGCGGCGGTGACGTTCCTCATCGCGATGCCCATCCTGCTGGCGAGCCGCAAGCGCGACCTCGCCTCCGAGGCCGAGGCGGACGCCCGTCTCGCGGCCTCGATCGCGCAGACCGAGAAGAACAAGGGCAAGGAGAGCTCGGTGCTCTCGGGTCTCGCCTCGAGCCTGGCCGTCGGCGAGGTGGCGGGTCGTCCCATCCACAAGGTCGTGTTCGCGTGCGACGCGGGCATGGGGTCGAGCGCGATGGGCGCATCCGTGCTGCGCAACAAGTTCAAGAAGGCCGGGGTCGACGCGGATGTGTCGAACGCGGCGATCGCGAACCTGACAGGTGACGAGGACCTCGTCATCACGCAGAATGAGCTGACCGAGCGCGCCAGGCAGAAGGCGCCGAACGCGATCCACGTCTCTGTCGACAACTTCATGAACAGCCCGAAGTACGACGAGGTCGTGCAGCTGGTCGCGGAGCAGAAGGAAGGGGCCGCGCAGTAGGCCCACGGGTCCGGCGGCGAGAGAGGAGCACACCATGAGCGACGACATCCTGACCCCGGAGCGTGTGGTGCTCGCCGACCGGACCCCGACCCGCGAGGAGGCGATCCGCGACGTCGGACGCCTCCTCGTGGAGGCCGGCGCCGTGCGGCCCGGCTACGTCGACTCGATGCTCGCCCGCGAGGCGACCGTGTCGACCTCGATGGGGAACTACCTCGCGATCCCCCACGGCACGAACGAGGGGCGCGAGTTCATCCACCGGACGGCGCTCGCCGTCATCCGCTACCCCTCCGCGATCGACTGGGACGGCGACGAGGTGCGCTTCGTGGTCGGCATCGCCGGCCGCGAGAACGAGCACCTCGAGATCCTGGGACGCATCGCGGTGCTGTTCTCGGACGACGACGACGTGCAGGCGCTGCTCGCGGCGCCGGATGCGGCGGCCCTCTTCGCGATCATCTCCGCCGTCAACGAGGAGTAACGCCCCCTCGCGCCGGCTGGCGCGCCCGCGGTTAATCGGTTAGGATCGATCTTTGGTGCCTTGTGCCTTCGGGCCGTCTGCACCGAATCAATCACCCGCATGACCGAGCGTCACCGATAGCGATTTAGAGGGTATGGCCAAGAAAGACGGCGTCATCGAGATCGAGGGATCTGTCCTCGAGGCTCTGCCGAACGCGATGTTCCGCGTCGAGCTGAGCAACGGGCACAAGGTTCTCGCCCACATTTCGGGCAAGATGCGTCAGCACTACATCCGGATCCTCCCCGAGGACCGCGTGATCGTGGAGCTGAGCCCCTACGACCTGACCCGCGGCCGGATCGTCTACCGCTACAAGTGACGCTCGGAAAGTAACGGCCTGCGCCCCGCGGGGCACAGGTACGAGGACAGCGAGAAGGAAACATGAAGGTCAACCCGAGCGTCAAGCCCATCTGCGACCACTGCAAGGTCATCCGCCGCAACGGCCGCGTGATGGTCATCTGCAAGAGCAACCCGCGGCATAAGCAGCGTCAAGGCTAAAGCCCTGTCGCTGCTCACGCCGCTGATCGCGGCTGTGTTTATTCCGCGGAGCGCACGCGATCCGCGCGAAGCAGCGTCACTCCGATAACTCAATAGACAAGAAGCACCGCCAGATCCTCCCGCATACGGAGGGGACACCTCGGGTCGGAGGCCCGGGCACCGGCGGCGCTCCACACCTCCGAACGACTCCACAAGGAGAAGCCGCCATGGCACGTATCGCCGGCGTCGACATCCCGCGCGACAAGCGCGTCGAGGTCGCCCTGACGTACATCTACGGCGTGGGCCGCACCCGCGCCCTCGCAACCCTCAAGGACACCGGGATCTCCGGTGACATCCGCGTGAAGGATCTGAGCGACGACCAGCTTGTCGCCCTCCGCGACCACATCGAGGGCAACTACAAGGTCGAGGGAGATCTGCGCCGCGAGGTGCAGGCCGACATCCGCCGCAAGGTCGAGATCGGCTCCTACGAGGGTCTGCGCCACCGCCGCGGCCTGCCCGTGCGTGGTCAGCGCACCAAGACCAACGCACGCACTCGCAAGGGCCCGAAGCGCACCGTGGCCGGCAAGAAGAAGGCAGGTAAGAAGTAATGGCTGCTCCGAAGACCGGCGCGCGCAAGGCCCGCCGCAAGGAGAAGAAGAACATCGCCGTGGGCCAGGCCCACATCAAGTCGACGTTCAACAACACCATCGTCTCCATCACCGACCCCTCGGGTGCCGTCATCAGCTGGGCCTCGTCCGGCGCCGTCGGCTTCAAGGGCTCGCGCAAGTCGACCCCCTACGCCGCACAGCTCGCCGCCGAGTCGGCCGCGCGCCAGGCGCAGGAGCACGGCATGAAGAAGGTCGACGTCTTCGTCAAGGGTCCCGGCTCGGGACGCGAGACCGCGATCCGCTCGCTCCAGGCCGCGGGCCTCGAGGTCGGCACCATCAACGATGTGACGCCGCAGGCGCACAACGGATGCCGCCCGCCGAAGCGCCGCCGCGTCTGATCTCGAACCACCCGCCGGTCGAGTAGCCGCCTCCAGCGGCGTGTCGAGACCCATCGCGAGGTGGTCTCGATACGCCCGCTGCGCGGGCTACTCGACCAGCGGAAAGCTCTCATAACTCAACACACCGGCGGCCCAGCCACCCGCCGCATCTGTCGTGGGCGTCATATGGCGGACGCCCTCGCCGAAAGGAAACCACGTGCTCATCGCACAGCGTCCCACCCTCTCCGAAGAGGTCATCTCGGAGTTCCGCTCCGCGTTCGTCATCGAGCCCCTCGAGCCCGGCTTCGGCTACACGCTCGGCAACTCGCTGCGCCGCACCCTGCTGTCGTCCATCCCGGGCGCGGCGGTCACGAGCATCCGCCTCGACGGCATCCAGCACGAGTTCGACACCATCCCCGGTGTCAAGGAGGACGTCGTCGAGATCGTCCTCAACATCAAGAACCTGGTCGTCTCGAGCGAGCACGACGAGCCCATCACCGCCTACCTGCGCAAGACCGGCGCGGGCCAGGTGACCGCCGCCGACATCTCGGCGCCGGCGGGGGTCGAGATCCACAACCCGGACCTCGTCATCGCGACGCTCAACGACAAGGCGAAGTTCGACCTCGAGCTCACCATCGAGCGCGGCCGCGGCTACGTCTCGGCCACCCAGAACCGCAGCGAGTTCAGCGAGGCCGGCCAGATCCCGGTCGACTCGATCTACTCGCCCGTGCTCAAGGTCACCTACCGCGTCGAGGCCACCCGTGCCGGCGAGCGCACCGACTTCGACCGCCTCGTGGTCGACGTCGAGACGAAGCCGGCGATCACGCCGCGCGACGCCATCGCATCCGCCGGTCGCACCCTCGTCGAGCTCTTCGGTCTCGCCCGCGAGCTCAACACCGCGGCCGAGGGCATCGAGATCGGGCCGGCCCCGGTCGACGCCGTGCTCTCGAGCGAGCTGTCGATGCCCATCGAGGACCTCGACCTCTCGGTGCGCTCGTACAACTGCCTCAAGCGCGAGGGCATCAACACCGTCAGCGAGCTCGTCGCCCTCTCGGAGACGCAGCTCATGAACATCCGCAACTTCGGTCAGAAGTCCGTGGACGAGGTGAAGGACAAGCTCGTCGAGCTCGGCCTCTCGCTCAAGGACAGCGTGCCCGGCTTCGACGGCGCGCACTTCTACGGCGGATACGACGACGAGACCGTCTGAGAACGCCCTTCCTGACCTGATTCATTTCCTGGAGAACGACTGATCATGCCCCAGCCCACCAAGGGTCCCCGTCTCGGCGGCGGTCCGGCGCACGAGCGCCTGCTGCTCGCGAACCTCGCCGCGGCCCTGTTCACCCACAAGAGCATCACGACCACCGAGACGAAGGCCAAGCGCCTGCGTCCCGTGGCCGAGCGCCTCATCACCTTCGCCAAGCGCGGCGACCTGCACTCGCGTCGTCGTGTGCTGTCCGTCATCGGCGACAAGACCGTCGTGCACGAGCTCTTCACCGAGATCGCGCCGCTCGTCGCCGAGCGCGAGGGCGGCTACACCCGCATCACGAAGATCGGCAACCGCAAGGGCGACAACGCCCCCATGGCGGTCATCGAGCTCGTGCTCGAGCCGGTCGTGAAGAAGCCGGCGTCGTCGAAGAAGTCGGCTGCCCGCGCCGAGACCCCGAAGGCGAAGCCGGCCGCGGAGGAGACCGAGGTCACGGAGACCGAGTCCCCCGCCGAGGAGGTCGTCGAGGAGACGGCCGCCGAGGAGGCCTCGACCGAGGCCGAGGCTCCCGCCGAGGAGTCGGCGGAGGACGCGCCTTCGGAGGAGTCCGAGGAGAAGTAACTCCTCGCATCCGCATTCGCCGAGAGGCCCCGCTCACGCCGAGCGGGGCCTCTCGCGTTCCCGCTGCGTCGGCTGGGCCGCCGGAGAGGCCCGCGCGTACCGGGCGGAAAAGCGTGCACGCGGCGGGAGAAGCTACCCCCGCCACACACACGTTATGCCGCCCGCGCCCGCCACAGCCCCCGCCGATGACGCGGTTGCTCCCGCCGATTGACCCGAGGCCGGATGGGCGCAGGTCAGACGGGGCGGGGGAGCGACTCGTCGGCCAGCTCGTCACGCACGGGCGGCAGGGCCGCGAGGCGCGTCAGGGCCTCCTGGATGGTGGCGGTGAAGATGCGGGCGCCCGCGCCGCCGAAGTGGACCTTGTCGCGCGCGAGCACGTCGAGGTGCGGCTGGATGGCGGTGTACCAGTCCGCGAGCTCGACGTCGCGGTACTGCCACGCGAAGGCGCCGAGCTTCTCGTTGACGCCGGGGATCCATCCGCGCGGCGCCTGCGCCGTCACGAGCACCAGCTCCCGCTCCGGGCCGATGACATCGCGGATGTCCTCGAGCGTCTGCTGCCCGACCGAGCCGTTGGTGCCGAGCGCGACGACGACGAAGGGGCGGAGGGCGCCCGCGTCCCGCAGGGCGCGCAGGATGTCGGGCGCGGAGGACATCTGCCGCGAGACGACGGCGTCGATCTGGATGCCGGGGAACGCCTCCTGCAGCTCGGGTACCGCGGCGAGCATCACGGAGTCGCCCACCGCGGTGATCTGGTCGCCCTGCAGCTGCGGTGGGGGACCGGTGGGGTCCGGGGTCGGTGAGGCGGAGGGGGCCGGCGGCGCCGGGGTCTCCCGGATGGCGTCCTCGCCCGCCTGGATGCGGTCGGCGACGTCGCTCTGCCGCGGCTGCACCACGAGGGCGGCGGCGGTTCCGGCGATCCCCGCGAGCAGCAGGATGATCGCCGCCGCACTGCCGAGCGTCACGAGCCGTGGTGCTCGCCACCCCGCCGCCCACGCCCGCAGCGCGGCGCGGAACCCGTCGCGGCGGATCGGCGTCTCGACGAACCGGTAGCTCAGCGCGGCGGCCACGACGGTGATCGCCGCGGCGACCCCGCCGAGCGCCCAGGCGAGCGCGGGATCCATGGTCCACGCAGGCAGTGCCGCAGTCAGCAGCACGAACACCGGCCAGTGCCACAGGTAGATGCCGTAGCTGCGTCGCCCGATCCAGCGCAGCGGCGCCGCGTCGACGCCGCGGGCGAGCGCCGACCCCGGCACGAGGAACGCCGCGATGAGCACGGCCGTGAGCACCGCGACCGCGAGCAGGCCGCCCCGGTACGCCCAGTCGGCCTCGCCCGGCATGAGGAACGAGAGGGCGAGCAGCCCCGAGAGGGCGAGCGCGCCCGCGAGGCCGAGGCCGCGGCGCGCGGCGCGCGGCCACTCGAGTGCGCGCGGCGACCACCAGCGGCTCGCGACGGCGAGCAGGGCGCCGAGCGTGAGGCCGAAGGCGTGCGTCCCCGTGCCGTAGTACACCGAGGTGGGGTTGCCGGGCACGAGCAGCATCCCCATGGCGAGCGCGGATGCGGTGGTGGCGAGGGCGAGCGCGACGATCCGCGCGGGCCGCGGCAGGCGCAGCACCACGAGCAGCAGCAGGAGCGGCCACAGCAGGTAGAACTGCTCCTCGACGGCGAGCGACCAGAGGTTGCGGAACAGCTCGGGCGCCGTGCTCGCGAAGTAGTCGGAGCCGCTCGC
Source organism: Micrococcales bacterium 72-143 (assembly GCA_001898835.1). GTDB lineage: Bacteria > Actinomycetota > Actinomycetes > Actinomycetales > Microbacteriaceae > Homoserinibacter. The sequence continues at coordinate 195,137 of MKVM01000003.1, read as the reverse complement.
GATGAAGTACCAGTTGCTCGAGAAGGTCAGCGCCGTCAGCAGCTGCCCGCCGAGACCGACGAGCACGTCGCCGCCGATGAGCAGCGCCGCGGTGCTGCAGGCGAGCAGCAGCACGAGGAGCGCGGGGAGCAGACGCCGAGCGCGCCGCAGCCAGAACGCCCCCAGCCGGATGCGACCCGTGGCGACGTGCTCGAGGAGCAGCAGGCGCGTGATGATGAAGCCGCTCACGACGAAGAAGACGTCGACGCCGAGGTAGCCGCCGACGACGGCTCCGGGCGTGAGGTGGAACAGCACGACCACGATGACGGCGATCGCGCGGAGCCCGTCGAGTCCCGCGAGGTGGGTGCGCGCGGGAGGCGCGGCCGGCGCCGACGGCATCGGGTCGGCGGACACGGACGGTGCGATGGCGGCGGGAGGAGGCGCGGCCTCCTTCTCCGGCGCCGGCGCGGGCCTCGCCGCGGGCTTCGTCGCGGCGTCCGGCTTCGTCGCGGTCGCCGGCTTGCGCGCGGCCGATTTGTTCGTGGGTCCTGGATTGCTTACCGCCGGCTTGCTCGCTGCGGCCGGCTTCTTGTCCGCCGGCTTCGCCGTGGGGTCAGGCTTGCCCGCCGCGGGTCTTGTCGCGGGCGAGGGCTTCTTCGCCGCGGGCGTCGCGCTCGGCTTCTTCGCGGCGGCGGGCTTGCTCGCAGCCGGCTCGCTCGCGGCGGCGGGCTTCTTGGCGCCCGCCGCCTTCCCCGCGCGGGTTGCGGGCTTCTTCGCGTCGGCCGCGTCCTTCGCCGCTCCGCGCGCGCCCGAGCCGCGCGCCGGCGTGGGGGGCGCGTCGTCGGGTTTCGGGGCACGGGTGTTCATGGCAGCCCTCCCAGGGTAAGAGGTCGCGGGTCCGTCCGCGCTGAGTCTTCGCCAGCGGACGGAGAGCGTCGGCCATCTACACTCGGGGCGTGAGCACCCCGGACGCAGCGACACGCATCCGGCTCGACCTGGCCTACGACGGCACCGACTTCACCGGCTGGGCGCGTCAGCCGGGCCTTCGCACCGTGCAGGGCGTGCTCGAGGACGCCCTCGCGACCCTCTTCGGCCGCGCCGAGACGGAGCCGCCCCGTCTCACCGTCGCGGGACGCACGGATGTCGGGGTGCACGCGATCGGGCAGGTCGCCCACCTCGACCTCGCCCCCGGGCAGCTCGCCCAGCTCGAGCGCCGGCCCCGCGGACGGGGTGCCGGCGCAAGCGGCGCGGAGTCGCTCGCCCGTCGCATCAACGGCATCGTCGGGCAGGCGGCCGACGTGCAGGTGCTCCGCGCGAGCGCGGCACCCGCGGGTTTCGACGCGCGCTTCTCGGCGATCTGGCGTCGCTACGAGTACCGCATCGCGGATGCCGCCGCCCTGCGCGACCCCCGCGCGCGTGCCTACACCCTCTGGCATCCGGCCGCGCTCGACGGCGAGGCGATGGACGCCGCCGCACGCTCGCTGCTCGGCCTCCACGACTTCGCCGCCTACTGCCGCCCCCGCGAGGGTGCCACCACCATCCGCACGCTGCAGGAGTTCGGCTGGCGCCGCGACGCGGACGGCGTCCTCATCGCCCACGTGCGCGCCGACGCCTTCTGTCACTCGATGGTGCGGGCCCTCGTGGGTGCGTGCGTCGCCGCGGGGGAGGCGCGCTTCGTCCCGGAGCGGGCGGCCGGCATCCGCGACGAGGGGCGGCGCACGAGCGAGTTCGTCGTGTTGCCCGCGCGCGGTCTCACCCTCGTCGAGGTCGGCTACCCGCCGGATGCCGAGCTCGCCGCCCGCGCGGAGCAGACGCGCGCCAAGCGCGGTTTGCCGGACGAGGGCCTCATCGACTAGTCTGTTGAGGTTGTCTGCGCGCCGCGCGGGCGACCAGTTGGGCCCTCCATCGTCGGGTTCCGGACGCATCGCCTCCGGAACGCACACCGGAGCGGGATTCACGAACATCACCGACCAGAAACGAGTCTCTCCATGACGCGTACGTTCAGCCCCACGCCGGCGGACATCAAGCGCGAGTGGGTCGTCATCGACGCCACCGACGTCGTGCTCGGCCGTCTCGCCAGCCACGCCGCCGCGATCCTCCGCGGCAAGCACAAGGCCACCTTCGCCCCCCACATGGACATGGGCGACTTCGTCATCATCGTGAACGCCGACAAGGTCGCGCTCACCGGTGCGAAGCTCGAGCAGAAGAAGGCCTACCGTCACTCCGGCTACCCGGGCGGCCTCTCGGCCACCACCTACTCGGAGTTGCTCGAGAAGCACCCGACCCGCGCGGTCGAGAAGGCCATCCGCGGCATGCTGCCGAAGAACTCGCTGGGTCGCGCCCAGATCAAGAAGCTGAAGGTGTACGCCGGCGCGGAGCACCCGCACGCCGCGCAGCAGCCCAAGCCCTACACCCTCACCCAGGTCGCGCAGTAAGCGCCGAGAGACTTCCAAGGACATCACTGATGGCGAAGATCGAAGACACCGTGTCGGACGAGGTGCTCACCTCCTTCTCGACCGAGACCCCCGCTGACGAGGCCCCCCGCGCGCCGCGCGCCGTGCTCAACGTCTCGGGCGCGGCCGTGGGCCGCCGCAAGGAGGCCATCGCCCGCGTGCGCCTCGTCCCCGGCGGGGGCGAGTTCCTCGTGAACGGCCGCGCGCTCGAGGACTACTTCCCGAACAAGCTGCACCAGCAGCTCATCAACGACCCCTTCAAGGTGCTCGACCTGCTCGGCTCCTACGACGTGAAGGCCAAGATCACCGGCGGCGGCCCCTCCGGCCAGGCGGGCGCCCTGCGCCTCGCGATCGCCCGTGCCCTCAACGAGATCGACCGCGAGAACAACCGCCCGGCCCTCAAGAAGGCTGGCTTCCTCTCGCGCGACGCCCGAGTCATCGAGCGCAAGAAGGCCGGTCTCAAGAAGGCCCGCAAGGCGTCGCAGTTCTCGAAGCGCTAAGGCGCATCGCAGGATTCGCGCATGCCGCGTCTCTTCGGTACCGACGGGGTCCGGGGGCTGGCGAACGGTGAGGTGATCACCGCCGACCTGGCCCTCGGCCTCGCTCAGGCTGCCGCAACCGTGCTCACCCGCGGCCGTCACGCCGAGCTGGTGCGCGGCGAGGGTCGCCGTCCGCGCGCCGTCGTCGCCCGCGATCCGCGGGTCTCCGGCGAGTTCATCGCCGCCGCGGTCGCCGCGGGTCTCGCCAGCTCGGGCATCGACGTGCTCGACGCGGGGGTCATCCCCACGCCGGCCGCCGCGTTCCTCGTCGGCGATGTGGATGCGGACTTCGGCGTCATGGTGTCCGCGTCCCACAACCCGGCGCCCGACAACGGCATCAAGTTCTTCGCGATCGGCGGGGTGAAGCTCCCCGACGAGGTCGAGGACCGCATCGAGGCCGCGCTCGCCCAGCCGAAGCTCGCGCCGACCGGGGCCGGCGTCGGCCGCATCCGCCGCTTCGCGGACGCCGAGGACCGCTACCTGCTGCACCTGCTCGGCGCCATGGACGTGCGCCTCGACGGACTGAAGGTCGTCATCGACGCCGCCAACGGCGCCGCTGCCGGCGTCTCGCCGCAGGTCTTCGCGGATGCCGGCGCCCACGTCACCGTCGTCGGCGCCGACCCGGATGGGCTCAACATCAACGACGGCGTCGGGTCGACCCATCTCGAGAAGCTGCAGGCGACCGTGCGGCTGACGGGTGCCGACCTCGGCATCGCACACGACGGCGACGCGGACCGCTGCCTCGCGGTCGACGCCGAGGGCAACGTCATCGACGGCGACCAGATCATGGCGATCCTCGCGATCTCCCTCAAGCGTCGCGGTCACCTCGCTCATGACACGCTCGCGGTCACGACCATGAGCAACCTGGGGCTGCGCGTCGCGATGGCCGAGCACGGCATCCGTCTCGTGCAGACGGCGGTCGGCGACCGCTACGTGCTCGAGGCGATGGGCGAGCACGGGCTCTCGCTCGGCGGGGAGCAGTCGGGCCACATCATCTTCAGCGAGTACGCGACGACCGGCGACGGCATCCTCACGGGGCTCCAGCTCGCGGCCGAGATGGCCCGCACCGGCAAGTCGATCGCCGAGCTCGCCTCCGTCATGACCGTGTACCCGCAGGTGCTCGTCAACGTGCGCGGGGTCGACCACCACGCGCTGCACGACGACGAGGTCGTCGCGGATGCCGTGCGCCACCACGAGGAGGCCCTCGGCGACGACGGCCGCGTGCTGCTGCGCCCCTCCGGTACCGAGCCGCTCGTGCGGGTGATGGTCGAGGCGCGCGAGCAGGCGGAGGCGGAGCGCATCGCGGAGGAGCTCGCGGGAATCGTGCGCGAGCGCCTGGCGTTGTCCTGACTCCGAACCCCAGAAATGCAGGAGATCCTCGCCGCACCGCGGGGGGTGTCCCGGATTCCGGGGCTCGCCCGGGTGGGCGTCCTGCATTTCTGAGCACAAAGGGAAGGGATGGGCGGATGCCGCTGACAGGGGAATACGAGCCGAGCACCTCGGAGTGGGCGCGGAAGCAGGCGGAGGCCTTCGAGGCGTCCGGCGGCTCCGAGGCCAACGAGATGCGCGGGAAGCCGATCATCGTGCTCACCTCGGTGGGGGCGAAGAGCGGCAAGCTGCGCAAGAACGCGCTCATGCGCGTCGAGCATGACGGCGTCTACGCGGTCGTCGCGTCGAAGGGCGGCGCCCCGCAGCATCCGAGCTGGTACCACAACCTGGTCGCGAACCCGCACGTCGAGCTGCAGGACGGCGACGTCAAACGCGACTACCTCGCCCGCGAGGTGTCGGGCGACGAGCGAGCCGTGTGGTGGGAGCGCGCCAACGCGGTGTGGCCCGACTACGCGGGCTACCAGACCAAGACCGACCGCCTCATCCCGGTGTTCGTGCTGGAGCCGATCACACCTTCCTGATCAGCACGTTCGACACGGTGTGGTCGGATGCCTTCCGCAGCACGAGCGAGGCGCGCGCGCGGGTGGGCGCGATGTTCTGCTCGAGGTTGGGGCCGTTGATCCCGGCCCAGATGGAGCGGGCCCGCGCGACGGCGTCCTCCTCGCTGAGGCTCGCGTAGCGGTGGAAGTAGGAGCGCGGGTCGGAGAACGCGCCGCGCTGGAGCCGCAGGAAGCGCTCGACGTACCAGCGTTCGATGTCGGCCGTGCGGGCGTCCACGTAGACCGTGAAGTCGAAGAGGTCGCTGACGGCGAGGCGCGCGCCCGGCGCGGGTGGCTGGAGCACGTTGAGTCCCTCGACGATGAGGATGTCGGGGCGGCGCACGACGATCTCCGCGTCGGGCACGATGTCGTAGACGAGGTGCGAGTACACGGGGGCGCGCACCTCCTCGACGCCGCTCTTGACGCGGCTCACGAAGCGCAGCAGCGCGCGCCGGTCGTAGCTCTCGGGGAACCCCTTGCGGTCCATGAGCCCGCGCCGCTCCAGCTCGGCGTTCGGCAGCAGGAAGCCGTCGGTCGTGACGAGCTCGACGCGCGGGGTGTCGTCCCAGCGGGCGAGCAGCTCGCGCAGCAGGCGGGCGGTGGTCGACTTGCCGACCGCGACCGACCCGGCGACGCCGATGACGAAGGGGGTCGGGGGCTCGTCCTGACCGAGGAACTCACGTGTCGAGCGATGCAGGGCCTTCGCCCCGGCGGCGTAGAGGTTGAGCAGGCGGCTGAGCGGCACGTAGACCTCGGCGACCTCGCGCAGGTCGAGCGCGTCGCCGAGCCCGCGCAGCCGGAGGAGCTCCTCCTCGGTCAGCGGATGCGCGGTCGTGGGGGCGAGGGCGGCCCAGGCGGCGCGGTCGAGCTCGAGGAACGGGGTCGCCGGAGCGTGACGCTCGCCGTTCTCAGCCATCCCCCCGAGCGTAGTCCCGCCGCAGGCGGCGGTCGCGCGCGCGGATGAGTCCCGCCGCGATCACGAGGGCGATGCCGGCGACGACGGTGCCGAGCGCCCACGGGGCGCCCGCGGTGTCCGCCCCCGTGTCGGGCAGGAGGGGCGCCGCGGCGAGCACCGTGAACGCGGCGCAGGCCGGCCCGGGAACGGTGGCGATCCCGTTGTCGGCGTGCGCCTCGGCCTGCGCGGACCCCGCCTGCAGGCCGCGGAGCAGCACCGCCAGCCTGCCGTCGGTCGTCACGCCGCCGGCGGGGGTGGGGGATACGCGGGCATCGCCGGTGAAGCTGACGGTGGTCGACGGCACGGTGTCGTCGGTGTACTCGACTCCGCTCGCGGTCGTCGTCAAAGTCGCCTGCGCGGGGATCGTCTGCCCGGCCGTGACGGTGCAGGCGGGCAGCTCGAGGCGGAGCACGAGCCAGTCGGCCTCCGTGTAGTCGGGGGTCGCGGTGTCGCAGCCGGGTGCGCCGGGTCCGTCGTCGCATCCCCACCAGTTGGGTCCGCCGCTCGTGACCGCGGCCCCCTCGACGCCGACGGTGTTGCCGACGATGGTGTTCGCCGCGAAGCGGGCGGGGGTGGCGTACAGCTGCGCGCCGGTCGCGTTGCCGCGCAGCGAGTTGCCGCTCACGATCTCCGCTGCGCCGTTCAGCAGCAGGCCGTAGCGCGTGCGGCTGATGGTGTTGTCGAGGAACTCGCCCCCGTCGCGGGCCCAGTCGGAGACGATGCCCCAGGAGGCGTCGCCGAGCGGGTTGCCGATCGGGTCATCCTCGAGGCCGACCACCTGGTTCCGGCGGATGGTGAGCACGGGCCCGGGGCCGGGGTCGGACGACAGCGAGAACGCCACCTCCGTCCCCGTGATGACGTTGTCCTCCAGGAGCACCGGCCCCGTCGGCCAGGAGACGCGGATGCCGACCGCCTCGGCGAGACCGCCGGAGCATCCGGGCGTGCTCGGCGCGTCCGCGTAGCGGTTGTCGCTCACGCGCGTGCGCCGCACGGTGGCGGTGCCCTGCAGCTGGATGCCGTTCGCGGCGTTGATGCACTGCGCTCCCCGGCCCTCGATGACGGTGTCCTCGATGAGCGCGGAGGAGTTCTGCCGGATCACCACCCCGAGCTTCTGGAAGTCGGTGATGAGCACATCGCGCAGCGTGACGGAACCCGTGGTCGACCCCCCGCTGATGCCGGCGACGACGCCCACGCCGCGCTGCGCGCCGCTGAACGGGTCGTCCCGGATGCCGCGCACCGTCGAAGCGCTGAGCTCGAGCGAGCCGCCCCCGCCCACGAGCGCCCCCACCATGAACGGCACCCCGTTCTGCGGTCCGCGGATGGTCACGCCGGAGAGCACGACGTCCGCCCCGTCGACCACGACGATGCCGTTCTGCCCCCAGAAGGTCGTGTAGCCGGCGGGCGTCGGCGGCGCGGTGAGGAAGGTGGAGCCCTGGCCCGCGCCGACGATCGCGACGTCGGTGGGGATCACGAGCTGGCCGACGTAGTCGCCGCTCGCGAGCTCGATGCGGTCGGGGGCGGCCGCGACGGCGTCCGTGACCGTCGCGAAGGCGTCGGTGCCGAAGGAGGTGGCGGGGCCGGCGCCATCGGGGTCGGAGCCGGCTGTCGCCCCCGCCCAGTCGTCGTCGACGTACACCGTGCCGCCCGCGGCGAATGCGGGCGCGGGTGTCAGGAGGATGCCGAGCAGCGCCGCCGAGACGACAGCGGGCAGCGCGGCACGAGTCGTTCGCATCGTGCGGCGACCTTTCGGGTAAGCAGCTCGTCGCGGTTTCGGGTCCGCGGCGGGCGTCGGTATTCGGTTTCGGGTTGCAGGAACGCTAGCAGTCGCCTTCTGACCGGGGAATACCCTCGTCCGGGTGCGGTCGGGAACCGCACGGTCCGGGTCGCCTAGGATCGACTCCATGTGCGGAATCGTGGGATACGTGGGCCCGGGCAGCAGCCTCGAGGTGCTCCTCGGCGGGCTCAAGCGGCTGGAGTACCGCGGCTACGATTCCGCGGGCGTCGCGGTGCTCGCGCCCTCGGGCGAGCTGGGGGCGCGCAAGCGCGCCGGCAAGCTCGGTGTGCTGGTCGACGACCTCGCCGAGCGTCCGCTCCTCGACGGCCGCACGGGCATCGGCCACACCCGCTGGGCGACGCACGGCGGCCCCACCGACGTCAACGCGCATCCGCACTTCGGCGACGGCGGTCGCCTGGCCCTCATCCACAACGGCATCATCGAGAACTTCGCCGAGCTGAAGGCCGAGCTCACCGCGCAGGGCGAGACCTTCGAGTCGGAGACCGACACCGAGGTCGCCGCGCTGCTCGTGGGTCGCGCGTTCCACGAGGCGGGCGATCTCACCGAGGCGATGCGCCGCACCGTGGGGCGTCTCGACGGCGCCTTCACCCTGCTGGCCGTGCACTCCGACGCGCCGGGGGTCGTGGTGGGCGCGCGGCGCAGCTCGCCGCTCGTGATCGGCCTCGGGGAGGGCGAGAACTTCCTGGGGTCGGATGTCGCGGCGTTCGTCGAGCACACCCGTCGCGCGATGGAGATCGGCCAGGACCAGATCGTCACGATCCGCCCCGACTCGGTCGAGGTGATCGACTTCGCCGGCACACCCGTCGAGGCGACCGAGTTCGAGGTCGCCTGGGACGCCTCCGCCGCGGAGAAGGGCGGCTGGCCGAGCTTCATGAAGAAGGAGATCGCCGAGGAGCCGGAGGCCGTCGCCAACACCCTGCGCGGGCGCGTGCACGAGGGCGCGATCACCCTCTCGGAGCTCGACGGCGTCGCCGATGCGCTCGCGGGCGTCAACCGGGTGCTCGTGCTCGGCTGCGGGACGGCCGCTTACGCGGGTCTCGTCGGCAAGTACGCGATCGAGGCGTGGGCGCGCATCCCGGTCGACGTCGAGCTCTCCCACGAGTTCCGCTACCGCGACCCGGTGCTCGACGAGCACACGCTCGTCGTGTCGGTGAGCCAGTCGGGCGAGACGATGGACACCCTCATGGCGGTGCGCTACGCCCGCGAGCAGGGCGCGCGCACCCTCTCGATCTGCAACACCCAGGGCGCGACGATCCCGCGCGAGTCGGATGCCGTGCTCTACACGCATGCGGGCCCGGAGGTCGCGGTCGCGTCGACGAAGGCGTTCGTGGCCCAGGTGACGGCGCTGTACCTGCTGGGGCTGCACCTCGCCTCGCTGCGCGGCACGCTCGACGCGGACGGCGTCGCCGCCCAGATCGCGGAGCTCGAGGCGGTGCCGGGCAAGATCCAGACGGTCGTCGAGTCGGCGTCTGGGCGCATCGCCGAGCTCGCCCACTGGATGAGCGACACCCAGTCGGTGCTCTTCCTCGGCCGTCACGTCGGCTACCCGGTGGCGCTCGAGGGCGCGCTCAAGCTCAAGGAGCTCGCCTACATCCACGCCGAGGGCTTCGCCGCGGGCGAGCTGAAGCACGGGCCCATCGCGCTCATCGAGCCCGGGCAGATCGTGTTCGTCGTGGTGCCGAGCCCGCGCGATCCGTCGTCGCTGCACAAGAAGGTCGTCTCGAACATCCAGGAGATCCGCGCACGCGGTGCGCGCGTCATCGCGATCGCGGAGCTCGGCGACGTCGCCGTGGTGCCGTACGCCGACGAGGTCATCCGCATCCCGCTCGCCGCGCCGCTCTTCGAGCCGCTGCTGGCGGTCGTGCCGCTGCACGTCTTCGGCATGGAACTCGCCACCGCGAAGGGCCTCGACGTCGATCAGCCGCGCAACCTGGCGAAGTCCGTCACGGTGGAGTGAGCGTGATCGTCGGATTGGGCGTCGACGTGGTCGATCTGGCCCGGTTCGAGCGCGCGGTGTCGCGTACGCCGCGCCTGCGTGAGCGCCTGTTCGCCGAGAGCGAACGGTCGCTGCCGCTGCGCTCCCTCGCGGCCCGTTTCGCCGCGAAGGAGGCCCTCGTCAAGGCGCTCGGCGACGCGGAGGACGTGCGCTGGGTCGACATGGAGATCGCCTCCGATGCGACCGGCAACCCCTCGTTCGTCGTCGAGGGGCCGCTCGGGGCCCTGCTCGCGCGACGGGGGATCGGGGCGCTCCACGTGTCGATGAGCCACGACGCCGGCGTCGCGGTCGCGACGGTCGTCGCGGAGCGCCTGCCGTGACCGCGCCGCGGCGCGAGGCCCGCATCCGTCTCGACGCGCTCGCCGCGAACGTCGAGACGCTGCGGCGCACCGTGGCGCCCGCCCAGCTCATGACCGTCGTCAAGGCAGACGCCTACGGACACGGCGCGGTCCCGGTGGCCCGCGCGGCCGTCGACGCGGGTGCGGACTGGCTCGGCGTCGCCGACCTCGGCGAGGCGCTCGCCCTGCGCGAGGCCGGCATCCGCGCCCCGCTGCTCGCCTGGCTGCACACCGCGGACCCCGACTTCCGCGGCGCCGTCGACGCCGGGGTCGACGTGGGGGTCTCCACGCGCGCCCAGCTCGAGGCGGCGGCCGCGGCAGGTGCATCCGTGCACCTCAAGCTCGACACCGGTCTCAGTCGCAACGGCATCGCGCCGGGCGAGCAGCCGGAGCTGTTCGCTCGCGCCGCCGAGCTCGAGCGCGCGGGCCGGCTGCGGGTGTGCGGGCTCATGAGCCACCTCTCGGGCGCCTCGCCTGACGACGACGAGACGCAGCGTGCGGCGTTCGCGAATGCCGTGGCCGCGGCGCGCGCTGCCGGCCTCGACCCCGAGCTGCGGCACCTCGCCGCGAGCCTGGCGGCCCTCACGATGCCCGACGCGCGCTTCGACCTCGTGCGGGTCGGCATCGCGAGCTACGGCCTCGCGCCGGATCCCGCGGTCGACCCGGCCGGGCTCGGGCTGCGCCCCGTCATGGAGCTCGTGACCGAGGTCGCCGCCGTGCGGCGCGTCCCCGAGGGCACTGGCGTCTCCTACGGCTACCGGCATCGCACGGCCGGCGAGACCACGCTCGCGCTCGTCCCGCTCGGCTACGCCGACGGCATCCCGCGCCACGCCTCGGGGCGCGCCGAGGTCGCGATCGGCGGCCTGCGGCATCCGCAGGTGGGGCGGATCGCGATGGACCAGTTCGTCGTCGACGTCGGCGACGCCGAGGTGCGGGTGGGAGACGAGGTCGTCGTGTGGGGCGACCCGTCCACCGGGGCGCCCGGCGCCGACGACTGGGCGCACGCCGCGGACACGATCGGCTACGAGATCGTCACGCGCGTCGGGCCGCGCGTCGCCCGGGTGGCGGTGTGAGCGACCCCCTCGACCTCGTCGTGCCGGATGCGGAGGCCATGGAGGCGCTCGGCGCCCGGCTCGCCTCCGTGCTGCGTGCGGGCGACCTCGTGCTGCTGAACGGCGAGCTGGGCGCGGGCAAGACCACCCTCACGCGCGGTCTGGGCACCGCGCTCGGGGCGCGCGAGCGGGTGACGAGCCCGACATTCGTGCTCGCGCGCACGCACCCCACCGCATCCGGGGTCCCGCTCGTGCACGTCGACGCGTACCGGCTCGCGACCGCGGCCGAGGTCGACGACCTCGACCTGGACCTGGCGGGGTCGATCACGGTCGTCGAATGGGGGGCCGGCAAGCTCGACGGGGTCGTCGACTCGTGGCTCGAGCTCGACATCGTGCGGCCGCTCGGCGGCGACCCCGCCGCCGACGACGCCCCCCGTCACGTGCGTCTCGCCCCCCACGGGCCCCGGTGGGAGGGCGTCGCGATCTAGGCTGGTGCGGTGCTGCTCGCGATCGACACCTCGACCGGGACGAGCGTCGCCGTCGTCGGCCGCACGGGTACGCGTGCCGAGCGCACGAGCGCCGACACGCGCGGCCACGCCGAGCTGATCGGGCGCTTCATCCAGGAGGTGCTCGACGAGGCGGGCATCGTCCCCGCCGAGCTCGAGGGCGTCGCGGTCGGGATGGGGCCCGGCCCCTTCACGGGCCTCCGCGTCGGGATCGCCGCGGCGCGTGCCTTCGCCCTCGGCATCGGCCGGCCCGTTCTGCCGGTCGTGTCGCACGACGCGGCGGCCTACGGGCGCAGCGAACCGGTGCTCGTCGTGACGGATGCGCGCCGCCGCGAGCTCGCCTGGTCGCGGTACGCGGCCCCCGCATCCGACGGGCTTCCGGTGCGCATCGAGGGTCCCGCGCTCACGCCCGTCGCGGAGTTCGACACCGTCACCTCCGTCGCCGGTTACGTGCGCGTGGATGCTGCGACGATCGACGCCGGGCGGCTCGGCCTGCTCGCGCTCGCCCGTCGCGACGCGGGCCTCGAGACCGGCCCGGCCGAGCCCGTCTACCTGCGCGCCCCCGACGTGACGCTGTCGGCGCCCAAGCGCGCGCTGGAGCTGGGAGCGAAGGCCATTTCTGGCCTTCGCCGCGACGCCAGCGCCGACGGCCGTCTCGGCCGTCGGTCCCCCGTGAGCGGGACGTGGACGCTGCGGCGCGTGGCGGCATCCGACCTCGACGCGATCGATGCGCTCGAGCAGGCGACCTTCCCGAGCGACGCGTGGTCGCGCGAGCTGCTGGCCGCCGAGCTCGCCGGCGAGCACACCCACTACCTCGTGGCCGTCGACGACGCGGATGCCGTGATCGGCTACGCCGGCCTGCTCGCCCCGCGCGGCGGGGGGCAGGGCGACGTGCAGACCATCGCGGTCGCCGCATCCGCTCGTCGGCGGGGGATCGGGGCGGCCCTCCTCGACGCGCTGCTGACCGAGGCGGCCGCGCGCGGCGCCGACGAGGTGTTCCTCGAGGTGCGGGCCGACAACCCCGGCGCCGAGGCGCTCTACGCGAGCCGCGGCTTCGCGCGCATCGCCGTGCGCCCCGCCTACTACCAGCCCGACGGGATCGACGCGGTCGTGATGCGGAGAATCGTGCCGAATGGTCACCAAGGAGCCTCGTGACGACCATCTCGCACGATTCTCCGGGGGGTGCGCCCGCCCGCGCACTCGTCCTCGGCATCGAGACGAGCTGCGACGAGACCGGCGTCGGCATCGTGCGCGGCACGGAACTGCTCGCCAACGTCATCGCGAGCTCGATGGACGAGCACGCCCGCTACGGCGGCGTCGTGCCCGAGATCGCCGCGCGGGCGCACCTCGAGGCCCTCACCCCGGCGATCGAGGAGGCGCTGCGCACCGCAGGCGTCGGCCTCGACGAGCTCGACGCGATCGCCGTCACGAGCGGCCCCGGACTCGCGGGCGCCCTCATGGTCGGGGTCGGTGCGGCGAAGGCGCTCGCCGTCGCCACGGGCAAGCCCTTCTACGCCGTGAACCACCTCGTGGGCCACGTGGGCGCCGATCTCCTGCAGCACGAGCCGCTCCTCGGCGGCGGCGGGCTCGAGCTGCCCACGATCGCCCTCCTCGTCTCCGGCGGTCACACCTCGCTGCTGCTCGTGCGCGACCTCGTCTCGGACGTCGAGCTGCTCGGCGAGACGATCGACGACGCCGCGGGGGAGGCGTTCGACAAGGTCGCCCGCCTGCTCGGGCTCCCGTACCCGGGAGGGCCCGAGATCGACCGGGCCGCGGCCACCGGCGACCCCGACGCCATCCGCTTCCCGCGCGGGCTCACGGCGCCGAAGGATCTCGAACGGCACCGCTACGACTTCTCGTTCTCGGGACTCAAGACCGCCGTCGCACGCCACGTGGAGGCCGCCCGTGCCGCAGGTGGGCCCGTGCCGGTGGCGGATGTCGCGGCCGGTTTCCGCGAGGCGGTCGTCGACGTGCTGCTCACCAAGGCGCTCGCCGCCTGCCGCGACCTGGGCGTGCCCCGGCTGCTGCTCGGCGGCGGGGTGGTCGCCAACCGGCGCCTGCGGGAGGTCGCGGCGCTGCGGTGCGCGGAGGCGGGCGTCGCGCTGCGGGTGCCGCCGCTCTCGCTGTGCACCGACAACGGCGCCATGATCGCCTCGATCGCCGCGCAGCTCATCGCCGCGGGGCACGCGCCCTCGAGCCTCGACGTCGGAGCCGATTCGACGCTGCCCGTCACCCGCATCCAGGCCTGAGGGGGTTCGGCTTGCCGTCGCGGGCGGCTGCTGACACCATGACGGAGACGTCCGAGGGAGCTTCATGTCCGACACCACCAACCCGTCCCCGCCCGAGCCGGTGAACCCGTACGCCGCGCCCGAGCCGCCCACGGGGGCGGCACCCGCGAACCCCTACGCCGCGCCGCAGAACCCGTACCTCGCGCCCGCGAACCCGTATCTGGCCCCCGCATCCGCCGCGCCCGCGGCACCGTACGGCGCCGTCGACCCGGCCACCGCATCCGCGGCGAGCCCCTACCAGCCGGTGCCGACCGCGCCGCCTCCCGCCGCCTACACCCCGTACACGACGGCGGGCGCCGCCTACGCCTACGCGCCGCGCACGAACCCGCTCGCGATCGTGTCGCTCGTGCTCTCGCTCGTCGGCCTCCTCACCTGGATCACGGCGATCGGCGGCGTCATCACGGGGCACATCGCGCTCAGTCAGATCAAGCGCACGGGCGAGGGGGGACGCGGGATGGCGATCGCCGGCGTCATCGTCGGCTACGTCATGGTCGGGTTCATGGTGCTGTACATCCTGTTCATGGTCTTCGTGTTCGCGGGCCTCGGCATCTGGGGCTCCTCGTACTCCTCCTACTGACGCCGCGGCGCGTTGACACGTTCCCAGCCCGCTGGGAGCATGGGGCGCAGTCCCCCAGTCGAAGGAGTTCGGACATGACCGATCCCACCACCCCCGCCGCTCCCGAGGAGCCGACGCCCGCCACCGACGCGGCATCCGTCGTGCCCGAGGCGGCGCCCGTCGTCCCGGAGGCGGCGCCCGTCGTTCCGGAGGCCCCCGCGGCCCCCGTCGCCGAGCCGGTCGTGCCCCCCGCCGCGCCCGCCGCCCCGGCCGCCAACCCCTACGCGGCTCCCGCTGCCGCGCCCGCCGCCGGCTACGCCCCGGCCGGCGCGCCGGTCAAGCAGACCCTGAGCATCGTGTCCTTCATCCTCGGCATCGTCGGGGTAATCTTCGCCTTCGTCTACGGCTTCGGCCTCATCCCGGGTATCGTCGCGGTGATCCTCGGCTTCCAGGCGAAGAAGAAGGAGCCCGGGGCCCCCAAGTGGATGTCGCTCACGGGCCGCATCACGGGCTTCGTCGCGATCGGGCTCAGCCTGATCTTCGGCCTCCTCGGGATCATCGCCATCGTCGCCTACTTCGCACTGCTGAACTCCGGCGGCTACTACTACAACTGAGCGCCGCGCCCGGGCGGCCCGACCAGCGGTCGGGCTCCCGCGGCGTCATCACACCCTGTCGACGAGGATCGCCGTGCGTCTGCCGGCGATCCTCGTCAGCACGAGGGTCGCGGCCTCCGAGCCGCGCAGCCCGAGCCGGGTGCGCAGGGACGCGGGGTCGACATCGACCCCGCGTTTCTTGATCTCCAGGGTGCCGATCCCGCGCTCCCGCAGCATCCGCTTCAGCTTCCGCTCGTCGAACGGCAGCTCCTCCCGCACCCGGAACGCCTGGCCGAACGGGGTGTCCGGCGCGGCATCCGTCGTGATCCACGCGATCGTCTCATCGAGCATGCGTCCCCGGATGCGGCGCGCGAGCTCGCCGATGAGCTGCGCCCGGATCACGGCGCCGTCGGGCTCCACGAGGAACTCCCCGAGGGCACCGACCTCGGCATCCGCGGCCGGACCGGGCGCGACGAGCTCATGGACGCCCGCGGAGCCGAGAAGGAGCGCCGCACGGCCGGCACCCTCCCTGGCGAGCGCTCCCGACCAGACGACGAGCTCGACGACCTCGCGGTTCACCGAGACCCACTGCGCCTCGACCCCCTCGGGCAGCAGCGCGTGGTCGAGCGCCGGGCCGAGCTTCACACCGGTCGGCTTGGCGGCCGCGCGCGCGAACACCGCGTCGAGCGGCGGCGACCAGTCGGCCGGATCGGCGTGGCGGCGACCGCCGCCGCGGCGCGCGGGGTCGAACCAGAGCGCCTCGGCATCCGCGGGCTCGTCGGCGAGGGCGTCGCCGTGCACGACCCGCGCCTCCGGGAACGGCGCGAGGTTGTAGGCGGCGATCGCGGCCGTCACCTCGTCGCGCTCGACCGCGACGACGCGCATCCCGAGGCTCGCGAAGGCGAGGGCGTCGGCACCGATGCCGCAGCCGAGGTCGGCGACGGATGCGACCCCCGCCCGCGAGAACCGGCCCGCGTGCTGCGCCGCGACCGCCAGGCGGGTGGCCTGCTCGAGCCCGTCGGGTGTGAAGAGCATCCGCTCGGCGAACTCGCCGAAGCGCGTGCGTGCGCGCGTGCGCAGCCGCGCCTGGGTGAGCACCGCGGCGACGAGCTCGGGCGCGTGGCCTGCGGCGCGCAGGCGCGACACCGTCCGCACGACGTCCGCATCCGCGGCCACGGGCCCGACCTCGTCGAGCAGCCGCAGCCCCTCGGGCGTCAGCAGGGCGCGCAGCTCCTCGGGCGTCATGCCCTCACGCTATCCGCCCCCGGATTGGCAGTCGGATTGAATGAGTGCTAATCCGGGCCTATAGTTGTCCTGGCACTCTCGAAGGGAGTGTGCCAAACCCCTGAGTCTTCAGAAAGAGGTCACACGTGTCGGTCTCCATCAAGCCGCTCGAGGATCGCATCGTCATCAAGCAGGTCGAAGCCGAGCAGGTCACCGCGTCGGGTCTGGTCATCCCGGACACCGCCAAGGAGAAGCCGCAGGAGGGCGAGGTCGTCGCCGTGGGCCCCGGCCGCATCGACGACAACGGCAACCGCGTGCCCCTCGACGTCGCCGTGGGCGACAAGGTGCTGTACTCGAAGTACGGCGGCACCGAGGTCAAGTTCGGCGGCGAGGAGTTCCTCGTGCTGTCCGCCCGCGATGTGCTGGCGGTCGTCGTCCGCTGACGAACCCCGGATGCCGTTCGACGACATCCTGCCGGAAGGCCCCGTGGCTCTGCCAACGGGGCCTTTCCCGTCTCCGGGCCCCGGCTGCGCCGACTAGCCTCGTGTGGTGAGCACGCCCGACCCCGTCCCGCGCGTCGGCGGTCAGGGCACCGGGCTCGCCTACGCGATCACCGCCTACGGCCTCTGGGGCTTCCTCCCCGGCTACTTCCTGCTGCTCGCCCCCGCGAGCCCGTGGGAGATCGTCGCCTTCCGCATCCTCATGTCGCTCGGCTTCTGTGCCGTGCTGCTCACGGTGACCCGCGGATGGCGCGGCTTCCTCGGCCTCTCGCGCCAGTGGCGGGTGCTCGGGATGATGGCGCTCGCCGGCGTGCTCATCTACGTCAACTGGCAGGTGTTCGTGCTCGCCACGCTCGGCGGGCACGTCGTGGAGGGATCGCTCGGCTACTTCATCAACCCGATCATCACGGTCGCCCTCGGGGTGATCGTGCTGCGCGAGCGGTTGCGTCCCCTGCAGTGGGCCGCCGTCGGCGTCTCCCTCGTCGCGATCGTCGTCATCGCGGTCGGCTACGGCGCCTTCCCCTGGATCGCCCTCGCTCTCGCGCTCTCGTTCGGGTTCTACGGCTTCATCAAGAAGCGCGTCGGCGCCCAGGTCGACGCGGTCTCGGGCCTCACGCTCGAGACCGCGTGGCTGACACCGGTCGCCGTCGTGCAGCTCGTCGTGGTGGGCGCGACGGTCGGGCTCGGCTTCGGCAGCGCAGGCCCCGTGCATGTGGCTCTCATGATCGCGACGGGCGTCATCACGGCGACGCCGCTGCTGCTGTTCGCGGCGGCGGCCCGGCGGCTGCCGCTCGTCGCGCTCGGCCTCACGCAGTACCTCGCGCCGGTGCTGCAGTTCCTCACCGGGGTGTTCCTGCTGCACGAGCCCATGCCGGTCGGGCGGTGGATCGGATTCTGCCTCGTGTGGCTTGCGCTCGTCCTCCTCACCGTCGACATGGTGCGGGCGGCTCGCGCCGGCCGTCGCGCCTCCCTCCCCGTGGCGTGAGCGCGCGGTAGGGTCGCCGCGTGGCCGGCCCCGGCCCGAGGAGGAGATCCAGGATGCCGCGCGCCCTGCCGCCCCGCCGTCGCCCCGTCGTGCTCGTCGCGGCATCCGCGCTCGTGCTCGCCCTGGGCGGCTGCACCGCCGCACCCATGCCGACCCCCACCCCGACCCCGACCGAGACCCTCGCGCCGAGCGGCGACGGGGTGCTGCGCATCGGCACCCTCTTCCCCACCACCGGCGCCACCGCCTTCCTCGGGGCCGCCCAGGTCGCGGGGGTCAACGCGGCCATCCGCGACATCAACGCCGCCGGCGGCGTGCTCGGGCAGCCCGTCGAGGTCGTCAACCGCGACTCCGGCGACGCCACCACCGAGACCGCGGAGGCCTCCCTCGCCGCGCTCGTCGAGAAGGGGGTGGACGTCATCATCGGCCCCAGCTCCTCGGTGCTCGCCGAGCGCCTTCTGCCGAAGGCGATCGAGGCGGGCATCCCCCTCATCTCGCCCGCCGCCACCTACCCCGGCGTGGGGGAGGGTGCGGACGGGTTCTTCGCCCGCACCATCCCCGCCTACCCGCACCAGGGCGTCGTGCTCGGCGAGCTGCTGCCCGAGAAGGGCGCGCACGAGGTCGCGCTCGTCGTGGGCGCCGACGAGGTGTCCGCCTCGATCACGGAGCCGCTCGAGGCGTCGCTCGCCGACCACGACGCCGAGCTCACGGCCACCGCGACCGTGAAGAACGCGTCCGGGGTCGCCGCGGCCGTGACGAAGGTCACGAAGGCCAAGCCGGATGCCGTCGTGCTCGCCACCCCCGACAACGGCGACGTCACGAAGGCGCTCATCACGGCGCTCGCGCAGGCCGGCTACGGCGGCGCCAAGCTGTGGCTCACGAGCCAGAACCTCGCCGACTACTCGCAGGCGCTTCCGGCCGGCACGCTCACCGGCGCCAACGGCATCCTCGAGGGCATCCAGCCGGACGCGGCGTTCATCGCCAAGCTCAAGGCCGAGGACCCGGGGCTCGGCGAGGTGCGCTACGCGGCGGAGGCCTACGACGCCACCGTCATCGCCGCGCTCGCCGCGATCCTCGCGGGTGACGACGGGGGGCGCTCCCTCGCGCGGCAGCTCGTGGGCGCGACGCGCGAGGGCATCCGCTGCACGAGCTTCGGCGAGTGCGCCGACGTGCTGAGCACCGAGCCCGACATCGCCTACGAGGGCATCGTGGGGCCGCTGCGGCTCGATGAGGCGGGCGACCCGACCCTCGCGACCTACACGCTGTTCGCCTACACCGCCGAGAACAAGTACGCCACGAGCGGAGCCTTCTCCGGGTGACGGATTCCGTCGTCGACGGCCGCGAATTGTAACGATTCGGTGGCGTTACAGAGTGTTAACACATCGCAACACTCGGGATACACACAGGCGGTTAGGTTGGAGCAACCGGGGGCGGCGGTGTCGTCCCATGGACTTACCCCAAGCAAGGAGCACAATGAGCGTCTTCACACGTTCACGGCGTGCGAAGGTCATCGGCGGCATCGCCATGGCCGGCGCGAGCGCCCTCGTCCTCGTCGGTTGTTCGACCGGCACCCCGAGCGACGGCGAGTCGGGTGGGAGCGCGTTCGAGTTCCCGGTCGACTGCGACGCGGCTGCGCCCGCCTCGTACACGCCCGAGTACTCGTCGTCGTCGACCGGCCCGGCGCAGGGCCTGACGTACAAGATCGGTACGGCGCTGCCCGTCACCGGCAACCTGGCGTTCCTCGGACCGCCCGAGATCGCCGGCACCGAGTACGCGGCGCAGGTCGTCAACGACGCCAACAAGGGCATCACCATCGACCTCATCCAGGGCGACTCCGGTGACACCGACAACAAGGCCTACGAGACCGAGATCCCGCGCGTCCTCGGCGAGGGTGCGACCGCCATCATCGGCGCCGCGTCCTCCGGCACCTCGCTGCAGTTCATCGACCAGGTGATCGCGGCCGACGCCATCCAGTTCTCGCCCGCCAACACCTCCGCGGCCTTCACCGGCTACAAGGACAACGGGCTCTACTGGCGCACCGCCCCCTCGGATGTCCTCCAGGGCGAGGTGCTCGGCAACCTGATCGCGGGCGACGGCAACGAGACCCTCGGCATGATCATCCTCAACGACTCCTACGGCACCGGCCTCGCGTGCTTCGCGAAGCAGGCGTTCGAGTCCGCGGGTGGAGAGGTCGTCTCGGCGGCGCTCTACAACACCGGCGACACGAACTTCTCGTCGCAGGTGGAGGACGTGCTGGCGGCCGACCCCGACGCGATCGCGCTGATCACCTTCGAGGAGGTCAAGACGATCATCCCCGAGCTCGTGGGCGCCAAGTTCCCGGCCGACAAGATGTACTTCGTCGACGGCAACCTGGCCAACTTCGGTGACGAGTTCGACGCGGGCACGCTCGAGGGCGCCAAGGGAACCTACCCGGCGGTCGACCCGGCCACCATCGAGGGCTTCCGCAACGACCTCCAGGCCTACGTCACCGGCAAGGGCCAGGCGGAGCTGAAGGACTTCACCTACGCCCCCGAGTCGTATGACGCGGTCATCCTGCTGGCCCTCGCCGCCCTCGAGGCGGGCTCGACGGCCGGACCGGATGTCGCTGCGCACCTCCAGCAGGTGTCGGGCGGCAAGGGCAACGGCACGAAGTGCACCAGCTACGCGGAGTGCGCGGACATCATCATCGGAGGCGGCGTCGCCGACTACGACGGCGTGTCCGGCCCGATCACGTTCAACGAGGTCGGCGACCCGACCGAGGCGTCGATCGGTGTCTTCCAGTACGGCAAGGACAACAACTACTCGTTCCTGAACGTCGGCTGACGCATCCCTTCACGCGAGCGGCCCCGGTCTTCGGACCGGGGCCGCTTCGCTGCGTCATGCGCGCTCCAGTGGGCGCGGAGGGCTGTCACGGCGCTGGCGAAGCGACCATATGCGCCCACTCAACACCACCCGCCACGTAGCAGGGCGGCGCGGATGAGGGCGATGGCCTGCGCAGGGCACTCGCGCACCTGCACGCCCGTGACCCGCACCGTCTCGTAGCCCTCGGCAGCGTAGGCGGCGTGCTTCTCGATGTCGCGCGCCCACTGGCGGCGGTCGGTGCGGTGGTGGTCGCCTTCGACCTCGAGCAGCACGCGATACTCGGGGAATCGGGCATCCGCGATGCCCAGCAGGCGGCCGGATCGGGCGGCACGGATCTCCACGTCGAGTTCAGGTTCCGGGAGCCCCGCGTCGGCCACCTCGAGGCGCGCATCCGTCTCGAGCGGGGACATGCTGCCCACCCGGATGCGCGTGAGCGCCCCGCGAAGCCGCTCGGCACCCGCACGCCGCCCCGCGTCGAGCGCCGCCCGCAACTCCCCGGGTGTTGCGAGCTGCAGTTCCGGGCGATGCGCGCCGGATCGATCGCGGGGGATGCGCACGATCGCATCGCCGAGCCGCACGAGCTCGCGCTCGTCGAGCTCTCCGCCGAGCATCGCCCACGTGGAAGCGGGACTCGACATCCGGATCCCGTCCTCGAAGCGGACGCTCGCATACCCCGGCGTGAGGCGCCGACCGTGGACCCCGGGGCGGCGCACGCCGCGCTGCGGGAGGAAGGTCCCTACGTCGAGGGCATCTCCCGCATCCAGCGGCAGCCCGAGAAGAACGGCGGCTGTGCGTCCGGTGAAGAAGGCGTGCGACGGCATCACCTGCGCGAGCGCACGGGCGTCGCGCAGCACCCGTTCGCGCGTCGCGCGGTCGCGCGCGAGGGGCGCCTCCGAGAGGGCGATCTCCGCGCCCGCCCGGCGGCGCACGCCGTGGAAGGGAGCCTCCAGGTCGCGGGCGCGCGTCCGCGACCGAGTGACCCCCTTGACATGCGCCTCGCCCACGCTGAACGACTCGCCCAACCCGGGCGGGAGGGGCTGGGGCGACATGGGCATCCACCCACCCCACCACCCGACCGCATCCCGCCGACCTGCCGCCCCGGCATCCTGGCATCCCCGGGCGTCCATGATCCTGTGCAGGAGCGGATGCGACGGGTGCGTCAGTGGGCGCAGACGGCCGCCTTCGCGCGGTGGAGGCAGCCGTTCGCGCCCACTCGACGCGACAGTGCGCGGCGCTCAGGCGCCGAGGGTGCCGAGGTAGAGGCCGATCACCTTCGGGTCGTTGAGCAGCTCGCGGCCGGTGCCCGTGTAGGCGTCGCGCCCCTGGTCGAGCACGTAGCCGCGGTCGCAGATCTGCAGGCAGCGGCGCGCGTTCTGCTCGACCATGATCGTGGTCACACCGGCCTTGTTGATCTCCGAGACCCGCAGGAACGCCTCGTCCTGACGCGAGGGCGACAGACCCGCCGAGGGCTCGTCGAGCAGCAGCACGTGCGGATCCATCATGAGCGCGCGGCCCATCGCCACCATCTGCCGCTCACCGCCCGAGAGGGAGCCCGCGCGCTGCTGCAGGCGCCGTCCGAGGTCGGGGAAGACGGAGGTCACGAAGTCGACGCGCTCGGCGACCGCCTTCGGCCGCTGGTAGGCGCCCATCTGCAGGTTCTCGGCGATGGTCAGGCTCGGGAACACGTTGTTGGTCTGCGGCACGAAGCCCACGCCCTTGGCGACGAGCTTGTTGGCGCGGAGGCCCGTGATGTCCTCGCCGTTGAGCACGACCGAGCCCGAGCGGATCTTCACCTGGCCGAAGATGGCCTTGAGCATCGTCGACTTGCCGGCTCCGTTCGGCCCGATGATGCCGATGAGCTCGCCCTTGGCGGCCGTGAGGCTCGCGCCGTTGAGGATGTTGACGCCCGGCAGGTAGCCGGCGACCACGTCGGTCAGCTCGACGACGTTCGGCACGGATGCCGCGGTCGCGACGGTCGCGCCGCCGGTGCTCGGATCGCTCACTTGCCGTCCTCCGTCTCGGTCGCGGCGGCATCCGCCTCGATCGCCGCGTCGATCTCGCGGGCCTCCTCGGCGAGGGCCTCGCCCTCCGGGGTGAGCTCGCCCGCGACGCGGCCAGTGACGACGCCGAGGTCGACGTCCTGGTGGGCGCCGAGGTAGGCGTCGATGACGGCCTGCTCGCGCATGACCGTGTCGGGCGGCCCCTCGGCGACGATGCGCCCCTCCGCCATGACGACGACCCAGTCGGCGATGTGGCGCACCATGTGCATGTCGTGCTCCACGAACACGACCGTCATGCCGAGGTCCTTGAGGTCGAGGATGTGGTCGAGCAGCGACTGCGTGAGGGCAGGATTGACGCCCGCCATCGGCTCATCGAGCATGACGAGCGTCGGGTCGCTCATGAGGGCGCGCGCCATCTCGAGCAGCTTGCGCTGACCGCCGGAGAGCGACGCGGCGAAGTCCTTCTCCTTGGTGTCGAGCTTGAAGCGGGCGAGCAGCTCGCGCGCCTTCACCTCGATCTCGGCCTCCTGCTTGCGCCACAGGAACGGCAGGATGCTCGCCCCGATGCGCTCGCCCGCCTGCTTCGGCGCCCCGAGCTTCATGTTCTCGAGCACCGTCAGCAGGCCGAGGGACTTGGTGAGCTGGAAGGTGCGCACCTGCCCCATGCGGGCCGTCTTGTAGGCGGGGATGCCGGCGAGCGAGCGCCCGTCGAACGACCAGGTGCCGGCGTTCGGCTTGTCGAATCCGGTGAGCAGGTTGAACAGGGTGGTCTTGCCCGCCCCGTTCGGCCCGATGAGCGCCGTGATGGCGTTGCGCGGGATCTCGAGGTGGTCGACGTCCACGGCGGTGAGGCCGCCGAAGACCCGGCGGACGCCGTCGACGACGATGATCGGGTCGACCTTGGCGACACCCGGGCGGATCTCGCCCGTGTGCAGGCCGGTCGACTTGGGGCGCGGTGCGGGGGGCGCGACGTCAGCGGACAAAGGTCAGCTCCTTCTTGCTCCCGAGGATGCCCTGAGGCCGGAAGATGACGAGCAGCATGAGCGCGGCGCCCACGAGCACGAACACGAGCATCTGGCTCTGCTCCGGGGTGAGGAACGGCAGCCAGCCGATCGAGACGAGGGCGGGCAGCAGGTTCGAGAGGAACGCCCGCACCATCCAGAACAGCACGGCGCCGAGTACCGGGCCGAAGATCGTGGCGGCGCCGCCGAGCAGCAGCGCCGTCCACACGTAGAACGTCTGCGAGGTGACGTAGACGTTGGGGTTCACGTTGGTGCCCATCGCCGTGATGATGCCGCCCGCAGCGATGATGATGCCGCCCACGACGAGCGCCTGCATCTTGAAGGCGAAGACGTTCTTGCCGAGCGAGCCGACCGCATCCTCGTCCTCGCGGATGCCGCGGATGACGCGGCCCCACGGACTGCGCATGAGCGCCCAGACGAGCAGCACGGCGATCGCGATCGTGATGACGCCCACGATGATGACCCACCACTGGTCGGACTGGTAGGTCCACGGACCCCAGCCCCACTTGCCGGGCGGCAGCGGGTTGCTGGCGCGGAACCCCGCCTGGAACCCGGAGAGGCCGTCTGCCGAGCCGGTCACGGGGCGGAAGGTGGAGGTGAGGAACAGCAGGCGCAGCACCTCGGCCGCCGCGATCGTCACGATCGCGAGGTAGTCGCCGCGCAGGCGCAGCGTCGGGATGCCCATGATGAGCGCGAACACGACGGCCGCGGCGAGGCCGATGAGCGCCGCGAGCGGCCACGGCAGCCCGAAGGTGAGGATCGAGATCGCGAAGCCGTAGGCGCCGATCGCCATGAAGCCGGCGACGCCCATGTTGAGCAGTCCGGCGAAGCCGAAGTGCACGGACAGGCCGATGGCCGCGAGCACGTACCCGAGGGTCGCGGGCGCGAGGATCTGCGCGAGCGTGTTGGAGATGATCTGCAGGAAGTTCATCGCGACTACCCGATTCTCTCTCGGCGCCCGAGGATGCCCTGGGGACGGAACAGCAGGATGACGATGAGCACGACGAGCGCACCCACGTACTTGAGGTCGGACGGGATCCACAGCGTCGACAGCTCGACGAGGAGGCCCACGATGATGGAGCCGACGAGGGCGCCGAAGGCGGTGCCGAGACCGCCGAGCGTGACCGCCGCGAAGATCAGCAGCAGGATGCTCGTGCCCATGTCCCACTTGATGCCGGGCCGGAAGTAGGCCCACAGCACGCCCGAGAGGCCCGCGAGCGCGGCGGCGACGACCCAAACGACCCGCACCACGCCGTCCACGTCGATGCCGCTCGCGGCGGCGAGCGAGGGGTTGTCGGAGACGGCGCGCGTGGCGCGGCCGATGCGGGTGCGCATGAGCCACCAGGCGAAGGCGACGATGACGACGATCGAGACGCCCATGCTGATGAGGTCGGTGACCGTGAGGCGGATCGGCCCGAGCCCCGGGATGACCTCGGCGACCGCGCCCGGCAGCTGCTCGGTGCGACCCCCGACGAACATCTGGTACACGTAGCGCAGGGCCAGCGAGAGACCGATCGAGACGATCATCAGCTGGACCGTGCCGAGGCCCTTGCGCCGGAGCGGCCGCCAGAGTCCGGCATCCATCGCGAGCCCGAGACCCGCGGATGCGATGACGGCGATCGGGATCGCGACCCAGATCGAGAGCCCGAAGCCGGTCGTGAACAGCAGCGCCATGAGCGCGCCGAAGGTGACCATCTCGCCGTGGGCGAAGTTCGAGAGGCCCGTCGTGCCGAACACGAGCGAGAGGCCGATCGCGGCGAGCGCGAGCATGAGGCCGAAGTTGAGGCCGTTGACGGCGCGGGAGAGGAACTGGTCCCAGAAGCCGACCGTCTGCCGTTCGGCGGCGCCGAGGGTGAAGTTGCGGGTGACGGTGCTCGTCGCGCCGAAGGTCGCCTCCTGGGTGAAGGAGAAGCCGTCGGGGACGGCGACACCGCTCGGGAGGCTCGACTCGACGAGCTCGATCGTCCAGGTACCGTCCTTGGTGGGCACTCCGACCGACCACGCGCCGTTCTTGTCGGTGGTCGCCTCCTCCTCGAAGGCGGCGCCCTCCTCGTCCTGACCCGTGACACGCACCGTCGCATCCGGGACGGACTCGCCGGCGGCGCGGACGTTGCCCTTGAGCGTGTACGGGTAGTCGGCCGAGGTGGCCGCCCAGCTGCTGCCGGCGGGCCCCGCGAGGATCCCGACGCCGGCTGCCGCCGCGGCCAGGAACGCGAGCGCGGCGACTACCCGGCGATGCAGCCGTGGGACGGGCGCTGTTCGAGCGTGAGCCACGGAACCTCCAAGATCTCGGGAACGACGAGGCCGCTCGGGCTCCGTCGACCTTGACGCTACTTCCGCAATGTTGCCTTCGTGTTTCGACGGCAGATCGCGTGGGAACAGTATGAGCGTGTCATGGGCATCCGTCCAACCGGGCGGTATCCGGGTGGCCGGAATGTTGTCGACCTCGAGCCGTTAAGATGTACTACCGGTCTTCGACGTTGCAGCCGGGCTCACCTCATCGCGACCCCAGGGGACACCATGGACCAGCCCGATCCGTTCGGTTTCGTCGGACTCACCTACGACGACGTCATGCTGCTTCCGGCGCACACCGACGTCATCCCGAGCGAGGCGGACACCTCCTCGCAGCTCACACGGCGCATCCGGGTCGCGGCGCCGCTCGTGTCGAGTGCGATGGACACCGTGACCGAGTCGCGCATGGCGATCGCGATGGCGCGGCAGGGCGGCATCGGCATCCTGCACCGCAACCTGTCGATCGAGGACCAGGCGACCCACGCCGACAAGGTGAAGCGCTCCGAGTCGGGCATGATCACGAACCCCGTCACGACGACGCCGGATGCGACGGTCGCCGAGGTCGACGCGCTGTGCGGGCAGTTCCGCGTCTCGGGGCTGCCGGTGGTGGAGGGCGACGGCACGCTCGTCGGCATCATCACGAACCGCGACATGCGGTTCGTGTCGCCGTTCGAGGCGGCGACGACGCTCGTGCGCGACGTCATGACGAAGGCGCCGCTCATCACGGCTCCCGAGGGCATCGACCCGGACGACGCGGTGGCGATCTTCGCGCAGCACAAGATCGAGAAGCTGCCGCTCGTCGACGCGCAGGGGCGCCTCCGCGGCCTCATCACGGTCAAGGACTTCGAGAAGACCGAGAAGTACCCGAACGCCACGAAGGACGAGGAGGGCCGCCTCCGGGTGGGCGCCGCGATCGGCTTCTTCGGCGACGCGTGGGACCGCGCGGGCGCGCTGCGCGATGCGGGAATCGACGTCATCGTCGTCGACACGGCGAACGGCGACTCGGCGGGCGTGATCGACATCATCCGGCGGCTCAAGTCCGACCCGGCGTTCGCCCACATCGACGTCATCGGCGGCAACGTGGCCACCCGGGCGGGGGCGCAGGCGCTCGTCGACGCGGGCGCGGATGCCGTGAAGGTCGGCGTCGGACCGGGCTCGATCTGCACGACGCGCGTCGTCGCGGGCGTCGGCGTGCCGCAGGTGACCGCCGTGTACGAGGCGTCGCTCGCGGCGCGCGAGCACGGCATCCCGGTGATCGCCGACGGCGGGCTGCAGTACTCGGGCGACATCGCGAAGGCGCTCGTCGCGGGCGCCGACACGGTCATGTTGGGCTCGCTGCTCGCGGGAACCGACGAGTCCCCCGGCGACCTCGTGTACGTCGGCGGCAAGCAGTTCAAGAACTACCGCGGCATGGGGTCGCTCGGCGCGATGTCCGACCGCGGCAAGAAGACCTCCTACTCGCGCGACCGCTACTTCCAGGCGGATGTGCCGTCGGATGCGCAGCTCATCCCCGAGGGCATCGAGGGGCGCGTGGCCTATCGCGGCTCGCTCGGCGCGGTCGTCTACCAGCTCGTGGGCGGCCTCCGTCAGTCGATGTTCTACGTGGGCGCCCGCACGATCGCCGACCTCAAGCAGCGCGGCAAGTTCGTGCGCATCACCCCGGCCGGCCTCAAGGAGTCGCACCCGCACGACATCCAGATGGTCGTGGAAGCCCCCAACTACTCCCGCTGACCTCGCCACCTCTGTCGGCGGGAGAAACTTCGCCTGCGGCGGGGGAAACCGTGGCAGCGGGCGGCGAACCTGGCGCATGGCGGGAGTAGTTGCTCCCGCCGCGTCATCACATCTCCGCCCGGTCTCGCGACGGAAAGCGGATGCGGCGGCAGCGATGCGGGTGTTCTCAACAGCCCGGGGATTGACGCGCCATCCCCAGGGCGGACCGTTGAGCGGATGCCGCGGTCGAGCGGGCGGACATCCTTCGTGCATGAACCTGTCCGCGGATATCGCCCGAGGCGGTGTGATCTACAGCACCGACCACGCGCGCGTCGGCTCCGACATTCGTGAGCTGACGCGGGCCGTCGAGCGGGGCGAGCTCGTGAAGCTGCGTCGAGGCGCGTACATCCCCGCCGCCCTGTGGGAGGCGGCCGACGAACGAACGCGGCATCTGTGGCGCGCCGAGGCCGCGAGCCACGACGCGCGACAGGAGCTGCCGTTCGCCGGGGCCACGGCGGCGACCATCTGGGGAATGTGGTTGCACAGTCACCCCGAGGAGGTGACGTTCCTCGATCGCTGGAAAGGAGGAGGGCGCTCGGAGCCCGGCGTTCGTCGGATCACCGCGGCGGCGGCCGGTGCCGGCCTCCGTCGCATCGAGGGGAGGCTGGTGACCGACGTCGCGCGCACGGCGATCGACGTCGCACGCGCCGCCGACTTCGCGCGGGCGGTCGGCACCCTCGATTGGGCGCTCTGGCGGAGGAACCCGCATCGCGTGTCGCGCGAACGGCTTGCGGAGGAGCTGCGGAAGCTGCCGGGCACGATGCGGCGCCGCTTCGTGGAGCGCGCGATCGTGTTCGCGTCGCCGCTGTCCGACTCGTACGCGGAGTCGTACACGCGGGCGCTCATGTTCGAGTTGGGCTACGAGCTCCCGGAGTTGCAAGTCGAGTTCCCGCATTCGACGGGCGTCTACGCGGTCGACTTCTGCTGGCGCGCCCGGCGCGTCATCGCCGAGTTCGACGGCTTCGGCAAGTACCTCGACCCTGCGCTGAACAAAGGTGACCCCGCGCGCACGGTGCTCGCCGAGAAGCTTCGCGAGGACCACCTGCGCGGTCAGGGCTACGCGGTGATCCGGCTGTACTGGTCCGACCTCATGAATCCGGCGGCGCTCATCGCGAAACTAGACGCTGCCGGCATCCCGCGCGGGCGGAGATAGTGACAGGCGGCGGGAGTCGCTGCTCCCGCCGGGTGACAGGATGCCCGCCCGGTGCCGCGACTGCTCCCGCCGATGGGGTGGTTTCTCCCGCCGCTCGGAGGCCGAGGCGTGACGGTCCGCCGGTAGGGTGGAGCGGTGAGCGACATCGAGATCGGGCGGGCCAAGCGCGCGCGCCGCGCGTACGCCTTCGACGACATCGCGATCGTGCCGAGCCGCCGCACGCGCGACCCGCAGGATGTCAGCGTCAGCTGGACGATCGACGCGTTCACCTTCGACATCCCGGTGCTCGCCGCCCCCATGGACTCGGTCGTGAGCCCCGAGACCGCGATCGCGATCGGGCGGCTCGGCGGCCTCGGCGTGCTCGATCTCGAGGGCGTGTGGACCCGCTACGAGGACCCGCTCTCCGTGCTCGCCGAGATCCGCGGGCTCCCCGCCGAGGGCGCCACCGCGCGCATGCAGGAGCTGTACGCCGAGCCGATCAAGCCCGAGCTCATCAAGGCGCGTCTCGCGGAGATCCGCGCGGCCGGCGTCCCCGTCGCCGGTGCGCTCAGCCCCCAGCGCACGCAGGAGCACTACAAGACGGTCGTCGACGCGGGCGTCGATCTGTTCGTCATCCGCGGCACCACGGTGAGCGCCGAGCACGTCAGCAAGACGGTCGAGCCGCTCAACCTCAAGAAGTTCATCTACGAGCTCGACGTGCCCGTGATCGTCGGCGGCGCCGCGACCTACACGGCGGCGCTCCACCTCATGCGCACGGGTGCGGCGGGCGTGCTCGTCGGCTTCGGCGGTGGCGCGGCCAGCACCACGCGCGCGAGCCTCGGCATCCACGCCCCCATGGCGACGGCCGTCGCGGATGTCGCGGGTGCGCGCCGCGACTACCTCGACGAGTCGGGCGGCCGCTACGTGCACGTCATCGCCGACGGCGGGCTCGGCACGAGCGGCGACATCGTGAAGGCGATCTCGATGGGCGCGGATGCCGTGATGCTGGGCTCCACGCTCGCGCGGGCCGAGGAGGCGCCCGGCGGCGGCTGGCACTGGGGCGCCGAGGCGCACCACCCCGAACTGCCCCGCGGTGCCCGCGTCGAGGTGGGCACGATCGCGCCGCTCGAGCGGGTGCTCTTCGGGCCCTCGTCGCATCCGGACGGCCAGGTCAACCTGATCGGGGCGCTGCGCCGCTCGATGGCCACCACGGGCTACTCCGACCTCAAGGAGTTCCAGCGCGTCGAGGTGGTCGTCGCGCCATACCTGCAGAGCTGAACCCGGCTCGCCACGAGGGCGGTGGCGCGACGTAGGGTTGAGGAGTGGGTGAGCTGGGCCCCGAGGGGCGAGTGGAAGCGATCGCGGCGCTCGGATCGCGTGAGCTCGACGTGCTCGTCGTCGGCGGCGGGATCGTGGGGGCCGGCACCGCGCTCGACGCGGTGACCCGCGGGCTCACCACCGGCATCGTCGAGGCGCGCGACTGGGCCTCGGGCACGAGCTCCCGCAGCTCCAAGCTCGTGCACGGCGGCATCCGGTACCTCGAGCAGCTCGACTTCCGGCTCGTGCGCGAGGCGCTCATCGAGCGGGGCCTGCTGCTGCAGCGGATCGCGCCGCACCTCGTGAAGCCGGTCAAGTTCCTCTACCCCGTCACCACGCCCGTCGTCGAGCGCGCCTACATCGGCGCCGGCATGACGCTCTACGACCTGTTCTCCTGGACGGGTGGGCGCGAGCCGGGCGTGCCCCACCACCGCCACCTCACGAAGCGCCAGCTCGCGAAGGCGGCACCCGATCTCGCCCCCGACGCGTTCCGCGGTGGCCTCGTCTACTTCGACGCGCAGGTCGACGACGCACGCCTCGTGGCGAGCGTCGTGCGCACCGCAGCCGAGTACGGGGCCCACGCCGCGAGCCGTGTCAAGGTCGAGGAGCTGCTGCGCGAGGGGGCCCGCGTCGTCGGGGCGCGCGCGATCGACCGCGAGACGGGCGAGCGCTTCGACATCCGGGCGCGCACCGTCGTATCGGCCACGGGCGTCTGGACCGACGAGCTGCAGGAGATGGCGGGCGTGCGCCCGTTCCGGGTGCGCGCGTCGAAGGGCGTGCATCTGGTCGTGCCGCGCGACCGCATCCGGGGCACCATCGGCCTGCTGCTGCGCACCGAGAAGAGCGTGCTGTTCCTCATCCCGTGGGGCCAGCACTGGCTCATCGGCACGACCGACACCGACTGGCACCTCGACCTCGCGCACCCCGCGGCGACCGCGGCCGACATCGACTACATCCTCGAGCACATCAACACGGTGCTCGCGACGCCGCTCACACGCGACGACGTCGAGGGCGTCTACGCGGGGCTGCGGCCGCTGCTGGCCGGCGAGAGCGAGGAGACCAGCAAGCTCAGCCGCGAGCACATCGTGGCGACGCCCGTTCCCGGGTTCGTCGTGGTGGCGGGCGGCAAGCTCACCACCTACCGGGTGATGGCGAAGGACACCGTGGATGCCGCGGTGCGGGAGCTCGGCCGCCCCGTCCCCGAGTCGGTCACCGAGGACATCGGCCTCACCGGCGCCGAGGGGTACCCGGCGGCGTGGAACCGCCGCGGCCGCATCGCGCGCCGGCACGGCCTGACGCCGGGCGCGGTCGGGCACCTCCTCAACCGCTACGGCACGCACGCCCGCGAGGTGCTCGCGCTCATCGCGGCCAGGCCGGAGCTCGGCGAGCTGCTGCCCGGCACCGAGGACTACCTCGCCGCCGAGGCGGTCTACGCCGCGAGCCACGAGGGCGCGCTG
The DNA here is from genome assembly GCA_001898835.1 of Micrococcales bacterium 72-143. Lineage (GTDB taxonomy): Bacteria > Actinomycetota > Actinomycetes > Actinomycetales > Microbacteriaceae > Homoserinibacter. The sequence continues at coordinate 163,601 of MKVM01000003.1, read as the reverse complement.
CACCTCGACGACGTGCTCGCCCGTCGCACCCGGATGTCGATCGAGGCGTGGGATCGCGGCGTTTCGGCTGCGCCCGTGGCCGCCCGGCTCGTCGGCGAGGTGCTCGGCTGGGACGCCGCACGCACCGAACTGGAGGTCGAGCGCTACCTGGAGCGGGTGGCGGCGGAGCGCGCGAGCCAGCTCGAGCCGGACGACGCATCCGCCGAGCGGGTGCGTCTCGAGGCGCGCGAGGTCTGACGCGGGGTTCCGCGCTGTGTCCCCCGTAAAGGGGTACGGCAATCCGCCCATTCGGGGTACAAGCGGGGTTACGGGCGGCGGACGCCGCGGCTAGCGTGGTTGAGGGACCCCCGGGTTCCCCGAACTCGAGCAGGAGCACCCGTGTCGCCATCCACCACCCGTCCTCGTCGTGTGCTCGCCGGGGGTCTCGCCGCCGCGCTGATCGCCTCGGGTGCCGCCCTCATCACCACGACCCCCGCGGTCGCGGCGACCGAGCACGTGCTCGCCGCCGGCATCGCGCCCGACGACACCTCGTACCTGGGGTGGCACCTGGAGACCGGCGACGCCGCCCAGCTCGCGGACGTCTGGAACGGGCTCCGCACCGACCCCGCGGGCGACGTCTACGCGCTCAAGGGTCTCGTCGCGACCGGGGCCCCGGGGCTGGCGGTAGCCGACGGCGCCGCCCTCGGCGCCCTCATCACGGGCGCCACGATCGTCGGAACGGGCGACATCCTCCTCGAGGTCCCCTACTCGATCACCGACTCCGCGGCGCCCGGCACGATCCTCGCCTGGGGCACCCTGCGCACGGCCGCCCCCGTCGCATCCGGTGCGGCCCCGACGCTCGGCACCTCCTTCGTCTCCTCGCGGGCGGTCGGCCTGGCGGGCACCGCCATCGCCGCGAACACCGCGGCCCCGTTGAGCGACTTCCTGGCCGCGTTCGACAGCTACGGCGAGGACGTCCGCTACTCCGGCTACGGCTTCTACACGGTCGGGCAGTTCCCGCCGGCGGTCGTGTCGAGCATCGCCTTCGCCGGCGACACGGCGACCTTCGGGCGCACGGTGTCGAGCATCCCGGTCGGCTCGACGGTGAACGTGGCGGCGTCGCAGATCCGCCCCGACGAGTCCAGCTACACCGGATGGCACGAAGGCTACGCCAACGCGACCCCCGCCTACGAGGTGACGACGACGGGCCTGAGCTTCGGCAACGGCGCGAACTCGCAGATCATCGACGGTCTCGCGACCCCGATCGCCACGACCGATCCCTTCCCGCTGTTCACCTCGCTGGCGGTGACCGTCGTCTCCGGCGAGGCGTTCCTGCAGGTTCCGGTCTTCTTCGGACCGGGCGCCACCTTCGCGACCCTCCGCCCCGCAGCGGGCGCCACGGCCGGTGCCACGGGCGTGGCCCTCTCCGACCAGTGGGTCTCGAGCCGCGCTATCCCCGCGACCTCGGTGACCCCGGCGATCGCCGCCAACAGCCCCGTGGCGCTCGGCGAGCTGCTCGAGGCGCTGGTCGCGCAGGGCGGCAACGTGCAGATCCTGGCCTTCGGCGTGCTCGCCCAGTCGTCGGCGCCGGCGGTGGTCGCCGACGTGAGTTTCAACGGCGTGCGGTACAGCTTCGTGCCGCAGCTGGCGGCGACGGGTGTCGACCAGGCGGTCACGTTCACGGGGGCGGCCGCCGGGCTCGCGCTGCTGCTCTCGGGCGTGTTCCTCGTCGTGCTGCGCCGGCGTCGGGCCTGACCCGGCCGTGACCCGCTCCCGCGGCGCGTTCGCGGGGGCGGACCATGACGTCCTCAGCCGCGGCGGATGCGCGCCGGTAGGGTGGGGGAGAGTGCCCGAATGAGCGTGAGGAGCGGCGATGGTCGACGTCCGGCGGGTCAAACTTCCCGGAGTGGGGGTGCTGCACACCTTCGTCACCGATGACGGCGGCAAGGTGGGCGTCATCACGCACCGCTCCGGCGCATCCGATCTGATCTCGTTCGCGGATGCCGAGGACGGCGACGGCCGCAAGGTCTCGCTGCGCCTGGACGAGGACGAGGCGCACACCCTCGCCGAGCTGCTCGGCGGCACGCGCATCACCGAGTCGCTCTCGGGCCTCGACCAGATCCCGGGCCTCTCGATCGACTGGTTCCACGTGGACTACGACCACCACATCGCGGGTCAGCCACTCGGCAACATGACCGAGCGCGGGCTTCCCGGGGTGACGGTCGTCGCCGTCGTGCGCGGCGACTCCGCCAACCCCGGCCCGGATGCCGACTTCCGTGTGTTCCCCGGCGACACCCTCGTGGTCGCCGGTGCGCCGGAGAAGGTCGCGAAGGCGTTCCAGTTCTACCGGACCGGCGAGTTCAAGCCCCGGCAGACCGACGCCCCGCCGGGAGGCTGAGTCATGAACGGGCACCTCGGCGAAGAGCTCATCGTCCTCGGCGTCCTGTTCCTCATCGCGTATGTGCTGGGGCGGCTCGGGAAGCTCATCGGCCTGCCGTCGATCCCGATCTACATGCTCGTCGGACTGCTCGCGAGTCCGCACTTCCACCTCTTCCCGCTGCACATCGAGTCGAGCTACGTGGAGCTCATCGCGATCTTCGGGCTGCTGTTCCTGCTGTTCAACCTGGGCCTCGAGTTCGACCAGGACGAGTTCTTCGGCAACGCGGGCAAGCTGCTGCTGTCGGGTGGCAGCTACGTGCTCATCAACATGGGCATCGGGTTCGCGTTCGGCTTCATGGTCGGCTGGGGCACCCGCGAGGCGCTCGTCATCGCGGGGATGACGGCGACCTCGTCGAGCGCGATCGTCACGAAGCTGCTCATCGAGCTGCGGCGCCTCGCCAACCCCGAGACGCCGATGATCCTCGGGGTGACGGTCGTCGAGGACATCTTCATCGCCATCTACCTCGCGATCGTGTCGGTCGTCATCTCGGGCGAGACCGACTTCTGGGCGGTCGTCGTGAAGCTCGGGATCGCGTTCCTGTTCCTCGTGGTGATGTTCTCGGTGGCGCGCTGGGGCGGCCGGATCGTGTCGCGCCTCGTTCAGACGAAGGACGACGAGCTCTTCACGATCCTGATCTTCGCCCTCGCGGTCGCGTTCGGCGGCATCGGCGAGCTGCTGGGGGTGACGGATGCGATCGGCGCGTTCCTCATCGGGCTCGCGCTGGGCGCCACCCGGTTCCGTGCCCGCATCGAGGCGTTCGCGACGCCGCTGCGCGACGTGTTCGGCGCCTTCTTCTTCCTCAACTTCGGGCTCGCACTCGACCCGTCGACCTTCGGCGAGGTGCTGCTGCCGGTCGCGGGCGCGATCGTGATGACGATCGTGCTCAACATCGGGGCGGGGCAGTTCGTCGCGTGGATCAACGGCTTCGGGCCGCAGGCGGGCCTCAACACCGCCGTCATCCTCGTCAACCGCGGCGAGTTCGCGCTCATCCTCGCGACGCTCGCGGCCGCGGGGGGCCTGGATGCCCGGCTCACGCCGTTCGCCGGTCTGTACGTGCTCGTGATGGCGCTCGTCGGCCCGATCCTGGCGGTGAACTCGGAGCGGATCGGGGCCCTGTTCCGCCGCCGGCCGCGGGTCGAGGAGCGGCACGAGCTCGACCTCGAGCGGGATCGCGCGCTCGCCCTCGCCGAGGCCGCGATGGCGGGTGAGCCGCTGCCGGAGGAGGTCGCGGCCGCCGAGGTGCCGGAGGCGGTTCCGGAGACCGTGCCCGTCACGGTGCTCGAGGACACCGCTCCCGACGTGGAGTCGGCGCTCGAGCGCGAGGCGCGACTCGCCGAGCAGGCGCGCACCCAGTCCGACGGCCTCACCGCCGACGACGTGCGCCGGGCGCGCGAGGTCGACCCCGAGTACTGAGTGGCCGTCCAGGCGCGACCTGGCAGAGTGAGGGGGTGACCGCCGCCCCCGCCGACCCGGACGCGCGCCCCCCGCGTCCGACGCTCGCGCAGTTCCTGAGCGTCGCGCGGCGGCCGCGCTGGATCGGGGCGCTCGTGCTGTCGCTCGCGATCGCGGCCGCCTTCGCGGCGCTCGGGCAGTGGCAGCTGGACCGCAGCGTGCAGAACGTCGCCGCGCCCGACTACGACACCGAGACCCCCGTGCCGCTCGAGACGGTGGCGCGCCCGCAGGCCCCCATGACCGACGCGTCCATCGGCCAGCGGATCACGGCATCCGGCGCCGTCGTGCCGGGCGACTTCTCGGTGATCGGCCCGCGCGAGAACGACGGCGTGGAGGGCTTCTGGCTCGTCGCCCACATCGTGACCGAGGAGGGCGTGTCGCTCGCGGTCGGCCTCGGCTGGGCTCCGGATGCCGACGCCGCGGTGCGCGCCGAGGCGGAGGTGCCCGCGACCCTCGCGGTGGCCGGCCGCTACCTGCCCACCGAGTCGCCCGAGCTCAACGACGTGGAGACCGGGGAGCGGCGCGTGCTGTCGATCGGCGAGCTGCTCAACCTGTGGCAGGCGCCCGGCGCCGTCTACGCCGGCTATGTCGTGCTCGCCGAGCCGACGCCGGGGCTCGACGCCATCCATCAGCCGCCGCCGACCCGCGACACGAGCCTCAACTGGCTCAACGTGTTCTATGCGATCGAGTGGGTGATCTTCGCGGGCTTCGCGGTGTTCCTCTGGTACCGCCTGGTGCGCGACGTGTGGGAGCGCGAGCGGGAGGCGGCGCCGTAGCGGCGGCTCAGCCGGCGGCGCGGGCCCTGCTGCGCAGGCGCAGGGCGAGGCCGACGAGCAGCAGCGCAGCGCCGGCCAGCCCGATCGGGAGGGCGTCCGCGCCCGTGTCGGCGAGCTCCGAGCCGGAGCCGCTGGAGGCCGGGTCGCTCCATCGCGCGTACAGGGTGACCGACTTCGGACCGCCGAGGCCGAGGTCGGTGGCGGCGGTCACCTGCGTGCCGCCGACGGCCTGGGTGAACCAGCCGTCGAAGGTGAAGCCCGTGCGCGTGGCATCCGCCGGGAAGGCGATCTCGCCGTCCTGGAAGGTGCCCGCGTAGACGACGGCCGGACTCGCCGGCGCGGTGCCGCCGTTGCCGTCCAGCAGCACGGTGGCGTTGTGTCCCGTCACGTTGGCGGGGTTCAGTATGGTGCGGGCGTTCAGGATGACGCCGGTGTTCGCGAGCGTGCCGGCGACGGTGAGCGTGCCCGCGTTGCGGATCGTGCCGGAGTTGGTCACCACGACGCCCGCCGGGATGTCGATGCTGTTGAAGGTCGGCAGGATCAGGGTGCCGGCGTTGGAGAGCGACCCGAAGTTGCTGCTGTCGGGCACGGGGACGCCAGGGCCGATCGCGCCGAAGCCGTCGAATCCCGGGCCGACCGTGACCACCGCGCCCGCCCCGATCGAGACGGATGCGCCGGATCCGAGGTAGCCGCCGCCGATCGCCGCGGCCATCTCGTTGTTGTTCGACGCTGTCACGGTGCCGCCGTTGATGACGATCGTGCCGCCGGCGCTGTTGCGACCACCACCGATCCCGGCGGCGAAGTCGCCGCCCGTCGCGGTGACGGTGCCGCCGTTGATCGTGGTGGCGCCGCCTGCGCCGCCGCCCCCGCCGCCGATCCCGGCTCCGTCGAATTCGCCCCGGGCCGTGATGGCACCGCCATCGATGACGATCGTGCCCGCCGCTTCGCCGGCCGCTCCACCGATTGCGGCGCCGCCGCCGCCATAGCTGCCGGTCGCGTTGAGGGCGCCGACTGCTCCGCCGGGCGCGGAGTCGACGATCGTGAGGGTGGTTCCCGCCGGGACTCCGAGGCCGGCGGTTCCGGTGGCATCGTCGCCGACCAGGGTGAGCCGGTGGCCGTTCAGGTCGAGGGTCAGCGTGCGGCCCGCTGGCACCTTGACGGTGTCGCTCGTGTCATCCCCCGTGAGGTCGGCGTCGAGCGTGATCGTCGAACCGGAGGGCTGCGTCGCGAAGGCGTTCGCCAGCTCGCCGATCGAGGTGACCGAGGTGTCGGCGAACGCCGCCGGGCCAGGCGCGATCGCGAGACCGACCGCGGCCGCGGCGGCGATCGCGAGCATGCCCGCCCGCCGAGCGGCACGGAGGGTTGCAGGGGCGGCGGCGGTGCTGGGTCGGGACATCCGGTCAGCCTAGCTTCCGTAGACTGGCTCCATGCCCGCTGGTCCTCGCCCCTCCGACGTGCCCCGGCTGCGGTCGGCGCTCAAGGTCTACCGGGTCTCCGCGGCGATCACGGGCACCTTCCTGCTGCTGCTCGTCGTGATGATGGTGATGCGCTACGGCTTCGGGGTCGACATCGAGCTGGGCGGGCCGTTCGGCTTCCTCGCGCTCACCCCGAAGGACAGCATCACCGCGATCAACCTGTCGATCGTGATCCTGACCGTGCACGGCTGGCTGTACGTGCTCTACCTGGCATGCGACTTCATCATGTGGCGGCTGGCCCGCTACAGCTTCGGGCGCTTCCTGTTCATCGCGCTCGGCGGCGTCGTGCCGTTCCTCAGCTACTACTTCGAGTTCCAGGTGCCGCCCTACATCGAGGCGCGCATCCGGGCGACAACGGATGCGGCTCCCGCCGCGGAGGAGGTGAGCGCGTGAGCGAGACCGCTCAGCGCCCCGTGCTCGTCATCGACTTCGGCGCGCAGTACGCCCAGCTCATCGCGCGGCGCGTGCGCGAGGCCGGCGTCTACAGCGAGATCGTGCCGCACACGATCAGCGCCGCGGAGCTCGCCGAGAGGAACCCCGTCGGCATCGTGCTCTCGGGCGGCCCCTCGAGCGTGTACGAGGAGGGCTCGCCGAGCCTCGACACCGGCATCCTCGAGCTCGGGGTGCCGACGCTCGGCATCTGCTACGGCTTCCAGGTGATGGCGCAGCAGCTCGGCGGCGAGGTCGCGAGGACGGGCGCGCGCGAGTACGGCAGCACCTCGGTGCGCATGGTCGCGGGCACCGACGGCGGGACCCTGCTCGCGGAGCAGCCGATCGAGCAGACGGCGTGGATGAGCCACGGCGACTCCGTCGTGAAGGCGCCGGAGGGCTTCGAGGTGCTCGCGGCATCCGAGTCGACCCCCGTCGCGGCGTTCGCGAACGACGAGCGCCGGCTCTACGGGGTGCAGTGGCACCCCGAGGTGAAGCACTCCGAGTTCGGCCAGCGCGTGCTGGAGAACTTCCTGCATCGTGCGGCCGGGATCCCTGCCGATTGGAACTCGGGCAACGTGATCGCCGAGCAGGTGGAGCGCATCCGTGCCCAGGTCGGCGGCGGGCGGGTGCTGTGCGCGCTCTCGGGCGGGGTCGACTCCGCGGTCGCGGCGGCGCTCGTGCACGAGGCCGTCGGCGACCAGCTGGTGTGCGTCTTCGTCGACCACGGTCTGCTGCGGGCGGGCGAGCGCGAGCAGGTGGAGCAGGACTACGTCGCCTCGACGGGCGTACGGCTCGTGACGGTCGACGCGCGCGAGCGGTTCCTGACGGCGCTCGCCGGGGTCTCCGATCCGGAGCAGAAGCGCAAGATCATCGGTCGCGAGTTCATCCGCACCTTCGAGGCGGCGCAGGCCGAGCTCGTCGCCGAGTTCGCGGCCGAGGGCGACCCGATCCGCTTCCTCGTGCAGGGCACCCTCTACCCCGACGTCGTCGAGTCGGGCGGCGGCACGGGCACCGCGAACATCAAGTCGCACCACAACGTCGGCGGGCTGCCGGAGGACCTGCAGTTCGAGCTCGTCGAGCCGCTGCGCACCCTCTTCAAGGACGAGGTGCGCGCGATCGGCCGTGAGCTGGGGCTGCCCGAGGCGATCGTCGCGCGGCACCCGTTCCCCGGGCCCGGCCTCGGCATCCGGATCGTGGGCGAGGTCACCGAGGAGCGTCTCGAGACGCTGCGCGCCGCCGACCTCATCGTGCGCACCGAGCTGACCGCCGCAGGCCTCGACGCCGAGATCTGGCAGTGCCCCGTCGTGCTGCTCGCGGATGTGCGCTCGGTCGGCGTGCAGGGCGACGGTCGCACCTACGGTCACCCGATCGTGCTGCGTCCCGTCTCCTCCGAGGACGCGATGACGGCCGACTGGACGCGCCTGCCCTACGAGTGGCTCGCGCGCGTCTCGAACCGCATCACGAACGAGGTCGCCGGCGTCAACCGCGTCGTGCTCGACGTCACCTCGAAGCCGCCGGGCACCATCGAGTGGGAGTGAGCCCTCGGGCTCACTCCGCGGGGGTCTCGGCCGCGGTCCCGCGCGCCCCGCGCCCCGTTCTGGGGTTCCCCCTTCAGGGGACTGCCGCCGGGCGGCGCGGACTCATACGCTTCGAGGCATGCAGCGGTGGAGGGACGAGTCCGCGCGCCCGCGACTCGGCGACGACAGCGGCGCGGCCGCGCCGACGCCGCTGTTCCTCGCCTACCTGGCGGCGCTCGTGCTCTCGGCTCTCGCCGCCTTCCGGGGCGGGGTCGACTCCCGCTCGACCGCCGACTTCCTCCTGCTCGCGGCGATCGTCACGGGCACGGTGCTCGTGCTCTTCGCGGGGCTCATGATCTGGTCGACGCGGGCGCGTCAGCGCGCGGCCGCGCTCGCCGCAGCCCGGCCGGGGGCGCTCGTGCTGCGCGGCACGCGTGCCCGGGGCCTGTCCCGTGCGGTCCGCGCGCTGCGCACCGAGGTGCCGTTCGTGCCGATCGGCCTCACCCTGCTCGCCGACGACTCCGGGATCGAGGTCTGGTCCGGGTCCGCCGAGCATCCCGTGCGCCTCGGGCGCGCGCCCTGGGATGCCGTGGCCGACATCCGCGTGACCCGCGTGACCCGCTGGGGGCGCTCGACGGGCGGCATCACCGTCAGCGTGCTCGACGGCGAGGACGCGGGGCTCGTCGAGCTGCCGTTCGCCGTGCTCGGCTCGGGGCTCGGGGGACTCTCCGTTCCGACGGGCGCGCACCTCGAGGGGCTCGTGGACGCGCTGCGCGCGCGCCGCGCCGACGCCGTGCCCGCCTGAGCCTGCTCAGCGGTTGCGGCCGATGAGGCGCGCCGCCCACGCGCAGGCCGCCATCGTGGCGCCGACGATCGCGAGAGCGGGCAGCATCCGGGCGTAGTCCTGGCCGAAGGCGTTGCCCACGATGAGCGCCGCGGCGACCACCGGAACGGCCGTGATCGCCGCCAGCGGCGGACGGTGCCGCACGAGCAGCCACAGCAGGTAGGGGGCGACGAGCACGATCACGAAGCGCGGACCGGCGAGCAGCAGCCACATCGCGAGGGTCGACGGCGCGACGGCGACCACGCGGCGCCAGCCCGCCGACGGCAGGATGCACCACCCCGCCACGTGCGCGGCCGTGCCCATCGCGAGCACCCAGAGCGCCTCGGTGTTGGAGCCCGCGATCGACACCCCGCCGCCCACGACGAGCCAGGATGCCGCCCACAGCCGCGTGCCGTGATCGCCCCAGCGCAGCGGGAGCCGTGCGGTCGGCTCGCCTCGCGGGCGCTCGGTCGCTGGACGGGCGGGCATGGTCGGAGCGTAGCGCGGGCGGATCGGCGTGCGGCCCAGCCGGTTCCCGCGCGGGGCGCGACGGTCGGTCGCGACCGCCTTGAAATCGATTTCTTTTTCGAGGTGATCCCCCGTAGCCTGGGCGAGACGATCGAGGAGGATCCATGGATTCGCGCGCTGCCGCCCGGCTGGGTTCCGCATCTCTCGCCGCCATCGCCGCCGCCTCCCTCGCGGGCTGCGTCGGCGGCCCGCCGGAGGTGCGCGGCACCCAGGACGACCCCTTCGTGCTGACGGGAGTGCGTGAGCTCACCCAGGTGGCGCAGCTGACGGGTCCGGGCGCGGTCAACGACACCGAGCGCGCCGGGGTCGCCGGCACCGACCTGGGATCGATGATCAACCTGGGCGATCGCACCTACTTCCTCTTCGGCGACACCTTCGGCGAACGCGACCCCGACTCCTACGGCGGGCAGGGCGGCTTCTGGCGCTCCAACGTGTCCGCGTGGACCACCGACGCCGACCCCGCCGACGGCATCTCGTTCGCCGGCTGGGCGCCCGCCGACGGCCTCGGCCTCGCGGAGGCACTCGTCGAGGGCGACCACGACGCCAACGACGGCACGGGCGAGGTGACGAAGATCCCCACCTACGGCTTCGCGGTGGAGGACACCCTCTACCTGAGCTACATGTCGGTCACCCACTGGGGCGACGCCGGAAAGTGGGACGCCAACTACGCGCGCCTCGCACGCTCCACCGACCGCGGTGCGAGCTGGACGCCGATCGACGTCCAGTGGCCGGGCGACTCCAACTTCGTGCAGATCGCGGTCGCGCCCGCCCGGGAGGACGGCGTCGACAGGCTCTACATCTGGGGCATCCCCGCCGGGCGTTTCGGCGGCGTCGCCCTCATGCGCGTCGCCATGACGCGTGAGGCCGTCGAGGACATCCAGGCCTACGAGTACTTCACGGGCCTCGATGCGGCGGGCCGGCCGAACTGGAGCTCCGATCCCGCCCGCGCGACCCTCGTGGTCGAGGGCACCATCGGCGAGCTCTCGGTCATGTGGTCGGACTACCTGGACCGCTGGATCATGACCTACTCCGACGCCGGCAACGCCTACATCCGCGAGGGTCTCACGCCTTGGGGCGCCTGGGGCGACGCCCTCGAGCTCGTTCCGGGCTCGGAGTACCCCGGGCTCTACTCCCCGTACCTCAACCCGCGCTACGTCGCGAACGGCGGCCGCACGATCTACTTCACGCTCTCCCTGTGGGGGCCGTACAACGTCTTCTGGTTCTCCGCCGACCTCGTGAAGGCCGGATGAGATGGCCGACATCCTGCAGCAGTCGCTCGCCCACACCGCGGCGCCGGCGCTCGCGATGCCGGTCGGCGGAATCGGCACCGGCGGCTTCGCCGTCAACGCGGACGGCTCGCTGCGTCAGTGGCAGCTGAACGGGATGCCGAATCACCTGGGCGCGCTCCCGGGCACCGGATTCTGGCTGCGGGTGACGCAGATCGAGCCGCCGCTCGAGGTGATCTCGATGCTGCAGGGCACCCCGGTGCCCGACCCCGAGGCCCCGCTGACCACCGACGCCGCCGTGCCCGCCTGGATGTCGGACGCGGCCGCCGCCTTCTCGACCTTCGAATCGGCACGCTTCAGCGGCACCTATCCGGTCGCCGAGGTCGAGCTCCGCGACACGGCGCATCCGCTCGTCGTGCGGATGCGGGCGCTCAACCCGATGGCGCCGCGGGACGTGGAGCTGAGCTCCATCCCGACGGGGATGTTCGAGTTCACGCTCAGCAACACGGGAAGCCACCCGCTGCACGGCACGCTCGCGGGCTCGCTGCTGAACGCGGCAGGCTGGGACGGCATCACCCCGATCGGCGAGCACACGCCGGGGCTCGGCGGCAACGTCAACCGCCTGCGCCGCGGCGGGGGCTGGGCGCGTGTCGTCATGGACAACCCCTCCCTCGACGAGAGTGACCAGCTCGCGGGCCAGCTCGTGCTCGCCGCCGACGACGAGGCGGCCGCCGTGCTGGCGCGCTGCGCGGGGGTCGAGCAGCTGCGCGCCTTCCTGGCCTCGCGGGCGCTGAACGACGGTCGGGCCCGGCTCTCGACCGCCCCCACGATCGGCGACCCGCAGCTCAACGCCCCGCGCGGCGGCGTCGGCCCGAGCCCGGACGGGCGCTCCTGGCTCGGTGTCGTCGGCGTGCCGTTCTGGCTGGAGCCCGGTGCCTCGCGCACCGTCCGCTTCTCGATGTCGTGGCACTTCCCGAACCGGATGGTCGACGTCGAGCAGTTCGGGCAGCCGCGCGCGGAGTGGGGTTCCACGCGCTTCTTCCTCGGCAACGCCTACGCGCTTCGCTTCGCGGACGCGCTCGCGGTGCAGGACGAGGTCGAGCGCCGCTGGGAGGAGCTGGTCGCGCGCACCACGGCGTGGACGGCCACCCTCGTGGGCTCCAGTCTCGAGGCGCGCGAGGTCGACCGCCTCGCCGCCCAGGCGGCCTATGTGCGCAGCCCGAGCTGCTTCCTCGGCGCGGACGGACGCTTCTACGGCTACGAGGGCTCGCTCGGCGCCTCGACGTGGATGTGGTCCGGCGTCTTCGGCGGCTCCTGCCCGCTCAACTGCACTCACGTGTGGCAGTACGAGGCGGCACTCGCGGGGCTGTGGCCGAGTCTCGAACGGAACATGCGCGACACCGAGTTCGACATCATGCAGGCCGCGAGCGGGGCGATCCCCCATCGCCTGCGCGTGCCCGTCTACCTGGCGCAGATGACGGATGAGCTGATCGGCGGCCCGGAGGAGCCCGCTCTCGACGGCATGCTCGCGACGATCCTCAAGTCGCTCCGCGACGTGCAGCGGGGTGCGGGGCGCGACTGGCTGGAGCGGCGCTGGCCCGCGCTCGTGCGGCTCTACCGGCACATCGCGGGGAAGTGGGACGCCGACGGCGACGGCATCCTGCACGGCATCCAGCCGAGCACCCATGACATCGACCTCGCGGGCGTCAACCCGTTCATGGGCACGCTGTGGCTGGCGGCGCTCCGCGCCTACGAGGAGCTCGCACTGCTCGCGGGCGACGGGGCCGAGGCGGCGGATGCGCGGGCGCGCTTCGCATCCGGCTCGCGGCTCTACGACGAGGCGCTGTTCGACGGGACCCACTACGTGCAGGTGCTGGACGAGGGGGACCCCGTCGACTTCCAGTGGCTCACGGGAACGCTCAGCGACCAGGTGATCGGGCAGTGGTGGGCTCATCAGCTGGGACTGGGGCCGATCCTGCCGGTCGAGCATGTGCGCAGCGCGCTGCGCCACGTCGTCGCGACGAACCTCCGGCACGGCTTCGCGGACTTCGCCCACCCCTACCGCGTCTACGCGGACTCGGCGGACGACGTGGGTCTCGTGATGTGCTCGTGGCCGGACGGCGGCCGCCCCCGGGTGCCGACCCGCTACGCCGACGAGGTATGGACGGGGATCGAGTGGCAGGTCGCCGCGCACTGCCTGTTCGAGGGGCTCGTCGAGGAGGGCCAGGCCGTGCTCGACGGGCTGTGGGGCCGGCATGACGGAGCGCGGCGCAATCCGTACAACGAGATCGAGTGCGGCGACCACTACGCGCGCGCGATGTCCGGCTGGACGGTGCTGCAGGCACGGTCCGGGGTGCGCGTCGACGAGGCGGCCGGAGTGCTGCACGTCGACGCTCCCGGACGGTGGCCGTGGATCGCGGCGGCCGGCTACGGCACGGTCGTGGTGAGCGAGGACGAGGTCGCGATCGAGGTCGCCGAGGGCGCGCTCGAGCTCGAGGTCATCCGCCCGGAGTGACGCGCCGCTCAGTCCTGCGGCGCCCGCGGCGGCGTGGCGCCGATGTCGGGCACGGGCGCCGTTCCCAGGTGGACCTCCAGGTCGTCGGCGCTCGGTGTCCGCGGACGCCGAGCCGTGGGACGGTCGAGGTAGAACAGGGCCGTCGAGGCGATGTCGTCGCGCAGCGGCAGGTAGCGCCATCCGCTGCGCCATCCGAGGGCCTGGATGTCGACCTTCGGCAGCCCCGTCGCGAAGTGGATCGGGTCGAGCACGTGCCAGCGGTACATGCCGAAGCGCTGCTGGGAGGCGTAGAGGCCGTCGGGGCGGATCACTTGCGGGAGGCCCAGGTAGGGCGTGGAGAACTCGGTGTAGCCCTGCCCCGGCACGTCGAAGTTCCAGGCGCCGCCGAAGTAGTCCTCGGTGCCCGTTCCGCAGATCGTCGGGTGGTCGGTGTCGTCGTCGAGATAGAACTTGATCTCGCCCTCGCCCCACCATCCGCTCGAGTTGACGCCCCACGCGAGGTAGGTGCCGACGTACTGGCCGCGGCCCTCGATCCCCTCCAGGATCGTGTGCGGCACGAGCTCGGCGAGCGGGTTGGAGCGGCGCCATTGGGCGTGGAAGTAGCCGTCGGACGCGTGGTCCTCGCCCTGCTCGTAGGTGATCTGGTAGTACACGCGCACATCGACGACCGAGGTGTTCTCGAGGGTGAGGCGGGCGCCCGAACGGAACGGCATCGGCCAGTAGGAGTTGAAGCCGCCGTTCGGGTTGGCGGCGATCGGTTGCGAGTTCACCTGGGCGAAGACGCCCCATCCGTTGCAGAAGAAGTCGCCGTAGGGCACCTCGACGGCCGGCTCGTCGGCGCCGTCCCAGTACGCCCGCAGCAGCAGGGTACGCCAGTTGTCGGAGTGGGTGGTGATCCAGATGTGGGTGATGCGGCCGGCGCCCTCGATGCTCGCGAGGTCGAAGGTCTCTCCCGCCGGGATGTCGACGCTGGGTGAGATCTTCCAGCCGGGCCCGAGGTCGCGGGCGGCGGATGCGCCGGTGCCGTCGGTGGCACGGCCGCCGCCCCCCGCGGCGCCGTCGAAGTTCTCGGGCGAGATGGAACGGGTGCGCACCTCGCGGAGGCGAGAGAGGGTGGAGAGATCGGGGCGCGGGACGCTCGTCATTGAAGGCAGCGGCTTTCTTCTCGACTGTAATCGATTTCAGCCATTCTATGGATGGCCACTGGGTGCTGTCAATGCAATCCAGGCCCCGAAATCGCCCCTCGCGGCGCCTTGCACTTGAAATCGATTTCGTCTACCCTGACGATGCCGGACGCCGACGTCCGCGCCGACGGATCGCCAAAGGAGGCGTGAAATGGGTCGCACTATCGCCCGCTGGACAGCGGGCCTCGCCGTGACGGGACTGGCCGCGGCAGCACTTCTCTATTCCTCACCCGACGCGGAGCGGGCGGAGGCCACCACCGCGCTGTCGCCCGCGGTCGTCGTCAGCAAGATGACCGGTCCGGGCTCCGTCAGCAACACCCCCGCCAACTGGGGCGTGTACTCCACCGACCTCGGCATCATGTGGGACAACGGCTCCGGCCAGATCCTCGCCGCGTTCGGCGACACCTTCGGGAACACCTGGACCCCACCGGGCGGCAACGGCAACGACTGGCGCAGCCAGGTCCTGCTGCGCAGCACCGACACCAACCTCTCCGACGGCATGAGCTTCGCGAGCGCGGCCACCGACGTGCCCGGGCATGCGAAGGAGCTCATCCCGAGCAAGAAGATCGACAACGACGAGATGACCGTCATCCCGACCGCCGGCGTCGCGGTCGGCACGCGTCAGTACCTCGCCTACATGTCCGTGCGCCACTGGGGCGTCCCCGGTTCGTGGGACACCAACTACGCGGCGATCGCCTACTCCGACGACAACGGTCAGACATGGGTGACCGCGGGCGGTCCCCGCTGGGACAACCCCGGCGGCACCAACAAGTTCCAGATGGTCGCCTTCGTGCGCGACGGTGGCTACGTCTACATGTTCGGCACCCCGAACGGCCGCACCGGGTCGGCCTACCTCGCGCGCGTGGCCGAGGCCTCGATGCTCACCAAGTCGGCCTTCACCTACTGGAACGGGTCGAGTTGGTCGTCGTCCGAGTCGGCCGCCGTCGCGATCGTCTCCGCCCCGGTCGCCGAGCTCTCGGTGCAGAAGAACGCCTACAGCGGCAAGTGGCTCATGAGCTACATGCAGGGCAGCGACATCGTGCTGCGGAACGCCACCGGGCCGACCGCATCCTGGAGCACGCCCGAGGTGATCGCGAGCTCCGCGGACTACCCCGGACCCTACGGCGGCTTCATGCACCCGTGGTCGTCGGGCAGCGAGCTCTACTTCGCGCTGTCGGAATGGGACCCGTACAACGTCTACCTGCTGAAGGTGAACCTGACGGCTACCGGCACCGTGGCCAACCCCAACCTGGTGCGCGACCCGAGCTTCGAGCGGCAGACCACCGGCAGCGCGAGCAGCCCGTGGGCGTGCACGGGCAACTGCGGGATCGACAACGGCATCTGGGGGTTCTCGGGCGACCGCAACGGGTTCGTGCGCTACAACTCCGGCTGGCACGACATCCATCAGGTCGTCACGGTGACGCCGAACACCAACTACCGCATGACCGGGTTCATCCGCACGTCCGGCAACAACGACAACGGATTCTTCGGGGTCCGCAACGTCGGAGGAGCTCCGATCTCGGAGGCGAACTTCCACGCCGTCGGGTCGTGGACCCGCTACACGGTGACCTTCAACAGCGGAAGCCGAACGAGCGTCGAGCTCTTCACCGGCATCTGGACCGACCACGGCGACATGTGGGTCCAGGTCGACGACTACTCGCTGACCACGTACTGAAGCCCCTGCATCACGCAGTCACAGAGGAGGAAACAATGAAGTACCGATCCCTCGGCCTCGCCGTCTCGACGGTCGTCGTCGGAGCCCTCGCCCTCACCGGGTGCGGCAGCGGCACCCCCGGCGGCGGAGCCCCCGTCGACGACAAGACCGTCGAGTTCTGGCAGAACAAGTTCTCGGATGAGGACAACGCCTGGTACAAGGCGCAGGTCGACGCGTTCAACGCGGCGCACGACGACGTGCAGATCAAGCTGACGGTCGTCCCCGGCGACGCCTGGGAGCAGAAGATGAAGGCGGCCCAGGCTGCCGGCACCGCGCCCGACATGTACACGATGAACTACTCGGCCGTTCCGATGAAGGCGCGCAACGGGGAGATCGCCCCGATCACCTCCTACATCGAGCAGTCGGCCTGGGACGACCTCGAGACGCGGTTCCTCGACGCGGTCACCATCGACGGCAAGCAGTACGCGTATCCGCTGCTGTACGAGCCCAGCGCGCTGCTGCTCTACCGCACCGACTACTTCGAGGCGGCCGGGCTCGACCCGGCGAAGCCGCCGACCGACTGGGACGGCCTCATCGACGCGGGCCTCAAGCTGAAGGCCGCGAACGCGGACGTCGTGCCCTTCCAGATCGCGCAGAACGCGGTCGAGCTGTCCTGGACCACCTGGGCGTCGCAGAACGGCACCGCGGGGCACCTGCCGATCTCGGACGACTGGTCGACGTCGGAGGCGTCGGACCCGGCCTACGAGCCGCTCTTCCAGTTCTATCAGGACCTCTACGCGAAGGGCGTCATCGCCAAGCAGCCGCTCAGCCCGTACGGCGACGCCGCCCCGCTCGGCGAGGCACCCTCGCGATGATGGCCAACGGTTCGTGGGGGATCAGCCTGCTGCTGAACTCCTACCCCGACGTCATCGACAAGCTCGGCGTCGCCGCGATGCCCACCATCGACGGGGACCCGTCACGGTCGAGCGCGACGCTCGGCGGGTGGACGATCGGCGTGGACGCCAACTCGAAGAAGCAGGAGCTCGCGGCATCCGCCATCAGCTGGCTGCTCGCGGAGGACACCTCGGTGCCGAAGCAGTACTTCATCGACACCAAGTTCACCAAGCTCTCGCCGCGCATGAGCGTCGCCGCCGAGCTCGCGGAGGACCCGGCGAAGTCGGTGAACCCCTTCTACGACGTGCTCGTCGAGTCGACGAAGTCGGCGATCCTGGAGCCCACCTACGACTGGCAGGTGAGTTTCGCGATGGGGACGGCGCTCGAGAAGGCCATGCTGGGTGGAGACATCCATGAGGCGCAAGCCGAAGCGGATGCGGCCATCACCAAGGTGATCGCCGACCTGAAGCTGGCGGACCAGAAGAAGTAGCGATCTTGACCCGTTCCACTACCGGCCGCGAGGCCGTGCGGGGGGCTCGGCGCACGCGCCGCGCCCCCCGCGACACGCTCATCGCCTTCGTGATGCTCGCTCCCGCTCTCGTGCTGCTGGCCATCTTCGTGATCTGGCCGATGGTCCAGTCGGCCTACCTGAGCTTCTTCGACTGGAGCTTCTACCGCGAGTCGGTGTTCGTCGGGTTCGACAACTTCCGGCGCGTGCTGACGGATGACGCCTTCGTCGCATCGGTCGGCCGCGGACTGCTCTTCGCGCTCATGGTGGTGCCGACGCAGCTCGTGCTCGCCTTCGCCTTCGCGAGCCTCGTGGCGGGGGTCAGCAGACGTCTCGCCTCGGTGCTCAAGGTGAGCGTGTTCATCCCCACGGCGATCTCGACGGTCATCGCGTCGATCATCTTCATCCTGATCTACCAGTACCGCGGGGGGATCGCGAACTGGGCGATCGGCTTCCTCGGGATCGAGGCCCAGGCCTGGCTCGCGGATGTGGGGCTCGCCCTCCCCGCGATGGCCGTACCCGCCATCTGGCTGGGGCTCGGCGTCGCCGCGCTCATCATGCTCGCGGGCCTGCTCGACATCCCGGCGAGCTACTACGAGGCCGCCGTCCTCGACGGCGCCGGCTGGTGGCAGCGCACCTTCGCGATCACCCTGCCCCTCATGAAGAACACCTTCGTCTACCTCACGATCGCCGGGTTCGTCGCGAACGTGCAGCAGTTCGAGTTGCCGCTCGTGCTCACGAAGGGAGGGCCGCAGGACGCGACGATGCTCCCGAACCTGCTGATCTTCTCGCACTTCCGCGACGATCCCACGGTCGGCTATTCGATCGCCGCCGCGTTCCTGCTCTTCATCGTGCTGGGGACGATCTCGGCGCTCATCTTCCGTTTCCTGAACTCGACCCAGTCAGAGGACTGAACCGTGACAGCTACGACACTCATCAGCGACGCCCCGCAGACCGAGTCCCGACCCGCGCGCCACCCACGGGGTGCGCGGGGACCGCGGATCGCGGCCGGGCTGCTTCGCGGGATCCTCGTCGTCGCGTTCCTGTTCGGCGCGCTGTTCCCGCTCGCCTGGCTCGTGATCTCCGGCTTCAAGGCCCGCAACGAGGTGACCCGCACCCCGTTCCAGTTCTTCCCCGAGGTGTGGAAGTGGGAGAACTACGCGCAGATCCTCTCCGACCCGGCGTTCCTGCGGACCGTCCTGGTGACGCTCGCCGGCGCGCTCATCTTCGCGGCGCTCAGCGTCGCCATCAACTCGATGGCGGCGTACGTCTTCGCACGACTGGACTTCGCGTTCAAGAGGCTCGTCTGGGTCGTCGTGATCGGCACGATGTTCCTGCCGGGCATGGCGATCCTGCTCACCTCGTTCATCGTGGTGACGCGCCTGCACATGCTCGATACGCTCGCGGTGCTGATACTGCCGGGGGCGGCGTCGGCGGCGCAGATCTTCTTCCTGAGGCAGTTCTATCTGTCGGTGCCCCGGGCGCTCGAGGAGTCGGCGTTCATCGACGGCGCGGGGCGATTCCGGATCTTCGTGTCGATCTTCGTGCCGATGTCGAAGCCCGTCTTCGTGGTCGTCGCGATGACCTCGTTCCTCGCGTTCTGGAACTCCTACGTGTGGCCCGTCATGACGATCTCGAGCCCCGACCTCTTCCAGATCCAGCAGTACCTCGCGTCGTTCCGCTTCGAGCGCGGCAACAGCGAGCTGGGCCTCCTCATGGCGGGGTCCGCTCTCGCGGCGGCGCCCGTCATCATCCTGTGCCTCGTGCTTCAGCGCTACATCGTCGAGGGCATCAAGATCTCCGGCATCAAGTAGCCGCGGCGGCTCCGCTACGCCCAGACCTCGAGCTCGGAGATCGAGGTGTAGCGGAGCGGGCCCCCGGGCTCGCCCGTCAGCCGGATGCCGTCGGCGACGACGGGTGCGAAGGAGAAGACGTACGCGTCCTCCTCGAGAGCGGTGAAGTCGCACGGGTACGGCGGCGCGACCTCGAGGTGCTCGACCGCGCGCCAGGTTCCGTCGATCCGCACCTCGACGCGCGGAGGCGACGCGAACCAGCCGCCGAGCGAGTCCTGCGGCCCGGGGGCGTACACGAGCCGCGCCATCCGCCGGGGGGCCGCCCAGGTGTAGCCCCACACGTCCTCACCCGACCCCGGGCCGAACGCGGAGTCCTCCGCGTAGTCGCGCGTGCCGTCGTTGAGCACCGCCTCCTGGCCTTCTCGGGCGCGGGACACGAGCGGCCACGCCCCGTCGAGGGCGAGGTTCCCGGATGCGGGGGCGACCGCATCCGTGCCGGGGTCGAAACGCACGCGCCGCAGGCCGAAGGAGTAGGCGCGGCCGCCCCGCGACGAGGCGGGGACGAACCAGTTGCTCTGCAACCACAGGTCCCGGCCATCGGGCGAGATGAACTTGGAGGGCATGGTCGGGGCGTAGCCGCCGTGCTTGGCGATCGGCGATCGCGGCCCGTGCCAGGGGAAGTGACCGAAGTCATGACGGTGAAGCAGGCGCCAGGGGCCCCACGGGGCGGGCGCCTCGAAGAACTCGAAGGTGTACTCGCTCCAGCTGGAGTAGAGATAGCGGCCGAGCCCCGGGTTCCACACCACCCCGCCCTGCGCGATGCCCGTGAAGCCGCGGGCGTCCATGCCGGGAACGGGTTCGGGATAGTGGCGGCGCTCGTCGACGAGCACGGGGTGCTTCCGCCCGATGTCGTGCGTCCACAGGGGCGAGCCGTCGTCGCCGTAGCCGGAGATGAACTCCCAGGCCTCGCGATCCTGCGCGCGCGCGGCCGGCACGCGGGCGAGGTAGAGCGCGGTCGGATCGTCGACGATCTTCGAGAAGGAGGTGCGCCAGTTGCCGTCGATCCCGTAGGCATAGACCCACCCGCATCCGCCGTTCGCCTGGCCGAGGTCGAGGAGCATCACGGTCGTGAAGACGTGATCGGTGAACATCGGCTGCTCGGGCCACGTCCAGGTGCGTCCGAGGTCGTCGCTGCGCACGATCGTGGCCGTCGGCGCCTCGTTGAACATGTCGGGACCCTCCGTGCAGCGGAGGTCCTGCACGGCGAGCAGCAGCACGTCGCGGCCGTCGAGCCGCACGCACGCCATTCCGGTCGGCTTGCGGTTGAAGCGCTCCGGGTCCCAGATCGGGGCGACTGCGTCGCCGTCGGAGAGGCGCTCCCCGGTGAGTCCCGTCTCAGGCGTGCCGTCGATGCGGTTGACGAGGATGTCGCTCCATCCGCGGCGGGCGAAGCCGGTGCCGTCGCCGGCGGCGGCGTAGAGCGACCCGTCGCTCGCCCACGCGGAGGGCCAGAGGTCGCCGTCGCTCGCGGTCATGACGGTGTTCGCCTGGTCGACGTGGGCGACGCGGAGCGTCAGGGGACCGCTGTCGCGCGCGAGGGGGATGCCGGTCGCGGGGTCGGCGGCCGCGTCAATGTTGCAATCGATTTCAGCACTGTAGTGTTGCTAGACCGGCATGTCAACGTGCGCCGGCACGGCTGGTGGGAGCGATGGCGACGATCTACGAGGTGGCGAAGCTGGCGGGCGTCTCGCCGGCGACCGTCTCGCGCGTGTTCAACGGCATGGGCGTCTCGGAGGACAAGACGGCCGCCGTGCGCGACGCCGCCCGGCAGCTCGGCTTCACGCCCAATCGCACGGCGCGCACGCTGCGCAGGCAGGCCTCCGAGGTCATCGCCCTCGTGATCCCGGACATCGAGAACCCGTACTTCACCGAGATGGCGCGCGGCGTCGAGGACGTCGCATCCGAGGCCGGCTACTCGGTCGTGCTGTGCAACACCGACTCCCGTGTCGACAAGGAGGCGACCTACCTGCAGATCGCGATCTCCGAGCACATGGCGGGCGTGATCCTCGCCGCGGCATCGGACCACAGCGACCTCGACGAGCTGCTCGCGCGTGGCCGCCCGGTCGTCGCGGTCGACCGGGGCACGGGATACGACATCGACGGCGTCGTGATGGCCAATCGTCAGGCGGG
This sequence comes from Micrococcales bacterium 72-143, assembly GCA_001898835.1. GTDB lineage: Bacteria > Actinomycetota > Actinomycetes > Actinomycetales > Microbacteriaceae > Homoserinibacter. The sequence goes on along the minus strand of MKVM01000003.1, from coordinate 142,215 downwards.
GCAGGCCGCCACCGAGAACCTCGTGCAGGCGGGCTACACGCGGATCGCCTGCCTCACCGGGCCGGAGCACGTCGAGACGGCCTACGAGCGCGCGCAGGGCTGGCGGGGTGTGATGGCGCGGCACTTCCCCGAGCTCGACCTCGATCCGCTGCTGCGCTACTCGACCTTCCGGGTCGACGGGGGGCGCGAGGTCATGGAGGAGCTTCTCGGGTCGGCAGAGCCGCCCGATGCGATCGTCGCCGCCAACAACCTGCTCGGGGTCGGCGCCATCCAGGTGCTCACCGAGCACGGGATGACCCCGCCGAAGATGGGGGTCGCGGTCATCGGCTCGCTTCCGTTCACGACGCTGACCCCGTCGGCGGTCACGGTCGTGCGGCTGCCCGCCCGTCATATGGGGGTGACGGCCGCCAAGATGCTGCTCGGCCGGATCGGCGGGGACACGCAGCCCGCGCGAACCGTCGTGCTGCGCAACGAGGTGCAACCGGCGCGTATCTGAGGCGTCCGCCGGTGCGGCGCGATGCCGGCCCCGTGGGCGTGACTTGAGCTTGAAATCGATTTCTTCTAGAGTGGGCGCGTCCGGCTTGCCGGACGGGTCAAGGAGGAGCCGGCATGCGTCGTCGTTGCACTCTCGGCGTCGACATCGGCACGTCGAGCAGCAAGGGCGTCGTCGTCGATTCCGAGGGCCGCATCCTTGCCAGCGCAGCGATCTCGCACGAGGTGTCGCGTCCGCGGCCGGGCTGGGTCGAGATGGACGGCCGGATCTGGTGGGCCGAATTCGTCGAGATCGCGCGACGCCTGCACGCCCAACTCGCGCACGACGGCCAAGAAATCGATATCGCCGCGGTCGGGGTCAGCGGCATGGGACCGTGCGTCCTGCTGGCCGACGCGCACGACGAGCCGGTGCGCCCCGCGATCCTCTACGGCATCGACACGCGTGCCTCCGAGCAGGTCGAGCGGATGTCCGTCCAGCTCGGCGTCGAGCGCATCGCGCGCACCGCGGGCTCCCTCCTCAGCTCGCAGGCGGCGGGCCCCAAGATCGTGTGGATCGCCGACGAGGAGCCCGACGGCTACGCGCGTGCGCGCCGTCTCTTCATGCCCGCATCCTGGCTCGTCCGCCGGCTCACGGGGGTGTACGTGCTCGATCATCAGTCGGCGAGCCAGACCACGCCGCTCTACGACATCGAGGCCGGGCGATGGGACGAGGAGCTCTGGGCCCGCTACGCCCCGGGGCTCGAGCCGCCGGCCCTCGCCTGGGCGGGCGACCTCGCCGGCCAGGTGACGGAGGCCGCCGCCACCGAGACGGGGATCCCCGCCGGCACGCCCGTGATCGTCGGCACGATCGACGCCTGGGCCGAGGCCGTGAGCGCGGGAGCGCACGGCGACGGCGACCTCATGCTCATGTACGGCACCACGATGTTCCTCGTCGCCACGGGCGAGGAGACGCTTCGCACCCCGTCGATGTGGACCACGGCGGGCGCGTTCTCCGGCAGCCGCAACCTCGCGGGAGGACTCGCGGCGGCGGGCGCCCTCACGGCATGGCTCTCCTCCCTCACCGGCGCCGACTATCCGGAGCTGCTCGCCGAAGCGGCGGCATCCGGGGTCGGGGCGCACGGGATCGTCATGCTCCCCTACTTCGCGGGCGAGCGCACCCCCATCCTCGACCCGGACGCGCGGGGGGTCATCGCGGGGCTCACCCTCAGTCACGGGCGGGGCGACCTCTACCGGGCGGCTCTCGAGGCCACCGCCTTCGGGGTGCGGCACAACATCGAGACGATGCGCGCCGCGGGGGCCGACATCCGCCGGGTCGTCGCCGTCGGCGGGGGCACCCAGGGCGCGCTGTGGCTGCAGATCGTCTCCGACGCGACCGGCCTCGAGCAGGAGGTGCCCGCGACGACGATCGGCGCGAGCTACGGCGCCGCGTTCCTCGCCGCCTGCGCGACCGCCGAGATCCCGCCCCGCATCGCCGACTGGAACCCCGTCGAGGTCGTGATCCGCCCCGACCCCGCCGCGGCCGCCGCCTACGACGCGCTGTACCGCCTCTATCTCGATCTCTACCGCGGCACGACCGACGTCGCGCACGCGCTCGCCGTCCGGCAAACCGAAGGAGCACTCGCATGACCTACGCGCTTCCCGCGATCACCCCGCGGCCGGAGCTCGCTCCGAAGACCGCCTACCTCATCGCATCCGGCGACCTGCGGGAGTCGGCCAACGTGGCCGGCTGGCCCACCCAGGTGGAGCTCGAGACGGCCGTCACCCGCGTGCTCGAGGAGCTCGGCTGGCGCGTGATCCGCGCGAACGAGGTCGACCCGGCGACAGGGCACGGCTTCATCTCGAGCCAGCGGATGGGCCTCGAGGTGTTCCGGCACATCCCCGTCGATGCGCCCCTCATCGTCGCGGAATCGGTGTGGCAGTACTCCCATCACGTGCTCGCGGGCCTGCGCACGCATCGCGGCCCCATCCTCACGGTCGCGAACTTCGCCGGGGATTGGCCGGGCCTCGTCGGCCTCCTCGGTCTCAACGCCGGGCTCACCAAGATGGGCAAGGAGTACGCGACCACCTGGTCCGTCGACTTCACCGACCCGTGGTTCCGCGACGGGCTGCGCGAGTGGACCGAGACGGGGCGCATCACCCACGACGCGTCCCACGTGCGGCCGCTGCCCCCGCTGCCCGACAGCCCGGAGGTCGAACTCGGTCGGGCGCTCGGCGACCAACTGCTCGCCGAGAAGGCCATCATCGGGGTCTTCGACGAAGGCTGCATGGGCATGTACAACGCGATCTTCGACGACGAGCTGCTGAACCCCACGGGGATCTACAAGGAGCGCCTCTCGCAGTCGGCGCTCTACGCCGAGATGCTGAACGTCCGCGAGGACGAGGCGGACGCCGCCTACGACTGGCTCGTCGAGCGGGGGATGACGTTCCGCTACGGCGAGGACCCGGCGACGGAGCTCACGCGCGAGCAGGTGCAGTGGCAGCTCAAGATGTACATCGCCGCGCTGCGAATCGCCGACGACTTCGGGCTCGACGCCGTCGGCATCCAGTACCAGCAGGGCCTCAAGGACCTGGTGCCGGCCTCCGACCTCGCCGAGGGCATCCTCAACACCACGGAGCGGCCCCCCGTGCTCTCGCGCGACGGTGCCCGCGAGCTGCACGCCGGCCGGGCGTTCCCGCACTTCAACGAGGCGGACGAGGGGGTGGCCGTCGACGCGCTCGTCACCGACCGCGTGTGGCGCGCGATGGGGCTCGTGCCCGACAACACGCTGCACGATGTGCGCTGGGGCGAGGAGCACGACGGCCGCTTCGTGTGGGTGTACGAGATCTCGGGCTCGGTGCCCGCCTCGCATCTCGGCGGATGGGACCACGCCGAGGGTTGGCGGCAGGGCCACGTCTTCTTCCCCGCGGGCGGCGCGACCCTCAACGGCGTCTCCAAGCCCGGCGAGGTCGTGCTGTCGCGCGTCTTCATCGCGGACGGCGTGCTGCAGGCCGACATCTTCCGCGGCACCGTCGTGGAGCTGCCGGCCGAGGAGACGGAACGCCGCAAGCGGGCGACCAACCCGGAGTGGCCCATCGCGCACGTCGTGCTGCACGACGTGACGCGCGACCAGTTCATGGCGCGACACAAGGCGAACCACGCGCAGCTCGTCTACGCACCGGACGCCGAGACCGCCGATCGGGCCCTCGCGGCGAAGGCCGCGATGCTCGACCGGATGGGGATCCGGGTGAACCTCGTGGGCGCCGTCGCGCTCTGAGCCCCTCGGGAGCGCCGCTCAGCCGAGGACGGCGCGCAGCTCGTCGCGGCCGGTGACGTCGAGCTTGCGGTAGATGCTCGCGAGGTGGTTCTCGACCGTGCGCAGCGAGATGCCCAGCCGGTCGGCGATCTCCCGGTTGCGCTCGCGGTCGGCGGCGAGGCGCGCGACCGCGAGCTCCCGCGGTGAGAGGGCGTCGGCCGCCGCGCCCGCGAGCGGCGACGGCTGCAGCTCCGCCGCGAGGCGCGAGGCGAGCGCCCGCGCGCGCCGGGCGACGGATGCCGCGCCTGCCCGGCGTGCGGCATCCGCCGCCTGCAGCGCGGCATCGTGGGCGGCGGCGTTCCAGCGTGCGGCGGCGAGCTGCTCCGCGACGGCGAGCAGCTCGGGCGGGTCGCCGCGGTCGAGCGCCTCGGCGTGGTCGCGGATGAGGCCCACGAGCCGGGCCTCGGGGGCGCGGGCCGCGGCGTCCCGGAGCGGGGCGAGCACCGCATCCGGCTGCCCGAACCGCACGGCGAGGTGGGCCGACAGGGCGGCGAAGCTGGGGTAGCCGACCTCGATGGCGGCGGCAGCGGCCTCCGCGAGCACGGCCGCGGCGCGCTCGTCGGCGCCCTCCGCGTGCAGCAGCCAGGCGCGTGCCTCCGCGAGCTGGAGCGCCGCGGAGGGGAAGCGTTCGGCGTCGGGTTCCAGGGTCGCGAGCTGTTCGCGCGCCCGGTCCCGGTCGCCGAGTGCGGCCATGGTCGCGACCTGGACACCGCGGGCCGCGCCCAGCGCGCCGAGGAAGTCGCGCCACTCCAGCTGCTCGACGGCGTCGCGCGACAGGCGGTAGGCCTCCTCGAGGCGTCCGGCATGGTACTCGGCCATGGATTGGCCGTAGCTCCACATGCCGGCCGCCTCGTCGAAGCGGTCGGGCCTCACCCGTTCGGCGAAGGCGGCCGCCTCCTCGCCCCTCCCCTCGAGCAGCATCACGAGGTACTCGCCGAAGTCGAGCAGCTCGCGCCCGTGGCGGGTGACGCCGCGCGCGACGGCGATCAGCGGGCGCCCCTCGCCGATGGCGGCGCGGGCCTCCGGCACGTCGCCGCCGAAGATCGCGACGGTGAGGCGCAGGATGAGCGGGCTGAGGGCGAACGCGGCGTCCTCCGTCGGCTCGAGCGGCACGCCCGGGTCCTCGGACACCTGGCCCGCCATGAGCCGCCACTTGGCGACGTTCGCGGCGAGGTAGCTGCGTGCGGACGGGTCGCCCAGTCGGTCGAGCACCTCCTGGCCGAGCGCGGCGGCCCGCGCCGGATCGCGGCGCCGCACCGCGTAGTGGAAGCCGGCGAGGGTCGCCGCCTCCGCGCTCTCCGCGTCGTCGGATGCGGCGGTGAGCGCCTCGTCGAAGGCGCGGTCGGCGTCGTCGAGGCTGCCGCTCATGGAGAGGGCGGCGGCGAGCACCGTGAGCGCCGCAGCGGGGGCCGCCTCACGCCGCCGCTGCGCCGACTCGACCGCGTGGCGGGCGTAGCGGATGGCGACGGTGCGATCGTCGAAGGCGTTGGCGTGCACGGCCGCCCAGCTGAGCTCGGCCGTGGTCGGCGGCTCGGAGGTCTGCATCCGCAGCCCGAGCGCGCGGAACCTCAGCGCGTCGCGCCCGGTGCCCTCGAGCACGCGGGCGGCCTCGAGGCGCCGGTGGTCGCCTGCCGGGCCCACGAGCGCCTCGGCGAGGTGCTCGCCGAGCAGGGGGTGGGCGAGGCGGGCGCCGTCCCCGTCGCGCATCGCCAGGCCGTGCCGCTCGAGGTGCCGGAGCGCGCGCGCATCCGGCACGAGGTCCGCGTCGATGGACTCCACGACGGCCAGGAACTCGGCGAGCGCTCGCTCGCGGTCGCCGAGCGGGGCGAGACGCTCGGCGATCTCGCGGGCGAGCGCCTCCGGAAGCTCGGTCTCGGGGATGATCGCGCCGGACGGCGAGGGGCGCACGCCGACCCGCTCGGCCTCCTCGAGGAGGCGGCGCAGGGAGGACGGGTTGCCGGCGGCGCGGCGCAGCAGCGTGCGCAGACTCTCGGGCTCCGCGGGTCCGCCGAGGGCGCGCTCCACCGCGGCGGCGGCGACGTCGTCCGCGAGGGGGGCCACCTCGATGCGCTCCACGAGCCCCTCGGCGTCGAGGTGCGCGAGCGCGTCGGGAAGGTCCTCGCCGGTGCGCGCCGAGAGCACGCAGGGTACGCCGGATGCGCGCACGAACTGCCGGACGGCGGCGGCGGACGCCTCGTCGAGCCGGGGTGCGTCGTCGACGACGAGCAGGGCGCGCGCGGCGGCGGGCGCGAGTGCGGCGGCGAGCAGCTGGAGGCGCTCGGCGGGCGTCGCACCGGGGTCGGCGGGGAGACCGCCGAGCGCCGACGCCATGGCGCCGAGCGGCACCCCGGCGAGCGCCCGCTCCGCCAGCACCGGGACCACCCGGTGCCCGCCCTCGTGCAGGCGCCGAGCGACGGCGGCGCCGAGGGTCGTCTTGCCGATGCCGGCGGGGCCGACGAGCAGCACGGCCCGGCCGCGGCGGGCGGTGAGCCGGGCGACGAGGGCGTCGACGAGCTCCGCCTCGGGTTCGGCCGTCCACTGCACCGCCCCAGTATGGCGGTCTAGGTGGTTTCCACCTAGAGAGGTGACGCGCGACCCGCACGACAATCGTGCCGAGCGTGCGACCCGCGGCGCGCTCACGGGGAACCCGAGCCGCGGGTGGGGGTAGTGCCATGCTGCGTGCATCCGTCCGCGACCTGCTGCGCGTCGTCGGCCGACAGGGCTGGCGGCTCGCGGCCGGCCAGTTCGTGGTCGGCATCGCGAGCGCCGCGCTGCTGACACTCGTCGCCTTCGTCATGACGTCGATCGCCCCCGTCGTCGCGGGGTCGATGACGCTCGCGCAGCTCATCGGCTGGATGGCCGTGGCGAGCGGCCTCACCCTGCTGCTGCTCGTGCCGCTCGGCGTCGCCGGCTACGCGGCGATCGTCGTCAACACCGACGAGACGATCGCCGGCCGCCGCGTGCGGCTGTTCCGCGCCCTCGTGCGCGGCATCCGCCGCACCGGCCCCCTCGGCCTCGCCCTGCTGCTCGCCGTCGCCGTGCCGCTCGCCCTCACCGCCTTGTTCCCCGTCATCACGATCGGGGCGCTGCTCGCCCTCGCCGCCACCCCGCTCGTGCGCCTGCTGCGTCGTCGCCGCCCGGAGGCGCTCCGCCACTGGCCGTCGGTGCGCGCGCTCGTGATCGCGGCGATCCCGCTCGCGCTCGCGCTGCGCGAGACCGCGCGTGCCCTGCTGCTCTTCCCGGCCGCCGTGCTCGAGCGCGTCGGGCCGTTGCAGGCGTTCCGGATCGCGGGGCGGCTCGTGCGGGGACGTCGCCTGCGGGTGCTCGCCCTCGCCCTGTCCGCCGTCGTCCTCACGGTCGGCACGACCCTCCTCGTGTCGTGGCTCGTGCTGCAGGCGTGGGGCGAGCAGGCCGCCCAGGCGGCCCAGCTCGTGCAGCTCGTGCTGCTGCCGCTCACCCTCGCGGCGCTCACCGTCTTCTACCGCCGGGCCGCCGGGCCCGACGGTCGGATCCTCGACCCGGCTGCGGCGCCCCCTGCTGACCCCCGGCGCCGCAGCCGTCCCCTTCCCGCGATGGCGCGCGTCGCGACCGCGACGATCGTCGCGCTCGTCGCGAGCGTCATCGCGCCGGTCGCCGTCGCGCCCGCGATCGCCGTGCCGTCGGGGGACGGCGTCATCCGCGTGACCTCGCCCGCCGACACGCCCTTCGACGCGGACGCGCTCGCCGCGCAGCGCGCCTCCTGCGAGGCGGACGGCCCCGACTGCACCGTGCGCGCGGCGCTCGGCGTCGCCCAGGATCTCGCGCTCGCGGGCTTCGCCGGCGACCTCGTGGTGCGTTTCACGTCCGGCATGACCGTCGACCTCGCCGCGCCCGACTACTCGGTCGCCGGCGGCGACACGGTGCTGGCGTTCAACTCGCTCGCGAACACCGCGACGGGCGCCGCGTTCAGGCTCGACGCGAGCGGTCACTCCGTCGAGCTCGTCGGCCACGGATCCGGCATCCTGAGCCTCTCGAGCTACCGCGCGCTCGCCGTCTCGGGCATCGTCTTCCGCGGCGGCTCCGCGGCGTCGGGCGGTGCCATGACCCTCAACGCCCCCTCGGCGTCGCTCGACTCCGTGACCGTGGTCGACAGCTGGTCGAGCTACAACGGCGCCGTCTACAGCTACGCGCCGCTCACCGTCGTCAACTCGACGTTCTCCCGCAACGCCGTCGGATGGGGCGGCAGCGGCGCCGACATCTACGCGTTCCAGCCGCTGACGGTGCAGAGCTCGACCTTCATCGACTCCGACACCGGCAGCCACCTCGGGGCGCCACCCGCCTCGAGCGTTCCGCTCACGCTCCGCGACTCGATCCTCGCGCGCGACGCGGGCGGCGGCGGCGTGCCCGCGTGCGCCGGCTTCAGCGGGCTCAGCACCGGCTACGGCAACGTCGTGCCCAACTCCGACACGACGTGCCCCGGCATCGCCGCGAACCCTGCGGTCTCGGGCGACCCGGTCGGCAAGATCGTGGGACCGCTGACCCGCATCGGCACCGCGCTCGTGCACCCCCTCATCGCCGCGAGCCTGCTCGGCATCGGCAGCTCCTGCCCCGCCACGGATGCCGCCGGACGCGCCCGCGCGGCGGCCTGCGACCCCGGTGCGGCCGAGTTCGACCACCGCAGCGTCACGGCCGTGTCGACGAGCGCCGGTCCCGTGCTGCAGGGCTCACTCGTCACCCTCACCGCCACTGTCAGGCCGTACTCGGAGGCCGGGGTGCTGCCGCAGGGCACCGTCGAGTTCCTCGCCGACGGCGTCTCGCTCGCGACCGTCCCGGCGACGTACGACGGCTCGTCCGCGACCCTGCGGGCGATCGCCACGGCCGCCGTGAACAGCCTCACCGCCGGTACGCACGCCATCACGGCGGTCTTCACGCCGACGCTGGGCACCGCCTTCGACGCCAGCAGCTCGGACGCCGTGCCGCTCGAGGTCATCAACCCCGTCGTGCTCACCGCGACCCCCTCCCTCGTGACCGACGGCGACGAGGTGACCCTCCAGGTCGCCGTCACCGCGGGCAGCGGTGACGTCGTCATCCGCGACGTCACCGACGGCGAGCCCGGCACGACGATCGCCTCGGACCTCACCCTCGTCGACGGCCGCGTGTCGACGACGGTCGACGACCTCCCGCGCGGCGCCCGCCACCTCGTCGCCGACTACCTCGGCGACGCCGAGCACGACCCTGCGAGCTCCCCCCAGACGACCGTCACGGTGCGCCCGCCGTCGCATGTCTCGCTCACCCTCGACACCGCCACCGCACCCTACGGCGGCACCGTCGTGTTCACGGCGACCGTCGAGACGGAGGCCGGCGCCCCGGTCCCCGACGGCGGCAGCGTCGTCTTCGACCTCGGCCCGGCCGGGCAGTACGGCCCCGTCGCCGTGAGCGGCGGCGTCGCGACGCTCGAGCGCGACCTCATCGCGGGCGGCACCCACAGCGTCGTCGCCCGCTACTCGGGCGACCCGGTCAACGGCACGGGCGCGTCCGCGGGCGAGCCGCTCACCATCACGGATGCGGGCACCATCGTCAGCGTCGTCGTCGTCACCCCGAACGCGCCCCAGTACGGCTCCGAGCTGAGCTTCACGGTGACGGTCGAGTCGCAGGCCGGCTCCACCGCCGACCCGCAGGGCTCGGTGCGCGTGACGCCCGACGCGGGCGACGCCGTCACGGTCGCGCTGAGCCCCGACGGCGCGCGCGACGGCAGGGCGAGCATCGTGGTGACCATCCCCGCGGGCCTCGAGCCGGGCGCCCACGCCTTCGCCGTCGCGTTCCTCGCCGACGGGGGCGGCTACTTCGCGGGCTCCGCCCTCGCGGCACCCGTCATGAAGACCGTCGCCCTCGCCACCACCCGGGCGACGCTCACCGCCTCGACGACGAGCCCGAGCTGGGGCGACACGGTCGAGCTCACGGCGACCGTCGAGGCACCCGACTCGGATGCGGTCCCCGCGGGCGGCACGGTGACGTTCCGCACCGAGGGCGGCGCGATCCTCGGCACCGCGACCGTGGGCGCGGGCGGCGTCGCCACGCTCTCCGCCTCCGCGGCCTCCCTCGGGCTCGGCGGCCACCAGCTGACGGCCGACTACTCCGGAACGACCCGCTTCGCCGCCTCGGACGCGAGCGACGCCCTCGGGATCTCAGTGGGCTCGGCGACGACCACGACGACCGTCACGGCACCCGGCACCGTCGCCCACGGGCACGCCCTCGCGATCGACATCGCGGTGACGGCGGGTGCCGTTCAGCCCGACGACGGCAGCGAGGTGCAGCTCGTCGAGCTGCTCGACGACGGCGCCGTCCGCGAGCTCGGCACCGTGACGCTCGCCGCGGGCGAGGGCCGGCTCCAGCTGCACGTCGCGGGCGACGACGCGCCCCCGCTCGCCGTGGGCACCCACCGGATCGAGGCGCGCTTCGCCGGCGACAGCCGCTTCGCCGCATCGACGGGTGTCGCCGAGGTCGTCGTGCTCGCGGCGACCACCACGAGCACCATCGCCGTCGACCGCGCGAGCCTGCGCTACGGCCAGTACCTCGTCGTGACCGCGACGGTCGCCAACATCGGCTCCGGGTCGACGGGCCTCGCGCCCGTCGGCGACATCGCGATCGTCGCGAGCGGTCAGGAGATCGCTCGGATCCCGGCCGCCTCCCTGCTGCCCGCCGGACTCGGCAAGGCGACCGGGACGCTGACGATCCCCGCCGAGTGGGTCGGGCTCCGCGAGCTGCGGGCCGAGTTCGTCCCGGCGGCGGGCTTCGCCGCATCCGTCTCGCCGATGCCCGCGCCCCAGGTGACGGTCGACCCGGCGACGACCGCCGTCGCGGTGACGCTCACCCCCGCCGGCTACGGCGGCACAGCCACGGCGACCGCTCAGGTGACGGTCGCGCAGGGCGGCCCCGGCCTCGTCCCGACGGGGCAGGTGTACTTCGCGGTCAACGGCGGCGACTGGTCGCAGGGCGCGCCGCTCGACGGCGACGGCCGCGCGACCCTCCCGGGAGGGATCCCCGTGACGGGGCCCGGGACGATCCTCGTGCGCGCCTGGTACGTGCCGAGCGTCTGGGACCCGCGGTTCACCGCGGGCGTGCCCGACAACAGCCAGTACGGCGTCGCGAGCACCACGATCACGCGCGAGACGCCGACCGTCGAGGTCACGGGATGGCCGAGCATCGCCATGTCCGCCGGGGCGGCGGCGCCGCTCACCGTCACCGTGACGGGCGCCGGCTCCGCGCCCACCGGCCAGGTGCAGCTGCGCCGCGCGGCGACGAACGTCGCCTTCGGCGACCCTGTCACGCTCACCGCCGCGGGTCCCCACACCTCCACGGCGACTCTGCCGCTCGCCGGCCTGGCGATCGGCAGCGAGGACCTCGTCGTCGCCTACGACGGCTACGCCTCCGCGTACAACTCGACGGCATCCGCGCCCGCGACCGTGACGGTCGTCCCCGCCCGCACCGTCACGACCGTGACGAGCTCGACGGTCGACGGCTGGAACGTGCTGCAGCCCGGCGTGGTCGGGGTGCAGCTGCGGTACACGGCGCGGGTCGTCTCGGAGGGCACGCCCGCGACCTCGGGCATCGTCACCTTCTCGAGAGGCGGCGTGCAACTCGGCTCGGTGCCCGTCGACGCCACCGGGACCGCCTCCCTCCTCGTCGCGCCGAGCCTCGACTGGTCGGGCACGATCACCGCCTCCTTCGGCTCCTACGACCCGACCGTGGCCTCCTCGAGCGGCACCCTCGCCCACTCCTGGACGCACGCGCCCGTGACCGTGCAGCTCGGCACCCCCGCCTTCCGGGTGGGCGGCAGCAGCAGCGTCACCGCCACCGTCTCGCTCGACGCGGCGTGGGGCGGCCCGCGGCCCGCCACCGCACCGCAGGGGGCCGTCGTCGTCACCGGAGCGGGCGGCAGCTGCATCGCGACGCTCACCCCCCTCGGAGGCGGCGCGCTCGCCTCGACCGGCAGCTGCGTGCTGAACGCCCCGGCCACGGCCGGCGCCGACACGCTCACGGCGAGCTACCCGGGCAGCGGGTCCTGGGGCGACGGCACCGCGACGAGCAACGTGACCGCCGCCCCCGGGGTGCCGCAGATCGTGTTCGGCTCCTCGAGCGGCAGCTCCTGGATCGGGCTCGACACCGTGCGCTTCTCGTGGCAGGTGCAGGGTCCCACCGTCGACGGCCCGGCCATCGCGCTCGTGCGCGGCACCCAGACCATCTGCACCTCGACGGCGCGCGACGGCTACTGCGACTACACCTTCGAGGCCGGCACGAGCCTCACCGCGGTCGCCAACACCTTCCGCCTCGACTACGCGGGAGACGCGAACTGGGAGCCGCGCAGCGCACAGCGCACGGGCATCTTCGTGAGCTGCGTGCCGCTCGGCACGATCGGCTTCGCGAGCGGCACGGGCACCCTGACCCCCATCACGAGCCCCAACTGCGCGAACGGCGCCGGCTATACGGCGGGCACCGTCGCACGCTGGCAGGTGCAGCACACCCTCGACGACCAGCTGAGCGGCGTGACCCCGGCGAGCAGCTTCGTGACGACCTCCGACTGGCAGGACGTCGGCCAGATCGCGGTGACCGTCACCCCGGGCTTCTCGCCGATCGCCTTCGGCGTGCGCATCGAGCCGCTGTGCGTGCCCGTGCGCATCTCCCTCGGTGTGACCGTGGCCGAGACGCCCAACTGCGGCGGACACGTGGGGCGGTGGGTCGACGACGGCGCCGCGCTCACCGGATCGGTCTTCACCGGCACGGTGCTCCACGCATCCGCGACCCCCGGATACACCGTCCGCGGCGTGCCGCAGGAGTTCATCCGCTGGGGCGGCGACGTGCCGGAGGCCGTGCGCGGAGACGCCGAGATCGCCTTCACGGTCGGCCGTCGCCCGAGCGGCGCGGCCAACGTCATCGGCGCGAGCTTCGCGAACATCTGCTACCCGCTCACCCTCCTCGGCTCGGCCGAGCTGAGCTACCGCGTGACGGCCGGCTCCGCCTGCACGAACGCGCGCACCGGGGAGGCCGGCTACCTCGCAGGCTCGTACACGACCGTCGCGACCACGACGACCGCCCCGCACGCCTACGTCGACCGCACCGTCCTGACCCGCACGAGCGGGGGAGAGGTCGACGCGCTCCGCGGCGACCCGGGCACCACGCGAACCACCCAGTTCCGGATGACGGCGCCGCTGACCCTCTCGGCGACCGTCGCGTCGTGCGTGCCGTTCTCGGTCGCCGTCGCCGGCATCAACCCCGTGACGGGCGACCCCATGGGCACCGCGAAGGTCCGCCAGGCGAGCACCTGCCCCACGGCCGAGGCCGGCTGGTACCTGCCGAACAGCGAGATCTGGATCGAGGCCGCGGACACGAAGCCCCGCGGGATGACGCTCTACCAGTTCGTGTCATGGTCGGGCGCCGCGGTGGCCCGCCCGACGAGCACGGTCACGACCGTCAACGTGGGCCCGGCGGGCGGCGTCGCGACGGCGAGCTTCGTCGACCCCTCGACGTGCGTGCCGTTCCGTATCACCGTCGTGCCCGCCGGGGCGATCGACGTGGGCTACGAGGTGCAGAACTCCCTCGGACGCAACGGCTGCCCCGTCGGCACCTACGACGTCAAGATGGTCGAGATGTACCTCGGCGACGGCGGGGTGCCTATCACGGTCACGGCGACCCCCAATGCGACCTCCGGCGCGAACCCGTATATCGCGATCGGCTACACGACGAAGCGCTTCCGCAACTCGACGGGATCGATCACCGCCGTCGACGGCGGCGTGCAGCCCGGCTCGAGCCGCACCTTCGCGGCCTACAGCGCGACCGACGTCACGGTGTACGTGTGCGAGCGCATCTACGCCCAAGCCGTGCTGCTGAGCCCCAACGGCACCCCGCACAGCAGCGAGGTGGGATCCGACTCCGACCTCATCCAGGTGTCGCCCACCCCGAACTGCCCCGTTCCGGGCCGTGCCGCGTACACGGTCGGCTCGCAGGTGTACCTCAACGCGGGCGCCGACCCGTCCGGATACCGCTTCCTCGGCTGGTCGGGTGCCGTCACGAGCGCCGAGACCCAGCCGCTCACGCCCATCGCCATGGACGGTGCCGCGCAGAACGCCACCATCACCGCCACCTACCAGGTCGTCTGCCACCAGCTCACCTCGAACTGGGCGAGCGTGCAGGTCGACCCGGCGCCCAACTGCCCCGACACCCCCGCATCCGAGAACCGCTACATCGGCGGCACGACGGTGACCCTCACGGCCACGAGCGAGGGCAGCAACCTGTTCCGCGAGTGGAAGGGGGCGGCGGATGCGACCGACGACCGCTTCGCCGCCGTCGTCATGAGCTCCGACAAGTCCGTCTACGCGTACTTCTCGTCGAAGTCGGCGGGCGAGGCCATCAGCTCCGCGTTCACCGACCTCGGCAACGCGCTCGCCGTCGCGGCGAAGAAGGCGGTCGGCGCGGCTGCCGCCGTCGCCTCCGCCCTCGTCGCGGGGTCGAACCCCGTGTTCGTGGTCATGTCGGGCGTCGCCGCGTTCGGCTCCGCGCTCTCCTTCATCACCGACAAGCTCGGGGTGCAGGGGAAGGTGCTCGACGCGATCCTGTCCGGCACGTCCGCCGTCGGCACGGCGATGGAGATCATGCAGGCACCGTTCCAGTGCGGCGTGGAGTGGGGAGGATCGGCCGGCAGCACGCCGTCGAGCTCCATGGTCCAGCTGCAGAACGCGGCAGCCGGCGCCGCCCTCGGCGCCCTCAAGGACCGGGCCAACGCGGGAACCCAGGGGGCCGTCGCGAATCTCGTGGAGCGCTTCTACGGGGCGGATGCCGCGGCCAACGTGCAGTCGGCGCAGAACGCGTCGAAGACCTTCGGCCGCGTCGCGGCGGTCGGCCTCGCCGTCTACCAGCAGGCGGCGGCCGGCAACCTCGGGTGGGACTCCTCCGCTCGGGCGGCCTGGACCGACGGGGGCGCCTACAACGCGTGCATGATCCGCGTGCTCTCGAAGATCCCCGGGATGCCGGCGGCACCCGGCCCGGGCTACAACTACTCGACGATGTCCTACTGACGTGCACCGCCCCACCCGGCTCCCGGGTGCCGCTCGGACGGCACCCGGGGTGTCCGGCTAGGGTTGCGAGGTGAGCGGAGAGCGGCGCCCCTGGGTCATCGGGCACCGCGGCGCGAGCGGGTACCGGCCCGAGCACACGCGGGCCGCCTACGAGCTGGCCTTCGCGCTCGGGGCCGACGCCGTCGAGCCCGATATCGTCGCCACCCGCGACGGCGTGCTCGTGCTGCGGCACGAGAACGAGATCTCCGGCACGACGGATGTCGCGCGCCGTCCCGAGTTCGCCGACCGCCGCACGACGAAGAGCTTCGGCCCGGTCACCATGACGGGCTGGTTCACGGAGGACTTCACCTGGGAGGAGCTCTCGACGCTGCGCGCCGTCGAGCGGCTGCCCGGCATCCGCCCCTCCTCGGCGACCTTCGACGGCCGCTATCCGATCCTGCGGCTCGACGAGCTGTTGCGCCTCATCGCCGACGCCTCCGAGCGCCACGGCCGTCGGCTCGGGCTCGTCGCCGAGATCAAGCACGCGGCGTACTTCGACGCCATCGGGCTGCCGCTCGGCGAGCTCGTCGCCGACGCGCTCGCGCGCTTCCCCGGTCCGCTCGTCGTCGAGAGCTTCGAGGAGACGGTGCTCGGCGAGGTGCGGCAGCGCGGACTCGACGCGAAGCTCGTGTACCTGCTCGAGGCGAGCGGCACGGCACCCGACCTGATGATGCGGCTCGGCGCATCCGCCCCCGACTACAGCGCCCAGCTCGAGCGGCTCGACGAGCTCGCCGGGCGGGTCCACGGCATCAGCGTCGACAAGGGGCGCCTGCTGAAGCCGGATGCGCGCGCGGGCGTGGAGCTCGTCGACCGCGCCCACGACGCGGGGCTCGAGGTGTTCACCTGGACTCTGCGCCCCGAGAACAAGTTCCTCACGAAGCCCTTCCGCGCCGGCGACGCCGCGCAGTGGGGCGCGTGGCGCGGCGAGTACGAGAGCGTGTTCGCGACGGGTGTCGACGGCGTGTTCGCCGATCAGCCCGACCTCGCGATCGCCGCGCGCGACGGCGCCTGAGGCGTCGTGGTGCGGCTCGCGCCGCGCTGCGAGCAGTCGGGGGACATCGGCCCCTGGATTCCGGGACGGGGGACAGGGCATCCTGGCTGCGGAGACCGCGCGACGCGGAAGGATGCAGGCATGAGCGCCCCGACGGACGCCGCGCGGTTCGACCCGCGCAGCGCACCCGTGCGCCCGCGCACTGCTGCGCTCGTCGCGGGCGTCGCGGTCACGGCGGTGTCGTGGGCGCTCGCCGTGGCCGGCGTCGTCGCGGCGGCCGTCATCGGGCCGCCCTACGTGCACGAAGGCGACCTCACCCCGGTCTACCTCGGCTACGCGATCGTCTGGGGAGGGGTCGCGGGCATCATCGTCTCGCGCGGGTCGCGCTTCGTCGGCGTCCTGCTCTCCGTGCAGGGGGTCGGCGCGGGGCTGTCGCTCCTGCTGACCGTGCTGTCGCGCGCCGGCACGGGTGACCCCGCCATCGATGGGCTCCTCGCTCACCTCGCCGACCGGGCCTGGATCCCGGGCGCGCTCGCGAGCTTCTCGATCCTGCCCCTGCTGCTGACCACGCGCCCGCTCGGCCGCGCGGTGCGGGGGCTCGTCGGCGCCGGGCTCGTCCTCTCGCTCGTGCCGGTCGTGCTCGCCGTGTTCCGTCAGCGCCAGGGGGCGATCCCGAACCCCCTCGCGATTGCCGACCCCGTCGTGCAGGAGGTGCTGCGCACCACGATCGTCGTCGCCTTCACGGCCGCGGTGGCGCTCGGCGCCGTGAGCGTCGTCGTGGCCGTGTGGCGTCGCTGGTTCGGCCCCGTCACCGACCGGGCGGGCCAGGGATGGATCGTCGTCGGCCAGACGATGCTCGTGCTGCTCGGCTCGCCGATCTTCCTGCCCATCTGGCCCGAGCTCGCGCAGACCCTCAGCCGTGTCTCACCGCTCGCCCCCATCGTGGCCCTCCTGTTCATGCCCGCGGCCGTCATCGTCTTCGCGCTCGGACGCCGCGTCGGCGGCATCGACGTCGCGGTCAATCGGGCGGTCGTCAACGTGCTGCTCGTGGCCGTGCTCGTGCTCGCCTACTCCGCGATCGCGACGACGATCGCGATCGCCCTCCCCGTCGCCCCGCTCATCGCCGGCGTCATCGGCGTCGCCGCGCTCGCGCTCGGGATCGAGCCGCTCCGCATCTGGATCCAGGGGCGCGTCGACGAGCTCGTCTACGGCGACGCCGCCGACCCCGCCCAGCTCGTGCGCACCCTCGGCGACCGGGTGCCCGACGACGTCGACGGCGACGACCTGCGCGCGCTCGCCGAGGAGCTGCGCTCCGCCCTGCGGCTCGCCCGCCTCGAGCTGCACTCCGCGGAGCTCGGCGGCGTGAGTGCGGCGAGCGGCGGCCCGGGCGGTCCGCCCGCCCGCATCCCGCTGCGCGGCTCCTCGGGGGAGGTCGGCTGGATCGAGGCGGCCGCCCCCGGCCGCCAGCGGGTGGACCGGCGCGTCGTGCGCGTGCTCGACCAGGTGTCGGGTGTGCTCGCGGTCGCGGTGCGGCTCGCCGACATCAACCGCGACATCCTCGACGCGGGCGAGCGCGCCCGCGAGGTGGGGGCGGAGGAGCGCCGGATGGTCGCCCGCGAGCTCGACGAGGGACTCGGGCCCGGTCTCGCCCGCAGCGTCGATCGGCTCGACCGTGTCCCCGCGCTCGTCGCGGGGGGCGACCCGACCGCCGGGGCGGAGCTCGCGGGCATCCGCGAGGAGCTGTCCGAGCGCACCACCGAGGTGCGCGACCTCGCGCGCACCCTGCTGCCCGGCGCGCTCGACTCGGGCGACGTCGACCAGGCGCTGCGGGAGCTCGCGGCGCGGTTCTCGAGCGCCCGGCTCGACATCGCCGTGGACGGGATGCTGGGGGATGCGATCCCGGAGGGGCGCGAGGCCGCGGTGCACCACCTCGTCGCGGAGCTCGTGCTGCTCGCCCGCCGCGCACCGGATGCGCGCCTCGCCCGCATCGCGATCGAGGTCGAGCCGCGCACGGTGCGCATCGCGCTCACCGTCGACGGCCGTGGTCGCCCGTCCGACGAGGCCCCCATCCTCGGATCGGTGCGCGACCGGGCGGCCGAGCTCGGCGGCAGCCTCGACGACGGCGAGGCGGCGTCGCTCAGGCGGATCGTCGTGGAGGTGCCGCGATGACCCGCCGCCGCGCCGCCGCCCTCGCGGTGCTCGTCGCCTCGTGGGGGCTCGCGCTCTCCTCGATCGTGATCGCCTGGGTGTTCGAGCTGCCCGATCTGCCTGTGCCCGGCGTGTTCCTCTCCGCCTCTCCGCCGATCGTGCAGTCGCGGTTCGACGAGATCGGCGTCGTCGTGGCGCTCATCTACGGCGCCCTCAGCGCGGTGCTCATCGCGCGGCGCCCCACCTCCGTCGCCGTCATCCTCGCCGTGCACGCCGTCGGCTCCGGCGTCGCGGCGTTCGGCGTGCAGTGGGGGCTGCTCGGCCAGCGGATCCCCGAGCTGCCGCTGTGGGGTCTGCTCGCGCACGCCGCAGGCTGGGGCTACATCCCCGGCACGGCCGCGACCGCCATCCTCCCCGTGCTCGTGCTGCGCCGGCCGCTCGGCCGGGGCGCGCGTCTCGTCGTGGCCGCGGGCCTCGGCCTGGCGGCGATCGCGACCCTCCCCGCACTCGTCAACCAGGCGCCCGTCGACCCCGCGACCGGCGGCCCGGTCAACCCGATCGCGATCGCCGACCCCGCGGTGCAGTCGGCGCTGCCCTACATCTACGGCGTGGCCGTCTCGCTCGCGGTGCTCCTCTCGGCGGCCGTCGCGGTGTGGGTCGTCGTGGAGTGGCGGCGCTCGACGGGCACCCGGCGCGGGCGCCTCACCTGGCTGGCCGTCGGGCACGCCTTCCTGACGCTCTCCTACGCCCTGCTGGTGATCCCCGCGGGCGAGGCGGTGCCCCGCATCGTGTGGGATCTCGGGATGGTCGCGCCGGTCGCCGGCCAGGTGCTCTACTCCTCCGCGGTGCTCGTGCTGGTGCTGGGCACCCGCATCCGGGGCATCGACCTCGCGGTGTCGCGCGTGCTGCTCTGGACGATCCTGGTGGTCGTCGCCATCACGGCGTACCTCGCGGTGGGCGAGGTGCTCAAGGCGACGACGCCGCTCGACGCGGTCGCGACCGGCATCCTCGCGGCGGCGCTCGTGGCGCTCGCGCTGCAGTGGGCTCGGCGCGGCATCGCCGACGGGATCGACCGCCTCATCTACGGTCCGGACGGCGACCCCGCCCAGCTGCTCGGCCGGCTCGGCGAGCGGGTGGGGGAGTTCGACTCCGGTGCCGAGGGGCTCGCCGGGCTCGCCTCGGCGCTGCGCGCTGCGCTGGGTGCCGCCGCCGTCGAGATCGCGCCCGACGACGCGGTGTCACCGACGGTCGTCGTGGGCGAACCCGGAGGCGAGGCGACGACGCTCGAGCTGCGTGCGGCGGGCGCGCGCATCGGCGAGATCCGGGTGTCGTCCCGCCCCGGCGAGCGGCTCTCGCGCCCCACCCTCCGGCAGCTCGAGGGGCTCGCGGGGGTCGTCGCGACCGCCCTGCGCCTGGCGCTCGCGAGCGCCCGCCTCGGCGACGCCCGCGACGCGCTCGTCGCCGCGCGCCAGGCGGAGCGGCGGATGCTGCGCCGCGAGCTGCACGACGGCATCGGCCCCGCGCTCGCCGGGGTCGGCTTCGGCCTCGCCGCGGTCGACAACCTCCGCGTCGGCGACCCGGCCGCGGCGGGGGAGCTCGCCACCCGCCTCGCCCAGGACCTGCGCGAGCAGCTCGGGGAGGTGCGCCGTGTCGCCCGCAGCGTGCGCGCCGACCGCACCGTCTTCGAGCTCTCCGTCGAGCTCTCCGAGCTCGCGGCCGACTTCGCCGGCTCGGGGGTCGAGGTGACGGTCGACGCTCCCGCCGCGTGGCGCGTACCCGCCCGCGCCATCCGTCCCCTGTACCTCGTCGCCGCGGAGGGCGTGCACAACGCCGTGCGCCACTCGGGCGCCGCGGTCGTCGCGATCCGGCTCGTCGAGGACGACGACGCCGTGGTGCTGACGGTCGCCGACGACGGGCACGGCTTCGACGCGTCGGCCGTCGCGGGCGGCGTGGGTCTCACGACCATGCGCGAGCACGCCGCGGAGGCGGGCGCCGACCTCACGCTCGACGCCGGACCGGCCGGCACGACCATCCGCTTCCGCGTGGACACCCGCGCGGGCGCACCCGCATCCACCACCGCATCCCTGGAGCACACGGCATGACCACCCCATCCGACCCCATCCGCGTCGTCGTCGTCGACGACCATCCGCTGTTCCGCATCGGGATCATCTCGCTGCTCGAGACGCTCGAGGGCGTGGAGGTGGTGGGCTCGGCGGAGACCGCCGACGAGGCGGTGGAGGTGGTGCTGGCGAGCTCGCCCGCCGTCGTGCTCATGGACCTCGACCTCGCGGCCGGCTCGTCGGGCATCGACGCGACGAGGCGGATCAACCGCGAGCGCCCCGACATCGGCGTGCTCGTGCTGACGATGCTCGGCGACGACGAGTCGCTCTTCGCGGCCGTGCGCTCCGGTGCCCGGGGGTACCTGCTGAAGACCGCGGCGCCGGGGGAGGTGCAGCGGGCGATCCAGGCGGTCGCGGCCGGCGACATGCTGCTGGGCGCGGATGTGGCGCGCCGGGCCGTCTCGTACCTGACGGATGCGAAGCGCTCGGGTGGCAGCCCGTTCCCCGAGCTGACCGAGCGCGAGCGCGAGGTGCTCGACCTCGTCGCGCGGGGCCAGGACAATCCGACGATCGCGCGCACCCTCGTGCTCACCAACAAGACGGTGCGCAACTACGTGTACGGCATCGCGTCGAAGCTCGGAGCCTCCGACCGCTCGGCGCTCATCGTGATGGCCCGCGAGGCGGGCGTCGGCGTCGACGCCCCCGCCTGAGAGCGGGCGCCACTGCATCGCGGTGCGTGGTGTCGAGGTCGCCGCCGCGGTCACGCGCTGGCTCGCAGGCGCTGGAGTGCGCGGCTCCGAGTGGGCAGGGGGGTGCTGCGCAGCACCCCGTCGCCGTCGGGTCTCTCGAGGTGGTATCCGGTTCGGGTGCGGCGGATGCGCCAGGCGCGGTTGTGGAGGAGCAGATGGCAGTGCCGGCACAGCAGCACTCCGTCATCGATGTCGGTACGGCCGTGGTGTTCGTCCCAGTGGTCGATGTGATGCGCTTCGCACCACGACGGTGGCCTGTCGCACATGAGGCACCCGCCGTCACGGGCGGCGAGGGC
The DNA here is from genome assembly GCA_001898835.1 of Micrococcales bacterium 72-143. Lineage (GTDB taxonomy): Bacteria > Actinomycetota > Actinomycetes > Actinomycetales > Microbacteriaceae > Homoserinibacter. The sequence continues at coordinate 121,099 of MKVM01000003.1, read as the reverse complement.
GAGGCGTTGCTTCTCGCTGAAGAGGCGCTGCTCGCGGCCGAGGTTCAGCACCCGCCCGTCCCCGTCGAACTGGATCGGGATCGCACCGCTCGCGCAGATGTAGCGCTCCGCGGTGTCGATCGAGACCGCGTCGGCCTGTCCCTCGAAGAACGCCGCCCCGACGCGGGTGCCGTCCGGTGCGTCCGGCGCCTCGAGGTCGGACCTCGTGACGAGGATCCGCACCGCCGGCTTCTTCTCGCCCAGCAGCCTCCCGTCGTCCGCCTTCGACCCGATGCGGATCAGTTCGACGACCGTGTCGAGGGTGAGCTGATCCGTGGTGCGGGCGTCGCGCACCAGTCCGTCCGCCCGTGCGGCTTCGTCAGGGCTCACGAAGCGCGGCCCACCGCGGCGCGGCGAGGTCGCGGCATCCAGGATCGGCACCACGATCGCCGCCGACTCCGGGTCCAGGAGTCCGTGGATGCGGGTCATCCCGTCGAGCTGTCTCACCACCGCGAGGTAGCGCTTGTCGTGCAGTTTCCGCTCGCGCGCCGCAACACCGGCCAGGTCGAGGTCATCCCTGGCCGCTGCGGCACGGGAGGCGAGCTGCTCGATGCTCAGCCGCTGCGCGTCATCGAGCAGCTGCTCCGCCACGGCTGCGAGCGCCCGGTCCAGTTGTTCGAGGCGAGCGATCTCGGCGGCGTCGAACCCTTCGCGAGGGGTGGCGAGGTCGAAGGCGCCGGTGACCGCGCCGACGCGGGTGCGGATGAGTTCCGCCTGCTCCACCGACACCCGTGCCGAGGCGACCGCGTCGCCCAGCAGCTGCACCCACGCCGGCCGGGGCGCAGCGGGTCTCGCCGGGGACGCGGACGTCGCGGGTGGCAGCAGCTCGGCCGCCTTCAGGAGGGTGCGGGCCTCTCGCGTCGTGGTTCCGGCGAGCTGCGAGATCAAGCCCTCCGCGGAACGCTGCCCATGCGTCGCGGCGAGGCCCGTATGCCCGAGCTCTCGACGCGAACGATGTGCGATCTCACCCGCGACCACTGCCGCAGTCGCGTCGAGGCGGCGGCGCACCTCGGCGATCGCGCGCTGAGCCGAGAGCAGCTCCGCATCCGGGATGCCTGCCACGGCTGCCGGAGCGTGCGGCACCGACAGATCGCCGATGTGGGCGAGGGCGTCGGTGAAAACGGGCATGCCCCCATGCTTTCCTATCGAACATAGCTACGAAAGAGGGTCGGACGGATTGGTGCACAAGTCACGTACCCCGCCGGATGTGAAGGAGTAGAAGGGGCGGCCGGAACTCCCGAGAGGGGCACGGCGGAGGCGGGGGGAGAGCAACCGACACACCGACCAGGGGTTGGATACCTGATTGGGGCATCGAATTGAGGACATCTGTCCCTGGGGCCCGGGACATCGGGCCGGGAAGTCTCAGACGTCGGCGCACCTCCGCGCCGACACGAGAGGACCACCCGACATGCAGTTCACCCCCGTGCGCCGGCTCGCCGCCGGCGCGACCGCCAGCGCGCTCCTCGCGACCGCGCTCCTCGTCCCGGCCGCGCTCGCCGCCGCCGCCGACGACCTCCCCGGCGACGCCCCCATCCTCGCCGCCGCATCCGGCGACACGACGGTCGCGTCGTCCCCCGACCAGCCGGGCGAGCCGGCCCACGAGGCGCCCGCGGGGCAGCCGGGCGCGGAGACCGCCGCTCTCGCGGCCGAGCCCGCCGGCGACGCTCCTGTGGCCGAGCCCGCACCCGCACCCGCCGACGCCGCCGTGCCCCGCTCGGTGGCGGCGACCACGGCGTCCGCCCCCTCGGCTCCGCGCGCCACGCTCGCCGACGAGGCCTACATCGCCGCGGGCGACACCTGGGTGGGCACCTTCGCCGTCGACGACGCGAACTACGTGCGCCTCGTCGCCCTCGGCTCCCGCTTCGAGGTGACCATGACGGACGAGGCGGGGAATACCTCGGGTGCGACCGCGGCCAACGGGTATGTCGACGTCGGCGTGTACGGGGGCGTCGCGGACGGCGACATCACCGTCGCGATCCACAACACCGCGTCCACCCCGCAGGAGATCCCCTACGCCTTCGGCTGGGACACCCGCGACATCCGTGCGGTCGCGACCGCCTCCACGGGTTCCCCCGTGCTCAGCGTCAGCGTCTACCCCACGCGCGGCACCACGCAGCTCACCGCGAGCGCCGTCGCCCGCATCATCCACGCCGACGGCACCGAGCAGGTCAAGAGCCTCACCGGCTCGGCGGGCTTCTACACCGCGAGCATCGCGGGACTCGCGCCTGGCCGCTACCTCCTCGAGGTCGACACCCTCGTGCTGGGTGTGCACCGCTACGCGGTGCGCACGGTGACCGTCGCCGCCGCCGAGACGACCCCGCCCACCGTCACCGTCACCGCCGCGCAGCAGCCGGGTGCGGGCGGCTGGTACGCGGGCGCGGTCGACGTGACCCTCACCGCGAGCGACGCGGGCGCCGGCGTGCACTTCCTGTCCTGGGGCGTCGACACGAGCACGCTCGACTACACGACCGCCGACTCGAAGTCGGTCCGCATCACCGGCGAGGGCACCCATCAGCTCCGCTACCAGGCGGAGGACTGGCAGGGCAACAAGAGCGCCATCGCCACCCGCCAGTACAACATCGACCACTCGATGCCGAACGTGACGCTCAACGGCTTCGCCGAGGGCCAGGAGTTCGCCCAGGATGAGCTCGTCGCGATCGAGTACCTCTGCGAGGACGCGGTCTCCGGCATCCAGAGCTGCGTCGGCGACATCGGCTCCGGCGACTTCCTCGACACCTCGACCCCCGGCACGCACACCTTCCGGGTGACCGCGACCGACAAGGCGGGCATCGAGCGGATCGTCGAGCGCAGCTACACCGTGCTCGCGCCCGACACCACCGACCCGGAGATCGTGGTCGACGTGCCGGCGGAGCCCGCGAGCGGCTGGTACCTCGACACCGTCACTGTGCGCTTCACGGCGAGCGACGAGAGCGGCATCCGCCGCATCCACTACGAGTACGACACCAACCAGGGCACCGTGCGCCGCGACATCGAGGCCGGCACCGCTGAGGTGACGTTCGACCGCAGCCAGTACTACACGCTCAGCTACTGGGCGGAGGACAACGCCGGCAACCGCAGCGAGTCGCAGGACCTGCACCTCTATGTCGATGCGACCGCGCCGTGGGTCAACATGATCAGCCCGGCCGACGAGCCGTCGATCCTGCCGAACGGCCACTACGCGCAGAACGAGCGCGTCGTGATCGACTTCAGCTGCGACGACGACGCGTCGGGTGTCGCCAGCTGCGAGGGCTCGACGCCCGACGGCGAACTGCTGCCGACCGGCACCCCCGGCACCCACGAGCTCCGCATCGTCGTGACGGATGTCGCCGGCCACCGCACCGAGCGGATCGTCACCTACACCGTCGACGCGGCGCCCACGCAGGGCGGTGGCTCGAACGGCGGCGTCGTGCGCCCCGGCGCCCAGGGCGGACTCGCCTCGACCGGCGCCCAGGACGTCGTCCCGGCCATCGCGCTCGCCATGCTCCTGCTGGGGGCAGGGGCGGCGCTCGTGATCCGGCGACGCGTGCGCACGCGGTAGGAGGACTCCGCGTGCGCGCGGGGCGGCCGACCCTTCGGGTGGGCACGGCCGCCCCGCACCCTCCACCCGACAGCCGGTGTCCCGGGACGGATGTCCCGGATGCGCCGGGTGCGACCCGGGTCGGATCGAGGGCGCCCGACCCTGGGGCCCGGGACGCCCGGCCCGCGAACGTCGGAGGGCGGCACAGCGCCGTCGCCCGAAAGGACCACCTCCACCATGACCACCACCCCCATCCGCCGGCTCGCCGCCGGCGCGACCACCGCACTGCTCGCGGCCGGGCTCCTTCTGCCGGCCGCGACAGCACTCGCCGACGCGGCGCCGCTCGAGGATCCGACCACCACGGTCCTCGACGCGGCGCCCGCCGGCGGGACCCCCGCAGACGATGCTCACGAGGTCGGCCCAGCGTCCGAGGTCGGTCCCGCGTCCGAGGTCGATCCCGCACGGGTGGAGACGGCGCCCGCCGCGCAGGAGCCGACGGATGACGTCGCCGACGAGGCCGCCTCCGACCCCGCCGCCGAACCCACCGGCGAGGCGCCCGCGCTCGCCACGGCGCCTGCCACGAGCGAATCCCTCGTCGAGACCCCGATGCTCGAGCCGGGCGAGGCCCGCACGATCGAGGTGCCGGTGACGGACGCCGTCGAGTTCCGCGCGGCTGCCCTCGGTGCCGACGTCGATCTCACGGTCACGCTCCCGGGTCGGACGGGTCTCGACTTCTCCTCGGGCGCGGGTGACCACGTGTACGCGAACCTCCTCGGCGATGCTCCGCAGAGCGGCACCGTGAGGCTCGTCGTGCGCAACTCCGGCACGGAGGCGCGCATCATCCCCGTCGCGTTCTCCTCCGCCGGTGGACCCGTTCGCCTGGGCCTCGGCACCCAGCTGGGGCGACCGAGCATGTACGTCGTCGTCGCTCCCGTCGTCGGCGGCGCCGCCCGCGAGGGGGCCACGGGCGACGTGACCGCGATCGGCGGGGACGGCACCGCCACGACCCTCGGCCTGGACGCGTTCCCCAGCTCGCCGTCGAACTACTCGGCGACCTTCACGGGGCTACCCCCCGGCACCTACCTGATCGAGGCGCGGATGCGCATCGACGACGTCGATCACACGATCCTCGCGATCGGGCGGATCGCCGCCGCGGAGACCACCCCGCCGAACCTCGAGTACACGACGGAACCGGCCGCGCCCAACGCGAACGGGTGGTTCCGGCAGCCCGTGACGGCTCGGATCGCGGCGAGCGACCCGGGCGCCGGAGTCCTCAGCGTCAGCTGGCGGCTCGGGGGCAGCGGCGCGTTCACGGAGGCCATGACGGATGCCGTGACCGTCGAGCTCGCCGCCGACGGTGTGCACCTCCTCGAGTTCCACGCCCGCGACAACCAGAACAACACCGCCGACACCCGCGAGCGCACCATCCGCATCGACCGCACCGAGCCCAGCGCCACTATCGACGGGCTCACCGCGGGCCAGGAGTTCGAACAGGACGCCGAGGTGACCGTCGACTACAGCTGCGACGACGCTCTCTCGGGCATCCAGCGCTGCGATGCGCCGATCGGTACGGGACAGCTGCTCGACACCTCGGTCGCCGGGATGCACGAGTTCACGGTCGTGGCGACCGACCGCGCGGGCAACGTGACACGCGAGACCCGCAGCTACCGCGTGCTCGGCACCGACCAGACCCCTCCCGACCTCGACGTCGTGATGCCCCAGGCGCCCGCGAGCGGCTGGTTCACGGGTCCCGTCACGCTCGACTTCACGGCGAGCGACGAGGAGAGCGGCGTCGCCGGCATCCGCTGGACCTACACCTCCGACGCCGGAAGCGGCGACGGGTCGACCGCGGGCGAGCCGGGAACCCTCGAGCTCACCGAGACGGGCGTGTACGAGGTCCGCGTGTGGGCCGAGGACGCCGCGGGCAACCGCAGCGACGCGCGGCTCGTCACCGTGCAGGTCGACGTGGACGTGCCGACGGTGCAGGTGACGACGCCCACGGTCGCCGGGATCCTGCCGAACGGCCACTACGCCCAGAACGAGCGCGTCGTCGTCGACTTCACGTGCAGCGACCTCGGCTCCGGGGTCGCCGCCTGCGACGCGACGACGCCCGCGGGCGAGCTGCTGCCCACCGGCACCCCCGGCGCCCACGAGCTGCGGATCGTCGCGACCGACGTGGCGGGCAACCGCACCGAGCGCGTCGTGAGCTACACCGTCGACGCGGCCCCGGCCTCCGCCCCGGCCGCGTCCCGAGACCCCCGACTGGCACAGACCGGCGCCGAGGCCACGATCCCCGGGATCGTGCTCGTCGCAGTTCTCCTCGCGGCGGGAGCCATGCTCCTCGCCACGCGGAGGCTCGGCGGCCGCTAGTCGGGTTGCGGCCGCCGCGCGTCCGGGCGGGATTCCGGGGGGTTCTCCGCCCGGACGCACCCGCGGCCAGCACCACAGCACCACAGCACCACAGCACCACCCACCCCTCACCCCCGGAAACACCAATCCGACAGAGAAAGAAGAGAAGGACGATGTCCCGAACCACCACACGCGCCCTCGCGGGCGCACTCACCGCGGGCGGCCTCGCGATCGCGCTCGCCGGCTGCAGTCTCATCCCCGGTCTGGGCGACAAGCCCGCCGAGCCCGGCAAGGCCGTCGGCTTCGAGCAGGTGCAGCAGGCCGTGATCCAGCTCGAGGCGCGCGGCACCTTCGTCGACCCCGAGTACGGCGGATACGAGGGCGCGGGCCGCGGCTCCGGCTTCATCATCAGCGAGGACGGCCTCGCCATCACCAACAACCACGTCGTCGTCGGCGCGGGCACGATCGACGTCTGGCGCGGAGGCGACCAGAGCGACACCCTCGACGCGCGCGTGCTCGGCGCATCCGAGTGCCTCGACATCGCGGTGATCCAGCTCGAGAAGGACGACTACCCCTACCTCGCCTGGCGCAAGGGCGACATCAAGACGGGCATCGACGTCTACGCGGCGGGCTTCCCCCTCGGCGACCCCACGTTCACCATGACGCGCGGCATCGTCTCGAAGGCCGACATCGAGGGCGACACCGCCTGGGCCTCCATCGACTCGATCATCGAGCACGACGCCCGCATCCGTCCCGGCAACTCGGGCGGCCCGCTCGTCGACTCCGAGGGCCGCGTCGTCGGCGTCAACTACGCCGGCGAGGACAAGTACGACTACAACTTCGCCATCCACCGCGACGAGGTGCAGGACGTCATCGAGCAGCTCGCCGCCGGCGAGTCGGTGCTGAGCCTCGGCATCAACGGGCAGGGGATCTACGGCGAGGACGGCGGCCTCGGCGTCTGGGTCGCCTCCGTCGCGGCCGGATCCGCCGCCGACAAGGCCGGCGTCGAGCCGGGCGACCTCATCACCCGCCTCGGCGGCGTCAGCGTCGGCACCGACGGCAGCATGCGCGAGTACTGCGACGTGCTGCGCACCCACGGCCCGGAGGCGACGCTCGACATCGAGCTGTTCCGTCCCTCGGAGAGCTCCTACTACCGGGGCCAGGTCAACTCGGATCGCGTGGTCGCGGCCGTCGCGAACGTCGGCGGCGGCGGGGGTCAGCCCTCCGGCGACTTCGCCGACATCTCCGACGACTCCGGCAAGGTGGGCGTCTCGGTTCCCGTCGAGTGGGACGACATCGACGGCTCGGGCTTCACCGACAACGCCGGCAACCAGTGGGCGCGCGTCACCGCGAGCACCGACCTCAAGAAGCTCAACAGCGGCTGGAGCGTGCCCGGCGTGAGCGTCGCGGCCACCCCGACGGGCGCCGACCCCGCCAACGTCGACGCGCTGCTGAACTCCACCCGGCAGAGCGTCACGCCCGACGGCTGCGTGTCGCAGGGCGTGCAGAGCTACGCCGACGGCTACCACACCGGCAAGTACGAGTACTTCACCGGATGCGGCTCCACGAAGGCCGACTACGTCGCCATCGCGGCGGTCGCCGACAGCGGCGGCTACCTCATCTACGTGCTGATCCAGGCCCTCGACGATGACGACGTCGCGGCGATGGATCGCATTGTCAGCAGCTTCATCGCGGGCTTCTGACACACCGGGCGGGCGCCGGCACCCCCTTTCGACGGCGTCCGCCCACCCCGCGCAACACCCGCATCACCCACCACCTCCACCACCTCCAAGGAGCACCACCATGCCCACCATCACCTCCGCCCGCGACCGGCTCTGGCCGCTCTGGGGTGCCGCCGCCGGCGCACTCGGCTTCACCGCGACCGTCCTCACGGACACCCGCCCGGCGAGCGAGCTCGCCGCCGCCGACGAGGGCAAGGAGATCACCCTCGACGCGAGCCTCATGAACGAGCTCGACGGCTCCACCAACTACCTCGGCTTCCTCATCGGCTTCGCCGCCGTCGCGTGCCTCATCGTGTTCGCCGCCGCCTGGCGTTCGCGCGTCGAGCTGCAGCACACCCGCTCGATCGCCGCGGGCGTCGTGAGCGGCGGGCTCCTCGTCACGGCGGCCGGCCTCGCGCTCGCCTACGGCTGGAAGGGCTCGCTCGCCAACTACGGCTACGGCGGCAACGAGTTCGGCATGTTCGACGACCCCGGGCTCTACGTCTACTTCGTGCTGACCGACTTCGGCCCGTACATCCCGTGGCTCGGGGTGCTCGTCTCGCTCGCGGGGATGGCGTGGCTCGCCTGGGCGGAGCGGCTCGTGTCGCGCATCCTCGGCACGGTCCTCGGCCTCTACGTGCTGCTCATCGCGGGCGCGTACGCGATCACCGGCGTCCCCGGGCTCGCGGGGCCCGCATCCGGGCTCGTGCTCGTACTCACCGGCGTCTGGCTCGCCGTCGGGCGCAGCCGGGTGACCCTGCGGCCGCTCACCGTCGCGCCGCGTCACGCGGCGCCGACGCTCGAGACCCCGGTCGCCTCGGCACCGCAGAGCTGATGAGCCCGCGCCGAGCGCTCGCGGCGTCCGCCGTGCTCGCCGTCGCGCTCGCCCTGAGCGGCTGCGACGACGAACAGCGGATGCCGGTGCCGGCGGGCACGCCCTCGCCGACACCCGACAGCGCGCAGACCGAGGGACCCGAGCAGATCGACCCGCGCTGCCTCGAGGTCTACCCCGACGACGCGGTGCTCGCGTACGAGGGCTACATCGCCGTGCGCCCGCTCAGCTGGCCGGCGCCGCCCGAGTTCGCGGCGCTGTGCTGGTTCGAGGTCGTGTCGGAGGTCGAGGCCATCGCCTACTACGCGACCACCTACTACACGCCGTTCACCTGGGTGATGCGCCACTACGAGCGCGCGTTCCCGGCCGGACAGCACGGGCGGGCGCCGACCGCCGACGGCGACATCCTCACGGGCGTGCTCGGCGATGCCTCGTACTACATCCAGTCGACCGGCACGAGCAGCTACCTCATCAACTGGGCGCTCGACGGTCAATACGACTACGACGACTGACAGACAGGAGAACCGTCCATGACCCCCACTCGCATCCGCATGACCCGCGCCCTGCAGCTCGCGCTGCTCGGCGGCACCGTCGCCCTCGCGCTGAGCGCCTGTGCGCCGGCCAACCCGCTCGTCGACGATCCGAACGGCCCCGCCGTCTCGGGTCCCGCGGGCGGACCGGCGGCGAGCGCGGACTGCCTCGCCGCGTTCCCCGACTCGGCGTTCGGCTACAGCTCGGATGCGAGCACGGCGCGCACGGTGCCCGCCGGCTGGCCGCAACCCGACGGCGTCGAGCTGTGCGTCGTGTTCCAGTCGAGCGACTACACGGCCGTGCTCCAGTACACGACCGAGCTCGAGCCGGAGGCCGTGCTCGACGCGTGGGAGCCGCTGCTCGGCGGCTACGCGACGGAGCGCAGCGCCGGGATCGCGGGCTGGCCCATCCTGAACGCGCACGCGGGCGACCTCGAGTTCGCGATCCAGACCGACGGGTCGACGAACACCGTCGTCGTCGCCTTCCAGGAGGGCGACGCCTGAGCCGGGGCGCGTGGGAGCGCCCCCTCGCGGGGCGGGCGGGACCCCTCCTGGCCGGCCCGCCCCGCGTACACCTCGGTATCGAGCTCGTCCACCCCGGGCCGCAGAAGCGACAGCTGTCCACGGCTTCGGAGGGGCGGCGATCGGCGCGCACGGGGATGCGTCACCCTGGCGCGATGCGACTCGCCCGACATCTCCGCCACGCTCCTCTCGCCACCGATGCCGACATCCTGCGTGCGTCGACGGATCAGTAGTGCGCCGAACCGTTGTATGTGTGTGAAACTGTGTGTGGAGGTCTACACATGGCGACGAATCTGGCGATCGACCCCGAGCTTCTCGAGCGGGCGAAGCGCGTCGGCGGAGAGCGGACGAAGAAGGCGACGGTGACCACCGCCCTCGAGGAGTACATCGCGCGCCGGGAGCAGGCTCGGATCGTCGGGCACTTCGGCGTGCTGGAGTGGGATGACGCGTATGACTACAAGGCGGACCGCCGCGCGCGCGAGAGCACACACGGACCCGCGTGATCCTGCTGGTCGACACGAGCGTGTGGTCGCTCGCGTATCGGCGCGACACGCCGCCCGATCTGCCCGAGGTGCGAGCGCTTCGCGACGCGCTCTCCGGCGGTGCCGCGGTGGTGACGACAGGCATCATCCTGCTCGAGCTGCTGCGCGGCTTCGTCCCCCCGGCCGCCCAGCAGACGATCCGGACCGACCTCGGCACTCTCGACGCAGTCGAGCCGTCGTGGTCCGACTACGCGGCGGCCGCGGAACTGAGCAACACGTGCCGACGCGCCGGTGTGCAGCTCGCGTCGGTCGATGCGTTGATCGCCCAGCTGGCGATCGCGCGCGGGCTGACGCTCCTCACCACCGATCAGGACTTCGTGCACGCCTCGCGTCACGTCCCGCTCCGCGTCTGGGTGAACGGCCATCGCCGGGAGGCGTCCTCCGGGTCCGCCTGAGCCGGGCCGGTGTGGGCGGCGGCGCCTAGACTCGATGCGCCATGACCTTCCTCCTCGACGGGTTCGACTCGGATCCCGGTGACTCCGGGCTGCCCTCCGCCGCGCCCGCCGTCGACGAGGCGCTGCTCGCGGGCCTCAACCCGCAGCAGCGCGAGGCCGTGCTCTCCCGCGCGAAGGCCCTGCTGATCGTGGCGGGGGCGGGTTCCGGCAAGACGAGCGTGCTCACCCGCCGCATCGCGAGCCTCATCCAGACGCGCGAGGCGTGGCCGAGCCAGATCCTCGCGATCACCTTCACCAACAAGGCCGCGGGCGAGATGCGCGAGCGCGTGCAGCAGCTCGTCGGCGGCGCAGCGGAGGGCATGTGGATCTCCACCTTCCACTCCGCCTGCGTGCGCATCCTGCGCCGCCAGGCCGAGGCGATGGGCCTGAAGACGGCCTTCACGATCTACGACTCCGCCGACTCGCGCGCCCTCCTCAAGCGCATCATCAAGGAGCTCGAGGTCGACACCCTCGGGCTCACGGTGCCGAGCGTCGCGGGCAAGATCTCCAAGCTCAAGAACGAGCTCGGCGACGTCGACAGCTACGCCCGGCAGGTGAACGCCGACGACCCGGCCGACGCCGCCTTCCTCGAGGTGTTCCGCCGCTACACCGAGGGCCTGCGCCGCGCCAACGCCCTCGACTTCGACGACCTCATCGCCGAGACCGTGCACCTGTTCCGGGCCTTCCCCGAGGTCGCGGCGCTCTACCAGCGGCGCTTCCGCCACATCCTCGTCGACGAGTACCAGGACACCAACCACGCCCAGTACGCGCTCATCCGCGAGCTCACCCGGCCGGTCGAGCCGCAGCACGTGCCCGCCGACACCCGGATGCGGCTGGATGCCTCGGGCGGCATCCCGGGCGCCTCGCTCACCGTCGTGGGCGACTCCGACCAGTCGATCTACGCCTTCCGCGGCGCCGACATCCGCAACATCGTCGAGTTCGAGCGCGACTTCCCCGACGCGAAGGTGATCCTGCTCGAGCAGAACTACCGCTCGACGCAGAACATCCTCGACGCGGCGAACGCGGTCATCGCCTCCAACTTCGACCGCCAGGAGAAGAACCTCTTCACGACGGTGGGCGCGGGCGACACGATCACCGGGTTCACGGGCTACACCGCCTACGACGAGGCCCAGTTCGTGGCCGACGAGATCCAGAAGCTGCACGAGGCGGGCGCCGCCTACAAGGACATGGCGGTGTTCTTCCGCGTCAACTCGCAGACGCGCGCGCTGGAGGACATCCTCATCCGCTCCGCGATCCCGTACCGCATCGCGGGCGGCACCAAGTTCTACGAGCGGGCCGAGATCAAGGACGCCATGGCGTACCTCGTTCAGGTCGCGAACCCCGCCGACGACCTGGCGCTGCGCCGCATCATGAACACCCCCAAGCGCGGCATCGGCCCCGCCACCGAGGCGGCGCTGCAGGCGCACGCCGACCGGCTCGGGGTGCCGCTGCGCGAGACGCTGCGCGACGCCGGCCAGCTGGGGCTCGGCCCGAAGGTCACGAAGGCGATCATCGACCTCGGCACGATCCTCGACGAGGTGGAGGCGATGGTGCCGACCTCGCCGCCGGCCGACGTGCTCACCGAGCTGCTCGTGCGCACCGGCTACGTCGAGTCCCTGCGGGCGACGCGCGACCCGCAGGACGAGGTGCGCGCCGAGAACGTCGAGGAGCTGCTCTCCTTCACGAAGGAGTTCGCGAAGCGCAACCCCGAGGGGCGCCTCATCGACTTCCTCACCGAGGTGGCGCTCGTCGCGGCGGCCGACGAGATCGACGACGCATCGGGCACGGTCACCCTCATGACGCTGCACACCGCGAAGGGGCTCGAGTACGACACGGTGTTCCTCACCGGCATCGAGGAGGACCTGCTGCCGCACCGCATGTCGGCGGGCGAGCCGGGCGGGATCGCCGAGGAGCGGCGGCTCTTCTACGTGGGCATCACGCGTGCCAAGAAGCGGCTGTTCCTGTCGCTCGCCATGACGCGGGCCCAGTTCGGCGACACGGCCGTCGCCATGCCCAGCCGGTTCCTGCAGGACGTGCCCGGCCACCTCATCGAGTGGCGCCAGTCGCCGGGCTCCGCGAACTCCCGCGGCGGCACGCGCTCCCGCGCCCTCAACTCGCCGCAGACGCGGCAGCGCTTCAGCTACAGCACCTCGCTGCCGCCCGCACCGAACCGCGAGAAGCGGCAGTGGACGAGCGCGGTCACGAACACGGTGCGCGACAACGGCGACCTGAGCCTCGCGCCGGGGGACCGCATCCGGCACACCGACTTCGGCGAGGGGCGCGTCGTCGACGTCACGGGCCAGGCGCCGAAGGCCGTCGCCGAGGTGCAGTTCGACACCGCCGGGCGCAAGCGCCTGCTCATCAAGATCGCGCCCATCGAGAAGCTGTGACGCGGCGCTGCGGTCGCGAGACCGTCGTCGGTGCCGAGGCGTAGCGTCATCGCATGGACGCAACCCTCGACTGGCTGCTCGACGCCGACCCGGCGATCCGCTGGCAGGTGCTGCGGGATCTCGCCGACGCATCCGAGGTGGAGCTCGCCGGCGAGCGCTCCCGCGTCGCCGTCGAGGGCTGGGGCGCGCGGCTGCTCGGGCTGCAGGATCCGGACGGCCGCTGGGACGGCGGCACCTACCGGGGCGGCTGGATCGAGAGCCGCGAGGAGCCCGGCTTCGACGCCTGGACCGCGACGCACTTCACGGTGCAGACCCTGCGGGAGTACGGCGTCGACCCCGCGGACCCGCGCGTGGCGGAGGCGATCGGCCGCGTGCGCGAGGGGGTGATCTGGGACAGGTCGAGCGGCTTGCCGTACTTCGACGGCGAGGGCGAGGCGTGCGTCGACGGCGTGGTGCTGTCGAACGGCGTGTACTTCGGCGCCGACACCACGCACGTGCTGAGCGGGCTGCTCGCGACGCAGTTGGGCGACGGGGGGTGGAACTGCGAGACCGACACCGAGGTCTCGTCGTTCCATTCGACGATCTGCGTGCTCGAGGGGCTGCTGGCGTGGGAGCTCGCGGCCGCGACCGGCGACCCCCGGATCCCCGAGGTGCGCACGGCTCGGCACCGCGGCGAGGAGTACCTGCTGGAGCGGCGGCTGCTGTGGCGGCGCTCGACGGGGGAGCTCATCGACCCGCGCTTCGGGATGCTGTCGTATCCGGCCCGCTGGTACTACGACGTGGGGCGGGCGCTCGAGCACTTCCGGCGCGCCCGGCCCGAGGGCGACCCGCGCCTCGCGGACGCGATCGCCCGGCTGCGGGTGAAGGCCGACGACGAGGGCCGGTGGCGGCTCGAGAACGACCACGAGGGACCCGTGTGGTTCCGCCCGGAGGGGGAGTGGGAGGGCACGCCGAGCCGCTGGGTGACGCTGCGATCGCTGCGGGTGCTGCGCTGGTGGGACACCCTCAGCTCTCGCTGACCGCGTCGCTCTCGCTGGGTTCGACGGCGGTGCGCGCGGCGGTCTCCATCCGCCGGCGCCGGGCGGTCACGACGAGCAGCAGCGCGACGGCGGCCGCCAGCAGCAGCGCGGCGTCGATGCCGACCGCCCACGTGACGCCGAGCCAGGCGCCGATCGCGCCGATGAGGATGCCGGAGCCGACCCGGGAGCCGTTGCCCGCCATCGCGTAGGCGCCCAGGTACCGGCCGCGCCGGTCCGCAGGCGCCTCGAGCTGCACGATGGCCTGCGAGGTCGACGACGACGTCAGGTTCGCCATCCCGGCGATCACCAGCACGACGAGGCTGAGCACGAAGCTGCGGGAGATCGCGAACGCGACGAGGGCGGTGGCGAACACGATCGTCGCGGTGATCGCGAGGCGCACGCTCACCCGTATGCGGCCGATCGCCTCGAGCCCGACGCCCGCGGCGACGGCGCCGGTCGCCATCGCGACGAGCAGCAGGCCGTAGGCGAGCCCCGACTGGTCGAGCTCGAGCAGCTCCCCGAACTCGGGCAGCAGGGTGACGACGGCGGAGCCGATGAACAGCCCGACGCAGGCCTGCAGCACCATGACGGCGAGGATCGGCGGATGCGCGGGCACCTCGCGGAGCACGCCGAGCACGTCGCGCAGGCGGGCCGCCGCGGGCCGGTCGCTCGCCCGGCCGTGGCCGTCGTAGGGCACGAGCAGCAGGTAGACCACGAACGGCAGGTACAGCAGCACGTTGATCGCCATGCCCCAGGCGGGCCCGACCGTGAACAGCAGGGCGGCGCCGATCGCGGGCCCGACGAGCATGCCGAGGTTGAGGCCGGTGGCCATGAGACGGACGGCGCTCGGGAGGTCCTTCGGCCCGACGATGTCGTAGAGCATGAGCTGGTCGGCGGGTCCCCAGAAGGTGCCGGCGAGCCCGTGCAGGATGAGCAGCACGACGCAGTGCCAGGGCTGCAGGGTGCCGGTGGCGATGAGCACCGCCCATCCGGCGGAGGCGAGCATGAAGCAGGCGGCGCCGAGCTGGATGAGGCGCCGGCAGTCGAAGCGGTCGGCGAGCGCGCCGAACGGGATCGCGAACAGCAGCTGGGGCAGCCAGTGGCTGATCACGGCGAAACCGGCGAGCACGGGCGAGTGGAACAGCTGCCACATCACGAAGTAGGTGATGGCGTGCTCGACGTGGTCGGCCCCCATCATGAGCGAGCCGCCCGCGAGGTAGCCCTTGTACCAGGGGGCGCGGAGCGCGGCGAATCTCACCGGACGACCCTACGCGCTCGCGCGGGGCTGCCGCCGCCGGCGGGGGAGCCCTTGCGCGCTCGGCCCCGCATCCGCCATCCTGGAGCCAGTTTTGGACAACTGTCCAAAAGGCGATGATGCCACGACGCGACGACGAGGTGCGATGAACCGCCGCATGAGCCCCGAGGCCCGCCGCGAGGCGCTCGTGCAGGCCGCCATCCGGGTGATCGCCCGCGGCGGGGTCGCGGCCGCCACGACCCGCGCGGTCGTCGCCGAGGCGAAGATGCCGCTCGGCGCATTCCACTACGTCTTCACCTCCCGCGACGAGCTGCTCTCCGAGGTCGTGCACACCATCACCGACGGCGAGCGGATGGCGGCCGAGCTCGCCCTGCTCGAGGGGGCGGGCCTCGAGGCGACCGTCGCCGCGGCGCTCGCCTCCTACCTCGACCTGCTCATCGCCGACCCCGACCGCGAGCTCGCCCTCACCGAGCTGAGCCTCTACGGGCTGCGGCACGACCCCGCGCTCGCGCGGCGGCAGCACCAGCTCTACTTCCTCGAGATGGAGGCCGTGCTGCGGCAGGTCGCCGAGCGGTGCGGCATCCGCTGGACCGAGCCGCTGCCCGAGCTGGCGCGGCGGCTCATCGTCGTCACCGAGGGCATCACGGGCACCTGGCTCGCCGACCGCGACACGGATGCCGCGCGCGGCGTGCTGCGCGCGGTCGCCGCGTGGGTGGCCGCCTCCGCCGAGCGGGTCGACGCGTGAGCGTCGCAGTGGGCTCGGCGGCGACGCGCCCCGCGGTGCGGCGCGGCTGGCTCGCCGCGCTCCTGCTCGCCACCGGCGGCGTCTTCGCGGGCTGGTTCGGCCCCATCCAGATCCTGCTGCCCGCCCAGGCGGCCGAGCTCACGGGCGACGGCAAGGAGGCGCTGCTCGCGCTCGTCACGGGCGTCGGCGCGGTGGCGTCCCTCGTCGCGAACCCGCTGTGGGGTCTCCTCTCCGACCGGCTGTCGCTCGAGCGCCCGCGTCGCCGCCCGGTCGTCGTGGCGGGCGTGCTCGTCGGCGCGGTCGGCCTCGTCGTGCTCGCGCTCGCCCCCGACGCGGGGTGGATGATCGCCGGCTGGGTGATCGTGCAGGTGGGGCTCAACGGGCCCTTCGCGGCCCTCCTCGCGATGATCGCCGATCGGGTGCCCGCGGAGCGCCGTGGCTTCGTCGGCTCGATGTTCGGCGTTGCCCAGATCGCGGGCGTCGTGCTCGGCACGGCCGCGGCCGTCGCGCTCGGAGAGGGTCCCCTCGGCTACGCGGCGCTCGCGGTGGCGGTGCCGCTGCTGTGCCTCGCGGTCCTCGCGCTGCCGGAGGAGCGGATCGCGCTCGCCCCCTCGGATGCCGCGCTCGCCCCCGTGCGGCACCGCGGCATCCGCGAGGTGCTCGCCGCGCTGCGCCCCACGGCGGCGTTCGGCTGGGCGTGGACCATCCGGCTGCTGCTCAACCTCGTCAACGCGCTCGTGCTCGTCTACCTGTACTACTACCTCTCCGACGGTGTGGGCGTCGACGACCCTGGCACCTGGGTGCTCGTACTCACCCTCGTGAACGTCGTCGTCACGGGCATCGGCGCGGGCGTCGGCGGCGCCTGGTCGGATCGGATCGCGCGCCGCCGGTCGTTCGTGATCGCGGCGGCGCTCGTGCTGGCC
This sequence comes from Micrococcales bacterium 72-143, assembly GCA_001898835.1. Lineage (GTDB taxonomy): Bacteria > Actinomycetota > Actinomycetes > Actinomycetales > Microbacteriaceae > Homoserinibacter. Next base: position 104,281 of record MKVM01000003.1, on the reverse strand, counting down.
GTCGGGGCCGTGCTCTTCGGCCTGCTCCCCGTGCTGCCGGCCGTCATCGCCGCGACGGTGCTGATCGGCGTCGGCTGGGGCCTCTACGTGAGCGTCGACGTCGCGATCATCACCCAGGTGCTGCCGTCCGACCGCTCGACCGGCAGCATGCTCGGCGTCGCCAACATCGCGAGCGCGCTGCCGCAGGCCCTCGCCCCGCTGCTCGCCGCCCCGATCGTGACCGGCCTCGGCGGTTATCCGGTGCTGTACCTGGTCACCGCCGCCATCGCCCTGCTCGCCCTCGCCTGCCTGCCCCGCCTGCGCGGCGTGGCGTGAACCCACGAAGGAGCCCCATGACCGACCTTCCGATGCTGCCTCCCGGGTTCCGGTTCGGGATGTCGACGGCCGCCTACCAGATCGAGGGCGCGGTCTCCGAGGACGGCCGCGGCCCCTCCATCTGGGACGTCTTCACCCACGAGCCGGGCCGCATCCGAGGCGGGGAGACGGGCGACGTGGCGATCGACCACTACCACCGCTGGGAGTCGGACCTCGACCACCTGGCCGGGGCCGGCATCCACGACTACCGCTTCTCGATCTCGTGGTCGCGGGTCATGCCGCGGGGCACGGGCGAGGTGAACGAGGCGGGGCTCGCGTTCTATGAGCGGCTTGTCGACGGCCTGCTGGCCCGCGGCATCCGTCCCGTCCCCACGCTGTACCACTGGGATCTGCCGCAGGCGCTCGAGGAGCGGGGCGGATGGATGGCGCGCGAGACCGCGGAGGCCTTCGGGGCGTACGTGGCCGTCGTCGCGGCCCGCCTCGGCGACCGGGTGCGCGACTGGATCACGCTCAACGAGATGAGCGTGCAGGTGCTCTACGGCTACGCCCTCGCCGACCACGCGCCGGGCCGCGGGCTGGGCTTCGGGGCGCTCCCGGCGGCCCACCACCAGCTGCTCGCCCACGGTCTCGCGGTGCGGGCGCTGCGGGAGGCCGGCGCCGAGCGGGTCGGGATCGCGGCGCAGCACTTCCCCGTCGAGGCGGCGTCCGACATGGTGCCCGACCTCGTCGCGGCGGGAACCTTCCAGACGCTCACCAACTGGCTGTTCGCCGACCCGATCCTCGCGGGCCGCTATCCGACGGAGGAGCTGCGTCAGGCGATGCCGGTCGACGACGTGCAGCTCGCGGCGGACCTCGCGCTCATCTCGGCGCCGCTCGACTTCTACGGCGTGAACTACTACGAGCCGGTGCGCATCGAGGCGCCGCGCGACGGGGTCGACTACCACGGCACGCTCGAGGTCGACATCCCGCAGGGCATGCCGTTCGCGCCGCTCGAGTATCCGAGCGAGGAGCGCACCGACTTCGGCTGGGCGATCGTGCCGGCGGGGCTCACGGCCATCCTGCGCGAGCTGCGCGAGCGGTACCCGGCGCTGCCGCCCGTCGTGATCACCGAGAACGGGGCGTCGTTCCACGACGTGCCGGACGCCGACGGCGCCGTCCGCGATCCGCGGCGCATCGCCTTCCTCGACGCGCACCTGCGGGCGGTGGCGGATGCGGTGGCGGCCGGCGTCGACGTGCGCGGCTACTACGTGTGGAGCGCCTTCGACAACTTCGAGTGGGCGGCGGGCTACGCGGAGCGGTTCGGCCTCGTCCACGTCGACTACGCCACCCAGGCGCGCACCCGCAAGTCCTCCTGGTCCTGGTTCCGCGACGTCATCGCGGCGCAGCCCCGTCCGCTCGCGTAGCCCCCGCTGAGTGGTCGGTTTCCGACCTCATTCCGGGGGTTTGAGGCCAGAAGCCGACCCCTCAGCGGACGACGGCAGGAGCAGGCGCGACGGCAGGCGGCGGATGCGGCGGGGCGTCGTGCGGGCGAGCCCGCGCACGAGGACGAGCGCCGCGCGCTCGCGGCGCGGCCGGCGCGGGAAGCCGTAGGCGTCGCGGATCGCGTCGGGCAGCAGCGCCGCCGTCATGAGCCGCCCGAGCGGGAGCGCCGCCCGCACCCACCACGGCACCGTGCCGCGCGCGGGGCGCAGGATCGCGGCCGCCATCTCGCGGGCGTCCGCCCCCACGGCGAGGGTCGGCAGCATCCGCTCCCAGTACGCCGCGAAGCCGGCGCGCGTCGCCGGCCACATCCCCTCGGGCACCTGCAGGCTCGTGCCGAAGCGGCCCGAGACGGCGTACACCTCGTCGGCGACGGCATCCGGCAGCGGGCCGAACAGTGCCGCGTGCACCTGCATCCCCACGCCGTGGAGCGTCGCCGCGACCCACAGCTGCAGCTCGGGGTCGGTCGCACCGGGGATGCCGGCGTGCGCCCGGTCGACGGCCTCCGCCGCGCGCCGTGCCACCTCCGGCGTGCCGAGCCCGATCGCGTACACGTACCCGAGGGTGTGCCGCAGCCGTCGCATCGGGTCGCGCGCGAACCGCGAGTATCCGGCGACGGCGTGGCCGACGGCCGGATGCGCGAGCTGCAGCAGCAGCGCCGCCCCGCCGCCGAGCACGAGCGAGCCCTCCGCGAGGTAGTCGTCGGCCGTGGTCATCGCTCCATTTTCTCCGGGTAGCATTGCAGACGGTCATTTATCTCGACATCGAACTATCTCGGCGTCGAGACAGTTCGGCCGCTCTCCATCCCCGACGCATTGGAAGAAGCGACAAGCGTGGATCTCTACGAGTACCAGGCCCGCGACATGTTCGAGAAGCACGGGGTCCCCGTGCTCGCCGGCATCGTCGCCGACACCCCCGCCGAGGCTCGCGCCGCGGCCGAGAAGCTGGGCGGCGTGACCGTCGTCAAGGCACAGGTGAAGACCGGAGGCCGTGGCAAGGCCGGCGGCGTCAAGGTCGCGAAGACCCCCGCCGACGCCGAGGCCGCCGCCGAGGCGATCCTCGGTCTCGACATCAAGGGCCACGTCGTCAAGCGCCTCATGGTGGCCGCGGGCGCGGACATCGCGCAGGAGTACTACTTCTCGGTGCTGCTCGACCGGTCCAACCGCTCCTACCTGAGCCTGTCCTCCTACGAGGGCGGCATGGAGATCGAGCAGCTCGCCGAGGAGCGCCCCGAGGCGCTCGCGCGCGTCGAGGTCGACCCGCTCGACGGCATCACCCTCGAGAAGGCCCGGGAGATCGCGGTCGCCGCGAAGTTCCCCGCCGAGATCGTCGACAAGGTCGCCCCCGTCTTCGTGAAGCTCTACGAGGTCTACACCTCGGAGGACGCCACGCTCGTCGAGGTGAACCCCCTCGTGCTGACGGGAGCCGGCGACGTCGTCGCCCTCGACGGCAAGATCTCGCTCGACGACAACGCGAGCGAGGTGCGCCACCCCGACCACGAGGCCCTCGAGGACAAGGGCGCCGCCGACCCGCTCGAGGCGAAGGCGAAGGCCGCGGGCCTCAACTACGTGAAGCTCGACGGCGAGGTCGGCATCATCGGCAACGGCGCGGGGCTCGTCATGAGCACCCTGGACGTCGTGGCCTACGCGGGCGAGAACCACTCCGGCGTGAAGCCCGCCAACTTCCTCGACATCGGCGGCGGCGCATCCGCGGAGGTCATGGCCGCGGGCCTCGACGTCATCCTCGGCGACCCGCAGGTGAAGTCGGTGTTCGTGAACGTCTTCGGCGGCATCACCTCCTGCGTGGCCGTCGCGAACGGCATCGTGAAGGCCCTCGAGATCCTCGGCGACGCGGCGACCAAGCCGCTCGTCGTGCGCCTCGACGGCAACCAGGTGGAGGAGGGCCGCGCGATCCTCGCCGCCGCGAACCACCCGCTCGTGACGATCGCCACCGGCATGGACGAGGGCGCCGACAAGGCCGCCGAGCTGGCCGCGAAGTAAGGACTGCAGAACATGTCGATCTTCCTCACCAAGGACTCCAAGGTCATCGTCCAGGGCATCACCGGCGGCGAGGGCACCAAGCACACCGCGCTCATGCTCAAGGCGGGCACCCAGGTCGTGGGCGGCGTCAACGCCCGCAAGGCCGGCACGACGGTCGAGCACGACGGCGGCGTGACGCTGCCCGTGTTCGGCACGGTCGCCGAGGCCATCGAGAAGACGGGGGCGGATGTGTCGATCGCCTTCGTCCCGCCGGCCTTCACGAAGGACGCGATGATCGAGGCCATCGACGCCGAGATCCCGCTGCTCGTCGTCATCACCGAGGGTGTGCCCGTGCAGGACACCGCCGAGGCGTGGGCCTACGCGAAGGCGAAGGGCAACAAGACCCGCATCATCGGGCCGAACTGCCCCGGCATCATCACGCCGGGCGAGTCGCTCGTGGGCATCACCCCCGCGAACATCACGGGCAAGGGCCCGGTCGGCCTCGTGTCGAAGTCGGGCACGCTGACCTACCAGATGATGTACGAGCTGCGCGATCTGGGCTTCTCGACCGCCATCGGCATCGGCGGCGACCCGATCATCGGCACCACCCACATCGACGCGCTCGCCGCGTTCGAGGCCGACCCGGAGACGAAGGCGATCGTCATGATCGGCGAGATCGGCGGCGACGCCGAGGAGCGCGCGGCCGCCTTCATCGCCGAGAACGTCACGAAGCCGGTCGTCGGCTACGTCGCCGGATTCACGGCCCCCGAGGGCAAGACGATGGGTCACGCCGGCGCCATCGTGTCCGGCTCGGCCGGCACCGCGCAGGCCAAGAAGGAGGCCCTCGAGGCCGCGGGCGTCAAGGTCGGCAAGACGCCGTCGGAGACCGCCGCGCTGCTGCGCGAGGTGCTCGCGGGCGCCTGACCGCATCCGTCTCGAATGTGCCCCGTCCGGTCCGCCGGGCGGGGCACGTTCTCGTGCGGCCCGGGATGCTCAGCCCCTCAAGCCCAGTGCCAACGCGTCGAGACGAGAGCGGCGGCGATCCGTGTCCCCAAGTACGAGGGATGGGGATGCGCCTTCCAACGTTCGCGCAAGGCGCCCACGACTTGCCTCGGTGAAGAGCTCCGCCAACGTATTCGCGTTGTGTCCGAGTGCTTTCCGCACATCACGGCCGAGAAGCCGCGCTCCACCGAGTCCCACATCTGCCTCGCACAGTCCAACCAGCTCATGGTCGACCCAGAAGCGCTCGGTGAACGGTACGGACTCGGCGGCCCAGTACAGTGCGAGGCCGAGGTCGGGGGCATCTTTCAGCTCGTGGTTCACCGATCGATCGATCCAGGCCTTGATCTTCAGCGCGACGTAGCCGGCGACGGTGGGAACGCGGATTCTGAGTGCATCGCCGACGAGGGCGTCCCGAGCGGATTCGTAGACCTCGGCCATGCCGAAGACATCGAGTGGGTCGGAACGTCGGAAGGGAGGAACGAGCGTGCCCGCGGGGGACTCGATGGGACCGAACGCGAGGAAGTCCACGTGCACTCCCGCGACGCGGAAAGCGATCCCCGTGTCCGGGATCGCGTCGAGCCCCTCGACCAGCTGGGAGTATGCCGTCCAGTCGGGGACTGCGAACGCCAGATCGACGTCCTGCGTGGCACGATTCGCGAAGGTGTGGCCGAGTTCCGCATGAAGGATGTCGCGTGCTTCGGCGCCGATCAGCATCGGCGGATTCCGAGGATCGATCCGATCCTGGAGGGCGTCGGTGACGAGCCCGGTCCTCGAGGTCAGCGGGATCCGGAGATTCTCGGTCACAGGTCGAGCCGATACCGGGCGGCCACCGACCTCGTTCGAGGGTCGTCCGACGCCAGTAGGTCTCCGTACACGAGAAGCCGCGGCGCTTCCCCACGCACGGGCTCACCGGGGACGTTCCAGAACCGTCGGCGCACTACGAGGTTGGGGGCTCCGTCGCTTCTCCAGCGGTTCTGCATCAGCAGTTCTGTCGTCATCTCGTCGACGTAGACGACACCGGAGACGGGACGCATGTGGGCGGAGTGCGCGGTTTCACCGCTGACCATGACATCGCCGAAGAACCGGTCCAGGTTCTCGGCGTGGAGGACCCGGATGGTCAGGGACCGCGCGAGGGTTCCCGGGAAGGCTGCGGCCCACCCGTCGATCAGCGCGCCGCGTGCGCCTGGATCGTTCGGCCAGAGGGCTCGGCGGCGGAGTTCGTGTGTCGTCGATTGCGCGATTCCGATCGAGACGCCCGCAGCATCGGCGATGGTCCGGACAGGGGCATCGATCAGGTGCGGCCAGCAGAGAAGGACGAAGACCACCTGGGCGCGCTTTGCGGTGTACAGGTTCGTCGTGACGGCGGGGCGAGTGTTCGGGGTACCCGCGTTCTTGCGCCGCTTTCCCCGCACGTCCACGTACCAGTCGTCGATCCGAATGTGAGCGTTGCCGTCCGCATCGACGAACTGCGCACCTAGTCGACGAAGGCCGTCCGCCGTTCGAGTTGACACACGATCGGTGACATAGATGAGTTCTTGTTCGGGGCGTCGACCGAGGGTGGCGGCCACGGTCAGGGGCATCTTGATTTCGACAAGAAGCGTGCGCTGCCGCCCGTCCTTCTCGAGAGTGAGGGTGCCATCGTGCTCTTCGTCTGCTTCTCTGGTCTCCACGCGGAAGCCGTATTCGCGTAGCGAGTCGGCCGCGGCGTCGAGGAGGACGAACCTGTCCATACCTGTCCCATCTCTGTCGATGTTCAGATTAGTTGAACAACTTCTAGAATTGAACACTGTGGCAGGATTTCGGAGACCGTAGGGTCGGAGGATGGGCACCGCCGACCTCCGTCACTCCACCCCGTCGGATGAGGGGGTCGACTCCCGCGGCATCGCGGCGTTCCTCGACGCCCTCGAGGGCGACCCCGCCATCCGCCCGCACGGGATGATCCTGCTGCGGCACGGCGCCGTCATCGCGGAGGGCTGGTGGGCGCCGTACTCGGCGGACCGGGTCCAGCTGCTCTACTCGCTCAGCAAGAGCTTCACCTCGACGGCGGCCGGCTTCGCCCGCGCGGAGAGACTCCTCGAGCTCGACCGGCCCGTGATCGACTACTTCCCCGAGTACGACGCCGAGGTCACCGACCCCCGCACGCGGCGGATGACGGTGCGCAACATCGCCTCGATGGCGAGCGGCCACGCGAGCGAGACCCTCGACCGCGCCCTCGTCGCGGGCGAGGGGAATCTCATCCTCGGCTTCCTCCGCACCCCGCTCGACGCGGAGCCGGGCACGATCTTCGCCTACAACCAGCCGTGCACCTACACGCTCGCCGCGATCGTGCAGCGCGCCGCCGGGCAGAGCCTCGTCGACTACCTCCGCCCGCGGCTGTTCGACCCCCTCGGCATCCGCGACGCGTTCTGGGTGGAGGAGCCGCCGGGCATGGACCTCGGCTTCAGCGGGCTGCACGCGACGACGGATGCGGTGGCACGCCTCGGCCAGCTGTACCTGCAGCGCGGGCGATGGGGTGAGACGCAGCTGCTCGATGCCGACTGGGTCGCCGAGGCGAGCCGTGTGCAGGTGCGGAACTCGGACGAGTGGGGCGCCGACTGGGGGCAGGGCTACGGCCTGCAGTTCTGGATGTCGCGGCACGGCTACCGCGGCGACGGCGCCTACGGGCAGTTCTGCATCGTGCTGCCCGAGCACGACATGGTGCTCGCGCTCACCTCCGAGACGGAGGAGATGCAGCGGGTGCTCGACCACGTCTGGCGGCTGCTGCTGCCGGCCGTCGACGGGGGGACCGATCGCGCGGCCGACGAGGCGCTCGCGGCGCGTCTCGCGGGGGCGGCGCTGCCGGTGCCCGAGGGTGGCTCCGAGTGGGTGCCCACCTCGTACGCGTTCGCCGCGCCGAACGGCGCCGCCGGTGTCCGGGAGGTGCGGCTGCGTGCCGAGGGGGAGGGGTGGGCGCTGGGCCTCGTCGACGAGCGCGGCGAGTTCGCCTTCCCGGTCGGTGTCGGCGGATGGGCGGAGTCGGCCCCCGACGGCGTGCCGATCGCCGCGGTCGGCGGCTGGGAGGGGGACGCCTTCCGCGCCGAGGTGCTGTTCCTCGAGACGCCGCACACCCTGGGCGTCACGTGCGCCGCCGACGGCTCGGCCACGGTGCGGTGGTTCACGGAGCCGCTGCATGCGGCCGGGATCCGCGAGCAGCGCCACCCGTAGCGCGTCACCCTGTTCGTGCGGCCGCTGACCCCCGCGATCGCCATCGGGGCGCCGTCGGCGCCGCGGCTCAGCTCAAGGTGAGCGCCGCGGCGCCCACGAGCGGTGCCGCGTTGCCGAGCGCGGCTCGGTCGCTGTCATGCAGATGGTCGCGAAGGAGCCAGCAGCAAAAGTGAGACTTGTTGTGTTCTCGGTCGACGACTGTTAGCGTCTGGAGAATCCCTCAGCTAGCCAAGGGGGTCTCGAAGTGAAAGCCGCAGTGGAACGCTCTCGGAGACGATCGGCTCGGCGACTGAGCTGGCAATCGCCGGTCGCCGCTCTCGCAGTGCTGGCTTGCGTGTTCCTCGCGGCTGCTCCAGCCCACGCCGTCTACACGACAACAGGCATGCAGAGTGCGACCTTCAACCTGAGGATCACTGGCGTGAATCCCACATGGGATGCCTACCTCACGCATGGCGTCACCTCTTGGAACGGCACGTGCTCTTCCACGATGTGTGTCACGATCTCATTCAACTCCTCGTCTCCACGGACGATGACCGCTGGCAACTACAGCGAGACATGGTGGGGAGAATATCAACCGGGCGGTTGGCCGTGGGATCGCACTTTCGCGATCCGTGCGAACGCCACCTCGCTCTCGGCGTCAACTCTCTCGACGATGGACAACCGTTCGAAAATGACTGCTGCACACGAGTTGGGACATGCCCTGTCACTGGCCGACAATCCGTCAACAACTAGCGCCTCGATCATGAAGTATCCTTCCACCTCGGCCGGGGTGCTGACGGTGCCGACCACCTTCGACAAGACGAACGTGAAGAACAAGTATTGAGGGGAAATCACCAATGAAACGCGGAGTCTCACGGTTCGGAGTTCTGGTCGGCTTGGTGGCACTCCTTGGCGGATGCGCTGCTCCCCAGGGGGCACACGAGTACCATCCGTTGTACCCCGAGTACATGGATGCGGAAGATCTTGCCGCAGCAGCGACCGACATCGTTGTGGGAACGGTGGAGTCGGCGGAAGTCCGGAGGATCGATATCTCGGCGCCGAGTGATTCCACCGACCCGGTGGAGAACCCCACATACGGGGCTGGAGAAGAAGCTCACGACGCAAGCTACGTGTACACGGTGCTGCAGTTGAGGGTTGAGGAGACCTACAAGGGCAGTCGAGCCCCGGGCGAGGTGATCGAGGTCAAGCAGTTGGGTGGCACCTTCGAGGGGGAAGAATATCTTGAGGAAGGTGCAACGGCTCTGTCTATCGACAGTACCTATGCGCTGTTCCTGATGAGCTTCGACAACGTTCCCGCCAGCCTCCTCAACGCCTCTCAAGCGAGCTACATCCGGGACGCGAACGGCGCTTTCGCTCCCGTGGATCCGCGGAACTCAATCGGCCCCGAAGTGGTGCGACTACTCTCATGACAACCCGGGAGTTCTGAGGAGCGCTCCTCAGCCCAGGGCGAGCGCGAGCGGTGCCGCGTTGCCGAGCGCGACGCGCACGACGCGCGGGGACCGCGCGTAGTCGAGTTCCGCGCGCTCGGCGACGGCTGCCGCGACGAGCTCGGGGTACTCGGGGGCCACGTGAGAGAAGCCGCCGCCGATCACGACGACGTCGAGATCGGCGAGCGTCCAGACGTCGGCGACGAGGCCGCCGATCGCGCGCGCGGAGCGCTCCACCGCCTGCCGGGGCACAGCCTCCCCGCGCGCCCAGCCCTCGGCGAGCTCCTCGCCGGTCGTGCCTGTCCATCCGTGGGCGCGCGCCCAGGCGACGCTCGCCGGGCCGGAGGCCACCGCCTCGATCCGCGCTGCCGACCCCGACGCCGCTGACGGCTTCCGTCGCCGTGCCCAGGGTGCGGCCCACGGCATCGGCGAGCAGGCGTCGCAGCTCTCCCAGTGCCCGTGAGCGGACCCGAACGGGTTCCCGCCGGCTCCGTGTTCGCCGTGCCGAACGGCGCCGCCGGCATCCGGGAGGTGCGGCTGCGTGCCGAGGGGGAGGGGTGGGCGCTGGGCCTCGTCGACGAGCACGGCGAGTTCGCCTTCCCGGTCGGTGTCGGCGGATGGGCGGAGTCGGCCCCCGACGGCGTGCCGATCGCCGCGGTCGGCGGCTGGGAGGGGGACGCCTTCCGCGCCGAGGTGCTGTTCCTCGAGACGCCGCACACCCTGGGCGTCACGTGCGCCGCCGACGGCTCGGCCACGGTGCAGTGGCTCACGGAGCCGCTGCATGCGGCCGGGATCCGCGAGCAGCGCCACCCGTAGCGCGCGGCCGGATCGCGCCGGATATCGCATCCGGCGCGCGAGAGGCCATGATGGTGCCAGCGACGAGAGGATCCATCATGCCCCGTGAGACCCAGGCGCAGAGAATCGCCCGCATGGAGGAGGAGAACGCGCGCCTGCGCGAGGAGCTCGACGCCGCACGCGATGCGCTCGAGGTCCGCGCTGCGGAGGCGGATGCCGCGGCCTCCGCGGTTGCCGGCACCCCTGCGCCGCGCGGCCGTCGGCGGGCGCGCGCCATCGCATCCGTCGCGCTCATCGTGGTCGCCGCGATCCTCGCGCCGGTCGCGCTCGTCGCGAACACGACGCAGAAGCTGCTCACCGACACCGACTTCTTCGTGCAGACCCTGGAGCCGATCGTCGACGACGAGGCCGTGCAGGATCTCATCATCGAGCGGGCCACGGATGCCATCCGCGAGCAGGCGGGCGTCGACCAGTTGGTCGCCGAGCTGTTCGCGGGGCTCGACCAGCTCGACCTGCCGCCCCGGGCGATCGCGGCGCTGCGGCTGCTGCAGGGTCCGGCGACGGACGGCGTGGGCGCCCTCGTGGAGCGGGTCGTCACCCGTGTCGTCACCTCGGACGCCTTCACCGACGTCATCGCCCAGTCGCTCCGTATCACCCACCAGCAGCTCGTCGCCGCCCTGAGCGGCAACGGCGAGGTGCTGCAGATCAGCGGGCGCGGCGAGGTCGGCATCGCCCTCGACCCGATCCTCGACCGCGTGCGGATGGCGCTCGCCGATGCGGGCATCCCGTTCGGCTCGCTCATCCCGCAGACGGACGCGGTGATCGTCATCGCGAAGTCGGCCCAGCTCGCGCAGCTGGTGTGGCTGTACCAGCTCGCCGTCGCCGTCGGGCCGTGGCTGCAGTGGGTCGTCGTCGCGCTGCTCGCGGCGGGGGTGCTCGTCGCGCGGCGGTGGGCGACGGGCATCATGGGGGTGGGCATCGCCCTCGCGATCGCAGCCGGGGTGCTCGGTGCGGGCGTCGCCGCAGGCCGCGTCTTCACCCTCGGCGCGACGGCGGGCAGTCTGCCCGCGGACGCGATCGACGCGATCTACGGCGCCCTCGTCGCATCCATCGTGAGCTCCGTCGCGGCGGCGATCGTCGTCGGTCTCTGCGTCGCGCTCGTCGCCTACCTCGCGGGGCCCTACCGTTCGAGCCGCGCCCTGCGCCGGCTCGCGGACGCGGGGGCCGACTCGCTGCGCACGGCCGGTGAGCGGTACGGGGTCACGACGGGCCGCTTCGGCGCGCTGGTCTTCCGCGCGCGCATCGGCATCCGCGTCGCGGTGGGGATCGTGGCGGCAGCGATCATCCTGTTCGTGCGGCCGCTGACGCCGCCGATCGTCATCTGGACGCTCGTCGTCGCGCTCCTCGTCGTGGTGGTCGCGCGCCTCCTCGAGCGCCCGGTGCCCGCGACGGCCGTCGCCGAGGCGCCGTAATACCGCTCCTCAGCCCAGGGCGAGCGCCGCGGCGCCCACGAGCGGTGCCGCGTTGCGGAGCGCGGCGCGCACGACGCGCGGGGACCGCGCGTAGTCGAGTTCCGCGCGCTCGGCGGCGGCTGCCGCGACGAGCTCGGGGTACTCGGGGGCCACGTGAGAGAAGCCGCCGCCGATCACGACGACGTCGAGGTCGGCGCGCGCCCAGCCCTCGGCGAGCTCCTCGCCGGTCGTGCCTGTCCATCCGTGGGCGCGCGCCCAGGCGACGCTCGCCGGGCCGGAGGCCACCGCCTCGACGGTGAGCGGCCTGCCGTCGGCGGCGAACTCGGCGGTGTGCATCTGGCCGATGTGTCCGGCGTTGCCCGTCTCGCCCTGGATCAGCCGTCCGTCGAGCACGAGCCCACCGCCGACCCCGGTCGACACGACCATGCCGAGCGTCGAGCGCGAGTCCCGCGCGGCGCCGAAGCGGGTCTCGGCGAGGGCGATGCACTGACCGTCGAGCGCGAGCTCCACGGCGACGCCGGGGACGAGCTCCTCGACCGCCTCCCGCATCGCGAACGCGGTGAGCCGGGGCATGTTGACCGGGCTCACGCGGCCCGCGAGGCGGTCGACCGGGCCCGCGCTGCCGACCCCGACGCCGGTGACGGCTTCCGTCGCCGTGCCCAGGGTGCGGCCGACGGCATCGGCGAGCAGGCGTCGCAGCTCGTGCGGCTCGATCCGTCTGCCGGTCGGAACCCGCGAGCGGCTGCCCGGCAGGATGCTCCCGTCGGCATCGACGAGGGCCGCCTCGAGCTTGGTGCCCCCGAGATCGACCGCCAGGACGGTCACTTCACCGACCCGCTCATGAGGCCGCCCACGAAGTACTTGCCGAGGATGATGTAGACGAGCAGCGTCGGCGCGGATGCGATGAGCGCGCCCGCCATCGACGCCCCGTAGTTCGACAGCTGCGCGCCCTGGGCCAGGTTGTTGAGCGCGAGCGACACCGGGCCGCCGGAGGTGTCGGAGAGGAACATCGCGAACAGGAAGTCGTTCCACGCGCTCGTGAACTGCCAGATGATGGTCACCACGAAGGCGGGGACGGAGATCGGCAGGATGATCGACCCGAAGGTGCGCAGCATCCCCGCCCCGTCGACCCGGGATGCCTCGAGGATCTCGAAGGGCACCGACTCGTAGTAGTTGCGGAAGATGAGCGTGCAGATCGGCAGGCCGTAGATGATGTGCACGATGAGCAGCGTCACGACGTTGCTCGGCATCCCGAGGGTCGTCTTCATCTGCACGAGCGGCGTCATGATCGCCTGGTAGGGGATGAACATCCCGAACAGCACGAGGGTGAACACCAGGTTCGCGTGCGGGAAGCGCCACAACGAGAACACGAAGCCGTTCATCGACCCCAGCATGCTCGAGATGAGCGCCGCGGGGATCGTCATCGCGAAGGTGCGGCCGAGGGACGGCGCGAGCGCGTTCCAGGCGAGCGTCCAGTTGTCGAAGCCGGTCGGCCCGCCCTCGGTGGCGGCCTCCCACGGCCAGCGGATGGGCAGCCCCCAGCTGGTGGCGGGGTTGACGTCGGCGGGCGGCTTCAGGCTCGTGACGACGAGCACGTAGACGGGGGTGAGCACGACGACGACGAAGATGACGAGCAGCACGTACTTCGCGGTGCGGGAGAGGATCCGCCTGCGGGTGCGTGCGGCGGGGGCCAGCGACAGTGCTGCGGAGGTCGGGGCGGCGGCGGTCATCGGCCCTCACGCTCCTTCCGGTTGGTGTAGTTGAGGTAGGGCACGATGAACACGGCTGCGAGCAGCAGCATGATCGTCGCGATCGTCGCCGCCTTCGCGTAGTCGTTGCCGGTCAGCACGACCCACATGTAGGTCGCCGGGACCTCGGTCTGGTAGATGGCCTTCGTGATCGACATGATGAGGTCGAACACCTTGAGCGACATGTGGCTCACGATCACCAGCGCCGAGAGGGCGACCGGTCCGAGCTGCGGGAAGATCACGTGGCGGTAGAGCTTCCACTCGCTCGCGCCGTCCATCCGGGCCGCCTCGCGCAGCTCGATCGGGACGCCGCGGAAGCCGGCCAGGAAGAGGGCCATGACGTAGCCCGCGAGCTGCCAGACGGCGGGCAGGGCGATCGCGGCCATGCCCCAGGTGGGATCCGACCACCAGGGGTTCTGCAGGAAGCCGAGCCCCATGCTCTCGAACAGCCGGTTGAGCCCGGATGCGCGGTCGCCTTCGGCGCTGTTGAGCAGCCAGCGCCAGACGACGCCCGAGGCGACGAAGGAGACGGCCATCGGGAAGAGGTAGATGGAGCGGAACACGCCCTCGGCGGTCACGCCCTTCTCGAGCAGCCATGCCCAGAGGAAGCCGAACAGCATCGTGCCCGCGATGAACACGATCGTGAAGATCAGGAGGTTCCACAGCGAGTGCAGGAAACGATCCTCCGTGAGGAGCGCGAAGTAGTTCTCGAGCCCGACGAATCGGGTCGCGGGCTGAAGCGAGTGGCGGTCCGTCATGGAGACCTGGGTGTTGACCGCGATGAGGCCGTACACGAAGACGGCGATGATGACGATCGTGGGGGCGACCAGCAGCAGCGGTGGGCCCCAGCTGCGGATGCGCGAGAGCGGTTTCCGGGTGCGAGCGGGCATGGTCGGCGTTCCTTCGGCGTGGATGACGGGGGGCGGCAGCGCGCCGCCCCCCGTCAGGGGTGGGTGCGGGTCAGCCGAGCGCCTTCTTGGCGGCGTCGGTGAGCGCCGTGAGGAAGGAGTCGACGTTGCCGTCCGAGCCGAACTTGCCGATCGCCGAGGAGATGTCCGACGACCAGGCCACGGGTGCTGCCGCGCCGTGGGCGAGCGAGGAGACGACGGTGTCGGAGCTCCACGATGCGATCGCGGTCTGCTGGTAGGCCGGGTACTCGGACGCGTCGACGTCGGTGCGTGCCGGGATCGAGCCCTTGGCGAGGTTGAACGCCTTCTGGCCCTCGGCCGAGCTCACGGTCTGGAGCCAGGCCTTCGCCGCCTTCTCGTGCGGCGCGCCCACCGGGAGGGTGAACGAGTCGGCGAGGAAGTCGAAGACGCCGTCGGTGCCGGGCACCGGCCAGGTCGTGTAGTCGCTGTCGTACTTCAGTCCGGCCTGCTGGAAGGCGGCCTCGGCCCAGTCGCCCATGACGTTGTAGCCGGCGTTGCCGTCGATCACGATCTGGGTCGCGGCATCCCAGTCGAGGCCCGCGTAGTCGCTGTTGGCGTAGCCGAGCAGCTTCTTGTAGTCCTCAGCCGCCTTCTTGACGCCCGGGTCGGTCCACTGCGTGTCACCGTTCCACAGACCCGAGTAGCCGTCGGCGCCGAGCTCGGAGAGCAGGACGGTCTCGAACAGCTGCATCTGGGTCCACTCGGTGCCGAGGGCGAGCGGGGTCTCGACGCCCGCGTCCTTGAGCTTCTGCAGGTCGGCGATCCATGCCTCCATCGTGGCGGGCGCCTTGCTCGCGTCGATGCCGGCCTTCTCGAGCACGGCGGGGTTCACCCACACGACGTTGGCGCGGTGGATGTTGCTCGGCACGGAGTAGATCTTGCCGTCGACGGTCAACCGGTCGAGGAGGCTCTTCGGGAAGGCGTCGGTGAGGCCGAACTCCGTGTAGAGGCTCGAGACGTCCTGCAGCTGTCCGGCGGCGATGTAGTCGCTGAGCTCGGCGCCCGCGTGCGCCTGGAACGAGTCCGGCGGGTTCTTGGCTTCGAGGCGGGATGCGAGGGCGGCCTTGGCGTTGGAGCCGGCGCCGCCTGCGACGGCCGCGTTGATGAATTCGACGTCGGGGTGCTGCTCGCCGAACACCTTGACGAGGGCGTCGAGGCCGACCTTCTCGGAGCCGGACGCCCACCAGGTGAAGACCTCGACCTGGTTGTCGCCGCCGTCTCCGCCGCCGTTTCCGTTTCCGCCGTCGCCCGAGCAGGCGGTGAGCGTGAGCGCGGCCGCGAGTGCAGCGGCCGCGATGAGCTTCTTGCGCATGGATCCTCCGTTGGATGCTGTGAGCCGCACGTCGATGAACGGCCGGGGCGAGTCAAGCATGACAACCTTGTCATGTCAAGGTTGTCATCTTGGGGCGCGAAGAGCCGGGCGACGGGACCCGCGCCCCGTCGTCACCACTCGACGCGGATGCGGCGCAGCTCCCCCGGCCGGACCTCGCCGGAACCGCGCGGCACGAGCGTCGTGGGCACCAGGATCCGTTTCGGCTCACGCGTCGGCACGTGCTCCTCGAGCGCGAGCCGGGCGGCCTCCCGACCCAGCTGGGCGGCGTCGTGCCGAACGACCGTCACACCGAGCGCCTCGGCGAGCTCGAAGTCGTCGAAGCCCACGAGCGCGATGCGTGCGGAGGTCGTGAACGCCGCCTCGAGCGTGCCCACCGCGACCCGGTTGTTGGCGGCGACGAGCGCCGTCGGCGGTGTCGCCGCCTCGAGCAGCGTGCGGGTCAGCTGCCGCGCCGTCGCCGCATCGTGACCGCCGGTGCGGATGTAGTCGCGCGGCGTCTCCGCACCGAGGCGCTCCGCCGTCGCGATGAACGCCTCCACGCGATCCCGCGCCGTCTGCAGCCGCGGATAGTCGCCCACGAATCCGATGCGCCGGTGCCCGTGGGCATAGAGGTGCTCGACGGCGGTCGCGATCCCCGCGGCGTCGTCGAGCAGCACCGCATCGGCGTCGAGGCCCACGGGCGCGCGGTCGACGAACACGAGCGGGGTCGTGGTCTGCACCATCGCGAGCCCGCCGTGCTCGATCGCCGTCGAGACGACCACGATCGCGTCCACGCGCTGCGCCGTGAAGCCGTCGATGAGCTGCCGCTCCAGCACCGGGTCCTCGTCGGAGTTGGCGAGCACGAGGCCGATCCCGTGCTCGCGCAGCACCTCTTCCATACCGCTCGCGATCCGGCTGTAGAAAGGGTTCTGCAGGTCGGAGACCACGAGCGCGATCACCCGCATGCTCACCCCGCGCTTGAGCATGCTCGCCGAGGCGTTGAAGCGGTAGCCGAGCTCGCGCGCCGCCTGCCGCACCCGCTCGCGCGTCGAATCCTTCACTGGGCCCTCGCCGGTGAGCGCCCGATGCGCCGTCTTGAGGCTCACCTCCGCCCGCTGCGCGACCTCGAGCAGCGTGACGCGTCGATCCCCGTCCACGCTCGGCATGCTAGCCGAGCGGCAACCGGACCTGCGTCAACCAGCACGTAGGCTGAGCGCATGACCACCCGCCGCCTCGGCGCCCTCGCTGTCGTGCTCGCCGCCGCCCTCGCGCTCAGCGGATGCGGCATCCTGCCGTTCTTCCCCGGTGGCGGCGGAGGGGGCGGTGACCGTCCGGGGCCCACCGGCGAGGACGTCGCCGCCGAGCTCGAGCAGTACTACACGCAGGACGTCGCCTGGTCGGGCTGCGGTGCGAGCGGCATCGACTGCGCGGAGTTCACCGTTCCGCTCGACTGGGACGACCCCGCCGGCGACACCATCCAGATCGCCGTCGCCCGCCACAAGGCGAAGGGCACCCCGCTCGGCTCGCTGCTCATCAACCCCGGCGGCCCCGGCGGCTCGGGATACGACTTCGTGCACGACTCGGTGAACTACATCGTGAGCTCCCAGGTGCTCGCGAAGTACGACATCATCGGCTTCGACCCCCGCGGCGTGAACCACTCGAGCCCCGTCGCGTGCTATACCGACTCAGCCGACCAGGACGAGTGGCTCTACGGCACCTACTCCTCGGCGTACGGCACGCAGGGCTGGTACGACGAGCTCACCGGCCGCGCGAAGGACTGGGCGGCCGCGTGCGAGCAGAACACCGGCGCCCTCCTCGGCCACCTCGACGCCGCATCCGTCGCGCGCGACATGGACGTCATCCGCGCGGTGCTCGGCGACACCGAGCTGCACTACCTCGGCTACTCCTACGGCACCTACCTCGGCACGATGTACGCCGAGCTCTTCCCGAAGAAGGTGGGGCGGATGGTGCTCGACGGCGCCGTCGATCCCACGGTGGGCGACCTCGACGCCCTCGCGACCCAGATGGCCGGCTTCGACTCGGGGCTGCGCGCCTACATGGAGTGGTGCCTGCAGCAGTCCGGCTGCCCGTTCGGCGGCAGCGTGGATGCGTCGCTGCAGTCGGTGCGGCAGATGCTCGACACCGTCGACGCGCGGCGCTTCACGGCATCCGACGGGCGTGTGCTCGACTCCGCCACGGTCGCGACCGGCATCATCTTCACGCTCTACTCGGAGAGCTACTGGCCGGAGCTCTCGACGCTGTTCACCCAGCTGCGCAAGGGCGACGCCGACACGGTGTTCGTCTACGCCGACGCCTACAACGGCCGCGATCCGGGCGGCTACGCCGACAACTCGATGGACATCTACACGGCGGTCACGTGCGACGAGGGCACGCTCGCCGACGACGGGGTCGACGTCTTCGCGGGGCTCGAGAGGATCGACGCGGCCGCCCCCATCCTCGGCCGCTACGCCGCCTACGACGACTACGCGGTGCTGAAGGCCGTGTGCACGAACTGGCCCGTGCCCACCGCGAAGCTGCCGGACAGCTTCACCGCGGCCGGTGCGGCGCCCATCATGGTCATCGGCACCACGAACGACCCGGCGACCCCGTACGCGAACGCGCAGTCGCTCGCGAAGCAGCTCTCGAGCGGGTTCCTCGTCACCTACAACGGCGAGGGGCACACCATCTACGCGCAGGGGGTCGCCTGCATCGACGACACGGTCGACGCCTACCTGATCTCGGGCAAGGTGCCGAGCGCGGACCCCAAGTGCTGAGAAGCTGAGGAGCCGCTCAGTCGGCTCGGGGCGCGACCCGCGGCGGCCACGTGGTGGCGCCGAGCTCGCGGGAGATGTTGCGCGAGGTCTCCCGGAGGTCGTTGAGCACCCCATCCGCCGGGGGCCACTCGCTCGAGGGCAGCACGACGGCCACCGCGGCGACGACCTCGCCGGATGCGTCGGATACCGGTGAGGCGACCGACGACTCGCCGAGCACCGCCTCGTCCTCTTCCGTCGCGAAGCCGCGGTCGGCGATCCCGGCGAGCGCGAGCGTGAGCTGCGCGGGGTCGGTGATGGTGTCGCCGGTGAGGCTCGGCAGCGGCCGTCCCAGCACGACCGTCTGGTACTCCTCGTCGTAGGCGAGCAGCACCTTCCCCATCGCGGAGGCGTGGGCGGGGATCGTCATGCCGGTCTCGAGCATCTGCTGGCTGCCGTCCGGGCGGCGGTTGTGGTGGATCACGAGCACCTCGTCGAACAGCTCGACGCCGAGGCGTACCGCGAGGCCGGTACGCCTCGCGAGCTCGCGCGTCCAGCGCATCGCGCGGGCGCGCACGTCGAGGGTGTCGAGGTAGACATTGCTGAGCTTCACGAGGGCGGGACCGAGCATGTAGCGGTTGCCACCGCGCTCCTTGGCGACGAGGCCGTGCTCCTGCAGCGACTTGACGATGCCGTGCACGGTCGACGGGGGGAGCTCGAGGGCGGCGGCGAGCTCGGTGATGCCGAGATGGCGGGCGCCCTGCAGCGACTGCAGCACCCGCGCAGCCCGATCGATGGCCTGGATCACGTCGTCGTCCCTCCGGAGGTCGTTCCATTATGGGGCCGGATGCCGTTCTGCGATTCCCCTTGACATGCGTTCGATTGAGGACGATATTCGACATTGTCGAATTCCGTTCGATCATCTACCCCACATGTCCGAAGGAGTACATATGGATGAGAACCGCCTGTGGCAGAAGCTCGCCGCAGAGTTCCTGGGCACGGCCTTTCTCGTGTTCGTCGGGGTCGGCTCCGTGCCGGCGCTCGCGATCGCACGGGGCGACCAGCCCTTCACCGGCGCCGAGCTCGGCGTCATCTCGCTCGCGTTCGGGACGATCGTCGTCGTCACGGTCTACGTGTTCGGCTACATCTCCGGCAACCACATCAACCCCGCGGTCACCGTCGGGCTCGCGGCCACCGGCAAGTTCCCGTGGAAACTCGTCCCCGCCTACCTCGTCGCGCAGGTGATCGGCGCGATCGCCGGCTCCTTCGCGATCGCCGGCGTGCTCGGCCAGAAGGCCGTCGACGCGGGACTCGGGGTCGCCGCCTACGCCGAGGACACCCCCATCCCGCAGGCGTTCTTCGCCGAGTTCATCGGCACCTTCCTGCTGGTGTTCGCGGTGTTCGGCGTGATCTACCGCAAGGCCGCACCCGGCTGGGCCGGTCTCGCGATCGGGTTCGTCGTGTTCGCCGCGATCATCCCGGTCGCCCCCACCACGGGAGCATCCATCAACCCGGCGCGTACCACCGGCCCCATGATCGTGCAGTCGCTGCTCGGCGGCACCGTGCACTGGGAGCAGTACTGGGTGTACATCGTCTCCGAGCTGCTCGCCGGCGTGCTCGCCGCGCTCGCGTTCGGGCTCATCGCACACACCGCGGCCGACCGGGCCGCGAAGAAGGAGGAGGTCTCCGCATGAAGAAGCTCATCAACGCCCCCGAGGACGTGCTCATCGAGTCGCTGCGCGGAGTCGCGGCAGCGCATCCGGAGCTCTCCGTCGACTTCGAGAACCGCGTCATCTACCGCGGCACCCCCAAGGCCGACGGCAAGGTCGCCCTCATCTCGGGCGGCGGCTCCGGACACGAGCCGCTCCACGGCGGTTTCGTGGGGCTCGGGATGCTGGACGCCGCCTGCGCCGGAGAGGTCTTCACCTCGCCGACCCCCGACCAGATGCAGGCGGCCACCCTCGCGGTGAACCGCGGCGGCGGCGTGCTGCACATCGTCAAGAACTACACGGGCGACGTCATGAACTTCGAGATGGCCGCCGAGCTCGCCGCGGCGGACGGCGTGCAGGTCGCGACGATCGTGACCGACGACGACGTCGCCGTGCAGGACTCGACCTGGACAGCCGGACGCCGAGGGGTCGGGGTGACGGTGCTCCTCGAGAAGATCGTCGGCGCCGCGGCCGAGGAGGGGCGCGACCTCGCGAGCGTGCTCGCGATCGCCGAGAAGGTCAACGCGGGCGGCCGGTCGATGGGCATGGCGCTCACGAGCTGCACGGTGCCCGCTGCGGGCAAGCCGACCTTCGACCTGCCCGACGACCAGATGGAGATCGGCATCGGCATCCATGGCGAGCCGGGACGTCACCGCGTTCCGCTCGCGCCCGCGCGCGAGATCGCCGAGCAGCTCGTCGAGCCGATCCTCGCCGACCTCGACTTCACGACGGGGCCGACGATCGTGATGCTCAACGGCATGGGCGGCTCGCCGCTCATCGAGCTGTACCTCATGTACGGCGAGGTCGCCGCGCTCCTCGAGAAGGCGGGGGTGACCGTGGCGCGCAGCCTCGTCGGCAACTACATCACCTCGCTCGACATGGCCGGATGCTCCGTCACCGTGCTGAAGGCCGACGACGAGCTCCTGCGGCTCTGGGATGCGCCCGTCAGTACGCCGGGACTGCGCTGGGGCCTGTGAACGACGACTCCATGGGAAGAGAATGACCATCATGAGCGACGACATCCTGACCATCGACCGCCTCGCGGACTGGCTCGAAGCGTTCGAGGCGGCCGTGACCGAGCAACGCGCCTGGCTGACCGAGCTCGACTCGGCGATCGGCGACGCCGACCACGGCGCCAACATGGCGCGCGGGATGGCGGCCGTGACGGCCAAGCTCGAGCAGGGTCGACCGGCGACGGTCGACGAGCTGTTCAAGGCCGTCGGGATGACCCTCGTCAGCTCCGTCGGGGGCGCGAGCGGACCGCTCTACGGAACCCTCTTCCTGCGGATGGGCATGGCCGCGGGCGCGGTCCCGTCACTCGACGGGTCCGCGCTCGCGGCGGCCCTGCGCGCCGGGCTCGACGGCATCGTCGCGCGCGGCAAGGCGGAGGCGGGCGACAAGACCATGTTCGATGCCATCGCACCGGCGATCGACGCCATGGACGCCTCGATCGCAGCCGGCGTCTCGCTCGCCGACGCGACGCGCGCGGCGGCCGACGCCGCCGCGGCCGGACGCGACGCAACCCTCCCGCTCGTCGCGCGGAAGGGGCGCGCCAGCTACCTCGGGGAGCGAAGCGCCGGGCACCTCGATCCGGGTGCCGCGTCCGCCGCGATCCTCTTCGAGACGCTCGCCGAGACGGTGTCGCGGACCTGACATGATCGGCATCGTCATCGTCTCGCATAGCGTCGCGCTGGCCGAGGCGGCGGAGCAGCTCGCCCACCAGATGGTGCCCGCCGGCGCTCCCCCCACCCGGATCGCCGCGGGCGCCGGAGTGGACGCGGAGGGCGCACCGATCCTCGGAACGGATGCGACCCGCGTCGCCGAGGCCGTCGACGCCCTCGCGGAGCACAGCGACGGGGTGCTCGTGCTCATGGATCTCGGTTCCGCGGTGCTGAGCGCGGAGCTCGCCCTCGAACTGCGCACCAGCACGGTGCCCGCGCGGCTCGTGGCCGCCCCCTTCGTCGAGGGGCTGCTCGCGGCGACCGTGTCCGCGGCGGGTGGCGCCGGCCTCGACGCCGTCGCGCGGGAGGCGGCCTCCGCGCTGGCCCCGAAGGCGGCGCAACTCGGCGAGGAGCCGACCGCGCCCGCCGAACCGGTCGAACCGCCGGCCCCCGACGCGCTCAGCCGGCGTCTCGTGCTGCGCAACCGGCTCGGCCTCCACGCGCGCCCCGCGGCGGAGCTCGCGGCCGCGGTGGCGGCGACCGGCGCTCAGGTGCTCGTGCGGCGTCCGCCCGCGGGCGCCCCGGTGTCGGCCGCGAGCATGACGGGCCTGCTCTCGCTGGGGGCGGTCGGCGGCGACGAGCTCGAGTTCCTGGCGTCCGGCGAGGCGCCGGAGGCCGCGCTCGCCCGGATCGCGGCGCTCGTCGAGACGGGCTTCGGCGAGGGGGACGACACGCCCCCCTCCGACGTTCCTGTACCGGCGGCGTTCACCCCCCCCGCCGTGAGCGACGATGGGCTGCTGCACGGACGAGGCGTCAGCGGGGGCACGGCCGCCGCGCCGGTCGCTCGGCTCGCGGCTGCGGTCGCGGAACCCGCCGAGGGTGAACCGCTGTCCGAGGAGCTGCGCGCACCCGAAGCGGCGCGTGTCGCCCCGGCCGCGGCCGAGGTGGCGGCCGAGTTGCGCGACCGCGCGGCGCGCACCACGGGCGAGGCGGTCGCGATCCTCGAGGCCTCCGCTGCCATGGCGGCCGATCCCGAGCTCATCGCCGCGGCCGAGGCCGCGGTGCGGGACCAGGGCCGCCGCGCGCCGCGCGCCGTCTGGGAGGCGGCCGCCGCCGTCGAGCGGGCGCTCGCCGCGCTCGGCGGGCGCATGGCGGAGCGCGCATCCGACGTCCGCGACGTCCGCGACCGCATCGTGGCCCGGCTCGAGGGAGTCGAGTCGCCGGGGCTCCCGATGCGCGACGACCCATACGTACTCGTGGCGCACGACCTGGCGCCGGCCGACACGGCGACCCTCGCCGAGAGCAGCTGCGTCGCACTCGTGACCGAGCTCGGCGGCCCCACCTCGCACACCGCGATCATCGCTCGGGCGCTGGGCCTTCCCGCCGTCGTGGGGGTGCGTGGCCTCGAGACGCTCGCCGAGGGCGACCTCGTCATCGTCGACGGCGGTGCCGGCACGATCGACCCGTCCCCGTCGGCGGATGCGGTCACCCGCGCGAACACGCACACCGCGGCGGGCGAGTTCGACGGGCACGGCGTGACGGCCGACGGCGTCGGGGTCCCGCTCCTGGCCAACGTCGGCTCGGCGGCGGATGCCGTGGCCGGCGCCGCCGCGCACGCGGAGGGGGTGGGGCTGTTCCGCACCGAGTTCTGCTTCCTCGACCGGCGCACGGCCCCCGACGTCGACGAGCAGGTCGACGCCTACCGCGCCGTGCTCGCACCGTTCGCGGGCCGCAAGGTCGTGGTGCGGACGCTCGACGCGGGCGCCGACAAGCCGCTGCCCTTCGCGAACGACGACAGCGAGGAGAACCCGGCGCTCGGCGTACGCGGCCTGCGCGTCGCGTCGCGCCACCCCGAGCTGCTCGCCGATCAGCTCGCGGCGCTCGCCCGCGCCGGGGGAGACGTCGGGGCGGAGGCGCAGGTGATGGCGCCCATGGTCGCGACCGTCGACGAGGCGCGCGACTTCGCCGAGCGCTGCCGGTCAGCGGGCCTGTCGACGGTCGGCGTCATGATCGAGACGCCGGCGGCGGCGCTCCTCGCGGCCGAGATCTTCGCGGTCGTCGACTTCGTGAGCATCGGCACCAACGACTTGACTCAGTACACGATGGCCGCCGATCGCCTGCTCGCGGGGGTCGCCGACCTCAACGACCCGTGGCAGCCGGCCGTGCTGCGACTCATCGCGGCCGCGGGGGACGCCGGACGCGCCGCGGGGAAACCCGTCGGCGTGTGCGGCGAGGCGGCGGGCGATCCGGAGCTCGCCCCCGTGCTCGTGGGGCTCGGCGCCACCTCCCTGTCGATGTCGCCGCGCTCGCTCGCCGCCGTCGGCGAGCGGCTCGCGCAGCTCACGCTCGCCGAATGCCGCGCCGCCGCCGAGGCCGCAGCCTCCGCCCCCACCGCGGCTCGGGCGCGCGAGGCGGCGGCATCCGTGCTCGCCGTCGCGACTTCGGCCTGACCCTGCGCGGCGCCTCGGGCGGCGTCGCGCGGGTGTCGTAGGGTCGCCACGTGACCCGCCGCCTCACCGTCCTCTTCGCGGGCGCCGAGGCACTGCTCGTCGCGGCCATCGGTGTCGCCATTCCGCTGCTGCTCGCGACGCTGCTGTGGGCCTTCCAGTTCGGGTTCGGCCCCGACTGGACGGGTTTCTGGCGCGCGTCCGTCGACGTGTGGCTCATCGGGCACGGCGTCGACGTGACCTTCGTGCTCGACGAGGCGACCGCGGCGACGATCGGCGCCCCGGCGGGCACGATCGTTCTCGTCTCCATCGCGGCCCTCGGTTTCGCACTGCTCACCCTCGCCCTCGGCGTGCGCGCGGGGGGCCGCGTGGCCGAGACGGGCCACCGGCTGCTCGGCGAGCTCGTCGCCTTCGCCGTGTTCGGCGGCATCTCCCTGCTGCTGACGCTCTCGGCCGTCCATCCGGCCGCGCGTCCCTCGATCTGGCAGGGCGCTCTGCTGCCCGCGCTGGTCTTCGGCGTGGGGCTCGTGCTCGGGGTTCTGCGCGCGGATGCCGACCACGGCAGGGGCGCGCGCGGCCGCCTGGCGAGGTGGACGGCGTCCTGGAGCCCCCGCGTTCGCGGCGCGGTCGCCGCCTCGCTGAAGGCGGGGGCGGCATCCGTGATGATCGTGCTCGTCGCGAGCGCGGTGACCGCCACGGTCGTGCTCGTCGCCGGCTACGCGCAGGTGATCCGCATGTACGAGGCGCTGCACACGGAGGTGCTCGGCGGGGTCGTGATGACGGCGGGGCAGTTCGCCTTCATCCCGAACGTGGTGATCTGGGTGGCGTCGTGGTTCGCGGGCCCCGGGTTCGCGCTCGGCGTGGGCTCGCAGGTGTCGCCGCTCGGCACCACCGTCGGGCCGCTGCCCGCCATTCCGATCCTCGGGGCGCTGCCGTCGGGTGAGCTCGCCTTCGGGTTCGTGGGGCTCGCGGTTCCGGTCGTCGCGGCGTTCCTGGCTGGCGTCGCAGTGCGTCCGGCGCTCACCCGCGCGATCGGCGACGGCTCGCGCCTCGCCTGGTCGGCGCTCGTCGCGGTCGCCGGGGGAGCAGCGGGCGGCCTGCTCCTCGCCCTGCTCGCGGCGGCATCCGCGGGCGGGCTCGGCCCCGGCCGCTTCAGCCGCCTCGGGCCGGACCCCCTCGCGGTGGGTCTCGTGGCCGCTCTCGAGTTCGCGATCGGGCTCGCGATCGGCCTGGCAGCCGGCTCGGTCACGCTCCCGCTGCCCGGCCGCCGCCGCCCGCCGCTCGAGTAGCGCGCAGGCACTCGACCAGCGGGAGGGGTGCCCACCGCTAGGCTGGGCGGGTGCTGCGGGTCGTCGTCCTCATCTCCGGGGGCGGGTCCAACCTCCGCGCGCTTCTCGAGGCGGCGCAGCATCCGGAGTACCCGGCGCGCGTCGTCGCGGTGGGCGCCGACCGGCAGGCCGACGGCCTCGGCCACGCGGAGGCGTTCGGCATCCCGAGCTTCGTCGTGCCGTTCACCTCCTTCGCCTCGCGGGAGGCGTGGGGCGACGAGCTGCTCGCCCAGCTGCGCGAGTGGGAGCCCGACCTCGTCGTGCTGTCCGGCCTCATGAAGCTGCTGCCGCGGCAGGTGGTGGCCGAGTACGGTCCCGCGATCATCAACACCCACCCCGCCTACCTGCCCGAGTTCCCCGGCGCGCACGGGGTGCGCGACGCGCTCGCGGCCGGCGCCACCGTCACCGGCGCGAGCGTCATCGTCGTCGACGACGGGATCGACACGGGGCCAATCCTCGCCCAGCGCCGGGTTCCGATCGACCCCGGGGACACCGAGTCCACCCTCCACGACCGCATCAAGCCCGTCGAGCGCGAGCTCCTCATCGAGACGGTGCGGGGCATCGCCGACGGCACCATCGACCTCAAGGATCCCGCATGAGCGCCCCCTCCATCGACCCCTCCCTGTACCGCGAGCGCGACCGGGTGCCGATCCGCCGCGCGCTCGTCGCCGTCTCCGACAAGACCGGGCTCGTCGAGCTCGCCCGCGCCCTCGCCGCCGCCGACGTCGAGATCGTCTCGACCGGCGGCACCTCGAAGGCGATCGCGGACGCCGGCATCCCCGTCACCCAGATCGGCGAGCTGACGGGCTTCCCGGAGCACCTCGACGGGCGCGTGCGCACCCTGCACCCGAAGGTGCACTCGGGTCTGCTCGCCGACCTCCGCCTCGAGAGCCACGAGGCGGAGCTCGCGAGCTTCGGCATCGAGCCGTTCGAGCTCGTCGTCGTCAACCTCTACCCCTTCGCCGAGACCGTCGCGCAGGGGGCGGCGCCGGATGCCGTGATCGAGCAGATCGACATCGGCGGCCCCGCGATGGTGCGCGCCTCGGCGAAGAACCACGCCAACGTCGCGGTCGTCGTGTCGCCGGCGCGCTACGGCGACATCGTCGACGCGCTCGCCGTGGGCGGCACGAGCCTGCTGCAGCGCCGCGAGCTCGCCCTCGAGGCCTTCCGTCACACCGCCGACTACGACATCGCCGTCGCGAGCTGGATGGGCTCGGTCCTCGCGCCCGACGACGAGGGCTCGGGCTTCCCGGGCTGGGCGGCCGGCAGCTGGAACCGCGCCGAGGTGCTGCGCTACGGCGAGAACTCGCACCAGCGCGCGGCCCTCTACCGCAGTCCGCACGGGCGCGGCATCGCCCAGGCCGTGCAGCTGCAGGGCAAGGAGATGTCGTACAACAACTACGTCGACGCGGATGCCGCCCTACGGGCCGCGTACGACCACCACGGTCCCGCGGTCGCCGTCATCAAGCACGCGAACCCCTGCGGCATCGCGACAGCCGGCACGATCGCCGAGGCGCACGCGCTCGCGCACGCCTGCGATCCGGTGTCGGCCTACGGAGGCGTGATCGCCGCGAACCGTCCCCTCACCCGTGAGGCGGCGGAGTCGATCGCGCCGATCTTCACCGAGGTGATCGTGGCGCCCGACTTCGAGCCCGGGGCGCTCGAGGTGCTCGCCGGCAAGAAGAACCTGCGGCTGCTGCGCCTGCCGGAGGGCTACAGCCGGGGCGAGATCGAGTTGCGCCAGCTCTCGGGCGGCCAGCTCCTCCAGCAGGCCGACGACCACTTCGTGCCGGCGCTGCAGTGGAAGCTGGCAGCCGGCGACCCCGCCGATGCGGCGACCCTCGCCGACCTCGAGTTCGCGTGGCGGGCGGTGCGCGCCGTCAAGTCGAACGCGATCCTGCTCGCCTCGGGCGGCGCATCCGTGGGCGTCGGCATGGGCCAGGTCAACCGGGTCGACTCGTGCCGCCTCGCGGTCGAGCGCGCGGGGGAGCGGGCGGCCGGCTCGGTCGCCGCATCCGACGCGTTCTTCCCCTTCGACGACGGCCCCCGCATCCTGCTCGAGGCGGGTGTGAAGGCGATCGTGCAGCCGGGCGGCTCGATCCGCGACGAGGACGTCATCGAGGCCTGCCGCGAGTACGGCGTCACCCTCTACCTCACGGGCGAGCGCCACTTCTTCCACTGAGCGGTCGGCCGTCTCGATCGGCCTCGTATGGCCCGGTTTCGTCTCCTCCCGTCTCCCAGAAATGCAGGAGATTCGTCCCGTCGGGGCTTGCTCAGCTCGTGGCGGTGGGGTGGCTGCGCCGTGTCTCCTGCATTTCTCGGATGGGGTGGGGGCGCCGCCCCGGGCGGGGGCGCGGCATCCGTCCCGATCGGCAACCCTAGAAATGCAGGAGGAACAGGATGCGGGGCGCGGGCCGACAGCATCCCGGGGCGGTCGCTCGCACGATCTCCTGCATTTCTGAGGGGAGAGAGTAGGGGGTAGGGGACCCCTCGGATCGGGCCCCTCAGCGGATGCGGAGAGCAGGAGCCCGGCGGCCCGATCAGACCGCGAAGAGCGCCTCGATCGGACCACGGGCGAAGTAGATCACGAAGCCTGCGGCGACCACCCACAGCAGCGGGTGGATCTCGCGCACCTTGCCGCTGACCGCCTTCACGACCACCCAGCTGACGAAGCCGGCGCCGATACCGTTCGCGATCGAGTAGGTGAGCGGCATGACGGTCACGGTGAGGAAAACCGGCAGCAGCACCGCGAAGTCGGTGAGGTCGATGTGGCGGATCTGCGACATCATCATGGCGCCCACGATCACGAGCGCGGCGGCCGCGATCTCGGTCGGCACGATCTCGGTGAGCGGCGTGAAGAACATCGCGAGCAGGAACATCGCGCCCGTGATCACGTTCGCGAAGCCCGTGCGGGCCCCCTCGCCGATGCCCGAGCCCGACTCGATGAACACCGTGTTCGACGACGAGGAGGTGAGACCACCCGCGACGGCGCCGACACCCTCCACGACGAGCGCCGAGCGGATGCGCGGGAAGTCGCCCTTCGCATCCGCGAGGCCCGCCTCCTTGGCGAGGCCGGTCATGGTGCCCATCGCGTCGAAGAAGTTGGTGAAGACGAGCGTGAAGACGAGCATCACGATGGCGACGATGCTGACCTTGCCGAGGTCGAAGCCGAAGTCGAGCTTGCCGACGAGGCTCAGGTCGGGCAGCTGGAACGCCGATCCGCTGAGCGCGGGGACGGTGAGCCCCCAGCCGCCGGGGTTGACCTCGTCGCCGGCGAACTTCGGCCCGATGTGCCAGATCGCCTCGACGATGACCGCGATGACGGTTCCCGAGACGAGGCCGATGAGGATGCCGCCCTTGACCTTGCGGGCGACCAGGATGCCGGTGAGCAGCAGGGTGACCACGAACAGCAGCGTCGGCACCGTCGCGACCGAGCCGCCCACACCGAGGCCGACGGGCGGCGAGTCGGCTCCCGTCGCGGTGACGAGGCCGGAGTTGACGAAGCCGATGAAGGCGATGAAGAGCCCGATTCCGACGGTGATGGCGAGCTTGAGCTGCAGGGGGACCGCGTCGAAGATCAGCTTCCGCAGGCCGGTGGCGGCGAGCAGTACGATCACGAGACCGTTGATGACGACGAGGGCCATCGCCTCCGGCCAGGTCACCTGGCCGACGACCGTGAAGGCGAGGAACGCGTTGATGCCGAGACCGGCCGCGAAGGCGAACGGCAGGCGCGTGACGATGCCGAACAGGATCGTCATGACGCCGGCGGTGAGGGCGGTGACGGCGCCCACCTGACCGAAGTCGAGCGAGTTGCCTGCGACGTCCGCGGACCCCGACAGGATGATCGGGTTGAGGATCACGATGTAGGCCATCGTCACGAAGGTGACGAGCCCGCCGCGGATCTCGGTGCCGATCGTGGAGCCGCGCTCGCTGATCTGGAAGAACCGGTCGAGGGCGCTGGTCTGACGGGTGGGCGTGGTGGTGTTCACAGATGCTCCGTGGTGGATCGGGGTGCCGAGCTACGCTGCTCCGCCGCCGAGTCTAGCCACGCCGCGCGCCCGCGCATCCGTCGTGCGCGCTTGTTGCGGTGTCGGATGCCGCGGGCATAGTCTGTAGGGCTGCTCAGGCATCCGCCGGGCGGACGAAGCTCGCACAACGAGGAGGCATCATGACGAACACCGGTACCCCGCGCCCTGTCCAGGCCGCGATCCCGGGCGTCGCCGCCTCCGCCGCGCGACGCCGTTAGCGGCACCGCCCGCCCGCCCTTCACGACGGATCCGGAATCCGTCGCCTCCTCTCCACGTTCCACCTCTCGTGTGCGATGTCCGCACGCGCCTGTCCGGATGAATCATGTCTGAGCACCTCAACGCAGCCGCGCCCGCGCGCGGCACCGTGCGCACCCTCGCGCGCATCTATCCCTTCGTGCGTCCCTTCCTCGGGCGGACCGTCACGAGCCTGTTCGTCTACGTCGCCCTCACGATGGTGTCCCTCAGCGTGCCCGTCGTGCTGCAGTGGATCATCGACGGCCCGCTCGCCTCGGGCGACACGGCGCAGGTGTGGCCGGCCGCCGGCATCGTGCTCGGGCTCGGCATCGCCGAAGGCCTGCTGATCATGGTGCGCCGCTGGCTCGTGCTGACGCCGTCGACCCACATCGAGGCGAACATGCGCAACGCGCTCTACGCGAAGCTGCAGGACCTGCCGGTCTCCTTCCACGACCGCTGGCAGTCCGGCCAGCTGCTGTCGCGGTCGATGGGCGACCTCGGCACGATCCGCCGCTGGCTGGCGTTCGGCGTCATCCTGCTGGTCGGCAACGTCGTCGTGATCGTCGTCGGGTTCGGCATCCTGTTCACCTGGTCGTGGCAGCTCGCGCTCGTGTTCATCATCGCCTCGATCCCGATGTGGGTCGTCGGCTTCCGGTTCGAGCACCGCTACTCGCTCGTCTCGCGGCGCGCCCAGGACCAGCAGGGCGACCTGGCGACGACCGTCGAGGAGTCGGTGCACGGCATCCGCGTGCTCAAGGCGTTCGGCCGCGGCCGCCACAGCCTCGAGAACTTCCTGCGGCAGGCGGAGGAGCTGCGCGGCACCGAGCTCGAGAAGGCACGCGCGATCGCGGGTCTGTGGCTCTGGCTGCTGCTCATCCCGGATGTCGCGTTCGCGCTGTCGCTGCTCGGCGGCGTCGTGCTCGCGGCGGGCGGCCAGCTGACGGTGGGCGGGCTCATCGCCTTCTTCGCAGCGGCGGCCGTGCTGCGCTGGCCGATCGAGTCGATCGGGTGGCTGCTCTCGATGACCTTCGAGACCCGCACCGCCGTCGAGCGCATCTTCGAGGTGCTCGACGAGCCGAACCCGATCCGCGACCCGGAGCACCCGGTTCACGTGACGGAGCCGCGCGGGCGCCTCGTGTTCGAGAACGTGCACTTCCGCTACCAGGACTCCCCGGCATCCGTGCCCGACCTGCTCGACGACATCCGGCTCGAGCTCGAGCCGGGCGAGACGATGGCGCTCGTGGGGCTCACGGGGTCGGGCAAGACGACCCTCACGGCCCTCACCACGCGGCTGTACGACGTGACGGGCGGCCGCGTGCTGCTCGACGGCGTCGACATCCGCGACCTCACCCGGGAGGAGCTGCGGGCGCGGATCGCGATGGCGTTCGAGGAGGCGACGCTGTTCTCGGCGTCGGTGCGCGAGAACGTGCTGCTCGGCCGGCCCGAGCTCGACCCCGACTCGGCGGAGGCGGAGGCGGTGCTCGCGGAAGCCCTCGACATCGCGCAGGCGGACTTCGTGGAGCGCCTGCCGATGGGTGCCGACACGACGATCGGCGAGGAGGGGCTGAGCCTCTCGGGCGGCCAGCGGCAGCGCATCGCGCTCGCCCGCGCCGTCGCCGCCCGCCCCTCGGTGCTCGTGCTCGACGACCCGCTGTCGGCGCTCGACGTCGACACGGAGGCGCGGGTGGAGGCCGGGTTGCGCCGGGTGCTCGCCGACACGACCGCGCTCGTCGTCGCGCACCGTCCGTCGACGGTCATGCTCGCCGACCGGGTCGCGCTGCTGGAGGGCGGCCGCGTCACGGACGTCGGGCGCCACTCGGAGCTGCTCGAGCGCAACCCGCACTACCGTCACGTGATCTCGTCGCTCGACGATGATCGGACGGTTGAGGAGGTGACGGCATGAGCATCTTGGAGGGTGTCGAGGGCGAGGACCGCCAGGACTACACGCGCGAGGAGAGCCGCGCCATCCGCGCGCGCTCCTCGCGGCTGCTCGGCTCGCTGCTGCGTCCGCTGCGCGGGCGCGTCGTGGTCGCCATGATCATCGTCGCGACGAGCACCGCCCTGCAGACCGCGGGGCCCGCCCTCATCGCGTTCGGGATCGACGCGGGCCTGCCCGCGATCATCGAGCACCAGGATGCGATGCCGCTCGCGGTCGTCGTGCTGCTGTACCTGGGTGCGGCGATCGTCGGGGCCGTGCTCATGTGGCACTACACGATGCTGTCGGCGCGCATCAGCCAGGCGTTCCTCTACGACCTGCGCGGGCGCATCTACCGGCACGCGCAGCTGCTGAGCCTCGAGTTCCACGAGAGCTACACCTCGGGCCGCATCATCGCGCGGCAGACGAACGACCTCGACGCGATCCGCGAGCTGCTCGATTCGGGCATCCAGGGGCTCATCCGCGGCGTGCTCTACATGGTGTTCATCGCCATCACGCTCGTGTTCCTCGACCCCGTGTCGGCGCTCATCATCGCGTGCTCGCTGCCGATCCTCGTGCTGCTGACCCGCTGGTTCCAGGTGACCTCGCAGCGGGCGTTCCGTTCGACGCGCGTGCACTCGGCGCGCCTCATCGTGAAGTTCGTGGAGACCATGACGGGCATCCGCGCGGTCAAGGCGTTCCGCGCCGAGAAGCGCAACGAGGACGAGTTCGGCGAGCACGTGGAGAACTACCGGGCCGCGAACGCGAAGGCGATCGGCGTGTTCGGCGTCTTCGACCCGAGCCTCGTCGTGATCGGCAACGTCGTCGTGGCGGCGGTTCTGCTCGTGGGCGGGCTGCGGGTGGCGGACGGCTCGCTCGCGGTCGGCGTGCTGCTCGCGGCGCTCATGTACACGCGGCGCTTCTTCGACCCGATGGAGGAGATGGCGCAGTTCTACAACTCCTACCAGTCGGCTTCGGCGGCGCTCGAGAAGATCTCGGGCGTGCTCGACGAGAACCCGAGCGTGCCCGACCCGGCGCGCCCGGTCGACCTCTGGAAGGCGAAGGGCGCCATCGACTTCGACGACGTGCGCTTCGCCTACCGGGAGGACCGCGTCATCCTGCCCGACTTCGAGCTGCACATCCCCGCTGGGCAGACGGTCGCGCTCGTCGGCTCGACGGGCGCGGGCAAGTCGACCCTCGCGAAGCTCGTGGCCCGGTTCTACGACCCGACCACCGGATCGGTGCGGCTCGACGGCGTCGACCTGCGGGAGCTGCACCCGAAGGACCTGCGCCGTGCCATCGTCATGGTGACGCAGGAGGCGTACCTGTTCTCCGGCTCGGTCGCCGACAACATCGCGCTCGGCAAGCCGGGCGCCTCGCTCGACGAGATCCGGGCGGCGGCGCACGCGGTCGGCGCGGATGCGTTCATCGAGGAGCTGCCGGACGGCTACGACACCGACGTGAACAAGCGCGGGGGCCGGGTGTCGGCGGGGCAGCGCCAGCTGCTGTCGTTCGCCCGCGCGTTCCTCGCCGACCCGGCGGTGCTCATCCTCGACGAGGCGACCGCCTCGCTCGACATCCCGAGCGAGCGGCTCGTGCAGGAGGGCCTCACGACGCTGCTCGCCGACCGCACCGCGATCGTCATCGCGCACCGCCTCTCGACGGTCGCGATCGCCGACCGCGTGCTCGTGATGGAGCACGGATCGATCGTCGAGGACGGCACGCCCGCCGAGCTCATCGGCGGCGACGGTCGCTTCGCGACGCTGCACAAGGCGTGGCGTGACTCGCTCGTGTGAGCGGGTCAGGCCGCTCCTCGTCCGAGACGACGTGCGGGCAAGCTGAGTAGTATTCCCTCACCCGTGACCGCCCACACCACCACCACATCGTCGGCGCCCGGCCCGCGACTGCGCGTCGAGCTGCTCGACGGCGTCGTCGCGCGCCTCGACGGCGCACCGCTCGACCTGGGCGCGCGCCGTCCTCGGGCGATCGTGGCGCGTCTCGCGCTCGACGCGGGCAGGCGGGTGCCGCTCGCGCAGCTCGTCGAGGAGCTGTGGACGGATGCGCCGCCGAGCGCCGAGGTGACCGTGCGCTCGGGCGTCTCGCGGCTCCGTGGCGGGCCGCTCGCACCGTACCTGAGCGGCGGGCGGGGCGGCTACCTGCTCGACGTGGACCCGGCCGACGTCGATGTGCTGGCGCTGCGAGAGGCGCTTCGCGACCCGGGCGGCCCGGGGTACCGTGCCGCTCTCGAGCGCTGGGAGCGCGCGTGGACCGGCCGCCCCCTGGCGGGCCTCGACGACGTGCCGTTCGCGGCACGCGAGGCGGAGGCGCTCGCGCTCGAACACGCGGCGGCTCTCGAGACGCTCGCCGGCATCCGCATCGAGGCGGGCGAGTTCGAGGCCGTCGTCACGTCGGTCGGCGGTCTCGTGCGCGAGCGCCCCCTCGCGGACCGCCCGGTCGCGCTGCTCGCGACCGCACTCGCCCGTTCCGGGCGCGACGGCGAGGCGCTGCGTGTCATCGACGAGTTCGGCGACCGGCTCGGCGAGACACGTGGGCTCGACCTGCCGGCGGCGCTGCTCGGGCTGCGCACCGCGATCCTGCGGCGCGATCCCGTGGCGCGCGCGGACGGGACCGCGCCCGAGCGGCTCGGGGTGCCCCTTCCGCTGACGGAGCTCGTGGGGCGCGGGGCCGAGCTGGATGCGGTCGACGACGCGCGCACCCGGTCGCGCCTCGTGACGGTCACGGGGCCGGGTGGCGTGGGCAAGACGCGCATCGCGATCGAGGTGCTGCGGCGCGGCGGCGCGCACGACCGGCGTCAGGTGTTCCTCGACCTCGTGCCGTTCCGCGACCTCCCCGCGACGCTCTCCGCGCTCGCGGAGCTCGTGGGCGCCATCCGCCCCGATCTCGATGCGATCGCGGGCATCCTGCGCGATGTGCCGACCATCCTCGTGCTCGACAACGCCGAGCACCTGCGCGACGACGTCGCCGAGCTCGCCACGGAGCTGCTGGCCCGCTGCGACGGTCTCGTCGTGCTCGTCACGAGCCGCGACGCCCTGCGGATGCCGGGCGAGCGCCGCGTGCGCGTGGAGCCGATGCTGGGGGAGGCCCTCGCCGACGCCGTGCGGCTCTTCGCGGCGCGGGCGGCCGACATCGAGCCGGGCTTCCGGCTGGACGCGGCGAGCGAACCGCTCGTGCGGTCGCTCGTGCTCGCACTCGACGGCATCCCGCTCGCCCTCGAGCTCGCGGCGGCGCGGCTGCCCGCGCGGTCGCTGCCGGAGCTCGTGGCCGAGATCCGCGCGCGGGGGATCGTCGGCGGGACCTCCGCCGAGGACCGCCACGCGAGCGTCGTCGCGATGGTCGAGTGGAGCACCGACCTGCTGACTCCCGTGCAGCGGGAGCTGTTCGGGCAGCTCGGCGGCTTCGCGGGCGCGTTCTCGCACGACGCCGCGACCGCCATCTGCGAGGTGCCGGGTGCGGAGGTCGACGAGCTGCTGCTCGAGCTCGTCGAGCGCTCCCTGGTCTCCACGTCGCGCACGGTCGACGGCACCACCGCCTACCGCCTGCTCATCGCGGTGCGGGAGGTCGCGCGCCGCCAGTACGCGGGCGACCGCACGGCCTGGCGCGAGCGGCATCGCCGCTGGCACGCGGGACTCGTCGACGGGTTGCGGTCCGAGCTCTACGGGCACGGCGAGGCGGCCGCGACGGCCGTGCTCGAGCGGTCCGCGAACGACCTGGCCGCCGCGCTCGCCGACAGCGTCGCGGCGGGCGACCGCGAGTCGGCGCTGCTCATCGTGGGCGGGATGGCGCGCGTCTGGTACCGGCGGTCGGCACTCGTCGACGGGGTCGTCCGCATCGAGCAGGCGCTCGCGATCCCCGGCCCGGCGCCGGCGATCGCCGAGGCGCGGGCCCAGCTCGGTCTCGGGCTCATGCGGTTCTTCATGCGCGAGCCGCAGGCCTCGGGCCGCGCGATCGCGGCGGCGATCGTGGCTGCGGGGGAGGCGGGCGACGACTCGATCCTCGCGGTCGGGCTCGCGTACCGCGGCTACCTCGAGGGGGCGACGGGCGCCCTCGAGGCGGCGACGGCATCCCTCCGGGCCGCGCTCGCCGTGCCCGGGCCGAGCCTCGCCGCCGCGGCCACCGTGCAGATGATCGCCGCCGACCTGCAACGCGCGGGCGGCGCCCCCGCGAGCGCGCTCGCGGGACTCGAGCGGGCGATCGCCCTCGCCCGGCAGGCCGGCGAGCAGTGGGTGGAGACCCTCGCGACGCACCTCGTCGCGAAGGTGCTCATCGCGTCCCACCGCGGTCAGGACGCGATCGACCTGCTCGTGCCGGTCATCAGCCACACCTGGGCGGACGGCCGACCCACGCATACCATCGCCGGCATATTCCTCGTCGCCGCGGCGGCCGCGACCCTCGACGAGAACGAGGCGGGCGCGCGGCTGCTCGCCGCGACCGACACCCACGCCCGCCGCTACTCGTGGGACCCCGATGCGAACGACCCCGACGGCAACCGCGAGCACCGGATGCGGTTGCGCGCCGCGCTCACCGACGGGCAGTGGGCGGAGGCGGCGGACGCGGGGGCAGCGATGAGCCTCGCGGACGCGGTCGCCGCGTGCGCGGAGCTGGCCCGGCCCGGGGTTCGCGGCGGACGCGCCGGCTGAACGTTGCACTGACGTTGTGCGCCCCGCGCGCGCCCCGATCGGGGGGAGTCGCCCGCCGACGATAGCGGGATGACTACCACGATCACCTCGTCGAGGTCGCGCTGGCTTGCCGCCCTGCTCGCCACCACGGCCGTCGTCCCCCTTGTTCTCGGAGGCTGCACCGTCTCCGCAGTCGCCGCCGCCTCCGACGCGGATGCCGCCACCGCATCCGTCGAGGCACCCGGCGACGCGCTCGCCCCGACCGAGGCCGCGCGCGTCGAAGCGCCCGCCGCGGAGCTCGCGTCCGAGCCCGCCGCCGAGCCCGAGCCCGCCGCCGAACCATCCCCCGCAGCCCCGCAGGCCGAGCTCGTGCCGACCGCGGCATCCACGAACGACCCCGACCCGCAGAACCCGCTCGAGCTGAAGTTCACCCTGCCGGAGGTCAACGCCCACGGCTGGTACACGGAGGACCTCGTCGTGAGCGTGCGCGTGACCTCGGCGATCAGCTCCACCGCGATCGTCGAGTGGTCGACGAGCGGCGCGCAGACCGGCTCCGGCGAGTCGATCGGCTCGGCCAGCATCCCGATCACGACGGGCGGCCAGACGGTGCTCACCGTGACGGCGACCGATGACGAGGGCAACACGGTCGGACCGGTGACGCGTCGCATCAAGCTCGACAAGACGAAGCCGAACATCGCACTGCTCTCGCCGGCCAAGCCGGTCTACCGCCTCGGCGACTCGGTCACCCTGGAGTACGCGTGCGACGACCCCGAGTCGGGCATGAACAACTGCGGTGCGACGATCATCAACAACACGACCCGCAACAACGGCTACGTGCAGGTGCTGGACCAGCTGGGCACGTTCGAGGCTCGCGCGCACGGCGCGAACGAGGCGGGTCTGTTCTGGGCCGATCCGCACAGCTTCCGGGTCATCGCCGACGAGACCGTCGCCCCGACCGTGGACGTGCAGGCCCCGGGCGGGCACGACGGATGGTGGACGGGCCCGGTCACGGTGACCCTCACCGGTGACGACGGCGACGGGTCGGGCGTCCAGCGCGTCGAGTACCGCACGCTCGAGGGCGGCGTCCCCGGGCCGTGGGTCAGCGTGGCCGGCGCGACCGCGACCTTCCCGACCGCGGGCGAGGGCGACAACCGCTACCAGGTGCGCGCGGTCGACTGGTTCGACAACGTGGGCGTCGCCCAGACGGTGTCGTTCCCGACGGATGCGACGGCTCCGGTCGTCACGGCGTCGCTGCCCGAGGCGGGCGTCACGGTCGAGCCCGGCGACGAGCTCGTGCTCGACTTCGACTGCACCGACGCGCGCAGTGGCATCGAGGTGTGCGAGGCGCCCGTCGCGAACGGCGAGGCGCTCGACACGAGCGAGCTCGGCACCTTCGAGGTGGTCGTGCGCGCCGTGGACCGGGCCGGCAACGAGACGCGCCTCGTGCGCAGCTACACGGTCGCCGCGGCCGACGTCGACGGTCCCGTGATCGAGTTCTCGGCGCGTGCGCCCGAGGCGTCCGGCTGGTACTTCTTCGGCCCGGACGTCACGGTGACCGCGAGCGACGCATCCGCGATGGGGATCATCGAATGGCGGATCATCGCCGCTGACGGCCGCGTCTACACGAACGGCGACCGCAGCGGGGTGACCGAGCTGACCGTCGCCGGCTTCGACTTCCCCCAGGGCGTCTCGACGCTGCGCATCCACGCGGTCGACGCGCTCGGCAACGCGAGCGACGCGGAGTACCTCGTGCGCATCGACGGCGACGCGCCCCGGGTGGTCGTCACCTCGCCCGCCGAGTTCGGCGATTTCGAGCAGGGCGCGGTCGTGCCGTTCGCCTTCACCTGCGCCGACGACGTCTCGGGCGTCGCGAGCTGCGAGAGCTCGGTGGGCGCCACGCTTCCCACCGACGTGCTGGGCGAGCAGCTCGTGACGATCGTCGCCACGGATGCGGCCGGCCAGTCCACGACGGTCGAGCTCGCCTACCGCGTCGTCCGGGCATCCGACCCGGCACCGGGCGGCGGCAACGGCGGCGCCACGGGCAACGGTGCGCCGCACCTCGCCTCCACCGGCGCCGGCCCCGTGCTGCCGTGGGCACTCCTCGCGCTCGGCCTTCTCGTGGTGGGCGGAGTCGCGATCGGCTCGGTGTCCGTGGTCCGCCGCGGGCGGTAGCGGGCGACACCGCATCGAGCCTGCGGGCCCGTGCACCCTCGCAGGGGTGCGCGGGCTCGCACTCGTCCCGGCGGATGGCCGCCGAGCGTCGCCGTCGGGCGTCGCGTCTGGTGACCGCCGCCCGGAAGCTCAGCCGAGCGCGTTGACGATGATGACGAGCACGATCACGACGGCCGCGACGCCGCCCGCCGCGACGCCGAGCATCGCGTAGAGCTTCTTGCGGTCGAGGGTCTCGCGGAAGCCGAGCCCGCCCGCCTCGCGACGCACGAGCCGGCGGATCGGCTCGGCGCTCACGCGCAGGTCGACCTCGTCCTTCATGCTCTGCCGGGGCCCGGAGGGTGCGCCCTGCACGAAGTGCGGCGCGTCGTCGCCGCCCCACTCGACGTGGCGCGGGATCTCCACGATGGTGAACTTCGAGTCGATCTCGTCGGTGACGATCTGGAAGCTCGAGGTCTCGGAGAGGTTGGTCTGCGCGATGAGCGGCCACCACTGCGGGTTCGCCAGGTCGAGATCGATGGTGAATCCCTTGGCGGTGCGCGAGAAGACGAAGGCCGTGCCGCGCATATGCCTCTGCATCATCGCCATGAGGTCATCGGTACGGGTCATGGCATGTGAGGCTACCGGCACGGGGCACCCCCGCGAACGCGCCCGTTCGGGGGAGGCGCGGATGCGCTCAGCCGGGTTCGCCGTCCGGCCACCAGCGGGCGGCGGCCAGGTCGACGCGGAAGACGGTGCGGTCGCGCGACCAGAGCAGCGGCGTGCCCTCCGCGCGGTAGTGCTCGAGCGCGCGGCCCTCGTGGCACTGCGGCGGGTGGCCGCTCGCCCGCACGACCCGCCACCACGGCACCTCGTCGCCGTAGTAGGCCATCACCTGGCCCACCCCGCGCGCGGCGCGGGAGCCGATCGCGGCCGCGACGTCGCCGTAGCTCATGGTGCGGCCCTCGGGGATCTGCGCGACCACGTCGAGCACCGCGCCCACGAAGTCCTCGGCCGGCTGCGGCATCCGGATGCGCCGCTCAGAGGGCGAGGGCGCCGAGCTTCTCGCCGTAGGGCGTCTCGCCCACGACCTCGAAGCCGACGGCCTTGAAGAACTGCTCGGGGCCGGCCTCGCCGGGCGCCCACACGACCGTCAGCTGGTGGAAGCCGCGGCGGCGCGCCTCGTCCGCGAGCGCCGCGACCGCGAAGCGCCCGACGCCCATGCCCTGCGCGTCGGCCTCGACGTGGATGCGCCAGAGCGCGGCCTTGAGGAAGTCCTCGGGGGCGTCGGGGTCGAACGCCCCCATGACGTAGCCGACGAGGTGGTCGCCGTCCATGACGACGCGGGGCCAGGATCCGGCGGGATCGAGGTCCTGCTCGGAATGCTCGTAGGTCTCGGGCGCGATGAACGCCGCCTGACCGGGCTTCAGGGCGAGGTTGCGGGCCGCGACGATGGTCTGCGCCGTCAGCTCTTCGAGTCTCAGGTCCGCCATCCTGACAGGCTAACCCGCTCGGCCGTCACGCGGGCAGATATCTCGATATCGAGATATCTCGGATGCGAGGTAGGCTGTTCGGCGGCGTACGACGCGAAAGGACAGCACGTGGTCGAGAAGATCAAGGTCGAGGGGACGGTCGTCGAGCTCGACGGCGACGAGATGACCCGCATCATCTGGCAGTTCATCAAGGACCGCCTCATCCACCCCTACCTCGACGTGAACCTCGAGTACTACGACCTCGGCATCGAGAACCGCGACGCGACCGACGACCAGGTCACGATCGACGCGGCGCACGCCATCCAGAGGCACGGGGTGGGCGTCAAGTGCGCCACCATCACCCCCGACGAGGCGCGCGTCGCCGAGTTCGGCCTCAAGAAGATGTGGAAGAGCCCCAACGGCACCATCCGCAACATCCTCGGCGGCGTCATCTTCCGCGAGCCGATCGTCATCTCCAACATCCCGCGCCTCGTGCCCGGCTGGAACAAGCCCATCATCATCGGCCGCCACGCCTTCGGCGACCAGTATCGCGCGACCGACTTCGTCTTCGACGGCCCCGGCACCCTGACGCTCTCCTTCCAGCCCGCCGACGGCGGCGAGGCGCAGAGCTTCGAGGTGTTCCAGGCTCCGGATGGCGGCGTCGCGATGGCGATGTACAACCAGGACCCGTCGATCCGCGACTTCGCGCGCGCGAGCTTCAACTACGGCCTCTCGCGGGGCTACCCGGTGTACCTCTCCACCAAGAACACGATCCTCAAGGCCTACGACGGCCGCTTCAAGGACCTCTTCCAGGAGGTGTTCGACGCGGAGTACAAGGACAAGTTCGAGGCGGCGGGCATCACCTATGAGCACCGCCTCATCGACGACATGGTGGCCTCCGCGCTCAAGTGGGAGGGCGGCTACGTCTGGGCGTGCAAGAACTACGACGGCGACGTGCAGTCCGACACGGTCGCGCAGGGCTACGGCTCGCTCGGCCTCATGACCTCCGTGCTGACCACGCCCGACGGCAAGGTCGTCGAGGCGGAGGCCGCCCACGGCACCGTGACGCGTCACTACCGCCAGCACCAGGCCGGCAAGCCCACCTCGACGAACCCGATCGCCTCGATCTTCGCGTGGACCCGCGGCCTCATGCACCGCGGAAAGCTCGACGGCAACCAGGCGCTCATCGACTTCGCCGAGACCCTCGAGGACGTCGTCATCAAGACGGTCGAGTCGGGCAAGATGACGAAGGACCTCGCGATCCTGGTCGGTCCCGAGCAGGAGTGGCTGACCACCGAGGACTTCCTCGCCGCCCTCGACGAGAACCTGTCGGCGCGCCTGGGCTGAGCGCCCCCTGATCACCGGAAGGGCCGGGTCTTTCGACCCGGCCCTTCTGCATGCCCGGCGCGTAGCGTGGAGGGGTGAGCACCCCCGTCACCGTGACCGTCACGGGCGCCGCCGGCCAGATCGGCTACGCCCTCCTGTTCCGCGTCGCCGCGGGCGACATGCTGGGCGACGCGCCGGTGCGGCTGCGGCTGCTCGAGATCCCGCAGGCGGTCGCCGCCGCGGAGGGCACGGCGATGGAGCTCGCGGATGCCGCCCTCCCGCTGCTCGAGTCGGTCGACGTCTTCGACGAGCCGGACGCCGCCTTCGACGGCGCGAACGTCGCCCTGCTCGTGGGAGCCCGGCCCCGCACCGCCGGCATGGAGCGCGGCGAGCTGCTCGCGGCGAACGCCGGCATCTTCGGGCCGCAGGGGCGTGCGATCGGCGCCCGCGCCGCGGACGACATCCGGGTGCTGACGGTCGGCAACCCCGCCAACACGAACGCCCTCATCGCGGCCGCCCACGCCCCCGAGGTGCCGGCGGAGCGCTTCACGGCGATGACCCGCCTCGACCACAACCGCGCCCTCGCGCAGCTCGCCGCGAAGCTGGGGGTCGGCGTCGGCCGCCTGTCGCGGATGACGATCTGGGG
Organism: Micrococcales bacterium 72-143; assembly: GCA_001898835.1. GTDB lineage: Bacteria > Actinomycetota > Actinomycetes > Actinomycetales > Microbacteriaceae > Homoserinibacter. The sequence goes on along the minus strand of MKVM01000003.1, from coordinate 62,318 downwards.
CAACCACTCCTCCACGCAGGTGCCCGACCCCTCGCACGTGCTGCTCGACGGCGAGCCGGTCGGCTTCGACCCGTCGTGGGTCGCCGACGAGTTCGTCCCCACGGTCGCGAACCGGGGGGCGGCCATCATCGCGGCGCGCGGTGCCTCGTCGGCGGCGAGTGCGGCATCCGCCGCGATCGACCACATGCGCGACTGGGTGCTCGGCACACCGGAGGGCGACTGGGTCTCGATCGCGCTGCCGAGCCGTGGCGAGTATGGCGTGCCCGAGGGCCTCGTGAGCTCGGTGCCCGCGACCTCGGTGGGCGGCGACTGGCAGCAGGTCGAGGGCCTCGAACTCTCGGACGCCGTGCGCGCGGCGCTCGCCGCATCCGCCGCCGAGCTCGCGGCCGAGCGCGACGCGGTGCGGTCGCTGGGCCTGCTGCCGCGATAGTTGCCGTTCCGCGTCTTCGTTGCCGAAGGAACGGGTGCGAACGCGCGGAACGGGAACAATCAGTAGAAGGTCTCGCCGCGCTCCATCATCTCGACGAAGCGCTGTGCGTTGCGCTCGCGCGTCTCGGCCCTCTTGCCCTGGGTCACCCGGAAGACGAACGCCCAGCGGTTCTGGGCGCTGAGCGTCGCGAAGAACGCGGATGCGGCGGGGCTCGCCTCGAGGAGCGCCTGCAGCTCAGGCGGCACGGGTGCGTCCTTCTGGCGGTAGGCGGCATTCCAGCGGCCGTCGGCCTTCGCGCGGTCGATCTCGGACTGCCCCGCGGGACGCATGCGCCCCGCGCCGATGAGCCGCTCGACGTGCTCGCGGTTGATCTGCGACCAGGGGCTGCGCGCACGACGCGGGGTATAGGCCTGCAGGCTGTAGTCGTCGTCGAAGGCGCCCGCCTGACCGTCGATCCAGCCGAAGCACAGCGCCACGTCGAGCGCCTCCTGCCGCGTGATGCCGGCCACCTGTGCCTTCGCCTTGACGATCTTCACCCGCACGCCGTCGGCGGGCGGGTCGCCCTCGAGGAAGGCCTCCCACTCGCGCCAGTCGGTGAAGGGCAGGATCGGCTTCTCCGCGAACGACGACATGGCGACACGATACGGGCCCCGGACGACACGCGTCCGGGGCCCGCGATATGGGCGACGGTCAGGACTCGACGGGCTCGGCGTGCGGCTCGACCTGCGCGCTGCCGGCCGAGGTCTGCACCTCGATCTTGCGGGGCTTCGCCTTCTCGCTGACCGGGATCACGACGCTCAGCACGCCGTTCTCGTAGCTCGCCGAGATGCCGGTGCTGTCGACGCCCTGGCCGAGGTTCAGCTGGCGCAGGAACGAGCCGCCGGAGCGCTCGCGCGCGATCCACTTCACGCCCTCGACGCTGCGCGGGGTGCGCTCGGCCCGGATGGTGAGCAGCTGCCCGTCCACGTCGATGTCGACGCTGCCCGGGTCGACGCCCGGCAGGTCGGCGTTGAGCACGTAGTGGTCGCCGTCGCGGTACAGGTCCATCGGCATGAGCCGCGGGCCCTGGCGGCTGTCGAGGAGCTGGCCGGCGACACGGTCGAGCTCGCGGAACGGGTCGAAGAACATGGTCATCGGATACCTCCTGGATAGATGTGAGTCGCCTTGACTCAACTTTCTGGTATCCGTTTTAGCACTCTCACCATGCGAGTGCCAGCCCGATCGCGCACGGCGAACGGACCGGTGGCTCGCCTGTTCCGGCACTCGGTTTCGGGCGCGACCGCGTCGTGCCCGAACCGGTCGGCGCCGCGGAATATCGCGGCGCGCAACCGACTCAGTACCCCAGGAACACGTCCGTGCGGATGCGGCGGGCGCCCGAGGCGCGGAGGGCCCGCCGGAGGCGCGCCACGTCGGCGGGCGCGCCCGACAGGTAGACGTGCCGTTCGCGCGCGTCGGGGATCGCGGCGTGCACCGTATCGGCGCTGAGCGTCTCCGAGCCGAGCCAGGTCCAGTTCGCGGGCAGCTCGCCCGGGTCGTCGGGCGATAGCACCCCGACCCGGCATCCGGTGGCGGCGAGCTCGTCGCGGAAGGCGAGGTCGGATGCCGCCCGCACCGCGTAGAGCAGCTCGGCGTCGGCCGCCCGGCCCGCCGCGGCGAGCGCGCCGAGCTGCGCGACGAAGGGGGTGATCCCGATCCCCGCCGCCACGAACGCGAGCCTCGCCTCCGGATCGCGCGGCAGGGTGAAGTCGCCCCACACGCCCGTCGCCCGGATGCGGGCGCCCGGCTCGAGGGCGAGGAGGGCCCTCTTGAACGAGGAGCCGTTCTCGCGGATGCGCACCCCCACCGCGATCTCCGGATCGGCGGGCGCGGACGCGATCGAGAACACCCGCCGGATGCCGCCCGCGTCCGGACGCCGGTGCGGCACCGTGAGCTCGAGGTACTGCCCCGGCGCGAACCGCACGGGCGCGACCGGCCGGAAGCGGAACTCCCACGCGGTCGGCGTGAGCTGCCGCTTCGACGCGAGCTCGAGCCGCACCGCGCGGCGCTGCCCGAGCAGGAACGCCAGCGCGCCGCCGATCACGAGGGCGAGCTCGGTCGTGTTGCGGAACGGCCCGATCGTGAACGGAACGCTCGTGAGCAGCCCGACGACGACCGCGTAGCCGATGCGCTGCCAGCGCCGCGGCGGCATCGTGAGCGGCTCGCTGAGCATGAACCCGGCCGCGAAGACGACGGGGGAGGAGAGGAGGGTGAGCGACAGCGCCGTCGGCGGCTCGCTGCCGAAGGCGACGAGGCGGGCGAACAGCACCCCGCCGGCGACCGCGAGGTAGACGAGCCCCATGCCGAGCCGACGGGTGCGCCACAGGATGAGCAGGGCGCCGAGCGCCACGGCGGGCAGGAGCGGCGGGGTCGCCACCCACCAGGACGAGAACGCGAGCCCGCTCACGCCGACCACGACGGCGGCGAACGCGGCGGGGTTGACGAGGTGACGCCCGCGCCACGCGATGAGGTACTTGGAGGCCGCGGCGACGGCGGCGGCGATCACGAGGCCGAGCAGTCCCGCCGGGTCGAGTGTGGGCTCGAGCACGAACAGCAGCAGCTGAGCCGTGATGATGCCGGACTCGGTGAGCGGCCGGGTGCGGAAGATCAGCCCCAGCACCTGGTTCGCGATCCACGACGCGGCGGTGAGCACGACCGCCGACACGAGGATCGCGAGCGGGTCGATCGCGATCGCGTCGGCGAGTGCGAGCACGAGCGCCAGCAGGGTCAGCACGCCGAGCACGCCGACGATCAGCAGGTACATCGTGATGCGCCCGAGCAGGCTGTCGATCCGTGTCATGGCGGCCCTCATGCGAACACCTCTCCGGGGAAGCCGCGGCTCGTCTCGAGCGTGCCGTCGAACAGCATCCTGACCCATCGCACTCCCCGGCGCTCGAGCCATCCGGGGTCGATGTCGAAGAACAGCGCGGTCGCGGCGCCGTCGGCGGTGAGGTCGTCGGATGCCACCGCCCACGTCGCGACGACGTCGCGCGCGGGCAGGCCGGTCACCGCGTCGAGCACGTGGTGGCGCCCGTCGGCGTGCCGCCGGCGGTTGCCGGCGCTCGCGGAGAGCGCGCCGTCCGCGAGCTCCGCCACGCCGACCGCCTTCCGCGGGTCGGCCGGATGCTCGAGGGCGATCCGCATCGGCACCTCGCGGATGCGGAGGTCGCCCGAGCCGTCGACGACGGAGCGCGCGATGCCCGCCTCCGCGAGGATCCCGCTCACGAGGTCGACGAGGTGGCCCTTGCCCGCGGCGCCCACGTCGATCAGCACGGGGGCGGCGGTCTCGAGGTGCTCGCCGTCCCAGGCGAGGGCGTCCTCGAAGCTGGGCACGGCATCCGGGACCCCGGCGAGCCGCGGGCCGAACCCGGATGCGGCGAGCGCCCCGCCGACGAGCGGCGAGACGCGGCCGCGCGTCGCCTCGTGCAGCTCGGCGTAGAGGGCGAGCAGCGGGCCGGCGTCGGCGGGCAGGCGGTGGCGGCCGGGTCGCCGGGCGATGTGCGCGACGAGCGAGTCGTCGCGGTAGCGCGACCAGTCGCGGTCGAAGCGCTCGATGCGCGCGGAGACGAGTGCGCGGAGCTCGGGGGCCAGCGGCTCGTCGGTGTCGATGCGCCACGGCGTGCCGAGGGCGTCGAAGCGCCAGGCGTGCGGCAGCGGGTCGGCGATCACGCGGCCTACGAGGCGAGCGCGTCGGCCTTGATGGCCTTGAGGGCCTCGGCGAAGCCGCCGCTCGTGAGCGACGATCCGGCGACCCGGGAGACGTTCAGCGTGTCGATGTCCTTGCCGACGACGACGTCGGCGATGCCGCTCGCGAACTTCTCCTGGAAGCTCTTCGCCTGCGGGTCGTCGGCCTCGGGCGTGACGGTCACGGCGGTCACGATGTCGCCGTCGAGCGTGAGCTCGACCTTGACCGACTCCTCGCCGGCGGGCGAGATGTAGCTGCCCTCGGCGGTGTAGGTGCCGTCGGTGTAGCTCGCCGAGGTGTCGGTGCCGCCGCCGCTCCCGTCGCCCTCCGCCTCGGCGGCGGTGGCGCAGCCGGCGAGGGTGACCAGTCCGATCCCGGCGATGCCGGCGAGTCCGAGGATGCGGTGGGGGGAGCGCGTCGTCATGGCACCACCCTGGCAGCGGTTCCTTGAACGGCGCTGGCGTTTCCTATGAATTTGCATGGAATCTCGCCGCGTCCGGTTTCGTCACGACTTGGTAAAGCGTCCGAGTGCGGCTTGCACGATGTTTGTTCGTACGCTTTACTAACAAACATGTCCGCACCGGAAGCGCAGCGCAGCGCTCCTCTCCGCGCCCTCCGCCCCTCGGCGAAGGTGCTGCCGGAGCACGCGCGCGGGCACAACCGCTCCCTCGTGCTGCAGAACCTCTACAGCGGCGGACTCCAGAGCCGCGCCGATCTCGCCCGCGAGACCGGGCTCACCCGCGTCACCATCTCCGACCTCGTCTCCGAGCTCATCGCCGACGGGCTCGTCGTCGAGACCGGCCAGCGCGAGGAGGGCCGCCCGGGCAAGCCCGCCATCCTGCTCGACATCAACCGCGGCGGCTACCGCATCATCGGCATCGACCTCTCCGACACCGGCGTCTTCCGCGGCGCCGTGCTCGACATCGACGGCGGCATCGTCACCCGGATGGAGGCCGAGACGGACGGCGCCGAAGGCGACGAGGTCGCGCACCTCGCCGTGCAGCTCGTGCGCGACCTCGTCGCCGCCGCCGATCTCCCCATCCTCGGCATCGGGATCGGCTCGCCCGGCATCGTCGACCTCGGCGGTCGCGTGCTGTCGGCCCCCAACCTCGGATGGTCCGACCTCGCGCTGCAGAGCATGGTCGAAACGGCGACCGGCCTGCCCGTGATCGTCGCCAACGACGCCAACGCCGCAGCCCTCGCCGAGCACAGCTTCGGCGGCGCGGTCGGCGACTTCATGCTCATCCGCGTCGGCCGCGGCGTCGGCGCCGGCCTCATCCTCGGCGGCACCCCCGTCTTCGGCAGTCGCTTCGCCGCGGGCGAGCTCGGCCACGTCGTCGTCGGCACCGACGGAGGCGACCTCTGCGTCTGCGGCAAGCACGGCTGCCTCGAGACCTGGCTCTCCGTGCCCCGCCTCCGCGCCGGCCTCGCCGCCGCCCCCGATGCCGCCGCCCGCGACGAGGTGCTGCGCCGGGCAGGCGAGCGTCTCGGCATCGCCCTCGCGCCGGTCGTCGGCGCCCTCAATCTCGACGAGGTCGTCATCAGCGGCCCCGTCGAACTCCTCGACGGTCCGCTCACCCAGGCGGCCATCGAGACCTTCCGCGCCCGCACGATGGCCGAGTTCCACGGCGATCTGACGGTGCGGATGTCCGACCTCGGCCAGGACATCGTCATGCGCGGCGCCGCCGCCATGGTCCTGTCGGGGAGGCTCGGGGTCTCCTGAACCCGAATCCAACGCAACACCCTGCACCAGCGGTGCCGCCATCCGGCAGAGCCGCAATTCAAAGAAGAAGGAAGCACGAATGAAGCGAAAGATCGGAGCCCTCGCCGCGGCGACGGCTGCGCTGGTCGTCCTCGCCGGCTGCGCGCCCTCGGGCGACAAGCCGAACCCGGACGACGCCAAGGGGCAGGACATCACGTTCTGGCTCATGGGGGGTGACACCCCGGACGCACTCCGCGACTACCTGAAGACCGAGTACAAGAAGGCGACCGGGGGCACCCTGACCATCGAAGAGCAGGGTTGGGGTGACGCTCTCGCGAAGCTTCAGACCGCCCTGCCCGACGCCGACAATACTCCGGATGTCACCGAGATCGGGAACACCTGGTCGCCGACGTTCACGACCGTCGGCGCCTTCTCCGACGTCTCCGACCTCTACGGCGAGCTGGGCGGCGACAAGCTGCTCAAGTCGTTCGTCGACGTCGGCGCGGTCGACGGCAAGAACTACGCCCTGCCGTACTACTTCGGCTCGCGCTACGTCTTCTACCGCAAGGACCTGTACTCGGCCGCCGGCGTCGAGGTGCCGACCACCCTCCCGCAGCTGACGGAGGTCGCGCAGAAGCTCCACACCGACTCCCTCTCCGGCTTCTACATCGGTGGCGAGGACTGGCGCAACGGCATCTCCTGGATCTTCGCCCACGGCGGGGACCTCGCGAAGAAGGACGGCGACACCTGGAAGTCGACCCTCTCGGACGCCAAGTCCGTCGAGGGCCTGAAGGCGCTACAGGAGCTCTACACCTCGGCGTCCAACGCCCCGGTGACCGAGGCCGACAGCACCCCCTGGGTGAACATCAACACCCAGCCGAACGCCGCCGCGCCCGAGTCGGCCACGATCATCGCACCCGGATGGGCGCACTGGTCGATCGGCGACCTCGCTCCGGACCCCAAGGACGACACCAAGACGGTCGCCACCTGGAACGACGACGTCTTCGGCGTCTACGTCCTCCCGGGCGTCGACGGCGGTGTCGCGCCGGTGTTCGCGGGCGGCTCCAACATCGCGATCTCGGCGGCCTCGAAGAACCAGGCCGGCGCTCGCAAGCTCCTCAAGATCATCTTCAGCCCCGAGTACCAGAAGATGCTCGGCGAGAACGGCCTCGGCCCGGCGAACTCGGACTACGTGTCCTCGCTCGGTGACGACCAGTTCGCGAAGGCCCTCATCGAGTCGGCCCTCGGCTCGAAGCTCACCCCCGCGGCGCCCGGCTGGGCCGCCGTCGAGGGCTCGGGTCTCCTCGAGGAGTTCTTCGGCAAGGTGAACGCCGGCGGCGACGTCGAGTCGCTCGCCGCGGAGTACGACAAGAAGATCGACGCGCTGCTCAACGGCTGATCGATCCCACGCCGGTCGGGCAGCGCACGCTGCCGCTGCCCGACCGGCATCATCCCCGGCGACGTCGCCGGACCCCCGCAGCGACCCCCCAGACTTCGCCCCGCCGCATCCGGCCCGGGCTCATCACTCCACACAACCCGAAGCCTTCGAAAGGAGGATCCCGCATGTCTGCACACGCCCCCGGGCCCCGTATCCAGCCCCGGCGCACCACCGGCATCCCGTATGTGCTCATCGTGCCCGCCGTCATCGCGCTGCTGCTCGGTCTCGGCTACCCGCTCATCTGGCAGTTCATCACCGCGTTCCAGAAGTACGGCCTCGCCCAGCAGTTCGGCAAGCCGCCGGAGTGGGTCGGCTTCGACAACTTCGCCGACCTGCTGTGGAACGGCGAGTTCTGGGCCGTGCTCGTCCGCTCGCTCCTGTTCTGCGTCGTCACCGCGGCCGTCACGGTCGTCGTCGGCGTGCTCATGGCCCAGCTCATGAACGCGGTCGGGCGCACCGTGCGGCTCATCCTGCAGGTCTCGATGCTGTTCGCGTGGGCGATGCCCGTCGCGGCCGCGACCACCGTCTTCATCTGGCTCTTCGACCGCCGCCGCGGCGTCGTCAACTTCCTGCTCGACGCCATCCCCGGCGTCGACATGAATCGCTTCGACTGGCTCGGGCATCCCATCACCTTCTTCATCGTGGCGAGCGTGCTCATCATCTGGATGTCGGTGCCCTTCGTCTCGTTCGCCGTCTACGCGGGCCTCACCCAGATCTCGGACGAGGTCATGGAGGCCGCGCAGATCGACGGAGCGGGCGCCTGGCAGCGCTTCCGCCGCATCATCGTGCCGATGATCCGCCCCGTGCTGTCGATCGTGCTGCTGCTGCAGCTCATCTGGGACCTGCGGGTGTTCGCGCAGATCACGCTCCTCAAGGACGCCGGATCCAAGTCGGGCGACTTCGACCTGCTCGGCACCTACATCTACAAGCTCGGCACCGCCGCCAACGACTACGGCATGGCGAGCGCCGTCTCCATCATCGTGCTCATCATCACCCTCGCCCTCAGCTGGGTGTACGTGCGCGAGCTGATCAAGGAGGATGAGGCACAGTGACCGCCGTCAAGCTCGGACGCATCGCCCTCAGCGTCCTCGCGATCGTGCTCGCGATCGTCTGGATCTTCCCCGTCTACTGGATGGTCAACTCGGCGTTCATCTCGACCGCCGTGCTGCAGCAGTTCACGCCGCACTTCTTCCCCGGGCAGTACTTCACCTGGTCGAACTTCACCGGCGCGATCTCGGACGGCTCCTTCTTCGGCGCGCTCGGCATGAGCGTCACCATCACGCTGCTCGTCGTCGCGGTCTGCCTCGTGTTCGCCTTCCTCGGCGCCGTCGCGATCAGCCGCTTCAAGTTCCGCGGGCGCAAGAGCTTCGTGCTCGCGCTGCTGCTCATCCAGATGCTGCCGGCCGAGGGACTCTTCATCGCCCAGTACAAGATGGTGTCGTCGGTGGGCCTGCTGAACACCGTCGTCGGCGTGAGCGTCATCTACATCGCGGCGGTCATCCCGTTCACGATCTGGATGCTGCGCGGCTTCGTGGCGGGCGTGCCCGCCGAGCTCGAGGAGGCCGCCATGGTCGACGGCCTGAGCCGCTTCCAGGCCTTCATGCGCATCACCTTCCCGCTGCTCGCGCCCGGCCTCGTGGCATCCGGCGTCTACGCCTTCCTGCAGGCCTGGAACGAGTTCACGGTCGCGGTGGTGCTGCTGCCGGCCGAGTCGGCCCAGACCCTCCCGCTCTGGCTGCGCGGCTTCGTGCAGGCCTCGGCGACCCGTGAGACCGACTGGGGTCAGGTGATGGCGGCCTCCACCATCGTCGCCATCCCGGTGATCATCTTCTTCCTCATCGTGCAGGGGCGGATGACGAGCGGCATCGTGGGGGGTGCGGTCAAGGGATGATCTCCTCGCCCCCCAGCGCAGCGCCCGTGCTCCTGCCCGGCTTCGTCGGGACCGAGCTGCCGGACTGGCTCGCCGCGCGCCTGCGCGCCGGTCTCGGCGGAGTGTGCCTGTTCGCCGAGAACATCACGAGCCCCGAGCAGCTGCGCGCCCTCACCGCGGCGATCCGCGAGGCGAACCCGCTCGCGCTCATCGCCATCGACGAGGAGGGGGGCGACGTGTCGCGGCTGCACGCGGCGACCGGCTCGCCCTTCCCCGGCAACGCCGTTCTGGGGAGGATCGACGACACCGAGTTGACGGCATCCGTCGGGGCCGCGGTCGCGGCCGAGCTGCTCGCGGCGGGGGTCAACCTCAACTTCGCCCCCGACGCCGACATCAACTCGAACCCGGACAACCCCGTCATCGGGGTGCGCAGCTTCGGCACCGAGCCCGCGCTCGTCGCACGGCACACGGCGGCGTGGGTCGCAGCGCACGAGGCGGGCGGGGTCGCGGTGAGCGCGAAGCACTTCCCGGGCCACGGCGACACGGCAGCGGACTCCCACCACGCGCTGCCGGTCGTCGACCTCCCGCTCGAGACGCTGCGCGAGCGGGAGCTCGTGCCGTTCGAGGCGGCGATCGCCGCGGGTGCGCGCACGATCATGTCGAGCCACATCCTGCTGCCGCAGCTCGACCCGAGCGGACCCGCGACGTTCTCCTCCCGCATCCTGCAGAGGCTGCTGCGCGAGGAGCTCGGCTTCGAGGGCGTCGTCGTCTCCGACGCCCTCGACATGGCGGGCGCCTCGGGCGAGATCGGCATCCCCGCGGCGGCCGTGCGCGCGCTCGCGGGCGGCTGCGACCTGCTGTGCATCGGCACCCGCAACACGGATGCGCAGCTCGGCGCGATCGAGGACGCGATCGGCGCGGCGCTCGCCGCGGGCGAGCTCGACGACGCCCGGCTCGCGGACGCGGTGGCCCGCGTCATCGCGCTCGCCGAGTCGCTCGCGGGACAGCCCGGCGCCCAGCCGGACGCGTTCTCCACCGACCCGGTGCGCATCGCATCCGGCTTCGACGTCGCCCCCGGCACGGTGCTCCCGGAGGGCGCGCGGCTCGTGAGCATCGAGACGAACGCCAACATGGCGGTCGGCCCCGACGTGCCCTGGGGGCTCGCGAGCGTCGGCCGTGCGCCCGAGCGCGTGTACGAGGGGCAGGCGCTCCCGGCATCCGACGCGCCCTACCTGATCGTCGGCAAGGACAACCACCGCCGGGCGTGGACGCGCGAGCTCATCGACGCCGCGCGCGCCGCGCAGCCCGGCACCGTCGTGATCGACATGGGATGGCCGTCGCCCGACCGCGCCTACGCCGACATCGCCACATTCGGGGCCTCCCGCAGCGTCTCCGTCGCGCTCCGCGAGCTGCTGGACGGGGGAGCGAGGTGAGGGTCGGGCTCGACATCGGCGGCACCAAGACGGATGCCGTCGCCATCCGCGAGGACGGCCACGTCGCCTCGACCCTGCGGCTCCCCACAGGATTCGGCGCCGAGGTCGTGCTGCACACGGCCGTCGCCGCCGTGCACCAGCTGTCGCACGCGACCGGCACGCCGATCGAGGACTTCACCTCGATCGGGATCGGCATCCCCGGCGCCGTCGACCCCGGCACCGGCCGCGTGAGCCACGCCGTCAACCTCGGCCTCGCCGACCTCGAGCTCGGCGCCGAGCTGCGCGCCCGCCTCGGCCGGCCGGTCCGGGTCGAGAACGACGTCAACGCGGCGGCGCTCGGCGCGTTCCACCTGCAGGGGCTCGGCTCCGGCCAGTCGATGGCCTACCTCAACGTGGGCACCGGCCTCGCCGCCGGCCTCGTGCTCGGCGGCGAGCTGTGGCGCGGCGTGAGCGGTGTCGCGGGCGAGATCGGGCACATCCCCGTCGACCCCGCGGGCCCGCTGTGCCCGTGCGGTCAGCGCGGCTGCCTCGAGCTGTACGCGTCCGGCTCCGCGGTCGCCCGGCAGTGGCCGAGCGACGACCCGCTCCCCGTGCGCGCCCTCTTCGCCGCCGCAGCATCCGGCGACCCCGCGGCGACCGCGGTGCGCGACCGGCTGCTGCAGGGCGTCGCCGAGGCCGCACGGCTGCTCGTGCTCGCCGTCGACGTCGACGACGTCGTGATCGGCGGCGGGATCAGCCGCATCGGCGACGAGCTCATCGCGGGCGTGCGCGCCGTGATCGCCGGGTGGGAGGCGGCGTCGCCGTTCGTCGCCTCGCTCGGCCTCGGTGAGCGGCTGCGGCTGCTGCCACCCGACTTCCCCGCCGCCGCGGTGGGCGCCGCGTTCGTCGGCGACCCCGAGGCGAACACCCTGGAGGTGGTGTGATGGCCGAGGTCGTGATCCTGCCGGGCAGCCCGGATGAGGCGAAGGCCGCCGCGGGCGAGCTCGCCGCGGACCTCATCGAGCGCGTCGTGCGCGCCAAGCCGGACGCCGTGCTCGGCCTCGCGACCGGCTCGACGCCGCTCCCGGTGTGGAGCGCGCTGGCCCGCCGCGGCCTCGACTGGTCTCGCGTGCGCGGCTTCGCGCTCGACGAGTACGTCGGGCTGCCCGCCGGGCACCCGGAGAGCTACCGCGCGGTCATCACGCGCGAAGTCGTCGACACCCTCGGCCTCACGCCGTCGCTCGTCCACGTGCCTGGGGACGACGGCGGTCCGATCGAGACCGCGGGCATCCGCTACGAGGCCGCGATCGCTGCGGCCGGGGGTGTCGATATCCAGGTGCTCGGCATCGGGCGCACGGGACACATCGGCTTCAACGAGCCGGGCTCCTCGTTCGCCTCGCGCACGCGCGTGAAGACGCTCACCGAGGCGACCAGGCGCGACAACGCGCGCTTCTTCGCATCCGTCGACGAGGTGCCGCGGCACTGCCTCACGCAGGGGCTCGGCACGATCCGCGACGCGCGGGCGCTCGTGCTGCTGGCGTTCGGCGAGGCGAAGGCGGATGCCGTGGCGGGCGCCGTCGAGGGACCGGTGTCGGCGTCGCTGCCGGGCTCGGCGATCCAGCTGCACCCGGAGGTCACGGTGCTCGTGGACGAGGCCGCCGCCGCGCACCTGCGATTCGCCGACTACTATCGCTACGCCTGGGACAACCGGCCCGACTGGGCGCGGTAGGCCGCCTGTCGCCTGCCTGCCGTGCCTCACGGCTGAGCGGCGAGAGCAGGCGCACCGTCGGCGGGAGCAACCGCGCCATCGGGCGGTGATGCGTGCACCTGGCGGGAGCAATTACTCTCGCCGCCTGCGCGTGTCTCCGCCCGGTCAGCGCAGGCCGAGCCTCTGCGGCTCGGGCCGAGGGGCCGCGAACTCGACCCGTGCATCCGGTACTGCGCTGGGGCTGCGGCGCAGTCGAACTTCACCGGGGTGCCCAGCCGAGCGCGGTGTTGACCGGAAACGCGCCGCCGACCCCCACGCATCGATGTACGCCACCTTGATCCAGGCGCTCGTGATCCGCAGAGGATTCCACTTCACTGCCGAATGGGGCAGGACACGGCCCGCCCCCGCGACGACCCGAACCGGTGCTCAGCGGATGCGGGTGCCCGCGCCCCAGACGGACGTCACGCGGCCGTCCGCGTCGAGCGCTACCGCGTCCGCCGCGTAACCCGGCTCGAGCAGGCCCAGACGGTCGCCGTAGCCGAGCGCGCGGGCGGGCACGGCGGTGACGGCCGCGACGGCATCCGGCCAGCCCAGGCCCACGACGTCGACGGCGCGGCGCACGGCGGCGTCGAGGGTGAGGGTCGAGCCCGCGATCGTCTCGGTACCCGACAGCAGCGCGAGACCGTCGCGCACCGTCACGTTGAGCGCGCCGAGACGATAGTCGCCGTCCGCGCTGCCCGCCGCTGCCATCGAATCCGTGATGAACGCGACCCGCCCGGGCGCCTCGTCGAGCGTGAGGGCCACGACCTGCTCGTGCACGTGGTGACCGTCGAGCACGATCTCGAGCGTCACCCGCGGGTCCGAGAGGGCCGCGACGACGGGCCCCGGCGCACGGTGGTGGATGCCGTTCATGGCGTTGAAGGCATGCGTCAGGATGCTGGCTCCGCGGTCGAAGGCGCGCGCGGCGGTCTCGTAGTCGGCCTCGGTGTGGCCGACCGCCACCCGCACGCCGGCGGCGACGAGCGCGTCGATCGCTGCGTCCGCGCCGGGCAGCTCGGGGGCGATCGTGATCTGCCGCAGGGTGCCGTGCGAGGCCGCGATGAGCTCCTCGACCTCGATGAGGTCGGGCTCGCGCAGGTAGTCGACGTGGTGGGCTCCGCGGCGCTCCGGGGCGAGGTACGGGCCCTCGAGGTGCGTGCCGAGCACGAGAGGGTCCGATGCCGCGAGCTCAGCCACCTCGGCGAGGCTCGAGCGCAGGGCGGCGAGCGGATTCGCCACGAGCGAGATGACGGATCGGGTGGTGCCGTGCGCGCGATGGGTGGCGAGCGCCGCCGCCAGCTCCTCGCCCCCGTCGTCGTAGGCGTGGCCCCCGCCGCCGTGTCCGTGGATGTCGACGAAGCCGGGCACCAGACGGGCGCCCCCGAGATCGACGCGCTCGTCGGCATCCGGCCCGTCGCCCGCGCCGACCGCCGCGATCGCGTCGCCCTCGAACAGCACCCAGCCGTCCGGGGTCTCGCCGCGTTCGTCGGTGAGCAGTGCGGAGTGCAGGAGCAGCGTCACGAGAACGAGCCTAGAGGGGGTGCGGTCTCGATACACCGCGCTGCGCGCGGCACCCGACCAGCGGGGTGGGCGTTGCGCGCTCGCTGCCGCGCAGCGCGGGCGCGAGCCCCGCCCCCCGCTCGGCGGGAGCAACCGCGTGGTCGGCGGGAGCAATCGCGAGCGCGGGCGGAGTTGCGGTGATGCGGCGGGAGCAACTGCTCCCGCCGCACGACAGTTTCTCCGCCCGGCTCTCCGCCCGGCTAGGAGACGGGACTTCGATGCCGCATGCGGCCGTGGCCGCTACTTGAAGATGATCGTGCGCGCGCCGTCGAGCAGCACGCGGTCCTCCGAGAACCACTTGACCGCCTGCGTGAGGGTGCGGCTCTCCTCGTCCTGCCCGATCGCGACGAGCTCGGCCGGGGTGCGGGTGTGGTCGACCCGCACGACGTTCTGCTCGATGATCGGCCCCTCGTCGAGGTCGCTCGTCACGAAGTGGGCGGTCGCCCCGATGAGCTTCACGCCGCGCGCGTGCGCCTGCTTGTAGGGGTTCGCGCCCTTGAAGCCGGGCAGGAAGGAGTGGTGGATGTTGATGACCCGCCCCGCGAGCGCCCCGCACAGCTCGGGCGAGAGGATCTGCATGTACCGCGCGAGCACCACCAGCTCGATGTCGTGCTCCTCGACGACCTCGAGCACGCGGTCCTCGAAGGCGAGCTTCTGGCCGGGCGTCGCGACGGGGTGCGACTCGAACGGCACCCCGTAGAACGCGGCGAGCTCGCCGAGCTCCGGATGGTTCGACAGCACGAGCGGGATGTCGACCCCCAGCTGCCCGGCCCGCTGGCGGAACAGCAGGTCGTTGAGGCAGTGGCCCGCCTTCGACACGAGCACGAGGGTGCGCAGCGGCCGGCCGACGACGTCGAGCTGCCACGTCATCCCGTAGCGCTCCGTGACGGGGGCGAGTGCCGCCTCGAAGGCCTCGCGGCTCGCGGCCGACTCGACCTGGAGCCGCATGAAGAAGGTGCCCGTGTCGTCGCTCGAGAACTGCTGCGACTCGGTGATGTTGCCCTCGGCCTCGACGATCGCGCCGCTGATGGCGTGCACGATCCCGGGGCGGTCCTCGCAGACGAGGGTCAGGATCCAGTGCGTGGTCGTGGCGCTCACGAGACACCAGCGTAGGGCGTCGCCGGGTCGGTCTAGGCTCGTCGGGTGAGCACGAGCACCACCGGTTTCCCCTTCTTCCGCCTGCTCGTCCTCACCGGCGCGATCTTCGCATCCGTCTCGAGCGAGTTCCTGCCCACGGGCCTGCTGCCGGAGATGGCGGCGGAGCTGAAGGTGTCGGAGTCGCAGATCGGCCTGCTCGTGACGGTCTTCGCCGGCACCGTCGTGCTGTCGACCGCGCCGCTCACCGTGCTGACGCGCCGCTACTCGCGCAAGTGGCTCATGGTGCTGCTGCTCGGCATCTTCGCGCTCACCAACGTGCTGTGCGCGATCGCCCCCACCTACTGGTTCCTGGTGGGGGCGCGCGTGCTCGGCGGGCTCGCCCACGGACTGTTCTGGGCGGTCACGGGGCCGTACGCGGCGCTCCTCGTGCCGCGCCACCAGCTCGCGCGCGCCATCTCGATCACCAACGCCGGCGGCACGATGGCGTTCATCCTGGGGGTGCCGATCGGCACCTTCCTGGGGCACGCGCTCGGATGGCGACTCGCCTTCGGCGCGATGGCGGCGGTCGTCGTGGTGTTCATGGTGTTCGTGATCCTCTACCTGCCACCCGTGTCGCACCTCGTGACGCTCGCGACGGGCGAGATCGCCATCCCGACCCGCAAGGACCGCTCCCTCCCGGCCGTCGTCATCGTCTGCCTCACCGTGGTGCTCGTCATCACGGGGCAGAACATCTTCTCCACCTACATCGCACCGTGGGTCATCCAGGTGGGCGGCATCGACGAGGGCGCCGTGAGCGGCCTGCTCTTCGTGTACGGCGCGGCCGGTGCGATCGGCCTCGCGCTCGGGGGCGCCTTCGGCGACCGCTACCCGCGCGGCGCCGTCAACGTGGCGCTCGCGGGCGTCGCCCTCAGCATGTTGGGGCTCGCCGCCTTCGGCACCTCCGCGGTCCCCATCGTGATCGGAATGGTGCTCTGGAGCATCTTCTTCGGCGGTGTTCCGGCGCTCATGCACTCGCGGGTGCTGCACTCGGCATCCGAGCGCATCCGCGACCTCGCGGCGGCGTGGCTGACGACGGCGTTCAACGTCGCGATCGGCGGCGGGGCGCTGCTCGGCGGTGTGCTGCTCGACCGGTTCGGCATCCAGGTGCTTCCCTGGGTCGCGGCCGTCGTGATCGCCGTGTCGCTCGTATTCGTGCTCGCCAGCGACCGCGCGCGCCTCGCGGCGCACCGCTGACCGCGGGTCAGGCCCAGGGGATGCCGGCCGGGCGCAGGTGGCGCACGCCCTCCGCGTCCCAGCGGGCGGCGAGCCTCACGAGGCGCGGCACGAAGCCGGCGTAGTCGCGCTCCGCCTGCGGCGTCCAGGCGACCTCGGCCATCGTCGCGAGCCGCGGCATGGCCATCTCCTCCACCTCGTCCATCGTGCGGAGGGTCTCGGTCCAGATCGGCGCCTCGACACCGAGGATCGCGTCCTCGGCGACGCCGGAGACGACCGCCGCGGGGTCCCAGGAGTAGGCGTCCTCGATCGAGGTGTAGCCGTTCGCCCAGGTGAGTCCACGGGGCGTGAGGAAGTCGTACTTCATGTCGAGGTAGGCGACGTCGGCGGGGGACATGATGAGCCGTCCCCCCTGCGCGAGGATCGAGCGGGCCTCCTCGGCATCCGCGGGCTCCGGCTGCACGTAGCCCCAGTACTGGCCCACCGTGCCGGGCGGCAGCGCGTCCGACTGCCCGAGCTGGTGCCATCCGATCACGGTCTTGCCGGTGTCGGCCGCGATGCGGGCGGTGCGCTCGACGAAGGCGCGGTAGTCGGCGGGGTCGGTCGCGTGCGACTCGTCGCCGCCGATGTGCAGGTACGGTCCGGGCGTCAGCGCGGCGAGCTCGGTCAGCACGTCCCCGATCACCGCGTAGGTGGTCTCGGATGCGGTGTCGAGCGTCGAGAAGCCCACCTCGATGCCGGTGTAGGGCTTCGCGACCTTGCCGCCGGGGTTGAGCTGGGGCAGCGAGGCGAGCGCCGCGTTGGTGTGGCCGGGCATGTCCACCTCGGGCACGATCGTGATGAACCGCTCGGCGGCGTAGGCGACGATGCGACGGTAGTCGTCCTGGGTGTAGAAGCCGCCGGGGTCGCTGTCGACCGCGTAGCGGCCGCCGATCTCGGCGAGCTGCGGATGCGCGGAGATCGCGATGCGCCACCCCTGGTCGTCGGTGAGGTGCAGGTGCAGCACGTTGAGCTTGAGCGAGGCGACGCGGTCGAGGTAGCGCTCGACGTCCTCGACGGTGAAGAAGTGCCGGGCCACGTCGAGCATCGCCGCACGGTAGGCGAAGCGCGGGGCGTCGTGCACCGTCACGGCGGGCACGTTCTCGTCGTCGCCCGGGGCGGGCAGCTGCAGCAGGGTCTGGACCGCCCAGAAGGCGCCCGCCGCATCCCCCGCGTCGACGCGGATGCCGGTGGGTCGCACCTCGATGCGGTACTCCTCGGGAGCGAGCGCCGCGTCGAGGGCGAAGCGGATGCGGGCGTGGCCGTCGTCGGCGGGCAGGGCGAGCCCGGTGCGCTCCCGCACCGCCTCGGCGTAGGCGGCGGCGACGTCCGCGAGCACCGGATCCTCGGCGAGGACGGGGGTGCCGCCGCTCAGCGTGAACGGCGCCCCGCCGAGCACGTCGAGTTCGAGCGGTGCCGGCACGACCGAGGGGCGATCGGCACGGGACGAGCCCGCGCCCGCCGGGGCTCCCGACGTCGAGCTCAACGTGACCACCACCAGACCGGCCGCCGCGATCAGGGCGACCCCGGCCAGGCCGATGGTGGTTCCGAGGCGCACATCGGCTAGTCTGGCACGGTCGCGACTGGCGTTCGGATGGGTCACCATCGGGGAGCGACGAACGAGTGAACGGCTGCCGTACGCCTGGGCCGCCCCCCACATGACCGGGTAGTTTTCTCGTGACGTAAGGAGCGCCAGTGTCCGCCGAATCCACCTTCCTCCAGCCCCTCTCCGAGGTCGACCCCGAGGTCGCCGCCGCGCTCGAGGAGGAGCTCGGCCGCCAGCGGTCGACCCTCGAGATGATCGCCTCCGAGAACTTCGTGCCGCGTGCCGTGCTCGAGGCGCAGGGCTCGGTCCTCACCAACAAGTACGCCGAGGGCTACCCGGGCCGCCGCTACTACGGCGGCTGCGAGTTCGTCGACGTCGTCGAGTCGCTCGCCATCGAGCGCGCCAAGGAGCTGTTCGGCGCCGCGTACGCGAACGTGCAGCCGCACTCGGGCGCATCCGCGAACGCCGCGGTGCTCGCCGCGATCGCGCAGCCGGGCGACCGCATCCTGGGCCTCGAGCTCGCGCACGGCGGCCACCTCACCCACGGCATGAAGCTCAACTTCTCCGGCAAGCTCTACGAGGCCCACTCCTACAAGGTCGACCCGGAGACCTTCCGCGTCGACCTGGACGAGGTGCGCCGCGCCGCCCTCGAGGTGCAGCCGCAGGTGATCATCGCCGGCTGGTCGGCCTACCCGCGCCAGCTCGACTTCGCCGCGTTCCGCGCGATCGCCGACGAGGTGGGCGCGAAGCTGTGGGTCGACATGGCCCACTTCGCGGGCCTCGTGGCCGCGGGCCTGCACCCCTCGCCCGTGCCGCACGCGCACGTGACGAGCTCGACCGTGCACAAGACGATCGGCGGGCCACGCTCGGGCTTCATCCTCACCAACGACGAGGACCTCGCCAAGAAGATCAACTCGAACGTGTTCCCCGGCCAGCAGGGCGGGCCGCTCATGCACGTCATCGCCGCGAAGGCGACCGCGTTCAAGCTCGCCGGCACGCCGGAGTTCCGCGACCGGCAGGAGCGCACCATCCGCGGCGCCCAGCTGCTCGCCGAGCGGCTGACGGCCCCGGATGCGAAGGCCGCGGGCGTGGACGTGCTGACGGGCGGCACCGACGTGCACCTCGTGCTCGTCGACCTGCGCGACTCCGAGTTCACCGGCAAGGACGCGGAGGACCGCCTGCACGAGGTCGGCATCACGGTCAACAAGAACGCCGTACCGAACGACCCGCGCCCGCCCATGGTGACCTCGGGCGTGCGCATCGGCACCCCCGCGCTCGCGACCCGCGGCTTCGGCGACGAGGAGTTCCGCGAGGTGGCCGACGTGATCGCGCTCGCGCTGCAGCCCGACGCCGACATCCCGGCGCTCCGCGCCCGCGTGGCGACGCTCGCCGAGGCCTTCCCGCTCTACGAGGGCCTCACGAGCCCCTCGCGCTGGGCCTGAGGCATGACCGCGCGGTCACTCGACGGCATCGCGACAGCGAGCGCGATCAAGGCGGAGCTGCGGGAGCGGGTGGCGGCGCTCGCGGCGCGCGGCGTCGTGCCGGGGCTCGGCACGCTCCTCGTGGGCGCCGACCCCGGATCGGTGTCCTACGTCACCGGCAAGCATCGCGACTCGGCGGAGGTCGGCATCCGCTCCATCCGCGAGGAGCTTCCCGCGGATGCGAGCGAGGCCGAGGTGCGCGCCGCGATCGCCCGACTCAACGGGGACCCCGAGGTGACGGGCTACATCGTGCAGCTGCCGCTGCCGGCCGGCATCGACGAGAACGCGATGCTCGAGCTGATCGACCCCGCGAAGGACGCCGACGGCCTGCACCCCACCAACCTGGGGCGTCTCGTGCTCGGCGTCGACGGCGAGCTGCACTCGCCGCTCCCGTGCACGCCCGCGGGCGTCGTGGAGCTGCTGCGTCGCCACGAGGTGCCGATCGCGGGGAAGCACGTCACGATCATCGGCCGCGGCCTGACCGTGGGCCGGCCGCTCGGTCTGGTCTTCACCCGCAAGGGCGTGGATGCGACCGTCACGCTGACCCACTCCCGCACGCCCGACATCGCCGCCGAGGTGGCGCGGGCGGACATCGTGGTGGCCGCCGTCGGTGTGCCGCACTTCGTGAAGCCCGAGTGGGTGAAGCCGGGTGCGGCCGTGCTCGACGTGGGCGTCACACGCGTCGGCACCACGGACTCCGGGCGCGCGAAGCTCGCGGGCGACGTGCACCCCGACGTCGCCGAGGTGGCGGGATGGCTCTCGCCGAACCCCGGCGGCGTGGGACCCATGACGCGCGCGATGCTCATCTCGAACGTCGTCGAGGCGGCCGAGCGCGCGCTGCTCTAGCTGCGACGTGTGCCAGGAACAGGGCCAATCGTCGTCATCGACCTCTCGGGGGCATCCAACGCGCGATCGCGCCTGTTTCTGACACCATGAGCGCATGACGGGCGAGGCGGAGGGCGCCTACGCGGTGTGGCTGGCAGCGCGCTCGCAGGTCGGCCCGGAGCCGTCGGCCACCCGCCGATCGCGCGTCGCCGCGAAGCTGAGCGATCCCGTGAGCACCCTGTTCACCGTCGCGCGCGACGGCGAGGTCGTGGGCATGCTGCTCGCCGAACCGTTCCGCGCCGACGGCGGCACGGGGGCACCGGTGCCCGAGTGGGGGCACGTGTCGATGGCTTTCGTGCACCCCGGGTGGCAGCGCCGCGGCGTGGGGCGCGAGCTGATGGCGCGACTCGTCCGCGAGGGGGACTGGGCCTCGCTGAGCCTGTGGACCGCCGAAGCGAACTCGGCGGCGCAGGCGCTCTACGCGGGGTGCGGTTTCGTACCCGCATCCGACGTCGGCGAGCTCCCCGACGGACGCGTCATCCGTCGCTGGGTGCGGACGCCGCGTCGCGCCGGGGAGCCTGCGGCGCGCGCCTAGAGCTGCGGCGCGAGCGCGAAGCGGATGTCGCCCTCCGGGGTGACGACCGCGTCGAGCGTCATCTCGTCGAGCACCTGGGCCACGGGCGCGTCCATGAACACGCGCGCCCCCTCGCGCTCGACGACGACCTCGGTCGGCGCGGGCGCATCCGCGATGGCGATGTCGAAACGGTTGTCGCCCTGCTGGATGCGAAGCCCGGCCGTGTCGGTCTCGCTCGCGCGGGACACCAGGTCGGAGACGACGGTTCCGGCGTTCTCGGTGAGGGTGAGCATTGCGGTTCCCCTTTCCTCGGTTTCGGAGTCGGCCACGATTCCGAGAATCCGCGGATGCCGCAACCCCTCCCGCGGCGGGCCGTCGGATGCGGAGGGGATTGCCAGGGTTTCGGTCACGCCTCCCGGCGCGCGCCCTCCGACGGCGTCACCGTGAAGGTGACCGGCTGCCCGTAGCCGTGCTCGGCGAAGGCGCCGTCGATGGCGACCTGCAGTCGCGACACGAGCCCGCGCGGCACGAGGGCGATCGCGGACCCGCCGAAGCCGCCCCCCGTCATCCGGGCGCCGATGGCGCCGTTCTCCTGAGCGGTCTCGACGGCGAGGTCGAGCTCGGGCACCGAGATCTCGAAGTCGTCGCGCATCGAGCGGTGGGACGCGTCGAGCAGCTCGCCGATCGCGAGCGGACCGCCGGATGCGAGCGCCGCGACCGTGTCGAGCACGCGCTGGTTCTCGGTCACGACGTGGCGGACCCGGCGGAAGGTGACGTCGTCGAGCAGCTCCCGCGCGCGCGGCAGCTCGTCGACCGTGACGTCCCGCAGCGAGGAGACGCCGAGCGCGGCGGCGCCGGCCTCGCACGAGGCGCGGCGCTCGCGGTAGCCGCCGTTCGCGTGCTGGTGCTCCACCTGGGTGTCGATGACGAGGATCGTGAGGTCGTTCTCGGCGAGCCGCAGCGGGACGGCCTCCGCCTCCTCGCTGCGGCAGTCGATGAACACGACGGAGTCGTCCTGCCCGAGCAGCGACGCCATCTGGTCCATGATGCCGGTGGGCGCCCCCACGAACTCGTTCTCCGCGTAGCGGCCGACTCGCGCGAGCTCCACGCGGTCGATCTCGATGCCCCACAGCTCGGCGAGCGCGAAGCCGACGGCCCCCTCGATCGCGGCGGACGACGACAGGCCCGCGCCGACCGGAACATCCGACTCGAGCATGATGTCGACGCCCGGCACCGCCGCGAGGTCGACGTGGCTGCGCTGCCCGAGCGCCCACGCGATGCCGAGCGGGTACGCGGCCCAGCCGCTCACGGCATCCGGTGCCAGCTCGTCGATCGCGATCTCGGCGACCTCGTCGGAGAACGTCGATCCGACCCGGATGACGCGGTCGTCGCGCAGGCCCGCGGCGGCGAAGGTGCGCCGGTCGATCGCGAACGGCAGCACGAAGCCCTCGTTGTAGTCGGTGTGCTCGCCGATGAGGTTGGCGCGGCCGGGCGACGACCAGAGGCCTGCCGGCTCTGCGCCGTACGCCTCGGCGAACTCGCGGCGCACGATGTCGCGCAGATCCTCGCTCATACCGTCGCCACCGCCTCCCGCAGCCGTGCGGCCGCATCCTCCGGAACGATATCCGCAACCCACGCGCCCATCGCGGCCTCCGACCCCGCGAGGAACTTGAGGCGGTCGGCGGCACGGCGCGGCGAGGTGATCTGCAGCATGAGCCGCACCTCGTCGCGCCCCTCGCGCACGGGCGCCTGGTGCCACGCGGCAATGTAGGGGGTGGGGCTGTCGTAGAGCGCGTCGAGGCCGAGCAGCAGCCGCTTGAAGACGACGGCGAGCTCGGCGCGCTCGAGCTCGTCGAGGGCGTCGATGTCGGGCAGCTGGCGGTGCGGCAGCAGGTGCAGCTCGAGGGGCCAGCGCGCGGCGAAGGGCACGAACGCGGTCCAGTGCTCGCCCGCGAGCACCACGCGGGGGCCGGCCTGCTCGCGCTCGAGGATGCGGGCGAAGAGGTCGGGCCCGAGCTCGCGGACGGCGTCGAGCGTCGAGCGGGTGCGCGGGGTGACGAAGGGGTAGGCGTAGATCTGGCCGTGCGGATGCCCGAGGGTCACGCCGATCGCCTCGCCGCGGTTCTCGAAGGGGAACACCTGCGCGACGCCGGGCAGCGCCGACAGCTCGCGGGTGCGGTCCGCCCACGCCTCGATGACGGTGCGGATGCGGGTGACCGACTGGGTGCCGAGCGAGCCGGTGGACTCGGGGCTGAAGCAGACCACCTCGCAGCGGCCGACGGCGGGGGCGCTGCGGTCGTAGCCGCGTCCGGCGGGGGTGTGGGGGCCGTCCGCGTCGGGGCCGAACGACGGCGACTTGTTCTCGAAGACGACGACGTCGTAGCGGTCGGGGATCTCGGAGGGGTTGTCGGGGGTCTGCGGGGCGAGCGGGTCGAGGTGCGCGGGCGGCAGGAAGACCCGGTTGTTGCGTGCGGATGCGACCGAGATCCAGTCGCCCGTGAGCACGTCCTGACGCATGGTGGCGGTCGCGGGGCGCGGGTCGAGCTGCCGCTCGTCGACGCGCCGCTCGGGGGGGAGCGTCGTGTCGGGGTCGTCGAAGTAGATGAGTTCGCGACCGTCGGCCATGCGGGCGGTGCGGCGGGTGACACCGGTCATGGGCTTACGATAACGTAACCATCGCTTGCCAAAACGAAAGGTCTCGGAAGTGCCGGACGCCGCCCTCCCCGCCGAGCTGCGGCGCGCCCGCATCGCGGAGCGCGTGCGCGAAGACGGCATCCTGCGGGTCGCCGACGCCGCCGCGGAGTTCGGCGTGAGCGAGGTCACCATCCGCTCCGACCTCGGACAGCTCGAGGCGGCGGGGCTCGTGCGGCGCGTGCACGGCTCGGCGCTCCCCGTGCCGGGCGGCCCGCGAGAGGAGCCCGTCGAGCGGGTCTCGGCGCGGGACGCCGCGGCCAAGCGCGCCATCGGCCGCCGCGCCGCCGCGCTCGTCGACAGCGGCACGAGCGTGCTGCTCGACGTCGGCTCCACGACCCTCGCCGTCGCACACGCCCTCGCGGACCGCGTCGACCGGGGCGACCTCGACGAGCTCGTCGTCGTCACCAACGGCCTCTCGATCGCGCTCGCCCTCGAGCAGGCGGTGCCGCGCATCACCGTCGTGCTGAGCGGCGGCACCCTGCGACCGCTCCAGCACTCGCTCGTCGACCCCGGCGCCTCCGAGTCGATCGCCGGGCTGCACGTCGACCTCGCGATCCTCGGCTGCAACGGCGTCGACCGCGAGGGGCGCATCACCAACCTCAACCTCGCCGAGGCGGAGGTCAAACGCGCGATGCTCGCCGCATCCGCCGCCCGCCTCGTGGTGGCGGAGTCGGCCAAGCTGGGTGCGCGGCACCTCGGCACGATCGGCGTCGCCGACGCCGCGACGACCCTCGTGACCGCGGGCCCGTGGCCGGATGCCGCCGCCGAGACCGCCGCATCCCTCGCCGCGCTCGGCGCGCGCGTCATCCGCGCCGACGGTGGTCTCGAGGCCGGCGACCATCGCTAGGCTCGTCCCCGTGCCATCCCCCGTCGGCGAGGTGATCGAGCTGCGCACCGCGCGTTCGACCGCCCAGATCGCCACCCTCGCCGCAGCCCTCCTGCACCTGGTCGTCGACGGCGTCGAGCTCGCCGAGCGCACCCCGCCTACGCGCCTGCCCTCGCACGGGCACGGCATCGTGCTCGCCCCCTGGCCCAACCGCGTGCGGGACGCCCGGTGGGTTCACGACGGCGTCGTGCAGCAGCTCGACATCACCGACCCGAGCCGCGGCAACGCCATCCACGGACTCCTGCGCAACACCGCCTACCGGGTGATCGAGAAGGCGGATGCCGCGGTCACCCTGGGCGCCGTCATCCACCCCCAGCACGGCTGGCCCTTCCTCGTCGAGACGCGCGTGCGCTACGCGCTCGGAACCGACGGCCTGACCGTCACGCACACGACCCGCAATCTCGGAACGGCGCCCGCGCCGTGGGCGGTGGGCACGCATCCGTACCTCCGCGTCGGGTCGGTGCCCGTGGAGCAGCTCACCCTCGAGGTGCGCGGCGCGCACTACCTCGAGCTCGACGACCGGCTCGTGCCGGTCGCGGTTCACCCCGTCGAGCCGGGCGGCGAGCTCGACCTGAGCGCGCCGCGTGCGCTCGGCGAGCTCGACCTCAACGTCGCCTACCAGGGCGTGACGACGGGGCCCGAGGGTGCTGCCGTGCTGACGGCCCCCGACGGCGCGCGCACCGTGCTCTGGCAGGACGAGGCGTTCGGCTGGCTGCAGGTCTACACGCCCCGCGACTTCCCCCACGTCGACGCCGAGGGCGCCGAGACGCCGGCGCTCGCGGTGGCACTCGAGCCGATGTCGGCCGCACCGGACGCGCTCAACTCGGGCGACGGGCTCGCGTGGCTCGCGCCGGGGGAGAGCTGGGAGGCGTCGTGGGGCGTCCGTCGCGAGGAGAGGGCATGAGCATGCACACGGGAGTCGGCGAGCGGTTCGAGCTGCGCGCGGGTGATGCGTACGCGGAGGTCGGCACGGTCGCCGCGGTGCTGTGCGCCCTGCGGATCGGCGACGTCGATCTCACGGAGCCCCTGCCCCGGGAGGTCGCTCCGCCGCCGTTCTGCTCGGGCATCGCCCTCGCGCCCTGGCCCAACCGCGTGCGCGCCGGGCGCTGGACGTTCGACGGCGCGGTGCAGCAGCTCGACATCACCGAGCCCGCGCGCGGCGGCGCGCTGCACGGCCTGCTCGAGTTCGCCGAGTACGAGGTGCGCGAGCGCACGGATGCCTCGATCACCCTGGGCGCGATCATCCACCCCCAGCACGGCTGGCCGTTCCTGCTCGACACCTGGGTGCGGTTCGAGCTCGCGCCCGACGGGCTCGCCGTGACCCACGGGGCCCGCAACCTCTCGGAGGTGCGCGCTCCGTACGCGACGGGCACGCATCCGTACCCCCGGATCGGCGGGTACGACGTCGCGGAGCTCGTGCTCACGGTGCCCGCGGACGAGTACCTCGAGGTCGACGAGCGCCTCGACCCGATCGCATGGCGGCCGGTGTCCGGCGGAACCGACCTGCGCGCGGGCGTGCCGGTCGGCGAGCTCCGGCTCGACACGGCGTTCCGGGCCATCACGCCGGCCGATGGCGTCACGGCGACGCTCACCGCCCCCGACGGCTCCCGCCTCGAGATCTGGCAGGACGCCGACTGGCGCTACCTGCAGGTGTTCACGACGCCGATCTTCCCGAAGGCCGAGGGGCCGGGGACGGCCGTCGCGATCGAGCCCATGACGGCCCCGCCCGACGCGCTCAACTCGGGCGACGACCTCGTCTGGCTCGAGCCGGGCGCGTCCTACGAGGGGCGCTGGGGCTTCCGCCACGTGCCCGCCTGAGATCTTCCAGGAGGCCGGATTCGGCCGCCCGCAAAACGCATGCCGCGGGCAGAATGAATCGGTGACGTCCCCCAGCAAGTCCCAGATCCGCCGCTGGCGCCGCTACCTCGCGGCGGAGCGCGCCGAGCGCGAGATCTACCAGGACCTCGCCGAGCGCCGGGAGGGGCGCGAGCGCGACATCCTGCTGGGGCTCGCCGACGCGGAGCGCCGCCACGAGCAGCACTGGCTCGAGCTGCTCGGCGACCGCCACCTCCCCGCGCCCCGGCCGGACGTGCGCACTCGCATCCTGGGCTTCCTCGCGAAGCACCTCGGGTTCCTCTTCGTGCTCGCGCTCGCGCAGCGCGCCGAGGGCCGCTCCCCCTACGACGACGACGCCGACGCCACCGAGCAGATGGCGGCCGACGAGCGCATCCACGGGGAGGTGCTGCGAGGCCTCGCGGCGCGCGGACGCACCCAGCTGTCCGGCAGCTTCCGGGCGGCCGTCTTCGGCGCCAACGACGGCCTCGTCTCGAATCTCGCCCTCGTGCTGGGCATCGGCGCCACGGGCGCCGACCCGAAGGTCGTGCTGTTCACGGGCATCGCGGGGCTCCTCGCCGGCGCCCTCTCGATGGGGGCCGGCGAGTACGTGTCCGTGAAGTCGCAGCGCGAGCTGCTCGCCGCATCCCGGCCCGACCCCGAGTCGCAGAGCGCGCTGCCGCACCTCGACGTCGACGCGAACGAGCTCGCCCTCGTCTACCGGGCCCGCGGCATGGCTCAGGACGAGGCGGAGGCGCACGCCCGCGGGGTGCTCGCGACCCTGCATCTGGAGGCCGACGCCCCGCCCGAGGAGCTCGACCCGGACGAGGCGGTCGGCTCGCCGTGGCGCGCGGCCACCTCGAGCTTCCTGTTCTTCGCCTCGGGTGCCCTCATCCCCGTGCTGCCGTACCTGTTCGGGATGGCGGGCCTCGGCGCCGTGGCGCTCGCGTCCGCCCTCGTCGGGGTCGCGCTGCTCGGCACGGGCGCGATCGTCGGCATCCTGTCGGGCACCTCGCCGCTGTCACGTGCCCTGCGCCAGCTCGCCATCGGCTACGGCGCTGCGGCCGCCACCTACGTGCTGGGGCTCCTCTTCGGCGCGACTCTCGGCTGAGGGAGTGCACACTGGAGGCATGGACCGCGCCGATCTCGTCCGCCTGCGCAAGGCACGCGATCGCATCGACCGCGAGTACGCGGAGCCGCTCGACGTGGAGTCGCTCGCCCGCACGGCGCTCATGTCGTCGGGGCACTTCGCCCGCAGCTTCCGCGCCGCCTACGGCGAGACGCCCTACGGCTACCTCATGACCCGGCGCATCGAGCGCGCGAAGGCGCTCCTGCGCCGCGGCGACCTGACGGTGACCGATGTCTGCGTGGCGGTCGGCTGCACCTCGCTCGGCTCGTTCAGCGCGAGCTTCGCGAAGCTCGTCGGGGTCTCGCCCTCCGCCTACCGCGCGTCCGCGCATCCGGATGCCGCCGAGTCGGCCCTGGACGGCATCCCGTGCGTCGCGAAGACGGTCACCCGACCGGTCAGGATTCGAGAAGCGTCGGGAGCCTGAGCCGCCGTAGCGTGACCGCATGACGATCTCACTGCAGCACAGCTACATCGCCTTCGACGACGCGGAGGCCGCGCTCGTCTTCTACCGTGACGTGCTCGGCTTCGAGGTGCGGAACGACGTCGACATGGGCGGCGGCATGCGCTGGCTCACCGTCGCCCCCGTCGGCTCGGACGTCGCCGTCGTGCTGACCCCGGTCGGGGCGGGCGAGTCGGATGCCGACCGCGAGACGATGGCCGACCTCCTCGCGAAGGGCGTGCTCGGCGGGCTCGTGCTCGCGACCGACGACCTCGAGGCCGACTTCGAGCGCATCGCGACCTCCGGCGCCGACATCGTGCAGGAGCCCATGGACCAGCCGTGGGGCGTGCGCGACGCGGCGTTCCGCGACCCGGCGGGCAACCAGATCCGGCTCACCCAGCACTGACATGTGCGCCGTGATGCTGCCCGACGGGCGCTGGACCCACGTGCCGCGCGGCTCAGCTGGTCGAGGGGCGCCGCCGCAGGCGACGCGCCCCGAGACCACCGCCGTCACGCAGCACCCCCACGACGCACGTCCCGTCCCGCTCCTCGTCGCGCACGACGCGCGTCGCGAGCCCCTGCTCCTCGAGCAGTGAGGCGGTGCGTCGCGCCTGCCGCTCGCTCGTCTCGATGATCACCCGCCCACCGGGCGCCAGCCACTCGCGGATCCCGGATGCGATGCGCGCCTGCACCTCGTGTCCGTCGGCCCCGCCGTCGAGCGCCACCCGGTGCTCGTGCTCGCGTGCCTCGGCGGGCATGAAGGCGATCTCGCCGCTCGGCACGTAGGGCGCGTTGGCGACGATCAGGTCGATCCGCCCGCGGAGCGCCACGGGCAGGGCCCCGTAGAGGTCGCCCTCGACCACGCGCTCGGGCGGCAGGTTCCGCCGCGCGACGGCCACGGCATCCGGGTCGATGTCGGATGCCCACACCTCGGCGTCGGGGCGTCGCGCCCGGACCGCCGCCGCGATCGCCCCCACGCCGCAGCAGAGCTCGACGACGAGCGCGTCGTCCGGCAGGTCGTCGAGCGCGGCGTCGACGAGCAGCTCGCTGCGCACCCGCGGCACGAAGACGCCCGGGGCGACGTCCACGCGCAGGCCGGCGAACTCGGCCCAGCCGAGCAGCGGCTCGAGCGGCTCGCCCGCGACGCGCCGGGCGACGAGGGCCTCGAGCTCCGCACCCGCCGCGGCCTCCCGCAGCAGCGCCGCCTCGTCCTCCGCGAACACGCAGCCGACGGCGCGCAGGCGCGCGACGAGCGGATCGGGATGGGCGGGCACGGCGCAACGCTAGCCGAGTCCGTTCTCCCGCATCGTCCCCGCATCCGTCCCGCGCATCCGCCCCGACCTCAGAAATGCAGGAGATTCGGCACACCGCCCCCTCCACCCGGCGTTGCGGCGGAGGCGAGTGGAGGATCTCCTGCATTTCTGAGGCGGGGATGCACGGCCGCGCGGATGTTCATCCGGATCGAGTGGCGGGCGCCGCCGGGGGCGAGGATACTGGCAGCACCCGGCATCCCGGCCGGAGGAGAGGGAGCACAGCGTGCGTTTCGAAGTCAAGGCCGACAAGGGCGGCAACTACTCCTGGTGGCTCATCTCGAGCAACGGTCAGACGGTCGCGTGGGCGGGCGAGTCGTTCGCCTCGAAGTCGAACGCGAACCGCGCCGCCGAGTCGTTCAAGAAGGGTGCTGCGGACGCGAAGTTCGAGGTCTACGAGGACAAGGGCGGCCACTGGCGCTGGCGTGCACACCGCGGCGGCAACGTCGTGGCGGTGCCCGGCGAGTCGTTCGCGTCGAAGTCGAACGCGCAGCGCGCGGCCGACAACGTACGCGACAGCGCAGGGGACGCCACCGGTCCGACCGACTGAGCCTCGCCGGGTTGAGCCCACCGGGCCTAGCGGGATCGGTCAGCCGATGCCGACGGCGCGGCGGGCGTTGATGGTCTTCGTCTGCGAGGGCAGCGTGAAGATGTCGACGATGGTGCCGATGCCGAACAGCCCCACCGTCAGCAGCCACAGGATGCCGCGGCCGATCTTGCCGAGGTAGAAGTGCTGGATGCCGCACACGCCGACGAGCGAGAACAGCATGAACAGGTAGGCGGTTCCGACGCTCTTGGGCGGCAGGGCGGCTGCGGTCGACATGGCACGAGCGTAGCGGCGGCTGCTGGCAGACTCGACGGGTGACCGCATCCGACCGCTACGTGCTCGCCACCGACGGCGCCTGCAAGGGCAACCCCGGACCCGCCGGGTGGGCGTGGGTCGGGGAGGACGGCGAGTGGGCGGCGGGTTCGCTGCCGCAGGGCACCAACAACATCGGCGAGCTGCTGGGACTGCTGCACGCCATCCGGGATCACGCCGGCGTGCGCGAGCTCGTCGTGCAGGCCGACTCGAAGTACGCGATCGACACCTACTCCTCGTGGATGGACGGCCACAAGCGCCGTGGGTGGCTCACCGCGGCCAAGAAGCCGGTCGCCAACCGCGAGATCCTCGAGCAGCTCATCGCCGCGCGCGACGCCCGCCGCGCGGCGGGCCTTCCGGATGTGGTGCTCGAGCACGTGCGCGGCCACGCCGGCCACCGGCTCAACAGCTGGGCCGACGAGCGGGCGGTCCGCGCCTCGCAGCACGCGGCGGAGGGAACCGCCTCGGAGTGGTCGTCGCTCGGAGGCAAGCACGAGCGACTCGACGTCTCCGTCGACCCGCCCCGCGGTTCCGGCGACCGGCGGTAGGACCCGCGCGGTCGGCGAGGTCAGCTTCGCCGAGGGATCTTCGCGAGGGATGCGTCCCAATCGTCGGCAGCACGCTCCAGAGCCTCGGGGACGGTCGTGAGGTCCATGAAGAAGTCCATATCGGTTTTCCCGCCCCCGCTCCAGGTGCTCGGCGGCGCGGACTCCAGCCGCAGGAAGACCCGGACGACGATCGCGTCGCGTCCGTAGCTCGCGACGCCCAGGCCGAGGTTGGGCTCGATGTGCTGGGTGGCCGGCCAGGTGCGCCCGTCGTCGCCCGGGACCAGGAGAGGTGCGGTTCGGCCGGCGGCGGCTCGCAGCCAGGAGCCGACGTCGCGGGCCTCGTCGACGAGCAGTACGGGATCCTGGAAGCTCCATTCCTCGTCGTCCGACCGCGCCCGGCCGCTGACGATCAGCCAGTCGGAATCGAACTCGACACCACGCAGGTGCGGGAATTGATAGCCCACAGGCTCCAGCCGCACGAAGCGGTGCGCGCTCGCATCGCGAATCTCCATGATCCGGGAGCCTATGCCGCGCGCCACGAGACGCCCAGTGGTCCGCACGGCGAGAAGACGGTGGGCCGAGTAGGCGGATACTCCAACAATTCCGACAGGGGTGCACCGAGCCTTGCGCAGCTACAGAAGCTAGCGAATCTTGCTGCTGCAGCACTACCGGACGTGGCGGATACTGCTGCTCCGCAACCATGGCGTATCGCTCGTCGTCTCACCGCTGACGTCGTTGCCGAGATTGTGGCTAAGTACGAAAGTGGCGTCGGTACTCCGGCGCTCTGCCTTGAGTACGGCATTTCGAAGCCGAGCATGCTCGAGCTGCTGCATTCCCGGGGTGTGCGGATGCGGCGTCAGCCGCTCACCGAAACACAGCGCTCAGAGGCCGTGAACCTCTACGAAGGTGGCCTCGCCTTGGCCCCAACTGCCAAACGGCTCGGTTCAAGCATTGGTGCGGTGCGCCGCGTCCTTCTTGAAGAGGGCGTCAGGCTGCGTGCACGTCCTGGTCGGTAGTAGCAGTCTTCTTTTGCTCTTCGTTGCGTACGTGCTCGAGGAACGCCTTCGCCAACTTCTCGTAGTCCGGCACTGGTCGCATCGTGACGCCTACTCGGATAGCTCCTCGAGTACCTCGCTGGTACTTCTTTCGAGGGGGCGCCACCTTCTCCCGCTGCAACCGAAGCTCCGTCTTCACGATGTCGACCGCCATTGCCTTGAGCCGGTTCATGTACGCCTTGCCTGCCCGCTGGGGAAGCGATGGCGTCTCTTTCCTAACCTTGCGCCGATGTGCCAGTGCCTCGTGATCGGTCAGGTTCTCTGCCGGCCGGTAGTACTCGTGAAGCGTCAGCTGCTCCATCGCCGAGCTGAGGGCAAAACCACTTCCTCCCGATTGCCAATCTTCAACAAGCGCCCGTCGTTGTTCTAGATAGCTGGCGTCGGTGAGGCGTGCCATAGTGCGCCTGACTATGAACCTCGGGGGAGGGGGCGTCAAGCATGAGCGATTAGCTGCACTTAGGTGCGTCGGCGTCGATTGGAACTTGGAATAACACTGCGCCTAGGGTGCCGTTCACGGCGGAGCGACACGTTTCACGGTCCACGACGTCCGTAGTGGGGTAGGTCCGGATCTTTCTGTCCTTGGTGAGGGTGGTAGTCCACTCGGAACTGACCTGAAGTACATATGACTGCTCTGTTGACTTGTTAGCGAGCGTTACCTGCTCAAGGGGGAGCCACATGTTGGTCGGGAGCATGAGCAAGGTAATCGCTACACTCACGACAACTACTGACGTATCCGACCGCTCACCGCGGGGCGGTACTACCCATTTGGTCAGGCGCTTGCCGCCGGGGATGTGTTTGACGAGGAAGTAGAGCCCGATGAGCGCGGCTAGAGATGCGAGTCCAGCCCAGAACATCACATTGCCGGTAATGACAAAAACGATGAGTACAACGGCAGTGAGCGAACTACTCCAAGGGCGTTGAAGCCAAGTCCGAAAAATATCTCGAACTCGCCAATCGAGAAACACCATGGTGAAGAAGAGCAGAAGGGCTCCTTGAGCGAGGACTGCCAAAGTGCCGACCAAGACGGTCGGGAGATCAAGCGTGCGAACCAGGGTTAGGAACACTGCAGTGTCGCCGCCGGCGTAGAGCCAGACCCGCACGGCCGAGAAGATGAATGGTGCTGCGGCTAGGAGGATTGCAACATCGAAGTACCAAGGACGTGCTGGCGCTAGCCCTATCTCTTTGGGAGCGTCTGTCATTACGAAGCATCTCCTGGTCGAGGAGGGAGGCCATTGGCGGAACGAATACGCTCGGCGATCGCAGACACGCTTGATGTCAAGTGCTCGGAAAACTCATCCCAACTCGCCTCTTGGGCGACAACGTAACGGGCGATCGTAGTCTTACTCGGTTTCGAAGTTGACCCTTGAAATGTCTTTCCAAGCGGCGACTTGAACGACCCGCTCGGCATTACGTAGGTGTGATTTGGGTAGGTCGCATCGATGGCATCTTTGAGCACCTGACGCGGAATGTAGTTCTCAATCGTGTAACCCTCCGTCACCCACGCGGGTGCATCAAGCGCTTCAAGCTCCGCGATGACCCGCTGCTTCGTCGCGTTGAGAGCATCTCCCTCGCTTGCACGGTCGGAGTCGATGACAAGGGCAAGGTTGCGGTTGATTCTTAGGAGATTGATGAAGTCATTAACCTCGGCATCATCAGCAGTGAGATGGCTCAGCAGCGCGCCGCCGTAGAACATGATTGAGAAGTGGGCACCTTCAACGAGCGCAGGATCGTGCAGCTCGAGCCACCTCCGGATGTAAAGCCGATCCGAAGGCCCTTCAACCCAGATCACAAAGTTTGACTGGACGATGTCCGAGGCACGATTGCCTAGATCGGAGGCAACCTTCGCGAGATCGGCCGGGGTGATGACCGGACTTGCGATGCTCCACTTGTCAGGCATCTCAATGTGGGTGATAGTCGCCAACTCGGCATTGAGCATTGCTGCCGAGTGGGTTGAAATGAGGTAGTGGTTGCTCGTCTCGCGGTGAAGGTAGTCGATGAGCTTGCGCTGGAGTGTGGGGTGAAGGTGAAGCTCTGGCTCTTCAACACAAATCAGAGCGTTCTGATTAATCGACGCAATGGTTGCAATCAAGATCAGCTCGTTAAGGCCGGTGCCCACGTGCCCAAGTTCTCGCATCCCGAAACGACCGTGAATGAGAATCGTCGACTTGTCATTCGGGATCTCGATGCGCGCTTCGTCGTCTTCAAGGACGTCGCGGACGAATGCCTGGAGGGCATCAAAGCGGGCTCGATCTTGTTGGTACGTAGCCCGACCGGGTCGTTCAAGCTCCGCCAGTCGGGGGACTATTCCTTGTCCGGTCTGCAGGTTCTCATCTCCACCCGGAGTGATCTGACGTACGGCATCCATCCACACGACGTCAGGGAGGAATTGCCAGGGACTCCATACCCGGAGAATGCTGTCGAGGTTATGTTCTAACCCACCTGAACCTGAGGTGAGGTTCATACTGACAGACGAGAGCTGCCCGCTGCTAAAGCCCCGGCCTTCGGCCTCAGCTTCATGAACTTGATCAAGGCTGAGACGTACTTGTAGAGAGCCGTTGTTGTTTGACGAAGCCGAGAGGACTAGATCCAGCCAGACGACGTTCTCTGAACCACGGCGATACGCCTGCGTGGAGAGCCACAGCTGCACAACATCGTTGGAGAGCCGAAGCGCAGTACGAACTTCCTCGGTCAGTCTGAGTCCAAGAGACAAGGTGCGTGGTCGATCCGTTGGCCAAGCTTCGGGGGTATCGAAGCTACCCGAGAAAAGCTCATTTGTTGCCACCTGTGATCCACTCGAACGACGGAGCAGAGGCAAGACATCCGCCATGACGTGGAGCGTGTTCGATTTACCTACATTGTTCTGACCGACTACGAGGTGAATCTTGCCCATGGGGCCGATTAAGGCTAAGTGCTCGTCATCACCAAAGCTGCGGTAACCCCGCACGCCGAAACCTGCGAAGTCAGCGACTCCCATATATGTGAGCTCCCGTCTTCATGGCCCTGATTATGACAGCGGCGTACGACACGTCAAGAGGCAAGTGCAGGTGATGGCAGCTGGTTGTTGCGACCCGCACAACGAAACCGGTACACCTCTTCAGGGGTGACGCCACCGCCAAAACGTGTACCGGAGCAGACCCCATGTAGGAGTTCGAACAATTGTCAACAGGGGTCATCGCCGTGAAGAGGGAGGGCAAGCGGGAGGCTCGATCGGACGCCCGGAAGCCAAAATGCACCCCCGTAACGGAGGTGCATAGTGGAATAATTCTCAAGTCTGGTGGGCCGAGTAGGTGGACACTCCAACAATTCCGACAGGGGTGCGCCAAGCCTCGAGCAGCTGCAGAAGCTGGCCGCTCTCGCGGCCACAGCACCATCGGACGTTGTGGATACTGCCGAGCCACGGTCCTGGCGAGTGGCCCGTCGGCTGAATGACCCCGTCATCGCTGAGATTGTGGCCAAGTACGAGAGTGGCGTCGGCACTCCGGCGCTCTGCCTTGAGTACGGCATTTCGAAGCCGAGCATGCTCGAGCTGCTGCATTCCCGGGGTGTGCAGATGCGGCGTCAGCCGCTCACCGAAACACAGCGCTCAGAGGCCGTGAACCTCTACGAAGGCGGCCTCGCCTTGGCCCCAACTGCCAAACGGCTCGGTTCAAGCATTGGTGCGGTGCGCCGCGTCCTTCTTGAAGAGGGTGTCAGGCTGCGTGCACGTCCTGGCCGGTAATAGCAGTCTTCTTTTGCTCTTCGTTGCGTACGTGCTCGAGGAACGCCTTCGCCAACTTCTCGTAGTCCGGCGCCGGTCGCATCGTGACGCCTACTCGGATAGCTCCTCGAGTACCTCGCTGGTACTTCTTCCGAGGGGGCGCCACCTTCTCCCGCTGCAACCGAAGCTCCGTCTTGACGATGTCGACTGCCAAAGCCTTGAGCCGGTTCATGTACGCCTTCCCGGCGCGTTGGGGAAG
This sequence comes from Micrococcales bacterium 72-143, assembly GCA_001898835.1. GTDB lineage: Bacteria > Actinomycetota > Actinomycetes > Actinomycetales > Microbacteriaceae > Homoserinibacter. The sequence continues at coordinate 26,954 of MKVM01000003.1, read as the reverse complement.
AGACGGTGTCTCCTTGCCAACCTTGCGCCGATGCGCCAGCGCTTCATGGTCTGACAGGTTCTCTGCTGGACGGTAGTGCTCGTGCAGTGTCAGCTGCTCCAGCGCCGAATTAAGCGTGAAGCCGTGTCCCCCTGACTGCCAATCTTCAACAAGCGCCCGTCGTTGTTCTAGATAGCTGGCGTCGGTGAGGCGCGCCATGGTGCTATTCCCGCCAGGTTCCCGCTACTCGCATGGTTCGACTGTTTGGCTCGCGCTCTTCGCTGAGGGGATTGACCTTCACGACTACCGGCACTTGAGATGAGACACCCGCTGAGATGCAGGTTCCAGTTGGCAGGATCGAGAGCTGTTCGAACGACACCTTGTCGAGATAAGAGACCGCTCGCTCCACAGCGTGGATGTCGAGGTTGTTGATGAGCCGGTGCAAGAAGTAATTGTGTAGCTGGGAGATGATCGTCTCCGAGATGTCATGCGGTCGCTGGCTTGCGATGGTCAAGAACACACCGAACTTGCGACCTTCCTTGATGATCTCCTCGAAGGTTTCGAGTCGGTAGTCGCGCCACGCTTCTGACTCCCGTGACGACTGCGCCGACAGGATGTTGTGTGCCTCATCTACGATTAGGTTCAAGTACTTCTTGTTGTCGGGGTCGCTGTTCTTCTTGATGTCGTAGAGCTGTTTGCAGAGCAGCATCGGCACCACCTTCCGCATGTCGAGGTTGACGTCGCGCAGACTAACCACGGCAAGCGGCTTGTCCGTCAGCTCCTTCGTGTCATCGACGGTGATTACCTTCTTAATATCAGGGACCCGTGTGTCGAGTCGCTTGATGAGCGGGGATAGATGCTCTCGGTTCGAGAACCCGCTGATGATGTCGCTGTAGTACTGGAGGACGATTTTGAATCGGATCAGGTCAATGTCCTTGAGCCCGCTGAAGTCCAGGGGGAGCGCTTCGATGGCTCCCTTGGTGAGCTGTTCCCAGTTGGGCGATTCGATGGTTGTGGGGCTACTGCTCCACGTGCCCCAGTAGTACTTCGTGTACTTGCTGTTGTAGTTGAGGTTCGACTGGAAGTCACGGATGAGTTCCTCGAACTCCTCAGGGGAGTCGGACCCCAGGCAACTCTGGATCTCACGCAGCAGGTTTAGTACGACGTGCCTATCCATCGATTGATCGCCGCTCTTCGTTGCGCGGAGTACAAGATCTCCGATGATGCTCTTGAGGTCAGTTGGGTCTTGAAGCTTCGATTCCCAGTAGGTGCTACTGAGCACTCGCGACAGAAACGGCGCCTGAGTCTTCTCCGACGCATCGAGAAGCACGGTCCAGAGCGTTGGGTCTTTCGCAGCTGCGCTGGAGATAGGGATCTTGTGCCCCTTCTTGCTGCGCGTCGAAAGCCGGTACTCGTCTTTATTGCCCGAGTCTGTGATGACTGCAGTGGAGCGTTTATCCTTCTTGGTTGCCTTGCGGTCGACGTATTCGCCATTGAAGTCGATGAGGACGAACCGAGCGTTCTTGCGAAACGAAGGTTCGCTGGCGAACTGCTCAAACAGGGATGCATAGAGCTTGGCGAGGGTGTACGACTTGCCACTTCCGGTGTTGCCGAAGATCCCGATGTGGCTGGCGAAGATGGCGTCGACACCAATGTCCACTCGTTGGCTAGGCTCCATGGCGAGCGTTCCGAAGTCGAGCGCAACGTCCTTGCTTGATACGAACCGATGGACTCGACCGAACTCATCTTCGCTGAGGAGGTACGCCTCATTGTCGAGGAGTGGAAGTTCTCGCACTCCTCGTTCGAAGCCGTCCTCTGAGAGGAACCCGATAAGGCTTACATCGAGGATGCGTACGAGACGGTCGGAGTTTCGCGAGTAGCCCTTTGCTGAGGAGCGGTCTTCCTCGATCTGTTCGCCATCAACTTTCGCGATTAGTTCGCTGAAGCCCTTGGCGATCTTGATGTAGCCACCGACTGAGACGCTTCTCAGGAGATCGCCTCGGAAAAGGAGGTGTGACCCGTTCTTGAGCTTGTCGACGGAGATGCGGACACGTCGTCCTTCGACTGCTACAACTCGACCGACTTTGAAGACTGCGTCGGCGTCGAAATCTGCATCAGTCCTTGACATGTTCGGCACCGTCAACCTTGATGTTCACATCGACAACGCGGTCGGGGCGCGGTTCGGGAGCGGGAACCAGCGGCGCGAGCCAGCGCTTGACCAATTCGTCGACGTCGAGCAGGTACACGGGCTTCTTGTCTTCGCCGACCGGAGGCGTGACGAACGTGATGTTGCCGTTCTTCACATCATGCTCGGGCAACTCGATGCGAATTGCCGTCTCGCTCGCCTGGTCGTAGCAGAAGACGATCACTTCGAGTGTGGGATTTGACCGTGCGGCACGGAGCACGATCTTCTTGAGGTGTTCATCCCTGAACGAGAAGCCGTGGACGAGCAGAACCGAATTCTGCTTCTCGAGCGAGTTGGAGAAGACGCGAATCTGCTCGTAGTAGGTCTCGTTGAGTACTGTCGTTTCGAATTTCTGCTTGGTTGGATTGACGATGGCAAGCTTGTCGTAGGCGGCAAGAAAATCGGCAACTGCCGCGCTTGGTACCTTGCCTGCCACGGCATCGAGAACCCTCTTCGTTTCAAGGTCATCGCCCTTCACCTCGATGAGATCAGCGGTCGCTGTTTCCAGCTTTGCTGCCGCAGTGATGACTGCCTCGAGATTGCGGTCAAAGCCAATCTCGCTCGTCTCGTCCGATGCACTCCAGTTGACCGATCCATGAAGCTTGTGAAGGTTCATCGTCGGGATCTCAGAGATGTTCTCGTAGTACGGGCTCTGCTTGAAGCGGAGGGAGCCAAAGTTTGCCAGGTCGAAGACCGGCTCGAGTTTGCCGGTGAACCCATCGTTGTGCTCGAGGCGGGAGCGCTCCAGGGCGAGTTCGAACGTGACATCGACGTTCGTCGTGAAGATGTTCAGCTGCTTGTTCAGGAGAGAGCTTCGGCGGCGCAGCAGGATCCGGTAGAGCATGCCGAGGAGATCCTCGTACGAAGAGACGACGCTCTCGCCGTCGCTTCCCTCTAGAAGTTCAAGATTCGGTCCGACAACGGTTCGAAAGAAGTACGCCACCACCGACGCACGCGCTAGTTGCTTTTCCTCCGTGATCACGGTTGACGCCTCGATCTCGGTCAGGACTGTCTCGACGTCCTTCAGCAGTCCGAAGTACGCGCTCGGGGTACCTGCGCCCACGAGGAGATTGAGGTGCGCGTCCTGAATGACATCACGAAGACGATCAATGGTGACTTTGCCGTCGAGCCTCACGAAACCAGCCCCCAACTACGGTTGCTCAACAGATCAGAACCGATGTCCATCGCAGACCACTTCATCTGTTCGTAGTATGACACCTTTGTGTTTTCTGTAAAGAGCATGAGTGTCTGCTGTAGCGACGAACACAACGTTTCCGGTACATCCCACAGGGGTCGCCAATCAGCCGAAATCGTGTACCGGTGCGCCTATCGGCCTATGCGCCAACGGGGGTAGTTATTGGAATGCCACCTACACGGTCTGCCCCGAGCGGACGGTCGAGAGGACAGAAAACACCCCGGTCAAAGGGTGTTTTAGGAATCGATAAGGATGTCGTGGTGGGCCCGGTGGGGCTCGAACCCACGACCCGCGGATTAAAAGTCCGATGCTCTACCGACTGAGCTACAGGCCCGACCCTCCCAGGGTAGTGGCCGGGCGCCGGCCTCGTCGCCGGGGGAGAATGGGGCGATGGCCGACGACTTCCACAAGCCCACCCTCTTCGGCGGACGCGAGTTCGAGGCGTTCGAGGGGGCGGCCCCTGACCCGGCCGTCACCCGCCGCATCGCCCATGACACGGCGCGCGGGCTCGTCGCGCGGGTGCGGGAGAGCGGCGACCCGGAGGTGCTCGACCGGGTGGTCGGCTTCACCGACGAGCACGGACTCGACGCCGTCGCGGAGCTGTGGGCGCGGTCGAGCCCGCGCAGCCTCCCCGGCGCCCTGTGGCGGGTCTACCTGCTGCGCACGATGATCCGGCAGGACCTGGCGGGCGTCGCGCTGCTGTTCCAGCGCGGAACCGAGGTGCTGCGCACCATCGACCCGCTCGTCGCCGGCGCGCCGAGCCCGGCCGGGCCCGACGAGGTGCTCGACCTCTCGGACCGCATCCTGCGCGGCGTCTTCGACGGCGACCTCGCGGATGCGCTGGAGCGCGCCGCGGCGTTCTGCCGTGTCGAGGCGGCGGGTGCCGCATCCGTCGCCGACGATCAGGACGCCGCGTCGCCGGAGCGCTCGAGCGAGCTCACGACCCGCGCTGCGCGCCTCGCGACGATCGCCGAGGAGCTCGCCGTCTGCGCGCGCATGGCCCGCGACGACTCGCTCGACTGACCCCGGCACCTCACAACCCCCCCCGCCCCTCAGAGCCCGAGGCACCTCCGAACCCCGGCATCCCAGAAATGCAGGAATCGCGGCCGCGGGAGCCAGCAGTCGCCTGCGCCCATCCGGCCGGCCGGAAGAATCTCCTGCATTTCTGAGGCACCGGGGCACTGAGGCACCGGGGCACCTGCAGCGGATGCGGCCCTCGCGTAAACTGTCGGGGCCGGGCCGCAGTAACCCCGGGCTCCACTTTTCGCCGCTTCGAGCGGCCTCGCGCCGAGAGGCGTTCTGCGGCCCGGCACTTCTCTGCCCACGGGTCGATGCTCCCGTCTGCTGCATCCGCGCCAGGCGAACGGGGCGCGCGTGCAACTAACCGGTGCAGGTCAAGGGCGGGAGCGGATCACCCGAACTTGCCGGAGACGTAGTCCTCGGTCGCCTTCACCGACGGCATCGAGAAGATCTTCGTGGTGTCGTCGTACTCGATGAGCTTGCCGGGCTTGCCGGTGCCCTCGATGTTGAAGAACGCGGTCTTGTCCGAGACCCGCGAGGCCTGCTGCATGTTGTGGGTCACGATGACGATCGTGTACTCCGTCTTGAGCTCCTCGATGAGGTCCTCGATGGCGAGCGTCGAGATCGGGTCGAGCGCCGAGCACGGCTCGTCCATGAGGATCACCTCGGGCGACACCGCGATCGTGCGCGCGATGCACAGACGCTGCTGCTGGCCGCCGGAGAGGCCCGAGCCGGGCTTGTCGAGACGGTCTTTGACCTCGTTCCACAGGTTCGCGCCCTGGAGCGACTTCTCGACGAGCGAGTCGGCATCCGACTTCGACATCTTCGTGTTGTTGAGGCGCACGCCCGCGAGCACGTTCTCGCGGATCGACATGGTCGGGAACGGGTTCGGCCGCTGGAACACCATGCCCACCTGGCGCCGCACGAGCACCGGGTCGACGCCCGGGCCGTACAGGTTGTTGCCGTCGATGAGCACCTCGCCGTCGACGCGCGCGCCCGGGATCACCTCGTGCATGCGGTTGAGGGTGCGGATGAAGGTCGACTTGCCGCATCCGGAGGGGCCGATGAAGGCGGTCACCGTGCGGGGCTCGATCGTGAGCGAGACCCCCTCGACGGCGCGGAAGCTGCCGTAGTAGACGTCGAGGTCGCGGACTTCGATGCGCTTGGACATGGGTTCCTTCGGGTCGAGGCTCAGCGCCCGAGCTTGGGCGAGAAGAAGTGGGAGACGAGGCGGGCGATCGCGTTCAGCAGCGCGACGATGAGGATGAGGGTCAGCGCACCCGCCCACGCCCGCTGGATGTAGAACTCGGCATCCGTGCCGGGGCTCACGTACTGCGTGTACACGAACACGGGGAGCGACATCATCCGCTCGGTGAACGGGTTGTAGTTCATGGACGCCGTGAACCCGGCGACGATGAGCAGCGGCGCGGTCTCGCCGATGACGCGCGAGATCGACAGCATGACGCCGGTCGTGATGCCCGCGATCGAGGTCGGCAGCACGACCTTCAGGATGGTGCGCCACTTCGGCACCCCGAGGGCGTAGGAGGCCTCCCGCAGCTCGTTCGGTACGAGCTTGAGGATCTCCTCGCTCGAGCGCACCACCACCGGGATCATGAGGATCGACAGGGCGACCGAGCCGGCGAAGCCCATCCGCACCCCGTCGCCGAACAGCAGCGCGAAGAGGGCGTAGGTGGCGAGGCCCGCGACGATCGACGGGATGCCGGTCATGACGTCGACGAAGAAGGTGATGCCCCGCGCGAGCCGGCCGGTGCCGTACTCGACGAGGTAGATGGCGGTCATGAGGCCGACCGGGATGGAGATGAGTGCCGCGAAGCCGGTGATGATGAGCGTTCCGACGATGGCGTGCAGCGCGCCGCCGCCCTCGCCGACGACGTTGCGCATCGAGCTGTTGAGGAAGGTGCCGTTCAGGAACGTCGGCAGGCCGTTCGCCACGACGGTGATGGTGAGCCACACGAGCGGGATGAGGGCGAGCACGAACGCCCCGGTCACGAGCGAGGTGATGAGCCGGTCCGCGGCCTGGCGAGCGCCCTCGACGAGCCGCGCGATGACCCAGTTCGCGACGACGAACAGCACGACCCCGAGGATGATCCCGGCGATCCAGTTGAAGCCGTCTCCCGTCGCCCCCGCGAGGAGGCCGAACCCGCCGAGCGCGACCGCGAGGGACACGGCGAGGATCGGCCATGGCATCCACTTCGGCAGCTTGCCGGTCGTGAACGCGTTGGGCAGCACGCGCGGTGCGGTGGCGGTGTCGGTCGTCATCAGTTGGCTCCCGAGAATTCCTTGCGGCGGGCGACGGCCCAGCGCGCGAGCGAGTTGACCGCGAAGGTGATCACGAACAGGATGAGGCCGGTCGCGATGAGCACGTTGACGTAGCTGCCGTGCGCCTCGGGGTAGTTGAGGGCGATGTTGGCGGGGATCGTCGTCGGGTTCTGCGGTCCGGTGAGCACGAAGCTGATGACGGCGGCGGGCGAGAGCACCATCGCCACCGCCATCGTCTCGCCGAGCGCCCGCCCGAGGCCCAGCATGACGGCCGAGATGATGCCTGGGCGGCCGAACGGCAGCACGGCCATCTTGATCATCTCCCACCGGGTGGCGCCGAGTGCGAGCGCGGCTTCCTCGTGGAGCTTCGGCGTCTGCAGGAACACCTCGCGGCAGAGCGCCGTGATGATCGGAAGGATCATGACCGCGAGCACGATCGCGACCGTGAGGATGGTGCGCCCGGTGCCCGAGACGGGCGGCGCGAAGAGCGGGAACCATCCGAGGTTGTCGACGAGCCAGGCGTAGAAGGGCTGGATCGACGGGGCGAGCACGCCGGCGCCCCACAGGCCGAAGACGACCGACGGCACCGCGGCGAGCAGGTCGATCGTGTAGCCGAGGCCCTGCGCGAGACGGCGGGGCGCATAGTGCGAGATGAAGAGCGAGATGCCGAGCGCGATCGGCACGGCGATCAGCAGCGCGAGCGCGGCCGCCCAGATGGTGCCGAAGACGAGCGGGCCGACGTACGCCCAGAAGCTGCTGGGCGAGCCCTTGATCTCGGACGGGTCGATCAGGAAGGCGGGGATCGACTGGGCGACGAGGAAGATCGCGACGCCCGCGAGCACCACGAGGATGAGCGCACCGGCTGCGAGGGCGCCGCCGGAGAAGAGGCGGTCGCCGAGGCGCTTCTTGGCGGTGATCCGGGCCGTTACGGCGGTCATCAGGTCCTCGTCGCTCGGGGTTTCGTTCAGTGTGTCGGGCTGCGGCGCCCCGTGCAATGCGCGGGGGCCGCAGCCCGACGGGTCGTGCTGATGCCTTACTTGATCGAGGCGATCGCGTCGGCGACCTTCTTGGCGAGGTCCGCCGACAGCGGGGCGGCGCCGGCCGACTCGGCGGCGACCTTCTGGCCCTCGGCGCTCGTGATGTAGCCGATGTAGGCCTTCACGAACTCGCCCTTGGCGGCGTCCGCGTACTCGGTGCAGACGATGCTGTACGAGACGAGCACGAGCGGGTAGTGGCTCGGGTCGGTCGTCTTGCGGTCGAGCTTGAACGCGAGGTCGTTGGCCGCACGCCCCTCGACGAGGGGCGACTCGGCGACGACCGCGGCGGCGGCCTCCGGGCTGTAGGCCACGAACTCGTCGCCGACCTTGATCTTGGCGGTGCCGAGGCTGCCGGCCTTCGACGCGTCGGCGTAGCCGATCGTGCCGGAGCCGTTCGTGACGGCGTTGACGACGCCCGAGGTGCCCTGCGCGCCCTCACCCGTCTGGTACGGGAAGGCGTCGGCCGGCTTCTGGTCCCACACCTCGGGGGCGACCTGGTTCAGGTAGTCCGCGAAGTTCTTGGTGGTGCCGGAGTCGTCCGAGCGGTGCACGGCGGTGATGGCGGTGTCGGGGAAGGTCGTGCCCTTGTTGAGCGCGGCGATCGCCGGGTCGTTCCACGTCGTGATCTCACCCTTGAAGATCTTCGCGAGGGTGGCCGCGTCGAGGTTGAGCTCCTTGACCCCCTCGACGTTGAAGATCACCGCGATGGGCGAGATGTAGGTGGGGATGTCGATCGCCTTGCTGTCGGCCGCGCAGCTCCCGAAGGTCTTCGCGAGCTCGTCGTCCGAGAGGGCCGAGTCGGAGCCGGCCCAGTCGGAGCCGCCGGCGATGAAGGTCTCGCGACCTGCGCCGGAGCCGGTCTGCTCGTAGTTGATGGTGACCTTGGGGTTCGCGGTCTGGAAGGCGGCGACCCAGGCGTCCTGGGCGGCGCCCTGCGACGACGCGCCCGCGCCGTTGAAGGTGCCGGAGAGGGTGCTCTCGGGTGCCGACGAGCCGTCGCCGGAGGGCGTCTCGTTCGCGGCGCAGGAGGTGAGGGCGAGGGCGCCCACGAGCGCGAGGGCGGCGATACCGCCGGTACGCGTGATCTTCACTGTGTTCCCTTCGGGAATGTCGGTCAGGTGTCGAGGCTCTTGGCGGCCTCGCTGCCGACGCTAGGAAGCGACGGTGACCAGGTTCGACGGGAACGGTGAACGGGAGGTGAACGAGACGGGAACTAAGCGGTCGGCCCGTGCACCTCGACGGCGACGATGCCGGACTCCGGGTCGTCGACGGGCACGTGCAGCACGGCGTACTCGGCGGTCGCGAGGGCGGCGGCGCGCTGCAATTTGGCACTGCCGGGGGTGTGCGTCTCCTCGACGATGGCCGAGATGATCTGGGGGAGCACCGGCCCGTGGCTGCACAGCACCACTGACTCGCCTCGCAGGATGCGGGATGCGACGAGCTCGCGCACCGCCTTGCCGCCGGAGCGGTACGCGTCCTGGCTGATGACGTGCTCCTCCTCGACGGGGAGGCCGGTGACGCGTGCGGTCGGCGCGATCGTGCGGAGGCAGCGCTCGGCGGTGGAGCTCACGAGCTCACGGGGGCGGAACGCGGCGATGCCGTGCGACACGCTCATCGACTGGTCGATCCCGCGCTGCATGAGGGGACGCGTCGCGTCCGGTCCGTCCCAGTCCTCGGCGGGCACGGCCTTGCCGTGGCGCAGCGCGACGATCGCGAAGGTGCGGGCGCGTCCCTGCCGGTAGAGCTCCGCGAAGCGGTCGACGATGTCCATGTCGTGGGGGTAGCTCAGCACCTTCGCGGCCTTCCGGAGCCCCACCCACCGCAACTGCTCGATCTCCTCGTTGGAGACGAAGGTCGAGTTGGCGATCGCGTCGCGGCTCACCTCGCCCGCCCAGTAGTAGACCTGCTTGTCGCGTCCGCCGGGCAGCTGGTACTCGACGACGCCGAGGGGTGCGCCGAGGCCGATGATGAGGCCGGTCTCCTCCGCGATCTCGCGCACGGCCGTCTCGGGCAGCGTCTCGCCCGGGTCGACCTTGCCCTTGGGCAGGGAGACGTCCTTGTGCTGCGTGCGGTGCACGAGCAGGATCTTCGGCTTGCCCTTCTTCGACACCTTCCAGCAGACCGCCCCGGCAGCGAGCACGGGTGCCTGGCTCATCGGGTGCCCCCCGTTCGGCGGCGGCTCGACACCTGCCGCCACGTCTCGTCCTGCAGGTCGACGAGCGGCCGCCCCGCGGCATCCCGCTCGTGGCGCACCCAGTCGCCGTCGGGCTGGAGGTGCCACGAGGAGGTGCCGTCGTCCATGGCGAGGTCGATGAGCTCGCCCGCCTCGGCGATGTGAGCCGGGTCGTCGAGCCGCACGAGCGCCTCGACGCGGCGGTCGAGGTTGCGGTGCATCATGTCGGCACTGCCGATGTAGACCTGCGGGTCGCCGTCGTTGAGGAACGAGAAGATGCGCGAGTGCTCGAGGTACCGGCCGAGGATCGAGCGCACCCGGATGTTGTCGGAGAGCCCCGGCACGCCGGGCCGCAGCGAGCAGATGCCGCGCACCCAGATGTCGACGGGGACGCCCGCCTGGCTCGCCCGGTAGAGGCCGTCGATGATGACCTCGTCGACCATCGAGTTGACCTTGATGCGGATGCCGCTCGGCTTGCCGGCGAGGGCGTTCTCGGCCTCCTGCTCGATCTGCTTGAGCAGCCCGCGGCGCAGGTAGCGCGGCGCGACGAGCAGCCGCTTGAACTTCTTCTCGATCGCGTAGCCGGAGAGCTCGTTGAACAGGCGCGTGAGGTCCTTGCCCACCTGGTCGTCGTCCGTGAGCAGCCCGAGATCCTCGTAGATGCGGCTCGTCTTGGGGTTGTAGTTGCCGGTTCCGATGTGGCTGTAGTTCTTGAGGGTGCCGCCCTCCTGCCGCACCACGAGCGCGAGCTTGCAGTGCGTCTTGAGGCCGACGAGTCCGTAGACCACGTGCACGCCCGCGCGTTCGAGCTTGCGCGCCCAGGAGATGTTGGCCTGCTCGTCGAAGCGGGCCTTGATCTCGACGAGCGCGAGCACGGCCTTGCCCGCCTCGGCGGCGTCGATGAGCGCCTCGACGATGGGGCTGTCGCCGCTCGTGCGGTAGAGGGTCTGCTTGATGGCGAGCACATTCGGGTCGGCCGCCGCCTGCTCGAGGAAGGCCTGCACGCTCGTCGCGAAGGACTCGTAGGGGTGGTGCAGCAGGATGTCGCCCCTGGTGATGGAGGCGAAGATGTCGGGCTTGTCGGTCGGCTCGGCGGGCTGCAGGGCGACGGAGGTCGTCGGCACGCGCCGCGGGTACTTGAGGTCGGGGCGGTCGATGCGCGAGAGCTCGAACAGGCCGCCGAGGTCGAGCGGCGAGGGGAGGCGGTACACCTCGCGGTCGGTGATGCGCAGCTCCTGCATGAGCAGGTCGAGCGTCACCTCGTCCATGTCGTCGGAGATCTCGAGCCGGATGGGGGAGCCGAAGCGCCGCCGCAGCAGCTCCTTCTCGAGCGCCTGCAGCAGGTTCTCGGTCTCGTCCTCCTCGATGACGACGTCCTCGTTGCGGGTCACCCGGAACTCGTGGTGCTCGAGCACCTCCATGCCGGGGAACAGCTCGCCGAGGTGGTTGGCGATGAGGTCCTCGAGGGGGATGTAGCGCAGCACGCCGCGCACGTCGGGCAGCTGCACGAAGCGCGGCAGGTTCGTCGGAACCTTGAGGCGCGCGAACTCGACCTTCTCGGTCTTGGGATTGCGCACCCGGATGGCGAGGTTGAGCGACAGCCCGGAGATGTAGGGGAAGGGGTGCGCGGGGTCGACCGCGAGCGGCATGAGCACGGGGAAGATCTGGTTCTGGAAGATCTCGTGCACGCGCTCGCGGTCGGCCTCGTCGAGGTCGCTCCAGTGCTCGATGTGGATGCCGGCGTCGTCGAGGGCGGGCTTCACGAGGTCGCGGAAGGCGAGGGCGTGCCGCTCCTGCAGCTCGTGCGCGCGATCCGAGATGTCCGCGAGCACCTCGAGGGGGGCGCGGCCGACGTTGGTCGGCACCGCGAGCCCGGTGTCGATGCGGCGCTTGAGGCCCGCGACGCGCACCATGAAGAACTCGTCGAGGTTGGAGGCGAAGATCGCGAGGAAGTTGGAGCGCTCCAGCAGCGGCAGCTCCGGGTCCTCGGCGAGCTCGAGCACGCGCTGGTTGAAGGCGAGCCAGCTGATCTCGCGGTCGAGGAAGCGGTCGGGGGGCAGGCTGCCGTCGTCCTCGGGGGCGGGGTCGGCCTCGTAGTCGTCGAGCAGATCCGCGGCCAGCGTGGCGTCTCCGAGCGGGCTGTTCGTCTCCATCGCCCCATCCTGCCAGGAACGCGGTGAACGGAGGGTGTCTAGACGTCGCTGCCGACGGGGGCCGGCTCGTCCTCGTAGACGTTGAAGCGGTATCCCACGTTGCGCACCGTGCCGATGAGCGAGTCCAGCTCGCCGAGCTTCGCGCGCAGTCGCCGCACGTGCACGTCCACCGTGCGGGTGCCGCCGAAGTAGTCGTAGCCCCACACCTCGCTGAGCAGCTGCTCGCGCGTGAACACGCGGCTCGGATGCGTCGCGAGGAAGCGCAGCAGCTCGAACTCCTTGAAGGTGAGGTCGAGCGGCCGCCCGTGCACCTTCGCCGAGTAGCTCGCCTCGTCGATGACGACGCCCGAGGCCTGGATCTTGGAGACCGAGTTCTCCTTGGCGAGACGGTCGACGACGAGGCGGATGCGGGCATCCGCCTCCGCGGGACCCGCCGTGGAGAGGATGACCTCGTCGACACCCCAGTCGCCCGACACGGCCGTCAGACCGCCCTCGGTCAGCACGAGCACGAGGGGCACGCCGAGGCCGGTCGTGCGGAGGATCTTGCACAGCGACTTCGCGCTCGCGAGGTCCTGGCGGGCGTCGACGAACACGAGGTCGGAGGTCGGGGCGTTGACGAGCGCCGCAGGCTCGGCGGGGATGACGCGCACGCGGTGGCTGAGCAGTCCCAGCGCCGGCAGCACATCCGTGTCGGCGGCGGAGCTCAGGATCAACAGCTGCGCCACGCAGGTCCTTTCGGGGGCGGTCTCGGGTCTCGTCGCTAGGCGACAGTGTACGCAGCCGTGCGCGGCGAGGGGTACGCGGCCGTAGGCTGGGCACGTGGCCCTCTCGTTGCGCAGCGTCGTCCCCGTCTGGGTCGCGGCGGCGCTCGGCGCGGTCGCCGTGCTCGTGTTCGCCCCCGCCGCTCCGCTGACCTGGATCCCGGTCGTCATGGCCGCCGCGCTGCTGCTGACGTTCACGATCCAGCTGAGCCTCGCGCGCAAGGAGGGGCTCGTCGAGCGGATCGTGGCGAGCCTCGCGGGCGCCCTCGGCATCCTCGTGCTCGCGACCGCCCTCAGCTGGGTCGTCGCGCCGCTCGTCACCGTCGGCGCCTGAGCCGCGAGCGCACTAGACTGGGCGCCATGATGCTGGCGCTCGAGCTCTTCTTCATCGGTCTGCTCGGCCTCGCGACGCTGTCGATCGGCGCCGTCTCCGTCGTGGTGCTCTACAACCTCTTCCGCGGCCAGCGCTGAGGCCGTGTTCGAGCTCGACGTCGACCTCCCGGCCGAACTCGTCCCGCTCTCCTGGCTGATCGGGGTCTGGGAGGGCAGCGGCGTCGTCGCCTACAAGGTGGGCGACGAGGTGCGCGAGCACGAGTTCGGGCAGCGCGTCGCGTTCAGCCACGACGGCACCCCGCACCTGCAGTACTCGTGCACCGCGTGGCTGCTGCCCGAGACGGATGCCGACGCGTCCGACGACGACGAGGCGCCGCATCCGCGTCAGCTGTTCTCGGAGATCGGCTACTGGCGCCTCGCGCGCCCGCTCGGCGACGCGGATGACGGCCCCGCCATGCTGCCGGGCACCGGCGCCCCCGTCTTCCGCACCGCGGAGGCGGTCGAGACCCTGCGCAACGGCCACGGCGGCTTCGACATCGAGGTGCTGCTCGTGCAGCCGGGGGGTGTGAGCGAGCTCTACCTCGGCGAGATCAACGGCCCCCGCATCGACCTCGCGACGGATGCCGTGCTCCGCTCCGCCACGGCGAAGGAGTACTCGGCGGCGACGCGCCTCTACGGTCTCGTGGAGGACCACCTGCTGTGGGCGTGGGACATCTCGGCTCTCGGGCAGGACCTGCGCACGCACGCATCGGGGCGACTGGGGCGCGTCGAATGACGCGGCTGTTCCCCCCAACCGCCGCCCGAGACGGGCGTCGGCGCCGGCGTCGCGGCGGAGGTCAGAAATGACCTCCGCTTCAAGCTCCAGCGCGCGCGCCGGCGCCGTCGGCGACCCGCCCGAGCACTACGGCGACCCCATCGGCGAGCAGCGGCCCCTCGCGGCCGGTCGCGCGATCGTCGACCTCTCCGACCGCGACGTCGTGACGCTCGACGGTCCCGACCGTCTCAAGCTGCTCGACTCGCTCACCTCGCAATCGCTCGTCGGCCTCGCGCCCGGTGTCTCCGCCGAGACGCTGCTGCTCGACCCGAGCGGGCGCATCGAGTACGTCGCGCGCGTTCTCGACGACGGCGAGACCACCTGGCTCCTCATGGACGCGGGCACGGGCGCCGGCTTCGCCGCCTTCCTCGACCGGATGCGGTTCATGCTGCAGGTGCGGGTCGCGGACGCCACCGACGCGTTCGCGACGATCGGCACCTTCGGCGATGCGCCACCGGCGACCGCGGCCCCGAACGGCGTGCCGCTCGTCTGGGTCGACCCCTGGGCGGAGGTGCAGGCCGGCGGGTTCCAGTACGCGACGGGGTCGCATCCGTCCGAGGGGTGGAGCTACCGCGAGGCGCTCGTCGAACGCGACCGGCTCGGCGAGCTCGCCGATGCCCCGGCGGCGGGCACCCTCGCGCTCGAGGCGCTCCGCATCGCCGCCTGGCGGCCGCGCGCCGCGACCGAGCTCGACGCGACCGCGATCCCGCACGAGTTCGACTGGCTGCGCTCCGCGGTGCACCTCACGAAGGGCTGCTACCGCGGGCAGGAGACGGTCGCCAAGGTGCACAACCTCGGCCACCCGCCCCGCCGGCTCGTGCTGCTGCACCTCGACGGCACCGACGCCGTGCTGCCCGGGCCGGGCTCCGAGGTGCGTCTGGGGCGCCCGGATGCGGGCGGCGCCGTCGTCGGGCGCGTGACGGCGTCCGCGTGGCACCACGAGCTCGGGCCCGTCGCGCTCGCCGTCGTGAAGCGCTCGACGGACCCGGCATCCGAGCTCACCGTCGAGGCCGAGGGTGTGCTCGTGCCGGCGGCGCAGGAGGTCGTGGTGCCTCCCGGCGCGGGCGCGACCGCCGATGTGCCGCGCATCCCGCGCCTCGGCGCCGTGCGGCGCTGAGGTGAGCGGTGGCCGCGCCGACGGCGTGAACGCGGAGCTGCGCCGCCTGGAGCGTCGCGTCCGGCGACAGGTGGACCTCCGGATGGCGGGGCGCCGGGTCTGGGAGTCGCTGCCCGCGATCGTGCAGATCCTCGCCGCGGTGGCGGCCGCCTACTCGATCGCGCACTGGGGTCTCGGGCACGCGGTGCCGCTGCTCGCGATCACGGTGACGATCAACTCGCTCGGCTTCACGCGCGATGCGCGGCCGGTGCGGGTGGCGGAGACGGTGCTCGGCATCCTGCTGGGGGTCGCGCTCGGTGACGCGCTGGCGCTGCTGGTGGGGCACGGGGTGTGGCAGCTCGTGGTCGTGCTCGCGGTCGTGTTGGTGGTCGGGCGGGCGGTGTCGGCGAACCCTGCGTTCGCGGTCGCGGCGGCCGTGCCGTCGGCGATCGTCGTCATGCTGCCGCCCCCGGCGGGTGGCCCGTTCAGCTACACGCTCGACGCGTTCGTCGGCGGGGTGGTGGCGCTCGTCGCGACCGCCCTCATCCCACGCGACCCGCGACGAGCCGCCGCGCGCGACGGCCGGGCGCTCTTCTCGGTGCTGGAGGAGTCGACCGGCTCGATCGTGGACGGCCTGGCGGACGCCGACCCCGCGGCCGCGGAGCTCGCGCTGACCCGGCTGCGGCGCGCCCAGCCCCTCGTCGACGCGTGGGGCACCTCGCTCGACTCGGCGCTCTCGGTCGCCCGCATCTCGCCGTGGGTGCACCGCCACCTCCCGGAGCTGCGCCGCGGCGCGCGCGTGCTGGGCGGGGCCGACCTCGCGGTGCGGCACCTGCGCACGATCGCGCGGCGCAGCGAGTTCCTGGTGCGGGATGGGCGCCCGCGTCCCGAGCTCGCGGGCCTGGTGTCGCAGCTCGCGGCGGGCATCCGCCTGCTCGGCGCCGAGCAGGGCGATCCCGAACTGGCGGGCGCCGCCCGCGCCGAGCTGTCGCACCTCGCGGTTCGCCTCGACCCGCGTGCCGTCGTCCCGGGGGCGCCGGTCACGGATGTCGCGATCCTCCTGCTGCTGCGTCCGCTCGTGGTCGATCTGCTCGACGCATCCGGCCTGGACCCGGACGCCGCGCGCGCCCTGCTCCCACCCGTCGCCTGACCCACCCTGGTCAGGCGGGCGCGACGGCGGACCAGGGGAGGGCGACCTCACCGAGCCGCCAGCGGCCGCGCCCGCCGAGGGGCGGGGTGTCGAGCACCGGCCAGCCCGCGTCGCGGACGGATGCCACGCTCGCCTGCCAGCGCTGCACCGGCCCGTAGACCGAGAGCGGCGCGTGCACCGCCCACGCCCGGTCGAGCTCGAGCAGCAGCTCGTGCACCCGCTCGCCGGGGACGTTGCGGTGGATGAGCGCCTTCGGCAGCCGCTCCGCGACGACGGAGGGCTCTTCGAGCTCCGGGAGCCGCAGCGAGATCGTGAACAGCTGCGGGCCTGCGGCGTCGAGCGTCACCCAGCTCGCGACGCGTCCGAGCTCGTCGCAGGTGCCCTCCACGAGCGCGCCGCCGGGGGCGAGACGCGCGCGCATGCGGCCCCAGGCATCCGCGACCTCGGCCTCCTCGTACTGCCGCAGTACGTTCATGGCGCGGATGACGCAGGGCCGCCGGCCGGCATCCGTCGGCACCTCGAACCCGCCGAGCCGGAAGCTCACACCGGGCCGTGCCGCGGCGGAGGCGACCCGCACCCGCTCGGGGTCGATCTCGATGCCGAGCACCTCGACGTCCGGCCGCACCCGTGCGAGCCGTGCGTGCAGCTCGTTGCTCGTGGTGGCGGAGGCCCCGTAGCCGAGGTCGACGACGAGCGGGTCGTCGACGGCGCGCAGCACGGGCAGCGCTGCGATCCAGCGGTCGACACGGCGCAGCCGGTTGACGCCTGTCGTGCCGCGCGTGATCCGCCCCTCGGGCCTACCCGTCCTCGCCATCGGCCTCACGCTACAGCCGTGCTCGGTAGGCTGGAGCCATGACCTCCACGCTCATCCTGCTGCGGCACGGCAACTCCGAATGGAACCAGAAGAACCTCTTCACCGGGTGGGTCGACGTGCGGCTCTCGGAGCAGGGCGTCGCGGAGGCGAAGCGCGCCGGCGAGCTGCTCGCCGAGTCGGGCCTCGCGCCCGAGATCCTCTACACGAGCGTGCTGACCCGCGCCATCCAGACCGCGAACCTCGCGCTCGAGGTCGCAGACCGGCTGTGGATCCCGGTCAAGCGCAGCTGGCGGCTCAACGAGCGCCACTACGGCGCGCTGCAGGGCCTGGACAAGGCCGAGACGCTCGAGAAGTACGGCCCCGAGCAGTTCCAGATCTGGCGCCGCAGCTTCGACACCCCGCCGCCGCCGCTCCCCGACGACTCCGAGTACAGCCAGGTGGGCGACGAGCGCTACGCCGACCTCCCCGACGCGGAGCTGCCGCGCACCGAGAGCCTCAAGCTCGTCATCGACCGGATGCTGCCCTACTGGGAGTCCGACATCACGAAGGACCTCGCCCTCGGCAAGACCGTGCTCGTCACCGCGCACGGCAACTCGCTGCGCGCCCTCGTGAAGCACCTCGACGGCATCAGCGACGAGGAGATCGCCGAGCTCAACATCCCGACGGGCATCCCGCTCGTCTACGAGCTCGACGACGCGTTCCGGCCCACGGCCCCCGGCCGCTACCTCGACCCGGAGGCCGCCGCCGCCGGCGCCGCCGCGGTCGCCGCCCAGGGCAAGAAGTAGGGCCACGTCCACCTTCCGCGCCGACTACACCTGGGAGCTCGATCCCGAGCTTCCGGGCGATGGTTCGGAGTCTCCGCAGATCGAGGTCGGCTCGGCTGGTGCTGTCGCGCATGACGTGCGGCTCATTCCGCACGGGGGCGAATCCTGGACGGCCCGGATACGCGGCGAGGGCTACGGGATCGCCCACTTCGGCCTCCGTGCCACGCCCCATCCCCGCACCGTGTGCATCGTCTCCGGAGGTGGGGCGTACCTCATCGACGTCGTCGCCCGCACATGGCGGGCGGTCGATGCCTTCCCGGTGACCCAGCTCGAGGAGGTGCCGGCTGCGGGCATCATCGTGGTGGCGACTTTCGGGGACCTGGTGGGATACGGCCTCGGCCCGGATGCGGGGCTCGTCGTGGTGTGGCGCACGGAGGGGCTGGCCCTCGACGACCTCGAGATCGTCGGGGTCGACGGCCGCAGGATCGAATGTCGCGCCCACTCGACCGCGACAGTCGGGAGCAGCACGCGGGAGCGGTACCTGCTCGACGCGTCGACCGGAGCCGTCATCGAGGGTTCGACTCCTCGACACCGCGGCTTCCCGTTCCGGGCGGGGCGCTGACCCGCGCCGACGTCGCGTGGCTAGGGTGGCAGCATGGTTCCCGCGCCGGACAACACCGTCTCGGCACTCCTGCTGTCCTTCTGGGTTCTCATCCAGCTGCTGGTCGCCGTCGGATTGATCGTGCTCGGATACGTCGGGCTCTCCTGGGGTCTCGGGCGCGGGCTGGCGGCGGTCACGACAATGCACCGGAGGCGTCTCGTGGATCGGGCCGCCGACTCGGCATCCGACAACTAGAGAGGTCTCCCATGCTCGTCGCCTTCTCCGTCGCTCCGTCCGGCACCGGCAACGCCGACGGCTCCGTGCACGACGCCGTCGCGGCGGCCGTGCAGATCGTCCGGGAGTCGGGTCTGCCCAACCGCACGACCTCGATGTTCACCGAGATCGAGGGGGAGTGGGACGAGGTGTTCGACGTCGTGAGGCGCGCGACGGATGCCGTGGCCGCCTACGGCTCGCGCGTCTCCCTCGTGCTCAAGGCCGACATCCGTCCGGGCTACTCGGGTGAGCTCGACGGCAAGGTCGAGCGGCTCGAGCGCGCGATCGACGAGGGCCCGGGCGCCTGACTGGTACCAGTCTCGATGGCTGGTGGTACCATCGCCCGCATGGCGATGAATCTGCGGCTCCGTGCGGAGGCGGCATCCGCTCTGCGTGCCGAGGCGGAGCAGACGGGCCTCAGCCAGCAGGAGATCCTGCGGCGCGCGGTCGACGACTATCTCGGTCTGGGTTCTCGCGGGCGCGATCCGGGTTGGCCGGAGTGGATCGAGGCGCCGTCGGAGCCGTACCGTGAGCCGGCCGTGCTGCTCACCCTTCCGGCGGGGGTGACCTCGCTCGACCTCCTCGACGCGACGCGTGACGAGCGGCTCTCCTGAATGCTCGCCTATCTCGACTCGAGCGCGCTGGTCAAGCGTCTCTTCCACGAGGACGGGTCTGAGACGCTTCGCGCCGCGATCCGCGACGGGGCCGTCGCGCACACCCGATTCGTGACCTCCGCCCTCGCACGGGTCGAGGTGGCCCGTGTGGCACGGATGCGGAGCGATGCTCTTCCGCCGCGTCACATCGCCGTCGCCGCGAGCGAGGCGTTCCTGGGCGTCGCCGTCGCGCAGCTCACGCGACCGGTTCTCGAGTCGGCTCGGGTGATCGGACCTCCCGCGCTGCGATCCCTCGACGCCATCCACGTGGCGACGGCTATCGCCGCGGGGGTCGACGAGCTGTGGACCTACGACCACCGCATGGCGCGGGTGGCGGAGGAACTCGGCATCCCGGTGCGCGTGCCCGGCTGACCGGGTGCAGCGGGGCGGCCGGCCTCAGGCCCAGTCGCCGGTGGCGAGGTACTGCACCTTCTTCGCGATCGACACCGCGTGGTCGGCGAAGCGCTCGTGGTAGCGGGATGCGAGGGTCGCGTCGACCGTGTCGGCCGTCTCGCCCTTCCATGTCTCGCCGAGCACCTTGTCGAAAACCGCGAGGTGCAGGGCGTCGACCTTGTCGTCCTCGTTGCGGATGTGCTCGGCGATCGCGGTGTCCTGAGTCTCGAGCAGCTCGGTGAGCTTGCGGGCGATCTCGACGTCGAGGGCGCCCATCTCGCGGAAGGTGCCGCGCAGGCCCTTCGGCACGACCTTCTCGGGGAAGCGGTAGCGCGAGAGCTGCGCGATGTGCTCGGCCATGTCGCCCATGCGCTCGAGCGAGGCGGAGACGCGCAGCGCCGAGACGACGATACGCAGGTCGCGGGCGACCGGCTGCTGGCGGGCCAGGATCGTGATGGCGAGTTCGTCGAGCTCGGCGGCGAGCACGTCGATCCGGCGGTCGTCCTCGATGACCTCCTCGGCGAGCGAGACATCCGACTCGTTGAAGGCGCGCGTCGCCTTCTCGATCGAGTCGGCGACGAGCGTGGAGATCTCGACGAGGCGCTCCTGCACCTCGCGCAGCTCCTGCTGGAACACCTCGCGCATGGGATTCTGGTCCTTTCCCCGCCGGCTCTCTGCGCGGCGTCGTCGGCATGCGGCCGCTCGGGCCTCCCGGGCGACCGCGCTGCAACCGTCCCGCGGGAAGGTTAACGAGCGGTGTCCGGGCCGTGAACGTCCCCGGAAGGGATGTCGAGACCTGCAGATATCCGCAGGTCACCCGATTCGGCCCGCCCTAATCTAGTCCCATGGATGCCGCCTGGCTCGTGCCCGCCGCCCTGGGCTTCGGGCTCGTGGTCGGCGTCGGCGGGAGCGCCGCCGTGGTCGTCGCCCACGCGCGCGGCCAGCGCGCTGCCGCGGTTGTCACCCCCACCGTGCCCGACGGGGTCGAGGAGGTCATCGACGCGCTCGAGACCGCCGGCATCGTGCTCGACTCCTCCAACAACGTCGTGAGCTGCTCGACCGCGGCGGTCGCCCTGGGGCTCGTCTGGAACCACGCGCTCGTCCACCAGGAGCTCGTGTCGCTCGTGGACCGCGTGCGCACCGAGGGATCGGCCGCGAACGAGGAGATGCAGCTGCCGCGCGGCCCCTTCGGCGAGGCGACCGTGCACCTCCTCGTGCGGGCCGCGCCGCTCGGCAGCCGCTTCGTGCTCGTGCTCGCCGACGACCGCACAGAGGCGCACCGCCTCGAGGACGTGCGCCGCGACTTCGTCGCCAACATCTCGCACGAGCTGAAGACGCCGATCGGCGCCATCGGCCTGCTCGCCGAGGCGCTCGAGTCCGCGGCCGACGAACCGGATGAGGTGCGCCGGTTCGCGGGCCGCCTCACGATCGAGGCCGAGCGGCTGCGCAGCCTCACGCACGAGATCATCGAGCTGAGCCGCCTGCAGGCCGCCGATGCGCTCGAGCACGCCGACCGCGTGCAGGTGGACTCGGTCGTGGCGAAGGCGGCCGACGCCAATCGGGTCGCCGCCGAGTCGCACCGCATCACGATCGTCGCCCAGGCCGACCCCACGGCCGTCGTCTGGGGCGATGAGTCGATGCTCGTGACAGCGGTGCACAATCTCATCGCGAACGCGATCCAGTATTCCCCCGACGGCACGCGCGTCGGCGTCGGGGTCACCCGGCGCGACGGTGCCATCGAGATCGCCGTCACGGACCAGGGCGTCGGCATCCCCGAGTCCGAGCGCGACCGCGTCTTCGAGCGCTTCTTCCGCGTCGACTCCGCCCGCAGCCGACAGACCGGCGGCACCGGCCTCGGCCTCTCGATCGTCAAGCACGTGGTGCAGAACCACGGCGGCGACGTGCGGGTGTGGTCGCAGCAGGGCCGCGGCTCGACCTTCACCATCCGCCTTCCGGAGGCCAGCTCGGCCGCCGCACCTTCCCGTGGAGCCCGTCTGTGACCCGCATCCTCATCGTCGAAGACGAGCCGTCGCTCGCCGAGCCCCTCGCGTTCCTCCTGGGTCGCGAGGGCTACGAGACCGCCATCGCGGGAGACGGCCGGGCCGCGCTCGCCGAGTTCGATCGCACAGGCGCAGACCTCGTGCTGCTCGACCTCATGCTGCCGGGCCTGTCCGGCACCGAGGTGTGCCGCGAGCTGCGCGCCCGGTCGAGCGTGCCCATCATCATGCTCACCGCGAAGGACTCCGAGGTCGACATCGTCGTGGGCCTCGAGCTCGGCGCCGACGACTACGTCACGAAGCCGTACTCGAGCCGCGAGCTGCTGGCCCGCATCCGCGCGGTGCTGCGCCGCCATGTGGAGGTCGTCGACGGTCCCATCGAGGCGGTGCTGGAGGCGGGGCCGGTACGGATGGATGTGGAGCGTCACGCCGTCTCCGTGGACGGCGCGGAGGTGGCCATGCCTCTGAAGGAGTTCGAACTGCTCGAATTCCTTCTACGGAATGCGGGCCGCGTGCTGACGCGCGGCCAGCTCATCGACCGCATCTGGGGCTCTGACTACTTCGGCGACACCAAGACGCTCGACGTGCACATCAAGCGCATCCGGGCGAAGATCGAGCCGGACCCCTCGAACCCGCAGCTGCTCGTGACGGTGCGCGGGCTCGGCTACCGCTTCGAGAACTGAGCCGCAGGGCAGCTTCGGCGCCATGGCGCCGGTGGTCAGCCCTCGGGTGTCGCGCTCGGGCTCGGGGTGCTGCGCGGAGTGGGCGTCGGGGTCGGCGTGGGGAGCGCGCCGTCGTACTCGGGCAGCGTCGCGTCGAGCACCGGGATGCGCAGCTCCTTCTGGTCGGAGCTGATGTGCACGACGGTGTCGAGCATGCTGCCGGCCTTCTCGCCGAGCGGCTGCAGGGTCACCTGGTCGCCGTCGGTGCCGAAGCTCGTGCGGCCGTGCGCCCTCGCCGTCAGCTCCACCTCGTGGTATGTGCCGTCGATGTTCCACTGCACCGTGAAGTCGATGTCGGCGCCCGTGGTGTTGACGGCCGTGCCGACGAGGTTGCCGAGGTCGCCGTCCTCGGTGAGCACGAGCACGTTGCGCAGCTCCAGGTCGCCGAGGTTCAGGCTCACCCCGTCGCTCGCGTCGTACTCGCGCCCCGTCTCGGGCTGCTGCCAGAGCGCGCATCCGCTGAGCCCGACGACGAGCGCTCCGCTCAGGGCGATGGCGGCCACGGCACGTGCTCTCACGGGGATCCTCCAGGCGTAGACGACGAGCCCTCCCAGACTAGCGGCAGTGCGGGGTCGCGGATGCCGTCGCCCCCGGCCGGGGGACGCCCACTGTGATAAAATGAGAGGTCTGCGGAAGGAACAACTCCATGCTCTTCGAGGTCGGCGAGACGGTCGTTTACCCCCATCACGGTGCGGCAACCATCATCGAGGTCAAGGATCGGGTGATCCGGGGCGAGACGAAGAAGTACCTGAAGCTCAACGTCACCCAGGGCGACCTCGTCATCGAGGTCCCGGCCGAGAACGTCGACCTCGTCGGCGTCCGTGACGTGATCGGCAAGGAGGGCCTCGACAAGGTCTTCGAGGTGCTGCGCGCCCCCTTCACGGAGGAGCCCACCAACTGGAGCCGCCGCTACAAGGCGAACCTCGAGAAGCTCGCCTCCGGCGACGTCATCAAGGTCTCCGAGGTCGTGCGCGACCTGTGGCGTCGCGATCAGGACCGCGGGCTCTCCGCGGGCGAGAAGCGCATGCTCGCGAAGGCACGTCAGATCCTCATCTCGGAGCTCGCGCTCGCCGAGAAGACCGACGAGGAGAAGGCCTCCACGGTGCTCGACGAGGTGCTCGCCTCCTGAGGTCCGCCCTCGCGCGCTGAGGAGCGCCGCGGACGCGCGAATTCCACGGGCTCGATGCGGCGGTCGATACCAGCGCCCCCCGTAGGCTCATTCCCATGACTCCGGATGTGCGCCTCGCGGTCGTCGTCGTCGCCGCGGGCGGCGGCACCCGTCTCGGTCGCGAGGAGCCCAAGGCCTTCGTGGAGCTGAGCGGGGTCACGATCCTCGAGCACGCCCTGAGGGGCGTCTTCGGGGCCGTCGAGCCGGCGCAGGTGGTCGTCGTCGCCCCCGCCGCCCTCGTCGCGCGCGCCCGCGCGATCGGGGAGCACGTGGCGGGTGCCGCATCCGCCCACCTCACGGTGGTGCCGGGCGGTGAGACCCGTCAGCTGTCGGTCGCGGCCGGCCTCGCGGTGCTCGCCGACGGCGTCGAGGTCGTGCTCGTGCACGACGCCGCGCGCGCGCTCACCCCGAGCTCGCTCATCGACCGCGTCGCGGGCGCGGTCCGCGATGGGGTCGGCGTCATCCCCGCGTCGCCCGTGGTCGACACGGTCAAGCGCGTCGAGGGCGAGCGCGTCGTCGAGGCGGTCGACCGCAGCGACCTCGTTCACGTGCAGACCCCTCAGGGCTTCCCGCGTGCCGAACTCGTGGCCGCCTACGCCGCGGCCACGTCCGACCACACGGACGACGCGGCACTGTACGCCGCGGCCGGCCACCCCGTGGTGACGGTGCCGGGCGAACCGCGCGCGTTCAAGATCACGACCCCGTGGGACCTGGGTCGCGCCGAGCAGCTGCTCGAGGCGGGCAGCCGCATCCGCACGGGCGTCGGTGTCGACGTGCATCGCTACGACGAGTCGGTTCCGCTCTGGCTCGGGGGCGTCTACTTCCCGGACGAGCCCGGGCTCGAGGGGCACTCCGACGGCGACGCCGTCATCCACGCGATGTGCGATGCCCTGCTCTCGGCCGCGGGCCTCGGCGACCTCGGCTCGCGGTTCGGCGCCGCGGCGCCCGAGTTCGCGGGTGCGGCGAGCGAGGTGTTCCTGCGCGAGACCCTCGCGCTCGTGGCCGGCACGGGCCTACGGGTCGGCAACGTGGTCGTGCAGGTGATCGCGAACCGGCCGCGCCTCGCCGCCCGCCGGGCGGAGCTGGAGGCGCATCTCGGCGAGCTCGTGGGTGCGCCGGTGAGCGTCGCCGCGACGACCTCCGACGGCCTCGGATTCACGGGTCGCGGGGAGGGTCTCGCCGCCATCGCGACGGCACTGCTCGTCCGCTGATCCCGCCGGCGTCGCCGCCTCCGACGGGAACCGCCCGCCCGGCCCCGGGTGCGCCGGGACCGGACGGGCGGAGTGG
Source organism: Micrococcales bacterium 72-143 (assembly GCA_001898835.1). Taxonomy (GTDB): domain Bacteria; phylum Actinomycetota; class Actinomycetes; order Actinomycetales; family Microbacteriaceae; genus Homoserinibacter. The sequence continues at coordinate 2,106 of MKVM01000003.1, read as the reverse complement.
TGCGGTGCGTCAGGCGCGCCGGCGACGCACCAGGATGATGACGAGCGCCGCGATGATCGCCGCGACCAGCAGGGCGACGATGAGCACGGTCGCCCAGACCGGCCAGCCCTCGGCCGCCGTCGGCTCGGGGGCGAGCTCGTCGTCGGTCGCGGTGGCGGTCGGCGCCGGGGACTCGGACGCGCATCCGCTCTCCACGGTCGCCGTGATCGTCACGGGGTCGAGTGCCTCGCCCTCGGGGTAGGTGCCGAACGCGGCGGCACCGGCGGCCGTGAGTGTGGCGGGCACGTCGGACCACGTGACCGTGTCGCCATCGGTCGTGCCCTCGACGCCCGCGAGGTCGAGCTCGGCGAACTCGACGGCGGTCTGCGAGACCGCCTCGCCCGCCTGCGTCGTGCCGGTCACGTCGAGCAGCAGCACGGCGCGGTCGCCGTCGATGACGACGCGCGGGTTCGCGATCGTCGTGTCGAGCACGCCGCCGTGACCGGTGAACCGCACGGAGCCGGCGTACTGCACGTCGAGCGCGCCGTCGGCATCCGCCCCGCCGGTCCCGCCGGTCCAGGTGAAGCTCGGCGTCGCATAGCTCACGCCGCCCTCGGTGGTCCACTCGCCGTTCGCGATGGAGCCGTCGATGTAGGCGCGGAAGCTCTCCTTGAAGCCCCACACGAGCTTCGCGTCCGAGACCGTGCACTGCAGCTCGCTCGCCGCGGCGATGTCGAGCACGATGCCGCGGTCGACGGAGCCCTGGAAGGTGAGCGTGTGCTGACCGGTGAGGCCGCGGGGCAGCGTGCCCGACCAGCTCACGCGGCCCGAGGCATCCGCCGTGACGTTCTCGGCCAGCACGGTCGGGGTCGAGTAGATGACCACGAGGATGCCCGACTCGTTCGGCTGGAAGCCGTCGGCCTCCGCCGTGACGTCGCCGCCCTCGACGGGCTCGCCGTCGGACAGCGTGATGCCGGTGGTGGCGGGCGGGGTGGCGGCCGGGCCGTTGCTCGTCTTCTTCGTGGCGGATGCCACCACCACGGTGCCCGAGGGGGCGCTGTTCGCCGACCCCACGAGGAAGGTCACCGGGTCGAGCGCGGTGCCCGCGGGGTAGAAGGTGCTCCCCTCGAAGCTGAAGGCGCCGGAGCCCGCCGAGGTGAGGCTCGCCGGCACGTTCGCGTAGCGCACGGCGCCCGTGGCATCCGTGGTCTTCGTCCCCGAGCCGAGCGCGAGGGACGCGAAGGCGACCGGCGCCCCGCCGTTCACGCGCAGCAGGAGCGTGCCGCTCGTCGCCGAGTCGATGCGCACCTGCGGGTCGGAGAGACGCAGGTCGAGGATGCCGTCGTGGCCCGTGAAGCGCACCGAGCCCGAGTAGGCGACGGTGCCGAGGCCGTTGGCGAGCTGCGCCGCCGCGGCCTGCGGGAACACGTACGCGCCGAGCACGGACGAGGCGCCGGTCGTGGTGATCGCGCCGTGCGCGATGGGCCCGGTGACGTAGGAGCGGAAGCTCGCCTTCACGCCCCAGCTGAGGCTGCCGGCCGTGAGGGCGGGCGTCGGCTCGACGTCGCCCCCGCCTCCCGTGCTCGGCACCGTGAAGGCGATCGGCACCGAGAGCTCGTTGCCGGCCTGGATGACGCCGCCGGCGCCCACCGTGAACACCGCGAGCGTGGCGCCGGTGCGTGCCTTCGCGTCGAGGGTGGCCTTGTCGATCGTCACCGTCCAGCTGAAGTCGGCGAGGCCGTAGGGGTTGATCGTCCAGCGGAGGTAGGGCGCGGTCTCGTTCGTGCCCTGCACCCATGCGGTGTAGGCGTTCGAGCGCGTGCCCGAGTCGGCGCCCTGCGAGGGTCGCCAGTTCGTGTCGAGCCAGCCGATCTGCGCGTAGACGCCCGCGGCCTGGCCCGCGCTGGGGCCGTGCAGGCCGACGGCGCTCGGGTCGTAGTTCGTGCCGGTCACGGTGATGGTCGCGCCCGCCGGGTCGAGCCCGGTGGTCTGCGACACCGCGAGCTTCGTTGTCGTGTCGTGGAAGGCGATCGGGACGGCGAGCTCGTTGTCGGCCTGGACGGCGCCGCCGGCTCCGACGGTGAACACGGCGAGGGTTGCGCCGGCGCGGGTCTTGGCGTCGAGGGT
>MKVM01000002.1 GCA_001898835.1 Micrococcales bacterium 72-143 | reverse complement strand
TCTACGTGCCCGCGCTCGGACGGTTCATGTCCGTCGACCCGGTCGAGGGTGGTGTCACCAACGCCTACGACTACCCCGCCGACCCCATCAACAAATACGACCTCACCGGTCAGTGTTCGTGGGATCCGAGTTGTGGCTCAGTAAGCGCGGGTGGCCCGTCATGCGGTTCATGGAGCGGCTGGGGTGATTGCGAGTTCACCCCGGTCACCGAAGAAGAATGGGAACGCGCGAAGTGGACGCTGGCCATAGGGTCGCTTTTCGTCCCCGGGCCGAAGACGACTGCGGGCGCAAACCTTGGCCTGAAGGCAGCCGACTCTAGATGGCTTGGGCTGGATAGCAAGCTGTTCGGCACCAGGAACATGGGAACGATGAACGTGCCAACCGCCACCGGCGGTGCTCTCAATAAGGCACAGGCGACCACCAAACTCGGCTGGGGCAACGGTGCCCTTCCTGGGGCTCCGGGTTTTGCGGCGCTCCGGCTGTCCGCGAAATGGCTTCCGATCAACAGGGTGAACGGCTACGGACACCTGAATATATTGAAGGGGCCTCCACTGCCGTATCGGTATAACAAGGGCATGATGTGATGGGGGGCACAGTGCTACGGATTGATCCGCTTGAAGTCATGGTTCAACTCAAGGATCAGGTGCACGCGCGCTTTCCTCAGGTCTCATTCGAGCTGCAAGGAGCCGACGAGGCAACGGCCGTTGGCTGGTTTGATTCCGGTCGTTCCGGCGAAGTCAGGGTAATGGTGACGATCGCGGACAACGGGGATTCGACGATCGGAAGTGGCGAGGGACTGATGATGGAACTCGACGCTCCCTGCCGAAGCGAGCGCGAGGTTCTCTCGCGAGTGCTGCGGGAGCTCATTCGCCTCGGCGAGGAAGGAGTTGAGCTTGTCCGACTTGTCCCTGCGCTAGGTCCGCTCTCCCCTTCATGGGTCGGCCCGCCCGGATCCGACGAGATTGCCGCCGCGAAACGCCGTCGGTTCGCTAAAGTCGTTCGCCGAGCCGATGCGTGGCATAGCTCCTAGCTGGCCTTACACGGGTGACCGACGTCATCCAGCTGGCGTTCGTGGATGCGTCGACGGTGACGGATCAGAAGGTCACGAACCTCGGCGCAGGCAGCGCGACACCCCCGGTCGCCGGTGCCAACCTCACCACGTACGGGCCCGGCGCCACCCTCGCCGACGACGCGCGCGGGAACACGACTCGTCTCGGGGATCAGACCCTCGTCTATGACGTGACGAACCGGCACACGGGCACGACCCTGGATGACGGGACGATCATCGAATACACGCGAGACGCGACCAACCGGATCGTGAAACGCACCGTCAAGACCAGCCCCACGGCCACCCCTGAGGTGACGAAGTACCTCTACGCCGGCGGCGGCGACGGGGCGTGGGCGGTGGTGACGGCGTCCGGGTTCGAGGCCACCTACGGTCTCCCCGGTGGTGCCACCATCCGGGTCGACAGCACGGGTGCTGCGGTGGGGTGGGCGTATCCGAACCTGCACGGGGATGTGATCGTGCAGGCCGACAACATCGGCACCCGCATCGGCACACGCGCCAGCTACGATCCGTTCGGGCAGCCGATCGACCCGGCCACCGGGCAGATCGGCACGACCACCGCGGATGATGCCGTCCCCGACACCATCGGCGGTGCGGATGCGGACTACGCCTGGGTAGGCGGCAACCGGAAGCTCTACGAACACCAGGGCACCGTGGCATCGATCGAGATGGGTGCCCGCGTCTACGTGCCCGCGCTCGGACGGTTCATGTCCGTCGACCCGGTCGAGGGTGGTGTCACCAACGCCT
>MKVM01000001.1:800465-1466650 GCA_001898835.1 Micrococcales bacterium 72-143 | reverse complement strand
ACTGGAGGTAGAGGCCGGCGGTGGGGTCCTCCTTCACCCAGCGCTGGTAGGCGTTGTTGCGGGCGGAGGAGGGTGCTCCGGCGGAGGGGCGCCAGGCGCTGTCGAGCCAGCCGATCTGCACGTAGACGCCCGCCTTGCCGGCCCCGTGGCGGTTGGCGTAGTCGGTGTTGTAGTCGGTGCCCGTGATGGTGATCGACGCGCCGCCGGGCTCGAGGCCCTCGGTCTGGGAGACCGCGAGCGTCGGCACGATGGGCGCCTGCTCGACGGGCCAGCTGAAGGAGACCGGGTCGAGGTTCTCGCCCGCGCTGTAGAAGCCGGCGAACGCCGCCGCGCCGTCGGCGGTCAACACGGCGGGCACGCCGGTGTAGGCGACCGCCGTCGCGGTGGACGTGACGTTGCCGGAGGCGAGGGCGAGCGTCGCGAAGACGACGTCGGAGTGGTTCGTATACTCGCTTGCGCCCAGCGGGCGGGTGCGAACATCCAGCACGAGCTCCGCGGTGGAGGTCGAGGTGAGACGCACGCGAAGGTGGCTGAACGTCAGGTCGAGTGCATACTCATCGGCAGGCACCCCGGTGCCCTTGTGTCCCTCGAAACGGACCGAACCGGGGTATTCGACCGACTGGGATGTGCCGGTCCCTCCGGCCCAGCTGAACGGGCCCGTGCCTCCGACACCGTCGGGGGTGACCACTCCGTGGGCGATCGGGCCCTTTACGTAGTTGACGAAGCTCGTGCGGATGCCCCAGTCGAGGGTGGCGCCCGCGACATCGCCGGGGGCGGCGGATGCGGGTGCGGTGGGGACGAGCACGCTCGCGAGGGCGAGCAGCGGGACGAGAAGGAGGGCGATCCAGGGCGCGCGGGAGCGCGCGCGGGCAGGCGCGTACGACAAGAGTAGATCTCCGTGGGTTGGATGTGATCGGGTCACGCGACGCGCACCATCGCGAAGACTCAGGTAAGGCTTACCTTACCCGCCTCGCGCTCCGTTGTCGAACGCGGACGCCCGCGCCGGGCGCGCCGGTAAACTCGCCGGGTGACGATCCGCCTCTACGACAGCCGCGCCCAGGCGCTGCGCGACTTCGAGCCGCTGCAGCCGGGACAGGTCGGCATGTACGTATGCGGACCCACCGTGCAGTCCTCGCCCCACGTCGGCCACCTGCGCTCCGCGCTCGCCTACGACCTCTGGCGGCGCTGGTTCGCGTATCGCGGATACGACGTCACCTTCGTGCGCAACGTCACCGACATCGACGACAAGGTGCTCGCGAACGCGTCCGAGCACGAGCAGTGGTGGGCGCTCGCCTACCGGGTCGAGCTCGAGTTCACGGCCGGCTACCGGGCCATCGGCATCCTGCCCCCCAGCTACGAGCCGCGCGCGACCGCAAGCATCCCCCAGATGCAGGAGCTCATCGACGCCCTCATCGAGCGCGGCCACGCCTACGTCGCCGACGACGGCACGGGCGACGTCTACTTCGACGTGCGCAGCTGGCCCGCCTACGGCGAGCTCACCCGCCAGAAGCTCGACGACATGGCCGACTCCCCGGATGCGGCCACCCGCGGCAAGCGCGACCCGCGCGACTTCGCCCTCTGGAAGGGCTCCAAGCCGGAGGAGCCGGCGTCCGCGTCGTGGAGCTCGCCGTGGGGCGCCGGGCGCCCCGGATGGCACATCGAGTGCTCGGCGATGTCGAAGCGCTACCTCGGGGCCGAGTTCGACATCCACGGCGGCGGCCTCGACCTGCGCTTCCCGCACCACGAGAACGAGCTCGCCCAGTCGACCGCGGCCGGCGACGGCTTCGCCCGCTACTGGGTGCACAACGGCATCGTCATGGTCGAGGGCCAGAAGATGTCGAAGTCGCTCGGCAACTCGATCTACGCGGCCGAGTTCCTCGCCCTCGCGCGGCCCGTCGTGGTGCGCTACTACCTCGCGAGTGCGCACTACCGCTCGGCGATCGACTACCACCCCGGCGCCCTCGAGGAGGCCGAGGCGGCGCTCGACCGCATCGCGGGGTTCCTCGAGCGCGCCGAGCGCGCCCTCGAGTCCGGCGCCGTCGCGGGGCCGGGCGACGGGCACGTGCCCGAGGCCTTCGCCGCGGCGATGGACGACGACCTCGGCGTGCCGCAGGCGCTCGGCGTGCTGCACGAGGCGGTACGCGCCGGCAACACGGCGCTCGACGCGGGCGACCTCGCCGAGGTCGCGGTGCTGCGCGAGCGCGTGAAGGCCATGACGGGCGTGCTGGGCGTCGACCCGACGGCACCCGAGTGGGCGGATGCCGCATCCGGCGCCGCCGACGTCGCGCTCGCCGCGCTCGTGGAGCGACTGCTCGCCGACCGGGCATCCGCCCGGGCCGCGCGGGACTTCGCGGCCGCCGACCGCATCCGCGACGAACTCGCGACCGCGGGCATCGCGATCGACGACACACCCGACGGCGCCCGCTGGAGCCTCGCGTGACCACGAACACGATCCACACGACGCAGGGGAGCTGCTGATGGCCAAGCCGGGACGCCCGGGGGCGCGCAAGACGAAGAAGGGCGCCACCGCGGGAACGGGGGGGCACGGGCGCAAGGCGCTCGAGGGCAAGGGCCCGACCCCGAAGGCGGAGGACCGCAGCTGGCACGTCGCCGGCAAGCGGAAGGCCGCGAACGACCGCCTGGAGGCGGCCCGCGCGCGGCACGGCAAGCCGGATGCGCCCGCCAAGCGCGCGCCGCGGCCCAAGAAGGCCGACGAGGGCGAGCTCGTCACGGGCCGCAACTCGGTCGTCGAGGCGCTGCGCGCCCGCATCCCAGCGACGACGCTCTACGTCGCGGCCCGCGTCGAGATGGACGACCGCGTCAAGGAGGCGCTGTCGATCGCGACCAAGCGCGGCATCCCGGTGCTCGAGGTCATGCGCCCCGAGCTCGACCGGATGAGCGGCCACGACGCCGTGCACCAGGGGCTGGCACTCAAGGTGCCGCCGTACGCGTACGCCCACCCGCTCGACCTCGTCGAGCGCGCCCACGACACGGGGCGCCCGCCGCTCATCGTCGCCCTCGACGGGGTGACCGACCCGCGCAATCTCGGCGCCATCATCCGCTCCGCGGGGGCGTTCGGCGCGCACGGCGTGATCGTGCCGCAGCGTCGCTCGGTGGGCATGACGGCCTCCGCGTGGAAGACCTCGGCGGGCGCCGCCGTGCGCGTGCCCGTCGCGATGGCGGCGAATCTCACGCAGACGCTGCAGGCCCTCAAGAAGGAGGGGCTCTTCGTGCTCGGCCTCGACGGCGGCGGCGAGGTGTCGCTGCCCGGCATCTCCTTCGCCGACCGGCCCATCGTGATCGTGGTGGGCTCCGAGGGCAAGGGTCTCTCGCGGCTCGTCACCGAGAACTGCGACGCGATCGTGTCGATCCCGATCTCCTCCGACACCGAGTCGCTCAACGCGGGCATCGCCGTGTCCGTCGCCCTCTACGAGGTCGCGAAGCTGCGCGCCGCATCCGCCGCCTCATAGTTCCCGTTCCGCGTGATCGCACCCGTTCCTTCGGGAACGATGGCGCGGAACGGCGACTATCGCGCCGCGAGGTAGCGGCGGATCGCCTCCGCAGCGGCCGCGTGGTCGACGACGTCGGGCTCGCCCGACATCGTGATCGTGCCCACGAGCTCGCCGTCGACGCGGAGGGGGATCGAGCCGCCGTGGGCGCGCAGGAGGTCGTGGTCGACATCCGTGCGCTCCTCGAAGGGGGTGCCCGCCTCCTCGTGACGGCGGCGCACGAGCAGCGACGGCTCGCCGAAGCGCTCGGCGACCGCGGCCTTGCCCGCGAGCCACGGGTCGTTGCCCGGACCGGAGGCGCCGAGCTTCGCCTGGAAGACCACGTCGCCGCGCAGCACGACGCGCACCGCGAGGCTCAGCCCGCGCTCGTCGATCACCTCGACGGCGGCGAGGCCGAGATCGACGGCGTCGTCGTTCGTGAACGACGGCACGTCGAACGCGTCCTCGCGCTCGAGGTCGGCGGCGGTGTACTCGGGGAGCTCGTCCATCAGACCTTCGCCATCCAATCCTCTTCGCCGTCGTCGACGACCGCGATCGGCAGGGTGATCGCCGACGTCGGCGGCCCCACCACGGTCACCTCGTCGCGGCGGTGGCGCAGCACGGTGTCGACGTAGGAGGTGACGGCCTCGGCGAGCGGCACGTTGCGGTTCTGCTCCTGCGACAGGTACCAGCGGTGGTCGAGCAGCTGGTGGAACACCTCGGCCGGCTCGAGCTTGCCGCGCAGCTCCCGCGGGATCGACCGCACGACCGGCTCGAACACCGACACGAGCCACTCGTGGGCGACCATCTCCTCGTCCTCGTCCGACTTGCCGCGCATCGCGCGGTAGGCGTCGAGGTCGTTGAGCAGGCGCCTGGCCTGGTTCTCGCCCGCGTCGAGGCCGGTGAGCCGCAGCAGGCGCCGCGAGTGGTGCCCGGCGTCGACGACCTTCGGCTGGATCCGCACGCTCGTGCCGTCGTCGCCCCGGCGGATCGACAGCTCCTCGATGTCGAAGCCCAGGTCGTTGAGCCGCTCGACGCGCTCCCGGATGCGCCAGCGCTCCGCCTCGGGGAAGGTCTCGGATGCCGTGAGCTCGCGCCACAGGGAGCGGTACGCCGCGACGATGCCGTCGGCGATATCGACGGGGTCGACCGCCTCGTCGAGCCGGCCGCCGGACTGCAGGTCGAGCAGCTCGCCGGCGATGTTGATGCGCGCCACCTCGAGGTCGTTCTCGCGTTGCCCGTTCGAGAGCCCGCCCTCGTAGAGCTTGCCGGTCTCCGCGTCGACGAGGTAGGCGGCGAACGCGCCCGCGTCGCGTCGGAACAGGGTGTTGGACAGCGACACGTCGCCCCAGTAGAAGCCGATGAGGTGCAGCCGCGCGAGCAGGAGCGCGAGCGCGTCGACGAGGCGCGTCGCCGTGTCGGGGCGCAGCGCCTGCGAGTACAGGGCGCGGTACGGCAGCGAGAACTTGAGGTGGCGCGTGACGAGGGCGGGGGAGAGCTCCTCGCCGTCGGCGGCGACCCGCCCCGTGACCACGGCGACCGGCTCGACGCACGGCACGTCGAGACGCTGCAGGGTGCGCAGCATGTCGTACTCGCGGCGGGCGAGCTCGGCCGTGGTCTCCTTGATCGCGACCACGAAGCCCTCGAGGTGCACGAAGCGCACGAGGTGGCGAGAGATGCCCTTCGGCAGGGCGGCGATCGTCTCGTCGGGCCACGACTCGAGCGGCAGATCCCAGGGCAGGTCGAGAAGCGCGGGGTCGGGAACGGCCGAGGTGATCGAGAGCGAGCTCACGCCCCGAGCCTATTCGCAGGAACGACGGAGGCCGCACCCCCGGACGGGGATGCGGCCTCCGGTGAAGCGGATGCGTTACGCGATCGTCGACGCGGCGATCGGCGCGGCGTTGAGGCGGTCGCCCGACTCGACGTCGAATGCGTGCACGTGCTTCGGGACCGGGGTGACGACGACCTTCTCGCCGGCGTCCGGGTGGTTGCGGCCGTCGACGCGCGCGATGATGTCGACGCGGTGGCCGTCCAGCTCGGTGTGGCCGTACAGGTAGCCGTCGGCGCCGAGCTCCTCGACGACGTCGACCTCGACGGTCAGGCCCTCGCCCGACTTGGCGATCGCGACATCCTCGGGGCGCACGCCCACGATGACCTTGCCGCCCTTGGCCGAGGCGAGCACGTCGCGCTCGACCGGGGTGACCGAGGTGCCGAAGCGCACGCCGCCGTCGACCACGTCCGCCTGGAACAGGTTCATGGCCGGCGAGCCGATGAAGCCCGCGACGAACACGTTGTTCGGCGTCTCGTACAGGTCGCGCGGCGAGCCGACCTGCTGCAGGATGCCGTCCTTGAGCACCGCGATGCGGTCGCCCATGGTGAGGGCCTCGGTCTGGTCGTGGGTGACGTAGACCGTGGTGACGCCGAGGCGGCGCTGCAGCGAGGCGATCTGGGTGCGGGTCTGGACGCGGAGCTTCGCGTCGAGGTTCGAGAGCGGCTCGTCCATGAGGAACACCTGGGGCTGACGCACGATGGCGCGGCCCATGGCGACGCGCTGACGCTGACCACCGGAGAGGGCCTTCGGCTTGCGGCCGAGGTAGGGCTCCAGGTCGAGCAGCTTGGCGGCCTCGAGGACGCGCGCGGCGCGCTCCTCCTTGCCGACGCCCGCGATCTTGAGCGCGAAGCCCATGTTCTCGGCGACGGTCATGTGCGGGTAGAGGGCGTAGTTCTGGAAGACCATCGCGATGTCGCGGTCCTTCGGCGGCACGTCGGTGACGTCGCGGTCGCCGATCAGGATGCGGCCGTCGTTGACCTCTTCGAGGCCGGCGAGCATGCGCAAGGTCGTGGACTTTCCGCAGCCGGAGGGCCCGACGAGCACGAGGAACTCGCCGTCATCGACCTGGAGGTCGATCGCGTCGACCGCGGGGCGGGTCGATCCGGGATAGATGCGGGTGGCCTTGTCGAAAGTGACGGATGCCATGGTGATTCGTTCTCCTTCACCGGCAGGTACGTGCCGGACGATCCGTAGTGAATGGAAAGACCGCCGGCGTCGGTGCCGACGATCCCGCTCAGTATGACACAGCGCCGCGGCCCCCCCCGCCTTCAGGGGGCGTCCGGAAGGTTCCCAGATTGGCTGCCTAGCATCGCACCGCGGAGCCGAGTGGCGCCCCTGCACCCGCGCGTCGTATTCTCTCGAACGCGCTCCCCACACCCGAGAACGAGGATCGATGACCTACGGCGAGTCCGATCGCCCGGAGCCCGGCGGCAACGATGCCCGGGCTGCCGCGAAGGAGCGCGCCCGCGAACTGCGCGCCCTGCACCGCAAGCAGGAGCGCCGTCGCCGTCTCATCATCCTGTCGAGCGTGGTCGGCGGGGCGCTCGTGGTGATCGCCGTCGTCGCCGTCACGCTCATCACGGTGAACCAGGGTCCCGCCCGCGGGCCCCTCAACATGGCGAGCGACGGCATCCGCATCGGCGCCGACCTCAAGGCCGTGCGCACCCCGGGCCTCGCGCCGAGCGCGACCCCCGTCGCGTCGGAGCCCGGCGAGACGGGCGTCATCGACATCCGCGTGTACGTCGACTACCTCTGCGGCAACTGCGGCACCTTCGAGCAGAACAACGCGGCCCAGCTGCGCAAGTGGGTCTCGTCCGGCGCCGCCACCATCGAGATCCACCCCATCGCGTTGCTCACCACGAAGTCGGCCGGCACCCAGTACTCGCTGCGGGCCGCCAACGCCGCGGCGTGCGTGGCCGAGTACTCGCCCGACGCGTTCTTCGACTTCCACGAGGCGCTGTTCGCCGATCAGCCCGAGGAGGGGTCGGAGGGGCTGACCGACGAGGAGCTGCTCTCCCGCGCGGTCGACGCCGGCGTCACCGATCGCGCGCGGATCAAGACCTGCATCGAGAAGAAGCGCTTCGCGTCCTGGGTGCAGGCCGCCACGGTGCGCGCGCTCAATGGGCCCATCCCGAACGCCGACATCCCCGCCATCACGACGGCACCGACGATCATCGTCGACGGCAAGAGGTTCCAGTACACGAAGGACTTCGACGCCAAGGAGCTCGCCCAGTTCGTGACGGATGCGGCGGGCGACGCGTACACGGCGACGCCGACGCCGAGCCCCACACCGGCTCCCACGGCCACCACCGCGCCGTAGCGCCGTAGGCTGTCAACCGCGTCGACCGCAGCCCGAGGGGTGAGGGCGCGCGCGCCTCCTTAGCTCAGTTGGCCAGAGCGTCGCTCTTGTAAAGCGAGGGTCGTCGGTTCGAATCCGACAGGAGGCTCCAGGGACGGAGGGTCATGTCGCACGAGCACGCGGTTCGCCCCTTCGTGACGACCGCCGCCCTCGTCTGCGCCGTGGTCGCGGGTGCGCTCATCGCCGTGCAGGCCCGCATCAACGGCGAGCTCGCCGTCGAGGTGGGCGGCGGAGTGATCGCGGCGTTCATCTCCTTCGGCATCGGCACGGTCCTCTGCGCCCTCGCGCTGCTCGGTCGGCGCGACGCGCGCGCCGGTCTCGGCCGCATCCGCTCGGCCGTGCGCGACCGCAGCATGTCGCCCTGGTTCCTGTTCGGCGGGGTCGCGGGTGCGCTCATGGTGACCTCGCAGGGGCTCGTGGCCCCGGTGCTCGGCGTCGCCCTGTTCACGGTGGCGATCGTCGGCGGCCAGGCGGTCGGCTCGCTGCTCATCGACCGTCGGGGGATCGGCGCGATGGTGCCCAAGCCGCTGACCCTGCCGCGCGTCCTCGGCGCGGTGCTCGCGGTGGCGGCCGTGATCTGGGCCGTCTCCGACCGGGTGCGCGGCGACGCCCCGTGGTGGCTGCTGCTCCTGCCGCTCGTCGCGGGCACCGGGATGTCGTGGCAGCAGGCCGTCAACGGCCAGCTGCGCCAGCGGGCGGGCTCGGTGCTCGCCGCGACCTTCGTGAGCTTCCTCGCCGGCACGATCGTGCTCGCCGTCGCCGCAGGCATCGACGTCGCGGTGATGGGCGCGCCCCCGGCGCTGCCGAGCGATCCGGTGCTCTACCTGGGCGGGGTCATCGGCATCGCGTTCATCGCCGGCGGGGCTGCGATCGTCCCGCTCACGGGGGTGCTGCTCTTCGGGCTCGCGACGATCGCCGGCCAGCTCACGGCCGCCGTGCTGCTCGATGCGCTGCTGCCCGTCGCGGATGCGGGCCTCGACCTCGCGACGGTCGGCGGGGCGGCGCTCGCGATCGCGGCGGTCGGCGTCGCGTCGATCCGGCGGCCCGGGCACCTCGCGCCCGAGCGCGTCACAGACTCGTCAGGTGCTTCCTCGCCGTGATGGGCTTGCGGCGCCCGCTCTTCTTCTCGGGCCTCGACCCGACGTAGAGCCAGCCCATGAGCCGCTCGTCCGGCCCCAGCTCGTGTGCGCGGTGGACGGCGCCCGAGCGCGTGTAGTGGCCGGTGCGCCACATGACGCCCCAGCCGGCCTCGTCGAGCAGCAGGCTCAGCGCGTGGGCGACCCCGGAGGCGACCGCCTCCTGCTCCCAGTCGGCGACCTTGCCGCTCGGCTTCGGCGAGACGACGACGGCGAGCAGCAGCGGGGCGCGCAAGGGCTTCCGGGCGAGCTTCTCGGCGTCGGACCCGGTGGCGCCGGTCGCCTCCGCGATCGCCCGCCCCACGCGCTCGCGCGCCTCGCCCCGCAGCGCGATCACGCGCCAGGGTCGCAGAGCCGCGTGGTCGGCGACGGTGCCGGCGACCTCGAGCAGCCGCAGCAGCTCCTTCTCGCTCGGTGCCTCGTCGCCCACCGATGAGTGGGACCGCCGCCGCAGCATCGCCTCCGCGGCGGAGCCCTTCGCGCCCATCGTCAGCTCTCGGCGCCCGCGGCCGCGTCCGCACCCTCGCCCTGGGCCTGGAAGCCGAGCGAGAGCGAGTTCATGCAGTAGCGCAGACCCGTGGGGGTGCCGAAGCCGTCGTCGAAGACGTGCCCCAGATGGCCGCCGCAGTTGGCGCAGCGCACCTCGGTGCGCACCATGCCGAGCGAGCGGTCCTCGATGAGCTCGACGGCATCCGGGTTCACCGAGTCGTAGAAGCTCGGCCAGCCGCAGCCGGAGTCGAACTTCGTGCCGCTCTTGAACAGCTCGGCGCCGCACGCGGCACAGGTGTAGAGGCCCGCGCGGTGCTCGTCGAGCAGCTCGCCCGTCCAGGCCCGCTCGGTGCCCGCCTGCCGCAGCACGCGGAAGCGGTCGTCGCCGAGCTCCTCGCGCCACTCGTCGTCCGTCTTGGTGACCTTGTAGCCCATCGCGTTCCCTTTCCTCGCACATCGTAGGGTCCCCGGGGGAGGACCCGCTGAGTGCAACGTCGCGGGGCGACGCGGAGTTCCCGGATGATGTGGGGATGACCGAGTCGACGCGCGACTGGTACCTGCGGGCGGCGCGCGAGCTCGCGGCGACCTCCGCGCGGCAGGTGGAGTGGTGCCTGGGCGTCGCCGACGACCCCCGCCTGCTCGCCCTCCTCGACGCGCTCCCGCCCCCCGCGCGGCAACCCTCCCTGCTGTTCGCGGTCGCGGCCCAGCTGGGCGCCCCCGACGCCGACTACCCGGTGTGGGCGGATGCGGTGCTCGCCCGGGCGGACGCGGTCGCCGAGCAGCTCCCGCGCCGGCGGGTGCAGACCAACGAGCCGGGGCGCTGCGTCCCCCTCACGGTCGCGCTCGCCCGCATCCCGGGGCCGATCGCGCTCGTCGAGCTGGGTGCGTCGGCGGGGCTCTGCCTCATCCCCGACCGCTACGGCTACCGCCTCCGCACACCCGGGGGGCTCGCGGTCCTCGGGGAGGGGCCGCCCGTGCTCGAGGCGGAGACGGATGCGACGCTCGTCCCGCAGGCGCTCCCGGACATCCGCTGGCGGCGCGGCGTCGACCTCGCCCCGCTCGATGCCGCCGACCCCGAGGACGCGCGCTGGCTCGAGGCGTCGCTGCCGCCCGACCGGCCCGAGCGCCGCGCCCGGCTGCGGGAGGCGCTCGCGGCGGCCCGGCTCGAGCCGCCCGAGGTGGTGGCGGGCGACGCGCTCGCCTCCCTCGGCGCGCTCGCCGCCGCCGCCCCCCGGGGGTCGACGCTCGTCGTCGCCTCGCTCGGCACCGCCGTCTACCTGCCGCCGCCCGACCGGGCGCGGTTGCTCGGCGCGATCCGCGACGTCGGCGCCCGCGCGGTGACGTTCGAGGCGCGTGCGGCGCTGCCGGAGGTCGCGGGACGCTGGGACGCGCTCGTGGCGGAGGGTCGCGCCGACCCCGACGCCGCGTTCGTGCTCGCCATCGACGGCGAGCCCCTCGCATCCGGCTCCCCGCACGGCGGTCGGCTGACCTCCGTGGGAGCACGCACCCCTGCGACCCGTCAGCGCTGAGGGCGCGAGTGCGTCTGGAGACCGGCGAGCCCCGCGGGTCGCGCGGATGCCGCGGCGTGCGGCTCCTAGGCTGGCCGAGGCGGCCCGGGAAGCGGGCTCGCAAGCCTGAGGAGGTGCCGCATGTCCGCGAACTCGGGAGCGGCGCGCCTCACGCCGGCCGGCGAGCTGGACCCGCTCTCCGCGCGCGTGCTCGCGTTCGAGAGCGCGTGGACGGGCCGCACGGGGGCCAAGGCCTCCGCCATCCGTGCGGAGTTCGATGTGGCACCCGCACGTTACTATCAGCTTCTGTCGGCGATACTCGATTCGCCGGCAGCGCTGCGCCACGATCCACTCCTGGTGCGCCGACTGCAGCGTGTGCGGGATGCCCGGGTGGCCGCCCGCGCCTCCCGCACCCTCCGCATCGAGACTCAGGACCCGATCGACTAGATGGCCAGCTTCCCCCGCGACCGCTTCGACGACATCCCCACCGACGTCGACCGCGTCGGCGCGCACCGCACACCTCGCAAGCGCGGGCGCGGCTGGATCGCGTTCGCGTGGGCCGTGCTCGCGACCGCCGTGCTCGTCGTCGCGGGCCTGTTCGCGCTCTCGACGCTCGACTCGCGATTCGAGCTGCCGTTCGGCCAGCAGACGCCGACGCCGTCCGATACGCCGACCGTCGTCGAGACGGCGGAGCCCGTGACCGACCCGACGACCCTCGACCCGGCCTACCTCCAGCAGCTCACGCTCGCCGTGCTCAACGGCACCCCGACGCAGGGGCTCTCCAACACGGCGGGCGACCAGATCGCCGCTGCGGGGTGGCCGAACCCGAGCCGCGCCGCCGCGTCCAACACGGAGGAGCCGACCACGATCGTCTACTACTCCAACCCGGACGACGAGGGAGCCGCGCGCGGCATCGGCCAGCTGGTCGGTGCGAGCGACGTGCAGCTCTCCGACGCGTTCCCGGTGGCCGCGATCACGGTCGTGCTGGGTGCCGACTACGTTCCCCCGGCGGCGGGCTGAGGCGTCGCGCGACGCCGCTTCGGCGGCCCGGTGTTACGCCGGTGTTTAATCTGCGTTGAATCTTCCGCACGGGGCCCGGAATCGGCCCCCTCGTGTGAATCCCGCTCGATTCCGCTCGCTAGCATCGCCCCATGCGCCGGCCCCGGAGGGCCGTGGCGCGGTGTCACGAGCAAGCAGGGAGCACGACGATGGCCAACGGGACCGTGAAGTGGTTCAACGCGGAGAAGGGCTTCGGGTTCATCACCGCAGAGGGCGGGCAGGACGTGTTCGTCCACTACTCCGCCATCGACATGCCGGGGTACAAGGTGCTCGAGGAGGGCCAGGCGGTCACCTTCGAGCTCGGCACGGGCGCCAAGGGCCCGCAGGCCGAGGCCGTCCGTCCCGTCTGAGCCGCCGGACACGCCTCGGGGACGCGCCGCGGATGACGGCGGGCCGCCCCGGGGTGCGTCCTAGCATGTCGCTCATGGTGCGGGGGCGGCGACGGTTTCACGCGGTCGCGGCGCTCGTGGGAGCGGCCGGGCTGCTCGCGGGGTGCACGACGGCGACGCCCGCCCCGATGCCGAGTCCCACGCCGAGCTACACCTCCGACTACGAGACCCCGGCGCCCGTCGTGCTGGCGCCGCTCACCGGGGTGGCGGTGGACGACCCCGCGAGCCTCGCGCATCCCTCGCTCGCCGCGAAGATCGACAACCACTGGGATGCGCGGCCGCAGGTGGGGCTGCAGTACACCGACCTCGTGTTCGAGGAGCTCGTCGAGGGCGGGCTCACCCGCTACGTGGCGGTGTGGCACTCGAACATTCCGGCCGAGATCGGGCCCATCCGCTCGATCCGGCCCATGGATCCGGACATCATCTCGCCGTTCGGCGGCATCGTCGCGTACTCGGGCGGGCAGCAGCGCTTCGTGCAGCTCATGCGCTCGACGAACGTGTACAACGCGATCCACGGCCAGTCCGACACCGCGGACGTCATGTACCGCACCAAGGACAAGGACGCGCCGCACAACGTGATCGTGAAGGCGCCCGAGCTTATCGCGATGCACACGGACATCGCCCCGCCACCTCAGCAGTACGCCTACGCCGACGAGCCGGGTGGTGCGACCGCGGCCCGGGAGGGGGCGGTCGTCGCCGGCGTGGACCTCGTGTTCGGCGGCTCGTCGCACCCGTCCTGGCGCTGGGATGCGGCGTCCGCCCGCTGGTTGCGCACGCAGATGGGGGAGGTCGACCTCGACTCGGCGGGGGCCCAGCTGTCCGCCGTCAACGTCGTGATCGTGCGGGTGCCGGTGTCCAACGACGGCGGGGTGCCGAAGACCGAGCTCGTCGGCGGAGGCGAGGCGTGGGTGCTCTCGGGTGGGGGGATGGTGCACGCGTCGTGGTCGAAGCCGGACCGCACGACCCCCATCCGCCTCGTCGACGACACGGGCGCCGTCATCCGCCTCGCGCCCGGCAACAGCTGGTTCGAGCTCGTCCCCAACTCGGGGTCGGTCACGCAGGTGCCCGCGGCCTGATCGTGGATGCCGTGCTCGCCTCGCGCGAACGCGTCCCGCTCGGCTTGCACTCCCCCCCGGCGAGTGCCAGACTGATCCTTGGCACTCGCGATCACTGAGTGCCAATTCACTGTGGATCACGTCCGGGAGGGACGACACTAACCCATGGCTAAGATCATCGCTTTCGACGAGGAGGCCCGTCGCGGCCTCGAGCGCGGCCTCAACACCCTGGCCGACGCCGTCAAGGTCACCCTCGGGCCCCGCGGCCGCAACGTCGTGCTGGAGAAGAAGTGGGGCGCCCCCACGATCACCAACGACGGCGTTTCCATCGCCAAGGAGATCGAGCTCGACGACCCGTACGAGAAGATCGGCGCGGAGCTCGTCAAGGAGGTCGCCAAGAAGACCGACGACGTCGCGGGCGACGGCACCACGACCTCGGTCGTGCTCGCCCAGGCGCTCGTGCGCGAGGGCCTGCGCAACGTCGCGGCCGGCGCCGACCCCATCAGCCTCAAGCGCGGCATCGAGAAGGCCGTCCAGGCCGTCGAGACCGAGCTGCGCGCCAACGCCAAGGAGGTCGAGACCAAGGAGGAGTACGCGGCCACCGCATCCATCTCCGCGGCCGACCCCGAGATCGGCGCGCTCATCGCCGAGGCCATCGACAAGGTCGGCAAGGAGGGCGTCGTCACCGTCGAGGAGTCGAACACCTTCGGCACGACCCTCGAGCTCACCGAGGGCATGCGCTTCGACAAGGGCTACCTGTCGGCGTACTTCGTGACCGACCCGGAGCGCCAGGAGGCGGTCTTCGAAGACCCGTACATCCTCATCGTCAACGGCAAGATCTCGAACATCAAGGATCTGCTGCCCATCGTCGACAAGGTCATCCAGGCGGGCAAGCAGCTGCTCATCATCGCCGAGGACGTCGACGGCGAGGCGCTCGCGACGCTCGTCGTGAACAAGATCCGCGGCATCTTCAAGTCGGTCGCCGTCAAGGCCCCCGGCTTCGGCGACCGTCGCAAGGCCCAGCTGCAGGACATCGCGATCCTCACGGGCGGCCAGGTCATCTCGGAGGAGGTCGGCCTCAAGCTCGAGAACGCCACCCTCGACCTGCTCGGCCAGGCCCGCAAGGTCATCGTCACCAAGGACGAGACCACGATCGTCGAGGGTGCCGGCTCGGCCGACGCCATCGCCGGCCGCGTCAAGCAGCTGCGTCAGGAGATCGACAACACCGACTCCGACTACGACCGCGAGAAGCTCCAGGAGCGCCTCGCCAAGCTCGCGGGCGGCGTCGCCGTCATCAAGGCGGGCGCGGCCACCGAGGTCGAGCTCAAGGAGCGCAAGCACCGCATCGAGGACGCCATCCGCAACGCGAAGGCGGCCGGCGAGGAGGGCATCGTCTCCGGCGGTGGCGTCGCCCTCATCCAGGCGGGCAAGACGGCGTTCGAGAAGCTCGAGCTGACGGGCGACGAGGCCACCGGTGCCAACATCGTCAAGGTCGCGATCGACGCGCCGCTCAAGCAGATCGCCCTCAACGCGGGCCTCGAGCCGGGCGTCGTGGTCGACAAGGTGCGCAACCTCCCGGTCGGCCAGGGCCTCAACGCCGCGACCGGCGAGTACGTCGACATGCTGGCCTCCGGCATCAGCGACCCGGTGAAGGTGACCCGTTCGGCGCTGCTCAACGCGGCCTCGATCGCGGGCCTCTTCCTCACCACCGAGGCCGTCGTGGCCGACAAGCCCGAGAAGGTCGCGGCCCCCGCCGGCGGCGACATGGGCGGCGGAATGGACTTCTAGGTCCCACAACGATCAGCGGGCGGCTCCCACAAGGAGCCGCCCGCTTCGTGTTTCTCCCACCCGTCTACCGCAGGAACAGCCTCGTGTTGTGCTGCTCGATGTCGGCGTACTGCTGACCCGCCTGGGCGAGGGCCGTGCCGATCGCGGTGAGGGAGTCCTCGACGCGCTGCTGGGTGACACGCCATTCGGCGACCACCGAGTGGAACGCGGCGGCGGCGCCGCCCGTCCACGAGGACTGCAGCTGCTCGAGCTGGGTGTGGAGGGCGGTGACCTCGCCCTGGATGCGCCCGACGGTCTGCCGGGCGGCCGTCGCGTGCGCGAGGACGGCTTCGCTGTCTACCTGGAAGGTGCTCATGGCGCCACGCTAGGGACGTGCCGCGGGCCCCGCGTCGCCGCCCGCCGCATCCGTGGACTCCGCGTCTTCGTCGGGGCTGTTGAGGAGCGGGATGCTGACGCGGAAGGTCGCGCCGCCGCCGGGCGTCTCGAGCACCTCGACGTGCCCCTCGTGCTTGGCGACGATGCCCGCGACGATCGCGAGGCCGAGTCCCGAGCCGCCCGTCTCGCGCGTGCGGGAGGTGTCGGCGCGCCAGAAGCGCTGGAAGATCTTCTCCCGCAGCTGCGGCGGGATCCCGTCCCCGTGGTCGACGATCGAGATGACGCCGTAGCCGCCGGCGCGGTCGACGCCCACCTCCAGCTCGATGGGGCTGTCGTCGGGCGTGAACCGCATCGCGTTGCCGATGAGGTTGGTGACGACCTGGCGCAGCTTGTCCTCGTCGCCGCGCACGATCGGGCCGACCTCGGGAAGCGGGACCGCGCCCGTCGTGGTCGTCGCGGCGGTGGTCTCCGCGACCGCGGGGCGGCGGCGCCGCAGCCGCGCGAGCGCCGAGCCGGCGAACGCGATGGGCCCCGTCATCGTGGTCGCGGGCGGCGTGGTGGTCGTCGCGGGGGAGGCGGCCGGCGCCTCGTCGACGGCGGACGGGACGGTGTCCACGCGCTCCGCCTCGGGCTCGATCGGCTCGGGCACCACGACCGTGATGCGCCGCAGCGGGGCGGAGGCGGATGCGTCGAGCGCCGCGTCCTGCGCGATCGGCAGCAGGTCGACGGGCTCGTGCACGACGGTGCGGGGCTCGTCGAGGCGCGCCAGCTCGAGCAGGTCCTCCACGAGGCCGCCCATCCGGATCGCCTCGCGCTCGATGCGGTCCATCGCCTGCGCGACGTCGTCGGGGTTCTGCAGGGCGCCCATGCGGTAGAGCTCGGCGTAGCCGCGCAGCGACACGAGGGGGGTGCGCAGCTCATGGCTCGCGTCTCCGACGAAGCGGCGCATCTGCTCGACGGCCCGCTGCCGGTCGGCGAGGGCGAGGTCGATGCGGGCGAGCATCGCGTTGAGCGAGCGGTTGAGGCGACCCACCTCGGTGTTCGGGGTCGCGCCGCCGAGCCGCTGGCTGTAGTCGCCGGCGGCGAACCGCGCGGCCGTGCGCTCGACGTCGCGCAGCGGCGCGAAGGTGCTCGTGACGAGCAGTTGGGTGACGGCCGCGCCGAGCAGCACGACCGCGATCGCGAAGAGGAAGAAGATGAGGCTGTAGCGCGTGATCGTTGTGTCGATGTCGGTGAGATCTCTGCCCACCACGAGGGTCGCGAGGGAGCCGTCCGAGCCCGTCAGCACGGTCACCTTGACCCGCCACTGCCCGATTCCCGAGGCGTCGGTGAGCGTCGCGAAGTCGCCGTCGCGGGGCACGCTCCACCCGAGCGTGATGTACGAGAAGTCGGGCTCGACGACGCCCTCCGGCACGTTGTCGCACACGATGTGGCCTTGTGCGTCGACGATCGCGACGAGGTAACCCGGTTCGTAGCGGAAGTTGCAGTTGGCGAGGTTGCTCGGCGCCGTGTCGGCCGTGCCGAGCACCTGCTGGAACCAGGAGCTGACGGATGCGTCGCGCTGGTCGAAGAGGTAGGTGCGCAGCACCGTCATGGTGCCCATGCCGGCGACGGCGAGCCCGAACGTCAGCAGCAGCACGGTGACGCCGGTGATCTTGGTGCGCAGCGAGATGCCGTTCCACCACCGCTCGAACGAGGCGTGCAGCTTCGCCATCAGGCGCCCCGCATCCGCCGTCCGGCGCCCGCCAGGCGGGTCACGCCTTCGCGGTCTTGAGCATGTAGCCGAAGCCGCGCTTGGTCTGGATCATCGGCTCGGTCGAGTGCTGGTCGATCTTGCGGCGCAGGTAGGAGATGTAGCTCTCGACGATGCCCGCGTCGCCGTTGAAGTCGTACTCCCACACGTGGTCGAGGATCTGCGCCTTCGACAGCACCCGGTTGGGGTTGAGCATGAGGTAGCGCAGCAGCTTGAACTCGGTGGGGGAGAGCTCGACCGGGATGTCGCCGACGGTGACCTCGTGGGTGTCCTGGTCCATGGTGAGCTCGCCGGCGCGGATGATCGCGTCCTCCTCGTCCTGCATGGTGCGGCGCAGGATGGCCTTGATGCGGGCGACGATCTCGTCGAGGGAGAAGGGCTTGGTGACGTAGTCGTCGCCGCCGACGGTGAGGCCGGTGATCTTGTCCTCGGTGTCGTCCTTGGCGGTGAGGAAGAGGATGGGCGCCGTGTAGCCGGACGCGCGCAGCCGCTTGGTGACGCCGAAGCCGTTCATGTCGGGCAGCATGACGTCGAGGATGATGAGGTCGGGCTCCTCGTCGAGGACCGCGGAGATGGCCTGCGCGCCGTTGCCGACCGCGCGCACGGCGAAGCCGGCGAAGCGGAGGCTGGTGGTGAGGAGGTCGCGGATGTTGGGCTCGTCGTCGACGATGAGGATCTTGGGTCCGTCGCTCATGGCGCCATTGTATCCTGCATGTTCCCTGAATGTCACCTGAAACATCATGACCGTGTGGTCTGCCCCCGGAGAGGGGGCGCGGCCTAGCATCGGAGCATGACCTCTGAGCGCATCGTGATCGTCGGCGCCGGGCTCGCGGGCGCCGGGGCCGCGGCGGAGCTGCGCGAGCGCGGCTTCGACGGCGACATCGCCCTCCTGGGCGCGGAGGCGCATCCGCCCTACATCCGCCCGCCGCTCTCCAAGGGCTACCTCGCGGGTGACGAGGCGCGCGACTCGTTCGAGGTGCATCCGCTCGGCTGGTACGCGGAGCACGGCATCCGCTTCGTGCCGGGCTCGACCGCGGTCTCACTCGACCGCGAGGCGCGACTCGTCGGGCTCGCGGGCGGCGACGCCGTCGGCTACGACCGGCTGCTGCTGGCCACCGGGTCGACACCGAACCCGCTGCCCGTCCCCGGAGGCGAGCTGGCGGGTGTCCACCTACTGCGCACCGTCGACCAGGCCGACACGCTGCGCGCCGCCCTCGCGGGAGGAGGGCGGCGCGTGGTGCTCATCGGCTCGGGCTGGATCGGGATGGAGGTGGCGGCGACCGCGCGCACCCTCGGCGACGAGGTCACGGTGCTGCTGCGCGGCGAGGTTCCGCTCGCCTCGCAGCTCGGCGCGGAGCTCGGCGGCGACTTCGCCCGCCTGCACGAGGAGCACGGCGTCGTGCTGCGTCCCGGCGTCGTGGTGCGCGAGGTGATCGGCGAGGGCGGCGCGGTCACGGGCGTGCTGCTCGACGGGGGCGAGGTCGTGCCGGCGGATGTCGTGGTCGCCGCGGTGGGGGCGGCGCCCGCGACCGCGCTCGCGGCATCCGCGGGGCTCGTCACGGGCGACGGCGTGCACGTGGACGAGCACCTGCGCACCTCGGACGAGCGCATCTGGGCGGCGGGCGACATCGCGGCCGCCGTGCACCCGCTGCTCGCGGCGGCGGGACTGCCCGCCCGCATCCGCAGCGAGCACTGGGCGAACGCCGAGAAGACCGGCCCGGCGGCCGCGCGCTCGATGCTCGGCGACGAGACGCCCTACGACGCGATCCCGTACTTCTACACCGACCAGTTCGACCTCGGCATGGAGTACACGGGGTTCCCGCGGCTCGCCGCCGACGCCGAGCTCGTCGTCCGCGGCGACCGCGCGGGGCGCGAGTTCGTCGCCTTCTGGGTGCGGCAGGGCGCGGTCGTGGCGGGGATGAACGTCAACGTGTGGGATATCGCCGACGACATCGAGCGCCTCGTGCGCGCAGGCTTCGCGGGGCAGCGCGTCGATCCCTCCCGGCTCGCGGACCCCGCGGTGCCGCTCGGCGAGGTCTAGCGCGCGAACTCCGACGCAGGCGGTGGCATAGCTGCACCGTGCAGACATGTCGCGGTTTCCATCGGAGTTCGCACGGGCCGCCCTAGCATCGGAGGATGACCTCCGCGCCCCCGCTCGTGCGCCGCATCGGCGCGCGCGAGTTCGACTTCTCGCGGCGCGTCGCCGTCATGGCGATCGTCAACCGCACACCCGACTCGTTCCACGACAAGGGGGCCACCTTCGCCCTCGACCGGGCGGTGGACGCGGCGCTCGCTGCGGTCGCGGACGGGGCCGACTGGGTGGACGTGGGCGGCGTCCCGTTCGGACGCGGACCCGTCGTCGAGCTCGCGGAGGAGCTCGAGCGGATCGTGCCGCTCGTCGCCGCGGTGCGCGCGGCATCCGACGTGGTCATCTCGGTCGACACCTTCTCGGGCGCTGTCGCCGAGGCGGCGCTCGCCGCGGGGGCCGACGTGGTCAACGACACCTCAGGGCTGTGGGACCCCGACATGGCGGGGGTCGTGGCGGCGGGCGGCGGCCACCTCGTGCTCACGCACTCCCTCACGCCACCGCGCACCGCGCATCCGTCGCCGCGCTACGACGACGTCGTGCAGACGGTCGTCGCCCACCTGCGCTCCCGCATCGAGGCGGCACTCGCCGCGGGGGTGCCGTTCGAGCACCTCATCGTCGACCCGGGGCACGACCTCAACAAGAACACCCTGCACTCGCTCGAGCTCACGCGGCGGCTCGGCGAGGTGGCCGAGCTCGGGCCGCCCGTGCTCGTCGCGCTCTCCAACAAGGACTTCATCGGCGAGACCCTCGACCGGCCGCAGTACGAGCGCCTCGAGGGATCGCTCGCCTCGGCTGTGGTGTCGATCGTGAACGGCGCCCGCATCGTGCGGGTGCACGACGTGCGAGCGAGCGTCGCGGCGGTGCGGATGACGGAGGCGATCCTCGGATGGCGGGAGCCGGCGTGGCTGAAGCACAACATGTGACCATCGACCGGGTCTGGCCCGACCCGGCCCCCGGACTCTCGGACGACGCCCTCGTGGAGGCGCTTCGCGGGGCGGACCCCGTGCTGCGGGTCAACTTCGTGTCCTCGGTCGACGGTGCGGCGACCCGCGACGGGCTCTCCGGCGGCCTCGGCGACCCCGCCGACCGGCGCTACTTCGAGCTGCTGCGTCGCGTCGCCGACGTCGTGCTCGTCGGCGCCGGCACGGTGCGGGCGGAGGGCTACGGACCGCTGCGGGTGTCGGATGCGTCGGCCGCGTGGCGCACGGCGAACGGGCTCACGCCCCATCCGGTGTTCGCGATCGTGTCGGGGGCCCTCGACCTCGACCCGGGCTCGCGCATCTTCGCGGAGGCGCCCATCCGTCCCGTCGTCGTGACGACGGCGGGCCACGACGTGCGGGCCTTCGCGGAGGTCGCCGACGTCGTCGAGGCGGGTGCCGGCGAGCTCATCGACGCGGAGGCGGCCGTGACGGCCCTGCGCGACCGCGGGCTCGCGCGCATCCTGTGCGAGGGCGGGCCGCACCTGTTCGGGTCGCTGCTCGCGGCCGGCGTCGTCGATGAGCTGTGCGTGACGGTCGAGCCGACGCTCGAGGCCGGGGATGCGCGCCGCATCGCGGCGGGCGAGCTGCCGCATCCGCGTGCGCTCGAGCTCGCGCACGTTCTGCGCTCCGGCTCGACCCTTCTCCTGCGCTACCGTCGCCGCTGACATCTCAGTGGGCGCGTGTGGTGGCCACCCGCGGGGGGAAGCGACCACACGCGCCCACCGAACGCGCTACACGTCGCGGCGCTTCACGAGCGCGGCCCCGCCGGCGAGCGCCGCGACCGCCCACGCGAGCATGGCGAGTGCCGCCGACCACGGCGCGAGCTCCACGCTGCCCTGGCTGAACGACATCCCGCCCAGGTCGATCACGGGCGTGTACATCGTCGTTCCGAGGCTCGACGGCAGGAAGGCGCCCACGTCGAACGCCCAGTCGGCCTTCAGGAGCGCGCCCACCAGCTGCAGGATCGTCGGAACGACGAGCAGCAGGCCGAGCACCGACGCGATCGCCCCGGCCGAGTTGCGGATGATCGCCCCGACCCCCACGGAGAACACCGCGACGAGCGCGGGGTATCCCGCCGCCGACAGCAGCGTCACCCAGACGCGGCCGTCACCGGGGTCGATCGTGTACCCCTTGGCGCCGAGCACCGCGCCGCTCAGCGCCGCGCCGATGACGAGCGCGACGAAGCTCGCGACGAAGATGACGGCGCCGATGACGAGCGCCTTCGCGAGCAGCGCCCCGAGCCGGCCCGGGGCCGCCGTCATGGTCGAGCGGATCATGCCCGTGCCGTACTCGCCCGTGATGACGAGGCAGCCGAGCACGGCCGCGGCCA
Organism: Micrococcales bacterium 72-143; assembly: GCA_001898835.1. Classification (GTDB taxonomy): domain Bacteria; phylum Actinomycetota; class Actinomycetes; order Actinomycetales; family Microbacteriaceae; genus Homoserinibacter. Next base: position 1,445,021 of record MKVM01000001.1, on the reverse strand, counting down.
GCACGCTGAAGCCGACGGGCAGGACGGTGGCGTTCATCCAGTTGTAGTAGCCGAAGTCGGCTCCCGCGTCGCCCGGGAGCGCCTGGGCGTCGCCGATCGCGAGCGAGATGAGCAGCGGGATTCCGGCGGTGAGCGCCACGATGACGCCGAGGCACCACCAGGTGGAGCGCAGGGTGAGCAGCTTCACCCACTCGGAGCGCAGGATGCCGCCCGCCGTGAGGTGCGCATCCGCGAGCGCGGAGGCCGTGGGACGTGTGGTCTCGGTGGTCGCGGTCATGCCGCCTCCCCTCCCGCGTGGTATTCGACCTCGTCCTGGGTGAGGGCGAGGTAGGCGTCTTCGAGCGAGCCGGCGACGGGCGTGAGCTCGTGGAGCACGAGGCCGTCGCGGGCGGCGAGCTCGCCGATCCGCTCGGCCGGGATGCCGGTGACCGTGAGGCCGGATGCGTCGGCGGTCGCCGTGCCGTTCTCGCCGGCGATCGCGGCGGCGAGCCGGTCGGCGTGCGGGCTGCGCACGCGGACGGCCGACTGGCCGGTGGCGGAGGCGACGATCTCGGCGACCGGGGCGTCCGCGATCACCCGCCCGCGACCGAGCACGATGATGTGGTCGGCGGTCTGCGCCATCTCGCTCATGAGGTGGCTGGAGAGGAACACGGTGCGCCCCTCGGACGCGAGGTGGCGGGCGAGCTTGCGCACCCAGATGACGCCCTCGGGGTCGAGCCCGTTGACGGGCTCGTCGAGGATGAGCGTCGCCGGGTCGCCGAGCAGCGCCGCCGCGATGCCGAGCCGCTGGCCCATGCCGAGCGAGAAGCCCTTCACGCGCTTGCCGGCGACGGCGTCCAGGCCGGTGAGGTGGATCACCTCGTCGACCCGGCTCCGCGGGATGCCGTGGGTCGCCGCGAGGGCGAGCAGGTGCCCGCGGGCGCTGCGTCCCGGGTGCACGGCCTTCGCATCCAGCAGCACGCCGACCTCGCGGAGCGGGGCCTTGAGCTCGGCGTAGCGGGTTCCGTTGAGGGTGACGGCACCCGAGCTGGGCCGGTCGAGCCCGACGATCATGCGCATCGTGGTGGACTTGCCGGCGCCGTTGGGGCCGAGGAAGCCCGTGACGATGCCGGGGCGCACGGTGAAGGATGCGTCGTCGACGGCGGTCTTGGCGCCGTAGCGCTTGGTCAGGTGGGTGGCTTCGATCATCGAGTGGACCTCATGCGTTCGACCCTACGGACATCGGCGCGGCCGAGTCATCGGGTGAACCCCCGAATCATCCCGAGGGATGAGGTCCGCCGCGGGTGAGCTCTCGTGGCGGACCGTCGGTCAGGCGCGCGTGCGGCGGCGCAGCACGAGGGCGACGCCGGCCAGCAGCGCGAGCAGCGCGGCGAGGGCGATCGTCGGCGAGAGCGTGTCGCCAGTCGCTGCGAGCACGCGCGTCGGCGTGGTCGTCGGTGTGGACGTGTCATCGTTGCCGCCGACCGGAGGGAGGGAGCCGCGGAGGGGCCAGTCGGCGTAGACCGTGAGGTCCTCGGTGACCACGGTCGCGGCGGTGAAGGCCGTGCCCCGGCCGTTCGGATCGGTGTTCCAGCCCCGGGCGAGAGTGCTGCCTGCGATCGGGGGCGACGGGAGGATGAACCCCGCATCCGCCAGGGTCGGCGCGTAGATGTGGAGCGAGGCCGGCCAGACCGCGGTGGCGCCGCTGCGGTTGGCGTCGAAGTTCACCGTGAAGTTGTTGCCGGCGACCACGATCGAGCTGTCGGCGTGGGCCAGCAGCGTGCCGTCGTTGTAGATGGTGGCATCGCCGGTGCCGAGCGCCGGGTTCTTCTGGAACGCGCCGGGCCCGCGCACGACGCCGCCGGGCAGGATGCTGATGCTCTCGTTTGCGGGGATCGGGACGCTGGCGTCGAGGATGAGCGTTCCCGCGATCGCATAGCTGCCCCACTGCCGGGAGTTCTGCACATCACCGCCGAGGCCCCAGGTCTTCTCGTCGTGGGAGATGGTGAGCGTCGCCGCGGCGCCGACGGTGAGTGCGACTCCGGAGGCACCGTTCCCACCGCCGACGGCGAAGGTCCTCTGCCGGTTCGTGCTGCTGGTGGCGGTGACGGTGCCGCCCATGATGTTCACCGACGCCGTGGCGTCACCGGCGTAGTGGGGGCCGTTGCCGATCCCCGGGCCGTCGCCACGGCCGTTCGCGGTGACGGTGCCGCCGTTGATCGTGATCGAGCCGGCGCCGCCGTTCTCGCCGCCGCCGATCGCGGCCGACCAATCGCCGCTGGTCGCGGTGACGGTGCCGCCCAGCATCCGGAAGGTCCCGGCGTCGTGGCCTGCGGCACTGCCGATGCCGGCGCCGCCGCTCGCCGACCCGTTCGCGATGATGGTGCCCGAGTAGATCTCGAGCGTTGCCCCGGTGGTATCGATACCCGCATAACCCCCATAGATGTCAGGGGTGACCCGCAGCGTACCGGCGGATCCGGTGTCGACGATCCGGAGCGTCGTGCCCGGCGTGATGTTCACGTTAAACACGCTGAGTGTGTGGCCGTGCAGGTCGAGGGTGAGCGTGTGGCTGTTGGTGACGATGCCGGACGCATGAGTGGTTTCCCAGCTGTAGGCGATGTCGGCGTCGAGCCGCACGGTGTCGGCGTTCGCATCCGAGAACGCCGTCGTGAGCTGGGCGTAGCTCGTCACGCCGGTCGTAGCGGCGCTCGCGGGGGATGCGGTGAGCAGCGGCGTGAGCAGGGCCGCGGTGGCGAGCGCGGGCGCGCGGAGGTGGCGGATGCGGGCGGGGATAGGGGTGCCGACGGGTGCCACAGTGTCTCCTTGAACGCTACAATGTGTAACGTTACGGACTGTAGCATAATGGCGAGATCATGGACGATCCCGGAGACCTGCGGCGCCTTCCGCTCCAGCAGCGCAGCGCCCAGCGCCTCGACCTCATCCTCGACACCGCCGCCACGCTCATCGACGAGGCGGGCTCCGTGCAGCTCACGCCCACGCTCATCGCCCGCAGCGCGGGCATGTCGCACGCCGCCATCTACCGCTACTTCGCCGACACCCCGGCGATCCTGCGCGCGCTCGCCGCACGCAACCTCGAGCGATACCTCGCCGTCGTGCGCGAGATCATCGCCGACCCCGACATCCTCTGGCAGGACGCGATGCGCCGGATCGTCGACGCCTACGCCGAGAAGCTCCGCAGCGAGCCGGGGTTCCGCTGGGTGCGGCTCGGCGACGGCGTCGACAGTCACCTGTTCAGCTCCACGGCCACGAACAAGCACCTGCTCGCGATCGAGTCGCTCGGCTACTTCCGGCCGCGGTTCGACGTCTGGGACCGCCCCGAGCTGTACGAGCACGTGGAGGTCATGCTCGAGATCGCCGACGCCCTCGTCTCGCGTGCGTTCCTGACCGATCCGCAGGGCGACCCGTTCTTCATCGCGGAGGCCAGGCGGCTCACCGTCGACTACCTCGAGGAGTTCCTCGCCACCGTGCCGGGTCGCGAGCCCGAACGGATCGATGGGGCCGGCCTCGACACGCCGCCTGCGGCGGCTACTCGACCAGCGGGCAGCGCCGCTGATTGAGCAGCGCCGAAGGCGCGTGTCGAAATCAGCCCGTGGTCACGCCGCGAGGTCGTGCGCATCCAGGATCGTGTAGCTGTACCCCTGCTCGGCGAGGAAGCGCTGCCGGTTCTGCGCGAAGTCCTGGTCGACGGTGTCGCGCGCGACGAGCGTGTAGAAGTTGGCGGGCAGGCCCGACTCCTTCGGGCGCAGCAGGCGGCCGAGGCGCTGCGCCTCCTCCTGGCGCGAGCCGAAGGACCCCGACACCTGGATGGCGACGGTGGCCTCCGGCAGGTCGACCGAGAAGTTGGCGACCTTCGACACGACCAGCACGGGTGTCGTGCCCTCGCGGAACTCCTGGAACAGCCGCTCCCGCTCGGGCACCGGGGTGGCGCCCGTGAGCTGGGGCGCGCCGAGCGCATCCGACAGCTCCTCGATCTGGTCGAGGTACTGGCCGATCACGAGGATGCGCTCGCCCGCGTGCTTCGCGACCAGGTCCTTGACGACCTGCAGCTTCGCGGGGGCGGTCGCGGCGAGCCGGTAGCGCTCGTCGTCGGCGCTCGCCGCGTACTCGAGGCGCTCGGACTGCGGCAGGTCGATCCGCACCTCGAAGCAGGACGCGGGGGAGATGAAGCCCTGCGCCTCGATCTCCTTCCACGGGGCGTCGAAGCGCTTCGGGCCGATGAGGCTGAACACGTCGGACTCGCGGCCGTCCTCGCGCACGAGCGTCGCGGTGAGGCCGAGGCGGCGGCGGGCCTGCAGCTCGGCCGTCAGCTTGAACACGGGGGCGGGCAGCAGGTGCACCTCGTCGTAGACGATGAGACCCCAGTCGAGCGCGTCGAGGAGCGCCAGGTGCGCGTACTCGCCCTTCCGCTTCGCCGTGAGGATCTGGTAGGTCGCGATCGTGACCGGCTTGATCTCCTTCGTCTGGCCGGAGTACTCGCCGATCTCGTCCTCGGTGAGCGTCGTGCGCTTGAGCAGCTCGGCCCGCCACTGCCGCGCCGAGACGGTGTTGGTCACGAGGATGAGGGTGTTGGTGTCGGCGGCGGCCATCGCGCCCGCCCCCACGAGCGTTTTGCCCGCGCCGCAGGGCAGCACGACGACGCCCGAGCCGCCCGCGAAGAAGTTGTCGACCGCCTGCTGCTGGTAGGGGCGCAGCGCCCAGCCGTCCTCGACGAGCTCGATCTCGTGCGGGGTGCCGGGGGTGTAGCCGGCCTCGTCCTCGGCGGGCCAGCCGATCTTCAGCAGCTCCTGCTTGACCTGACCGCGCGCCCACGGCTGCAGCGTCCACTCGGTGGAGCTGCGGCGGATGCCGAGGAACGGGCCGACCTTCGAGTTGCGGGTGATCTCGGCGAGCACCGCGGCATCCGCGCCCCGGATGACGAGCTCGCCCGCGTCGTCGCGCGCGATGACGAGGCGACCGTAGCGGCCGACCGTCTCCTCGATGTCGACGGTGACCGACTGCGGCACCGGGAACTTCGCGTACCGCTCGAGGGTGTCGAGCATCTGCTGGGCGGTGTGGCCCGCGGCGCGCGCGTTCCAGAGGCCGAGCCGGGTGATGCGGTAGGTGTGCACGTGCTCGGGGGCGCGCTCCAGCTCGGCGAAGATCGCCAGCTCGTGCCGCGCCTCCTCCGCCTCCGGGTGCGCCACCTCGAGCAGCACGGTGCGGTCGCTCTGCACGATCAGCGGTCCGTTCATAACCTCCCGAGCTTAGTCGGGGGTCAGGAATGCTCGCTGGTCGAGCAGCTTGCCGGGCCGGCTGCTCAACCGGCGCTCGGGGTGGCCGTCGGTTCCACGGCCACGATGTGCGAGAGGGGGAGGGTGCGCTCGATGTCGGCGCGGCGGTCGCGGGCGCGGAGGCGCCCGCCGGCGAGCGCGGCCGGCTCCAGCAGGTAGGGCACCTCGCTGCCGTCCGGCATCCGCACGACGACGGTCACCTGCAGCTTGCCGCGGATCGCGAGCTCCAGCTGGCGCGCGTTCCACGCGGCGCCGCTCTCCTCCGGCTGGTCGGCGGCGGCGTCCCGGATGCGGGCGACGATGCGCTCCGCGGGGTCGGCCGCCGCCTCGACGGGCAGCGAGCGCGCCGTCGCGCGGCGCACCGGGCGGATGGCGCCCGCGTCATCCTCGAACACGGCGGGGTAGCGGGCGTCGACGAGCGCCCAGTACAGGGTCTCCGCGTCGAACCGGCTCACCGCGCGGTGCTCGCCCGCGCGGCGCAGGGCGAGCGGTCCGAGGGTCTGGTCGATCACGAGCTGCCCGACGAGCGCTGCGTCGTCGGCGCGCACGTAGGAGTGCGCGTTCGCCTCCGGGCCCCCGGGCTCCGGGTCGAGCGCGCCGACGCGGAGGCTGCCGAACCGTGCCGCCGTCTCCGTCAGCAGGTAGTCGAGCGGCTGCGGGATGCCGGTGAGCGAGACCTCCGCGAGCAGCGCCCGCAGCTCGTCGATCGTCGCGCCCGTCGTGAGCGCCCGCGTGACGGATGCCGCGGTGACGCGGTAGCTCGACGCGAGCCCCACCGACTCGACCTCCGCCGTCTCCCGCAGGCGTCGGTCCACGTCGGCCGCGAGGGGCCCGGGTGCGATGATCGACAGGTCGTGCTGGATGTAGACCTGCCGCACGTCGGGCGGGAAGAGGGGCGCGACGGCGGCGGCCGCCGCATCCGCCCCCTCCGCGAGCAGGGCGGTGCCCGCGGTCGAGGGCACCGAGGCGCCGACGATGCCGAGCAACTCGGCGGAGCGCACGACCGAGCGGGTGCGCTCGGGCAGCCAGTCGCCCCCCGCCGGGTAGAGCCAGTCGAGGTACTCGAGCAGCCCGTCGCCCCAGCGGGCGCCCGCGCGCGCCCGCAGCTGCTCCTGCAGCTCGGCGGGCACGCGGTCGAGCCAGCCGGATGCGAGCGCGGTCCACCGTCCGACCCGGGTCGCGCCCGCCCAGGCGTCGACCTCCGGGGTCACGCGCCAGGCACCGTCGGCGGGGCTCACGAGGCCCGCGCCCTGCGCGAGCTCGAGCACGGCCTCGAGCTGGGCGTCGTCCTTCGCGCCCGTCGCCGTCAGCATCCGCCGCCAGTCGGGCAGGGCCACGCCGCCCCGCTGCAGCATGCGGGCCGGCTCGCGTTCGAGCGCGCTCACGAGCTCGCCCACGGAGGTCACGGCGGCGAAGGCGCGTTCCCCCGCCGCGCGATCGGCCGCGATGCGGTCGTCGCCCGCCACCGCCTCGAGCGCGGCGGGCGGCGGGGCGTCGATGAGCTCCTCGGGGGAGGGGAGGCCGAGCGCCGGCCAGCCGCGCAGCACCTGCGCGAGCTCCTCGGGGACGGAGACACCCCCGTCGAGGGGCGCGACGAGCGCGAGCTCCGCGAGGCGGTCGAGCACGGGCCGCACCTCGGCGACCGGGCGAGCGACGCGGCCCGCGATCGGCCCCGCATCCGGTTGCCCGAGCAGCACGACCGCGGCGAGCACCGCGAGCGAGGTGCGGTCGAGCCGGGTGAGCGCCGCCTGCACGGATGCGGGATCGAGCAGCGCCTCGGCGAGGTCGAAGACGTCGCGGATGCCGCCCTCCCGCACCGGCCGCGCGTGCAGCAGCGCGATGAGGGCGTCGTCGGTCAGCGCCCGCAGCCGAGCCGCGAGCGCGAGAGCCGAGCTGCTACCGCTCACCGTCCCGTGCGAGCCTGCGACGGCGCACCGAGCTGGCGACGAGGAACGTGACGATCATGAGGAAGGCGAGCGGCAGACCGATGTAGCCGATCAGCACGAGCGCCGGCCAGATGCCGCCCGACATGGAGGCTCCGGATGCCGCCGCGATCATCGTCGCCACGATCGCGATGATCGAGACCCCCATGACCGCGGCGATCATGGCGGCGAGCACGCGTTCGATACGATTGAGCGGGACGGGGGCGTTCTCGGGCACGAGACAACACTATGCCCCGCGCCTGCACCAGGATCAGCGAGAGAGGCTCGGCATGCCCACCGGCAAGGTGAAGTTCTACGACGAGGAGAAGGGCTTCGGCTTCGTCACCTCCGACGACGGCCAGGAGGTCTTCCTACACGCCTCCGCGCTGCCCGCCGGAGCGGTCGTGCGCGCCGGCACCCGGCTCGAGTTCGGCATCGCCGACGGCCGCAAGGGCGCGCAGGCGCTCTCGGTGCGCGTGCTCGACGCGCCGCCCAGCCTCAGCAAGCTCAACCGCCGCTCGGCGGACGACATGGCGATCGTCGTCGAGGACCTCGTGAAGCTCCTCGACGGCATCGGGGCGGGCCTCCGTCGCGGCCGCTACCCCGACCGCGCGCACGGCGCCAAGATCGCCGCGGTGCTGCGCAAGGTCGCCGACGACCTGGACGCGTAGGCGCCGTGACCGACGAGGAACGGGCCCGGCTGGCACGCGAGGCGCTCGCGGAGATCACCCCGGAGTCCACGGTCGGCGAGCTCCTCGAGCAGTCGACGGATGAGGACGGCGTCGTGACGCTGTCGTTCGCCGCCACCATGCCGGGCTATCCGGGGTGGCACTGGACGGTCTCCGTCGTGCAGCTGCCGGACGAGGCGCCCACGGTGCTCGAGGCGGAGCTGCTGCCGGGCGACGGCGCGCTGCTCGCGCCCGACTGGGTTCCCTGGTCGGAGCGCCTGCAGGAGTACCGCGCGGCGCAGGCCGCGGCCGCCGCCGAGGCGGGGGCCGACGACGAGGACGCGGTGGACGAGGACGCGCCGGACGGCGAGGACGCCGATGACGCCGACGAGGACGAGTTCGACGACCACGAGGACGAGGACTTCGGCGACGACCCCGACGACGGGATCGACTTCGAGTCGGAGGCCTCAGTCGGCCTTGCGGCGGAAGCGGTGCACGTAGACGAGGGCGACGAGCCCGATGCCGATGCCGACGAGGCAGGTCCACAGCCACCAGACGCGTCCGGCCTCGACGAGTGGCCCGACGAAGACCAGTAGCGCCGCGAAGACGAGCACCCACAGCACGAGCCCCGCGAGGATCGCGGCGCGGTCGTCCGTCGGAACGGGCTCGGGATCCGGGCGCCGCTCGCTGTCCTTCAGCCAGAACCGCATGCCGTGAGCCTAGCCCGGCGGATTACAGTGCCTCGACGACGTGGTCGATCGAGGCCGTGAGCGCCCGGACGTCGTCGGGGTCGATCGCGGCGAACGTCGCCACGCGCAGCTGGTTGCGGCCGAGCTTGCGATACGGCTCGGTGTCGACCACGCCGTTGGCACGCAGCACGGACGCCACGGTCGCGGCGTCGACCGACTCGTCGAAGTCGATGGTGACGACGACCTGCGAGCGGTGGGCCGCATCCGCCACGAACGGTGTCGCGTAGGCGCGCTCCTGGGCCCAGGCGTAGAGGTGCCTCGACGACTCCTTCGTGCGCGCGTCGGCGAACGCCAGGCCGCCGTTGCCGTTCAGCCAGTCGAGCTGCGCCTCCATGAGCAGGAGGGTGGCGATCGCCGGGGTGTTGAGGGTCTGGTCGAGGCGCGAGTTGTCGACCGCGTTCTTGAGGCTCAGGAACTCCGGGATCCAGCGGCCGGATGCGGCGATCGCCTCGATCCGCGCGACCGCGGCGGGGCTCATGGTCGCGAACCACAGGCCGCCGTCGGCGGCGAAGTTCTTCTGCGGGGCGAAGTAGTAGACGTCCGTCTCGGACAGATCGACATCGACGCCCCCGGCCGCGCTCGTCGCGTCGACCACGGTGAGGGCGCCGGCGTCGCCGTGCACCCGGGTGACGGGCGCCATGACACCCGTCGAGGTCTCGTTGTGGGGCCACGCGTAGACGTCGACGCCCGCCACGACCTCCGCCTCGGCCCGAGAGCCGGCGGGCGCCGAGATCACGTGGGGCGCCTCCAGGAAGGGGGCGGCGGCGGCCTGCGCGAACTTGGCGCCGAACTCGCCGAAGGTGAGGTTCTCGCTGCGGCGCTCGATGAGCGAGAAGGCCGCCGCATCCCAGAACGCCGTCGAGCCGCCGTTGCCGAGCACCACCTCGTAGCCGTCCGGCAGCCGGAAGAGCTCGGCGAGCCCCTGGCGCACGCGGCCCACGAGCTGCTTGACGGGCTTCTGCCGGTGCGAGGTGCCGAGAAGCTCGGCGTTCGCCTGCAGGTGCGCGAGCTGCTCGGGGCGCACCTTGGACGGCCCGCAGCCGAATCGGCCGTCGGCGGGCAGCAGGTTCTGGGGGATCACGATGTCCGGCACGCCACGAGTCTATTGAGCCTGCAGGTAGGCTGATGGCGACGTGCAGGGAGGCCACGATGACCGATCTCGTCGACACGACGGAGATGTACCTTCGGACCATCCTCGACCTCGAGGAGGAGGGGATCACGCCGCTGCGCGCGCGCATCTCCGAGCGCCTCGGGCACTCGGGGCCGACCGTCTCGCAGACGATCGGGCGCATGGAGCGCGACGGTCTCGTGGTCGTCGAGGGCGACCGCCACCTCGCCCTCACCACCGAGGGCCGCAGCCGCGCCATGCACGTCATGCGCAAGCATCGCCTCGCCGAGCGCCTGCTGTCGGACGTCATCGGGCTGGACTGGGCGTACGTGCACGACGAGGCCTGCCGCTGGGAGCACGTCATGAGCGAGCAGGTGGAGCGTCGCCTGCTCGAGCTGCTCGACCACCCCACCGAGTCGCCCTACGGCAACCCGATCCCGGGCCTCGACGAGCTCGGCGATCGGCCCGCCGGCCGCTTCCTCGACGGCGTCGAGAGCATCGTCGCGCGCACCGAATCCGCCACGGGCGAGAGCACCGGGGTGGTGCGCCGCCTCGGCGAGCCGGTGCAGTTCGAGCCGGAGCTGCTCGCACAGCTGCGGGATGCCGGGGTCGTCCCCGGCGCGACGGTGACGCTGTCCGCCGCGGGGTCGTACGTCATCGTGCAGGTGGACGGCTTCGGCGACGGCCTCGAGCTGCCGAACGAGGTCGCCTCCCACATCTACGTGGAGGCCTGAGCCGCCCGAGGGGGCCGGGAGCGCCCGCTCCGATGTGACAAGCGGCGCATCCCCGCCTAAACTCTCCGAGTCCCCGCGCCACCCGAATCCGGTGCGGGGCCGCCGGCAGGGCGTCCCGTTCACCCGTCCTCTGCCCGGCGACGTGACATACGGAAGGGATGGGGCCGTCACCTGGCGACCGGGACGCGGAGCTTGCTCGTGTCAGGTAGTCCGATCCGCTCTCTCGCGGTCATCACCCTCGTCGTCCCCGCCATCGTCGCCACGGTCGCCCTCCCCGCCTACGCGGACCAGACCGTCGACCCCGTCGACTCGTCGTTCGCGGCCGTCGAGCTGCAGCGCGAACGCGACGCCCAGAGCGTGCCCGTGGCCGCCGCGGAGGCCGTACCCGAGCAGCGCGACGGCTACGACGTCACCTCGGCCGCGGAGCTGCGGCGCGCGGCGCAGCGGACGTCCGTCGCGAGCGGCCCCAGCATCCGGGCCTTCCTCGCGAACCCGCCGTACCCCTCCTTCGACCTGAACCAGCTCGTGCAGGTGGCGCTCCAGTACCAGGGGGTGCCGTACGTCTACGGCGGCTCGACGCCCGCCGGGTTCGACTGCTCGGGCCTCACCGCCTACGTCTACGCCCAGTTCGGCGTCGCGCTGCCGCACTCCTCGCGCGCGCAGGGCTCGGGTGGCATCCCCATCTCGCCGGCGGATGCGCTGCCCGGCGACATCGTCGCGATGGACAACGGCGGCCACGTCGGCATCTACCTCGGCGGCAACACGATGATCGACGCGCCCTACCCGGGCAAGACGGTGCAGGTGCGCACCATCTACAACCCGAACCACTGGTTCGTGCGCTACGGGGCGTAGCCGCACGTCCTGTGTCGTTCCGCGCGTGTTCACCCGCGCGGGTTACCCTGGGGTCCTCGGAGATTCTTCGGACCGGGGAGGGCACATGCGAACGGCGCACAGCATCCGCACCATGGATGCGCGCGCGCTGTTCCGCATACAGCTCAGCAGCCGGCCCGACGTGCACTGTCACGTCGCGGTCGTGTGAGGCGCTGTCGTTCGCGACGGCGCCTTTTCTGTTCTCGATCCCCGTTCGCGGTCTCCTCCGGGAGGTTCGACAGCCTGCACGCCATGCAGGCTCCCTCGAGAGGAGACCCGTTGCGCACCCTGGTACTCAATGCCGGCTACGAGCCGCTCGCCGTCGTGTCGTTCAAGAGAGCACTCGTGCTCGTGCTGTCGGGGAAGGCGGTCGTCGTGGCGAGCGACGACGACAACCCCGTGCACGGGATCGGCGGGGAGTGGGACCGGCCGTCGGTCATCCTGCTGCGCCGCTACGTGCGGGTGCCGAGCGGGAGGGCGGTGCCGGTGTCGCGGCGGGGCGTGCTGCGTCGTGACGACATGCGGTGCGCCTACTGCGGCGTGCACGCCTCGACGATCGACCACGTCATCCCGCGGTCGCGCGGGGGAGCGGACAGCTGGGAGAACCTCGTCGCGTGCTGCCTGCGCTGCAACAACATCAAGGGCGACCGCACCCCACAGGAGATGGGGTGGTCGCTGCGGTTCGCCCCGCGGCCGCCGCACGGCACGGCCTGGCTCGTGCGGGGCACGGAGCGGGCGCAGCCGGAGTGGCGCGAGTTCCTGGCTCCGGCGGCGTAGCGTTCCGGCCGAAACGCGACGGGATCCGTTGCGTGAGGGGTACTCAAGCTGAGAAATCCCTGGTGGTCGGGGCGGTCTGCCCCTGAAATGCGGGCCGTTATCGAGACGTGACAATTCGGGGGATGTCGCGTAACGTCGATCGGGTCGCTTCAACCCGGAAGAGCTTCAACTACGTGACTGACAACGAGACCCTCGCGGCGCTGGGCTTCCCCCAGCATCCCGCGACGAACTCGGCGGCAGGCCAGCTCGCGCAGCAGGCAGGCCCCGACGCGGTCTCGGCTACTCGTGAAAATGCCGAGTTCCCCTCGCGTCGCTCGCTCCGGAGCACCGTCGCCGCTCCGGCCGACGCAGCGGATGTCGTCGCGGCCCCCACTCCGACCCCGGCGCAACCGGGCTCGCGTCGTGCTGCGCGGGAGGCGCGGGATGCTGCCGGCATCCCGACCCCCGCATCCCTCGGGCTCGCGCCGCAGCTTGCGGCCCCTACCGCGGCCTCGCCGGTGACGGCACCGCAGGTGGCCGCGCCGTTCGGCACCTTCGAACTCGCGGCCGAGACCCCCGCGTCCGACCAGCGCGCGCGCGGCCGCCGGGCCCCCAGCGCCTCGACCGCGCCGCCCAGCCGCGCCGTGACCTCCGGCGTCGAGCGTCGCGCGGGCGGAACCCGCAAGCGGCTCAGCGTGGCTGGCACCATGGTGCTCGTCGGCGGGCTCTTCGTCTCGCTCACGCTGCCCGCGTACGCATCCGCCGACTACACCGGCGAGCTGGCCGAGGCCGCCGCCGCGTCCGACGGCCAGAGCCTCGCCCTCAAGGCGGACGTCGACGCGACCGCCGCCGTGGCCGCCGACTCGCGCGACGCCTACGACACGGTGAGCGCCTCCGACCTCAAGCGCCTCTACCGCGACGCCCTCAAGCAGAAGCGCATGGCCGAGTACCTCGCCTCCGGCGCGCAGGCCCTCGGCGACGACTACCCGTGGGCGACCGACCTCGGCATGAGCCAGGGCGGAGGCCTCTCGCCGCTGCGGTACTTCGTGCGGCAGTGCGTCGACTTCGTCGCCTGGCGCCTCAACCGCGACGCCGGCAGCTACGGCACCCCCTTCAAGTACGACTGGTCGTCGCTCACGCCGGGAGGCGGCAACGCGTCCTCCTGGAAGCGCCAGTGGGAGAACCACGGCTGGGCCACCAGCAGCACCCCGTCGCCGGGCTGGGTCGCTTGGTTCCCGGGCGCCAACCACGTCGCGTACGTCAACAGCGTCCTCGCCAACGGCTCCGTGCTCATCGAGGAGTACAACTGGGGTGGCGCCGACGTCTACAACCAGCGCATCATCGACGCCGGCTCGGCCGTCTACCTCTCCCCGCCCCCGCGCTGATCCGGCCCGCGGCGTCCGCGACGCCCGCCCCCGCATCCGCTCGATAGACTCGGGCGGTCAGCCTCTGTAGCTCAATGGAAGAGCAGTTCCGTCCTAAGGAAAGGGTTGGGGGTTCGAGTCCCTCCAGGGGCACCGACCGATCGACGCCGCTCTTCACGCAGCGCGCGGCGGGTACCGCTCCCACGCTCGTTTCGGATGAGCGTTCCGCCATCGCGGGTGAGTGTTTTGTTGACCGCACCCGCGCGCCGCTCGTACCGTGCCGCTGATTGACTCGCTCAGTTCGGGCCCGACGCCTGATCGAATCGCTCATTCTGTCTGTTTACTTCGGCATCGACGCAAGAAGGAGTACCACCGAATGACGCATCCGAAAGCCCGGCGCAGCCTCGCCGGCCTGGTCGTGGTCGGCCTCGCCGCGGCGACCGTCCTCCTCACCGCGGTCCCGGCGAGCGCCGCGACCACCACCATCGCCCCGGCGAGCCTCACGAGCACGAAGGGCTCGATCGCGAGCGGCGGCACGGCCGCCAAACTGGCGGTGAAGGACCAGTCCGGCACCCAGGACAACTTCAGCAAGTACGTCGAGTTCGACACCGTCAGCGCCGGTTACGCCGGATACCGCCAGTACCAGGTGCCGACCTCCATCGCCCCGAGCAGCGTGACCAGCATCACGGTCGACGCGAACTACCGCGGCCCCGCGAACGCCGAGCAGGCCTGGACCTGGTCGCTCTACAACTGGAGCACCAGCGCGTGGACGACGATCGGCACCAACTCGGGCGCCACCAGCTGGAAGTGGAAGGAGTTCACCTTCGCCGGCCCGGCGAGCGCCGCGAGCTACGTCAGCAGCGCCGGCCTCGTGCGCGTGCAGCTCTCGGCGACGAACGGCGTCGATAACGCGCTACTCGACTACGAGGCGATCACCGTGGTGAGCGGCAGCACCCCGCCCGCCGACACGACCGCGCCGAGCGCTCCCACGGGAGTGAACGCCCCCGGCAAGACGGCGACGTCCGTGACGCTGGCCTGGAACGCCTCAACCGACGACGTGGGTGTCACCGGGTACGAGGTCTTCGTCAACGGAAGCGGAACGGCCGCGGCGACGTCCACCACCACCTCCGCCACCGTGTCGGGGTTGACCGCGAACACGAGCTACGCGTTCACGGTCAAGGCTCGGGATGCCGCCGGCAACCGTTCGGCGGCGTCCAGCGCGCTGAACGTGACGACCCTCGCGGCCTCCGGGGGCACCGTGGTGCTTCCCCCGCCGAACGGCAAGTGGGACTACCAGATCGGCGGACCGTACACCCCGGCGTCGGGTGTGCTGGTGATCAGCCGTGACCGCACGGTGGCACCCGCGGCGGGTAAGTACAACATCTGCTACGTGAACGTCGGGCAGACGCAGCCGGATGAGGGGACCCCGAACCCGAACGCGTACGGCACCACCGCATGGTGGCTCGCGAACCATCCGAACGTGATCCTGAAGGGCTCGAACGGCCAGCCGATCGTCGATCCCAACTGGAACGAGGTGGTGTTCGATGTGCGCACCGTCGCGCAGCGCACCGAGCTGGCGGGCGTCATCACCTCCTGGTTCGACCAGTGCAAGGCTGACGGATATCAGGCGATCGAGCCCGACAACATCGACCTCGAGGTGCGGTCGTCCGGTCTCGAGACCCACGCCCAGGTGCGCGAGTACGTGAAGCTGCTCGTCACCCACGCGCATTCGATCGGTCTCGCGATCGGCCAGAAGAACGCGGTCACCGACGACAACGACAACCCGGAGTGGCAGACCGACGGCCCGACCTTCAACGGGGGCACCGGGTTCGACTTCGCCATCGCGGAGGAGTGCGGTCGCTACTCGGAGTGCGGCACGTTCACTGCGATGTACCCAGGCCGCGTGTACGTGGTCGAGTACACGACGTCGGGCTGGAACAAGGGCTGCACCGCCGTCGGTGCGACGAACTCGGTGATCCAGCGCAACGTCGACGTGCGGCCGTCGGGCTCGTCGGGGTACGTGTACAAGGAGTGCTGATGGCGTCGGTATCGCTCCCGGTCGAGTAGCGCCCTCGGGCACGTCTCGGCGCCGGCGCCGGGGCCGCGGCTCCCCAGGGGGTCGCGGCCCCGGTGCGCCGTCACGGCGTCGCGCGGAAGCCGTAGGTGGCCGAGCCGAGCGCCTGGAACTCGGCGGCGGTCCCGCAGTCGAGCACCTTCGTGTCGGTCGTGCTCCCGTCGAGGACGGCAGCGCGCACAGCGACGTTCGCCGCGTGGTGGTTGGTGGCCACGTAGTTGTTGCCGCCCGACTTCACGAGCACGAGGGTGGGCGTCGCACCCGCGGGCTTGATGTCGCCGGAGGGCACGTCGTAGGAGAAGTGGTTGCCGACGACGGTGTTGCCGCTTCCGTTCAGGTGCACGAGCCCGAACAGGTCGTCGGTCGTGAGGGGCACGCTCACGAAGGGGCCGAACGTCTCCTTGTTCCGCAGGAAGTGGTTGGTGCCGATGAGGTTGTTGTGGCAGGCGCCCTCGAGCGTCACCATCCCCGAGGAGAAGGCGTGGAAGCGGTTCGCCGACACGGTGTTGTTGGTGCAGTTCTTCAGGTGCACGGAGCTCTTGCCGCGCGGGAACACGTTGTTGCCCGACACGATGAGGCCGAAGTGGCCCTCGGCGAAGATCGAGAACCCCGCCGGCCCGGCGCCCACCAGGTTGTCGTTCACCATCGACGCCTGGCCGGAGCTCACCAGCTCGATGCAGTTGCCGCACTCGGCGATGAAGTTGCCGTTCAGCTGCAGCGCGTCGGCGCCCGTGATCACGACGCCGCGCTCCAGGTAGACGAGGCCCATGCCCACGATGCGGAGCGAGTCGGTGTCGCTCGTCGAGCGGATGCCGATCTTGCCGTTGAGGTAGCTGTTCTGGTTCGGGGTGAACGACAGCCCGTCGAGGCAGAAGTCGACGAGCTCGATCGAGCTGAGTCTCGGTGAGCCGCCGCGGTTGATGAGGATCGCCTCCGCGTTCCCGTCGGTGTTCTCGACCTTGATGCGGCTGCCGCCGGGCCAGATCTCCCACCATCCGGCGGTGCTCCCCGCGTTGTAGCGGATGCTCGACGAGGTGAAGCCGTGGCCGGAGCCCTTGATCTGGAGGTAGCTGATGTCGATGACGATGCGCGTCTTCAGCGAGTAGTCGCCCGGCGGGACGTAGATGACGGCGCCCGGCTTCGACGCCTGGCTGGGCTGGTTCGCCTTGATGTCGGCGATGATGCTGTTCACGATCGCGCCGATGTCGGTGAAGGCGGTGACGCTGGGGCTGCCGGGGATGGTCCAGGTGGTCACGTCGTAGATGGTCGAGGGCATGGTCGTCTCCCGTGTCGTGTCGGTTGTCGAGGTGTGCGGCGGGCGAGGTGGTGGTCTAGAGCACGCCGAGCAGCGTGCGGTGCGGTCTCTCGGTCGCGGCGGCGGATGCCGGAGCGGCCGGCGCCGCCTCCGCGCGGGTGGGACGGAGGACGCCGAGGCCGGCGAGGACGCCGAGCGCGCCTCCGGTGAGGATCACGGCCCGGCGCGTCGGGCCGGACGGGGCGTCGGGGGAGGGTGCGGCGCTCATGGTGCTCCGTCTTCGTCGAGGGGGCGTGGGCCAAATGGTTTTGGCCCGTGCGAGTCGATCGACGGTAGGACCGGGCTCCGGACGGGTCAATGCGCCAAACGATTTTGGCCGGATTTTGGCCGTTGTTTGGCGTTGACAGCCTCCGTCGACCGGTCGCACACTCGTGCCAAGACGTTTTGCCAAAACGTTTGATCACCGTTACGGTGGTACCCACACAGTGCGTAGCAGCAGTGCTACGGAGAAATGGAGTCGAAGTGATGGAGCTTCGCAAGACCCGCGGTCGCACCCGGACCGCATTGTTCGGAACCGCCGTGCTGGCGGCGGGAGCGCTCGTGCTCTCCGGCTGCGGCGCGGGCGGAGGGGGCGGCGACGCGTCCTCCGACGAGCTCACCGTCCTCGTGGAAGGCGGCGGCCACGCAGAGCTGCAGCCGATCGCCGACCTCTACAAGAAGGAGACGGGCACCACCGTCAAGCTCGTCGAGCTGCCCTACGACGGCCTCTACGACCGCATCCAGACCGAGCTCGGCTCGGGGAGCGTCTCGTTCGACATCGCGGCGCTCGACGCGATCTGGCTGAGCGCCTTCGCCGACGGCGTCGCCCCGCTCGACGACCTCTTCACCGACGACGTCAAGTCCGACCTGTTCCCCGGCCTCGTCTCCGAGGCCCAGGTGGGCGGCAAGTACGTCGGCATGCCGATCTTCACCAACTCCGAGATCCTCTACTACCGCACCGACCTCTTCGAGGACGCTCAGAACAAGGCCGACTTCGAGGCGAAGTACGGCTACCCGCTCGCCCCGCCGACCACGTGGGATCAGTACCGCGACGTCGCCGAGTTCTTCACCCGCGACACGGATGGCGACGGCACGGTCGACCTGTACGGCACCGACGTCAAGGGTGCCGTCGAGACCGAGTGGCTCGCCACCGTCTCGCAGGCCGGCGAGGAGCACATGGTGCTCGACCCCGAGACGGGCGAGGTCACCATCGATGACGCCGACCACCTCGCGGCGCTCGACTTCTACACGAGCCTGCTGCCCTACGCCCCGGCGGGCGCGGCGCAGCTCGACTGGGCCGGCGCGCAGAACCTCTTCTACCAGGGTCAGCTCGCCATGATGCGGTTCTGGGGCCACGCCTACACGCAGACCCCGGACGACGCCCCCGTGAAGGGCAAGATCGGCGCGGCGCCCATGATCGGCGGCCCGGGCGGCATCGCGGGCGTGCCCGGCGCGTGGTACCTGTCGGTCCCCACGGCGGGTGCCAAGCAGGAGGCGGCGAAGAAGTTCATCGCCTTCGCCTACGAGCACAACGACCTCTCGATCGACACCTCGCTCGGACTCGTCGCCCGCATCTCGGCGTTCGAGTCCCAGGACGGGGTCGCGGGCAAGGAGAACTACCCTGCCATCCTCGAGACGCTCAACTCGCCGGCCACCCACGCCCGCCCCGCGACGCCGAAGTGGCAGGAGATCGTCAACACCGTGCTCACGCCCATGCTGCAGAAGGCGGTCGAGCCGGGCGCCGACAACGCCGCCCTCCTGAAGGATGCGAAGGCGCAGATCGAGGCGATCATCAAGTAGTCGCCGACCGTCACCTCCCGGTGGCCGACGGCGTCGCAGCCGTCGGCCACCCCATCCGATCAGAAGGACCACCCCGTGCGTGTCACCGATCGCCGGTTCGCCCTGTTCCTCATGGCGCCGGCAGCGCTCTTCCTCGCGGCATTCGTGCTCTGGCCGCTCATCCGCTTCGTCTCGAACGCGTTCTACGACATCTCCCCGATCGCGGGCGGACCCCGCACCCCGGTCGGGCTCGAGAACTTCGTCAACGCGTTCGCGTCGGCCTCGTTCCAGGGGGCATCGCTGCGCACGATCGTCTACACGGTCGTCGTGGTGGCGCTCGAGTTCAGCCTCGGCCTCGTCGTCGCCCTCATCTTCGCGAGCCTCGGACAGCGCTCGGCGGTGTTCCGCACGATCTTCATGTACCCGCTCATGATCGCGCCCGTCGTCGCCGGGCTCCTGTGGCGCTTCCTGCTCATCGACAACTTCGGCATCCTCAACGAGCTGCTGTTCCGGGCCGGCATCCTGCAGAGCCCCAGCCAGATCGGCTGGCTGAGCGACCCGAACATCGCGCTGTTCTCGGTCGCGCTGCCCGACGTCTGGCTCACGACCTCGTTCATCACGCTCGTGCTCTTCGCGGGCCTGCAGAACATCCCGGGCGACGTCATCGAGGCGGCCCGCATCGACGGCGCGCGGTTCCCGACACTGCTGTTCCGGGTGATCATCCCGCTCCTGCGTCCCGTCATCGCGGTCGCGCTCATCGTGCGCGGCATCGACGCGGCACGGGCCTTCGACATCATCCTCATCCAGACCAACGGCGGTCCGCAGGAGAGCACCACGACGCTCAGCCTGCTCATCTACCGCACGATGACCCGCTACGGCGACATCGGGCTCGCGAGCGCCATGGGCACCATCTACCTCGTGGGGATGCTCGTCGTCGCGACGGTGGCGATCTTCGCGATCTGGCGGCCGGGGGATGCGCGATGAACGGCATCGAGACGCGTCGCCTGTCGACGAAGGTGATCCTGTGGATCCTGCTGGCCGCCATCCTCGTGCTGTACGGCTTCCCGTTCGTGTACCTGCTGCTGACGTCGTTCAAGACGCCGAGCGACGCGATCGCGGTGCCGCCCTCGGTGCTGCCGAACGTGTGGACGCTCGAGAACTACGTGACGGCGCTCGCGAAGGACGGCGTCGTGCCCGCGCTCATCAACAGCGTCGTGACCGCCGTGCTCAGCACGCTCATCTCGCTCGTGCTCGCCGTCCCCGCCGCGTATGCGGTGACGCGGTACCGCACCCCGAGCGGCCGGGTGTTCGTCGTCGCGGCGCTCGTCACGCGCATGGTGCCGACGATCGCGATCGGCGCGCCGCTCGTCGAGACGATGCGCACGCTCGGCATCAACGACACCTCCTTCGCCCTCGCGATCGCGCACACGACGATCTCGCTGCCGCTGTCGATCTGGCTCATGGCGAGCTTCTTCGAGGCGGTGCCCGACGAGCTCGAGGAGGCGGCCAAGGTCGACGGGGCCTCCCGGCTCGGGGCGCTGTGGCGCGTCGTGCTGCCCGTCGTGTCGGGTGGTGTCGCGGTGACCGCGATCTTCGCCTTCCTCGCATCCTGGAACGAGTTCCTGTTCGCGCTGCTGCTCACCTCGGTGCGCGCGCAGACGACGCCCATCGTGATCGCCAACTTCCAGACCCAGTTCGGTCTCGACTGGGGCGCCATGACGGCGCTCGCGGCGCTCTACTCGATCCCCGTCATCCTGCTCACCCTTCTGCTGCAGCGGCACATCGTGGCCGGTCTCACGCTCGGCGCGGTGAAAGGATGAACGGCCGGGCCCCGACGCAGGGAGGACGACGATGGGCGTGAAGAACGTCGGCATCCGGGATGTGGCGAAGCTCGCCGGCGTCTCGGTCACCACCGTCTCGCACGTGCTGAACGACACCCCGCAGATGCGGGTGGCGCCGGAGACGCGCGCGCGGGTGCGGGAGGCCGCCGAGACCCTCGGCTACGGCCCCAACCGCGCTGCGCGGGCACTGCGCACCAACCGCTCGGGGCTCATCGGGCTGCTGAGCGAGGAGATCGCGACCACGCCGCACGCCGGCCGCATCATCCTCGGGGCCCAGGACGCGGCGCGCGAGCACGATCTCACGCTCGTCATCATCAACGCGGAGCGCGGGCCGCACGACGCCGCCCACCGCGAGGAGGTGCAGACGCTCATCGACCGGCAGGTGGAGGCGGTGCTCTACGCCACGATGTACCACCGCCGCGTCTCCCTTCCGCCGAACCTGCAGGGGGTCCCTGCGGTGCTCATCGACTCCACCGACCGCGCCGGCATCGTCCCGGCGGTCGTGCCGGACGAGGTGGGCGGCGCGGTCGCCGCCGTCACGCACCTCGTCGAGGCGGGTCACCGGCGCATCGCGTTCCTCAACAACGACGACGACGTGCCCGCCACGCACGAGCGCCTGGTCGGCTTCCGGCAGGTGCTCGGCGAGCACGGCATCCCCATCGACGAGAGCCTCATCGTGCAGTCGCCGTCGGAGACGCTCCCCGGCTACGCGCTCGCGCGGGAGGTGCTCGCCCGGCACGACCGGCCGACGGCCCTCTTCTGCTACAACGACCGGATGGCGATGGGCGCCTACCGCGCCGCCGCCGAGCTCGGCCTCGACATCCCCAACGACCTCTCGATCGTCGGGTTCGACAACCAGGAGCTCATCGCGGCGAACCTCTTCCCCGGCCTCACGACCGTGGCCCTGCCGCACTACGAGATGGGGGCGTGGGCGGTCGAGACGCTCGTGCACCTGCTCCGCGGCGAGGCGGAGTACAAGCTCCTCGCCGACAAGCCCACCCGTCTCGACTGCCCGCTCGTCGTCCGCGGCTCCGTCGCCGCGCCGCGGGACCGCTGAAAGGTTCACCATGCTTCGACTCGCCGCCTCCTGGGTGTGGGACTTCTGGATCGCCGACGACGGCGAGCGGTACCACCTCTTCTTCCTCAAGGCCTCGCGCGCCCTCCTCGACCCCGACCGGCGCCACTGGCGCGCCACCGTCGGCCACGCGACCTCGACGGACCTCGTCAGCTGGACCGAGCACGCCGACGCCGTGCTCCCCGACGACTCGCCGGCTTTCGACGACCTCGCCACCTGGACCGGTTCGGTCGTGCGCGACGAGAGCGGCCTCTGGCGGATGTTCTACACGGCGGTGAGCCGCGCCGAGGGCGGCATCGTGCAGCGCATCAGCTCCGTGGTGTCCGACGACCTGTTCACCTGGCGCCGCGAGCCGGGGCGTCAGGTGCTCGAACCCGATGCCCGCTGGTACGAGACGGCCGAGACGCGGCAGTGGCCCGACCAGGCGTGGCGCGATCCGTGGGTGTTCCGTGACGGCGGGCTCTGGCACATGCTCGTCACGGCGCGCGCGAACCACGGCGACCCCGACGACCGCGGCGTCATCGGCCACGCGACCTCGCCGGATCTCGTCGGCTGGACCGTGCAACCGCCGGTCTCCGAGCCGGGCGCCGGATTCGGGCACGTCGAGGTCGTGCAGCTCGCGGTCGTCGACGGGCGCCCCGTCGGGCTGTTCTCCTGCCTCGGCTCCGAGCTCGCGCGGTCGCGTCGCGCCGAGGACCCGGTCGGGGGCGTCTGGGCGTTCCCGGTGGAGGCGCTGTCCGGGCCGTTCCGGCTCGAGGATGCCTACCGGCTCACCGACGAGCGGCTCTACGTCGGCCGGCTCGTTCAGGACCGTTCCGGTGGGTGGCAGCTCCTCGCCTTCCGCAACGACGGCGACGACGGCGGATGGGTCGGCGAGATCACCGACCCGCATCCGGTCCGCTGGGTCGACGGCCGGCTGGAGGTCGAGCTGCCGAGCCCCTCGCTCGCGTCGAGCGACGGGGCGAATCGGTGACCATCGACGCGCTCGTCGTCGGCGAGGCGCTCATCGACGCCGTCGTCGAACCGGACCGTGTCGTCCGCCACCCCGGCGGATCGCCCGCGAACGTGGCGCTGGGGCTCGCGCGGCTGGGCATCGCGACCCGCCTGCACACGGCGATCGGTGCCGACGACGACGGGGAGCTGATCCGGGCGCACCTCGACCGCTCCGGGGTCGCCCTCACCCCGGAATCCGTGACCGACGCGCCGACGTCCACCGCCGTCGCGACCCTCGCGGACGACGGGTCGGCGCGCTACGACTTCGCGGTGAGCTGGAACCCGCGCGAGCTCGCCGACCTCGGATCGCCGACGGTCGTGCACACCGGCTCGCTCGGCGCGTTCCTCGAGCCCGGGCGCGAGGTGACGAGCGATATCCTCCGCCGGGCTCGCGCGGCCGGCGCGTTCATCACCTTCGACCCGAACATCCGCGCGGGTCTCATCGGCGACCCCCGCGAGGCGCGGGCGCGGTTCACGGAGCTCGCGCTCGTCGCCCAGCTCATCAAGCTCAGCGACGAAGATGCCGAGTTCCTGTTCCCCGGGCGGCCCCTCGACGAGGTGCTCGACCTCCTCATCGCAGGAGGAGCCGCTGTGGCCGGGATCACGCGGGGGAGCCGTGGGGCGTACCTCGCGAGCGCGGCCGAGCGCGTCAGCGTGCCGTCCGTGACGACGACCGTCGCGGACACCGTCGGCGCCGGAGACTCCTTCATGGCGGCGCTCATCCGAGGACTCGTCTTCGGGCCCGACGGGGGGGACGGGCGGCCGGTCTCCTCGCGGCGCCTCCAGGAGATCGGCGGATGGGCGGCGCGGGCCGCCGCGGTCACCGTCTCGCGCGCGGGCGCCGATCTGCCGGAGCTGCACGAGCTCGGCGCGCAACGCCAGGCGGTCTGAGCGCGCTCAACCCGAAGACGACACCGAGAGACGAGATCCATGTCACGCACGAACCGCTACGACGTCACCGAGTGGCCCGTCGGCGACCCCTTCGACGACATCGGCGAGGTGATCAACAGCATCATCGCCGACATCCGGGCCCGCCAGACCGCGACCGACGAGAACGACGGCGGGAAGCCGGGCGCCGTCATCTCCCTGCCGCCCGGGGACTACCGCCTCCGCACGCAGGTGCGCATCGACCTCAGCTTCCTCCGGATCGAGGGGTCGGGCCACGGCTTCACCTCGTCGAGCATCCGGTTCAACGTGCCCGAGGACGAGTGGGCCCAGCTGCACGAGCTGTGGCCCGGCGGCAGCCGCGTCCTCGTCGACCTGCCCGCGGGGGCCGACGAGCGCGCGGGCGCGGCGTTCCTCGTCGAGCGCGAAGGGAGTCCGCGGATCAGCTCGGTCGAGTTCTCGGGCTTCTGCATCGACGGGCTGCACTTCGCGGCGGACGGGTCGGGACGGCATCCGGAGAACAGCTACCTCAACGGCCGCACCGGAATCCACGTCGCGAGCGCCAACGACTCCTTCCGCATCACCGGCATGGGCTTCGTCTACCTCGAGCACGCGCTCACCATCCACAACGCCGACGCGCTCTCGATCCACGACAACTTCATCGCCGAGTGCGGCAACTGCATCGAGCTGCGCGGGTGGGGGCAGGCGTCCAAGGTCACCGACAACCTCATCGGGGCCGGATTCCGGGGGCACTCGATCTACGCCGAGAACCACGGCGGCCTGCTGGTCACCGCCAACAACGTCTTCCCGCGCGGCGCGAGCAGCGTGCGCTTCGAGGGCGTCACCCGCTCGAGCCTCACCAACAACCGGCTGCACTCCTTCTACCCCGGGATGGTCGTGCTCGCGGCGAGCTCCGAGGTCCTCGTCGGGTCGAACCACTTCCTGCGCGACCACGAGCCGTGGGAGCCCTTCGTCGGCACCGACAACGGGCTCGACGACACCTTCGGCCTGCTCCGGGTGAGCGGGAACGACAACTCGGTCATCGGCAACCACTTCTCCGAGGTGCTCGACCCGGCGAGCATCCGCCCGGCGGGTGCGACGCCCGTCATCATCCGGGTGGCGGAGGGCGAGGGCAACTACATCGCGTCCAACCACGTCGTGGCGCGGGAGGTGCGGAGCGCGACGGGCGGCTCCGCGTTCGAGGCGCAGGTGGAGGCGCTCCTGTCGACCGAGGAGGCGCGGAGGATCCCGGTCACCGCGGTGCTGGTCGACACCGCGTCGACCGGCAACACGGTCCTCGACTCCGGGACCGAGGCGCAGGTGCGCATCGACCCGACGGTGAACGCGTTCCGAGCGACACCGGGCATCCCCTGAGGTGGGGAGCCCCGCACCGCTCAGCCCAGCAATCGCCGCAGCACGTTCGTGTCGGCGAGGTCGAGCAGTTCGCTGCCGCGTCCCGAGAGCACCGTCCGGAGCGCCCAGAGGGTGAAGCCCTTCGCCTGCGCGACGGTGATGGCCGGGGGCACCGACAGCTCCTGCCGCGCGCACCGCACGTCGACGAGCGCGGGCCCGTCGGTCGCGAACGCGTCGCGCAGGGCGTCCTCGAGCCCCGCTCCCTCCTCGACGCGGATGCCGCGGATGCCGAGGGCCTCCGCGACGCGGGCGAAGTCCGGATTCTCGAGTTCGGTTCCGAAGTTCACGATGCCGGCGGCCTTCATCTCCAGCTCCACGAAACCGAGGGCCGAGTTGTCGTAGACGACGATCTTCACCGGCAGCTTGTTCTGTCCGATCGAGATGAGGTCGCCCATCAGCATCGACAGCCCGCCGTCGCCGGCGAGCGCGATCACCTGCCGGGAGCGGTCGACGGCCTGCGCGCCGAGCGCCTGGGGGAGCGCGTTCGCCATCGATCCGTGCGTGAAGGATCCGAGGAGCCGCCGCGTGCCGTTCATGTGCAGGTAGCGCGCCGCCCACACCACCGGGGTGCCGACATCCGCCGTGAAGACGGCGTCGTCGTCGGCGAGCTCGTCGATCAGCCGCGTGAGGTACTGCGGGTGCACGGGGCCGCGACCGTCGTCGCGGGCGAGGTCGTCGAGTCCCTTGCGGGCCGAGACGTAGTGGGCGCGGCTCTCGTCGAGGTGGCGGGAGGACCTGCCCTCCCGGAGCAGCGGCAGCAGCGCGCTGGCCGTCTCCCCGACGTCGCCCACCAGGCCGAGGTCGAGCGGGGTGCGCCGGCCCAGCTGCTCGCCACGGATGTCGACCTGGATCACGCGGGCGCGCGAGGGATAGAACTGCCGGTACGGGAAGTCGGTGCCGAGCATGAGCAGCGCGTCGCACCGCTCCATGGCGCGGTAGCCTGACGAGAACCCGAGCAGCCCGGTCATCCCGACGTCGTACGGGTTGTCGTACTCGATGTGCTCCTTGCCGCGGAGTGCGTGGACGATCGGCGCCTGAAGCCGCTCGGCGAGGGCGAGGACGGCGTCGTGGTGCCCGGCGACCCCCGAGCCGGCGAGGATCGTCACGCGATCCGCTCCGTCGAGGATCCCGGCCGCCGCCTCCAGCTCTCCCGCCGCGGGGATGACGCGCGGCGAGGCCGCCGCGATCGGTGAGCCCTGACGGCGTTCGGGAGCCGTGGCGAAGAAGACGTCGCCCGGCACGACCACGACCGCGACGCCGCGCTTCTCGATGGCGGTGCGCATCGCGATCTCGAGGACCCAGGGCAGCTGCGCCGGGTCGCCGATGAGCTCGGAGTAGACGCTGCATTCGCGGAACAGTTCCTGCGGGTGGGTCTCCTGGAAGTACCCGCTGCCGATCTGCTCGGACGGGATGTGGGACGCGATCGCGAGCACCGGCACGCGGCTGCGCTGCGCGTCGAACAGTCCGTTGATGAAGTGCAGGTTGCCCGGCCCGCAACTGCCGGCGACGACGGCGAGCTCGCCGGTGACCGCGGCCTCCGCCGCCGCCGCGAAGGCGGCCGCCTCCTCGTGGCGGACGTGCATCCAGTCGATCTGCGTGCTGTGACGCAGCGCATCGGTGAAGGCGTTGAGGGAGTCGCCGGGGAGCCCCCAGACGCGGCGCACCCCGGCGCGCTCGAGCTCACGGACGAAGTGTTCGGCGACGTTCATGGATTAACGGTACGGCGCGTATCGAAAATCGTCAATCCTGGGTCAGCGCCGGACCCGGGCGAGGAGCGCGTCGATGAGGTCGTCGTCGATCGGCGCCCCCGTGAAGAAGGCGCGATGGTAGAGCGGCGCGAAGAGGAGGTCGATGAGGAGCTCGGGATCCTCGTCGACGATCACGCCCTCGTCGATCCCCAGGCGGATGAGCTCCCGGGCCAGCCCCCGGCGGGGTGCGAGCCAGTGCGTGCGGAAGGAGTCGGCGTCGGGCGCCGAGGTCAGCGCACCGGCCGCGAGCACTCGCAGGGGGGCGGCCGTCGGGCGGTCGACGAGGACGACGGCCGCCGCCTCGAGCTGTGCGCGGATGCGCTCGAGCACGGGCGAGTCCGCGGGGTCGGGCGGGGTGCGAGCCGACTCGAGCAGCGCGTCGAGGAACAGCTCGTGGGGGCTGCGCCACCAGCGGTAGAGGGTCGTGCGGCTGGCGCCCGCGGCCTGCGCGATCCGATCGAAGCCGATCTCGACCCCCTCGCCGGCCGCCAGCTCCGCGGCGGTGGCCAGGATCCGGTTCCGCAGCGCCGTGTCGCGCGGCCTGCCGCGCGGCCGCTTCGTCGCGGCGCCGACGTCTTTCGTGGACATGGCGTTCATCATATTCATTGCAAATAACTGAACAGCGTGTACCGTTTAGTACATGACGACGATCGAGAGCGGCACGCGAGACCCGTCGGTGGCGATACTCGGGCTCGGCACCATGGGTGCGGCGATGGCCCGGCGGATCGAATCCCACGGCTTCGATCTCGCCGTCTGGAACAGATCGCCCGCACGGCGTGAGGCGTACCGGGCCGGCTCGTCCGCGCGTATCGCCGAGACCGCGCAGAGCGCGGTAGCCGGTGCCGACGTGGTGCTCACGATGCTGTTCGACGCGGATGCGGTCCGCTCCGTCATGCGGGAGGTGCTTCCCGCGATGCGACCCGGTGCCGTCTGGCTGCAGGCGTCGACGGTCGGGGTCGTCGCCGCGCGAGAGTTCGCAGCGGACGCCGAGAAGGCCGGCCTCCGGTTCCTCGACTCGCCGATGCTCGGCACGCGGGGGCCGGCGATCGAAGGCACCCTGTCGGCGCTCGTCGCCGGTGACCCGTCGACGATCGATGCCGCCCGGGGTGTGCTCGGCGCGGTGGCCTCCCGGATCGTCGTTGCGGGTCGGGCCGCACCCGCGGCATCCGCTCTCAAGCTCGCGGTCAACAGCTGGATCGCGACGATCACCGCCGGCATCGGGCAGTCGCTCGCGATCGCCCGCGAGCTCGACATCGACCCGCACCTCGTGCTGGCCGCGTTGACGGGAACCGCCGCGGACAGCCCCTACGCGCAGCTCAAGGGGACGGCCGCACTCGAGGGGGACTATCGCACCCAGTTCGAGGTCACCGGGCTGCTCAAGGACATCCGGCTCGCCCGCGAGGAGAGCGCGGTCGCTCCCGTGCTCCTCGACGCCCTCGAGCGGCTCTACGGAAGCACCGTCGACGCGGGGCGCGGCGACGAGGACATCGCCGCGGTCGCGACCGCATTCGCCCGGAGGTGACGTCGATGGCGGAGGGCGCGAACGCGCGGGGGCCAGCCGGATCTCCCCGCGTGCCGCGCGCCCATCTGCCCGCGCTGGTGGTCACGATCGTGATCGCCCTCGTCGGCCCGCTGTTCGTGGCCTCCTACAGTCTCGCGATGGGCGACCCTGTTCCGCGGGCCGTGCCCGTCGCCGCGGTCGGCCGGGCGGCGGACGAGGCGCTCGCGAACGGTCTCGACGCCTCCGGCGACGAGTACCGGGTCGAGGAGTTCGCGAGCGCGTCGACCGCGCTCCACGCGCTCGATCAGCAGCAGGTCTACGCCGTCCTCGACGCGGACGCCTCGCCGGCCCGCCTCACGATCTCGACCGCATCGGGTGCCTCGATCGCGCGATCGGTCGAGCTCCGGCAGGACCGGATCGAGTCGCTCCTCGGGGCGAAGCTCGAGCTGGTGGACCGGCACCCGCTCGCGGAGCGCGATCCCCAGGGGCTCGTGCTCTTCTACCTCGCACTCGGGGCGACGATCCTCGGCTTCATCGGCGCCATCCAGACCCGCATCAACTCGACCGACATGAGCCTCCGCGCGATCCTCGGCTGGGATGTCGTGCGTTCCCTCGTCGTCGCCGGGTCGATGACGGTCGTCATCGGTCCCGTGCTCGGGCTGGAGTCGTTCCCGGTCGCGCCCGCGTGGCTGCTGCTCGGGACGACGATGTTCGTCTCGGCGATGGTGTACAGCTTCTGGCGAGTCGCGATCGGAGGCAGGTGGGCGCTGCTGCCGACCTGGATCACCTTCGTCGTCATCGCCAACCCCTCCTCGGGTGGTGCCGTCGCCCCGCAACTGCTCCCCCCGTTCTACGAGTTCGTCGGGCGCTGGCTGCCGAGCGGCGCCACCGTCCGGGTGCTCCGCGACATCACCTACTTCCCCGACGAGGTGCACCCCGAGGCCCTCGTCGTGCTGGCGGTGTGGCTCGTCGTCTCGACCGCGGCGTTCATCGTCGCCCGCGAGGTGCGGAGCCGGCGCGAGCGAGCGCTCATCATCCGGCCGACGGCGGCCGTCGCGGTCGACGGCGGCGTGGAGGGTCGGGCGACGTGACAGGACGACGCTGAAACCCCCGATCACCCATCCTCGACAACGGAAGGAGCACTCCATGCTTCCCACCAGGACCGCCCACGGCGGACTCACCCTCCCGGTCATCGGGTTCGGGACGTACCGGCTCACAGGGGCCGACGGCATCGCGCCCATCCAGGGTGCCGTCGACGTGGGCTACACGCTCGTCGACTCGGCCTTCAACTACGAGAACGAGGGGGTGGTCGGACGCGCGATCCGCGACAGCGGGCGCCGCGCCGACACGATCGTCACCTCGAAGCTGCCCGGGCGGCATCATGCCTTCGACGAGGCGATGGACACCATCCAGGAGAGCGTCTATCGCACGGGGCTCGACCAGATCGACCTGTATCTGATCCACTGGCCGAATCCCGGCGTCGACCGCTACGTCGAGGCCTGGAGGGCGCTCATCGCGGCCAAGGCCGAGGGGTGGGTGACGGCGATCGGGGTGTGCAACTTCCTTCCCGAGCACCTGGAGCGGCTCGCGGCCGAGACCGGTGTCATGCCCGAGGTGAACCAGATCGAGCTGCATCCGTACTTCCCCCAGGCGGACATGCTGGAGTTCCATCGCCGGCACGGCATCCTCACCGAGGCGTGGAGCCCGCTCGGACGCGGCAACGACCTGCTGGCCAACCCGATCGTCACGCGGGTGGCGGAGCGGCACGACGCCACCCCGGGGCAGGTGCTCCTGGCCTGGTCGATCGCACGGGGAGCAATCCCGCTGCCGAAGGCCGCGTCGGTCGAGCGGCAGCGCGAGAACCTCGCCGCGGCCGAGCTGGTGCTCGAGGCGGACGAGGTGGATGAGATCACCGCGCTCGGGCGCCCCGACGGTCGCCTCGCGGGCCAGGATCCCGCCCACTACGAGGAGTTCTGAGCGGCATCCCGGAGGGGGGTCGATCGGCTACCTTTATCGCATGGCGACCCGGGCGGACAAGAAGCGTGCGAGAGACCTCGTCGACACCCTCGCCTGGGACCTGCCCGAGATGTCGCCGCGCGTCGGCGCGCTGCCGCCGAACCCGGACGGTCTCGAGCACGCCGCCGAGTTCGAGGTGCTGCCGGGCATCAAGGCCGTGTGCTTCCCCGACGGCGACAGCTGGCGCGGCCTCCTCGTGCAGTACGACCCCGCGACGGGGCAGGTCACCTCCACGATGGAGCACCAGATCCGCGCCCAGTCGGACGAGGACGCGCCGCGGTGGGCGCAGCTCGTCATCTACGACATCCTCGCGAGCGCCGTGAAGAGCGCGCCGAGCGAGGCCGCGGCCGCGATGCCGCGTGAGCGGCTCGCCAAGGTGTCGCAGCTGCTCGAGCGCCTCTGAGCGGCGCTCTCAGTCGCGCTCGACGAGCCGCCCGGTCATCCGGGTGAGGGTGTCGGCCGGAACCAGCCGGGTCATCCAGGCGGCGAACGCGTTCGCCCGGCCGGAGACCGCGGTCGACGGGGTGCGGGTGCGATCGAGGGCGCGCAAGGTCGTGCGGATGACGTCCTCCGGTCTCTGGAAGCGTCCGACCGCGGCGGCCTCCGTGCCGACGACGTCGAAGAACTCGGTGCGGGTGGCTCCTGGGGCGACGGCGAGCACCTTCACGCCGTGCGGTCGCGCCTCGGCCCACACCGCCCGCGTGAAGTTCAGCACGAACGCCTTCGCCGCGCCGTAGACGGCCATGCGGGGGATGGGCTGGAACGCCGCGGTGCTCGCGATGTTGACGATCGCCCCGCGTCCGGCGGCGAGCATCCCGGGCAGGAACGCGCGCGTGAGGTCGACGAGGGCGGCGACATCGACGGCGATCTCCTGTTCGAGCAGCCGCGGGTCGGAGTCGACGAGGAGGTCGTGGGTTCCGAAGCCCGCATTGTTGACGAGGGTGTCGACCCCGCCCTCGACCGCCTCGCGGAGGGCGCGTCCGGCGCCGGGCAGCGAGAGGTCGGCCGGCACCACCTCCGCGCGGATGCCGTGTGCGGCCTCCAGTTCGGCGGCGAGCGCCTCGAGGCGGTCAGCTCTCCGCGCGACGAGCACGAGGTCGGAGCCGCGGGCGGCGAGGGCGCGCGCGTAGGCGGCGCCGAGTCCGGAGCTCGCGCCGGTGACGACGCTACGCGTGGGCTGGTACATGGGGCCTCCATCTGTGAACGCATGTTCACCTAAGTACGTGAACATGTGTACACTGAATCGCACGATGACGCAAGCAGCAGCCGCGAGGACGCCCCGCGCCCCCAACCCGCGGGGCGAGGGAGAGCGCCTGCGCGACGACCTCGTGAACGCCGCCCGCGAGCTGCTCACCACGGCCCCGGATGCGGCCCCCTTCTCCCTGCGCGCCGTCGCGAAAGCCGTCGGCGTCGCCCCCTCCGCCGTCTACCGGCACTTCGACTCGGTCGACGCGCTCATCGGGGCGGTGCTCGTCGACGGCAACGCCGAGCTGCGCGAGGCCCTCCAGCTGGGCGAGGGCGCGCTCGACCGTGCCGCCCTCATCACGCTCGGGGGGAGGTACCTCCGCTGGGGGGTCGCGAACCCGGGCGCCTACCGGCTGCTGTTCGAGAGCGCCGACCGCCTCAACCACCCCGCGGGGCCGGGGGCACCCGGCTGGGACATGATCGAACTGCTCGCCCGCGGGCTCGCATCACACGGGATCTCCGCAGCCGAGGTGCTCGCGATCCGCCTGTGGACGGCGCTGCACGGCATCACCTCCCTCCGCGTGCACAAGGGCGACGAGCCCTGGCCCACGACCGCGGAGCACGAGATCGAGGTGCTCGTCGACGCCCTGCTCGCCACCGCCGCCCGCTGAACCCGCTCAGGCGGTCGCGGATGCCAGCGCGAGCGTCGCGAGCAGCACCGTGAGCGGCGCCGCGACGAGCCCGAGCAGCATGTACCGGCGCCACGACAGCTCGACGCCGAGGGCACGCAGCCGGTCGTGCCACAGCAGCACAGCGAGCGACGCCCACGGCGTGACGAGCGGCCCCGCGTTGACGCCCACGAGGAGGGCGGCGATGCGCAGCGGCGAGTCCGCGAGGGGCTCCAGCGTGAGGTAGGCCGGCAGGTTGTTGACCGCGTTCGCGCCGAGGAACCCGGACGCCGAGAGCCGCAGCAGCGCCGCCGGGTCGTCACCCGACCCGGTCAGCGCGGCGAGCGCGGATGCGAGGCCGAGCGAGTGCGCCGCCTCGACGACGAGGAACAGGCCACCGGCGAACAGCAGCAGACCCCACGGCACGAGCCCGGGGCGCACCGCGACGCGGTCGCGGACCGCGAAGGCGGCGACCAGCACGAGCGCCGCCGCGGTGGCCGGGATCCACACCGGCAGCCCGCTCACGAGCAGCGGGATGAGCACCGCCACGACCGCGGCCGAGACCCAGAACAGCACCGGGTCGTGCGGCACCTCCGCCGCGACCGGCTCGTAGCGGGTGCCGAGCTGCCGCCGGAACACGATCGCGATGATCGCGCACGGCACGACCACGGCGACCACCGCGGGCGCCGCCATGAGCGCCGCGAAGCGCCCGGGGTCGGAGAAGCCGAGGGCGTGCTCGGCGAGCAGATTGGTCAGGTTCGAGACCGGCAGCAGCAGCGACGCCGTGTTCGCGAGCCACACCGTGGTGAGAGCGAACGGCAGCGGCGGGTAGCCGTGGTGGCGGGCGAGCAGAACCACGACGGGGGTCAGCAGCACCGCTGTCGTGTCGAGCGAGAGGAAGACCGTCGACGCGACCGCGAGCAGCACCACGAGCATCCACAGCACCCAGCCGTGCCCGCGGCCGAGGCGCGCCATCCGCTCGGCGACCGCCGCGAACAGCCCCGCCCGGTCCGCCAGCTCCGCCACGACGGTGACAGCGACCGCGAACAGCAGCACCGGCCAGACGCGCGCGCCGACAGCCACCGCATCCGCCGCCGGGAGCACGCCCGTGGCGACGGCGACACCGCCGACCAACAGCAGGCCGGCTCCCACGATCGCGAGGCGCACCGGATGAGCGTACGGCGTCATACGCCTGTCACACTCGCCTCGCCACAATGGTGGGGATGAACGCACCCCTGATCGCCCCCGGCGAGCTGACCGACCCGCGCGTGCTGCGCCTGCTCGAGGACCACCTCGCCGACATGCACGCAACCTCGCCGCCCGAGAGCGTGCACGCGCTCGACGTGACCGGGCTGCAGGATCCCGCCGTCACCTTCTGGGTCGTGGGCGACGGTGAGCAGCTGTTCGGCTGCGTCGCCCTCAAGCAGCTCGACCCGGAGCACGGCGAGCTCAAGTCGATGCGCACGGATGCCGCCGCCCGCGGCCGCGGGCTCGGTCGCCTGCTGCTCGGGCACGTGCTCGCCGAGGCGCGGGCGCGCGGCTACCGGCGGCTGAGCCTCGAGACCGGCACGGAGGACTTCTTCGCCCCGGCCCGCGCCCTCTACCTGAGCGCCGGCTTCACGGAGACCGTGCCGTTCGCCGACTACACGCTCGACCCGAACTCCGTGTACCTCACGATCGAGCTGGGGTAGGCGCTCGCCGCGGGTAGCGGAACGGATGCGTTTCGCTCCCGGGTTCCGGGGTGCGCTCGACCTATCGTGGCCGTGTGTGGCCTGCCAACCGTCGGGATGACGACTCCGGGGAGATTCCCGTGATCTCAAACGCATCCGTGCAGCCGGCGACGACGCCGCCGCTCGCACCCGCCCCCGCCGCCCGCGCGGTCGCCGACCCCGTCCGCGACGCCTGGCGCGAGGAGCTCGCGCAGCTCGGGGGCAGCTCGCCCCTCCTGCACTTCGTCGACTCGCCGACGACGCGCATCGAGCTCTCCACCACGCACCCCGGCGGCCTCGCCCGCTTCATCACGGGCAAGCCGACGCTGCTCTCGCAGCTCATCCGCGACGACCTCGCCCTGCGTGCGGCCCGCGTCGCCGCGGAGCGCATCACCGCCAAGGGGCTCGAGCTCTCCACCACCCGCGGTCTCGACAGCGTGCACCTCGGCATCGGCATCGTGCGCTGGCGCCACGAGCGCGTCGACCACTGTGCGCCGCTGCTGCTGCGTCCGCTCGCCATCCGCCGCCACGGCCGCGACTACGAGCTGAGGCTCCGCGGGCCGGCCGTGCTCAACCCGGCCCTCGCCCGCGCGCTCGAGAAGCAGTACGGCATCTCGCTCGACGTCGCGACCTTCGTCGCGCTCTCCGACGACGACGGCACCTTCAAGCCGAACGCCGTCATCGACCAGCTGCGCCGCCTCACCGGCCACCTCGGCGAGATCGCCGTGCAGCCGCGCCTCGTCGTCTCCTCCTTCGAGGAGGTCGCGCAGGCGCTTGTCGCCGACGCGCGGAGCCTCGAGCATCCGGTGCTCGACGCCGTCGCGGGGGATGCGACCGCCAAGTGGGCGCTCGAGGAGGGCTACCAGGCCGTCGAGCAGGTCGACTCCGACCGCCGCGACCCCTCCGTCGACGCCCTCCTGCTCGACGCCGACGCCGAGCAGGAGCACATCGTGGCGCAGCTCGCCGCGGGCAACTCGCTCGTGGTGCGCACGATGCCCGGCACGGGCGCCACCCAGACCATCGTCAACGCGCTCGGCATGCTCGTCGGCCAGAACAAGCGCGTGCTCGTCGTGAGCCCGCGTCGCGCGAGCCTGCGCGGGATCGCCCAGCGGCTCGGGGACGTCGGCCTGGCGGGCCTCGCGGTCACCCCGGCGACGCTGCGTCGCGACGTCGTGCGCGGCATCGCCCGCAACGAGAAGGCGACCCAGCCGCAGCTGTCCGAGGTGGACGAGGCTCTCGTGCGCCTGCGCAGCGTGCTCGTCGACTACCGGGAGGCGCTCTCCCGCACCGACGAGACCCTCTGGGTGTCGGTGTTCGACTGCGTGGCCGAGCTCTCCCGCCTCGCGCTGCTGCCGCATCCGCCCACCACGACCGCGCGGCTGTCCGCGCGCGCCGTGCGGGCCCTCGCCGGCGACCGCGCGAGCGTCGCGGGAACCATGGTGGAGGCGGCGCGCCTCGGCGAGTTCCGCTACGGCCCGGGTGACTCGCCCTGGTACGGCGCGCAGTTCACCTCCGGCGAGGACGCCGCGCGCGCCCACGCGATCGCGAAGAAGCTGCAGGCCGAGACGTTCCCCCGCCTGCTCGTGAAGGCGAACGAGGTCGTCGGGAAGACCCGGATGCGGCCCTTCACGACCGTCGCCGAGCTCGGCATCTACCTGCGACTGCTCTCCGACCTGCGCGACACCCTCGACAAGTTCGAGCCCGCCGTGTTCGACCGCTCGCTCGCCGAGCTCATCGTCGCGACCGCCCCCCGTCGCGACGCCCCCGAGATGTCGGGCGCCAACCGCCGCCGGCTCAAGAAGCTCGCGCGCGAGTACGTGCGCCCCGGCATGCACGTGGGCGACCTGCACGAGGCGCTCACCGCCATCCAGCAGCAGCGCATCCTGTGGCAGCGCTACGTCGCCGCGGGCGTCACGCCCGAGGTGCCGACCGGCATCTCCGACGTGCAGGTCGCGTGGCAGCAGGTGGCGGCCGACCTCGGCGAGCTCGACGCCCCGCTCGGCCGCACCGCCCCGGGCTCCCACCTGGCCGAGCTGCCGCTGCACCAGCTCTCCGAGCTGCTCGAGCAGCTCTCCGCCGAGTCCGACGTGCTCAACAACCTGCAGGAGCGCAGCGCCCTCATGCAGCAGCTGCGCGACCTCGACCTCGACGAGTTCCTCGCCGACCTCGCCGCCCGCCACGTGCCCGAGGATGAGGTGCCGGCGGAGCTCGAGCTCGCATGGTGGCGTTCGGCGCTCGACGGCCTGCTCGTCGACGACCGCGCCCTGCTCGGCGCGAAGACGGATGTGCTGCAGCGTCTCGAGGCCGACTTCCGTCTCGTCGACGAGGCCCACCAGCAGGGCAACGCGGGCCTGCTCGCCTGGCAGCTCGCCGAGAGCTGGCGCATCGGCATCATCGACTGGCCGGACGAGGCCGCCGCGCTCAAGCAGCTCATCACCGCGGGTGCCCTCACCTCGGAGTCGCTGCAGCGGCTCGCCCCGCACCTGTCGCGCACGGTTGCGCCGGTCTGGCTCGTCTCGCCCTACGAGGTCGACCAGGTGAGCGACACGATGCCCGTCGACGTCGTCATCCTCGTCGACGCGGGTGCGACGACGATCGCCGAGAACGTGGGCGCCATCCGGCGGGCCCGCCAGGTGATCGCCTTCGGCGACCCGGTCACGCAGACCCCGGCCCCGTTCCGCATCGGGCTCGAGGAGGGGGAGGAGTCGCCCGTCGCGGTGGCGTACCCCTCGTCGATCACGATGCCGGTGCGGGTGGTCGCCGAGGCCGACGACGACGCGGATGCGGACGTCGAGAGCGCCGCGGATGCCGCCGAGCTCGACATGCCCGCCGCGCCCTCGGACGCCGCCGGTGACGACGAGGCGGATGCGGAGCCCGCGCCCGCGCCCGCCGAGGCGGACCTGCACGGCCGCTCCGCGTTCGCGCAGCTCGCATCCGTGCTGCCCACCCTGAGCCTCACACGCAGCTACCGCGCCGGCGGCGAGGACCTCGCCGAGCTCGTCAACCGCCGCTTCTACGGCGGCCGCATCGACGCCCTCCCGTGGGCGGGCTCCTTCCTCGGGCACGGCAGCCTCTCCCTCGACTACATCGAGAACGGTACGGGCCTGCCCGACCCCAGCACCGGGGCGGTCGAGTCGGTCGACGCCGAGGTGGCGCGGGTGCTCGAGCTCGTCGTCGACCACGCCGAGACGCGCCCGCGCGAATCGCTCATGGTCGTGACCGCGTCGGAGAAGCACGCCGTGCGCGTCATGAACGCGGTGCTGACCACGATGGGCACGCATCCGGCGCTCAGCGAGTTCGTGCTCGGCGAGCGGGCCGAGCCGTTCGCGGTGCTGCCCGTCGAACGGGCCGTCGCCCAGAGCCGCGACCGCGTCGTCTTCTCGCTCGGCTACGGGCGCACCCCGCACGGCCGCGTGCTGAGCGACTTCGGGGCGCTCGGTCGTCCCGGCGGCGAGCGGCTGCTCGCGGTCGCCATGACGCGCGCCCGCCGCTCGCTCGTGATCGTCACGTGCGTGCAGCCGTCCGACCTCGACGAGACGCGGATGAAGCACGGCGCCGTCGCCCTCGCCGAGCTGCTCGGCGAGATCGCCTCGCGGCGCGCGGAGCCGCCGCTGCCCGACGACTCCGACCCGATGCTCGTCGACCTCTCGCGGCGCCTCGAGGCCCGCGGCATGCGCGTCGCCCTCGGGCACCGCGGCAAGCTCGGCCTCGTCGCGGCCAACGGCGGCATGTGCGTCGTGGTCGACACCGACTCGGTGTTCACCGGTCGCGGCCTGCGCGAGGCGCTGCGGCTGCGGCCCGAGGTGCTGCGCAGGCTCGGGTGGCACTACGCGCGTGTGCACGCCTTCGAGCTGTTCACCGACCCGGACGGCGTCGCCGACCGCATCGCACGGATGGTGGGACTCGCGGGCGGGCCCATCACCGAGGAGATCCCCGTCGTTGCCGGACACACCGCGCCCTGACGAGCAGCCCGCCCCGCGTCCGCGCCGCGGGCGCCGGGTGACGACGGAGCCGCCGCCCGGCAGCGATCCGCATCCCGCACCCGAGCCGCCGCGCCACTCGCGCACGGAGAACGACGAGCGGATGCGGCGCGAGAAGCCCCCGCACTATTAGTCTCGGCGCGGCGGTAATCCGCCGCGCTGCGCAGAGATCGGGCACGAGCGTGGTCGTACCCGATCTCCGGTGCGCGCCGCCCGGAAGGGGCGGGGTCCGCCGCGCTGCGCAGAGATCGGGCACGAGCGTGGTCGCGCCCGATCTCCGGTGCGGCGCCGTCCGGAAGGCGGTCGCGGAGCTCCTCAGGGGGGCGTCGGCGGCTAGGGCCTCTTCTGCTCGGCGATCAGGTCTCGGATCTCGGCGAGCAGCTGGGTCTCGGTGGGCCCGGCCTCCTCCTCCGCGATGCCCTTCTTCGCGGCCTGCCGCTCGCGGAGCTTGTTGACGGGCAGCACGAGCACGAAGTACACGACGGCGGCGATGATGAGGAAGTTGATGACCGCGCCGATGACCGCGCCGAAGTAGATGTAGGTCGTGCCGCCATCGGTGGTCGGCAGCGGAACGCCGAGTGCCTTGTCGAGCGAGTCCGCCTTGAAGAGCGCCCCGATCGCCGGGTTGATGACGGCGTTCACGATCTGGTTCACGATCGTGGTGAACGCGGCGCCGATCACGACGGCGACCGCGAGGTCGATGACGTTGCCGCGCAGGATGAAGTCCCTGAAGCCCTTCACGGGGTGCTCCTGATCTCTCGGGGGATGGTGGTGGCCGGAGCCGTGCCCCCAGGCTACGAGATCAGCGCGTCGCGAACGAGACCAGACCGCTCGGCGTGACGACGCCGTCCACCGGCATGTCGTGGCGCTCGGTCGGCACCTCGTCGACGAGCTCGTCGTCGAAGATCACCGCG
Source organism: Micrococcales bacterium 72-143 (assembly GCA_001898835.1). Lineage (GTDB taxonomy): Bacteria > Actinomycetota > Actinomycetes > Actinomycetales > Microbacteriaceae > Homoserinibacter. Next base: position 1,406,505 of record MKVM01000001.1, on the reverse strand, counting down.
TAGACGGGCGGGCACCCCTCCATCGAGCCGAGCGTCTTGTCGAAGTAGCCGCGCCCCCACCCGAGCCGCATCCCGTCGCGGGCCACGCACGCGGCCGGCACGAGGATCAGGTCGACGCCGTTGATCGCGATCGGCCCCAGCAGCTCGCTCGTGGGGGTCGGCATCCCGAGGATGTCCTGCTCCTCGTCCGCCCCGTCGTAGGGCGCCCAGTCGAGCAGGCCGTCCTCGCGCGACACCGGCAGCAGGATCCGGATGCCTCGCTCGTCCGCCCAGCGCAGGAACCCGCGGGTCTCCGGCTCGTCGGGCGTCGAGAGGTAGGCGGCGATGAACCCCGCGTCGAGGTCGCTCGCGAGCTGCACGAGGTGCTGCGTGATCGCCGCCGACGCCCGCTCGCGTTCGGTCGTGGTGCGGATGCGCCGACGCTCGCGGAGCTCGGCGCGCAGGGCGCGTTTCCGGTTCTCCGGTTCATCAGGCACGCGACCGATTGTAAAAGACGCGTAACCCGGATGTGGGTCGCAGTGGTTAGCCTGAAACGTATGGCTTCCCCCGTCACCGTCACCAAGGCCGTCATCCCCGTCGCCGGATTGGGCACCAGGTTCCTGCCCGCGACCAAGGCGATGCCGAAGGAGATGCTGCCCGTCGTCGACAAGCCGGCCATCCAGTACGTCGTCGAGGAGGCGGTCGCCGCGGGCCTCGACGACGTGCTCATGATCACCGGCCGCAACAAGAACGCGCTCGAGAACCACTTCGACCGCGTGGGCGAGCTCGAGGCCGTGCTCACGAGCAAGGGCGACGACGAGAAGCTGCAGAAGGTGGACTACTCCACCCACCTCGCCGACGTGCACTACGTGCGTCAGGGCGACCCCAAGGGCCTCGGTCACGCGGTGCTGCGCGCCAAGATGCACGTCGGCCACGAGCCGTTCGCGGTGCTGCTGGGCGACGACATCATCGACGTGCGCGACCCGCTGCTGTCGCGGATGCTCGAGGTGCAGCAGCGCGAGAACACGACCGTCGTGGCGCTGCTCGAGGTCGACCCCTCGCAGACCCACCTCTACGGCATCGCCACCGTCGAGGGCACGGACGAGGACGACATCGTGCGCATCACCGGGCTCGTCGAGAAGCCCCCGCCCGGCGAGGCGCCGTCGAACTACGCGATCATCGGCCGCTACGTGCTGCGTCCCGAGATCTTCGAGGTGCTCGAGCGCACCGCGCCCGGCAAGGGCGGCGAGATCCAGCTGACCGACGCTCTCCAGGAGCTCGCCACCGGCCCGACCTGGGCGGGCGGCGTCTACGGGGTCGTGTTCCGCGGGCGCCGCTACGACACGGGCGACCGGCTCGACTACCTGAAGGCGATCGTGCGGCTCGCGACCGACCGCGAGGATCTGGGACCGGACTTCCGTCCCTGGCTGCGGGAGTTCGTGCAGACGATGCCCGGCGACGAGCAGGAGTGGCAGGGCGGCGAGGACGGCTGACGCGCCCTCCGCTGCGGGGGCCGTCCGGCGCAGTAGTCTGACGCCGAGATGGCCACACCGACATTGACCGACGGACGCGTCACGATCCGCCCCATCCGCATCCGCGACGCGCGCCCGCTCGAGAACGAGCTCATGGGCAACCGGGCATGGCTGCGTCAGTGGGAGGCCACCAACCCGCACGGGCCGGCCGGTTTCGACGTGAAGGCGTCGATCCGCTCGCTGCAGGCCCACGCCCGGTCGGGTGCCGGCCTGCCGTTCATCGTCGAGCACGACGGCGAGTTCGCGGGGCAGCTCAACGTGTCGGGCATCGCCTACGGCTCGCTGTCGTCCGCCACGATCGGCTACTGGGTGGCGGAGCGGTTCGCGGGCCGCGGGGTGACGCCGACCGCGGTCGCGCTCGCCACCGACCACTGCTTCTTCGGGCTGGGGCTGCACCGCATGGAGATCTGCATCCGGCCCGAGAACGCGCCGAGCCTGCGGGTCGTGCAGAAGCTCGGCTTCCGCTACGAGGGGCTGCGGCGGCGCTACATCCACATCAACGGGGACTGGCGCGACCACTTCTGCTTCGCGCTCGTCGTCGAGGAGGTGCCCACCGGCGTGCTGCGGCGCTGGAAGGACGGGCGCGCGCTCGAGTCGGCCGCCCGCATCCCCGACGCGGACCTGCAGGCGGCGACGCGTCCGCTGCGGTTCTGAGTCGCACCGGCCCCGCCTCCCGTGCTTCGCGCGCATCCGCTCCTACCCTGAACGGCATGGACTTCTCGGGTGCGGGCACGGCGATCATGCTCGCGCTCGCCGCCGTGCTGTGGTTCCTGTACCTGCTGCCGAACTGGATGCGGCGCCGCGAGTTCCTCGCCACCGAGCGCAACGCGACGCGACTGCAGCGCGCCATCCGGGTGATGGCGGAGTCGGCAGAGGCGCCCGAGGAGCTGCGCGTCGAGGCCACCGCCCGGGACGTCGTCCGCACCGAGCGCCTGCTCGAGCAGGAGCGCCGTCGTGCCGACGCCACCGCCCGCGCCGAGCTCCACGCCGCCGAGCTGCGCGCCCGCGCGGCCGAGGCTCAGGCGGCCGAGCTCGCGCGCGTGAGCCGGGCCGCGACCCGCGGTGCACCCGTCGCGCCTCCGTCGGCCCCGGCCGCGTTCGCTCGCCTCCGCCGTGCCCGCCGCGTGGCCGGCCTGCTGCTGCTCGCGGCCGTCGTCGTCGGCGCGGTGCAGCTCTGGCTCATGGCGACGACCGGCGTCGCGCTCGGCTCCTGGCTCGTGATCGGCGGATGCGTCGTCGCGACCGTGACCTCCGTGCGGTTGCAGGGCCGTATCGCCGCGCGGGCCCGCGCGCTCGCGGGTGAGGCTCCGGCCGCGCCCGCCCGCCGATCGTCCGCGCTCGTCGATGTCGCGACGCCCCCCGCGGCCGCCCCGCGCGAGTGGACGCCCGTTCCGGTGCCGAAGCCCCTCTACCTCGAGCGCGGCGAGGCGCCGCGCGTGCCTGTCGCGCCGCCCGCGAGCTCGGAGGAGCTGCTGCGCGCTGCGCGGGAGGAGGCCGAGCGTGCGCTCGTCGCCGCCCACGCGGAGCCCGAGGTGGTGCCGTTCCGCCGCCGGGAGACCGCCGCGCCCGCGGCATCCGCCCCGCCGGCCCCGGCATCCGCGCCCAGTCGCTTCGCCTCGATGGGCATCGTCGAGGAGGCGGGCTCCGCCCTGCCCGACCTCGACGAGGTGCTGCGCCGCCGCCGCTCCGGCTGAGCGTCACCCCGTCAGGCGGCCTCCTCGCGAGGTGATATCGTGTTCAGGCAGTCCGGGCCCATGGCGCAGTTGGTAGCGCGTCTCGTTCGCAATGAGAAGGTCGGGGGTTCGAATCCCCCTGGGTCCACCGTGACAGAGCCCCGGTTCGCCGGGGTTCTCTGCTGTCCGGGCCCGTCCGCGGCGACCACGCCCGGATAGGCTGGCACCGGCGGAGGGAGCCAGCGTGACCGACTTCAACGAGCGGATCATCGACGAGTTCCGTGCGAACGGCGGCACGGTCGAGACCGCCGGCTTCGGCCGGAGCCTGGTGCTGCTGCACCACGTGGGCGCGAAGTCGGGCGTGGAGCGCGTCTCGCCCGTCATGGCCATCCCGAGCGAGCACGGATGGCTCGTGGCCGCGTCGAAGGGCGGCGCGCCCGAGAACCCCGCGTGGTTCCACAACCTCGTCGCGCATCCGGATGCCCGGGTGGAGACCCCGGACGGCGACGAGGTCGAGGTGCACGCGGTGCAGCTCGAGGGCGCGGCGCGCGAAGCGGCGTGGCAGCTCTTCCTCGCGAAGAGTCCCGCGTTCTCGCAGTACGAGCAGCGCACGAGCCGCACGATCCCCGTCGTGGAGCTGCGGCGTCGATGAGCGAGCCGGGCCTCGCGCGTCCGCCGTTCAGCCCGGTGGTGTCGCTGCTCACCGTCTCGGCGGTGTGGGAGGCGCGGCTCGACGCGGAGCTGCGCGAGCTCGGCCTCACGACGCGCAAGTACGGGCTGCTCGCGCACATCCGCGGCACGCCCGGCATCTCGTTCTCCGAGCTGGCGCGCCGCTCGCAGATCACCGTCCAGTCGGCCCACACCGCGGTGCGCGCACTCGTCGACGGCGGGTTCGTGGCGGATGCGACGGCGCACGCGGGCGCGGCATCCGTGCTGCGGGTGACCGACGAGGGCGTGCGGGTGCTCGGCGACGCCGACCGGATGCTCGCGGGGCTCGACAGGGAGTTCGGCGCCGGCGCGCCGCGGCTGAGCGCCGCGCTCGAGGGGCTGCACGAGGAGCCGTTCGGCGAGCGGGAGCACGCCGCGGGACAGGAGGCGTGATGCGAGCGACGGCAGGGGATGTGCCGAGCGGCACCCAGCGGGTGGAGGCGCCCCTCAGCCGCGCCGCGATCTTCCTCGTCGTGACTGTCGCCGACGGCGGTGCGGCTGCCGTGCGCGACGCCCTCGGTGGCATCGAGGACCTCGTCAAGACGGTCGGCTTCCGCGACGCGCCGGCGGGGCTCTCCTGCACGGTCGGTATCGGCAGCCGCGTCTGGCACGAGGTGACGGGCCGCGGGATGCCGGCGGAGCTGCATCCGTTCCGCCCGGTCGTCGGCGCCGTGCACACGGCGATCGCGACGCCCGGCGACCTGCTGTTCCACATCCGCGCCGACCGGCCGGACCTGTGCTTCGAGCTGGAGAGGCTGCTGCTCGAGGCGCTCGGCTCGGCGGTCGCGGTCGTGGACGAGGTGTCGGGCTTCCGCTACTTCGACTCGCGCGACCTGCTCGGCTTCGTCGACGGCACGGCGAACCCGGTGGGGCCCGACATCCCCGCGTCGGCGATCGTCGGCGACGAGGACCCGGAGTTCGCGGGCGGCAGCTACGTCGTCGTGCAGCGGTATCTGCACGCCCTCGACGCCTGGAACGCGCTGACGACCGAGCAGCAGGAGGCGGTCATGGGCCGCCGGAAGCTGGACGGCGTCGAGCTCGACGACGTGGTCGACGGGCAGAAGGCCCACAAGACCCTCGCGACCATCGAGGACGACGCGGGCGAGCACGACATCGTGCGCGACAACATGCCGTTCGGGCGCCCCGGCCAGGGCGAGTTCGGCACCTACTTCATCGGCTACTCCCGCCACCTGTGGGTGATCGAGCGGATGCTGGAGCGCATGTTCGTGGGCGATCCGCCGGGCCTGCACGACCGGCTGCTCGACTTCTCGACCCCGCAGACGGGCACGACCTTCTTCGTGCCGACCGCCGAGCTGCTGGCGTCGCTCGCGGACGGCTGAGCGCAACCTTCAGTCGAACTGAAGAGTTTCAACTAGGCTGAAGGTGTGTTCCGAACCCCCGCATCCCTCTTCCGCGTGCTCGCGATCGCCGAGGCGATCACCTGGACGCTCCTCATCACCGGCCTCGTGCTGCGCGCCACGGCCGGTCTCGATCTCGCCGTCACGGTCGGCGGAGCCATCCACGGCTTCGTCTTCCTGTCCTACGGCGCCACCGTCGTGCTCGTCGCGCTCAACAACCGCTGGCGCGCCCGGCCCACCATCGTCGCCCTCGCGAGCGCCGTCGTGCCGTACGCCACCATCCCCGCGGAGCTCTGGCTCGCGCGCACGCGCCGCCTGGCGGGGGAGTGGCGCGTAGACGCCGCGCCGCGCGTGGACGACGCGCGCTGGTACGACACACCGCTGCGCTGGTTCCTGCGGCGACCGTGGGTGCTCGCGTTGCTCATCCTCCTGGCGGTCGCCGCGCTCTTCGTCCTGCTGCTGCTGATCGGGCCGCCCGGCGGGCGGTGATCCGCGGGCCGGGCGGGGTCGGCGGACGAGGCGTGGCGACCGGGGGCGGCGCGGTCCGGCGTGATGAGCCGATGCGCCTTCGCGATGCCGGATTCCTCTCCACGACGAATCTGTGGATGCGACTTCTCCACGGTTCTCGAATACACGTTCGATTCGGGGGGAGAATGGGGCATGACCTCGATCCCCTCCTATCTCGCCACCCTGGGCGACCCGGCCACGGTCTTCGCCGTGCCCGAGGTCGCCGGGTTGGCGGATGCGGAGCTGCTGGAGGGGCAACGTGCGGTGGCGGAGTTGCGGCGTCGGGTGGAGGCGGTGGCTGCGGTGTTCGCGGGTGAGATCGCGCACCGCTCGCGGCGGGAGCTCGGACATACCGGGTTGGCGCAGGCGAATGGGGTGCGCTCGGCGGAGGACCTCATCGCGAGGGTCACCGCGAGCTCCCGGCGGGATGCGCACACCCTGGTGAAGGCCGCAGAACTGCTGCCGGCACCGGCGCGCACCGATATCCCGCCGGCGCCGCGGTGGTGGGTGGTGATCGGGGATGCCGTGGCGTCCGCCGCGATCTCGGTCGAGGCGGCGGAGATCATCCGCACCCGGCTCGCCCAGGCATCCGAGGGTGCCCCCGAGGAGGCGCTGCTGGATTCGGCGACCGCGCTCATCGAGGTGGCGCCGATGCTGAGCATCGAAGACCTGGCGACCCGCGCATCGCGTGCCCGTGACGAGCTCGACCTCGCGGGCATCGCGGGGCGGGAGAGCGCGTTGCGGGACAAGCGCTACCTCCGCGTGACGCAGCAACTGGACGGCATGACCCGGATCAACGGTTTGTTGGATCCGGAGTCTGCGGCGATCGTGGTGCCGGTGTTGGATGCGGCGACCTCACCTCGGCGAGGTGGTCCCCGGTTCGTGAACCCGGACGCCGCCCAGCGTGCTGAGGATCTGGTGCGGGATGAGCGCACCACCGAGCAGCTCACTCTCGACGTCCTCGTCGAACTGCTGAGGGCGGGCGCCCGGGTGGATGACGGGAAGCTCCTCGGGGACCGCAAGCCCGCCGTCCGCATCCTGGTCACCCAAGCCGACCTCGACCGACGTGAAGGTGCGGCGTTCTTCGAAGGACACCCGGACGCGGTCTCGATCGACACGGCGGAACGGTTCGTGTGTGCGGGTGGTGCAGTCCCGATCCTGTTCGACGGAGACGGGCGTGTGCTGAATCTGGGGCGTGAGCAGCGGCTGTTCTCGGAGAAGCAGCGGATCGCGTTGGCCGCCCGCGACGGCGGGTGCCTGATGTGCGGGGCACCACCATCCTGGTGCGAAGCACACCACATCGACCACTGGGACCAGCACCACGGCAGAACCGATGCCGACGACGGGGTACTGCTGTGCAGGTTCTGCCACCTCAACGTGCACAACAACCGGTCGCGCATCCGGCGGCGAGGGGGCGACTACTTCCTCGAGCGACCCGACCCCGACGACACCCTCCGTCGCATCCCCCTGCCCTCCCGCAGCCCCGTGCGCGCCCGACTCCACTCGACCGCGTCGTGATACCACGATCGCCGGACGAGCGCTGCCGAAACGTCGCCGGTGTCAGCGGGCGATGGGAGCCTCGAGGCGCTCGGCGAGGATGCGGGCGCGTGCGGCCTGCACCTCCGAGGCGCGACGGATGCTGAATCGACGCAGCCCGAACGGGGCCGACACCTCGATGCGGTCGGTCACGGCGGAGCGGCCCGCGCCATCCGGAACCACCGTGTAGCCGTAGCGCAGCGTCACCCCGCCCGGACTGTCGACGTCGCCGCCGACCCAGCCGCCGTCGGCGCGCGCCTCGGTGCGGATCGTCACGCGGATCGCGTTGTCGTAGCGCAGCACGCCCAGGAAGCGGAACCGCTCGACCGCGACGTAGTGCACCGTGCCGGCGTCCTCGCGGCGGATGTCGCGCACCTCCACGACGAGCGGCGACAGCCCCACGTAGCTGCGCGGGTCGCTCAGGTGCTCGATCACCGCCCGCGGGGGCGCCGCGATCGGGAACTCGATCTGCGAGACCTCGGCCACGCATCCGTCCTCTCCGAGGCGCGAGCCGACCTCGGCCGACGTGCCCTAGTTCTGTTTTCCGGGGTGGGGATCCCGGGGTCGCGGGGTCGCCCCGGTCCTACCGTGAGCGTATGCCCACCCGCCTCGGTGCCGGCGCGATCGCGGTCGCGACAGCGCTCCTGCTCTCCGCCTGCACGGCCACGAACGGTCCGCGCATCGACGGCGAGCCGGTCGACGTCGACTTCACCCTGCCCGATCCGGGCCTGCTGGCCTCCCTCGGCGACGCCACCTGGAGCTCCGGCGTGATGTTCGCCTTCGACGAGGTCGCCGAGCTGCTCCCCGAGCTCGCCCCGTTGCGGGAGCAGCTCGCGGCCGACGACACCGCGTTCGGGCAGAGCGTCACCGAGCGGTTCGGACTCGACGCCTCCGCGCTCGTGCTGACGGCCGGCGGGGGCAAGCAGAGCCGGCCGCTGCGCGCGCTCACCGACAACCAGGTGCTCGGCAACGTCCTGATCGGCGGCTTCGCGCCGGATGCCGTGGGCTCCGCGATGGACGAGGTCGACAACGGCGCGCTCGGCGACGAGGACTCGAAGACGAGCAACGGCCAGACCGTCACCCGCGACGAGAACGGCGACGTGAGCGTCACGCTCGAGCGCGAGGCGAACGCGGGAGGCGGGGGAGCCTCGGCGACCGCGAAGGAGAGCGTTCGCTACGACGGCACCTATTGCCCCGGACCCGACGGCAAATTCGACGCCATCGTGCAGACCTCGCGCAACGTCACCGGCTCGGGCGGGGCCGGGAACGCCAGCTACCAGCAGGACATCCGCGTCGAGGCCCAGGGGGTGCTCGGCGAGGACGCGATGCCCGAGTCGATGGACGTCGTCGTGAGCCAGCGCACCACCCGCACGGACGCCGCGGGCACGACGACCGCGGTCGCCACCGCGCAGGGCGCCGACTGGCTCGACGGGGGCGGCAGCCGCGGCCTCGAACCGGGCGGCAACCCGCCCCGCAAGACCGAGGACTCGATGGGCTCGTCGGAGGACGTGAAGCAGCTCGTCACCGACGGTCAGTCGCAGGGCGACGCGATCGCGCTCGGCCTGGTCACCAACCTGTACCGCAAGTGGGCCGACGGCGGCTGCGTCACCATCGAGACGGATGCGCCGGTGCAGGTGAAGCCGAAGAGCACGACCGACTTCACCATCCGGGTGCTGCGCAAGGTGACGCACGAGGAGGTGCGGGGGCCGCTGCACCTGACGCTCGCGGGCGAGAAGGAGGTGAACCCGACCGAGAGCGTGTCGACCGGCGGGTTCCACTACACCGCAGGCAAGCAGGGCACGAAGGGCGAGCTCGCGATCGTCGCGACCTCCCGGCAGGGCGGCGCGAAGAAGACCCACACCTTCACCACCCAGGCGGTGTACCGGGTGACCGGGGGCTGGGGCGGGTATCCGGTCGACGAGACGATCTGCGGCGCCGACATCTTCTCGACGCCGGCCTGGGGCCTCCAGCTGGCGGGCGGGGGCGGTGGCTACGCCTTCAGCGGCGCGACGATCGGCCTCTCCTACGACGGCGGCGACGGCCACATCCTGGGTCTCCAGGGCAGCTGGACGCTCGCGACGGATGAGGACGGCGCCCCCACCGGCATCGACGCGAACGTGAGCGGCATGGAGGCGACCGGCGCCGGGACGATGTACCCGAAGATCTCGCCGATCGTGATGCAGACGATCCACTTCGACATCGCACCGAGCGACGACGCCTCGGTGTGCGGATGAGAGGCGAACCCATGAGACGAGCCCTGACGATCGTCGCGACCGCCCTCGCGGCCGCGCTCGCGTTGAGCGGATGCGTCATCGCGCCCGCGCCGTCGCCCACGACCACGACCCTGAACGGCGGCGACGGGGGCGGGGGAACGGGCGATGACGGCGGTGACGGGGGTGGGGGCGACCCGTTCCCCTACGACTACCCGACGAGCCTCGACGGCTGGAAGGCGCGCTACAAGAACCTGCCGTGGCTCGCCGACGACCTCGACAACGACGACTACTTCATCACCGGCACGGCCGACGGGCACGACGTCATGGGCTTCCTGTGCGGGTTCGACGGCAACACCGACGGCTGGGCGTACGGCACCGACGGCACCTACGTGACCGTCAACTTCCAGAGCGACGTCGACGTGGACGTCGACGCGATGCGCGGCGACCCGTACATCCTTTTCACCGGAATCGGCACCTACTCGCTGCCGAGCGATCCGCAGGGCACGCATGTGGTCGTGCCGTCGTTCGACGTCTCCATCGAGGTCGACAGCACGCCGGGCAAGGAGCACTCCAGCCCGACGACGGCGCCCGTGAGCTTCGACTTCCTGGGGATGCCGATCCCCGACACGGATACCTGCGCGCGGGAGCAGCACGAGCTGCTCACCTGGATCATGAGCCAGTTCGGCTACTGACCGCGCCCAGCTCCCCCCTTCATCCGCTGAGTGGTCGGTTCCCAGCCCGAAAACCGGGAGATGAGGCCAGGAACCGACCACTCAGCGATCGGAGGCTCGGCGAACCCGAGGGCAGAGGAAGCCCCGCTACGAGCACCAGTCGGGCGCCATCCCGGTGACGCCGCGCGTGGTCTCGCCCGTGACCGTGTCGAGGTAGTAGATCGTGGTACCCGACCAGCCCGGCTCGCTCGGGTAGTCGTCGGGCTCGGCGCTCCCGGGGATCTCCTCGAGCGCGAGGTACTGCCCGTTGGGGGAGAGGCAGACCGCCCCGATGCGGCTCGTGGCGGTCGCCGGACGGTAAAGCTCCCGGGTCCCGGATGCGTCGACCGCGTACAGGATCGCGCGGGCTCCGGCATCCGCGTAGCCCATCGGGTCGAGGTAGAGCTGCACGTAGCTCGTGGGGCTTGTGAGCACGAACGCGGCCGGGTACAGCTCGACGGGGGCGTCGGCCTGCGGCAGCTCGAGCGCGGTCGTCGTGCCGTCGGCGAGGTTCACGAGGCCGCCGCTGGAGGGGTCGGCGACGACGAGCTGCAGCGTGCCCGGCAGGAAGCCGCGCAGCTCGGCGTGCTGCCCGAGCGGGGCCGCCTCGGTGCCCGCGACGGGGTCGACGAGGTAGAGCTGCAGGTCGTCCGACTGCACGATCACGGAGGTCGTGCCCGGCACGAAGGTCCAGTCGAGGGCGGCGAGCGGGGTGCCGCCGGGACCGCGTACCTCGATCGGCGTCCACGAGGAGTCGGTGAGGTCGAGCAGGTACAGGGTGCCCGTGCCGGTCGTGCCGTCCGCGTCGAGCACGTAGCCGAGCAGGTCGCCGCCGGACGCAGCGTGCAGCGTGCGGATGGCGCGCGCCGCGGGGGTCGGCACGACCGCGCTCGTGCCGTCGGCGGCGATCGCGAGCGACGGGACCCCCGCCTCGTCGAGCGTGATGAGCGCAACGGCGTCACCGCCGAGGAGCGCGTACTGCTGGATCCGCGGCGCCTCGGCGAGCACCGCATCCGGCGCCGTGCCGGCCAGCGAGTGGCGCACGACGCGGTCCGCGCCGCCCGGGTCGCGTTCGAGGGATGCGGTGCTCACGTCGGGCGTCGTGAAGTTGTAGCGCAGCACCGCGCCCGCACCCGTCGCGGCGCTCGCGACCGGGATCTCGACGCGGTACTCGGTCGCGTAGCGCAGGATGCCGGTGAAGCGCACCGTGAGCTGCGCCCCGTCGGCGGTCAGCTCGAGCGGCGCGGCGGGCTCGACCGACACCGCGGAGGCCGGCACTGCCGCGAGCGGCTGGTCCGCCTGCAGCACGAGGCGCTGGCCGGGGCGCTCGATGGCGGCCGAGGCGTTCACGGTCGCGGAGCTGAGCTTCGGCCCCTGGGCGACGCTCGCCGCGCCGAGGCCCGCGGCGGCGACCGCGAGCACGGCGACGACCGCGACCCAGCTGCGCCGGAACCGGCGCCGTGCCGCCGTGTCGCGCAGGGCGGCGCGCACCTCGGCCGGGCTCCCCGGCATCCGCTCCTCCCGTCCCGGCTCAGTAGACATAGGGATCCGCCGGCTCGTCGATGGAGGTCACGTCGGCCGGCTCGAGGGCGACGGCCTGCATGCTCGACGTCGAGGGGTTCGCGACGAAGCGTCCCGTCACCTGCACCCAGCTGTCGACGGGGTGGGCGTCGCGCCAGCCGGGGGAGTAGACGGGCACGCCCACGGGCTGCGCGTCGACGGCGCAGCAGGTGATGACGAACCGGGCGACGTAGAAGACGTCGTCGGGGTCGTCGGGGTCGGCCATCACGAAGCCCGTGACGTCGGGACGCGCGTCGGCCAGGTACTGCTCGTCGGCGCCCTGCCGCAGCAGGCCGGCCCAGTCCTTCACCGTGAAGCCGCTGCCGTCGCCCGCGACCAGCACGGGGGCGTCGCCCGCACCGCCGCCCGCGCTCGCGTTGATGTCGCGCTGCGCGGCCGTTCCGCTCGTGAGCGTCGACGGCGGCATGACGAGCAGCACGGCCGTCGTCGCCACGATGAGGGCGACCGACGCGGCGGTCAGCAGCGTCGCACGGCGCCGGGATCGCGGCGCGTGCTCGTGGTCGCCCTCGTGCTCGTCGGCGCGCGGCAGCAGTGCGGCGGCGACGATCGCCACGACGCCCGCGATCACGGCCATGACGACGGTGAACTCGATGTACCGCGGGTGGATGTAGAGCGCGAGCTTGCCCGCGACGGCGAGCCACAGGATCGCGGCGACGCCGACGAGGACGAGCAGCAGCCCGCGGCCGTGGGAGAGGAAGCGCTCACGCAAGGACGTTCACCCCGAATCCGAGCACGAGGGCCGCGAGCGCCACGACCGCCGTCATCCGCGCGAGCGTCGCCGTCGTGAAGGTCGTGCGCATGAGCGCCAGCATCTTGACGTCGATCATCGCGCCGAACACGAGGAAGGCGACGATCGCGCCGGGCATGAACGTCGAGCCGAACGAGAGGATGAAGAAGGCGTCGACGTTGGAGCAGATCGCGATCACGAACGCGAGCACCATGAGCGCGAGCACCGACCAGACCGGGTTGGAGCCGAGCGCCACGAGCACCTCGCGCGGAACCCCCACCTGGATGGCGCCGGCGATGAACGAGCCGACCACGAGGGCCGGCAGCATCGCCGTCGACTCCTCGGCGAACCCGAGAGCGCTGCGCCGCATCCGGTGTCCGGCGACCGGGTGGTCGCGGTGGGCGCGGCAGCTCGCCTCGAAGCTGGGCGTGAGCAGCTCGGTGGGGCGGGGGTGGCGGCTGAACAGCCACCCGACGAGGTTCGCGATGACGAATCCGCCCGCGATGCGGCCCACGAGGATGCCGTGGTCCCAGCCGAAGGCCTGGTACGTCGTGGTGATGGTGACCGGGTTGAGGATGGGTGCGGCGAGCAGGAAGGTCATCGTCTCGGGCACGGTGAGGCCGCGGATGAGGAGGCCCCGCGCGAGGGGCACGTTGCCGCACTCGCACACCGGCAGCAGCACGCCGAGCAGCGACATGACGGCCCGGCGCAGCACGGGGATGCGCGGCAGCAGCCGGTCGAAGACCGAGCTCGGCACCCATACCTGCACGAGCACCGACAGCAGCACGCCGAGGAAGACGAAGGGCAGCGACTCGACGAGCACGCTCACGGAGAGCGTGATGAGGTCACGCACGGCGTTCGGCAGCGCGTCGACGGGGAGCGAGCCGGTCGCGACGCGGAGGCCGAGGAGGGCGGCGAGCACGCCGAGTGCGGCGGCGCCCCACCGCACGGGGCTCGTGCGCGCGGCGGCTCGGGTCTCCACCGGGTCAGGGTATGCGAGCGCGGCCGAGGGCTCACCTGAGACTCGGGGGTGTTATCCGTTTTGACAATCATTATCAATAAGAGTTACGGTCGCTCCATGACCTTCCGCGCCCGCATCGCCCTGCCCGTCACCCTGCTCGCGGCGTCCGCCGTCGCCCTCGCCGGCTGCGCAACCGGGACGCCGTCGGACGGGGGGGCCGGCGACACCGCGATCCGCATCGTCGCCTCGACGAACGTCTACGGCGACATCGCCCACACCATCGCCGGCGACGCGGCCGAGGTGACCTCGATCATCCACGACAGCACCCAGGACCCCCACGAGTACGAGGCGACCTCGCGCGACGCGCTCGCCCTCGCCGACGCCGACCTCGTGATCGTCAACGGCGGCGGCTACGACGACTTCATGCAGAAGCTCCTCGACGCCCACGGCGGCGACGCGGTCGTGCTCGACGCGGTCGAGCTCTCGGGCCTCGAGCCCGAGGACCACGACGAGGCGGAGTCCGAGGACGGCGACGATCACGCCGACGAGGGCGAGCACGACCACGACCACGACCACGGCGAGTTCAACGAGCACGTCTGGTACAGCTTCGACGCCATGGCGAAGCTCGCGGACGCGATCGCCGAGCGGCTCGGCACTCTCGACCCGGGGGCCGCGGCCACCTTCACCGCGAACGCGAAGGCCTTCGCGGAGGGGCTCGACGGCCTGACCACCACGGCATCCGGGATCGCCGCGGCGCACGGGGGCGAGCGCTTCGCGATCACCGAGCCCGTGCCGCTCTACCTGCTCGAGGCGGCCGGACTCGAGAACGCGACGCCCGCCGAGTTCAGCGAGGCCGTGGAGGAGGGGACGGATGCGCCCGCCCTCGTGCTGCGGGACGTCGTGACTCTCGTGAGCAACGGCTCGGTCGCCTTCCTCGCCTACAACGCGCAGACCGTCGGCCCGCAGACCGAGGAGGTGCTCGCCGCCGCGAAGGACGCCGGTACGCCCGTCGTCTCGTTCACCGAGCTGCTGCCCGACGGCGACGACTACCTGAGCTGGATGGCCGCCAACCTCGCCGCGGTGGAGAAGGCGCTCGGCTGAGGCCTACCGCCCCCAGGCGGAGGCGGGCGCCTTCACGACCGGTACGGGCGTGTAGTGCCAGTGCGAGCCGTTCGCGTAGTGGCCGGAGGCCCAGTTCGAGGCCCAGATCGCCGACTCGACCGCTTCGCTCGAGGTGCCGTCCTGGAACGCCGCCACGATGCCCGCGTAGCCGCCACGGCTGAGCAGCGCGCCCGCCGCGTTGTGGGCCGCGGCCACGAGGTCGGAGTTCGATCCGGTGCCGCCGGGACCGTAGCTCGCGCCCCATCCGTTGTTGAGCGGGTTGTTGCGCAGCCACCAGCTGTCGATGTAGTTCTCCTGGCGCATCCACCGGGTGATCACGGTCACGTTGGTGTCGCTCACCGGGAAGCCCGCGTAGAGCAGCACGAGCTTCGCCCAGTCGTAGTTGGTGCCGCCCGCGATGAAGGTCTCCTCGCCGCTCGTCGCGTCGTACTCGTCGCGGGTGACGGCGCCGGTGGCCTCGAGGTGCTGCACCGCCGCGTAGCTCGACACGTCGACCTCCTGGGCGTGGTCGGAGGCGTAGGCGGCGAGGGCGGCGGCCTCGCTCGGCGGGGCCGGTGGCGCGAGCGCGAAGGAGGCCATCAGGCCGAAGGTCGCGACGAGCGAGCCGGCGACGAGCGTCCCCCGGGTGCGCCGATCGGCACGGGAGGCGTCGAACCTCTCGCGGAGCGTGCGATAGAGCGGGGGGAGCTGCGTCATAGGCGTTCCGGCGTCGCCCGAACGGGGGTCGGCGCGCACCCCAGGGTACCAAAGCGGGTGGGAGCCGCCTGGGAGAACCACGGGTGGCCGCCGGGCTCAGGCGTCGAGCGCCGGATGCAGCCCGCGGCTCGCGAGCGCGTCGACCGCCTGGCGTGCGCCCCGCGTGAGGCTCTCGCCGACACCCGCGCCGGCGAGGTGCGCGTCGAGGAAGCCGGCGAAGAACGCGTCGCCGGCGCCGTTCGTGTCGACCACCCGGGCGGGCTCCGCGGGCACCGACCACCGCCCTCCCTCGGCGTCGAGCGCGATCGCACCCTCGGCGCCGAGCGTGCAGACGGCGACGCGGGGGCCTGCGGCGACGCAACGCGTCAGCAGCGCCCACGGGTCGTCGGTGCGGTCCGCGTTCATGAACACGACCTCCGCCGCCTCGAGGAAGGGGCGGTGGAACTCGCTCACGCCGTCGTAGTCGTGCAGGTCGGTCCACACCGGGATGCCGGCCGCCCGCGCCGCGGAGAGGAGCCCGACGCAGCGCGGCGCCAGGTCGAGCACCGCGAGCGCGGCGCCGTCGAGCACGGATGCCGCGGTCGCGGCGGCCTCGGGCTCGTCGGGCGTCGCGAGGTACAGCGAGAGTCGGGCGCCGGCCGGCGTCATGAGGTTGAGGTGCTGCTCGCTGCGGGCGGCGCGATGCAGCCGGGCGGGGACACCCGCCCGCTCGAGTGTCGCGCGGATGCGGTCGCCCGCCTCGTCCGGCCCGGCGAGGGCGTCGAGCACGACATCGCGCCCGAGCGCGTGCAGGTGGAGGGACTTGCCGGCCGAGGTGCCCCCGAGCGCGTCGAACCAGTCGCGGGCGAACTCCATGTGCGGCACGGGGGCGGGGAGCTCGTCGAGCACCACCATCCGGTTCCACGAGACGGGACCGACGACGAGGATGCGGCTCACGCGGCCGCCCCGCCGCGCAGCAGCGCCGCCGAGGTGCGCATGTGCGAGCGCATGGCGGCGGATGCGGCCTCCGGGTCGCCCGCGGCGATGGCGGCGTGCACCTCGCGGTGCTCCGCGAGGGCGATCGCGGCGTGGTGGCGCGCGTCGGCGCTGGCACCCACGAGCGAGCCGACGAGCCCGTGCGTGATGTCGAGCAGGTCCTGCAGGGTCGTGTTGCCGCACGCCCGCGCGAGCTCGCGGTGGAACTCGCGGTCGGCCTCCAGGAAGGCGCCGAGGTCGTCGAGGCTGGCCGCCGCGCGGGCCAGCTGCGGTGCGAGGCGCGCGGCCGTGGGACCGGCCGCGCTCTCGGCCGCCAGCCAGGCGGCGTGGATCTCGAGGGCGCTGCGCAGCTCGACGAGCTCGTCGAGGTCGCGTTCGCCGACGAGCATGCTCCAGCGGATGCTCTCGGGCAGCACCGCGCTGCGCTGGGCCCGCAGGTAGGTGCCGGCGCCGGGTCGCGCCTCGACGACGCCGAGCGTGTCGAGGGTGGCGAGCGCCTCGCGCACGGCGGACCGGCTGACGGCGAGCACCTCGGCGAGTCGGCGCTCCGGCGGGAGGCGCGTGCCGGGCGCGACCGAGCCGCTCGTGAAGAGGTCGAGGAGACTAGAGGTGACGGCGGCGGCCCCGCTGCCGGCGGGCAGCGGAACGAGCGCATCGCAGATCAGATGCGCGTCGCTGCGGGGGTACGCCGGCATGCGGTCACGCTAGCAAGCGCCCCCGACGCGCGGGAGCGCCCATCCGGGGGATGCCGTCCGCGAGGGTGTGTGTTCTCGCCGGGCGGATGACGGATCTTGCGGCGCGCGACCGCTCGATCGACGCCGACATCCGGGTGCGCGGCGACCACCTCCTCGACAGCACCTACAACGCGATCATGCTCGTGTCGGACTGGCCGGTGAAGGACCTCTACACGATCATCGGCGTCCGTTTCAGCGACATCCGCGTCGACGGCACGGGCACCTCGGTGCTCAGCGCACGCGCGACGGGCTCGGCGAGCTTCGAGAACGTGGACGCCCGGAACGTCGGGGCCGTCGGCATCAACAACTGCGGCAGCTTCAACTTCCCCGCCACGGGCAGCGAGTTCTCGGTGACGGATCTCGGGGGCAACGACGGCGGCGGCACGACGGGGCCGTGGATGGCGAGCTGGGAGCTGCCCAACACGATCACGTGCGACGACCGGCCCTCCGTGGTGGCGCCCCCGGCGCCCTCGCCCTGGGTGCAGCCCTAGCCTCCCCCGTCGAGTAGTCGTATTTCGGGCCGTAGACCGCGGTTCTCGGCCAGGAATACGACTACTCGCGGGCGAGGGCTGGACAGTCCCGCACCCGTCAGCGGGCGAAGGTCAGGTGGATCGTGCCGCTCTCGGCGGTCTCGCTCGTGACGCGGTACCCGTCCTCGAGCCCGCGCAGCTCGTCCCAGAGGCGGATGCCGTCCCCGAGCAGGAGGGGCGCGATCCCCACGTGCAGGCGGTCGACGAGCCCGGCCCGAAGGAACGGGCGGATGGTGGTGGGCCCGCCGCCGATGCGCACGTCGCCGCCCGCGGCGGCCGCCGTGGCCCGCGCGAGCGCGTCGTCCGGAGTCGCCTGGAGGAAGTGGAACACGGTGCCGTTCGCGAACTCGATGGACGCGCGCGGGGTGTGCGTCAGCACGAACACGGGGCAGTGGAACGGCGGCTCGTCGCCCCACCAGCCGCGCCAGTCGGGGTCGCCCGCGTGGTCGTGCAGCCCGAACATCCCGGCACCCATGATCTCGGCGGTGACCCCCGCGAAGTAGGCGGCGGCGTAGCGGTCGTCGACGCCCGTCGTGCCCGCCCCGCTCGTGTCGTGCAGCACGCGCTCGCGGAAGGTGCGGGTGCCGACGTACGCCGCCGTCAGCCGGCCCCAGTCGTCGCCGAAGGGGTTCTCGGGCGTCTGGTCCGTCGTCGTCGCGAATCCGTCGAGCGAGATGTTGAGGTCGACACGCACAGCCATAGCGCGAGAGTACCCGCGGGGCGGCGTGAGTAGGGTGAGGGCGTGAGCGACCCCACCACGCCCCCGCCCGTCGAGACCACCGCGCCCGCCGCACCGCCGGCATCCGCGAAGAAGCCGGATACGGCGACGGCCGAGCCCGCGAAGAAGACGCCCGAGGTCGAGCCCGCCGCCGCCCAGAAGAAGGCGCGCCGCGGCACGGTCATCGCGGGCGCCCTCGCGCTGCCGCTCGTCACGCTCGGCGTCATCCTGCTCGCCGTGCCGCTCGCGGTCTGGTATCTGAGCACCGTCATCCGCACCCTCGTCGTGGTGGTGGCGAACATCGTGAGCGGCAGCGGCGCCGCGAAGGACGCCAACGCGACGCTCGGGCAGATCGACCCCGCCGCGCTCGGCGGCGTGACCCTCGGCTTCGCGATCGTGGGGGCCGTGTTCGTGGTGGCCGGATGCCTCGTGAGCTACTTCGTGCTGCGCGCGCACCGGGTCGACCGCCCCGGCTACGTGACGGGCTTCGGCGTGACCGTCGGCCTCGTCATCTCGGCCATCCTGACGGCCACGGTCGGCGCTCTCACGGGTCTCATCTTCGGCACGGCGCGCACCGTCGCCCAGGTGCTCGGCAACGCGGCCCTCGGCATCGCCCTCACGACGATCGGGGCGGCCATCGTGACCGTCGCGACGGGCATCGTCGTGTGGCTCTGGATGGGGCGCCTCTTCCGCACCCCGGCCCCCGCATCCGCGCCCCCTCGGGACAGCGATCGCTGACCACTCAGCGGGTGAAGGCTCAGTCGCTCGCGCGATGGGTCTCGAGGAACTCGTAGAGCTCGCGGTCGTCGACGCCCGGGTAGGTGCCGGATGGCAGCGGGCTGAAGATGTGCGCGTGCACCTTCGCGCTCGTCCACGCCTTGCCCGCCCAGCGTGAGGCGAGCTCGGCGGGCGGCCGCCGGCAGCAGCTCGCATCCGGGCAGCGCGACTGCTCGCGCCGGGTCGCCTCGCGCCCGCGGAACCACTTCGACTCCGCGAACGGAACACCCACCGCGATCGAGAACTCGGTCCCCGTGCCCGTGCCGGTCTGCGCCGACTCGAAGAAGGTGCCCTCGGGGGTGTCGGTGTACTGGTAGAACTCGGTCGTGCGGTTGGTGCGCGCGAAGGCGGTGCGTGCCGCCCAGTAGCGGCACACGATCTGGCCCTCGACGCCGCCCGTGACGTCCTTCGGCAGCCGCAGCCCGTCGTTCTCGTAGGCCTTCGCAACCGCACCGTCGTCGCCCACCCGCAGGAAGTGCACCCGCATGTCGAGGTGCGCCGCCGCGAGGTTGGTGAAGCGCAGTGCGGCCGCCTCGTGGGTGACCCCGAAGGCGTCGCGGAAGTCCTCGATCGCGATGTCGCGATCCGTCTTCGCCTGGGTGAGGTGGCGCACGGCGTGGCCGCGCGGCATGAGGCACGCGGCCGCGAAGTAGTTGATCTCGAGCCGCTGCCGCAGGAACTCGGCGTAGTCGCGCGGCGGCCGGTGCTCGAGCAGCCGGTGCGCGATCGCCTGCAGCGCCATCGATCGGAGGCCGTGGCCGCCCGGGATGGACGCCGGCGGCAGGTAGATCCGACCGTTCTCCAGGTCGGTCACCGAGCGCGCGGAGTGCGGCAGGTCGCCCACGTGCACGAGCTCGAAGCCGAGCCGCTGGGCGATGACCGCGACCTGGCGGTGGGTGACGGCACCGCCGTCGTACCCGACGTCGCGCATGACGCCCTCGGCGAGCTCCTCGATCTCGGGTATGTGGTTGTCGGCCTCGCGCATCCGCGCGCGCAGCTCGGTGTTGGCGCGCCGCGCCTCCTCGGGGGTGGCGATCTTCTCGCGCGAGCGGCGGTCGAGCTCGCGGTGCAGCCCGACGAGCGTCTCGAGCACCTCGTCGGGCATCGTGCGGCCGGGGCGGAGCGCGGGGAGGCCGAGCTCGCCGTAGAGGGCGCCCGCCTGGGCGCGCTCGAGCTCGATCTCGAGGGCGGCGCGCGCGGAGGGCGGCGCATCGTCGAGCAGCTCGCCGACGGGGATGCCGAGGCGCTCCGCGACCGCGGAGAGCAGCGAGAGCCGCGGCTCGCGTCGGCCGTTCTCCATGAGGGAGAGCTGGCTCGCCGAGACGCCGACGGCGTCGCCGAGCTCGCCGAGGGTGAGGCCGGCGGCGGCGCGGAAGTGGCGCATCCGCTGACCCAGGGTCGAGAGATCGGACATGAATGCACGATATGGCAATTCTCTCGAAAATTTCCAGCGAATGAGGGGAATCGCGGCCCCGGATGCGGCCCAGAGTGGAATCACGCCGATTCTTCAGGAGGATGCCATGGTCGCGTCGCCCGCCCCCGTCGCCCCCGTCCGCTCGCTCGACGAGTGGGTGGCCGAGAACGTCCGGCTGCTGCAGCCCGACCGCGTCGTCTGGATCGACGGCTCGCGCGCCCAGCTCGACGCGCTGCTGCACGAGATGGTCGAGGAGGGGCGCATCATCCGCCTCAACCCCGACCACCGGCCGTACAGCTTCCTCGCCCGCAGCGACCCCGACGACGTGGCGCGGGTCGAGGCGCGCACCTTCATCTGCTCCGAGCGCGAGGACGACGCCGGCCCCACCAACAACTGGCGCGAGCCGGAGGCCATGCGCGCCGAGCTGCGCGAGCTGTTCGCCGGCGCGATGCGGGGGCGCACGATGTACGTGCTGCCGTTCTCGATGGGGCCGGTGCGCGGCGCCCTGTCGCGGTACGGCGTGCAACTGACCGACTCGGCCTACGTCGTGGCGTCGATGTCGATCATGACGCGCGTCGGCGACGCTGTGCTCGAGCGCATTCGCGCGGGGGCTCGCTGGGTGCCGGCCCTGCACTCGGTCGGCGCTCCGCTCGAGCCGGGCCAGGAGGACGTCGCCTGGCCGTCCAACCCGGTCAAGTACATCTGCCACTTCCCCGAGACGCGCGAGATCGTCTCGTACGGCTCGGCGTACGGGGGCAACGCCATCCTCGCGAAGAAGTCGTTCGCGCTGCGCATCGCCTCCGTCATGGCGCGCGACGAGGGCTGGCTCGCCGAGCACATGCTGCTGCTGCGCGTCACCGACCCGCGCGGGCGGCGTTTCCACATCGCGGCGGCGTTCCCGTCGGCGTGCGGCAAGACGAACTTCGCGATGCTGCGCTCGGCGCTGCCCGGCTGGCAGGTCGAGACGCTCGGCGACGACATCGCCTGGCTCGCCCCCGGCTCCGACGGGCGCCTGCGCGCCATCAACCCCGAGGCCGGCTTCTTCGGCGTCGCACCCGGCACCGGCCCCGACACCAACCCGACCGCGATCGACACCCTGTGGGGCAACACGATCTTCACGAACGTGGCGCTGCGCCCCGACGGCGACGTCTGGTGGGAGGGTCTCACCCCGACACCGCCCGACGGCCTCGTCGACTGGCGGGGCGAGCCGTGGACCCCGGATGCCGGGCACCCGGCCGCGCACCCCAACTCGCGGTTCACCGTGGCGGCATCCCAGTGCCCCTCGATCGCGCCCGACTGGGACGACCCGAACGGCGTGCCGATCGACGCGATCATCTTCGGCGGGCGGCGCGCCACGAACGTGCCGCTCGTCGTGGAGGCGCGTGACTGGGAGCACGGGGTCTTCCTCGGCGCGACGATCGCGTCCGAGCGCACGGCGGCCGCGGAGGGCGAGCTCGGCGAGCTGCGCCGCGACCCGTTCGCGATGCTGCCGTTCTGCGGCTACAACATGGCCGACTACTTCCAGCACTGGCTCGAGGTCGGCACGCGCCTGCGCCGCACGGGCGGGGTGCCCGCGGTCTACCAGGTGAACTGGTTCCGCAAGGACGCCGACGGCTCGTGGCTGTGGCCCGGCTTCGGCGAGAACGGCCGGGTGCTCGCCTGGATCGTGGAGCGGATCGCGGGGGAGGCCGCCGCATCCGACACCCCGCTCGGCAAGGTGCCGGCCGTCGGCGCCGTCGACTTCCGTGCGGCGGGGGTCACGGACGAGCAGTGGCGGGAGCTGTTCCGCATCGACGAGTCCGCGCTGCTCGCGGAGGCGGACGACACGGAGCACTTCCTCGACGGCTTCGGCGAGCGGCTGCCGGAGGCGCTGCGCCGTCAGCTCGCGGGGCTGCGCGAGCGGCTCGGCGGTCAGCCGCGCAGCGGGAAGAAGGCCGTCGCGTGAGCTTCGTCCTCGGCACCGCGGTGCCCGACCGCAACCTCGCCCTCGAGCTCGTGCGCGCGACGGAGGCGGCGGCGATCCGCGCCTCGGCCTTCGTCGGGCTCGGCGACAAGAACGCTGCAGACGGGGCCGCGGTGGATGCCATGCGCGCCTTCCTCGGCACGGTGGCCTTCCGCGGCACGGTCGTCATCGGCGAGGGCGAGAAGGACAAGGCGCCCATGCTGTTCAACGGCGAGGTGGTCGGCACGGGCGACGGGCCCGAGTGCGACATCGCCGTCGACCCCATCGACGGCACCTCGCTCACCGCGGGGGGCCGGCCGAACGCGATCTCGATGATCGCCGCGTCCGACCGCGGCACGATGCTCGACGCGTCGAGCGTCTTCTACATGGACAAGATCGTGACGGGGGAGGCGGGGGTCGGCGTGGTCGACATCCGGCGCCCCATCGGCGACAACCTGCGGGCCCTCGCGAAGGCGTCCGGCAAGAGGGTCGGCGACCTCGCGGTGGGCGTGCTCGACCGGCCCCGGCACGAGGGTCTGGTGGCGGACATCCGTGCGGCGGGCGCCGGGGTGCGGCTGCTGCTCGACGGGGATGTCGCGGGCGGCATCGCGGCGGCCTCGCTCGACGGCGGACTCGACATGTGCGTCGGCATCGGCGGCAGCCCCGAGGGCGTCGCGACGGCGTGCGCCGTGAAGGCGCTCGGCGGGCTCATCCAGGGGCGGCTCGCGCCGGGCGACGACGCGGAGCGCGAGCGCGGGGAGGCGGCGGGTCTGCTGTTCGACCACGTCTACGAGGCCGACGAGCTCGTGCGCGGCGAGAACACCTTCTTCGTCGCTACCGGCGTCACGGACGGGGCTCTGCTCGACGGGGTGCGCAAGCTCGGGCCGGTGATCCGCACCGAGTCGATCGTGGTGCGCGGCCGCTCGGGCACCGTGCGCCGCATCACGGCCGACTACCGCGCCTCCCGCTGGGAGTAGCTGGATTGTTAGACAATCTGATATTGTCTAACAATCATGACGACGGATGCCGCGGGCACGGTGCGCCCCGACGCCGTGTTCGCGGCACTCCGCACCGCGATCCTCGCGGGCACCATCGCCCCCGGCGCGGCCGTCACCGAGGCCCTCGTCTCCGACAGCTTCGGCGTCGCTCGCCCCACGGCGCGCATCGCGATCGACAGGCTCGTCGCGGACGGCATCCTCGAGCGGGAGCCGCATCACGCGGCCCGCGTGCGCCGACTCGGCCGTGACGACATCGCCGACCTGTTCGCGGCGCGGGCGGCCGTGGAATCCGCCGCCGTCGCCCTCCTCGCGGCCACCGCCGTCGTGCCGGACGCCGCATCCGCCGCGCACGATCGGCTGCTCGCGCTCGACGCCGATGCCTCCTACTGGGCGATCGACCTGGCCTTCCATCGAGCCCTCGTGCAGGGCGCCCCCACGACGCGGCTGCCGCGCCTGCACGACCAGCTCATGGGCGAGATCGAGTTCGCGCTCGCCCAGGTCGACGCGCACCGGCTGCGTTCGACGCGCGAGGTGGCCGCCGAGCACGGCCGCATCCTCGCCGCCGTCGCCGAGGGCGACCCGGCGCTCGCCGAGCACCTCACCCGCGCCCACATCCTCGCGTCGCGCGACCGCCTGCTCGCGCATCTCGACACCCACGGAAGGTGACCCACGGTGGTCAAGCGTCAGTTCCCCCGCCCCGTCGAGCTCTTCGAGCTCATGAAGTTCAAGAGGCCCGAGTTCGACGCGCGCAAGCGCCGGCTCTCGAAGGCGCTCACCATCTCCGACCTCCGCGACATCGCCAAGCGCCGCACCCCGAAGGCGGCCTTCGACTACACGGACGGAGCCGCCGAGGGCGAGCTGTCGCTCGCGCGCGCGCGTCAGGCGTTCGAGGACGTCGAGTTCAGCCCCCGCATCCTGCGCCCGGCGGCCGACGTCGACACGAGCTCGACGATCCTCGGCGGACCGTCCGCCTTCCCACTCGCGATCGCGCCGACCGGTTTCACGCGCCTCATGCAGACCGAGGGCGAGGTCGCTGGAGCGGGCGCCGCGGGCGCGGCGGGCATCCCGTTCACGCTGTCGACGCTCGGCACGACCTCGATCGAGGACGTCAAGGCGGCGAACCCGGATGGCCGCAACTGGTTCCAGCTCTACGTCATGCGCGACCGGTCGATCTCCTACGGGCTCGTCGAGCGGGCCGCCGCGGCGGGCTTCGACACCCTGCACTTCACGGTCGACACCCCCGTCGCCGGTGCGCGGCTGCGCGACAAGCGCAACGGCTTCTCGATCCCCCCGCAGCTCACCCTCGGCACGATCGTCAACGCGATCCCGCGGCCGTGGTGGTGGTTCGACTTCCTCACGACCCCGAAGCTCGAGTTCGCGTCGCTGTCGACGACGGGCGGCACGGTCGGGGAACTGCTCGACGCCGCCATGGATCCGACGATCTCCTTCGACGACCTCGACGTCATCCGCGGGATGTGGCCCGGCAAGATCGTCATCAAGGGGGTGCAGAACGTCGATGACGCGCGGGCGCTCGCCGACCGCGGCGTCGACGGCATCGTGCTCTCCAACCACGGCGGCCGCCAGCTCGATCGGGCGCCCATCCCGTTCCACCTGCTTCCGGATGTGGTGCGCGAGGTGGGGGCGGATGTCGAGATCGGCGTCGACACCGGCATCATGAACGGCGCCGACATCGTCGCCTGCATCGCCCTCGGGGCGAGGTTCACGATGATCGGCCGCGCCTACCTCTACGGGCTCATGGCCGGCGGACGCGCCGGCGTCGACCGCACGATCGAGATCCTCACCGGAGAGCTCATCCGCACCATGAAACTCCTCGGCACCTCGACCCTCGCCGAACTCGAACCCGCCCACGTGACCCAACTCGAACGGCTCACGCCGCGCGCTCGCTGACGCGCGTCGGTGCGCTCGGGACCGCGGGGCCCTCAGACCTTCCGCACGGAGCGGATGTTCTCCCAGGCCGAGGTGGCGATCGCGAGCGCGCCGACGACGATCACGATGACGTTCACGACGCCGACCGCTTCGAGCGGCCATCCCGCCGCCGTGAAGAACGCCCGGTTCAGGAGGTGGTCGGTCGCGCCGAGCACGATGAGCACGACCGCGCCGACCACGTCGACGAGGGTCGCGCCGACGGCGAGGGGCATCGTCCACCGCCCGCGCAGCTTGAGGGCGTTGGCGCCGACCTGCAGCAGCGGCACGACGACGAGCACGACCGCGAGCCCGGTCTGCCAGATCCACGGGTCGAAGAAGGGGACGGGCGCGCCCGCCGCGTCGGCGAAGGGGCTCACGAACGGCGAGAGCAGGAACGCGGTGACGAGCAGGGCGGCGAGCGTCGTCTCGACGATGAACTCGGTGCGGCTCGTGAGCTTCGCGGAGGTCTCGGGCAGCATGTCGGGTGTCCACCGCACGAGCTTCCGCTCGGCTGTCGACGGCATCCGCTCGATGAGCGCGAAGGTCGCCGTGACCCAGAAGGCGAGCTGCACGGCCACCGAGAACGCGGTCCACACGGCGCCGCCGATCACGCCGCCGAGCGTGTCGCCCTTCACGATCCCGACGATCACGAGGGTCGCGAACACGATGGGCACCACGATGAGCTCGAGCACGGTGAGCAGGCGCTTCCAGTCCGCGTAGAGCGCCGGGCCGACGAGCGTGAGGGGCCGTCCGGTGTAGCGGGCTGTGAGCACGATCGGGTCGCCGAGCTCGACGATCGCGTCGTGCTCGGCGGTCTTCGCGTCGGCGCCGGCCTCGCGCCGGTCGTCGATCGCGTCGGCGAGGGATGCGCGCAGCTCCTGCTCGAGGTCGGCGCGCTGCTTCGCGGGGACCCCGCGGATGACGGCGGAGACGTAGCGGTCGGTGAGGGTGGACGAGGTCATGACAGCTCCTTCAGCGTGTCGAACGCGGTGTCGAGCGAGCGCCACTCGGCGGTGAGGAGCT
The DNA here is from genome assembly GCA_001898835.1 of Micrococcales bacterium 72-143. Taxonomy (GTDB): domain Bacteria; phylum Actinomycetota; class Actinomycetes; order Actinomycetales; family Microbacteriaceae; genus Homoserinibacter. The sequence continues at coordinate 1,380,165 of MKVM01000001.1, read as the reverse complement.
CGGCGAGGGCCGCCCCGTCGTCGCTCGTGCGGTAGAACTTGCGGGGCCGTGCCTCGGCGGTGTCCCACTCCGAGACGAGCAGGCCCTGCTTCTCGAGCCGGCGCAGCAGCGGGTAGAGCGTGTTGGCGTCGGTGGCGAAGCCGCGCGCGTCGAGCGCCTCGATGAGCGCGTAGCCGTAGTCGGGCCGCTTCAGCAGCAGGAGGCAGGCGAGCACGATGGTGCCCCGCCGCAGCTCCTGCAGGTGGGTGGCGAGCACCTCGTCGTCGTACATGTGTCACACCATAGTGTGCGACGCACACTAATGCAACGGATACAGCTCAGCGCGCGGCGGCGATCACGCGGTGGAGCGCCCGGCGCAGCGCGTCCAGCTCCTCGTGACTCATGCCGAGCCGGTCGACGATGCGGGGCGGGATGGTCTCGGCCTGCGCGCGGAGGGCGGCGCCGGCATCCGTCGTGGCGATCTCGAGCACGCGCTCGTCGGCGGGGCGGCGCCGGCGGCTCACGTAGCCGAGCGCCTCGAGTCGCTTGAGCAGCGGCGAGAGCGTCGCGGGGTCGAGCTGCAGCTCCTCGCCGAGCTCTCGGACCGAGCGCGGGCTGTGCTCCCAGAGCGCCAGCATCACGAGGTACTGCGGATGCGTGAGGCCGAGCGGCTCGAGCAGCGGGCGGTACACGGCGTTGACGCCGCGCGAGGCGACGGCGAGCGCGAAGCACACCTGGTTCTCGAGGGCGAGCAGATCGGGGGAGTCGGCCATGGGTCTCATCGTATGCAATCAGTTAGTACACTAATGATTATGACACGAAGGAATGCGGGCGCGAGCGGCGGCTTCAGCCGCGGCAACGACTTCGCGGGGGGCCAGGGTTTCTTCAACCGGCTCAACCGCCGCCTCTTCCCGTGGCTCGGGCCGCCGCCCCTCGGCCCCTACGACGAGCCCGCCCAGGCGCCCGCCCGCGAGCGCGCCTGCCCGCTGTGCGGTGCGCCCATGGCCGAGCACGCCAAGGGGACCAGCGACGGGCGCACGCTCCTCTACTGCCCGGAGCCCGCATCCGGCTGAGCCGTCCCACGGCGCGTACGAGTCGGTTAGGCTTGCCTAACCTCCTCGAGAATCGACCCGCATGCGCAACCCGTACTCGACCCGCGTCTTCCTGAGCGCCGCCGCGATCGGCGCGGCGGGCGGCGTGCTCGCCATCGCCCTGAACTGGGTCTTCATCGCGATCAACACGACGCCCCTCGCGACCCTGCTCATCGTCGCCGTGTTCGGCGTGTGGGTGCTGCCCGGGATGCTGTCCCAGGTGCTCTTCAAGGCCCCCGGGATCGGCCTCTTCACGCTCCTCGTCGCGGCGCTCGTCAACGCGCCCTTCACGCCATACGGGGTCGCGCAGATCTGGAGCACCGTCATCTTCGGGGTCATCCTCGAGCTGCCGTTCGCCGTCACGCTGTACCGCTTCGGGTCGCGGCGGATGTTCTGGATCGCGCATCCGCTCTCCCAGCTGCTCGTCATCCCCTTCTACGTCGTGGGCTTCGACCTCGCGGCCTTTGCGTGGTGGGTGCTCGGCGTCTTCGCCGTGCTGACGCTCGCGAGCGCCGCGTTCTTCACCTGGCTCGCGCAGTTCCTCGCGGGCCGCCTGCAGGCCGCGGGCGTCGCACGTCCGCGGCGCACCCCGTCAGTGCCGCCCCCGGCGCCCGCCCCGCCCGCGGTCGAGGGGTGACCGCCGCCGTCCCCCCGCTCGCGGCGCACGGGGTGCGCATCCGTCACGACGGCGCGGCGCGACACACTCCCGACGGCGCGGACCTCGAGGTCGCGGCGGGCGAGGTCGTGCTGCTGCTCGGGCCGTCGGGCTCGGGCAAGTCGACGCTCGCGCTCGCGCTCGACGGCCTCATCCCGCACGCGCTGCCCGCCGAGTTCGAGGGGGTCGTGCGGGTGTCGGGCGTCGACACCCGCGAGAGCACCCCGGGTAGGCTGAGCGCCCAGGTCGGGATGGTATTCCAGGACCCCGACAGCCAGCTCGTCACGGGGACCGTGCTCGACGAGGTGTGCTTCGGCCCCGAGAACCTGCTCGTGCCCGTGGACGAGGTGCTCGTGCGCGCGGAGGAGGCGCTGCGGCGCGTGGGTCTCTGGGAGCGCCGGGAGGAGAACCCCGACCGCCTCTCCGGTGGAGGACGGCAGCGCCTCGCGATCGCCTGCGCCCTCGCCCTCCGTCCCCGGGTCATCGTGCTCGACGAGCCGACCGCGAACCTCGACCCGGTCGGCATCGAGGAGGTCTACGCGGCGCTCGCCGAGGTGGTCGCCGCCCACGACGTCGCGATCGTGCTCGTCGAGCACAACCTCGACCAGCTCGCGGGGCTCGTCGACCGGGTCGTCGTGCTCGACCGGGACGGGCGGCCCGCCGCGTCCGGCACGGTCGACGCGGTGCTGCGCGACCGCGCCGACGAGCTTCATGCGCTCGGGGTGTGGCTGCCGGTCGCGGCCCTCGCCGGACTCCGGCTGCGCGCCGCCGGCATCCGGCTCGAGCCGCTGCCGCTGACCCTGGGGGAGCTCGCCGACGGGCTGGACGCGATCGCGGCGCTGCCCGATCCCCCCGCGCCCGCGGATGCCGCCCCCGGGAGCGAGGTCGTGGTGCGGGTCTCGGGGCTCACCGTGCAGCGCCGCGGCGCGACTCTCCTCGATCGCGTCGACCTCGAGGTGCGTCGGGGAGAGCTGCTCGCGATTGTCGGCGAGAACGGAGCGGGCAAGACCACCCTGCTGCAGGCGATCGCCGGGGTCCAGGCGCCCCCGCGGGGACGCATCCGGATCGCCGGGCTGGACCCCGCCCGCGTCGACGCCCGCACCCTCGCCCGCACGGTCGGCTTCGTGTTCCAGAACCCCGAGCACCAGTTCATCCGCCACACCGTCGCTGCCGAGCTCGCCCACGGGCTCGAGCTCCAGCGGCTGCCGGAGGCGGAGGTCGCCGCGCGCGTCGAGGAGCTGCTTGGGCGCTTCGGGCTCGCCGAGCTGCGGGAGCAGCATCCGTTCCTGCTCTCGGGAGGTCAGAAGCGCCGGCTCTCGGTCGGCACCGCGCTCGTCGCGGGCGCGCCCGTGATCGCCCTCGACGAGCCGACCTTCGGGCAGGATCGCGAGCGCGCCGTGGAGCTGCTCGAGCTGCTCGAGGGACTCCGCCGCGAGGGGACGACCGTGCTCGTCGTCACCCACGACATGCAACTCGTCGCCGACTACGCGAGTCACGTCGCGGTGCTGCGCGCGGGACGGCTCGTGGCCCACGGCACGACCCGCGAGGTGCTCGCGGGCGACGCTCTCGAACGGGCCGGGCTGCGGCATCCGCCGCTCGCTCGCGCGACGCGCGCGCTGCGGCACCATCCCCGCTGGCGCGGCATCACGCGTCTCGCCGAACTGCCGGCCGGGGGACCGGGATGAGCGCGGCCGTCGACCCCTACGCGGCAGCCCGTCCGGGGGGCGGCGTCCGCTTCCTGCCGGCGCTCAACCCGATCGCCAAGCTCACCGCGCCCCTGCCGGCGATCGCGCTACTGCTGTTCGCGCGAGACCTCGCCGTCCCCCTCGCGTTCCTGCTGCTCGGCTGGGTCCTGCTGCTCGTCGGCGCCCCGCTCACCGCCCGTGCCGCGGCGCTCGTGTTCCTCGTGGTGCCCGCGGCGGCGTTCCTGCTGTCGCTCGGCTTCGGCCTGTGGGTCGACGGCTCGCGCGTCGACGGCTCCGTCGTGCTGCTCGCGGTGGGCGACTACCGCTTCACCCTCGGGATGTGGCAGGTGGGCGCGGCCACGGCGCTGCGGCTCGCGGCGATCGTCGTGCTGTCCCTCACCGCGGGGCTCACCACGACGGGACCGGACGTCGCCCGCGCGCTCGTCCAGCAGCTGCGCGTGCCGTACCGGATCGGCTACACGGCGCTCGCCGCCTTCCGCTTCGTGCCGCGATTCGCGCACGAGCTCGACGTGATCCGCCAGGCGCACCGCGTCCGCGGCATGGCAGGCGGCCGCGGACCGCTCGCCGGACCGCGTCGCGTCCTCGGCTATGCCGTGCCGCTGCTGGCGGGCGGCATCCGGCACGCCGAGCGGGTCGCGCTCGCCATGGATTCCCGTGCCTTCGGCGCCCATCCCACCCGCACCGAGCGGCACCTCGTGCCGTTCCGTGCGCGCGACGTCGTGTACCTCGTCCTGTTCCTCGCGGCGACCGCTGCGATCCTCCTCACCGTCCCGACCCTGGAGCTGCCATGAGTTTCCGCGATGCCCGCAAGTACGACGCCCACGCCCTGCTGGAGGTCGTGCGCACCGAGCAGGTGAGCCCCCACATGGTGCGCGTCACCGTCGCGGGGGAGGACCTCGCCGCCTACCCCGACCACGGCTTCGACCAGTGGTTCCGGCTCTTCCTCCCGCGCCCGGCCCACGACGACGCGCTCGGTCGCCTGCCGAAGAAGGTCGACGTGCTCGGCACCCTCAAGTTCATGGGCATGGCCCAGGACACCCGCCCCGTCATGCGCTGTTACACGGTGCGCGAGCTGCGCCGCGAGCAGAAGGAGCTCGACATCGACTTCGTCGTGCACGGGGATGCCGGCGTCGCCGCCCCGTGGGCGCGCTCGGCCCAGCCGGGCGAGCGCCTCGCGATCATCGACCAGGGTCCCGGCTACGACCTGCGCGACGGCATCGAGAGCCATCTGCTCGTCGCCGACGACACGGGCCTGCCGGCCGTGCTCGGCATCCTCCGCTCGCTGCCCCGGCACCACCGCGGCGCCGCCTGGGTCGAGGTGCCGGATGCCGCCGACGCCCAGCCGCACGAGGCGCCCGACGGTGTCGAGGTGCGCTGGGTCGTGCGGGAGGACGGGGCGAAGCCCGGCGCGACGGTGCTCGCGGCGGTGCAGGGCGCCGCGCTTCCCGGGGAGCCCTTCACGGCCTACCTCGTCGGCGAGCAGTCGCTGCCGACGACCCTGCGCCGCTGGCTCGTCGCCGAGCACCACGTGCCCAAGGACCGCATCGCCTTCGTGGGCTACTGGCGGGAGGGCAAGGCCTACATGTGACCCGCGCGGCGTCAGCGCGCGGGAACGAGTCGCGGTAGCGGACCCTCGAGCCGGGCGACGGCGATCTTGATCTCGATGACCTCGTGCGTCAGGACGTCGAACCGTTCCTCCAGGCGATCGATCCGAGCGTCCAGGCGTTCCTCGAGCCGGTCGATCCGGCCGTCCAGCCGGTCGCCGAGCTGCTGGAGCTGTGCGTCCGAGCGGCGGATCGTCCACCCGAAGCCCGCGACGATGGCGACCAGCAGCCCCGTGAAGCTGCCGATCGTCGTCAGCACCTCGATCGACACGTACATCGCCTCCATCCTCTCGCGCCACGCCCACATTACGAAGCGTTCTGCGCCCGGATGCCGGGCCTCGCACGGATCCGTGGAGAACTCGATAGGTAGAGCTCTCGGGAGGAGACGAGCTCTCAGCCGAGCAGCGCCGGCTCGCGCGTCGCGCGGTTCGCCGCGAGCTGGCTGCGCACGAGCGGCAGGGCGCGCGTCAGCGAGGTCGCGATGCGCTCCTCCAGGTCGTCGGAGGTCACCTGGTAGTCGGTGAAGTCGCGCTCGTTCGCGAAGATGCCGAGCGGCAGCGTGAGTGCCTGGAAGAAGCCGAACAGCGGACGCATCTGGTGCTCCACGAGGAGCGCGTGGCGGTCGGAGCCGCCGGTGGCGGTGAGCACGATCGGGGTGTCGACGAGCGCGTACTGCCCCACGTAGTCGAAGAACAGCTTGAACAGCCCCGAGTAGGTGGCGCGGTAGGCGGGCGAGCCGACGACGAGCACGTCGGCGGTCTCCACGGCGTCGAGCGCCTCCTGGGCCGCGGGGCCGAGGTTCGGGCGGTAGCCACCCGCGGCGAGGGCGGGCAGCACGTTCGCGAGCTCGATGACCTCCGCGCGTCCGTCGAGCCTCTCGGCGAACGCCTCCGTCACGCGCCGCACGAGCGCGCTCGTGCGCGAGGGGTCGGTCGGGCTTCCGCTCACCCCGACCACGCGGATCGTCTCGCTCATGCGCACCTCCTCCCGCCGCGGACCTCACGGCGACCTGCCGATCCTGTCATCGCCGACGGATGCGGGCCCCGTTTGCGTCCCGACGTTGCGGTTCATGACTTCGTATTGCGCCGCATCCGATCGTGCGGATTCCCAGGAACGGCATAGCCGCGACCAGGGGACGGACGAGGCGGGGCTGGCGTACTGGGGGAGTCGCACACCCACCGTCATCCGGGAGACCCCATGGACGCCCTGCTCCTCATCGCCGCCGACCTCGTCGGCATCGCCGTGCTCGTGTTCGCGCTGTACGTTCCTCGGCACCGCCGGCGCGACCTCGTCGTGGCCTTCCTCACGGTCAACGTGGGCGTGCTCGCCGTGTCGATCGTGCTCGGCACCTCGGCGGTGGGGCTCGGGATCGGGCTCGGCCTCTTCGGGGTGCTGTCGATCATCCGCCTGCGCTCCTCCGAGATCGAGCAGCACGAGGTCGCCTACTACTTCGCCGCCCTCGCGCTGGGTCTCGTCGGCGGCCTCGGCTCGGGTGCCCCGTGGGTCTCGCTCGGGCTCATGGCCGTCGTCGTGCTCGTGCTGGCGGCCGGCGACAGCCGCCTCGTGCTGCGTCGCTACCGGCAGCAGCTCGTGCGGCTCGACCAGGCCTACCCCGACGAGCTCGCCCTGCGCGCCGCGCTCGAGCGCACGCTCGGCGCCCGCGTGCACCGCGTGAGCGTGCGCGAGCTCGACCTGGTCGACGACTCGACGCTCGTCGAGGTGCGGTACGAGGTGGTCGAGGGGCGCCGGTCGGAGGCCGACGCGGCTCGAGATCACCACACCGCAGGGAGCGAGGTCCGCTGATGTCGCCGCTCGCCCCCGCCTCCCTCGACCCGATCGCCCTCGCCGAGCTGCTCGAGCTCGCCGCCCTGCAGACCCGCATCGACCGCAAGTACGTGCTGCCGTGCGGCGACGCGGCGCGGGTGCTCGCCTCCGTCCCCGACGCGCGGGTGCTCGAGATCGACGGCGCCCGCGGCTCTCTCTACGAGTCGGTGTACTTCGACACCGACGACCTGCTGAGCTACCGGATGGCCGCCCTCGGCCGCCGCCGCCGCTTCAAGCTGCGCACGCGCGCCTACCTCGACACGGGCGACGCCTACCTCGAGCTCAAGACCAAGGGTGCCCGCAGCGCGACCGTCAAGGAGCGGCTCGCGTACGAGATCGAGCACCGCGCCGAACTCACCGAGGCGGGGCTCGCCTACGCCGGCCCGCCGCTCGACGAGCTCGGGCTGCACGAGCCCGACCGGCTGCAGCCCACGCTCGTCACCCGCTACGTGCGGGAGACGCTCTACCTGCCGGGCTCCGGCAGCCGCGCCACCGTCGACACCGAGCTGTCGTGGGAGGACGCGGCGGGCGACGAGCTCGCGCTCCCCGGTCTCGCGATCGTCGAGACCAAGTCGGCGGGCGCCGCATCCGAGCTCGACCGCCTGCTCTGGCGGAGCGGCCACCGGCCGGCGACCGTGTCGAAGTTCGGCACGGGGCTCGCGGCGCTGCGGCCCGAGCTGCCCTCCCACAAGTGGAACCGCGTGCTGCGGCGGCACTTCGACCGCGCCGCCTGAACGACCCCCGACCCCCTCCCGGAAGGAGACCCCGATGCCCACCCGTCGAACCACAGCCCTGCTGTCCGCCGCGGCGCTCGCCGCCGCCCTCGGCCTCACCGGCTGCGCCGTCGCCGCGACGAGCCAGGACGGCACCGCGACCAGCGCATCCACGATCGAACGTCCCGCCGAGCTGTCGGCGGACGCGATCCTCGCCGCCGACTCGGATGCCACGACGGTGAACGACGACGAGTGGGACGCCTCGGCCGCGACCCCGCTCGCCGCATCCGACGACACCGTCACCATCACCGAGGCGGGCGTCTACCGGCTCTCCGGCGACTACGCGGGCGGTGTCGTGATCGACGCCGGCGACGACGCGCTCGTCGTTCTCATCCTCGACGGCGCCGACATCGGGGGCTCCGACGGTCCCGCCATCCAGGTGACGAGCGCCGACGACGTCGGCATCCACCTCGAGGACGGCAGCTCGAACACGGTCTCGGACGCGGGGGCGAGCTACGCCGCCGACGCCGAGTTCCACGCCGCGATCGCATCCGACGCGGACCTCACGATCTCGGGGTCGGGCGCGCTCACCGTGACGGCATCCGACGACGGCATCTCGACGAGCGACGACCTCGTCGTCCTGTCCGGCACGATCGAGGTCACGGCGGGCGACGACGGGCTCCGCGGCCACGACGCGCTCGTCGTGAAGGGCGGGGAGCTCACCGTCGAGGCGGGCGGCGATGCCCTGAAGTCCGACCAGGACGGCGACGAGACGCAGGGCTGGATCGAGATCGCCGGCGGCACCCTCGACCTCACTGCGGGCGACGACGGCCTCGACGCGCAGACCGACATCGTCGTGACCGACGGCGAGCTCACGGTCGACGCGACGGGCGACGGCCTGCATTCGGAGGTCGTGCTCGTCATCGAGGGCGGCCGCGTCGTGGTCGCGAACTCGGACGAGGGGATCGAGAGCTTCACGATCTCGATCGCCGGCGGAGAGATCGACGTGACCTCGTCGGACGACGGCCTCAACGCATCCGGCGCCACCTCGGCCGCGGGCGGCATGGGCGGCGACATGGCCGACGGCGGTCAGCTGCTCTCGATCTCCGGCGGCACCCTCACCGTGAACGCGCAGGGCGACGGCCTCGACTCGAACGGCTCGCTCGAGATGACCGGCGGCACGGTCACCGTGCAGGGTCCGACCGACGACGGCAACGGCGCGCTCGACACCAACGGCGCGTTCACGATCTCGGGCGGCACGCTCATCGCGATCGGCAGCGCGGGCATGGCCGAGACGCCGGACGCCGACTCGGCCCAGGGCTTCGTCGCGATCGCCGCGTCGGGCGAGGCCGGGGCGGTCGTGCAGGTGACGGATGCAGACGGCGACGTCGTCGCAGAGGTCACCGCCGCGAAGCGCTTCGCGAGCGTCGTCGTGAGCACGGCCGACGTGGTCGACGGGCAGAGCTACACGGCCCTCGTCGACGGCGTCTCCGCCGGAACGGGCAGCGCGGGGGAGGCCTCAGGCGGCATGGGCGGCGGCCCGGCCGGGGGACCGCAGCCGGGCAGCGGCCAGGGTGGACCCGCTCCCCGCGGTTGAGCGGCAGACTGGAGACGTGATCTCGACGCGTCTCGCCCGTGAGCTGCGCGAGGCGGGGGTGATCTGGACCCCCGCCTCCGGCGACGCCTTCCAACTGGAGGGTGGCGAGTTCGAGGGCGACGTGTTCACGGTGAGCGACATGACGATCGAGGCCCACCACTATCCGACCGGCACGGTGCTCGGCTTCAACGGCACGACCGAGTGGGCGCTCGACTCCGTCGCCCTCGACGACGCCCTGTGGCTGCCGCGCGAGGAGCAGCTGCGGGAGCTGCTGCGCGGCGCCTTCCGGTCGCTGGAGCGGATCCCGGAGGGCGCCGGTGCGCGCTACCGGGTGACCACCGAGCGCGCGGGTCTGGTCACGGTGTTCGAGGCGGAGGACGCGACGGAGGCCTACGGCGAGGCGCTGCTCGCCCTCGTGCGAGCGGCCGCCTGAGGCGACCCGATCGGGGCGCGCCCCTGCCGCCGGGCCGCACCGGCGGTGCACAATGGGCGCCATGGACATCCCCGCGCTCGTGCCCTCGGTCGCCGTGCCGTTCCGCGTCACGGTCGGCATCACGCTCGTGACCGCGTTCGCGGGGCTCGGGCTCGCGATCTACGACCTGGTGGCGTCCGGGTGGAGCGAGAGCTTCCTGTACGCGACGGGCCGCAGCCTCGTGTTCCTCTTCATCGCGATCGCCGTCTCGATCGCCCGCTGGCCGGCGGGCGCCGTGCTCGCGGCGGCCGCGCTCGCCGTCGTCGACGTGCTCGACACGATCGTGGGCGTCATCCGCGGCGACGCGCTCTTCATCGTCGTGCCGCTCGTGCTCGCCCTCGCCACGGGCGCCGCCGCGCTCTGGCTCAACTCGGCGATCCGTCGCTCCCGCTGACGGCGGCGCGGCTCGACGGGGGCAGCTCCGACTCCTCGGCGGCCACCGACTCGCGCTGGTCGAGGTAGAGGGCAGAGATCCGCCGGTAGGAGCGGGTGAGGAACGCCGCGCCCGCGGCGACCACCATGACGAGCCCCGCCACGAGGAACACGAGCGCGATCCCGCGCGCCTCGCCGTCGCCGAGCAGCCACCCCCACTGCTGCCGCCCCGCCTCGGAGTCCATGTACGGGATGATGAGGAACTCCGCGATCGGGGCGATGAGGAACGCCGTGACGGGGGCCGCGGCGGACTCGAACGCGGCGGCGAAGCCGAACACGCGTCCCTGGGTCGCGAACGGCACGACCCGCTGGATGACGGTCTGCTCGGAGGCCTCGACCGCCGGGATGAGCATCATGTAGAGCCAGATGCCGCCCGCATAGAGCCACCACCAGTCGCGGAGCGTGAAGACCGCGCCGAGCACGCCCATCGCCATCACGAGCAACAGCATCGTGCGGATGGGGTTGCGCCCGAGCCCGAACCGCGCGATGACGATGCCGCCGATGATGAACCCCGTCGAGGTGATGCCGAGCACGACGCCCCACCACTCGACGGGGAACAGCTCGAGGCCGTACGGGTCCATGAGGGCCATGTAGACGCCGCCGATGAGGTTGTTGAAGGTCGAGAAGATGATGAGGGCGAAGAGCCCCGTGGCGGCGCGCACGGCGGCGATGCTGCCGCGGAGGTCGACGAGCCCCGTGCGGGCGGCGTCGCGGGCGGGCTCCTCCTCGGGGATGCGCAGGAACAGCAGGTGCAGCAGCGACCCCGCGGTCAGCACGAGCGCGATCGCGAGCGTCCACCCCATCCCCAGCAGCCCGATGGAGAGGCCGCTGAAGACGCTCGTGACCGTGAAGGCGAGGCCCTGCACGGTGCCGACCATGCCGTTGGCGTTGGCGTGGCGCTCCTCGGGGACGAGCAGGGTGACGGTCGTCGAGAGCGCGATGTTGCGCATGTTCTCGACGACCGCGCCGATGAGGATGATGGTGGTGAAGAACCAGAACGCCGGCCCGCCGATGTCGACGAGCTGCGCCTCCGGGTAGAGCAGGTAGAGGCCGCCCGCGATGCCGAAGGCGATGAGCGTGACGATGCTCGCGAACACCATGACCCGGTGCTTGCGGTGGCGGTCGACGATGGTGCCGAACGCCATGGAGAACAGGGCGACGAGCAGCATGTAGGCGCCGCCGATGATGCCCGTCGCGAGCACGGAGCGCGTCTCGAGGTACACCCAGAAGGTGAGCGCGAACCACAGGTAGCTCGTGGTGACGTTCGCTATCCCGGTGTTGAGGAGGACCTGCAGGAAGGTGCGCACCGGCTCAGGCTAGCCGGAAACCCCCGACATGTGAACGGTGTCCACATGTCGGGGGCGCGGGTGCATCATGCCGGCGCGTCGTCTCCGGATGCGGGACGCACCGCCGGGGCGGGCACCGGCGTCGCGCGGCCGGCCCGCCGCGCGAGCACGACGACGACCGCCGTCACGATCACGAGCAGCACGAGCCAGGGCAGCGCGACCCCCAGGCCGACCGCGACGGCCGCCCAGAAGCCGGCGAACGCGTTCCACCCCGCGACGAGACCCTCCCAGAAGGATGTCGGTCCCTCGGGCGGCGGGGCGAGCGCCTCCGAGCGCAGGGTCACGGTGATCGTCGACATCGCCACCTGGTCGGCGAGGGCGCGCTGCTGTGCCTCGAGCGACTCGAGCTCGCTCTGGCGGTCCGAGATGGCCGACTCGAGCGCGATGAGGTCGGCCGTGGTGTCCGCGTCGGCGAGCCACGTCGTGTAGCGGGCGATCGAGGTGCGCAGGGTCGTGATGCGGCTGTCCAGGTCGCGCTGCCGCTCGCCCACCGAGACCGTCTCGAAGTCGGTCTCGTCGACGGAGCCGAGCTCTGTGAAGCGTCCGCGCACGTCCTCGACGGCGGCGGCGGGGATACGGAGGGTGAGCGTCGCGCTCCCCGCGTCGCCGTCACGCGGCGCGTACTCGGTGCGCGCGTCCACGCGGCCGCCCGCGGCGAGGGCGATCGCCGTGGCCTTCTCGGCCGCCGCGATGGGGTCCTCCGCCGTGATCGTGACGGTTCCGGTGATGACGAGCGCCTGGTCCTCGGGGGTCGCGACGGCCCCGTCCTCCATCGAGACGCCGCTGCCGTCGACGGCCTGCGGAGCCTGCTGGATCTCCACGCTCCGATCGGATGCGCCGGAGGACCCGGCGGAGCATCCGGCGAGGGCGATCCCTGCCGCGAGCACCGCGGCGAGGGCTGCTGTGGTTCGGGGGATGTGCCTCATGCTCGTCACGCTAGGAGCGCAGGGATGCGAGCACCACCCAACTTTCATCACGATTCGGTCGTCGACCGGTCACGATTCCGTCACGCCCGCGGCGGGTTAGGACGCCCGGCCGCCGCTGTCAACCCCGTGGCGTCGCGACCGCATCCGGGGTTGCATGGAGGCGTGCGGGGGCGAACCGACTCTCGCGAGATTCCTGCCACGAGGAGGACGACATGGGTTTCCTGGACGACGCGAAGGATGCGGCCGAGGCCACCGGCAAGAAGGTCGGCGAGTGGGCCGACGACACCAAGGAGCGCATCGGCGACAAGGTCGACGAGTTGAAGGCCGACGCCGACGTGAAGCGCGCCGAGGCCGACCGCGACCGCGTCCACGCGAAGAACGAGTACAAGGAGAAGCTGCGGGAGGACTGACCCGCCGCTCCCCTATCCACCCCATGCCCGGATAGCCTCGGGGCATGGGGTGGAATCCGTTCCGGCGCGCGCCGCTGCTGCACGTCGCACAGGACGTCGGCGAGGGGCCCGTTGTGGTGTTCCTGCACGGCATCGCCTCGTCGTCGCTCACCTGGACCTTCGTCGTGCCGCTGCTGCAGGAGCGGTACCGCTGCATCTGCATCGACCTGCTCGGCTTCGGAGGTTCGCCGATCCCCGAGAAGGCCGAATACACCCTCGAGGAGCACGTGGACGCGGTTGCCCGCACGATCGACTCGCTCCGGTTGCGGGAGCCGTTCGTGCTCGCCGGGCACTCGATGGGGGCGCTCATCGCGCCGCGCTACGCGGCCCGGCATCCGAGGCGGGTGAGGCGGCTCGTGCTCGTGAGCCCGCCCATCTACGTGAACCCCTCCGCGCTCTCCGACGACCGCGACCGCCTCGTGCAGGACTTCTACCTGAAGGCGTACCGCTACATCCGCGAGAATCGCGACTTCACGCTGCGCAACGGCGGCATCGTGGGGCGGATGCTCGAGATCCCGAAGGTCATGGACATCAACGAGCGCACCTGGGTGCCGTTCGTGAAGTCGCTCGAGCACACGATCGAGTCGCAGACGACGATCAGCGACCTCGCGGCGCTGCGCATCCCCGTGGAGATCGTCTACGGCACGCTCGACGAGTTCGCCTCGCCGGGCGGCATCCGGATCGCGGAGCGGATCCGCGGCGTCGAGGTGACGCGCGTGCGCAGCGCCGACCACCTCATCGGCAAGCGCCTGGCGAGGGCGGTCGCCGCCGCCGTGGATCCCCCCGCTGCGGCACCGAACTGAGGCGGAACTCAGCCCCAGCGTCGGTGCTGCCCGTAGGCTCGGGACATGCAGCATCGCACCCTGGGCCGCACCGGCCGCACCGTCTCCGTCATCGGTCTCGGCACCTGGCAGCTCGGTGCCGACTGGGGGCAGGTGAGCGAGGCTGATGCGCGCGCCGTGCTCGATGCGAGCCTCGCGGCGGGTGTCACCTTCTTCGATACGGCCGACGTGTACGGCGACGGTCGCAGCGAGTCGATCATCGGCGGCTGGCGTCGCGAGCATCCGGATGCCGACATCACGGTGGCCACGAAGATGGGTCGCCGCGTGGAGCAGCTTCCCGAGAACTATGTGATGGCCGACTTCCGCGCGTGGACCGACCGCAGCCGTCGCAATCTGGGCGTCGACACGCTCGACCTCGTGCAGCTGCACTGCCCGCCGTCGGCCGTCTACTCGAGCGACGCGGTGTTCGACGCGCTCGACACCCTCGTCGAGGAGGGGGTCATGGCGAACTACGGCGTGAGCGTCGAGACGGTCGACGAGGCGCTCACCGCGATCGCGCGCCCGCACGTCGCGACGGTGCAGATCATCCTCAACGCCTTCCGTCTGAAGCCGCTCGATGCCGTGCTGCCGGCGGCGCAGGATGCGGGGGTCGGCATCATCGCGCGCGTGCCGCTCGCGAGCGGTCTGCTGTCGGGTCGCTACACGCACGAGACGGCGTTCGCGGCCGACGACCACCGCAGCTTCAACCGGCACGGTGAGGCGTTCGACCAGGGCGAGACCTTCTCGGGCGTCGATTTCGACGAGGGCGTCGAGGCGGCGCGGGAGTTCTCCGCGCTCGCGGCGGATGCGGGGCTGGCGCCTGCGACGGCTGCGCTCGCCTGGGTCGCGCAGCGGCCGGGCGTCTCGACGGTCATCCCGGGGGCGCGCAACGTGGCCCAGGCGGAGGCGAATGCGGCGGCGGGCTCGGTGCCCGAGCTGGGGGAGGCGTTCTCGGCGTCTGTCCGCGAGCTCTACGATCGCCGCCTGCGCGCGGCCATCCACCCCCGCTGGTGAACTGAGGCGTCAGGTCGTGTCGCCTGCGCCGGCGCGGCGGCGACACGAAGTGACTCCTCACCCGCTCAGCTGAAGAGGGCGCGCACCGCGGCGAGGTAGGCCTCGGGCCGGAAGGCGGGGAGGATGGCGGACTGCACGATGTAGCCCTGGGCGAGGCCGAGCAGGGCGGGGAGGGTCGTCTCGGCCCATGCCTCGGCCTCGGCGGGGGTGGCGCCGCGACGCTCGGCGGCCCATTCGGCGAGGTACGGCAGGAAGACGGCGCGCAGCCGGTCCATGATCTCGAGCACGATCTCGCCGATGGCGTGGTCGACGACGCCTTCACCCCACAGCTGCACGAGCAGGCGCTGGTCGGGCAGTTCGGTGCGCAGCCCGGCCATGACGACGCCGATGAGCTCGTCGGGGTCGGGGAGGGGCTCCCGCTGGAGGCGTTGCACGAGGTCGTCTTGCCGGTGTTCGACGACGATGCGGGCTGCGGCGACGGCGATGTCCTGCTTGGACTCGAACTGCAGGTAGATGGCGCCTGCGGAGAGCCCGGATGCCTGGATGATGTCCGCCATGGAGGTGCGCTGGAAGCCTTTCTCGGCGAAGCAGCGCAGGGCGGCGTCCACGATCTGTGTGCGGCGCGATTGGCGGTGCGCCTCGGAGACCTTGGGCATGGTGCGACTCTACCGTTGCGTGCTATAAAGAACGAGCATTCGTTTTTCTTATCCAGGAGTCGTCATGTCCACCACAGCACCCCACACCCCCTGGCCGCGCGTCGTCGCGGTCTCCCTCGGCCTCGCCCTGCTCGTCGGCGTGCTCGTCGCGGCATTCTCCTGGCCCGCCGTCACCTCCGAGGTCCGCGACCTGCCCGTGGCGCTCGTCGCCCCGGATGCCGTCGCCGAGCAGCTCGAGAGCGCGCTCGACGAGAAGGCGCCGGGCGCGTTCGACCTCGTCGCGGCCGACGACCGCGAGGAGGCGGTCGAGCTCATCGAGACGCGCGCGGTGTACGGCGCGATCGTCGTGGGGGAGAGCCCCGAGGTGCTCACGGCATCCGCGGGCGGCCCCGTCGCCTCTCAGCTGCTCGGCACCCTCGCCACCTCTCTCCAGGCGCAGCTGCAGGCGGCAGCCGACGCGCAGGCCGCCGCGATGGGGGTGCCCGCGCCGACGGTCACGGTGGCGGTCACCGACGTCGTGCCCCTCGTCGACGCCGACCCGCGGGGTGCGGGGCTCGCCGCCGCATCCTTCCCGCTCGTGCTCGGCGGCATGATCGGCGGCATCGCGCTCACCTTCGCGCTCATCGGGGTCTGGCGCCGCGTCGGGGCGCTGCTCGTCTACGCGCTCGCGGCCGGCTTCGCGGCCGCCGCTGTGCTGCAGGGCTGGTTCGGCGTGCTGCCGGGCGACTACCTCCTGAACGCGCTCGCCTACAGCCTCGCATTCGCCGCCATCGGCGCCCCCATCGTGGGCTTCGCCTCGCTCGTCGGCCGCGCCGGCGTCGCGATCGGGCCCGTCGTCTTCCTGCTGTTCGCCAACCCGATCTCCTCGGCGACGCAGCCCGTCGAGTTCCTGCCCGAGCCCTGGGGCGCGATCGGTCAGTGGTTCCCGCCGGGGGCCGCGGCGACGCTCGTGCGCGACCTCGCCTACTTCCCCGCGGCGGACGCGCGCTTCCCATGGCTCGTGCTCGCGGGCTGGGCCGTCGGCGGTCTCCTGCTCGCGGTGCTCGGCCACTTCCGCCAGGCGGGCGGTGCGACGCGCGGCGCCCTCGAGGACGCCGAGGCGACGGAGCACGCACCGGGACCGGTGGCCGCCACCTGAGTCAGCGCACGCCGCTCGTCGTGACGAGACGCGTCCACGGGCCCGCCGGAACCTCCGAGGCCTCCACGAAGCGCCAGGAGACGCCGGGCGCGATGCCGTCGAGCTCGGGGAAGCCGAGGCATCCGGTGAGGGCGGGGGAGACGTCCATCCCCGCCCCGCCGTAGCGCGTGTTGACGGGCCGCGCGTCGTCCGCGCCGAACACGTAGCGCGCGTCGTGGTACTCGCCGGGGCCCGCGTCCTCGATCTGGCCGTAGCAGACGCGGTCGCCCCGGACGAGCTGCACCCAGCGGTTCTTGAGGTAGCTGAAGTTGTGGTCGCCGCGGTGCGAGCGGTAGGGCTCCTGGCCGGCCCAGGGGACGACGGCGTCGCGCTGCGCGAACCCCGTCGGGTCGTTGACGTCGTCGTACGGGAGGTCGAGGTAGAAGGGGTTCTCGCGCGGGGTCATGCTCGTCGGGAAGTAGTCGTTCGCGGCCGTACGGGCCTCCGTGCGGCAGCCCCCGCCCGCGACGACGCCGTCGCATCCGCCGTAGCTGCCGAGCCAGTCGGAGTCGTAGGTGGAGAGCTCCTGGCTGCCGTCGTCGGCCCCCGGATCGAAGATCTCGCCGACCCAGAAGGTCGTCGAGACGATGTCGCGGTGCCACGGGTAGCCGGAGGCCGTCCCCCCGCCACCGGCCGGCGGCGGGGTGGTAGCCGTGTCGCTCGGGGTCGGCGTCGGGGCGGGGCTTCCGGGCGTCACGCGCACGCCACCCGTCGGATGCGGGCTCGCCGTCGGAGCGGATACCGGCGGCGAGCACGCGACGAGGACCGCCGCCGCGGCGCCCAGAACGCCGACGGCCGCGATCCTCGCCGCGCGCATGCTCAGGATTCTGCCGGAGGTGCGGCCTCCTCCGCGGGCGGCGCCGGGTCGGCCGCGGGCGGGGTGGTCGACCCGGCCGGAGGAGCCGCCTCGGCCGGCGCCTCGGCTGCCGGCGCCTCCTCGACGCTCTCCGCCGGCGGGTCGGCCGGAACGAGCTCGGTCACGGGCGTCTCGGCGGCGGGCGCCGCGAGCGGCTCCGCCACGCTCTCCGCCACGGGCGGCGCCGCGTCGACCATCGAGTAGTCGTCGGTCACGAGCGTGCCCGGGGCGAAGATGTTGAGCCCGAAGCTGATGCCGGTGTACCCGGGCGGGATCGCATCCGTCTGCCAGACCGCCTGGGTCCACTCGGAGGCGGCCGCGAACCACGGGCTCGACGTCCAGTAGATCCAGGACCCCGTCGTCGTGCGCAGGTAGACCGCGAACTGGGTGACGGAGGTGGAGGTGTACCAGCCGGAGAGCACGTAGCTGTGACCGGTGGCGACGCTCGGCGCGCACGACCCGAGGTCGAGGGTCGGGATGATCTTCCCCTCGCCGGAGGTGTAGCTCGTGATCGTCACCTGGCTCGCGACGGAGCCCGAGTGGCCGGGGCTGACGAGCGAGAACGTCGCGTCGTTGTCGCCCCAGGGAGCCCGGTACCAGCAGGCCGGGAAGCCGTTCTGCATGGTCTCGAGGTCGGGGTTGACGACCGTGTTCTCGTCGGTCGGCGGCGGGACGGCCGGGCCGTTCACGAGCGGCTCGACGGCGCCTCCGACGACGTCTCCGACCGTTCGGACGACGGTGTTGCGGGTGTCGCCGCGTTCATCGAGCCAGTTCGCGAAGGCCTCGAGCATGTCGGAGCCGATGGCGAGCGATTCGCAGCTGCTCGTGCACACGTCGTGGAAGGTGAACTGCAGCCACCCACCCCCGTGCTGCTCGGCGGCCGTGACGATGCCCTCGAGGTCGGCGAGGGTCCAGTCCGTGTCGAACTGGTCGAGCGCCTGGGTGATCGCGGGCCGTGCGGGTGGCACGTTCTCGGCCCAGTCGCAGTCGGCGCACCCGAAGCGCGAGCGGATGTCGCCCAGCAGCCGGCCGCTGTTGTAGCCGCAGTCGGTCACCGCCTGCGCGACCGGATCGGAGACCTCGGCGAAGGGGTAGGCGAAGCTGCGCACCGAGAAGCCCCAGTTGCTCAGCTGGACGCGGTCGTCGCAGACCTGCCGCAGCACCTCGTCCTGCGGGACGGTCGTGAGGTCGACGTGGGTCACGGTGTGCCCGCCGATCTCGTTGCCGGCCGCGGCGAGCGCGTGCAGCTGGTCGAGGGTGAGCTTGCCGGGGGTGCCGATCGTGCCCGAGTTGACGTAGAACGTCGCGGGCAGGCCGTGGGCGCCGAGGATGCTGCCCGCGAGCGCCTGGCCGGCGTTGCCGTCGTCGAAGGTCAGGCTCACGTAGGTCAGCGGGCCGGTCTTGACGACGGGCGGCGTGGGCCCGGTCGGCTCGGTGGGGGTCGTCGGCTCGGTGGGCGTGGTCGGGGTCGTCGGCTCGGTGGGCCCGGTGGGCGTCGTCGGCTCGGTGGGCGTGGTCGGGGCCGTCGGCTCGGTCGGCGTCGTGGGCGTCGTCGGGGTGCTCGGCGTCGTCGGGGTCGTCGGCGTGCTCGGGGTCGTCGGGGTGCTCGGGGTCGTCGGGGTCGTGTCGACGACCGGCGTGGTCGGCGTGGTCGGCGGGTTCGCCGGCGGATCGCCCGGATCGGTCGGCGCGGGGTCCGTCGACCCGCCCGTGCCGGGATCCGGATCCGCGGGGGGAGAGGGATCCGGATCCGCGGGGGCGCTCGCCGTCGGCTGCGCCGCGGGCGGCGTCGACGGATGCCGGATCACGTGGTTGCCGGCGACGAAGGAGATCAGGAGCGCCACGGCTGCGGCGAGACCTCCGAAACCGTACAGGCGTCGTCTGTTCATGATGGTCACCTCGATGTGCTGATTGCGGGGATGTGGGTTCTGCGTGCTCGGGCGTACGCGCGGAAGGCACCCCACTCCGCCGACCGCGCGACGCCCGGGTCTTCCAGCGTGGAGGCGACGCTCCACACGATCTCGTCGACGCCGGTCCGCGGCACGAAGCCGATGAGCTCGTGCGCGAGCGAGTTGTCCGGCACACGCCGGCGCATGTCCTCGAAGCCGTCGCCGTACGCCTCCTCGTAGGGCACGAGGCGGATCCGGCTGCGGCTGCCGGTGATGCTCAGGATGCGCTCCGCGAGCTCGAGGATGGAGATCTCGGTGCCGCCGCCCAGGTTGACGGCCTGCCCGAGCGCGTGCGGCTCCTCGATGAGCCTCACGAACGCCGGCACGACGTCGTACACGGAGGAGAAGCAGCGGGACTGCTGCCCGTCGCCGAACACCGTGAGCGGCTCCTCGCGCAGGGCCTGCCCGACGAGGTTCGGCACGACCATGCCGTAGCGTCCGGTCTGCCGCGGGCCGACCGTGTTGAACGGCCGGGCGATCGCGACCTCGAGGCCGTACTCCTGCATGTAGGCGTGCGCGAACGACTCGTCGAGCCCCTTCGCGGCGGCGTAGGTCCAGCGCGCCACGAGCGGCGAGCCGAGGATGCGGTCGGCGGTCTCGGAGAGCGCATCCGCCGTGTTCTTGCCGTAGATCTCGCTCGTCGAGACGAGCAGCAGGCGGGCGTCGTGCGCGACGCAGGCGTCGAGCACGTTCTCGGTGCCGTGCACGTTGACGCGCAGGCCCTCGAGCGGGTGCTCGACGATGCGACGCACCCCCACCGCGGCGGCCAGGTGGAACACCCGATCGCTTCCCCTGACCGCCGCGCGGACCGCGTCGGGATCGAGGATCGATCCGACGCGATATTCGAGCCGGGGATCGTCGATGACGTCCCGGAGGTTGTCGGGTCGCCCCGTCGACTCGTCGTCGAGCACGACGACCTCGTCGCCCGCATCGAGCAGGAGCTCGACGAGGTGGCTGCCCAGGAATCCGGCTCCACCGGTGACCGTGCTGCGCATGGCGGGCCTCACAGGGTGACGCGCCGCGGCACGGCGAGCTCGCGGTAGCTGGCGTCGAGCACGAGGTGGCGCTCCTCGACCCACGAGAGGTCCAGGTCGCGGTGCCGCGTGTGGAGCACGACGAGGTGCGGGTCGAAGGCGAGCGGGTCGCGCACCGTCTCCGCGATGCGGCCGTCGAGCATCCGCGCCTGCGGGCACAGGGGGTCGAGGAACTCGACGACGGCGCCGCGGCGTTCGAGGCCGTGGATGATCTCGAGGGCGGGTGACTCGCGCAGGTCGGCGACATCCGGCTTGTACGAGATGCCCACGACGAGGATGCGCGCCCCGCCGAGCCCGCGGCCCTCGTCGGAGAGCACCTGCGCGGCCCGCTCCACGACGCGCGCGGGCCGCGCGGCGATCTCCGACATCGCCTGGGTGATCATGGGTGCCGCGACGTGCCGCTCCCGCAGCTGCCACAGCAGGTAGTGCGGGTCGCACGGGATGCAGTGCCCGCCGACGCCCGGACCGGGCAGGAACGGCATGAAGCCGTACGGTTTCGTCGCGGCCGCGTCGATCACCTGGGTGACGGGCACGTCGAGCTCGCGGCAGATGTCGGCGACCTCGTTGGCGAGCGCGATGTTGACCGCCCGGAAGGTGTTCTCGAGCAGTTTCGTCATCTCGGCCGCGGCGAGCGAGTCGACCCGGTGCACGCGCGCCGTGTAGCGGGAGAGCACGGCGGAGGCGCGCAGCTCGCAGCTGGGCGTCGCGCCTCCCACGACGCGCGGCACGAGCTCGTGCTCGTAGGAGTCGTTGCCGGGGTCGATGCGCTCGGGGCTGAAGGCGACCGAGATCGACTCGCCCGGCACGAGGCCGCGCGCGGCCAGCGGCGCGACCAGGAGGTCCTGCGTGCACCCGACGTAGCTCGTCGAGGTGAGCATGAGGATCTGGCCGGGCACGGCGTTCGCGACGACGTCGGCGCAGGCGGCGCGCAGGATCGTCAGGTCGGGCACGAGGTGGTGGTCGACGGGCGTCGGCACGCACACGATGACCGCCGTCGCGCGCCGCAGCAGCGCGGCGTCGTCGCTGATGGCGAAGCGCGGGTCGTGCAGCGCCTCCTCGAGGCGCGCGTGGTCGGAGGGGAGCAGGTCGGCGCTCCCCGCCCGGATGCTCGCGATGCGCTGCGGGGAGATCTCGAGCCCCAGCACTCGGGCGCCGGCGTGATGGTAGGCGAGGGCCGTGGGCAGGCCGACGTAGCCGAGCCCCACGATCGCGATGTCGAACTCGTCGGCGTGCAGCGGGGGGACGGAGGGGAGGGCCGCGGATCCGATGTCGGGCCGGGCGCGGTGTGCGATGAGGGGTCGCGTGTCGAGAGACGTCATGGTGGTGCCTCCATGGCGGCGCCGGGGGGACGGCGCAGTGGGGTAGGGGGACAGGGTGCGGCGCCCGTTCGGGAGCCGGTGCGCTCACTGTCGACCCCCGTCGACGCCACGGTCAACGGCGGTGCGGGAGGTGTGCGGGAGCCCCGCGGCCGGGTTGCGGTTTCCCGCACGAGGGTGCGGGAAACCGCGCGCGGATGCGGCGACGCGGGCGCGCGGGGGGTCGTAGCGTCGGAGCACCGACCCGATCCAGGAGGCCCCATGGTGGCGTTCATCGTGACCGCCGTGGTCGTGGTCGGCATCAACACGCTGCTCTGGGTGAGCGCTGGGCTGGTGCGGCTCGTCGCCGCGCGCCTGCGTGACGGCGCACCCGTCGGTGACGGGCACGTGCCGCAGCCGTCCGAGGTCGCGATCGTCATCGCGGCGCACGACGAGGAGCTCGTGATCGAGGCGACGATCCGCTCCGCGGCACGCCAGGTGCCGGTGGAGAACGTGTTCGTGGCGTGCGACGGATGCACCGACGGCACGGTGGAGCTCGCGCGCGCGTGCGGGGCGACGGCGCTCGACATCCGCCCGAACCGAGGCAAGGCGGGCGCCATCCGCACGATCGTGGACGAGCTCGAGCTCGCCTCGCGATTCGAGGTCATGCTGCTGCTCGACGCCGACAGCCAGCTGCACGACGACTACCTGCGATCGGGGCTGCCCGAGTTCGCGGACCCCGAGGTCGTCGCGGTCGCGGGGCGCGCGACCACGATCCTCGACCCGCCGCCGCCGACCCTCATGGGCCGCGTCCTCGTGGCGTACCGCGAGCGGCTCTACCTGAGCGTGCAGTACCTGCAGAAGTTCGGTCAGGCCGCGCGCCTGCTCAACGCGGTGTCGATCGTGCCCGGCTTCGCGAGCATGTACCGCACGCGGGTGCTCGCCGACATCGACATCGACGCGCCCGGCCTCGCGATCGAGGACTACAACATGACGTTCGAGGTGCACGCGAAGCGCCTCGGCCGCATCGCGTTCCGCCCGGATGCGGCGATCGCGCTCACCCAGGACCCCGACAACCTGCGCGACTACCGGAAGCAGATGGGCCGCTGGAGCCTCGGGTTCTGGCAGACGGTCCGCCGGCACGGCGTCCATGCGGGCCGGTTCTGGGCGCTGCTCGCGATCTCGATCGGCGAGCTCGTGACGAGCAGCGTGTTCGTGCTGCTCGCCCTGCCGGTCGTGCTGTTGAGCCTCGGATGCGCGATCATCGCCGTGGCGGGGCTCGACCCGAGCGGGGTCGCGGCGGGAGTCGCGGCCGTCGTCCCGCCGCTCGCGGTCGTCGCGGGGGTTCTCGTGCCGGACTACCTGCTCTCGGTCATGGCGGCGGTGCTGTCGCGGCGGCCCGCCTACCTCGTGCTCGGGCCGGTGTTCCCCGTCCTGCGCATGCTCGACGCGTGGCTGTGCCTGCGCGCGATGGCCGACGCCTTCCTGCGCCGGCACCACGACGGCCGATGGGTCTCACCCGAGCGTCGCGCGGTGGCGCGCGGGTGACCGCGGGCCCGGCCGGGTGAGCGACCCGCGCTCCACGAGGGCCGCCGGTCGAGGCGCGCGGTGCCGTGCCTCACGACATCAGCGAGACGAGGTGGGCGCGGGAACGCGCCCCCACCTTGCGGTAGATGTGCGTGAGGCGCAGCTCGACGGTGCGCACCGAGAGGTAGAGCGCTGCCGCGATCTCCTTGTTGTGCAGGCCCCGCACGACGAGGTCGGCGACCGCCCGCTCGTCGGCGCTCAGCAGCTCCAGCTGCGCGGCCGTCCGCGGCACGGGCGCCTGCGCGTCGCCGGATGCGGCGGCCGCCCACGGACGTGCGCCCGCCCCCGCGAAGGCGATGCGCGCATCCGCGACGGCGCGCGCCGCCTCGTGCGCCGCGCCCGCGGCGGCGAGGCGGCGGCCGTAAGCGAGGTGCAGCTTGCCGAGCTCGAAGCCGTCGTCGTCACGGCGGTGCAGCGCGAGCGCCGCCTCGTGGCGGTCCCGCAGCTCCGTCTCGGCGGCCGTCGACACCGCGACCCGAGCCACCGCGAGGCTCGACCACCGGCCGGGGTGCGCGACCGCCGCCGCGGCGAGGCGTCGCGCGGCGTCGTGGGCGGCGCCCGTCCGGCCCACCTCGACGAGGGTCTCGGCGAGCTCCGGCAGGTGCCGGGACAGGGCCGGGTCGTCGATCGCGGCGGCCACGGTGTCGGCGAGCAGCAGGAGCTCGCATGCCGCGCCGACGTCGCCGCGGAGCCGCGCCAGCTCGGCGCGCAGCAGCAGGCCGCGCGCGGTCGGGAGGGGTCCCACCCGGGCGACGCCGTTGTCCGTCCACTCGGCGAGGACAGCCTCCGCTGCCTCGAGGTCGGCGTCGGCGAGGCTCGTCCAGGCGCTGAGGGGCACCATCCCGGGAGGCCCCTCGGCCTCGGCGTGCTGCAGCCGCCAGTCGCGCGCGAGCTCGAAGGCCTCGCCGATGCGTCCTGCCCGCGACGCGCAGTCGATCGCGAGCGCCGTGAGCCAGCCCGCCCACATCCGGCTGGGACGCACCAGCGAGGACGCCAGGCGCCCGATGAGCACGCGTGCGCGCGGGTAGTCGCCCGCGAGCGTCTCGGCGCGCGCGTGCAAGGCCATCAGCAGTGGGTCGTGCGCCTCGTCGCCCTCGCGGACGCCGCCCCCGGGGCCGTCCAGCAGGGCGCGGGCGGTGCGCGCGAGCGAGCGCGTCTCCGGCGACTCGGAGGCGAGGTCCGCCTCGACGCGCACGAGCGGTCCGCGCGCCGCGTGGAACTCGCCGCGCGCGGCGGAGACGGCGGCACGCATCGCCGCCCAGCGGGCGACGAGCTCCGGATCGGCGCCCGCGAGCTCGACGTTCGGATCCATGGCGCGTCCCGCCAGGTAGTCGGCGCGCAGCCGGGAGATCGACAGACGCACCCGTGCGTCGGGGTCGAGGTGGCGGTCGGCGGACGCCATGTTCAGGTAGCGGTACGCGAGCTCCGGCTCGCCGATCGTGAGCAGCTCGTCCGCGACGCGGGCGAGCCGTCCCGCGAGGCCGTCGCGTCCGGACCGCAGCGCCCGGTCCGCGAACTCGACCGCCGCGTGCGGGTAGCCGAGCCGCGCGGCCTCCGCGGCGGCGTCGAGCAGGGGATCGCGCAGGTCGGTGCCCGGGTCGGCCCAGCTCGCGTGCCATGCCTCGAGCAGCGGCCCCGCCGTCTCGCGCATGCTCACGTGCAGCTCCCGGCGCACGCGGGAGGGGAGCGCGTCGGAGAGCGCCGCGCGCACGAGCGGGTCGGCGAGCGCCACGAAGGCGCCGGCCTCCTGCACGACACCCAGGTCGAGCAGCTCCTGGAGCGCGTCCTCCGCGTCCTCGGCCCATCGTCCGGCGGCGGCGCGCGGATGCAGCGGCGCGGTCGCGAGCCTGTCGAGCTCGGCGAGGTGGGCCGCACCGAGTCGTCGCGCGACCCGTTCGACCGCGGCCCAGGCTGCCGGGCCGGGTCGCGGCGGCAGACGGAGGCCGTCCCTGCCCGAGAGCTGCTCGGAGGAGAGCGAGGAGAGCAACGCGACGAGCGTGCCGAGGTTCCCCGCCGCGACGGAGACGAGGATGCGCAGGGTGCCCGGGTCGATGCCCGGCGGGGCGATGCCCCGCGCCTCGGTGTCGTCGAGCTCGCCGATGCGCACCGAGGGGAGCCCCGCGAGGGGCTCGTCCGGTGCCACCTCGGCCGCCGCCGCGACGATCCGGATGCCGGAACCCGCCAGGTGCCCCGCCATGTAGCCCACGATCCGGCGGCTCGCGGCATCCATCCGGTCGATGTCATCGACCAGCAGGAGCGTGCGCGGCAGCCCGAGGCCGCGCAGCACCACGAGGAGCTCGGCGGCGGCCTCCGCGAGCGCGGCGTCGTCGTCCGACCGCAGGGCGAACCGGCCCGCGAAGTCGGCGATCCGCGGGTCGCCGAGGCTCGCCAGCAGCGCGGAGACGCCCGACAGCGGCCAGGCGGCCTCGCCCGGGTTGACCCGCACCAGGGAACCGCCCTCGGCCCGCTGCTCGAGCGAGGTCGCGAGCACGGTGCTCTTGCCGCTCCCGGGCGCGCCGATCAGCAGGAGCGCACCGTCGTGGGGGCTTCTGGCGAGCGCGTCGATCGAGTCGCAGGGGAGTTCGTGGCAGCGCAGCATGGCCGTGCCGCTCGGGTCAACTCCGCGGCGAGCGCGATCGGGCCGGTGAAGATGTCATCGGGGGTCATCTCCGAGGGTGGGGTACAGCTTCGGGGGGTGTCAGGGGGCGACAGTACGGTCTACCGCGTTCCGGAGGGTTCCCGCAAGGGGCACGTGCGAGCGGGCCTCAGCTCGGCGCGATCGGCACGGGCTCCGTGTCGGGCAGCGGACTCGCGTCGCGACCGCGGAGGTCGGGGTGCGCGCGCCGGAAGACGACCGGCACGAGGAAGCCCACGAGCGCGAAGATCGCGGCCGCGACGAAGCCGCCGTCCGGCCCGTAGCCGTCGATGAGGAACCCCGCGACCGCCGAGCCGAGGGCGGCGCCGATGAGCTGGCCGGTGCCGACCCAGCCGTACGCCTCCGCGGTGTCGGAGAACTTCACGGTGGCCGAGACGATCGAGAACATGACGGCGAGCGCGGGGGCGATGCCGAGGCCGGCGATCACGAGGGTGGCCGAGATCGACCAGAACTCGAACGCGAACACGGCGAGCAGCGCGCCCACGAACACGATGAGCATGCGGCGCGCGAGCGCCCACGGCCCGATCGGGATGTGCCCGAAGGAGAGACCGCCGATGAGCGAGGCGACCGCCCAGATGCCCAGCACGAACCCGGCCTCCGCGCCGCCCTCTCCGAAGGTCGCGACGACGCCGGCCTCGATCGCCGCGCACGACCCGACCAGCAGGAAGCCGACGACCGTCGACAGCAGCACCGCGGGGCGCTTGAGCACGACGCCGAACCTCCGCTTCGACCGCGGGATGCGCACGCGCCCCAGCTCGGGGGAGGAGATGAACCACGCGCCGCCCACGACGAGGAAGAACACCGAGAGGAAGATGCCGGCGACGGTGGACACCTGGGTCGCCACGAAGGTGACCACGACGGGGCCGGCGATCCAGATGATCTCCTGGGCGGATGCGTCGAGCGAGAACAGCGGGGTGAGCTGTCGCGAGTTGACCATCTTGGGGTAGATGGTGCGCACGGCGGGCTGCACGGGCGGATAGCTGAGGCCCGCGACGAGGCCCGCGATCATGAAGCCCCACAGGGGGAGGGATGCGAGGGCGATCGTCGAGAGCGCGACGGCGCAGACGGCGGTCGTGAGGATGAGCACGGGCCGCATCCCCCAGCGCCCCATCCAGCGGCTCGTGACCGGTCCGGAGATCGCCTGACCGACGGAGGTCGCGCCGAGCACGAGACCGGCGGCGCCGTAGCTGTGGAAGATGTGCTCGATGTGGATGAGGAACCCGAGGGACAGCATCCCGCCGGGGAAGCGCGCGAGCAGCTGCGCGCTGATGATCCGGGCCACCCCCCGGGTGCGCAGCAGGTCGAGGTACGCGTTCACAGCCTTCCGAGCCTAGCCAATTCCGGGTCTCGCGGGCGGTGTCGGATGCGGCTCCTAGGGTGTGGAAAGTGTGAATAACACCGCTGAAGTTATGCACATCTGTGGATGACACGCCCACAACATCTAGGGTTGGCCTGCTGTCGGAGGCCCGATATATAGTGGTGGAACCTCCGGGCCGGGGGAGAGCGAAGAAGCTGGCGATCGGTCCGTCGAGGTCGATTCTCACCAGGGTTTTTACATCGGAATGCGGGGCGCGCAGCACTGCGCGGGGAGGAAAGGGATCACGTGACCATCACCGTCGTGAAGCGCAACGGAGAGCGCGAGCCGTACGACGCCAACAAGATCAACCTGGCGATCGAGCACGCGAGCCAAGGGCTCGACGAGAACATCACCTGGGTCACCCAGATCGCATCCGAGCTCGAGCTCACCCTCTTCGACGGCATCACGACGCAGCAGCTCGACGAGGCCGTCATCCAGGTCGCGCTGCAGAACGTCAAGGACGACCCCCAGTTCGACACGGTCGCCGCCCGCCTCCTCCTCAAGACCATCTACAAGCGCGTCCTCGGCGACTACGAGACCGCCGAGGAGCTCAAGTCCCTCCACCGCAGCCACTTCCGCGGCGCCATCGAGCGCGGCGTGTCCGAGCTGCTCCTCGACTCCCGCTTCCCCGAGCTCTTCGACCTCGACCGCCTCGCCGACGCGCTCGAGCCGAGCCGCGACGGCCTCCTCAAGTACATCGGCGTCGTCACCCTCAACAACCGCTACGGCATCAAGGCCCGCAACGGCGAACCGCTCGAGGTGCCGCAGTTCTTCTGGATGCGCATCGCCATGGGCCTCTCGCTCAACGAGGCCGACCCCACCGGCCACGCGATCGAGTTCTACGACAAGATGTCGAAGCTCGAGTACCTCGCGGCCGGCTCCACCCTCGTCAACGCGGGCACCTCCTACCCGCAGCTCTCCAACTGCTTCGTCATGGAGATGCAGGACGACATCGAGCACATCGCGAAGAGCGTGCGCGACGTCATGTGGCTCACCAAGGGCACCGGCGGCATCGGCCTCTCCGTCACCAAGCTGCGCGCGCAGGGCTCGCCCATCCGCTCCAACAACACCACCTCGACGGGCCCCATCCCGTTCATGCACACGATCGACTCTGTGCTGCGCGCGGTCAGCCGCGGCGGCAAGAAGTTCGGCGCCCTCTGCTTCTACATGGAGAACTGGCACCTCGACTTCCCCGAGTTCCTCGACCTCCGCCAGAACTCCGGCGACCCCTACCGCCGCACCCGCACCGCCAACACGGCCGTCTGGATCTCCGACGAGTTCATGAAGCGCGTGCAGAACGACGACGACTGGTACCTCTTCGACCCGCTCGAGGTCGCCGACCTCAACGAGCTCTACGGGCAGGCGTTCTCCGAGCGCTACGCCGAGTACGTCGCCAAGGCCCAGGCCGGCGAGCTGCGGATGTTCAAGAAGATCTCCGCGCGGTCGCAGTTCAAGGACATCCTCATGTCGCTCCAGACCACGAGCCACCCGTGGCTCACCTGGAAGGACACCATCAACAACCGCGCCCTCAACAACAACACGGGCACCATCCACCTCTCCAACCTCTGCACCGAGATCTGCCTCCCGCAGGACCTCGAGAACATCTCCGTCTGCAACCTCGCCTCCATCAACCTCTCCACCCACCTCAAGGTGGACGAGAACGGCGGCCTCGGATTCGACTGGGCGCTCATCGAGGACTCGGCCCGCAGCGCCGTGCGTCAGCTCGACAACCTCATCGACATCACCGAGTCGTCGGTCGCCGAGGCCGACCACGCCAACCAGACCAACCGAGCCATCGGGCTCGGCGTCATGGGCTTCACGGACGTCGTCGAGAAGCTCGGCTACTCCTACGAGTCCGAGGAGGCGTACGACCTCATGGACGAGATCATGGAGCACGTCTCCTACGCGGCCATCGACGAGTCGGCCGACCTCGCCCGTGAGCGCGGCTCCTACGACAACTTCGCCGGCTCCCGCTGGTCGCAGGGCCTCGTGCCCTTCGACTCCATCGAGCTCACCGAGAAGGACCGCGGCGTGCCGATCACGGTCGACCGCACCATGCGCCTCGACTGGGACCGCCTGCGCGAGAAGGTCAAGGGCGGCATGCGCAACGCCACCCTCATGGCGATCGCGCCCACCGCATCCATCGGCCTCGTCGCCGGCACCACGCCCGGCCTCGACCCGCAGTTCGCGCAGATCTTCAGCCGCTCCACCTCCAACGGCAAGTTCCTCGAGGTCAACCGCAACCTCGTCGCCGACCTGCAGCGGCTCGGCATCTGGGAGCAGACCCGCGAGCAGGTGCTGCGCAGCCAGGGCGACATCCAGGTGATCGCCGAGATCCCCGACGAGCTCAAGAAGGTCTACAAGACGAGCTTCCAGCTCTCGCCCCACGCCTTCATCGAGGTCGCGGCGCGCGCCCAGAAGTGGATCGACCAGGCCATCAGCCGCAACATGTACCTCGAGACGCGCGACCTCGGCGACATGATGGACATCTACTACGCAGCCTGGGAGAAGGGCGTCAAGACGACCTACTACCTGCACGTGAAGCCCCGCCACCAGGCCGAGCAGTCGACCGTCAAGGTCAACAAGGCCGAGGAGATCTCGCAGGGCGCCAAGCGCGGCTTCGGCGCCACGTCGGACGCCGCCCCGGCAACCGAGGCGCCGGCCGCCGCACCCGCCGCCGCCCCGCGTCGCGGATTCGGGGGCCTCGGATGAGCGGCTACAACGCCGTCGACGAGTACTCGGTGCCCGTCGACCCCATGGACGAACTGCAGTGCGAGAGCTGCCAGTAGCGCGCTGGAGCTAGGAGCGGATGTCATTTCTGACGTCCGCCGCGACGCCAGCGCCGACGGCCGTCCCGGCCGTCGGTCACGAAAGGAATTAGAGACATGGCCATCCTCGGCACCGGGGTCCAGGAAGGGCTCCTCCTCAAGCCCATCACCTACCAGTGGGCGATGGACCTCTACGACCAGGCGGTCGCCAACACCTGGTTCCCCAACGAGATCCAGCTCGGCGAGGACCTCGCCGACTTCAAGAAGATGACCGACGAGGAACGGCACGCCGTCACCTTCCTCATCTCCTACTTCAACCCCAACGAGCTGCTCGTCAACAAGGCCCTCGCCTTCGGCGTGTACCCCTACGTCAACGCCCCCGAGGCGCACCTCTACCTCGCGAAGCAGATGTGGGAGGAGGCCAACCACTGCATGTCGTTCGAGTACGTGCTCGAGACGTTCCCGATCGACCGCAACGAGGCCTACAACTCGCACGTCGACATCCCCTCCATGCAGCGCAAGGAGGAGTTCGAGGTCAGCTACATCCGCCGGATGACCGAGGAGACCCTCGACATCACGACGACCGCGGGCAAGCAGGACTTCATCCGCAACCTGATCGCCTACAACATCATCCTCGAGGGCATCTGGTTCTACTCGGGCTTCATGGTGGCGCTCTCGTTCCGCCAGCGGAACCTGCTGCGCAACTTCGGCTCCCTCGTCGACTGGATCGTGCGCGACGAGTCGCTGCACCTCAAGTTCGGCATCAACCTCATCCTCACCGTGCTCGACGAGAACCCCGACCTGCAGACGCCGGAGTTCGCGGCCGAGATCAAGCAGATGATCCTCGACGCGGTCGAGATGGAGGAGCAGTACAACAACGACCTGCTCCCCAACGGCATCCTCGGGCTCAACGCCAACTACATCAACCAGTACGTCAAGTACCTGGCCGACCGCCGCCTCGAGGAGCTCGGGTTCGGCACGCACTACAACGTGGTGAACCCGGCCAAGTGGATGGCGACGGCGAACGACACGCTCGAGCTCGTCAACTTCTTCGAGTCGACGAACACCTCCTACGAGGCGAACGCGAAGGCGTCCACGGGCGACCGTCCCTCGGCGTAGGGCCTCCGCGGGTCGCGGGGGTGCGGATCGGTCGAGTTGCGTTCTCGGCCCCTTCCGCTGGTTGAGCAGCGCCGCGAAGCGACGCGTATCGAAACCCCCGGCACCACGGATGAGGTGGGGCGGGAAGGCTCGGCCCGCCTACAGCACGTGGATGGCGGTGGCCCGCCAGCGGCGGTCGAGGCCCTCGAGGCGGATGGCGACGGCGCGCGTCCGCGCCCGCCCGCGGACCACGACGACCGCCTCCACGACACCGTCGCGCGGCTCGCAGAGGCTCACCGTGCCGAGGGTGAAGACCGGGCGGGCAGCCGGGCGCCGTGCGGCTTGGCGCGCCTGAGCCGAGATGACGACGCGTTTGAGGAGCGTCGCGTAGACGGCGTCGTCGACCCAGCGCGCGATCTGCTCGAGGTCGCGGGCGCCCGCGATGATCTCGATGACGCAGCGCGTGAGGTTCTCGAGCAGCGGCCGGGGATCGGGCAGCTCGCGTGTGGGGGCCGGCTGGCGGCCGAAGAGCTCCTCGTCGTCGAGCCGTGGCGTGATCGCCCGTGCGGCGCTGCCGTCGGCCGCCGTCTCGCCTCCGCGCATCGCCGTCCTCTCGCTCCGGTGTCCCAACTCGTCTGCCCCCGAAGGGGGGACGCGCATCACCTTGGCATATGACGCTTTCTCGTGTCGACCCGTCGCCCCGTCCTGTGGAGAACTATGACGTCGGACGCCCGTGGCCGGTTACCGTCGCAGCCGTGCGCTGGGACGAGCTTTTCGCCGACATCGAGGGGCAGCTCGAGCATGAGCTCGATCTCGAGCAGCAGGGGCTCGCCGCGGAGGAGGAGCGCCTGCGCCTCGGGCGCCTCGTGCTGCGGGACAGGGTGCTCGCGATGGCACGGGGCGGCGAGCGGGTGTCGCTCGTGCTCGCCGACGGCGAGACGGTCGCCGTGCGGGTCGAGTCGGCGGGACGCGACTGGGTCGCGGGCGAGATCCCCGCGGGATCCGCGGGTCGCGCGGTCGTCGTGCCGCTCGCCTCGATCGCGGGCGTGCTGCCGGGGCACGAGCAGCTCGAGCTGGGTCTGCGTCCCCTGCCCGCCGAGGCGGTGCCCGCCCTCGCGGCGCGTCTCGGCCTCGGCTTCGTGATGCGCGACCTGTGTCGTCGGCGCACCGGCGTCGAGCTGCGCACGCGCGGCGGGATCGTTCACGGCACGATCGACCGGGTGGCGCGCGACCACCTCGACGTCGCCGAGCACGACGCCGGCGCGGCCCGTCGTGACCGGGTCGTGCGCCGCATCCGCCTCGTTCCGTTCGACGCGATCCTGTGCGTCCGGGCCTGAGCGCGCGCCGGAGATACAGCTCAGCCGAACAGCTCCGGCAGGTCGGTGAACTCGGCCTGGTGCCAGAGGCCCGTGCGGCGGGCCTCCTCGTAGCGGGCGGCGATGTAGCCCTCGAGCACCTCGCGCTCCACGCGCCACTGGCCGTGGGCGCCGAGCTTGATGGCCGGCAGCTCGCCGCTGCGCACGATCGCGTAGGCCTGCCCGGCGGAGATGTTGAGGATCTCGGCCGTGTCGGCGATGGTCAGGAACCGACCGAGCCCGGGAGCCGCATCCGCTGTCATGCCCCGATTATGCGCGGCGTCGCGGACGGCCCGGGACGGATGCCGTCCGGGCTGTGGATAACTCGCTCGCCCCGTGCTCGCCGCGGTGCACGATGGGCGCGCCGCCGAGCGCGGCGGGAGGGGAGGCACCGTGGCGGTCACGGCATCCAGGCGTCGCAGGGGCGCGATCGACATGCGGCTCGTGGTGGGGCTCGTGCTCGTCGCCGCATCGGTGGCCGGCGTCGTGGCGCTCGTGGGTGCCCTCGACCGGCGCACGACCGTGTATGCGGCGGCGTCCGCGCTCAGCCCCGGCGATCGCATCGATCGCGGCGACCTCGTGGAGCGATCCGTCGCCCTCGACGGCGCCGACGCGCTGTACCTGCGCGAGGGCGAGCTGCCCGCCGACGGCCTTGTCGTGGTGCGTGCGGTGCGCGACGGCGAGCTGCTCCCGCGCGCCGCCGTCGGCGACGCGGCGGGCGTGCGGTCGACGGCGCTCGTGCTCGAGCTCGCCGCGCCGGCCAGCTCCTCGGTGCGGTCCGGGGCGACGGTCGACGTCTGGGCCTCCCCGGCGCACGCGGACGGGCGCGGCTTCGGCGCGCCCGTCGTGCTCGTCGCCGACGCCGTCGTGGTGCGGGTGGTCGAGGACGACGGTCTCGTCGCGGCCCGAGGCGGCGGCGCGGTCGAGGTGCTCGTCCCGCGGGGCCGGGTCGCGCGCGTGCTGCAGGCCCAGGCGAACGGCGATGCGCTCGCCGTCGTGCCCGCCGGACTCCCGCTGGGCGGCTGAGGATGCGGGTCGCCCTCGCCGTGCCGCTCGACGCCGAGCAGCGGCTCGCGGCCTCCGCCGCGCATCACGGGCACGAGGTGATCGTGCGCTGCTCCGGTGGCGACGAGCTCGCCCCGCGTCTTCCCCAGCTGCCGGTCGAGCTCGTCGTCGTCGCGGCGACGCCGCAGCACCTGACGCCGACGCTCGTCGAGACCGCCGACCTCGCGGGTGTGCGGATGCTCGTGGTCGTCGAGGGGCCCGACCAGGCGCGGCACGCGACGCGGCTGGGCATCCTCGAGACGGTCGAGGGACCCGCCGACTGGGTGCTGCTCGAGGGCGGTCGCCCGGATGCGGTGGACGCGCCGATCACCGAGCCCCCGTCCCTCGCGGTGTCCGCCCCGGTGCGGCGACCCGCGACCCTCATCGCGGTGTGGGGTCCGCACGGCGCGCCGGGGCGCACGAGCCTCGCGATCGCACTCGCCGCCGAGCTCGCGGCGGCGGGCTGGCGCACGGTGCTCGCCGACGCCGACACCCACGCGGCATCCGTCGCCCCGGCGCTCGGCCTGCTCGACGAGGCCCCGGGCTTCGCGGCCGCGTGCCGGCTCGCGGGCATCGGCGGCCTCGACGAGGCGCAGCTGGATCGGCTCGCCGTCGTACCGCGCGGCGCGCGGCATCCGTTCCGCGTGCTGACCGGCATCGGGCGCCCCGAGCGCTGGCCCGAGCTCGGGACCGCGCGCGTCACCGGGGCGCTCGAGGCACTGCGGGGTCTGTGCGAGGTGCTCGTGGTCGACATCGCCGCAAGCCTCGAGCGGGACGATGAGCTCGCGAGCGACGTGGCGGCGCCGCGCCGCAACGCCGCCGGCCTCGAGGTGCTGCGCGTCGCCGACCGGGTGGTCGCGGTGGGCGCGGCCGACCCCGTCGGCATCCCGCGTCTCCTGCGCGGCCACGCCGAGCTGCTCGAGCTGGTCGAGCCGGAGCGCGTCGACGTGGTCGTCAACAAGCTGCGCGCGGCCGCCGTCGGGGTGGACCCCGGCGGCCAGGTGCGGCAGACGCTCGCCCGCTTCGGGGGTATCGAGGACCCCGTGCTGGTGCCGTGGGACCCGGCGGCCTTCGACGCGGCGACGCTCGGCGGGCGGCCCCTCGCGGATGCGGCCCCCCGGTCGGCCGCCCGCGTCGCGATCCGCGCGCTGGCGGCATCCCTCCTGCCCGTCGCCGCGGCTCCCGGCGGTCGGCGCCGGCTCGGACGACGGTCGGCGTGAGGCTCCCGTAGCCTAGGGGCGTGTCCACCCTCTCCGAGCTCATGCTCGCGCAGGGCCTCTCGACGGAGGCCGACGCCGAGTGGCTCCACCTGCTCGCCGCCGACGGGCAGCTGCTGGCCGACCTCGCCTTCGCCGACATCGTGCTGTGGGTGCCGACGGCATCCGGCAGCTTCGTCGCCGTCGCGCACTCGCGTCCGTCGTCCGCGGCGACGCTCTTCTACCGCGACTTCGTGGGGCAGGAGATCAAGCCGGAGTGGCGCGACCAGGTGCGGCAGGCGTTCGAGGAGGTGCGCATCGTCGACACCTCCGCCCCCGACTGGTACGAGGAGACGCCCACGCGCGTGCGGGCCGTCCCCGTGCTGCGGAGGCTCAGCCCGAGCGGCGCGGCCACCACGACGACCCCGATCGCGGTGCTGACGCGGCACTCCAACCTCTCCGAGGCGCGCACCCCGAGCCGCCAGGAGCTCACCTTCAACCAGTGCGCCGACGACCTGTTCGGCATGATCGCGACGGGCGACTTCCCCGACCTCGGCGCGCCGACCCTTCCGCGCCGCGGCGCCCCGCGTGCGAGCGACGGCCTCATCCGGCTCGACGTCGACGGCAACGTGACCTTCGCGAGCCCCAACGCGCTCTCGGCGTTCAACCGCATCGGCTTCGCGGGCGAGCTCGAGGGGGAGTCGCTCGCCGAGGTCGCCACCGGGCTGCTGTCGGGCAAGCTCACGGTCGACGAGTCGCTGCCGCTCGTCGTGACGGGGCGCGCGCCGTGGCGCACCGACATCGAGGCGCGCGGGGTGACGGTGACGCTGCGCGCCATCCCGCTGCGGCACAGGGGCGAGCGGGTCGGGGCGATCGTGCTCATCCGCGACGTAACCGAGTCGCGGCACCAGGAGCAGGAGCTCATCACCAAGGACGCGACGATCCGCGAGATCCACCACCGGGTGAAGAACAACCTGCAGACCGTGGCCTCGCTGCTGCGCATCCAGAGCCGCCGCACCCACAACGACGTCGCCCGGGATGCGCTGACCCAGGCGATGCGCCGGGTCGCGGCGATCGCGGTCGTGCACGACACCCTCTCCGAGGGCCTCAGCCAGAACGTCGACTTCGACACCGTGTTCGACCGCGTGCTGCTGCTCGTCGCGGAGGTCGCCTCCAGCCACTCGACGACGGTGCGACCGCACAAGACCGGCTCCTTCGGCACCCTCCCCTCCGAGTACGCGACGCCACTCGCCCTCGCGCTCACCGAGCTCGTCACGAACGCCGTCGAGCACGGCCTCGCGGATCGCGACGGGGAGGTCGTCATCTCGGCCAAGCGCAAGAGCGACACCCTCTCGGTGCGGGTGCGCGACAACGGCGCGGGGCTCCCGGAGGGCAAGGTCGGGTCCGGACTCGGCACGCAGATCGTGCGCACCCTCATCCAGGGCGAGCTGGGCGGCACGATCGACTGGCACACCCTGGAGGGCGAGGGCACCGAGGTGACCATCGAGGTGCCGCTGCTCTACCTGACCCAGCGCGGCTGAGCATCCCCTCCCACCGGCCCCTCCCTGTGTCGGTCACCCCAGAAATGCAGGAGATTCCGCCGTCGGGATGTTGGCTCGCCCGGAAACACAGGCGTCGTCGGGCGGATCTCCTGCATTTTCTGCGGGGATCCGGACGGATCGGGCGCGCGGGGTGCCCCTCGCTGCCGGGGCCGTGGCGCTGCGTCATCCCGACGCCGGCACGCCCGTGGCCTGCCGCCGCAGCTCATGGGCTCCGACGCGACTCTCGACAGCGATACGGAGACGGCCACGGGTTTCCCGTGGTGGTCGCATGTGATGCCGCCGGCACTCTGGAGCTCGGGGTCCTGCCCACGGCGGACGTCACCGACGAGATCAGTGAACAGGCGTGAGGAGGCGGATCCCTGCGCCTTTCTCGACGGCGGCTGCTGAGACCTCCGTCCGGTCGGGTGCTGCCCCTGCCCTCCCTCGGTCACCTCAGAAATGCAGGAGATTGCGGGTGCCCCGGATGCGGCGAGTGGCATCCGGGGCACCCGCGCTCGGAAACTCCTGCATTTCTGGAGGGCGCGGACGGGGCGGAGGGCGCAGAGGGCGCGGACGCAGCGGACGGCGCGGAGGGCGCGGACGGCGCGGATGGGGCGGACGCAGCGGGCGAGGCGGACGGGCCCGCGGGCCGGGCCAGCGGGCCGGGCCGGCGGCGCCCAGGGGACCAGGGCCGGAGGCCGGTTAGGGTGGATGCCCGGGCGCTCGCGCGCCTGCCGTCCCGACCCGGAGGAGCCACGTCCATGAACCAGGCCGCGCCGACGCCCGAGCGCATGCAGGAGGCCCGCGAGGTCATCGCGCGCATCACCGACGCCTACTCCGAGCGCATCGTCGGCCAGGACCGCCTGCGCACGAGCCTGCTGATCGCGCTCATCGCGGGCGGCCACGTGCTGCTGGAGAGCGTTCCGGGCCTCGCCAAGACGACCGCGGCGTCCACCCTCGCCGACACGATCGACGGCAGCTTCAAGCGCATCCAGTGCACCCCCGACCTGCTGCCGAGCGACATCACCGGCACGCAGATCTACGACGCGCAGACCGGAACCTTCCGCACCGTGCTCGGGCCCGTGCACGCGAACGTGGTGCTGCTCGACGAGATCAACCGCTCGAGCGCGAAGGCCCAGTCGGCGATGCTCGAGGCGATGCAGGAGCGGCAGACCACGATCGGCGGCGAGCGGCACGAGCTGCCCGACCCGTTCATGGTCATCGCGACGCAGAACCCCATCGAGCAGGAGGGCACCTACGAGCTGCCCGAGGCGCAGATGGACCGCTTCCTGCTGAAGGAGATCGTGCAGTACCCGAGCCCGCAGGAGGAGCTCGAGGTGCTGGAGCGTCTCGACTCCGGTGTGCTCGCGCCCGGCCGTCACGCCTCCCAGGTGGCCTCGCTCGACGAGGTGCGGATGCTGCAGGACACGGCCGACGCGATCTACGTCTCGCCCGAGGTGCGCAACTACATCGTGGGCCTCGCCTATGTCACCCGGAACCCCGCCGAGTACATCGGCGAGGACCGCGCCCGCCTCATCAAGTACGGGGCGAGCCCGCGCGCGTCGATCGCGTTCCTGCGGGCGTCGCGCGCCCTCGCGCTGCTCAGCGGACGCGATCACGTCGTCCCCGACGACGTCTCGAGCCTGCGCCACGTCGTGCTGCGGCACCGCGTGCTGCTCACCTACGAGG
This sequence comes from Micrococcales bacterium 72-143, assembly GCA_001898835.1. Taxonomy (GTDB): domain Bacteria; phylum Actinomycetota; class Actinomycetes; order Actinomycetales; family Microbacteriaceae; genus Homoserinibacter. Next base: position 1,342,278 of record MKVM01000001.1, on the reverse strand, counting down.
CGGAGGCCGAGGGCGTGCGCAGCGAGGACATCGTCGACGCGGTTTTCGGCGCCGTGCCGACCCCCTGATCCCGACGCCATGACCGGTCTGCTCGCCCGGGTGAAGAGCAAGCTCTTCATCGCCTCGACGCTCAAGTCGGTGCATCCGCTCGACGGCGGATATGCCTCGCTCGTGCGCGGGCGCAGCCTCGACTTCGAGGACCTGCGGCCGTACGAGCACGGCGACGAGGTGCGCGACATCGACTGGCGGGCGACGGCGCGGGTGGGGGAGCCGATGGTCAAGCGCTCCTACGCGGAGCGGCGGCACAGCATCCTGTTCGTGGTCGACACGGGCACCGGGATGCAGGCGCTCGCGCGTGACGAGCGCAGCAAGAAGGAGCTCGCGGTGCTCACCGTCGGCGCTCTCGGCCTGCTCGCGGTGCGGCACGGCGACGACGTCGTGCTCATGTACGCGGAGGGCGAGCGGGCCCGCCGGCTGGAGCCGCGTCGCTCGGAGGGGGGTGTCGAGCTCATGCTGCGCAGCCTCGACCGCGCCGTCGACGAGGCGACCGCGCCGGCGCCGCGGGAGGCGCTGCTGCGCGCCGTCGCGCAGACCGTCGCACGCCGCATGATCGTCGTCGTCGTGACGGACGAGGCGCCCGTCGGCGAGGCGGTCGAGCGGCAGCTGCGGCGGCTGCGCGCGCAGCACGACGTGCTGTGGATCACGCTGCGCGACGCCGACCCGGTGCTGTTCGCGCGTCCCCCCGGCGGGCGGCGGGACGCCGCGAGCGGATGGGCGGTGCCCGACTTCCTGCACGGGAGCGCCGAGATCGTCGAGGAGCTGCACGCCGAGCGCGTGGCGGAGGACGCCCGCCGCCGCGCGGTGCTCGACCGTCTCGAGATCAGCCACGTCGAGCTCGACGGGCAGGACGCGGCGATCGCCGCGCTGCTCGGGATGCTGCACGGGAGGTCGCATGCCCGGCGATGACGTGCTCTACCCGCCCGCGCAGTACAGCCCGTTCTGGTTGCTGCTCGTGCTCGCGGTGCTGCTCGCGATCGTCGGCGTCGCCGTGCTCGTGGCGGTGCTGACGCGTCCCCGGCGGCTCGTCACGCAGCCTGCGGTCGACGGCTCCGCCGTGCTCACGCAGCTGCGGGTCGAGTACGGCGCGGCCATCGACGACGTCGAGCGCCGCGTGCGTTCGGGTGAGCTCGGCGCACGCCGCGCGCACGCCGAGCTCAGCCGGCTCATGCGCGCCTTCGTCAACGAGTACAGCGGCCTCGAGGCGCCCGTGCTGACGCTCCAGGACCTCGTGGCCCAGGGGGCGCATCCCGCGCTCGTCGACGCGCTCGGCCGATTCACGTATCCGAGCCTGTTCCGCCGGGGGGCGCCGGTCGACCCGGTGCTCGGCGTGCAGGCGGCCCGGCAGGTGGTGCAGTCGTGGCACTAGAGCTCCCCGCGATGCTGATCGTCGTCGCCGCGCTCGCGGTGGCGGCGATCGTGACGGGCGTGCTGCTCGGCCGCCGGCGTGGCCGGCTCGCGGCCGGCGCCCGGGTCGCGCGCGCGGAGCGGGTGCGCGCGCTGCCGAGCGTCGCCCGCGCGGTGCGGATGCGGGTGGTCGCGCTCGCCGGGGTGCTCGCCCTGGCCCTCGTCGGCCTCGCGGGCGCCGCCGTGGTCGCCGCCCGTCCCGTGGAGGAGCGCGTCATCCAGCCGGAGACGCGCAGCCGCGACGTCATGCTGTGCCTCGACGTGTCGGGCTCGATGACCGACGTCGACGCCGAGGTGATCGAGGTCTTCTCCCGCCTCGCCGACGACTTCCGGGGCGAGCGGGTCGGGCTGACGATCTTCAACAGCTCGCCCGTGCAGGTGTTCCCGCTCACCGACGACTACGCCTTCGTGCGCGAGCACCTCGACAGCGTGCGGGAGAGCTTCGAGTACGTCGACGACGTCCCGGAGTTCTGGGTCGGCACGCTCAACAGCGACGGCGCCTCGCTCGTCGGCGACGGTCTCGCGGCGTGCGCGCTCGGCTTCGACAACCCCGACCAGAAGCGCTCGCGCTCCATCATCCTCGCGACCGACAACGAGGTGAACGGCGCCGAGACGGTCACCCTCGACCAGGCGGGCGCCTACGCGGCCTCCCTCGACGTGCGCGTATACGCGATCGACCCGGTCGCCGCCGGATCCTCGACGGGTGCCGCGCTCGAGAAGATGGCCACGGCGACGGGCGGCCGCTACTTCGGTCTGCACGACGCGACGACGGTCGACGGGATCGTCGACGAGGTGCAGGCGCAGGACGCGGCCGTGCTGAAGGGGCAGCCCCGCATCGTCAAGGTGGACGTGCCCGGCCCCTGGGCGGTCGTGGTCGTGGTCGCCGCCTTCGCGCTGCTCGTCGCGGTCTGGAGGGTGCGCACATGACCTTCCAGCCGATCCTCCCCGCCGTGCTCGTCGTGCTCGTGACCCTCGCGTTCGCGGGGCTCGCGGTGTGGCAGCTCGTCCGCCGGCCGGATGCGCGTCTCGCCTGGGGCGGTCGTGTCGCCCTCGCGCTCGCCTGCGGCCTGCTGCTGCTGCGCCCGGGTATCCCCGGCGGGACGTCCGAGACCCTCGCGACCGACGTCGACGTCCTGCTCGTGGTCGACACGACGGCGAGCATCGTCGCGGAGGACTGGGACGGCGACCGACCGCGCCTCGACGGTGTGCGGGAGGACGTGCAGCAGATCGTCGACGCCTACCCGGGCGCACGGTTCGCGCTCATCACCTTCGCGGCGGACGCCGTGGTGCGGGTGCCCCTCACGACCGACACGACGGCGCTCGTCACCTCGCTCTCGGTGCTGCGGCCCGAGGTCACCGCGAACTCGCGCGGCAGCTCGATCGGGGTTGCCGCGCCGCTGCTCGAGGAGACCCTCGACAAGGCGGCATCCGTCTCCCCGGATCGGGCACGGATGGTGTTCTACTTCGGCGACGGCGAGCAGACCGGCTCGGGGAAGCCGGAGTCGTTCGCGGGCAGCGCGAGCGAGGTGTCGGGCGGCGCCGTGCTCGGCTACGGCACCGCGGAGGGCGGGCCGATGCGCGGCACGACGGCGGGAGTCGACGGCCCGGGGGATTACATCCAGTACGAGGGCGAGCGGGCGCTGTCGGTGATCGACCCCGAGAACCTCGAGCGGATCGCCGAGCAGCTGGGCGTCGCCTACCAGGAGCGGTCCGCCGGTGCGGCCCTCGAGCTGCCGCCGGCCCCCGCGACCGCGACGACCGCCCAGGGCAGCACCGAGTCGATCGCCGACCTCAGCTGGATCGTGGCGCTCGTGGTCGCGGTGCTCCTCGCGGCCGAGCTCGCCCGCGCCTCCCTGCTGCTGACGAGCGCCGCCGCGGTGCGCCGACCGAGCCGAGGGGGTGGGGCGCCGTGACGGACCCCGTCGCCCTGCTCGAGGCGAACCGGCGCCGGCTGCGGCTGCGCCGCATCCTGCTGCTCGCGTCCGCGCCCCTTCTGCTCGCGGCGCTGCTGTTCTGCGGCAAGGTGCTCAGCATGTACGCCTTCGCACACCAGGCGATCTCGGCGTACGGCGCGGGCGACTACTCCGGCACGGTGCAGGCGGCGCGGGGGCAGGAGCCCGTCAACATCTTCGAGCCGTACAAGGCCCCCTACAACGTCGGCGTGGGGCTCGCCGATCGGGGCGAGCTCGACGCCGCGCGCGCCAAGTTCGAGGAGGCGCTCGCGCTCGCGCGCGGCCTCGAGCAGTGCGCCGTCCGCGTGAACCTCGCGATCGTGATCGAGCGGATCGGCGATCGCGCCCTGCGGGACGGCGACGGGGCGGCGGCCTCGAAGGCCTGGCAGGAGGCTCTCGCGGTGTCGCAGGACGCGCCCGCGGAGTGCCACTCGCCCGAGGCCGACCGGCAGTCGCCGGACCCCGACCGCCGCATGGGGCAGACGCTCGACGAGCAGCAGCAGGGGCTCAAGGAGAAGCTCGAGGACAGCGCGACGCCCGATCAGCCGGACCAGGGCGAGCAGCAGGACACCCCGGACGGCGGCCAGCTCGACGACATCAAGGACCAGCTCGAGCAGGGCGCCCAGGACCGCGACGACCGCGACCAGCAGCAGAACGGCGACGGCGGGGGCTCCGGAACGGATCGGCCATGGTGAGCTCGCAGCACGACCGCGGACAGTACCTCGGGGGAGCCGACGGTGCGCCGCCGCCCCCGCCTCCGGGCGGCTACCGCGGGGCACAGCGGATGCGGGTCCCCGCCGTCCCTGCGGCGCCGGTCGCGGTCGCCGCTCCCCGGCGGCCGAGCCCGCTCGGCTGGACGGTGCTCGGCGCGGCGATCCTCTTCGCGCTCGTGCTGCTCGTCATGTGGGGGGCGGGCGCGACCTCCGCGATCTACAGCCTCGCGGTGCTCGCCCTCCAGCTCGCGCTGGTGGTGGCCGTCGTCGCGGCGCTCGTGAACACCCGCGCCCGCACGCTCGGCGCCGTCGCGCTCGCCGTCGCGCTCGTCGTCAACGTGGGGACGATCGGTGCCGCGAGCGCCCTCGCGCCGGGCGTCTCGAAGCTCGGCCCGAGCGATCCGAAGGAGGACCACTGGGCCGCCTACCCGGGCATCAAGGGGCAGAGCGAGGACGAGATCCTGGCGCGGCCGTCGCTCGAGCAGGTCGAGGCGACAGCCGACGAGGTGATGGCCGCGATCCGCGACCGGCTGACCGAGGAGTACGGCTTCCAGTGGGTGCGGGGGCGCGACGGGGGCACCCGCTCCGAGCGCAACGGCTACGGAGGCGAGTCGATGCTCGTGCAGTACACCTCGGAGGTGTGGTCCACGACGGAGCCCGTGCGCGACCACGCGCTCAAGCTCGCGGCGATGGCGACCATCGACGAGGTGCTCGCCGACTACGACTTCTACGGACTGGTGGCGCTCAACGATCCCTCGACGGGCTTCGACCCCGCCTATCTCGAGCGCTTCTACGGGAGCGCCGACCCGCGCACCCAGAGCGAGTGGGAGTGGTACTCCGACGACTACCCGGGGCCGATGCGGTTCTACGCGAACGTGACCGACCTGACGCATGACGACGGCGGCCGCCGGGCCGCCCGCGAGGCGCAGGTGGCGGGGACCGCCGAGCCCGTCGAGGGGCTGCGGTTCTCGTTCCTCGTGCCCGAGGTGCTGAGCGAGCGCGACGTGGACGAGTTCACGACGCGCATGGACGACTACCCGTACTGAGGCACCGTCGGCGCGTGATCGGCGGGATGGCTGAGGCTGGCTCGCCGGGGACTAGCTGGCGCGGCGGGCGCGAGCCGCGCGGCGCTTCAAGGCGCGACGCTCGTCCTCGCTGAGGCCGCCCCACACGCCCGAGTCCTGGTTGGTCTCGAGGGCGTACTGGAGGCACTGCTCGGAGACGGTGCACCGACCGCACACGGTCTTCGCCTTCTCGATCTGATCGACGGCGGGTCCCGTGTTGCCGACCGGGAAGAACAGCTCCGGGTCGACGGTGAGGCAGGCGGCCTTGTCGCGCCAGTCCATCTTGAGGTGCTCCATTCGTGTTGCTGTTGACGCTGTCCCGCGGATCGGTTGAGGAATCCGCGCGCGGCTGAAGAGGGTCCGAATGTGGCGGGGGATTTGTCGATTCGAACGCACTCACCACGTCGTGAGCGTCACATCAACCGTCAACACTGTTTCATACTTGTTACGCCTTATCAATAGTCTCCGCTTGGGATCTCGCTGTGAAAAACCCTGCCCGTCCGCCCGTTTTCTGGGGGCTTGCGGCCCTCCTCGGGGTCGAGTTGGCGGGCGTCGCGGCGGTCGCGATCGTGCTGCTGTTCGACCTCGTGGCGGCCGAGCCCGCGTCCCTCGCGACGGCCCTCGCGCTGACCGTGCTCGTGCTCGTCGCGGTGGCCTGGATGGCGGCGACGCTCCTCGGACTGCTGCGCGGTCAGGCGTGGGTGAGGGCCTCGGCGATCGTGTGGCAGGTGCTGCAGTTCGCGATCGGGCTCGGGGCGCTGCAGGGGGCGTTCGCGCAGCCGGCGTGGGGCTGGCCGCTCATCGCGGTGGCGGTGCTGACCTTCGGGTTGCTGTTCCTGCCGCCCGTCGTGCGGGCGACCCAGCAGCGCGGCACGCGGGAGTAGCCGCCCCCCTCATCCGGGATGCCGACTCCGTCGTCCGGGATCAGGTGGTGACGGTGCCGCGGGCCAACAGCTCGCCCGCGGTACCCACCGCGAGCACCTCCGCGCCGTCGGCGGTACGGCGTCCGCGCAGCTCGATGGGGACGCCGAGCAGCACGGGGGCGTGCGAGCGGTAGGAGAAGGCGCGCACGCCGAGGTGCGGGTCGTTCCTGCCGACCGCGTCGAGCAGCAGGATGCGCAGCAGCGGTCCGTGCACGAGCAGCTCGGCGAGTCCCTCGACGTCGCGCGCCCAGTCCAGGTCGTAGTGGATGCGGTGGGTGTTGAAGGTGATCGCCGAGAACCGGAACAGCTGCCGCGCGTCGAGCGCGACCGTCTCGGACCAGTCGGCCGGCCCGTCGGGCGCGGATGCGGGCGGTCGTGCCTCGGCCCCCTCGGGCGCCGCCTCGAGGAACACGTCGTGCCAGGTGCTCTCGATCGCGAGGCGACCGTCGACGCGGTACTCGCGCGAGATGTCCGCGAAGACGAGCCGACCCGAGCGTCCGGTCTTCTCGACGACGGCGCCGGCGGATGCGAGCTGCTCGACGCGGTCGCCGTAGCGCAGCGGGGCGTGGAACACGGTGTCCTCGCCCGCGTACATGCGCCGCGGCAGCTCGATCTCGGGCAGGATGCCGTCGCGCGCCGGGGATCCGTCGGGCCGGAGTTCCGCGAGCGGCGTGTCGAAGGGGAAGTACAGCCCCTCCCAGCCCGGAGGAAGCGCGCCGCCCGCCACGGGGATGGGCACCGCGGGTGCGAAGGTGCCGCGGTAGGCGGCGGCCGGTGCCGTGCCGAGGTTCTCGACGCGGGCGGGCATCAGATCACCCCGGCCTCGCGCAGCGCCGCGATCCGCTCCTCGTCGTAGCCCGCGAGGCCCGCCAGCACGACGTCCGCGTGCTCGCCCATCCGGTTGGCGGCGCGCGCGGGGGTCGCGGGGGTCGCACCGAGCTTGATCGGCTGCCCGAACATCCGCAGCCGTCCGAGCTCGCCGTAGTCGGCCTCGACGATCATCTCGCGCTCGGCGGTTCCGGGCTCCTCGACGACCTCGCCGATGTCACGCACGGCGGTCAGCGGGATGACGTCGCCCGCGAGCTCCTCGAGCTCGGCGCGGGTGCGATCCGCGAACCACGACACCACGAGCGGCTTCACGCGCCGCTCGTACACCTCGGGATCGAATCGCTTGCGCATCGCGTCGAGCTCGGGGTCGGTCGCGGCCTCCGGGGTGCCGAACAGCTCGCAGCTGGCGCGCCACAGCTTGTCGGTGTACGCGCCGAAGAACACCTGCCCGTCGGCGCAGGGGAACAGCTCGTACGGTCGCACCCAGGCGTGCGCATTGCCCTGCGGCCTCGCGACCTTGCCCTCGACGGTGTAGTCGACGACGGCCGTCTCGGTCATGGCGATGATGCTGTCGACCTGCGCGACGTCGACGAGCTGGCCCTCACCCGTCGCCTCGGCGTGGCGCAGCGCGGCGAGCGCGCCGATGACGCCGAACAGGGATGCCGAGAGGTCGCCGATCGTGACGCCGACCCGCACGGGCGGCTGGTCGGGGTAGCCGTTCATCGACCACATGCCGCCCGCGGCCTGCGCCGTGTTGTCGAAGGCGGGGCGGCGACTGCGCGAGCCGGTCTGGCCGTAGCCCGAGATCGCGAGGTAGACGAGCCGCGGGTTGATCCGGGCGAGGGTCTCGTAGGAGAGGCCGAGCTTCGCCATCGTTCCGGGGCGGAAGTTCTCGACGAGCACGTCGGCAGCTGCGACGAGGTCCTTCAGGACGGCCTTCCCCTCCTCGCTCGCGAGGTCGAGCGCGAGGCCGAGCTTGCCGCGGTTGTACTGGCCGTAGTAGCCGCTGAACTCCTCCTCGCCGTGCCGCAGGTAGGGCGGGAAGCCGCGGGCGACATCCGGGTCGGCGGGGTTCTCGATCTTCACCACGGTCGCACCGAGGTCGGCGAGCAGGGAGGCGGCGTAGGGGCCCGCCAGCACGCGCGACAGGTCGAGCACGACGACGCCCGCGAGCGAGCCCGCGGATGCGGCGAGCAGCGGATGGGTGGGGTTCGGCTGGGTCATGGTGCGGCTCCGTTCCGACGGTTCAGGCGACCCCGGCTGCCGTGAGGGCCGTGGCGACCCGCGAGGCGAGCGGGCGGCCGAGCACCCGGGACATCCACTGCGAGGTGCGCACGAGGCTCTCGAGGTCGACGCCGGTCTCGATGCCGAGGCCGTGCAGCAGCCAGACGAGCTCCTCGGTTGCGAGGTTACCCGTGGCGCCCTTCGCGAAGGGGCAGCGGCCGAGCCCGCCGGTGGAGCTGTCGAACTCGGTGATGCCGGCGCGCAGACCGGCCTGCACGTTGCCGAGCGCCTGACCGTAGGTGTCGTGCAGGTGCAGCGCGAGCGCGTCGCGCGGCACCCCGGCGGCCGTCGTCCGCTCGACGAGGTCGATGACGTGTCCGGGGGTCCCGGTGCCGATGGTGTCGCCGAGGGCGATCGTGTGGGCGCCCGCGCCGTGGAGCCGGGAGGCGAGCTCCGCGACGCGGTCCGCCGGCACCGGTCCCTCCCACGGGTCGCCGAACGACATCGAGACGTAGCCGCGCACCGGAACCCCGGCATCCGTCGCGGCCGCGATCACCTCGGATGCCGTGCCGAGTGCGCCCTCGACGCTCGTGTTGAGGTTGGCGTGCGCGAAGCTCTCGGTCGCGCTGATGACGACGGCGACCTCGCGGATGCCCGCCGCCAGCGCCCGGTCGAGGCCGCGCCGGTTCGGCACGAGCGCGACGCCGCGCACCCCGTCGGGCACGTCCAGCTCGGCCACGACCTCCTCGGCGTCGGCGAGCTGAGGGATCCAGCGCGCCGGGACGAAGCTCGTGAGCTCGACGGCGGGGAGGCCGGAGGCGAGCAGGCGACGGCCGAACTCGGACTTGACGGCGGCGGGCAGGATCTCGGGCTCGGCCTGCAGGCCGTCGCGCGGCCCCACCTCGTAGACGCGCACGCGCGTCGGGAGACTCGGGTCGACGACCGGCTGGGGGCGCGGATGCCAGGTGGCCTGCACCGCCGCCTCGGTCATCGGGCGGTCCGCAGCTCGGCGAGCACGTCCTGGGCGTGCTCGAGGCGGATCCTCCCGTCGGCGACGATGCGCTCGGCGACGCGCGTGATCTCCTCGCCCGCAGCCCCCGCGGATGCGGCGATCGTGCGGGCGTGGAGGGTCATGTGACCGCGCTGGATCCCCTCTGCGGCGAGGGCGCGCAGCGCCGCGAGGTTCTGGGCGAGGCCGACGGCCGCGACGACCGCGGCGAGCTCGCCCGCGGTCCGGATGCCGAGCAGCTTCACCGACGCCTGCGCGACGGGATGGGCGCGGGTGGCCCCGCCCACGAGACCCACCGCGATCGGCAGCTCGAGCGTGCCGACGAGGTGGCCGTCGTCGCCGCGCTCGAAGTGCGAGAGCGCCGTGTAGCCTCCGCCGCGTGCGGCGTGCGAGTGGGCGCCCGACTCGACGGCGCGGGTGTCGTTGCCGGTCGCGAGCACGACGGCGGTGATGCCGTTCATGATGCCCTTGTTGTGGGTCGCGGCACGGTACGGGTCGGCCTCGGCGAAGGCGCTCGCGTGCACGATGTCGTCGACGACACCGGCGCCGCCGAGCAGCTCGGCGTCGAATACCGCCCGGGCCCGGACGAGTCGCTGGTCCGCCTTGTTGGAGAGGATGCGCAGCAGCGAGCGGCCGCCCGCGAGCTCGGCCACGCGGGGGGCGAGCGCCTCGGCCATGGTGTTGACCGCGTTGGCGCCCATCGCATCCCGCACGTCGACGTGCAGGTGGGCGACGAGGTGCACGCCCGTTCGGGTGGGGAGCGCGCGCACGACGAGGTCGCGCGCGCCTCCGCCGAGGCTCGTGAGCATCGGGTCCTGGGCGTCGGCGAGGGCGAGCAGCTCGTCGCGCGCCTCGAGCAGGCGGAGGCGTCCCGCCTCGGGATCGGTCACGTCGACGACCTGGATCTGGGCGATCATGACGCTGCCGGTCGTGGAGGTGCGGAAGCCGCCGTGCTCGCGCGTCATCCGCGCGGCGTTGGAGGCGGCGGCGACGACGCTCGGCTCCTCGGTGGCCATCGGCACGAGCCGGTCGACGCCGTCGATCGTGAAGTTGGTGGCGACCCCGACGGGGATGCCGATGACGCCGACGACGTTCTCGATGAGGTGGTCTGCGGCCTCGAGGCTCAACCCGTTCGCGGGGTCGAAGGCGGTGAGCGTGCTCTCGTCGAGCCCCGCCGCGCGGCCGACGGTCGCCCGACGTGTGGTGGGGTCGAGGTCGCGCAACCCCGACAGTCGGCTGTTGATCGACACTGATGCTCCTTCGCGGATCGCTCGTCGATCGAGCCGCCCGGGGGCGGCCGACCGCATCGACTTCACCCTAGAAACGCGCCGGGCGACGGCGTATGGGGGGTCCGCCCATGCCTGAGCGGGTCTCGTGTGCGGATCAACCGCCGTGCAGCTGCTCGCTCAGCTCGTCGAGGCGGGTCGCCAGGCCGATGCGGAACAGCCGCTCGTCGTCGCGCCACCCCGCGCCCAGCACGGCGTCGAGCCGCTCGAGTCGCTGCAGGATCGTGTTGGTGTGGAAGTTGAGGGCCCGCGCCGTGCGGGTCGGGCTCGCGTTGTTGCGCACGAACGCCCGCAGCGTGCCGAGCAGGTCGGTGCCGCGGGCCTCGTCGTAGCGCCGGACGGCGCCGATCGTCTGGTCGAGGAAGGCCGCGAGCGTGCGCTCGTCGGCGTCGAGCACCGCCGAGTAGGGCAGGTAGTCGTCGGTGAGCGCCGTGCGGTCGTCGGTTCCGAGCGCCGACAGCAGCCGCGCCGTGCGCATGGCGTGGCCTGCGGCGGCGGGGAGGGCGCCCGACGAGCGCGGCGGCACGACCGCGAGCACGGGACGTTGCACGGCGCGCGAGATCCGGGCGCGGAGGTGGTCGACATCCGGCGCGAGCGTCTCACCGTCGTAGCAGGCGACCACGAAGCCCCGGTACTCGCCCACGAGCGCCCGCTGGTCGAGGGAGGGTGCGAGAACCCGCGCCGCCGCCGCCCGGTGCTCCCCCGGGACCACGAAGAGCACCAGGGAGTCGAGCCGCTCGAGGTCGATCCCGAGGCGTCGCACCCGCCGCTCGACGTCGGCGCGCCGCTCCGGCACCGCGTCGAGCAGGTCCGCCACGAGCTCGCTCTGGGTGCGGTGCTCCGCCCCCGCGACCGCCTCCTGCTGCAGCGAGAGCAGGGCGCCGACCTGCGCCGCCCGCTCGACCGTGCGGCGGTCGACGGCACCGAGCTCGAAGTCGCCGTCGCCGAGCAGCATCGTGCCGAAGAACTGCGGCCCCGCGGTGAGAGCGACCACGGCGTGCAGCCCCGGCACGCCCTCGACGGTGACGCAGTGACCGGATGCGCGGCTCTCCTCGATCGCGGAGCCCGCCGCATCCGGCACCTCGATCATGCTCTCGGGCAGCGGGAGCCCCGCGGCGGCGATGAGCCGGCCGCCCGCGTCGACGATGGCGACCGTCCGCGCGAGCGCGGTGGCGAGGGTCTCGGCGACGGGGGAGAAGCCGCCCCCCGCGAGCACGGCGTGGACGAGCTCCTGGTGCACGGTGTTGGCGCGGTCGCGCTCGGTGAGGTGGCCCGTGAGCCGCTCGAGCGTCTGCCGGGCCTCGTCCTCGGAGCTGCGCAGCTCGCGCAGCGTGCGCGCCGTCTGCAGCACGATAGAGGCGTGGTCGGCGAGGGCCGACAGCAGCGCGATCTCCTCGGGGGTGAACTCGTGCTCCTCGCGGTCGGCGACGAACAGCACGCCGAGCACCTCGTCGTCGGTGAGCATCGGCACGCCGAGGATCGACACGAGACCCTCGGCCGAGACGGCGTCGTCGATGCCGCGCTCGTGTCGATCGCTCGCGTAGTCGGCGTAGCGGGTGACCCACTGGGCGGCTCGGGTCTCGACGATGACGCTCGCGAGGCCGGCGCCCGCGGGAACCCGCAGCCGCTGGAACGCGGCGCTCACCGAGCCGCTCGTCTCGCGCACGCGCAACTCGCGGGACGCCGGATCGAACTCGGAGAGGTAGGTGACGTCGCCGCCCACCATCTCGTGGGCGCGCTGAACGAGGCGCGCGAGCACGGCATCCGAGTCGCGCAGCTCCGCGAGTTCGCGCGCGCTCGCGAACAGCGCGCTCAGCTCGTGCTCGCGGCGCCGCAGCCGGGTGTTCTCGCGGCGCAGGCGTTCCACCTCGTCGGCGAGCCGGGCGGCGTCGTCGTCGCTCATCGGGTCCTCCGTCGTCCACCGGCCCTTCCAGTCTCGCGGGCGTGTGCCCGCGGGGGGAGGGCGGATTTCACATGAGTATGACCGCGGGGTGGCGAAATGTCACATACGGAGGACGCGAGTCCGCTCGTAGGGTGGCAGGGTGACCACCGCCGTCCCGCAGTGCCCCGCCCCCGAGCTCCTGCTGCGCGGAGCGCGCATCCCCGGTCTGGACGGCGAGCGAGAGGTTCTGGTGCGCGGCGGCACGATCGCCGGTGTGGGGCGGCTCGGCACGCTCGAGGCCTCCGGGGCCGAGCCGGTCGAGCTCGGCGGGCGCCTCCTCCTGCCCGGGCTGTGGGACGAGCACGTGCACTTCACGCAGCACGTCATCCGTCGCCGTCGCCTCGATCTGGCCGACACCGCGAGCCCCGGCGAGGTGCTCGCCCGGCTGCGGGCCGAGCTCGCGCGCCGAGACCTCGCCGACGGCGAGCTGCTCATGGGCTACGGCTTCCGCGACGGCCTGTGGACCGAGCACCCGAGCCTCGCCGCGATCGACGAGGTCTCGCCGCGCGTTCCCGTCGCACTCGTGAGCGGCGACCTGCACTGCGCGTGGCTCAACACCCCCGCCGCGCGGATGCTGGGGCTCGAGCCGGATGCGTCGGGCGTCGTGCGCGAGGGGCCGTGGATCGCGGCGTCCGCCCGGCTCGACGCCGCCCGTGCGGTGCCGATGTCGGCCTATCGCGAGGCGGCCGAGGCGGCGGCACGGCGCGGGGTCGTGGGGGTGCTGGAGCTCGAGCACGCCGACAACGTCGCCGAGTGGCGCGCGCGCGTCGAGGGGGGTGTCGACCTGCTCCGCGTCGACGTCGGCGTCTGGCCCGACCGCCTCGAGGATGTGATCGCGGCGGGCCACCGCACGGGCGACGCCCTCGACGCGACGGGGCTCGTGCGGATGGGCCCGCTCAAGATCGTCGTGGACGGCTCGCTCAACACGCGCACGGCGTGGTGCTGGGACCCTTACCCCGGCCTCGACCCACGCGATCCGCACTCCTCGGGGGTCATCACGACGCCGCCCGAGCAGCTGCGTGCCCTCATGGCGCGTGCCCGTGACGCCGGTCTCGCGGCGGCCGTGCACGCGATCGGCGACCACGCCAACTCCGAGGTGCTCGACGCCTACGAGGAGCTCGGGATGACGGGACGGATCGAGCACGCACAGCTCGTCGCCCGGCGCGACTTCGCGCGCTTCGCGCGGCTCGGGCTCGTCGCGAGCGTGCAGCCCGAGCACGCCATGGACGATCGCGACGTCGCCGACCACCACTGGGCGGGGCGCACGGATCGCGCCTTCGCCTTCGGCTCCCTCCACGCGGCCGGTGCGGAGCTGCGCCTGGGCTCCGACGCGCCCGTGGCGCCGCTCGACCCGTGGATCTCGATCGCGGCGGCCACCGCACGCAGCCGCGACGGCCGGGAGCCGTGGCATCCGGAGCAGCGGATCCCCTTCGAGGTGGCGTTCGCCGCCTCGACGCGCGGACGCACGACCGTCGCGGACGGCGACGTCGCCGACCTCGCCGTCGTGGAGAGCGACCCGGCGGCGCTCGAGCGCGACGCCCTGCGCGAGCTGCCCGTCGCGGCGACCCTCGTGGGTGGCCGCTTCACCTGGCGCGACCTCTGAGCGGAGTCTCCGCCTCCCGCGCCGGGTCTCGCCCGGCACGCTGAGCCTCGCCCGGGCATCGTCGCTCCTCCGACCCTCCTCAGATCCTCAGAAATGCAGGAGAAGCCCGTCCGCCGCGGCGTCCTCGCCCGATTTCCCGGGGGGTGCCGCTCCCGACCTCCTGCATTTCGAGGTCGGGGTCGACTTCTGGGTCACGAGTCGCCACGGGGTCGGGAGTCGCCTCGGGTCGGTGCTCACCCCCGGCGCAGCCCATCTCGGGGACGAAGCACGATGCCGACCTCCGTATCCTCCACCCCGAGAAATGCAGGAGCGTGCGCCATCGGGTGGCGGATGTTCGGGCCGCTCCCGGCCGATCGGCGAGTTTCTCCTGCATTTCTGAGAAGACAAGAAGGGAAGGAGAGAGACGGGGCGGCAGGAGGGGAGGGGAAGAGAAGGAGGGGAGGGGAAGAGAAGGAGGGGAGAAGGAGAGCAGGAGGGGAGAAGGAGAGCAGGAGGGGAGAAGGAGAGCAGGAGGGCGGGGACGGATGCGAGTGTCGAGCAGCGCGCCGTGCGGATGCGGCTCAGCGCGCCCAGACGCGCTCGCCCGCGAGCCAGGTCTCGGCGACCCGGGTGCGGGAGATGCGGTCAGCCGGCACCTCGAGCACGTCGGCGTCGAGCACGACGAAGTCGGCGGGCGCCCCGGGCACCAGCGCGGCCGGCGTGCCGAGCGGGGCGAGGCGCGCGGCACGCGTCGTGTACAGCTGCAGCGCCTCGGCGGCCGTGATGGCGGAGGACGCCCCCACATCCGTCCCGTCCGCGGCCCGGCGGTCGACGGCCGCCTGCACCGAGAGGAAGACGTCGTCGGCGTCGCTCCAGGCGGTCGCGGGCCGGTCGGAGGAGAGCGCGAGCGGCAGCGTGCTCGCGTACAGGGTGCGCAGCGGGTAGGCCGTGCCGTCGGAGACGTCGCGCAGGTTCTGCTTGTAGGCCTCGTACTCCGCGAACAGGAATACGGTGTGCGTCGCGATGCCGAACCGCATCCTGCCGCCCTCGAGGCGCGCCAGCAGCTCGTCCGGCACGAGCGTCACGTGCTCGAGGCGCACCGAGGGCACGTCGTCGAGCCACGGCTCCTGGTCGCCGAACAGCGCGAGCACGCGCTCGAGCGCGCGATCGCCCATCGCGTGGATGGCGAGCTGCACGCTGTTGCGGCGTGCCCAGGCGCCGGCGGCGAGGGCGTCCTCGTCGGAGGTCATCTGGATGCCGCACGCGTCCGAGTCGGGGTAGGGATCCCGCACCCAGGCGGTGCGGTTCGAGAAGGCGCCGTCCATCAGGATCTTGACCCCGGCGATCCGCACGCGGCCTGCGCGTTCTTCGTCGCTGAGGCTCTCGGGGACCCCGTGCACCCAGCCGGGGTAGAGGGCGACCCGCGGGCGGAACCCCGCGGCGGAGGCGTCGCGGAACACGCGCAGCGGGTCGGGGATGACGCCCGAGAACAGGTCGCATACGCCCACGATCCCGTGCGAGAGGAAGTGCTCGTCGAGGGAGACGACCCGGCGCACGAGCTCCGCGTGGTCGGGCACGGGGCGGTGCTCGGCGACCGCCGCGACCGCGGCGAGCTCAGTCAGCACCCCGGTCGGCTCGCCTGCCGCGTCCCGCTCGAAGCGCGCGCCCGGCGGGTCGGGCGTCGTGGCGTCGATGCCGGCGAGCTCGAGCGCGCGGCTGTTGCACGCCGCGGAGTGGCCGTCGCAGCGCCAGACGATGACGGGACGCTCCGTCGAGACCCGGTCGAGGTCGGCGGCCGTCGGGGCGCGACCCTCCGGGAAGCGCGCGTCGTCGTAGCCGCGCCCCACGATCCAGGGGGCGTCGGGGCGCGCCGCGGCGTGCGCCCGCAGCACCTCGACGAGCTGCGCGAGCGAGGTGACGGCGGGCGGCAGGCAGTCGGCGTCGTCGGCGGCCTCGGCCATGAGGGCCGGATGCGTGTGCAGGTCGAGCAGGCCGGGCAGCACCGTGCGCCCGCCGAGGTCGACCGTGGGTTCATCCCCGGCATCCGCCGTCGCGCCCACCCAGGTGATGACGCCGTCCTCCACTCGGAAGGCGGACGCGCGGGCGTCGGCATCCGTCCCCGTCAGGACTCTCGCGTTCGTGAACAGCATCAGCTCACCCGCACCCTCGGGTCGAGGAACCCGTAGACCAGGTCGATCACGAGGTTGAGCGTGACCACCAGGAACGCCGCGAAGAGGGTGAGCCCCACGATGAGCTGCACGTCGACGGCGCTGACCGCCTCGATCAGCAGCGCCCCCATCCCGGGGATCGCGAACACCTTCTCGGTGATGACGGCGCCCCCGAGCAGGACGCCCAGGTCGAGCCCGAACACCGTGACGACGGGCAGCAGCGCCGTGCGCAGGCCGTGCTTGCCGATCACGCGACGCTCGGCGAGCCCCTTGGCGCGGGCGGTGCGGATGTAGTCGAGCCCCATCACCTCGAGCATCTCGCTTCGGGTGAGCCGCGCGTAGACGGCGGCCGACACGAACGCGACCGACACCCACGGCAGGATCAGGTGGCTCAGCCACTGGAGCGGGTCGTCATCCAACGCCACGTACCCGGATGTCGGCAGCCAGCGCAGCGTGAAGCCGAACAGCAGGATCGCCAGGATGCCGGCGAGGTACACGGGCGTCGATACCCCCGCGATCGAGAACGTCATGATGCCGCGGTCGACGATCGTGTTGCGCCGGAGCGCCGCGATGAGGCCGCCGATCACCCCGAGGAGGAGGAACAGGATCGCCGCGCCGATCGCGATGGATGCGGTCGCCGGGAAGCGCTCGCCGATGAGCTCGGTGACGCTCTGGTTGCGCAGGAAGGAGTACCCGAAGCACGGCGCGTCGCAGTGGACCGAGACGGTGGTGCCGAACTCGCGGCCGGCGACGATGCCGGCCAGGAAGGCGCCCAGCTGCACGAACCACGGCTGGTCGACCCCCATGTACTGCCGCACCCGTTCGAGGTTCGCTTCGGTGCAGGGGCGCCCGCAGGCGAGCCGCGCGGGGTCGGACGGCAGCAGGTAGAAGATCGCGAAGGTGATCACGGCGATCACCAGCAGCACCACGAGGATGCCGAGCAGGCGGAACGACAGGTAGCGCAGGAGTCTCATCGGCGGGCGGTCCTCGGGTCGAGCGCGTCGCGCAGGCTGTCACCGAACACGTTGAACGCGAGGGTGATGAGGAACAGCGCGGCGCCGGGGAAGATCAGGTACATGGGGCTCGTGCGCACCCAGAGGATCGCCTCCCCGATCGTGCGGCCCCACGAGGGGGTGGGCGGCGTGACACCGACCCCGAGGAACGACAGGGCCGCCTCGGCGGCGATCATCCCGGGGATGATGACGGAGGCCACCACGACGATCGTCGCCCCCACGTTCGGCAGCACCTGGCCGAGCACGATGCGCCACGAGCGCGCGCCCATCGCCTTCGAGGCGACGACGAAGTTGCGCTCCCGCAGTGCGAGCGTCTGTCCGCGCACGATGCGCGAGATGCCGGGCCACCCGAACACCCCGATCACGAGGGCGATGAACGGGGGGCGGGGTAGATCGGCGGGGATGATCGCCATGAGGGCGATGAGGAACACGAGCGTCGGGAAGCCGAACATGACGTCGACGGCGCGGCTCGTGATCCGGTCGTACCAGCCGCCGAAGTAGCCGGAGGTGATGCCGACGACGGTTCCGATGAGCACCGCCAGGAGCGTCGCGGAGATGCCGATGAAGAGCGAGGTGCGGGCGCCGTAGACGACGATCGCGAAGAGGTCGCGTCCGGTGAGCGGCTCGACGCCGAACCAGTGGGTGGCGCTGATGCCGCCACCCCAGCCGATCGGTTGGCCGCGGCCGTCGAGCAGGTGCTGGTTGTAGGTGTACGGGTCGACGCCGGTGATCGCCGTGATCGCATCGGCGAGGATCGCGGCCAGCACGAAGACGACGATCGTGGTGGCGGCGGCTACCGCCCAGGGGTCGCGGGCGAGGTTGCCGACGAGGGTGCGGAATCCGGTCTTGCGGGCGGGGACGGCGACGTCCTCCCGGGCGGTCGTCGCGGTCATGCCGCGGTCTCCGGTGCCTCGGCGCCGAGCGCAAGCCATTGCCTGCGCCGCTCGTGCTGCGCCGCCGGGTCGGCCACGGGTGCGGCAGCCAGCAGCCTGCGCGTGTAGTCGTGCTCGGGGGCGCTCAGCACCGTCTCGGATGCGCCCTGCTCGACGATCTCGCCGAGGCGCATCACGGCGACCTCGTCGGCGAGCTCCTTGACGACGGCGAGGTCGTGGCTGATGAAGAGGCAGGCGAAGCCGAGCTCGCGCTGCAGCTCGGCGAGCAGCTCGAGCACGCGCGCCTGGACGGAGACGTCGAGGGCGCTCGTCGGTTCGTCGGCGATGAGGAGCGTGGGGCGCAGCGCGATCGCGCGTGCGATCGCCACCCGCTGGCGTTGGCCACCGGAGAGCTCGTGGGGGAAGCGGTCGATCGTGGCCGCGGGCAGGCGCACGGCGTCGAGCAGCTCCGCCGCCCGCGCGCGGCGCTCGCCGGCGCTCTGGCGGGTGTGCAGTCGCAGCGGCTCGGTGATCGCGTCGCCGACGAGCGAGCGCGGGTTGATCGAGGACGCGGGGTCCTGGAAGACGTAGCCGAGCGAGCGGCGCATCGCGCGCATGCTCGAGCCGGAGGCGGTGGCGAGGTCGATGCCGTCGACCTCGATCGTCCCTGCGCGAAGGGGGAGCAGGCCCGCGAACGCCCGTCCGAGGGTCGACTTGCCGGAACCGGACTCGCCGACGAGCCCGAAGGTGCGGCCACGCGGGATGCGGAACGAGACCCCCGAGACCGCCGTGACACCCCCGCGCAGCCCGCGGCCGCCGTAGGCGATCACGGCGTCGCGCACCTCCGCGGCGAGCCCGTCCGCATCCACCACGGCCTCCGCGCGCGGGACCACCGGTGCGGTGCGGAGGGTCGAGAGCCGGGGCACCGAGGCGAGCAACTCGCGCGTGTAGTCGGCCTCCGGCGCGGCGAAGATCCGATCGACGGGGCCTGTCTCCACCACCGCACCCTGCCGCATGACGACGACGTCGTCGGCGAGGTCGGCGACCACCCCCATGTCGTGGGTGATGAGCAGGATCGCGGTGCCGCGGGTGGCTCGCAGGGAGCGCAGCAGCTCCAGGATTCCCGCCTGCACGGTGACGTCGAGGGCGGTGGTCGGCTCGTCGGCGATGAGCGCAACCGGCTCGCAGGAGATCGCCATGGCGATCATGGCACGCTGCAGCTGACCGCCGGACAGCTCGTGGGGGAAGGAGCGCCCGACTCGGTCAGGGTCCCTCAACCCGACCGAGCCGAGCAGTTCGCGGGTCCGGGCGCGGACATCGGCACGCGACATCCGGGGATGGTGGGCGCGGATGGCTTCGGCGATCTGCCAGCCGATCCGGTAGGCGGGGGTGAACGCGCTCATCGGCTCCTGGAAGATCGTGCCGATGCGCCCGCCGCGCACCCGGCGCCAGCGCGCCGCGCTCGCGGTGAGGAGCTCCTCCTCCTCGAGCCGCACGCTGCCGGACACCTCGGCGCTCGGCGGGAGCAGCCCGAGGATCGACATCGCGGTGGCGCTCTTGCCGGACCCGGACTCCCCGACGAGGGCGAGCACCCGGCCCCGGCCGAGTGCGAACGAGACGTCGTCCACGGCGGGGGCCGGAGGGCCGGCCGAGGCGTTCTGGGTGGCGAAGGCGATCCTGAGTCGACTCACCGTCAGAACGGTCTCGGCGCGGCCCTCGTCCCTCATTTGCTCAGAGTAAGGGTCAGATAGTTCGGGTACGAGGGGTACGCCGGGACCGTGAACGGCTCGATCTTGCTGCCGGGGAGGAACGAGTTCCGGGTGAGGAACAGCGGCACCTCGGAGGCGAGCCCCATGATCTGCCGGTCGATCGCCGTCCACTTCGCGGTGGCCGCGTCCATGTCGGTCGTGGCGACGGCCTCCGCGATCGCCGCGTCCAGCTCGGGGCTGTTCGTGCGCGAGAGGTTGTAGCCGCCGTCGATGTAGATCGACTGGAACAGCAGGCTGATGCTGCTGTTCGCGCTCGGGTAGTCGGGGATCCACGCCGACAGGAACATGTCGTAGTTCGGATTCCCGCCCATGGCGTCGCCGTACATCACTCCCGCGTCGAGCGGCGTGATGTTGACGGTGATCCCCGCCTGCGCGAGTCCCTGCTGGAACGCCTCGGCCGCGGCCGTGTCCCCGTTCGCCACCCAGAGGGTGACGGTGACGCCGTCGGGGTGACCCGCCTGGGCGAGCAACTCCTTCGCCTTCGCGACGTCGTGCGGGTAGAGGTCGAAGTCCTCGTGGCCCGGGATGCCGGGGGGGATGACGGTGGTGGCCGCGACGGCCGCCTCGTCGCCGCCGAGCGCGAGCACGATCGCCTTGCGGTCGGTCGCGTACTGCACCGCCTGACGCACGAGCGGGTCGCTCAGCACCGAGCTGTCGTTGTTCAGCGCGACGTAGAAGAGCATGCCCCCGTCGGAGGTGATGAGGCGCTTCTCGGCGTCCGGGTCGGCGTGCACGAGGGCGAGCTCGGCGCCGCTCAGCGAGTACGCGTTGAGCGAGGTCTGGGCGCTGCCGGTGTCGGAGATGAGCGACTGCCCCGTGGTCGACGGGTTCTGGCTCTGCTTGAATACGATCCGGTCGGGGTCGGCGGTGCGGGCCTCGTCGGTGGACTTCACCCAGTGCTCGTTGCGCACGAGCACCGTCTGGGTGCCGGGTTCGTTGGTCTCGATCTTGTAGGGACCGGAGGCGACGGGCTTGCGCTCGTAGGTCGCGGTGTCGGTTCCCTGACCCTCGGGAACCGGGATGAAGGCGTTCATCGCGGCGATCCACGGCCAGTCGCCGTAGGCGGTCGTCAGGTGGAAGATGATCGTCTTGTCGTCGGGCGTCTCGATGGAGTCGAGGCTCTTGCCGTCGAAGGGACCCGTGTAGTCGGACCCTCCCACGAGGAGGCCGTGGTGGTAGGTCAGGCCGCCCACGAGCTCGGGCGCGAAGGTGCGCTCGACACCCCACTTGATGTCGGCGGAGGTGATCGGGGTGCCGTCCTCGAAGAAGATGTCGTCCTTCAGGGTGTAGGTCCAGACGGTTCCGTCCTCGCTGGGGGTTCCCGTGTCGGTGGCGAGATCCGGCACCACCTCGAGGGTTCCGGAGTCGGTCGACCAGGTCGTCAGGCGGCGGCCGACCAGGCCGAGCCAGGTCGTCGGGAAGTTGACGTTCGTCGCGGGGTCGAAGGTGAGCGTGGTGTCGGCGGTGAGGACGTAGAGCGTCCTGTCGCCTCCGTCGCCCTTCCCGCCGGCGGAACAGCCGGTGATGGCGAGTGCGGTGGCGGTCAACGCGGCCGCGACTCCGAGGAGTCGGCGGCGGCGGCTGCCGCTGCGGGTACGGGGGTGCATCATTGCGGGGCCTCCTCGGCTCTGGCTGCGATCAGGTGGTGCGGAGGTGTTTCGGGTGCTCTGAGGCTAGTCACGGCCCCGAGCGGGTGCGTATGTGAAGTCCACCCACAGAGCCGACGCCCGGGTGTGAGAACTACCGGTCTCGTACGGCGGTGTCGGGGCGCGTCGCCCGGCGGGCCGTGCGGGTGATCGCGGAGACGAAGGTCGGCCACAGCTCGCGGGGGAGCGCGTGGGTGAGTCCCGGGACGATGACGAGTTCCGCATCCGGGATCGCGTCGGCGATGTCGACGGCCGCGCACCAGTGCAGGTTGCGGTCGTCGTCACCGTGCAGCACGAGGGTCGGGACGCGGACGCCCCGCAGCGCCTCGAGCCTGTCGGGCGCGCGCTTGAGGGCTGCGAACTGCCGCCACAGGCCGGCCGGCGCCCAGCACCGGTCGTAGGCGATGCCCGCCGCCTCGCGCACCCAGGCGCGCTCCCAGTCGTAGCGCTGCGGTTCGCGGGGTCGGGCGACGCGCTCCGCCAGCCGCACCGCCGCCCAGCGGGGCAGACGCCCCGGGGGCTTCTCGGGGAGCGGGCCGTGCAGGATGTAGCGCGGGTCCTGCCCGGGGATCGAGGCGAGCAGCCCGAGGCTCGCCACGCGCTCGGGGTGGTCGATGGCGACGACCTGGGCGACCATCCCGCCCATCGAGTGGCCGACGAGGTGGGCGCGTGCGATCCCCTCGGCGTCCAGGACGCGCACGATGTCGTCGCCGAAGTCGGAGATCTGGTACCCGCCGTCGAGGTCGCGCGGCCCGCCGAACTTGGTCGAGAGGCCGACGTCGCGGTTGTCGATGCGGATGACGCGGAAGCCCTCCGCGACGAGCAGCGCGACGAACTCGGGGTGCCAGAACACGAGCTGCGCCCCGGTGCCCGCGATGAGCACGAGCGGCTGGCCGTCCTCGGGGCCGGTCGCGTCGTAGAAGATCTCGAGCTCGTCGTCGCGTGCGTAGGGCATGGGGCTCCTCTCGCGGCCACGCTAGCGAGGCGGTCGGTGGCCGGACATGTGCGCTCGCACCGGCCGGAGGAGTCGAGGGTGTGGGATGTGCCCGGGGCTCGGGGATGGCGCATCCCCGGCCCGCAAACTATACCGACTGTACGGTATAGTTTGCGGGTGAGAAGATCGCCGGACACCGCCCCCCGAAGCCTCCGCACGGCCCGCTCGCCGCGCCGCTGGGTGGCGCTCGGCGTGCTCGTCACGGCGATGCTGCTGCTGTCCATCGACGGCACCGTGCTGTACCTCGCGGTCCCCGCCCTGACGCGCGCACTGTCGCCGACCGCCGAGCAGATCCTCTGGGTCGGGGACGCCTACTCCCTCGCCCTCGTCGGCGCGCTCGTCGTCGCCGGGACGCTCGCCGACCGCGTCGGGCGCAAGCGGATGCTGTTGATCGGCGTCGTCGCCTTCGGCCTCGCCTCGGTGCTCGCGGCGTTCGCGCCGACCGCCGGATGGCTCATCGCGGCGAGGGCGCTGCTCGGCCTGTCGGGGGCGCTCATCATGCCCTCGACGCTCGCGCTCATCCGCAACATCTTCCTCGACGCCCGGGAGCGGACCCGGGCGATCGCCATCTGGTCGGCGGGTTTCGGCGTCGGGGCGGCGATCGGGCCCCTCGTGGGCGGTTTCCTGCTCGAGCACTTCTGGTGGGGCTCGGTGTTCCTGATCAACGTGCCGGTGATGGCGCTCGTGCTGGTGCTCGGCCTGTGGCTGCTGCCGGAGTCGCGCGACCCGCAGCCGGGCCGATTCGACATCCTCTCCGCCGTGCTGTCGATGCTGACGCTGGTGCCCCTGGTCTATGCCGTCAAGCACGCCGTCTCGGCCGGGTTCGACGGCACGATCACCGTCTGCGTCGTCCTCGGCGCGGCTGCGGGCTGGTGGTTCGTGCGGCGACAGCGCCGCCTCGAGACCCCCATGATCGACGTCGCGCTGTTCCGCATCCCTGCGTTCACCGGTGCTGTGGTGTCGAACGTCGTGGCGATCTTCGCCCTGACCGGGCTGCTGTTCTTCTTCTCGCAGTACCTCCAGTTGGTGCGCGGCTTCCGGCCGCTCATCGCGGGTCTCGCCGAGTTGCCGACGACGATCGCCTCGATGGCCGTGATCCTCCTCGTGGGGGTCCTCCTCGCGCGGCTCGGCCGCGGCCGGGCGATCGCGACCGGCTTCCTGCTCGCGGCGGCCGGCCTCGGCGCGGTCTCCCTCGCGGTGGGGGCCGAGAACTACCTGTGGCTCGCGCTCGCACTCATCCCGATCGGCCTCGGCATCGGGCTGGCGTCGACACTGACCTCCGACGCGATCGTCTCCGCGGCGCCGCCGGAGAAGGCCGGATCGGTGTCCTCGGTCACCGAGACCTCCTACGAGCTCGGCGTCGTGCTCGGCATCGCGGTGCTCGGCTCGTTCGTGAACTTCGCCTACCGGCTGGGACTCCCGGATCTCGGCGATCTGCCGGCCGAGCAGGCCGGCCGGGTGCGCGACTCGCTCGCCTCGGCAGCGGCGACCCTCGACCCGTCGTCCCCGTTGCTGGAGGAGGCGCGGCACGCCTTCACGGCGGCCATCAGCGCCGGGTCGCTGGCGGCGGCCGTGCTGTCCGCGATCGCGGCCGTGATCGCCTGGCGGCTCATCCCCTCGTCCCGGGAGTCGGCGGACGCCGACGCGAGTGCGCGGGCGCACTGACCGAGCGGCGCATCGAGGGAGGATGGACGCATGGGACGCACCGCAGGACGTACCCCCGAGGACACACGGCGACTGCTGATCGCCGCGGCCGCCGAGGTGATCCGTGCCCGCGGTGCGGGTGCCACCCTCGACGACATCGCGGCGCACGCGGGGGTGTCGAAGGGCGGACTCGTCTACCACTTCGCGAGCAAGGACGAGCTGCTGCGGGCGCTCGCGCAGAGCCGCCTGGACGAGTTCCGCGGCTGGATCGACGCCGAGCTGGACCCCGACGACGAGGCGCCCGGTCGCTATACGCGCGCCTACATCCGCGCGCTGCTCGCGCCGGAGCAGGATCAGGCCGCCGCCCGCGAGAGCATCGCGCTCATCGCCCAGCTCATGACGATCCCGGCCGTCGCGGAGATCGCGCGCGCCGACGCGCTCCGTCTCGACGCGGATCTGCGCGCCGACGGACTGCCGCCGGAGGTGCTGCGCCTCGTGGTGGCCGCCGCGGACGGCGCCAACATGGCCCCGTTCTGGGGCGGCGACCTCGGGGGCGAGGATGAGCTGCGACAGCTCGAGCGCCGCCTCATCCGCCTCACCCGCGAGCCCGCGCTCTGGCAGAACCTGCCCTGGGATCGCGACTGAGCGACGCCGGCTGCGCGGCCCGTCGCATCCGTCGCTGACGGTCCGGCGGGTGTGCCCTCGCACCGCACCGGCGGCGTCGGGGTGTGCGATGCACCCGTCGCCCGCGGGGGCCTCGGCCCCGATGCTGGGAGCATGCGCGAGAACCCGGACTACGAGCTGACCGACCCCGAGCGGGCGAAGGAGCTCATCCGGCGCAACCCCTGGGCGACGATGGCGAGCGCGACACCCGACGGCGTCGTGGTGTCGCACTACCCCTTCCTGCTCGACGAGGGCGCCGACGGGATCGTGCTGCTGAGCCACGTCGGGAGGCCCGACGAGAGGCTGCACCGACTGGGCGAGTCGGAGCTCGCCGTGGTCTTCTACGGCCCCTCGGGCTACATCTCGCCCTCCTGGTACGGGTTGCCCCAGGCGGTGCCGACCTGGAACTTCGCGACCGTGCACGCCTACGGGGTGCCCGAGATCCTCTCCACCGAGGAGAACCTCGCCGTGCTGGAGCGCCTCGTGAACCACTTCGAGGACCCGCTGCCGCATCCGTTCCGGATGCGCGGCACCCTCGAGAACGCCGCATACGCCGAGCGCATCGTGCACGGCACCGTCGGGTTCCGGATGACGGTGACCCGCTTCATCGGGAAGGACAAGATGAGCCAGGACAAGCGCCCCGAGGTCGTGGACCGCATCCTCGCGGAGCTGGAGGCCGAGGGGCCGTATTCGAACCCCGAGCTCGCGGCACGGATGCGCGAGGTGCGCGCCTGAGCTATTCGTGTGGCTTGATCGCCATAAGGAGATAGCTCGATATGGCTGCAAAGCTATAGGGCTGTCCACGGAGCCGGTGACACGATCGCCGCATGATCGACGAGACCCTCCGCATCCGACTGGCCGAGCTGGGACGCCACGACGCGAACCCCGGAGCCCTCGCGGGGGTCGTCGTGATCGACATCACACGCGTCGTCGCCGGCCCCTACTGCTCGACCGTCCTCGCCGACCTCGGGGCGACCGTCATCAAGATCGAGCACCCCGACGACCCGGACTACGCCCGCACCTTCCCTCCGCAGCTCGAAGGTGCGGGCGGCTCGGTCAGCGGATTCTTCGCCCAGTTCAACCGCAACAAGCTCGGCGCGACCGTCAACCTGCGGCACCCGGGCGGCAAGGCGCTCCTCGAGCGGCTCGTGGCCGCGGCCGACGTGCTCGTCGAGAACTTCCGCCCGGGCACCATGGACCGCCTCGGCCTCGGCTACGAGCGGCTCCGCGAGGTCAACCCGCGCCTCGTCTACGCCGCCCTCAGCGGTTTCGGGCAGACCGGCCCCTCGCGCGGCAAGCCCGCCTACGACAACAGCGCGCAGGCGACGGGCGGCCTGTGGTCGATGAACGGGCCCGCGGACGGCGAGCCCACGCGCGTCGGCACGATCATCGGCGACCTCGCCGCGAGCCTCTACGGCGCGATAGGCGTGCTCGCCGCCCTCCGTCACGCGGAGCGCACGGGGGAGGGACAGCTCGTCGACATCTCGCAGCAGGACTCCGTCCTGACCCTCACCGAGAACGCGGTCGTCTCCTACACGGCGGAGGGCGCGGTCGCGCGCCCGCTCGGCAACGCGCATCCCTTCGTGCGCCCCTACGAGCTCTTCGCCTGCGCGGACGGCTACGTCTTCTTCGGCGGCTACACCGACAAGTTCTGGCGCATCTCCTGCGACATCTTCGGCGGCCCGGGCGAGTACGAGGCGCACCCCGAGCTGCACGCGATGGCCGACCGCTTCGACGCGGACGTCTACCGTGACAAGGTCAAGCCCCTCGTCGACGGCTGGTTCGCGGGGAGGACCAAGGCCGAGCTCGAGGAGCTCGCGGGCGACTCCGTGCCGCTCAGCGCGATCAAGGACATCGCGGAGGTCGTCGCCGACCCGCAGATCGCGGCCCGCGACATGGTCGTCGAGACGGAGTACCCGGGCGTCGGCTCGCTGCGCACCTTCGGCTCGCCCGTCAAGCTCGGTGCGACGCCGCCGCGCACCCGCGGTGCGGCACCCGGGATCGGGGCGCACACGGATGCCGTGCTCGGCGAGCTGCTCGGGATGCCGCCGTCGGAGATCGCCGCCCTGCGCGCCGACGGGACCGTCTGATGCCGTCGTCCGACGGGCGGGTGACGCTCGAGCGCGTCGAGGGGGTCGGCGTCATCACGATCGACCGGCCGGGCAAGCTCAACGCCCTCACGCTCGCGATGTACGAGGAGCTCGGGGCGGCGTTCGCCGAGGTGCGCGACGACCCCGCACTCGGGGTCGCGATCCTCACGGGGGCGGGGGATCGCGCGTTCTGCGTCGGGGCCGACCTCGGCGAGTCGATCCCGGCGCTCGCGTCCGGGCGCTTCGACATCAGCGAGTGGGATGCCGCGCACCAGAAGCACACGCGCCTCGAGAAGCCCGTGATCGCCGCCGTCAACGGGCTGTGCCTCGGCGGCGGTTTCGAGATCGCGCTGTCGACCGAGCTGCGCATCGCGTCCGCCTCGGCGCAGTTCGCCCTGCCGGAGACCGGCGTCGGCGTGGTCCCCGCGGGCGGCACCCTCGTGCGGCTCGTGCGGCAGATCCCGTACCCGTGGGCGATGGAGCTCATGCTGCTCGGCACCCGCATCGACGCCGCGACGGCGCTGCGCTACGGGATCGTCAACCGGGTCGTGCCGGATGCGGAGCTGCAGGACGCGGCGTTCGCCCTCGCGCGCGAGGTGCTCACGCGCAGCCGCACCGCCGTCGCGACCGTCATCCGCTCGGTGCGCGAGCTCTCGGCCCTGCCACTCGACGACGCGTTCCGCCGCGAGGCCGAGCTCGGGCAGGAGGCCTTCATGAGCGCCGACGCACGTGAGGGTCTCGCCGCCTTCGCCGAGCGGCGCCCCCCGCGCTTCCCCTCGCACGCCGCGGGTACCATCCCGCCCTCCTAGGCTGCCCTCATGACCGACGACGCGCTCACCGCCGCGCTCGCGGAGAACGCGCGCCTGCGGCGCCGCGCGGCCGAGCTGGAGGCGCTGTTCTCCACGGCGCGCGAGCTCGTGCGCCTCCGCGACGTCGACGAGGTGCTGCGCCGGCTCGTCGATCGCGCCCACTCGCTCATGGGCACCGACGTCACCTACCTCTCGGAGGCGGAGGGCGACGGGGAGGAGCTGAGGGTGCGGTACACGGCGGGCACCGTGACCCCCGAGTTCCGCGACCTGCGGGTGCCCGCGGGGGTGGGGCTCGCGAGCCTCGTCGTCCGCACCCGCGCACCCGTGCGCGTCCCCCGCTACACGGCTATGAGCGAGGCCCCGCACGACTCCCACATCGACGAGGTCGTGCAGGCCGAGGGCCTGGTCTCGTTCCTCGGCGTGCCGCTCGCGGTGGGGGAGGAGGTGCTCGGCGCGCTCTTCGCCTGCAACCGCTCGCCTCACGAGTTCAGTCCCGAGCAGGTGCTGCTGCTGTCCGCCTTCGCCGACCACGCGGCGGCGGTGCTGCACAGCGCCCGGCTGCTCGCGGCGGCCTCGTCCGCGACCGCCCGTGCGGAGGACGCCTATCGCGAGCTCGAGCGGCACCTGTCGGCGTCCGCGCTCGCGATGCTCGCCGAGAAGCGGGCCGGCTGGCTGCTCGACGTCATCGACGGCCGCGCTCCCGCCGGGGACGACGCCCTCGCCACCCCCGCGGAGTTCACGGGATGCGCGGTGCTCGCGGTCCCCCCGCGCACCCTTGTCGACGCCGTGCGCTACACCGAGCGGGCCGTCGGGGACGGGGGCTACGTGGCCGCCTGGAACGGCCGGGTCGCCATCGCGTGGACGGCAGCGGACGTCGTGGCCGAGACGGAGCGGGTGCGTCGCGTCGTCGCCGACACGCTGCGCGATCCGTCGCTTGCCGCCGTCGCGCTGCGGCGCGAGCTGCCGATGGCCGAGCTGCGCGCGGGCCTGGACCGGACGGCGCGGGATCTCGATCTGCTGCCGGCGCTGGGCGTCTCCGGTGCGACCGTCTCGTCGGACGCGTTCGCGCCGTATCAGGTGCTCGCCCCGATGGACCCCGCGGCGCTCGACGGCTTCATCGCCGAGCTGCTCGGGCCCGTGCTCGCGTGGGACGAGCGCCGCGGCACGGCACTCGTCGAGACGCTCGGCGCGTACTTCGACGCCGGTGAGAGCCGAGGGGCGGCGGCGGACGCGCTCCGCATCCACCCGAACACCGTGCAGCAGCGGCTCGATCGCATCCAGCACCTGCTCGACGGCGCGCTCGCGGAGCCGGAGCGCCGCTTCCGCGTGCAGGCGGCCGTGCGGCTCGAGCTGCTGCGCCGCTCGGTGCGGGCCGCCGCCCGGCCCTGAGCGGGCCGGGTGATGCGCACACCCCTCGCCTGAACGCATGGCGGTCTGCCCCATGTGCCGCGGGCCCGGCGGCGTGCGAGGCTCGAGCGGTGACCGAGTTCGTGGGCGTCCAGAACCTGACCCGCTGGATCGCCGAGCGCGGCACCGGCCCCATCATCGCCGGCCTCGCCGACCGCATCGCCGCGGACTTCGTGCGGTGGCAGTCGTTCGACAAGCGCGAGCGCATCGCGAGCCACACGCCCTTCGGCGTGATCGAGCTCATGCCGATCAGCGACCCCGACTCCTACGCCTTCAAGTACGTCAACGGGCATCCCTTCAACCCGGCCCGCGGATACCAGACGGTCACCGCGTTCGGGGTGCTCGCCGACGTGCACAACGGGTACCCCGTGTTCGTCGCCGAGATGACGATCCTCACGGCGCTCCGCACGGCCGCGACCTCCGCCGCCGTCGCGCGCCTGCTCGCCCGCCCGGACTCGCGACGGATGGCGCTCATCGGCGCCGGCAGCCAGTCGGAGTTCCAGGCGATCGCCTTCCGCGAGGTGCTCGGCATCGACACGTTGAGCGTCTGGGACACCGACCCCGTCGCCGTCGAGAAGTGCGCACGCAATCTCGAACCGCTCGGCTTCGCCGTCGAGCGCGCGCGGTCGGCACCCGATGCGGCCCGGGGCGCCGACGTCATCACGACCTGCACCGCCGACAAGGCCAACGCGATCGTCCTGCGCGACGAGGACGTGGCCCCCGGCGTGCACCTCAACGCGATCGGCGGCGACTGCCCCGGCAAGACCGAGCTCGACCCCCGCATCCTCGACCGCGCACGCGTCTTCGTGGAGTACACGCCGCAGACCCGCATCGAGGGCGAGCTGCAGTCGAAGCCCGCCGACTTCGCGGTGACCGAGCTGTGGGAGGTGTTCGCGGGCCGACTCCCCGGGCGCAGCTCCGCCGACGACATCACCCTGTTCGACTCCGTCGGCTTCGCCATCGAGGACTTCTCCGCCCTGCACCACCTGCGTGCCGACGTCACGGGCACCGACCTCGTCGTCGACATCGACCTCGTCGCCGAGCCCGAGGACCCGAAAGACCTCTTCGGCTTCACCATGAGCCCGGTGGGGCTCGGATAGGGGCCCGGGATGCTGATCCAGCGACGCGGGGACGAGCACCACGACTGGGCGCTCTACCGGGGCGACGGCCGCGTCGGCATCGACTGGTACTTCCGGGAGGCCTCCGCACTCCCCACCTCCGTCATGCTCTACCACCTGGAGCCCGGCACCTCGGAGGGCGAGCACTTCCACCTCGAGGACGACCCCGAGAGCTGCTCCGTCGAGACCCAGCACGAGCTGTACCTCGTGATCTCCGGCGAGGTCGTCATGACGGTCGGCGGCGAGCGCACCGTGCTCACGGCGGGCGACGCCGTCTACGTGCCCGAGGGTGTGCCGCACGGCGTCGCGAACGAGACGGACGCGCCCGCCGAGCTCATCCTGCTGTTCGGAGAGCCGACCGGGCAGACGCCGTATACCGTCAACACCCGCGCCGCCGTCAACGCGCCGGCCGGCCGACCCCGCACCCCGGAGGCGTGAGCATGCCGCACACAGCGACCGACGACATCCGCATCTACTTCGAGGCGTTCGGCGACCCCGCGCATCCGCTCGTCGTGCTCGTCTCGGGCGGCGGCGCGCAGCTGCTCAGCTGGGACGAGCGGTTCATCGCGCTGCTCACCGCCGAAGGCTTCCGGGTGGTGCGGTTCGACAACCGCGACACCGGGATGTCGCACCGCTTCGGTGGGCCCGACGACGTCGACGGCGGCTACGGGCTCGAGGACATGGCCGACGACATCGGACGCGTGCTCGACGAGCTCGGCGTCGACGCGGCCCACATCGTGGGGCATTCCATGGGCGGCATGATGGCGCAGCGCTACGCGATCGACCACCCGGACCGCGTGCTGAGCCTCGGGCTGCTGTCGACCATTCCCGACAAGAGCGACCGCTACGTGCTGCACGAGCGCCCCGTCATCGAGGTGCCGCAGCGGTACACGCGCGAGCAGGTCGTGGAGGGCGCTGCGCCCATGGCGCTCGCCTGGGCCGAGGGCACGATCTACGACCCGCAGGTGGACTGGCACCGCGCCCGGGCGGGGGAGGCCTACGACCGCGGCTACGCGCCCGAGGGCTTCATGCGGCAGTGGTCGGCGCTCTACCGGGCGACCGGGCGACTCGAGGCGCTGCGGGCGGTCGAGGTGCCGGCCCTCGTGTTCCATGGGCGCGACGACCGCACCCTGCACTGGTACGCCGCGTTCGACATCGCCGACACGATGCCCGACGCGGAGCTGCAGGTGCACCCCGGCATGGGCCACCTCATCCCCTGGGAGCTGTGGCCCGAGCTCGTCGCGGGCATCGTGCGCACCGCCCGTCGCGCGGGCTGACACCGCCCGGCGACGCTACTCGGCGTTCCGTGCCGGCACGGCGAAGCCCGAGATGTCGTCGCCCGTCTCGCCGTCGAGGGCGAGCTCGGCGAGCACGCGTCCGATCGCGGGCGTGAACTTGAAGGCGTGCCCCGCGCCGAGCGCGACCAGCACATCCGGGTGCTCGGGCAGCGGGCCGAGCACGAACTCGCGGTCGGGGGTGAGCGCGTACTGGCACGTCACGGTGCGCAGCACCTCGCCCGAGCCGGGGATGACCGCGCCCATGAAGCCGCGCAGCTCGTCGAGCAGCTCCGCCGACGGCTCGAAGGTGCGCTCGCCCGGGGTCATCAGGTTGTCGGAGACGTCGCGCGCCGCCTTGATGGTGGGCTCGCCGTAGCTCGGGAAGCCGTAGAAGCAGTGGTCGTCCTCCCAGATCCACACCGGGAAGCGCTCCGGGTCGTACGGGGCGGGGTCGGCGGGCTTGAAGTAGCTGACCTGCTCCTGCATGACGATGAGCGGGATCTCCGCGCCGAGCGGTGCGAGCAGCTCGTTCGTCCACGCGTCGGCCGCGATGACGACCTTGCGCGCCCGGACCTCGCCACGGGAGGTGCGCACGATGACGCCCCCCGCATCCGGCTCCACCGCCTCGACGCGCGTGCGGTCGCGGATGTCGGCGCCGCTCACACGCGCGTGCAGCTGCAGCGTCGCGACCGTGCGCGAGGCGTGCGCTATGCCCGAGTCGGGCGTGTAGACGGTCTCGACCCCCTCGGGGATGGCGAACTGCGGCCAGCGCGCGTGCACCTCGGCGGGGGTCAGCAGCTCGTGCGGAACGCCCGAGGCGGTGAGGGCCTCGGCGAAGTCGGCCGCCGCGTACGGCCCGCCCGTGCGGATGAACACGACACCGCCCGTGATGGTCGTGAGCCGCTCTCCCGTCGCCGCCTCGAGCTCCGCCCAGTCGCGGTACGCCGACTGCGCGAGCCGCACGTAGCGCTCGGCGCCGTAGGAGGTGCGGATGATGCGCGAGGTGTCGTGCGAGGCGCCCCGCACGTGCCCGAGCTCGAACTGCTCGAAGGCGACGACGCGCGCGCCGCGGCGGGCGAGGTGGTAGGCGGCGGCGCTGCCGAGCGCGCCCATCCCGACGACGGCGACGTCGAAGGTCTCCATGCGGTGTGCTCCTGTTCGGGTTCGCGGTGAGGTCACTGTAGGAACCGCCCGTTCCGCGGCGGTCGCGCGCCGCGCATACTGCAAACCGAGCGTCGTCGAATTGCAGGAGGTGCCCGTGGGCGATCGGATCGCGCATGCGCTCACCCTCGCGCGCCTCGTCGCGGAGCGGCCCGACCCGCTCGCCCCCCTCGGGGTCGGCGAGCTGTCGCGCACGCTCGGGCTCACCCTCAGCACCACCTCGCGCCTCGCCGCGGAGCTCGAGCGCGTCGGGATGCTCGAGCGCGCGGGCGGGTACGGCGGCTACCGGATCGGGCCCGCCGCGATCCGCCTCTCGGGTCGGGCCGCCGCCCCCTACGCGGGCGCGGTGCGGTTCGCGCTCGCGCTCGCGGCCCAGCAGACCGGCGAGACGGTGTGCCTCGCCGGGCCCGCCGGCGGGACCTGGCGCATCGTCGCGAGCGTCGCCTCGGCGTGGACGCTCCACTCGCCCGCGGACGTCGGCGGATCAGCCGACGAGGCCGAGGGGGCGATCGCCCGCGCGGCGGCGGATCCGGCGGGCGGCATCCGCGAGTCGGCGCGTGGCCGCGCCGTCGAGGTCGCGGCGCCCGTGCTCACCCCGGACGGCGAGTGCGTCGCCGTGCTCGCCGTGCGGCTGCTCGTCGACCGTGCGCGGGGCGGGGTGCCGCGCGCACGGCGGGCCCTCGCGGCGGCCAGACACGAGCTCGAGCGCAGCGTCGCGGATGCGGGGGATCGGGAGGACGCCCCGCCGCCCGCCGCGTCGCAGGGGGTTGCGACCGGCATCCCCGCCGCACTGCGGGTGCTCGACGCGCTCGTGGGCGGGGACGCCACGCTCCCGGCGCTCGCGCGCGCGACGGGGCTCGGCCCGGACCGGGTGCACCGCATCCTGCGCGCCGCGCGCCGCGCGGGACTCGCCGCAGTCGACCCCGCGGGTCGGCACCGCATCCCGTGGGGCCTGCACGCGTGGCATCGCGCCGTGGCCGAGCCGCTGCTGATCGAGCGCGGCACGCCCCTCGTGCGCGCGACCGCCGAGGCGACGGGCGAGTGCGCGTTCCTCACCGTGCTGCGCGGCATGCGCAGCTTCACCCTCGTCGAGGAGCTCGGGCCGGCCGGGGAGGGGCTGCGGATGGCGTCCTGGATCGGGCGGCCGCATCCGATCATCGGCTCGGACGGGGGACCGGCCCTCGCCCACGACCTCGATCCCGAGCGACTCGCCGAGCTGCTGCCCGCCCGTCACTCCGCCCACGAGGTGGCCGCCTTCGCCGAGCGTGTCCGCAGGGTGCGGCGCGACGGCGTCATCTCGTTCGCGTCGATCGAGGATGCGGGCCTGTTCTCGATCTCGGCCCCGGTCCGCGACGCGGCGGGCTCGGTCGTCGCCGCCGCCTGCCTGGTCGGTCCCGTCGACGCCCTCCGCCCCCGCGCCCGCGAGCTCGAGCACGCGACCCTGTCCCTGGCCTCCGCCGCCTCCGCCCTCCTCCTCTTCGGCGAGTAGTCGTATATCCGGCCCAAGAACCCGCCGATGAGGGTGAAATACGACTACTCGCGGGGGGTCTCAGGCGGCTACCGCGCGGAGGAACTCGCGGGTGCGGGGCTCCACGGGATCGACGAGCACCTGCTCGGGCGGACCCTGCTCGAGGATGACGCCCTTCTCGAGGAACACGACGAGGTCCGACACCTCGCGCGCGAAGCCCATCTCGTGCGTCGCGAGCATCATCGTCATGCCGTCGCGGGCGAGCTCGCGCACGATGCTCAGCACCTCGGCGACCAGCTCCGGGTCGAGCGCCGAGGTGATCTCGTCGAGCAGCACGACCTCCGGGTCCATCGCGAGCGAACGCACGATCGCCGCCCGCTGCTGCTGGCCCCCCGACAGCTGATCCGGATGATAGTGGGCCCGTTCGGCGAGGCCGACCCGTTCGAGCAGCTCGTCGGCGCGCGCCTCCGCCTCGGCCCTCGACAGCCCCAGCACCTTGCGCGGGGCGAGGGTGATGTTCTCCCGCACCGTCATGTGCGGGAACAGGTTGAAGGACTGGAACACCATGCCGGCCCGCCGGCGCAACGCGTTGAGGTCGACGCCGGGACCGGAGACGACGTCCCCGTCGAGCCGAATCTGGCCGCTCGTAATCGACTCGAGCGCGTTGACGCAGCGCAGCAGCGTCGACTTGCCCGAGCCGGAGGCGCCGATGAGCGTCACCACCTGGTGCTTCTCGATCGAGAGGTCGACGCCCGCGAGCACCTCGTGGTCGCCGTAGTGCTTGCGCACGGCATCGAATTCCAGGAACGTCATCGGGTCCTCCTCGCGCGGCGCGCCGCGCCCCGGGCCAGCAGCCAGTCGACGAGGCGCGCCTGCGGGATCGTGATGAGCACGAACAGCGCGGCGACGACGGCGACCGATGAGAGGTTGAAGTTGGACGAGGCGAAGAACTTCGCCTGGCTGAACGCGTCGACCGCGCCGATGATGCTCACGAGCGCGGTGTCCTTCTGCAGGGCGATGAACGCCGACAGGAGCGGCGGGATGACGGCCCGCACCGCCTGCGGCAGCACGACGTGGCGCAGCGTGAGCCCGTACGACATCCCGAGGGAGCGGGACGCGCCGACCTGCGAGGGGTGCACCGCCTCGATCCCCGCCCGGTAGATCTCGGCGACGTAAGCGCTGTAGGTGAGGGTGAGGGCGATGATCGCGTACCACGCCTGCGGCAGGCCCGCGAAGAACGGGAGCCCGGCGAGGGGCAGGCCGAAGCCGATGAGGTAGAGCACGATGATCGAGGGGATCGCGCGGAACCCGTCGATGTAGGCGATTGCGAGGGCCCGCAGCGGCCGCGCCCCCTCGCCCGGCACCATCCGCACGACCGCCAGCACGAGGCCGAAGACCAGCACGAACGCCATCGAGATGACGGCGATGAAGATGTTGAGCCCGAACGCGCGCACGATGTTCTCGGCGCTGCGCACCATGTAGTCGACGTTGAAGAAGGTGGTGATGATCTTCGCCTGGTTGGCCGTCAGCACCATGACGGTCATGAGCACGAGGGCGAGCGCGAGCGAGCTGCTGAGCGCGCCGAAGCTGTGCCGGCGCGATCGCGATGAGAGGGCGCGGGCCTCGAGGCGCTCGCCCGCGGCATCCTGGCGCCCCGCCGCGAGGGCGAGCTGGAGGCCGCGGGCCGCATACCAGGCGATGCCGAGCGCGGCGAGGGATGCGGCGAGCCCGAATACGAGGCCCGTCACCGACAGCTCGTCCGGGGTGGGCCGAGCGGCGACCGTGCCGAGCAGTCCCGCCCAGACGAGCAGCAGCAGGGGCACCGCGAGCGCCGCGACCGAGAGGGCGAGCGAGCGGGGCGGGGGGCTCAGGCGGGAGGCGCCGGCGACGGCCGGCGCCTCCCCCGTGCGGACGGATGTCACGGCGCGTCGAGGAACCGGATGCTGGCCGGGTCGATCCCGAAGAGCGGCTCGAGGTACTTCTTCGAGAGGGCCGCGAGCGTCCCGTCGGACTTCATGGCGGCGAGCGCCTCGTTGACGGCGCCGACGTTCGGGGTGTCGAGCGGCATGACCATGCCCCAGTCGTCATCCGCCTTCCACTGCCCCAGGATCTCGAGCTGGTCGGCGTAGGGCTTCGACTGGGTGAGCGCCGTCTCGGTGTCGGTGACGATCGCGTCGACCTGGCCGGCGGCGAGGGCCGCGAACATCTCGGGCCCGTCGCTGAAGAGCGCGAGGTCCTGGGTGGGCTTCAGCACGTCCGTCAGCCACTTCGAGTTGGTGGTGCTCTGGATGGTGCCGATCTTCGCCTCGCGGATGTTGGTCTCGTCGAACTTCGAGCCCTTCTGCACCGTCACGGAGCGGTTGGAGGTGTAGTACGGGTCGGAGAAGGTGAAGATCGCCTTCCGCTCCTCGGTGATGCTCGTGACGACGGCGCCGAGGTCGTAGTCGGTGAACGAGCCGGAGATGTACTGATCCCACGAGAGCACCTTGATGCTCATCTTCTCGAGGCCCGCGCGGTGCGCGATGTCGGCGAGCATGCACATCTCGAAGCCGTCGGTGAGGTTCTCGGGCGTCGTGCCGTTCCACCAGCCGGGGTTGG
This sequence comes from Micrococcales bacterium 72-143, assembly GCA_001898835.1. GTDB lineage: Bacteria > Actinomycetota > Actinomycetes > Actinomycetales > Microbacteriaceae > Homoserinibacter. The sequence continues at coordinate 1,305,594 of MKVM01000001.1, read as the reverse complement.
GCAGCACGGTGACGACGGAGAGCTGGCCGTCGACGATGGGGTCGAGCTGGATGCTGCCCGCCTCACCCGGCAGCTCGCAGTCGCCGAAGCCGTTGGGGCCGGATGCCTCGCCGCCGCCTCCGGTGTCGCTCGAGCAGCCGATGAGGGTGAGGGCGAGTGCGGCGGCCGAGACGGCGGCCAGGGCGGTGATGCGTCGTTGCATGCTGTGTGTCTCCTGTCTGGGGGCGCGATCGTCGTCGACCACTCCGGCCAGTCTCCGAGCAGTGACGGCCACCCCTCCATGGGCGGTCACTCCACCCTTCCCTGCCGGGTATGTGCGGTCACCCCGCCCTCGGGACGCCCGCGTGGGCTCAGGCGGGGGCGCCGAGGTCGAGGCGCTCGCCGAGCACGGGGACCGCGGCGAGCAGCTCGCGCGTGTAGGGGTCGGCGGGTCGCTCGAGCACGGCCTCGGTCTCGCCCGCCTCGACGACGCGGCCGTTCCGCATGACGCACAGCTCGTGGCTGACGTAGCGCACCACGGCGAGGTTGTGGGAGATGAACAGCACGGTGAGGCCGAGGTCCGCCTGCAGCTCGCGCAGCAGGTTGAGGATGACGCCCTGCACCGATACGTCGAGCGCGGAGGTGATCTCGTCGGCGATGAGCACGGCGGGCTCGCCCGCGAGCGCCCGCGCGATCGTGATGCGCTGTCGCTGTCCGCCCGAGAACGCGCCGGGAAGCTCGCCCGCCCGCGAGGGGTCGATGTGCACGCGGCGCAGCAGCTCCGCCACGCGTTCCGCCTTCTCGGCGCGCGTGAAGCGGCGGCCCGTCGCGCGGGTCGCCTCGGCGATCGAGGTCCCGACGGGCATGCGCGGGTCGAGGGCCGAGAAGGGGTCCTGGAAGACGAGCTGGATGCGGCGCCGTGCCGCCCGGGCCGCCGCGCCGCGCGCGCTGACGTCCACCCCGTCGAGCCGGATCGCCCCGCCCGCCGGCCGCACGAGTCCCACGGCGGCCGCCGCCACCGAGGACTTGCCCGACCCCGACTCACCGACGAGCCCCAGCGTGCGGCCCGGGGGGACCCGCAGGCTCACGTCGTCGACGGCGAGGTGCGCGCGCGATCCGGTGCCGTACCGCACCGTGAGGTGCTCGATCTGGAAGTCGGTCACGAGGCCCTCCGCGCGGTGTCGAGGTCGCCGATGACGGGGAGCGGCTGCGTGCGGTCGGACGCCATGTCGGGCACGCAGGCGATGAGCGCCTTCGTGTAGGGATGCTGCGCGTCGACGAGCAGGCGGTCGGCGGCGAGCTGCTCCACGACGAGGCCGTCCTTCATGACGAGGATGCGGTCCGAGAAGCCGGCGACGAGGGCGATGTCGTGCGAGATGAACAGGATCGCGGTGTGGGTGAGCGTCTGGGCGCGGCGGAGGTTCTGCAGCACCTGGCGCTGTACGGTCACGTCGAGCGCCGTGGTGGGCTCGTCCGCGACGATGAGGCGGGGGCTGCCCATGAGCCCCATCGCGATCATGGCGCGCTGCCGCATCCCGCCCGAGAACTCGTGCGGGTACTGTCCCAGCCGCCGCTCGGGATCCGGGATGCCGACGGAGGCGAGCGCCCGCACCGCCCGCTCGCGCGCCTCGGCCCGCGACACGCCCTCGTGCACCTCGACGGCCTCCGTCAGCTGGCGGCCGATGGTGAGCGCGGGGTTGAGCGAGGTGAGCGGATCCTGGAACACCATCGCGAGCTCGAGGCCCAGGCGGCGCTTGGACGCCGCCGAGAGCGGGCCGAGCAGGTCGACCCCGCGGAAGCGCAGCTCGGCGGCGGCGACGGCGCCGGGCGGCTCGATGAGGCCCGCGAGCGCCATGGCGGTGATCGACTTGCCCGAGCCCGATTCGCCGACGATGCCGACGACCTCGCCGGGGGCGATCTCGAGCTCGACGCCGTGCACGCGTTCGACGGAGCCGCCCTCCGCTCCGGGGAAGGCGATCCGCAGTCCGCGGGCGACGGAGACGGCATCCGCCTCGTCGGTCGTGACGAGGTGGGGTGCCGACGCGGCGCGCCCGGCTCCGGTCCGGAGGGCGGGTCGCAGCCCCCGCAGTCCGGTCCGGATGAGCGCGCCGCGCCGGGGCGTGGTGGCGAACACATCGCTCGCGAGGGTGAGGAACAGCCCCGTGGCGACGATCGCGATCCCGGGGCCGATCGCGGCCATCGGGTTGACGTAGATGCGGGCGATGCCCTCGCGCAGCAGCCGGCCCCAGTCGTATTCGGGGCTCTGCACGCCGAGGCCGAGGAACGACAGCCCCGCGAAGGAGAGCAGCGCCCCGCTCGCGTGCACGGTCGCGTTGACGAGCAGCGGGCCCGCGGCGTTCGGCACGACGTGCCGCGCGAGCACGCCGATCGGCCCGACGCCCACGATGCGGGCGGCGCGCACGTAGTCGCGTCCCATGATCGAGGAGGCGAGGGTGTAGTTGAGCCGGGCGAAGGCGGGGATGCCGGCGAAGCCGACGGCGAGCATCGCGCCCGTCGCGCTCGCCCCCCAGATCGCGGAGAAGAACAGCGCGAGCAGCAGCCACGGGAAGGCGAGCAGGATGTCGATGAGGCCCGTGAGCGCGCGCCGCAGCACGCGGGGCAGCACCGTGGGCAGCAGCCCGAGGACGACGCCGAGGGCGACGGCGATCGCGGTCGCGCCGAGTGCGAGCAGCACCGAGGTGCGGGTGCCCGCGAGCACGCGGGCGAGCACGTCGCGGCCGAGCTCGTCGGTGCCGAAGGGGTGCAGCGCGCTCGGCCCCTGGAGCCGGTCGGCGACCGAGGTCGCCTCCGCCTGCGCGCCCCAGATGATCGGCCCGACGATCGCGAGACCGACGACGATCGCGAGGCCGACGGCGGTCGTGATGCCCGCCGGGGTGAGGATCCGGGATCTCCGGGTGCGGGTCGCCATCAGCCCTCCGCGAGCGAGGATCGGGGGTCGATCGTCATGAGCACGAGGTCGACCACGAGGTTGAGCACGAGCACCATGCCCGCGTAGACGAGCACGACGCCCTGGATCATCGGATAGTCCTTGGCGGTGATCGACGACACGATCGTCGTGCCGAGCCCGGGGATGGCGAAGATCGTCTCGATCAGCACGGTGCCGGCGACCATGCCGGTGAGCATGAGCCCGCCGATGGTGAGCGCCGAGGTGAGCATGTTGGGCAGCGCGTGCCGCAGGTAGATGAGCCGCCCGGGCAGCCGCTTGCTGCGTGCGGTCGTGAGGTAGGTGGCGTCGAGCACCACGAGCAGCTCGACGTGCACGATGCGGGCGAGGTAGGCCATCGGCCCGATCGCGAGCGCCAGCACGGGGAGCACGAGCTGCGCGGGCTGCCCCCACCCGGCGACCGGCAGCAGGCGCCACTCGACGGCGAACAGCCAGACGAGGCCGACCGCGAGCAGGAAGTTCGGCACCACGATCAGCAGGCCCACGATCGCGGATGCGATGAGATCGAGCACGCGACGGCGTCCGCTGCGCACCGAGATCGCCGTCGCGAGGCCGATCGGCAGGGCGCCGATCGCCGCGACCAGGAAGGAGACCCCCGCGAGCACGAGTGTCGCGGGCGCCCGCTGGGCGAGCGTGTCGGCGACCGGGCGATGGGTCTGCAGCGAGGTGCCGAGGTCGCCCTGGAACAGCCCCGCGACGTAGTTCCAGAACTGCACGGGCAGCGGCTGGTCGAGACCCAGTTCGGCGCGCGTGCGGGCGACGAGCTCCGCCGGGGCGCTCGGGCCGAGCACCGCCCGCACCGGGTCGCCCGGCACGAGGTGGATGATCGCGAAGGTCGCGACCACGACGATCCCGAGCGAGATCGCCATCCGTCCGAGCCGTCGCAGCAGGAAGGAGACGCGGGGCGACAGCTGGAGCGGACGGCTCCCTCGCCGCACGGGAGGGCGCCCGACCGGGGCGACCGCGGCCGTGCTTGACGAGGGAGCCGTCACGGTCTCAGCCCAGCATCCGGATGGTGGTCGGCATCACGTAGGCCGGGGCCTCGAACACCGCGCCGTTCATGTAGGTCGGGATGATGTTGTCCGCGAGCGGGAACACATCCGTCCGCTCGATGAGCGCCGTCTCGGCGTCGCGCCAGTAGCCGCACGCCTCATCGGAGCTCGACGCCGCGCGCGCCTTGTCGGCGTTCGCGTTGTAGTCGGGGTTGTCGACGAACATGAAGTTCAGGCCGCCGTCGACGGGGGTCGCCCCGAAGAAGGTCGACAGCTGGACGGGGCTGTTGGGCGCGAGCTGCACCCAGCCGGTGTCCCAGTCGAAGGTCGTGAACAGCTGGTCGGACCACGCGGCCGCGTCGTTCGCGGACAGCTGGGTGGTGACGCCGAGCTTGTCCCAGGTCTCCTTCACGAGCTCCGCCGCGGGCGCGTGCGCCGCGGTGGGGGCGTCGTAGATGAACTTGACCGTGAGCGGCTCGCCGTCCTTGGTGCGGAGTCCGTCGGAGCCGAGCTTCCAGCCGGCCTGGTCGAGCAGCTCGCCCGCCTTCTCGAGGTCGGTGTCGGGCAGCGACCACTCGGGCGGGTCGACGACGCACAGCAGGGGCGTCTTGGTGACGAGCGAGACGGCGTCGAGCGCCTTGCCGTCGGCGAGGACCGCGCCGACGTCGCCGCGGTTGAGGGCGGTGGTGAGCGCCTCGCGGACGAGCGGGTCGGAGAACACGCGGCCCTCGTGCTCGTTGAAGAGCATCTCGCCGACCGAGTTGCGCACACCCACCGTCTTGAGGCCGGCCGAGTCGAGGCGCGCCGAGTCGGCGCCGACGACGGGGGCGGCGTTGATGTCGCCCGCGAGCAGCAGGTTCGCGCGCGTGGACACGTCGTCGACGATGCGCAGCTCGATCGCGTCCGGCAGGCCCTTCGTCTCGCTCGTGACGCCGTCCGGGCCCCAGGTGTAGCCGTCGCGCTTCTCGAAGGTGTACGACGACTGCGCCTTGATGTCGGTCAGCTTGAAGAGGCTCGTGCCGTTCGCGCTGTCGGCGAGGCTGTCCGGGTCGTCGATGCCGGCCTGGCACACCATGAGGATGCTGCCGACGTTGGTGAGCAGGAACGGGTCGTTCGCCGAGGTCTTCACGGTGAGGGTGTCGCCGTCGGCGGTCGCGGTGACCGCCTCCGTGATCGTCGCGCCGTAGTAGAAGGTGGCGTTCGCCGGGTCGGCGTTGTAGGCGATGTTGTTGGCGGCGGTCTCGGCGGTGAACGCGGTTCCGTCGGCGCAGGTGATGCCGTCGTGCAGGGTGAAGACCACCTGGTTGGGGCTCTCCTCCCAGCTCTTCGCGAGCCACGGCTTCTGCTCGCCGTCCGGGGTCGTGTAGACGAGCGCCTCGTAGGCGGTGCTCACGACCTCCCAGGTGTCGAATGAGACGGCGTTGAACGGGATGATGCTGCCGGGGTCGCCCGTGAGCGCCTTGACGAAGGTGCCGCCCGAGACGTAGTCGCCGCCGTCTCCGCCGTTCGGCGTGGCGGTGCACGCGGAGAGCGCGAGCGCCGCGACCGCGACGGCCGAGGCCGCCGCGAGGTGCTTTCTGGTCATGATGCTTCCTTCTGACTCGTGGTGTGGGGGTGCTGCGTCTCGTCGCCGATCCGGGCGAGGGGCCCGGCGGCCTTGACCGACACCCGCAGCGTCGGTCGCGTCGTATAGGAGATGGGGGTCTCGAGGATGTCGACCACCTCGACCCGGAGCGGGTCCGCCCCCGCCTGAACGGCCTTCTCGACGGCCGCGCGCGAGGCGGCCTCGATCGCGGCGGCCCGCTCGGGCAGCTCGCACAGCTGGTCGGCGCGGCCGCCGGCGAGCGCGATCGCGGCCCCGACGGCGTTCGCGACGTTGCCCTGCTCGGGCCGCAGCACCTCGGTCGCGCCGAGCACGCGGTCCGGCACGAGGAAGCCGCCGCCGCCCACGACGACGAGCGGCAGGCTCGCGCGCCCGAGCGACATCCGCTCGACGGCCGACTCGATGCGGTCGTGCGCCATCGCGAGGGCGCCGGCGAGGCCCGCGCGCTGCGTGGCGCTCAGGGTAGGCAGCTCGCGACCCGCGACGGGCGACCCCGTCACGGCGGCGCGCGCGTCGGTGAGCGTCGCGGTCGAGCCGCCGAACAGCAGCGACTCCTCGGCGATGCGGTAGCCGACCGAGTCGGCGCCGAACGCGCCCGCCGCGGTGTCGACGATCGTGCCGCCGCCGAGCCCGAGGCTCAGGATGTCGGGCATCCGGAAGTTGGTGCGCACGCCGCCGATCTCGCGCGGCAGGGTCGACTCGCGCGGGAAGCCGCTCGCGAGCACGCCGAGGTCGCTGGTGGTGCCGCCGACGTCGATGATTATGGCGTCGCTCGCGCCGGAGAGGAACGCGGCGCCCCGGATCGAGTTGGCGGGGCCGGAGCCGATCGTGAGCACGGGGTAGCGCGCCGCGTAGTCGACGGCCATCAGGGTGCCGTCGTTCTGCGCGAAGAAGGTGTCGGCGTCGAGGCCCTCCTCGGCGACGACCGTCAGGAGGGCGCGGGTCACCTCGCCCGCGACGCGGCCGAGCGCGGCGTTGAGCACGGTCGCGTTCTCGCGTTCGAGCAGGCCGAGCGCGCCGACCTCGTGGCTGAGCGAGAGGGGCACCTCGCCGACGTGTCCGCGCACGAGGTCGCCCACCTCGAGCTCCTGCTCGGGGAACGAGGGCGAGAAGATGCCGCACACGGCGACCGCGTCGAAGCCGCCGTCGAGGGAGTCGAGGAAGCGGCGGATGGCGTCGGGGTCGAGCGGCGAGATCGGGAAGCCGTCGACGAGGTGGCCGCCGCCCGCGATCGAGGTGCCCGCGAGCACCGCGTCGCGGAGCTCGGCCGGCCAGCCCGACAGCGGCGGGAACTCGGTCGAGGCGGGCGCGCCGAGCCGGATGACGGCGACGCGGTCGAGGTCGCGGCGGCGCACGATGGCGTTCGTCGCGTGGGTCGTGCCGAGCATGACGCGCGAGACGAGGGCACGACGGTCGCCGAGCTGCCGCAGCACGGCGACGAGCGCCGCGCGGATGCCGCTCGTGACATCGGGCGTGGTGGGCTGCTTGGTCCAGGCGAGCACCCGGCCGGCGCCGTCGAGCGCGACGGCGTCGGTGTTGGTGCCGCCGACGTCGATGCCGACCGAGAGGTCGCGGGCGGTCATCGGGCCGCCTCCGCGGTCGCGCGTGCGAAGGGCACGTAGGGGATGTCGTAGCCGAACGCGGGGGGCCCGGCGAGCTCGAGCCCGCGCGGGCTGCGCCACAGCGGATCGCACGCCCAGGCGAGCACGGCGACCCGCTGCCCGAAGCGCAGCAGCTCGGTCGAGATGGCCTCGCCCGTCTCGGCGTCGACGATCGTGATGAGGTCGGGCACGCTCGCCGTCACCCGGCCGTCCTCGAGCACGACGAGGTTCTCGTTCTGCACCTCGACGCGCACGAGGCGACCGCGGTCGGCACCCGTGCCCTCGATGGTGACCGAGCCGCGCGTGAAGCCCGACTCGGTGCGCCGCTCGACGTCGACGAGCTTGCCGCGCACCACGACATCCGCGTCGAGCGTCTCCGCGAGCGCCTCGACGGGCTCGGGGGAGGCGAGCAGCGCGCGGCCGACCTCGATCGCGCGGCTCACGGTGCCCTCGATGACGGCGCCGGGCGCGGTCTCGCGGGTGAGCAGGTAGTGGGCGCCGAGCGAGATGCCGCCGCTCGCGACCGTGATGGCGCGTGCGTGGCGCTCGAGCCACGCCATGCTGATGACGCGGAGCGTCGACAGGTTGCCGACCGCGTCGGCCATCACCGCCCACTCGCTCGGCATGCCGGCGACGTTCATCGAGATCATGGTCGCCTCGGGGAAGGCGCGGCCCATGCCGTCGGCGTCGAGCACCGCGATGCCGAGCCGGGCGGCCCAGCCGACCGGGGCGACACCGTTGCTGCCGCCGATCTCGGCCGCCATCACGGCCGTCACGCGCGTGCCCGTCATCCGCTCGACCTCGCGCACGATCGTCTCGGCCTGGCCGCCCGCGCCGAGCATCTCGATGCCGACGGAGGGTGCGCCGATCGCCGACAGCACGATCGCGGCGTCGCCCGGTCCGAGCTCGTCGATGCCGATGAGCGGCACCGATCCGTGCTCCTCGATCGCGATCTCGACCGCGAGCTGCACGGTGTGCACGGCGCCGCCGCCGCCCGTTCCGAAGATGGCGGCGCCCGCCGCGAGGGCGGCGACGTCGTCGCGCGCGATGAGGCGGAGTTCGGGGCCCGGTCGCTCGGGGGAGTGCGGCATGGTCCGACAGTAGGGAGCGCCCAGGGGTGCCTCAATGTGCGATCGGCACCAGGTATGTGCGCATACTGTGCTCGTGGAACAAGATGGAGTGGAGCTGCTGCTCGCGCAGGCGGACCGGATCGGCATCCGGCACATGGCCGGTCCGCAGACCGGTGCCCGCATCACGCGCATCGAGATCGCGACCGTCGGCGAGCTCGAGGATGCGCCCGTCGGCAGTCTCGTGATCGTGGGCGCATCCGAGGGGCGGCTGCCCTCCGCCTACCAGGTCGACATCGCCGTGCGGCAGGCGATCGCGCGCCGCTTCGCGGGACTCGTCTTCGCGGGTGCCTTCCCGCTCGCCGAGACCGCGCGCCAGCTCGCCGCGCGCGGCGCGGTGCCCGTGCTGATGGCGGACGAGGCGACCGCGTCCGAGCTCGCGGTCGTCATCGACCGCATCGTGCGGGGCGGCGCGGCCGACGCGCTCGCCCGCGCCGAGCGCGCGATCGAGCTCGCCTCCGCAGCGGCGACGGAGGGGGCGGGGTCGGAGGGCGTCCTCGCCGCGGCCTCCGGCGCGCTCGGCACGGAGCTCTCGCTCGTCGAGGATGCGACGGTCGCCTGGACGGACCGCGACGCCGTGTGCATCGGCGAGCTGCCGGTGGGCCGGCTCGTCGCCGCGACCGCAGACGCGGCGGTGTTCGTCGCCGTGCCGGTGATCGCGGCGACCCTGTCGCGCGCCCTCCAGCACGAGCTCGGCGAGCGCTTCGCCCCGACCCAGTCGCGCGCCGACCTCCTCATCGAGCTCATCTACGCCGAGTCGAGCCGGCTCGACGGCTTCGGGGCCGAGGCTGCTCGGCTGGGATTCCCGCTGCCGCTCTCCCACGTGGTCGGCTGGCTGCGCCCGACCCATCGCCGCGACCCCGAGCTGCGGGCCCCGCGCTCGGTGGGGCCCGCCGTCGAGCTCTTCGCTCTGCAGTCGCTGCACGAGCGGGAGGAGGCCTGGCACGTCGCGCTCATCCACGACGACGTCATCCTCGTCTCGAGCGAGCAGCACGGGGCGGGCGACCACCAGCGGCGGCTGCGCGAGGCGGGGGAGCGCATCCGCGACTACGCGACCGCGACGGCGGGCGGCGACTGGGTGTACACGCTCGGGCTGGGGACCCCGCAGGTCGGGGCCTCGGGGCTGCGCCAGTCGGCCGCGGAGGCGCGCATCGCCGTCGAGGCGGCCATCGCGGGCGGGCGGCTCGGCGAGGCGCGGGCGACGGATGTCACGGGCCTGCGCCGCGTGCTGCTCGAGTTCTACGCCTCGCCGCTCAGCCGCCGGCTGCTTGACGACCTGCTCGCGCCCCTCGACGCGCTCGGGCCCGAGAAGTCGGACATCGCGGTGCGCACCCTCGCGGCCTACCTCGGCCACCGCAACTCGCTCGTGCGTGCGGCGGCCGAGCTGAACCTGCACCCGAACGCCGTCAACTACCGGGTCCGTCGCCTCGAGACCTCGCTCGGCCTCGACCTCGAGGACCCCGACGAGCGCTTCGCGGTCGAGCTCGCCTGCCGCATGCGCCTCCTCGCACCGACGCGCGGTCGCTGAGGCGGCGCTACGGGGTCGCGGCCCGGTCGAGCGCGTCGCGGACCGCGACGACCGCGGGGTGGCCCGCGGAGGCGACTCGCGTCGAGGTGAACACGGTGCGCCGTGGCCCGCCTTCGAGGTCGACGAGGTCGACGGTGGGGTCGGCGCCCTGCCAGATGAGGTCGGGCAGCAGCGCGACGGCGTGCCCCGTCTGGATGAGTCGCACATGCGCCTGCAGGTCGGCCGTCTCGAAGCGCACCTGCGGCTCGAAGCCCGCCCGTCGGCAGGCCTGCTCGGCCCAGTGACGCGAGGCCGCGCCGTGCGGCTCCATGACCCAGGGGGCGTCCCGCGCATCCCGGATGTCGCGGATGGCGAACCTGCCCGAGCCGCCCGGGGGCACCGCGAGACGGATGGCGTCGGTCGTGAGGGGACGCCGGTCGAGCCCGGCGAGCTGGGGCGCCGCGTGCCCCGGGTACTCCTCGGCGATGACGAGGTCGAAGTCGCGCGCGAAGGTCTCGTGCAGGGCGGTCTCGGGCTCGCGCTGGGTGACGACGGCCGTGAGCGCGGGGTGCTCGCGCTCGAGCACGTCGAGCGCGGCGGGCAGCAGGGCGAGCGCGACCGACTGGAAGATCGCCACCCGGATGACGCCGGTCGCCTGCTCGAGGGAGGCCGCGAGCTCCGTGTCGGCGCGTTCGAGCGCCGCGAGGATCTCCTCTGTGCGTCCCACGAGGATCTCGGCCTGCGGGGTGAGCTGCAGGCGCCGGCCGGCCTTGCGCAGCAGCGGCACCCCGGCCTCGCGCTCGAGCTGCGCGAGCTGCTGCGACACCGCCGAGGGGGTCTGGTGCAGGGCGGCGGCGACAGCCGCGATCGTGCCGCGGAGAGCGAGCTCGCGCAGGAGGGCGAGGCGGCGGACGTCGAGCATGCGATCGATCCTTTAGCGATTCTGATGGATATTGCAAAGAATTCGTTGCTATACCTTACGGGATGCGCGCCCGCATACTGCTGCCGTGACCCCGCCGAAGCCCGCATCCGCCGCATCCGCTCCCGCCGCATCCGTCGACCACGAGGCGACCGCCGACGCGGTCGTCGCCCAGGTGCGCCGCTGGCTCGCCGCGGCCGCCGAGCTGCCCGTCGACTCCTCCGCGAAGAACCTCGCGGGGCTGCTGCAGGACCCCGACGGCCTCGACTTCGCGGTCGGCTTCGTCGACGGCGTCATCCGCCCCGAGGACTCGCGCGTCGCCGCCCGCACCCTCGCGCGCCTCGCGAAGCGACCGCCGCGCTTCCTCGCCTGGCCGCTGCGCACCGCGCTCCGCCTGGGCGGGCTCGTCGCGCCGATCCTGCCGGGCGTCGTCGTGCCGATCGCCCGCCGCGTGCTGCGCGGGATGGTCGCCCACCTCGTGATCGACGCGAACGACCCCGGGCTCGGGCGCGCGCTCCGCCGCATCCGCGCTCGCGGCGCCCGCCCGAACGTCAACCTGCTCGGCGAGGCCGTGCTCGGCGCCCACGAGGCGAACCGCCGGCTCGAGGGCACCCGCCGGCTGCTCGCGCGCGACGACGTCGACTACGTCTCCATCAAGGTCTCCGCGACGGTCGCCCCGCACTCGCCGTGGGCGTTCGACGAGGCCGTCGACGACATCGTCGGGGCGCTCACCCCGCTCTTCCAGCAGGCGGCGGAGGCCACTCCCGCCAAGTTCGTCAACCTCGACATGGAGGAGTACAAGGACCTCGACCTGACGATCGCGGTCTTCCAGCGCATCCTCGACCGGCCCGAGCTGCGGAGCCTCGAGGCGGGCATCGTGCTGCAGGCCTACCTGCCCGACGCGCTCGGCGCCTACCTGCGGCTGCGCGAGTGGGCGCACGCCCGCCGCGAGGCCGGCGGCGCGGGCATCAAGGTGCGCCTCGTGAAGGGCGCCAACCTGCCGATGGAGCGCGTCGACGCCTCGCTGCACGACTGGCCGCTCGCGACCTGGCACAGCAAGCAGGCCACCGACGCCAACTACAAGCGCGTGCTGGACGCCGCCCTGCGCCCCGAGCACGTCGCCGACGTGCGCCTCGGGGTCGCCGGCCACAACCTTTTCGACCTCGCCTACGCCCGCCACCTCGCGACCGAGCGGGGCGTCGCGGACGCCGTCGAGATCGAGATGCTGCTCGGCATGGCGCCCGCCCAGGCGGAGGCCGTGCGCCGCGACGTCGGCGCCCTGCTGCTCTACACGCCCGTCGTCGCGGCATCCGATTTCGACTCGGCGATCGCGTACCTCATCCGACGGCTGGAGGAGGGCGCGAGCTCGGAGAACTTCATGTCCGCCGTGTTCGAGCTGGCGAGCTCCGAGCAGCTGTTCGCCCGCGAGCGCGACCGCTTCCTCGCCTCGCTCGCCGACGTCGACGATGCCGTGCCTCCGCCGCATCGCGTGCAGGACCGCACGCAGCCGCCCGCGCCCGCCGAGTCGGGATTCCGCAACGCGCCCGACACCGATCCCGCCGTCGCCGCCAACCGCGGCTGGGCCCGCGCGGCGCTCGAGCGCTCGCGCACCACCCGGCTCGGGGCCGCGACCGTCGCGGCGTCCACGATCCCGGACGCCGCGGGGGTCGACCGCGTGCTTGCCACCGCCGTCGGCGCCGCGGTGCCGTGGGCCGAGCGGGGCGCGGCCGAGCGCGCCGCCATCCTGCACCGCGCGGGCGAGCTGCTCGAGGAGCGCCGCGGCTCCTTCGTGGAGATCATGGCCGCGGAGGGCGGCAAGACGGTCGACCAGTCGGACCCCGAGGTGTCCGAGGTCGTCGACTTCGCGCACTACTACGCCGAGCGGGCGCTCGACCTCGAGCAGCTCGACGGCGCGGAGTTCGTGCCCGCCCGCGTGACGCTCGTCGTGCCGCCGTGGAACTTCCCCCTCGCCATCCCGGGCGGCTCGACGCTCTCGGCCCTCGCATCCGGGTCGGCCGTGGTGTTCAAGCCGGCCCGTCGCACCGCGCGCACCGCCGCCGTGCTCGCGGAGGCGCTGTGGGATGCGGGGGTGCCGCGCGAGGTGCTGCAGTTCGTGGTGCTCGGCGAGTCGTGGCTCGGCGAGACGCTCATCGCCGACGAGCGCGTCGACCAGGTGATCCTCACGGGCGGTTACGAGACGGCGGAGCTGTTCCGCACCTTCCGCCCGGGCGTCAAGCTGCTCGCCGAGACGAGCGGCAAGAACGCCATCGTCGTGACGCCCTCGGCCGACCTCGACCTCGCGGTGCGCGACGTCGCCTCCTCGGCCTTCGGCCACGCGGGGCAGAAGTGCTCGGCCGCGTCGCTCGTCATCCTCGTCGGCTCGGTCGCCGGTTCGCGGCGGTTCCGCGAGCAGCTGCTCGACGCCGTGCGCTCGATGCCGGTCGGCGAAGCGGCCGACCCCGCCAGCCGCATGGGCCCGATCATCGCCCCCGCCGAGGGCAAGCTGCTCGACGCGCTCACCCGGCTCGCGCCGGGCGAGAGCTGGCTGCTCGAGCCGCGCCGGCTCGACGAGGAGGGGCGGATGTGGAGCCCCGGCATCAAGACCGGCGTGCGCCCCGGATCCGAGTTCCACCTCACCGAGTACTTCGGGCCCGTGCTCGGCATCATGCAGGCGGCCACCCTCGACGAGGCGCTCGAGCTGCAGAACGCCGTCGACTACGGGCTCACCGCGGGGCTCCACTCGCTCGACGCGGGCGAGATCGCGCGCTGGGTCGACCGGGTCGAGGCCGGCAACCTCTACGTCAACCGCGGCACGACGGGCGCGATCGTGCAGCGCCAGCCGTTCGGCGGCTGGAAGCGCTCCGTCGTCGGACCCGGCGCGAAGGCCGGCGGCCCCAACTACCTGCTCGGGCTCGGCACCGTGCGCCCCGTCCCCGCGGCGGAGGCCGTGCCGGCCCTCGCCCCGCCCGCCGATCGCATCGTCTCGGTGTTCGGCGCCCGCGACCCGGAGGCGCGCGGGATGCTGTTGCGCGCCGCCGCGAGCGACCGCCGCGCCTGGGACGCGGAGTTCGGCACCGTGCGCGACGTCACCGGCCTCACGGCCGAGCGCAACGCCTTCCGCTACCGGACCGTGCCCGTCACCGTGCGCGCCGAGTCCGGCGCGGATCCCGTGGAGGTGGCGCGGGTGATCCTCGCGGGCCTCCTGAGCGGCTCGACCCTCACCCTGTCGTCGAGCGCGGCCCTCTCGCCGTCCGAGGAGGCGACCCTCCGCGCGGCCGGTGTCGGCATCCGCACCGAGGATGCCGACACGTTCCACCGCGAGGCGGCCGGCCTCCGCGACGCCCGCATCCGGTTGCTCGGCGGGCGCGCGGAGGACCTGCTCGCGGCGGTGGGCGGCCGCCCCGACCTCGCCGTCTACGACGGCCCGGTCACCGAGTCCGGTCGCGTGGAGCTGCTGCCCTTCCTGCGCGAGCAGGCGGTCTCGATCACGGCGCACCGCTTCGGCACCCCGAGCGCCCTCGTCGACGCCCTCCCGCTGCGCTGACCGCCCCTCGGCCGCGCTGACCGACCCTCAGGCCGGCAGGCCCAGCCGCTTCCGCAGCATCGCGACGTGGCCGGTGGCCTTGATGTTGTAGAAGGCGCGCTCGATGACGCCCGCCTCGTCGATCACGAAGGTCGCCCGGATGACGCCGTGCACCGTGCGCCCGTACAGCTGCTTCTCGCCGAAGGTGCCGTACAGCTCGTGCACGTGCCGGTCGGGGTCGGCGAGGAGGGGGAAGGCGAGGTGCTCCTCGCGCGCCATCTTCGCGATGGCGCGCACCTCATCCCGCGACACCCCGACCACGCGGTAGCCCTCGGCCGTGAAGGCGTCGAGCCGGTCGCGGAAGTCGCATGCCTGGCCGGTGCAGGCCGGGGTGCCGGCCTCGCCGTAGAAGTAGAGGATGACCTTGCCGCCGCGCAGCTGCGAGAGCGTGAGGGGCTCGCCGTGCTGGTCGGCGAGGGTGAAGTCGGGGGCGAGCTCGCCCTCCTCGAGGCGGACCGGGGCGGGGGAGGGGGCGGATGAAGTCATGTCGCGGTCATGCTATCTTTGTTCTTCGGCCCGGTCGTTCGGGCCATGCACCTCTAGCTCAATTGGCAGAGCAACTGACTCTTAATCAGTGGGTTCCGGGTTCAAGTCCCGGGGGGTGTACTTTCCAGTCACGAGCCACTCGTAGGGTGCGCCCGTCTTCAGTGCCCACAGCCGAAGCGTCTGCACGCCCGGCTGGACTCGATCATTCATCCAAGTGCTGACGGTCGTGGGCTCGACGTCGAGGTAGTCGGCCATTTCGCCCCGGCTGACGCCGGCCACCTTCATGGCGCGCTTCATCCTGTCGCCGAGCGTGAACGCGAAGCGATCGGGCATGGTCTGAGTGATGGTCATGGGGCGATTCTCGCATAACGTTGTGCCCGCTTGCAATACGGCCAGATCGCAACCTTGTGCCAGATCGCACAATGTGCGATGATCCAACACTATGAACGATGAAGAACTGCTCGACACTGCGCAGGTGCAGCGCGAGCTCGGCTTCAAGTCACCATCGGCCGTCTCGAAGATGGTCAAGCGCGGAGCGCTGGACCCCATCAAGAAGCACCGCGGCGTCCGCGGACCCTTCCTGTTCTCTCGCGCCGACGTCGATCGCATCAAGCAGGAGCGTGCGTCGTGAAGACGCGGTCGACGCATGTTGGTGGGTGGCGGTTCCGGTTGAAGGTGCTGCCGTGGGCGCAGCTGTTCGCGGGCGGGTTCTTCGTATTCACGCTGCTCGCGGCGGGGGTTCTCGCTCTGGTGATCGCGACCGCTGGGGGTGCCCGATGACTCCGGGTGCGGCCGTGGTGCGGTCGACGATGGCGAGCATCCTGTCCGACCTCGCCCGCCGCCTGCTCGATCTGGGGCAGCGGCGTCCTGCGCAGCAGCTGAACTTGCAGGCCGAGATGGTCGCCGCTGGTGGCGACCTCGACGTCGCGGAGGCGTGGCGGGATGCCGGCCGCGTGTATGTGGCCGAGCTCGAGGCAGCGGCAGGGGGGGGCGAAGCTTCGTGAACGTCTCTGATCCGATCCTCGACGTGGTCGTGTGGATTTCGCTCGGCGTGATCGCCGTGACCTTGTGGGCGGCCGTTGTCACCTTCGGCATCCGGGGTGACCTGTGACCGCCCCCTGCTCGGCCATGTGGACCGATCACGTGCTGCCGCTCACCCACCACTGCGGAGGTGACGAGGGGCATCCGGGGCCGCACAGTTGCGCGGCCTGCACACAGAACCTGGCCGGGGCGGCAGGCGCGCAAACCAGAAAGGAACCCTTGCAGGGGGGCGCCGACGGGAACCGCCCCGGCCCGGAGCTCGTGACCGCGGAGTGCGGCCCGTTCTGGGCGCACGAGGACTGCGACGACCCGGGATGCACGTGCCGCTGCCATGAATCCGGAGGTTCCGAGTCATGAGCGCCGCCGAGGATCGATACCCCGAGGTGGCTCCGTTCGTCGCGTCGATGTACGCCGAGCTCGAGGCAAACGCACACAAGGGCGACCAGGCGGGCTGGCGGCTGATGACGCTTCGCCAGGCGTGGCAGGAGATCTCGTGGCACACCGCGAAGCTCGCAGTCGCGATCAAGGGGAACGACGACGAGCGGATGAGGGAGTACGCGGCCGACGTCGCGAACGGCTGCATGATGCTCGTCGACATCCTGAACCACGGAGAGGTCGACAGGTGTCCGGCGTGTGGGTGGGTGACCACCGTCGAGAACCCCGCTTGCCCGTGGCACGCGATGCGCGAAGCGAAGGGCGAAATCCCTGAATCGTCCGATTCCGGGAGGTCATGAGCATGTGGATCGCGACCTACACGCAGCCGATCGACGCCGAGACGTTGGTTGAGCTGCTGACGGGACTCAAGACGGAGTGGCCCGACTACAAGCTGGTTGTTCGTTCGACCTGGGAGGAAGAGCTGGAGGTGTACGGGTATCTGCCGGAGTGTGACCGAGGGCCTTGCTACCTCGGCGCTGGTCATGATGGCGACTGTCAGCCGGGGCCGTCGGTGCGCTCGGAACCGTCCGATTCCGGGAGCAGCACGTGACCATCTCGGCCGCCATCCTTGTCGGCCTCGGCATGGGCCTTATCGGTGGCTTCCTCGGCCACCTCATCGTGATGAGCGACCACCACGAATCACAGGATTCCGGCCCTGAGCCGGTGAACGAAAGGAACACACCATGAGCACCATCACCCTCGATGACGAGCGGAAGATCGCGTCGTGGCTGGACGAGCATCCGGTGCTCGCCGCCGCCGTCGGCAACCGCGAATCGGCGTGCAGCATCGCCGCGATCAACCTCGCCCTGCGCGGGGAACTTACCGACAGCATCCCGGACTGCATGTCGCCCACGATCGGCCGGTGGATCATCGGCGTCCAGGACCCGATGCCCGCCGAGATCCGCAACAGTGCCGAGTGGCGGGCCCTGCTCCCGCTCGCCGCAGGCACCGGCCGTGACCACGAGCAGCAGCGGCGCGCGATCATCCTCGACTGGATGTGGGGAACCGTGCTCCCGTCGCTCCAGGATCTCGCCGACAAGCACGGGTTCGGACTCGAGTGGCGCATGATGACCACCGAGCGCACCCAGGAAGCCGCCAAGGCGGCGGCGGCGGCGGTGCGGGCGGCGGAGGCGGCGGCGCGGGCGGCGGCGGCGGAGGCGGAGGCGGCGGCGGCGTGGGCGTGGGCGGCGGCGGAGGCGGCGGAGGCGGAGGAGGAGGCGGCGGAGGCGGCGGAGGCGGCGGCGGCGGCGGCGGCGGCGGCGGCGGCGGCGGAGGCGGCGGCGCGGGCGGAGGCGTGGGCGGAGGCGTGGGCGGCGGCGTGGGCGGCGGCGGAGGCGCGGGCGGAGGCGCGGGCGGAGGCGTGGGCGGCGGCGTGGGCGGCGGCGGCGGAGGCGGCGGCGCGGGCGGCGCGGGCGGCGCGGGCGGCGCGGGCGGAGGCGTGGGCGGAGGCGTGGGCGGCGTTCGACCCGTGCGGCCTGCTCAAGCGGCTCGTGGAGGCGTCCGAGACCGCATGAAATCCAGACTCCGTGTGACCCTGCACGCCCGCCCGCGTGTGGGGTCACACGGCTACCCGAAGTGGTGTGGATGCCTTGGTGCGTCCCCGCCGATTCACCGTCAACCGGGGGTTGACCATGAAAGTTGAGACGAGTGAGTACCTGCGGATGCTTGCCCGGATGCTGGCTGCCGCGGGACGACGCGTTGCGGAGGCGGACGAGGATGAGCTCGCGCAGCTCGTTGCGTTGCGTGACGTGTTGGAGAGCGCGATCGAGGCTGGTGTGCGTGGTCAGCGTGCCTCGGGGTCGTCGCTGGCTCAGATCGGCCGTGGGCTGGGCGTGAGCAAGCAGGCCGTGCACAAGAGGTGGGCGTCGTGAGCTGGCAGGCGACGGAGGTCGTTGACCAGCTGCCCTACGACCTGGTCAAGCCTCTCGCGTTCCGGGTGCTGTTGAAGCTGGCGAACGTCGCGGACCCGGAGGGGCGGCGTGCGTGGCGGTCGAAGTTCGAGCTGGCGAACGAGCTCGGTGTCGATCAGCGTTCCATCCAGCGGGCATTGCGGGAGCTCGAGCAGGCACACCTGATCCGTAAGGGGGATCAGAAGTTCGTCACGCACATCCGCGCCGGGTACCGGCCGACCGTCTACGACATTGTCATGCGCCGCCCCGGTGACCACGGAATGCAGCCCCTCGATGACGGCATGGAGGAAGTTGAGACCAGGGGAGACACGGTTATCCACAACCCCGTGAGGGGAGACACGAGGGGAGACACGGACAGTTCCACAGAGGAACTAAAGAACCATCTACTTAACACTCAAGAAGAATCTCTAGACCCAGCCGCGCGCGAGCACGAGGCCCTCCGGTCAAGGTGCGCCCCGCCGTTCAAGGCGCACGAGTTCGTGGGCGGGATCTGCATCCACGGGTGCGGCGTCTATGCCGACGGTCGAGTCGAGGACCCCAGGACCGGGCTCACGATCCTCGAGGCGGTGCCGCGATGAGCGAGTGGCACCGCGATCCGGTCTACGTGAAGAACTCACGACAGGTGCGTCGCATCCTCACCCCGCAGATCGAGCACGGCGAGTACGTGCGGTGCGTCAACTGCGGACGCCCCGTGCACGAGGGGCAGCGCTGGGACGTGGGGCACATCGTGGCACCGAGGCACGGCGGCACCCACGACCTCTCGAACCTCGGCGCGGCACACCGTCGCTGCAACCGTAGCGATGGTGGCCGTGAGGGTGCGGCCATCACGAACCGCGGTAGCCGCAGGGCTCGCCGTCTGCCGAGTTGGTGACGGCGATGGGTCGACCGAAGCTGAGCTACACCACGCAGCAGCACCAGCCGCTGTCCCTGCTCGACGAGGAGGTCGAGGCGGAGGCGGGCTTTTTTTCAGCGACGCCGCCACCCCCGCCTACGGCTCTCAAAGCGGCTTCTCCCCCCGAAATAAAAAATAACTCGGGCCGGAAAATCGCGGCAGACTTCCCGCCGGACCTGACCGGCAACCCTCTGCTCGAGGAGGCCGCTTGGCTCGATCTGCGCTCTCGTGCGCTCACTCCCAAGCACGTCTCGGAGCTCGTCACGAGCGATCGGGATCGGCGCGAGTTCCTCGAGGGCGCAAGGCTGCTCCGCCTCGACGGTGCAACGCGCCAAGGGGACCGGCGCCTGCAACCTCAGCAGCTCGTCATCGCGGATATGCTCGCCGCCGGCCACAAGCACAACGCGGTCATCATCCCGCGCCGCGGCACCAAGTCCACCTCGGTCTACATGACAGGTATCGGGCGCGCGGTGCATCGTGAGGACTACCGGGTCGGGATCTTCGACACCCGCTCCGGGAAGGCCGGCCGGTCACGGTTCCTCAAGGACGTGGCGCCGCACCTCGAGCGCCTCTACCCGGACAAGCGCAGCCGTCCCTTCACCGTGGTGCGGATCGCGGGCATGGAGGGCATGTCGTTCGCGCGCACCGGCGGCGGGGTCGTCAACTGGCTCTCCACGATCGACGACATCCGCGGCGAGGCGTTCGACATGCTGGTCCTCGACGAGGCCGGCGAGCCCCGCGACCCGGGGTTCGTGTCCGAGATCATGGCCGCCGCGCTGCCGACCTTCGACACCCGCCCCGATGGGCAGCTCGTCATCATCGGCACCGCGGGCCGGTTCAAGGCCGGCAACATGCTCTGGGACGCGCTCGAGCAAGGCCGCAACGGGTCCGGCGGCATCGTGGAGTACGCCGCGCCTGACGGAATCACCGACGAGCAGCTCGAGGCGTGGGAACCCACCGAGGAGCACCCCTACGCCCGGGTGCGCGAGCTCGTCGAGCTCACCCATCCAGGCGTCGACACCCTCACCACCATCGAGACCATCCACGGCAACTACGATCTCTCGACCGACGTGGAGAAGTTCGCGCGCGAGTACCTGTCAATCTTCGGCAACATCGGCGAGAGCGTCGGCCTCATCGACCCCACCAAATGGGCAGATGGCGGCACCGGCGGCGACCTCCCGACCCCGCCGCCGAACTTCGCCCTCGCCTTCGCCCCGCACCCCGACCAGCTGTGCGGGTCGATCGTCGCCGCCTGGCGCGACAAGAAGGGCCGCGCGCACGTGCTCATGCTCGAGCACAAGACCAACGTGAAGTGGATGGCCGCCGAAACCGCCCGCCTCGCCCGCAAGTACCAGCGCCGCCTCACCTACGACGGGAAATCGCAGGTCGCCCTCAACATCGTCGAGGACCTCACCCGCGCCCGGCCCCGGCCCCGCATGGACCCCCGCGACGTCACCGACGTGAAGCAGGGAGCCGCGCTCCTCGTCGATGAGATTCACCGCGGCAACCTCACCCACTACCGCCAACCCGAGCTCGACCTCGCCGCCCGCCGGGTCCTCAAGCGCTCCATCGGCGTCAACGGGTGGGCCTTCGGCCGCGGCCGCGACTTCGACATGGACATCACCCCCCTCGAAGCCGCAGCCCTCGCCCTCCTCGCCTACGACCAAGGCCAACCCCGCACCACCGGCAAACCCGCCATCACCTTCGCCGCATAGTGTGTCGTGATCGCACAATGTGTGATGATCTGCCAAACTACAACCGTGGGATTCTGGAATTGGTTGCTGGGGCGTCCTGCTCCGACTGCTCCGGCGTCCCCGTATGCGAGCGGGTCGGATCTGGTGCAGCTCACCGTGAAGGAGCTGTTCGGGGATCTCGATCCGCAGATCGTGACGGAGGACATCGCATCCCGGGTGCCGGGGCTGAGGCGTGCGCACGCGGCGCACTGCGGTCTGGTCGCGTCGATCCCGTTCGCGCAGTACGACAAGGCGACCCGTCTGGCCGAGCAACCGTCGTGGCTGTCGACGTCGCAGTCGGGCCGGTCGCCGTATCTGCGGTGGATGGGCATCACCTCCGACATGTTCTGGTGGCGGTGGGCGCTGCTGGCCGCTGAGCTCGGCCCGGACGGGTACCCAGCCGACGCGATCCACGTCCCGCAGGGATTCTGGTCCGTCGACGAGAACGGCGACATCCAGGTCGACGAGAAGGTCGTCGAGCCCCGCTACCGTGACCGGTTCATCCCCATCGATCTCGGCATCAACGGCGTCCTCACCGACGGGATCGACACCATCCGCTCCGCTCGCTGGCTCGAGCAGGCCTGGCAGAAGCGGGCCGAGAACCCCGTCGCGCAGACCGAGCTGCACCTCACCGAGGAGATCCAGCTCTCCCGCAAGGACAAGCTCAAGATGGCGCGCGACTACGAGGAAGGCCGCCGCGCCTACGCCACCTCCGTCACCCCCCACAACATCGAGGTCAAGCAGCACGGCATCGCCGCCGCCGACCTGTTCGAATCCGGCCGCAACGCCGTCCGCCTCGACATCGCCAACATCGCCCTCGTCCCCGCATCCCTCATCGAGGGCGCCAAGAACGGCTCCGCGGGCGAGATCAGCTACAGCAACGAGACCACCAAACGCAACGAGCTCTACGACTTCGGTACCGCCCTGTTCGTCAACGCCATCGCCGCCCGGCTCTCCGAGGACGACGTCTGCCCTCCCGGTCAGTCGATCCGACCCGAGCTCGCCGACCTCATGCAAGTACCCACCCCGACCCTCACCACCGTGGAGGACTGACCCATGACCGACAACCTCATCCAGTTCGAGGCGGGCGACGTGCTCGCCAACCTCGAAGCGCGCACCATCTCCGGGCTCCTGCTCCCGTTCAACGAGGAGGGCCGCACCAACGTCGGCCGCTTCCAGGTGCAGGCGTCCGCCGTCGCGATCCCTGCCGACCCCGCCGTCGTGGGCCTGAACATCGGCCACGAGCGCTCGCACCCCGTCGGCCGCGCGGTGAAGCTCGAGCAGCGCAAGGGCGGCATCTTCGCCACCTTCCAGATCGCCAAGACCCCCGAGGGTGACCAGGCCCTCGCCGCCGCCCTCAACGGCACCCGCCGCAAGCTGTCCGCCGAGTTCGGGCCCGCGTTCATCAAGGCGGGCAAGCTCGTCGCCGGGCACGCCAAGCTCTGGGGCGCCGCCCTCGTCGAAGCCGGCGCGTTCCCGTCCGCGCAGGTCCTCGCCGCCGACACCCCCGACGAGGAGGTGCCCGCCTCCGACCCCTACACCTCACCCGAGGCATCCAGCTCCTCGCAGTACGTGACCGAGTTCACCGACACCGACGGCGTCAAGTGGCGCCGCATCGAGGAGAACACCTCCACGACCACCATCGAGAAGGTGACCGAGACCCCCGAGTCCGCCCCGGACGAGGAGACCCCCAACGAAAGTGAGACCGAAGTGACCGCATCCGCCGCCGGGGTTCAGACGCCGGCCATCCCCCAGACCGTGCTCGCCTCCGCCCCCCAGACGCCCGCGACCACGACCCCCCGCCCCGTCGACCTGCGGCAGGTGTTCGCGTCGATCGCCGCCGTGAAGGCCGACCCCGGCGACCAGGAGAACACCCAGGTCCTCGCCGCGCTCACCGACATCAAGATCAGCGGCGCGAACGCCCTCCCGACCACCGACGTCCTGCGCCCCAACTGGGTCGGCCAGATGTACGACGGCATCCCCTACGAGCGCGAGTACATCAACCTCGGCAACCTCGGCACCGACATCTCCGCCGCCGGCAAGAAGGGCTTCAAGGTCAAGCGCGGCACCACCGGCTCCCCGATCCCCTCGCCCGCCGGCATCCCCAACGGCGGCGACTGGGCCGGCAACAAGACCGAGATCAACTCGTACAACGGGTTCACGCAGACCGCGGTCTCGGCCCTGCGGCGCTTCGCGGTCGGCCACGACATCGCCCGCGAGTTCTACGACCTCCCCGGCGGCGCCGAGGTCGTCGAGGCGTTCCTCAAGCTCGTGCTCGAGGACCACCTGTACTGGTCGGACATGTGGGCCCTGTTCGACCTGCAGTCCGCCGCCGGCATCCCCATCGCCGCGGGCACCTACCCGACCGACTACCCCGCCGCCCTCGGGCAGCTCATCCAGGGCATCCTCGCCGTCAAGGCCCGCAAGGCCGACGGCCGCCGCGACGTCCCCACCTTCGCGATCGCCAACGACGAGGCCTACGCGCAGCTCGTCTACGCTGCCGGCGGCGAGCAGCACCTGCCCGCGTTCGTGAAGATCGCGATCTCGACCAACTCCTCCGGCACGGTCGACGGCGACATCCAGGTCGTGCAGGGCGACACCGGCATCACCGGCAGCCCCTCGGTCATCGTCGGCGCCAAGCGCGCCGTCGAGTTCGACGAGCTCGCCGGCGGTCCGCTCATCGTCAACGCCCTCGAGCTCGCCAAGGGCGGCATCGACCGCGCCGTGCACGGCTACCTCCAGACGTTCCCCGTCCGCGACGAGGCCGTGGTCATCATCGGCACCGCCCCGAACCGTGCCAACTCCACCGCCTACGACCGCGGCGACCTCCTCAAGCGCGGCAGCAACACCTACCGCGTCGTCGTCGCCGGCACCACCGCCGGGTCCGCCCCGACCGAGCCCGCCGCCGGCGAGACCGTCGGGGACGGCACCGCGACCCTGCTCCGCCTCGCGTGACCCCGAGGGCGTAGGCGATGACCACCTGGTTCACGACCACCGACGAGGAGGCGCTCGCGAGGCTCCTCGTCGAGTGGCCGGACGCGCCCGAGGAGCGGCCCGAGACGCTCGGGTTCCTCCTCGACACGGCGCGCACCCAGGTCATCGCCTACGCCCAGGGTCTCCCCGATGACGCTGTCCTCGCCGACTACAAACTGCTCGACGAGGACGGCGAGGAGGTCACCGACGTTCCCCCGCGGCTCGTGTACGTGCAGCTCCGGCAGGCGATGGTCATCTGGGACTCGATGAGCAGCAACGGCGACGGCGGCGACTACGGCCCGGATGGCTTCGCGTTCTCCTCGCCGCCCGCGACGCTCGCGAAGCCGCTGCAACTCATCATCCGCCCCAAGGGGGTGCCCAGTGTCGTCTGAGCCGCACCTGGACTCCGTCCGCGCCGCGGTGCGCGGCTGGCTGCTCCCGCTGCTCCCGTCCGGCTGGGACATCAAGCCCGGCCTCTACACGCCCACGACCCTCGCCAAGCCCACCCTGTTCCTCGAGTACAGCGCAATCGAGCCTCTCCCCGAGGCCCCGCTCGGGCACGTCCGCTGCTCGTTCGAGCTGACCCTCACCACCGAGCTCACCGACCCGGCCAAGGGGGAGGAGTGGGTGGACCCCGCCGTCGTGGATCTCGTGCTCGCGATCGACGCGCACCCTCAGCTCGCATGGTCCCGCGCCGAGAAGAGGGTCATCAAGGACACCTACCTCGCGTGGACCCTCACCGTGTCCGTCCTCGCGAACACCACCCCCACCCCGCCCACCGACCCGGACCCCGCTCCGGACGACCCCGAGGAGTAACCCATGGCCACCGTGCCTCTCGTCCCGTTCAACGCGCTCGTCGGCTTCTCGGTCGGCTCCGACGAGTTCACCCCCGCGACCGCCGAGGCCCGCTTCCAGGCCACCGCAGGCGCGTCCAGCGAGTTCGTCGACATCACCGGCAAGATCACCAAGTTCGCCGGCCAGTCCGGGTACGACCTCGTCCTCAACTACGCGCAGGATTGGGAGACCGCCAACTCGCTCGCCCACTTCCTCCTCCAGCACAACGGCGACGAGGCGACCGTGACGCTCGAGGTTCCCGGCGGCACGTTCACCGCGACGGTGACCTGCTCCTCCGGCGACATCGGCGGCACCGGCAACCAGGTCGCCACCGGCTCGGTCACCCTGCCGGTCAAGACCGGCCCCACCTGGGCCGCGGAGGCGTAGACCATGGCGGGCAGTGGGCGTATCTCGCTGCTCGTCGACTCCCCGCTCCGTGACCTCGCATTCGCCATGCGCGAGCTGGACACGGAGGTGAAGCGGCAGATCGGCGCAGCGACCAAGCAAGCCGCGTCTCCGATCTGGCTCGAGTCGATGCGCGGCCACGCGACCAACCGGATGCAGGTCCGTCTCGCGGACTCCGCGCAGGTCGGTGTCACCACGCAGAACGTGTTCCTGCGCGCCGGAGCTGTCGGGAAACTGTCCTCCGGCACCCCGATCAGCGTCGTCGCGAAACCGATCGAATTCGGCGCCAACCCGAACCGCATCGTGACCGTCACCACCCGCAAGGGCACCACCTACAAGCGTCGCCTCGGCACCCGCTACCGCCTGCCCCGACGCGGCGGGTACGTCGCCTACCCTGCCGCCGGGGACAGCATCCCCCGGTTCGCGTCCCTCTGGGTGCAGACCGCCATCCGCACCATCCACGAGACCGTGGAAAGGGTCGCCTGATGGCCAAGCCCCCCATCGAGATCGGCATCTCTTCCGAGACCAAGGCATTCAAACAGGGCGTCGAGGGCGGCATCATCAAGCCCCTCGAGGACGCATCCGACAAGCTCGACGACCTCGGCAAGAGCAAGGGACCCGACCAGCTCGAGCGCGAGCTCGTCGAAGCGCAGAAGGCCACCAAGCAACTCGGCCGCGAGGTCGACCGCACCGCTGACGACATCGAACGCGACTTCCGCGACAGCTACCGCTCCGCCGAGCGCTCCGCCGACGACTTCCACGGCACCGCGACCGAGAATGTGCAGGGCTTCAAGGACGAAGCAATCCAGAACTTTTCCGAAGTCGCATCCAGCTTCGACGGCGATATGCAGTCGATGGCGGACGGCGTGCAGGGCCTCACGGGTGGGCTCGCTTCCTCCCTCACCCCGGGTGTCGGCATCCCCATCGCGATCATCGGCGCGATCGCCGGCGCATGGTTGCAGTCATGGGCCGAAACCACGGAGGAGGCAAAGCAGCGCGTCTCCGACATGTATCAGGACATGATCGAGTCGGGGCAGGCGTTCCTCTCGGAGGACTTCGTCACGAAGGCTCTCGCCGACATCATCGACGACGACGGCAAGCTCGCAAAGGCGCGCGAGGACTCCAAAAAGTTCGGCCTCGACATGCAGACCATCCTTCGCGCGCAGGCTGGCGACCAAGCGGCCATCAACATCGTCATCGAACAAGGTCGCAAGCTCCGTGAGGAAGAGGTCGCCGCCGCCTACTCATCGGGTCAGGCCTACGACGTCATGAAGACGAAAGCCGATGAGGTCAACCTTCAGTGGGATCGGGCTCTCGGCACCTACACCGATGTGAACAGCGAGATTCAGAAGTCCGTCGACAAGGTCAACCTCTACCGCGAGGCCACCGACAAAGCTGCCTCAGCTGACCAAAAGCGGTGGGAGGCCCTCGGCCGCGCCCTCGCCGGCACACCGACCCAGATCGTCGTGGACGTCGACACCTCCGCCGCGGAGAAGAAGATCGGCGACTTCCTGCGCATCCCGCGGAAGGTGGGCATCGAGACGATCTTCGAGACCCGGAACGGGAGCAAGGTCCCGTGAGCACGATCACTGACGGCGTCACCACAATCACCGTTCCGATCCTCGACGGGTTCGAAGGGTCCGCGCCCGCACGCACGCTGGTGCGGACCTCACTCAGTGGCGAAGAGTCGGTGACGCTCCGTCCGGCTGGGCCGCGGTCAGGCGTGCTGTCGTGCGTGATGGCCGCCGAGGATGATGCGCTGTCGCTACACGCCATGGCGCGTTCCGCGTCCGTGCTCAATCTCGCGACCTCACTCCCGGCCAGCGTGGATATGGCCTTCGTGATGTCCGGCGGCGACGTGTCGATAGCACTCGATGCGACTCGTGCGGCGTGGGTCGTGTCGATCCCGTTCGTGGAGGTGTCGTGATGGCGGTGGTCGACCAGCAGGACATCCAGCTGTCCGTCGATGGTGAGCCGCTAACGCACGTGCTAGGCGAGGGCGACTTCCTCACGATGGATCGCCGGTGGACACCGTACATCCAGGGACGGTTCACCGTGGAGGCGCCGGTAGATCCCACCGTGCTGGATCCCCGCACCCGGCCGATGCTCGATGTCGTCCTCACCCAGCGGTTCGGGTCGGGTGTGCAGCTCACCTCAGACCTGACCGCGCTGTGGGCGGGTCAGCTCACCTCAGACCTGACCGCGCTGTGGGCGGGTCAGCTCACCTCCGCCATTTCCGCCTACGAGCGGGGCTGGTACGGGGATGAGATCCCCGCCACAGCGATGCAGGTGACCGTTCTCGTGCGGCGGTGGAGAGACAACTTCGACGGGACGCACACCCTCACCGTCGAGGGCATCGAGTCAATGCTGCGGGATTACCCGCTTCCGAACCTCGGGGACTTCAATGTGCTCGGGTTCACCGCAGCCACGGCCCGCGGCCTCTATAAGGTGGCGCTGGCGCACTGGCAGCTCCTCTTCCTCGGCACCCCGGTCCTCCCGCTGTCGGCTGGCCCCGGTGATGTTGCTATCCCGCCCGGTCAGCTCACCGACACCCCCGATGCCACCTTCGCTCCGGTCGCCGATAAGGCCACCCTCTACACGCTTCTCCAGCCCTATCTGCTCATCGGCAACCTGCGACTCTGGGGCGACGAATGGGGGCGGCTGCAACTCACCCCTGTCGATGAACCGACCCTCGACACGATCGTGCTCGACGCGCCGAAGATCATGGACGGCGCTCCCGAAGTCAACATCGACGATGACCTGTGGGCCGATGCTGTCGCGATCGAGTTCGACGAATCGCCGATCTCTGCCGCCCGCCCGCGCCTGTTCTACTACCAGTCGACGTCCGATCCGGCCACGAAGATCCTGCGCTGGAAGATCGACGCCCCGTCACCGTTCATCGCCTCCAACCTCGACACCCTCGGCCCGCAGATCGCCGTCCCCGTGCTCGAGCGGTTGCTGCGGCGAGGCCGCGTCGTCCCCGTCTCGGCCGTGAACAACTTCGCCGCCCGGCCCGGCATGACCCTCGTACTCGAGGGGATGCCGGACGTGCCCGATCAAACAGGGACGATCGCCGCCATCACATGGCAGATCGATGACGCCGAGATGACCATCACCGCCGACAATCTGGAGGAGCTATGAGCCTCAGCAGCCCGGACGGCAACGGCCTTGGCCGATACGCCGAATCCACGCCCATCGGCACCAAGTTCAGCGACTACCTGAACCTCGCCCTCACCGCCGTGTCGCGGCTCTTCGGCCGACCGATGCAGTTCGCCAACTCGACCGCCCAGAATGCGCACACGGGGATGCAACTCGGCGACAAGGCGCTCCGGCAGGACACCGGCATCCTCATGCGTTACGACGGCACCGCGTGGAAGGAATGGGAGTCCGGGTGGTTCACCTTCTCCTCCGTGCTCTCCTTCACGGTCGGCACCGGAGGCAGCAGCAGCGTGAAGTACCGGTACGTCAACGGCGACATGGAGATCAAGTTCAAGTTCAAGTTCGGTTCGAGCCCGACCTTCACCGCGTTCGTGTTCACCGTCCCACTCCTCGAACTGCCAGAGCCGAACGAGGAATACGGGCAGGGCTGGCTGCTCGACTCGGGCACAGCAACCGCTCGGTCGATCATCCGCGCCAACGGCACCCTCAACAACTCCGTCCAGATCCTCACCCACACCACAGGCGCATCCTCCGGAGCACCGACCGCGACCGCCACCATCACCGCGACCGCCCCGTGGACATGGGCCAACGGAGATGTCGCCGCGGGACGATTCATGCGGAGCCCCGCATGAGCGCCAACGGTCAACTCCGAGACGACGAGCTCGCCTACATCGACGAGCACACCCGTCTCGCCGTCGCACCCGCACGTGCATGGGCGGCCGCGAAAGCCGCCGCCGCCCGCGACGAGGTCGAGCTACGAGCAACCCCGTCGACCATCTGCCCAGGGATCGCCGGTTACCGCGATCTCGACATGCAGGACTGGCTCATCGCGCACCCGACCGGTCCCGCCCCGATTGCATCCCGCGGCGCATCCACCCACGGCTACGGCACCGTCGTCGACGTCGACCGGGGGCTCACCTGGATGCGCAAGCACCCCGAGTACGGGTTCGTGTTCGACACCATCCGCGGCGAGCCCTGGCACGTCCTCATCCGCCCGCCCGCATGGGCAAGCACCGGCACGACCCCGATCACCACCCCAGAGGAAGAGGAAGAAATGCCCTTCATTCTCATGTCCACAGGCCGCGGCAAGTGGCTCATCAACGCCACAAACGCCCACCACCTCACCCCCGAGGAGGATCGGCAGATCATAGATCTCGCCGCCTCGGGCATCGGCCCCTACCCGGTCAAGGACTGCGGCACCAACGATCGCGCCTTCGACCTCATCAAGACCGCCCACACCCAGCCATCGTGATCGAACTCCTCGGCGCGTCGATCGGCGGCGCGAGCCTCGTGCTCGCCGCCGTGCTTCCCGTGCTGCTCTCCACCCGCAAGCGCGCGGGTACGGCAGCCGAGCACGCGCGTACCGCCGCCGAGCAGACCACCAACTCCCACGAATCCAACCTCCGCGACGACCTCGACGAGAAGCACAGCGAGAACGCCGGCCGCATCGGGAAGCTCGAGCGACGCCTCGGCGGCGTCGAGCGCGGTGTGCGACGCATCGAGGAACACCTCGCCATCGAACAGACCATGCCCGCCCCACCTAGAAGGAAGAGACCATGACCCACACGGCTCCCACCACCGGCAAGACCACCGCTGCCAAGGCGATCGTCGGCGCCACCATCGGCGCAGCCATCGCCGGACTGAGCAGCCTCGCGATCGCCCTCGACGACGCCGCCGTGAGCGCCCAAGAAGGCATCTACGTCGCCATCGCCACCCTCACCGCCCTCGGCGGCGTCTACGGAGGCGTCTACGCCACCACCAACAAACCCAAGCCCTAGTCCTGGTCGAACCAGGCTCGGCCCGCCGGCGGCTGTGCGACGGTCGTGGGT
This sequence comes from Micrococcales bacterium 72-143, assembly GCA_001898835.1. GTDB lineage: Bacteria > Actinomycetota > Actinomycetes > Actinomycetales > Microbacteriaceae > Homoserinibacter. Next base: position 1,275,621 of record MKVM01000001.1, on the reverse strand, counting down.
GCGGGCCGCCGGGAATCTCTGATCGCGTGCAGGACGGCGAACCGGATGACGAAGTAGAGCACGACCAGGCTCACAGCCCAGCCGAGGAGCAGAAGCATGATCGAGACGATGTCCATGGCGGCCAGGGTACTCCGGGAGCCCCTAGCATTATGACCATGAGCCGTCGAGGATTCATCGGCCTTGGCTCCGCCCTGGGAGCTCTAGTCGTGGTCGCCATCGTTCTGCTGGTGATTGTGCTTGTCCGGATGGATCGTGATCGCCGCCAAGCAGAGCACGAACGGCGTGTGGCGATCTGCAAGGAAGGTCTAGCTGATCCGTTCGGGCGAGACCTCGACGCCCTCCTCGCTTGCATTGAGCGCCTCGAGGGCTAGGCCGCCGCGGCGGCAGCTCGTCGCAGGTCGTCGTCGTCGATCGCGGTGTAGATCTGCGTCGTAGCGACGCTCGCGTGTCCGAGTAGCTCTTGCACGGCCCGGAGATCGTGCGACCCGCGGTAGGCGCGCGTTGCGAATCGGTGGCGAAGCTTGTGTGCGGTCTCGCCAACCGGGAGAACCGCGGAGATGAGTTTGGACACGTATCCCGCCGAGAGGTGGCCGTCGATCTGCCCACTGAAGATGAATCCGGGCCCGGCCCGCAGCACCTCATTGGCCAGCTCGTCAGTGATGGGGACATAGCGGCTCCTTCCACCCTTGCCGAGCACGCGCAGCAACCACCCGCCGGCGGTCGAGACGACGTCGTGTGTAGAGACCTGGCACACCTCGCAGCAGCGGAGCCCCACGTATGCGGCGAGCTGGACCATGAGCCGGACCCGCTCGTCTGCGCGCGCGAGGGCTTCCTCGAGCGCCGCATCGGAAGCAGGTCGCGGCTTGCCGGGGGAAAACGATACGCCGGGGAAGTGCTCGGCGAGGTTCCGCTCGGTGAGGCCTGCTTCGGCAGCCCATCGGTAGAACGCAGCGATAGAGGATCGGGCGGCGCGGCGGGTGTTCTGTCGCCAGTGGGAGTTGTGCTCGAGGTGGGCGAGCATGTCATCCCGGGTGACGTCGTAGGGCGGTAGGGCAGTCGCACGCGCAAAACGCCGCAGGTGGTAGTCGCGCAACTTGATGGACGAGACGGGCCGACCGGTGGCGACCTGGTAGCCGCGAAATCGATCGAGCTCGGGCTGCCACGTCGCAGGCGCGAGGATCTCGGTTCTCATACCCGAGTCTCGCGCTAGGGAATCTTGTGCGCGCGGCCCCCATTCGGGGGTCACGCGGCGAGCCTAGTCGCGGATACCCTCGGCCCACGGAGCGCGATCACCGGCTGGGAAACAGTGGGTTCCGGGTTCAAGTCCCGGGGGGTGTACTCGAAGCCCCGTCTCCTCTCGCCAGGAACGGGGCTTTGTGCATGTTTGCATTCGTCGCGTGACCTCGACTCCGCTCCGACGGCGATTGCCATTCGCGCGGCCGTGTGGCGCAGCGTTCTCGGCCCGAGAAGTTTGCTATCCTGAACCGCTGAAATGTAGCTATAGCTAAAATCAGAGGATTGAGGGGGAGCGACGATGACATCGACGATCAAGTCGACTCGGCTCGCGGCGGGCATCAGCGTCAACGAGCTCGCCAGGCGACTGGGGGTCACTCCCAGCGCCGTTTCCCAGCTCGAGCGCTCCGAGTCCGAAGGCACGATCAAGCTCAACTCCCTGCGTGAGGCTCTCGCTGCGATGGGGGCGAGCCTTCGGCTGACAGCCGGAGCGGAGAGTCGCATGTCGCGTTACGCGCCGTACCGTGTTGCGGAGTCGCTCGCGGATTCGCTCATCTCGAGCAAGGATTCGACGTTTCCGCTGCGGCTGCTCACGCACGCGGTGAAAGAACTGCACGACAACGCGGAGCTTGTGGATCCTTCGGAAATCGCACTTGCGCCCACCCCGTTGCCGGACAAGCGATGGGACACACTGATGCGTGCGTCGTTCGCGCACGCCCTGCCGCGGTCGAAGCGTCCAGCCTGGACCAAGACGAGCAAGCTCGCGGAGCCTTGGTTCGTTTCGGACTTCCCGGCTCTTCGGGAGCGTGCGAAGAAGTCGACTCCCGAACATCTGAGGCGGCTCAACATCTTCATCGATGAGCGCAGCCTGTCGCGCGTCTGATGGCGACCAACGAACATCGAATGGATCCCAATGAGGTCCGCCGACTGCTCGACGTGCTGAAGCAGCGGCTGACGGATGAGGGAATCGATGCTCGGGTGCACGTCATCGGCGGCTCGGCCATGGCGATGCTGTTTCCGGGCGATCGCGAAACGCGGTTCACAACGGACATCGACGCTGCGGTGACGCCAACGCGAACGGCGCCTCGTTCATCCCTCCCGCATCGCGAGTTCCTCTCGATCCGACCGGAGTGACGGCAACCATCGCGACGATCGAAGAGCTGATCGCCATGAAGCTGGCTGCGTCTCGAGATCAAGATCTCTTCGATCTCGGAATCCTCGCACGTCACGCAGGGATCGCAGATCCGGAGCGACTGGTCGACATCGCCTTCGCGGCCTACGGCGAAGACTCGCTCGTGCTGACGGACACCCGAGAGGACTACCTGATCATGGCGAGGCAGGCGATCGAGGCCGAAAGGAAGCGCGCGAGGAACGCCGCAGCTCGCTAGTGGCTGGTGGCCTCATCCTGAGAGGCGGGGCTTTCTCGTTGCCCTCTGCCCTCCTGGCTCGGTGATCCGCGGCCGTCGCCCACGCGCATGGCCGCGCTCCCACGGGGGGCCGTCGCCGGGGGCACTTGCGCGCGCCCGCCTCGGGGGTCCACAATTGCCGATTGATAGCACTTACTTACTAGGCAGTAAGTAAACTCCCATCGATCTCGGAGCCCCGCAATGACGCGAGCCGCCTCTGTGCGCACCCAGCCCACCACCCCCCGATCCCCGCGCGGGATGCGACTGACAGCCGCGCTCGCGGCCGTCGCCCTCGCCCTCGGAGGCGTCGGCGTCTCGATCCTCGAAACCGCCTCGCCTGCCGCGGCCGCGGGGCCGATCCTGCTCTCGCAGGGCAAGCCGGCCACCGCCTCCAGCCCCGCCACCGGCGCCGTCGCCTCGCGCGCCGTCGACGGCAACCCCGCCACGCGCTGGGAGTCGGCGCACGGCGTCGATCCGCAGTGGATCCAGGTCGACCTCGGAGCCCGCTCCGACATCTCCGAGGTGCAGATCGACTGGGAGGCCGCCAACGCGAAGGACTACACCATCCAGGTCTCCGACGACGGCGCCGCCTGGACGGTCGCCGCGACCAAGACCGGAATGGCGGGGGGCGCCCGCAACGACGTCGTGCCGCTGACCGGCGTCACCGGACGCTACGTCAAGATCGAGGGCACGGCCCGCAACCTCACCTACGGCTACTCCATCTGGGAGCTGCGCGTCTACGGCTCCGTCGCCGTCTCCTCGCCCGCCACCCCGACCGGCAAGACCGTCGAGGTGGTCGGCGGCTACGGCGACTGGAAGCTCTACGTCGACGGCGCCCCCTACATCGTGAAGGGCCTCACCTGGGGACCGAAGACCACCGGCGCCGGCGCCATCTCGGCGGCGAAGCTCGACGAGTACCTCGACGACCTCGTCTCGCTCGGCGTCAACACCATCCGCACCTGGGGCACCGACGCCGACTCGCACGTGCTGTTCGACGCGGCGGCCGACCACGGCATCCGCGTCATCGCCGGGTTCTGGATCCAGCCCGGCGGCGGTCCCGGCTCGGGCGGCTGCCCCGACTTCGTCGCGGGCACCGGCAGCTACCTGGACGCCGTCCGCAGCGATGTCGCCAGCTACGTCGCGCAGTACAAGGACGACCCCGCCGTGCTCATGTGGAGCCTCGGCAACGAGTCGCTGCTCGGGCTCGGCAACTGCTACACCGGCAGCCAGCTCGAAGCGCAGCGCAACGCCTACGCGGCCTTCGTCGAGGAGCTCGCGCAGGACGTGAAGGCCATCGACGCGAACCACCCGGTCACCTCGACCGACGCCTGGGTCGGCGCCTGGCCGTACCTCAAGGCCAACGCCCCCTCGCTCGACCTCTACGCGATCAACGCCTACGGCGCCCTCTCCGGGGTGCAGGCCGCGTGGTCAGCGGGCGGCTACACCGTCCCCTACGTGGTGACCGAGACGGGCCCGCAGGGCGAGTGGGAGACGGCGGCGGATGCCACGGGCAAGCCGTCCGAGCCCTCCGACGCCGCGAAGGCACAGGCCTACACCGACGCGTGGAACGTCATCACGGCGAACGCGGGCGTCGCGCTCGGCGCCACCATGTTCCACTTCGGCACCGAGACCGACTTCGGCGGGGTGTGGTTCAACCTGTTCCCCGGCGAGAAGAAGCGCGCCGCCTGGTACGCCGTCGCCGCCGCGTACGGCGGGCCCGCCGCATCCGGCAACAGGCCCCCGGCGATCTCCGGCGTCACCGCGTCCGCCATCTCGGTGCCGGGCGGCAGCACCTTCACCCTGAACGCGACCGTGAGCGACCCGGAGTCCGACCCGACGACCGTCGTCGTGCAGAAGTCGGGCAACTACGCCACGGGCGACGGATCGCTCACCGCCGCCGCCTCGATCCCCGCCGGCGCCGGCAGCTGGACGGTGACCGCGCCGGCCGACGCCGGAGTCTGGAAGTTCTACGTGACCGCGACCGACGACCACGGCAACATCGCCTACGCGCCCGTCTCGGTGACCGTGACCGACCCCTCCGGGATCAACGTCGCGCTCGGCAAGGCGGCATCCGCCTCCTCCGCCCAGGACCCCGCCGCGAACGCCGTCGACGGCAACACCGGCACCAAGTGGGGCAGCGCCCTCGACGGCAGCTGGAACGGCTCCGACGACGAGTGGTTCCAGGTCGACCTCGGCGCCGTGTATTCCGTCGACAAGGTGAAGCTGCTGTGGGAGGGCGCCGCCTACGGCCGCGACTACGACATCGAGACCTCCGTCGACGGCGTCCACTGGACCACGGTCGCCGAGCAGCGCGATCAGACCGCCGGCACCCACTCGGTGCCGTTCGCGGCGACGGATGCGCGCTACGTGCGGATGCAGGGCATCCACCGCGGCAGCACCTTCGGCTACTCCTTCTACGAGTTCCAGGTGTTCTCGGCGACCGGGCAGCCTGTCGGCACCCAGACGAGCTGCAGCCGCACCATCCCGCAGAGCACGATCACCGGCTCGGCGTCGCACGGCAACGCCGCCCTCGCCCTCGACAACACCTACACCTGGCCCGACTGGGGCGGCTCGCGCTGGGACTCGGGCGTCGAGGAGCAGCCCCCCGGCTCGGGCAACTGGGTCGGCCGCGACGGCGAGTGGATCCAGCTCGACCTCGGCGCGCCCACCCCGGTCTGCGGTGTGAAGACCGTCTGGGAGGCCGCATACGCGAAGGACTTCGACGTGCTCGCCTCGAACGACGGCAGCAGCTGGACGACCGTCGCGCAGGTGCGCGACGTCGCGAGCGCCGGCTACCAGCTGACGCGCTTCCCCGAGACCACGGCGCGCTACCTGCGCATCCTCGCGGTCACCCGGGCGACCCAGTACGGCGTCTCGATCTGGGAGGTCAACGTGCTCGCGCCGCAGGCGACCGTGTTCCCGACCACCTCGCTGTTCGGCGACCGCACGCTCGTCTTCGAGCCGAGCATGAGCGCGGCCGACATCCAGGCGGCGATCGACGCGGTGTTCATCGACCAGGAGGCCGACCAGTTCGGCGAGGGGCGCTGGCAGTTCCTCTTCACCCCGGGCGAGTACACGGTCGACGCGAGGATCGGCTTCTACACGGCGCTCTCGGGTGCGGGCCTCAACCCCGGCGAGGTGGAGATCCACGGCGGCGACTGGGTCGACGCCGACTGGTTCAACATGAACGCCACCCAGAACTTCTGGCGCTCCGTGGAGAACGTGCGCTACGTGCCCACGAACGGCACGGGCCGATGGGCCGTGTCGCAGGCTGCGCCGCTGCGCCGCGTCGACGTCGCGGGCGACCTGCAGCTGAACTCGCGGCAGTTCGGCTGGGCCTCGGGCGGGTTCGTCTCCGACTCGCGCGTCAGCGGCACTGTGTTCAGCGGCGCGCAGCAGCAGTGGTACACGCGCGACAGCACCCTCGGTGCGTGGGACGGCAGCAACTGGAACATGGTGTTCTCCGGCGTGCAGGGAACCCTGCCCGCGGGCACCTGGCCCACGCCGCCGATCACCGACGTCGCGACCACCGGCACGGTCGCCGAGAAGCCCTTCGTCTACCTCTCGGGCAGCAACGTGAACGCCGCGAGCGACTGGTCGGTCTTCGTGCCGGGCGTGCGCAGCGGCACCACGGGCGTGACGTGGGCCGACGGCACCGACGCATCCGACGGGGCCTCCCTGCCGCTCACCGGCTTCTTCATCGTGAAGGAGGGGGCGACCGCCGCGCAGGTGAACGCCGCGCTCGCCGCGGGCAAGAACATCCTGTTCACGCCGGGCGTCTACCGCATGGACCAGACGCTGCAGGTGACGCGCCCGAACACCGTGATCCTGGGGCTCGGTCTCGCCACGATCATTCCGACGGGTGACTCCTTCGGGATGCACGTCGCGGACGTCGACGGGGTGCGGCTCGCGGGCCTTCTGTTCGACGCCGCCGTCACCGAGTCGCCCGCGCTGCTCGTGGTCGGCGACAAGGGTGGGCACGCCGACCACTCGGCGAACCCGATCGTGCTCAACGACGTGTACATGCGCGTCGGGGGACCCGTGGCGGGCAAGGTCAAGGCGGCCATGATCGTCAACGCCGACGACACCGTCATCGATCACCTGTGGTCGTGGCGCGGCGACCACGGAGAGGGCATCGGCTGGAACGCCAACACCTCCGACTACGGTCTCGTGGTCAACGGCGACGACGTGTCGGCGTACGGGCTCTTCGTGGAGCACTACCAGAAGTACAACGTGCTCTGGAAGGGCCAGGGAGGCCGCACGATCTTCTACCAGAACGAGCTGCCCTACGACGTGCCCGACCAGGCCGCCTGGAACCACGACGGAGTGCGCGGGTGGGCTGCCTACAAGGTCGACGCCGGGGTGACGACGCATGAGGCGTGGGGGCTCGGGTCGTACTCGAACTTCACCTCGGACACGGAGGAGGACGAGATCGTCGTCGACGGCGGCTTCGAGGTGCCGAAGGGCGAGCCCGGCATCCGGATGCACCACCTGCTGACGGTGTCGCTCGGCGGAGAGGGCATCTACGCGGCGATCATCAACGGCGTGGGCGAGCGCCAGGAGGAGACGGCGCCGAAGTACCTCGCCGAGTACCCCGTTCCGGGCGACCCGGACGCCGGGATCGACCCGCCGGCCGCGCCCGCGGACCCCGCGACCGACCCCGAGACGGCTCCGGCGGCCGCGCCCGTGAGCGTCGTGCTCTCCGCATCCACGGTGCGCCAGGGGGGCGTCGTGCACGTGGAGGCGTCGGGGCTTCCGGTGGGCGCGCCCGTCGACGTGACGCTGCATTCGACGCCCCAGCTGCTCGCGACGGCCGTCGCGGATGCGAGCGGACGGATCTCGCTCGACGTGCGCATCCCCGCCTCGACGCCGGTGGGTGCCCACACGGTCGTCGTGTCGAGCGGCAGCGCGAGCGGCAGCGCCGCGCTCACCGTCACCGCCTTCTCGCTCTCGGCGACCGGTGCGGCCGTCGGCGGGCTCGTCGCGCTCGCGGTGGCCGCGCTCATGAGCGGTGCGGTGCTGCTGGGCCTGCGCCGACGTCGGGTGGCGCTCGAGGCGTGAGCGACGCGGAGGGTGGCGAGTGCGTGCCGCCACACTCCGCGGCTCAGCCCAGGAACGCGACCATGGCATCCGTGATCGCCGCGCGCACCTCGGCGTCGTCGGCGTCCTGCGGGCCGTCGCCCGGCTGGATGCCGTAGTCGCCGAACTGCGCGTGGCTCGCGCCGGGGATCGTCGTGAAGACCGCGTCGGCGGGCAGCAGCGGCGCGGCCGCCGCGATCTTCTCCGGGGTCGACAGGCGGTCCTCGCCGCCCGCGAGGCTCAGCACGGGGAGGCCCGAGCCGGACAGGTCGACGGAGCAGTACGAGCCGAACAGCGCGAGACCGGTGATGTCGTTCGCCGGATCCGCTGCGTACATGCACGCGCGCACCCCGCCGAGCGAGTGCCCGCCGACCGCCCAGTGCTCGACGCCCGGGGCGAGCCCCTCCCACGCGGCGAAAGGTCGCGTCTCGAGGATCGCGAAGTTGAGGGTCGGCCGCGCGATCACGACCGTGATACCGGATGCCGCGACCCCGCTCAGCTTGTCGGCGTACGCCGCGGGGTCGACGCGCGCGCCCGCGAGGAACACGAGCCCCCGATCGCCCGGCGCGTCCGGCGTCAGCACGACGGCGTCCGCCGTCTCGGTCACCGTGACCGTCGCGCGCGCGTGGGCGAGCGGGGCGTCCTCCGCCATCATGGGGCTCGCCGCGTAGGCGAGGGAGCCGGCCGCCGCGCACGCGATCACGGCGGCCGTGATCGTGACACCCGCGCGCACGCGTCCGCGCCGGCGGGCGCGTGGGGCTCGGCGGGCGGTGCTCACCCTGCCACGATAGGCGCATGAGCGTCCCCGAGAGCCCGAGCCTCGACCTCGATCCCGTGCTGAGCGTGCGGCACAAGTCGGTGCCGCCCGCGCTGTGGGGGAGGCGCGTGTCCGAGGTCGCCGCGGAGGCGCATCCGGTGTCCGCGTTCGCGACGCCGCTGCTCGTGCTCGAACGGGCGGCAGCCGACGCGAACGTCGCGACGCTCACCGGCTGGGCCGCGGAGCGGGGCCTCGTGCTCGCGCCGCACGGCAAGACCACGATGGCGCCCGTGCTCTGGCGGCGCCTGCTCGACGCCGGATGCTGGGGCCTCACGGTCGCGACCGCGTGGCAGGCGCAGGTGGCGCGCGCCGCGGGCGTGAACCGCATCCTGCTCGCGAACGAGGTCGTCGACCCGGTCGCCGCGGCCTGGATCGCGGCGGAGCTCGACGCGCATCCGGGGCTCGAGCTCGCCTGCTGGGTCGACTCGCCCGAGTCGGTCGCCGCCCTCGCCGCGACGGCGGGGGAGCGGCCGATCGACGTGCTCGTCGAACTCGGCGACGCGGGCGGGCGCACGGGGGCACGCGGGGTGGCGGCGGCGCTCGCCGTGGCGGACGCGGTCGCGGCGGAGCCCCGCCTGCGCCTGCGCGGGGCGACCGGATACGAGGGCAGCTACGGCGCCGACCGCGAGCCGGAGACGGTCGCCCGGGTGCGGTCCTACCTCGCCGGGCTCGCGGAGCTCGCCGGCGCGCTGCTCGCCGCCCACGGGATCCCGGATCCGATCGTCACCGCGGGTGGGTCGACCTGGTTCGATCTGGTGGCGGAGCAGCTCGCGCCGCTCACCGACCGCGCCCGCGTGATCCTGCGCTCGGGCGCGTTCCAGGCACACGACGACGTCTTCTACACGCGCACCGCGGCGCTCCCCTTCGCGCCCGCGCTCACGGTTTTCGCCCGCGTCGTGTCGCGTCCCGAGCCCGGCCTCGTGCTGCTCGACGCGGGCAAGCGCGACGTGCCGAGCGACCTCGACCTGCCGGTCGTGCTGCAGACCGCGGACGGGCGCGCGCTCCCGGGCGCCCGCGTCACCGCCCTCAACGACCAGCACGCCCGCGTCGAGCTCGCCCCGGATGCGGTGCTCGCGGTGGGCGAGGTCGTGCTGCTGGGCGTCTCGCATCCGTGCACGGCCTTCGACCGCTGGCGGCTGATCCCCGAGGTGGAGGGGGCGCGCGTCCCGGATCCGCGCGTCGTGGGGTTCGTGGCGACGGTGTTCTGAGGCGCGGTGGTGGTTGCGGAGCGTGTCGCGCTCAGCGGTGGCGGATGCGCCTCGAGAGCACCGTCCTTGTGATGTCACGATCCGGTAACGAAGGCGCTGGAGGGAGCCCACGGCGGGGGAGAACGCGGCGATTCGGGTCGGGGGTGTCGGTGGCTCACGATGCGCTTGAGTCATGAACCCGAAGACGCCCGAACCGTTCTCGAGAGCGGATGCCGCCCTCGATCGGGTGGTCGTTCTGCAGGCTGAGATCGACGCGCTCACGGCTCGACGCACCGAGGCGATCCGTGAGTTCGCGGAAGCGTTCGACGCCGAGTTCACGAGCATCGACACTCCGCTGCGCGAGCGGTCGCGACGGGCTGAACTGGCATGCGCGCTGCGGGTTCCGGAGCGGACGGCCGAGCGGCTGATCGGCGAGGCGCGCGTGCTGATCGAGTCCCTGCCGGCGACGTTCGCATCCCTCGCGGAGGGGTCGTTCTCGTACCGGCACGCGCAGGTGATGGTGAACGAGCTCGCGGGCCTGGAGCCGGCCGAGCGTGCCGCGGTCGAGCGGCTGGCGCTGGGGCGGGCGCGCACGCAGACGGCAGCTCGTTTCACGCGCACGGTGCGCACCCTCCGGGAGAGGCGGGTGCCGGAGGCGATGGCGAAGCGGTGCGCGACGGCATTCCTGGACCGTGCGGTCACGATCGAGTCCGCGGCGGACGGCATGGCCTATCTCACCGCCTACCTGGGGGCGGTGGATGCGGCGGCGATCCACGACCGGCTGACCGGCGCCGCGCACCGGCACCGGGCCGACGGAGACCCGCGCACCGTCACCCAGCTGCGCGCAGACGTGCTCGCCGACGCCCTCCTGGACCGGCAGACCGCGCTCGATCTGGGACCCACCATGCAGGAAGCGCTCGGGGGCACGGCGGGGGAACTGCTCGTCGCGCAGGAGGCCTCGCTCGGCCCGTTCCAGGGGGTCGTGCCGACGGTCATCGTGACGGTCCCCGTGCAGACGCTCCTAGGCGGTGACGAGCCCGGCACCCTCGAGGGTGTCGGCCCGATCGATCCGGTGACCGCACGTCGCCTCACCGCCGAGACGCCGTCGCTGTACCGGCTGCTGACCCACCCTGAGACCGGCGTGGCGCTCTCGCTGGGCCGCACGAGCTATCAGATCCCCGACGGGCTTCGACGGTGGCTGCGCGTCCGCGACGGCTCCTGCCGCTTCCCCGGCTGCAACATCCGCACCCACCGCAGCGACATCGACCACACCTGTGACTGGCAGCACGACGGTCGCACCGACCACGGCAACCTCGCCCACCTCAGCCGCGGTCACCACACCCTGAAACACCATGGCGGATGGCGCGTCAGCCAGCCACGACCCGGCGTGCTCCACTGGACCAGCCCCCTCGGGCGACGATACGAGACCCTGCCCGACACCGGATGAGCCGTCGGCGGCGGTGTGACCCGGGGTGGCGGTGGGGTGACCGCGGTGGTGCTCTCGAGACGCGCGACGCCGCCGTCGGCACGCGTCTCGATCACCTACGGCGGGCGCGCTCAGCCGGTCGAGGAGCGATCGCCGTAGCCGGCGTTTGCGATGTAGGTGCCGATGACGGTTCGCCCGTCTTGCTCGTACACCGGAACCTGCTTCTCCTCGAGCGTGTCCTCGGTCATGCGCGCGGCCTCCTCGAGGGTGGCCGCCGGTACCCCGAAGACCTCGGTCGTATAGGCGTAGCCTTCGACGCCGTCGATACCGATCACGCGGATGAGCTCGGGGTTCGCACCGGGGTCGTCGCGCAGCCCGACGCCGTAGTCGCCGAAGGTCTGGCCGAACCGGTTGATCTCGAACGCGAGGGGAGCTCCTTCATTGACCGGTACGGCTGCACCGGGTGCGGCATCGGCGGGAGCCATCGTGCGACCCACGATCACGCCGACCGCGGCACTGCCTGCCGCCACCGTGACCACCAGGGCCCATCCGAGGATGGTCTTCACGGGTCGCTTCATCTTCTTCTCGTTCATCGCTTCTCGTCCTCTCGCTCAACTGAACGGTAGGTACGGCGCTTGCACGGGCTTCGTTGCGTACCCGCTGCCGGTGTAGAAGTAGCCGACCCCGCCACCGGACATCTGCGAGGGCCGCACACAAGGCGAGTAGAGGTAGGCCATGCTGCTCTTGTACGCCGTTGTCGTCGTGCTATACGTCACAGCGACTGAGGAACTGAGGAGCAGACGCCGCCGGCTGTACGCAGATATGCGCTGCTTCCGAGGTATCCAGTGGGCTGTGCCTGGACTGTGGTGGTACAACCTGGGACCGACAGGCCGTAGCCGGTGACGTTCAGCTGGCCTCGCTGGGTGCCGCTGTTGTGTGTTGTGGCGATGGCCCGTGCGCAAGAAAGGTCGCCTGTGCCGATCAGGACAGGACTGCTGGATTCATCGGCGTACGCAACTGAACTGAGACCGAACCCGCCCGCAAAAATGAATGAAGCGACCGCGACGATTGCGAGCCTCGTGGTCAGCTTCATAGTCCTATCCCCCTTTGTGAGTCGGACTCTCTTTCCGTGATTGTCCACTCGCGTCAGGCCACGGTCAAGATGCGGACCACGTTCACGAGGGCCCAGCCCTCGGGCCCGGATGTCGCACGCCCCCGGTAGCGTGGCGGGAGCCACGAGAGGACACCGCATGACCGAGCTGACGGCGCTGCGCCGTGCCACCGACGCCGAGATCCTGCTTCCCGGGGACGCGGGATACGAGGAGGTGCGCTCGGTGTACGCGGGCGCGGGAGACCCGGCGGTGATCGTGCGGCCGTCAACCCCCGAGCAGGTGGCCGAGGCGCTCGGCCTCGCGCGCGAGCACGGCCTGCCCGTCTCGGTGCGTTCGGGCGGGCACGGAGCGAACTCCTTCCCGAACCCGGGCGGTCTCGTGATCGACATGGCCGCCTTCGACACCGTCGAGGTGCGCGGCGACGGCACGGTGCGTGTCGGCACCGCCGCGACGTGGGGCGAGGTCGCGGACGCGCTCGCCCCGCACGGGCTCGTCATCACCTCGGGCGACACGCGCGAGGTGGGCGTCGGGGGCATCGCCCTCGGAGGCGGGGTCGGCTGGCTCGTGCGCTCGGTGGGGCTCACGGTCGACGTGCTCGAGGCGGTCGAGCTCGTCACGGTCGACGGCCGCTGCATCACGGCGTCCGCGGCGTCCGAGCCCGAGCTGTTCTGGGCCCTCCGCGGCGGCGGCGGCAACTTCGGCGTCGCGACCCACTTCACCTTCCGGCCCGCGTCCCTGCCCGCGGTCGTCGGCGGTCGCATCGAGGTGGGCTTCGACGACCTCGCCGCGACGCTCCGGGCATGGCGCGACGCCATGCGGCTCGCGCCGGACGAGCTCTCCGTCACCTTCCTCGCGCTGCCGGCGCTGCCGTCCGGCGCCCCCCGCACCGCCCAGCTGCTCGTCTGCTACGCGGGTGACGACGAGGAGGCCGGCCGCGCCGCGATCGCGCCGCTGCTCGAGCTCCCGGGGGTGACCGGCTCGCAGATCGCCCGCCGCCCCTACGGCGAGCTCGTCGCCTCCGCGGCCGCCCCGCCGCCCGTGCCCGTCGTCGGCGGTGAGGGGTTCGCCGACTTCGACGACGAGGTGGTCGACGCCTTCGCCTCGGCCGTCGCCGACTACGCGGGCCCGGCCGTCGCATCCGCGCGCTACCTCGGCGGGGCGTTCTCCCGCATCGACCCGGAGGCCACCGCGTTCGCGATCCGCGAGGCCGAGGTGCTGCTGTTCCGGGTGGCGTTCCTGCCGCCCGGAACCCCGCCGGAGCTCGCCGAGGCCGCCGAGGAGTCGTGGCGGCCGGTGCGTGCCCGCACCACGGGCAGCTACGGCAACTTCGTCGAGGCGTCCGATCCCGCGCACCTCGCGCGGATCTACCCGCCGGCCACCCTCGAGCGGCTGCGGGCGGTCAAGCGGGCGTTCGACCCCGAGAACCTGCTCGCCCGCAACCACAACATCGTCTGAGCGGTCGGCTCAGGCGGCCGCCCCGCCCCGCGACTCGGCGAGCGTGAGCCCCGGTCGCGGCTCACGACGCCACGCGCCCGACACGAGCACGACGAGCACGAGCACCGTCATGAGGATGAGACCGGGCCAGCCCAGGAAGGTGCCCCACACGAAGTCCGCGGCGTCCTGCCCGGCGGCGAGGAGCACGAAGGTGGTGCCGGTCGTCGCGTTGATCGCGGCGTGGGCGAAGACCGCCGGCCACACCGACGCGGTGCGCAGCCGCAGCCACCCGAGCAGGATTCCGGGCAGCGTCGTCCAGAGCACCATGCAGGCGAGCCCCACGGCATCCGGGCGCTGGTAGTTGTACCCCAGCAGGATCACCGGCGCGTGCCACAGACCCCACACGACGCCCGAGACGACGAGGGCGGGCCAGACGCCGAGCGGCCGCAGGTTCGGCACGAGCCAGCCGCGCCATCCGAGCTCCTCGCCGACCGTCGCGAACGCGGTCTGCAGCGTCACGAGCGGAAGCGCGGCGAACTGCAGCAGCGCGGCGGCGGCGATCGGCATGCCCTTCAGCTCGATGCCGAGCTCGGCGAGTTGCTCGGCGAAGGCGCCGAAGTGCACGAGGTCGAGCTGCACGAGCCCCATCGCCCCGCCGAGCAGCAGGGCGGCGATCGGCAGCAGCGTGAACACGAGCCCCGCGAGCAGCGTCACGCCGATCGTGCGGCCCACGGGCCGCAGCGGCCAGATGCCGAGCAGCCGCGGGATGCTCGGGGGCCGCTTCACGAGCAGCACCGTGACGAGCGCCGCCACGGTCGGAGTGAACATCATGACCGCCGTGAGCGGGAAGAAGAGCTCCGACTCCATCCCCTCGCCCGAGAGCCACACCGGCAGCTCCACGAGCCACGCGAGCCCGAACGCCAGCACGAGGAAGACGGCGACGGCGCGCCAGGACACGCGGTCGGGCAGCACGGGACCGCGGTCGGGGCGGCGGCCGTTGCGGGCGCGCTGCTCGGCGGCGCGGTCGCGGGGGCGGGCCGCTGCGGCGGGGTCGGGAGCCGGGGCGGGGGCGGGGGCGGGGGATGCGGTGGTCATGCCGCCATTCCACCGCCCCCACCGCCGCCCCCGCCTCCCGCGCACGACGGAGCCCGCCCTCCGTCGCACGGGGGACGGGCTCCGCGGGGATGCCCCGGCCGGTCTCAGGCCTTCGGCTCGCCCTCGAACACCTCGCCCTCCATGGCGTCGTAGCCCTCCTTCTGCGGGTCGCCGTGCAGGCCGCCCGAGAGCGCGTACTCCTCCTCGGGCGAGAGCACGAGACGGTGGCGCCCGTACACCGCGAACCCGATGAAGATGAGCGCGTAGATGATGATGATCGCGATGATCGCGAGGAAGAAGGTCGGGTTCACGAGGAAGCCGATGAACGTCGCGATGCCGATGATGAGCGCCGACCACGCCCCGAACAGCCCCCAGGGGCTCTTGTAGGGGCGCGGCGCGTTCGGGAACTTCTTCCGCAGCACGAGGAACGCGATGCTCTGCAGGCAGTACGAGACGATGGCGCCCCAGCACGCGATGTTGAGCACGATCACACCCGCGGGGCTCGCGTCGCCTCCGGCCGCCTGCACGACCACGAGGGCGACGAACCCGATCGCGGCGCCGACGACGAGCGCCACCCACGGGGTCTGCCTCGTGCCCGTGTAGGAGAGGAACTTCGGGTAGTACCCGGCGCGCGAGAGGGAGTACATGTTGCGTCCGTAGGCGAACATGATGCCCATCAGCGAGGCGAACAGGCCGATCACCGCGAACAGGGAGAGCAGGGCGGCGAGCTGGTCTCCGACGATCACCCGGAAGCCGTCCAGCAGAGGCTCGAGCGAGCCGCCCGTCGCCTCCGCGCCCAGCACGCCCGTGTTGAGGAACACCACGATGAGGCCCGTGACGATGAGCGTTCCGCGCGCCCACACGCCGGCGCGGGGGATGTCGCGGGAGGGGTTGTGCGACTCCTCCGCGGCGAGCGGCAGCTGCTCGATGCCGAGGAAGAGCCACATGCCGAAGGGCAGCGCGAACAGCAGCGGCAGCAGACCGTTCGGGAGGATCGCGTTGGAGCCGAAGGCGTCCTCGTCGATCGGGATGTTCCAGAGGCTTCCCCAGTCGACGCTGCCCGACACGAGGGCCATGACGCCGAAGGCGACGATGATGCCGATGGAGAGGATCGACACGACGATCGCGAAGCGGAACGAGACGGCGGCACCGGCCGCGTTGAGCGCGATGAAGATGAGGTAGAGCACCGCCCACCAGATCCACATGTTCGCCGACAGGTCGAAGTGGAGCAATTGGGTCGTGATGCCGTTCGTGTACTGGGCGGTGAAGTAGACGACCACCGCGGTCGTCGCGACGTACTCGACGGTCTCGGCGAGCCCGGTCGCGAGGCCTCCCCATGGGCCCATCGCCGAGCGGGCGAAGGAGTAGGCGCCGCCCGTGTGCGGCATGGCGGCGGCCATCTCGCCGATGGAGAAGACGAGGCCGTAGTACATGATCACGAGCAGCACGAAGGCGATCAGGTAGCCGCCGAAGCCCGCGAAGCCGATGCCGGCGTTCCAGCCGGAGAAGTCGCCCGAGATGACCGCGGCGACCGCGAGACCCCAGAGGCCCCACACCCCGGCCGCCCGCTTGAGCCTGCGCTTGTCGAAGTACTCGGATCCGGCCGACGTGTAGGTGACGCCGCCCACCTTCTTCAGCTCTGCCATGAGGGTCCTTCCGCAGTGGGGGTATGGACGCATCGGGACTCCGGCGTCCACGCTTGGGGAAGAGGATGGCGTCAATTGGTACCTGATGTCTACCTTTGGATGTAAACATCTCGTGACGCGGTGCGACAGGCGCACGGCGATGTCTAGGGTGTAATGGTCGGGTCGAGGGCCGATTCGACGAGGGGAGAGTCATGGCGGTTCGCTCCGGGAACCTCGAGCTCGGCGAGCTCGAGGGCCTCATCGCGGCGGGGGAGGTCGACACCGTCATCGTCGCCTTCCCCGACATGCAGGGCCGGCTCGTCGGCAAGCGCGTCTCCGGGCGGCTCTTCGTCGACGACGTCGCGGCCCACGGCGCCGAGGCCTGCAACTACCTCGTCGCGGTCGACGTCGAGATGAACACGGTCGACGGGTACCGCCTCTCCAGCTGGCAGACCGGCTACGGCGACATGGTGCTGAAGCCCGACTTCGACACGCTGCGCCGCATCCCGTGGCTGCCCGGCACCGCCCTCGTCATGGCCGCGCTCGAGAACCTCGACGGCACCCCCATCGTGCAGAGCCCGCGCGCCGTGCTGCAGGCCCAGCTCGACCGGCTCGCCGCGCGCGGCCTCACCGCCTTCGTCGGCACCGAGCTCGAGTTCATCGTCTTCGACGACACCTACCGGGAGGCGTGGGCGAGGGGATACCGTGACCTCACCCCGGCGTCTGACTACAACATCGACTACGCCCTCCTGGCCTCCACGCGCATGGAGCCCCTGCTGCGCGACATCCGCCTCGGCATGGAGGGGGCCGGCATGTACTGCGAGGGCGTCAAGGGCGAGTGCAACCTCGGGCAGCAGGAGATCGCCTTCCGCTACACCGAGGCGCTCGCCACCTGCGACAACCACACGATCTACAAGAACGGCGCGAAGGAGATCGCCGACGCGCACGGCAAGTCGCTCACCTTCATGGCGAAGTTCAACGAGCGCGAGGGCAACTCCTGCCACATCCACCTCTCGGTGCGCGACGCCGACGGCACCCCCGTCATGGCGGGCGACGGGGAGCACGGCTTCTCGCCCCTCATGCGGCATTGGATCGCCGGCATCCTCGCGACGATGCGCGAGCTGACCCTCTTCTCTGCCCCCAACATCAACTCCTACAAGCGCTACGCGGAGGGCAGCTTCGCCCCGACCGCCGTCGCTTGGGGGCTCGACAACCGCACCTGCGCACTGCGGGTCGTCGGCCACGGCGCGGGCCTCCGGGTCGAGAACCGGGTGCCCGGCGGCGACGTGAACCCCTACCTCGCGGTCGCCGCGATCATCGCGGGCGGCCTCCACGGGATCGAGAATGAGCTCGAGCTCGAGCCGCTGCTGCAGGGCAACGCGTACACCTCGGATGCGCCGCGCGTACCGTCGACGCTGCGCGAGGCGGCGGAGCTGTTCTCGGCATCCGCGGTCGCCCGCGAGGCCTTCGGCGACGACGTCGTCGACCACTACCTCAACAACGCGCGCGTCGAGCTCGCGGCGTTCGAGTCCGCGGTCACCGACTGGGAGCGGGTGCGTAACTTTGAGCGTTTCTGAACTCGACCGACCGGTGGCCGAGACGGCCACCGGCGCTGGCGTCGCGGCGAAGGCCAGAAATGGCCTTCGCTCTGAGCTCCAGCGCGCCGACTGGGAGCGGGTGCGTAACTTTGAGCGTTTCTGAGACCGCGCCGATCATCGGCCTCACCACCTACCTCGAGCAGGCGCAGACCGGCGTGTGGGACGTGCAGGCCGCCTTCCTCCCGAAGGTGTACTTCGAGGCCGTCTACCGCGCGGGCGGCATCCCCGTGCTGCTGCCGCCGCAGCCGGTCGACGCCGGAGTGGCTGCGACCGTGCTCGACGCCCTCGACGGCCTCATCATCACGGGCGGCAAGGACGTCGACCCCGCCCGCTACGGCCAGCGGCCGCATCCGACGACCGACGCGCCGCGCCCCGAACGCGACGCCTGGGAGGACGCGCTGCTCACCGCCGCGATCGAGCGCGAGCTGCCGTTCCTCGGCATCTGCCGCGGGCTGCAGGTGCTCAACGTCAGCCGGGGCGGCACCCTCATCCAGCACCTTCCGGATGTGGTGGGCTCGACCCGCTACAACGCCAGGGGCGGCGTGTTCACCGTCAACGAGGTGGCGATAGACGGGGGCACGAAGCTGGCCGAGCTCGTGCCGGATGCCGCGGTCGGCGTCAAGAGCTACCACCATCAGGCGATCGACGAGGTGGGCGACGGCCTCCTCGTGACGGCGCGCAGCGACGACGGGACGATCCAGGCGGTCGAGCTGCCGGACCATCCCTTCGGCGTCGCCGTGCAGTGGCACCCCGAGGAGGACGCCGCCGAGGACGCGCGGCTCTTCGCGGGCCTCGTCGATGCGGCGCGTGCCCACCGTGCAGCGAAGGGATCGGAATGAGCGCGACCACCCTGATCGACCCGGCGACCGAGCAGGTCATCGGCGAGGTCGAGCACACGAGCCTCGAGCAGGTCGACGCGGCCGCCGAGCGGGCACGCCTCGCCCAGCGCGCGTGGGCCGCGCTCGCCCCGGCCGACCGGGCGCTCGCCCTCCGGCGGTTCGCGGAGGTCGTGAACGCGCATGTCGAGGAGCTCGCGCAGCTCGAGGTGCGCAACTCGGGGCATCCGATCTCCTCCGCCCGCTGGGAGGCGGGCCATGTGCGCGACGTGCTCAACTACTACGCGGGCGCGCCGGAGCGGCTCATCGGTCAGCAGATCCCGGTCGCGGGCGGCATCGACGTGACCTTCCACGAGCCGATCGGCGTGGTCGGCGTGATCGTGCCGTGGAACTTCCCCATGACGATCGCGTCGTGGGGTTTCGCGCCGGCGCTCGCGGCGGGCAACGCCGTGCTGCTGAAGCCCGCCGACTGGACGCCGCTCACGGCGATCCGGCTCGGCGAGCTGGGGCTCGAGTCGGGGCTGCCGGAGGGGCTCTTCCAGGTGCTGCCGGGCCGCGGCTCGGTCGTGGGGGAGCGCTTCGTGACCCACCCGCACGTCGGCAAGGTCGTGTTCACCGGGTCGACGGAGGTGGGCGCGCGCGTCGCCGCGGGCTGCGCGGAGCGGCTGAAGCCGTCCACCCTCGAGCTCGGCGGCAAGAGCGCCAACATCGTGTTCGCGGATGCCGACCTCGAGAGCGCGGCCGCCGCCGCGCCGGGCTCCGTCTTCGACAACGCGGGCCAGGACTGCTGCGCCCGCAGCCGCCTGCTCGTCGAGCGCAGTGTGCTCGACCGCTTCCTCGAGCTCCTGGAGCCCGCGGTGAAGGCGTTCCGTGTCGGGGCGCCGGGTGACGAGGCGACCGAGATGGGGCCGCTCGTCTCCGCGGCCCACCGCGACTCGGTCGCGTCGTTCCTCGACGACTCGGTCGACGTCGCGTTCCGCGGCAGCGCCCCCGACGGCCCCGGCTGGTGGTTCGCGCCGACCGTCGTGCTCGCCGGCCGCACCGACCGCATCGCGACGGAGGAGGTGTTCGGCCCCGTCGTCACGGTGCTGCCGTTCGACGACGAGGCCGACGCGATCGCGCTGGCCAACTCCTCGATCTACGGCCTCTCGGGCTCGATCTGGACGCGGGACCTGGCCCGCGGCATCCGCGTCGCCCGCGGGGTCGAGTCGGGCACCATCAGCGTGAACTCGCACTCCTCGGTGCGCTACACGACCCCCTTCGGCGGCATGAAGGCATCCGGTCTCGGGCGCGAGCTCGGACCGGACGCCCCCCTCGCCTTCACCGAGACCAAGAACGTCTTCTTCAGCACAGGGAGCAGCTCATGACCATCGACCTCACCCAGCGTCTCGCCGGCCGCGTCGCCGTCATCACGGGCGGCGCGAGCGGCATCGGTCTCGCCACCGCGAAGCGTTTCGCCGCCGAGGGGGCGCGCGTCGTCATCGGCGACCTCGATCCCGCCACCGGGCAGGCGGCGGCGGATGCCATGGGCGGCATGTTCGTGCAGGTGAACGTCGCCGATCGGGAGCAGGTCGACGAGCTCTTCGACACGGCTGCGGCCGAGCTCGGCTCCGTCGACATCGCCTTCAACAACGCGGGCATCTCGCCCGCCGACGACGACTCGATCGAGACGACCGAGCTCGACGCCTGGGACCGCGTGCAGCTCGTCAACCTCACGAGCGTGTACCTGTGCTCGCGTGCCGCCCTCCGCCACATGGTGCCGGCGGGCAGGGGCTCGATCATCAACACGGCGTCGTTCGTGGCCGTGCTGGGCTCCGCCACCTCGCAGATCTCCTACACGGCGTCGAAGGGCGGCGTGCTCGCGATGACCCGGGAGCTGGGCGTGCAGTTCGCGCGCCAGGGCATCCGGGTGAACGCCCTCTGCCCGGGACCCGTCAACACGCCGCTGCTGAAGGAGCTGTTCGCGAAGGATCCCGAGCGCGCCGCCCGCCGGCTCGTGCACGTGCCGCTCGGACGCTTCGCGGAGCCGGAGGAGCTCGCGGCAGCTGTCGCCTTCCTCGCGAGCGACGACGCGAGCTTCATCACGGCGTCCACCTTCCTCGTCGACGGGGGCATCTCGTCGGCGTACGTGACGCCGCTGTGATTCTTGGCGCGGCGATAATCCGCTGCGCTGCGCCGGATGTGATGGATGGGCTGCGGTTCTCGGCGGTGAGTGCGCCCGCAGCAGCTTCGCAACTCAGGAGCAACGGCCGACTGCCGGGCTCCACCACGTCTTCGGGGCGAGATCTCCTGAGCTGCGAAGCACGACGGGGCCGGGAGGGGGCGGGTGATGGATGAAGGATCCCTCGTCCGCGAGCTGGTGTTCCGCCCGGTGAGGTCGGGCAACTCGCTCGAGGACACGGTGTCGCGGCTCATCCAGACCATCCGGCTCGGCGTCGTGGCGCCCGGCGGGGCGCTGCCGCCCGAGCGCGCGCTCGCCGTGCGCTTCTCGGTGAGTCGTGACACCGTGCGCGAGGCCATCAAGGAGCTCTCGGATGCGGGGTACCTGACCGCACGACGCGGACGCTACGGGGGTACCTTCGTGGCGGATCCGCTGCCCGCCGGAGGCGAGGTGGTGCCGCCGGGGCCCGGCGAGCTCGACGATCTGATCGGCCTGCGGGAGGTGCTGGAGGGCAGCGCGTCGCGACTCGCCGCGGGACGTGAGCTGGGATCGGGCGCCCGCGCTGAGCTCTGGACGCGCCTAACCGAGGTGCAGGCCGCATCGCCCGCCGACTACCGTCGCCTCGACTCGCGTCTGCACCTCTCGATCGCGGAGCTCGCGGGCGTCCCGTCGCTCGTCGGCCTCATCGCCGACAACCGCACCCGCATCAACGAGCTACTCGACAGCTTCCCGTTGCTCGCGCGCAACATCGGGCACTCGAACCGTCAGCACGAGGCGATCGTTCTGGCGATCCTCGCGGGCAACGAGGCGGGCGCAGAGGAGTCGATGCGCGAGCACCTCGAGGGTTCGGCGGCGCTGTTGCGCGGCTTCCTGGCGTAGGAGCCTCGAGACGCGTGGCCGCGCGATCCTCGAGACCGCCGTCGCGTCAGTTCGCCGAGTCGCGGCGACGGGCGCGTGTCGCGACCATCAGCACGATGCCGAGCATGACCGCGCCGCCCCCGACGGACACCGCGAGCACGGCGGTGGCCTGATCGACGCCGGTCGCGGCGAGCTCCGGTGCCGCGGGCGCGACGGCCGGGTCGGGGCAGGTGACCGTGGTTCCGAAGGAGATGCTCTGGATGGTCGAGCCGTCCCCTCTCTCGAACCCGATGAAACCGAGGAAGGTCTCAGCGTCGCTCGTCTCGGGAATCGACAATGTGATGGTCCCGACCGCCGCCCCGTCGACGGGCGCCACGGCGAACCATCTGCGGCTTGAGTCGTTGGGAATCTCGCGCGTTATGAGCGTACCCTCGCCCGTGAACTCGGCGGTCGCGCCGTCGACACCCGCGGCGGGCACGCCGACATAGAAGCCGGTCTGCGCCTGGCCGCCGGCGGTCGCGAAGCTCAGGGTGAGGGTGTCGACGGTGCGGGTGCACCCCGCGGCGAGTGCGGGAAGCACGGGCGCGTAGCCCTGGAGGGCGTACTGGTCGACGGCATCCCAGTCGACGGAGCTGGGGAACGTCGCCGGGCCCTCGGGCGCCCACGGGGTGTAGTCGCCGTGGATGAAGTTCTCGGTGGTGACGTGCACCACCGTCGCGTCCGTCACCTCGACGTGCGTCACCACGTCCGCGTGGGCGGGCGCGGCAACGGCGAGAGCACCGATCGTGAGCGCGGTGGTGGTGAGGATGATGCTGCGGCGTCGCATGGGCGTCCTTCGGGGCGTCGTCAAGGGTGAACCGATGGATACGAGTGCGTCGCAGCGCGGAATGCTCGGGTCGTGCTGCTGATACCGAGCCTAGTGGCAAGCGGGATTCGCGGTCACCCGCCGGGCGACCGTCACCCGCGTCAGACGGCGGATGCCGGCTTCGCGCCGGGGGTCGTCTTCGGTGCCGTCGTCTCGCGCCGCCCGTCGGCTCGTGCACGTGCCGCTGGGACGCCTCGCGGAGCCGGAGGAGCCGCCGCCGTCGCCGTCCTCGCGAGCGACGATGCGAGCTTCATCACGGCGTCCGCCTTCCTCGTCGACGGGCGTATCTCGGCGGCGTACGTGACGCCGCTGTAGTTTTGGCACGGCGGAGATCCGCCGCGCTGCGCCGGGTTCCGGCACGAGCGCGGTCGCGCCGGAACCCGAGTGCGCATACCGAAGGGCGTCGCGAATGGTCGACATGGATGAGGAGTCGCTCGTCCACGAGCTCGTGTTCCGGCCCGTGCGCTCCGGCAACTCGCTCGAGGACACGGTGTCGAGGCTCATGCAGACGATCCGCCTGGGCGTCGTCGCACCGGGCGGTGCGCTGCCCTCCGAGCGGGAGCTCGCGCTGCGCTTCTCGGTCAGCCGCGACACCGTGCGCGAGGCGATCAAGGAGCTCTCGGATGCCGGCTACCTGACCGCGAAGCGCGGCCGGTACGGCGGCACCTTCGTGGCGAACCCGCTGCCCGTGGCGGGCATCACGACGCCGCCGGAGCCGGGCGAGCTGGACGACCTGGTCGGGCTGCGCGAGGTGCTCGAGCGCAGCGCTGCGCGGCTCGCCGCCGAGCGGGAGCTGGGCGCCGCCCAGCGTGCGAGTCTCTGGACGCGTCTCGCGGAGGTGCAGGCGGCATCCCCCGAGGACTACCGCCGCCTCGACTCGCGACTGCACCTGGGCGTCGCGGAGCTCGCCGGCATCCCCTCGCTCGTGGCGCTCATCGCCGACAACCGCACGCGTGTCAACGAGCTGCTCGACAGCTTCCCGCTGCTCGCCCGCAACATCGAGCACTCGAATCGCCAGCACGAGGCGATCGTGCTCGCGATCCTCGCGGGCGACGGCGCGAGCGCGGAGGAGGCCATGCGCGAGCACCTGGAGGGCTCCGCCGCGCTGCTGCGCGGCTTCCTCGCCTGAGCCTCCGTTCGTCGACCGGGCGGTTTCCGGTCTCACGACAGCCGAATGGTGCCGAGAACCGACCGGTCGGCGGATGCCGGGGTCAGCTGGCCGGCGGCGTCCGGGGGGTGCGCGGCTTGGGCGCGGCCTTGGGTGCGGCTGCCGCCTTCGGGGCTGCGGCCTTGGGTGCGGCCGGCGCCTTCGGGGCTGCTGCGGGCGTCTTCGCGGCGGAGACCTTCGACACGGGCGGTTTCGCATCCGGCAGCACCGTGGTGGAGGCCGCGGAGGCGTGCGACACCGCGGGCTTCGGCGCCGGGGTCTCGGCGGCCTTCGCCTCGGCCGCCTCGGGGTTCGCAGGCGCGGGGGCCGGGGTCGGAGCCGCCGGGGCCGGGGCGGGGGTCGCCGCGGCGGGCGCGGGGGCCGGGGGCTCGGGCCTGTAGGAGCGCGTGCTCGGCGTCGGCTTCTCGGGCCCATGGCGGTCGACGTAGAGCTGCGCGGCCTTGGTCGCGACGAGCAGGAAGCGCACGAGCAGCACCGTCACGCCGACGAGCACGCCCGCGATGACGAGTCCGCCGATGACCTGCGCGATCGCGCCCAGGAAGCCGAAGAAGCCCCCGAAACCGTGTCCGAATCCGTACATCACCACTCCAGTTCCTTGTTCTTCGACTCCTCGACCACCGTGCCGACGGCGATCGCGACCGAGCACGCCCAGCCGACCCACATGAGGATGAGGCGCCAGTCGCGCGGTCCCCTGCGGGTGGCCTGGACCACGCCGACGGCGCCGAAGAGCGAGCTGAGAACGCTCGTGTTGAAGATGAACTTGCGCACGGGACCCTCCTTCGGCCTCCGACCACGCTACCCCGGGTGCCGCGGGGGATGTCCACCGGATGCCGGGGGTTGCGTTCCGGCGGCCGGGTGCGTATTGGCTGAACATCGCCTGCAAGTTTGACCGATCGGTCAGGATTTGACCGATCGGTCAGTTAGCGTCGGGAGGTGACCACAGCATCCGAGCTCCGTGACGCCGCCCTCCGGGAGTTCGCCTCCGCGGGCTACCTCGGCACCTCGATCCAGGCGATCGCCGACCGCGCGGGGGTCTCCAAGGCGAGCGTGCTCTACCACTACACCTCGAAGGAAGCGCTGCTCGACGCAGCCCTGAGTCCGGCGATCGAGCAGATCGGGGCGATCCTCCCGCGCACCGTGCAGCTCTCGGGCACCGACGAGGAGCGTCGTGACTTCCTCGTCCGGTTCGTCGACCTGCTGCTCGAGCACCGCCTTGCCGCCCAGATCTTCATCACGCAGTCGGGCGCCCTCATCGACGTGCCCGTCGTCGCCCGAGCTCAGGTGCTCATCCGCGAGATCGCCGAGGCGCGACCGCAGCAGACGGTCGACGACCAGGTGCGGTTCGCCGTCGCCCTCGGCGGCGCCGCCTACCTCCTCGCGCAGGCCGGCAGCTACGGCGTCCAGGCCGCACCGGACGACACGCAGCTGCGCGACTCCCTCATCCGCATCCTCGGCGAGCTGCTCGCCTCCGTCACCCCCGCCTAGGAGCCCGGCATGGCCATCCTGCTCTCCCGCATCGGGCGCTTCGCCTACCGGCGGGCGATCCCCGTCATCGTCGCCTGGCTCCTCGTCGCGGCGGGCGCCGTGGCCGGCGGTCTCGCGCTCGGCGGCACGATGCAGGACTCGTTCAAGATTCCTGGCACAGAGTCGCAGCAGGCGATCGATCGCCTGGCCGCAGTCTTCCCGCAGACCTCTGGGGCGAGCGCGCAGCTCGTCGTGCACTCCACGGATGCCTCCATCGCGTCGATGAAGGACGGCATCGAGCGCGTCGCCGCCGAGCTCGGCGACGTCGACGGCGTCGAGAACGCCGTGTCGCCGTTCAGCGAGTACGCGACCGACGCGATCAGCGACGACGGCATGACCGCGGTCGTCCAGGTGCAGTTCGCCGGGTCGAGCGAGGAGGTCACCGACGACACCCTCGCCGCCGTGCAGAAGCTCGGCGACACGCTCGCCTCGGACACGGTCCAGGTCGAGTACGGCGGCCAGGTGTTCCAGGCCTTCCACTTCGGCCTCTCGATCATCGAGGTCATCGGCGTGCTGTTCGCGGCCCTCGTGCTCGTCATCACCTTCGGCTCGCTGCTCGCCGCGGGCCTGCCGCTGCTCTCGGCGCTCCTCGCGCTCGGGGTCTCGATGGGCGGCATCCTGGGGCTCGCCGCCTTCACGACGCTCTCGACCACGACGCCCATGCTCGCCCTCATGATCGGGCTCGCGGTCGGCATCGACTACGCCCTCTTCATCCTGTCGCGGCACAGGAACCAGCTCGCCCACGGCACGGACCCCGAGGAGTCCGCCGCCACCTCCGTCGCGACCGCGGGGGGCTCCGTTGTGTTCGCGGGCGTCACGGTCATGATCGCCCTCGTCGGGCTGCTCATCGTCGGCATCCCCTTCCTCGGCTGGATGGGTGTCACGGCCGCGTTCGCCGTGCTCATGGCCATGCTCGCCGCCATCACCCTGCTGCCCGCGATCATGGGCCTCCTGAAGGGGCGCCTCGCCCCGAAGCCCGGATCGCGCACCGCCCTGCGCGCCCGCGCCCACGACGACGCCCCCGAGGGCGAGGGCACGGATGCCGCACCCGCGCGCCGCAGGACGCTCGGCGAGCGCTGGGTCGACCTCGTGCTCAAGGCGCCCGTCGCCTTCATCCTCGGCGTCGTCGCGCTGCTCGGCGTCGCGGCGGTCCCGGCGACCCAGCTCGCCCTCGCACTGCCCGACGGCGGCTCGTACTCCGAGGAGGAGACCTCCCGGCGCGCCTACGACCTCGTCGCGGACGCCTTCGGGCCCGGACGCAACGGCCCGCTCGTCGTGACGGTCGACATCACCCAGACCACCGACGTGCTCGACGACCTCGACGCGATCGCCGCCGAGCTCGCGAAGGTGCCGGGCGTCGCATCCGTCGGCACCCCGATCCCCAACCCGACGGTCGACACCGCCATCATCCAGGTGATCCCCACGACGGGTCCGTCCGACCCCGAGACCACGGCGCTCGTCGAGCACATCCGCGAGCTCGCGCCCACGATCGAGAAGGAGTACGACACCCCGATCGCCGTGACCGGGTCGACGGCCGTCGCGATCGACGTCTCCGCGCGACTCGACCAGGCGCTGCTGCCCTTCGGCCTCGTCGTCGTCGGCCTGTCGATCGTGCTGCTCATGATGGTGTTCCGGTCGATCGTGGTGCCGATCAAGGCGGCGCTCGGCTACCTGCTGAGCGTGCTCGCCTCCTTCGGCGTCGTCGTCGCGGTGTTCCAGTGGGGCTGGGGCGCGGAGGCGCTCCACGTCGTGCCGGGTCCCATCCTCAGCTTCATGCCGATCCTGCTCATGGCGATCCTGTTCGGCCTGGCCATGGACTACGAGGTGTTCCTCGTCTCGGGCATGCGCGAGGCCCACGTGCACGGTGCGACGCCGAAGCAGGCCATCCGCCGGGGCTTCGCCGGCGCGGCGCGGGTCGTGACGGCCGCCGCCCTCATCATGTTCTTCGTCTTCGCGGCCTTCGTGCCCGAGGGTGCGGCCACGATCAAGGTCATCGCGCTCGGGCTCGCGGCGGGTGTCGCGATCGACGCGTTCCTCATCCGGATGACCCTCGTGCCCGCCGTGATGGCGCTCTTCGGGCGGCACGCCTGGTACCTGCCGAGGTGGCTCGACCGCATCCTGCCGAACGTCGACGTCGAGGGCGAGGGGCTGCGCGCCCACCTCGACGACCTCGCCTGGGCACGGGCGCGCGTCGCGGGCGGCGACGCCATCACGCTCGAGGCCCTCGCCGGCGGGGTCGGCGAAAGCCGCATCGGGCCGTACGACGGCCGCGTGCCCGCGGGGTCCGTCGCCCTCGTCGGCGGCGACGCGGCGCGGCGGCGGATGCTGGCCGCGACCGTCGCGGGACGCCTCCCGGCGGCCGCGGGGCGCGCTCAGGTGGCCGGGCGCCCGCTGCCGAGCGAGGCCGCCCAGGTCGCCCGCCGCGTCTCCTTCGCGGATGTCGGCGGCGCCGCCCGCGAGGGGGATCTGCCGCTCGGCGAGCTGCTCGCGGAGCGCCTGCGCCTCACCGGCCGCTGGTACCGCACCTTCACGGCCCGCCGCCGCGCCCGCGCGTGGGTGGCCCGCATCCACGACGTCGTCGGCGCATCCGGCTCGGCCGTGCCGATCGGCTGGAACACGACCCTCGCCGCGCTGCCGCCCGTGGAGCGCGCGATCGCGACGCTCGGAATCGCGCTCTCCGAGCGCACCCCGGTCGTCGTGCTCGACTCGGTCGACCCGCTGCCCGGCGACGACGGGGGGTCGGCGTTCCTCGCGGCCGTCGACGCCCTGACGCCCGCGGCCGTCACCGTCGTCGTGGGCGCCCGCGACGCGGACCGCGTCGCCCCGCCCCTCCTCTCCCGCCCGGTCGGCCACTTCCGACCCGCCGACCTCACCGAAGGAGCCATCCGATGAGAACCGACGACCTCCTGGCGGCCCCGCGTCCGCGCCGGCGCCTTGCGCGCGTGCTCGCGATCGTCGGCGCCGCGGCCGTGCCTCTCGCCTTCGCCGGCCTGACGATGGCAGCGCTGAGCGACACGGGCGACGGGATCGACCGCATCCCCGCGGCGATCGTCAACGAGGACCAGATGGTCACCCGGACCGCCGACGACGGCACCCAGACACCGGTGCTCGCCGGGCGCCTGCTGGTGACGGAACTCACCGGCTCCGACTCGCCCGGCATGGACTGGCAGCTCTCCAACGCCGCCGAGGCGGCCGACAAGCTCGCGTCCGGCGAGGTCTACGCGGTGCTCACCATCCCCTCCGACTTCTCCGAGTCGGTCGTGTCGCTCTCCAGCCCCGACCCCGTGCAGGCGCAGCTGTCGCTGAAGACCGACGACGCCCACTCCTACCTCGCCGGCAGCGTCGCGCAGTCGCTCGGCGACGGCATGGTGCGCGCCTTCGGCTCCGAGCTCACGAAGCAGTACATCTCAGGGCTCTACACGCAGTTCGGCGCGGTCGGCGAGGCGTTCACGCAGGCGGCCGACGGCGCCCAGCGGCTCTCCGACGGCGCGTCGCAGGCGGCATCCGGTGCGCAGCAGTACGCGGACGGCGTGGTCCAGTACACGGGCGGGGTCTCGAAGCTCGCGTCCGGGCTCGGGAAGCTCAACGCGGGCGCCGCGCAGCTCGACGCGATCTCCGCCAACGTCGCGCAGTACACGGGAGGCATCTCGCAGCTGTCCGCGGGGATCGCCGCGCAGACCGCCGCGCTGGCGGCCGACCCCACGGATCCGGTCGCGCTCGGCACCCTGCAGGTGCTCTCGCAGAGGCTCAGCGAGACCGCGGCAGGTGGCTCGCAGCTCGCCGCCGGCGTCGCGAGCGGGATCGACGGAATCCAGTCCGGCATCGCGCAGAGCGCATCAGGCGCGTCGCAGCTCGCCGCGAACGGCGGCGCCATCGCCTCGGGCGCGCAGGGCCTCGCGGACGGGACCGGGCAGCTCTCCACGGGTGCGTCCGAGCTCGCGACCGGCCTGCGGGAGGGCGCCGGCCGGCTGAGCGGCGCATCCGGCACCGACGGCTCGGATGCGGCGGCCGTCGCCGCCGATCCGGTCGGCCTCGAGGTCTCGACCGAGAACGCGGTCACGCAGCTCGGCCAGGTCATCGGCACCTACTTCGTGCCGCTCGGACTCTGGGTGGGGGCGCTCGCGATCTTCCTCGTGCTGCCGCGGCTCAGCCGCCGGGTGCTCGCCTCCACCGCGGGGTCGAGCCGCGTGCTCGGCTCGGAGGGGGTGCGCGCCGGCGCGGTCGCCGCCGTCCAGGCCGTCCTGCTCGTGCTGCTCATGCACCTCGTCGCGGGCGTCTCCTGGGCCCTGCTGCCGGCCACGCTCGGCCTCGCCCTGGTCGCTGCGCTCGCCTTCACGGCCTTCCATCAGCTCCTGACCGTCGGCCTCGGTCGCGCGGGCCTCGTGATCTCGCTCCTGCTGCTCTCGGTGCAGGTGGCCTCCGTGGGCGGCATCCTGCCCTCGCAGGCGCTCGCCGGTCCGTTCGCGTGGCTCGGGCAGCTCATGCCGCTCGGCTGGGCGACGACCGGGCTTCAGCAGATCGTCGCGGGCGGCGACGCGGGGCTCGCGGTCGCCTCCGCCCTCGGGCTCGCCGCCTTCGGCGCCCTCAGCATGCTCGCGAGCCGCGTCGTCATCCGCCGCGCCCGCCGCGCGAGCGTCCTGCGGATGCTGCTCCCCGCCACCTGAGCCGACTGCGCCCGACGCTCTCCGCCGGGCCTCTTCTGCCGCGCCGCCCGCGGCAGCGCTGCCCCCACTTCTCGCAGAAATGCAGGAGTTTCTCGCGGCCTCCCCTGCTACTAAGCCGTCACCACGTTCTCCACTCGCGAATCTCCTGCATTTCTGGTGACGGCGGACCGGCCGACGCCGGACGCATCGCATCCGATGATGGGTCGCCGACCGAGCCGATCATCTCGAGAAATGCAGGAGGGTCGGCGAAAACGGCCGACGGGTTCGGCCGATCACCCGCTCTCAGAGGGGCATCTCCTGCATTTCTGGTGTGGGGAGGGGCATCTGGTGCGTGAGGGCGCGATGCGGCGACGCGGCCGACTCAGCGATGCGGATGCGCGGCCGAGTCGGTGGGTCGACTTCGCGGCCGATCAGCGGGCCGGCTTCGCGGCCTTCTTCTCGTGGCGGCGCGCCTGCCGGATCTTGAGCGGCAGGTCGTCGCGCCCCGCCGCGATCGGATCGCGGGTCGCGTGCTCCTGGCTCAGGTGCTCGCGTGCGAAGGCGACGGTCTGCACGAGCTTCTCGAGGCGGTACTGCTCGTCCTTCTCCTGACGCACGTTGACCTCCGCGACGACGTTGCCATCCCAGCCGATGCTCGCGAGGTACTGCAGCGTCTCGGCGACCGGCTGGGTGCCCTCGCCCGGCAGCAGGTGCTCGTCGAGGATCGCGCCATCGGCCGCCGAGGTGCGCCCGTCGCACAGGTGGATGTGCCGCAGCTTCGGGCCCATCGCCATCGCCATCTCGAGGCTGTCGCGGCCCGAGAGGGACGCGTGCGAGAAGTCGAGCGTCATGTGGTCGACGTCGAGGTCGAGCGGATCGGGGGAGGGGGCGTACGCCTTCATGCTGCGGCCGCGCACCGTCCACGGGAACATGTTCTCGACGGCCACCTCGACCCCCGAGTTCTTCGCCGTCTGCCGCACGATGCGCTCGAAGTTCTGCGCGTAGCCCGACTGCCAGCGGAACGGCGGATGCACGACGACCGAGTCGGCCCCGACCGCCGCCGCGAGCTCGCCCGACTTCTCGAGCTTGACCTGCGGGTCGCGGCCCCACACGAAGGTCGTCAGCAGCAGGACGGGCGCGTGGATGGCGGAGATCGGCAGCGAGTAGCGCTCGCTGATCTCGAGCAGCTTCTTCGCATCCTGCGTGACCGGGTCGTTGGTGACCATGATCTCCATCGAGTCGAAACCGGCCATGCGGGCGATGCGGAAGGCGTGCTCGACCGCGAACGGGTAGACGCACGTCGTGCTCATGCCGACGGAGATCATGCGTCCACGGTAGTCGCCGCAGGTGTCGGGCGTGTGAAGTCACAGGAACCCCCAAAGCGGGGCGCGCGGAACCCGCAGGCGCGCCCCGTGTACCGTGGAGGCATGGCCGACGAGAGCTACAGCTTCGTCGTCGTGTCCAACCGTCTCCCGGTCGACCGCGTGGTCGACGACGCCGGCAACGCCAGCTGGAAGCAGTCGCCGGGGGGCCTCGTCACGGCGCTCGAACCCGTCATGCGCGCTGCCGACGGCGCGTGGGTCGGCTGGGCCGGTCAGGCCGACGTCGACCTCGAGCCCTTCGACAACGCGGGCATCCGCATCGTGCCGGTCGCCCTCTCGGAGTCCGACCTCGAGCTCTACTACGAGGGCTTCAGCAACGACACGCTGTGGCCGCTCTACCACGACGTCATCGCGCAGCCCAGCTACCACCGCGAGTGGTGGGACCGCTACGTGCAGGTCAACCGCCGGTTCGCGGATGCGGTGGCGCGCATCGCGGCCGACGCGGCGACCGTGTGGGTGCAGGACTACCAGCTGCAGCTCGTGCCGGCGATGCTGCGCGAGCGGCGCCCCGACCTGCTCATCGGGTTCTTCAACCACATCCCGTTCCCGGCGTACGGCATCTTCTCGCAGCTGCCGTGGCGCAGCCAGATCGTCGAGGGGCTGCTCGGCGCCGACGTCGTCGGGTTCCAGCGGGTCGCGGACGCGGGCAACTTCTCCCGCGCCGTCCGGCGGCTCAAGGGCTACTCGACTAAGACCCCCTACATCGACGTGCCGGGCGCGGAGGGTCACGCGGGACGCCGCGTCATCGCGAAGGCGTTCCCGATCTCGATCGACGCGAAGGGCTTCGAGGAGCTCGCGGCGAGCCACCGCGTGCAGGAGCGCGCCCGGCAGATCCGCCACGACCTCGGCAACCCGAGGACGATCCTGCTCGGCGTGGACCGGCTCGACTACACGAAGGGCATCGGCCACCGGCTGAAGGCCTTCGGCGAGCTGCTGCGCGACGGACGCCTCTCGGTCGAGGACGTCACGCTCGTGCAGGTGGCGACCCCCTCGCGCGAGCGCGTCGAGAGCTACCGCCAGCTGCGCGACGAGATCGAGCTCACCGTCGGCCGCATCAACGGCGACTACGGCACGATCAGCCACCAGGCGATCAGCTACCTGCACCACGGCTTCCCGCGCGAGGAGATGGCGGCGCTCTACGTCGCGGCCGACGTCATGCTCGTGACGGCCCTGCGCGACGGCATGAACCTCGTCGCGAAGGAGTACGTGGCGGCGCGGTCCGACGAGGACGGGGTGCTCATCCTCTCCGAGTTCACCGGCGCCTCCGACGAGCTGCGCGCGGCGCTCCTCGTGAACCCGCACGACATCGACGGCGTCAAGGATGCGATCCTGCGCGCGATCGAGATGCCGCGCCACGAGCGTCGCAAGCGGATGCGCTCCCTGCGCAAGAAGGTGGCCGAGAACGACGTGACCCACTGGTCCGACTCCTTCCTGGAGACGCTGCGCGGCACGCGTGCGCGCATCGGATGGGGCGGGGCGGAGCCGCTCGGCTCGCTCGAGTGGACGATCGAGCGGGCCCCGCGATCGTGAGTGCGCCGCTGCCGGAGCCGCTCGTCGGGGCGCTCCGCGAACTGGCGCGGGTGCGCCGGCTGCTCGTCGCACTCGACTTCGACGGCACCCTCGCGCCGGAGGTCGACTCGCCCGAGAAGGCGCGCGCGCTGCCCGAGGCGCGGGAGGCGGTGCTGCGGCTGCGGGCACTGCCCAACACGCGGGTGGCGCTCGTCTCGGGCCGGGCGCTGCGCTCGCTCATCGAGGTCGCCGACCTCCCCGACGACGTGCTGCTCGTCGGGTCGCACGGCATCGAGCTGCGCCTCGACGACCCCGGTGCCCGCGTCAGCCTCGACACCGCCGAGCTCGAGCGGGTCGACGTGCTGCAGGAGGTGCTCAGCCAGGTCGCCGACTCGATCGACGACGTCTGGCTCGAGACGAAGCCGGCGGGCTTCGCGCTGCACACGCGGCTCGCGAGCGAGGAGGACTCCCGCCTGGCGCACCTCGTGGCCCTGCGCGAGGCGCAGGCGGAGCTCGACGACCTCACCATCCGCGAGGGCAAGAACGTGCTCGAGTTCGCGGTGCGCTCGACGACGAAGGGCGAGGCGATCGAGCACCTGCGCCGTTACACGGCGGCGGATGCGGTGTTCTACGCGGGCGACGACGTGACGGATGAGGACGCCTTCGACGCCCTGCAACCGCACGACCTCGGCCTGAAGTCCGGGGCGGGACCCACGCTCGCGTCGTTCCGCGTGCCCGGCCCGGACGACGTGGCGCGCGTGCTCGCGGCGCTCGCGACCTTCCGCGAAGGTGACGTCCACGAGCAGTAGGCGCGGGTCAGCCGCGGCATGTCGCGCGGAGTAACCTCGATCCATGCCCGAGAGCACCATCGACCACAAGCCCCGCTCCCGCACCGTCACCGACGGCATCGAGGCCACGACCTCCCGCGGCATGCTCCGCGCGGTCGGCATGGGCGACGCCGACTGGGACAAGTCGCAGATCGGCATCGCGAGCTCGTGGAACGAGATCACGCCCTGCAACCTGAGCCTCGCGCGCCTCGCGCAGGCCGCCAAGGAGGGCGTGCACGCGGGCGGCGGCTACCCGCTGCAGTTCGGCACCGTGTCGGTCTCGGACGGCATCTCGATGGGCCACGAGGGCATGCACTTCTCCCTCGTCTCGCGCGAGGTCATCGCCGACTCGGTCGAGGTCGTCATGCAGGCCGAGCGCCTCGACGGCTCCGTGCTGCTGGCCGGATGCGACAAGTCGATCCCCGGCATGCTCATGGCGGCCGCGCGTCTCGACCTCGCATCCGTCTTCCTCTACGCCGGCTCGATCGCACCCGGCTGGGTGCGCCTCTCGGACGGCACCGAGAAGGACATCACGATCATCGACTCCTTCGAGGCCGTCGGCGGCGTGAAGGCCGGCATCATGTCCGAGGCGGACGCCCACGCGATCGAGTGCGCGTTCGCGCCCGGCGAGGGCGCCTGCGGCGGCATGTACACGGCCAACACGATGGCCTCCGTCGCGGAGGCGCTCGGCCTCTCGATCCCCGGCTCCGCGAGCCCGCCCAGCTACGACCGCCGCCGCGACTACTACGCCCACCGCTCGGGCGAGGCCGTCGTCGAGCTGCTGCGCCGCGGCATCACCGCCCGCCAGATCCTCACCAAGAAGGCCTTCGAGAACGCCATCGCGGTCGGCATGGCGCTCGGCGGCTCGACCAACATCGTGCTGCACCTGCTCGCGATCGCGCACGAGGCGGGCGTCGAGCTCACCCTCGACGATTTCAACCGCATCGGCTCGAAGGTGCCGCACATCGGCGACCTCAAGCCCTTCGGTCGCTACGTCATGAACGACGTCGACCGCCGCGGCGGCCTCCCCGTGCTCATGAAGGCGCTGCTGGATGCGGGGCTCATGCACGGCGACGCGCTCACCGTGACGGGCAAGACCCTCGCCGAGAACCTCGCCGACATCGGCCCCATCCCGCCGCTCGACGGCGAGGTGCTGCGCACGCTCGACAACCCGATCCACGAGACCGGCGGCCTCACGATCCTGCACGGCTCGCTCGCCCCGGAGGGCGCGGTCGTGAAGACGGCCGGGTTCGACGCCGCCACCTTCGAGGGCCCGGCTCGGGTGTTCGAGCGCGAGCGCGCCGCCCTCGACGCCCTCACGAACGGTGAGATCGAGCACGGCGACGTCGTCGTCATCCGCTACGAGGGCCCGAAGGGCGGCCCCGGGATGCGCGAGATGCTCGCGATCACCGCCGCCATCAAGGGCGCGGGGCTCGGCAAGGACGTGCTCCTGCTCACCGACGGTCGCTTCTCGGGCGGCACGACGGGCCTCTGCATCGGGCACATCGCGCCCGAGGCGGTGGATGCCGGACCGATCGCCTTCGTGCGCGACGGCGACCGCATCCGGGTGGACATCGCGGCGCGCTCGATCGAACTGCTCGTCGACGAGGCGGAGCTCGCCTCCCGACGCGAGGGCTGGGAGCCGCTGCCGCCGCGCTACACGCGCGGCGTGCTCGCGAAGTACTCGCGCCTCGTGCACTCCGCCGCGGAGGGCGCCGTCACCGGCTGACGCCCGCGGCGGCGCGGCCTCCCCGACGCGGGATGCCGGGGTAAGGTGCATTCGCCTTACCTTCGGTCTGGTTGTTGCATGACGACGCTGACGATCACGGCGAAGGGGCAGATCACGCTCAAGCGGGAAGTGCTCAGCCACCTCGGCCTCGAGCCGGGGAGTCGGGTCGAGGTCGATCTGCTGCCCGGTGGCAAGGTCGGGCTCGCGCCCGTGCGCGTTCAGGGCTCCACCTCCTGGGCGGACTACTGGGCGTCGCTCCCGCCGCATGACGGGCCGACCGTCACCCTCGAGCAGATGGAGGAGGCGATCGCCACCTACGTCGGCGAGGACGACCAACGGATCACACGCGAGGCCCGCGAGCGTCGCGCTGCTCGGGGACGGGGCGGGGCGTGAGAATCACCCCGGATGCCAACGTCCTCGTCTGTGCCATCGTGAATGACGATCCAGAGGGTTCGCCGCGTGCCCGTTCGCTGCTGGAGGAGGCGGACGAGGTCGTGCTGACCTTCGTCGCACTCGCGGAGCTCGACTGGGTGCTGCGCAAGCAACTGAAATGGCCGCGCGCCTCTGTCGCGGCGGCGCTCCGGGGTCTGGTGGAGCTGCCACGCTCCCGTTGCTCCCGCTGGACCGTCGAGGAGGGCCTCGCCGCACTCGAGGCTGGCGCGGATTTCGCCGACGGCATCATCGCCTACGACGGCGCCTGGCAGCACGGCGACACCTTCGCGACCTTCGACCAGAAGGCGGCAACCGTGATGCGGGCTCGCGGAAGCGGCGTTCTGCTGCTGGGTTGAACGATGCGGAACGAGTGACGACATGCGCGAGACAATCGAGTTCGGCGAGTTGTGCGCTCGACTTGATGGATATGTGGATGCTGTCGCCGCTGGCGGATCGTTCATCATCGCCTGCAATGGGGTTGAGATCGCCGATTTGATACCGCGGCGGGTACCACACCCGGATGCGCGCCAGAGGCCGCCCGAAACATCGGCTAGAGTTGGGTGACGATAGACACCCGGGTGGCACAACCAGTCCTGGCGTGGGCGTCGGCCGCACTACTCGCGGGCGACGGCATTCTGATCAGGGCGATGACGTCATTCGCGCGCATCTCCCTCGATTCCCACCGACTCCCACCTTCGAGGAACCTTTCATGACCGCGCCCGCAGTTCCCGCATCCGACGCGCCGTCGCCCGCGCCCGCCCCCGGCAGGCGCGAGACGGCCCCCCTGCTCACCGGCTCCGGCCAGGTGCTCGCCACGCTCGAGAAGCTCGGCGTCACCGACGTCTTCGGCATCCCCGGCGGAGCCATCATGCCGTTCTACGACGAGCTCATGGCCTCCACCGCGATCCGCCACATCCTGGTCCGCCACGAGCAGGGCGGCGGCCACGCGGCGGAGGGTTACGCCGCCGCATCCGGGCGCCTCGGCGTCTGCATCGCCACCTCCGGTCCCGGTGCCACCAACCTCGTCACCGCGATCGCCGACGCCTACATGGACTCGGTGCCGCTGCTCGCGATCACGGGCCAGGTGTTCTCCACCTCGATGGGAACGGATGCGTTCCAGGAGGTCGATATCACGGGCATCACGATGCCGATCACGAAGCACAGCTTCCTCGTGACCGACCCCGCGCAGGTCCCCGCGACGCTCGCCGCGGCCGTGCACATCGCCACGACCGGCCGGCCCGGCCCCGTGCTCGTCGACATCACGAAGGATGCGCAGCAGAAGTCGGCGCCGTTCGTGTGGCCGCCGAAGGTCGAGCTGCCCGGATACCGCCCCGTGACGAAGGCGCACGGGAAGCAGATCCTGTCGGCGGCGGAGCTCATCGCGACGGCTCAGCGTCCCGTGCTCTACGTGGGCGGCGGGGTCGTGCGCTCGGGCGCGTCCGCCGAGCTGCTGGAGCTCGCCGAGCTCACCGGCGCCCCCGTCGTCACGACGCTCATGGCGCGCGGCGCCTTCCCCGACTCGCACCGTCAGCACCTCGGGATGCCCGGCATGCACGGGTCCGTCCCCGCGGTGCTCGCGCTGCAGGAGTCCGACCTCATCGTGTCGCTCGGCGCCCGCTTCGACGATCGCGTCACGGGCAAGGTCGCCGACTTCGCCCCCCACGCCAAGATCGTGCACGTCGACATCGACCCGGCCGAGATCGGCAAGATCCGCCACGCCGACGTGCCCATCGTGGGCGACGCCCGAGAGGTGATCCTCGACCTCACCGACGCCTACCGCCAGCTGGGCCTCACCCCGGATGTCGCGGAGTGGTGGACGCGGCTCGAGCAGCTGCGGGTCAACTACCCGCTCGGCTACACCGAGCCGGAGGACGGCCTGCTGTCGCCGCAGTACGTCATCCAGCGCATCGGCGAGCTCTCCGGCCCCGAGGCGGTGTACGCCGCCGGGGTCGGCCAGCACCAGATGTGGGCCGCGCAGTTCATCGACTACGAGCGCCCCCACGCCTTCCTCAACTCTGGCGGCGCCGGCACCATGGGCTACGCGGTGCCCGCCGCGATGGGGGCGAAGGTGGCCGAGCCGGAGCGCCTCGTCTGGGCGATCGACGGCGACGGCTGCTTCCAGATGACCAACCAGGAGCTCGCCACCTGCACGATCAACGACATCCCCATCAAGGTCGCGATCATCAACAACTCCTCGCTCGGGATGGTGCGGCAGTGGCAGACGCTGTTCTACGACGGCCGCCACTCGTTCACCGACCTCAACACGGGGCACCTCGACGGGAAGAACACCACCCGGATGGTGCCCGACTTCGTGAAGCTCGCCGAGGCGTACGGCGCCCTCGGCATCCGCGTCACGAAGAAGGAGGAGATCGACGCCGCCATCAAGCTCGCGATCGAGACGAACGACCGTCCGGTCGTGATCGACTTCGTCGTGAGCCGTGACGCGATGGTGTGGCCGATGGTGCCGCAGGGCGTCGGCAACTCGCAGGTCCAGTACGCCAGGGACCACGCTCCGGCGTGGGAGGAGGAGTAAGTCATGTCGCACCACGTGCTCTCCCTCCTCGTGGAGGACAAGCCCGGGCTCCTGACCCGCGTCGCAGGGCTGTTCGCCCGCCGCGGCTTCAACATCAACTCGCTCGCGGTGGGCCCCACCGAGATCGAGGGCCTCAGCCGCATCACCGTCGTGGTGGATGTGGAGGAGCTGCCGCTCGAGCAGGTCACGAAGCAGCTCAACAAGCTCGTGAACGTCATCAAGATCGTCGAGCTCGACCCGAGCCAGTCGGTGCACCGCGAGCACCTGCTCATCAAGGTGCGCGTCGACAACACGACGCGCAGCCAGATCCTCGAGGCGGTGAACCTGTTCCGGGCGCGCGTCGTCGACGTGTCGCCGGATGCGCTCGTCATCGAGGTGACGGGAGACTCCGGCAAGGTGCAGGCGCTGCTGCGCGTGCTCGAGCCATACGGCATCCGCGAGATCGCCCAGTCGGGCCTTCTCGCGATCGGGCGCGGCGGCAAGAGCATCACCGAGCGCGTCTACAAGTCGTAACCGCCCGCCCTAGCCGCGAGCGCCCCCACCGCTGGCCCGGTAGCCGCGAAGCGGCGTATCGAAACCACCCCAACAGAAACGAAGGAACCGAAATTGGCTGAGATCTTCTACGACCAGGACGCCGACCTGTCGATCATCCAGGGCAAGAAGGTGGCGATCGTGGGCTACGGCTCGCAGGGCCACGCGCACGCCCAGAACCTGCGCGACTCCGGCGTCGAGGTCGTCATCGCGCTCAAGGACGGCTCGAAGTCCACCGCGAAGGCACAGGAGGACGGCTTCGAGGTCAAGAACGTCGCCGACGCGACCGAGTGGGCCGACCTCATCATGATCCTCGCGCCCGACCAGCACCAGCGCGGGATCTACGCCGAGAGCATCAAGGACAAGCTCACCCCCGGCAAGACGCTCGCCTTCGCGCACGGCTTCAACATCCGCTTCGGCTACATCGACGCCCCCGAGGGTGTCGACGTCATCCTCGTCGCGCCGAAGGCCCCCGGCCACACGGTGCGTCGCGAGTACGTCGCGGGCCGCGGCATCCCGGACATCATCGCCGTCGAGCGGGACGCCTCCGGCACCGCGTGGGAGACCGCGAAGTCGTACGCGAAGGCCATCGGCGGCACCCGCGCGGGCGTCATCAAGACGACCTTCACCGAGGAGACCGAGACCGACCTGTTCGGCGAGCAGGCGGTGCTGTGCGGTGGCATGAGCCACCTCGTGCAGTACGGCTTCGAGACCCTCACCGAGGCCGGCTACCAGCCCGAGATCGCCTACTTCGAGGTGCTCCACGAGCTCAAGCTCATCGTCGACCTCATGTGGGAGGGCGGCATCGCCAAGCAGCGCTGGTCGATCTCCGACACGGCCGAGTACGGCGACTACGTCTCCGGCCCCCGCGTCATCGACCCGCGCGTGAAGGAGAACATGCAGGGCGTGCTCGCCGACATCCAGTCGGGTGCCTTCGCGGAGCGCTTCATCGCCGACCAGGATGCCGGTGCCCCCGAGTTCCTCGCCCTCCGCGAGAAGGAGGCGCAGCACCCGATCGAGACGACCGGCAAGGAGCTGCGCTCCCTCTTCGCCTGGAAGCAGCAGGACTCCGACTACACCGAGGGCTCGGCGGCCCGCTGACCTCGTCGTAGCCACGAGTCCGGGGCGGGGGCATCTGCTTCCGCCCCGGACTTGTGCTGAGCGGCCCCGCGGGGGTCCAATAGTGCAGCGCCGTTCAGTCGAGCGGCGGTCCTCGCAACCACCACCTCCACCGTGCCCGATCGTCCTCTCCTGGAACGAGCCGCCGAGCTCGCGGCGCTCGACGCTGCGCTCGACGGGGCGGAGACGGGATCCACCCGCACGGTGGTCGTGCGGGGCGAGCCCGGCATCGGCAAGTCGTCGCTGCTCGCCGAGGCGGCGTCGGCGGCGTCGGCCCGCGGCTTCGAGGTGCGTCGCGCCGTCTTCACCGTGCTGAGCGCGCAGACACCCCACGGCCTGCTCTGGGAGTGGTTCGGGGCCGAGGCGCTCGACGACGAGTCCGCGTCCGTCTTCGACGGCCCGGCCGAGCTCCTGCGGGGGCTGCTCCGCGGGGAGCGGGTGGCGGAGTCGGTGGCGCTCGCCTACGCCGCGCAGTGGGCGGTGTCGGGCCTCGACGAGGCGCGCCCCGTGCTGCTCCTCGTCGACGACCTGCAGTGGGCCGATGAGGCGAGCCGGCGCCTGCTCACGACGCTCGTGGCCCGGCTCACGACCGACCGGATCGTGATCCTGATCGCGACCCGCCCCGATCCTGCGCTCGACGCCGACCCCGCCGTCGCCGCGATGCTGGCGGGGGCGCACACCTCGCTTCTCGAGCCGTCTCCGCTCAGCCTCGACGCGGTCGGCGCCCTTGCGGCACGCTCGGGGGCGGATGCCGAGCGGGTGTTCGCCGCGAGCGGCGGTGTCCCGTTCTACGTGCGCGAGCTCATCGACCACGGTCCCGAGTCGGGCCCCGCGCGCATCCGGGAGGGGCTGCGCGGACGTCTCGCGGCGTTGCCGGCGGACGCGCGCGCGGTCGTCGAGACGGCCGTGGTCGTGCCCGAGGGTCTCGCGCCGACGCTCCTCGCGGACGCCGTCGGCATCGCCGATGCACGCCTCGCCGAGCTGCTGACGCAGCTCGACGCCGCCGGTCTCGTCGAGCGTCGCGACGACGTCGTCGCCCCCGTGCACCCGATCGTCGTCGAGGGGGTCGTCGCGAGCCTCGCGCCGGATCGGCTCGCCCAGTTGCACGCGCAGGTCGCCGACGCCCTGCGGGAGGCGGGCGCGCCCCTGCCCTCGATCGCCGCCCACGACCTCGAGACCATACCCGCCGGCGATCCGCGTCGCGCCGCCTCCCTCGCGGATGCCGCGCGTCTCGCGCTCGACGCAGGCACCCCGGGGATGGCGGCGCGGCTGTTCGCGCGCGCCCGCGCCGAGGGCGCCCTCACGGAGCTCGCCGCATCCCAGTGGGTGTTCGACGAGGGGCGTGCGCGCGTCATGGCGGGGGAGTCGGAGGCGGGGCTCGCCCTCATCCGCGCGGCCGCCCGCGAGGTCGACAACCCGCGGGTGCGCGCCGAGCGCTTCCTGGAGCTCGGCGATGCCGCCTACATGACGAACGACTTCGCGACGGCGGGCGAGGCATATACGGCCGCGCGCGGGGCGATCTCGGCGACCTCCGACGTCTCGGACGCCGAACGCCGTCTCGTGCTCGCCAAGGTCGCCGCCAACGAGCTCGCGTTCTCGAGCGAACCGATGGGCGCGCTCCTGGCGGAGGTCGCGCAGATCGAGGGTCGGCCGCCGTCCGACGACACCGACGCCGAGCGGGCGGTGCTCGCGGTCGTCGCGCTCGCGCTCTCCTTCAGCGGCGCGGGCGGCGGCGAGCACCTCGCACGGCGGTCGCGCGGCAGCTTCCCGGAGGGCGGCGCCGACGATCCGATCACCTACGTCGTGTCGGGCGCGCTCAACTGCTACGGCTTCGTCGACGAGGCCGAGGAGTGGCTCTCGGCCGCCGTGGCGGACGCCCGGGACTCCGGCAGCGTGCAGGGTTTCGGCACCGCGAGCTACGCCCGCGGGGCGCTGCGGATCGCATACGGGCGCCTGCGCGGCGGCCTCGCCGACCTGGAGTCCGCCCGCAGCACCTCGGAGCTCGGCTGGCGCACCTACTTCCCCGCGATGCAGTACTACCT
Source organism: Micrococcales bacterium 72-143 (assembly GCA_001898835.1). GTDB lineage: Bacteria > Actinomycetota > Actinomycetes > Actinomycetales > Microbacteriaceae > Homoserinibacter. The sequence continues at coordinate 1,233,450 of MKVM01000001.1, read as the reverse complement.
CGTCAAGGGCTACGTGCGCACCGGCGAGGTCCCGCTGGCGGGGGAGGTCGCAGCGCTCGACGCCGGCCCGCAGCCGACCATGTTCGTGGGGATCGGTCTCGCCGCCCGCCTGCTGCACCTCGTCGCGGCGGGGGAGCATCGCGCGGCGATCGACTTCGCGGAGGAGCACATCGTGCGCCACGAGAGCGTGATCCCGATGTTCGGCGAGGACTGGCGGCCCCCGCTGGCGGAGGCCTACGCGGGCGTCGGCGACGTCGCACGGGCGCGCGAGGTGCTGGGCGAGGCGATCTCGATGGCGCCCGCCTCGCTGCCCGCGCACGGTCGCGCGGCCCTGTACGTCGCATCCGCTCGCCTCGACGACGACGCCGACTCTGCCGAGCAGCTCTACCGCCTCGCGCTCGACCTGGTCGACGCGCGCCACTACCAGTGGGCCGAGGCCCAGCTGGGACTGGCCCAGGTGCAGCTCGCGCGCGGCCAGCGCGAGGCGGCCCGGCGTCACGCCCGTGAGGCGTTCCAGTACGCGGTGCGGGAGGGCGCCCGCCCGCTCGCGGTGCAGGCGCGGTCGGTCGCGGCGCGCGTGACGTCGCCCGGCGAGATCCTTCCGCCCGACGAGCGCCTGGCGCTCCTGAGCCCGAGCGAGTTCCGCATCGCGGAGGCCGCGGCGCGCGGCGAGCGCAACCGGGAGATCGCGCGCTCCCAGTTCGTCACGGTGAAGACCGTCGAGTTCCACCTCGGCAACGTCTACCGCAAGCTCGGCATCCGCTCCCGCACCGAGCTCACGTCGATCCTCGGGGTCGCGTCGCAGGCGGACGCGGCCGAGCTCTGAGCGCGCTTCCGGCCCCGCGGAAGCGCGGGGGCTGTCGCGCGCGCGCCTCGCGGAGTTGAATGGGGCTCGTGACGGCGACGGCGGTGCACTTCGGGGCGGGCAACATCGGACGCGGCTTCGTGGCGCCGTTCCTCAGGGAGAGCGGATACGAGGTCGTGTTCGCAGACGTGAGCGAGGAGCTCATCGGCGCGCTGCAGCAGCAGCCCAGCTACCGCGTGCACGAGGTCGGCGAGGGCGGACGCGAGCTCGTCATCGACGGCTACCGTGCCCTCAACTCGCGCGAGCACCCCGACGAGGTGGCCGCCGAGATCGCGAACGCCGACATCGTGACGACCGCGGTGGGTGCGCGCATCCTGCCGTTCGTCGCGCCGCTCATCGTCGCGGGGCTCGCGCAGCGCTCCGCGGATGCGCGGCCGCTCATCGTGATCGCGTGCGAGAACGCGATCGGCGGCACCGACATCCTCGCGGCCGCCGTGCGGGAGCTGGGCGGGGCGATGGAGCGCGCGATCTGGGCGAACTGCGCGATCGACCGGATCGTGCCGGAGCAGCGCGGCGGTCTCGACGTGACGCTCGAGGCGTTCTGGGAGTGGGCGGTGGACCGCACGCCGTTCCACGGCGACGAGCCCGAGCTCGCGGGCGTGCACTGGGTCGACGACCTCGAGCCCTACATCGAGCGCAAGCTCTTCACCGTGAACACGGGCCACGCCTCCACCGCCTACCTCGGCTACCAGCGCGACATCGCGACGATCGCCGAGGCCCTCGCGGTTCCGGAGGTGATGGCCGAGGTGCGCGCGGTCCTCGCGGAGACGAGCGGCCTGCTCGTCGAGAAGCACGGGTTCGCCCCCGAGGAGCAGCAGGCCTACGTCGAGACGACGCTCACGCGCATCACCAACCCCGAGCTGCCCGACAGCTGCGTGCGGGTCGGGCGCGCGCCGCTGCGCAAGCTGGGTCGGCACGACCGCTTCATCGACCCGGCCGCGCAGCTCGCCGAGCGCGGGCAGCCGTCGTGGAACCTCCTCACCGCGGTCGGCGCCGCGCTGCGCTTCGACCCCGACGACGACCCGGAGGCCGTGGAGCTGCAGGCGAAGCTCGTCCCGGGCGCCGACCCCGGTGCGCTCGCGACGGAGCTGTGCGGGATCGAGCCCGCGCATCCGCTGTACGCGCCGCTCGTCGAGGTGTTCCGCCTGCGTCTGGAGTCCTGAGGCGTCGCTTCGTGTCGCCCATGCGCAGTCTGAGGCGACACGAAGTGACGCCTCATCCGATGTGCGTGGGGCGTGCGGATGGGGTTGGATCGACGGGTGAGCACGCACGCGCCCGGCCCTCCCGACGAGGACGACGACGACCTCGCGGCGCTGCGCTGGGCCGGCGACGACGCGCGCGGCCAGGCGGGTCCGCGCCTGGGCGGCGAGACGGATGCGGAGCTGCCGTCCGAGCTCGCCGACGAGGTGCCGCTCGAGTCGACCGCCCCCGGCCCGCGCGAGCGCGGCATCCAGCTCGGCACGATCGCGTTCGGCCTCGTCTACCTCGCGATCTCGATCGGCTGGATCTTCTCTGTGCAGCTGCTCGTCTACCCCGGTCTCGACCTGCCCGGCGAGATCATGTGGCAGTTCGGCGAGTTCCTCGCCATGGTGGCGGCGGCGCTCTGGTTCGCCGCGGTGCTCACCCTCACGCCCGAGGGTGCGAGCCGCCGCGGGGCGAAGCGGATGCTCGCCCTCCTCGTGGGCGCCCTCGTGCTCGTGCCGTGGCCCGCCCTCGGCTACTGGATCGGGAGCGCGCAGTGAGCGGGATCGACGAGCGCCCGGCGGCCGCCGCATCCGTCCCGCTCGGATGGCGGCTCGCCGTCGCGGTGATCTTCGCAGCCCTGCACGGCTGGTTCCTGTTCGCGGCCGCGAGCAACCTCATCGCCCTGCCGCCGCTGTACGCCGCGCAGGGTTACGCCGAGTACACCCCGTGGACGACCCTCATCCTGGGCGTCGTGCTTCCGCCGGTGCTCTTCGCGGGAGCACTGCTGCTCGGCCGCCGGCGCGTGCTGAGCGCGCGGGTGGTTCTCCTGGCCGCATCGCTCGCCGCGACCGCCGCCACCTCCCTCAGCCTCTACGTGCTCGGCTGATTGTTCCCGTTCCGCGTGTTCGCACCCGTTCCTTCGGGAACGATCGCGCGGAACGGGAACAATCGCGGAGGAGGCGCGCGCCGAAACGCGCATGCGCGGTCCGGTAGGCTGCCTGTGCCGCGCCCGCGAGCGCCGTGGCATCCCCCTCCTCGCGGCCGAGCGCCGCCGTCCCCGCACGAAGGAACACCCGTGGCAAAGCCGGTCGTCCTGATCGCCGAACAACTCTCGCCCGCCACCGTCGAGGCCCTCGGCCCCGACTTCGACATCCGCTCCGTCGACGGCACCGACCGCGCCGCCCTGCTGGCTGCGCTCGCCGACGCGAACGCGGTCCTCATCCGCTCGGCGACCCAGATCGACGCGGAGGCGCTCGCGGCCGCCCCCGCGCTCAAGGTCGTGGCCCGCGCCGGCGTGGGGCTCGACAACGTCGACATCAAGGCGGCGACCGAGGCGGGCGTCATGGTGGTCAACGCCCCGACCTCCAACATCATCAGCGCCGCCGAGCTCACGATCGGCCACATCCTGAGCCTCGCCCGTCATATCCCGGCCGCCCACGCGAGCCTCGCCGCGGGGGAGTGGAAGCGCTCCAAGTACACCGGCACCGAGCTCTACGAGAAGACCGTCGGCATCATCGGCCTCGGCCGCATCGGCGCGCTCATCACCGCCCGCCTGCAGGCCTTCGGCGTCGAGGTCGTCGCCTACGACCCGTATGTCACCCCGGCGCGCGCGCAGCAGCTCGGGGTGCGGCTCGTGAGCCTCGACGAGCTGCTCGAGCAGTCCGACTTCATCTCGATCCACATGCCGAAGACGCCCGAGACGACGGGCATGATCTCGGGTCCGCAGCTCGCGAAGATGAAGAGCACGGCCTACATCGTCAACGTCGCGCGCGGCGGCCTCATCGACGAGGACGCGCTCTACGAGGCGCTCACGACGGGTGTCATCGCGGGCGCCGGCCTCGACGTGTTCAACGCCGAGCCCCCGGTCGACAAGAAGCTCCTGCCGCTGCCGAACGTCGTCGTCACCCCGCACCTCGGCGCCTCCACCGACGAGGCCCAGGAGAAGGCGGGCGTCTCCGTCGCGAAGTCGGTGCGGCTCGCCCTCGAGGGCGAGCTCGTGCCGGATGCGGTGAACGTCGCGGGCGGCATCATCGACCCGTTCGTGCGCCCCGGCATCGCGCTCGTCGAGAAGCTCGGCCAGGTGCTCGCCGCCGTCGCCGGTCACGGTGCGCTCACCGACCTCGAGGTCGACGTGCGCGGCGAGCTCGCCGCCTACGACGTGAGCGTCTACCGGCTGGCCGCGCTCAAGGGCTACTTCACGAACCTCGTCACCGAGAACGTGTCGTACGTCAACGCCCCGCTCCTCGCCGAGCAGCGCGGCATCGCCTCGAGCCTCAACGTCTCGGAGGAGTCGAAGGACTACCGCAACACGACGACGCTGCGCGGTGTGCTGTCCGACGGCACCGCGGTCGAGGTGTCGGGCACCCTCGCCGGCACGAAGATGACCGAGAAGATCATCGGCCTGAACGGCTACGACATCGAGGTGCCGATCGCCGAGCACCACATCGTGATGTTCTACACCGACCGTCCGGGCATCGTCGCCGTCTACGGCAAGGAGTTCGGCGAGGCGGGCATCAACATCGCCGGCATGCAGATCGCGCGGCGCAGTGCAGGTGGCCAGGCGCTCTCGATCATCACGGTCGACTCGCCGGTTCCCGACGACGTGCTCGAGCGCGTGCGCACCGCCATCGAGGCCGACGAGGTGCGCGAGATCGACATCGTCGAGGCCTGACATACCCCGTGCGGGGGTGACGGAGGCGGTTCGCCCCCGTCGGGGGGTGATTTCTCCTGTACCCCGGGCGCGTCGCTGCTGTACCCCGATAGCGTGGCGACGCTCACCGGCGAGGGGAATCCGATGTCCACCACCATCACCGCGACGCGCATCGGCCGCGTCATCGCTCTCGCGCTCGTCGCGTCGCTGACCGCGGCGGCGCTCGCCGCCGGCCAGGCGCTGGCGGCGCCCGCCGCGCGCGCGGCCGACTCCGTCGCCTACGACGCCATCCCGGCCGCGCTCCCGTCCAACGTCGCGAGCCTCGGCTTCTCGGCCACCCGCACGAGCGAGTTCGGCGACCGCGTGGAGCTCGCCGGGCCCTCGGGCACGCTCGCCCGGGTCGAGGTCGGCTTCTCGAGCTGGGCGTGCGAGTCGGGTGCGTGGAGCACGGGCGACTGCGTCACGACCCCGGGGACGACATTCACCCATCCGGTGACGGTCACCGTCTACGCGGTGGCGGCCGGGGGTGCCGTCGGCGCTCCGCTCGCATCCGTCACCGAGCCGGTCGTCGCACCGTACCGGCCGAGCGCCGACGCGGTCGACTGCGACGGCAAGAAGTGGTGGGACGGCTCGGCCTGCGTCAGCGGGCTGCTGTTCACCCACTCCTTCGACCTCTCCGCCGCGGGGGCCGCGCTGCCCGCCGAGGTGATCGTCGGGATCGCCTTCGACACCCGCAACGGCGGCGCCCACCCGGCGGCGACCGCGGGACCCTACGATGCGCTCAACGTCGCGGTCGAGGGCTCCGCGACCGTCGGCGCCGATGCGGACGCCGACGTCGTCTACCTCGACTCCTCGGTGGCGGGCAACTACGAGACACCCGGCGCGACCGGGGTCTTCCGTGCCGACGCGGGGTGGGCGCCGTACGGGAGCCTGATGCTCGCCATCGTCGTCGACGCCCCGTCGGCGTCCCAGCCGCCCACCACCACGCCGACGCCCCCGTCGTCCGGCGCCGACGCCGTCGCGGCCTCCGGAGCCGCCCTGCCCGCCTCCGCGGCGGAGACCGGCACCTCCGGCGACGATCGCACGGTCACGCTGACGCTCGGCCCGGCCTACGAGAACCATTGGTTCTTCGTGGTCGTGTACTCCGATCCCGTGCCGATCGGATGGGTGTGGCTCGGCCCCGGGGGCACGGCGACCGTCACGGTGCCCGCGGCGCTCCCCGGCGGAACCCATACGATCGCCTTCCTCGACGCCTCGGGCAACGTCGTCGCCCACGTCGCGGGCGTCTCCATCGCGGCCCTCCTCGCCGCGACCGGCGCGAGCGAGGCGGAGCTGATGCTCCAGATGGGACTGGGGGTCGCCCTGCTGCTGCTCGGCATCGTCGGTGTCGTCGCGGCGCGTCGACGCCGGGAGCCCGCCGAGCGTCCGCGGGCGTGAGCTCCGCGATCCGGCCGGACCTCCCCCGCACCGGGACCGGCCGGATCGCGGCCCCGCCCCCGAGCCCACCCCCCGTTCGGGTGCCGATAGCCTGGCCGTATGAGCATGCCGCAGCAGTCGCAGCCGTCCTCGGACCAGGCGCCGAATCCGTACGCGGCCGGAGCGCCGTCCCCGCAGGAGCCGCGCAATCCGCTCGCGCTCGCCTCGTTGGCCGCCGGGATCGCGGCCGTCGCGCTCGGGGTCGTCTCGCAGCTCACGACGATGACGCTCCTGCGCTCCGGCGGCTACCAGCTGTACGCGCTCGTGTCGGGTGTGTTCTCGGTGCTCGTGCTGCTCACGGGCCTCGCGGCCCTCGTGTTGGGTCTCGTGGCGGCGCAGCGCCCCGGATCGCGGTTGCGCGCGGGGATGGGGATCGGGATCGGCACCGCGGTGTGCGTGTCCGTCTTCGTCGGCTTCGCGGTCGGCGGCATCCTGAGCCTCGGCTGACGCGGACACGAGAGAGCGGCACGTGCCCACCCGAAAGGCACGTGCCGCTGGGACCGCAGCTGCGTTACGGCAGCGGGTCGGTCTCGGTGGCGCGCTGGTCGACGCGCGAGCCGGTCTCCGGGTCGACGCTCGTGCGCACCGTCGTCACCGACTGGCGCTTGCGCACCAGCAGCACGACGCCGATGAGCGTGACGACGAAGCCGGCACCCATCAGCAGGTAGCCGACCAGGTCCAGGTCGATCCAGTCGAGCTGCACGTTGAGCGCGAAGGTCAGGATCGCGCCGACGACGAAGAGGAAGATGCCGAGTCCGATGCTCATGGTGGCCTCCTTGGGTCAGGGCCCCTCGTGGGGGCCGCTACGAACCTAGGGACGCGACGCGGATGCGGACAGCCCGTTGACGGGGCGGTGCCGGGAGCGCTATAGGCGATCGGGGCGGCATCCGCGGCCCGATAATCTGGGCAGATGACGCGCACCATCGACCTCGCAGTGATCGCGGGAGACGGCATCGGACCCGAAGTGATCGCAGAGGCGGTGAAGGTGCTCGACGCGGCGCTCGCCGGCGAGGCGCAGCTCGCGGTGACCTCGTATCCGTTCGGTGCGAGCCACTACCTCGAGACGGGCCGCATCCTCGAGGACGAGGACCTGGCGTCCCTCGCGAGGCACGACGCGATCCTGCTGGGCGCCGTCGGCGGCGACCCGCGGGACGCGCGGCTCGCGGGCGGCATCATCGAGCGGGGGTTGCTGCTGAAGCTCCGCTTCGCCTTCGACCACTACGTGAACCTGCGCCCGACGGTGCTCCACCCGACGGTGCAGAGCCCGCTCCGGGAGCCGGGCGAGGTGGACTTCGTCGTCGTGCGGGAGGGCACCGAGGGGCCGTACGTCGGCAACGGCGGCAGCATCCGCACCGGCACCCCGCACGAGATCGCCAACGAGGTGAGCGTCAACACCGCGTACGGCATCGAGCGGGTCGTGCGCTACGCCTTCGAGCTCGCGGAGAGGCGCCGCAAGCAGGTCACGCTCGTGCACAAGACGAACGTGCTGACCCACGCCGGGCGCCTGTGGGCGCGCCTCGTCGAGGCGGAGGCGGCCAATCATCCGGACGTGGCGTGGAACTACCAGCACGTCGACGCCGCGACCATCCACCTGGTCGCCGACCCTGCTAGGTTCGACGTCATCGTCACCGACAATCTCTTCGGCGACATCCTCACCGATCTGGCCGGCGCCATCAGCGGCGGCATCGGACTGGCGGCCTCGGGCAACATCAACCCCGACGGCACCTTCCCCTCGATGTTCGAGCCGGTTCACGGATCCGCACCCGACATCGCAGGGCAGCAGAAGGCCGACCCCACGGCCGCGATCCTGTCGACCGCGCTCCTGCTCGACCACCTCGGGCTCCCGGATGCGGCCCGCCGGGTCGAGGCGGCGGTGGCCGCCGATCTCGCCGAGAGAGGAACCGTCCCGCGCACCACGGCGGAGGCGGGCACCGCGATCGCGGCACGTCTCGCCTGATCCGCGTCGCGCGGCGCACAATAGAACCCAGACCTACGAGAGCCGAGCCGACCATGACCCTCAACCTCCTGCCGATGGCCCACCAGGACCTCCAGTTCCAGGTGACGCGCAACGAGAACGCGAAGACCCCCGAGGAGCGCGCCGCGATCCTCGAGAACCCCGGGTTCGGGCAGTACTTCACGGATCACATGGTCGACATCTGCTGGTCGGAGCGCGGTGGCTGGCACCGGCCCCGCGTGCAGCCCTACGGTCCCATCCAGCTCGACCCGGCTGCGGCGGTGCTCCACTACGCGCAGGAGATCTTCGAGGGACTCAAGGCGTACCGCCACGCCGACGGCTCGATCTGGACCTTCCGTCCCGATCGGAACGCCGCCCGCATGCAGCGGTCCGCGAAGCGCCTCGCGATGCCCGAGCTGCCGACCGAGTACTTCCTCGACTCGCTCAAGCAGCTCATCGCGGTCGACGCCGACTGGGTGCCCGCGCAGCCCGAGACGAGCCTGTACCTGCGGCCGTTCGCCTTCGCGAAGGAGGCGTTCCTCGGCGTGCGCCCCGCGAAGAAGGTCAACTACTACCTCATCGCCTCGCCCGCGGGCGCCTACTTCACGGGCGGCATCACGCCGCTCGCCATCTGGCTCTCGACGAGCTACACGCGCGCGGGGCACGGCGGCATGGGCCAGGCGAAGACGGGCGGCAACTACGCCGCATCGCTCGTCGCCCAGCAGGAGGCCTACGAGAACGGATGCCAGCAGGTGCTGTTCCTCGACGCCCAGAAGGGCGAGTACCTCGAGGAGCTCGGCGGCATGAACGTCGTGCTCGTGACGCGCGACAACCGCCTCGTCACGCCCGACTCGGACTCGATCCTCGAGGGCATCACGCTCGACTCGATCCTGCAGCTCGGTCGCGACCGCGGCTACACGATCGAGCAGCGCCCCGTGTCGATCACCGAGTGGCGCGAGGGCGTCGACTCGGGCGAGATCGTGGAGGCGTTCGCGTGCGGGACCGCCGCGGTCATCACGCCGATCTCGGAGATCAAGTCGAACGACTTCGGCATCTGGATGCCCGAGGTCGAGGACCGCGTCTCGCTGTCGCTCCGCGAGGAGCTCACCGGCATCCAGTACGGCCGTGTGCCCGACCGCCACGGCTGGCTGCACCGCCTCGACGCGTAGCGCCTCAGCGGATGTGGAGGACGCCCTCGCGGGGGCCCCACGCGGTGTCGGCGGTGACGGCGATCGCGCCGAGACGGTGCGCGACGGCGAGGCAGAGCCGGTCGGCGAGGGAGAGCCCCGAGCCGCGGGTCCAGGTCTCGGCGGCGCGCTCGGCGTCCGCGATGCTGACGGCCTCGACGGTCAGCGAGAAGCTCAGCAGCACGGCGCGCGCGACACCCCAGTCGGCGCCCGCGGCGGTGATCTTCTGAGCGACCTCGCTCCAGTTGGCCGCCCCGCACGCTCCGCCCCCTTCCAGCAGGCGTTCGACCTCCTGGGCGCCGGACTCGCCGTGTAGCAGCGCGAGGAGCGCCGACGCGTCGAAGACGTAGCGCTCAGCCATCTTCGCGGGCCGCGGCCTCGCGGCGTTCACGCAGGAGCTCGGCGACGGGGTCGCCCCCCGCGAGCTGCTGACGGATGAGCCGGAGCGCGTGCCCGCGTTCCATGAGGATGACGCCCTCGTCTGTGTCGATCGTCAGCAGCGTGGTCCCCTCGTTCCAGGCGTGCCGGGCGCGGATGCTCGCGGGGATCACCACGCGCCCCTTGTTTCCCACCATGACGACATCTGTGCCACCCATGGCCTCACGGTACCACTCTTCGTCATGACGCCTCCGATACGCGCGGCGACCGAGCCGACGGTAGCGAAGGCGAGGTGCTCGGGACGGCGGCGACTGCCCGAACGGGAGAACGGCCCGACGCGGCGTCGGGGGAGGAGCGGACGCTCAGCGCGACGCGGTGAGGAACCCGGCGATCGCGGCGGCGGCCGCTCCGAGGTTGTCCGCGAGCGTCAGACCGGATGCCTTCCGCGGCTTCAGGCTGTGGTCGCCGTCGGGCGCCCAGTGCAGGGCGATCTCGGGTGAGAGCGCGTAGCCCTCGACCTCCGCGCGCGTGCCGAGCGGATCGCGCTCGCCCTGGCAGACGAGCGTCGGCGTCGTGAGCTCGGCGAGATGGGCGACACGGGTCCGCTCGGGCGCCCCCGCGGGGTGGAACGGATAGCCGAGGCACACGAGCCCGCGGATCCGGCCCGCCGCGAACTCCTCGTCCGCGATCATCGAGGCGACCCGCCCGCCGAACGACTTGCCGCCGATCGCGGGGGCGGCATCGGTCTCCGCCCGCAGCCGCTCCACGACGGCCCGGTATTCGTCGAGCACCGCCTCCGCGCGCGGGGCTGGGCGGCGTCCGCCTTCACGGCGGGAGGCCATGTACGCGAACTCGAAGCGGGCCACGCGGACGCCGTGGCCGCCGAGGAGCGCGGCGACCTCCTCCATCCACGGCGAGTCCATGGGGGCGCCCGCCCCGTGCGCCAGCACGAGCACGTGGTCCGAGTCGTGGGGACCGGTCCAGAGCAGCGAAGTCACCTCCTCAGTATCAGGGAGGCGACGACCAGCAGCAGCCCGATCAGAGCGACCGCGACGATGCCAGACGGGAGCGTGAACCCGAGGCAGTAGACCAGTGCCGGCACGAGCACGACGGCGAGCGCCCGCCGAGCCTGCCGCCGCCCGATCACCACGAGCACCCCTGTCACGCAGAGGGCGAGGCAGACGACCGCGAAGCCGATGATGAGAGGCACCGAGGAGCGGATGCCGAGCACCTGCTCGAACGCGCCGCGACCGTAGCTCGGGAACCCCCACAGCGTCCAGATGCCGTGGTACCGGGCCATGTGCACCGCGCCGACGACCGCGGGGATTCCGAAGCCGAGACCGGCGAGCAACGCGAGCGTGCCCGCGGCGGCGTCGATGGCGCGCAGGAGGGGGTCACGACGGGACATGCCCCATGATGGCAGCCGGACGTCGCGCTCGCACAAGACCTCGCGGGGCCGAGGACTAGGCTCGTGAGGGTGAGAGTCGCACGCTTCAGCACCGGTGGCGACCCGCGGTTCGGCATCGTCGACGACGACGAGCTGGTCATGCTCGCCGGCGACCCCATGTTCGCCGGCTATCAGCCCACGGGCGAGCGGGTACCCCTCGCGGAGGCGCGGCTGCTGGCTCCCGTCATCCCGCGCTCCAAGGTCGTGTGCGTCGGCCTCAACTACGCCGAGCATCGCAAGGACATGGCGAACGTCGACGCCCCCGAGAACCCGCTCATCTTCCTGAAGCCCAACACCGCCGTCGTCGGCCCGGGCGACCCCATCCGCATCCCTCCCGTCGAGGGCCGCATCACCCACGAGGGCGAGCTGGTGGCCGTGATCGGACGGATCGCGAAGCAGGTGAAGGCGCAGGACTGGGCCGACTACGTCTTCGGCTTCACGGTGGGCAACGACGTCTCGGCGCGCGACCAGATGTTCGCGGACGGCCAGTGGGCGCGCGCCAAGGGCTACGACACCTTCGCGCCCATCGGGCCGTGGATCGAGACCGAGCTCGACCCCGACGGACTCGAGATCCGCACCTGGGTCGACGGCGAGCCGCGGCGTCACGGCAACACGCGCGACATGACCCACAAGCTGCCCGAGCTCATCGAGTACATCTCCGACGTGTGGACGCTGCTGCCGGGCGACATCATCATGACCGGCACCCCGTCGGGCCTCGGCGGCTTCGTGCACGGGCAGACCGTCGACATCGAGATCGAGGGCATCGGCACGCTCAGCAATCCGGCGCTCGACCGCGACGAGCCGACCGCGTGAGCTCGGCGGTTCCGGAGGGGCCCGCGCCGGAGCCCCTCGACGAGACCGAGATCGCGCGCGTCCGCCGCCGCAGTCGCGCCGCGATCATCGCCGGGCAGGTGCTCGCCGGCATCGGGATGGGCTCGACGCTCTCGGCGGGTGCGCTGCTCATCACGCAGGTGTCGGGGTCGGAGACGCTCTCCGGGATGGCCGCCACGATGTCGACGATCGGCGCCGCCGTGGCGGCCGTCCCCCTCGCGGCGCTCGCCACCCGTCGGGGGCGGGCGCCCGCGCTCGCGACCGGTGCGGTGCTCGCCGCCGTCGGCGCGGTCGTGGGCCTCGTCGCGGCGGTGCTCGGCTGGACGCTGCTGCTGCTCGCGGGCATCATCATGCTCGGTGTCGGCACCGCCGTGAACCTGCAGGCGCGGTTCGCGGCCACCGACCTCTCGGAGCCGGGGCGGCGCGGCCGCGACCTGTCGGTCGTGGTGTGGTCGACGACCGTCGGCGCCGTGCTCGGCCCGAACCTCATCGGCCCGGGGGATGCGGTCGGTCAGGCGATCGGGCTGCCCCCGCTCGCGGGCGCGTACCTCTTCACGATCACGGCGCAGCTGGTGGCGGCGGTGGTCTACGTCGTCGGGTTGCGTCCCGACCCGCTCCGCCTGGCGACCCGCATCGGGCTCGAGCGTCCCGCCTCGCCGGAGGCGGCATCCCGCACCGCCGACGCGGGCGGCATCGCGACCGGCATGATCGCTACCTCCCTCAGCCACGCGACCATGGTCTCGGTGATGGCGATGACGCCCGTGCACCTCGTGAACCACGGCGCGAGCCTCGAGCTCGTGGGCATCACGATCAGCCTGCACGTGCTCGGCATGTACGCGCTGTCGCCGCTGTGGGGCGTGCTCGCGGATCGCGTGGGTCGCGAGGCGACCATCGCGATCGGCCAGGTGCTGCTGCTCGCGGCGCTGCTGCTGCTCGCGGCGGGCTCGGAGTCGGAGCTGTGGGTAGCGATCGGGCTGTTCACGATCGGGGTGGGGTGGAGCGCCGCGAGCGTCGCGGGCTCGACGCTCATCAGCGAGTCGGTCGACGTGCTGGGGCGCGCCCGCATCCAGGGCCGCGCCGACCTGCTCATGTCGTCGGCGGGCGCACTCGGCGGGGCGGCGGCCGGGCTCGTGCTCGCCCAGCTCGGCTATGGCGGTCTCGCGCTCACGGCGACCGGCCTCGTCGCGGTCGTGCTCGTCACCCTCGTGGCGCGTGCCGTGCGGAAGCGCGCGGTCGCGTGACGCGGATGCGCGGCCTCGCGCCCGGCCTCGCGCTCGCCCTCGCGGGCGCGGGCGCGGCGTGGCTCGTGCATCTCGCGGTTCCCGTCATCCCGTGGCTGACGGCCGCGTTCGTGATCGGGGTCGTCCTCGCGTGCCTCCCGCCGATGCGTCCGGCACTCGACGGGGTGCTCCGCCCGGGGCTCGCCTTCTCCGCGCGGAGCCTGCTCCGGCTCGGCATCGTGCTGCTCGGGCTCGACCTGGCGCTCGCCGACATCGCCTCGCTCGGGTGGTGGGGTGTGCTCGCGATCGCCGCCCTCGTCGGGCTCGCCTTCGCCGCCACCTACGGCATCGCGCGCGCCCTCCGTCTGCCGGGGGACGAGCCCGTGCTGCTGGCGGCCGGGTTCTCGATCTGCGGCGTCTCCGCAGTGGGGGCGATGGCGGCCGCGCGCCGTCGGCCCGCGACCTCCGCATCCGCATCCGCATCCGCATCATCCTCATCCTCATCCTCAGAAATGCAGGAGACTGCGACCCCCACCGCCCTCGTCACCCTGTTCGGCACCCTCGCGATCGTCGTTCTTCCTGCATTTCTCGCACTGGCGGATGCGGCGGGCTGGCCGATGAGCGATGCCTTCTTCGGCGCGTGGGTGGGCGCGAGCGTGCACGACGTCGGCCAGGTCGTGGCGACGGCGCAGACCGCGGGGGCGGCCGCGCTCGGTGCCGCCGTCGTCGTGAAGCTCACGCGCGTGCTCATGCTCGCGCCGATGGTCGCGATCGCGTCGCTGCGTACCCGGCGGGCGGCGCGCGCGGCGGGGGAGACGGGGGGCACGCTGCCGCCCGTCGTGCCGCTCTTCATCGTGGGCTTCGTCGTGCTCGTGCTCGTGCGCTCGCTGCTGCCGGTGCCGGATGCCGTGGTCGACGCCGTCGACCTCGTGCGCAACGTGCTCCTGGCGGCGGCGCTCGTCGGCATCGGCGCCGGCCTGCGGCTCGAGAAGCTCGTGCGCTCCGGCGGGCGGGCACTCGTGGCGGGCGTGCTCGCCTGGCTCGTCATCCTCGCGCTCGGTCTCGGCGTCGCGGCGGTCGTCGCGCTCTGAGCGGCCCTGGGAAGTCGCTGGATTTCCGGGAACTCCTCAGCCGCGACGCGGCAGGCTGGAGGCATGGCGCAGCCCCCCGTCGATCCCACACGCATGCGGGATCAGCCGGCGCTCACCACCTCGCACGGTCGCTCGTGGCTCATCCTCGGCGGGCTGCTCACCCTCGTCGCGCTCGGCGTGCTCGTGCCGATGGCGGTGCTCCGGATGCCGCCGGGCGGTGTCGCGGGAACGGCCGCGGTCGTCGTGGCGGTGCTGTACCTCTGCATGATCATCGTGCGCTTCGCGACCCCGCCGAGCCGGCTCCGGCTCGCCCTGCTCGCGGTCGACATGCTCGCCATCGCCTTCGTCGCGCTCCTCGCGGTGCTGCTCGTGGCGGAGCGGGCGACGCTCAGCTGAGCCCGGGTGCGGTGGCGCGATCGCGGTGCGCGCGCCATCATCGCTTCATGAGGTTCGAGACGACGATGTCGCAGTTCGGCAACAACACGGGCATCGAGGTGCCCGCCGAGCTGCTCGAGCGGCTCGGCGGGGGCAAGCGCCCCGCCGTGAACGTGACCGTCAACGGCTTCAGCTACCCCTCGACGGTCGGGACGATGGGCGGCAGGCACCTCATCCCCTTCAGCTCGGACAAGCGGGCCGCGACGGGCATCGCCGGCGGCGATGCGATCACCGTCGACCTGGAGCTCGACGCGGCGCCGCGCATCGTCGAGCCGACCCCCGACCTCGCCGAGGCGCTCGCCGCGAACCCTGCGGCGGCGGCCGCGTGGGAGCGGCTCGCCCCGAGCCACCGCAAGGCCCACGTGACCGCGATCGAGGGCGCGAAGGCCGCCGAGACCCGCGCCCGCCGGGTGGCGGCGGCGGTGGAGAAGCTCGCCGCGTCCTGACTCACGCCTCGCGGGTCGACGCGCGCACGATGAGTCTCGTGGGCAGCGGCGTGTCCTCGGTCACCGTGTCGGGGTCCTCCACCGCGAGCAGCACCTTCTGCATGATGAGGCCGCCGAGGGCCGCGAAGTCCTGACGCACGGTCGTGAGCGGCGGGTAGAGGTAACCGGCCTCCGGCACGTCGTCGAACCCGACGACGCTCACATCCTCCGGCACGCGGAGGCCGCGCTCGCGCAGGGAGGAGAGCAGGCCGATCGCCATGTGGTCGTTGCCGACGAACACGGCGTCGCCCGCCTGGGCGTCGAGCGCGGGGCCCAGGCGGTGGCCGCTCTCGGCCGACCAGTCGCCGTGCGGGGGCTCGACGATGTCGAGGCGCCGCCCGATGAGCTCCTCGCGCCAGCCCCGCTCGCGCTCGATGGCATCCGGGTTCCCCGCCGGTCCCGCGAGGTGCAGGATGCGGGTGTGGCCGAGCTCCGCGAGGTGACGCACGGCGGCCCGTGCTCCCCGGTACTGATCGATCGACACGATGAGGGGGCTCGGTCGGGGGGAGGCGGCGACCGCGACGACGGGGATCGCGAGCTCGAGCCCGCGCACCACCTCGAGCACCGCCACGTCGACGACGATGAGCACGATGGCGTCCACCCGCTGGCGCAGCAGCGACTCCACGACCTGACGCACCGCCGCCGGGTCGTCGTCGAGCGAGCTCACCGTCTCGACGTTGTACCGGGCGGCGCGCGCGGCGAAGTTGAAGTGCATCGCGATCGAGCTCGGCCCGTAGTCGGAGACGCCGGGCGAGACGAGGCCGATGGTGCGCGTGCGCCGCGTGACGAGGGCGCGTGCCGCGGGCGAGGGGCTGTAGCGCAGCTGGGCGATGGCCTGCTCGACGCGCGCGCGGGTCGCGGGCCGCACGTTCGGAAGGTCGTTGAGCACCCGCGACACGGTCTGGTGCGAGACCCCCGCGAGGCGCGCGACGTCGAAGATGTTGGCGGTGCGTGCGCCCTTGTCGTCCTGGCTCACCGGCCGCTCACCCCTCGTCGTCCGGTCGGGCGACCATCGCGAGCAGCGAGTCGACGGTGAGGGTCTCGGCGGCGTGGCTCGACACGAGCTCACCGCCGCGCATCACGAGCACCCGGTTGGCGACGCGCAGTACCTCCTCCAGCTCGGCGGATATGAACATGACCGACAGGCCGTTGTCGGCGAGCTCGGTCACGAGGTTCTGGATCTCGACCTTCGCGCCGACGTCGATGCCGCGCGTGGGCTCGTCGAGCACGAGCACGCGCGGGGCGAGCGCGAGCAGCCGCGCGAGCAGCACCTTCTGCTGGTTGCCGCCGGAGAGCGTGCCGGCGGCGCGCTCGGGGTCGGCCGGACGGATGTCGAGGGCGTCGATCCAGCTGGCCGCGAGCTCGCGCTCGCGCGCCGCGGGGATGCGATGCAGGATGCCGCGCTGCGCCTGCAGGGCGAGGGTGATGTTCTCGCGCACCGAGAGCTCGCTGATGATGCCGTCGGTACGGCGGTTCTCGGAGGAGTACACCACGCCGAGCGAGATGGCCTGGCGGGGCCCGCGCGGGTGCGCGGCGGTGCCGCTGATGCGGATGATGCCGGAGGTGATGCCGTCGACGCCGGTGATCGCACGCGCGAGCTCGGTGCGTCCCGAGCCGAGCAGGCCGGCGACGCCGAGCACCTCGCCCTCGACGAGGTCGATGTCGACCCCCGAGACTCCGTGGGCGTCGATGCCGCGGGCGCTCAGGTACGACGCCGTCAGCTCGCCCGTGGGCGGGTCGCTGCGCTGCCGGGTGACGAGCTCGCCCGAGCTGCGGCCGAGCATCTTCTGCACGAGGTCGATGCGCAGCAGCTCGCGCGTGAGGTACTCGCCCACGAGCCGGCCGCCGCGCAGCACCGTCACGCGGTCGCAGATCTCGTACACCTGGTCGAGGAAGTGCGAGACGAACAGGATCGCGACACCGCGCTGCTTGAGCTCGCGGATCACCCGGAACAGCTCGGCGACCTCGTCGAGGTCGAGGCTCGAGGTCGGCTCGTCGAGCACGAGCACCTTGACCTCGGCGCGGATGGCGCGCGCGATCGCCACGAGCTGCTGCACGGCGAGCGAGTGGCTGCCGAGCTGCGACGCGGGGTCGATGTGGAGACCGAGGTCGACGAGCACCTCGCGGGCGTCGGCCCGCATCCGTCGCCAGTCGATGACGCCGAGGCGCCGCGGCTCGCGGCCGAGCCAGATGTTCTCCGCGACGGTGAGGTTCGGCAGCAGGTCGATCTCCTGGTAGACGGTCGAGATGCCGGCCTCGAGCGCGTCGTGCGGTGTGCCGAACCGCACCTGCTCGCCGCCCAGCCGGATGACGCCCGCGTCGAGGGGGAGCGCGCCGGTCAGCGCCTTGATGAGTGTCGACTTGCCTGCGCCGTTCTCGCCCATGAGCGAGTGCACCTCGCCGGGGAACATCCGGAAGTCGACGCGGTCGAGCGCGAGCTCGGCCGGGAAGCGCACGGTGGCGCCCACGACCTCGACGAGGGGCGGGGCGCCGGGCTCCTCATCGACCATAGGCATCATCATGCCCGGATGCGGTGGTGGCACGCGCATCCGGGCATGCGTGTCAGCGGCGGTCGGAGCGCGCCACGATGACGCGCTGCACCACGACGAAGAGCAGCAGCAGCAGCCCGACCGAGATGCGCGTCCAGGACTGGTCGGCGCCCATGAAGGAGATCGCCGTCTTGATGGTGCCGTAGACGAGCACGCCGATCATCGAGCCGACCACGAATCCGGACCCGCCCGTGAGCAGGGTGCCCCCGATGACGACCGCGGCGATCGTGTCGAGCTCGGTGCCCATTCCGTTGAGCGGATACGAGGCACCCGTGTATGCGGTGAACACGACCCCGGCGAGTCCCGCGCACACGCCGCTCACGACGTAGGCGAGCAGCTTCGTCCGCACGACGGGGAGGCCCATGAGTCGCGCCGACTGCTCGTTGCCGCCGATCGCGTAGATGGTGCGGCCGAACCGCGTGTAGGCGAGCACGAGGGCGGCGACGAGCACGGCGAGCAGCGCGATGATTCCCGTCGGGGTGATGTAGAAGCTGCCGGGGGCGCCCTGGATGCGGGTCGACTGCAGCCAGAGGATCTCGGGCGTGGTCACCTTGATCGAGTCGAGGCTCACCATGAAGGCGAGGCCGCGGGCGGCGAACATCGCGGCGAGCGAGGCGATGAAGGGCTGCACGTCGAAGTACTGCACGAGCACTCCGATCAGCAGGCCGAACGTCGCGCCGAGCAGCAGCATGAGCGGCACGACGATCCCCGACGGCATCCCCTCGCGCAGCAGGCTCGCCCCGAACATCCCGGTGAAGGCCATGACGGCCCCGACCGAGAGGTCGATACCGCCCGTGAGGATCACGAAGGTCATGCCCACGGCGAGGATGAAGAGGTATGCGTTGTCGAGCAGCAGCGCCGAGATGACGCGCGGCGTGAGGAAGTTGCCGAAGTAGGCCTGCGCCGCGACGAAGATCACGACGAGCAGCGCGAGCGCGGCGAACACCGGGATCCAGGACGCGCGGCGGCTGAGGAACCGCTTCACGGGGGCGAGCGCATCCGCCTTCTCGAGGGGTGCGTGGATGCTGGTCATCGGGTGACCTCCGTGGTGGTGGGGGAGCGCATGCCCTGCGCGGTGCGGGTGACGATGCCGCGCACACGCGGCGACTGGATGAGCACGACCACGACGACCGCAGCCGCCAGGAACAGCGGCGCGACGGCCGACGGCACGCCGAGGAACAGGATCGTGGAGCGCAGGGTCTCGATCGTGAAGACGCCGATCACCGTGCCGGCGACCGTGAACTTGCCGCCCATGAGCGAGGTGCCCCCGAGCACGACCGCGAGGATCGCGTACAGCTCGATGTAGAGGCCGGCGGCGTTCGAGTCCGCGGCCATGGTGTTGGAGCTGTAGAGGATGCCGGCGAACCCGGCGAGCAGCCCGCTCGCCGCGTAGGCGCCCCAGATGATGCCGCGCGAGCGCACCCCCGCGAGCCGGCTCGCCTCCGGGTTGATGCCCACGGCCTCCGTGAGCACGCCGAGCGCCGTGCGCCGCTCGATGAGCGCCACGAGCGCGACCGCCGCGACGGAGACGAAGAAGGCGAACGGCAGGCCGAACACGTAGCCCTGCGCCATGAACTTGTAGGGCGCGGAGTTGATCGTGGTGATGAAGCCGCCCGTGATGAGCAGGGCGACGCCGCGGCCCGCGAGCATGAGCACGAGGGTCGCGATGATCGGCTGCACCCCGACGACGGAGACCAGGAAGCCGTTCCAGGCGCCGAGCAGCAGCCCGATGAGCACGGCGACCGCGATCGCGCCGAGCACCGTGCCGAGCTCGTTCGGCGTCTCCGATCCGTCGATGATGGTGAGAGCGACGGCGCCCGAGACGGCCATGATGGCGCCGACCGAGAGGTCGATGCCGCGCGTCGCGATGACGATCATCATGCCGAGCGACACGAGCATGAGCGGTGCGCTGTTGCGCAGGATGTCGATGAGCGGCCCGTAGAGCTGCTCGCCCTTGACGGTCACGCTGATGAAGCTCGGCCGCGCGATGGTGTTGATCACGACGAGCGCCACGAGCGCCGCGATCGGCAGCACGAGCCGGTGGGTCAGGATTCTCTTCATGCCGCACTCTCCGGGCTCTCGGGCTGGCTGTCGGGCGGGGACTGCTCGTCGGCGATGAAGGCGACCAGGTCGTCGACGCCGATGTCGTGCGAGGTCAGTTCGCCGATCTTACGACGGTCGCGCATCACGACGATGCGCTGGGCGATGCGGATGACCTCCTCGAGCTCGGAGGAGATGAACACCACGGCGAGGCCCTGCTCGGAGAGCTCGGCGACCTTGCGCTGGATGTCGGCCTTGGCGCCGACGTCGATGCCGCGCGTCGGCTCGTCGAGGATGATGAGCTGCGGGGCGGTCGCGAGCCACCGCGCGAGCAGCACCTTCTGCTGGTTGCCGCCAGAGAGGTTGCGCACGAGCGCGTGGGGGTTGGCGGGCCGCACGCCGAGCGCCCGGATGTACTCGTCGACGATCGCGTCCTGCTCAGCCCTCCGGAGCTTGCGCAGGGCGCCGCGCTTGGCCTGGATGCCGAGCACGATGTTCTCGGCAACGGTGAGGTCGCCGATGATGCCCTCGGCGCGCCGGTCCTCGGAGGAGAAGGCGATGCGCCGGTCGATCGCGTGGCGGGGGGTGGCGATGCGGGCGGCGCGGCCGCGCACCTGGACGCGTCCGGCATCCGCGCGGTCGGCGCCGTAGAGCAGGCGCACGAGCTCGGTGCGGCCGGAGCCCAGCAGCCCCGCGATGCCGACCACCTCGCCGTCGTAGACGTCCACGTCGGCGGGCTCGATGACGCCGCGGCGTGCGATGCCCTCGGCGCGGATGACCGGCTCGCCCGCGCGGTCGATGTCGCGGTCGGCGCTGCGCGAGATCGCGTCCAACTCGTCGAGCTCGCGTCCGATCATCTTCGAGATGAGCTCGCCGCGCGGCAGCTCGGCCACGGGGTACTCGCCGACGAGCTTGCCGTTGCGCAGCACCGTGAGGCGGTCGGAGATCTCGTACACCTGGTCGAGGAAGTGGGTGACGAACAGGATCGCGACACCGCGGTCGCGGAGGTCCCGGATGACGCCGAACAGCTGCTCGACCTCGCCGCGGTCGAGGCTCGAGGTGGGCTCGTCGAGCACGAGCACGCGGGAGTCGGTGACCATCGCGCGGCTGATCGCGACGAGCTGCTGCACGGCGATGGAGTGGGCGGCGAGGAGGGAGCGCGTGTCGAGACGCAGCCCCAGGTTCGCGAGGTGCCGGGCGGCCTCCCGGTGGGTGGCCCGCCAGTCGATGCCGAGCGGTCCGCGCACCTCGTGGCCCAGCATGACGTTCTCGCCGACCGAGAGGTTGGTGCAGAGGTTGACCTCCTGGTACACCGTCGAGATCCCGGCGAGCTGCGCATCCGCGGTGCCCCGGAAGTCGCGGGGTGCGCCGTCGACGACGATCGTGCCGCCGTCGATCGCGTACACGCCGGTCAGCGCCTTGATGAGGGTCGACTTGCCGGCGCCGTTCTCGCCCATGAGGGTGTGCACCTCACCGCCGCGGAGGGTGACGTCGACGCCGTCGAGAGCCTTCACACCCGGGAACTCGATCGTGATGCCGCGCATCTCGACGATCGGGCGGGCTTCGGTGTCCGTGGACATGGCTTCCTTGCTCGTTTCGTGGTTTCCGCCGGGGACCGGTGCGCCCCGGTCCCCGGCGGAGGGGTGGTTCACTGCGTGGACGGGTCCGATCAGTACGGACGCGTCGGCAGGGCTTCCTTCGCCTGCTCCTGGTCGAAGGTCTGGTCGGGCACGATCGTCTTCTTGTCGACCGACTCGCCCGCGACGACCTTCTTCACGAGCTCGGCGACCTTCTCGCCGAGCAGCGGGTTGCACTCGACGATGAAGCTGAACTTGCCGTCGGCGAGCGCCTGCATGCCGTCGTGGACGGCGTCGATCGTGACGATCTTGATGTCCTGCCCGGGCACGAGGCCGGCGGCCTCGATCGCGTCGAGGGCGCCGAGGCCCATGTCGTCGTTGTGGGCGAACAGCAGGTTGATCTCGCTGCCGTACTTCTGCAGGAAGCCCTCCATGACCTTCTTGCCGCCGTCGCGCGTGAAGTCGCCCGTCTGGGAGTCGAGGGTCTTGATGGTGGAGCCCTCGAGCGCCTTCGACCAGCCGGTCGCGCGGTCGAGCGCGGCCGAGGAGCCGGTCGTGCCCTCGAGCACGACGAGGTTGGCGCCGTCGGCGTTCTTCACCGCCCACTCGCCGGCGAGCTCGCCCTCCTTCTGGAAGTCGAGGCCGACCCAGCTGGCGTAGAGGTCCTCGCTCGCCGAGACCGTGCGGTCCTCGAGGATGACCGGGATGCCGGCGTCCTTGGCCTCCTTGAGCACGTCGTCCCAGCCGTCGACCGTGATGGGTGCGATGACGATCGCGTCGACGCCCTGGTTGATGAAGCTGCGGACGGCTGCGATCTGGGCCTCCTGCTTGTTGTCGGCCGCGTTGAAGATCAGCTTGAAGCCGTTCTCCTCCGACAGGGCGTTCTTGAGCGACTCGGTGTTGGCCGAGCGCCAGCCCGACTCCGAGCCGGTCTGGGCGAATCCGACGGTGATGACGTCGTCGCCACCCCCGCCGCCTCCGCCGTTGCCGCCGTTCGTCGCGCAGCCCGTCATCGTGAGAGCGACGGCTCCCACGAGGGCCACGCCCGCCAGGATCTTCTTCATGTACAGAACCTCCTCGTTCTGGGGACCGGCCTCTGTGCCGGGTGCCCGGTGGTGGTGCCTCTTGGCGCGATGCCCGCTTCGGGGCGGGCCATCGGCCAAATGTTAGCCTTCACAATTCTCTCCGGCGCAAGCATTCTCGGATAACGGTTCGGTAACGGCCCTTGATTTCCTTGAAAACTCGGGGCCTGTGAAGTGGGAATGGTGTGAGCGCTCCCGTGAGCCTTCACATTCGCGCCGCCATCGCGGGACGCCCGTCCCGGCTAGCCTGACCTGCATGGCGCAGGCGAGACGCAACCCGAGCATGCACGACGTCGCCGCCCTGGCCGGCGTCAGCCACATCACCGTCTCGCGCGTACTCAACGACTACTCGTCGATCCGGCCCGAGACCCGCGAGCGCGTGCTCGCCGCCATCGCCGAGCTCGGCTACCGGCGCAACCTCGCCGCGCGGGCGCTCGTCACGAGCCGCACCCGCGCCATCGGGGTGCTCTCGCCGGAGGTCGCGCAGCACGGTCCGGCCTCGAGCGTGCTCGCGGTCGAGTCGGCCGCGCGCGAGCACGGCTACCATCCGCTCGTCACGGCCGCCGCGGTCGAGCACGACGCGACCGTCGCCGCGCTCGGCTTCCTGCTCGACCAGGCCGTCGAGGCGCTCGTCGTGATCGCACCCCACGAGACGGTGCTCGCCGCGATCCGCGACCTCGACATCCGCGTCCCCCTCGTGACGCTGCAGGCCCCCGACCGGCCGGGCGGGGTCGGTGTCGACCAGGCGGCGGGGGTGCGCCTCGCCACGGAGCATCTGCTCGGGCTCGGTCACACCCGCATCCAGCACCTCGCCGGGCCCGCGGGCTCGCTCGAGGCGGCCGCGCGACTGCTCGGCTACGCCGAGGCGATGGGGGAGCACGAGACGCCCGAGGTGCTGTTCGGCGACTGGGGGGCGGCCTCCGGCTATGCCGCGGCCTCCCTGCTGGAACCCGGGGTGACCGCGGTCGTCGCCGGGAACGACCAGATGGCGATCGGCCTCATCGCGGGGCTCGCGGATTCGGGGCGCCGGGTGCCGGGAGACATCTCGGTGGTCGGTTTCGACGACATCCCGGAGGCGCCCTACGTCCGCCCGGCGCTCACCACCGTGCACCAGGACTTCGAGCTCGTCGGCCGCCGGGCGGTCGAGGCGCTGCTCGCGCAGCTGGCGCCTGCCGCGGGGCCGGCGGCCGCGCCCGGCGTCCCGGTCGCGACGAACGTCATCGCGCCTCACCTCGTCGTGCGCGCCTCGACGAGCGCGCCGCCCCGCACGCGCTGACCGCGGGGGCACCCCCGGATCGACCCACCCCCGGATCGCCCCCCGGATCGCCCCGCCGAAGACCGCGTCATTCCCAGAAATGCAGGAGTTTCGGGGGCGGGCCGGATGCGGGGCCCGAGATATCGGAGGCCGCGCGGGCGCTCTCCTGCATTTTCGATACGGGGAGGGCCTGGCGGCCGAGGGGTTGAGTTAGCATTGCCCTGTTCGTTAACGTGAACATCTGAGTTCAACCCACCGGCGAGGAGGCCGCGACGCCATGAGCGCGCAGAGGTACCTGGGCATCGAGCTCGGCTCGACACGCATCAAGGCGTGCCTCATCGGGCCGGACGGCGAAACCCTCGCGACCGGATCGCACGCCTGGGAGAACCGGCTCGAGGCGGGCCTCTGGACCTACGGCCTCGACGAGGTGCGCGAGGGCGTGCGCGCCGCCTACGCCGACCTCGTCGACACCCTCGGCGAGACCCCCACGACGCTCGACGCCATCGGCGTCTCCGCCATGATGCACGGCTACCTCGCGTTCGATGCAGCGGGCGAGCTGCTCGTGCCCTTCCGCACCTGGCGCAACACCAACACCGGTGCGGCGGCGGCCGAGCTGTCGGCGGCGCTCGGGGTCAACATCCCGCTGCGCTGGTCGATCGCCCACCTGCACCAGGCGGCGCTCGATGCCGAACCGCACGTTCCCGCGATCGCGCGCGTCACGACCCTCGCCGGGTACGTGCACCAACTGCTGACCGGGCGCGAGGTGCTCGGCGTCGGCGACGCATCCGGCATGTTCCCCATCGACCCCGCGACCGGCGGCTACGACGCGCGCCTGCTCGGCATCGCGCAGGAGCGGCTCACGGCGGCGGGCGGCGACCTCGACCTCGCCGCACTGCTGCCCGAGGTGCTCGCGGCGGGAGCGGATGCGGGCGAGCTGACCGCCGCGGGCGCCGCCCTGCTCGACGCGAGCGGCACGCTGCGGCCCGGCACCCCGCTCGCACCGCCCGAGGGCGACGCCGGCACCGGGATGGTCGCGACGAACGCGGTGCGCCCACGAACCGCCAACGTCTCCGCCGGAACGAGCATCTTCGCGATGGTCGTGCTCGAGCATGCCCTTCCCGCCGCGAGCGCCGACATCGACGTCGTGACGACCCCCGACGGCAGCCCCGTTGCGATGGTGCACTGCAACAACGGATCGAGCGAACTCGGCGCCTGGGTCGCGGTGTTCCAGGAGTTCGCCGCCGCGATCGGCGCGCCCGTCACCGCCGACGAGGCCTTCGCGGCCGTGCTCGGCGGCGCGCTCGACGCCGACGCCGACGGGCTCTACGCCTATAACCTGCTCTCGGGTGAGCCCGTCGTCGGCACCGCGGAGGGCCGCCCGCTCGTCGTGCGCACCCCCGGCTCGCGGCTCGGCCTCGCCGCCTTCGGCCGCGCCCAGCTGTTCTCGGTCTTCGCCGCGCTCAGCACCGGGATGCGCGAGCTCGCCGCCCAGGGCGTCGTCCTGGATGCCGCGGTCGCCCACGGCGGGCTGTTCCGCACCGGCGGCGTCGCCCAGCGCGCGCTCGCCGCCGCGCTCGATGCGCCCGTCGCGGTCGGCGAGACCGCGGGCGAGGGCGGTGCGTGGGGGGCGGCGCTGCTCGCGGCCTACCGTCGCGCCGTGATCGACGGCGAGACCCTGGGCCTCGCCGACTGGCTCGACACGGCCGTGTTCGCGGCTGCCGCGGTCACCACCGTGCGCGCCACCGCATCCGAGGTCGCCGGCTACGCGGCCCACCTCGCCGGGTGGCAGGCGGGGCTCGCGATCGAGCACGCCGCCATCGCGGCGCTCTCCGACGCGAAGGAGCGGTCATGACCTCTCGAGGCCCGCACGGCGACGCCGGGCTCGACGCCGCCATCCGGTCGACGCGCGAGCAGGTCGCGGCGCTGCACGCCGAGCTGACCCGCTACGGCCTCGTCATCTGGACGGGCGGCAACATCTCGGGGAGGGTGCCCGGGGCGGAGCTGTTCGTGATCAAGCCGAGCGGGGTGTCGTACGACGAGCTCGCGGCCGACGACATGATCCTCTGCGACCTCGACGGGAACGTCGTGCCCGGCACCCCGGGCGCCGAGCGCAGCCCCTCGAGCGACACCGCGGCGCACGCCTACGTGTACCGGAACATGCCGCACGTCGGCGGCGTCGTGCACACCCACTCCACCTACGCCACCGCCTGGGCCGCGCGCGGCGAGGCGATCCCGTGCGTCATCACCGGCATGGCCGACGAGTTCGGCGGCGAGATCCCCGTCGGCCCGTTCGCGATCATCGGCGACGACTCGATCGGCCGCGGCATCGTCCAGACCCTCGACGGGCACCGATCGCGTGCCGTGCTCATGCAGAACCACGGCGTCTTCACGATCGGGCGCGACGCGAAGGACGCGGTCAAGGCCGCCGTCATGTGCGAGGACGTCGCCCGCACCATCCACATCTCGCGGCAGCTGGGCGACCCGCTGCCGATCCCCCAGGAGAGCATCGACGCGCTCTTCGACCGCTACCAGAACGTCTACGGACAGAAGCCGCAGGGAGAACTCCAGTGAGCCGCAGCATCATCCCCGAGCTGAAGAGGAACGTCGTCTGGTTCCTCACCGGCAGCCAGGACCTCTATGGCGAGGAGACCCTGCGTCAGGTGGCCGAGCAGTCGCAGGGGGTCGTGGAGCTGCTGCGCGGCGCATCCGAGATCCCCGTGACGATCGAGTGGAAGCCCGTGCTGACGAGCTCGGATGCCATCCGCCGCGCCATGATCGACGCCGACTCGGATGACGAGGTCGTGGGCGTCATCACCTGGATGCACACCTTCAGCCCCTCCAAGATGTGGATCTTGGGGCTCGACGCGCTGCGGAAGCCCCTCCTGCACTTCCACACCCAGGCGAACGTGGCGCTGCCCTGGTCGGAGATCGACTTCGACTTCATGAACCTCAACCAGGCCGCTCACGGCGACCGCGAGCACGGCTACATCCTGAGCCGCATGTCGGTTGCGCGGAAGACGGTCGTCGGGCACGCCTCCGACCCCGCCGTGACCGCCGCGATCGGCACCTGGGCGCGCGCGGCATCCGGGTGGAAGGCCTCGCAGGGGATGCGCGTCGCCCGCTTCGGCGACAACATGCGGGGCGTCGCCGTGACCGAGGGCGACAAGACGGAGGCCGAGATCCGCCTCGGCGTGAGCGTCAACACCTGGGGCGTGAACGAGCTCGTCGCGCGCGTCGAGGCGCAGGCGGATGCCGACATCGACGCGCTCGTCGAGGTGTACCTCGCCGAGTACGACGTCGCGCCCGAGCTGCTGCCGGGCGGCGAGCGCCACGAGTCGCTGCGCTACGGCGCCGCGACCGAGCTGGGCCTGCGCTCCCTCCTCGAGGAGGTCGGCGCGACCGCGTTCACCGACTCCTTCGAGGACCTCGGCGAGTTGAAGCAGCTGCCCGGCCTCGCCGTGCAGCGCCTCATGGCCGACGGCTACGGCTTCGGCGCCGAGGGCGACTGGAAGACCGCCGTGCTCGTGCGCATTGCCGCCGTCATGGGCGCGGGCCTGCCCGGCGGGGCGAGCCTCATGGAGGACTACACCTACGACCTGACGCCGGGTGAGGAGCTCATCCTCGGCGCCCACATGCTCGAGGTGTCGCCCGCCCTGTCGTCGAAGAAGGCGAGCCTCGAGATCCACCCCCTCGGCATCGGCGGCAAGGACGATCCGGTGCGGCTCGTGTTCACCGCGGATGCGGGACCGGCGGTCGTCGTCGCGCTCAGCGACCAGCGCGAGCGCTTCCGCCTCGTCGCCAACGCCGTCGAGAACGTCGAGCCGCCCGCATCCCTGCCGAAGCTGCCCGTCGGTCGCGCCGTCTGGAAGCCCGCGCCCGACTTCCGCACGAGCGCGACCGCGTGGCTCATCGCGGGCGCCGCGCACCACACCGTCATGACGAACCAGGTGGGTGTCGAGGCGTGGGAGGACTTCGCGCGCATCGCGGGCGTCGAGCTGCTCGTCATCGACGACGCCACGACCATCCGCTCCTTCGAGGACCAGCTGCGCGCGAACGCCGCCTACTACCGCCTCGCGCAGGGGCTCTAGGGCGCGGGCCGCCGGCTCAGGCGGCCGAGGAGTGCGCGTCGATGAGGGCGTCGGCCCGGTCGAGCCGCGGCGTCGGCACCCCGAGCCGTCTCGCCTCCGCGATCACGTCGCGCACGAGGCGCACGGGCTCCTCCGCGAAGGCGTCGGTGTGCGCGGCGAGGCTGATCTGTGCGAGGGGCACGCGGGCGGTCGTGGCCGCGATGGTGGCCGCGACGAGCGCGGCGGGCGCGCGGTAGCCGGCCGTGAACGCGCGATGCCGGCGCAGGTCGACACCGCGGGCCGCGAGCAGGGGGAGCAGTTCGCGGGTCGTCAGCACGGCCTCCCGGAACGCATCGCGGCGGCCGATCATCGCCGACATCGAGCCGAGCCGGAACGCCGCCGTGAACATGCCCGCGTCGGCGATCGCGTGCGCCCACATCCAGCCTCGGATGTCCGCCCGCTCGGCGATCGTGAACCCGGCCGTCGCGAACAGCACCCGCACCTCGCGCTCGCGCGCGGTCGGCGGCGCGCCGCCCAGGGTGCCGAACAGCACCTTCCGCAGCAGGGCGGCCTGCAGCACGCCATCCGCGTCGAAGCCGCCACCCGCCTGGGGGAAGCCCCACGCGACCCGGTCCGCGGGAAGCGCGGCGACCACGTCGTCCGGCTCCTCCCACACGTTGCCGAAGATCAGCACGGTCGCCGACCCGAGGTGCGGTGCGAGGGACTCCGCCGCCGCGCGGAGGCGGTGGTGGCCGACGCTCACGACGATGAGGTCGGCGCCGTGGCCGGGTTCGAGCGACTCGCGAAGCGTCACGGGCCAGGTCTCCTCGCGACGCGTTCCCCGGAGACCGCGCCGGGCGTCGAGCAGGGAGAGGCGGATGCCGTCGCCGTAGTCGGCGGCGCGTCCCGGCCGCACGAGGAACTCGACCTCGTGGCCCGCCCTCTCGAGCGCCCAGCCGTAGACGCTCGCGATCACGCCGCGTCCCAGGAACAGCACCTTCATGCGGAGCCGCCTCTCGTATAAATGGAGATGACCTCCACATAACGATACGGAGATAGTCTCCAGGTGTCAAAGGAGGCGCGGATGACCGACCCCAGACCGCTGCGCGCCGACGCCCGCCGCAATCGCGACGCGATCATCGCGGCGGCCCGTGAGGCGTTCGACCGCGGCGACGCCGAGCTGAGGTTCGACGACTTCGCGGCGCTCGCCGGCGTCGGCGTCGGCACCCTCTACCGCCATTTCCCGACCCGTGAGGCGCTCGCCGAGGCCGTCTACCACGACGAGGTCGTCGCGCTCGGCGAACTCGCTCGCCGGTTGCTCGCCGAGCAGCCCCCGCGTGAGGCGCTCGCGGCGTTCCTCCACGGCTTCGTCGCCTGGCTCGCCGAGCGGGAGGGTCTCGCGCTGGCGCTCACGGGGTTCATCCGCGGCAGGCCCGAGGTGCAGGTGGCGGGCGGGCGGGCGCTCGCGGAGGCCGTAGTCGAGCTCGTGGATGCCGCCCGCGCCGAGGGCGCGACGGGGCTCACCGTCGGCGCCGTGATGATGGCGCTCCACGGCATCGGCTCGACCTACGGCGCACCGGGCTGGCGCGACGACGCCGACGCGCTGGTGGGGCTCGTCGTCGCCGGGAGCCTCAGCGGGAGGAGTTGAGGGTGCGGCCGCGCACGATGCCGATGAAGGCGTCGATGCGGGGGTCGTCGGCCTTGCGCGGCCAGGCGAGGCCGATGCCCGAGTCGGGTGCGTCGACGAGCGGACGCGCGACGACGTCGCGACGCGAGTGGGCGCGCGCGACCGACATCGGCATGAGTGCGAGGCCCACGTTCGCCGCCACCAGCTCGACCGTGTCGGCGCCGTCGCCCTCGAGGATCGTCTCGCCCTCGAGCTCGGCGAGCGCGAGCTCCTCGAACGCGGCCACCGGGTGATCCTTCGGCGCCACCACGACGGGGCGCTCGCGGTAGAGCGGGATGACATGGAGTTCGTCGTCGGCTGCCACGTCGCGCAGCAGCGCCATGTTCGCCGTGCCGTCGCGCAGTGCCGCAAGCGCGGCGTCCTGGGGGAGCGGGCGCGCCTCGAGCGGGCTGCGCGGCATCCGCTCGCGCCAGATCCGCTCCCACTTGCCGGGGGTCACGCCCGGCACGAACGCGACGACGAAGGGTTCCACGTCTCCCGAGGCTACCCTCGGAGCATGACCGACGAGCCGCGCGAAGACCGCCGCCAGCAGCCCAAGCCCCCGAAGGCGCAGTTCCTCTCGGCGCAGACCGCGGCCAGGAAGCTCGGCATCTACCTGCCGGCGGCGCCCGCCGAGTTCCGCGACGCCCAGCACTCGCGCGACGAGCTCGCGGCGCTGCAGGCCGACCCGCCCGAGTGGCTGCGCGTGCTGCGCGCGGAGGGACCGCATCCGCGCTCCGAGGTGTCGCGCCGGCTCGGCATCACCAACTCGGGCCTCGCGCGGGCGGGCGTCTCGGACGCCATGACGACGGCCGAGATCCAGGCCCTCGTCGCCGACCCGCCCGCGTGGCTGCTCGCGGAGCGTCGCCGCACCAACCCCTGAGACCGCGGTCCCCGCGGTCGCCGGCCGCCCGCTGCGTGAGGAAATTCTCATCGGTCTACCCCCGAACGGGGGGTAACGTCGGGCCCGTCCGTGTCGTCCGAACAGCGGATGGCACACGTGCGAGAAGGGGACCCACGTGAAGACAACACGCAAGACGCTGCTGACGGCCACCGCCGTCGCCGCGAGCGCTGCACTCGCCCTCGGCATGGCGGCACCCGCCGCCGCGGGCGGATGGCCCGGCCACGGGGGCGGTCACGGCGGAGGCGGCGAGACGAACAGCTCCGCGACGCTGCGGAAGGCGGTCACCGCGAAGTCGATCCAGTTCCAGCTGCGCGCCCTGCAGAAGGTCGCGGATGCCAACGGCGGCAACCGCGCCGCGGGCACGCCCGGGCACGAGCAGTCGGCCGCCTACATCGAGAAGCTCATGAAGCTCGCCGGCTACCGCACCGAGCGCCAGCCGTTCAGCTACGAGAAGGTGAACATCGACCGCGCGGAGTTCTCGCAGCTCGCCCCGACGCCCACCGACTACGCGCTCGAGGACGAGTTCTACCCGATGGACTACTCGGGCGAGGGGACCGTGGAGAGCGCGCCCGTGACGCCCGTCGACGTCAACCTCGAGGGCGATCGCGCCTCGACCTCCGGCTGCGAGGCGGAGGACTTCGCCGACTTCCGCGCGGGCGACATCGCGCTCATCCAGCGCGGCAGCTGCGACTTCGCCGTCAAGGCGGCGAACGCGGAGGCGGCGGGCGCATCCGGCGTCGTCATCTTCAACCAGGGCAACGAGGTCGAGGGCGACGACCGCTTCGGGGTGCTGTTCGGCACCCTGGGCGAACTCGGCACCACGATCCCCGTGCTCGGCACGAGCTTCGAGGTGGGCGAGGCCTTCGCGCTCGCGGAGGCGCCGACCGCGCGCATCCTGCTCGAGACGAGCCAGGTGACCGTCGACACCTTCAACCTCATCGCGACGAGCAGGAAGGGCGACCCGACGAAGCAGGTCGTCGTCGGGGCGCACCTCGACTCGGTCGCCGAGGGTCCGGGCATCAACGACAACGGATCGGGCTCCGCGACACTCCTCGAGGTCGCTCTCAAGCTCGCCGTGACGAAGTCGAAGCCCGCGAACCAGCTGGTGTTCGCGTGGTGGTCGGGCGAGGAGGACGGCCTGCAGGGGTCGAACTACTACGTCTCCCAGCTGACGGACGAGCAGGCCGCCAACACGGCGCTCAACCTCAACTTCGACATGGTGGCATCCCCGAACCCCGTGCGGTTCGTC
Organism: Micrococcales bacterium 72-143; assembly: GCA_001898835.1. Classification (GTDB taxonomy): domain Bacteria; phylum Actinomycetota; class Actinomycetes; order Actinomycetales; family Microbacteriaceae; genus Homoserinibacter. Next base: position 1,201,857 of record MKVM01000001.1, on the reverse strand, counting down.
TACGACGGCGACGGCGACGCGTTCGGCGAGGCGGGCCCGGAGGGCTCGGCCCAGATCGAGAAGACCTTCCTGGACTACTTCGCGTCCCAGGGTCTCGCGACGGCGCCGACGGCGTTCGACGGACGCAGCGACTACTTCGCGTTCATCGACGCGGGCATCCCGGCGGGCGGCCTCTTCACGGGGGCCGAGGGCATCAAGACGGACGCGGAGGCCGCGGTCTTCGGCGGCACCGCCGGAGAGCCCTACGACCCGTGCTACCACCAGGCCTGCGACACGACCGAGAACATCGACCCCGTCGTGCTCGAGGAGATGGCGGATGCGGTCGCGCACGCCGTCCACACCTTCGGCGCGGTGACGAGCTCCGGGTGGGGTCACCACGACCGGGGCAAGTGGAACTCCTGGAAGCAGCACCACGGATGGGACGGCCGCGGCTTCCACGGCTCGTTCGGGGACTGCTCCGGTCGCCGCTGATCCACCGCCGGTCGGGCGACCGTCACCCCCGTGCCGCCCGACCGGCGGTCGCGCCCCGGCACCCCGCCACGTGACGTAGCGTGGAGGGGTGGCGGAGTGCATCCATGGGTTCGACGAGGGTCTCTGCGATGTCTGCTACCCGCGCACACCCGCGCCCGCGCCGCGTCCCGTGACGAGCCGCACCCCCGCGGCCCGGGCCGCCGGCCGCGCGGGTGCCCGCACCCCGGCCGGGCCCGCCGCCCCCGCGACCCTGCGTCTGCCGGGTCGCCGCGTGCATCACGTGACGCACCTGCGCACGCTCGAGTCGATCGCGCTCGACGGCGAGCTGCGCGCCGACGCCGAGCCGGATGTCGACCTGAGCTCGGCGACGACGCGCGAGCTGCGCGCCACGGCGACCGTTCCCGACGGGCGCAGCGTCGCATCCCTCGTCGCGTTCGCGGTGTCGCCGGACTCGACCCGGTGGCAGGAGCTGCGCGAGGGCGCGGCGGGCAGCCACTGGTCGGACGCGGCCCGTGCGGCGCGACCCGCCGACCTCGTGATCCTCGCGGTCCCCGTGGATGCGCTCGGCGCGGACGTCGTGTTCGCCGACGCGGATGCCGCGGGCGTGGCGACGCGGTTCGCGGTCGGGGTGGAGTCGGGCACGCAGGCGCTGCGGCGACTGCACGCGACCGATCCCGACTTCCGCGACGCCGAGCTGCTCGCGGTGGGTCCCGTGCCGCTCGCCGCGGTGGCCGCCATCACGGTCGCGAACGAGCGCGTGCGCGACCGGGTGCGTGAGCTCTTCGCGGATGCGGGCGTCCCCGTCCCGCGCATCGCCGTCTACCCGCCCGCGTTCGCCGCCGACTGATCTCGCCTCCGCTCCTGCACCGGGAGCGCGCGGGCGAGTCATCCCCCATCTGGGCCGTCGCGCCGTTGCGCGGCGGCGCGGAAGCGCACGATGGCGCGATGACGATCCCCCGCTACGACGACGTCCGCGACACCCCACTCGCGAGCGACGAGCTGCTGCTCGAGCGAGCCGCGCTGCTGCTCGGCCACGCGGTCCGGCGCCAGGTGTGGCTCATGTTCCTCGACGAGCGGCAGCGGCAGCTGCCCCTCCTCATGCCGAGCTACGTGCCACGCCGGCCGGGGCCCGGCCACCGGGAGAACTACGCGCGGGTGCTCGGCGTGCTCGTCGAGGACGCGGACGCCGACAGCATGGCCGTCGCCTACGAGCGGCGGGGGAGCGCCGAGCTGACCGCCGCGGACATCGCGTGGCTCATCCTCATCCGAGACGCCTGCGCGAAGGCGGCGATCCCGCTGCGCGGGCCGCTGCTCGTGCACGACGACGGCGTGCGCTGGGTCGGGCCCGAGGACCTCGCGTGACCCCGCGCGCGGCGGCTCAGAACCGCTCCGGCTCCGGCCCCCGACGGAACCGGCGTCCCGTGACGGTGCTCGGGCGGATGCGCACCCAGCGGTACTTGAGGGTCGGCACCCAGGGCGTGAGCGGCAGCCGCTCGGCCTCGTCGAGCTCGCTGCCGTGCTCCAGGCGCTCGGCGACGCCCTTCACGACGACGCTGAAGGCCTCGCCGTCATCCCAGCCGTCGATCTCGAGCGCGACATCGGGGTTGACGGTCAGCTCGACGAGCTTGGTTCCGGGCGCAGTGCGGAACCAGAGCGCCCCGTCATGCACCACGAAGTTGATGGGGAAGATGTCCAGCTCGCCGCCCGCCGCGAGGGCGATGCGGCCCATCGGCGCGAGCTCCAACAGCTCCCAGCATTCGCGCTCGTCGAGCACCTCCACGGGTCCCGCCTCGTCGACCATGACATCCTCCTCCGTCGCCCCTCCCATGCTGCGCCCCGTGGCCACCGCCGCGACAGGGTCATTGGACCCGGACGTCGTCGGCGCCATCCGCTTGAATGGGCGCATGATCGTGCTCGTCGGCCTCGCGAGCGCGATCGTCTACGGCGTCTCCGACTTCTTCGGCGGCCTCGGTTCGCGGCGCGTCTCCCCCCTGCTCGTGAGTCTCGTGAGCTTCGCCGCGGCGGCCGTGCCGATCGCCGTGCTGACGCCGCTCGCCGGATCGGTCTGGTCGCCCCGGGCCGTCTGGCTCGGTGTGCTCGCGGGCGTGGCGGGCGCGATCGCGATCTGGGCGTTCTACGCGGCCCTCGCAATCGGGCCCATGAGCGTCATCTCGCCGACGACCGCCGCGGTCGCCGCGCTCATCCCCGCCGTCGTCGGCATCGGCCGGGGCGAGCGGTTCACCCCGCTCGGCTATACGGCGCTCGCCGCGCTCGTCGTCGCCGCGGTACTGCTCGGCGTCACGCGCGAGCAGCAGGGCGGCCGGGTCGGGGTGCGCGTGGTCGTGCTCGCGGTGGCCTCCGGCGTCGGCTTCGGCGGCTACAACGTCGTCATGGAGCTCACCCCGCCCGAGTCGGAGTACGCGCCGCTGCTCGTCGACCTCGTCGCGGGGGCTCTCCTGTTCGCGGTCGTGCTCGCCCTCCTGCGGCTCGTGCGCCGGGACTCCTGGTGGGGAGGGGCGCAGGCGCCTCCCGTCGCCGCGCGACGTCCGGGCCTCCTGTTCGCCGCCGCCGCCGGGCTCCTCATGTCGGTCGCGAACGCCCTGCTCGTCTGGGGTCTGCACCAGGGCGAGCTCGCGATCATGGGCGTGCTGGCATCCCTCTACCCGCTTGGCACCGTGCTGCTCGCGCTGACCGTGCTGCGCGAGCGGCTCACGCCCGTGCAGGTGGCGGGCGTCGCGCTCGCGCTCCTCGCCTCCGCCGCCCTCGCCCTCGGGTGAGCGCCGATAGGATCGTCACGATGTCGCTCCCCTTCTCCACCGCGACCGGCGCCGATGTGCGCGTGCGGTTCTGCCCCTCGCCCACCGGCACCCCCCACGTCGGGATGGTGCGCACCGCGCTCTTCAACTGGGCGTACGCCCGGCACACCGGCGGCAAGCTCGTGTTCCGCGTCGAGGACACGGATGCGGCGCGCGACTCCGAGGAGAGCTACCTCCAGCTCGTGGACGCGCTCACCTGGCTCGGCATCGACTGGGACGAGGGCGTCGAGAAGGGGGGACCGCACGGCCCCTACCGCCAGTCGCAGCGCACCGAGATCTACCTCGAGCTCATCGAGCGGCTCAAGGCCTCGGGCCACCTCTACGAGAGCTTCGTCACGCCGGAGGAGATGGAGGTGCGCAACCTCGCGGCGGGCCGCGACCCCCGGCAGGGCTACGACAACTTCGAGCGCGAGCTCACCGATGATCAGCGCGCGGCGTTCCGCGCCGAGGGCCGGCAGCCGAGCCTTCGCCTGCGGGTGCCCGACACCGACCTCACCTTCCACGACCTCATCCGCGGGGAGATCACCTTCCCCGCGGGCAGCTTCACCGACTTCGTCGTGGTGCGGCCGAACGGCGCACCGCTCTACACCTTCGTGAACCCCGTCGACGACGCGCTCATGGGGGTGACCCACGTGTTCCGCGGCGAGGACATCCTGTCGTCGACCCCGCGCCAGATCGCGCTCTACCTCGCGCTCATCGAGCTCGGGGTGACCGACGCCATCCCCCAGTACGCGCACATGCCGCTCGTCTACGGCGAGGGCGCGAAGAAGCTCAGCAAGCGCGACCCCGAGTCGAACCTGTTCCACCACCGCGACCGGGGCTTCATCCCCGAGGGACTGCTCAACTACCTCGCGCTGCTCGGCTGGTCGATCGCGCCCGACCGCGACGTGTTCACGCAGGCGGAGTTCGTCGCGGCCTTCGACATCCGCGACGTGAACCCGAACCCTGCCCGCTTCGACCAGAAAAAGGCCGACGCGATCAACGGCGACCACATCCGCATGCTGGAGCCCGCCGACTTCGAGCAGCGCATCGTGCCGTACCTCGAGGGGTACCTGGCCGACCCGCCGACCGAGGCGCAGCGGGCGATCCTGCGCGAGGCGGCCCCCCTCATCCAGGAGCGCGTCACGGTGCTGGGGGAGGCGCGCGGCATGCTCGCGTTCCTCTTCACCGATGACGATCGGCTCGAGTTCGAGGCGGATGCGCTGCCCAAGGACGTCGACGAGGCGCGCCTCGTGCTCGACGCCGCGGAGGCGGCCCTCGAGCCGCTCGACGAGTTCGGCCGGGTGGAGATCGAGGAGGCGTTGCGCACGGCGCTGCTCACGCCCGTCGAGGAGGGCGGACCCGGTCTGAAGCCCCGCACCGCGTTCGGACCGCTGCGCACCGCCGTCTCCGGGCGTCGCATCAGCCCGCCGCTCTTCGAGTCGATGGAGATCCTCGGCAAGGCCTCGACGCTCGCGCGGCTCGAGAGGCTCCGCCGGGCGCTGTGAACGTGAGCGCAGGAGCCGGGGCCGACCGCGTCGACGTCGTGGTCGTCGGCGCCGGTCCCGCGGGTCTTGCCGCCGCTCTCGCGATCGCCCGTGGCCGGCGGTCGGTCGTGGTGCTCGACGCGGCGCGCCCTCGGAACGCCGCGACCCTGTCGGCGCACGGCTTCCTGAGCCGCGACGGCGTCTCGCCCCTCGAGCTGCGCAAGCTGGGCGTCGAGGAGCTGGCCCGCTACGGGGTCGCCGTCGAGCGCACGCGGGTCACCTCGATCTCCCCGCTCGAGCGGGCGGCCGGCGCGACCCGTTTCGAGGTGCAGGCGGAGGCGCCCGGCTCCGGTCTCGCGACCGAATGGGTGGCGGATGCCGTGGTGATCGCGACAGGGCTGATCGAGGAGCTGCCCGCGCTGCCGACGCTGCGGGCGTTCTACGGCACCTCGCTGCACAGCTGCGTCGAGTGCGACGGGTGGGAGAAGCGCGACGCCCCGCTCGCCCTCATCGGCGAGAGCGACGACCTCGCGGAGCGCGCGCGGTTCCTCGCCAACTGGAGTGACGACCTCATCGTCTTCACCAATGGGCTGGGCGTGGTCTCGGATGCCGAGGAGCGCGAGCTGGCCGCCCGCGGCATCCGCGTGGAGCAGCGGGCGATCGCCGACATCGCGGGCACCGGACCGGAGGGCATGACGGGCGTCGTGCTGGAGGACGGCGAGGTGGTGCCGCGTTCGGCAGGTTTCGTCCGGCCCGGCTGGACCCCCGCGCTCGCCTTCGCCGAGCCGCTCGGCCTCGCGACGACCCCCGAAGGCTGGGTGGCGACGGACGCCGCGGGCCGCGCGAGCGTCCCCGGGATCTACGCCGCGGGCGATGCGGCGCTCGGCCCGCAGCAGCTGCTCATCGCGGCGGGCGACGGCGCCCGCGTCGCCGGCACCGTCATCCGCGACACCCTGGGGTGAGCTCGGCCACCGCCGGTTCGAAGCCTCGCGCCCGTAGGGTAAAGTGTCTAGTCGGCCCGGGTTCGCCCGGGCTCCGCGGACCGACTCCGGTCGGAGCCGTTGGGGTATGGTGTAATTGGCAACACGGCTGATTCTGGTTCAGTTGTTCTTGGTTCGAGTCCAGGTACCCCAGCTCTTTGCGAGCAGTAGATCGACCGCCGCGGACACGCCCTAGATGCCGTCGAGTCGTGCGATCCCGATGCGGGTGTCCGCCATCCCGTAGAAGACGTAGCGAACATCGCCGATCGTCTCGATCGCCGTCGGGAAGACGACGTCGGGCACCGTGCCGTCGCGCTCGTCGGCGGTGTCGGGCTGCATGAGAGGCTCGGTGGTACGGGCGATCACCCGGCCCGGATCCTCCAGCGACAGCAGCATCGCGCCGACGCTGTAGCGGATGCTGTGCTCGATCTCGCTGCTGCCTCCCCACTCGCCGCCGGATCGCACCCCGGATACCCCGTGGTAGAGCAGTAGCCAGCCCTCCTCGGTGCGGATCGGGGCGGGGCCCGCCCCGATCTTGAGGCTCTCCCAGCCGGTTCGCGCGAGCGCCACGGTGCGGTGCAGGCGGGGACGGGTGAGGGCTGCCGGGTCGGCGAGGGCCTCATCGACGGGGACGTAGGAGATCCAGATCCCCGCGCGACGGTCGTCGGTGCCGGTCGGCAACGGGGCGGGTTCGGTGCGGGTGACGAAGCTGAAGTCCCACATCGGCCGGTGCAGCATCGCGAAGGCGGGACGCCCGTCCGGTCCGGGCACCGCCTCGGGGAACCACACGATGTCCTTGTTCGGATAGAGGTTGAGGTCGGCGTGCAGTCTCTCCTCGAAGGCGAACTGGATCGGTCCGAGCCGTCGCCAGCTGTGCGCGTCGTGCGAGATCGCGAGGGCCGAGCGAGGACCCATCGGACCCACGGCGACGTAGCTCATGACGTGGACCCCGAGCGCGGCGATGGTCGTGATCCGGGGGTCCTCGGTGCCGCCGTGGTTCAGCCCGTGCTCCCACGACTGGTCGGGCGCCAAGACCACCCGCTCACGCTCGACTCCGACGGGGCGACCTTCCTCGACAAGGACGCGCGCCATCCCCACCCGCGAGCGGTTTCCGGTGCCGACGAGACGTGCGTAGAGGTGCAGGACGTCGTCGTCGTCGCGCGCGGTAGCCGGGTTGAGCACGCCCTCCGCTTCGTGGGGATCGTTCGGATCGGGGCTCATGAGCGTGCCGAGGCGTGTCAGCCGCAGGCCGAGGTCCGGCAGCACGGCGCGGGGCGTGGGGGAGGAATCCGCGGGGGGCATATGTGCGTCCTTGGGCGTCGTACGGTGCGTTCGGTGACGTACCGAAGCGTTTCGGTGATGAACACTACACTCGATCCGACCCCGCGAAGGAAGTTGGTCCTATGGTGCACCGCAGCGAGTACCGCGAACGGCTCGTCCTCGATGGCATGCCGCGTCGCGAACCGGGCGTCGCGGCCGGGCCGTCCGCCGAGCACGCACCGGCCGCGCGTGCGGAAGCAGGCTACGTCTCCCGTGCCGCGGCCCAGTATCTCGCGCGCGAGAGCGGCGCGGTCGACGTCGGTGCGCTCGCGGACGGCATCCGCGGCATCATCGTCGCCCCTGGATGCGAACTGCACTACGCGGTGCTGCCGGAGTGGGACGGTGGGCGCGCGGAGGTGCTGCACGGCTTCGGGGCCGACGCGGTCGCTCTCGACCTGGTGTTCTCCGACGGCTCGCGCCTGAGCGAACTCGACGCCGTAGATCAGTACGGGATCGCGTTGGATCCCAGCACCCAGCACGCGGCGCGCTATCACCACCCCGACCAGTGGAATCTGCGCCGCGTCGCCCTCGATGCCGCCGTGGGTCGGACGGTCGCATCGGTCGAGCTGCGGTTCGCGCGTACGGTGCCAGACGACGACGATCGGCCCTTCGTCGGCTGGCTCGACGGGCTCGCGGTCTCCGAGGTGCCCCCGAAGCCTGAACGCCCGGCGGAGTGGGCGCGGACGCGGCAGGGGACGATGTCGGGTCCGGGGCTCTCCCGCGGCAACACGCTTCCCGCCGTCGCCGTGCCCAACGGCTTCGTCACCGGGATCCCGGTCACACGCGCCCACGACCACAACTGGCTTTACAGCTGGCACCGCGACAACCGCGGCGACAACCGTCCCGCGATCGAGGCTTTCGGCATATCGCACGCCCCCAGTCCGTGGATCGGGGAACGGGGCGCCTTCCACGTGATGCCCAGCCTCGCCGACGGCATCCCGGCGGGGGCCCCACGGGACCGGGCGCTCGGCTTCGATCACGCGGGGGAGATCGGCCAGCCCCACCGCTATCACGTGCTGCTCGACGGGGGGATCGAGGCGGAGCTCACGGCGGCCGACCACACAGTGCTCACCCGGTTCCGCTATCCGCGCGGGAGCCGCACCGCGGTGCTGATCTTCGACCAGGTCGAGGGGACGGGCGAGCTGCTCCTCCCTGAGCCTGGGGCGCCGGCCGTCCTGCACGCCTGGACGGACGACGCCGCAGGCACCCGCGCGGACCGGGAGGCGCCACCGCGCGCCTACCTGCACGCGAGCATCGACCGCCCGATTCTCGACCGCGGGATGCTGCCCGACGAGGGCGAGCCGCGCGTGCGCGGCACAGATCGCAGCGCGGCCCGTGGATGGGTGCGGGTCGCCCTCGACGACGAGGCCACGGTGACCGTGCGGATGGCCACGAGCTTCATCGGAACCGCCCAGGCGGCCCGGAATCTGCGGCTCGACGGCGCCGGCGACCCCTTCGAGCGGGTGCAGGAGCGCGCCGCTGAGGCATGGGACGACTGGATCGGACGGATCGAGGTGGAGGGCGCCGACGACGAGGCGCGCGCGCAGCTCGCGACCTGCCTGTACCGTGTCGGGCTCTTCCCGAATCGTGCACACGAGAGTGTCGCTGCCGACGGCTCCGACAGCGAGGCAACCAGCCGCTACGCGAGCGTCTTCGCGCCCACGCGTCCGCGTGGGACCGCGGCCGAGACCGGCGCCGCGATCAACCACGGCGAGCTCACCGTCAACCACGGTTTCTGGGATGTGTACCGCACCGCCTGGCCGCTGTACTGCCTGCTCGATCCTTCGACGGCCGCTCGGCTCCTCGACGGCTTCGCGGAGCACTACCGCTCCGGAGGTTGGACGAGCCGATGGAGCGCACCCGGTCCGATCGACTCGATGACCGGAACGTCGAACGACGTCGTATTCGCCCACGCCGTCGACGCAGGGGTGCCGACCAGGCTCGGCGGGGCCGCCGAGCCCGTCCACCCGACCCTCGACGTGTGGGCCGCGTACGAGTCGGCCCTGCGCAACGCGACCGTCCCGCCGCCGACGCCGCTCACGGGGCGCAAGGGCATCAGCACCTCCGCCTTCCGCGGCTGGGTCGACACGACCACGCACGAGAGCGTGGGTTGGACCCTGGACGGCTCGATCAACGACCTCGCCGTCGCCCGCCTCGCAACGGCTCTCCTCGCCCGCCTCCACCTCGAGGACCCCCGCCGCCCCGCGCTCGAGGCCTCCGCCGAGTACTTCCGAGTGCGCGCAGGCGCCCATCGCCACAGCTTCGACCCGCGACTTGGTTTCTACCGGGGTCGGGACGCCGAGGGGCGTTTCGCGGATCCCGACGGGTACGACGCCGCGCGCTGGGGCGGCGACTACACCGAGACGAACGGTTGGGGGACCGCCTTCAGCGCCCCGCACGACGGTGCCGGTCTCGTGTCGCTGCTCGGGGGCCGAAGTGAGCTCGAGCGACGCCTTCTCGAGTTCGTGACGACGCCCGAGCGTGGCGACGACTCGGTCCGCGGCGGCTACGAGCAGGTGATCCACGAGATGGTGGAGGCGCGGAATCAGCGCCTCGGCATGCTCGCGCTGTCGAACCAGCCGGCACATCACATCCCCTACATGGCGCTCTTCGCCGGCCGCCCAGACCTCACCCAGGACCTCACCAGAACCGCTGTCGAGCGGCTCTTCTCGGGGGGCGAGATCGGCCAGGGATGGCCCGGGGACGAGGACAACGGCGAGATGAGCGCGTGGTGGATCTTCTCGGCGGTCGGCCTCTACCCGCTCATCGCTGGAACGGCGGGCTACGTCCTCACAGCGCCGCTGTTCCGCCTTGCCCGCCTCCGTCTCGGCGACGGAGCCGAACTCGTCGTGGACGCCCCGGCGGCGGACCGCGCCCACCGCTTCATCCGCTCGGTGCATATCGACGACGAGGCATGGCACAGCACCTACGTCCCGCACGCCCGGCTCGCGGCCGGCGCGACGATCACGATCGAGCTCGCGACGGAGCCTCAGAGGTGGGGATCGGAGCCGGGGGCCGAGCCGCCGTCGCTCACCGCGTCCGGGCGGATGCCGAGCGTCTTCGAGGACCTCAGCAAGCACGCCGTCATCGGCGTCCCCTCCGGTGCCGACGGGAGGCTCGCGTTCGACGACGACTCCGGCAGCGGAGCCCTGCTGTTGCGTGCGGGAGAGGAGGTGCGGCTGCGGCTGGACCGCACGGCCGGCCCGGAGATGCTCACCGTCACGATGCAGGATCCCGGCACGGTCGCGTGGCGGCTCGAGTGCGAGCGGGACGGCGGCTGGGAGCAGCTCGGAGCATGGTCGGAGGACTTCGTCTGGGAACGCCAGCTGCGACCGTTCACCATCCCGAAGCGGGCATCCCGCCTGTGGCGGTTGATCGCCGTCACCGAGATGCGCATCGCGCAGCTCGAGTTGCTGTGCCGCGCCTGATCCTGGGGCGGCTCGGTCAGGGATGCGCTTGCGAACCTGGTGCGTGTACGGACGACCCTGGTCGCCGCCCCGCAGGTCCGGTTCGTGTCGCGGGGGGTATACCGGGCAGACTTCCTCTCATGTCCGATTCGCAGCAGCCCGGCGCCGCCGGCGACGACCAGATCCCTCCCATCCCGCACGCGCCGTCCGCCGAGGTGCCGCCGGTTCCGCCGGCTCCCGCCACACCGGATGCGGAGACGCCCGCGAGCGCGGACGCCTCACCCGTGCCCGAGGCGGCCGCCGCCGAGCCCTACGCGGCGCCCGAGCCGGTGAACCCGTACGCGCCGCCGGCGACCACCGTCCCGAGCTCGGCCCCCGCGGATCCCGCGCCGCCCGTCGCGCCGGCGGCGCCCGAGCCGATGAACCCCTCTGCGCCCTCCGCGACCCCCGTCGCACCCGCGGCACCCGCACCCGCGAACCCGTATGTCGCCCCCGTGAACCCGTATGCCGCGCCCGCGGCGCCCGGCGCGAGCCCGGCGTACGCGGCGACCCCCGCGTACGCGGCCGGCCCGACCGGTCCGTCCCGCTTCAACGTCATGGGGCTCGTGTCGCTCATCCTGGGCGGCGTCGCGTTCCTGTTCGGCGTGACGATCGGATGGATCCCCTACGTCGGGTTCTTCTTCGTGCTCCTGGCGCTCGTCGGCGTCGCGCTCGGCATCGTCGGGCTCATCGCCAAGAACAAGGGCAAGGGGCTCGCGATCGCGGGAACCATCGTCTCGGGCATCGCGCTGCTGCTCACCGCGATCATCAGCATCATGATGCTCATGTTCGTGCTGAGCTTCTCCAACACGGTCGACGACTTCGGCGACGACCCGGTGATCACCGACCCGGACGGCGGCACGACGGGCGGCGACAGCGACGACCCGAACGCGCTCGGATCGCAGAACAACCCGGCGGCGGTCGGCGACACGGTGACCTTCACCGACTACGACGGAACCGACCAGTGGGCCGTCGTCGTGGGCACGCCGAACCTCGACGCGACGGCGGACGTGCTCGCGGCCTACGAGTACAACACCGCGCCCGAGGCCGGCAACAGCTACATCGTCGTGCCGATGACGGTCACCTTCCTGGGATCCGGCAGCGACCTGCCCTACATGCTGCTCGCCGAGTACCTGGGTGCCGACGGTCAGCTGTACGAGCTGAGCTACGCCGACTATCCCGGCTCGATCTACGACGCCGACGAGCTCGCCACCGGTCAGTCGGCCGAGGTGAACCTCGTCTTCGAGGTGCCGAGCGACTCGACCTCCGGCTCCCTGCTGCAGATCACCTCGATCTGGGGCAAGGACGCCTTCGTCGCCCTGCGCTGACCCGGACCAGCCGTCGGCCCCCATCCCCTCCGGAGGGTGGGGGCCGGCGGCGTCTGCGCGAGTAGGGTCGAGCCAACCGGCGAGAGGAGCGTTCGGATGGACGTGCTGGGGGTGCTCCTCCCGCTCGCGCTGGGCGTCGCCTTCTCGAGTGTTCCGATCATGGTCATGCTCGCGCTCCTGCTCTCCCCGCGCGGGAGGTCGGTCGGCATCGCCTACCTGCTCGGCTACGCCCTCGGTCTCGCGGTCGTGACGGTGGGGTTCACGGCGGGGCTGCGCGCGATCCCGCGCGACGGCGAGCCTCTTCCGGATCTCGTGGTCGGCCTCGGCGAGATCCTCATCGGCGGGGTGGGCGTCTGGTTCGCGATCTGGGCGTTCCGCCGGGGGCGGCGCGGGCGTCAGGACCCGGGACGGCCGGAGGTGCCCGGATGGCTCGAGCGCGTGGGCAGGCTGCGTCCCGTCTCGGCGTTCCTCGTGGGGCTTGTGCTCAACGTGCGGGCGAAGGCGCTCGTGCTCGCGACGGCCGCGGCGCTCGCGCTCAACGCGGGGGAGCTCACGCCGCTCGGCTGGGCGATCGACACCGCCGTCTACCTCGCGATCGGCCTCTCGACGGTCGCGGCGCCGGTGGTGGTCGTCTGGCGGTCGGGTGAGCGTGCCCGCCCCGCCCTCGAACGCGCGCACGCCTGGGTCGCGCGCAACAGCTACGTCGTCACCTCGGTCGTCGTCGTGACGGTCGCGGTGGTGCTCATCGGCGACGGCATCTCGCGCCTGTGACCGCGTCGGCGTGCGCCGTGGTCAGAGGTCGATCGACTCCCCGGGCTCGAGCACGGTGAACTCTCCGCCGCCCTGCTCGGTCGCCCACTGCAGCCGGTCGCCCTGCATCTTCTTGCCGGCCACCGAGAGCGTCATGTCGTGCACCGGGAACGCGCGGCGCGGCTTCACGGCGAGCACGTAGTCCATCGCCTCGCCGATCTTGAGCCAGGGGCCGCCGACGGGTGCGGCGAGCAGCTCGACCTCGGCATCCGGCACCGTGTAGGAGTCGCCCGGGTAGAAGAACTCGTCGTCGACGAGCACCCCCACGTTGTCGATCACCGGCACCGAGGAGTGGATGACGTTGTGCTTCTCGCCGAAGAAGCGCAGCGTGAAGGGCTCGACCTCGACCACCTCGCCCGCGTGCACGACCTCCACCTCGATGCCGGTTGCCGCCGCGGCATCCGCGACCCCCTGCGGCCCGAGCACGCGCGCGTCGGGGTTCGCCTCGACGAGTTGCGAGACGCGGTCGGCCGAGAAGTGGTCGGCGTGCTCGTGGGTGAGCACGATCGCGACGACGCCCGAGGTGTCGGGCAGCGTGGCGAGGAACGAGCCGGGGTCGATGACGAGGCGGTCGGATCCCTTGCTGACGACCATGCAGGAGTGCTCGTACTTCGTGACGTTCATGTGCCGACCCTATGCCTCTATCGTGGTGACGATCCAAGGAGGAGCTGCATGTTCGTCGACCTTCCCGAGGCCGAGTTGCGGGAGTACCGCAGCGCCCAGGTGGACCCCGCCGACTTCGACGCGTTCTGGGCGGAGACGCTCGACGCGAGCCGCGCGGCGGCGCCCGCGGGGGCGACGCTGGAGCGGGTGGATGCGGGCCTCCGCACGCTCGACGTGTTCGACGTGACCTTCCCGGGCTTCGCGGGGCAGCCGATCCGGGCGTGGCTGCGGATGCCGCGCGGTGCCTCGGGCCCGCTCCCGACGGTCGTGCAGTATCAGGGGTACGGCGGCGGCCGCGGCCTCCCGACCGAGAACCTGCTGTACGCGTCCGCGGGCTTCGCGCACCTGCATGTCGACACGCGCGGGCAGGGCTCGGGGTGGTCGCTCGGCGCGACCCCCGACGAGGGCGTCACCGGGCCGCAGATCCCGGGCGTCATGACGCGCGGGATCGACAGCCGCGAGACGTACTACTACCGGCGGCTGTTCACGGATGCCGTGCGCGCCGTCGACGCTGCCCGCACGCTCGACGTCGTGGACGCATCCCGCGTCGCGGTCGCCGGGGGAAGCCAGGGCGGCGGCATCACGCTCGCGGTCGCGGGGCTCGTGGAGGGGCTCGCGGCGGTGCTGCCGCAGGTGCCGTTCCTCTGCGACTTCCCGCGCGCGGTGACGATCCACGACAGCGATCCGTACCACGAGCTCGTGCGCTACCTCGCGCAGCATCGCACCAAGGCGTCCGCGGTGCTCGAGACGCTCGCCTACTTCGACGGCGTCAACTTCGCGCGGCGGGCGACGGCGCCCGCGTGGTTCACGGTCGCGCTCATGGACGAGACCTGCAAACCGTCGACGGTGTTCGGCGCGTTCAACGCGTACGCGGGGCCGAAGCGGATCGAGGTGTTCCCGTTCAACGGCCACGAGGGCGGGGGAGCGCAGACCGAGGGCGAGCAGGTGCGGATCCTGCACGAGGTGTTCGGGGACTGATTCCGCCGACACCCTGCACAGATACCCCTGGGGGGTATACCCTGTCGTCATGATCGACGACATCAAGAAGCGCGCGCTCCATCGCGCCCGCATCCTCGAGGGACAGCTGCGCGGGGTGGAGAAGATGATCGAGGACGAGGCCTACTGCGTCGACATCATCACGCAGACCCTCGCCATCCAGAAGTCGCTCGGCAGCCTCAACAAGCTGCTCGTCGAGAACCACCTGCGCACGCACGTGTCGCACATGTTCGACGAGGGCGGCGAGATGCGCGAGAAGGCCGTCGACGAGCTGCTCGCGGTGTTCGAGCTGCAGCAGAACAGGGGGGCGTGATGGGCCGCGACGCGCACGAGCACCACGCGCACCACGAGGACGGTGTCGACGCGACTGCGGCGCCTCCTCCGCCGGCGGGGGAGGCCGACTGCTGCGGCAGCTGCGGCACGACCATGCCGCGCACGACCATGCCGCGCACGACCATGCCGCGCACGACCATGCCGCGCACGACCATGCCGCGCACGACCATGCCGCGCACGACCACGCCGGCCACGATCACGCGGGGGGTCATGACCACGCGGGGAATGACCACGCCGACCACGATCACGCCACGCATGATCACGCGACGCACGACCACGCGACGCACGACCACGCCGGCCACGACCACTCGGCGCACGCCGGCCACGACCCGCTGCGGTTCCGCAAGCTCTTCTGGATCTGCCTCGCCCTGACGGTGCCGACGGTCGTCTTCTCGACCGGCCTCCAGGACATCCTGGGCCTCACCGGCCCGCGGTTCCCGGGCAGCGAGTGGATCCCCGCGGTCTTCGGCGCCGCGATCGTCGTCATCGGCGGGCGCATCTTCCTGCAGGGTGCCGGGCACGAGCTGCGCGCGAAGAGCCCCGGCATGATGACGCTCATCTCGCTCGCGATCGTCGTGTCGTCCGCGTACTCGATCGCGGTCATGTTCGGGCTTCCCGGGATGGACTTCTGGTGGGAGCTCGCGACGCTCGTCACGATCATGCTGCTCGGGCACTGGATCGAGATGTCGGCGGTGCACGGCGCCCAGAACGCGCTGGCGAGCTCGCGAAGCTGCTGCCGGATGAGGCGGAGGTGCTGCGCGACGGCGACCCGGTGACGGTGGCCCGCTCCGAGCTCGCCGTCGGCGACCGGGTGCTCGTGCGCCCGGGCTCGGCGATCCCCGCCGACGGCACGGTGGTCGAGGGTGCGTCGGAGGTCGACGAGTCCCTGTTGACGGGCGAGTCGACCCCGGTGGACAAGGCCGAGGGCGACGCGGTCGTCGCGGGCTCCCTCGCATCCGGCTCGCTCACCGTCGAGGTGACGCGCACGGGGGGCGACACGGCGCTCGCGGGCATCATGAAGCTCGTCGACGACGCCCAGGCGAGCCGCTCGCCCGCGCAGCTGCTGGCCGATCGCGCGGCGGCGCTGCTGTTCTACGTCGCGGTGGGCGCGGCGCTCGTCACACTCGCGGTGTGGTGGCTGCTGCGCCCCGACGACCCGGCGTTCGTGCTGGAGCGCGTCGTCGCGGTGCTCGTGATCGCGTGCCCTCACGCGCTCGGGCTCGCGATCCCGCTCGTCGCCCAGATCTCGACCGCGCTCGGGGCGCGCCGCGGCATCCTCATCCGCAGCCGGGCCGCGCTCGAGGAGGCCAAGGACGTCGACGTCGTGCTGTTCGACAAGACGGGAACCCTCACCGAGGGGCGTCAGGCGCTCGCCGCCGTGACGGTCGCCGAGGGCGTCGAGGAGGACGAGGCGCTCGCGCTCGCCGCGGCCGTCGAGGGGCGCAGCGAGCACCCCATCGGCCGGGCCATCGTCGACGCGGCGCGCGAGCGCGGGCTCGCCGTGCCCGCGGCGACCGGGTTCCGGGCGCTCGCCGGACGTGGGGCGGTCGCGACGGTCGGCGGTCGGGAGCTCGCGGTCGCGAGCGGACGCTACGTGACCGAGCGCGGCATCCGCCTCGACACGGCGCTCGTGCACGCCGTGCGCGCGGCGGGCGCCGACGGGGCGACCGCGGTGTCGCTCGTGGAGGGCGCCGAGGGCGAGGAGCGGGTGCTCGCGGTGCTCGCGGTCGCCGACCGGGTGCGGCCCGAGTCGGCGGAGGCCGTCGCGGCGCTGCACCGCCGGGGTGTGCGGGTGGCGATGCTCACGGGAGACTCGCATGTCGTCGCGCAGCACGTCGCGGCCGACCTCGGCATCGACGAGGTGCGCGCCGAGGTGCTGCCGGAGCAGAAGGCGGGGGAGGTGGCGGCCCTGCAGCAGGGCGGCGCCGCGCGCGTGGCGATGGTCGGCGACGGCATCAACGACGCGCCCGCCCTCGCGACGGCCGACCTCGGCATCGCGATCGGCGCGGGCACGGATGTCGCGATCGAGTCGGCTGGCGTCGTGCTGGCGTCGTCCGACCCCCGCGGCGTCGTCGACACCATCACGCTGAGCCGTGCGAGCTACCGCAAGATGCTGCAGAACCTGTGGTGGGCGGCCGGCTACAACGCGCTCGGCATCCCGCTCGCCGCCGGCGTGCTCGCGGGCGTCGGGTTCCTCATGCCGCCGTGGCTCGCGGCGGTGCTGATGAGCGTCTCGACCGTGATCGTGGCACTCAACGCCCAGCTGCTGCGGCGCCTCCGCTTCCGCCGCTGACCCCGCCCCGCCGAGCGCTACCGAAGCCGGCGAGCGCTGCCCCCGTAGCGGCCGCGCTCGCCGGATCGGGTAGCGCTCGCGGCGTCGGGCGGATGCCATGATGGGCGGATGACGACGACGAAGCCGAGGCGGGTGGTCGTCGCCATCAACCCCTCGGCGTCGTTCGGGGCGAGCCGAGATGTCGGCCCCGCCGTCGTGCAGACTCTGCGCGCGATGGGACACGAGGTGACCTCGCTCACCGAGCCCGACTTCGACTCGCTGCTCGACTCGGCCCGCGCGGCCGTGCGAACGAGGCCGGATGCGCTCGTGGTCGTGGGCGGCGACGGCATGGTGAACCTGGGCGTCAACCTCGTCGCGGGCACCCGGGTGCCGCTCGGGATCGTCCCCTCGGGCACGGGCAACGACATGGCGCGCGGCCTCGGCATCCCGCACGACGACACGGAGGCCGCCATCCGCTTCCTCGGCGAGGCGCTCGAGAGGCCGGCGCGCGAGATCGACGCGGTGCGCATCCGCTGGACCGAGGACGACGGCACCGTGGGGGAGCGCCGCTTCGCGTGCGCGCTGTCGGCCGGCTTCGACGCGATCGTCAACGAGCGCGCCAACCTCATGCGGCACCCGAAGGGCGCGAGCCGCTACATCCTCGCCCTGCTCGCCGAGCTCGCCCGGCTGAAGCCGTTCCGCTACCGCGTGACCCTCGACGGCGAGACGCTCGAGCTCGACGCCCTCATGGTGTCGGTGGGCAACAACGTCTCGCTCGGCGGGGGCATGAAGATCACCCCGGATGCGGTGCTCGACGACGGCCTGCTCGACGTCATGCTCGTGAAGCCGCTGTCGAGAATCGCCTTCCTGCGGATCTTCCCGCGCGTCTTCCAGGGCACCCACACGACGGCGCCGGTCGTGACGATGCGGCGCGCGCGACGCATCCGGATCGAGGCGGATGCGGCCCTCGTCGTCTACGCGGACGGCGAGCGGATCGCGCCGCTGCCCGTCGAGCTCGAGGTGGAGCCGCGAGCACTTCGCGTGCTCGCCTGAGTGCTCGCCGACCGTTTTGGTCGGGGCCCGCGGGCTATGGCATAATCGTCAAGTTGTCGCGAAACGGCCCCATCGTATAGCGGCCTAGTACGCCGCCCTCTCACGGCGGTAACGCGGGTTCGAATCCCGCTGGGGTCACCAACAGGAAAACCCCCGGTCATCCGGGGGTTTTCGCGTTTCTGCTGACGGGCGGTGGAAGGGCTCTATGCGGCTTTTGGCAACAGATTGGCAACATCTGATTGCATCGCCGCGAGATTGAGCGCCGTGGCAACACCGTCGAGGTCGTCATCGAACAGGTCGGCGTACACGTCGAGCGTGACGGCGGCGGAGGCGTGCCCGAGCATCCTCTGGACGGCCTTGACGTTCGCGCCGGCGCTGACCGCGAGGGAGGCGGCGGTGTGCCGCATCTCGTGCGGGGTGACGCCCTTGATCCCGACGGCGGCTGCGGCGTCATCGAACCAGCCGACCCGGTAGACGTGGTTGCGAAGCCAGGTGCCGGTACGGATGCCGTAGAACACCGGGGCGTCGCCGGAACGCCCGGCGATCTGCGCGCCCAGCAGCCCGACGAGGAACGCCGGGATCGGGATGCTCCGGTGCTCGTAGTCCTTCGGCGGCTCGATGCGCTGATAGCCCTTGTCGGCCACGACGGTTTGCTCGACGGTGAGCCGCGGGTGCTTCGCGTCCAGGTCGAGGTCACGGATGCGGAGCCCGGACAGCTCGCCCCAGCGCAGACCGCAGTAGGCGAGCACCAGCACGACGAGGCCGTAGCCGTAGTCGCGGCCGTCCTTCGTCTCGTCAATGGCCTTGGCGAGCGCGGCGACCTGATCGTGGGACAGGTACCGCTTGCGGGTCTTGGTCGGCTTCGGGAGCTTGAGCCGGTGGGCGGGGTTGGACGGCAGGCGCTCGTCCTCGACCGCGAACCGGAGGGAGCCGGAGAGGACGTTGACGATCTTCCGCACCGTGGCGGGGGCGCCGGGGAGCGCCGAGGCCCATTCCTGCACGCGCAGTCGCGTGAGGTCACCGATCGGGATCTTCCCCAGCTCGGGGACGATGTGCTTGTCGATGATGTTCTCGACCCGGCTGCGGGTCGTCGCCCGGAGGTCGCCGCGGGCGGCGAGCCAGGTGGTGAGCCATTCGGCCACGGTCACCCGTGCCCGCGAGGGGTCGAGGTAGCGGCCCTGGGCGATGTCGACCTCCGTGGTCGCCAGGAACAGCTCGGCCGCCTTCTTCGTCGTGAAGCCGCGCTTCTGCGTCTGCTTCTTGTCGGGGCGCCGGTAGAGCGCGCGGTAGCGGCGGCCCTTGGACGTGTCGTATGCCTCGATGCTTCCCATGCCGGCCGCCTACTGCTCCAGCCCCGCGAGGCGCTGCACGTCGATGCGGCGGTAGACGCGCTTGTGCCGGGTGAGCCGAATCGGCTCCACCGGGGCCTGGCCCGCCAGGGCGAGGGTGCGCAGCGTCGTGCGGTGGATGCCGAGCAGCGCCGCCGTCTCCTCCTCGGAGTAGAACAGGCGCTCGGGCTCCCGAGCGTCGAGGGGGGATGCGCTCTGACCCATCACGGCCTCCTTCGCATCTACAATGACAGCCGGAATCGTTGCTGTCATCTTAGATTAGACCAACACGCCAATCACAGCAAGAGTTTTAGTTGTTCGTGTCGCTCGGTACACTCGGGATGTGACCGCAGCCCCGCGACGCCCCGGCGATCAGTCCTATGACGGGCTCATCGTCTCGGCCGATCTGCCGGACGGCTGGCATTTGCCGACCCGGTTCCCCGGCGAGCGGGACGACGACGCCAGCGCGCAGATCGACGCGCTCCTGGGCTACAACGACCAGGTGACGACCGAGACCGACCGGCAGGCGCAGCTCGACTCGGAGCAGAACGAGACGATCGACGGGCGCTGGCGCTACATCGAGCACACGGCCACCGCGACCCGCGTGTTCATCCGTCTCCAGCGCCAGCAGTTCGCCGTGCCCGAGGAGGTGCGCATCACCGGGGTCGTCTACCTCCCGTGGCGGCCGGGCGATCCCGTCTCCAGCCAAGACCTCCGCGCCCTGCCGACCGCGCGCATCGAGGCGGCGATCAACGAGCGCCTGTTCGCCATGAAGCGCACGGTGACCATCACCGGCGGCAAGATCGTGCTGCCCTCCGGCCGGAAGATCAGCGAGCGCGATCTGCTCAAGCCGCTCGGGAACCCGAAGCGCACCCCCGACTTCTACGAACTCGTCGCCCTCCAGTACGGCAAGCTCTCCGCGCAGGGCGACCCGGCGCCGGCGGTCACGATGGCGAAGATCAACGGCGTCGCCCATGCCACCGCGCAGGGCTGGCTCGTCCGCACCCGCTCCCGCGGACTGCTCCCGCCCGGTCGCCGTGGGTAGTCGTCGGGGGAGTGGCGCGGCACCTCGCCCCTGAGCGCGTCGCTACAGGCTCGGCCCGAAGTCGGGTCCGCTGGCCGGGCTGTGCCGGTGGCGGTCGCGGGTGAAGTCGTGGAGCTGGGTGGCGCGGGCCTCGCGTGCGGCCAGGGCGCGCTCGGCGGCCTCACGCTGGGCCTGCTCCCGCTCGGCGCGGGCCCGGATCAGGGCGGCCGCCTCGACGGGCGGCAGGGCCTCGATCGCGGTCAGGTCGCCTCGGGCGGCCTCTGCGCGCGCCCGCCACCGGGCGGCCTCGGCTCCGGGCCGGCTCGGTACGCGGTCGCCGAGCAGCCGCCGGCGGAGGCTCGTGCGCTCCTGCGCCTGGCGTGCGGCGAGGCGCTGCTGCTCCTGCCGGGCGTTGTCGGCGCGCTCCCGTGTCTCGGCCGCGCGCGGATCGCGGTCGGCCTCGTGCTGCGCCACCGACGCCGCCCACGGCTCGACGCTCTCGGGCGTCTCCGGCAGGCGGCCCCAGCGCCGCCGCGCACCCGTCTCGATGCCGCGGTACTCGTCGCTGGCGGTCGTCAGCGCGCGGCCGGCGCCGCGCTTGCGGAGCCCGCGCGCCGCGCGGTGCGCGGCCGCCGTGTCCCGCATGCGCGCCCGTGCATCGAGGTAGGCGGTTCCGTCCGCGGTGGCCTGCTCGATCAGCGGGACCGCGACCTCGGCCCGCACGTCGGCGGCACGGGCGTCCGCGGCCGCGACGAGCTCGCGCTGCTCGTCGGACTCCGCCCGGTGCTCGGCGCGCTGCCGGTCGAGCGCGGCGCCCGCCCGCTCCCACTTCGCCGCCTCGCGCTCGGCGTGCTCGATCCGCTCCGTCAGCCGGGCGCGCTCCGCGTTCACGGCCCGCACCGGCCCGTCCGCGACGATCCCGGCGACGGCGAGCTGCGCGCGCTCGGTGGCCTCGCGGAGTCCGCGGTCGGCGCGGTCCCGCTCGAGCGCGGCCACGAACTGCTCCCGCGCGTCGCCGAGGTTCGCGGCGACGATGTGCAGCCGGTTCTCCTCCTGCCCGCGGGTGAGGCCGACGTAGACGCCGGCCGCGTCGAGCGCATCGGACAGGACGGTGTGCGAGGCAGGGGCGGTCATGCCCTGGACGCCGTAGGCGGTGGAGACGTAGGCCAAGTGCGCGTGCTCCGCGACGTACTTGGCGGGCAGATGGGCGGTGCACTGCTGCTTCCGCTGGCTCGCGGCGTCGCGCACCCACAGGCTGCCGTCGCCGCTGACGTGCTGGACGATCCAGGTCTGCCGGTTCGCCACGCCCACCTCCGAGTCGTTGCGGCGGGTCTGGATCAGGTCGCCGGCGCCGATGCTCATGCCGTCCGCGCCGTCGATGGTGCGGGCGTCGTCGACCAGCCCGGCGCGTACCCGGTCCTCGCGGATCAGGGCGTTCAGCTCGCGCGCCTCGTCGTTGGTCGCCGCGGTGATCGCGGCTCCGTCGATGCGCTCGGCGGCGACCGCGGCGCGCAGCGCCTCGGCGTCCTCGTGGAGCTGCACGAGTCCGAGCCCGTGGAGCCGGTCGAACAGTCCGGCCGGGTCGCGGCCGTCGCGCAGGTCGAGAGTGAGCCGCGCGTAGTCGGGGTCCGCGAAGCGGTGCAGGCTCGTCAGCGAGTAGACCCGCGGGACGAGCGCGGCCGCGATGTCGAGCACCCCGCCACGCCCCACGGCCGGGAGCTGCGCCCGGTCGCCGACGAGCGCGAGCGTCGCGCCGGCCTCGTCCGTGACGGTCAGCAGGGCGAGGGCGGTGTCCTGATCGAGCATGCCCGCCTCGTCCACCACGACCCGCTCCCCGGCGACCAGCCGGTTCTTCGTTGCCGGGCCGCGGTAGGTCGCGCCCGTCACCGGGTCCGTGTCGCCGACGGCCAGCCGGGTCCAGACCCCATCGGCGTTCCACCGGAACCCGTGGTCGTAGACGAGCGCCGCTACCGAGTCGGTCGGCACGCCCAGCTCGACGGCGGCCACGTCCGCGGCCTTCTTCGTCGGCGTCACCACCCGCACCGCCCGGCCCTCCTGCGCGGCGGCGCGGATCGCGGCGCCGAGCATCGTGGTCTTGCCCGCGCCGGCCGCACCCTCGACCACGACCAGCGGCCGAGTCGAGGCGCCTGCGGCCGCCGCGCGCGCCTGGTCCGCGTCCAGCCCCGGCTCCTGCACGCGCGGGGTTGCGCCGTGCGCCGGCCGGGTGGCGCGTGCGGCGAGCCGGTCGCGCAGCTCCGTCTCGACCGCGACGACGTGCAACGTCGTCAGGTGCGCCACATGCTCCAGGGGCGGCGCGTCCGGCGGCAGGATCGAGAGGCAGTCGTCGGCGGCCAGCCGAGTCGTGATGGTGATGAACTCGCGCAGCTCCTCGGGCGTGGCGCGCACGCCGGCCTCGGTGACGATGCGCGCCACCTGCTCCTGCACGTCATGCACCGTCCACGCCGATGCAGCGGCCGCGCAGCGGTCGAGCGCGCGCGAGGCGACCTGTTGCACGGCGAGCTCGTCCAGCGTGTGCGCGGGTTGCACGGTGGCGCGCGGCAGACCGGGCGTGTAGCCGGCCTCCTGCAACTCGCGCAGCCAGCCAGCCTCCGAGCCGAGCTGCGACGGCTTCTTGCTCGGCCGCTCGTGGTCCCACGCCTTCGCGTGCAACCGGGCGCGCACCACCGGCCCCGGCTCCTGGCCGGGATGCGCCGCCTCCCACTCGGCTTCGAACTTGGCGAGGTTGCGCGCCACCTGCGCGCCGCGCTTGGACATCAGCGCGTTCCACGGCTCCAGCTCGGCCACCTCGCCGGTCACCGGATCGAGGGTCAGGCCGTGCGCCTCGAGCACCGCGGCGAGCTGCGGGTGCGCCGCGATGACGGCCGTGCCGAGGGCGCGGATCGCGCCCTGCTGCCGGAACAGCGCCCCGGTGTAGAGCCCGCGCCAGGCGCCGGCCGCCCACACGCGCGTCCCGATCTGGAAGTGGATGTGCCGGTGCGGGTCACCAGCGCGAGAGGTCTTGTGCGAGACGGCCACTGTCTCCAACTGTTCGATCGGCACGACCTCCTGCTTCCCGCGCGGCCCGACGCGGGTGACCGAGTGCTGGCCGAGCCAGGACCGGATCTCCACCACCGCGTCCCGCTGCGCCACGTCCAGGGCCTCGGACACCTCCGGGTGCAGCGCGGCCGCGACCGACAGGGACTTGGGGACGTTCACGACCATCTCCATGAACCGGGGCGATCCCCGGCCGCCCTCGCCTCGCAGCCGGGGCCGGCCCATCGACTCTCCGGTGAGCGGGTTGATCCAGTCCACCCATTGCCGGTACTCCTCAGCGGTCAGCCCGAGCTCGCCGACCACCCTGCCCTCGGCATCGACCGCCGTGAACTCCGCCAGGGCGGTCCCCGCCTCCAGGTAGTACTCGTCCGCCCGTGCACGGTCGGACTCCAGATAGCGCAGGGCATCCGAGCCAGAGCCCCGGAACGGGATCACGCCGCCCTTCATCGCTCGCCTCCTTCCTCAAATGACAGCTACCGTATCAGGTAGGATACGTCCATTCTCGTGAAGAAGTCAGAAATGAGCCAGTCCGGGGTCCGGTTTGGCGGAACAGCGAAGGTCAGAGGGTCATGAGTTGCGGAGAGTGGACAGTGGTGAGGATGTCAGAGAGCTGTGCGTGCGTGCGGAGACAACTGCTGGGCCGCGACCGAGGTACACGACGACTCCCTCTTCGTCCGTCGCGTCACGAAACGCTAGCGCGGGGCGGTGGCGCCCCGGCCGCACCCTTGTCTGCTCGCCGCGAACATCTGCACCAACCTCGTCGCGGGCTCACGCGTGCTCCTGGTTCTCTGGAACGCGTTTGGTTCTGTGGAACGCGTTCAGCTCCTCGTGATTGGGCCGATCACCTCGTCCTCCTGCTCGGCGCCCGCACTCACCAGAGCAGCGAGCGCCACCGCTCGCGCCGACACGGCCAAAGCGATGAAACAACCGTCGGAGCGTAACCGCAGCCAGCAGGTCTCGTGAGGTTGTCGTCGGGTGAGCGACGCGATCTTGACATGCAAGTGGCTACTTGCCTATTGTAATCGGAGTGGGAGACGTCTACCAGGCGCTCGCCGATCCGACCCGGCGGCTCATCCTCGACGAGCTGACGGAACGGGATGGGCAGAGTCTTTTCGAGTTGTGCAGCCGACTGGTCATGCGGCACGGCGTCACATCGAGCAGGCAGGCGATCTCCCAGCACCTGGCCGTCCTGGAGGACGCCGGCCTCGTCAGCTCGCGCCGCTTCGGGCGGACGAAACTCCACCACCTGCACACGGAGCCGCTGCGCGAGATCGCCGAGCGCTGGCCCGCCGAACCGAAGGAATGACTCATGGGCATCCGTATCAACGTGACGAGCGTGTTCGTCGACGAGCAGGCCAAGGCACTCGCCTTCTACACGGAGAGGCTGGGCTTCCTGCCGAAGACCGATGTGCCGGTCGGGGAGTTCCGCTGGCTCACGGCCGTCGGCCCCGATGAGCCTGACGGCACAGAGCTGCTGCTCGAGCCCGACCAGCACCCGGCCGCGAGGGCGTACAAGGCCGCGCTCGTCGCCGACGGCATCCCGGCGGCGTCCTTCGCCGTCGATGATGCGGCGGCAGCGCACGCCGAGCTCACCGCGAAGGGCGTCCGCTTCACGCAGGAGCCGACCGTGATGGGGCCGGTCGTCACCGCCATCCTCGACGACACATGCGGCAACCTGATCCAGCTCGCCAGCCCGGCATGAGCGTGTCCGAGGACTCGCCGAACGCCTACGATGCGGAGGGGTGCAAGACGGGGCACTGGACCGAGCCCGACCCGCATGGCGGCATCATGACGGGCGTCTACGTCGCAGGGCGGCGGCAGGGCTTGTGGCGGCACGTCGCCGACGATGGAAGGCCGCGATCGGAGGGCGAGTATGACGACGGGGCGCTGCATGGCACCTGGACGTGGTATCGGGCGAACGGCGCGCTCATGCAGCGAGGGAGTTTCGAGCACGACGTCAAACACGGCCGATGGGAGCGCTGGGATGCGAGCGGGTGCCTGATCTACACGGGCGACTACGACAACGGCCGCAAGTCCGGCTAGTTGGGTCGCGTGCAATCCGGAAGGCACCGCCAAGTCGGCGTCGCGGCTCCGAAGGCGTGAATATGAGCACGCCCGCGCCAAAGGGAAGCTGGCTGATCCGCCCGGCAGGCATGGCTTGGCTTGCTAGCGGCGAGTGCAGCAGTCGACAAGGCTGAGACACATGCTCTTGTTGCGGCCACTGTGGCGATACCCGATCATCTCGGTCACCGTCGTGATGCTCGCCGCGGTCGTGGTTCTCCACGCCCTCGGAGCGGATGCCGTAGGGCGATGGATGGCGACGGCCTACGTCGGAGCGTTCGTCGCGTGGACGCTGGTTCGGATGGTGCGGGATGTGCTCCGCGGGCATGTCGGGCTTGACATCCTCGCGGTGGTGGCGATGGTCGCAACCCTTGCCGTGGGCGAGTACATCGCGTCGCTCATCATCGTCCTGATGCTCTCCGGCGGTGAAGCGTTGGAGGACTTCGCTGCCCGGCGGGCCAGGCGCGACCTCACCGCGCTGCTGGACCGATCACCGCGCACCGCGCATGTTCTCACCCACGAGCATGCATCGGACTCGGACGAGGTGCAGGATGTCGCGGTCGAGCACGTAGGGATCGACGATGTGCTGCTGGTGCGGCCGGGCGAGATCGTGCCGGTCGACGGCATCCTGCTCACCGACAGCGGCACGTTCGACGAATCGTCGCTCACCGGGGAGAGCCTGCCGGTGACTCATGAGGCGGGCAGCGAAGTGCTCTCCGGCGCTATCAACGGAAACCGGGCGGTGCAGATCCGGGCGGTGCGCCGCAGCGCGGACAGTCAGTACCAGCAGATCGTCGCGCTCGTGCGTGCCGCGGAGGACTCGCGTGCGCCCGTCGTGCGGCTCGCGGATCGGTTCGCCATCCCCTTCACGGCGGTCTCGCTCGCCCTCGCCGGCATAGCGTGGGCGATATCGGGCGACCCTACGCGCTTCGCTGAGGTGCTGGTGCTCGCAACGCCGTGCCCCCTGCTGATCGCTGCACCGGTCGCGTTCCTCGGCGGGCTCTCGCGAGCCGCGAAGGCCGGCGTGATCGTGAAGGGCGGGGGCGTTGTCGAACAACTCGCCCGAGTGCGGTCCGCCGCCTTCGACAAGACCGGAACGCTCACGCAGGGCCAGCCGACCCTCGTTGACGTTCGCCCTGTCGACGGCTTCGAGGCGGGCGACCTGCTGCAGCTCGCCGCGTCCGCTGAACAGTACTCATCGCATGTGCTCGCAGACAGCATCCGACGGGCCGCGGTCGAGCGCGGCATCGACCTCCTCGCGGCCGAGGAGGCCAGTGAGGTCGCCACGAATGGTGTGACCGCGGTGATCGGAGGACGAACGGTCGTCGTCGGAAAGCCCGCCTACGTCGCGGCGGTGGCGGCCGACACGGTGCGCGCAGACCTGACGACGGGCGAGGCCGCGGCCTACGTCGCCATCGACGGCCGCTTCGCCGGCATCCTCGTGCTCGCCGACGATCCCCGCCCGGAGTCCCCCGCGGTGGTGTCGTGGCTGCGGTCGAACGGCGTCGAACGGATCGTGATGCTCACGGGAGACACTCGTGCGACAGCCGAATCGATCGCACGGCAGACAGGGATTGACGAGGTGCATGCCGAGCTCCTTCCACCCGAGAAAGTTCATCTCGCGGCCGACTTGCATCCACGACCCGTGATGATGGTCGGCGATGGAGTGAACGACGCCCCGGTACTGGCTGCCTCCGACATCGGCGTTGCGATGGGCGCGAAAGGCGCGACCGCGGCCGGTGATGCCGCTGACATCGTGATCCTTGTCGACTCGCTGGGCAAGGTGGTTGACGCCGTGTCGATTGGGCGGCACACGCTTCGCGTCGCGCTGACCGCGATCTGGCTCGGCATCGGCCTCAGCGTTGGCCTCATGCTTATCGCCATGACCGGCGCCATCCCCGCCGTTGCCGGCGCTCTCACGCAGGAGTTCGTGGACCTCGCGACGATCCTCTACGCCCTTCGCGCGTTGGGCGGCCCGCCGAGCGGATTCCCCGCTGCCGGATCACCGCCATCACGACGATCCGACACGGAGTCCGAATCGCACCGCGTGTGACGCTCTGAAACCCGAGCACCACGACCGGAATCTGCGGCGAGAGCCGAGGTGCAGGGTTGCCTCTCCTCGCTGGCAGCAGGAGAGCTACCGAACTATCGTGAGTAGCCGTGACGACGCAATCCCCTCCATATCGGCATTCCGGCGAGCCTCACGCGTCGGGGCTCTCCCAGCGGCTGAACTGGCTTCGCGCGGGCGTGCTGGGAGCGAACGACGGGATCGTGTCCACGGCGGCGGTCGTCGTCGGCGTCGCCGGGGCGACGGCCGAGGTCACGCCGGTATTCCTGGCCGGGGCCGCGGCCTTGGTCGGCGGGGCGATCTCGATGGCGCTCGGCGAATACGTCTCGGTGTCCAGCCAGCGGGACACCGAGCGGGCCCTCATCGAGAAGGAGCGGCGCGAGCTGGAGGAGGATCCCGAGGTCGAGCTCGAGGAGCTGGTCGGGCTCTACGAGGAGCAGGGCCTCACCTCCGGCACCGCCCGCTTGGTGGCGACGGAGCTGACCGAGCACGACGCGCTCAAGGCCCACCTGGCCGTCGAGCTGAACATTGACCAGGAGGACGTCGTCAGCCCCTGGCACGCCGCCCTCGCCTCGCTGATCGCCTTCACGATCGGTGCCGTGCTGCCGCTGCTGACGATCCTGCTGCTGCCGCACCCGGCGCGCATCGTGTGGACCTTCGTCGCCGTGCTCCTCGCGCTGGCGGTCACCGGATACGTCGCGGCCTGGATCGGCGGCTCTCATCGGTGGCGGGCCGTGGCGCGTCTGGTGATCGGCGGTGCGCTTGCCCTGGGAGCGACCTTCCTCGTCGGCTCCCTGTTCGGCACAGTCGTCGGCTGACCCGGCGCGGGCTCACCCCTCGCTCACAGCACGGCCCAGCCGATGAGGCTGGCGGCGATGACGACCGCCCATGCCGGAGCCTTCCACGATGTCAGGGCGACAAAAGCGGCGGCGGCGATCGCGAGGCTCGCCGCCGAGGTGGCCCCTTCGGTGAACACCGGCGTGTAGAGCGCGGCGGCAAGGATGCCGACCACGCCGGCGTTCACGCCCATGAGCGCCCGCTGCGCGAGCGGGGCGCGGCGTAGCCGATCCCAGAACGGCAGCACGCCGACTACCAGCAGAGTCGCTGGAAGGAAGATCGCAACCAGCGCGATCCCGGCGCCAAGCAGCCCGGACGGCGGGCTGGTGGTCATGGTGCCGAGGTAGGCGGCGAAAGTGAACAAGGGGCCGGGGACTGCCTGCGCGGCACCGTAGCCGGCGAGGAATACGTCATGGTCGATGAGGCCGGTCTGCACGGTCCCGGCTTCCAGCAGCGGCAGCACGACGTGGCCCCCGCCGAACACCAGCGCCCCGGCGCGGTAGAACACGTCGAACAGGCGGGCGGCTCCGTCGCCGGTCGCCGCCGAGAGCGCCGGGAGGCCGGCCAGCAGGACCGTGAAGACAGCCAGGCTCGCGATCGCCACCCAGCGAGGCACCCGCACGGCGAATGGCTCCGACTCCGATGCCGTGGCGGCCTGCGGGCGCAGCCACACCAGCCCGACGATTCCGGCGGCGGCGATTACCGCAACCTGGGCGAAGGCGCTCGGGACCAGCAGCACGACGATCATGCCCGCCACGGCGATCGTCGCCCGCTTCGCATCCGGAGTCAGCGTTCTCGCCATCCCGAGCACGGCGTGGGCGACGACGGCGACCGCCGCGGCCTTGACCCCGTGAATCCATCCGGCGTTCGACAGGTCGCCGAGCGCCGTGACCCCGTAGGCGAACGCGACCAGCAGGATTGCCGACGGCAGGGTGAAGCCCGCCCACGCGGCCAGCAGTCCGCCGAACCCTGCGCGTTGCAGCCCGATCGCCATGCCGACCTGGCTGGACGCCGGGCCGGGCAGGAACTGGCACAGGGCCACCAGGTCCGCGTAGGCGCGGTCGCCCAGCCACTTGCGGCGCTCCACGAACGCCTCGCGGAAGTAGCCCAGGTGCGCGACCGGACCACCGAACGAGGTCAGCCCCAGGCGCAGGAACACCAGGAACACCTCTCCGACCGTGCCGGGATGGCGGCGCTTGCGGGTCGGGGGCGAAGGAGTCATCAGGAACAGCCTGGCTGAGCCATGTGATTCTGCCTAAACCAGCAGGCTCGCCCTGGTGGCCGACCACGCCTGCGCCGCGACCTGCACGGCGTCCCAGGGTGAGCCGAGGGGCGGGGTGTAGGAGAGGTCGAGGTCGCTGATCTGCTCGATGGTGAGCCCGGCGTAGAGGGCGGTGGCGTAGGTGTCCACGCGCTTGGAGACTTCGGTGCCTCGTCGCCCGACGAGCTGCGCGCCCAGGAGCCGGCCGTCGCGGGTGTCGCCGGTGATGCGGAACTGGATGGGGTGGGCTCCGGGGTAGTACCGCTTGTGGTCGTCGGCCGCCGCCGCGGTGGTCATGGCCGCGTAGCCGGCTCCCTCGGCCTCGTGATCCCGGAGCCCGGTGCGAGCGGCAACGAGGTCGAACACCTTGACGACCTGGGTGCCGACGGACCCGGCGAAGCGCGCGTCGCCGCCGATCGCGTTCTCGCCCGCGACGCGGCCCTGCTTGTGCGAGGTCGTCCCCAGCGGCAGGTAGGTCACCCCGAGAAGGCGGTGGTGGGTGATGATGCCGTCGCCGGCCGCCCACACATGGGGCAGGCCGGTGCGCATCCATTCGTCCACCACGACCGCGCGGCCCGCGCCCAGGGTCGCCCCGGCCTGCTCCAGCAGTTCGGTGTTCGGGCGCACGCCGACGACGACGAGCACGAGGTCGGCGGTGCGCTGGATCGGCTCGCCCCGGTGGGTGCCGGTGACGGTCAGCCCGGCCGGGGTCTTCTCGATCCCGGTGACGGTAGTGTCCGTGACGACCTCGACGCCGTGCGCCTCGATCTCATCCCGCACCAGCGCGCCGAGTTCCGGGTCGAGGGTGGAGAGCACTTCGGAGCCGCGCTGGAGCTGCGTCACGCGCAGCCCGCGGACGGTGAACGCCTCGGCCATCTCCAGGCCGACGTAGCCCGCGCCGACGATGATGGTCGACTGCGGTTGCCGGTCGGTCAGGTCGCGGTCCAGGGCGAAGGTGTCGCCCATCGAGTGGATGACATGCACCCCGTCCTCAGGGCCGAGTCCGTCGAGGCCGGTGATCCCCGCGTGGGAGGGGAGCGCCCCGGTGCCGACCATCAACTCGTCGTAGGCCAGTTCCTCGATCTGGCCGTCCGGGTTACGGACTTCGAGACGCTGCCCGGCCACGTCGATGCCGGTGGCGTAGGTGTTCAGCCGCAGCCGCATCCCGGTCGCCTCCAGGTCCGCCGCTGTGCGGTGCGCGAGCGACTGCCAGGGCTGGACTTCCCCGGTGAAGTAGTAGGGGATGCCGCAGATCGAGAAGTTCGGGTACTCGTCGGCGACCACGACGGTCACCTCGGTCGCGGGGTCGAGCTCGCGGGCGCGCAGCGCGGCGGAGATGCCGGCGTCGGAGCCGCCGATGGCGATCAGATGGGTCATGGGGTTGCCTTTCTCGGGAACAGGACGAGGACGATGGCGAGGCCGATCGCGCCGCCGACGAGCTGCGCGCCGACGAACCACAGCGCCGAGCCGGGGGCGATCCCGGCGAAGGTGTCGGAGAAGATGCGGCCGAGGGTCACGGCGGGGTTGGCGAAGGCCGTGGACGAGGTGAACCAGTACGCCGCGCCGATGTACGCGCCGACCGCGGGACCGACCAGCGCGGCCCGGCCGGTACGCACCAGCGCGAAGATCACCAGCACCAGTCCCGCTGTCGCCACGACTTCGGCCAGCAGATGCCCGGCGCCCAGGCGGTCCTTGCTGGAGATCGTGGTGGCGACGCCGAACATCGTGTTCGCCAGCACCGCCCCGCCGATGCCGCCCGCGATCTGCGCGACGACGTAGACGCTGATCTCGACCGGCCCGCGCCGGGCGCCGAGGGCGCGGTCGGCGAGGGTCACGACCGGGTTGAGGTGCGCCCCGCTGACGGTCTGGAACACGAGGATGAGCACCGCCAGGCCCAGCGCGGTCGCCAGCGAGTTCTCCAGCAGTTGCAGCCCCACATCCCCCGGCGACAGACGCTCGGCGGCGATGCCCGAGCCGATCACGACCGTCACGAGCAGCCCCGCGCCGAGGAACTCGGCCAGGGCACGGCGCCAGAGCGGGGCGACGGCAGGGGGCGGTGAGGGGGTCATCGCGGGATCACCTTGACGACGATACATTGCTCAGTCACTATTGAGGTAATGAACGTTGAGGAAACTAGCCTGGCTGGGCGGGTGGCGCGGTACGCGGCGCTGGCCGACCCGGTGCGCCTGCGGATCATGGACCTGCTCACCCTGGGCGACGCAGCCCCGGTCGAGTTGCAGACCGAACTCGGCATCTCGTCCAGCCTGCTCGCGCACCACCTGAACCTCCTGGAGCGGGAGGCGATGCTGATCCGCACCCGGTCGGAGGCCGACCGACGCCGTACCTACCTGCGCCTCGCCCCCGCCGCGTTCGACGGGCTCATCCCGACGCCGACCCTCGGGGTGAGGCGGGTGGTGTTCGTCTGCACCGGCAACTCGGCGCGCTCGCAGCTCGCCGCCGCGCTCTGGCACGACGCGAGCGATGTCCCGGTCGCCTCGGCGGGCACGCACCCCTCGGACGCGATCGAGCCGGGCGCGCTCGCCGCCGCCGAGCGGCACGGGCTCACCCTCCGCGCCTCCCGACCGCGGGCGCTTCCGGACGTGGCCGAGGCCGACGACTTCCTGGTGACGGTCTGCGACACCGCCCACGAAGAACTGGCCGGCGGGGGCCGGCTGCATTGGTCGGTCCCGGACCCGGTGCGCGCAGGGACCGATGCCGCGTTCGATGCCGCGTTCGAGGACATCGCCTCCCGAATCCAAAGCCTCGCACCCCGGCTAACCACGACGAAGGGATGACGACGATGCCCCACGAGCACGAACGTCATGCGTCCATCACCATCGACCAGGAGGCGGCCCTTGCCACCAGCGCCGAGCGCCTGACGCGAGAGTTCGCCGGCACCTTCGGGCGGGAGACGATCGACCGCTCCCTGCACGCCTCCTACGCCGACCTCGCCGCACGCGCCACGGTTCCGAACTACCTGCCCCTGCTGACCGAGAAGTTCGCCCGGCAACGCCTGCGCGCACTCGCCAAGGTCGATGGCCTCCAGGTCGATGGCAAGCCGACCGTGCTGTTCCTGTGCGTCCACAACGCCGGCCGCTCGCAGATGGCACTCGGCTTCTTCCAGCACCATGCCGGCGAGCACGCAGTCGGCTGGTCCGGCGGCTCCGAACCGGGCGAGCGGATCAATCCGGTCGCCGTCGAGGTCATGGCAGAGCGAGGCATCGACATCGCCGGCGAGTACCCGAAGCCGTGGACGGATGAGGTCGTGCGCGCCGCCGACGTGGTGATCACGATGGGCTGCGGCGACGCCTGCCCGATCTTCCCCGGCAAACGCTACGAGGAATGGACCCTGCCCGACCCCGCCGGCTGGACGCCCGAGGGAGTCCGCCCGGTGCGCGACGAGATCGAACGACGGGTGCTGAGCCTGCTGGCCGAGTTGAGCGTGCCGACGCGCTCCTGAGCGATCGCCGTCACCGGGTGGCAGAGACGGGCGCGCGCCCGATCTGGAGCACCTTCGGTGCCGGAGCGCAGCACGCCTCGCCCTTCGCCGCGTCCGGGTCGTCGAACAGCCCCGCGCCCCCGCATACGCCTGTCTCGGGCAGTACCAGCTCGACCCGCGCAGCGGCCTCGTGGTCGCCGGAGAGCTGCGCGACAACGCTGCGGACCTGCTCGTACCCGGTCAGCGCCAGGAACGTCGGCGCGCGGCCGTAGGACTTCGCTCCCACGATGAAGAAGTCGGGCTCCGGCTGGGCGAGGTCGGCCGCGCCGGTGGTGCGCACCGACCCGCAGGAGTGGATGTTCGGGTCGATGTCCGCCGCGATCCGCACCGGCGCCTGCAACCGGGCATCCAGTTCCAGCCGAATCTCCGACAGGAACGACAGATCCGGCCGGAAGCCGGTCAGCACGACGACGCGAGCGGCGGGATCGAGCGCGCGGCCGTCCTCGGCGGTGAGGACCGCGCCCTGATCGGTGGTGTCGATCCGCTCGGTGCGGAAGCCGGTGACCAGGGACACGATGCCGTGGTCGACGGCATCCTTCGCGCGCTCACCGAGCGCACCGCGGGCCGGAAGCTGGTCCGCGTCCCCGCCGCCGAAGGTCGAGCCGACACCATCGCGGCGCAACGCCCAGGTGATGCGAGTCTCCGGGTACTGGCGGGCGATCCGGGCCAGCTCGGTGACAGCGGTGATGGCCGAGTGCCCGCTGCCGAGGACGACCGTGTGCCGCCCCGCGTATTCGGCAGGGTTCTCGAACGCGGGAATCCGGTACGTCAGGAAGCCCGTGGCCTCGGCCTCGCCGATCGTCGGCAATCCGTCAGCACCGGCCAGGTTCGGGGCCGACCATGAACCGGATGCGTCGATCACCGCACGCGCCTCGATCCGCGACTGGGCGCCGCCGGGTTCCTCGACGTGGACGACGAAGGGCTGCTCGGCGCGACCGGCATCCACGAGAAGGTCGCGGCCCTTCCGACCGATTCCGGTCACGCGCGTCCCGAAGCGCACTCGTTCACCGAGGGCGTGAGCGAGTGGAGCGAGGTAGTCGGAGATCCACGCCTCACCTGTCGGGTATCCGTGCTCGTTCGCGCGCCATCCGCTCGGCGCCAGGAGGCGAGCGGCGGCCTGGTCGATCAGCTCGGGCCACTCCGAGAACAGGCGGACGTGCCCCCACTCGGCCACGGCTGCCGCCGGCCTGGTGCCCTGTTCCAGCACCAGCGGCTCCAGGTCACGCTCCAGAAGATGCGCCGCCGCCGCGAGCCCTTGCGGTCCTGCACCGATCACCACAACGGGAAGTCCCACTATCACTCCTCGTATCGACTAGCATCAATACATCGAGAATCCTCGATACATCGAGCAATGTCAATACGACCCGATGGAGCTGCACCGTGATCGACACCCTCCCCGCCGTCGCCACCGAGGACATGACGTGCTGCGCGACCGTGACCGGCGGCGCCCTGGAGACGGATCAGGCCGAGCAGATCGCCCGCGTCTTCAAGGCCCTCGGCGACCCCACTCGCGTCCGGCTGCTGTCCCTCATCGCTGCCAGCGACACCGGGGAGCTGTGCATCTGCGACCTCACCGACCCGGTCGGCCTCGCGCAGCCGACCGTCTCGCACCACATGAAGCAGCTCGTAGACGCCGGGCTCGCCACCCGCGAGCAGCGCGGCAAGTGGGCCTACTTCCGCGTCATCGACGGCGCGCTCGAAGGCGCGGCGCGTAGCCTTCTGCCGCGGTGAGGTTTCCCTTGCGCCTCTGCTCAGCGTCCGATGCTCGGCGGCTCGTGACCGGGCACGTCACGCGACGGGGCGGGGCGGTAGGGCGGGAGTGAGCGCCGGAGGGTCTGCCCGATCCGTCCGACGATTCCCGGCGGCTCGGGCACACTGACCTTCAGGGCGAGTCGGCGGTGCGTCTGCTGTTCCTCCAGCGCCCGCACGTCGGCGCTCGGCTCGTCCCTCGCCAGCTCGATCATCCGGGCGGCGTCGTCTTGCAGCCGCCGGTAGGCCGGCGCGGTCCTCGGGCTGAGGTAGCCGCGCCGGGCAAGGGCGGCGCCGAACACCGCGCCGTAGTCCGCGAGCCAGCCGACCGCCTCGGCCGGGGTGAGCTGTCGGGTCTGCTCTCCGCGCAGCACGTCGGCCGCGCTGGGCTCCTGCTCCCACGCGCCGGCCTGGGTGCGGTGGTTGTCGTAGAGGCGACGGTCGCGGGCGTAGACCTGGATACGGGCGGCGGCGGGCAGCGCCTCCAGCGCGGCCACGACCTCGGGGGAGCCGGCCAGCGCCGTCTCGTGCACCTCGGGCGGGGTCCAGCGACCGACCTCGCCGCGCCGGGCGCGCAGGAACCGCTCCTCGGCCGCCAGCCGCGACACCGCGGCGGGGGTTGCGACGGCGACGACCTCAACACGGTAGCCGGCCTCCGCGAACCGGGCCGCGGTGCCGGTGACCATCGCCGGGTCGCGGAAGGTGCCCTCCAGCAGCACCGGGTAGCCGTGCTCGATCGCATGATCCAGGGCGAGCCGGATTAGCCCGCTCGAAGTCGGCGCGGTCGCGGCCGGCATCCCCAGCGGGTCGTCCACCGCCAGCTCGCGGTAGCCGGGGTGGTAGGCGCGCAGATCGTCCCCGGTTATCGACACCAGCTCGGGGTGCTCCGCGAGGATCGCCGCCTGCGCTCTCGTCTTGCCCGCGGCGGGCTGGCCGCCGAGCAGCACCAGGAGCCGGTCGCCAGCCGGAACCGGTGGGAAGATCGCCTGCCGCACCGCGGCTTCGAACACCTGCCGCAGCCGCGCCTCGTCGGGCGCGCCGGGTTCGCTCACGCGATCCGGCGGCTCGCCTGGCCGGTCAGGGCGTCGATCTCATCGAGCCACGCCTGCTGCTGGGCGATCAGCCCGAGCCGGTCGTCCGGATCCAGCGCCGTGCGCTGCTGATTCACCAGGCGCACCCGTGCGGCCCAATACTCGCGCTCGCGCTCGTCGGCCGTGGCGAGCTGCCGCTCGATCAGCACGGAGGCCAGGGTGGTCGCGCCCTGGGCGGTCATGTCGTAGAGGGCCACGTCGCTCACGCGGGGCTCGTCGTCGTACCAGGCGCGCAGAGACTCGGCCGGGATCGCGCTCGGAATCGTCACGCTCATGGGATCACCTCTGCTTCGTCGTTCCTCATTCTACCTTGCCGGTCTGCTCCCGCCCCGGACCCGCTCCCTGCTGTTGGCGGGGTCGGGACGGAGGGTGCAACATCCGAGCAGAGCGAGCGGTGTTGCGGCATCCGGCGCGACCCCGCAAGCTGGGAGAGCGGGTCAGGCGCGGGCTTCTCGTCACACTCGACAAGCGACCCGAGGCACCAGGATTACCCGCCTCCGCAGGGGCGGAAACGTGGCAACATTCTGGCAACGAACGCTGACGACGAGACGTTCCCTGACGCACTCCACGCACGCGGAACCCCTGTAAACACAGGGCAGAACGGGGTCCGGCACGCAGTTCCGGGGGAGCCGAACCCCCTCTCACGGCGGTAACGCGGGTTCGAATCCCGCTGGGGTCACCACGACGAAAACCCTCGCTCAGGCGGGGGTTTTCGCATCTCCGCCGATGAGTCGCTGTGCGCCCCCAATCGTCCTTGGCGCTCTCAGCGGTAGCGGGCCGCCGGAGAGCAGTCAGCCGCGCTCTGCCTGGAGGTGCGCCAGCACAGCACGGACCCTGCGGTCGTCCTCAACAGGGCTGGGACGGAGGGCCGCGTTCCGGACCGGCGAATCCGCCGGCGGGCGCTTCGTCGCGCTCGCTAGCGAAACGCTTCGGAGGCTGCTACTGTCCGGCACACCGGATCGCTTCTGCGACGCACCCGGATTCGTTGAAGAGGGCGAGCATGTACCTGAGTACCTGGATCCTCGCGGGGCAGTCCAACATGCAGGGCTTCGCGCCCCTCGGCGACCCCCGGCGAGCGGTCGCCGTGGACCCGCGGGTGGAGGTGCTCGCGAGCTCGGGTCGATGGACGGATGCCGCCGAGCCGCTGCACCGGCTGTGGGAGAGCTACACGCCGGTGCATCGGGAGCTCGAGCGCGCGGGTCTCACCGGGGAGGACGCGCGGCTGAGCGACGGGGAGCTCGCGCGACGGCAGGCGGAGGGTCGACGGGTGGGCGCGGGGCTGGGGCCTGCGTTCGCCTCGCGCCTCGCCGACGCGACGGGGGAGCGCGTGGGCCTGATCCCGTGCGCGCACGGGGGCACGGCGCTCGAGCAGTGGGCGCCCGGCTTCGGCGGGGCGCCTGTCGATTCGCTCGAGACGCTCTACGGGTCGATGCTCGACCGGGTCGGCCGCGCCCGCTCGCGTGCCGGCGTCGCGATCCGCGGCGTGCTCTGGTATCAGGGGGAGTCGGATGCGACTCCCGTGCGTTCCGCGGACTATGCGGAGCGGTTCGATGCGTGGGTGGCTCGTCTCCGCGCGGATCTCGGCGAGCCGGAGCTGCCGGTGATCGTCGTCCAGCTCGGACGGTTCGCCGGCGCCGTCGACCCCGGCGAGCTCACGGAGCGCTCGTGGGACCGCATCCGCGAGGCCCAGCGGAGGCTGCCGCGGCGGATGCGCGCGACCGCGGTGGTCTCGGCCGTCGATCTCGGCCTCTCGGACCCGATCCACGTGGGCGCCCCGGGACTCGCGCGGCTCGGGCGGCGGATGGCGCTGCTCGCGCTCGAGCACGCGACGGGCCCGGACGTGGAACGGGTGGAGTCCCTCGGTCCGGGAGCCAACGGTCACCTCGTGCTCCGCGTGCGCTGCACGGGCGTCCGCGGGGGCTGGCGTGAGGGGAGCCATCTCCCCGGCTTCACCCTCTGCGACGCCGACGGGGTGGCCATCGGGCGGTTGCGCGTCGTCGACGCGCAACCGGATCCGGGGGACCGCTCGTCGATCCTCGTCGTGACGTCGCCCCTCGACCCCGCGGAGCTCGCCGGTGTCCGGCTCTCCTACGGCCAGGGGTTCGACCCGGTGTGCCTCGCTGTCGACGAGGCGGACCTGCCGTTGCCTGCTTTCGGGCCGCAGCCTATCGAGACCTGAGGGCGCCTGGCGCCGGCTCAGCGGGGTGCGGGGCCGAGCGAGTCACGCGACAGGACGGTCGCGGGCGGGATCTCGACGTCGGCGGGCGCCTCGCCGTCGATGAGCTCGAGCAGCACCCGTGCGCTCTCGCGTCCGAGCGCGCGCGGATCCGTACGGATGGATGTCAGCCGGGGACGGATGTACTCCCCGACCGAGATCCCGTCGAAACCGGCGACCGAGATGTCGTCGGGGATGCTGAGGCCGAGTTCGGCCGCGCGATTCATGAACCCCAGCGCCATGAGGTCGTTCGCGCAGAACACGGCGGTCGGCCGCTGCTTGCGGCTCAGAAGCCGGTCGGCGGCGCGTACGCCGCCTTCGTAGGTGAAGCCGCCCTCGACGACGGTCTTCGCGGGCAGCTTCGCACTCGACATGGCGTCGCGCCAGGCTGCCAGACGCTGCTCGGTGTGCACATACGACTCGCGACCCATCACGTGGGCGATCCGGCGGTGGCCGAGGTCGACCATCTCCTGCACGAGCTCGTGGATGGCGACTGCGCTGTCCTGCCGTACGGCGGGGAACGGGAAGCCGGCATCGGGGTTGATGCCGACGGCGGGGAGGCCGCGCGTGCGGAGCGCCTCGATCCTCGGGTCGTCGATCCGGATCTCGCTGAGGAAGACGCCGTCGACGCGCCGCGCGTCGGCGAGCTTCACCTGCCGGTCGAGGCTCGACTCCGCGCTGCCCGCGATCTGCAGCGAGAGCGCGTACCCGTTGGGCTCGAGGGTCTCCTCGATGCCGCCGATGAAGGCTCCGAAGAAGGGGTCGGCCTCGAGCACCGCGAAGTCGCGTTCGACGACGAACCCGACCGAGAAGGCTCGCTTGGTCGAGAGCGAGCGACCGCGGATCGAGGGCACGTAGCCCAGCTCGGCGGCGACCTTCCGGATGCGGTCGCGGGTGCTGGGCGAGACGCCAGGACGGTCGTTCAGGGCGGCCGACGCGGAGCTGATGGCTACCCCGGCACGGTTCGCGACGTCGACGATCGTCGCGTGCGTCCGCTCCTGAGGGCTCATGCCCACACTGTACTGGCAGGTGCGCGTGCGACTGATCCGGCGGGCGTGTCACCGATCCGTCACAGTCGCAGTCGCAGTCCGCGGGTTGCGCTTCCGCGTCCGTGTGTTAGTCTCTGGCAAAAGCCCGAAACGTTTCGGCTTCTTGCCCATCACAAAGGAGTGCACCATGGCAATTCGCGGAACCCGGGGACGTCGTCTTCGCGGAATCGCTCTCGGCGTCGCGGGAAGCGTCGCCGTCGTCACGTCTCTCGCAGCCTGCAGCGGCACGAGCGACAAGCCGTCCGGAGACCTCTCCGGCACCCTCACGATCCTCACCGGCAGCGCCCCCGGATCCGACGCGGCGTTTGCGGCGATCAACGAGGCCTTCGAGAAGAAGTACCCGGACATCAAGGTCGACTACCAGTCCGTGCCCAACGAGGCGTTCATGTCGTCCCGCTCCTCGCGGCTGACGGCGGGCAACCTCGACGTCACCCTCGCCGCGCCGCGCGAGACGCCGAAGTACGTGGGCGACGCGTCGCAGAGCGACGACAACCTCGCCGCAGACGCCGGGCTCTTCGTGGACCTGTCGGACTACGA
Source organism: Micrococcales bacterium 72-143 (assembly GCA_001898835.1). Classification (GTDB taxonomy): domain Bacteria; phylum Actinomycetota; class Actinomycetes; order Actinomycetales; family Microbacteriaceae; genus Homoserinibacter. The sequence goes on along the minus strand of MKVM01000001.1, from coordinate 1,162,130 downwards.
CTTCGTCAAGAACTACACGCCCACGGTGATCGACGCTCTCAAGTACAAGGGCAAGACCTACACCCTGCCCACGGGCCTCAGCTACTACACGGGCGTTTACTACAACAAGCAGGTGTTCGAGGCGAACGGTCTCTCCGTCCCGACCACGTGGAGCGAGTGGGAGAACGTCGTCAGCACGCTCAAGGGCGCGGGCATCACGCCTCTCGGCATCGGCGGCAAGGACAGCTGGCCGGCCGGACTCGGCATGATCGCCGCCGTCCAGGGGCTCTATCCGAGCACCGCGGACAAGGAGAAGCTCGCCGAGGACCTGTGGAAGGGAACCGCGAAGCTCACGGGAGACACCGAGGTCGAGGTTCTCGAGCGCGTCAAGGCTCTGTATGACGCCGCCGACCCGAATTTCGCGGGCGTCGCATACAACGCGGTGCCGGGACTCTTCGCCTCCGGTGACGTCGCGATGACCATCGACGGCACCTGGAACCAGACGACGATCGACGCCGCTGTCAACGGAGCGTTCGACTACGGCTACTTCCCGCTCCCCGTGAGCGAGAAGGCCGAGGACAACGCCACCCTCGGAGGCAAGGTCGAGCTGCGGCTCGTCGCGGCGAGCAACGCGCCCAACAAGGACGCCGCCCTCGCCTACCTGGAGTTCTTCTCCGACCCGGAGAACTACAAGACCTTCATCGAGATCTGCGGCTTCGCCCCGGCCCAGCCGAACATCCCGGCGAGCGACTTCCTCCAGGGCCTCGAGCAGTACACCGCCACGTTCACGCCCGCATGGGACACCCTCTGGACGGTCAACGTCGACGCCGGTCAGGCGGCGATCAACCCGTTCAACTACCCGGCCATCGCCCCGATGGGCACCCTGACGCCGCAGGAGGCCGCCGAGGCCGCCCAGGCCGACTGGGCGGCAGCGGGCTGACAATCGGATGAGCGGGGTGCCGACCGCACTCGGTCGGCACCCCGCCTCTCGTCCGCTTCCCGTCACAAGGACCCGACATGAACTACTTCCCCTTCGGCAGACGCCTCCCGTTGCGCATCACCTTCTGGTTCGGGATCGCGGTCATCGCGCTCTTCGCACTGGTGCCCGCGGTCGCCGTCTTCGGCATCTCGTTCACCGACATCCGCGGTCTTCCGGGCCTCCCCGTGAACTGGGTCGGATTCGACAACTACGTGCGCTGGTTCTCGCCCGCCAAGATCGGCTACAACCTCAACGCGCTGCGCAACACGCTCGTCTTCTCGTTCGTCGTCGTGATCGTGACGAACATCCTCGCGGTCTCGATCGCCATCCTCTTCAACCAGAAGATGCGGGGCACCACCTACTTCCGCGCCGTCGTCTTCCTGCCGACGATCCTCGGCGTCGTCGTGATCGGCCTCATCTGGTCGCTCATCTTCAACCCGAACGCCGGTCCGGCGGCAACGGTGTGGTCGTGGTTCGGTGCCGACTCGGCGTTCTTCGGCGACCCGAACATGGCGCTCGGGCTCGTGATCTTCGTGCAGATCTGGATGGGGCTCGGCATCAACGTGGTGATCTACCTCGCGGGCCTCCAGGCGATCCCGGAGGACCTCTACGAGGCCGCGAACATCGACGGGGCGAGCGCCTGGCAGCGCTTCCGCACCATCACCATCCCGCTCCTGGCCCCCTCGATCACGGCGAACATCCTTCTCTCGATCGTCGGCACGCTGCAGAACTACCAGCTGGCCTACGTGCTCACCGGGCCCAACAACTCGGCGACCCAGCTGCTCTCGCTCGCGATCTTCTCGCAGGCCTTCGGCGGCAACGCCACGAGCGGGCTCGGCCAATCGCAGGGCTACGCGGCGACGATCTCCGTGATCCAGTTCTTCATCGTCGCCCTCTTCTCGTTCCTCGTCCTGATCTACCTGCGTCGCCGGGAGGCCCGACTGTGACCACGCCAACCGCCCTCCTGGGGACCCGGCAGCCCGAGCGCGAGCCGGAGCCGCATCGCCGCCGGGTGCGGCCGCAGACCATCGTCAACTACACCCTCGTGGCGCTCGTCATGATCGCCTACCTCTTCCCGCTGTTCTTCCTCGTGAACACGGCGCTCAAGAGCCAGCAGGACTTCTTCACCGATCCGGTGGGCATCGTCACCAGCCCCCAGTTCGGCAACTTCCTCGTCGCATGGTCGCGCGGCAACTTCGGCGCGTACCTCGGCAACAGCATCCTGTACACGATCTGCGGGGCGGGTCTCGGCACCTTCGTCTCGCTCGTGATCGGCTTCCCGGTCTCGCGTGGCTACCTCAAGCATCCGAAGCTCTGGAACGCGTTGTTCGTGATCCTGCTGTTCCTGCCGAACGCGATCATCACGCAATTCCAGCTTCTGCTGCGGATGGGGCTCTACAACACGCAGCTCGGCTACATCCTGATCATGGCCGCCGCGGTCGGCGTCGGACCGATCATCGTGTCCGCCTACGCCAAGTCGATCCCCGTCGAACTGGATGAGGCGGCCGCCGTCGACGGGGTCGGATACTGGCGGTACCTGTTCTCGTTCGTGATCCCGCTGGCGAGGCCCGCGCTCGCGACGGTCTTCATCCTGCAGTCGATCGGCATCTGGAACGACATCATCCTGGCGACCGTGCTGTTGCCGGACCGGGCCAAGGCGCCGATCTCGCTCGGCCTGTACGCCTTCCAAGGCACCTACAACAACGAGTGGGGGCTGCTCGCGGCGGCGACCCTCATCGTTGCCGCGCCCCTCATCGCCGCCTTCGCCTTCCTGCAGCGCTACCTCATCGGCGGCATCGTCGGCAGCGTCAAGGGCTGAGACCGCACCCGAGAACCAACGAGAAAGAGAAAGAGAACGACATAGTGTCCATCACCAGCTCCAGCACCCGCATCCCGTACACGCTCACCCGCGTCGGGGTGTTGATGACCCCCGAGGAGGGCAACCCGCTCGAGGTCGAGGGCGTGCTGAATCCCGCCACGGCCCGGAGCGACGACGGACAGCTCTACCTCTTCCCGCGTCTCGTGGCCGAGGGCAACCGCTCCCGGGTGGGCAAGGCGCGGATCGTGACCGATGGCGGCGTGCCGGTCTCGGTCGAGCGCGAGGGGGTCGTGCTCGAACCCGACCGCGCCTGGGAGCACGGCCGCGAGCACGGCGGCACCGAGGATCCGCGGATCACCACGATCCCGTCGCTCGGGCTGCACGTGATGACCTACGTCGCCTTCGGGCCCACCGGCCCGCGGCCGTCGATCGCGGTCTCGTCCGACCTCGTCGAGTGGCGTCGCCTCGGGCCGATCCTCTTCGACTACGATGACGACCTCGATATCGACCTGAACCTCTACCCCAACAAGGACGTCGTGTTCTTCCCCGAGGTCGTGACGGGTCCCGACGGGGTGCCCAGCTACGCGGCCCTCCACAGGCCGATGTGGGATTTCAGCTTCAACAAGCCGGACGAGCCGGCGGCGCTGCCTGCCGGCATCGACGACGACCGGCCGGGCATCTGGATCTCCTACATCCCCGCGGCGGAGGTCGAGGCCGACATCCGCAGCATCGTGCGCTTCGGGGGCCACCGTTTCGTGGCCGGGTCCGTGTACGACTGGGAGGGACTCAAGATCGGCGCGGGCCCCGCGCCGGTCCGGGTCGACGAGGGGTGGCTGCTGCTGCACCACGGGGTGGCCGGATCGATGTCGGGCGGTGCCTTCGAGGTGCAGAAGTCGGTGAGGTACTCGGCGGGCGCGATCATCCTCTCAGCGGACGACCCCGGCGTCGTGATCGCGCGCACCGAGCAGCCCCTCCTCGAGCCCTCCACTGCCGAGGAGACCAGCGGCATCGTCTCCAACGTCGTCTTCCCCACGGCGATCGAGCGGATCGACGGCGCGGACTACGTCTTCTACGGGATGGCGGACTCCAAGATCGGGGTGGCGCGCCTCGACGCCATCCGATGAACCTGGACGACGTGCGGCTGGTCGCCTTCGACCTCGACGACACGCTCGCGCCCTCGAAATCGCCTCTTCCGGCGAGGATGAGGGAACTGCTCGCGCGCCTCACGTCGGTGCTGCCGGTGGCCGTGATCTCCGGGGGCGACTTCTCGCAGTTCCGTCGTCAGCTCGTCGACGAGCTCGCCGCCGATCCCGTCACGCGCCTCGATCGGCTGCACCTGCTGCCGGCATGCGGAACCCAGTACTACCGCTGGACGGAGGACGAGTGGCGCCCCGTGTACGCGGAGCTGCTCGCGGCAGAGGAGCGCTCGCGGATCGCGGCGACGTTGCGCGACGGCGCGGTCGAGCTCGGCCTGTGGGAGACCGAGACGTGGGGACCCGTCGTCGAGGACCGCGCGTCGCAGGTCACCTTCTCGGCCCTCGGGCAGGAGGCACCGGTCGACGTCAAGGCGCGCTGGGATCCCGACGGCTCCCGCCGCGCCCGGCTCCGCGAGCTCGTCGCACCCCGGCTGCCCGGATTCGAGGTGCGCGTCGGCGGGTCGACCTCCGTCGACGTCACCCGCGCGGGTATCGACAAGGCGTACGGCCTCCGGCGTCTCGCCGAGCACACCGGCATCCCGCTCGCAGAGATGGCGTTCGTGGGCGACCAGCTCCAGCCGGGTGGCAACGATCACCCGGTCCTCGGCCTCGGTGCGCGCGTCGTCGCCGTGCGCTCCTGGACCGACACCGCCGACCTCCTCGCGGCCGCGCTCCCGACGGCGACCCGCGACCACACCCTCTCGATCTAGAAGGACACGACCATGACGATCTCCACCCCGACCGCGCTCTTCACGGGCGACAGCATCACCGACATGTGCCGCCGGACCGACCCGAGCGGGTTCCTCGGCGCCGGATACGTGCGCCGCATCGCCGAGCTGTCGTCGGCGGGCGCGCCGCGACTGAACGTCATCAACACGGGCGTGAGCGGCGACCGCACCACCGACCTCGCCGCGCGCTGGGAGGCGGACGTCGTGGAGCGCCGCCCCGACGTGCTCACCGTGCTCATCGGCGCGAACGACATGTGGCGCCGCTACGACGCCGACCTCCCGATGTCGGCGGAGGAGTTCGGGGCGAACTACGCGGCCCTGCTCGAGCGCGCCCGATCCGCCCTCCAGCTCACCCGGCTCGTGCTCATGGACCCGTTCCTGGTTCCGGTCACCGAGGAGCAGGCGGGCTGGTACGCGGAGGATCTCGCCGCCAAGATCGACGTCGTGCGCGAACTCGCCGCCCGCTTCGACGCCGTCCACATCCCGCTCCACGACATCCTGACCGAGCGCGCCGCGATCGAGGGACCGGCGAGCGTCATCGACGACGGCGTGCACCCCAGCGCCGGCGGCCACGAGCTCATCGCCCAGGCGTGGTGGTCGACGGTCGCGCCCTCGCTCGCGTGAGGGGGCGGTGAGCGCGCGCACCGCCCGTCCGCTCTCGGAGGTCGACGGACGGCATCCGTTCCGGAGCCTGATCGGGCTGCTGCGCCCCTTCCGGAGGCGGCTCACCGGGGGCGTCATCGCGTTCGCCGTCAAGGACAGCCCGCTGTGGCTCATGCCCGTCATCACGAGCGCCATCATCGACCTCGTCGTGGAGAAGGGGCCGGATGCGCGGCTCGCGCTGCTGAGCCTCGCCGCGGTCGGGCTGCTCGTCATCAACGTGCCCTCGAGCGTCGTGTTCGTGCGTCTCTACCAGGGCACCGTCCGCGAGCTCGGATCGCAGCTGCGCAACCGGCTCGCCGAGCGCCTGCAGAGCCTCTCGATCGGCTTCCACTCGCGATCGAGCTCAGCGGTGATCCTGTCGAAGGTGGTGCGCGACGTCGAGAACATCGAGCTCATGATGCAGCAGGCGGGCCCCAGCGCTCTCTCGGCGGCGCTCGTGGTGACGGGCGCCGTCACGATGACCGCCATCAACGCGCCGCTCTTCCTCGTCGTCTACGTGCTGACCGTGCCCGTGGCCGTGACGCTGACCACGGTCATGCGGCGCCGTTCCGCCCGGCGCAACGAGGAGCTGCGGCGCGAGGTCGAGCGGCTCTCGGCGCGCGTCGGCGAGATGGCGAGCCTCATCGCGGTGACGCGCGCGCACGGTCTCGAGCACGTCGCGGCCGGGCGGGTGGCGGACAGCGCGGAGGGGGTGCGCAACGCCGGCGTGACCCTCGACCTGCTCAACGGTCGCTTCGGCGCCGCCACCTGGGTCGCCTTCCAGGTGCTCGGCGTGGGCTGCCTCGCGCTCGCCGCGCTCGTGTCCATCCACGAGTGGCTGCCGATCACGGCGGGGCAGGTCGTGCTGCTCTCGGGCTACTTCGCGCTCATCACGGGTGCCATCACGCAGCTCGTCGCGCTCCTGCCGATCGTGACCCGCGGCAACGAGTCGATCCGCTCGATCGCCGAGGTGCTCCAAGAGCCCGACATCGAGCGCAACGAGGGCAAGCGCCCGGTGGAGGTGGTGGACGGGAGGGTCACCCTCGAGGGGGTCGGCTTCCGCTATGCGGGCGCGGCGACCGCGGCGCTCGACGCGATCGACCTCGACATCGCGCGCGGCGAGACGGTCGCCTTCGTGGGGCACTCCGGCTCGGGCAAGTCCACCCTCCTCAACCTCGTGCTGGGATTCCTGCGACCCACCTCCGGTCGCGTCCTCCTCGACGGGGCCGACATGGAGCAGCTCGACCTGCGCACGGCACGGCGCTTCATCTCCGTCGTGCCGCAGGAGTCGGTGCTCTTCGAGGGATCCATCCGCGAGAACGTGGCGTACGGGCTGGGTGAGGTCTCCGACGAGCGCATCCGGGACGCACTTGCGCGGGCGCACGCGCTCGACATCGTCGACGCCCTCCCCGACGGATGGGACACGGTGGTGGGGGAACGGGGCGCCCGGTTGTCGGGCGGGCAGCGTCAGCGGCTGGCGATCGCCCGAGCCCTCGTGCGTGACCCGCGCATCCTGCTCCTCGACGAGGCGACGAGTGCGCTCGACGCGGAGTCGGAGCTGAAGGTGAAGGATGCGCTCACGAACCTCATGCGCGACCGCACGACCCTCGTGGTCGCGCACCGGCTCTCGACCATCCGCTCAGCGGATCGGATCGTGGTGCTCGACGCGGGGCGCATCGTCGAGATCGGCAGCCATGAGGAGCTCGTGGCGTCGGGCGGGCGCTACGCGACCATGCACGGCCTGCAGTGATGTGTCGACCGGCCGCCCACAGCCTCACCCTCCTGCGTGACTCGCGCGCACGGTTCTCAACGCGGTGGCGAAGCGGGGGTCGTCCTGCGGTCGGTGATGGCTGCCGGCGAACATCTGGTGGAGCGCGCCGTGCCGTGAGAGCGCGGCGGCGATCGCCTCGTACTCGTCGTTCCAACCACCGCTGATGACGTGCGTCTCCGTCCCCTCGATCGTCGACGCCTCGATCCCGTGACCCCACGGCGGCACGATTTCTGCGAACCGCGCCGCGCGTGCGCGTTCGTGCTCCCACTCTTCTGAACGGAGCGGGCCAGCGAACATGCGCGGTCGCACGACTCGCCAGAAGCTCTCCAGACCTTCGGCTGCCAGCACCTCCCGCGCGTGCTCCATCGCCGAGATGTGCGCTTCGACCGACGGATCACCGCGGGCCACGTCGTACAGGGCGGGCTCCAACAGCACCAGCGCCTTGACCTGGCGACGGATCAGAGGGAGCGCGAGCAGCACGGGGATCGCGCCGTGAGAGTGAGCGACCACGATCGTCGGTCCCGTGACGAGCTCGATCAGCGAGTCGGCCTGGCGCCCCACGCTCCTCTCCGACGAGAAATCTGCGAACACGGCATCCGCGATCTCCATCGAGGGCCACGCGTCGCGGCCGTGCCGTCCGGCGCCGTGGACGAACACGATCACGGCGCACTCCACTCGAGCAGGTGGCGGATCGCCGCGCTCGAGGTCTCCGACACCCGCACGTGACTCTCCTGGGCGACGCGGCCCTGAAGGGACGAACGCAGGACACCTGTCATCCTCGGCTCCTCGTCGACCGGTTCGCTGGTGGTGAAAGGAATCTACCGAAACGCTTCGGCATGCGTCTACCTCTCGTGGAGCGCGTGGACGTCGGGTGTCGCGACGGCTGCCGCGCGTAACGAAACGTGTCGGTGCCTCTCGAAGGAGATAGACATACGGGATGAGATCGAAACGGCTGGGTCGACCTGGGCAACCAGCGGTTCGGCCTCGCGTCCGCCGACGGGCCACCGACAACCCGCTGCAGGTCGTCGCGCCGCACCTGTTCGGCCGGGAGGTCTTCGCGTGGCCGCTGGTGTGAGCGGGCACGCGCCGGCGAATTCGGGGGGAGCCAGGCGAGCGTTCATGTCCGACGCCCGGCTCCTGGACTCCCTCGAGGGGCAGCAGTATCTCGTGCTGCGTCCGACCGAGGCGGTGGCCAGGTTCTGGGAGTCCGAGCAAGCTGCGTTGCTCGAGCAACTGCCCGAGCCGGTCGCGCATCCCCACGCCGGCCATGTGACCATGCGCGGCTTTCACGAACCGGCGCGAGTCGACGAACTGAGGGACGCGCTTCGCGCGTGGGCACGTGAGCAGAACGCGATCGAGCTGAGTGTCGATGCGGTCGACGGTTTTCCACCGCCGTTCAAAGTCCTCATCGGACGCCTGGAGCGGACCTCGTCGTTGGTCGCCGCCTACGCGAGCTTGACCTCTGCGCTCGAGATGACCGACTTCGTACGGATCGGCGAGCTGTCCCTGGACGAATGGGTGTTTCATCTGTCGCTGGTCTACTGCGGCGTTCTCCCGAACGACCGATGGGAGGTCGTGCACGACGATGCCTCCCGGATGGTGCGACCTCAACCGACGGAGACCATCGCCGAGGCCGAGTTCGTCTGGTATCACGACGGAGTCGAGCACGCCGAGTCGATCCTCCTCGGTGAGGTCGCCGTCGCGGACCGGACCGCGAGGGACCGCGAGAAGGCGTCACCGTAGCGACCAGCGAGATCGAGGCGGTGTTCGCGGTCGCGTCGGCGCCGGCCGTGAGGATGCCGAATCCTGGCGGGCGCCCTCCCGCACGCCCCGTCCCGCGGCAACGGGGCCGTACACTCGCGGCATGGCGAAGAAGACGATCACGATCCTCACCGACGACCTCGACGGCGCGGAGCTGCCCGCCGGATCCCGCAGCACCCGCTTCGCGCTCGACGGCGTCGAGTACGAGATCGACCTCTCCGCGGAGAACGCACGCGCCCTCGCCGAGACGCTCTCGCCCTACATCGCCGCCGCCCGCAGGGTCGGGGGAGCGGGTCGCTCGGCAGGACCGCGCACCCGCACCCGCGCAACGGGCGGCGACGCTGATCGGCTGGCCGCCATCCGCTCCTGGGCGCAGGGCAACGGCTACACGGTCGGCGATCGCGGCCGCATCAAGGCGGAGATCGTCGACGCCTACGACGCCGCGCACTGAGTTCGTCGAGGCGCCGCGATAATCCGCGGCGCTGCGCTCCCCGGCACGAGCGTGGCACCCCGCTGGTCGAGTAGCCGCGCAGCGGCGTATCGAGACCCCGTCGGTGGCGCACGCCATGATGTGGGCATGTGCGGACGATTCGCGGGCGGCGTCGAGACCGATGAGCTGATCGAGGAGTTCGTCGTGGCGGGCAACGCCCTGCGCGACTGGCGGCCCCGCTTCTCGATCGCGCCGACCGACGTCGTGCCGATCGTGCGCGAGCGGGCCGCCGCATCCGGCGAGGTGGTGCGCAGCCTCGAGCCCGCCGAGTGGGACTTCCATCCGCCGTTCCTCACGGCGAAGAGCCGCCCGCAGTTCAACGCCCGCATCGAGACGATCGCCACCAACGGCCTCTGGAAGTCGGCCTTCGCCGGCAACCGCTGCATCGTGCCCATGAGCGGGTATTACGAGTGGACGGGCGAGGCGGGCGACAAGCAGCCGCACTTCCTGCACGGCGAGCGCCCCATCCTCGCGGCGGCGGGCCTCGCGACGGCCCGCAAGGTCGGCGACGAGTGGGTCGTGTCGTGCGTCGTCGTCACGCGCGAGGCGCGCGACGCGTCGGGCGAGGTGCATCCGCGCATGCCGGCCTTCCTCCCCCGGGAGGCGTACGACGAGTGGCTCTCGCCCGCCAAGCTCGGCTCCGACGCCGAACGGCAACGGATGCTGCAGCTGCTCGAGGCGGTGTCCGCGGAGGTCGCCGCGACCGTCACGGGCTACGAGGTCGACCGCCGCGTCAACAACACGCGGGCGGTGGACCCGGCGGATCCGACGCTCATCGAGCCCCTCGCCCGCTGAGCCTCAGTGCTGCGCCGCGGGCAACTGCGGCTCGAGCGGACGCTCCGACTGCTTCGCGTGCGCGATCGCCTGCACTTTCACCGACATCCGGTCGATCCAGGCGAGCGCGACGGCCGAGACGATGAACGTCAGGTGGATCATCACCTGCCAGAAGACGCCCTCGCTCGTGTAGTGCTCGCCGGTCTTGCTCTCGACCTCGCCCCCCTTCGCGTTCAGGTCGCCGACCTCGATGAAGGTCTTGAGCAGGTGGATGGAGGAGATGCCGATGATCGCCATCGCGAGCTTCACCTTGAGCACGTTCGCGTTCACGTGGCTCAGCCACTCGGGCTGGTCGGGGTGACCGTCGACCTTGATACGCGAGACGAAGGTCTCATAGCCGCCGATGATCACCATGATGAGCAGGTTCGCGATCATGACGACGTCGATCAGGCCGAGCACGCCGAGCATGACGGTGGACTCCTCCAGCGCGTACTCCTTGTCGCCCGGATGCGTGAACGACTCGAGCACCTTCTCCCCGAGGTGCCACAGCTCCACCATGAAAACGACGACGTAGATGAGCTGCGCCACGATGAGGCCGAGGTAGAGGGGAGCCTGCAGCCAGCGGCTGAAGAAGATGAAGTAGCCGACGGCGCTGACCCAGGGGGTCTGCGGCTTGTAGGCGCGGGGGGTGTCGGACGGGGTCGGCTCGGTCATCGGGGCGTGGCTCCTGGTCGGGTCGTGTCGGCAGGGAATCAGGATACGCGGCGACCGCTAGACTGGCCGGGCGAAGGGGAGTATCCCACCTCGTCGCGGCCGTCATCACGGGCTCCGATGCCGCAGCCCCGGTCGCGACCGCGGCATCCGGCCACATCCGGTGCCGCGCGGGAGAGACGTTCGAGGCTTCCACGTCTCACGACCCCGAAAGGCTCCCTGTGCAACTCGCGCTCCCCCTCTGGTTCGAGATCGGCACCTACGTCGTGCTCGGGCTCATCCTCGCGTTCGACCTGATTCTCGCCTTCAAGCGGCCCCACGTGCCCTCCACGCGCGAGTCGGCGCTCTGGATCGGGTTCTACGTCGCGCTCGCGCTCGCGTTCGCGGGGCTCATGCTGTGGCTCGGCGACGCCGAGCACGCGGGCCAGTTCGTCGCGGGATGGCTCACCGAGTACAGCCTGTCGATCGACAACCTGTTCGTGTTCCTGCTGATCATGGCCCGCTTCAAGGTGCCGCGGCAGTACCAGCAGGAGCTGCTCATGATCGGCATCATCCTCGCGCTGCTGTTCCGCGGCATCTTCATCGTGCTCGGCGCGGCCCTCATCGAGAACTTCAGCTGGATCTTCTACCTGTTCGGCGCCTTCCTCATCTACACGGCCATCCAGCAGGTGCGCACCGGTCCGCACGACGAGGTGGAGCGCGAGAGCCGGATGCTCGGCTGGGTGCGCAAGCGCGTCGCCATCACCGACACCTTCAACGGGGCGAAGCTGCGCACCGAGGTCGACGGCCGGCGCATGTTCACCCCCGTTCTCATGGTGCTCATCGCCCTCGGCACGACCGATCTCGTGTTCGCGCTCGACTCCATCCCGGCGATCTTCGGCATCACGCAGAGCCCGTTCATCGTCTTCACCGCGAACGTCTTCGCCCTGATGGGTCTGCGGCAGCTCTACTTCCTGCTCGGCGACCTCGTCGAGAAGCTCGAGTACCTCAAGTACGGCATCGCCTTCATCCTGCTGTTCATCGGCGTGAAGCTCGTCTTCCACGCGATGCACGAGAACGAGCTGGCGTTCATCAACGGGGGCCACCCCATCGAGTGGGCCCCCGACATCGACACCTGGACCTCGCTCGGCGTCATCGTCGTCTCGATGACGGTCGCCGTCGTCGCGAGCCTCATCCGGATGCGGCGCGCGCCCGTGAAGTCGGGCTCCGACGGCGAACGCCCTTGACGTGGCATCCGGGCGCGGAAATGATCAAGGGGTGAACGACCGCCCCCCGGGATACCAACCCGAAGAGCCCGTGCTGCGTCCGCCGTGGCTGCAGGGCGACCTCGAGCAGGGGCTCGTCGACACGCGCACCCGGCTCGTCGGTCGCGGTGTGCCCCCGCGCGACCCCTCGGAGCCGGTGTTCTTCCCGGGCGGTCCGCCCCGCCACGTCAGCGGATGGGTGCTGCTGCTCGCCGACGGCGACCGCGTCACCGTCGACGGCCCGATCGTCATCGGCCGCAAGCCGTTCGACGTGGAAGGCTTCCCCGGCGCGCGCCTCGTGACGGTCGTCGACCGCGAGAAGACCGTGTCGAAGAACCACGCCATCCTGCTGCCCTATGACGGCGGCCTGTTCGTGCTCGACCTGAACTCGACGAACGGCGTCGCGGTCGTCGCCAACCGTCGCCGTACGCCGGTCGCCTCGACGGAGTTCTCGCCCGTGCCCGACGGCGCCGTCGTCGAGCTGGGCTCGTACCTCCTCGGCGTCGACCACGTGCCCGACGGCGAGTAGCCACAGCGTCCGACGGCACGACGATCCGCCGCATGGGGAGCGCTCCCCGTGGCGGCGATACATGCGGTCGCCGCGCTCTTGCTAGCGTTGCCGAGACTGCGACACGACGGGGGGAGCGCCGGTGGAGACTCGCGAGGAGTTCGCGATCGGCGACGTCGTCGTGCAGCTGCGGTACGTGGGCGCGAGCGACGTGGGCTCGGTGCGCGCCGCCAACGAGGACAGCTTCCTCGCCGCGCCGCCGTTCTGGATCGTCGCCGACGGGATGGGCGGGCACGCCCACGGCGACCTCGCGAGCCGTTCGGCGGTCGAGGTGTTCGATCGTGTCCGCGGCGAGGGGCCGGTGAGCGCCCGCGCGGTGATCGCCGCCGTCCAGGCCGCCAACACCGCCGTCGTCGGCCTGCGCGAGGAGACCATCTCGGGCACGACGCTCACGGGCGTGGCGATCGTCGATGTCGACGGGGCGGGGCCGCACTGGATGGCGTTCAACGTGGGCGACTCCCGCACCTACAGCTGGGACGGCCGCCGTCTCGAGCAGCAGAGCATCGACCACTCCGCGGTGCAGGAGCTCGTCGCCGCGGGCCTCATCGCACCCGAGGAGGCGGCCGCGCATCCGCAGCGGAACGTCGTCACGCGTGCGCTCGGTGCCGAGGCGGATGTCGACCCCGACATCTGGCTGCTGCCCTTGCGCGGGCGGCAGACCTTCCTGCTCTGCAGCGACGGGCTCACGAAGGAGCTCAGCGACGAGGAGATCGCCCGCATCATCGTCTTCCACGATCAGCAGTCGACGCGCGAGCCCGACGGTCCCACCCTCGCCGAGCGGCTGGTGGGCGCCGCCGTCGCCGCGGGCGGCCGGGACAACGTGACCGTCGTGGTCGTGGAGTCGACGGTCGAGGAGGAGACACCCGACCCGGAGGAGACGGTCGACCGCGACCGCCGCCTCCTCGAGGACACCATGCCGAGGGCCTGACGTGACGCATCGATACACCGCCGCAGGCGACGGCTGGCTCGCCTTCATCACCCCCGCCCGGCAGCTGTTCGTGGGCGCCGAGCTGGAGTCCGCGGTCGTCGACCGGCTGTGGAGTCGGCTGCGCGACGAGCGCGGGCCCGCGGGGCTGCTGGAGACTCTCACCGCGAACGGCCTGTTCGCGACGCCGCCCTTCGCGTTCGTGGAGGCCGGGGACGGCGGCGTGAGCGTGATCGTGCGCGGCGACGCCTCGGTGCGCGCCGGTGCCGAGCAGGTGTCGGGGGCGGGCGCCACCACATGGATCGAGCGTCGGATGCCGGGGGGCTCCGTCGGGGTCACGCTCGGCGGCCGCGGCGGTGTCGAGCTGCCGATCGAGGCGGGCGTCGTGCGCGCCTCCGCCTTCGCGAGCGGCGCGGGCTCTCCCGTCGGCGCGGTCGCGCAGGCGGCGCCCGCGTCCACGTCCGCGGCACGCGACGACTTCACCCCGCCCCTTGCGCCCGCATCCGCCGTCCCGCGCGTCGAGGAGGTCTCGGAGGTCACGGTCGCCTCCCTGCCCGAGGAGGCGGCGGGCGGCCCACGCGACGACCCCGCGGCCGACGCGTCCGCGGCCGCTGAGGCCGCCGACGGCTACGACTACCTCTTCGGCGACACCATGTACCGCTCGGTCGAGGACGCCGCCGTCCGCCCCGTCGAGGCGGAGGAGGGTGCCGAGCAGGCGCCGCCGTCAGAGGCCGAGGCCGAGGGCGACCACGACGGCAGCACCGTGCTGGCCTCCTCGATCACCCGCACGGGCCGCCAGCGGCGGCCTCGGGGCGAGGCCGCCGCGCCCGCCGCCCCATCCGTCGTCGTCGTGCTGCCGAGCGGCACGCGCGAGCCGCTCGACGAACCGCTCCTGCTCGGGCGCTCGCCGAGCGTGTCGGGGGTCTCGGCGGGTCAGCTGCCGCGGCTCGTCACGATCACCGGCGGCGATCAGGACATCTCGCGCTCGCACCTCCGGGTCGCGCTCGAGGGCGGCACGGTCGTGGTCACCGACCTGCATTCGCGCAACGGCACGACGGTCGTGATGCCGAGCGGCGAGAGCCAGAAGCTGCGCGGGGGCGAGCCGACCCCCGTGATCGTGGGCACCCGCATCGACCTCGGCGGCGGGGTCGAGCTGTCGGTCGAGGAGGTCTGATGCGGCGCGCGACCTCGACACCGCCCGAGCTGCCGGGCTACAGCTTCGTTCGCCTGCTCGGGTCGGGCGGATTCTCCGACGTATTCCTCTACGACCAGCAGCTGCCGAAGCGCCGGGTCGCGGTGAAGGTGCTGCTGCTCGACGAGCTGACCCCGGCCAACCGCGCGGCGTTCACCGCCGAGGCGAACCTCATGGCGCAGCTCTCGGCGCATCCGTACATCGTCACGATCTACCACGCCGACGTCGCATCCGATGACCGCCCGTTCTTCGTCATGGAGTACTGCTCGGGCCCGAGCCTCGCCGAGCGCTACAAGCAGGCTCCGCTCACGGTGGTGGACGCCCTGCGCACCGGCGTGCGGCTGTCGAGCGCCGTGCACACGGCGCACCTGGCCGGCATCCTGCACCGCGACATCAAGCCCGCGAACGTGCTCGCGAACGACTACGGCTGGCCGGCCCTCACCGACTTCGGCATCTCATCCGCGGTCGACGACGCCCTGCCCACCCACACGACGACGGTCGCCGAGGCGCTCGCCGACACGGGCACGGGCGGCACGAGCGGCCAGGTGGGCCTCTCGGTGCCGTGGTCGCCGCCCGAGATGTTCGAGGACGACCCGGCTCCGGATGTGCGCAGCGACGTGTTCTCGCTCGCCGCGACGATCTGGACGGTGCTCGCGGGGCAGACGCCCTTCGAGGTGAAGGGACGCGGCAACGGCACGCTCGACCTGATCGGCCGCATCGAGCGGGGCGCCATCACGCCGATGGACCGCACCGACATCCCGCGCTCGCTCATCGCGGTGCTGCAGAAGGGCATGGCGACCGAGCGCGAGGACCGCTTCGCGAGCGCACTCGACTTCGGGCGGGCGCTGCAGCGTGTCGAGATGGAGCTCGGCTACGCGCGCACCGAGCTCGAGGTGCCGAACCTGCACCTGGAGGCGCCCGAGCGCCCGGCGGACACCGGCGGCGCCGACGAGACCCGCGTGCGGCAGGTGGCGACCATCGAGGCGCAGCCGGTGGCACCCGCGCCGAGCGCGGACGAGACGCGCGTGCGCAGCACGACGACGATCGAGGCGCAGCCCTCGGCCGCACCGGTCATCGGGGCGTCGACCTCCGCCCCGGGGGGCGGCTCGGTCGGTCACGCCGCGCCCGACGCGCTGCCGACGGAGACGGTGGTGCGTCCGCGCGGCCCGGTCACGGCGCCCGCCGAACCGGAAGAGCCCGCGGAGGCCGCCCCGCCGCCGCGCTCGCGGCGCGGTCTCGTGGTGGGCATCGTGGTCGGCGTCCTCGCGGCGGTCGTCGTCGCCGCGATCGTCGTCGGCATCGTCCTCTTCGGCGGGACGCCGGCGGGTGAGACGCCGAGTGCGGCCCCGACGGGGGGCGGCGAGGCGGCGGTGCCCGAGACGATCCCCGTGCCGGTGCTCGTCGGCGCCCCGACGCTCGACGGCTCCACGGTCACCTTCACCGTCGAGAATCCCGATCCGCAGGACGACGACGCGTTCATGTGGCAGCTCAACAACCGCCCCGACCTGCCCCAGCGCCACACGAGCGACGACGGCATCCTCGCGGTGGACGGCTATGCGGGGGGCGCCCCCTTGTGCATCGACGTCATGGTGTTCCGCAAGGGCAAGACCTCCGACGTACTCGTCGCCTGCTACCCGCCGGCCGCATGATGACGAACACGCTGCGCGTCGACTTCTGCGGGGAGGAGTACACGGCCGTCCCCGGTCGCGACTTCGTCATCGGACGCGAGGGCGACCTCGAGATCGACGACAACCCCTACCTCCACCGGCGGTTCCTGCTGCTGACGGAGGATCGCGGTCTCTGGTGGATCGCCAACGTGGGCAGCCTGCTCTCGGCGACCGTGACCGACGGCTCCGGCGGTGTCCAGGCGTGGCTGCCGCCCGGTGGCCGGCTCCCGCTCGTCTTCCCGCGCGTGCAGGTGCTCTTCAGTGCCGGGTCGACGACCTACGACTTCACGATCGAGAACGACGGCACCTTCTTCTCGACCACCAACATCCACGCCGGCGCCTCCGGTACGACCACCATCGGCGTCGTGCCGCTCACGAGTTCGCAGCGCCTGCTGGTCGTGGCGCTCTCCGAGCACGTGCTGCGCCAGGACTCGCCGGGCCGAGGGGAGATCCCGAGCTCCGCGCAGGCGGCGGAGCGACTCGGCTGGCCCCTCACGACCTTCAACCGCAAGCTCGACAACGTGTGCGAGAAGCTCGACAAGGTCGGGGTGCAGGGGCTGCGCGGAGGTCGCGGCAAGCTCGCGACGAACCGTCGTGCGCGCCTCGTGGAGTACGCGGTGGCGAGCCGGCTGGTCAGCCGGGAGGACATCGTGCTACTCGAGCGGAACGCCGCCTCGACAGGGGAACCCTCGCCCGCGGACGATGGGGAGTAGTCCCCTCCCCGGGGGTGAGGGTGACCTCACCTCACGTGTTAGCCTGAACCGGCTTGTCCCCCGGAGCGGGGTGGAACGGCGGATCAGCGGGGGGTAGTCGAGCGTGTCTTTCGGGGCCTGGTGGCGCGCACGGCGGAAGACCGTCGCGACCGTCACGACGATCGCCCTCGTCGCGGGCGGCACCCTCACCGTCGCGGCCCTGCACCCCGGGTTCCCGGTCACCGACGTCGAGATGACGTCCCGTGACGTGTGGGTCACGAACGGCGAGCTGCTGCGCGGCGGCCGCCTCAACAAGCAGATCGACGAGCTGAACGCAGCCGTCACCGCCTCGTCCCCCGATTTCGATGTGCTGCAGGACGGCGACTCGCTCTTCATGGTCGACCCCGACCATCACCGGCTCGAGTCGGTCGACCCCGCCTCGACGACCGTCACGAGCTCGGTCGACCTGCCGCCGGACGCGGAGGTCTCCTACGGCGGCGGCGTCATCGCGGTCGTGTCGAAGGGCAAGCTGTGGGCGCTTCCCGCGGTCGGTGACCTGCAGCTCGACGTGGTGTCTCAGCCGCCCCTGCTCGACCTCGGCGCGGGCGGCCACGCCGTCGTCACGCGCGGGGGTCAGATCGTCGCCGTCTCCCCGAAGCACAAGACGCTCTACCGGGTTCCGACGCTCGCCGACGTGCCCGCCGAGTCGTCCTTCCCCGCGGTCGGCGCCTTCCAACTCGCGGCGATCGGCGAGCAGGCGGTGGCCCTCGACACCTCGACCAACCAGCTCGTGACCCAGGACGGCACCACGCGCGACCTCGGCGACGAGAAGGCTCTCAAGCTGCAGCAGAGCGGCCCGGAGTCGGATGTCGTGGTGCTCGCGACGGGCAGCGGACTGCTGCGCGTGAACCTCGGCTCGGGCCAGGTCGAGCACATCGATGCGGAGGTCGCGAACGCGACCACCGATCCCGACGACGTCGCCGCCCCCGTCAACCAGGACGGCTGCGCGCACGGCGCGTGGGCGCAGGCGCAGCGCTACGTCTACGCCTGCGCCGGCTCCGACCCCGCGGTGTACGACATCGAGCAGCCGACCGCCGGGGATCGCCTCGAGTTCCGGGTGAACCGCACCGTCATCGCCCTCAACAACCTGTCGAACGGCAACGTCTGGCTGCCGGCCGAGAACATGCGCCTCGTCGACAACTGGGACGACGTCATCCCGCCCGAGCAGGAGGAGACCGAGGAGGAGGGCGACGACAAGTCGGCGCTGCAGTCCTTCGAGGACACGCTCGCGGAGCGCACCGACCAGAACCGCGACCCCACCGCTATCGACGACGAGTACGGCATCCGCCCCGGCCGCACGACGATCCTCGCGGTGCTCGACAACGACTCCGACCCCGACGGCGACGTGCTCGTCATCGCCGACCACGGCGCGATCAACGAGTCGACCGGCCGGCTCGACTACATCGACGGCGGCCGAGCCCTGCAGTTCACCCCGAACCCCGACTACACGGGCGGGGTGAGCTTCGGCTACACGGTCGACGACGGTCGCGGCGGCAAGGCCACGGCGAACGTGTCGATCCGGGTGGTGCCGGACGCCGTCAACGCGGCCCCGATCGAGCTGCGCACCTCGGCGACGAGCGTCGAGGCGAACCAGACGATCTCCTACAACGTGCTCTCCAACTGGCGCGACCCCGACGGCGACGACCTATTCCTGCGGGCGGCCGCCCCCACCTCGGGCGACCTCGTGCGCTTCACCCCCGACGGCCTCATCACCTTCACGCACCAGACCTCGGAACTGGGTGAGAAGGAAGTGCAGTTCCAGGTGACCGACGGCTCCGATGACATGGTCACCGGAACCCTGATCGTCGACGTCAAGCCCGCGGGGGAGGTGAAGCCCGTCGGCACGCCCGACTTCGCGACGGCGTTCACCGGCGAGCAGATCACGATCAAGCCGCTCGACAACGACCTCTCGCCCTCGGGTGCGCCGCTCACGATCACGAGCGTCGACGAGCCGGGCGACGGCGCCTCGATGTCGTTCGATGCTGAGAAGGCGCAGGTGCAGTTCTCGGCGGGCAAGCCGGGCGTCTACTACTTCGAGTACTCGCTCGCCGCGGGGAGCGCACCGAGCAAGGGCATCATCCGGGTCGACGTGAAGGACGTACCGGATGACGACCTGCCGCCGGTCGCCGTCAAGGACACGGCCTACCTCCGCAGCGACGAGCCGACCACGGTGTCGGTGCTGAGCAACGACGTGAGCCCGGCGGGCCGGATCCTCGCGGTTCAGTCGATCTCGGTGCCGGCCGACGTGCAGGCCAAGGGCGTCGTGGTGGAGCTGCTCGAGTCGACGCTCGTCCGCGTCACCTCCCCGCAGACCCTGACCTCGCAGATCGGTTTCACCTACACGGTCTCGGATGGCAGCCGCACGGCCACCGCCGGCGTCACGATCGTTCCGGTGCCTGCGCTCACCAAGCACCAGCCGCCCATCGCGCGCGACGACCAGGTCACCGTGCGCGCGGGCGACATCGTGACCGTCGACGTGCTCGAGAACGACGAGCATCCCGACGACTCGCGGATGTTCCTGGCCGACGAGCTGGTGACGGAGCCGACCGCCGGCATCGCGTTCGTCAACTCGAACCACGTGCGCTTCCAGGCGCCCGACGAGCCCGGTCAATATCAGGCCGCCTACCGTGTGCTCGACGCCTACGGCGAGAGCTCGGCGGCGACCGTGACCTTCACGGTGACGCCGCTCGATGAGGAGACGAACCGCGAGCCGCGTCCCGAGCCCGCGGTCGCGCGGGTGCTGTCGGGTGGCAGCGTCCGCATCGATCTCCCCCTTCAGCGCATCGACCCGGACGGCGACTCGGTGCTGCTGCTCGGCACGCCCGTGAACCCCACGATGGGCACGATCGACGAGATCGGCCCCGACTACCTGAGGTACACCTCGTTCCCCGGGATGAGCGGCACCGACACCTTCTCCTACCAGGTGTACGACGCGTTCGGGAAGACGGGCACCGCCGACATCCGGGTCGCCGTCATCGCCCCGCCGGACTCCACCCAGAACCCCAGCGCGGTGCCGGACAGCGTCTCCGTCCGACCCGGCAAGATCGCCCAGGTCGACCTGACGGCGAACGACTCCGACCCGCAGAGCTCGCCCATCCACGTCGACAAGCAGCTCATCGAGGTGCCGAAGGGGGTCGAGGCGGAGGTTGTCAACAGGCACTACCTCGTGTTGCGCGCGCCGGAGGAGGAGGGCACCTTCGCCATCCGCTACCGCCTGGTCAACGGCCTCGGCGGCTCGAGCCAGAGCTACGCGATGGTGCATGTCACCCCCGACGCACCGCTCATGCCCCCGATCGCGAACGACCTGAGCCTCTCGCTCAAGGAGATCGCGGGCAAGAAGTCGGTCACCGTCGACATCTTCGACGGCTCCTCGTACAACCCCTCCGGCAAGAACGCGGATCTGAAGGTCAGCCTCGAAGGGCCGAATGCGGGCTCCGCGGAGCTCGTGCCCGAGCGTCACGGCAAGATCACGGTGACCCCGGGCGAGTCCCGGCAGGCCATCGCGTACCGGGTGACCGATCCCGAGACGAAGCTCGCGGCGACCGCGTTCATCCTGGTGCCGGCGGCCGTCGACGACTCCTTCGACGACCCGCCCTACCTCGACCCGAACCTTCCGACGCAGTACGTGCCGATGAACGAGTCGCGCGAGTGGAAGCTCTCCGATCTCATCAAGGTGCCCTCGGGCCGCAAGGCGTGGATCCCGGATGCGTCGACGGTCTCGTCGCTCATGAGCGACGGCAGCTCGAACTACGTCGACGAGACCACCATCCGCTATCAGGGGGCGAAGGACTACCGGGGCCCCGCCTCGATCACCTTCACCGTGACGGACGGGGCCTCCAAGGACGATCCGAAGGGCAACACGAAGCCGCTCACGATGCCCATCATCGTGGGCGACCCGGAGTTCCGTGACACCCCGCCGACGTTCACCGCGCCGAGCGTGCAACTCGAGGGCGGCGAGCCCACGACCGTCGATCTGCGGGCTGCCACCGGGCACCCGAACCCGGAGATCCTCCAGCAGGTGACCTACTCGGACGTCACGGGCCTCGGCTCGAAGATCGACGGCCGACTGGACGGCTCGGTGCTGACCCTCAAGACCCCGCGCAACACGCCGAAGGGCACCACCTTCGACATCGGGGTCACCCTGCGCTGGGACAAGTTCACGGTGCCGGGGACCATCCACGTGACGGTGGTGGGTTCGACCTACCCGCCTCCGCTCGCGGTGAACGACTCCTACGAGACCCAGCGCGGCGACGGTACGGTCGTCACCAGTCCGCTCGTCAACGACTTCAACCCCTACGCTGAGACGGGCGAGCGCCTGACGATCGTCGACGCGAAGGTTCGGAACACGGGAGATCCGGCGGACGTGAACTTCACCGCCGACCAGGTGCGGATCACGCCGAACCCGAGCCTCAAGTCGGGAACCATCGACGTGGCCTACACGGTCCAGGACGCCACCGAGGACCCGGACCGCCGCGTCACTGGGCTCATCACGCTCGTCGTGAGCGACGTGCCCGACCAGACGCAGAAGCCGACGGTCCCGTCGCAGGGCGACGAGGGCACGGTCGCGATCGGCTTCCAGGCACCGGCCGCGAACGGCAAGGAGATCACCTCCTACGAGGTGCGCTCGACGCCCTCGGTGACGACTCCCACCAACTGCGCCCCGCCGTCGTGCACCATCACCGGCCTCACCAACGGCACGAGCTACCAGTTCTCGGTGCGCGCGATCAACGTGCACGGACCCGGCGCGTGGTCGACCTGGTCGGATGCGGTCATCCCGTACGGAACGCCGCAGCAGCCCGCTCCGGCGGTCGCCGTGGTGGACCAGTTCGCCCCGAACGCCGTCGTCAGCGCCAGCTGGAACGAGGTCAGCGCGAACGGCGGATCGGTGACCTACGAGTGGCGCCTCGACGGCGGGAGCTGGAGCTCCCCCTCGACCGCCCGCTCGACCGGCAACCAGACGGTGCAGGGCGGCGTCCACACCTTCGAGGTGAGGGCGACGAACTCGGGCGGCAAGCAGAGCGGCATCGGCTCGGCCGCATCGCCGAACCTCGCGACCCAGACCGCCCCCACCGCGCCGAGCGTCTCCGGCGCCGACGTGCAGGACGGCACCGCGCCCGGCGCCATCCGCTGGACCTGGTCCGGCGGTGCCGCGAGCACCGGCGGCATGGCCAACATCACCTACCAGGTGAGCGTCGACGGCGGCGGATGGATCGACAAGGGCACCGCCACCAACCACACCGCGAGCGGGCTGGGAGCCGGCTCCCACAGCATCCAGGTGCGCGCCGTCAACAAGGCGGGCGCGGGTGCGGCGGGCAGCGGCGGCGCCGGCACCATCTCGAACCCCCCGCCCAACCCGAGCTCTGCGATCGTCGGCAAGACGGCTAAGGAGGGCTGCGACACGGGCGGCTTCGGGTGCCAGTACCCCATCGTGCGGATCACCGACGCCGTGGACGGCACGTACACGCTCACGACCCAGCTCGAGAGCGGCTGGACGTCGAGCTGGCCCACGACGCTCGGCGTGAGCAGCGGTACCGGCCAGGGACGGGCCGGAGGCAAGGTGGGCACCATGACGGGCTCCGACCGCATCCGCGTCATCGTCACCGGCCCGAGCGGCACCATCTCCACCCGCTGGTACACGGCGGGGGAGTGGAACGGCATGTGATCGCTCCACCCCGACCCGACTTCCCCACCCGATGAGAGGACCCGACATGCCCGTCACCCAGGAGCAGGCGAGCTGGTTCGCCGACGCCTTCCAGAAGCTCGTCGCGAACGTCGACAAGGCGATCGTCGGCAAGGACCACGTCATCAAGCTCGTGCTCACGGCGCTCATCTCGGACGGGCACGTGCTGCTCGAGGACTTCCCCGGCACCGGCAAGACGGTGCTCGCGAAGTCGCTCGCCAACACGCTCGACGGCACGACGAGCCGCATCCAGTTCACGCCCGACCTGCTGCCGTCGGATGTCACGGGCGTGCAGATCTACGACCAGGGCAAGGGGCGCTTCCAGTTCCACCCCGGCCCGATCTTCGCCTCCATCGTGCTCGCCGACGAGATCAACCGCGCATCCCCGAAGACGCAGTCGGCGCTCCTCGAGGTCATGGAGGAGGGCGTCGTCACGATCGACGGAGAGGGCCACTCGGTGGGCGCTCCGTTCCTCGTGATCGCGACGCAGAACCCCGTCGAGCAGGCGGGCACCTACAAGCTGCCCGAGGCGCAGCTCGACCGCTTCCTCATCAAGACGAGCCTCGGCTATCCGGACGCGAAGACCGCCGTCTCACTGCTCATGGACTCCTCGACCCGTGCCCGGGCCTCCCTCGTCTCGCCGATCATCAAGCCCGAGTCGATCGTGGCGATGGCCGCGCTCGCCTCCGAGGTGCACGTCGACGAGGCCGTCATGCAGTACCTCTCGGACATCGTGGATGCGACGCGCAAGCACCGCGACGTGCTGCTCGGCGTGAGCATGCGCGGTGCCATGGCGCTCGCGCGGGCCGTGAAGACCTGGGCGATCGCCAACGGGCGCAGCTACGTGACCCCCGACGACATCCGCGCCCTCGCGGTGCCCGTGCTCGCACACCGTCTCGTCATCGACCCGGAGTCGGACTTCGCCGGGGTCAAGGCGGAGGACATCGTGCAGCGCATCCTCGTCGACATCGAGCCTCCGGCCTACCGCGCCGCCTGACATGACCGCAGCCCGACTCGACGAGGCCGCCGCGATCCTCCGCCCGGCGGGCGATCGCGCGCGCCGTCTCGCCACCGGCGTGCGCAACGTCGTGACCCCGGCGGCGCGCGCCGTGTGGGGCGTCATCGGGCCCGTCGTCCGCGTCGTGACGGTGGCGGGCTGGCTCGTCCTGGGCCTCGCGGTGCTCGCGCTCGTGCTGAGCGCGGTGTTCGGATGGCAGGAGTTCACCTTCCTCGGCTGGGTGCTGCTCGCGGCCGTCGTCGCGGCAGCGTTCTTCCTCGTCGGCCGTTCCAGCTATGGCGTGCTCATCGAGCTGAACCCGCGCCGCGTGGTCGTGGGGGACCGGGCCATGGGGCGCATGGTGGTCACCAACACCGGCCCGCGCCGGCTCGCCCCCACCCGCATGGAGCTGCCGGTCGGCAGAGGTCTCGCCGAGTTCCAGCTGCCCGCGATGGAGCCCAAGCAGGAGCAGGAGGAGCTCTTCCAGGTGCCGACCAACCGGCGCGCCGTCATCGTCGCGGGACCGGCGGAGTCGATCCGCGGCGACCAGCTCGGCCTGCTGCGCCGCGCCGTGAAGTGGGCCGACCCGGTCGAGCTGTTCGTGCATCCGAAGACCGTGCGGCTCGCCTCCTCCGCCGCAGGCCTGGTGCGCGACCTCGAGGGCCAGGTCTCGCAGAAGATCACCAACAACGACCTCGCGTTCCACGCGCTGCGGCCATATGTGCCGGGCGACGACCGCCGCTACGTGCACTGGCGCACCTCGGCGCGCATCGGCCAGCTCATGGTGCGGCAGTTCCAGGAGACCCGCCGGTCGCAGATCATCATCGTGCTGCCGACGAGCGCGCAGTTCTATGCGAGCGAGGACGAATTCGAGCTCGCCGTCTCGTGCGCCGCGTCGATCGCCGGCCAGGTCATCCGCGACGGCACCCAGCTCGACGTCGTGAGCGAGTCGGGGCTGTGGCGCACGCGCACGGTCGTGTCGATGCTCGACTCCTCGTGCCGGCTCGAGTACGGGCACAACGGCGGTTTCGCCGGCCTGCGCGAGCTGGTGCGCGAGCGGACCAAGCGCCTCGCCGCGCCGAGCGTCGTCGTGACGCTCGGCGGCGCGAACCTCGGCCCCGCCGACATCCGCACGGTGCACACCGTGTTCGGCCCGGACACCAACCATCTGGGTGTCGTCGTCGAGGCAGGCGCCCAGCCGCGCCTCGGCTCCGTCGGCGGCATGCTCATGCTGACGGTCGGCCGCCTCGAGGACCTGCCGCCCCTGTTCCGGGGACTCGCCTCGTGACCGCCCAGACGACGTCAGCCGTGCCGGCCACGCCCGCCGTCCGCGGGTGGGCGCTGCTCTCCGGGCGCACCTGGTTCGACGTCTCGGTGCTGCTCGTGCTCGCCGTGCTCGGCGTGCTCGGCTTCACGCCCTCCTACGGGGGCTACAGCTTCCTGCTCGCGGGTCTCGGGGGCCTCGTCCTCGGGGCCGCGACCGGCATCCTCACGGGGATGCTGCGCTTCGGCGCACTGCTCACCTTCGCCGTCGCGGTCGTCGGCTACTTCGTCGTGGGTTCGGCGGTCGCGGTTCCGAGCCAGACCGTGTTCGGCGTCGTCCCGACGCTGCAGTCGCTCGCGAGCCTCGCCATCGGCACGGTCTACGGCTGGTCCGACCTGCTCACCCTGTCCACCCCGGTCGGCGCGCCCGCCTACATCGCGGTCGTGCCGTACGCCGCCTCCTGGCTCGTCGCGCTCGTCTCGACCCTGCTCGCGACGCGCTGGCTCGCGCGTCGGCCCCGGGCGGCCTGGCGGTTCGGGGTGGCTCTCATCCCCGCCGTCGCCCTCTACCTCGCGGGGATCCTGCTCGGCACGCAGGAGGCGTACCAGGCGGGCATCCGGGGCGTGGTCTTCGCGGTGCTCGCGCTCGTCTGGCTCGGCTGGCGGCAGCCCGTCGGCGGCGTCGCCGCCGGCAACGACACGGCGCTGCGGACCCGCAAGCTCGTCGGCACGGTGGTCGTCGTCGCGGTCGCCGTCGTCGCGGGCGGGGGAGCGGCCTTCTGGCTCTCGCCCGCGAAGGATCAGCGCTTCGTCCTGAGGGACGAGATCGAGCCGCCCTTCGACCCCCTCGACTACCCGAGCCCGCTGGCCGGCTTCCGCCACTACACGAAGCAGGCCACCGACGAGAAGCTCTTCGCGGTGTCCGGACTGCAGCCCGGCGACCGCATCCGGCTGGCGACCCTGGACTCGTTCACGGGCAAGCTCTGGAACGTGACCGGCGCGGATGCGAGCACGGGCGGATCGGGCTCGTTCGAGCTCGTCGGCCGCTCGATCCCGGCGGCGCCGTTCGTGACCCCGGTGTCGCATCCCGAGGTCGAGGTGACCATCGAGGGCTACCAGGACGTCTGGGTTCCCGGCGTCGGGTACCCGACCGACTTCCGGCTGACCGGGGGCGAGGCGGCCACGCACTCCGACGACCTGCGCTACAACGCCGCGACGGGCGTGATGGTGCTCACGACCGGGCTGCGCGAGGGCGACAGCTACCGCCTCGACGCGGTCACGCAGGAGGCGGCCGGCGTGCAGGAGCTCGAGGACGTCTCGGTCGCCTCCGTCGAGCTGCCGCCCGTCGAGAAGGTGCCCGACGTCGTCGCCTCGAAGGCGCAGGAGTGGGCAGGCACCTCGTCGTCGCCGATCGACCAGCTCGAGGCGATCAGGCTCGTGCTGACCCGCGACGGGTTCCTCAGCCACGGCCGCGCCTCCGACTCGGTTCCCTCGCGCGCCGGCCACGGTGCGGACCGCATCTCCGAGCTGCTCGAGGGGACGCAGATGATCGGCGACCAGGAGCAGTACGCCTCCGCGTTCGCGCTCATGGCGCGGAGCCTCGGCTACCCGGCCCGCGTGGTCATGGGCTTCGCGCCCGAGGTACCCGAGGGCGCCGGAACCGTCACCATCACGGGCGACGACGTCACGGCCTGGGTCGAGGTGCCCTTCGAGGGCGTCGGCTGGGTCGCCTTCGACCCCACGCCCGACGAGACCGACATCCCGCAGGATCAGGTGCCGCAGCCGCAGAGCGAGCCGCAGCCGCAGGTGAGGCAGCCCCCGCGCGCCGAGAAGGACGCGGAGGACCTGCTGACCCCCGTCGAGCTCGAGGACCAGGACGAGGAGGAGGACGACCCACCCTTCGTGCTCCCCGGCTGGGCGTGGGCGATCGGCATCTCGCTCCTGTCGCTCGCGGCGCTCGTGTTCCTGCCGCTGCTCATCGTCGCGGGCGTCAAGGGCCGCCGCATGCGCAAGCGCCGCACCGGTGCCGTCGCCGACCAGGCCGCCGGGGCGTGGGAGGAGCTCGCCGACCGCTACTCCGAGCTCGGCTACACCGTGCCGCCGAAGCTCACCCGCTCGATGCTCGCGACGAGGCTCGAGAGCCAGTTCCCGGCCACGGAGCAGCAGGCCGCACCGCGCCTCGGCGTCCTCGCCGCCGACACCGACGAGCTCGTGTTCTCGGGGCGCGACGGCGAGGCGGCCGAGGCCGACGCCGTGTGGACGGATGCGCTCGGCGCCGTCGACGTCGCCCGCGCGAGCGCGACCCCCCGGGTGCGTCTGCTCAGCCGCTACCGCATCCGCTCCGCCCGCGACCTCGCCGCGCGCCTCACCACCACCGCACCGCGAAGGAGCGACCGCTGAAACTCAAGCTGACCTCACGCCGCCCCGACGACACGCTGAGCGACATCGTCGTGACCGCGGACGCGGTCGCGACCGTCGGGTCGATCGCCGACGCCATCGCGCGGCGCGACCCGGCCGCGACCGACGCGGAGCGCGCGGGGGGAGCGCGCACGCTCGCGGTGCATACGCCGTCCGGCTCGTCGACGGTGCTCGACGCGGCGAGCTACGTGAGCGACGCGAAGATCGCATCCGGCGAGTTCGTGCAGGCGGTGCCGGTCGACGCGGCGCGCGCGCGAGAGGCCGCGCCGGTGAGCGCCATCCTGCGCGTCACGGGCGGCCCGGATACCGGCACCGAGTTCCAGCTGCGGCGCGGCTCGTTCGTCGTCGGCCGCGACGCCGACGTCGAGCTGCGGCTCTCCGACCCGCTCGTCTCGAAGCGCCACGCGCGCGTCGAGGTCAGCGACACGGTCGACGTGATCGACCTCAACTCCGCGAACGGCATCGTCGTCGACGGCGGCATCGTGACCCGTGTTCGGGCGGAGACGGGGCAGACGCTGACCCTCGGCGACACCGTCATCACGGTCGACGTGCTCGAGTCGGCGCGCGGCGTCGCGACCGAGCGCACCGGCCCGGTCTCCTTCAACCGCTCGCCCTCCGTCGAGCCGCGATACCCCGGCGATGAGTACGAGGCGCCGGAGATCCCCAAGGAGATCGACCCCGTCCCGTTCCCGTGGGCCGCCTTCTTCGCGCCGCTGCTCGTCGTGGGCATCATGTTCTTCCTCATCGAGAACAAGACGATGCTCGTGCTGCTCGCGCTGACGCCCATCGTCATGGTCGGAACGTGGGCCACGCAGCTGATCCAGCAGAAGTCGAAGCTCAAGCGCGCGACGGCCAAGTTCGAGCAGCAGCTGGCGCGGCTCACCGAGACCCTCGACGCGGAGCGCGAGCGCGAGCGCGAGGTGCGGGATGCGGAGGCGCCGACCGCGGAGGCCCTCCTCTCGGCGGCGGAGGCCCGTGGGCCGATGCTCTGGTCGCGCCGCCCCGAGCACTGGTCGTTCCTCAACCTGCGGCTCGGAACCGGCACGGTCACCTCGCGCAACGTGGTGAAGTCGAGCGTCAAGTACGCGGGCGTCCCGGCCTTCGAGGAGCGCGTCGAGGAGCTCGTCGCGCGGTATCGCACGATCGACCGCACCGCCGTCGTCGAGTCGCTCGCCTCGGCGGGCTGCCTCGGCGTCGCGGGCGACCCCTCGCGCGCCCTCGGGGTCGTGAACGGGCTGTTCGTCCAGCTCGCGAGCCTCTACTCCCCGGCCGAGGTGTCGATCGCCGCGATCGTGTCACCGCAGCGGGCCCGCGACTTCGACTGGCTCAAGTGGCTTCCCCACGCCGGCTCGCCCCAGTCGATCATCCAGACGGTCCACCTCGCCGACAGCGCGCCGAGCGGTTCCACCGTGCTCGCAGCCCTCGAGGAGCTCATCGAGAGCACCCGCGCGAAGCGGTCCGAGACGGCGCTCGCGGCCCAGGTGCTCGGCCCCACCGTGCCGGAGAAGTCGCTCATGGGCTCCGCGCCCGACTTCACGGGTCAGGCGGATCAGGAGTTCCGCCCGAAGGCGCCCGTGCTCGTGGTGCTCATCTCCGACGACGCCCCGCTCGAGCGCGCCCGCGCCAACGCGGTCGTCGAGCGCGCCGTGTTCGCCGGCATCCTGCCCATCTGGGTGTCGGACCGCGTCGACTCGCTGCCCGCCGCCGCTCGCACCTTCCTCGCGATGGAGGACGACGTCGCGCCCGGGCGCGCCCGGGTCGGCTACGTCCGCACGGGCGAGACCTACCCGGACGTCGAGGTGTCGAGCGTCGACGCGGCCACCGCCCTCCGCTACGCGCGGTCCCTCTCCGCGGTGAGCGACGCGACGGCGCTCGGCGTGGACGACTCCGACCTGCCGAAGTCGATCGCGCTGCTGTCGCTGCTCGGGCACGAGCTCGCCGACAGCAGCGAGGCGATCGTCGACCGCTGGCGGCAGAACGACTCGCTGCACGATCGCAGCGGTGCGGCGGGCTCGGGCCCGCGCCGTGCGGGCAAGCTGCGCGCGATCGTCGGCCAGGGCACGGTCGATGCCTTCCACCTCGACCTGCGCACCCAGGGGCCGCACGCGCTCGTCGGCGGCACCACGGGATCCGGGAAGTCCGAGTTCCTGCAGGCCTGGGTGCTCGGGATGGCGGCCGAGTACAGCCCCGACCGGGTGACCTTCCTGTTCGTGGACTACAAGGGCGGCTCGGCCTTCGCGGAGTGCGTGCAGCTGCCCCACTGCGTGGGCCTCGTCACCGACCTGACGCCGCACCTCGTGCGCCGGGCGCTCACGAGCCTGCGCGCCGAGCTGCACTTCCGCGAGCGGCTCTTCAACCGCAAGAAGGCGAAGGACCTCATCGAGCTCGAGCGGCGGGGCGACCCGGAGTGCCCGCCCGCTCTCGTGATCGTCATCGACGAGTTCGCCGCGCTCGTCGGCGAGGTGCCGGAGTTCGTCGACGGGATCGTCGACATCGCGCAGCGCGGCCGCTCCCTCGGCATCCACCTCATCATGGCGACCCAGCGGCCGGCGGGCGTCATCAAGGACAACCTCCGCGCCAACACCAACCTCCGCATCGCGCTGCGGGTGGCGGACGCCGCCGACAGCGTCGACGTCGTGGGCAGCAGCGTGGCGGCCGAGTTCGACCCCGCGATCCCCGGTCGCGGGGTCGCCCGGAGCGGACCGACGCGACTCGTCGCCTTCCAGACCGGGTACGCGGGAGGGCACACGAGCGGCGAGCCGCCCGTGCCCCAGATCGAGATCGCCGAGCTGACCTTCGGCCTGCCGACGGTGTGGCAGGAGCCGGTGGCGGCCGCAGCGCCCGAGCAGCGCGACAGCGGCCCCAACGACACGAGCCGCCTCGTCGCCACGATGGTGGGCGCCGCGCGTACGGCGGGCGTGCCCGCGCCGCGTAAGCCCTGGCTCGACGAGCTCGCGGCCGTGTACGACAGCGCGCGGATCCGGCAGCGCACCGACGCCGAGCTCGTGCTGGGCGTCGTCGACGACGCCGCCCACCAGAGCCAGTACCCCGTGTACTTCCGTCCGGACGTCGACGGCAACCTCGCCGTGTACGGCGCGGGCGGCTCGGGCAAGAGCGTGCTGCTGCGCACCCTCGCGGTCGCCGCGTCCGTCACCCCGCTCGGCGGTCCCGTGCACGTGTACGGCATCGACATGGGCGCGGCGGGCCTGCGGATGCTCGAGACGCTCCCGCACGTCGGCGCGGTCGTCGACGGCGACGACACGGAGCGGGTGACCCGCCTGCTGGGGATGCTGCGCGAGACGATCGAGGAGCGCGCCGAGCGCTACGCGGCCGTGCGCGCCGGGAGCATCGCCGAGTACCGCGAGCTCGCGACCGCCCCCCAGGAGCCCCGCATCCTGCTGCTCCTCGACGGCGGCCCCGCGTTCCGCGCGCAGTACGAGTACGGCGCGGGCCGCGTCTACACGGACCTGCAGCAGATCATCGCGGACGGGCGGGCCGTGGGCGTCCACGTCGTGCTCTCGGCGGACCGGCCGGGCGCGCTCAACTCCTCGATCACCTCCGGCATGCAGCGCAAGGTCGTGCTGCGCATGACGGAGGAGAACGACTACGGGAGCCTCGACGTGCCGGGTGACGTACTGTCGTCGCAGTCGCCCCCCGGTCGCGCGCTCGTCGACGGACGCGAGAGCCAGATCGCGGTGTTCGGCGGCTCGCCGAACCTCGCCGACCAGTCGCGCGCCATCGAGCAGCTCGCCAAGACCCTGCGCGAGCGCGGTGTGCTGGCGGCCCCCGGCGTCGCCCGACTCGAGGACGACATCCCGCTCGCGGCGCTCCCCGCGTCGACCGCGGACGCCCTGTGGCTCGGCGTCGCCGACGACGACCTCGAGCCGGTAGCGATCGAGCCGACGGGGGCGTTCCTCCTCATGGGGCCGCCGTCGTCAGGACGCTCGACCGCCCTGTCGGCCCTCACGACGGGGCTGCTCGCGAGCGGCGCCGCGGCGCGCAGCTACTACGTGGGCTCGGCCAAGTCGCCCCTCCGGGCGCTCGGCGGCTGGGATGCCGTGGCGACGACGCCGGAGGCGGTCGCCGAGCTCGCGCGCGACGTGGCGGAGCTCGCGAAGACCCCCGCGGGCGAGGGCGGCCGGATCGCGGTCGTGATCGAGGGGATCTCCGACTTCCTGTCGACGCCGGCCGACGGCCCGCTCGTCGAGCTCATCAAGGCACTCAAGCGCGGCGACCACCTCGTGATCGCCGAGTCGGAGACGAGCACCTGGTCGTCGTCGTGGCCGCTCCTCGCGGAGATGAAGAGCTCGCGTCGCGGCTTCGCCATCCAGCCCGACCAGCAGGAGGGCGACCTCGTGTTCCGCACCTCCTTCCCGCGGGCGAAGCGCTCGGAGTTCCCTCCCGGGCGCGGCTACCTCGTGCAGGCGGGCAAGGTCCGCCGGGTGCAGCTCGCCCGTGCGGCGCAGGGTGGGGATTAGTCCCCATCGCGGTCTGCGCGCACCGTCCGTAGAGTCATCCTCAAGCCCCCCGTGAGGGGAAACCCCGCAGCGGGACCATCGAAGAAAGGCAACAGAAATGGCTGAATACCTGGGTCAGAACCCCGACGAGGTCCGCGAGCTCGCGACCCTCTTCGACACCAAGGCGAGCGACCTCGAGGGCGTCGTCTCCGCGATCAACAACAAGCTCAACGCGACCACCTGGGTCGGTAGCGACCGCAACCGGTTCCAGAACGACACCTGGTCGACGATCCAGAACAACCTCAACCAGATCGCCCAGACGCTGCGCGACGCCGGCACCACGGCCCGCAACAACGCGTCCGAGCAGGAGTCGGCGTCCGCCTGACACCCGACCACCATGCCGACCGGGACCCCGCGGGGTCCCGGTCGGCGGGTCGCCCGACCGAGGAGACAGGATGAGCATCTTCCGCACCGCGCGCGACGCCGACATCGCGGCGTCGCAGCTCCGCAGCGCGGCGAACACGATGAACTCGCTCGTGTCCGAGCTGCACGCCGCCGGCGTGTGGACCGGTGCCGACGCGGGCCGTCTCGTCTCCGACTGGCAGAGCGAGGTCACCGACCGCCTGCTGCGCGCGGCGACCCGCATCGACAACCTCGTCTTCACGAAGGTGGGTGGCTGAGCCATGTCCCGCGACCTCGGACTCAACCCGCAGACGCTCCGCAATCAGGCGAGCGTCGTGCGCGGCCAGCTCTCCCACCTCGAG
Organism: Micrococcales bacterium 72-143; assembly: GCA_001898835.1. Taxonomy (GTDB): domain Bacteria; phylum Actinomycetota; class Actinomycetes; order Actinomycetales; family Microbacteriaceae; genus Homoserinibacter. Next base: position 1,129,353 of record MKVM01000001.1, on the reverse strand, counting down.
AGCATCGCGACCCAGCTGTCCAACACCCGCAACGCGGCGCGAAACCCCGCCTCGTGGGGCCTCGACCCCGACGACCGCGCGATCGACCCCGCCTACCTCGGGAGCGCCCTCAGCGCCTACAACGACATCACGGGCGCGGTCGCCGCGGCCCGCAACCTGCTCGCCCGGCTGGAGGGCGAGATCACCCAGCAGGAGCGCGCGAGCGGTGAGAGCGGAGGCGGCTCCGGGTCGACCACCGTCCCGAAGCCCCCCAAGCCGCCGCAGTCGCCGCCCGCGGGCCCCGAGGTGACGACCACCTCCACGACGGGCTTCGTCGTCAAGCCGAGCGTCGACGGCGAGATCAAGTACCAGAGCTCCGACTTCAAGGCGCCCACCGACTACGACGCCCTCGTCAGCACCAAGCCGCCGCAGGACAAGCTCACCTTCTCCGATGAGGCGAGCATCCAGGTCGGCGTCAGCGACAAGGTCGAGACCCAGACGGAGTACGCCGACGGCTCGACGGAGTCCACGAGCGACGAGACGTTCATCGGCACGACCTACACCAACGGCAGCAAGGTCGAGATCACCGACGAGTCGGTCAAGTTCTCGAACGAGCAGAGCGTCGAGACGGGCGTCACCGTCACCCACTCCACCTCCTACGAGGACGGCGACTTCAGCTCGTCGAGCGAGAGCGAGGCATCGGCGACGATGGGGGCGAGCGCCGGCACCTCGGTGAAGTACGGCGAGGACTCCGTCACCTACGGCGCCGAGGCGAAGGCCGAGCTGCAGGCGAGCGCGTCCACCTCGGGCGAGTTCGACAACGGCGTGATCTCCGGCGAGGGCTCGCTCTCGGCCGAGGCGACGCTGTCCGCGTCGGCGGAGGCGAGCGCCGAGTTCAAGGACGACGGCACCATGGTGGCGACGGCGACCGCCGCGGTCGGCGCGACGGCGACGGTCGCCGCCGCGGGCAGCATCTCGGCGGGCGTCGCATCCCTCAACGGCTCGGCTCAGGCGTCGGCCACGGCATCCGCCCAGGCCTCGGCGACCGCCACGATCGGTCCGGACGGCGTGAGCGCCGCGGTCGGTGCGAGCGCCTTCGCGGGCGTCTCGGCGAGCGCCACGGCGAACATCGAGGCCATGGGCGTCTCGGGAGGCGTGACGGGCGAGGTGTATGCCGGAATCGGCATCAAGGCGGAGGCCGAGCTGTCGGTGACCGCCGACAAAGTCAGCCTGTCGCTCGACCTCGGCGCCGCGCTCGGCGTCGGAGCGGGCGTATCGTTCGACATCAGCTTCAGCCCCAAGGAATGCTGGGAAGACCTGACCAGCCTGTTCTGGTGACCCGGCGTCCCGAGATCCGAGAGAGTAGACGAGAGACATGACCGCACTGACCTTCCCGAGCGACGCGTTCCCCGCGCTTCCGACGATCGCGATCGACGTGCCCGACGACTGGGCGGCGATCACCGTCCCCGGCACGATCATGGCCGCGGCCGCCCCGGAGACCCCCGGCGAGTTCCGTCCGAACGTCGTCGTCTCGGTGACGCGATTCGGCGCCGACTACAGCCTCGACGTCGCCGCGAACGCGGTCATCGAGAAGTTCGCGGGCCTCGAGCAGGCGCACGAGATCGGTCGTGACCGCGTCACGGTGGGCGGTCTGGAGTGGGCCCACATCGAGAGCACCTTCCTCGACCCGCGTGCGGGCACGCTCGTGCAGGCCGCGCACCTCGCGGTCGTCGTCAACGGCCAGGTCGCGGATCTCGTGCAGATCACCGGCTCCGTCACCGGCACTCAGGCGAAGGCCGGAGTGCTCGACACGCTGCGCACCATCCAGCGCTCGGCGACCGCCCACGCCTGACGCCGCTCCCGCCTCCGCTACCCTCGAATCCGGGAGCGCAACGCGGAGGTGACGGTGGCGGACGACGACGGCTTCATCGGGATGCCCCCGGGCATCTTCGACTCGGGCACCTTCAAGCTGCCGCCGAAGCCGGAGCGCCCGCGCGTGGAGCGCGAGGAGATCGTCTTCGTGCCGACCGCGCCGGGGATGCCGCTGCCCGTCCCGGAGCCGACGTCCTCGGAGCCGGAGCCGGAACCGCAGACCGACGCCCCGCCGTCGACCGCCGGCACCGCCGTGGGCGAGCCGGTCCACGTCGCCGAGCCCGCGTCCTACGAGACGCAGCGCGCGATCCCGGACCCCGCCGACTCGCCGTACGCGGCTCCGGTGGTGCCCGAGCCCGCGCCCGTGACCGCCGAGACCCCGGTCGTGGCGTCGCCTCCTCCCGCGCCCGCCTCCCCGCGGTGGACGCTCGTGCTCGCCGACGGCGGCGAGGCCGTCGTCGGCCGGGCCCTGCTCGTGGGGCGCAACCCGGCCCCGTTCGACGCGTGGCCGGGGGCGGAGCTGCTGCCCGTCGACGACCCCACGCACTCCGTCTCGAAGACGCACGCGGCCTTCGAGGTCGACGACTCGGGCCTCTGGGTGCACGACCTCGGATCCACCAACGGCGTGTGGGTCGTGCACGGCGACGACGTCACCGAGGCCGCTCCGGGCCGACGCGTGGCGGTGCCGACCGGCTCGTTCGTCGAGCTCGGCGACTACGTGCTCACCGTCCGGGAAGGCTGAGACGTGGCACGGCTGCTGCGCGGCCAGCGCAGCGAGCTCGCCGTGGGCGTGATGGCCCACCTCCGCGCGCTCTCGAGCGACGGGCGGCCGCGGGTGTACCAGGCGCGGCTGCCCGAGAAGGTCTATCTCACCGTCGCCGACGTGCACGGCCCGAAGGGGCGGATGCTGGTGTTCCAGCGCCGGGTGCCGCTGTCGCCCTATCGCACGGTCGCAGCGGTGATCGGGCGCCCGCGCGGCGCCCCGCAGGACGGCGGCTGGTTCGTCGGGCTGACGCCCGCGCAGCACCGCTCGGCGCTCGCGACGATCTCGGCCGCGCTCACCCGCACCGGCGGCGACTACGAGCCGCTTGCGGGTGCGACGTCGTTCGACCCCGCCGCGCCCGTCGAGGACCCGGCATCCGCCCACGGGCCGGATCTCGCGCTGGACGCCGTCGCCGTGCAGGAGGCCCACGCCTCCGACGCCCCGGTGCCCGGGGCGGACCCCTCGCTCGTCACCGTCTCGACGGCGGCCGCCGCCTTCGCGGCGGCGATGCTCGCGACCCTCGCCGGCGTGTGGGGGTCCGCCTCGTCGGCCGAGCTCCTCTCCGCGGGCGTCGTGTTCGCGCTCCTCTTCGGCGCGGTCGCCATGATCAGCAGCATCGTGGCCTGCGCCATGGGCCCCGAGGAGGGGTGGGCGCGACCGGGAGCCATCGGCCTCGCGCTCCTCGGTGGCATCGGGGTGCTCAGCGCCGCGTTGCAGCTGCTCTCGTCGACCCCCGGCTCCGTCGTGTCGTGGGCGCTCGCCGCCGTCATGTACCTCATCGCCTGGGGTCAGGCAACCGGTGCCTACGGGGTGTGGTGGCTCGCGCCGGCCCTGCCGATCGTCGGCGGCGCCGTCGGGGCGCCCGTGGGCGCCGCGATCGACGGCGCGGAGCCCGGCTGGGGGTACGTGCTCGGCGCCGCCCTCGTGCTCGCGGGTGCCGGCCTGGCCTTCCTCGCCCTCGTGCGCTCGCCGACCCTCATCCCGCACCGCCGCATCGCACTCGCGGAGCTGCGCCGGCTGACGCGGCCGGCGGCCTCCGCGGCGGATGCGGACGGCGCGCCGACGGCCCCCACCGCGCGGTGATATCCTCGGGGGATGCTCGCCCGGCGCCTCCTCCTTCGTCGCCGCGACGAGGCCTAGCCCCGGCCTCCCTCGTCGCGGAGTCTCGCCGTGGGCCGACCCACTTCGTTGAAGGAACCCATCCATGAGCATCGTCTCCGATCCCGAGACCACCCCTGCGGCCGACGCCCACATCCCCGAGCGCCCGCGCACCCTCGCCGAGAAGGTGTGGGACGCCCACGTCGTCGCCAAGGGCGAGAACGGCGAGCCCGACCTCATCTACATCGACCTGCACCTCGTTCACGAGGTCACGAGCCCGCAGGCGTTCGACGGCCTCCGCCAGGCCGGTCGCCCCGTGCGCCGTCCCGACCTGACGATCGCCACCGAGGACCACAACACCCCCACGCTCGCGATCGACCGGCCCATCGCCGACCTGACGAGCCGCACCCAGATCGAGACGCTGCGCCGCAACGCGGAGGAGTTCGGCATCCGCCTGCACTCGCTCGGCGACGTCGAGCAGGGCATCGTGCACGTCGTGGGGCCGCAGCTCGGCCTCACGATGCCCGGCATCACCGTCGTCTGCGGCGACAGCCACACCTCGACGCACGGCGCCTTCGGCGCCATGGCGTTCGGCATCGGCACCTCCGAGGTCGAGCACGTGATGGCGACCCAGACGCTGCCGCTCAAGCCGTTCAAGACGATGGCCATCACGGTCGAGGGTGAGCTGCGTCCCGGCGTCACGGCGAAGGACATCATCCTCGCGGTCATCGCCAAGATCGGCACCGGCGGCGGGCAGGGCTACGTGCTCGAGTACCGCGGCAGCGCCATCCGCTCCCTCTCGATGGAGGGTCGCATGACGATCTGCAACATGTCGATCGAGGCGGGCGCTCGCGCCGGCATGGTCGCGCCCGACGAGACGACCTACGCGTACGTCAAGGGCCGCCCGCACGCGCCCGAGGGCGCGGACTGGGATGCCGCCGTCGAGTACTGGGACACCCTCGCGACCGACGAGGGCGCGGTCTTCGACGCCGAGGTGTTCCTCGACGCGGACGAGCTCGAGCCCTTCGTCACCTGGGGCACCAACCCCGGCCAGGGCGTCTCGCTGTCCGACGTCGTGCCGAGCCCGGAGCAGTACGCCGACCCCAACGACCAGACGGCCGCACGCCGCGCCCTCGAGTACATGGACCTCGAGGCGGGCACGCCCATGAAGGACATCCGCGTCGACGCGGTGTTCATGGGCTCGTGCACCAACTCCCGCATCGAGGACCTGCGCGCCTTCGCCTCCGTCATCAGGGGGCGCAAGAAGGCCGACCACGTGCGCGTCATGGTCGTGCCGGGATCGGCGCGCGTGCGCATCGAGGCGGAGGCCGAGGGGATCGACAAGATCGTCGAGGAGTTCGGCGCCGAGTGGCGCTTCGCCGGATGCTCGATGTGCCTCGGCATGAACCCCGACCAGCTGGCACCGGGGGAGCGCTGCGCATCCACCTCCAACCGCAACTTCGAGGGGCGCCAGGGCAAGGGCGGGCGCACCCACCTCGTCTCGCCGCTCGTCGCCGCCGCAACCGCCATCCGGGGCACCCTGTCAAGCCCGTGGGATCTCGAACAGGAATCGGATACCGTCCAGACGAGCGAAGAGGTGTCGGCGTAATGGACAAGATCACCACGATCCAGGGCGTCGCCGTGCCGTTCCGCCGCTCGAACGTCGACACCGACCAGATCATCCCCGCCCAGTTCCTCAAGCGCGTCACCAAGACCGGCTTCGACGACGCCCTGTTCTACTCGTGGCGCCAGGACCCCGAATTCATCCTCAACCAGCCCGCCTACCAGGGGGCCGCGGTGCTCATCACGGGGCCCGACTTCGGCACCGGATCCAGCCGCGAGCACGCCGTCTGGGCGCTGCGGGACTTCGGCTTCCGCGCCGTCATCTCGCCCCGTTTCGCCGACATCTTCCGCGGCAACTCGGGCAAGCAGGGACTGCTCACCGGCACCGTCCCCGAGGAGACGATCGAGCGGCTCTGGGCGGTGCTCGAGGCGGACCCGGGAATGAACGCGACCGTCGACCTGGTTGCCAAGACCGTGACGGTCGGCGACCTCCAGGTGCCCTTCGACATCGACGATTACACTCGGTGGCGACTGTTGGAGGGGCTCGACGACATCGGCCTCACGCTGCGCGACGAAGCGCGGATCACCGAGTTCGAGACCACCCGCGAGAGCTGGCGGCCCCGCACTCTCCCCATCCGCTAGGCCTCCCGGCCCCATATGACTAGGTAGTGAACGTGGACTCAGTCGCGATGAACCTCGCGCGTGACGCCCAGAAGGCAGGAGCGCGGGTCGGACTCACCTCCGACAGCATCGTCATCCACGGCGGCAAGCCGCTCACCGGCCGCATCGAGGTACGCGGGGCCAAGAACCTCGCCACCAAGGCGATGGTCGCGGCCCTCCTCGGCGACACCCCGAGCCTGCTGCAGAGCGTCCCCGAGATCAGCGACGTCGACGTGGTCACCCGCATGCTCGGCGCCTACGGCGTCGGCGTCACCCGGCCGGCCGAGGGCGAGCTGCTGCTCGACCCGGCGAACGTCGAGAAGGCGCACTTCGCGCAGATCGACGCGCTCGCCGGCTCCTCGCGCATCCCGATCCTGTTCTGCGGGCCCCTGCTGCATCGCCTGGGCGAGGCCCTCATCCCCGACCTCGGCGGCTGCCGCATCGGCGACCGGCCGATCGACTTCCACATGGACGCGCTGCGCGCGTTCGGCGCGATCGTCGACAAGTCGTACGAGGGCATCCGGATCACCGCCCCGAACGGGCTCACCGGCGCGCACATCGAGCTGCCGTACCCGAGCGTGGGCGCGACCGAGCAGGTGCTGCTGACGGGCGTGCGCGCCTCCGGGGTCACCGAGCTCAAGAACGCGGCGATCGAGCCCGAGATCATGGACCTCATCGCGATCCTGCAGAAGATGGGCGCGATCATCTCGGTCGAGCCGAACCGCACCATCTTCATCGAGGGCGTGGACCGGCTCGAGGGCTACACGCACCGCGCCATCTTCGACCGCAACGAGGTCGCGAGCTGGGCGTCGGCGGCGCTCGCCACCGACGGCGACGTCTTCGTCGCGGGCGCGCAGCAGCAGGAGATGATGACCTTCCTCAACATCTTCCGCAAGGCGGGCGGCGGGTTCGACATCCAGGAGGACGGCATCCGCTTCTTCCGCGCGGGCGAGCTGAAGCCCGTCGTGGTGGAGACGGATGTGCACCCCGGCTTCATGACCGACTGGCAGCAGCCGCTCATCGTCGCGCTCACCCAGGCCGCGGGCACCTCGATGGTGCGCGAGACCGTGTACGAGAACCGGCTCGGCTTCACGAGCGCGCTCATCGAGATGGGCGCCGACATCGTCGTGCACGAGAAGGGTCTCGACTCGCCCGACTGGCGGGTCCCGAAGCGCCCGCTCGAGCAGGTCGCCGTCATCAACGGCCCGACCCCGCTGCACGGCGCCGACGTGCTCGTGCCCGACCTGCGCGGGGGGTTCAGCTACCTCATCGCGGCGCTCACCGCGGAGGGTCGTTCGACGGTCTCGAACGTGGGCATCATCGCGCGCGGCTACGAGCGCTTCGTGCTCAAGCTCGAGCAGCTCGGCGCGGACTTCACGCTCGTCTGATGGGCGAGGCGGCGTCGCGCCCGCGCCGGAGGCGGGAGAAGACCTTCGGCTGGCACGTGCTCGCCGCGGTCGTCGTGCCGTGGCTGCTGCTGCTCGCGCGCTACCGCATCCGCCACGGGGAGCGCCTGCCGCGCGAGGGCGCGTTCGTGCTGGCGCCCAACCACTACTCGAACCTCGATCCCGTGACGACCGGCTACCTCGTCTGGAAGCTCGGACGCGTGCCGCGCTTCCTCGCGAAGGCGAGCCTGTTCCGGGTGCCGGTCGTGGGATGGGTGCTGCGGAGGACGGGGCAGATCCCGGTCGAGCGGCAGGGCTCCGGCCACAGCCGTCAGCCGCTCGCCGCCGCCGCGCACCTCGTCGACGACGGCCTCGCCGTCATCATCTACCCCGAGGGCACCCTCACGCGCGAGCCGGACCTCTGGCCCATGCGGGGCAAGTCGGGGGCGGTGCGGATGGCACTCGAGCACGACGTGCCGCTCATCCCGATGGCGCACTGGGGCGTGCAGCGCATCCTTCCCCGCTATTCGAAGCGGCTGAGCGTGTTCCCACGGAAGGACGTCGAGGCGATCATCGGCGAGCCGGTCGACCTGGCGCGCTTCCGGGGGAAGCCCATCACGCATGAGCTGCTCGCGGAGGCGACGGATGTCGTGATGGCGGAGATCACGCGGCTGCTCGCCGAGCTGCGCGGCGAGCCCGCACCGCTCGAGCGCTGGAACCCCAGCGCGCACGGCCAGTCCGAGATCGGCCGCTTCGAGGGCTGAGCTCACCCGGCCGAGTCGTGGGCCTCGCGCGCCAGCAGGGTGGCCGCGGCGACCGCGGCCGGCATGACGACGACCTGTCCGCCGGGGACCAGGTAGAACAGGTGCACCGCGACGCCGAAGCCGAGCAGGCGCGGGTTGCGCGCCCGCAGCATCCGGAGCCGCTCGGAGCGATCGAGCCCGCGGGCCTCGAGCGGCCGGGCGGTGAGCTCGAGCGCCACCAGGCGGCTCGCGACGAGGAACCCCACGACGGGCGCCGCGAGCCCCACGACCGGGACGAGCCCGAGCAGCCACACGAGCAGGCCGAACACGACCCCCTGCAGCACGAGGCGCCCGGAGTCGCCGACCGTGCGCCAGAAGCCCGGCTCGCGCCGCGCGGGCATGCCGCCCGCGTGCTCCTCGACGGCGTGCCAGATGCGCTCGTAGATGGGCTCACCGAGCAGCAGGGTGAGCGCCGTGAAGGCGAACCCCGTGAGCACGAGAGCGCCCGCCAGGATCGCGACGCCGAGGGTGATGCGGACCGTCCAGCGCGCCCACTCCCACCAGCTCGCCGCGAAGGGGGTGGCCGCCTCGGTGATGCCCTCGAGGTTGACGGCGAGCACGATGAGGAGCGCGGCGAACAGCGCCGCGACGACGAGCGCCGGGATGAACCCGAGCGCCATGAGGCCGGGCCGCACCCGCCAGAACGCGAAGCCGTGGCGGATCCAGGCGACGCCGCGCGCGACCTCGCCCAGCCAGCGGCGCGCCGCATCCGTCCGGGCCCCCATGGGTCGAGGGTATCGGTGGGCGGGGTGACAGAATGGCCCGGTGAGTTCCGACGAGGGCGCCGAGCCGCGGCGCGTGGCAGTGCTCGGTGCCGGATCCTGGGGCACCACCTTCGCGAAGATCCTCGCCGACGGCGGGTCGCGCGTGGCGATCTGGGCGAGGCGCCCGGAGGTGGCGCGCGAGATCATGCAGTCGCACCGCAACTCCGACTACCTGCCGGGCATCAACCTGCCGCTCGGCATCTCCTCCTCCAGCCGCCTCCCCGACGTGCTCGACGGTGCGCAGCAGGTGTACCTCTCGGTTCCGAGCCAGTCGCTGCGCGAGAACCTGCGCATCGTGCGGGAGCTCATCCCCGACGGCGTGCCCGTCGTCTCGCTCATGAAAGGCGTCGAGAAGGGCACCCGCTACCGCATGAGCGAGGTGATCGCCCAGGAGCTGGAGGTCGGCGCCGAGCGGATCGCGGTCGTCTCGGGCCCCAACCTCGCGCTCGAGATCGCGAAGGAGCAGCCGACCGCCGCCGTCGTGTCGTCCGCGAGCCTCGAGGTGGCATCCGCCGTCGCCCTCGTCTCGCGCAACCCCTACTTCCGCTCCTTCGTCAACACCGATGTCATCGGCACCGAGTTCGGCGGCGTGCTCAAGAACCTCATCGCCGTCGCGATCGGCATCGTCGACGGTGTCGGCTACGGCGAGAACACGAAGGCGTCGATCATCACCCGCGGCCTCGTCGAGATGACCGACTTCGCGGTGGCCGCGGGCGGCCTCCCCGAGACGATGAGCGGCCTCGCGGGCCTCGGCGACCTCATCGCCACCTGCGAGTCGCCGCTCTCGCGCAACAACACGGCGGGCCGCCTCCTCGGCCAGGGGTACGACTACCACGAGGTCATCGCGCAGATGAACCAGACGGCGGAGGGCATCAGCTCGGTCGCCCCCGTGCTCGAGCTCGCCGCCGAGCTCGGCGTGGAGATGCCCATCGTGAGCCAGGTCGCCGAGGTGCTGGCCGGTACGCTGGACCCGCGGGACATCGCCCCGCACCTCACCACCGACACCGACGTGCCGCAGGGCGAATGACCCGGGCCGTCCCCACCCCGGAGGCCGCATGATCCGCGTCGCCCTGCTGTTCGGCGGCCGCTCCAGCGAGCACGGCATCTCGTGCGCGACCGCCGCGGGGGTGCTCTCCGCGATCGACCGCGAGCGCTTCGAGGTGCTGCCGATCGGCGTGACGCGGGCGGGCGCGTGGACCCTGCAGCCGGATGACGCGGAGCTGTTCGCGCTCCGGGCGGAGCTGCCGGAGGTGACCGACAACGGCACCCGCGTGCGGCTGCCGGATGCCGCGGGCTCGCGCGAGTTCACGCTCGTCTCCGCCGATGGAACGGCGTCGTCGCTCGGCGACGTCGACGTGGTGTTCCCGATCCTGCACGGGCGCTTCGGCGAGGACGGCACGGTGCAGGGGCAGCTGGAGCTGCTCGACGTGCCCTACGTCGGCAACGGGGTGCTGGCATCCGCCCTCGCCATGGACAAGCACATGACGAAGTCGGTGCTCGTGGCGGCCGGCATCGAGGTCGCGCCGTGGGTGGCGTTCACCCGGCCGCGCTGGGAGGCGCAGCGCGAGCTCCTGGAGCGCCGCATCCGGGGACTCGGGCTGCCCGTGTTCGTGAAGCCGTCGCGGGCGGGCTCGTCGGTGGGGGTGACGCGCGTGGCCGACTGGGCGGAGCTGGACGCCGCCGTCGAGGTGGCGCTCGCCGAGGACGCCACGGTGCTCGTCGAGGCGGCGATGTCGGGTCGCGAGGTGGAATGCGCGGTGCTCGAGGGACGCGACGGCGGCGAGCCGCGCGTGAGCCTCGCGGGCGAGATCGTCGTGACGGGGCGCGACTTCTACGACTTCGAGGCGAAGTACCTCGACCCGGATGCGGCGCAGCTGATCTGCCCGGCCGAGCTGCACGACGGCGAGCTGCGCGAGATGCGGCGCACCGCATCCCGGGCCTTCGAGGCGATCGGCGGGGCCGGCCTCGCGCGCGTCGACTTCTTCCTCACGGGGGAGGGCTTCGTGGTGAACGAGATCAACACGATGCCGGGCTTCACGCCCATCTCGATGTTCCCGAGCTGCTGGCAGGCCTCGGGGGTGTCCTACCCCGAGCTCATCACCGAGCTCGTCGAGCTGGGGATCGCGGCGCGACGCTAGGGGGCCGACGGCGTCGTGGAGTCGATGATGTCCGCGTCGTCGAGGTCGGTGCACTCGTGGCCGTTGGGCACCGTGTAGGAGACGGCGCGCGAGAGGTCCATGAGCGCGGGGGTGGGGCCCGCGACCTCCGAGTCGACCACGACGTCGATGGCCGGCTCGCGTCCGTAGCTGCGCAGCACGTAGCTCGGCGCCTTCGTGTCGTCGACGAGCCAGAAGATGCCGTCGACCTGGATGCAGCGCTGGGTCGACGCGCTCGGCACCTCGACGCCGCAGTACAGCAGCACGGATGCGGGCGAGCCCCACGCGCCGGTCGCCTGCGCGTTGGTCTCGCGGCGGTCCTGGCCCGCGACGGTGTCGGGCAGGCGCACGACGACGTCGGCGCAGCCGGGGTCGTTCGCGTCGTCCGCGGGCTCCATCGGCACGATCGAGACGCATCCGCTCAGGGCGACGGCGAGCAGCGCGGCCGCGGCGGCGGGGACGGCTCGGGCGATGCGCACGCTCCAGGCTAACCTGGCGGGGTGACGCACCCGGACGAGACCCTGGCGTCGCTCGGGGAGTCGGCGGTGCTGCGGCGCATCTTCCCGCGGCTGCCGGACGCCGCATCCGCTCTGCTCGGGCCGGGCGACGACGCCGCCGTCGTCGCCGCACCCGACGGCCGCTTCGTGGTGACGACCGACACGCTCGTGCACGGGCCGGACTTCCGGATGGCGTGGTCGAGCCCCTATCAGCTCGGCTGGAAGGCGGCCGCCTCGAACCTCGCCGACGTCGCCGCGATGGGTGCGCGGCCCACCGCGCTCGTGGTGGCGCTCGTGGCCCCCACCGCGACGGGGGTGCACTGGCTCGAGGGTCTGGCCGACGGCCTGCGCGAGGGGTGCGCGGCGCTCGCCCCGGGGTGCGGGGTCGTCGGCGGCGACCTCTCGGTCTCCGAGCAGCTGACGATCGCGGTGACCGCGTTCGGCGACCTGGAGGGGCGGCCGCCGGTGCTCCGCTCGGGGGCGCGCGCGGGCGACGTCGTCGCGGTGTGCGGCGAGCTGGGTCTCGCGGCGCGGGGGCTCGAGCTGCTGTTCGCGCGCGGCGTCGACGCGGCGGGAGCTCCGGATGCGGTCGCCGCGGCATCCCTGCGCCCCGCATTCGACCGCGAGCTCGACGCGCAGCTGGCCCCCTCGCCGCCGATCGGCGCGGGCGTGCGCGCCGCGCTCGGCGGGGCCACCGCGATGATGGACGTGAGCGACGGCCTCGCCCTCGACGGCCGCCGCCTGGCGGAGGCGTCGGGCGTCGTGCTCGACCTCTCGTCCGAGGCGGTCGGCTCCCCGCTCGCGCTCACCGGGGGCGAGGACCACGCGCTGCTCGCGACCTTCCCGGCGGACGCGGCGCTGCCGTCCGGCTTCAGCCCGATCGGGCGCGTGCTCGTCGGCACCCCGTCCCTCCACGTCGACGGCCGCCCCTTCGACCCGCGCGGCGGCTGGGACCCATACGCCGACTGGGACGGCGGGGTCGGCTGACCCCGTCCCTTCACCTCCTCGGGACCCGGCTCCCTCGCCCCACGGGCGCGGCGGCGTTCGCCCAGGAGATCGACATCCTCTTCCCAGAAACGCAGGAGATCTCGTCCGGCTGGTGCGGTCGCGCAGGGGGAGCGGGCCGTTCCCGGACGAGATCTCCTGCATTTCTGGGTCCACGTGCGCGGTGGGCGGCACGGAGGTCCTCTACCGTCCGTCGTCCGTCGTCCGTCGTCCGCCGTCCGTCGTCCACATCCGTCGCCCGTCGTCTCTGCTGGGGTCTCCGCCTCGCTCGGGTGCAGAAATGCAGGAGATTCTGGCCTCGCGCGTGTACCGGCCCAAGTGCTGGCAGGAGGTGGGGGAGGATCTCCTGCATTTCTGAGGTCGCGGGCCCGCGGTCGCGAGCCCCCAGGGTCGCGGATCAGGCGGGCGAGAGCCAGAAGACGGCGGTCTCGCCGTAGGTCGTGCGGCGGTCGAGGGTGAGGCCGGCGGGCCAGGCGGGCTCGGGATCGCGGGCCGAGCGCTCGACCACGACCACGGCATCCGGGGCGACGCGCGGCGCGAGCAGCAGCAGGTCGTCGACGAGCTCGGCCCCGGCGAGCTCGTACGGCGGGTCGAGGAACACGAGGTCCCAACCCCCCGCGGAGCCCGCGAGGAACGCCTGCACGGGCTGCACGACGGTGCGGATGACGGGTGCACTCGCCGGCGCGGCGCGGCCCACCCGGTCGGCGTTGCGCCGCGACACGACCGCCGCATCCCGCGAATGGTCGACGAGTGTCACCTCCGCCGCACCCCGGGACGCCGCCTCGAGCCCGAGCGCACCCGACCCGGCGTAGAGGTCGAGCACCCGCGCGCCCTGCACGAGCCCGCGCGCGTCGAGCGCCGAGAAGATCGCCTCGCGCACCCGGTCGCTCGTCGGACGCGTGCCGGACTTCGGCACCGTCAGGGCGAGCGAGCCGGCGAACCCGGCGATGATGCGCGTCACGCGCTCAGGCTAGCGAAAACGCCGGGCGCCCAGGCCGCCGATGCGCGACTGGATCGCGCGCACGGAATACGCCCGCTGCGACGATGCCCGCATGATCGGATTCGCGGGGCTCGGCATCATGGGTGCACCGATGGCGACCCGGCTGCTCGACGCGGGAACGCCCCTCACCGTGTGGAGCCGCCGCGCCGAGGTCTGCGCGCCCCTCGCGGAGCGCGGCGCCGCCCTCGCGCCCGACCCCGGCGCGCTCTTCTCCGCATCCGACACCGTCATCCTCATGCTGCGCGACGAGGGGGCGACGGATGCCGTGCTCGCCCGGGGCACCGAGGCGTTCGCCCGGCGCGTGGCCGGTCGGCGGCTCGTGGTCATGGGCACGAACTCGCCCGGCTATTCGGCACGGCTCGCGGGCGAGGTGCGCCGTGCGGGTGGGGACTACCTCGAGGCCCCGGTGTCGGGCTCGCGGGTGCCGGCCGAGCGCGGCGAGCTCGTCGTGATGCTCGCGGGCGAGAACCCGGCCGCGCTCGACGACGTGGAGGTTCTGCTCGCGCCGCTCGCGCGCGCGATCGTGCGCTGCGGTGCGGCCCCCGACGCCCTGCGCACCAAGATCGCGGTCAACCATTACATGATGGCGATGGTCGCGGCCCTCGCCGAGGCGCTGACGGCGGCGCGCACGACGGGCGTCGACCTCGCGGCCGTCACGCGGGTGCTCGAGGCGAGCCCCATGGACAGCCCCATCGCGCGGGTGAAGGCGGCGAAGCTCGTGGCGGGCGACGAGTCCCCGCAGGCGGCGATCGCCGACGTCGTGAAGAACTGCGAGCTCGTGCTCGCCCAGGCGCGGGCGGCGGGGGCGACGACGCCCATCATCGATCTCGTCGCGTCGCTCTACGAGGCGACGGCGGCATCCGGGTTCGCGGACGCCGACATGGTGGCCGTCGCCCGCCGCTTCACCTGACTCCGTTCGGGAGGACGACACGCCGCCGCCCGGAGGGTGGATGGGCCGGATGCGGCGCGTCGTCCTCCCGAACGGAGGACATCGGCGGCGCTCGGTACCCTCGGATCGTGGACTCGCCCCTCGACCAGAAGCTCGCGTCCGCCCTCGGCGGCCGCACGGCGCAGGTGCTCGAGAAGGCGTTCGGAATGCGCACGGTCGGCGACCTCCTCGCCCACTACCCGCGCCGCTACGCCCGGCGGGGCGAGCTCACCGCGCTCAGCGAGCTGCGCCTCGACGAGCCGGTCACGATCGTCGCGGAGGTGCGCTCGGTGTCCGAGCGGCGCATGCAGAACCGCCGCGGATCGATCCTCGAGGCGACCATCAGCGACGGGCACGGCATCCTCACGCTCACCTTCTTCAACCAGTCGTTCCGCAAGGCCGAGTTGCGGCCGGGGGTGCGTGGCATCTTCTCGGGCAAGATCGGCGCCTACCGCGGCACGCGCCAGCTCACGCATCCCGACTACGAGCTCTTCGACCCCGACGAGGCGGCCACGATGGACGCCGCCGAGGCCCGCCGCTGGGCCGAGACCCCTGTGCCGCTCTACCCGGCGACGGCGAGCTTCCCGAGCTGGAAGCTGCAGAAGTGCGTCGAGACGGTGCTCGACGTGCTGCCGCCGCTGCCCGACCCGGTCCCGGAGGAGGTGCGGGCCGCGCGCGGCCTGATGGCCTTCCGCGACGCGCTCGTCGCGGTGCACCGGCCGGAGACGGATGCCGACTGGCGCCGGGCGCGCGAGTCGCTGCGGTTCCAGGAGGCCCTCGTGCTGCAGCTCGCGCTGCTCGGGCAACGCGCCGAACGGCGCGCGGTCACGGGGCCGCCGCGCATCCCGGGGGCCATCTCGGGGGCGTTCGAGGCCGCGCTTCCGTGGCCGCTCACCGACGACCAGCGCGCGGTGGGCGAGGAGATCGAGGCCGAGCTGCGCGACGGCACGCCGATGAACCGGCTCGTGCAGGGCGAGGTGGGCTCCGGCAAGACCCTCGTCGCGCTCCGGGCGATGCTCGCCGTGGCCGAGTCGGGCGGCCAGTCGGCGTTCCTCGCGCCCACCGAGGTGCTCGCCGGGCAGCACCTCCGCTCGATCGTCGCGATGCTGGGCCCCGACCTCGCGGCCCGGCTGCGGGTCACGCTGCTGACCGGCCAGCTGCCGGCGGCGGAGAGGCGCAAGGCGCTGCTGGCGGCGGCATCCGGGGGAGCGGCGATCGTCGTCGGAACCCACGCGCTGCTCGGCGACACCGTCACCTTCGCCGACCTCGGCCTCGTCGTGGTCGACGAGCAGCACCGCTTCGGGGTCGAGCAGCGCGAGGCGATCCGGCTCAAGGGGCGGGCGCCGCACGTGCTCGTGCTGAGCGCCACGCCCATCCCGCGCACCGTCGCGATGACGGTGTTCGGCGACCTCGACGTGTCGACGCTGCGCACCCTGCCCGCGGGTCGCGCGCCGATCGAGTCGCACGTCGTGCCGCTCGCCGAGCACCCCGGCTGGGAGGCGCGCGTGTGGCAGCGCCTCGCGGAGGAGCTCGCCGAGGGGCGGCAGGGCTTCGTGGTGTGCCCGGCGATCGAGGCGGGGCAGGTCGAGGAGTCGGATGCCGAGGAGCCGGACGGCGCCGAGCAGACGGTGCCGCCCGCGGCGGTCGACGAGGTGCTCGCCCGGCTGCGCACGCATCCCTCGCTCGCGGGCCGCCGCATCGAGCCTCTCCACGGGCGGATGCCGGGGGAGGAGAAGGACCGCACGATGCGGGCGTTCGCGTCGGGCGACATCGACGTGCTCGTGGCGACGACCGTCATCGAGGTCGGTGTCGACGTGCCGAACGCCTCGACCATGATCGTGCTCGACGCCGACCGCTTCGGCGTGGCGCAGCTGCATCAGCTGCGCGGTCGCGTGGGCCGGGGCGGCGTGCCCGGCATCGCGCTCTTCGTGACGCGCGCCGAGCAGGCGACGCTCGCCCGCGACCGCGTGGAGGCGGTCGCGGCGACGCTCGACGGCTTCGAGCTCGCGCAGGCAGACCTCGAGCTGCGACGCGAGGGCGACGTGCTGGGCGGCACCCAGTCGGGGCGGCGCTCCTCGCTCAAGCTGCTGCGCGTCGTCGAGGACGCCGAGCTCATCGCGGACGCGCGCGAGCTGGCGCAGGGGCTGCTCGACGCGGATCCGGGCCTCGCCTCCCACGCGGCCCTCAGCGCGGCCGTCGCGCGGCGGTTCGACGAGTCGGAGCGCGCCTTCCTCGGCAAGGCGTGAGCCGGCGCGCCGGACCGCCCTAGATCGCTCGGCGCCTCTCGGCCCCGCCGCTCGCGTCGAGCGGCGGGATGAGCGCCTCCAGTGGCAGCCCCAGCACCCGGGCGAGCCCGACGAGCGTGCGCAGCGAGGGGTTCGCAGGAACGCCGGGGCGCGACAGCCCCTTCTCGAGCTGCTGGTAGTGCGAGCGCGTGAGCCCGGCCGCGTAGGCGAGCTCCTCCTGGGTGAGCGCCGCCTCGATGCGGGCGCGATGCAGGCGGATGCCGAACTCGCGGGCGAAGGGCGCCCATTCGTCGTCGGTCGCGTGCTGCACGTGGCAACCGTGCCCCGAACTCGGGTCACAACAGGCCTGATATATCAGCCATAATCGAGCGGAGATCCGCAATCACCCGAGGAGAGCATCCGTATGAGCATCACGCCGCCGCCCCCGCCCGCCCAGCCGGACCCCGCGTCCGCGCCCGGACCCGTCGGCCCCGCGTCCGCCGCGACCGGCTCTCCGGCGCCGAAGAAGAGTATCCTGCCGCTGCTCTCGCTCATCTTCGCGGGAGTCGCGTTCCTGTTCGCTGTCATCCCCGCCACCTCGGGCCTCGCCTGGGCGTTCGCCGTCACCGCGATCGTGCTGGCGATCGTCGCGCTCGTGAAGAAGGCGCAGCCGAGGATGCTCGCGATCGTCGCGATCATCGTCGCGCCGATCGCGTGGCTCATCTCGATCATCGTGTTCGTGGTCTCGCTGGCGAGCGGTATCGGCAGTGCGATCGACCGCAGCCCGGGGCTCGACGGTCCCGCGCCCGGCGTGTCGCAGAGTGCGGAGGAGAGCCCCGCGGAGGAGCAGCCCTCCGAGGAGCCGGCGGCCGCGGAGCCGGCCATCGGCGAGACGATCACCAACAACAAGGGCGTCGCGGTGACGTTCACCTCCGTGCAGTGCGGCATCGCGACGGCCGGTCCCCAGTTCCTGGAGGAGAAGGCGAAGGGCCAGTTCTGCGAGGTGCGCTACACGGTGCTGAACGGCAGCAAGGAGAAGATCAGCCTCTGGGCGAGCGACGTCACCGGTGAGATCGGCGGCGTGTCGTACGAGACCAACGGAAGCGTCAGCCAGTTCGGGGGCGAGTACTTCACCACCGACCTCAACCCGGGCCTCAGCACCGACGCGGTCGTCTACATCGACATCCCCGCCGACAAGGCGCTCGAGTACGTCGTGTACGTGCCGCAGTGGAGCCTGTTCACCGACGACATCCGGGTCAAGGTCGGCTGACCTGCGACAGGCCGTGGTGCCCGGTGGCGACTCGAGGCCACCGGGCACCGCCATGTAACGAAACGGTCACATCCGCCCGATAGGATCGCGACCATGACCAGGATCGCCGTCGTTCCCGGATCCTTCGACCCCGTCACGCTCGGGCACCTCGACGTGATCGAGCGCGCCGCCCGGCTCTTCGACGAGCTGCACGTGCTCGTGGTGCACAACCCCGACAAGTCGGCGCTGCTGCCCATCGCGCAACGCGTGGCGCTCATCCAGGAGTCGATCGCCGAGGCGCGCATCCCGGGCGAGATCCTCGTCACGAGCTGGAGTGTCGGCCTGCTCGTCGACTACTGCACGGACGTCGGGGCGAGCGTGCTCGTGAAGGGCATCCGCTCCCAGGTCGACGTGGCCTACGAGACGCCGATGGCGATCGTGAACCGCAACCTCGCGAAGGTCGAGACGATCTTCATGCTGCCCGACCCCGCCCACGCGCACGTCTCGAGCTCCCTCGTGCGGCAGGTCGCATCCCTCGGCGGGGATGTGTCGCCGTACGTGCCTCGCGTCGTCGCCGACTTCCTCGAGCAGCCTCGCTGAGCGCTCGCCCCGGTCAGGCGAAGACGCCGAAGGCCTGCGCGAACAGCAGCATCAGGCCGACGAACGCCGCCGGCAGCACGACGACGAGCAGGATGCCGAGCAGCAGGCCGCCGAGTGCGGCGCCGCGACCGGTGCGGGCGCGGCGCGCCACGACGAGCCCGACGATGCCGGTGATGATCGCGACGAGCCCCGTGATGAAGGCGAGCGGAACGAGCACGAGCGTGGCGAGGCCGATCGCCGCGCCCGGGATGCCGATATCGACGAGACGCGAGCCGACGACCAGGCCGGATGCGACGAGGCCGATGATCCCGCTCGTGAGCGCGGCCCGAGCGGCGCGGTTCGACGCGGAGTCGTAGCTCGCGTAGCTCGGCGCCGACACCGTCGAACGTGCGGACATCATGGTGGAGGACGGCATGTTCCCGGGGGCCGGTGCGGCTGCGGGTGCGGCCAGGGCCTCCTGGTCGGCGGCGTGGATCACGGAGCGGTAGCGGTTGGCGACCTCCGGGTCGGCGGATGCCGTGAAGCCGACGGGGCGCACCGCGGGCAGCGCGGGGGCGGGCACCGGTGCCGGCTCGGGCATGGCGTCCGCGTGACGCCCGACGCGCGGCTCGAGGTCGGCGGCCGTGACGGGTCCCACGGGGGCCCCCGGCAGCACGAAGCCCTCTGCCGCATCCGGGGCCGGTGCGAGAGCGGATGCGGCGGGCGCGACGAACTCCGGTGCGGTCGGCGCAGCGACGGGTGCGGGCGTCGTCAGGGCGGGTACGGGCGCGAGCGTCGCCGCGTCCGTCAGCATCGGCTCGGGCGTGCTCGGCGCGGTGCCGGCGAAGCTCGGGGTCATGGCGAACACCGGCTGCGGTGTAGCGGTCGCCGTCTCGGCGGGGGCCGACGCGATGAAGCCGGGCGCGATGGGCTCTGGTGCGGCCGGCTCAGGCGCGGCGGCGAGCGGCGCGGGGTCCGCGAGCTCGGGTGCAGGGGTGAGCCACGGCGGGGTCAGCGGCGCGCCGGTGAGGAGGGTCGACACCTCGGGGGCGAGCGGCTCGTCGGTCGTGAACCACGAGCGCTCGGCCGGCTGCGCGAGGCCGAGCTCCACCGCCGGGGAGGCCTCTGGCTGGATCGCCGCGACGGGCGCGGCGGCGGTCGTCTCCGCGGCGGATGCCGTCTCGGCGGTCGGGGTCATGGCGAACACGAACGGCTCGGGCTCGGCCGCTGGTCGCTCGGCGACGAGCGTCGCGACGTGCGGCGTGAACGCCTCTGGCACCTCTGCGCCGAGCGGCCGGCGGGTGTGCTCGGTCCACTCGTGGCCCGACCACCAGCGCTCGGTCGAGGGGTCGCCGGGGTCGGGAAACCACCCGGCGGCAGGCGCAGTACTCGACTCCATAGCTACTACCTCATCGAAAGTGAGCCATCCGCTCTAGCCCCCGAACTGGGTGCCCCTCGGAGAGGGCGCACGCGGCCTTCCGCGCCGACTCGTGCGCCGCGAAGGCGGCCGATCGACCGGACGGCGGCGGACGGGGGCTGAAACGACCGCTTCGCCGCGCTTCCGGCACGTCGGAGGGCCGTGCCACACTTCCCGCATGGTGACGGATGCGGAGCGCGAGGCGGCCGATGCCGCGCGGGCGCGCCTCGAGCGGCTCGGCGCACCCCTCCTCGAACGGCCCGGGGTCAGCTGGGGCCGGATGTTCTCGACGGAGGGCCTCGGCATCCGCGGCAAGATCTTCGCCGTCGTGCCCCACGCGGGGGCGCTCATGGTGAAGGTGCCGGAGGCCCGTGCAGATGCGCTCGTCGCCGACGGCTCCGCCCGGCGCATGGTGATGCGCGAGCGCGAGATGCGCGAGTGGGTGGTGATGCCCGACACGGCCTCCGACGCCGAGTGGGTGGCGCTGCTCGAGGAGGCCTACGCCTACCTCGACGCGATCACGCCGTAGCCGGCCATTCGGCCGGTTTCGGGAAGATCACGAGCCCCTCGCCGTCGGGCGAGCCGTGCTCGTCGCGGTCGAGACACGCGCGGATCGAGGGCCACAGCCCCCGCGCACCGTCCGAGGCGAACCCGCGGTCGACGCCCTCGTGCGTCGTGAAGGCCACGAGATCGGCCAGCTGGATGATCTCCCGGTCCCAGGTGGACAGGCTCGAGTCGATCCACAGCGGGCGGTCGAGCAGCAGCCGGTAGTCCGCCCTCAGCCTGCCGTTGCGTGCCAGCTCATCGCGGATGCGGGTGAGCTCGTGATCGCGGAACGCCTTCTCGTGCTCGGTCTGCTGATCCGCGACCAGGATGCCGCCCTCGCCCGGGTGATCCCGCTCGAGCTCGAGGGCGATGCGCCGGTAGAGGAAGGCGTACGCCCAGCCGAGCGCGGGCTCGCCGGGCCGCTCGGCGAAGAGACGCCGCTTGTCGACCGCCACGGTGAACACGGTCGGCTGGAATCGGGCGAACACCCCCACGATCTCGGCCTCGACCGCATCGATCGCTTCGGCATCCCGGATCGCCGCGTAGTCGGCCTCCGCGTCCGCCCGCGCTCCCTCGAGGCGCCGGCGCGTGATCGCGAGGCGGCGCCCCTTGAGCTCCGTCTCGTTCCAGGGGCGGTCGGGCCGCGCGCCGAGGTGCTCGCGCTTGATGCGGTCCAGCTCCTCCGCGAGCGCGCGGCGCTCCACGTCGCGGATGCCGACGGCCGACAGCACGAACCAGTCGGTCGTGTCGGCGGCGAGCCGGGTCGCGTCGTGCGGGTCGGGCGCCATCCGGTGGTGGCCGGACTCGTCGATGTAGAAGAGCAGCATCGTCGCCACGCTAGCGCGCCGGCATCCGGCATCCGGGAAACCATCGTGAAATGTCCACGAGCAGAATAGGGACATGACTCGTGCGCTTCGACTCGGATACAAGGCCTCGGCCGAGCAGTTCTCACCGCGTGACCTCGTGGAGTTCGCGGTGGCGGCGGAGGGGCACGGCTTCGAGTCGGTGACCACCTCCGACCACTTCCAGCCGTGGCGCCACGAGGGCGGGCACGCGCCGTTCTCGCTCGCGTGGATGACGGCGGTGGGGGAGCGCACCTCCGACGTGCTGATCGGCACGAGCGTCATGACGCCCACCTTCCGCTACAACCCCGCGGTGATCGCGCAGGCGTTCGCAACCATGGGGCTGCTGTACCCCGGGCGCATCTTCCTCGGGGTGGGCACGGGCGAGGCGCTCAACGAGATCGCCACCGGATGGCGGGGCGAGTGGCCCGAGTTCAAGGAGCGGTTCGCGCGGCTGCGGGAGTCTGTCGACCTCATGCGGGCGCTGTGGACCGAGGACCGCGTGAGCTTCGACGGCGAGTATTACTCCACCGTCGACGCGTCGATCTACGACCGGCCCGAGACGCCCATCCCGATCTACATCGCGGCGGGCGGTCCGATGGTGGCGCGATACGCGGGACGCGCGGGCGACGGGTTCATCTGCACCTCGGGCAAGGGCGCCGCGCTCTACCGCGACGAGCTCATGCCCGCCGTCGAGGAGGGCGCCGCGAAGGCGGGCAAGACGCTCGACGACGTCGACCGGATGATCGAGATCAAGCTCTCCTACGACACCGACCCCGACGTCGCGCTCGAGAACACCCGGTTCTGGGCGCCGCTCGCGCTCCCCAAGGAGCAGAAGCACGACATCACCGACCCGGTCGAGATGGAGCGGGCGGCGGACGCGCTCCCGATCGAGCAGATCGCCTCGCGGTGGATCGTCGGCTCCGATCCGGATGCGGTGGTCGCCGAGATCGCCCAGTACGTCGACTGGGGGCTGAACCACCTCGTGTTCCACGCGCCCGGGCACGACCAGCGCCGCTTCATGGAGCTCTTCGAGCGCGACCTGGCACCGCGGCTGCGCGCGCTGTAGGCGTCGGGTCCCGCGACCGCCGCGCGCTGCGACCGTCACCTCCTCAGAAATGCAGGAGCGGCGAACCCGGAACCCACTGTCGTCGGGCCCTGCTTCGGGCGCCACCGAGAATCTCCTGCATTTCTGAGGCGACAGGGTGAGATTGGCGACAGGGTGAGACTGGCGGGGTGACGGGGTGACGTGATGCGCACCAGCCGCCGCGGTCAGCCGGCGTTCGCCGCGTAGTCGGGCAGCTCCTGCACCGCCCAGCTGTTGCCATCCGGGTCGGCGAAGTAGATGAACCGACCCCAGGCGAGGTCGGCGATGTCGGAGCACTCGACCCCGCGGCCGCGGAGGTCGGCGAGCGCCTCATCCGCCGACGACACGACGACCTGCAGCGCCCGCAGCGAGCCCGGCGCCATGTCGCTGATGCCGACGCCGAAGGCGATCGAGCAGGCGGATCCGGGCGGCGTCACCTGCACGAACCGGAGCTCGTCGCTGACGGTCTGGTCGTGGTCGACGGGCCAGCCGAGCGTGTCGCCGTAGAAGGCCCTCGCGCGGTCGACGTCCGAGACGGGGACGAAGACGAGTTCGATGCGGTAGTCGACCATGGTGTGCTCCTTCGCTCGTGTCTCGACGCTACGCCCGGCCACCGACAGCCGAGCGACCGCGGGACCAAGGTCGCTGCCGCTGCCGCACCCCGGCGGATACCGTCGCGGCATGAGCACGCTCGCGTGGATCCGCGTCTGGCTGGTGGTCGTCATCCTCGGCCTCGTGGTGAGCGGCGTCACCGCGTTCCCCCTCGAGGCGGAGCTCGGGGCGGCATCGGCAGCGCTGCACGGCGGGTGGCTGCCGTTCCCCGAGCTGTGGGGCTGGGCGACGCCGTGGGTCGACCGCGTGCACGACGCGCTCGTGGCGAGCTACGCGAGCTACCCGTTCCTCGCCTACGGCACCGACTGGCTCGCGTTCGCCCACCTGATGATCGCGGTCGCCTTCCTCGGCCCGCTTCGCGACCCGGTGCGCAACGTCTGGGTGATCCGGTGGGGGCTCGTCATGTGCGCCGTCGTCGTTCCGCTGGCCCTCGTGGCGGGCGCGGTGCGCGGCATCCCGTGGGGGTGGCAACTCATCGACCTGTCGTTCGCGGTGATCGCCGCGGTGCCGCTCACCGCGGCGCTCCTGCTGACGCGACGGCTCGGCGTGGCAGAAGCAGGCTGAAACGGCCGCACGCGGGAGGTTCGGCACCGAAGACGCCGGTTGAGCCTGTAGCTGCGACGTGGGCGCGCCCGCCCGCATCCGCGTAGCCTCGAACCGTGCACGCGACCCTCATCCACGCGCCCGGCGACATCCGCTTCGAGGAGGTGCCGGATCCGGTGCTCTCGACCGGCGGCGACGCGATCGTGCGCGTCGTGGCGGCGTGCGTGTGCGGCTCCGACCTGTGGCCGTACCGCGGAGTCACCCCGACGCACGCGCCGCACCGCATCGGTCACGAGTTCGTGGGTGTGGTCGAGGAGGTGGGGCCCGAGGTGCGCCGCATCCGGGTCGGCGACTTCGTGATCGCCCCGTTCTACGACTGCGACATGGAGTGCGTGAACTGCCGGAACGGCTTCTCGACGTCGTGCCTGAACGGCGGATGGTGGGGCAGCGACGACCGCATGGGCGGCTTCGCCGACGGCGGGCAGGGCGAGCGCGTGCGCGTGCCGCACGCCGACGGCTCGCTCGTGGCGACACCCGCGATGCCCGATGAGGCGCTCGTGCCGCACCTGCTGACCCTCGCGGACGTGATGGGCACGGGGCACCATGCCGCCGTCTCGGGCGGGGTGGGACCCGGGAAGACGGTCGTCGTGGTGGGCGACGGCGCGGTGGGGCTGTGCGCCGTGCTCGCCTCCGCCCGCCTCGGAGCCGAGCGCATCGTCGCGATGTCGCGGCACGCCGACCGGCAGGAGCTCGCGCGTCGCTTCGGCGCCACCGACGTCGTGGCGGAGCGCGGCACGGAGGGCGTGGAGCGCATCCGGGCCATGTTCGACGGCGTCGGCGCGGATGTCGTGCTCGAGTGCGTCGGCACGAAGGAGTCGATGGACCAGGCCCTCCGCTCCGCGCGGCCCGGCGGGCAGGTGGGCTACGTCGGAGTGCCGAACGGCGGCGCCGAGCTGCCCATCCGGCGCATGTTCGAGACCAACGTCGGCGTGCGCGGGGGAGTCGCCCCGGTGCGCAACTACGTCGAGGAGCTGCTGCCCGAGGTGTGGGACGGCCGCCTCCAGCCGGGTGCCGTGTTCGACCTCGAGCTGCCGATGGCGGAGGTCGCGGAGGCGTACGCCGCGATGGACGAGCGGCGCGCCATCAAGGTGCTGCTGCGTCCGTAGCGCGGGCCCCGTTTCGCCCGCCCGCGCCTCGCGGGTTAGCATCCGCTCGTGCGTCTCCTCCGTCGGGGCGGCATCGTGGCCGCGTCCGTTGTCCTGCTGCTCGTCGTCGCGCTCACGGGCGTTTTCCTCTGGCAGGGGCCGCTGCTGCTGACGGGCACGGGCTATGCGGCCCACAACGCCTGCGCGCTCGAGCATGTGGCGGGGCGCGACGACCCGGCTTCCGATCTGCCGCCGAACCCGCTCGTGCCGTATCTGAAGGTGAGCGGTGAGGGCGATGTCGACACGGCATCCGTGCTGGGCGTCGGCACCCCGCAGCAGGCGCGCTACGTCGAGGGCTTCGGCTGCACCCTGGCCTCGGCGCCCCTCGCACTCGGCGAGCCGACCGTGGTGACCTCAGCGGGCAACCCCTTCACGGAGGCGGTGGTCGCCGCCCCGAGCCCCGAGCTCGAGTCGGCGCTCGACCGCGCCTTCGCGGCGGGGGAGCCGGACGCCGTGGTCGCGAAGCTCGGCACGCGCGGCATCGTGGTCGTGAAGGACGGCGCGCTGGTGGCGGAGCGCTACGCGGACGGCTTCGACGCATCCACTCCGCAGCTCGGCTGGTCGATGTCGAAGAGCGTGACCTCGCTCATGACCGGCATGCTCGTGAAGCAGGGCGTGGTCGCGCTCGACGACGACCACCTGCGACCCGAGTGGACGGACGAGCGCGCCGACATCACCGTCGAGAACCTGCTGCGCATGGACGCCGGCCTCGCGTGGGACGAGACCTACGACCTCGGCACCCCCATCACCCGGATGCTGTACCTCGAGCCCGACATGGGCGGCTACGTGGCGAGCCTCCCGCTCGCGCACGCGCCGGGCGAGGTGCAGCAGTACTCGAGCGGCTCGACGACGCTGCTGTGCTCGGTGCTCGCCTCGCGCACCGGCGCGGGCGCCGACCTGCCGCGGCAGACCATCTTCCGGGCTCTCGGCCTCTCCTCGGCCGTGATGGAGCCGGATGCCGCGGGCACCCCCGTCTGCTCCTCGTACCTGTGGGCGACCCCGCGCGACTGGGCCGCGATCGGGCAGTTCGCGCTGCAGAACGGGGAGTGGAACGGCGAGCAGCTGCTGCCGTCGGACTGGATGGCGCGGAGCCTCACGGTGACCGACACGGGCGTCTCGGACGACCCCGGATACGGCATGGGCTGGCGCACGAACGTGCTGCCCGACGGCTCGCTGCGGTGGCCGTCGCTGCCATCGGATGCGTACTCGGCGAACGGCCACGACGGTCAGCTGCTGCTCGTCATCCCCTCGGAGGGGCTCGTGGTGGCGCGCCTCGGCTTCACGCCCGAGGCCTCCGCCTCGGACACGGTGGTGCAGCTCGCGGCGGACGCGATCGCGGCGCTCGGTTGAGCTTGCGGAGGACGACGCGCCGCCGCACCCGTCTGCGGAGGGACTCGCGCGGCGTGTCGTCCTCCCCAACGGAGAGCGATGCGATGCGGGAACGCGTCAAGATGGAGCCGTGACCCCGCACATCGGCTACGCCGCCATGCTCGAGCGCTTCGCGCCGGGCGAGGTGATCGCGCTCGCGCAGCAGGCGGAGGCATCCGGGTTCACGGGGGTGATGGCGGCCGACCACTTCCAGCCGTGGGTGCCGCAGCAGGGGCAGGCGAGCTTCGTGTGGAATGTGCTGTCGGCGCTCGGCCAGGTGACGGCGGGCGACCTCGGAACCGGAGTGACGGCGCCCACCTTCCGGTGGCATCCGGCGATGGTCGCGCAGGCCTCCGCCACGCTCGCCGCCATATACCCGGGCCGCCACTGGCTCGGGCTCGGCTCGGGCGAGGCCATCAACGAGCACGTCGTCGGACGCTACTGGCCCGAGGCGCCCGAGCGCATCGACCGCATGTTCGAGGCGGTCGACATCATCAAGAAGCTGTTCGCGGCATCCCTCGCCGGCCGCGACGCCCGGCACGAGGGCCGCTACTACAAGCTCGAGTCCACGCGGCTCTGGACGATGCCGGATGCCGCACCGCCCATCCTGATCGGCACCGCCGGCCCCGTGACGGCGAAGCGCGCCGGCCGCACTGTCGACGGGATCGTGGTCGACGGTGCCCCGGTGGAGAAGGTGGCGCCGCTGCTCGCGCGGTTCGCCGAGGGCGGGCGCGAGGTGGGGCGCGATCCCCGCACGCAGACGCGCATCATCCGCCTGCACCTCAGCTGGGCGCCCACCCGCGAGGAGGCGGTGGCGAACGCGCTGCGGGAGTGGCCGAACGCGGGGATGCGGTTCCCGAAGTCCGATATCCGCTCGCCGTTCGAGCTCGAGCAGATCGCCCGCACCGTGCGCGCAGAGGACTTCGAGGGCCGCGTGCTCATCTCCGAGGACCCGGACGTGCACCGCGCCCACATCCAGCGCTACCTCGACCTCGGCTTCGACCGGGTGTACCTGCACAACGTCTCGCGCGACCAGACCGCGTTCCTCGAGCTCTTCGGTCGCGAGGTGCTGCCGGGGCTTCGCGGCTGAGGCGCGCACCGCTACGCTCGCGCCATGAGACCCAACCCCTACCGTCGTGCGATCGGCGCGATCTCGGTGGTGGCGCTCGCGAGCGCTGCGCTCATCTGGCTCATCGCCGCGATGGTGGAGACCAGCAGGCCGGGCGACGCCGAGGTCGCCGCGGGTGTCGCCGCCGCGGATCTCGCCGCCCTCGTCGTCGCGCTCTTCGGCGCCGTCGCCGTGCTCGCCTGGCTGGGTGTGCGCGCGGTCGCGCACGAGCTCGACACCCACGCCGAGTAGTCGTATTCCGAGCCCAGAACGAGGGTTTTCGCCCGATATACGACTACTCGCGGTGGAGGGATGCTCGCGGGAGGGGAGGATGGCGGGGATGGACGGATTCAGCGTGTTCGCGCTCGAGGGGCTGCCCGAGTTCCGGGCGGGGGACGACCTCGCGGGCATCCTCGGGGATGCGCTCGCGGGGGTCGCGGAGGACGGCGACATCGTCGCGGTGACGAGCAAGATCGTGAGCAAGGCGGAGGGGCGCATCGTCGCGGCCGCCGATCGCGAGGAGGCGATCACCGCCGAGACCGTGCGCGTCGTCGCCGAGCGCCCGCACGCCGACGGCTCGGGCACGACGCGCATCGTCGAGAACCGGCAGGGCCTCGTGATGGCGGCCGCGGGCGTCGACGCGTCCAACGCGCCCGACGGCCACGTGCTGCTGCTCCCCGAGGACCCCGACCGCTCCGCCCGCCACCTCGCCGAGACGCTGCGCGACCGGCTCGGCATCCGCATCGGCGTCATCCTCACCGACACACTCGGCCGCCCCTGGCGCGAGGGGCAGACGGATGCCGCGATCGGCGCCGCGGGCGTCGTCGTGCTGCACGAGCTCGCCGGCACGGCGGACGCGAACGGCAAGACCCTGGCGGTGACGGCGCCCGCGATCGGCGACGAGCTGGCCGCCGCCGCGGAGCTCGTGAAGGGCAAGGCGGCGGGCCGCCCCGTCGCCGTGATCCGCGGCCTCGGGCACCTCGTGACCGGGCTCGACGCGCCGGGCGCGCGCGCCCTCATCCGTCCCTCCGAGCGCGACATGTTCCGCCGGGGCAGCCGCGAGGCCTACGCCGACGGCTACGCGGCGGGCCTCGCCGCACGCGACGCAGCCGACCCGGGTCACTGAGGCGTCGCTTTGGGTCGCATGACCCGCACCCGCGGCGACACGAAGTGACGCCTCGGGCCATCGCGGCGTGATGCGTCTCAGCGGGAAAGGGTGAGGCGTGATTTGCGTCGGGCGTGCGCGGGGTGAGACGACACGAAGCGACGCCTCGACCTCGGGACACGCGGCCCGAGGATTCAGGACACCCGCGACGGTGACGAATCCACGAGGTCGTGCGACACTCGGATGATGGAACGCGTCCCCGAGACCGGGGAGGCCGTCGGCGTCGATGCCGAGACCTCCACGGGACCCCTGTCCGCTCCCGAGTTCCTCCTGGACGCCCGGGCGGTGATGGCCGCCGTCGAGACGGTCATCGACGGCAAGCGCGACGTCATCGAGCTCGCCACCACGGTGCTGCTCGCCGAGGGCCACCTGCTCGTCGAGGACGTGCCGGGCGTCGGGAAGACGATGCTCGCCCGCGCGCTCGCCCGCAGCGTCGACTGCACGGTGAACCGCATCCAGTTCACGCCCGACCTGCTGCCGTCGGACATAACGGGTGTCTCGGTCTACAACCAGGCCACCCGCGACTTCGAGTTCAAGCCCGGCCCCGTGTTCGCCAACATCGTCATCGGCGACGAGATCAACCGCGCGAGCCCCAAGACCCAGTCGGCGCTGCTCGAGTCGATGGAGGAGCACCAGGTCTCGGTCGACGGAGGCAGCTACCCGCTGCCGGCCCCGTTCACCGTCATCGCGACGCAGAACCCGGTCGAGATGGAGGGCACCTACGCGCTGCCCGAGGCGCAGCGCGACCGCTTCATGGCCCGCATCTCGATGGGGTACCCGGATGCGGCGAACGAGGCCGCGATGCTGCGCCAGCGGGAGCAGGGCAGCCCGCTCGACGAGCTGCGGCCGGTCGTCACGATCGAGCGGCTGCGCCAGATGATCCTCACGGTGCGCGAGGTGTTCGTGAGTCCCGCCGTCGAGCACTACGTCGTGGCGATCGCCGCCGCGACGCGCGTCGACCGCGAGCTGCGGCTCGGGGCGAGCCCGCGCGCGACCCTGCAGCTGGTGCGCGCCGCGAA
Source organism: Micrococcales bacterium 72-143 (assembly GCA_001898835.1). Taxonomy (GTDB): domain Bacteria; phylum Actinomycetota; class Actinomycetes; order Actinomycetales; family Microbacteriaceae; genus Homoserinibacter. The sequence continues at coordinate 1,099,915 of MKVM01000001.1, read as the reverse complement.
GGCCCGTGCGGCCCTCGACGGCCGCGACTTCGTGCTGCCCGACGACATCGACGCGCTCGCCGTGCCGGTGCTCGCCCACCGCCTCATGCCCGCGAAGTCGACGGGCGGCGGGTACGGCCGCGAGGGGCTCGCCGAGATCGCGGCCCGCATCGTGAAGTCCACCCCGGTGCCGCTCGGCGCGTCCGGGCCGGCCTGAGCGCACCGCGCATCCCGTGTCCGACCCCGACTCGTCGCTGAGGCGCTTGCATCGCACGCGTCTCACCGTGCGCGGGTGGACGACGCTCGGCGTGGGGGCGGCCTGCCTCGTGCTGGCGTTCGTGATCGGCCGGCACGAGCTGCTCGTCGCGGCGTCCTTCGCGCTCCTGCTGTCGCTCGGCGGCCTGCTGCTGGCGCGGCTGCGGCGCCCCAAGCTCGACGTCATCCGCCTGTTCTCGCCGCCCGTCGTATCCGCGGGGTCGACCGCGCTCGTGACGCTGCGGGTGCGCAACGGCGGCACGGTGACGACCCCCGCCCTGCTGTGGAACGACGCCATCCCGTGGCGGGAGCCGCAGCGGCCGGGCGAGCTCGACCCGATCCGCATCCGGCCCGCGTCCGCCCGCACGGCGGTGCTGCACTACGAGCTGCACCCGCACCGGCGGGGTCTCTACCCGATCGGGCCGCTCGTGGCGGAGTTCACCGACCCGTTCGGGATGGCGCGCTCCTCCGCGGCGCTCGGCGACGTCGATCGCCTGACGGTCGTACCGGCGGTCGCGCAGCTGCCGGAGGGCGGCCCGATGCTGATCGACGGCGACGGTGCAGCGCAGCTCGTGCAGCGTCGCGCGGTCGGCAACGACGACGACCTCACGACGCGCGAGTACCGTTCGGGCGACGCCCTGCGCCGCGTGCACTGGCGCGCATCCGCACGCCACGGCGAGCTCATGGTGCGCCAGGAGGAGCACCGCAGCCACCCCGACGCCCGCGTCATCGTCGACACGCGCGTCGCCGGCTACCCCGACGCCGCACCCGACCGCGAGAACTGGCCGCCCGCGCCGCACAGCGAGTCCTTCGAGTGGGCGGTGCGGATGCTGGCGGCGGTCGCCGTGCACCTCGACGAGAGCGGCTTCCGCGTCGAGGTCGTGGAGTCGGGCACGGCCCAGATCGAGCCGATCGGCGAGCGCTGGGAGGGCGGCCAGCGCGTCGAGGGGTTCCTGACGAGCCTCGCCGCGCTGCGCATGCTCGAGCGCCATCACGCGCTGCCGGCGGCGTCGGCGGATGCGGCGGGCCCGACGTTCGCGATCCTCGCCGACCCGGACGACGAGGTGGTCGACTGGGTGCTGCGGCAGCGTCGCCCCGGTCAGTCGGGGGCGCTGTTCGCGATCGGGATGCGCGCCGAGACGCGCGCGCGTTTCGCCGACACGGGGTGGCTGTGCGTGGACGTCGAGCCGTTCGACGACATCGCGGACAGCTGGCGGGCGTCGGCGACGGAGGCGGGGTACATCCGTGGCGCTCACTGACACCCGCCGGGCGCCGGCCGCTCCCGCCTCGCGCACCGGACCGCCGCGGAGGCCGCGCACCGAGCAGCGCTGGCCGCGCACCCTGCTCGCCTGGGGCGCCCTCGCGGCGGCGCTCGCGGGCCTGCACGTCACGCTCGCGGGCCTCAGCTGGTGGTTCGTCGGCGCGGGCTACGCGGCGGCGGTGCTCGTCGCGGCGGCCGCGGCCCGCAGCCTCCTGCGCTCGCCGCTCTGGCCTCCGCTCGTGTCGCTCGCGGCCGGGGTGGGCCTACTGACGCTCGGCTACGCCGCCGACACGGCGATCCTCGGCGTCATCCCCACCCTCGACACCGTCGGCCGGATGGGGCTCCTCGTCGAGTCGGGCATCGCGTCGATCGTTGAGCAGCGGGTGCCGGCGACGCCGGAGCTCGGCATCGTGCTGCTCATCGCCGTGCTGATGATCGCGTGCGCGTGGGTGACGGATGTGCTCATCGCCCTGCGTCGTCCGGCGCTCGTGGCCGGTCCGCTCGCGGCGCTGCTCGTGGTGCCGATGGCGATCCGTCCGGAGCTCACGGATGCCTTCTGGTATCTCGCGACGGCGGTGCTCTACCTCGCCGTCCTGCGGATCGGGGCGCGGCGCGACAGCCGTCGCGTGGTGCTCGTCGCGGGCGCGTTGGTCGCGGTGGGCTCCCTGCTGCTGCCCTATGCGATCCCCGGCGTGCGCGACGACGCCTCGGTGCGCAGCTCGGGGCTGCGCACCGGTGTGAACCCGCTCATCACGCTCGGCGACGACCTGCGCCGCGGCGACCCGACGCTCGCGCTCAGCTACACGACGGATGCCACGGGCCCCGTGTACCTGCGGCTCACGACCCTCGACAACTTCACGGGGGAGACCTGGGGGCCCACCGTCGGCCCCGAGCGGGCGGGCGGGCTGGAGCAGTTCCCGGTACCCGTTGGGTTCGGCCCCGAGGTGCGCTCCGAGGAGGCGAGCGTCGACGTGACCGTCGCCGACCTCATCACGCACTGGCTTCCGCTGCCGTATCCCACCACGAGCGTCGCGGGAACCGAGGGCGACTGGTTCTGGGAGCCGGAGACCCTCACCGTGCGCAGCGTCGCATCCGGGGCGCGCGGCCAGGAGTACGAGGCGAGCTTCCTGGAGGTGAACCCGACCGCGGAGCAGCTCGCGGAGACCACGGTCAACCCGGCCTCGGCACCGCTGGGCTCGCTCAGCCTGCCGGATGGCCTGCCCGAGATCATCAGCGCCACCGCCCACGAGGTCGGAGACGGCGCCGGTTCCGCCTACGCCCAGGCGCTCGCGCTGCAGTCGTACCTGCGGGGTTCTCCGTTCGAGTACTCCGAGGACACCCCGGTCGAGGAGGGCTTCGACGGCAGCGGGATGGACGCGCTCGCGGTGTTCCTCGACGTGAAGTCCGGCTATTGCGTGCACTATGCCTCGGCGATGGCGGTCATGGCGCGCGTGCTCGGGATCCCGTCGCGCGTCGCGGTGGGCTTCCAGCCGGGTGGCCGGGAGGAGCAGCGCTCGCCCGTCTTCCAGGTCTCCACGAACGACCTGCACGCCTGGCCGGAGCTGTACTTCGAGGGCATCGGCTGGCTGCGCTTCGAGCCGACGCCCGGCCGCGGCTCGCTCCCGCAGTACGGCACCTCGCTCGTCGACGACCCGAACACGCCGCAGGACGAGAGCACGCAGACGCCGACCTCGGCCCCGAGCGCGACGCCGGACGCCCGTCCCGACCGCGACGAGACGCCGCAGACGCCCGAGCAGCTGGCCGCGCAGCAGAGCGGTTCGGTGCTCGCGGCGCTCGGCGTGCTCGCGGCGCTCGTGCTCATCGGGCTCGTGCCGGCCGCGTTCCGCACCGCGGTGCGATGGGGCCGTGTCCGCCGGATGCGTCAGGGGCGGGATGCCGCGACGGCCGCGTGGGACGAGGTGCGCGACACGGCGCGCGACATCGGCTGGTCGGCTCCCGACTCCGAGACCGCCCGCGCGTTCGCGGACCGGCTGGCGCGGCAGATCACGATCGAGAGCGACGCGTTGGGCGCCTTCCGGGGGCGGGTGGAGGACTCCGCCTACGGGCGCCCGGATGCGGCGGCACCGTCGCCCGCCGAGCTCGCCGCGGTGCGCCGCGTGATCCTGAGGTCGGCGGGGACGAGCACGCGGGTGCGGGCGTTCCTGCTGCCGCCCTCGCTGCTGTACCGCTGGCGTCCCGACGAGCGGTAGGGGGTACAGCCTGGGGGCGATGGGGTACAGACCGGGGTGATCGCTCCCGAACTGGGGACATGCCGCGAGGACAGACGGGGCGGTCTACCGGCTAGCGTGAAGAACGCCGAGACGCGTCTCGACGTCACCCCGATCGACCCGACCCGAACGGTTCCACATGCCTCGCGCTGCCCTCGCGGCGGTGACCGCGTTCGCGCTCGCCCTCGCCGCGGTCGTCGCCCCTGCCACGATCGCCCCCGTCGCGACCGCCTCCGCCGCCGTGTCAGGATCCGGCACGCTCTTCCCGACCGGAGGCAGCACCTGCGGTCCCACGGATGCGAACCCGTGCCGGGCCGCCCTCGAATGGCGCACCAACTCGTACGGCCCGAACGGTCCCGGCGAGACGCAGGTCAAGCGGCGCACCATGTTCTCGGTGTACGCGGTCGCGGGCGAGCAGATCCTGGTCGGCTCGTCGTCGATGCAGACGCTCTCGGGCAGCCAGGCCGACATCGTGATGTGGAACCCGGGCCTCATCTCCGAGACGGGCGTCAACACGGTCGCGAACTCGGCGCTCCCCACGCCGAGCTTCAGCTGTCTGGCTCAGCGCGCCACGGGCGGCGACAACGCGGACCGCGGCGTGCTGGCGACGCGCACGCAGGAGCTCGCCGGTCCCAACTCGATCACCGGCAACAACAACGCCGCGGGGTACAAGGCCTGCTACTACACCGCCCCCACGACCGGCATCTACCGGGTCGCCTTCTACGGAACGGCGGGCAACCTCGCATCCGGCGACGGCAGCCCGAGCCCGCTCGTCGTGCCGAGCGACCCCAGCTTCCCCAACCCCGCCGGCTCCTCGGCCGTCAACGCCTGGGACCTCACCGTGCGCGGCGCGACCACCACCTCGACGACCAACATCGCCGGCCGCGTCTACACGTACTCCTTCGCGTTCTTCACCGGAGCCAACCCCCGCCCCGTCATGTCGACGCTCTACCTCAACACGACGGACGGATTCCGCTACCGCGTCGACATGCGCGGACTCGACGGCAACGGCTACGCGTACTACGGCAACCGCTCGGGCTTCCTCGACGCGGACGGCACGCCCCTCAACCACGACGTCGTCGCGACGGGCTCCAACACCCAGATCCTCGAGACGCTGCTCGGCGGAACCCACCTCGCCGCACCCGAGTACCCGCTCTCGCTCGAGCCGCTCTCGAGCGCCACGCTGGGTGCGCTCAGCATCCCGACGACGCCGACCAACCCGGTGCTCAACTCGGTGAGCTACGCGGGGAAGAAGACCGCATCCGGCAGCTACGTCGACCAGGGCGGAACCTTCACCGTCGACACCGGCACGAGCGGAACCTACGAGATCGTGCTCTCGCGCGACGGGGTGGACTTCGACCCCGGCCTGCCCGGGAACGTGACCATCCGCGGGGTGGTCGACGCCGCGGGCGTCTACGCGGTCAACTGGGATGGCAAGGACAACAGGGGCAACCCCTTCCCGATCGGCGACGACTACGTCGTGCACGCGACGCTGCGCGGCGGCGAATACCACGCACCCATGCTCGACATCGAGAGCTCCTACTACGGCGGGCCCACGATCACCCTCGAGAACCCGCCGAGCGGCATCTGCCCGTTCACGGGCGCCACGAGCAACGGCAGCAATTGCACGCGCGCGTTCTTCGACGACCGCGGCTACACGACCAGCAGCGGCGTGAACGTCGGCACGCCGGGCGGCGCGATCTGCCCCAACTTCGCCGGCGTCGTGCCGAACCCGCTGTTCAGCGACCCGGTGACGGGCTTCGACTCCTCCGGCAGCGCCCGCGCCTTCGGCACCCAGGAGAGCACCAACGCGAACGCCTTCTGCCCCACGACGAAGGGCACGCTCGGCGACGCGAAGGGCCTCGACATCTGGACCTTCTTCCCGAGCGCCGTGCGGACGACCCAGGCCGACGTCCTGCCGCTCCCGACGACGCCGGATGCCGTGAACGACTCCGCGACGACGTCCGTCGGCACCACCCTCACCCGCGGCGTCGCCCAGGGGGTGCTCGGCAACGACAGCGGCACGAACATCACCGTGACGGCGTTCACGCCCCCGTCGTCGGGAACCCTCACGATCGCCGCCGACGGCTCCTACAGCTACGTGCCCACCGCGACCTTCACCGGCACCGTCACCTCGACGTACACGATCACCGACGACGCCGGGCAGACCGACACCGCGGTGCTCACCATCACGGTCACGCCGCGCGCCGTCGACGACACCGCGAGCACCCCGGCGAACACCCCGGTGTCGCGCACGGCCGGCAGCGGGGTGCTCGCGAACGACGTCGGCACGGGCCTCACCGTCACGGCCAGCACGCCGCTCGCCCCCGGGACCGGCACCCTCACCCTCGCCGCCGACGGCTCCTACAGCTACACGCCCCCGGTGGGCTTCTCGGGCACGGCGACGACGAGCTACACGGTGCGCGACAGCAGCAACCAGACCACGACCGCGACGCTCACGATCACCGTCACGCCGATCGCGGTGAACGACACGGACGCCACGGACGCCGGCACGCCGATCTCGCGGAACGCCGCGGCCGGAGTGCTGCCCGACGACAGCGGCACCGACCTCGAGGTGACGGCCTTCACGCCGATCCCGGCGGGCCAGGGGACGCTCACCATCGCGGCGGACGGCGCCTACACGTTCACCCCCGCAGCCGGGTTCTCCGGCGACGCCGTGTCCACCTACACGATCACCGACGCCGCCGGCAGCACGACGACCGCGACCCTCACCATCACGGTGAGGCCGGTCGCGGTGGACGACAGCGACACGACCGCCGCGGGCGCCACCCTGACGCGCGACGCCGCGGCCGGGGTGCTCACCGACGACCTGGGCACGGGACTCCAGGTGACCGCGTTCACGGCGCCGGCATCCGGGAGCCTGAACATCGCAGCCGACGGGTCGTACAGCTACACCCCCGCGGCCGGGTTCTCGGGTGACGTCACCTCGGACTACACGGTCACGGATGCCGCAGGGCGTTCGACCACGGCGACGCTCACCATCACGGTGACGCCCCTCGCGGTGGACGACACGGACGCGACCCCCTACGGTCAGACCCTCACCCGCACCGGCAGCGCAGGCGTGCTCGGCGACGACCTCGGCACGGGCATCACCGTCACCGGCAACACACCGGTGTCGAGCGCCCGCGGGACCCTGACGATCGACGCGGGCGGCTCCTACGTCTTCGTCCCCGCCGCGGGGTTCTCGGGCGTCGTCAGCACGGTGTACACCATCCGCGACACCGCCGGCCGCACCGCCACCGCGACCCTCACGATCGCGGTCGGCCTCGCCGCCGTCGACGACGAGGACACGACCCCGGCCGGCACGCCCCTCGTCCGCGACGCGGCGAACGGGGTGCTCACCGATGACGGAGGAACCGGGCTCGAGGTGACCGCGTTCACGTCGCCGTCGTCCGGCACGCTGAGCATCGCGGCGGACGGCTCCTACAGCTACACGCCGGCGGCCGGGTTCTCCGGCACGGTCAGCTCGATGTACACGGTCACCGACGACGACGGCCAGACCGACACCGCCGTGCTCACCCTCCACGTGACGCCCGTCGCGGTGGCCGACACCGACACCACCACCGCGGGCGCGGCCATCACGCGCGACGTCGCCGCGGGCGTCCTCGCGGACGACCGCGGCACCGGTCTCACCGTGACGAGCTTCACGACGCCCTCGTCGGGGTCGCTGAGCATCCAGTCGAACGGCTCGTACACGTACACGCCCGCCGCCGGGTTCTCGGGAACCGTCGTCTCCACGTACACCGTCGCCGACGGGGAGGGCCAGACCACGACGTCGACGCTCACCATCACGGTGGCGCCGCTCGCGGTCGACGACACGGATGCGACGAGCCACGGCACGTCGATCACCCGCGTCAGCGGTGACGGCGTGCTCGGGAACGACCTCGGCACGGGCCTCCAGGTGACGGGCTTTACGTCCCCCTCCTCGGGGTCGCTGAGCATCCAGTCGGACGGCTCGTACACCTACGCGCCGGTCGCCGGATTCTCCGGCGTCGTCAGCTCGGTCTACACGATCACCGACGCGAACGGCCTCACCGACACCGCGACGCTGACGATCTCGGTGACCCCGGTCGCGACGAACGACACGGACGCGACGACCGCGGGCACCGCGATCTCACGCGACGCCGCCGCGGGCGTGCTGCCGGACGACCTCGGGTCGGCCCTCACGGTGACCGGCTTCACGGCGCCCGCCTCGGGCACGCTGAGCATCGCCGGCGACGGCTCCTACGACTACACCCCGGCTGCCGGCTTCTCGGGCACCGTGACCTCCACCTACACCGTGCGGGACTCGGCCGGGCAGACGACGACAGCGACCCTCACCATCACCGTGACCCCGGTCGCGGTCGACGACGCCGACACCACGACCGCGGGGACGCCCCTCGCGCGCGGCGCGGCATCCGGCGTGCTCCCCGACGACCTGGGGTCGGGCCTCACGGTCACCGGCTTCACGGCGCCCGCCTCCGGCACGCTGAGCATCGCGTCCGACGGCTCGTACGACTACACGCCCGCGGTCGGGTTCTCCGGCACGGTCAGCTCGGTCTACACGGTGCGCGACTCCTCGGGCCAGACCACCACGGCCACGCTCACCATCACGGTCACCCCCGTGGCGGTCGACGACGTGGACGCGACGACGGCCGGCACCTCGATCTCGCGCGGCTCGGCGGCGGGCGTGCTCGTCGACGACAGCGGCAGCGGTCTGCAGGTGACCGGCTACACGGCGCCCGCATCCGGCACGGTGTACATCGCGGCCGACGGCGCCTACGACTACACACCCGCGGTGGGGTTCTCGGGCACGGTCAGCTCGGTCTACACGGTGCGTGACTCCTCGGGCCAGACGACCACGGCCACGCTCACCATCACCGTGTCACCCGTGGCGGTCGACGACACCGACACCACGACCCTCGGCACGGCCGTCGCGCGTGACGCAGCGGGCGGCGTGCTCGCCGACGACCTGGGCAGCGGCCTCACGGTCACCGGCCACACCGCCGCCGCGCACGGCAGCCTGGCGATCTCGGCCGACGGGGCGTACACCTACACCCCCGACGCGGGCTTCTCGGGAACCGACTCGGTCGTCTACACGGTGCGCGACACATCCGGGCAGACGACCACCGCGACGCTCGTGATCACGGTCGCCCCCGCGGGCGGCGACGACGTCGCCACCACCCCGGCGGGCACGACGCTCGTCGTTCCGGCCCCGGGCGTGCTCGACAACGACGCGGGCACCGGGCTCTCGGTCACCTCTCACACGCAGCCCGCCTCGGGCGCGGTCGCGGTGGCCACGGACGGCTCGTACAGCTACACGCCGCCGGCGGGCTTCTCGGGCGTGACCACCTTCACCTATGACGCCACGGACGGCGCGAGCGGCTACACGCAGACGGTGACGATCACCGTGACGCCGGTCGCCGTCGACGACACGGCGGAGGGCGACGTCGACGAGCCGATCACGCTCGTCCCGGGCGATCTCCTCGGTGACGACCTCGGCACGGGCCTCGCGGTGACCGGAGCGACCGACGGTGCGCACGGCACGGTGGTGGTCGCTCCCGACGGGACCGTGACCTACACCCCGGAGTCCGGGTTCTCGGGCCAGGACATCTTCACCTACACGATTACCGGAGCCGGGGGCACCGCGACCGCGAGCGTCACGGTGCTCGTGCGGCCGAGTGCACCGGACGACGAGATCCGCACGAAGGTCGACGAGCGCGTCGACTCGGTGAGCGGCCGCCTCCTCGCGAACGCGCGCGGGACGGGCCTCACCGTGCACGGGGTGACCCAGCCGGCGCACGGCACGGTCGTCGTGGACGCGGACGGCACCTTCCACTACACGCCCGCCCCCGGCTACTCGGGGACGGACCTCTTCACCTACTCGCTCATGGACGCCTTCGGCACCGTGGTCACGGGCACGGTTCGCGTCACCGTCGTGCCGGCCCTGCCGTTCACGGGTGCGGATCCGCTCCTCTGGACCGGGGCCGCGACGGCCGCTCTCCTGGCCGGCGCGTTCCTCCTGCTGCTGCGTCGTCGCCGGGGCCGTCGCCTGGCCTGACCCGCGGACGCGGGCGGCCGGTGATCGCCCGCGTCCGGACCCGGCTCGAGCCGGCCGCCGCCTCAGCCGATCGCGAGCAGCGGGCGCCCGGTGAGCGGGTTGCGCGTCCACTCGGCGCGCACCCCGAACACCTCGTGGATGAGAGCCGGGGTGAGGGTCGCCTCGGTGGCGCCGTGCGCGACGACGTGCCCGCCCGCGAGCACCACCACGGCATCCGCGTGAGCCGCTGCGAGGCTCAGGTCGTGCACGGCGGCGACCACCGTGACCCCCTCGGCGGTCAGCTGACGCACGAGGCCGACCATGTCGAGCTGCGCGGCGAGGTCGAGGTGGTTGGTGGGCTCGTCGAGCAGCAGCACCCGCGGCTGCTGGGCGAGGGCGCGCGCGAGCAGCACCCGCTGGCGTTCGCCCCCGGAGAGCGTCGTCACGTCGCGGTCGGCGAAGGCCTCCGCACCGGCGCGGGCGAGCGCGTCGGCGACGACGGATGCGGCATCCGCGTCGCCCCCGCCGATGAGCGTCTCGTGCGGGGTGCGGCCGAGGCGCACGACGTCGCGGCCCGTGAGCGGCAGCTCGGTGGCCGCGTCCTGCTCGACGAGGGCGACGATCCGCGCCCTGCGGCGGCGGGGGAGCGCGAGCAGGTCGTCGCCGTCCAGCAGCACGAGGCCGGATGCCGTGTGCTCGATGCCGGAGACCGCGCGCAGCAGCGTCGACTTGCCCGCCCCGTTCGGCCCGACGATGGCCGTGAAGGCGCCGACGGGCGCGTCGAAGGCGACGGCGTCGACGAGCGCGCGACCGCCGATCCGGACGGTCAGCTCGCGCACCTCCACGTTCGCGCTCACGCGAGGCTCCTGCGGCGCAGCAGCAGGAGCGCGAAGACGGGCGCTCCGATGAGGGCCGTGATGATGCCGACGGGAAGCTCGCGCGGGTCGAAGGCGGCGCGCGCGAGGGTGTCCGCCCACACGAGGAACACCCCGCCGGCGAGCGCGGAGAGCGGCAGCAGCGCGCGGTTGCCGGGGCCGATGACGAGGCGCACGGCATGCGGCAGCACGAGCCCCACGAAGCCGATCGAGCCGGACACCGCGACGAGTGCGCCCGTGAGCAGCGCGCCGGCCCCGAGCAGCGCCCAGCGGGCTCCCGTGACCGGGACGCCGAGGGATGCCGCCGAGCGGTCGCCGAACGCGAAGGCGTCGAGCACGCGGCCGGTGAACATGAGCGGCACGCCGATCACGAGGATGGCGGCGCCCGCGATGGTCGCCTCCGGCCACCGGGCACCCGCGAGGGAGCCGAGCAGCCAGCCGAGGATCTCGCGGTAGGAGTCGCCCGTGACGGTCCAGAAGATGACGAAGCTCGTGAGCGCCGCGGCGAAGCTCGACACCGCGACGCCCGCGAGCACCGTGCGGGTGGGGGTGAGGGGGCCGAAGGCGGATGCGAGGCCGAGCGTCGCGAGCAGCGCCAGCATCGCGCCGCCGAAGGCCGCGACCGGAAGCAGGATGCCGACGCCGAGCAGCAGCACGGCGACGGCCCCGAGCGAGGCGCCCGACGACAGGCCCAGCAGGTAGGGGTCGGCGAGCTGATTGCGCGTGACGGCCTGCATGACGCAGCCGACGAGCGCGAGCCCCGCGCCCACCGCGGCGGCGGTCAGGATGCGCGGCAGCCGCAGCTGCCACACGATGCCGTCGTGCAGTGGGTCGAGCGGTGACGGCAGCCAGAACAGGTGCGAGATCACCGAGCCCCACACGTCGGCGACCGAGATGTCGGCGGAGCCGATCGTCACCGCGATCGTGATCGAGGCGACGAGGGCGGCCCCGAGCGCGATCGCGGCGACGACGATGCGGGTCACCTCGCGCCGAGCTCCGCGTACTGCTGCGCGATCGAGGCGGCGGCCCAGACGCTGCGCACGCCGGCCTCGCTCGCGGCGAAGGGGACCACGATGTAGCGCTGCTCCTTGACGGCGGTCATCGCCGCGGTCGCCGGGTTCCCGGCGAGGTACTCCTTCTTGTGCTCCGCCGTGTTCCAGTCGGAGTCGACGAGCACGATGACGTCGGGGTCGGCGGCGATGATCGCCTCCCAGCCGAGCGGTGCCCACGTGGAGGCGACGTCGGCCGCGATGTTCGTCAGCCCGGCCGTCTCCAGCAGCAGCTGGGGCGCGCCGATCCCGGCGCCCACGTAGGGCGTGTCGGTGCCGGACGACCACCAGAGGGCGGTGGGGGCGCCGGCGGCCTTCTCGATGCCGGCGAGCTGCTTCTCCTGCGCGGCAACGAGCTCGGACGCGGTCTGCGGCACCCCGAAGATGTCGCCCGACTCGCGGATCTCGCGGAACACCTCGTCGAAGTCGAGCTTGGCGGGCTGCTCGGCGCGCTGACACGCGGCGGGCTGCACGTAGCTCGCGACGCCGAGGCTCGCGAGCTCGTCGCGGGCTCCGGCCGCATCCGGGGTGAACGCCGACTCCCAGCCCGCGTAGACGAGGTCGGGGGTCACGCCGAGCACGCTCTCCTCGTTCGGCATCTTGGGGGCGAGGCTCGGGATGCGGCGCGCCGCATCCGCCCACTCCTCGGGGACGGGGCCATCCTGGAACGCCGCGCCCACGATGCGGTCACCGACGCCGAGGGCGAGCATCATCTCGGTCGAGGTGGACTTGATCGTGACGACGCGCTCGGGCGCCTTCTCGAAGGTGACCTCGGTGCCGCAGTTGTCGATCGTGAGCGGGAAGTCGGCGGTGGCTGTGGGGTCGGGGGTCGTGGGCGCGGCGGGGGATGCGGCGCATCCGGCGAGCAGCAGGACGGGGACGAGGACGAGGGGCGCGAAGCGCGGTGCCATGAGTTTTCTCCGGTGTATGCGGGCAGGGGCATGCAATGCGAGCGGATACCGGACCTCATGGCGGGAACGGTGTCGCCGGGCCAGATCGAGCCCGGATGCTCCGAGCCTACCGCCCCGGGCTAGAGCAGGGCGGCGAGGATGAGCAGGAGGGTGACGCCGAAGCCGACGATGTAGTTGACCCAGAGGAAGTGCCGCCACCCGCGGTTGGCCCGCCCGGATGCCGCATCCGGCAGCGAGCGGAAGGGCCAGGCGAGCGCAAGGTACGGCAGGGCGAGGACCGCGGTCAGCGGGCCGGGGAAGGGCACGAACAGCATGAGCACCCCCGCGAGCCCCCACGCACCCAGCGCGAGGCGCACCGTGGTGCGGGCGCCGAACGCGGTGGCGATCGACGCGATGCCCGCCTCGCGGTCGGGGACGATGTCCTGCACCGCGCCGAAGGCGTGGCTCGCCATGCCCCACAGCAGGAAGGCGAGGAGCACGAGAACGGTCGGCACCGTCCACTCAGCGCCGGCGAGCACGAGGCCGTACACGGCGGGCCCCGTGAAGTGCACGCTCGAGCTGAGCGAGTCGAGCACGGGCACCTCCTTCCACCGCAGCGGCGGGGCCGAGTAGGCGACCACGTCGAACAGCACCACCGCGAGCACGAGCCACGACCAGGGGTTCCCGAGCAGCACGAGCGCGACGACGAACGGCAGTGTCGTGCCCACCGCGAGGCCGAGCACGAGGCGGTGGGTGTGCGGCGGGAGCAGCGCCCCCTCGGCGCCGCCCTTGCGGGGGTTGGCGGCATCCGAGGCATAGTCGAAGACGTCGTTGACGCCGTACATGAGCAGGTTGTAGGGCACGAGGAAGAACACCGTGCCGAGCACCAGCCGCGCGTCGATCCCGGCGCCCCCCAGCAGCATCGCCGCCGCGAAGGGGTACGCCGTGTTGACCCAGCTGAGCGGCCGGGATGCGAGCAGCACCCGGCGCGCCGTCGACGGCTCGCTCATCGGTCACCGCCGAGCCGGTGCCAGATCGCGGGCAGCGCGAGCGCCGCGGCGACGGGGTACGAGAGGTCCTCGAGCGGCGCGAGCCCGATCCGGATGCCGGAGAGCTGCTCAGGCGGGTAGCCGTACAGCCCGGCCGCGATCATCAGGTTGTCGAAGACGAGGGTGAGCACCACGAGCACGGCGCCTGTCACGAGCGAGGGGAGCGCGGGCAGCGGGCGCCCCCGCCGGCGCGCGACCGCACCGAGCGAGACGCGCACGAGCACGGCAGCCGTCACGAGGGCGAGGGCGAGCAGCGGATACGCGGGCACCTCACACCTCCCCGCGGTCGGTGCGCCGCATCCGCCGTGCCAGCTCGTGCACGACCATCGTCAGCAGGCACAGGAACAGCAGGAAGACCGGCTCCTCGAGCGGCAGGTGCGGTGCGAGCATGATGCCCGTCATGAGCGGCGAGTCGCCGACCCGGAAGATGCCGAGCGCGATCGCGACGAGGTCGACCACGAGCAGCGCGCCCGTGCCGATCGCGAGCGTGGCGAGCGCGCGGCCGGGCGAGCGCCACAGGAACAGGCGGTGCCGCGCGTCGAGCACGAGCATCCCTGCGATCGCGGCGAGCAGCGCGCCCAGGTAGACGAGGTTCACGCGACCTCCAGCGGTGCCGCGCTGCGATCGCCGCGCAGCCGCTTGAGCACGAGCTCGGCGCTGATGAGGCACATCGGCACGCCGATGCCGGGGAGGGTGCCGGAGCCCGCGAAGTAGAGGCCGTCGACCCGGCGCGAGCGGTTGCCGGCGCGGAACATGGCGCTCTGCCCGAGGGTGTGGGCGGGGCCGAGCATGCTGCCGCGCCAGGCGCCGAGCTCCGCCTCGAGGTCGCCGGAGGTGCGGGTGCGGCGCACGACGACGCGCTCGGGGAGGTCGGATGCGCCCGTCCACCGCGCGATCTGCTCGATCGCGGCGTCCACGTGGCGCTCGATCGCCGGGTCGCCCGCCCCGTCGACGCCGCCGCGCCCCATCGCCGCGCGGGCGGGGGAGGGCACCAGCAGGAACAGGTTCTCGTGCCCGGGCGGCGCGACGGTGGGATCGCTCGCGCTCGGCCTGCCGAGGTAGAGCGAGGACTCCGAGGGGAGGGCGTCGCCGGCGAGCCGCGCGAAGCCCGCATCCCAGTCGTCCGCGAAGAGCAGGGTGTGGTGGGCGAGCTCGGGCAGCGCGCCCCGCACGCCGAGCATCGCCGTGACGGCGCCGAAGCCGAGGTCGCGTCGCTCCCACCAGCGCGCGCTGTGGTCGCGCGCCTCGGGCGGCAGCAGCTCGGTCTCGATGAGGTGCAGGTCAGCGGCACCCACGACGACCTCGGCCGGGTGCCGTTCGGTGCCCGCGGCCGTGCGCACCTCGACGCCCGCGGCCCGCCCCCGCTCGACGAGGATGCGGGTGACCCGTGCATCCGCGACGAGCTCCGCGCCGGCCGCGCGCGCGAGGTCGACGAGCGTCTCGACGACCCGCGCGAAACCACCCCGCGGGTAGAGCACGCCCTGGTCGACGTCGAGGTGGCTCATGAGGTGGAAGAGCGACGGCACGCCCATGGGCGTCCCGCCGAGGAACACGGCGGGGTAGCCGAGCAGCCGCCGCAGGCGCGGGTCGCGCGTCGTGCGGCGGATCTCCCCGTCGAGGCTGCGCGTCAGCAGGCGCCGCAGCCGCGGCAGCTCGCGCACGAGCTCGCGGTCGAGGAAGGGGCGCACGCTGTCGAACGAGCCGTAGAGGAACCGCTCCACCGACATCCGGTACGCGGATGCCGCCGAGTCGAGGTAGGCGGCGAGGCGGTCGGCGGCGTCGGGGTCGAGGGAGGCGAGCGCCGCCCGCGCCGCCTCGCGCCCGGCCGGGAGGTCGAAGGGCGCGGGGTCTCCCTCGACGTAGACGCGGTAGCCGGGATCGAGCCGCGTGAGCTCGAGCTGCTCGGCGGCGCTCGTGCCGAGCAGGCGGTAGAAGTGGTCGAACACCTCGGGCATGAGATACCAGGAGGGGCCGGTGTCGAAGCGGAAGCCGTCGTGCTCCCAGTTGCCGGCGCGGCCGCCGAAGTCGGTGCCCGCCTCGAAGAGGGTCACGCGGTGGCCGTCGGCCGCGAGCAGGGCGGCGGTCGCGAGCCCGCCGACGCCGCCCCCGACGATCGCGACCTCGCGTGCCGCCGTCATCGACCGCCCCGCAGTCGCAGGCGCTCGCGCGCCACGAGGGCGAGCTTGCGGCGCGTCGGCACCGAGACGCGTGTCGTGAGGAGGGCCTCGGGCGGCATGGCCTCGATCCGCTCGAGCAGCTCGCCGAACACCGCGGTGGCCGCCGCCACGGCGAGGCGGCAGTCGGCGGGCAGCAGTGGGATGCCGGCCCGCGCCCGGCGCAGCTCCTCGCGGATCTCGCCCACGACGCGCGCTCTCGCCGCTGCCAGGGGGAGCTCGCGGAACGCCGGGAGGTAGTCGCGCGCGAGCCGGTCGCGGTCGTCGGCGAGGTCGCGCAGGAAGTTCACCTTCTGGAAGGCCGCACCGAGCGCGCGGGCGGCCGCGTCGAGCGCGGGGTCGACGGGTCCGCCCGCTGTGAACACCCGCAGGCACATGAGACCGACGACCTCCGCCGAGCCGTAGACGTACTCCGCGAGCGAGGCCTCGTCGAACGCGACCGGTTCGAGGTCGCGCCTCATCGACGCGAAGAACGGCCGCGTCAGCTCCTCGCCGAAGTCGGCCTCCCGTGCGACATCGGCGAAGGCCTGCACGACGAGGTTGCCGCTGAAACCGGATGCGAGGGCGCGCTCGGTGTCGGCCTCGAGCTCGTCGAGCAGCCGGCGCTGGTCGGCCGCGTCGAGCCCCGCCTCGGCGGCCGTGCCGTCGACGATCTCGTCGGCCACCCGCACGAGCGCGTAGATCGCCGCGATCCGCGCCTCGCAGCGTCGCGGGAAGAGGCGGCTCGCCATCCCGAACGAGCTCGAGTAGCGGCGGATGACGGGCGCGCTCGCCTCGCGCGCGGTGGACCGGTAGAGCGCGAGCCCGGTCGGCACCTCGTCTCGGCGTCCCGTCACGCCTCGCGCTCCATGCCCGTGCGCACGGCGTGGCGCAGCTCGGCCGCGAGGGCGCTCGGCATCCGGGCGGCCCCGATGAGCGAGAGCACGTGGGCTCCCTCGCGTTCGATCTCCTTCTCGAGGCGACGCCGGGCGCCGCTCGCCACGAGCGCCTCGCGCAGCAGCCCGACCTCGTCGTCGCTCAGCTCGGGGTGGCCCCAGAGCGGGGCGACCGCCTCCCAGGCCGGCTCGTCGCGTGCGTATGCCACGAGCATCGTGACCTTCCCCTCCCGCAGGTCGCTCGAGGCGCTCTTGCCGGTGACCTCGGGGCTGCCGAAGGCTCCCAGCAGGTCGTCGCGCAGCTGGAACAGGATGCCGAGGCCGCGGCCGATCTCCCCCAGGCGGTGGATGAGCGGCTCGGGTGCCTCGGCGAGCGCGGCGCCCATCCGCAGGGGGGTCTCGAAGCTGTAGCAGGCGGTCTTGCGGTGCATCATGGCGCGGATCGCCTCGGCGTCGGGGTGCTCGAGGCCGATGCCGTAGGCGACGTCGGCCTGCTCTCCGGATGCCGCGAGGTAGACGCCCTCGTCGAGCACCGCGAGCACGCGCTCCCGCAGCCCGGCGGGGGCGTCGATGCGGGCGACCTCTCGAACCGCGGCGCTCAGCAGGAGATCGCCGGCGAGCAGCGCCATCGTCTCGCCCCACGCTCGCGCGCGAGCGGCGGGGAGGCCGTGGTCGCGGGCGTCGGAGGTGAACGCCGCGGTGATGTTGGGCGCCCCGCGCCGTTCGAGGTCGCCGTCGATGATGTCGTCGTGGATGACGAGCGCGGTGTGCAGGAGCTCCACACCGACCGCGGCCCGCATGGCGTCCTCGCGACGTCCGCCGCCCAGCCCGTCGTGGGCGGCGAGCAGCAGCAGGGGACGCACGCGCTTCCCGCCACGTGCGAGCTCGCGCAGCCGCGTCCACAGCTCGCGGAAGCGATCGTCGTGCAGGGTGGCGCGCACCGACTGCTCCGCGAAGAACGCGTCGAGGCGTGCGTCGAACTGCTCCCGCTGGCGGCCGACACGGGTGTCGGTGGTCCTCGTCGCGGTGTCTCCGGTCGCGAGCTCCATGGGCTCACCCTACGAAATATCTAACCTAATAAGCAATCAACCTGGTGAGATTCTTCCCGCACCCGTAGCATTCGTGTGTGGCGAGCGAGCATCAGATGCGGGCGGAGGACGCCGAGCGGATGCACGACCCCCGAGTCAGCGACATCCGGGGTCGCCTGATCGACGTCTCGCAGATGAGCGACGACGACATCTCGCACGTCGTCGCCGTGCTCGACGCGCTGCGCGACTGGCGCGCCGCCGAAGAGCGGCTGAGCCAGGCGTCCCGCCGCTTCATGAAGCTCGGCGACAACGACATGCGCGCGCTCCGCTACGTCATCGTCGTGACCGATCGGGGCGAGGTCGCCACCGCCGGAGGCATCGCCGAGCACCTCGGCATCTCCACCGCGGCCACCACGAAGCTCCTGGACCGGCTCGAACGCGGCGGGCACATCCGCCGCCTCCCGCACCCGCGCGACCGGCGCTCCTCGTCGATCGTCATCGCCGCCGAGACGAGGGATGCCGCGCAGGCCACCGTCGGACGCGAGCACGCCCGCCGCTTCCGGGTCGCCGCCGAGCTCGCTCCCGCCGAGCGGGACGTCGTCATCCGCTTCCTCGCCGAGCTCAGCCGCACCACCGAGGGCGACTGGGCGAGCTGACGGCTGCCCTCAGGACGCGTTCTGCGCCACCGCGAGCGCCGCGCCCACCGTTGCCACCTCGTCGCGGAGGCCTCCCACGGTGACCCGCACGTGCGGGTCCTGCCCCTCGCCGAGCTGGAACGGCTCGCCCGCCGCCACCAGGATGCCGACGGCCGCGAGCTGCACGATCGCCGCGCGCTCGTCCGCCACCCGCAGCCAGACGTTGATGCCGTCGCCCCCCGCCAGCCAGCCGCCCGCCTCCCGCACGGCGGAGGCGAGGGCGGCCTGACGCGAGGCGTATGCCTCGCGCGCCGCGTCGATCTGCGCCGTCGACTCCGGATGCGTCAGCAGCTCGTGCAGGATCGCCTGCATCATCCGCGAGGTCCAGCCCGGCCCGAGCAGGCGCCGCGCGACGACGCGGTCGACGAGCGGGCGCGGTCCGCCGATCGCGCCGATCCGCAGGTCGGGTCCGTGCGACTTCGAGAACGAGCGCACGTGCAGCACCCGCTCCGGCAGCCAGCTCGCGAGCGTCACGTCCGGCGAGGAGCTGATGGCCCCGGAGTGGTCGTCCTCGATGACGATCGCGTCCTGCGCGGTGCGGCTGCGGGCGAGGATGCCGGCGAGCTGCTCGGCCCGCGCCGCCGTCATCGAGATCCCGGTCGGGTTGTGGGCGCGGGGCTGCAGCAGCACGATCGCGGGGGAGGCGCCGAGCGCGGCGGCGAAGGCCTCGGGCCGCATCCCCTCCGCGTCGAGCTCCACGCCGACCGCCTGCAGCCCGTAGTGGTCGAGCAGATCGATGAACGGGGGGAAGGTGGGGTTCTCGACCACGACCCGGTCGCCGAAGCGCACGAGGGCGGCGAGCGCGCGGTCGATCGCGTCGAGTGCGCCGTTGAGCACCGTGATCGACTCCACGGGCGCCGGCCACGTGGAGCGCAGCAGGTCGTGCAGCTCGGGGATGTCGGGCTTGGCCTGGTAGCTCGCGGTGTCGGCGCGCGCGCCCACGCGGGCGAGGGCCGGGCCGAGGGCGGGCAGCAGCTCGGGGTCGGGCGTTCCGCGGGAGAGGTCGAGGCGCGCGTCGAGCGTGCCGTCGAGCCCCCGGTAGCGGCGGGGGAGCCACTCGCGCGGCTCGGCGCGCACGAAGCTGCCGCTGCGTCCGCGGCTCGTGATGAGTCCCGCCGAGGAGAGCGTCTGCCAGGCGTGGGAGACGGTCGCCGGGGAGACCCCGAGCTCGGCCGCGAGCTCCCGCACGGTGGGCAGGCGGTCGCCGGGGGCGAGGTCGCCCGTCGTGATGAGACGCGCGATCCCGGTGGCGATCCCGTGCGGGGAACGCTCTTCTATGGAAAGGGCTACCGACTTCACTCAAACCGCCGTAGTTTTACGCCTACGTCACAGTGCGTAACGTCAGGGAAATGTTTACGTCGAAAGATAACAAAAAGCAACACCGAGGGAGCCACCGCATGACCGTCGTACGTGCCGCCATCAGCCAGACCACCTGGACCGGCGACAAGGAATCCATGCTCGACAAGCACGAGGGCTTCCTCCGGGATGCCGCCGCCGACGGCGCGCAGGTCATGTGCTTCCAGGAGCTCTTCTACGGCCCCTACTTCGGCATCACGCAGGACAAGAAGTACTACCGCTACGCCGAGCCCGCCGACGGCCCCATCGTGCAGCGCTTCGCCGCCATCGCGAAGGAGCTCGGCGTCGTCACGATCCTGCCCATCTACGAGGAGGAGCAGACCGGCGTGTACTACAACACGACGGTCGTCGTCGACGCCGACGGCTCGATCCTCGGCAAGTACCGCAAGATCCACATCCCGCACGTCGAGAAGTTCTGGGAGAAGTTCTACTTCCGGCCTGGCAACCTCGGCTACCCCGTCTTCGACACCGCCGTCGGCCGCATCGGCACCTACATCTGCTACGACCGCCACTTCCCCGAGGGATGGCGCGAGTACGGGCTGCGCGGCGCCCACATCGTCTTCAACCCCAACGCCACCAAGCCCGGCCTCTCGAACCGACTGTGGGAGGTCGAGGGCCCCGCGGCCGCCGTCGCCAACGGCTACTTCGTGCTGCAGCCCAACCGGGTCGGCCTCGAGGACAACGAGTACGGGGACGAGGCCGTCAACTTCTACGGCACCTCCAACGTCATCGACCCGCGCGGCACCTTCGTCGGCGAGCGCGGATCCGGCGAGCACGAGGAGCTGCTCGTGCGCGACCTGCAGATGGACATGGTGCAGGAGATGCGCGACGACTGGCAGTTCTACCGCGACCGTCGCCCCGAGACCTACACGATGATCGCGAAGCCGTAGACGAAGGAGTCACGCATGGCAACCACACTCATCACGGGCGGCACCGTCGTCTCAGCCACCGGACGCGGGGAGGCGGATGTGCTGGTCGACGGCGAGCAGATCGTCGCCGTCCTCGCACCCGGCTCGCAGCTGCTCGGAACGGACCTGACCCGCAGCGTCGACACGGTCGTCGACGCGACGGGCAAGTACGTCATCCCGGGCGGTATCGACGCGCACACCCATATGGAGATGCCCTTCGGCGGCACCTTCGCCTCCGACACCTTCGAGACGGGCACGCGCGCCGCGGCCTGGGGCGGCACCACGAGCATCGTCGACTTCGTCGTGCAGTACCCCGACCAGAACATCCTCGAGCAGTACCAGGCGTGGCACGAGAAGGCCGCGGGCAATTGCGCGATCGACTACGGCTTCCACCAGATCCTGTCGGATGTGCAGGACTCGAGCCTCACCGCGATGGACGAGCTCGTCGCCGAGGGCGTCACGAGCTTCAAGCTCTTCATGGCCTACAAGGGCGTCTTCCTCTCCGACGACGGGCAGATCCTGCGCGCGTTCCAGAAGGGTGCCGAGAACGGCGCGATGATGATGATGCACGCCGAGAACGGCGCCATCATCGACGTGCTCGTCAATCAGGCCCTCGAGGCCGGCCACACCACGCCGTACTACCACGGGACCACGCGCCCGTGGCAGGCGGAGGAGGAGGCCACCCACCGCGCGATCATGATCGCCGACCTCACGGGCGCCCCGCTCTACGTCGTGCACGTGAGTGCCAAGCAGGCGGTCGAGCAGCTCGCCGCCGCCCGCGACCGCGGCCTCAACGTGTTCGGAGAGACCTGCCCCCAGTACCTCTACCTCTCGCTGGAGGAGCAGCTCGGTGCGGTGAGCGAGGAGTGGGGGGACTTCGAGGGCGCCAAGTGGGTGTGCTCGACGCCGCTCCGCTCCCGCGCCGAGGGGCATCAGCACCACATGTGGCAGTCGCTGCGCACCAACGACATCCAGATGGTGTCGACCGACCACTGCCCGTTCTGCATGAAGGGCCAGAAGGACATGGGGCTCGGGAACTTCTCGAAGATCCCCAACGGCATCGGCTCGGTCGAGAACCGCATGGACCTCATGTACCAGGGGGTCGTGAACGGCGAGATCACGCTCGAGCGCTGGGTCGAGATCACCTCGACGACGCCCGCCCGCATGTTCGGCATGTACGGCAGGAAGGGCGTCATCCAGCCCGGCGCGGATGCCGACATCGTCGTCTACGACCCGAACGGCCACACCTCGATCGGCCTCGGCAAGGCCCACCACATGAACATGGACTACTCGGCGTGGGAGGGATTCGAGATCGACGGGCATGTCGACACCGTCATCTCCCGCGGACGCATCGTCGTCGACGACGACCAGTACCTCGGCGACAAGGGCCACGGGCGCTACATCAAGCGCGGCCTGACCCAGTACCTGGTCTGAGAAGGGAGAACCGCATGGACTTCGGAGCCGTCCTCCAGACCAACCCGCCCGCGAGCCGCACGGTGCACCTCGCCAAGCTCGCCGAGCAGTACGGGTTCAGCCATGTCTGGACCTTCGACTCGCACATCCTCTGGCAGGAGCCGTACGTCATCTACAGCCAGATCCTCGCGGAGACCCGCAAGGTGAAGGTCGGGCCGTTCGTCACCAACCCCGCCACGCGCGACTGGACCGTCACGGCATCCGTGTTCGCGACGCTCAACGAGATGTACGGCAACCGCACGATCGTCGGCATCGGCCGCGGAGACTCGGCCGTGCGGGTCACGAACGGCAAGCCGACGACGCTCGCCGAGCTGCGCGAGTCGATCCACGTCATCCGCGAGCTCGGCAACAGCCGCGCCGTCGACTACCACGGCTCGACGCTGCAGTTCCCGTGGTCCGAGGGCTCCGAGCTCGAGGTGTGGGTGGCCGCCTACGGTCCGCTCGCGCTCAAGCTCACCGGCGAGGTCGGCGACGGCTTCATCCTGCAGCTCGCCGACGTCGACATCGCCAAGTGGATGATCAAGACGGTGCGGGATGCCGCCGAGGCCGCCGGGCGTGACCCCGACGAGATCACCTTCTGCGTGGCGGCGCCGTTCTACATCGGCGACGACTGGGAGCACATGCGCGAGCAGTGCCGCTGGTTCGGGGGGATGGTCGGCAACCACGTCGCCGACATCGTCGCCAAGTACGGAACGGGCGGCGCGGTGCCGAAGGCGCTCACCGACTACATCGAGAAGCGCACCGGCTACGACTACAACACGCACGGCAAGGCGGACAACGACCACGTCGACTTCGTGCCGGACGAGATCGTCGACCGGTTCTGCCTGCTCGGCACGGCATCCGACCACATCGCGAAGCTCGAGGAGCTGAAGGCGATCGGCGTGCACCAGTTCGCGGGCTACCTCCAGCACGACAACAAGGAGGAGACGCTGCGGGTGTACGGCGAGACCGTCATCCCGGCGCTCCGCGAGACGGTGACGGCCAGGTCGTGAGCGATTTCGCCCGGGCCGCGTCCCCCGTCGCCGCGCGGCGACGCACGACGGGGCGCGGCTGGACGGCCGCGGCCTGGGGCGCGCTCGGCATCCTCGCGGTCGCGGTGATCTGGGAGCTCTACAAGTTCCTGGGCCCCGCGGATGGCGTCACCATCGGGGCGACCCCGGGCGAGACGGGCTCGGGCGTCATGATCCTGCCCCGCACGCACGACCGCGCCATGCCGCACATCTGGACGATGGTCGCGCGGCTGTTCGAGCCGACGAGCGGCGGTGCGACGCCGCCGCTCGTCGTGACGGTCGCCCAGGCGGCGGTCGTGACGCTCGGGATGGCGGCCGTCGGCTGGCTCATCGGCGTCGCCGTCGGGATGCTGCTCGGGCTCGTCATGCAGCGCTGGAAGCTGCTCGAGTGGGGACTGCTGCCCTGGATCGTCGTCAGCCAGATCGTGCCGCTCATCGCCTTCGCCCCCGTCGTCAACGCGATCGGCAACCAGATCGACCGGTCCGGGACGCCGTGGCCGCAGTGGCTCTCCGTCGCCGTGATCGCGTCCTACCTCGCCTTCTTCCCGGTCGCCATCGGGGTGCTGCGCGGGCTCGAGGCGCCCGACCGCATCCACGTCGACCTCATGCGGAGCTACGCGGCCGGCTACTGGGCGACCCTGTTCCGGCTGCGGCTGCCCGCATCCGTGCCCCACCTGCTGCCGGCCCTGCGCCTCGCCGCCGCCAACGCCGTGCTGGGCGCGGTCGTCGCCGAGGTGTCGATCGGGATGCGCGGCGGCATCGGTCGCATGCTCATCCAGCTCGCCGGGCAGGCCTCGAGCGACCCGGCCGCGCCGTGGGGGCCGATGTTCGGCTCGATCGTGCTCGGCCTCATCGCGGCGGGCTCCGTCGCTCTCATCGGATTCGGACTGAAGAACTACCGCAGAGGAGAGGCGACGGCATGACGACCGCCACCACCACCCCCGCATCCACCCTCGCCGTGCAGGCGACGGGCGTCGGCAAGGTCTTCCCGACGAAGGCCGGCGACGTCACCGCCCTCACGGGCGTCGAGCTCGAGGTGCGCGCGGGCGAGTTCGTCTCCCTCATCGGCCCGTCCGGGTGCGGCAAGTCGACCCTCCTGCGGCTCATCGCCGACCTCGACGAGGCGACCACGGGCGAGCTCACCATCTTCGGCAAGCCCGCCCGCCGCGCGCGCATCGACCAGGACTACGGCATCGCCTTCCAGCAGGCGGGCCTGCTGCCGTGGCGCACCGTCGCCGCCAACATCGGCCTGCCGCTCGAGCTGCACAAGGTGCCGAAGGCCCAGCGGGAGGCGCGGGTCGCCGAGCTCGCCGAGCTCGTGGGGCTCACCGAGTTCATCGATCGCTACCCCGACCAGCTCTCCGGCGGCATGCAGCAGCGCGTCGCGATCGCCCGCGCGCTCGCGGCGAGCCCCAAGCTGCTGCTCATGGACGAGCCCTTCGGCGCACTCGACGAGATGACGCGCGAGTACCTGCAGGGCGAGCTCACCCGCATCGCCGCCGAGACGGGAGCCGCGGTCGTGTTCGTGACCCACTCCATCCCGGAGGCCGTGTTCCTCTCGGATCGCGTCGTCGTGATGAGCCCGCGGCCCGGCCGCATCACGGACGTCGTCGAGACGGGCCTCGGCTCCGTGCGGGACGAGTCGCTGCGCGAGAACCCCGCGTACTTCGAGAAGGTCACCGCGGTGCGCGAGGCGCTCCACGGCGCGAAGGTGGAGAGGGCGAACGAGCGATGAGCACCGCCGTCGTGCCCGGATCCCGGATGCCGTCGTGGCTCCGCGTCGTCGCGCCGATCGTCGTCGGGCTGCTGATCCTCGCCGCCTGGACGCTCTACGTCGAGTTCGGCGACGCCCCGCGCATGCTGCCGAGCCCGATCGCGATCGGCCAGGAGTTCGTGCTGCGCTGGGGCATCATCTGGGACGACATGGTCGTCACGGCGAGCAACGCGCTCATCGGCCTCACGGTGGGCGCCATCCTCGCCGTCGTGCTCGCGGGGCTCGCCGCGAGCGCCAAGCCGATCGACGGGATGCTCGCCCCCCTCGTCGCCGCACTCGCCGTCATCCCGATCGTCGCCATCACGCCCATCCTCAACACGATGTTCGGGGCGTCGAGCCAGTTCGGCCGTCAGGCGGTCGCGACGATCGCCGCGTTCATCCCCGTCTTCATCAACGTGCTGCGCGGGCTCAGGCAGACCCGGCCCGTGCACCGCGACGTGCTGCGGGCATCCGCCGCGAGCGGCGCGCAGACCTTCCGCATGCTGACCCTCCCGACCGCCGTTCCCTACCTCATGACCGGTCTGCGGGTCGCGAGCTCGCTCGCGGTCATCGCGGCGCTCGTGGCCGAGTACTTCGGCGGGCCGGCCGACGGCATCGGCACCTCGATCGCCACCTACGCCAAGTCCGGCAGGGCGGCGCTCGCCTGGGCCTACGTCGGCGGGGGCATCCTCATCGGTCTCGTCTTCTTCCTCGTCACGGCGTTCCTGGAACGCCTCGTGACGAGGCACGCGCCGGGCTGACCGGCATCCGCTTCACCCCTGCACCACCTGGATCACCACGAAAACGAAAGGGAACAGCATGAGACTCAGCAAGAGGCGCGGTCTCGGACTCGCGTCCGCGGCCGCCGTCACGGCGCTCGCGCTCGCCGCGTGCGCCGGTCCGTCGGACTCCGACGGGGGCGACACGGACGGCGACTTCACGCCGCTCAAGTCGATCAAGCTGCAGCTGCAGTGGCTGCCGCAGGCCCAGTTCGCGGGCTACTACCTCGCCCAGGAGAAGGGCTACTTCAAGGAGGAGGGCTTCGACGATGTCGAGATCGTCCCCTCGGGCGGCGACATCGTCCCGCAGGACGCGCTCGTCGCGGGCGACGTCGACTTCGCCGTCGCGTGGGTGCCCAAGGTGCTCGGCAGCATCGAGGCCTCCGGCGTCGAGCTGACCGACATCGCCCAGGTGTTCCAGAAGTCCGGCACGACCCAGGTGTCGTGGAAGGGCAGCGGCATCACCTCCGTGAAGGACTTCGAGGGCAAGAAGATCGGCTCGTGGGGCTTCGGCAACGAGTGGGAGATCTTCGCCGCGATGGCGGCCGACGGCCTCGACTCGACGACCGTGTCGATCACGACGCAGGACTTCTCGATGAACGCCCTGCTCGACAAGGACGTGGACGCCGCCCAGGCGATGACCTACAACGAGCTCGCGCAGGTGCTCGAGACGGTCAACCCCGCCACCGGCAAGCTCTACACGATGGACGACCTCGACGTCATCTACTACGAGGACACCGAGGGCGCCATGCTGCAGGACGCGCTGTGGGCCGATACGAAGCGCCTCGCCGACGACCCGGCCTACGCCGACGCCGCCGTGCGCTTCCTCAAGGCGGTCGCGAAGGGCTGGCTCTACGCGCGAGACAACCCCGAGGACGCCGCCAAGGTCGTCTACGACATCGCCTCCAACGCCGAGGCCGCCTTCCCGGTCGGGCCCGTGCACCAGCTCTGGATGATGAACGAGGTCAACAAGCTCATCTGGACGGGAGCCGACTTCGGCGTCGTCGACGACGCGGCCTGGAAGAAGACGGTCGCGGGCGCCCTCTCGGCGAAGAACCAGGACGGCCTCGAGCTCATCACGAGCGAGCCGCCGGCCTCGGCATACTCGAACGAGTACATCAAGAAGGCGATCGAGGAGCTGAAGAAGGACGGGGTCGACCTGTCCGGCTCCTACACGCCGATCGACGTCACCCTCACCGAGGGCGGCCAGTAGGACCCACCGCGGGGGCGGGCGGCACGTCGCCGTCCGCCCCCGCACCCCGCCATCCGGCGGCCCAGCCAGGGAACAGATAGATGAGCACCAACCAGCACACCCTCGACCTCGACCGCGCCCACGTCTTCCACTCCTGGTCGGCGCAGGGGGCGCTCGCGCCACTCGTGATCGCCGGCGGGTCCGGCACCGAGGTGTGGGACTACGACGGCACCCGCTACCTCGACTTCTCGAGTCAGCTCGTCAACGTCAACATCGGCCATGCCCACCCGAAGGTGGTCGCGGCGATCCAGGAGCAGGCGGCGATCCTGCCGACCGTCGCGCCCGCGCACGCGAACCTCGTCCGCGGCGAGGCGGCCGCCCGCATCCTCGCGAAGGCGGGGCCGGCGTTCGGCAAGGTCTTCTTCACCAACGGCGGCGCGGATGCCAACGAGAACGCCATCCGGATGGCGCGCCTCACGACGGGGCGCGACAAGGTGCTCTCCACCTACCGCAGCTACCACGGCAACACGGGCGCGGCGATCGTCGCGACCGGCGACTGGCGCCGCGTGCCCAACGAGTACGCGCGGGGGCACGCGCACTTCTTCGGCCCGTTCCCGTACCGCTCGGAGTTCTGGTCGGACTCGCCGGAGCAGGAGGGGGAGCGCGCGCTCCAGCACCTCGAGCGCGTCATCGTCTCGGAGGGCGCGAACTCGATCGCGGCCCTGCTGCTCGAGGGGGTGCCCGGCACCGCGGGCGTCATCATGCCGCCCCCCGGCTGGTACGCGGGCGTGCGTGCCCTGTGCGACAAGTACGGCATCCTGCTCATCATCGACGAGGTCATGTCGGGCTTCGGACGCACGGGCGACTGGTTCGCGTGGCAGAACCCCGAGATCAACCCCGAGGGCGTCGTGCCCGACCTCGTGACCTTCGCCAAGGGCGTCAACTCGGGTTACGTGCCCGTCGGCGGCGTCGTCATCTCGGAGTCGATCGCCCACGAGTTCGACGACCAGGTCTTCCCGGGCGGCCTCACCTACTCGGGTCATCCTCTCGCGGCGGCCTCCATCGTCGCCTCCATCGACGCGATGGAGGAGGAGGGCATCATCGAGAACGCGGCGTCGATCGGGCGCGAGGTGCTCGGGCCGGGGCTACACGCCCTCGCGGAGTCGCATCCGATGATCGGCGAGGTGCGCGGGATCGGCGTCTTCTGGGCGCTCGACCTGGTGACCTCGCGGGAGACCCGGGAGCCCGTGCCGGCCGCGACCATCGGGGCGCTCAAGAAGGAGCTCATGGCCCGCGGTCTGCTGCCGTTCACGGCCGACAACCGCCTCCACGTGGTGCCGCCCTGCACGGTCACCCACGAGGAGTGCCTGCGGGCCCTCACGATCCTCGACGAGGCCTTCACCGCCCTCGAGCAGTGAGCTGTCGAGCTCCCGTTGGTCGCACCCGCCCCGCTACTGCCGGGCGTCCGTGCAACCAACGGGAGCTCCAGCGTAGAATCGGCGATCGTGTCTGCTGCCAAGAGCCCGTACCTCGTGCCCGTGCACGACCTCATGCACCGCCCCGGCGAGCTGCGCGAGCGCGTGCTCGAGTTCCCCGCGCCCGAGCAGCTCGGCGAGGCCGTCGCCGTCGTCAAGCCGGGCACGCCCATCCGCATCGACCTGCGCCTCGAGGGCCTGCATGACGGCGTGCTCGTCACGGGCGAGGTCGACACGACGGCCGACGGCGAGTGCGTGCGCTGCCTCGACGCGGTCGAGCTCCCGGTCGAGGTCGAATTCCAGGAGCTTTTCGCGTATTCTGAGGACGAAGCTTTCGACTTCGCGATTCGAGACGATCACGTGAATCTCGAATCCGTCGTGCGGGATGCGGTGGTGCTGGCACTGCCGTTCCAGCCGGTCTGCCGACCGGACTGCCCCGGTCTCGACCCCATCACGGGGGAGAAGCTGCAGGACGGTGCCGTGGCGCAGAACCGCGAGGCGGCCGACCCCCGGTGGGCCGCGCTCGAAGGCTTCCAGCCCACCGAGACCGAATAGACCTCCGGCGCCGCGCGCGCCGAACACGAAAGAAGAGACAGCCATGGCCGTTCCCAAGCGCCGCCAGTCGCGTGCCAACACGCACGCCCGCCGTTCGCAGTGGAAGGCGTCCGTGCCGACCCTCGTGAAGACCGTCGAGAACGGCAAGGTCACCTACAGCCTCCCGCACCGCGCCAAGGTCGTCGAGGACTCCGCCGGCACCCCCCTGTACCTCGAGTACAAGGGCCGGAAGGTCGCCGACGTCTGAGGCGGTGCCGTCCGCATCCCTCCCGGACGGTGACGCCGATCGCGCCGAGCTGAACTCGGTGCTGCAGCTCGAGATCGAGTCCGAGCTGCTCACTCTCGCGCTCACCCACCGCTCGTATGCGTACGAGAACGGCGGGATCGGTCACAACGAGCGCCTCGAGTTCCTCGGCGACGCCATCCTCGGGCAGGCCGTGACGGTCATGCTCTACCTCGAGAACCCCGACGTCGACGAGGGCGAGCTCGCCAAGCGCCGGGCCAGTCTCGTGAGCTCGGCGGCGCTCGCCGAGATCGCCGGCCACATCGGTCTCGGCCGCTACCTGCTGCTCGGCCGCGGCGAGGAGCTCACGGGCGGGCGCGAGAAGCAGTCGATCCTCGCGGACGCCGTCGAGGCGATCATCGGCGCCGCATACCTCTCGGTGGGTCCCGACGGGGCGACGGCTCTCGTGCTGCGGCTCATCGCGCCGCTGCTGGCCGACCCGAACCGCTTCGGCGCCGCGATGGACCCGAAGACGAGCCTCCAGGAGCTCTCGACCCGGCTCGGCAAGGGGCTGCCGCAGTACACGGTCACCGACTCCGGACCCGACCACTCGAAGCGCTTCTCCGCGACCGTCGCGCTCGCCGGGGATCCGATCGCGACGGGCGACGGCACGAGCAAGAAGCAGGCGGAGATGGCTGCGGCACTCGCCGCGTGGGCCATCCTGCAGCGCCCCCAGCGCTGAGCGGACGCGCGAGTTCATGCCCGAACTGCCTGAGGTCGAGGTCGTCCGTGCGGGTCTCATCCCCGCCGTGACGGGTGCGGCGGTCACGCGCGCCCGCGTGCTCGACGAGCGTTCGCTGCGTCGGCATCCGGGTCCCGCCGAGGACTTCGTCGACCGGCTCACCGGCGCGACCATCGCGTACCCGTCCCGTCGTGGCAAGTACCTCTGGATGCCGCTGGCCGGAACCGAGGAGGCGCTCGTCGTGCACCTGGGGATGAGCGGGCAGGTGCTGCTGCGCGACCCGGACGCGGAGCACGCGAAGCTGACCCGCATCGTGCTCGACCTCGAGGCGCCCGGGCACGGTCCGGTGCGCGTCGACTTCGTCGATCAGCGCATCTTCGGCTCGATGGCGCTCGACCGTCTCGTGCCCGCGGGCGACCGCCCGGAGGAGCGCGTTCCCGCATCCGTCGCACACATCGCCCGCGACCCGCTCGATCCGCACTTCGACGACCGCGCGTTCCTCGGCCGGCTCGCGCGCCGCGACACGACCGTCAAGCGCGCCCTGCTCGACCAGAGCCTCGTCTCGGGGGTCGGCAACATCTACGCCGACGAGGCGCTGTGGGCCGCGCGGGTGCACTACGACCAGCCGACGCGGGCGCTCAGCCGCCCCCGCGCCCGCACCCTGCTCGCCGAGGTGAGCGCCGTGCTCGCGCGGGCGCTCGGCGAGGGCGGCACGAGCTTCGACGCCCAGTACGTCAACGTCAACGGCGCGTCCGGATACTTCTCGCACTCGCTCAACGCCTACGGGCAGCAGGGTCTCCCGTGTCCGCGCTGCGGCACGCCGATCGTGCGCGAGAGCTTCATGAACCGCGGGTCGCACTTCTGTCCCCGCTGCCAGCGCACCAGAATCGCGTCGTGAGCACACGTCGCGCCTACCTCGAGGCGGCGCTCGACGCGGTCGCAGCCGGGGGCGGCTGCCCCGAGCCCGACACCTCCGACGCCTGGCAGCTCGCGGTGGCGTCGTTCGTCGCCGGGGAGCGGCTCGACTTCGCGCGCGGGCGCGAGCTCGCCGACCGCGCACTTCGCGCCCTCGCCCCCGACGCGGATGCCGTAGCCCGGGTCGCGTCGGCGGGGGCGAGCGGCATGGCGGCCGCCGCCGACCTGATGGCGGGGGAGTGGACGGACGCCGCGCCCGGCCTGACCCCGAGCGGCGACCCGCTCGTCGACGCGCTTCCGCACCTCGATGCGCTCGACGACCGCGACGAGGCCCAGTTCGCCCGCTACCTGCTCGTCGAGGCGGCGCTCAGCTGCGGTCGGCTGGAGCTCGCGGCGACGCTGCCGCTCCCGGAGGCCGGGCGTCTCCTGCTGCGGGACGGGGTGCCGCATCCCTTCGCGATCGTCTTCACGGTGCTCGCGGCGCGCGTCGCCGCGTTCCACGGCCGGATCGCCGACGCCCACGCCGCCCTCGACGGCGCCGAGAGCGCGCTGCC
The DNA here is from genome assembly GCA_001898835.1 of Micrococcales bacterium 72-143. Classification (GTDB taxonomy): domain Bacteria; phylum Actinomycetota; class Actinomycetes; order Actinomycetales; family Microbacteriaceae; genus Homoserinibacter. The sequence goes on along the minus strand of MKVM01000001.1, from coordinate 1,068,582 downwards.
GCTCTACGAGCTGCTGCTCGACGCGACGCGCGCCCTCGTCGCGGGCAACGCGTCCGACCTCGCGGCGACACGCGAGCTCGCCGACCGTGTCGTGCGGACGAGCCCGGAGCCCCGCGACCGCATCTCCGCCGGCTGCTACCTGCTCGCGTCCTACGGTCTGCTCGGCTTCTACGACATCCCCGGCGCGGCGGCGCTGCTGCTCGCGGCGGGCGGGGATGCCGACCTCGAGCACCTGCTCGTGACCGATCGGGCGATCGGGTTCGAACTGCTCGCGAACGCGGCCATCACCGACGGCGACCTCGGCGCCGCGGAGGCCTGGGGCGCCCGCGCGGAGCCGCTCGCGGGGAGCCCGATCGCGAACGCGACGGTGCTGCGCACGCGCAGTCGCATCCTGTTCGGGCGCGGCGAGTTCGCGGCGGCGCGGGATGCGGCGGTCCGGGCTGCCGAGCTCGGGCGCGCCGAGGGCCGCATGATCGAGGCGATCGAGGCCGACATGCTGGCCTCGCGTGCGGAGCTCGCGGCGGGCGAGAGCGGCGCGGCGAGCAGGCGTCTGCAGGCCCTCGCCCAGGACGCCGCCCGCACGGGTTTCGAGGCGGCCGTCCGCCACGCCACCGTGCAGCTCCGCCTCGCCGGACGCCGGCTGCGACCCTTCGCGGGCACCGGCTGGACGGGTCTCTCGGAGCGCGAGCGCGAGGTTGCGGAGCTCATGCTGGAGGGGCTCACCAACGGGGAGATCGCCAGCCGTCTCTATCTCTCCTCGCACACGGTCCGCGCGCATGTCTCGCGCGTGCTGGCGGCGTTCGGCGTGGCGTCGCGGGTCGCGTTCGCTGCGCGTCTCGCGGCCGACGCCCGGCAGCCTGACGACGCGGACGCGGCGCTCGACGGGCTCACCGAGCGCCAGCGGGCGGTCGTCGCGGTGCTCGCGACCGGAGCGAGCAACGCGCAGATCGCCGCGCAGCTCGGCATCAGCGTCAAGACGGTCGAGAAGCACCTGCACGAGATCATGCGCCGCCTCGGCGTCACGACGCGCGTGGGGGTGCTGCGGCTGATCGCCCCGCCCCGCGAATAAGCCGCGACCCCACTTACCCTGCGGACGCCGCACCCAGAGGATGAGGCCATGCCCGTACTGCACCGTCCTGCCCTCCGCACGGCCGCGGCCGCCGCCGCCCTCGGTCTCGCGCTCACCGGCTGCACCACCACGGCATCCGGGGGCGACTCGGCGGGCGGCGGCTCGTCGGGTGGCGGCTCGGCGGGGGGCGGCTCGTCGGGGGGCGGCTCGGCGTCCGATCTCGACTGCGACGGCGTCACGACGGCCGGATGGGAGCTCATGGTCGACCCTCGGGTCACCGTCGATCCCGCCGGCGACGTCGTACCGCTCACGAAGGCCGGTGAGTCGCTCACGATCACCGACACGGCGCCCGACGGCTACACCACCTACAGCTACCAGCTCGGCTACATCGACGATGCGGGCACCGTGTTCCCGAACAAGGCGGAGATCATGGTCGGCGCTGAGGATACCAACAGCTTCACGCTCGAGGGTCCCTTCGCGCCCACCATGATCGACGGCGGACCGTACGCGGGCATCATCCAGGTCGACGCGACCGACGACGCCGGCACCCACACCATCGCCCGCATCTGCGTGCAGCTCGCCGTCTCCGAGTGATCGCCCACGGCGGACGTCCAGCCGACGGAGGCGACGCCCCTGTAGCCTGGGGCGAGGACCTCTGACGTAAGGACACGCCATGGCCAACCCCGCCTTCTCGACGAACCCCGCCTTCAACGGCAAGGGGGTGCCCGCGGTCCCGACGCCGACGGCCGAGCAGCTGCAGACGCAGTTCGAGCTCCCGTCCGCACCGGACCCTGCTGCCGCGGCGCCGATGACGGTCGACGGCACCGTGCGCGTGTCGATGGCGACCTTCGGCGTGCTGCTCGTCGGCGCGGCGGTCGGCTGGGTCACGATGCCGCTCGTGCCGTTCCTGTGGATCGGCGCCGCGATCGTGGGCTTCGTGCTCGCGCTCGTCAACATCTTCAAGAAGGAGCCGTCGCCGGCGCTCATCCTCGCCTACGCGGCCGCGCAGGGCGTGTTCCTCGGTGGCATCTCCAGCTTCTACGAGGCCATGTTCCCCGGCATCGTCACGCAGGCGGTGCTCGCGACGTTCTGCGTCGTCGCCGTGACCCTCGTGCTGTTCGCGATGGGCAAGGTGCGCGCCTCGGCGAAGGCGACGAAGGTGTTCCTGATCGCGATGGGCGGCTACCTGCTGTTCTCGCTCGTCAACGTCGGCCTCATGGTCTTCGGCGTCAACAGCGACCCCTGGGGCCTGCTGACGACCGTCAAGCCATTCGGCATCCCGCTCGGCATCATCCTCGGGGTGCTCGCGGTGCTGCTCGGCGCCTACTCGCTCGTCATGGACTTCGACTTCGTGCAGAAGGGTGTGCAGAACCGCATCCCGAAGAAGTACCAGTGGACAGGTGCCTTCGGCATCATGGTCACGATCATCTGGCTCTACCTCGAGATCCTGCGCCTCATCGCCATCGCCCGGCGATGAGCGGGCGGCGGCTCACAGGTCGAGCCGCCATGCCCCCTCGTAGCCCATCGGCGTGAAGCCGAGCTCCTCGTTGACCGCGAGCATGTGCCGGTTCTCGTCGGCGTTCCAGGTGGTGATCGAGGGGTATCCCGGATGCGTGCGCGCGAGCCGCGCGAGGTTCTCGAGCTTCAGCAGCATGCCGAGCGCGTGCCCGCGGTGCTCGCGCAGCACGAGTGTGTCGCGCTGGTCGACGGGCGCGGATGCGGTGGGCGGCACGGCGAGCTGGGTGAAGCCCGCGAGGCGGCCGTCGGCGAGGCTCTCGGCGACGGCCGTGAGGAGCACGGTGCCGTCGGCGGTGCTGCGCTCCTCGTGCTCGGCGACGCGGTCCGCCGTCCAGACGTCCTCCGGCTCCTCGAGAGCACCCTGTGGCGCGTCCGTGCTCATGCGTGTCATGAGCACGGCCATGTCGTCGCGGAAGGGCTCCGGCGTGGCGCCCGCCCACGTGCGGATGCGGTACGCCTCGCCCGTGCGCACGCGCGCCTCCGCGAGACGCCGGTCGAGCTCACCCGGGTCGAGCGGCAGGGCGAGGCGGCTGCCGCGCACGACCTGCTCCAAGCGGTAGCCGCGCCCCAGCAGGAAGCGCACCTCGGGGTTGTCGGCGGGGAGGGAGCCGGAGCCGGTCGGCGGCTCGAGGCGCGGCCCCGGACCGTCGGCGGAGACGATGTAGACGATCGCGTGGGTGCGATCCTCGGCGCGGGCGAGCGACTCGACGTGCCGCATGACGGCCGAGCCGATCCCGCGGCCGCGGTAGGCGGGCAGCACGCGTGCGTCGACCCAGCAGGCGCCCGTGTCGTCGTCCGCGAGGTGCTCGTAGAGTCCGCGCGCGACGATGAGGCCGTCGACCCGCACGCCGAACAGCCGGTGCGGGGAGTGCGGGTCCTGGAACCAGCCCAGCAGCCTCTCGGGCGTCACCCTCACATCCGGGGTGCCGTATCCGAGCTCCTCGCAGACGTTGCGCACCTCGACCGTCGCGACGAAGTCGGCCCACGCAGCCCCCGCCCGCTCCTCGGGCACGGGAAGCTCCTCGACGTCGAATCCGCTCACCCCTCCAGCATGACGGCGTTCCCGCCGATTGGCATCCCCGGGGCCGCGCGGGCGCTAGCGTAGAGCGGATACCGCGCGGGCCGGGAGCGAGGGACGGAGGTGGCCGGGTGCATCTGAAGAGCTTGACCCTCAAGGGGTTCAAGTCGTTCGCCCAGCCGACCACCTTCGCGTTCGAGAAGGGCGTGACGTGCGTCGTCGGCCCGAACGGCTCCGGCAAGTCGAACGTCGTCGACGGCCTCGCCTGGGTCATGGGCGAGCAGGGTGCGAAGACGCTCCGCGGCGGCAAGATGGAGGACGTCATCTTCGCCGGCACCGCGACCCGCGGGCCGCTCGGCCGTGCCGAGGTGCTGCTGACGATCGACAACGCGGACGGCGCCCTCCCGATCGAGTACAGCGAGGTCACCATCTCGCGCACCCTGTTCCGCAACGGCGGCAGCGAGTACGCGATCAACGGCGAGCAGTGCCGGCTGCTCGACGTGCAGGAGCTGCTCTCCGACTCCGGCCTGGGCCGCGAGATGCACGTCATCGTGGGGCAGGGCCAGCTCGACCAGGTGCTGCACGCCACCCCCGAGGACCGCCGCGGCTTCATCGAGGAGGCGGCAGGCATCCTCAAGCACCGCCGTCGCAAGGAGAAGACGCTCCGCAAGCTGGAGGCGATGCAGGCGAACCTGACGCGCCTCTCCGACCTCGCGGGCGAGATCCGGCGGCAGTTGAAGCCCCTCGGGCAGCAGGCGCAGATCGCGCGTGAGGCGCAGACCATCGCGGCGATCGTGCGCGACGCCCGCGCCCGCCTCCTGGCCGACGAGGTCGTCGAGCTGCGGCGTGCCATCACGGATGTCACCCGCAGCGAGTCGGAGCGCAAGACCGAGCGCGTGGTGCTGCAGGAGCAGCTCGACCAGTCGAAGCTGCGCCAGGCGCGCATCGAGCAGTCGGAGACCTCGGATGCGGTCGACGACGCCCGCCGCGTCGCGTTCGGCCTCGAGCAGGTGCAGGACCACCTCCGCTCGCTCTTCACCCTCGCCAACCAGCGCCTCTCTCTGCTGTCGCAGCAGGCGGAGCTGCCCGGCATGGGCGCGACCCTCTCGGAGTCGACGGTCGCCGACGCCCGCGAGGAGGCCGAGCGGCTGCAGGGCGGCATCGCGGAGGCGGAGGCCGTGCTCGGGCGGGCGACCGCGGCGACCGCGACGGCGCGCGCGAGCCTCGACTCCCTCGACGAGGAGATCAGCGCCCAGTCGGCGCTCGTGAGTCAGCACGACCTCGAGCAGGGCCGTCTCTCGGGCGCCGTGCGCGCCGCGGAGGAGCGCCTGGGCGCCCTGCGGGCGCAGCTCGAGCGGCAGCGCACCGCCTCGGCCGCGGCCGAGGAGCGCCGGGAGGCGGCGCGCGCCGAGCTCGTCGCGCTCGAGGGCGACGAGGGCGGTGCCGCGGAGGACACCGAGCTCGCGGGCGCCGTCGAGACCGCCGAGGAGGCGGTGCGCACCCTGCAGGAGCGCGTCGACGCGCTGCGCGAGGAGCTGCACACCTCCGAGCGCGAGCGCGACGCCCTCGCGGCCCGCACGAGCGCCCTCACCATGGCGACCGACCAGCAGGACGGCTCGCAGCAGATCATCGGGCTGGGCGGCATCCGCGGCCTCGTCGCCGAGCACATCAAGGTCGAGGCCGGCTACGAGGCCGCGATCGCGGCGGCCCTCGGCTCGCTCGCGGACGCCGTGCTCGCCGACAGCTGGGACGCGGGCGTCGCCGCCCTCGGGCACGCGCGCGAGGCATCCGCGGGTCGCGTGGAGATCGTCGTGGCGGATGCCGCGGCGCCCGCCGACCCCGCGGGCCTGCCCGCCGGAGTGCGCTCGGCCGCCTCGCTCGTGACGGGGCCCAACGGCATCCGGGGCGTGCTCGCCGGCGTCGTCGTCGCCGACGACCTGGACGCGGCGCGCGCGGCCTGGCCCGCGCTCGCGAAGCTCGGAGGCATCACCGTCATCACGCGCGACGGCGACGTGCTCGCCGAGCACGTGCTGCGGGGCGGCGCAGGCGGCGGCCGCAGCCGCATCGAGCTGATCGCCGAGCGCGATGCGGCCGAGCAGCGGCTCGTGGGCGTCACGACGACGATCGAGCGCCTCGCGCACGAGCTCGCCGAGCATCGCGAGAAGCTCGACCTGGCCCGCATCGACCTCGTGCAGGCGCAGACCGCACTCAAGGAGTTCGAGACGCGCCTCGCCGAGCGCAGCGAGGCACTCGGACGCTCGCGCGTGCAGCTCGAGGCCGCAGCCGCCGAGAGCGAGCGGCTCGCGGAGGCCATGGCGGGCCTCGGCGAGCAGGTCGCGGGGGCGGAGGCCGGGGTCGAGAAGGCGGTCGCCGAGCGGGATGCGCACGCCGCGACGCCGCGCCCCATGCTCGACGTCTCGGCCCGGGACGGCATGCTCGCCGAGCTCGAGAACGCGCGCGCAGTCGAGGTCGCCGCGCGCGTCGAGCTCGAGACGGCCCGCGAGCGGGTGCGCGCCGCCCGCGAGCAGGCCGACCAGCTGCAGCGCCGGCTGGATGCGGAACGCGCCGCCGCCGAGGAGGCCGCACGGCTCGCCGTCATCCGCCGCCACCAGATCGAGGCCGCGCAGGGCGTCATCGAGGCGCTGCCCGCCGTGCTCGACACGGCCGACCGCTCGGTCGCCGAGGCGCGGGTCGCGCTCGCGACGGCCGAGGCGGAGCGCGCCAAGCAGAACGATGAGCTCGCCGAGCTGCGGCGCACCGAGACGACGCTGCGCGAGCGGCTCGCGGCCCTCAACGAGAACGTGCACGGCCTCGAGATGCAGGCCTACGAGAAGAAGCTGCACCTGTCGAGCCTGCTCGAGCGCGCGGCCGACGAGCTCGGCCTGGTCGAGGATGTGCTCGTGGCCGAGTACGGCCCCGAGGTGCCCGTGCCGGTCGACGAGCCCGTCGCATCCGCGCCGGTCGTCGCATCCGCCCCGCCCGCATCCGTTCCCTCGGAAATGCAGGAGGGTTCCGCGGGCGACCCCGGCGGTTCGGGGGAGACGGATGCCGCCCCCGCCGAATCTCCTGCATTTTCGACCCGGCAGGACGAGGCGCGCACCGAGCCGTTCGACCGCGCCAAGCAGAAGGCCCGCCTCGAGAAGGCCGAGCGCAAGTACGCCCAGCTCGGCCGCGTGAACCCGCTCGCCCTCGAGGAGTTCGCGGCGCTCGAGCAGCGGCACAAGTTCCTCACCGAGCAGCTCGCCGACCTCACGGCCACCCGCAAGGACCTCCTCACGATCATCGAGGAGATCGACGAGAAGATGCAGGACATCTTCGCGGCGGCCTTCGCCGACACGAAGGCCGCGTTCGACGAGGTGTTCCCGCTGCTCTTCCCGGGCGGCACCGGCTCGCTGCACCTGACGAACCCCGACGACATGCTGACGACCGGCATCGAGGTCACGGTGAAGCCGGCTGGCAAGAAGATCGAGCGGCTCTCGCTGCTCTCCGGCGGCGAGCGCTCGCTCGCCGCGGTGGCCCTGCTGTTCGCGATCTTCACCGCGCGGCCGAGCCCGTTCTACATCCTCGACGAGGTGGAGGCGGCGCTCGACGACGCCAACCTCGGGCGCCTGCTCACCGTCATCGAGCGGCTGCGCGAGAACTCGCAGCTCATCGTCATCACCCACCAGAAGCGCACGATGGAGATCGCGGACGCGCTCTACGGCGTCTCCATGCGCCAGGACGGCGTGAGCGCCGTCGTCGGCCAGCGCGTCCAGACCGAGGCCGACCGCGCGAGCTGAGCGGCGCCGCGCCGGAGCGGATCGGGACACCGGCCCCTGACATCCGGGACGCGGGCGCCCGTAGCATCGTGCGCCGTGACCCGCCCCCGACTGCTCGTCCTCGCCCTCGCGCCCCTGCTCGCCCTGGCTGCGGTGCTCGTCGTCGCCGCGCCCGCGGTAGCGGACGAGACCGACTGCGCGGGTGCCTACCGCGCGAGCGGCGGCTACCGGCTGGTCGACGTCCCCGAGCGCTTCGTGCCGCCGCCACTGCGGGGCACCGGATGGGACTGCGCCACCCAGATCGCCGACCGCGGCTTCGTCGACGGGTCCTCGAACGCGTACATCCTCTACTGGGTCGGCCTCGACGCGGACGCCGCGCTCGACGTCCTCGCCCGCTTCGAGGCCGCGGGCTGGACGACGGGCGACGAGAGCACGATCGCCCGCAACTCGGCGGGTCGCAGCGAGAACCAGCCGATGGGCGTCGAGGAGCTGCGGCAGTGGGATCCGCTCCCCGGCGCCGTCAACGTGCGCTTCGGCGACGAGAGCACCGGGCACGACATCATCCACTACCTCTACGGCGACGGGGTGCTGGCCGAGCCCGACCCCGGCATCCCGGGTCGCCCGGTGCTCATGATCGACGTCATCACGAGCGGCGGCTACGACGCGACGGGCGCGGGCGACCCGAGCGTGCTGAGCGGGCTGCGCACCCTCGCCGAGATCATGCCGTCGAGCACGCAGGCGGCGGTGCTCGGCGGGACGGCGGTCTTCCTGACGCTGCTCGTCGCGTTCCCGGGGTACCTGCTCGACTCGGTGATCGACCGTCGATGGTCGCGGCTGAAGGCGTGGTGGCGCTCCCGGCGGCCCGCGGCGCTCCCGCGGCTCGATCGTGGTCCCGGCCCGTCGTGGCTCGTCTGGCCGGGGTTCGCCGCCGCCTCGCTCATCGCGTGCTTCGTGGAGCCCTCCTTCGGCCTCAACGCGCTCTCGCTGCGCCTCTACGTCACCGTCTTCGCGTCCCTCGCCCTCGTCAACGTCGTCGGCTGGGCGGTCGCCGCCGCCGTGATGCGCCGTCTCGACCCCGCGTCCCGACCCCGGATGGTGTTCCGCTGGGGCTCGCTCGGGCTCGTGGCGCTCGCGGTGCTCATCGGACGCCTCCTCGCGTTCGAGCCGGGCGCCGTGTTCGGGATCGTGGCGGGGCTGACCTTCGCGGTCGCCCTCACCGCCGCGCGCGATGCGCTCGTCGTGCTCCTCGGCGCCGGTGCCGCGCTCGCGCTCGCGCTGCTCGCGTGGGCGGGCTACAGCCTGCTCCTGCCGCTCGCCGACGCCGCGGGCGACGTGGCGCTGCGGGCGCTCGTCGAGACGTTGAGCGCGGTCGTCGTGGAGGGCGTCTCGACCCTGCCGCTCGCGCTCCTGCCGCTCCTGGCGCTCGACGGGGCGGTGATCTTCCGCTGGCGACGCTGGGTGTGGGCGATCGCCTACCTCGTGGGCGTCGCGGCGTTCGTGCTCGTCATGCTCACGGTGCCCGAGGCGTGGGGGGAGGTGACCGGCGACTACCTGCACTGGCTGCTGGTGTTCGCGGGGTTCGCTGCGCTCGCCGTGGCCGCGTGGGGTGCCGACGCGGCGCTCGAGCGGCGGCGAGCGCGGCGGGCGGGCGCCGCATCCGGGCAGGTCAGCTGACGGGTTCGCCGTTGATGGTCAGCACCCGCCAGCCGTCGCCGTCGCGCTCGATCGCGGAGACGGCGCCGTTCTGGATGACGTCGACCGGGTAGCCCGTCAGGCGGATGAGCGTGTACTTCATGATCGTGCCGTGGCACACGACGACGACGTTGCTGCCCGGGTAGTCGGCGTCGATGCGCGCGAGGCCGCGCAGGCAGCGCGCGACGACCGCGTCGAGCGGCTCGGCGCCCGGATAGTCGCGCTTGGGCCAGCGCGCCATCACCTCGGTGTCGGGTAGCCCCTCGAGCGGCCCGTAGTCGCGCTCGACGAGCTCGTCGTAGGCCGGGCCGAGCGGCAGGCCGAGGCCGTCGGCGACGATGCGCGCCGTCTCGCGGGCCCGCGACAGCGGGGAGCTCACGACGGCGTCCCAGCTCCACTCCTCGAGCATCCGCTCGGCCGCGCGCGCCTGCTCGCGGCCCGTGTCGTTGAGGGGGATGTCGCTCGAGCCCTGCAGGCGGCCCTCCCGGTTCCAGTCGGTCTGGCCATGCCGGATGAATGCGAGTGTCACGGTTCAATCCTGCCCGGGGTTGCCGCCGGCCGGGACGGCCGTCGGCGCTGGCGTCGCGGCGAAGGTCAGAAATGACCTTCGCTCTGAGCTCCAGCGCGCATGCCGGATGAATGCGAGTGTCACGGGTCAATCCTGCCCGAACGCGGCAGGTAGCCTGGGCGCATGGCGGCATCCTGGTCTCTCGGCGGCGCCCTCCGCGGCATGTTCCAGAAGGCGACGATCGACGAGAGCACCTGGGACGACCTCGAGACGGCGCTGCTCGGCGCCGACTTCGGCCCCGACCTCACCGAGACGATCGTCGACGAGCTGCGCGCCAAGGTCGACCGCTACCGCACGACCGACCCGAAGGACCTGCAGCGGATGCTGCGGGAGACGATCGAGGAGCGTCTCGCCGCCTACGACCCCACCCTCACGCTCAGCAACCGCCCCGCGGTCGTGCTCGTCGTGGGCGTCAACGGCGTCGGCAAGACCACGACGATCGGCAAGTTCGCCAAGTTCCTCACCACCCACGGCCGCTCGGTCGTGGTGGGAGCCGCCGACACCTTCCGCGCCGCCGCCGTCGAACAGCTGGCCACCTGGGCGGAGCGGGCGGGCGCGCGCATCGTGCGGCCGCAGCAGGCGGGGCAGGACCCCGCATCCGTCGCCTTCCAGACGGTCGAGCTCGCGCAGCGCGAGGGCGTCGAGATCGTGCTCGTCGACACGGCAGGTCGGCTGCAGACCAAGTCGGGGCTCATGGACGAGCTCGGCAAGGTGCGGCGCGTGGTCGAGAAGCTCGAGCCGATCGCCGAGGTGCTGCTGGTGCTCGACGCGACGACCGGCCAGAACGGGCTCGCGCAGGCGGATGCGTTCCTCGAGCACGCGGGCGTCACCGGCCTCGTGCTCACCAAGCTCGACGGCACGGCCAAGGGCGGCTTCGTGCTCGCGGTGCAGGAGAAGACCGGCATCCCGGTGAAGCTCGTCGGCCAGGGGGAGGGCATCGGCGACCTCACCGGCTTCACCCCGCACGTCTTCGCGCAGCAGCTCGTCGGCTAAGGCGACGCGCTCGGAGTTCAGCGCACCGTGAGCCGACGCGGCCGGTGCGCGACGTCGAGTTCGTCGGCGAGGCGCGCTCGGATCTCGTCGATCTCGAGACCCGAGGTCGGAGCGAGCAGCACCTCCGCCACGAGCACGGCGCCGAGCAGCTCGTGCGGCTCGACGACGACCGAGACGTCGCGGATGCCGGGGATCGCGCGCAAGGCGGTCTCCGTGCGCGCGGGATCGACGGTCTCACCGCCGGAGTCCGCCCTCCCGTCGGCCCGCCCGACCGCGGCGAGCCGCCCGCCGATCACCGTGCCGCGGTCGCCGGGCGCGAAACCGCGGCGGGCGGGGGAGTCGAGCGTGAGCGTGCCGTCCGCGGCGATCCGGATGCGGCACCCGGCGACCGGCACCCCGTCGACCGCGACCGTGCCGGTCTCGCTCGTGCCGTAGCAGTCGAGCACGCGCGCTCCGGAGGCGGCGAGCCGCGCCACGACGCCCGGTGCGAGGGGCGAGGAGCCGCTCACGACGAGCTCGACCCCCGTGAGCTCGTCGGCCCCGATCCGCGCGAGCTGGGCGGGGACGCCGGTGACGGTCGCGGGGCGTCGGAGGTACAGGCCGGAACGCGTGTCGGGCGGCAGGTTCGCTCCGAGGATCACGGTGCGAGCATGTACGAGCGACGCGAGCACCATGCTCAGGCCGTGCCCGTGATCCGGTGGGGCGAGCACCAGCACGGGCCCGGGGGGCAGCGCGATGCGGCGGTCGAGCTCCGCGAGCTGCAGCACGGTCCCGAAACGCAGCGACCCGCCGGCCGGATGGGGCGCCCCGGTCGCGCCGGTCGTGAGCGGCAGCAGACGCCCCGGGCCGACGCGTGGCCGCGCGGGCGCCACGGCCTCGCGGAACGCATCCGCCTCGATTGGTGCGAGGCGCGGTCCGAGCGGCACGACGTCGAGCCCGGCCGCGACGGCGGCGAACGCCTCCACGAGCCCGGCGATGCTCCCGTCGACGTCGACTCCCAGCCGGGTTCCCGGCGGGTGGGTCTCGGCGAGGGTCGCAGCGCGGCGCGCCACACGCTCGGCGAGCCGCGCCGCCGTGATCACCTCGCCCTCCCGCTCGAGTGCGACGGCGTCCGGGTGGGATCGCGCGGCGAGCAGCACGGGCGCCGCCGCGCCCCAGCGCGCGACCGCGCGCCGCGTCGTGCCGACCCCGGCGACCCGCGCGAGGCCGAGGAGGTGGGCCGCGGCGCGGGCGCGGGTGCCGAGCGGCGCGCGGAGGGACGTCATCCGCGCTTCCCGGCGGCCGCGAGCCGCCGCTCCCAGCCGCGCGCCACGCCGTCGGCGAGTCCCGGCGCGAGGTGCGCGGTGAGCGAGGCCGCCGCGCCCCACCAGGGCTGCACGAGGCGACGTCGCCCGAGCGAAGCGCGCAGCAGCATCCGGGCGGCCGCCTCGGGGGTGAGCGCGCGGGCCTCGGCGTAGGCGGCGGTCGGGGCGCTCATCGCCGTGCGCACGAGCGGCAGGCGCACGGAGCCCAGGGTGACGCCGTCGGGTCGTGTCTCCGCGTCCACGTCGCGCAGCCAGCGCTCGAGGGCCGCCTTCGCGGCGAGGTAGGCCGCCCAGCCGGGTGCGGGCACGGCGAGGGCGGCAGTCGACGAGGCGACCACGCGTCCGCGCCCGGCGGCGCGCATCGCGGGCAGCAGCTCGAGCAGCAGCGCGACATGACCCGTGTAGCTCGTGGCCAGCGTGCGCTCCGCGTCGTGCGCCCTTCCGACGGAGGCGCCCGCGCTCCGGTGGATCGAGTGCCCCGCGTTCGCGAGCACGAGCGCGGGCGGTGAGCACTCCGCGGCGATCCGCCGCCCCGTCTCTGCCGCCGCGACGGCGTCGCGCAGCTCGACGGGGAGCACGGATGCGGTGCCGCCCGCCGCGCGCACCTCGCGGGCGACGGACTCGAGGGCCGCGCCGTCGCGCGCGAGCAGCACGAGGTCCGCCCCGGCCGCCCCGAGCATCCGGGCCGCCGCCGCCCCGATGCCGCGCGAGCCGCCCGTGACGACGACCGTGCGCCCGCCGAACCGCGTCCGCAGCCTCGCCTCGAGCGACCCCGTCATGCGCCCAAGCTACCGAGCCCGCGAACGGCGGTGTGCGGGAGCTCGCCGTCGGATCTCCCGCACAACCGCAGGCTCCCGCACGACGGCCGTCGGTGGAGGGTGCGCACAACGGGGAGGCGCGCTCGGGCGCGGCGCGGCAGGATGGTCCGGTGAGCGACGACGCGACGATCCCGAGCCCGGCCCCGTTCCTCATCGACGCGGGAGGCGACGCGGGAACCGACCCGCGGGCGTTCGCGTCGGGCGCCTCCGAGCTGGAGGCCGCCGGCTACGACGGCATCTTCGCCGCCGAGACCAAGCACGACCCCTTCGTGAGCCTCACCGCCGCCGCGATGCGCACCGAGCGGGTGAGCCTCATGACGGGCATCGCCGTCGCCTTCGCGCGCAACCCCATGACGGTCGCGGAGACCGCCAACGATCTGCAGCTCGTGTCGGGCGGCCGCTTCGTCCTGGGCCTCGGATCCCAGATCAGGCCGCACATCGAGCGCCGCTTCTCGATGCCCTGGTCGGCGCCCGCCGCCCGGATGCGGGAGTTCGTCGCCGCCGTGCGCGCGATCTGGTCGGCGTGGGAGACGGGCGAGAAGCTGGCCTTCGAGGGCGAGCACTACCGCCACACCCTCATGACGCCGTTCTTCTCGCCGGGGCCCAACCCCTTCGGCCCGCCGCCCGTGTGGATCGCCGCCGTGGGGGAGCGGATGACGGAGACCGCGGGGGCGGTCGCCGACGGCGTGCTCGCCCACACCTTCACGACCGAGCGCTACCTGCGCGAGGTGACGCGCCCCGCGCTCGAGCGGGGGGCCGCATCCGCCGGCCGCGACGCCGCCACCCTCGGCGTCAGCGTGCCCGCCTTCGTCGCCGTGGGGGAGACGGATGAGGAGCTCGCCCGCGCCATCCAGGCCACGCGGGCGCAGATCGCCTTCTACGGCTCGACCCCCGACTACCTGCCGGTGCTCGCGCTGCACGGCTGGGAGGGCGTGCACGAGAAGCTGTACGCCGCGTCGCGGCGCGGGGAGTGGGCGCAGATGGGGGCGCTCGTCGACGACGAGATGCTCGCCGCGTTCGCCGCCGTCGGCTCGCCCGCCGAGGTGGCGGCGCAGCTGCGGGAGCGCTTCACGGGCCTCGTGACGCGTCTCTCGTTCAGCGCGAGCTACCCCATCCGTCCGGAGGTGCAGGCGGCGCTCCTGGCCGCCCTGCGGTCCACGCCCCGCGCGTAGGCCTCAGCCGTTCGGCGTCGGCAGCGGCACCTGCCCCGTGGCGAGCAGCACGGCCGCCACGACGAGCGACACGACGACCGTCACCGCCATCGCGCCTCCCACCACGAGCAGCATGAGCGCCCAGGGATGCGTGGTCGTCCAGCCGATCGTGCCGGGGTAGCGCTCCTTGATGTCGATCACCGCGAGCCCTGCGGGTGCGTGCACGACGGGCGCCCCGACGGCCTCCGCGAGCTGTTCGAGCGTCTCCTGCTCCCAGGTCTGCGCCGACAGCGAGAACATCCGCTCGAGCACGGGCGACACCCCGTAGAGGGTCGACTCGCGCGTCCCCGGCAGCGGCAGCAGCACGACGGTGCCGATGGCGTGCAGCGGCCAGCGGCGCGAGCGCAGGGCGCCCCGGATGCGCAGCTCGCCCGCCTCGATCGTCACGCGCGCGCGGCCGAAGTAGAGCAGGAACCCGATCCCCGCGATCACGAGGGCCGCGCCGAGCGCGACGAACGCCGTGCCGAGGCTCGGCCAGGCGGCGATGAGCAGCGTCAGCAGCAGCAGCGGTGCGAGCCACACGAGACGCACGAGCATCCGACGGTGGAACGCGGGCCACGAGGGCCGGAACTCGTGCCGGTCCGGCGCGGTCGCATCCGTCACCCGAGCTCCCGGTGGCGCGCGGAGAGCTCCCGGTAGACCTCGGCGTTGCGGCGGATGCCGGCCACCTCCTCGTCGCTCAGCTCGCGGCGCACCTTCGCCGGCACCCCCGCGACGAGCGAGCGCGGCGGAACGACGGTTCCCTCGAGCACGAGCGCCCCCGCGGCGACGAGCGACTCGCGCCCGATCACCGCGCGGTTCAGCACCGTCGCGTTCATGCCGATGAGGCAGTCGTCCTCGACCGTGCAGCCGTGCACGACGGCGCCATGGCCCACCGAGACGCCCGCCCCGATCGTGGTCGGCACGCCCTCGTCGACGTGCACGACGACGTTGTCCTGCAGGTTGGAGCCCTCGCCGAGCGTGATGGTGTCGCTGTCCGCTCGCAGCACGGCGCCGTAGAACACGGAGGAGCCCGGATGCAGTCGCACGTCGCCGACGATCGTCGCGTTCGGCGCGACCCACGCGGTGCCGTCGAGCTGCGGTTCGCGACCGCCGAAGGGCAGGATGACGCTCATCCCGCCACGCTACCGCGCCCCCGCCACGTAGGATGTAGCGGTCATGGCAACCTTCGGCACGCTCTCCGACCGGCTCACCGAGACCTTCCGCAACCTCCGCACCAAGGGCAAGCTCAGCCCCGCGGATGTCGACGGCACGGTGCGCGAGATCCGTCGCGCCCTCCTCGACGCCGATGTCGCGCTCGAGGTCGTGAAGGACTTCACCGGGAAGGTGCGCGAGCGCGCCCTCTCCGACGAGGTCAACAAGGCGCTCAACCCGGCCCAGCAGGTCGTGCAGATCGTCAACGAGGAGCTCGTCGCGATCCTCGGCGGCCAGCAGCGCCGCCTCGAGTTCGCGAAGAAGCCGCCGACCGTCATCATGCTCGCGGGCCTCCAGGGTGCGGGCAAGACGACCCTCGCGGGCAAGCTCGCGAAGTGGCTCAAGAAGGAGGGTCACACGCCGCTGCTCGTGGCATCGGACCTCCAGCGCCCCAACGCCGTCACGCAACTGCAGGTCGTCGGCGAGCAGGCGGGCGTCCCCGTCTTCGCGCCGGAGCCCGGCAACGGCGTCGGCGACCCCGTCAAGGTCGCGAAGAACGGCGTCGTGGAGGCCGAGCGCAAGCAGTACGACGTCGTCATCGTCGACACCGCCGGCCGCCTCGGCATCGACGCCGAGCTCATGAAGCAGGCCGCGAACATCCGCAAGGCAGTCGACCCCGACGAGGTGCTCTTCGTCATCGACTCGCTCACCGGTCAGGACGCGGTCAACACGGCGCGCGCCTTCCAGGAGGGCGTCGACTTCACGGGCGTCGTGCTCACCAAGCTCGACGGCGACTCGCGCGGCGGCGCGGCGCTCTCGGTCGCCTCCGTCACCGGTCGCCCCATCATCTTCGCGTCGATCGGTGAGGGCCTCGACGACTTCGAGCCGTTCCACCCCGACCGCATGGCGAGCCGCATCCTCGACCTCGGCGACATCATGACCCTCATCGAGCAGGCGCAGGCCGCGTTCGACGAGGAGGAGGCGGCGAAGGTCGCGGAGAAGTTCCGCACCGACAGCTTCACGCTCGACGACTTCCTCGCCCAGATGCAGCAGCTCAAGAAGATGGGTTCCCTCAAGGGCATGCTCGGGATGCTGCCCGGCGCCCGCGGCATGAAGGAGCAGCTGGAGAACTTCGACGAGCGCGAGCTCGTGCGCACCGAGGCGATCATCCAGTCGATGACTCCGGCGGAGCGGCAGAACACGAAGCTGCTGAACGGCTCGCGGCGCCTGCGCATCGCGAGGGGCTCCGGCATGACCGTCACCGACGTCAACCAGCTCGTGCAGCGCTTCGAGCAGGCCGCGAAGATGATGAAGACCGTCGCGAAGGGCGGGATGCCGCAGGTGCCCGGGATGGGTCCGATCCCGGGGGCGCACGGCGGCAAGAAGCAGCAGGCGAAGAAGAAGGGCTCCCGCTCGGGCAACCCCGCGAAGCGCGCCGCGGAGAACGCGGCGCTCGCGCAGGGCATCAAGCCGGGCGGCGCCTCCGCGCCCTCCGGCTCGGGCTTCGGCCTCGGCGGCGGTGGTGCCAAGGGCGCCCCGAGCGAGGAGGAGCTGGCCGCGCTCCAGCGCATGCTCGGCCGTTCTCGCTAGCGTGGAGCGGTGACCGACAAAGCCATCCGCATCGCCATCCAGCTCGGACCCCAGCACGCCCGCTACGACGTCATCCGCGACGCCGTCCGTCGTGTCGAGGACCTCGGGGCCGACATCGTCTTCAACTGGGACCACTTCTTCCCGCTCTCGGGAGACCCCGACGGCCTGCACTACGAGGCCTGGACGATGCTCGCCGCGATCGCCGAGCAGACGGAGCGCATCGAGTTCGGCCCGCTCGTCAACTGCAACTCGTACCGCAACCCCGACCTGCAGGCGGACATGGCCCGCACCGTCGACCACATCTCCGCGAAGGGCGGCGTGGGCCGCTTCATCTTCGGCACGGGTTCCGGATGGTTCGAGCGCGACTACGTGGAGTACGGCTACGACTTCGGCACGCGGGGTTCGCGCCTCGACGCCCTCGCCGCCGACCTGCCGCGCATCCGCGCCCGCTGGGAGAAGCTCAACCCGGCGCCGACGCGGCGCATCCCGATCCTCATCGGCGGCGCCGGGGAGAAGAAGACGCTGCGGCTCGTGGCCGAGCACGCCGACATCTGGCACTCCTTCTCCGATCCGGAGACCCTCGTGCACAAGCTCGCGGTGCTCGACGAGCACTGCGCGGCGGTGGGGCGGGATCGCTCCGAGATCGAGATCTCGACCGGCGTCTCGGTGCGTGGGATGGGTTCGCTCGACACCGAGGTGCTCGAGCGGCAGTACGCGCTCGGCGTGCGGCTCTTCGAGGCCTCCGCGTCCGGCCCCGACTACGACCTCGCGCCACTCGAGCAGCTGCTCGCCTGGCGCGCATCGTTCGGCGCCTGACAGCGAGGCCGGCCGCGCGGGAGTCGCGCGACCGGCCTCGATCCCGGGCGGGGTCAGCCCCGGAAGGAGCCGGCGACCTCGTCGAGCGCGGCACCGAGCCCCTTCTGGAGCTCCGGGGATCCGGCGGCCGTGACGAAGGCGCGGGCGCGGGCGAGCGTGGCCACGGCCAGGGGGTCGATGACGTCGTCGAGGTGACGCGGGCCGGGGAACGGGAACGGCCAGCGCGGCCACTTCGTGCCGCACCAGTCGTCGAAGTCGGCGTACGCGGCGAGCACGCGGACGACGGTCTCCGCACCGAGCTCCTCGCGCGGCGATCCCGCGACCGTGTGCGTCGCGAGCCGGCCGAACTGCGCCACCGCCTTGGCGGGCAGCACCGCCGCGAGCGCGTGCGTGACGCGCGACGCGACGAGGGCGTCGAGCTCGAACGCGAAGCGGGCGCGGATCAGCAGCTGCCACGGCACGTGGTCGGCGCCGGGGAAGTCATCGGGTGTCCACATGGTCTCTTCTCCTCATCCGGCCCCGAGCGGGGCCGTCATGAGGAGAGGAGCGGATGCGCGCCGCGCTGATACCCGCCGGCTCAGATCCCCGTGCGGAACTCCCGGATGAGATGCGCCGTCACCGCGCGCAGATCGCCGCCCGCGTCGTCCGCCACCCGCAGCTGCCGCTGGTAGCTCGCGCCCGTCGCGAGGGTGGTGCGCACGCCCTCGAGCTCGGCACGGCATCCGAGCTCCGCGGCGATCGGAAGCAGCTCGTCGAGGGTCTCCTCGAGGTGGGCGACGACGGGGCGCTCGACCCCGGCGCGGTCGACGATGAGCTCCGCGTCGAGCCCGTAGCGCGCGGCGCGCCACTTGTTCTCGCGGTGGTACCAGGGTTGGAGCGTCGGCAGCTCGCGCCCCGCGTCGAGCTCGCGCGAGAAGCGCTCGACGAGCGTCTGCACGAGCGCCGCCACGGTCGCGAGCTCCGCGAGGGTCGACATCCCGTCGCACGCGCGCACCTCGATCGTGCCCCAGCGCGGGGCGGGGCGGATGTCCCAGCGCACCTCGGTCGCGTCCTCCATGATCCCGGTGCGCACCATGTCGTCGAGGTAGCCCTCGTAGGCGGCCCAGTCGGGAAGCGGCCAGGGGAGACCCGCGGTCGGCAGCTGCTGGAACACGAGCGCGCGGTTGGACGCGTAGCCGGTGCGCTCACCAGCCCAGAACGGGCTCGAGGCGCTGAGTGCCTGCAGGTGCGGCAGGTAGGCCGAGAGCGCGTTGATGAGCGGCATGACCTTCCGCACGTCCTCGACGCCGACGTGCACGTGCACGCCCCAGATCATCATGTTGCGCCCCCACCACTGCGTGCGCTCGATGAGCGTGTGGTAGCGCGTCTTGTCGGTGACGGCCTGGTCGTACCACTGCGCGAAGGGGTGGCTGCCTGCGCACATGAGCTCGACGCCCAGCGGGTCGCTCACCTCGCGCACCGCCGCGATGGCGGCGGCGATGTCGCCGATCGCCTCGGGCACGTCGCGCCCGACGCCGCTCGTCACCTCGACGGTGTTGGTGAGCAGCTCGGCGGTCGCCGTGTGCCTCGCGTCGGGCCGGGCCGCCGCGGTCACCCGCTCGATGATCTCCGGCCCGCGCCCGACGAGCTCGCCCGTGGCGGGGTCGGCGAGCATGAGCTCCCACTCGACCCCGACGGTGCCGCGCGCGGAGGGTGCGAAGTCCAGCTGCATGGGGGGAGTCTGGCATCCGGACGCCGTTGGCGGGAACGGCTTGTCATCTGGCGGGATGCGCGGTATCGGCTGTCGGGGGCGGGGCATAGCGTGACGAGGTGACCGCATCCACCGCAACCGCGACCCGCCTGTCCCCGATCGTGCTCGTCGCGATCGGGTTCACGCTGCTCGCGTGGGCGAGCGCGTTCATCGTGATCCGCGGCGTAGCGCCTGAGATCGGGGGCGGAGCGCTCGCGCTCGGGCGGCTCGTCGTCGGGTCGCTCGCCCTGGGGGTGCTCATGCTCGTGGCGCGCCGCTGGGTGCGGCCGATCCGGCGCGAGTGGGCGCTCCTCGCGCTCTACGGCGTCGCCTGGTTCGGCGCCTACAACGTCACCCTCAACCTCGCCGAGCACACGCTCGACGCGGGCACGACGGCGATGATCGTCAACATCGGGCCCATCCTCATCGCGCTCGGTGCGGGGCTGCTCCTCGGCGAGGGCATCCCGCGGTGGCTCGCGATCGGCGCAGGCGTCGCGTTCTCGGGCGTCGTGCTCATCGGCCTCGCGACGAGCGTGTTCGGCTCGGGCGGCCACGTCGATGTCGCGGGCGTGCTGTGGGCGCTCGCGTCCGCCGTGACCTACGCGACCGGGGTACTCGCGCAGAAGCCCCTCGTGCGGCGGCTGCCGGCGGTGCAGGTCACCTTCCTCGGCTGCGTCATCGGCACGCTCGCGTGCCTGCCGTTCGCGGGTCAGCTGCTCGCGGAGGCGGCGGATGCCTCTCCCGCAGCTCTCGCGGGCGTCGTCTATCTGGGGGTCGTGCCGACCGCGCTCGCGTTCACGACGTGGGGGTATGCGCTCGCCCGCGTCCCCGCCGGCCAGCTCGGCATCTCGACCTACGTCGTGCCGCCGCTCGCGATCCTCGCGGGCTGGCTGGTGTTCGGCGAGGCCCCCGGCGTGCTCGCCGTGGTCGGCGGTGTGCTGTGCCTCACGGGCGTCGGCCTGTCGCGCCGGCGCGACCGCGTTCCGGTGCCGAGTGGCACCGCTGTCTCCGACGTGCCAGAATAGGACGTTGGATCCGCGCAGCCCGACCCTCTATCAGGCGCGACGGATCCCCTCATCAAGAGCTTTCTGCCGGAGTGTGCCCCCACGCGCACGGGAGCAGTTCGACCCCAACACACACGTTTCAGGAGAATTGTGGCTGTCAAGATCCGCCTCAAGCGGCTCGGCAAGATCCGTGCCCCGTACTACCGCATCGTCGTCGCCGACTCGCGCACCAAGCGCGATGGTCGTGTCATCGAGGAGATCGGCAAGTACCACCCCACCGAAGACCCCTCGTTCATCGAGGTGAACTCGGAGCGCGCCCAGTACTGGCTCTCCGTCGGCGCGCAGCCGACCGAGCAGGTGCTCGCGATCCTCAAGCTCACGGGCGACTGGGGAACCTTCAAGGGCGAGAAGGGTGCCAAGAGCACCGTCAAGACCAAGGAGGCGCCGGTCGCCTTCACGGTCGACGAGAAGAAGAAGCCGGTGCTGAAGCCCAAGGCGGAGAAGCCCGCCAAGGCCGCGGCCGCCGACGAGGACGCCGCCGCCGCGACCGGCGACGACGAGGTCGCCTCGGCCCCCGAGGTCGTCGAGGACGCGGACACCGCGGACGCCGACGCCGAGGAGCTCGCGGTCGAGGCCGTCGTGGCCGAGGACGCGGCCCAGGCCGACGCCGACGCCGACAAGGAGTAACCCGTGCTCGCATCCGCCCTCGAGCACCTCGTCAAGGGGATCGTCGATCACCCGGACGACGTGCAGGTGGATTCGTCGAGCACCTCGCGCGGCGAGGTCCTCGAGGTGCGCGTTCACCCCGAGGACCTCGGCCGCGTCATCGGCCGCTCGGGTCGCACCGCGAAGGCGCTCCGCACCCTCGTGACGGCGCTCGCCGACGGGCGTCGCGTGCGCGTCGACGTCGTCGACACCGACGCGGCGTGAACGGGGCGAAGCGCCCCGGCACCACCCAGCTGCGCGTCGGGCGGCTGCTGAAGGCGCACGGTCTCAAGGGCGCCCTCAAGGTCGAGCTCTACACCGACGACCCCGAAAAGCGCTTCGTGCCCGGCGCGGTCTTCTCGCTGCAGGTGCCCGCCGAGTCCCCGTGGCACGGCAAGACCCTCGAGCTCGCCGAGCTGCGCTGGTACAACGGGCATCCGGTCGCCTTCTTCGAGGGCGTCGACGACCGCACGGCCGCCGAGTCGCTCGTGAAGGCGATCCTGTGGATCGACGCCGACATCGCCGAGGAGCAGGAGCCCGACGCCTGGTACGACCACCAGCTCGTCGGCCTGCGCGTGCTGCGCGACGGTGCCGAGGTGGGTGAGGTCGTGCGGGTCGAGCACCTTCCCGCCCAGGACCTCCTCGTCGTGAAGACGGCCGATCGAGAGGTGCTCGTGCCGCTCGTGTCGGCCATCGTGCCCACCGTCGACCTCGCCGGGGGCACCGTGACCGTGACGCCGCCCGCGGGCCTCTTCGAGGACCTCCCCGAGGCGCCGGACGCCGCGAACTCCGACGGATAGGCCCTCATGGCCGCACGCAGCCGCCGAAGGGCCGCCCGCGTCGGAGTTCACACCATGGCGAGCGGCCGCCGGAGATGCTCCCCGCGACGCACGAGCTCGAGCAGCTGCCGCTCGACCTCACCCCAGTCGCGCATGAGCTGCCGGTAGCTGACCCGGACGGGCAGGTATCCCGCCAGGATGAGCGCGCGGTCGCGCGCACGGTCCCGATCGAAGTCCTGGTGGAATGTCTCGCCGTCGAGCTCGAGCACCAGGCGGTCGCCGATGAGGAGGTCGACCCGTCCGATCCCCGGGATCTCGACCTGCGGGCGGATGCGAACCCGCCGACTGCGGAGGGCGAGCCGTGCGAGCGTCTCCAAGCCGGACTCCGAGCGCGGCTCCAGCACACCCAGCACCCGGCGCCCGCGCGGTGTGCGCATGCAGACCGCCTCCACCGTCTGAACGGGGAGGATGCGGCGGTTGGCGAGTGAATCGGCGACCACGACCGCGGAGCGGAACGGGAGGCACCCGATCGCCACCCCGAGCGCCGTCTCGGGATCGTCGAGCGGAGCGTGGGTGAGGCGCTGTTGATCGCACCAGTGCACGGTCGCGCCCGCCCCGGCGGCGACCCCTCGCGCGACACGGACGTGGAGCTCATCGCGCTCGAGCACCCACACGCCGTGGTGACGCAGTGCTGAGACGCAGCTGAGCGCGCCGCCGACCCGGACTGCCGCGGCGAGCTCGTGCGGCGCATCCGGGGTGCAGTAGCGCCCTCGCCGGAGCCGGAGCAGGGTGCCAGCCCGCACCGCGGCTGCGATGCCGCGGTGACCGATCCCGTGCTCGTTGAGCTGCGCCGTCGTGAAGAAGCCGGACATGCCGGAGACTCTGACAGCTCGCGACCCTCCTCGGGGCCCGCGGCCGCGAACTGTGGACAGCGCGAAATCCGACGGAGAGCGCGGCATGTCTGCTGCCTGCAGCCGAGGCGCCGCCCCCGTCGGATTTCGCGCCCGGCTACGCTCGACGGGTGCGCATCGACATCATCACGATCTTCCCGGAGTTCTTCTCCGTGCTGGATGTGTCGCTCCTCGGCAAGGCGCGCACGAGCGGGCTCATCGACATCCGCGTGCACGAGCTGCGCGACTTCACCCACGACCGTCACCGCACCGTCGACGACACCCCCGCGGGTGGCGGAGCCGGCATGGTCATGAAGCCCGAGCCGTGGGGCGAGGCCCTCGACGCCGTGCTCGCGGATGCGCGGGACGCGGTGGTCGTGTTCCCGACGCCCGCAGGTGACCTGTTCCGCCAGCCGGTGGCGCGCGAGCTCGCCGAGGCGCCGCAGCTCGTGTTCTGCTGCGGCCGCTACGAGGGAATCGACCAGCGGGTGATCGAGCACACCGCCACGCGCCCCGAGGTGGCCGCCGTGCGCGAGCTGAGCCTCGGCGACTACGTGCTGAACGGAGGAGAGGTCGCCGTCATGGCGATGATCGAGGCGGCCGGACGCCTCGTGCCGGGCATGGTCGGCAACCCCGACTCGCTCCTCGAGGAGAGCCACGAGGACGGCCTGCTGGAGTACCCGAGCTACACGAAGCCCGCTGTCTGGCGCGGCCTCGAGACCCCGCCCGTGCTGCTCTCGGGCAACCACGCCGCGATCGCCGCCTGGCGCCGCGAGCAGCAGCTCGAGCGCACCCGCCGCGTCCGACCGGAGCTGCTCGGCGAGGCGTAGTCAGGAGCTGCGGGCGGTGAGCACGATCGGGCCGTCGGCCGTGATGGCGACCGTGTGCTCGGAGTGCGCGCCCCGGGAGCCGTCGCGCGAGCGGAGCGTCCAGCCGTCGGGGTCGGTGTAGATCTCGTCGGTGCCGCGCATGAACCACGGCTCGATCGCGAGCACGAGCCCCTCGCGCAGCGGCAGGCCGCGCTTGCGCCGGCCGTCGTTGGGCACGTGCGGGTCGCCGTGCATCGTGCGGCCGACCCCGTGGCCGCCGAAGTCGAGGTTGACGGTGAGCCCCGCCTCGTCGGCGACGTCGCCGATCGCGGCCGAGATGTCGCCGATGCGATGCCCGACGGTCGCCGTCGCGATGGCCGCGTCGAGCGCCCGCTCGGTGGTCCGGATGAGCTCGAGGTCGGCCGGGTCGGCCTCGCCGACGACGATCGAGAGTGCCGAGTCCGCCACCCAGCCGTCGACGGATGCCGCGAAGTCCAGCGAGAGCAGGTCGCCGTCGCGTAGGCGGTAGTCGTGGGGCAGCCCGTGCAGCACGGCGTCGTTGACGGAGGTGCAGATGACCTTGCCGAACGGGGACGCGCCGAAGGAGGGGTGGTAGTCGATGTAGCAGGACTCCGCCCCGGCCGCGCGGATCATCTCGTGGGCGAGGGCGTCGAGCTCGAGCAGGTTGACCCCCACGTCGGCGGCGTCGCGGGTCGCCTCGAGCACGCTCGCCACGAAACGGCCGGCGGGTCTCATCTGCTCGATCTCAGCGGGAGTCCGGAGTTCAATCACCTTTCGAGCGTAGCCTTGGCGGATGGTCGTCCGCCGCGTCGTCTACCGCCTGCTGTTCCCGCTCGCGGTGCTGCTGCCCGTGTGGGTTCTCGTGGGCCGCGGGATCCTGCTCGACGGCATCGGCTGGAGCTTCCTCGGCTACCTCATCGTGTGCCCGATCCTGTTCGTGCTGCTGCTGCTCATCGGCGGGCTCGTGGTGTGGCGGCCGGGGGTGCGGCAGGAGCGCGCGGTGTCCGCGTGGGATGCCGCGGTGCTGATCGTGCTCTGGCTCGTGCTCGTCGCGGCGGGCTTCGTCGCGCATCCGGCGATCGTCGCGGCGGCCGTCGTGCTCGTGCTGGGTGCCTTCTGGTTCGCGCTGTGGGAGCTGCTCACCGAGGGGCGTCGCCGCTTCCGCGCGGCCATGGACGACGTCGAGGCGACGCTGGGGGGCGCCCGCGCATCCGTTCCCCAGCAGCAGGCGCCGGTCGACATCGGCGAGGTCATCGTGGTGACGTCGCAGGACGTCACCCCGCCGGATCGCGGCCCCGCTTCGTGACCAGCCGCATCCACTCCCTCGAGACCGCCGTCCCCGACGCGGTGCTCCGGCAGGTGGATGCGCGTGATCTGTTCGCGAGGCAGGCGGGCCTGTCGCGTCTCGGCACGCGTCTCATCGCGACCGCCTTCGACGCCTCGGGCATCGAGCAGCGCCACACCGTGATCGACGAGCTGGTCGCCCCGCGGGACTCCCCGCTCGTGGATGCCGACGGCGGCATCCGTCCCGCGCCGACGAGCGAGCGGACCGCCCTCTACGCGCGGTACGCGCCGGCGCTCGCGATCGACGCGGCCCGTCGCGCCCTCGCGTCGGCGAGCGTCGCGGCGGACGAGGTCAGCCACCTCGTGACCGTGTCGTGCACGGGCTTCGTCTCGCCCGGCACCGACCTCGCGCTCGTGCAGGCGCTCGGGCTCGCCCCGTCGACGGCGCGGCTGCACGTCGGCTTCATGGGATGCGCGGGCGCGTTCCCCGCGCTGCGGGCCGCCGACGCCTACTGCGGGGCCGACCCCGAGGCGGTCGTGCTCGTCGTGTGCGTCGAGCTGTGCACGCTGCACCTGCAGGCCACCGATGAGCCCGAGCAGATCGTCGCGATGTCGCTGTTCGCCGACGGCGCGGCCGCCGCGGTCGTGTCCGCCCGCCCCGCCGCGGGCGACGCGCTCGCGCTCGACGGCTTCCTCACCGACGTGCTGCCCGACAGCGTCGACGAGATGCGCTGGATGGTGGGCGACGCGGGCTTCGTCATGCACCTCTCGAGCCGGGTGCCCGGGCACATCGGACGCGGCATCCGCACCGCGCTCGCGCCGCTGCTGCCCGAGGGCCCGCAGGCGGTCGACGCGTGGGCGGTGCACCCCGGCGGCCGCAGCATCCTCGACCACGTGGAGGATGCGCTGGGGCTTCCCGAGACGGCGATGGCGCCCTCGCGCGCGGTGCTGTCCGACTACGGCAACATGTCGAGCCCGACGGTGCTCTTCGTGCTGCGCGAGCTGCTGACCGGCGGCGCCCGCGGGACGGTGTGCGCCGCCGCGTTCGGTCCCGGCCTGACGCTCGAGGCCGCCCGGATGCGCGTGGAGCCCGCGGGGAGCCGCGCGTGAGCGGATGGGCGGTGCGCGCCACCGCGCTGCGGGAGGCGATGGACGACCCCGCGTGCGATCCGGTGAAGCTCGACGCCACCTACCGGCAGTTCCGCGTCGTGAACCGTGTCGTCTCGGGGTGGCGCGGCGTCTACCGCTCGCGCATCCGCCCCCTCCTCTCGTCCGCGCACGACACCCGCCTGCTCGACATCGGCTCGGGCGGCGGCGACATCGCCCGCGCGATCGCGGGGTGGGCGCGCCGCGACGGGCTGCGGCTGCAGGTGCTCGCCGCCGACCCGGACCCGCGTGCCCACGCCTTCGCGACGCGAGAGCCGCATCCGGGCGTCGCCTACCTGCGGGCCTCGGCTTCGGAGCTCGCGGGGGCGGGGGAGCGGTTCGACCTCGTCGTGTCGAACCACGTGCTGCACCACCTGGAGGACCTCGGCGGATTCCTGGACGAGTGTGCGCCGCTCGCGCCGCGGCAGCTGCACGGTGACATCCGCCGCTCCCGCCTCGCGTTCGGCCTCTACACGGTCGCGACGCTGCCCGTGGCGGGTCGGTCGTTCCTGCATGGCGACGGGCGGGCGTCGATCCGCCGCAGCTACACACTCGACGAGCTGCGGCACGCGGCACCGCCCGGATGGCACGCCGAGTCGGTGCGCCCGTTCCGGGTGCTGCTCAGCCGGGGGCTCGGTGCGGAGGGCACCGCATGATCGCCCGTGCGCTCACGAGCTACGCCGCGGCCGCCTACCTCGCCAACTGCGCGCTCGGCATCGGGGTCGCGACGGGACGCATCCGCACCGGTCGCGCGCACTGGCTGCACCACGCGCTCTACGTGAACACGGCCGCCGCGACGGTCGCGGCGACCGCGTCGCTCGTCGCCGGGCGGGGCGCTCGCGGAGCCGTGCTCGCCCCCGCGCTCGTGCCGCTCGCCGTCATCCCGTACGCGGGCACCCGCGGGCCGCGGCATCCGGCGATCGCCGCCTCCATCGCGCCGTTCATGGCCGCGGCGCTCGCGGTGGCCTGGCGCTCGGACGGGCGCAGACGTTCCAGGAAGGGAGCACGGTGATGGATTTCCTCGAGGTGGTGCGCCGTCGCAAGACGACGAACGGCCCGCTCAGCCCGCACCCGGTGTCCGAGGAGCACCAGCGGCTGCTCATGGAGGTCGCGAGCCGCGCGCCCTCCCAGCTCAACAGCCAGCCGTGGCGCTTCGTGCTCATCGAGGAGCGCGCGACGATCGAGGAGATCGCCCGCATCAGTGGCGCGTCGATGACGACGGCGATGTCGAACGGCACCTTCTTCGAGCGCTACAAGCCCTACTTCCGGTTCAGCCGGGAGGAGATGGAGCGCACCCGCAGCGGGATGCTGTTCGACAAGCTTCCGGCACCGCTGCGGCCGTTCACGGGGCAGGTGTTCACGAAGCGCGGGCAGAAGCTCATGAACACCATGCGGGTGCCGCAGCTGCTCGGCGAGGAGAACCGCAAGCTCGTCGCCGGGGCGCCGTTGCTGCTCGGCGTCATGCTCGACCGCGCCGAGTACCGACCGGGGGAGCTCTCGTCGTTCTACTCGGTGTTCTCGATGGGCGCCGCGATGGAGAACGTGTGGCTCACGACGACGATGCTCGGCATGGGCATCCAGTTCATCTCCTTCCCCATGGAGGTGCCGGGGGCGTGGGATGAGATCGTGCGGCTGCTCGAGGTGCCTGACGAGCTCGAGCTCATGGCCGTGTACCGGCTCGGCTACGTGCCCGACGACGCGAAGCGCCCGCCCATCGACTGGACGAGCCACGAGCGAAAGCTGCCCTCCCAGTTCGTGTTCCGGGGAAGCTGCCGCACCCCCGAGACCCGCTGGGACGAGCCGGGCGCGCCGGGCTGAGCCGAGCGGCCGGGGTCGGGTCGCCCGCGGGCCTCCGGATGTGGCAGAATTGCTCTTTGTGCGTCCGCACGGCCCTGCCACAGGGGGGCCGCATCCGCGACTGAGCGCACGACATCCCAGAATTCACGTATACCCGCGGTCGACCTGTGGCGGGCGCAGAGAGCGAAGAATCCCATGCACATCCTCGACGACGTCGACGCCGCATCGCTGCGTTCCGACATCCCCGAGTTCCGCCCCGGCGACACCGTCAAGGTGCACGTGAACATCATCGAAGGCTCGCGCAGCCGTATCCAGGTCTTCCAGGGCGTCGTCATCGGCCGCTCGAACGAGGGTGTCCGCGAGACCTTCACGGTCCGCAAGGTCAGCTTCCAGGTCGGCGTCGAGCGCACCTTCCCGGTGCACTCGCCCGTCATCGACCACATCGAGGTCGTCACCCGCGGTGACGTCCGTCGCGCCAAGCTCTACTACCTGCGCGAGCTGCGCGGCAAGAAGGCCAAGATCAAGGAGAAGCGCGACGCGTAGAGCGCCCGCCGCATCCGTCCGGAGCCCGGTTCCCGCACCCGCGGGGCCGGGCTCCGTCGCGTTCCGGGTACGGCGCGCGTCGGATGCCGTGCGACCGCTCCGGGCGCGCATATGCTTGCAGGGATCTCAGGGGAGTGATGAGCGAGGACACCCAGGCGCGCGCGGAGGAGACACCCGCGGAAGACGTGGACGAGGCGGCCGAGGCCGAGACCGGGACGACCGGCAAACGCAAGAAGGGGTTCGCGCTGTTCCTGCGCGACGTGGCCCTCATCATCCTCGCGGCGATCGTCATCTCCTTCCTCATCAAGACCTTCCTCATCCGGTCGTTCTACATCCCCTCCGAGTCGATGCAGGACACCCTGCTCGTCAACGACCGCATCATCGTCAACCAGCTCGTGCCCGAGGTCACGCCGATCGAGCACGGCGACGTGGTCGTGTTCAAGGACCCGGGCGGCTGGCTCGACCCGTCCTTCGAACCCCCGAAGGACCCGATCTCGGGTTTCTTCGAGTGGCTCGGCTCGATCGTCGGCCTCACCGCCCCCGACTCGAATGACCACCTCATCAAGCGCGTCATCGGCCTGCCCGGCGACCACGTGGTGTGCTGCGACGACTTCGGGCGGATGTCGGTCAACGGCGTCCCGCTCGACGAGTCCGACTACGTGAAGCTGCCCGAGGGGGTGACGACGGTGTCGAAGGACGACTTCGACGTGAGGGTGCCCGAGGGGTCCCTCTGGGTCATGGGCGACAACCGCTGGAACTCGCGCGACTCCCGCTACAACCGCGACAAGCCGGGCAACGGCTTCGTGCCCATCGACGACGTCGTGGGCCGCGCCATCCTGATCTCCTGGCCGATGAACCGGTGGACCTGGCTCGACAACTACCCGCTCGTGTTCGACGGGGTCGAGAACGGCGGCGCCCCGAGCTCCGAGCCGACGGCAACGGAGACCTCGGGCGGATGACGGTCGCCGATCCCACACTGCGGATGGAGCGGGCGCTCTTCCGCGAGGGGGCCGCGCTCGTGATCGGCTGCGACGAGGTCGGCCGCGGCGCGATCGCGGGCCCGGTCGCAGTGGGGCTCGGCGTGTTCCTGCCCGACGTGCGCCGGATGCCGAAGGGGCTGCGCGACTCGAAGCTGCTGTCGGAGCAGCGCCGCGACCAGCTGCACCCGGAGGTTCTCGCCTGGGCGCCCCACTCCGCCGTGGGGCTCGCCGACAACACGGAGGTCGACGCGCTCGGCATCATCGCGGGGCTCGGCCTCGCCGCCGTCCGGGCGCTCGAGTCGCTCGTGGTTCAGGGCGTGCCGGTGGAGGCGGCGGTGGTCGTGCTCGACGGCTCGCACGACTGGCTCACGCCGGCGCTCGCCGATTGGCCCGACACCTCCCGTCCGCGGGTGACGACCCGGGTGAAGGCCGACCGGGACTGCGCGAGCGTCGCCGCCGCATCCGTGCTCGCGAAGGTGCACCGCGATCGCCTGATGGTGGAGGCGGATGCCGTGCACCCGGGGTACGACTGGCCGAGCAACAAGGGCTACGCCTCGGCGACGCACTACGCCGCGATCGACCGGCTCGGCGCATCCGCGCTGCACCGCTGGAGCTGGCTGCGCCAGCCCGCGCTGTTCTGAGCCGCGGCTCCAGACCGCCGACCGCGCCAACTAGACTCGCTCCGATGGACGAGGACGAGTTCGACGACTACGACCGCGAGATGGAGCTCTCGCTGTATCGCGAGTACCGCGATGTGGTGGGCCAGTTCAAATACGTGATCGAGACGGAGCGCCGCTTCTACCTCGCGAACGACGTGACCCTCGAGCGGCACGACACCGAGCACGACTTCTACTTCGAGCTCACCATGAACGACGTGTGGGTGTGGGATGTGTACCGCGCCGACCGCTTCGTGAAGAGCGTGCGGGTGCTCACCTTCAAGGACGTCAACGTCGAGGTGCGCGGCGACAAGGACCTGGAGCTCCCGAAGGAGCTCGCGCTCGACGAATGAGCGAGGGGGCGTGCCCCTGCGGCTCCGGTCGTCCCTATGCGGCGTGCTGTGGCCCCGTCCACGGCGGCGAGCCGGCGGTCACGGCCGAGGCGCTCATGCGCTCGCGGTTCAGCGCCTTCGCGCGGGGTGACGCGTCCTACCTGCTCGCGTCGTGGCATCCGTCGACCCGACCCGCCACGCTCGAGCTGGAGCCGGGGCTCGCGTGGCGCCGGCTGCAGCTCGTCGATACGCTCGCGGGCGGACCGGACGACGCGGAGGGTGTCGTGGAGTTCCGCGCCTCGTACCGCGGCCCGGATGGCGCGGGCCTGCTGCACGAGCGCTCGCGCTTCGTGCGCGCGGACGGCCGCTGGGTCTACCTCGACGGCGAGCACCTCCCGCTGGTCGGGTAGCCGCGGAGCGATACCCTCCCCGGCCCCTACTCCGCGACCGCCTCGAGCGCCTCGGCGCAGCGGATGAGCTCGTCGCGCAGCCCCTCGCGACGCTCGGCGGGGAGGGGGGCGAGCATCGTCTCCTGTACCTCGTCGACCCGCTCGGCGCTCTCCGCGAGCAGCTCGCGCCCGCGGGCGCTGAGCGAGAGGCGGATGCCGCGGCCGGTTCCGGTGCTCTCGACGAGGCCGGCGTCGCGGAGTCCGCTGAGCAGCTGGTGCGTCGCCTGGCGCGAGACGAAGACCGCCCGGGCCAGCTCGGCGTTGGAGAGCTCGGGGCGTGCAGCGAGGGCGGTGAGGCAGGCGTATTGCGAGACGCCGATCCCGAGCTCGCGCAGCACGTCGTCCATGGCGGCGTGGAGCGCGGCCTGCAGCCGCTTGATCGCGTAGCCGACGCTGTCCTGATCGGCGGGTTGACTCATGTCAACATCTTGACATACTCTTCTTGTCAAGAACTTGACGAAAGTGAGCTCCGATGCCCCCGACGGCCCCCAGCTTCCTCGCGCTCCAGACACGCGACCCCGAGGCATCCGCCCGCTTCTACGAGGAGCAGCTCGGGATGCGGCGCGCACCGCAGTCCCCGCCCGGTGCGGTGGTATTCCCGACCGCCACGATCCCCTTCGCCGTCCGACTTCCCGACGAGGGCGTAGATCTCGCGCAGGGCACGCCCGGGCTCGGCATCGCGCTGTGGCTGCGCGTCGAGGGCGTCGACGAGCTGCACGCGCGGCTCACGGGGGCGGGCGTCGAGGTGTCGCCGCCGTTCGA
This sequence comes from Micrococcales bacterium 72-143, assembly GCA_001898835.1. Taxonomy (GTDB): domain Bacteria; phylum Actinomycetota; class Actinomycetes; order Actinomycetales; family Microbacteriaceae; genus Homoserinibacter. Next base: position 1,037,207 of record MKVM01000001.1, on the reverse strand, counting down.
GACGCCGTTCGGGCGGGCGATCGTCGCGCGCGACCCGGCGGGCTACCGTCTCACGCTCCACGAGGGCTGAGCCCTACGCCGCGACGAGCATCCACACCCCTGCGGCAGCGGAGACGACGGCGAGCGCGAGCGCGATCCCCACGAGGATCTGGTGCACGCGCAGGAACCGCGTGGCGCGGCCGGCCGCATCCCGCGCCCGCGGGTCGCGCGCGACGCGCTTCAGGAAGGTCGGCCAGGTGGCGACGTTGAACAGGGCGTTGAGCAGCAGCAGGATGCCGACGGCGAGGGTCACCCTTCGAGGGTAGGCGCGTCGCGCAGCTCCATGCGGTGGCAGGGCACCGGCAGCGACTCGCCGTCGCCGATCTCGGCGGGATAGGCGAACTCGCCCGTGTCCGTCCAGCCCTCGCGCTCGTAGAAGCGCCGGGCGCGCGCGTTTCCGCGGGCGACCGCCAGCCACGGCACCGGGTGCCCGGCGGCGCGCACCTGCTCGGCCGCGTCGCGCAGCATCCGCGCGGCGATGCCCGTGCCGCGGTGCGCCGCATCGACGTAGACCTGGTCGACCTCGTCGCCGTGCACCATCGTGAACCCGGCGATCTCCCCGTCGACCTCGGCGACGCGCGTGCGATCGATGGCCGCCGCGACGCGGGGCACGAACGCGTCGCGGGTGCGGTGGGCGAGCAGCTCGGGCGGGGCGTCGGCGAGATGGCCGTCGCGCCATCCGGAGGCCCAGATGTCCACGATGCGCTCGGCGTCGTCGGCACGGGCGGGGCGGATGAGCTCGGTCATGGCTCCCACGCTAGACCCGGCTAGCCTTTCGGCATGACCGCAGCCCGGCAGCCCCAGCCGCTCCGCGAACCGGGATCTGGGGGATGAGCGGCGCGCCGCCCTCGGCGGACGATCTGCTGGCCGCGCCCCGCGGACGGCGGCTCTGCCTGGAGATCGCGATCGCTGCATCGACCGAGCTGTGGTCGCTCGTCCTCGACGCCGAGCGCGCCTTCCACGCGGACGATGGCAGTGTCGTCCGCCTCTGGAGCGGGGCGGGCGACGCGGGGCCCATGCCCGCTGCCGCGGAGCCGGCTGCCGTGAGCCAGGCGATCGACGGGATCGCGGTGTCCGCCCTCGACGGGCTGCTCGCTGACGACGCGGCCGTGCTGGCATGCTTCGGCGCGACGGTCGACAGCGCGATGTACTGGCAGCCGCCCGCCGCCAGGGATGTGCTCATCGCCCTCCCCGAGCTGAGAAGGTCTCTCCGGCGGGTGGCCGGTCGCCTGGCGGCGAGCGGCCTGCTCGCCGAGTGGTCGGCGCCCGCGGACGGTGCGGGATGGCGCGTCGAGTTCGAGGTGGAGGCGAGCGACGCGCGATGGCCGGGGGACCCCGACGCGGTCCTCGCGGCCTGGACGGACGGGGTGCTCGCCGAGGAGAGTCGCATGCGTGACGAGATCCGACGGAATCCCGATGCGCGATGGTCGGGAACGTGGTGGTCGTGTCCCACGAACCTCCCCGAGACCGGCGATGCCGTTGCGGGCACGCCGTGCGGGCTCGCGCTCGTGGAGGACGAGCTGGGATGGACGCGCGCGCTCGTGACGAGTGCGCGAGGCGTCGGCCGGGTGCTCGAGCTCGACGAGGCGGCGTGGATCGAGCTCTGCCGTCGGCATCCGCTCGACGTCTCCGCGTCGCGTCAGGGCGACTGGGGACGCACGACCGGGCGGACGGGTGCGTGGGTGCTTCCCGATTGGCACGCGGTCGCTGCGGAGTGGGATGCCGTGCACCTCTCGATCGCGCAGTACCTCGTGCTCGCGGGGCGTGCGCTTCCGGTGGACTCGGAGCGGGCATCGGTGGTCGCCGGGTGGGGGCCGGGGATCACCCGGTGGCTGCACGGCCGCGTGCGACTCACCGGCGAGCCTGCGCGCTGGACCCGCGAGAACGCCGGTTCCGCGGGGGAGCCGTGGGCTCTCTCCGCTCCTCCACAGGGGTGATTCGGCACCGCTGATCCCGTTTGGGGATGCGAGGGCCCCGTCCTTCGCCTCGACCCGCCAGGCTCTCCCGCATGGCGGCGAAGGATGAGCTCGGCAGGCGCGGCGAACGGCTCGCGGAGAGGCACCTGCTCGCGCGCGGGTACCGCCTCGTGGAGCGCAACTGGCGATGCCGGCACGGCGAGATCGACCTCGTCGTGCGCGACGGCGACGCGCTCGTCTTCGTCGAGGTGAAGACGCGCAGCGGGGTCGCCTTCGGGCATCCCTTCGAGGCGATCACGCCCGTGAAGCTCGCGCGGCTGAGGCGGCTCGCGGGGGTGTGGTGCGAGGCTCACCCTCGCGAGCGCGGCCGCATCCGCATCGACGCGGTCGCCGTGCTCGCGCCGCGAGGCGCCGAGCCGCGCATCGAGCACCTCGTGGGGGTGTTCTGATGGGTGTCGGTCGCGCGCACGCCGTCGCGCTGCTGGGGCTCGACGGCGCGCCCGTCGAAATCGAGGCCGACACCGCGAGCGGGCTGCCCGCATTCGTGCTCGTCGGGCTTCCGGATGCCGCCCTCGGCGAGGCGAAGGCCCGGGTGCGCTCGGCGGTCGGCAACAGCGGTTTCGACTTCCCGAGCGGTCGGGTCACGGTGAACCTCTCGCCGGCGTCGCTGCCGAAGACCGGATCCGCCTTCGATCTGGGCATCGCCCTCGCGCTCCTCGCGGCCGAGGGGTGGGTGGCGCCCGAGTCCGTCACGGGCGTCGTGCATCTCGGTGAGCTGGGCCTCGACGGGCGCCTGCGGCCGTGCCGCGGCATCCTCCCCATGGTGCTCGCCGCTGAGCGCGCGGGCTTCGACACCGTGCTCGTGCCGGCCGGCAACGCCGACGAGGCCTCGTTCGTGCCCGGTGTGCGCGTGGTGCCGGTCGTGAGCCTCCGCGACGCGGCCATCTGGCACGGTGCGGAGCTCGACCCCGTCGAGGTCGAGCCCCTGCTCCCGGTTGCGGCGCCCGAGGTGCCGGATGACGCGGGCGACCTCGCCGAGGTCGTCGGCAACCGGGATGCCGTCGAGGCCGTTCAGGTCGCCGCGGCGGGAGGCCACCACATGTTCCTGCTCGGACCGCCCGGCGCTGGCAAGACGATGATCGCCTCGCGGCTGCCCGGCATCCTGCCCGACCTCGACGAGCGGGCGGCGATCGAGGTGAGCTCGATCCGCTCGCTCGCGGGCCTGCCGGTCGGCCGCTCGCTCGCTGTGCGCCCGCCGCTCGAGGCTCCGCACCACTCCGCGTCGCCGGCCGCGATCGTGGGCGGCGGCAGCGGGGTGATCCGTCCGGGCGCCGCCGCGCGTGCCGCTCACGGCATCCTGTTCCTCGACGAGGCGCCCGAGTTCGCGCCCTCGGCGCTCGACTGCCTGCGGCAGCCGCTCGAGTCGGGCGTCATCACGATCTCGCGGGCGGCCGCCACCGCGAGCTTCCCGGCACGCTTCCAGCTCGTGCTCGCCGCGAATCCCTGCCCGTGCGGCAACTCGGGGGTGCGGGATGCCGAGTGCACGTGCACGCCGTTCGCCCGGCGCCGCTACCTCGGGCGGCTGTCGGGGCCGCTGCTCGACCGGGTCGACATCCGGCTCGACGTGCCGCGCGTCACCGCAGCCCAGCTGCGAGTCGGGGCGGGTGCGCCGGTCACGACGAGCACGGCGGCCCGCGGCCGTGTGCTCGAGGCGCGCGCTCGCGCCGCTCGCCGCTTGGCCGATGCGCCCTGGCGGCTGAACGCCCGCGCCCCCGGCAGCTGGCTGCGCGCGGACGGCGCACCCGCCCTCGGGGCGACCTCCGCTCTCGACCGTGCGCTCGAGCGCGGAGCCCTGACGATGCGCGGATACGACCGCGTGCTGCGCCTCGCGTGGACCCTCGCCGACCTCGACGGCGTCGACCGTCCCGGCCTCGACCAGATCGGTCGCGCCCTCCACCTCCGAAAGGCAGCCGCATGAGCATCCTCGGCATCGCCGACGCCACCGTCGCGTCGCTCGTCCGCCCGATCACCGACCCCGCGCACGACCGCGACGCCGTGGCGGAGCGCTTCGCGCGCGCCACGTGGACCGGAATCGCCGAGCCGGGTGACCGCGTCGCGGGGCTCGTGGTGGCGGCGCTCGGTGCGGAGGCCGCGCTCGCGGCGCTCATCGACGACCGTGAGGGCGGCCTGCTGCGGCACCTCCTCGCCGAACACGACGTCGAGCTCGACGACGAGGAGCTGACCCAGGCGGTCGCGCGCTGGACCCCGCGCATCTCGAAGGCGGATGCGCTGCTCGCGCTGCGTCAGAGCGCCCGCTTCGGCGCGACCCTCGTCGTCCCCGACGACCCCGACTGGCCCGCACGCCTCGCGGACCTCGCCGAGTACGCCCCGCTTGCCCTGTGGGTGCGGGGACGACGCGAGAAGCTCACCGCACTCGAGCGCGGCATCGCGATCGTCGGCGCCCGCGCGGCCACCGGGTACGGCGAGCACGTCACCGTGGAGCTGGCCGCCGGGCTCGCCGACCGCGGCTACGCGATCGTCTCGGGCGCCGCGTACGGCGTCGACGGGGCCGCCCACCGTGCCGCCCTCGCGAGTCGTGCCGACACGGTCGCGTTCCTCGCGGGCGGGCTCGACCGCTTCTACCCCTCCGGGCACGAGGCCCTTCTCGCCCGCATCGTCGAGCATGGCGCCGCCCTCTCCGAGGTGCCGTGCGGCGTCGCACCGACCAAGTGGCGCTTCCTCCAGCGCAACCGGCTGATCGCGGCGTCCAGCCTCGCCACGGTCGTCGTGGAGGCGGGTTCCCGATCCGGCTCCCTCAACACCGCCGGGCACGCGGCCGCCCTCGGTCGCCCGCTCGGTGCCGTGCCCGGGCCGGTCACGAGCGCCGCGTCGGCCGGATGCCACCGGCTGCTACGCGAGTACGACGCCGTATGCGTCACGACCGCCGCCGAGATCGCCGAGCTCGCGCCGCTGTCCGACACCGCGGGCGCGCCGGCGATCGAACAGACCGTGGAGGAGGCGGAGGCCGGTGCGGCCCGCCCGGCCGCGGACCCCACCGGCACCCGCATCCGCCTCCTCGACGCCCTCGCGCCCCGCAGCGCCCGCACGCCCGAGAAGATCGCCGCGCTCTCGGGGCTCGCCGTCGACCGGGTGCGTGCGGAGCTCGGCCTACTCGCACTCGAAGGCGCGGTCCGCGAACGCGCGGGTGGCTGGGTGCGCGCAGGCTAGCGCGACGGGGGTGCGGGCTACGCTCGCAGCATGGTCCAGCTCGGGCAGCACGCACCGCCGATCCACGTCATCGCCCACGTGAGCGACACCCACCTGCTCGGCGGCGGGCGGCCCCTCTACGGTGCCGTCGACACGGATGCGACGGTCGCCCGCGCCTTCGCCCAGCTCGAGCGCAGCGGCATGCGGCCCGAGGCGATCGTCATCACGGGCGACCTCGCCGACCTGGGAGAGCCCGACGCCTACCGCCGGCTCAAGGGCCTCGTCGAGCCGGCGGCCGAGCGGATGGGGTCGCGCATCATCTGGGTCATGGGCAACCACGACGAACGCGAGCCCTTCGCCGAGATCCTCATGGGGGAGCAGCCCACGAACGCGACCCAGGACCGCGTCTACGACCTCGGCGGCTTGCGCGTCATCGCGCTCGACTCGACCGTGCCCGGCTACCACCACGGCGACCTCGAACCCGCCCAGCTCGAGTGGCTGCGAGCCGAACTCGCCACCCCCGCACCGCACGGCACCCTGCTCGCCCTGCACCACCCGCCGATCCCCACCCCCGTCGAGCTCATGGCGATCCTCGAGCTCGACCACCAGGCCGAGCTCGCCGAGGTGATCCGGGGCAGCGACGTGCGCGCCGTCCTCGCCGGGCACCTGCACTACTCCACCACCGGCACCTTCGCGGGCGTGCCCGTATCCGTCGCCTCCGCCACCTGCTACACGATCGACTCGAGCGCCGAGCCCGGCACCCTCGCCGGCGTCGACGGCGGGCAGACCTTCAACCTGGTGCACGTCTACGACGACCAGGTCGTCCACTCCATCGTCCCCATCGGCGACGCTCCCCGCGTCGCCGGCTTCTCGGGAGCCTTCCTCGACGCCCTCGCCGCGATGACGCCCGCCGAGCGGCGGGAGGCGTTCTCCAACAAGCGCTCCACTTTCAACCTCGAGGAGCACCTCCGCTCGGCCGCCGCTGCCCCACCCCAGCCGGCCGAGTAGCCGCGAAGCGGCGTCTATCGGGATCCTCCACCGCCGGAACCACGGCATCGCCCGCCAGTCAAGGGGGAGGCGCGCGCGGGGGCCGACGCGTACCGTCGCGGCATGAGCGACCACATCGCCACCGCCGAGCTCGACATCGCTGCCCCGCCCGAGCGGATCTGGACCCTCCTCACGCGGCGCGGACCGGATCCGGACGTGATGTTCGGCTCCGAGGTCGTCAGCGACTGGACGGTCGGCTCGCGCATCAGCTGGCGAGGCGAATGGGAGGGCGAGGCGTTCGAGGACCGCGGCGAGGTGCTCGAACTCGAACCCCCTCATCGCATGGTGGTCACCCACTTCAGCCCGCTGAGCGGCGAGGAGGACGTGCCCGAGAACCACCACCGCCTCGAGTTCCGGCTCGAGCCCCTCGGCGCCGACGCCACGCACGTCGTCCTCTCGCAGGGCGGCAACGCGGATGCCGATGCCGCCGAGCACTCCGCCGCCAACTGGCTCACCATGCTCGAGGGCCTCGCGCGCGCCGCGACACGCTGAGCGCCGCCGGTGCGACGATGGCGGCATGGAGTTGCGGGCTGCCGTCGACGCGTACCTCGCCGAGCTGACGCTCGAGCGCGGCTACTCGCCGCACACCATCCGCGCCTACCGCAACGACCTCGCCGACCTCGTGGGGTTCGCCGAGGTGCTCGGCGAGACGGACGCAGCGGCCCTCGACCTGGAGACCCTGCGCGACTGGCTGTGGCGTGGCTCGCAGGCCGGCCTCGCGGCGTCGACGCTCGGGCGCCGGGTCTCCTCGGCGCGCTCGTTCACGGGTTGGCTCGTCCGGCGCGGCGTCGCCCCTCAGGATGCCGGCCTCCGGCTGCGCACCCCCCGCGCGGGCAGGCGGCTGCCGCGGGTGCTCAGCCGCGCCCAGATGGACGCGCTCCTCGACGGACTGCACGCGCTGGCGTCCGACGGCGACCCCGTGGCCGTGCGCGACGTCGCCATCATCGAGCTGCTCTACGCATCCGCCCTCCGCGTGAGCGAGCTCGTGGGCCTCGACCTCGACGACGTCGATCGGGGCGCCCGTACGCTGCGGGTGCTCGGCAAGGGCGCCAAGGAGCGGGTCGTGCCGTTCGGATCCCCCGCCGCGCGGGCCGTCGACGAGTACCTGACGACGGCGCGCCCGGCTCTCGTCACCGAGCGGTCGGGTGCCGCGCTCCTGCTCGGGGCTCGCGGTGGGCGTCTCAGCACGCGGGCCGTGTACGAGCTGGTCGCTCGGGAGCTGCGCGAGCTCCCCGGCTCAGGGCCCGCGGGGCCGCACGCCCTCCGGCACACGGCAGCCACTCACCTGCTCGACGGCGGCGCCGACCTCCGCATCGTGCAGGAGCTGCTCGGCCACGCGAGCCTCGTCACCACGCAGCTCTACACGCACGTCTCGACCGAGCGGCTCCGCGAGAGCTACCGCCTCGCTCACCCCCGCGCCTGAGGGCCCGCCGTCAGAGCGACCCCAGGATACGCGCCCGGGCGCGCTGGTACTCCGCCTCATCCACGGTGCCGCTCGCGCGCAGCCTCTCGAGCTCGGCGAGCCGCTCCTCGACGCTCCGCTCGGGGGCGAGCGCCTGCGAGTCGAGCACCTTCGCCTGCAGCTCCGTCTGCATGGTGAGCGGGTTGTGGCCCAGCTCGACGGCCTTCCGCGCGTTCAGGACAGCGGACACGACGGCCACGATCACCCCGATCACGACGACTGCGGTGATGATGCCGAACACCGTCGAGAAGCCGTCGTCCGGGAGGGCGGGGTTGATGTCCATGTGCTCATCCTGACGGGGCGGCGGCTCGATGGGAAGTCCGCTCAGGGTGGCAGCAGCACGGCCCGCGGCTGCCCGCCGAGGAACAGCAGCGGCGACACGTACCGCCCGTCGACGCGCACGCCGAAGTGCAGGCAGGTGCCCGCCGTGCAGTGGCCCGCCGCGAGGGTGCCGATCACCTGCCCGCGCCGCACGACGTCGCCCTCGGCGAGGGTCGTGACCACGGGCTCGTAGCTGGAGAGCACCCCGCCGCCGTGGTCGATCGAGAGCACCGGCCGGTCGACGACGACCCCCGCGAAGTGCACCACCCCGTCCGCGGGCGCGCGCACCTCCGCCCCCGCAGGCGCCCGGATGTCGATGCCGCGGTGTCCGGGCCCGTACGGCCCCGCGGGCGCGAGGTAGGGGCGGGCGATCGGATGCGGCGCGGCGACCGGCCACGCCCACAGTGCGGCGGCCGCGGCGATGGCGGCGAGACGGCGGACGGGGATGCGCATCCGCTCATGCTGCGCGCCGGCGAGCCCGCGTGGCGCGCGGCGGAGCGGTTCGGGGGAGGGCGAGCATCAGCTGCGCCGGGGGAGGAGCGGAGGTCGCCCCCGAGACCGCCGCCCGCCTCAGTACAGCTCCGCGACGGCCCGCGCGAACAGCTCGTCCGCATCGCAGTCGAGCCCGCGCCGCGCGAACCACGCGCACACGTTGTGACAGTCCCGCTCGAGCAGCGACATCCCGTTCGGGTTCGCGATGACGTCGACCAGCTGCGGCAGGTCGATCACCACGACCCGGCCCTCGTACACCAGCAGGTTGTAGGGCGAGAGGTCGCCGTGCGCGCACCCCGCGCGGGCGAACCGCAGCACGATGTCGACGACCTGCGCGAACAGCTCCGCGAGCTCGGAACCGCCCGCATCCGACTGCGCGAGCCGGGGAGCGGCGACCGTGCCCTCGCCGATGAACTCGAGCAGCAGCTCGGTGCCGTTCACCTGCACCGGATACGGCACGGGGATGCCGAGCTCGTACGCGCGCGACAGCGCCGCGAACTCCGCATACGACCACGCCACGGCGGCCACCGACCGCCCGTATGCGGTGCCGCGCTCGACGGCCCGCTGGTCGCGCGAGCGCCGCTCGACGCGCCCCTCGCGGTACACGGTCGAGCGGTGGAAGTCGCTGTGCTCGGCGGAGCGGTAGCGTTTCGCGGCCATGACCACGGCGGAGGAGCCGTCGGGCACGGCGCGCTCGACGAGGAAGACATCCGCCTCCTTGCCGGTCTTGAGGATGCCGAGCTCGGTGTCGACCGCGGCGGCGGAGGTGACGACCCAGTCGGGCCACGGCCGGGGGCCGCGCTCGGACGGTGTGACGGCCTGCCAGGTGGACCAGCGCTGCCCGACGCCCGGCTCGACGTCGGCGAAGGTGAAGGTGGGGACGACGAAGTCGTCGCCGAAGATGTTGGTGTTCACGTGATGGACTCCGGATGGGAGGCCACCGTGCGATCAGCGGGCGGCGGCCTCGGGGATGAGGGTCGTGGGGATACCGGGCACGACAGAGACGGTGCGCATCGGGTCCTCCTTCCCTCGGGAACGCCGCGGTCCATCCGGGGCCGGATCAGCATAGACCCGCGCACGCGCGCTGTACAGGCCGCTGCTACACTGGAGTCAGCACCCGTTTCGGCGGGTGACTTCGCGTGCCCATCGCACACGGCTCAATTCCTTCGGTCCGCCCCGCACGGGGCGGCGGATGCGCGCCAGGGCACCAGGGATCGCGGCCGACCGGCCGCGGCAGACAACTGAGAAACCGCAGAGCCGGCGTCGCCGTGCCTGCGAGGAAAGGAATGCGGCCATGGCCGTCGTCACCATCCGCCAGCTGCTCGACAGCGGCGTGCACTTCGGACACCAGACCCGTCGCTGGAACCCGAAGGTCAAGCGCTTCATCCTCACGGAGCGCAGCGGCATCCACATCATCGACCTGCAGCAGTCGCTCGCCTACATCGACAAGGCCTACGACTACGTCAAGGAGACGGTCGCCCACGGCGGCACCATCCTGTTCGTCGGCACCAAGAAGCAGGCCCAGGAGGCCATCGCCGAGCAGGCGACCCGCGTCGGCCAGCCGTACGTGAACCAGCGCTGGCTCGGCGGTCTGCTCACCAACTTCCAGACGGTCTCCAAGCGTCTCGCGCGCATGAAGGAGCTCGAGGAGATCGACTTCGACGACACGACGAAGGGCTTCACCAAGAAGGAGCTCCTCATCAAGAAGCGCGAGCTCGACAAGCTGCACAAGACCCTCGGCGGCATCCGCAACCTCACGAAGACCCCGAGCGCGATCTGGGTCGTCGACTCGAAGCGCGAGCACCTCGCGGTCGACGAGGCCACGAAGCTCGGCATCCCGGTGATCGGCATCCTCGACACCAACGCCGACCCCGACGAGCTGCAGTACCCGATCCCGGGCAACGACGACGCGATCCGCTCGGTGGGCCTGCTCACCCGCATCATCGCCGACGCCGCGGCCGAGGGCCTCATCCAGCGTCACCAGAAGCCGGAGGCCGAGGGCAACGTGTCCGCCGTCGAGCCGCTCGCCGAGTGGGAGCGCGAGCTCCTCGAGGCCTCGAGCAACCCCGAGTCGGTCGCCGAGCAGATCGAGGCCGTCGACAACCGTGTCGAGGGCGACGTCGAGGCGGGTGCCGCGGCCGTGGCCGAGGTCGTCGAGGCCGAGACCCCGACCGAGGAGAACGACGCGGACGCCGTGGTCGCCGAGCACGAGGCCGAGGCGGATGCGACGCTCGTCCCCGAGCACGCGCCCGAGTCGGACGAGCTGACGGAGGCCAAGGCCGAGGTCGCGGACGAGAAGCCCGCCCCGGCGAAGAAGGCCCCGGCCAAGAAGCCGGCCGCCAAGAAGGCCGCGGCCGAGCCGGCCGCCGAGTAATCATCCCCAAGTCACGAACGAACAGCTAAGGAACACATCCATGGCCAACTTCAGCCTGGAAGACGTGAAGGCCCTGCGCGAGCGCCTCGGCACCGGCATGGTCGACACCAAGAACGCCCTCGTCGAGGCGGACGGCGACATCGAGAAGGCGGTCGAGATCCTGCGGCTCAAGGGTGCGAAGGGCAACGCGAAGCGTGCCGACCGCTCCACGAGCGAGGGCCTCGTCGCCGTGGTCGAGTCGGCCACCGCCGTGACGCTCATCGAGCTCGCCTGCGAGACCGACTTCGTCGCGAAGAACGACAAGTTCGTCGCGCTCGCCGAGAAGATCGTCGGCGCGCTCGCCGACTCCGGCGCCGAGACCGTGGATGCAGCGCTCGCGGTCCCGGTGGACGGCGGCACCGTGGCCTCCCTCATCGAGGACCAGGCCGCGACGATCGGCGAGAAGATCGAGCTGCGTCGGGTGGCGCGCATCGCCGGCGACAAGTTCGCCGTGTACCTGCACCGCACCTCGAAGGACCTGCCGCCGCAGATCGGCGTCGTCGTCTCCTACACGGGTGACGACGCGGAGACGGCGCGCTCCATCGCGCAGCACATCTCCTTCGCCGACCCGACCTACCTGTCGCGGGACGAGGTGCCCGAGGCGGAGGTCGAGAACGAGCGCCGCATCGTCGAGCAGATCAGCCGCGAGGAGGGCAAGCCGGAGGCCGCCCTCCCGAAGATCGTCGAGGGTCGCCTCGGTGCGTTCTTCAAGCAGGTCGCCCTGCTCGAGCAGGACTACGCGCGCGACAACAAGCTGAGCGTCGGCAAGGTCGTCGCCGACGCGGGCCTGACCGTCAACGGCTTCGCCCGTTTCAAGGTCGGCGCCTGAGTCACTCGCACCGCACGAAGGGCCCCGCATCCAGGCGATGCGGGGCCCTTCTGCGTCCCGGTCGCGATGTGGTGCGGCCGCGGTGCAACGTTTTCCAGGATGCCGGGCAGGTACTGGGTGCAACCGAACACCGGTACCAACCGAGGAGGACGAGATGACCGCATCCGACATCGATGACGCCCTGCGTCAGGCCGACCCCTGGGCGCATGACGACGCGCTCGCGCTCATGGCGACGGAACTCGCCGCCGATACGCGCGTCGCGAGCGCCGCGTCCGCCCGGCGGAGAGTGCGGCGCGCGGCCTGGATCGTGCCCGCAGCCCTCCTCGGTGCGACGGCGCTCACCGCCGGCGCGCTCGTCGTGACCGACAACCTGCTGCACGAGGACCTTCCGATCGCGATCGAGTACACGACCGACACCGGCCGGGCGGTGTCCTGCACCGCCACCATCGAGGGCGGCTCGCTCTTCGCACCGCGGGAGGCGGAGGTCGTCCAGTACTACCGGAGCCACGACTTCACGGGCATCGGCCAGCGCATCTACGACTACGCCCTGGTGCTCACGGGCGAGCGCGTCGCGGAGCCGGAGCTTCTGCCGCGTTCCTCGCTCGTCGTGGCCGACGACCAGGGCAATGCCTACGCGGAGGACGGGTCGTTCAGCATGTCGCTGACCTCGTTCCTTCTCGGCGACGCCTACCTGGATCTCGGCATCGACGGCTCCGGCGACAGCTGGCTCTCGTCCGACTGCACCGGCGAACTGCATTGAGCGCCGTGACAGCAGAACGGCTCGCAGCCCGCGGGGCATCGGGCGCGTCCAGTGAGGTACCCCTGCTCGTGGAGCGGGAGGCGCCCGCTCTGCTCGCCTACTTCGCCCGTCGCGTGCCGAACCGCGAGGACGCCGCCGACCTCCTCGGTGAGCTTCTCGTCGTGGTCTGGCGTCGTCGATCCGCGATCCCGGCCGATCCCACGGCAGCCCGCATGTGGATGTACGGGGTGGCGCGCAAGACCCTCCAGCGTCACCGGCGCGGGTCGGTGCGGCGAGCGGCGCTCGCCGACCGCCTGCGAGAGGAACTCGCTGGGCGCCCGTCGTCTGAGCCGTCGGATGCCGTCGCGAGCCGCGTACGCGAGCTCATCCTGGCGCTCCCCGACACCGACAAGGAGATCATCGGCCTCTCCTATTGGGAGGGCTTCTCCCTCGTGGAGATTGCGCGGATCCTCGGAATGCCGCCTGCTACCGTGCGCAGCAGGCATGCGCGGGCGAAGGCTCGTCTCCGCGCCGAGCTCGAGCGCTGATCGCACGGCCCCGAGGATCGGTGCCCGACCGGGTACGATTCATCACGGCCCACCGGCCCGCATCACCCCCTCGGAAGGACCCCCATGTCGAAGCGCCGCCGCGTCCTGCTCAAGCTCTCGGGTGAGGCCTTCGGGGCGGGCTCGCTCGGCGTGAACCCCGATGTGATCTCGGGCATCGCGAAGGAGATCGCGGCGGCGACCCCCCGCACTCCCGACGATCCCGAGGGCGTCGAGGTCGCGGTCGTCGTCGGCGGCGGCAACTTCTTCCGCGGCGCGGAGCTCAGCCAGCGCGGCATGGACCGCGGCCGCGCCGACTACATGGGCATGCTCGGCACCGTCATGAACGCCCTCGCCCTGCAGGACTTCCTGGAGCAGGCGGGCGCGCAGGTGCGCGTGCAGTCGGCGATCGCCATGACGCAGGTCGCCGAGCCCTACATCCCGCTGCGCGCGGAGCGGCACCTCGAGAAGGGCCGCGTCGTGATCTTCGGCGCGGGCGCAGGCCTGCCCTACTTCTCCACCGACACGGTGTCGGCGCAGCGCGCGCTCGAGATCGGGGCGGATGCGGTGCTCGTCGCCAAGAACGGTGTCGACGGCGTCTACGACGACGATCCCCGCAAGAACCCCGGCGCGAGGAAGCTCGAGAGCATCAGCTACCAGCAGGCGCTCGTGCAGGGCCTCAAGGTGGTCGACTCGACGGCATTCAGCCTCTGCATGGACAACGGGATGCCGATGCATGTGTTCGGGATGGAGCCCGCGGGCAACATCACCCGTGCCATCCGCGGCGAGCACATCGGCACCTTGGTCACCTCGTAGCATGTCCGACCCCTACGGCGAGGACGTCCTCGCGGGCGACTGGCGCGCCCGCGGCAGGAGGCGGATCCCCGAGGCGGAGGCCGCGGCGGGTCTCGTGGTCGAGCTCCCGGACGGCTTCGTCGGTGCCGTGGTCCGTGTCGAGAAGGGGAACGTGGGGCTCGAGGCCCGCGGCGGCCGGGTGCGCTGGTTCCCGCTCGGCGGCGGCTTCCTCCTCGACGGCGAGCCCGTCGTGCTGGTCGCGCCGAAGGCGGCCGCGTCCGGCCGGGCGTACACGGCCTCCGGTTCGCGTGCGGCCGCACCGCAGCGGGCGCGCGTGGCGCGCGCGAGCCGCATCTACGTCGAGGGCCGCCACGACGCGGAACTCGTCGAGCGGGTGTGGGGCGCCGACCTGCGCGCCGAGGGGGTCGTCGTCGAGTACCTCGAGGGCGTCGACCACCTGCCTGCCGTGCTGGCGGAGCTGCGCCCGGGTCCGGATGCGCGGCTCGGCGTGCTCGTCGACCACCTCGTGCCGGGGTCGAAGGAGTCGCGCATCGCGGCGCAGGTCGCGGGGGAGCACGTGCTCGTCGTGGGCCACCCCTACATCGACGTGTGGCAGGCGGTGCGCCCCGAGCGCCTCGGCATCCGCGCCTGGCCCGAGGTGCCGCGCGGCGTCGAGTGGAAGCACGGCGTGTGCGAGGCGCTCGGCTGGCCGCACGAGGACCAGGCGGACATCGCGGCGGCCTGGCAGCGCATCCTCGGTGCGGTGCGCAGCTACACCGACCTCGAGCCGAGCCTGCTGGCGCGCGTCGAGCAGCTCATCGACTTCGTCACGGGATCCGACCTCTAAGCTTGACGGGTACCGCCCGGAACTTCGAAGGAGCCCCCGTGATCAGTGACGTTCTCGCCGAGGCGAAGGAGAAGATGACCCGGGCGGTCGAGGTCGCGAAGGACGACTTCGCCACCGTGCGCACCGGTCGCGCCAACCCGGCCCTGTTCCAGAAGATCCTCGTGGACTACTACGGCACGCCGACCCCGCTCGGCCAGCTCGCCGGCCTCCAGAACCCCGAGGCGCGCACGCTCGTCATCACCCCGTACGACAAGTCGGCGCTCAAGGAGATCGAGAAGGCGATCGTCAACTTCCCGAACCTCGGTGCGACGCCCAGCAACGACGGCAACATCGTGCGGGTCACCATGCCCGAGCTCACCGAGGAGCGCCGCAAGGAGTACGTCAAGCTCGCGCGCGCCAAGGGCGAGGACGCGAAGGTCGCCATCCGCAACGTGCGCCGCAAGGCGAAGGACGACCTCGACGCCCTGCTCAAGGAGGTGGGGGAGGACGACGTGGCGCGCGCCGAGAAGGAGCTCGACGCCCTCACGAAGTCCCACGTCGACCAGATCGACACGGCGCTCAAGCACAAGGAAGCCGAGCTGCTCGAGGTCTGATGGACCGAGACCCGCAGGGCGATCCCTCGCCCGAGACCCCCGCGTCCGCCGAGAAGCGCACCCCGCTCGAGGAGTTCGAGGCGCGCGCGCAGCAGACCCGCGCCGACATCGAGGCGCACGCGCAGCACGCGCGCGAGGAGTTCGAGGCGCAGGTCAAGCACGCCCGCGACCAGTTCGATCAGACCCAGGAGAAGATCAAGGCGCGCACGGGCCGCAACCTCCTGGCCGCGATCGGCATCGGGGTGGCGCTCGGCGGCGTCCTGCTCGTGAGCCTGCTGTTCTACAGCTGGCTGTTCATCCCGTTCGCCGCGTTCCTCGTCGGGTTCACGGTGTGGGAGCTGTCGACCGCCCTGCGGGGTGCGGGGCGCGACGTGCCGCGGGTGGTGTCGATCGTGGTCGGCATCGCGGTGCTGCCCGCGGCCTACTTCCTCCACGTGCCCGGTCTGTGGCTCGCCGTCATCGCGGGCATCGCGCTCGTCAGCCTGTGGCGGGTGGGGGAGCTGCTGCTGCGCCCCAGCCACCGCATCCCCGCCCGCACCGTCTTCGCCGACATCGGCGCGGGCCTGTTCGTGCAGCTCTACGTGACCTTCCTGGCCGGCTTCTACGTCGTGCTCGCGGGGGAGGACGGCGGCCAGTGGTGGGTGCTCGCCGCCCTCATCATCGTCGTCTCGACGGATGTCGGCGCCTACGCGGCCGGCCTGAGCTTCGGCCGGCACAAGATGGCGCCGCGGATCAGCCCCGGCAAGACCTGGGAGGGGTTCGCCGGCGCCGCCGTCGTCGCGATGGCGGCCGGCACGCTGCTCGCCTGGCTCATGCTGGGTCAGCCGTGGTGGGAGGGCACGATCATGGGCCTCGTGCTCATGCTGGTCGGCACGATGGGCGACCTCATCGAGTCGCTCATCAAGCGCGAGCTCGGCATCAAGGACATCTCGGGGTGGCTTCCCGGCCACGGCGGCTTCCTCGACCGCCTCGACTCGATCCTCCCGTCGGCCGCGGTCGCCTACGCCTGCTACCTGATCTTCCACTGACGCGGCGATCAGGGTCCGGTCGGTAGCATGGCCGGGTGAGCATGACCTTCCCCCGCGCGCGCAAGGGCCGTCCCGGCTACGACATCGACGAGGTGGAGGAGTTCCTCGAGGACGCCCGGCGTGCCTACACCGCCGAGAACCCCGACGTGACGGTCGTCACGGCCGACAGCATCCGCACCACCGCGTTCTCGATGCGGAAGGGCGGCTACTCGACGACCCACGTGGATGCCGCCCTCGAGCGTCTCGAGGACGCCTTCGCCGCCCGCGAGCGCGAGCGCGAGATCGCCCGCACCGGCGACGAGGCCTGGTACGCCCAGGCGCGCCAGACGGCGCAGGAGATCCTGGACCGCGTGGTGCGGCCCGGGGGCAAGCGGTTCCAGCGCGTCAGCTTCCTGACGATCGGCTACTCCGTGAAGGACGTCGACGCGTTCGCCGACCGCATCGCGGCCTACTTCCAGAGCGGCGGCGCCCTCACCACCGACGAGGTGCGCACCGTGGCGTTCCGCTCCCAGCGGGGCGGATACCGGGAGGCGCAGGTCGACTACGTGCTCGACACGGTCACGCGGGTGATGCTCGCGGTCCGCTGAGCCGCGACGTGATGACCCCCTGTTCGGGGCGCCCGTTCCCATGGGCTTCCCGGAATGCGTGAGTACACTGGTGCGACTGTGAGCGGATATCGGCGCCGGGGGACGCTTCCCGACCCGCCCCAGCAGGCGGGTGCGGTCGTGCGCGCCTCCGCGAGCGGGGCCGTCCGCCCGCGCTGGGCGCTCGGCACCTTCGCCTATCTCGCGTCGATGGGCCTCATCGCGGCGCTCCTCGTCGAGCCCTCGGGACTCACCTCCGCCGCCACCCTCGCCGCCGCGTCCGAACCGATGACGGCCGCGCAGATCCAGAGCCAGAGCGTGATCATCGACAAGGTGGCCGCCGAGGTCGCGAGCGAGACCGATTCACGCGACGGCTTCGACGTCGTGAAGCCGAAGCCGAAGGCGGCCTTCGCGGGCCACGCAGCGCCCGCTGCTGGTGTTCCCGACCCGGGCACCGCGCAGGCGATCGCCTACGAGATGGTGATGGCGCGCGGCTGGGGGCAGGGCGAGTTCGACTGCCTCGTGGCGCTGTGGAACAAGGAATCGCACTGGAACGTGTACGCCCACAACACGCGGTCGGGTGCGTACGGCATCCCGCAGGCGCTGCCGGGCGAGAAGATGGCGAGCGCGGGCGCCGACTGGGCGACCAACCCTGCGACCCAGATCGTCTGGGGTCTCGGATACATCTCCGGCCGCTACGGCACGCCGTGCGGCGCCTGGGGTTCGTCGCAGTCGCGCGGTTGGTACTGAGTTCTATTGCGCCGCGATAGTCCGCGGCACGCGCCGGATTCGGGCACGAGCGCGGTCGCGCTCGAATCCGGGTGCGCACACTGTCGGGCCTGGATGTGGGTGCCGCGAAAATCCGTCGGGCCCTGCGCTGCCCGGAGAGACTTCCGGCGTTGGGGGCGCGAGACCCCCGATACGATCGAGTATGGACTACGCGCTGGTGGCGATCGCGGGCGTCGTCGCGATCGTCGCCGCCGCCGCGTGGGGGCCGCGACTCGGGGTCGCCGCCCCGCTCATCCTCGTCGTCCTGGGGGTCGGCTACAGCCTGATCCCCGGCGTGCCGCCGATCGACGTCGAGCCCGACATCATCCTGCTGGGCGTGCTCCCGCCGCTGCTCTACGCGGCGGCCATCACGGTCCCGCTCGTCGACTTCCGGCGCAACCTGTCCACCATCTCCGTGCTGTCGGTGATCCTCGTCGTCGCGAGCGCGCTCGTGACCGGCTTCGTGCTGTTCATGCTGCTGCCCGACCTCAACCTCGCGGCCGCGATCGCGCTCGGCGCGGTCATCTCGCCCACGGATGTCGTGGCCGCCACCTCGATCGCCAAGCGGATGGGGCTGCCCGCCCGGCTCGTGTCGATCCTCGAGGGCGAGGGGCTCGTCAACGACGCCACGGCCCTCGTGCTGCTGCGCACGGCGATCGCCGCGACCGCGGCCACCGCATCCGGCGCCGACGTCATCGCGTGGAACGCGATCGGCCAGTTCTTCTACGCGGTGCTCGTGGCGATCGCCATCGGCGTCGTGGTGGGGGTCGCCGCGGTGTGGGTGCGCAAGCGGCTCGACAACCCCATGCTCGACACCGCGATCTCCTTCGCCGTGCCGTTCATCGCGTTCATCCCCGCGGAGGAGCTGCACGGTTCGGGCGTCATCTCGGTCGTGGCCGCCGGCCTCTACAGCGGTCACCAGAGCGCCAAGGCGTTCTCCGCGCAGTCCCGCATCTCCGAACGCTTCAACTGGCGCACCCTGCAGTTCGTGCTCGAGAACGGCGTCTTCCTGCTGATGGGTGCCCAGATCTCGACGATCATCGTGGACGTCAACGAGGACAAGCTCCCGGTGCACCAGGCCGTGCAGCTGGGGCTGCTGATGACGGTGATCCTCATCGTCATCCGGTACGTGTTCGTGTGGCCGCTCGTGTTCGTCATGCGGCGGCAGGCGCAACGGGCCGAGGAGCAGGACAGCATGCTCGCCCGGACGCTCGACCGCGTACAGGGGATGGCGGGGCGCGGCGACCGGTTCGAGCGGCGCCGGGCCGGTGTCGAGAGACGCATCGACCGGCGGCGCAACGACCTGGCACAGTTGCAGGCCGAGGGCCTCGGATGGCGCGGTGGCGTCGTCCTCGGCTGGGCGGGGATGCGCGGCGTGGTCACGCTCGCGGCCGCTCAGTCTCTGCCGCGGAACACCCCGTACTACGAGCAGCTGGTGCTCATCGCGTTCACGGTCGCCATCGCCACCCTCCTCCTGCAGGGCGGCACGCTCCCGTGGATCATCCGCTGGACCGGCATCCGCGGCAGCGACCGGGTCGCCGACCGCCGTGAGCTCGCGGCGCTGCTCGAGGAGATGTCGATCGCGGGCGTCGCCGTTCTCGACCGTGACGAGGTCGAGGTCGAGGGGGTGGAGGTCGACGCGGATGTCGTGCAGCGTGTGCGCGACGACACCCTGCTCGCCGCGCAGTCGGCGTGGGAGCGGGCCGAGCACGCCGACCAGGAGGACGGCCTCGCGAACTCGCCGCACCAGCAGTACCGCTCCCTGCGCCGGGAGGTGCTCATCGCCGAGCGTGCGGTGCTGCTCGACGCCCGCTCGCGCGGAGCGTACCCCTCGCGCATCCTGCAGCGCGCCCAGTCGCTGCTCGACCTCGAGGAGGCGCGCCTCCAGCAGATCGACACCGGCGGACGCGCCGAGGAGTAGTTCCCGTTCCGCGTGTTCGCACCCGTTCCTTCGGGAACCATCGCGCGGAACGGGAACAATGGGGCTCGTAGACTCGACGCATGTCCCCGTCGCGTCGTCCCCGCCGCCGCGACGCGGAACCCGAGCCGCTCGACGTGGAACGCATCCTGGGCGGCGCGAAGCACACCGAGGCGCGCCGCGACGGCGCCTGGAACGTGCAGCCGCAGAGCGCGGCCTCGGCGGTCAAGGAGTACGTCTGCCCCGGATGCGGCCTCGTCATCGCGGTCGGCACGGCCCACGTCGTGACCTGGCGCGCCGACGGCCTCTTCGGCGAGGAGGACGATCTCGCCGCCCGCCGCCACTGGCACACCCACTGCTGGAGGATCCGCACGTGACCATCGCCATCACGGGGGGCGTCGAGCTGCCCGCCTTCCGGGAGGATGTCGAGCTGCGCACCGCCGACGGCCTGACGCTCGTGGGCGAGCTGTCGCTGCCGGAGACCGCCGATCCCGTCGCGACGCTCGTGTGCCTGCACCCGCTGCCGACGCACGGCGGCTTCATGGACTCGCACATCATCCGCAAGGCGGCCGCGCGCCTGCCGGCGCTCGCCGACCTCGCAGTGCTGCGCTTCAACTTCCGCGGCGTCACCTCGCCGCGCGGCACGAGCGAGGGCGCCTTCGGCGACGGCGTCGATGAGCGTCACGACCTCGCCGCGGCGATGGCGCTCGTGACGCAGCGCGGGCTCCCGCATCCGTGGCTCGTGGGCTGGTCGTTCGGCACCGAGGTCGCGCTCAAGTGGGGCCTCGAGCACCCCGTCGAGGGCGCCATCCTGCTGTCTCCGCCGCTGCGCCGCACCACGGATGCGGAGCTCGCAGCCTGGGCGGGCAGCGGCAAACGCCTCGTGGCGGTCGTTCCCGAGCTCGACGACTACCTGCGGCCGCCCGAGGCCGCGGAGCGCTTCGCCGCGGTGCCGGAGGCCGAGCTGGTGGCCGTCGAGGGCGGCAAGCACCTGTGGGTGGGGGAGAAGCAGACGGCGCGCGTGCTCAGCGAGATCGTGCGCGTCGTGAACCCCGCCGCGCTGCCGCTGCCGACGGAGTGGCCCGCCTAGCTCAGAGCTCGTTCTGCCGCGGGATGATGACCTGCTTGACGATGATGAGGATCGACGCCGCGACGGGGATCGCGACGAGCGCACCCAGGATGCCGAGCAGGGTGCCGCCGGCGAGGGCCGCGATGACGACCACGACGCCCGGCACCTTGACGGCGCGGTTCATGATGTTGGGGCTCAGCACGTAGGCCTCGACCTGCATGTAGACGAGGTACCAGATGCCGACGATGAGCACCGCGGGCCAGCCGTCGAACAGCCACACCATCGCCGTGATGATCACCGAACCGGTGATGGTTCCGACGAGCGGGATCAGCGAGAACAGGAAGGCGATGAACGCGAGCAGGGCCGCGTAGTCGATCGGGTCGCCGAGGATCCAGCCGAGCACGGTCAGGAACAGGAAGCTCAGGATGCCGTTGCACGCGCCGAGCGCCACCTGCCCCACCACGTAGCGGCCGACCGAGGTCGAGATCTGCTCCGAGATGTCGATGAACTTCTCGCGCTTCGACGCGGGCACCAGCTGGTACATGGCCCGCTTGATGCTGCCGAGGGAGGCCACGAAGTACAGCATCAGGATGAGCACGATGAGGCCGCCGAACACGCCGCTCGCGACCGTGAAAACGGTGTTGAGCACGCCCGAGGTGATGTTCTGCAGGTTGTCGGTGAACCACTTCTGCACGTTGCTGACCGCGTCGTCGTACGCGATCCAGTTGATGTAGGTCTCCCACCACTCCTTCAGCAGGTCCTGCTCGGTGATGCTCGTGATGAGCTTCGGAACCTGGGTGATCAGGTTGCCGACCTGGTCGGCGATCACCGGGATGATGGCGAAGATGAAGCCCGCGAACACCGCCAGGATCGCCACGAGCACGATGACGATCGCGAGTGGACGCGGCACCTTGTGCTTCTCGAGGAACGACACGGCCGGGTCGACGCCGAGGGCGAGGAACAGCGCCGCGCCGACGTAGGTGAGGATCGTCGCCAGGTTGCCGAGGCCCGTGCCGATGAGCACGGCGACGAGCACACCGAGCCCCCCGAAGAGCCCCAGCCGGAACGCGTTCTGGATCTTCATCGCCATCCCTCCCCACCCGCGCGTCGCGGATAGGGAACAGGCTATCCGTCAGCCGTCGGAGCGGGCGTGCGCCGTCTCACGCGTGTTCGGTTCCTCGAGTTCCTCGACGGCGTCCGCGGGCTCGTCGGCCACCGCGGCCGGCGCCTCGGGAAGGGCGGGCGTCTCCTCGTCGGCGGGCACCGGGAAGTCGGCGTGCGGCACGCTGAGCGTGTCCGCCCCGGCGAGCAGCCCGCGCAGGCCCTCGAAGTACCCGGCCACCGCCTCGCGCTCGACGCGGATCCTCGCGAGGCGCTCCTCGGCATCCGCGATGAGCGCCTTCGCCTGCTTCTCGGCGTCGGCCACGAGCTTCTTGGCGGTCTTCTCCGCCTCGCGGGTGGTCGCGGTCGCGGCCTTGCGAGCGTCCTCGGCGATCGACTTCGCCTCGGCCACGCCCTCCGTCTGCAGCCGCTCCACCTCGGCCCGCTTCTCGGCCGCCCGGGCGGACGCCTCCTGCAGCTGGGCGGTCGCCTCGTCGAGGTACTTCTGCGTCGACGCGGTGGCGTCCTGCTGCGTGACGAGGTACTCCTTCTCCGCCTCGTCACGTCGGGCGGCGAGTTCGACGTTCAGGTCGGCGCGCGCCTGCTCGGCCTCCGCGGCGAGACGCGTCGCCTGCGCGTCGGCCTCGTGCGCGATGCGGGCCCGGTGGGTCTCCTGCTCGGCGGCGAGCTCGGCGCGGATGCGGGCGACCTCGCGCTCCGTGTCGGCGCGGAGCTTGCCGGTCTCGGTCGCGGCGGCCTCGCGGAGGGTAGCGGCCTCGTGCTCCGCCTCGGCGCGGCGTGCCGCGAGCTCGGCCTCGAGCGCCTCGCGGGCGGCAGCCGACTCGGCGGCCCAGCCCTCGCGGCCGGCGGACTCCTCGGTCTCCCACGCGCTCCGTGCCGTCGCGAGCTCCGTCTCCTGAGCGGTGCGACGCTGCTCGAGCTCGGTCTTCAGCGCCTTCCGTGCGCTGCGCAGCTCCGTCTCGAGCACCTTGCGGGCGCCCGCCAGCTCCGCGTCGTGCGTCTCGCGCGCGGCGGCGAGCTCGGTCTCCTGCGTGGCGCGTGCGCTCTCCAGCTCGGCGCGTTGGGTTTGGGCCGCGGCGGCGAGCTCGGCCTCCTGATGCTCGCGTGCCGCGGCCAGCTCGGCCTGCTGATGCTCGCGTGCCGCGGTCAGCTGTGCCTCCTGGGCGGTGCGGGCCTTCGCGAGCTCCGCCGCGAGGGCGGCGCGAGCGGTCGTGAGCTCCTGCTCGAGCTCCGCGCGTGTCGTCGACACCTCGCTCTCGAGCGCCGCG
The DNA here is from genome assembly GCA_001898835.1 of Micrococcales bacterium 72-143. GTDB lineage: Bacteria > Actinomycetota > Actinomycetes > Actinomycetales > Microbacteriaceae > Homoserinibacter. The sequence goes on along the minus strand of MKVM01000001.1, from coordinate 1,014,205 downwards.
CGGGCGGTCGCCAGCTCCTCGGTGAGGGCCGTGCGGGCGGTCGAGGTCTCGTGCTCCAGCTCGGCGGCCGTGCGCTCGCGGTCGCCCGCGAGCCCGGCGCGCGTCGCCTCGACCTCGGATGCCAGCTCGCCCCGGGTGCGGGTGAGTTCGTCGTCGAGCTCCGCGCGCAGACGGGTCAGCTCCGTCTCGAGCGCGGCGCGACGGTCGGCGATCTCGGTCTCGAGCGCGGCGCGCTGGGTGACGATGTCGGTCTCGAGCGCGGCGCGCGCGGTGGCGGTCTCCGTCGCGAGGGCGGTGCGCTCGGCGGCGGTGCGCTCCTCGAGCTCGGCTCGGGCACGGCGGGTGTCGGCCTCGAGGGCCGCGGTCGCCGCCTCCGTGTCGATCCGCAGCTTCTCTCGCGCCTCGGTGATCTCGCGCTCGAGGTCGGTGCGCCCCTGCTCGAGGTCGTGTGCGAGCTGCGCGCGCAGGCGGGCGTCCTCGGCGGTGAAGTCGGCGCGGCCCTTCTCGGTGTCGCGTGCGAGGGACGCGGCCGCCTCACGGGCCTCGGCCACCTCGCGCTGGGCGACGACCCGCAGCTCGGCCACCTCGCGCTCCGCCTCGGCACGCTGTGCCGCGACCTCGCGGCGCGCGGCCGCCCGCGTCTCCGCGACCTCTGTCGCGACGGCGCCGCGGATGGCTGCCGCCTCGCGCAGCGCCTCCTGCGTGGTCGCCTCGGAGTCCGAAGAGGCCCGCGCGACGATGGCCTCCGCCTCGTCGCGGGCGCCGGTCAGGATGCGGTCGGCCTGCGCCTGCGCGTCGCCGACGAGCCGCGTGGCGGTCTCGGCGGCGTCGGCGCGCAGCGCGTCGACCTCCTGCTGCACCGAGGCGCGCAGCTTCTCGGCGTCGATGTCGGCCTGCGCGATGAGGCGCGTGGACTGCTCCTCGGCGACACGCAGGGTGTTCTCGAGCTTCGTGCCGAGGCCCGCGTAGGTGGGGCTGCCCACCTCGTCGAGCTCGGCCTGGAGGTCTTCGGCGAGCGCCTGCAGGCGCTTGACCTCCTTGAGGGCGTCGGTGCGGTCGCCGTTGGCCTTGATGAGGTCGCGACGCAGCGTTGCGACGGCCTGGTCGACCTCGTCCTTCTTGTAGCCGCGTAGCTCGGTCGTGAATCCCGCGTCGTCTGCCGCCACGTGCGCTCCTCGCTCGGGAAGAAAGTCCTGGGGTTCCGGCATGCCTCCGGGGCAGGGAACCCTCCGTAGTGTAATCGGCGCGACGCCGCCCCGTCTCCGCGGGCGAGGTGATCGGATCAGGGGACTCCCAGGCCGCTCCCGGGCGTCGTCCGGGGTATCGCGCGGCGTGTCCGCTAGTCTGGGGTGTCTTTTGCCTGCTGCCCCGTCGAACCCCCGACGGCGGGGTCCGCCCGACGATCGCGTTCCGGCGGACCGCGTGGATCCCTCCGCGTGGCGGCTCGAGAGGAGTTCATCCGTGCGATTCGTGATCGCGATCGTGCTGTTCGTCGTCGCCTTCGTGTCCATCGGGCTCGGCGTCGCGCAGCGCACCGTCCTGCAGGGGCCCGACCACCTGACGGCGTCGGTCGACGTCTCCGGCGGCGCCCCGTTCACGGTCATCGACGGAGCGGCCCTCAACGCGCACCCGGGCGCGCAGCTCGTCGAGATCGGCGGATCGGGCTCCGCACCCGTGTTCATGGCCTACGGTCGCACCGACGACATCCGCGCGTGGCTCAACGGCTCCCGCGCGGCGGAGGTCGGCTACGACGCCGAGAGCGGCGAGCTCGTCGCGGGCGAGCTGGCCGCGCAGGACGGCGGCGACGCCGAGGATCCCGGTGACGAGCCGAGCAGCCCGGCCACCCCCGCGCCGACCGAGACGACCGCGGCCGACGCCGCCACCACGGACGCGGATCCGGCGGCCGGCACGGACGCGACCACCGGCACGGAGGCGGACCCGGAGTCGTCCCCCGCGGGCAGCGACCTGTGGATCCAGGAGTTCGCGGGCGAGGGCACCCTCGTGCGCAAGGTCAACGTGCCCGGCGACGTCTCGGTGCTCATCGCCTCCGACGGCACCGCCGCGGCCCCCGCCAAGCTCTCGGTGACCTGGCCGCTCGACAACTCGACGCCGTGGTCCGGCCCGCTCATCGTGGCCGGCATCGGCGCACTGCTCCTCGGGCTCATCGCGCTCATCTGGGCGCTCGTGCACGCGCGCCGTCGCCACGGGCCGCGCCGCAAGACGCCCAAGATGCCCAAGGCGCCCCGCCCCGCCCAGCTCAAGCCCGCCCCGCGACGCGCGGCCATCACCGACGGCGCGGAGTCACGCGGTCGCCGGCGTGCGTTCGTCGCGCTCCCGCTCGTGCTCGTCGGTGCGCTCGCGCTCTCCGCCTGCACCGCCGACGGCCAGATCGCCACGACCCCGTCGCCGACCGGCACGGAGGCGCCGGTCGCGGAGGTCGACCCGCCGGTCGTCACCAAGCAGCAGTTCACGCGCATCGTCTCGCGCGTCGCCGATGTCGTCGCCGACGCCGACGCCGCGGGCGACGCGACCCTCGCCGCGACCCGCCTCGGCGGCCCCGCCCTGGAGCTGCGCGCGGCGAACTACACGGCGCGCGCGGCCGACAGCGCGATCGCCGCGCTGCCCGCGTTCCCCGACGGCGAGGTGCGCCTCGTGCTGCCCCAGCAGCAGCGGGACTGGCCGCGCGCCGTCTTCGCCGCGATCGACTCGTCCGACGGCGCCGAGTACGGCCTCATGTTCGTGCAGGAGTCACCGCGGGCGCAGTACCAGGTGCAGTACCTCGTGCGCCTCACCCAGTCGGTGCCCGAGGTCGCCCCCATCGAGCTCGGCGCCTCGCGGTATCCCACCGACACCAAGCTGCTGGCCTTCCCGCCATCGCAGCTGTCGACGGAGTACGGCGACGTGCTCATCAAGGGTGAGACCTCGGCGTTCGCCGCGCACTTCGACCTGAGCGACGACTTCCTCAACGAGAAGCTCGGCGCGACCTACAAGGACACCCGCCGCGCCAACCAGACCAACGCGATCTTCGAGTACGCCGACGTCGCGAGCGAGGCCTCGCCCGTCGCGCTCGCGGCGAACGACACCGGCGCGATCGTGGTGGTCGAGGTGCGCGAGGCGGAGACCGTCCGACCCGCCGAGACGGGGGCCGCCATCAACCCGAAGGGGGCGGTGAAGGCGCTCTCGCAGAAGCAGACGACGTCGAAGGGAATCACCGCCACGTATGCGGTGCAGATCCTGTTCTACGTGCCGCCGGTCACCGCGACCGACCAGAAGGTGCGCGTGCTCGGGTTCGCCGACGGCCTCGTCGCGGCGAGCGAAGTACCGTAGAGCCGTGACCGATCTGCCTCCCGCGAGCCTTCGCGGCGCCGTCGACCTGTCCGGACTCGTGCGACGGGCCTCGGAGCCCGCCCGAGGCGCCCGTCCCGACGGCGCGGCGCCCGCGTCCTCCCTCGTCTTCGAGACCTCGGATGCCGCCTTCGAGAGCGTGCTCGAGCTGTCGGCGCGGGTTCCCGTCGTGGTGGAGTTCATCGCGCCGGGCCTCGACTCCGCGCTCGGACCGATCGTCGAGAGCTACGGCGGCCGCCTGGTGCTCGCGGTCGTCGACGGCAGCGTCAACCCGCAGCTCGCGCAGGCGTTCCAGGTGCGCGAGGTGCCCGCCGTCGCGGCCGTCGTCGCCGGGCGGCCCGTCAACCTGTTCCTCGGCATCCCCTCCGATCAGGAGGTGCGGCAGGTCTTCGACGAGCTGCTGCAACTCGCCGCCGAGAACGGGGTGAGCGGCAGCGTGACGCCCGAGGAGGCGCCCGAGGGGGAGGAGGCGGAGGAGCCCGCACCCGAACCGCTGCCCCCGCACCACCAGGAGGCCTTCGACGCCATCTCCGCGGGCGACTACCCGACGGCGATCGCCGAGTACCGCAAGGCGCTCGTCGAGAACCCCCGCGACCAGCTCGCCGTCGCCGGGCTCGCCCAGGTGTCGCTGCTCGACCGGCTGTCCGGCACGACCGCATCCGAGCTGCGCGACGCCGCGGCGGCGCGACGGGACGACGTCGACGCGCAGCTCGCGGTCGCCGACCTCGACGTGAGCGGGGGCCACCTCGAGGACGCCTTCGGCCGTCTCCTCGACCTCTTCGCGGCGGCGTCGGCCGACGACCGCGACCGCATCCGCACGCGCCTGCTCGACTACTTCGAGATCGCCGGCACGGACGACCCCCGTGTCACCGCCGCGCGGGTGCGGCTGGCGAGCCTGCTGTACTGAGCGGCGCGCCTCCCGGCCACCGTCAGCCGCGCACGAGCCAGAGGGCCGCGAGCGGGGGCAGGGTGAGCTCCACGGAGGCCGGCAGGCCGTGCCAGGGCTCCGCCGTCGCCGTCACCCTGCCGTAGTTGCCGACGCCCGAACCCCCGAACTCGACGGCATCCGAGTTCAGCAGCTCCACCCACTCGCCCTCCGCAGGCAGCCCCACGCGGTAGGGCCCGACGGGGTTGCCGCCGAAGTTCACGATGCAGGCGAGCTCGCGCCCGTCGCGCGCACGCCGCAGGAACGCGACCACGTTGTTGCCCGGGTCGCTCGTGATCCACTGGAACCCGGCAGGGTCGGCATCCTGCTCCCACAGGGCCGGATGCTCCCGGTAGACGCGGTTGAGCTGGGTGACGAGCCGCGCGAGCCCCTGGTGCACGGGCTGGTCGAGGATCCACCAGTCGAGGCCCCGCTGCTCCGACCACTCGGAGGGCTGCCCGAACTCGGAGCCCATGAAGAGCAGCTGCTTGCCGGGGTGCGCCCACATGAACGACAGGTAGGCGCGCACGTTGGCGAGCTTCTGCCACTGGTCGCCCGGCATCTTCGCGAGCAGCGAACCCTTGCCGTGCACGACCTCGTCGTGGCTGATGGGCAGCAGGAACGCCTCGCTGAAGGCGTACAGGAACGAGAACGTGATGTCGTCGTGGTGGTCCTTCCGCCACATCGGGTCCTCGTGGATGTACTGCAGCGAGTCGTGCATCCATCCCATGTTCCACTTGAGACCGAAGCCGAGGCCGCCGTCGCCTGTCGGATGCGTGACGCCCGGCCAGGAGGTGGACTCCTCGGCGATCATGACGATGCCCGGGTTGCGCTTGTACGCGGTCGCGTTGACCTCCTGCAGGAACGAGATCGCCTCCAGGTTCTCGCGCCCGCCGTGGACGTTGGGCACCCACTCGCCTGCCTTGCGGGAGTAGTCGCGGTAGAGCATGCTCGCGACCGCGTCCACCCGGAGGCCGTCGATGTGGAACTCCTCGAGCCAGTACAGCGCGTTCGCGACGAGGAAGTTGCGCACCTGCGACCGCCCGAAGTCGAAGACGAGGGTGCCCCAGTCGGGGTGCTCGCCGATGCGCGGGTCGGAGTGCTCGTAGAGCGGCTCGCCGTCGAAGCGGGCGAGCGCCCACTCGTCCTTGGGGAAGTGGGCGGGAACCCAGTCCATGATGACGCCGATGCCCGACTGGTGCAGGCGGTCGACGAGGTAGCGGAAGTCGTCCGGATGCCCGAAGCGGCTCGTCGGCGCGTAGTACCCCGTGACCTGGTAGCCCCACGACCCGCCGAAGGGGTGCTCGGCGAGCGGCAGGAACTCGACGTGCGTGAAGCCGAGGTCGGTGACGTAGTCGATGAGCTCGTCGGCGGCCTCGCGGTAGGAGAGCCCGGGGCGCCAGGAGCCGAGGTGCAGCTCGTAGACGCTCATCGGGCCCTGGTGGGGGTCGCGCTCGGCGCGCGCCCGCATCCATCCCTCGTCGCCCCACAGATACTGCGAGTGGCCGACGACCGAGCCGGTCGAGGGCGGCACCTCCGTGTAGCGGGCCATCGGGTCGGCGCGGGTCACCCACTCGCCGGATGCCGTGAGCAGCTCGAACTTGTAGATCCCCCCGGGGCCGACGCCCGGGACGAACAGCTCCCACACGCCGTTGTCGTCGAGGCGGCGCATGGCGTGACCGAGTCCGCTCCACGAGTTGAAGTCGCCCACCACGCGCACCGCCTGGGCGTGCGGTGCCCACACCACGAAACCCGTGCCGTCGACCCCCTCGTGCTGCTTCACGTGCGCCCCGAAGACGTGCCAGAGCTGCTCGTGGCGGCCCTCGCCCCACAGGAACAGGTCGACCTCGCCCACGGAGGGCACGAAGCGGTAGGGGTCGTCGGCGACCCAGTCCGGGCCGTCGGGGTAGCGCGTGAGCAGGCGGTACGCCTGCCCGGGCCCCGTGGTGTAGCCCTGCCAGAGCCCCGCGTCGACGTGCTCGAGCGGAACCTCGGTGCCGTCGGCGCGCACCGCGGTGACCGACTCGGCGAGCGGTCGCACGGCGCGGACGACCCATCCGTCGCCCAGCTCGTGCTGCCCGAGCCACTCGTGGGGGCGGGGATGCCGCGCCTCGACGAGGCTCGCGACGGTGCCCGCGTCCAGCGGCGGCAGGGAGGAGCGGGCGGCCATCTCAGCGTCCCTTCTGCGGTTCGACCGCGAGGATGTGCACGGGCTCGGTGAAGGCGTCGAGCCGCACGTAGTCGGCCTCGCCCCAGGTCCAGCGCGCGCCGGTCACGAGGTCGCGCACGGCGAAGGTGTCGCCCTTCTGCACGCCGATGGCCCCGAGATCGAGGTAGACGGTCGTCTCCCGCACCGAGTGCGGGTCGACGTTCGCCACGACGATCAGCGTGTCCGGCCGTCCGTTCGGCGTGAACTCGCCGTCGAGGTGCTTCGAGTAGACGAGGATCGCGTCGTCGTCGGACCAGTGGATGCGCAGGTTGCGCAGCTGGCCGAGCGCCGGATGCTCGCGGCGCACCCGGTTGAGCATCGTCAGGTAGGGCGCGAGCGAGCGGCCCTCCGCCTCGGCGCGGGCCCAGTCGCGGTCCTTGTACTCGTACTTCTCGTTGTCGATGTTCTCCTCGGACCCGGGCCGTGCCACGTCCTCGAAGAGCTCGTACCCCGCGTAGACGCCCCAGCTGGGGGAGGCGGTGGCCGCGATCGCGGCGCGCACCTTGTAGGCGGCCGGCCCCCCGAACTGCAGGTACTCGGTGAGGATGTCGGGCGTGTTGACGAACAGGTTGGGGCGCAGGTAGTCGGCCGACTCGCCCGCGATCTGGGTGAGGAACTCCTCGAGCTCCTCCTTCGTGTTCCGCCAGGTGAAGTAGGTGTACGACTGGTGGAAGCCGGCGCCGGCGAGCGAGTGCAGCATCGCGGGACGCGTGAACGCCTCGGCGAGGAACACGACATCCGGGTGCCGGTCGGCGACCTCCCCGAGCAGCCACTCCCAGAAGTCGAGCGGCTTGGTGTGGGGGTTGTCGACGCGGAAGATGCGGATGCCGCGCGCGATCCACAGCTCGACGATGCGGAGCACCTCCGCGCGGATCCCCTCCGGGTCGCGGTCGAAGTTGACGGGGAAGATGTCCTGGTACTTCTTCGGCGGATTCTCCGCGTAGGCGATCGAGCCGTCCGGGCGCTGGGTGAACCACTCGGGGTGCTCGGCGACCCAGGGGTGGTCGGGGGAGGCCTGCAGGGCGAGGTCGAGGGCGACCTCGAGTCCGTTCGCCTGCGCCTGCTTCACGAAGTAGCGGAAGTCGGCGAGCGTGCCGAGGTCGGGGTGGATGGCGTCGTGGCCGCCCTCGGCGGCGCCGATCGCCCACGGGCTGCCCGGGTCGTTCGGGCCGGCGACCGTCGAGTTGTTGGGCCCCTTGCGGTGGCTGCGCCCGATGGGATGGATGGGCGGCAGGTACACGACGTCGAAGCCCATCGCGGCGACGCCGGGGAGGCGCTTGGCCGCGGTGCGGAAGGTGCCCGACTTCCAGGTGCCGTCCTTCTGGCGCTTGGCGCCCTCAGAGCGGGGGAAGAACTCGTACCAGGCGCCGACCGCGGCGCGCGCCGTCTCGACGACGAGGGCGAGCTCCTCCGACTCGGTGACGAGCGAGCGGACGGGGTGGCGGTGCAGCTGCGCGACGAGCCGACGGTCGGTCGCGACCTTGAGTCGGTCGGCGGGGGAGGCGTCCGCGTCGAGGAACGCGGCCCGCGCATCCGCCGCGGTCTTGCCGGGCACGCGCGCGAGCAGTTCGGCGCCCATCGCGAAGACCAGCTCGGGATCGTCGCCCGCGCCGATCTTGATGGTCGCGGCGTGCAGCCAGCTCGCCCAGTCGTCGCCGAACGCCCGCACCCGCCAGCGGTAGACGCCGGTGCGGGGGAGCCGCACGTCGGCCCGCCAGCGGTCGGTGCCCGCGCCGACGAGATGCATGGGGTGCGTCGTGAGAGCGCCGTCCGGGTCGCTCAGCAGCAGCTCGGCGCCGATGACGCCGTGACCCTCGCGGAAGACGGTCGCCTCGAACGGCACGACCTCGCCGAGGAAGCTCTTCGCGGGCCAGCGGTTCTCCGGCTGCTGGGGGCTGAGGTGCCGGATCGGCAGGCGGCCTATCCGGCTGATCCGCGCCGGTGCGGCCTCAGGGGTGGAGTCGGTGGGCACGTTCCGACCGTACCGCGTCCGCATCGGCGGGCGAGCCTTCCATCGGGGTACAACCGACCCCGTAGACCGAGAGGTCTGTCCTCCGCGTGGCTCGTTCGGGGGTGGACTATTCCGGTGTGTACCCCACTTTGCCCATCCTGCCCCCCGCTCGTAGATCGCGGATCTGCGGCATAACTCCCGGTCACAAGCGTTTACGCGAAAATTCCGGGAGCGCTCCCGTACCCCCCGCAGTGGGGCGGCCCCGTCCCCTTTGTCCGCCCTATGGGGGACTCTAAGCTGGTGGCGCGGGGGATAACCCGACCCCCGCCTCGAGACCGCTTGCGCACCGCGCCGACGGCAGTCGACTCATCGACACGCCTTCGGTGCGCCCTGCGTCACGCGCGAACACACCGCCCCGAGAGGAGAGGTGGCCCATGCTGCGTCGTCGACGCGCGTCCGTGTACCTCGCGGTCGCGATGAGTGCTGCGCTGGGTCTCTTCGCACCCCTGGTGGCCGACTCCGCCGTCGTGTTCGCTGCGACGCTCGACGATCCCCCCAGCTCCGAGCCGGGCACCTCGTCGACTCCTGAGGATCCCCAGCTCGATTCCGCACCCTCGGAGGAAGACCAGGACGCGGGGTCCTCCGCGTCGCTTCTGGGCGGCCCCTCGGTCATGTCGCTCGTCACGCCCCCCGACGACAGCGGCGTGCCGATCGGCACCGGAGCGAAGCCGGTCGTGACGAGCTCGATGACGCCGGCCGGGACCATCGGGAGCGGAACCGCGCGCACCTTCACCATCGGCTACGAGAACACGGAGTCGTCGCCGATCACCAACGCGCGCCTCTGGCACCAGCTCATGGTGGGCGCCGACCACGACACGAGCTTCACCGTGTCCTGCGCATCCACGATCGCCGGCAGCCCGGCCGGCTCCTGCCCCGGTTGGGTGCCGGCCGGGACCGAGACCATCACGGGCGGCGTCGGCGGCGACTACCACCTCAGCTTCGCCGGGGTTTTCACCTTCCAGCCCCTTCAGAAGCTGACCTTCACGGTGACCGTGACGAGCACCTTCTCGGCGGGTGTCTGCACGGAGGACGGCAACGCGACGGCCGGCGGATGGGCCAGGTACAGCGCGACCGGGTTCACCGACGCGGACATCGACGCCGCGGCGTCGAGCGTCGGCGTGCTGTCGGGTGCGAGCGTGTGCACACCCGGCGACATCACGATGACCAACAGCGTCACCTCGCCGTACGACCCCTCGATCCCGGCCGCCTCGGGGCAGGCGAGGGTGCTCTCGGGTGATGCGCGCACCTTCACCGTCACCTGGAGGAACGCGAGCACGACGACGGCCTACACGGGCGTCGGCCTCCGCTACGTCTACAGCGTCCCCTACACCGGGCACGTGACGCAGGCGAGCTGGTCCTGCACCGTGACGGGGGGCTCCCAGCCCTGCCCGTCGGGGCTGACGGGGTCCTCGAGCATCGTCCACAGCAATCCGGGGGAGCCGTCGGAGGTCGTCTTCGACGTCACGGGTGTCAGCTTCCCCGTCGGGCAGCAGTACACGGTCGTCGTGACGCTCGCGACGACCCTCAACGCGTGCTCGGATACCGGCGAGGTCGGCGCCCGCACCTACGCCTTCCGCTCGGCGATCGGCACGGAGACCTCCGAGCGGCGCGCGTCGAGCCTCACGCCCCTGCCGATCGGGTGCACGACCTGGATGCTCAACGAGACGTTCTCCGGCTCGGGTCTCACCGACCAGGGGTGGAAGGGACTCGGCAACGCGTGCCTCACGGCGGCGCCCAGCGGGTCCACGCCGACCAACGGGCTCGGCTACTGCTCCGAGCGCACGAACAGCCCGACCACGACCTTCCAGATGCCGACCGGTACGCCGAAGGGCTTCCTGCAGCTCACCGACGACCGCGGAGATCGCGTCGGCGCGGTGCTCTACAACCGTGCTCTGCCCTCCGCGGAGGGCCTCGTGGTGGAGTTCACCACGTACCAGTACGGCAACGACGCCGCCGGAGCGGATGGGATCGGGTTCTTCCTCACCGACGGCGCCTACGAGCTCACCGCCACCGGCGGCATGGGCGGCGCGCTGGGGTACGCCTACCGCACCTCCACCTCGTGGCCGACCGAGCAGGGGGCCGCCCACGGCTACCTCGGTGTCGGCCTCGACGTCTACGGCAACTTCGTGAACCCTTCTCACACCGCCCCCGAATGCGGCGGCTCGGGAACCAGCCCGATCACGCAGTCGGTCGGGCTCCGCGGTCCGGGCAACGGGCGCACCGGATACTGCCTCGTCGCGCAGAATCGCGTGAGCTCCACGATCAGCAAGACGCTCGACAAGCCCTCGGCGGGCATCCCCGCCAGCGGCGCGACCGACTACAGCGACAAGGTGCGGGACGCGCTCGCCGCGGCCAAGCGCAACGTGCGCGTCACGGTGTGGCCGCTCGAGAACGGTGCGACGAACCCGCGGGTCACCGTGGAGATCCAGTTCCCGGGCGAGAACTACTACCGCACCGTCATCGACGCGACGATGGACTCCCCGTCGCCGTCCCTCATCAAGTTCGGGTTCATGGCGGCCACGGGAGGCTCCAAGCAGGCGCACCTCCTCGACGCCGTGCGCGTGGGAACCGTGCTCCAGATGAAGGAGCTGAACCTCACGAAGGTCGTCGACTACGCGGCGAACGCCTCCCCGACGAAGACGACGTTCGATGTCGGCGACGTCGTCCACTACAAGTTCGTCGTGCACAACGCGACGCAGGCGGCCTCCGGCATCTCGACGATCTACAACATCCTCGTCACCGACCCCCTCATCCCCTCGATCAGCTGCCCGTCGACTCAGCTCGCGCGGCTCGCGAGCATGGAGTGCACGGGCTCGCTGACGGTGACGGCGGCGAATCGCGACGCGGGGCGAATACGCAACACCGCCACCGTCGCGGGGTCCATCTCCTCGGACCCGAACGCGCCCCGCAACCTCACCGACAAGGCGAGCGTCGAGGTTCCGGTGAATCCCTTCGCCCCCGACGAGACGCGCGTGATCCAGCCCGCGGGCGTCGCGACCTTCCAGGTCATCAAGTCGGGCTCGACGCTCGGCATCGTCACGCCCGACGACCCGTCCCGGCTGCGGCTCGAGGTCTTCAACCCGAACACCTCGAGCTGGGTGGCGGTGCCGACGAGCGGCGTCACGAGCTTCGCCGGCACCTACGGGACGTGGCGGATCTACCCCGACAACCGCGTCACCTTCACCCACAACGGCTCCACCAACTACACGATCACCCCGCTGCAGTACCGCGTGACGAACGCGTACGGCGGTTCGGCCCAGGCCACCCTCAACGTGACCGTGAGCGTGGTGCCCTGGAGCGTCTGCACCCCCGCCCAGGTACGGGCGAGCGAGCGGTACTGGGCGTTCGGCACGGCATCGATGTTCGACTTCGGGACCACGGGAACCACTGTGGGAGTAGGGACCATGGCGGGAGTGTCGAGCGCCGAGGGCTCCTTCACCGTCACCGATTCGAAGGGCGTGCTGCAGTTCGTCGTAGACAGCAGCGGAGTCATCCGCCGCAGCAGCGGGACGGCCATGACGGGGAGCCCGACGGCCAGCACGCTCTCCGGCGCGTCCCCGAGCACGGTGTTCCCGGCCGGCCAGGGCACCGGCAAGTACTTCGTGGTGATGAGCTCGGCGACCACGACGGCTGCCGGCCAGCTCCGCTACTGGATGGTCGACATGACCGAAAACGGCGGCGCCGGCCAGGTCACCGGCGGGAACAACCTCGGCACCGCTGTCGCCTCGATGGCGGTCACCTCGGTGCCGAACGCTGACGGAACCGGATATTGGGTGATCAGTCCACGCCGCGGCAGCGCAACCGTAGATGCATACCGGTTCTCGTCCACGGGATACATCAGTGCGGTGACGACGACAAGCTCCGTCGGAACCGCGGCGGCGGCAAGCACGACGAACTACGAGGACATCAGATTCAACGCCGATCTGACGCGAGTCGCCATGCTCGCCTCCAACAACGGCAACAGCAGCGGGACGCACCGTGTGCGCCTCATGAGCTTCAACGCCGCTACGGGGGTTCCCGCGCTCGTCGGCCAGAACACGTTCACGCGATCGGGCAGCAGTGCGCACGGGTACAGCGTCGAGTTCTCCCCGAATGGCGCGTATCTCTTCGCCTCCCGGATGGGAACCGGAACCACCGTCGGCACTGTCTTCGTCGCCACTGTGAACGCGAGCGCGCTCGGCGCCTTCGGCTCGGCTGCGAGCGCGCCCAGCGGCAACCGCGGCGGAGCGATACGGGCCGGGGGCGATGAGCGCCTTTATTGGGCACAGTCCGGGAATTCGAGCCAGATCCGCGTCCTTTCGAGTCCGAACACCGGTTCGACGTCCTCGACCACCCAGAACCTCGCCTCCGGCGCCGCCTCGACATACGGGCTCTCGAACACGCTCAGCGACTGCGCGGTCCCCCCGGCGGAGTTCTTGCTCGAGAAGTACAACGGCAACGGGGTGCTCACGAGCGGCGCGACGTTCGCGCTCTACCCGGACGCCGGCGGCAGCGCGGGCACGGTCGCCGTCTCCCCGGGAATCGTCTCGACCGGCACCGGCACCTACAAGGCGAGCGGCATCGCCCCGGGGAGCTACTGGATCCGCGAGACGACGACGCTGACGGGTCACAGCCTCCTCCCGCAGGACATCCTCATCGTCGTGACCCTCGGGGGCGCCATCCAGCTCGACGCTGTCCCCAACCCGCAGGTGCAGCTCGTGAACGCCTCGGGCGTCTACACGCTCAAGATCACCAACGACCCCGCCCTCTCGCTCCCGCTCGTCGGGGGCCCGGGCACGGCCTGGCTGCTCGGCAGCGGCGTCGTGCTCGTCCTCGTCGCCATCCTCGGAGCCTGGTGGTGGCGGCGCCGCCGCGACCGCCGCACCTGAGCGGAACCGACCCATGACCTCCACTCCCGCACGACTCATCAACACAGCAACACCAACCAACACAAAGGGGAACACCATGAACACCAGCACCAGACGGCGGGGCATCCTCGCCGGAGCGACGGCGGCGATCGCCACCGTCGCACTCGCCCTCGGCGGCGGCGGTGCGGCCCTCGCCGCGTCGCAGCCGGTGCCGACCTCGTCGAACGTGGTCATCACCAAGCTCGCCCAGGTCAGCCCGCTCGGCAACCCCGCCAACGGCACGCAGATCGCCGACCTGTCCGGCTACACGACGATCAACGGCGTCGGCTTCAGCGCCTTCCTCGTGCCCGGCACCGCATCCGGTGGCGGCAACGACATCCGCACCAACAGCGGACAGCAGTTCGCCGCGCAGCAGACGGTCGCCACCGCGAACGCGCTGGTCGGCTCGAACGCGGCGGCGTACACGGGCACGACGAGCGGCTCCGGCACCATCACCTGGAACAACGTGCCCGCCGGGCTCTACGTCGTCCGCGAGACCTCGACCCCGCCGGGCGTCACCGCAGCCGGTGACTTCCTGCTGGCCGTGCCGCTGACCAACCCGACGTCGAAGACGGACTGGCTCTCCACGATCTACGTCTACCCGAAGAACGCGCAGGTCGGTGCCACGAAGACCGTCGCCAACGCCGCAGACCTCAAGGTCGGCGACACCGTCACCTGGACGATCGCCGCCGACATCCCGAAGGTTGCGAACCCCGCGACCACCGGATCGACGGACCAGTTCCTGGCCCCCGACGCGTTCCAGATCGTCGACACGCTCACCGACTCCGAGCTCGCGCTCGCCGGGGCGAGCAGCGCGGCGATCAGGGTCACCGCGGGTTCGACGTCGCTGACCGAGGGCACGCACTACTCGGTCACCCCGACGACGGCCTCCGGGAACACGAGCTACGCGATCGTGTTCAACTCGGCCGGCCGCACCGCGCTCGCCACCGCGATCAACGCCAGCCCGACCGCCAAGGTGACCGTCGAGCTGGACACGGTCGTCAACTCGGCCACCGTCATCGACAATGTCGCCAACGTCTACCCGAACCAGAAGTCCATCACCGACGGCACGCCGCTCACCACCAACGCCGCGGAGGCGAAGTACGGCAGCTACCAGATCGTCAAGGACAGCTCCGACGCGGGCGTGACCGACCTGTCGGGTGCGGTGTTCCGCGTCTACGCCACCGAGGCCGACGCGCGCGCCGGAAACGGCAACTACCTGGCGCCGAAGGACAACGCCGGTGTCGCGCACGACAGCTGGAACACCAACCCGAGCGGCAACGTCACGATCAGCGGCCTGCGCTACTCGGCCTGGGCCGACGGAGTGGCCCAGACGAAGTTCGTCGACAACGGCGGCACCTGCGCCGACTACAACACCGGCGGTGCCAACTGCGCCGCGAACCCGAAGTACCAGAGCTACTGGCTCGTCGAGATCACCGCGCTCCCCGGGCACCAGCTGCTCGCCGAGCCGGTCGAGATCGTGATCGGCGACGGCTCGGCCACCCAGACCAGCCAGGTCATCGTGAACCAGCAGAACGGCGGCGGCTTCGTGCTGCCCCTCACGGGTGGCACGGGCACGCTCTGGCTGACGATCGGCGGACTGGTGCTTCTCGCGCTCGTGCTGCTGTTCGTGGTGCTGCGTCGTCGCCGGGAGCACGCGGCCGAGTAGTCGGCCGACCCCCGGTTCCCCTTGTGCGACCGGGCGGAGCGGGTCCTGAGATCCGTTCCGCCCGGTCACCGGCCGGAACCGCAGCCCCGTTCATCCGACCTGTCGTGCAACCGTGAAGGAGGTGCCCGCATGACGCTCATGACGCATCCGACGCCCGAGCGCGCGGACGCATCCGTCGCGGAGAAGCGCGTCACGCGCGGCAGGATCGGCGTGCCGCTCCTGCTGCAGGCGACGGCGATGCTCGGCATCGGCGCGCTCCTCTACCCCACCGCCGCCGAATGGGTCGCCACCCTCGAGCACAACTCCGAGGTCTCCGGCTACGTCGAGCGCGCGGACGCCCTGCCGGATTCGGCCAAGCTGACGGCGCTGGCCGCGGCGGAGGCCTACAACGCCCGCATGCCGCTCGGGCCGCTCCGTGATCCGTTCGCCACCGCCACATCCGCCGACGCGCTCACCGCGGACGACGCGGCGTACGACGCCCTCCTCGGAGTCGACGGCAGCGACGTCATCGGCGAACTCGACTATCCCGAGCTCGGCATCTCGCTGCCCATCAGGCACGGCACGAGCGACGAGGTGATCTCGCAGGGCGTCGGCCATCTCTACGGGTCGTCGCTCCCCATCGGGGGGCCGTCGACCCACAGCGTGCTCACCTCGCACTCAGGGCTCGTGAACGCCTCGCTCTTCACCCCGCTCTCCGGCGCGCGAACCGGTGACGTGTTCTCGGTCGCCGTGCTCGGCGAGACGCGCTGGTATCGGGTCGACCACATCGCCACGGTCGCCCCCGACGAGACGGACGCCCTTCAGATCGTCGACGGCGAAGACCACATCACCCTCGTGACGTGCACGCCCATCGGGATCAACAGCCACCGTCTCCTCGTGCGCGGAACGCGCATCGACGGGCCGGAAGGGGACGCCGGCACCACGGCGATCGCCGGCGACGGCCGCGACGCGGGCTTCCCCTGGTGGGCTCTCATCTTCCTCGGCGGCAGCGCCGCGACCGCATGGATCCTCTTCGCGCCGGGGCGCCGCCGCCGCGACGGCGAGGAGGCGAGCGCATGAACCGCATCCGCCCCGCGCTCGCGAGCGCCCTCGTCGCGGTCATCGCGCTCCTCGGTGTGCACGGCACCGCCGTGTCCGCGACCGCCGCTCCCGTCATCGACCCCGCCACGATCACGACGATCGAGATCCACAAGCTCGAACAGCCCGACGCACTCGGGCAGCCCGCCACCGGCCTTCCCCAGGACACGACGGGTCTCGTCCCCGTGGCGGGCGCGACGTTCACCGCCACGCGCGTACCCGGCATCGACGTCACGACCAACGCCGGACAGCAGGCGGCTGCAGCCCTCACGGCGGCCGACGCGGGCCCGCTCGTGGCCGGCCTTCCCGCCGACGCGAGCGCCACGACGGGGGCCGCGGGCGAGGCGACGCTCACCCCCCTCGGCGTCGGGCTCTACTACGTTCGCGAGACGTCCACCCCGGCCGGTTTCATCCCGGCCGCGCCCTTCCTCGTGACCCTGCCGCTCACCGACCCCGACACGCGCGACAACTGGCTCACCACGGTTCACGTCTACCCCAAGAACGCGCACGTCGGCATCGAGCTCGACGTGCGCGACCAGGACGCCGTCGCGGTCGGCGACACCGTCAGCTGGCGCGCCCGCGCCGGCATCCCCGTCCAGCCGTCGATCGACGGCTACCGGATCACGCAGACCGTCGCCCCCGGCCTCACCCTCGACGCGGGCGGCATCCAGGTCGCGCTCGACTGCGGTGCCACCCTCCCGTCGTGCCCGACCCTCGTGCCGGGTGTCGACTACGTGCTCACGGTCGACCCCTCGGGAACCGGATTCGTCGTCGACGTCACCGGCCCCGGCCGCGCCGTGCTCGCCGCGGCCGTCCAGGCCCACCCCGGTGCATCCGTCGTGGTCGACTTCCCGACGACCGTGACCGCCGATGGCGCCTACGTGAACACCGCGACGCTCGCCGCGACGCGCGCGACGATCGACGGCGACCCCGGTGCTCCGGCGGTCGTCGCCGACACCGCCGCCACGCGGTGGGGTCCGCTCGCGATCCTCGTCCGCGAGGCGGGTCATCCCCAGAACCTCATCCCGGGCGCCCGGTTCAAGCTCTACCTGACGCCGGAGGATGCCGCCGCCGGTGTGAACGCGGTCGTCGTCGGGGGCACCGATACCTGGGTCTCCGACCAGCACGGCCGCGTCGACATCTCGGGGCTGCGGTTCTCCGACTTCGTGAACGGGCTGCAGCGCGACCCGACCGATCCGCTGTACCGGAACTACTACGTGCGTCTCACCGAGCTCCCCGACGGATATCTCGGTTCCCTGAGCGTGCTCTCGGTCGCCGTCACCTCGACGACCGAGCCCCAGCTCGTGGTCGTGGAGCTGCGCCGATCGGGCGGCTCGCTTCCCTGGACGGGCGCCCAGGTCGCCGGCGTCGGCGCCGCCGCGGTCGCGCTCCTCGCCGCCGGCGTCCTCTTCCTGATCGCCGCGCGTCGTCGGCGTCGCGAGGATGCTGAGGCGTCATGACGACGCTCCGATCGCCTGCCGTGCGGAGGGGGCGCCGCGGCGGTCTCCTGAGCGGGATCGCGATCCTGCTGGTCGCCATGGTCGCCATCGGCCTCCTCGTCTACCCGGATGCGGCGGACTGGTTCGCCCGCGTCGACCACGATGCCGAGGTCTCCGGCTACGTCGAGCGCGTCGCCGCGACACCGAGCGACGAACGTCAGCGCACCCTCGACGCCGCCTATCACTACAACGAGACGCTGAATCCCGGTCCTCTCACCGACCCGTACGTGTCCGAGAGCGAGGACGCGGTGCTCCGCAGCCCCGTCTACGTCGCCTACGAGCAGCTCCTCCGCATCAGCGGCACGGACACGATCGGCACGTTGAGCTACCCGGGGATCGACGTCATCCTGCCGATCTACCACGGCACGACCGACGAGGTGATCTCGAAGGGGATCGGCCACCTCTACGGCACCTCGCTTCCCGTCGGGGGTCCGTCGACACGGGCGGTGCTCACCGCGCACGCGGGCCTTCCCCAGGCGAAGCTCCTCACGAACCTCACGCAGGCGAGGGTCGGGGACACCTTCTGGATCAGCGTCCTCGGCGAGGACCACTACTACCGCGTGGAGTCGACCGAGACGGTGCTGCCGGGCGACACTGAATCGCTGCGGATCATCGACGGCCAGGACTGGGTGACGCTCTTCACGTGCACGCCGATCGGCATCAACAGCCACCGCTTCATGGTGCACGCGATCCGCATCCCGAACCCGGATGCCGCATCCGACGACGTCACGGCGATCGTCGGCGACGGGCTGACTGCGGGGTTCCCCTGGTGGGCTCTCGTCTTCGTGGGCGGCTCGGCCCTCGTCGCGCTGGTGGTCTTCTGGCCGTTCCGGCGACGGCGCAAGGGGGAGGGCGCGGGCTCGGGGACCGAGCCGGGCGACGGGGGGCCGGACGCGGCCGTCGAAATCGGGGTACACGGCTGACGTAGAACGAGGTGTCTGTCCACCATGCCACTCATCCGGGGGTATTCCCGAGTCACTGTACCCCGATGCGGGGCTCCGCGGCGCGGCCTCTGGATGCCATCGATGGCAGAAAAGACCTGATCAACCCCGAGGTCGACATAACTGTGGGAGCGCTCTCACGCCCCCCGCAGTGGGGCATCGCCGTCCCCTTTGTCCGCGTAATGGGGGACCGTAGATTTGAGTCAGCGGGGGATACCCGAGCCCCCGCCCCCAGACGGCCTGCGCAGGGCGCCGACCGGAAGACAACCCGACGTCTCGACGTGCCTCCGGCGCGCCCTGCGTCATGCGCAACCGCACCACCTCGAAAGGAAAAGAAATGAACAAGAACGTCAAGGCGTCGATCGCTATCGCCGCAGGCGTCGTGCTCCTCATGGGCGGCGCCGGTTCGCTCGCCTACTGGAACGACTCGCAGAGCGTCGGCGCCAACGGCTCGACGATCACCGCCGGCACGCTCACCGCGACGCCCGGAACCGGTGGCTGGACGAAGTCCTTCTACGACGGCGCCGGAACCCAGGTCGGTACCACGACCTCGGTGCCTGCGCTCAGCAGCGTGAGGATCGTGCCCGGCAACCGCCTGGTCTACACCCAGCAGTTCACGATCAACGCGACCGGCAACGACCTGTACTTCACGATCACGCCGACGGCCGGCTCGATCACGGGCGCCAGCGGCGCGGATGCGGCCCTCGCCTCGGCGCTCTCGTCCTCGACGTTCACCGTGACGAACAACGCCGCCGCATCCGGCACCACCATCGCGCCGTCGACCACGAGCGGTGTCTACAAGGTCGGCGCCGGTTCCACCGCGACCACCATCACGGTGACGTGGACGATCAGCTGGCCGTTCGGGACCACCGCGCCCGCGAGCAACACGAGCGGCGACAACGCGGCGAAGACCGGCGTCGTCACGCTGACCGGCGGTGCCGTCACCCTCACCCAGGTCGCCAACCCGTGACCCGGTGCGCCGGGCCCCGTTCGTAGGGCCCGGCGCGCCCCATCCCCCAGAACGACGAGATCGAACGGCGAGACTGATGAACCGCACCCGGACGCACGCGGGCCGAGAGGCCACGCAGCAGTCGGTCGTCAGCTCGCCGTCTCGTCGTCGCCGCGTGCGCACCCCCGGCATTCGCGGGCTCCTCTCGATCGCGGCGGCGATCGGGGTCGGCATCTCGATCGCCGTTCTCGCCGCGGGGGGCAGCTACGCCTACCTCAACGTGACGGTCACGACCGGGGCCACCGGCTCGACGATCACGGCCGGCACCTCCGGCCTCACCCTCAAGCGCGGCGCCGATCCGGCGACCTCGACGCTCACCATTCCCGCCTCCGTCTACGCGAACATGCTGCCCGGCGACGTCGTGAGCCAGACGCTCACCCTCGCGAACACGGGCGACGCCCGTCAGGCGGTGACCGCCCTGATCACGAGCGACGGCGCGTGGGAGACGCGTATCGCGCCGGCCGCCTGCGCCGGCACGCTCATGACGACCGCTCTCTCCAGCACGCCCGTATCCCTGACGACGCTCGCCGCAGGCGCATCGCAGGCGATCTGCGTGCAGGTCGTGCTGCCCGTGTCCGCCCCCGGCGCCACCATGGGCACCTCGCTCGGCTACACCCTCACCCTCTCCGGAACCCAGGTGGCGGCATGAGCATCCGCGCCATCCGTCGGGGGACGAAGATCGGCCTCGTGGCGGGCATCGTCACGTTCTCCGTGCTCGCCGGCGCCGGCGCCGGCTGGGCCTACTGGACCAGCCAGGCGACGTCCACCACCACCCTCGCGGCGGCCAGCCTCACGGTCACCAGCACGGGCTTCGCCGCCACGACCCTCGGCAACGAGAGCGTCAGCGCGGTCGGAGACGTTTCGCTCGCGAGCACCGGAAGCGTCACGTTCACCAACACGACCGCATCCAACACGCAGGCCCAGACGCTCACCGTGAGCTTCTCGTCGGCGTCCGGGGATGCGACGCTCGCGGGCGCGACGACGCTGACCGTCTGGTCGGTCGCGTCCGCCGCCAGCTGCACGGCCGCCGCGACCCCGACGAGCCCCACCTCCGGGACCTGGGCTGCGGGCGTCACCGTATCGACGCCCCTCGCAGCGGGAAGCTCCGTCTCCTACTGCCTCCGCACCACCGTCGCCGACCGGCAGAGCGTCGCGGCAGCGGGGGGCTCCCGCACCTTCACCCCCCAGGCGGCGGCCACCCTCGCCGTCGCCAATTTTGCCGGGACGGCGAACGCGAGCAGCACCATCCAGACGCGCCAGATCTACCCCCTGCAGCAGATCTCCTCGGGCTTCTGGTGGTACATCAAGCGCGCGACGACCACGTGGTGCTGGGACGTGAGCGGCAGCGGCACCGGCGACGGCGCTCTGCTGATCTCCTACGGCTGCAAGAACAACACCGACCCCAACCAGGACTTCCGCTACATCGACGCCGACGGCGACGGATACGGCAACTTCCAGGCCCGTCATGCCTCGGCCATCCGCGTCGCGGCGGTCGCCTCGACGACCTCCGGTTCCGCGGTGGCCATGCGCACGGCGGACGGCTCGGCGGCCCAGCAGCAGTGGCAGCCGCAGCTCGTGAGCGGCAGCGGCGCGACCGGCACCTACCAATTCGTCAACAAGTACTCGGGCCTCTGCCTCAGCGCACCCGCGGTGAGCGCCGGCGCCATGACCCAGGTGACGTGCAGCGGAGGCGCGGACCAGCGGTTCACCCTCGAGCAGCGGTCGGTCGTGCCGCTCACGAGCCTCGGCTGCGCCAACACGGGCAGCGGCAGCAGCCGTTCGGTCACCTTCAGCTGGACCTCCGACTGGGCAGGCGGCGGATACACCGTGCAGGCTCGACAGAACGCATCGAGCCCATGGCAGACCATCGCGACCGCCCCCGCCGCGAACGCCACCTCGGCGAGCGTCCCCGGACCGATCGGCACCCCCCTCACCGGGTGGGGGACCGGAACGTACGACGTCCAGATCCTCAACTCCTCGGGTTCCGTCGTCGGGACGGACACCATCACGGTGGCCGCGCAGGGCTTCTGGATCTTCGTGGACTACTACTACGCGGTGTGCTGATGATGCACCGCGGTCGACTCGGCGCCGCCGCCGTTGCACTGCTGGTGGGGGCTGGTGTCGTGCTGCCGGCCGCGCCGGCCGCGGCGGTCCTCTACCCGATCGGGCTCTCGTCCGACGGCACCAGCTTCGCACCGAGCTACCCCGGCAGCCTGTTCAGCGGTGCGACGATCGTCCCCGGGGGCGCCGTCACCCGCACCTTCTGGGTGAAGAACAACGAGACGAGCGCCGGCAACCTCGCCGTCGCCATCCGCAACGTCGGAAGCCTCGACACCCTGTTCGTCTCCTCGCTCTCCGCGACGGCCGTGGCGGGCGCGACTTCCGGCCGCGCCGCGTTCGCCGACGCCGAGCCGTGCGTGAGCCTCGTGAAGGGCGTCAGGCTCGCGTCATCCGGGATCACACGGGTGGACGTGACGCTCGAGCTCGCGAGCTCGCTCACGGGCCGTGAGGCGCAGCAGTCCCTCGCCCTGTTCGACCTCTTCGTCACCCTGACGAGCACCGACGTCGCGGCTCCCGACGGATGCACGCCCCCCGTCCCGCCACCCGCGGGAGCGGAGACGAGCGACGACGGGTACGCGGCCACGGCGACGGTCCCCGGAGCACGCCAGGGCGGAGGCTCGGCGACGCCGGCGCCCTCGCCGGCCCCGGAGGAGCTGCCGCACTCGGGCGATGATCCCGTCCACGCGCGCTACGGGAATACCGACCGCTTCTACCAGGAGTACTTCGTGGCGTGGTGGCTGCTCGCCTTCGTTCTGGGGGGCGTGTACGCGTGGCTGCGTGAGAGACGACGTGAAAGGATCCCCGAGTGAGCGAGCGGCGTGCGGCGCAGGACGCGCAGAAGAAGGAGCACGGGGTCCTCTACTACCTGGGGCTCGGACTCAGCTGGGGCCTGCTGGCGTTCGTCGTGCTCATCGCCGCCCTCGTGATCCTCGTGCCGGCGGTGACCAGGTCGACGCCCTACACGATCCTCACGAGCTCCATGGAGCCTGGATACCCGCCGGGCACCCTCGTCATCGTCAAGCCGATCGACGTCGACGAGATCGCGATCGGCACCGTCATCACCTACCAGCTCGAGTCGGGCAAGCCCGAGGTGGTGACCCACCGCGTCACGCAGATCATCCAGCCGAACCTGCCGGACGGCGAGAAGAGCTTCGTCACGAAGGGGGACGCGAACAGCGAGCCCGACGCGGAGCCTGTGAAGCCCGTGCAGATCCGGGGGGCGGTCTGGTACGCGGTGCCATGGATCGGTTGGGTCAACAACCTGGTCAACGGGGACATGCGCGCCGTCATCATCCCGCTCATCGCCGGCCTCCTGTTCCTCTACGGCGGCTGGCTCATCGTGTCGAACCGGCTCGAGAAGCGCCGCGATCGCCGCGCCGCGCTCGCCGCCGAACGGGATGCGTCGGGGCCGGCCGACGACGTGACCGCGTAACCGAGCGGTGACCGCGCGGACCTAGGGTTGATCGGGTGAAGGCCATCCGACGGTTCACCGTCCGCACCGTGCTGCCCGAGGCGCTCGCCCCGCTCGAGGAGCTCGCCGCGAACCTGCGCTGGTCGTGGCACCAGCCGACGCTCGAGCTGTTCCGCGACATCGCCCCCGAGCTGTGGGACGAGCTCGGGAAGGACCCCTACGGCCTCCTCGGCGAGGTGCCGCCCGCCCGGCTCGAGCAGCTCGCGGCCGACGCCGCCTACGTTGCGCGCGCCGTCGCCCTCCGCGACGAGCTGCGCGCCTACCTGAGCGGGCCGCGCTGGTACCAGGGCCTCGGGGCGGATGCGCCCGCCACCATCGCGTACTTCTCACCCGAATACGGCATCGCGGATGCGCTCCCGCAGTACTCGGGCGGCCTCGGGATCCTCGCGGGCGACCACCTCAAGTCGGCCTCCGACCTCGGGGTGCCGATCGTGGGCGTCGGCCTGTTCTACCGCGCCGGCTACTTCCGTCAGGCGATCTCGCGCGAGGGCTGGCAGCTCGAGAGCTACCCGGTGCTCGACCCGGACGGGCTGCCGATGAGCGTGCTCCGCGCGCCGGACGGCACCGCCGCGCAGATCGTGCTCGCGCTGCCCGACGGCCAGGCGCTCACCGCCCGCATCTGGCAGCTCGCCGTCGGGCGCGTGCCGCTGCTGCTGCTCGACACCGACATCCCCGAGAACTCGGAGGAGCTGCGCACGGTCACCGACCGGCTCTACGGCGGAGGCGGCGAACACCGCCTGCTGCAGGAGCTGCTGCTCGGCATCGGCGGCGCGCGGGCGGTCGGGCTCTACGCGCGGCTCGCGGGCATCCCCGAGCCGACGGTGTTCCACACCAACGAGGGGCACGCGGGCTTCCTCGGGCTGGAGCGCATCCGGGAGCTCGTCGGCGACGGGCTGAGCTTCGCCGAGGCGCTCGAGGTCGTGCGGGCGGGCACGGTGTTCACGACCCACACGCCGGTTCCCGCGGGCATCGACCGCTTCGAGGCGCCCCTCGTCGAGCGGTACTTCTCGACCGAGCTGCTGCCGGGCGTCGACGTCGCCGACGTGCTCGCGCTCGGTGCCGAGCCCCCGCAGATGAGCGGGGCTGAGGACGGCACCCCCGACACCTTCAACATGGCGGTCATGGGGCTGCGGCTCGCGCAGCGCGCCAACGGCGTCTCGAAGCTGCACGGCGACGTCAGCAGGCACATGTTCGGCGCCCTGTGGCCCGGGTTCGACGCCGACGACGTGCCCATCACCTCCATCACCAACGGCGTGCACCCCGCCACCTGGACCGACCCCGAGGTGCGTGCGCTCGCCGCATCCAAGCTCGGCACCGACGACGCGACCGCGTGCGACTGGACCTCGGGCGCCGTGACCGACGCCGAGCTCTGGGCACTGCGCGGCCGCCTGCGCGCGCAGCTGGTCGCCGACGCCCGGAGGCGGATGACGGCCGCGTGGGAGGAGCAGAACCCCGGCGTGCCGGCACCCCCGTGGTATCGCGAGCTGCTCTCGCCCGAGGTGCTGACGATCGGCTTCGCCCGCCGCGTGCCCACCTACAAGCGCCTGACCCTCATGCTGCAGGACCCGGAGCGGCTGCGGGCCCTGCTGACCGACCCCGAGCGGCCCGTGCAGCTCGTCGTGGCCGGCAAATCGCATCCCGCCGACGACGGAGGCAAGCGCCTCATCCAGCTGCTCGTCGAGTTCTCACAGGACCCTGAGGTGCGCGGACGCATCGTGTTCCTGCCCGACTACGACATCGGCATGGCGCAGAAGCTCTACCCGGGCTGCGACGTGTGGCTCAACAATCCGCTGCGCCCGCTGGAGGCGTGCGGCACCTCCGGTATGAAGGCGGCGCTCAACGGCTCGCTCAACCTGTCGATCCTCGACGGGTGGTGGGCGGAGTTCCACGACGAGCACAACGGCTGGGCGATCCCCTCCGCCGACTCGGCGGGGGACGCGGCCGAGCGCGACGCCCTCGAGGCGGCCGCCATGTACGACCTCATCGAGCACCAGATCGCGCCGCGCTTCTACGACCGCGGCGCCGACGGCGTGCCCGGCGCGTGGGTCTCCGACATCCGGCACACCCTCGCGACGCTCTCGCCCGAGCTGTCGGCGGAGCGGATGGTGCGCGAGTACGTCGAGCGGCTGTACCTGCCGGCGGCGGCATCCGAGGCGGCGGTGACGGCGGACGACTACGCGCCCGCCCGTGCCCTGGCCGCCTGGACCGCGACCGTGCGGCGCACCTGGCCCGAGGTGCACGTCGCCCACGTCGAGTCGGGCGGGGTCGACGCCTCGCCGCACGTCGGCGAGGAGCTGCGGGTGCGCGCCTTCGTGGAGCTCGGCGAGCTGACGCCGGACGACGTGGCCGTCGAGCTCGTGCACGGCCGGCCGCGCGGGGGAGAGGAGCTCGGCGACGTGCACGTGCTGCCGCTCGAGCTCGAGAGCCACGACCTCGGCAAGCCCGCCGTCTACACGGGCTCGGTGCGGTTCGACCGCGCGGGCGCCTTCGGCTACACCGTGCGCGTCGTGCCGCGGAACCCGCTGCTCGCCTCCGATGGGGAGCTCGGGCTCGTGGCGCTCGCGGGCTAGCTCCTTCCCTTCCCAGCCCACTCGACGCCGTGAACGCACGCCCCGATCACCTCGACCGCGAGGTGTCGGCGCTCATGAAGCGCGCGTGGGGCGGGCGCGACGACCGGTGACGACGCGGTGGGCCGCCGCCGCTACTCTGGCCGGATGAGCGACATCTCCGTGCAGACAGGTGCGAGCCTCGGCGCCGTATGGTTCTCGATCGTTTTCGTGAACACGGCGCTCGCCGCAGCGCTGGGGCGATCGAGACTCGGCTACTTCATCTTCTCGATCTTCCTCGCGCCCGTCGTGTCGCTCGTGCTCGCGATCGCGGGCCGCAAGGAGGACTGACCGGCCCGCGGGGGAGCGTCAGCGCGCGATGTCGGCGACCACGGCATCCGTCGCGCGGACGAGGTCGGCCGGGGCGAGGCCCAGGTCGAAGCCGCGGCGCCCCCCGGAGACGTAGACCACATCCCACAGCTCGGCCGTCTCGTCGAGCACCGTCTCGTGGCGGGTCTTCTGCCCGATGGGGCTGATGCCGCCCACGACGTAGCCGGTGCGCCGCTCGGCGAGCGCCGGATCCGCCATCGCCGCCTTCTTGCCGCCGACGGCCGCCGCGAGCGCCTTGAGGTCGAGCATGCCCGTGACCGGCACGATGCCCACCACGAGCCGCCCGTCGACGTCGGCGAGCAGCGTCTTGAACACCCGGTCCGGGTCGAGGCCGAGGGCGGTCGCCGCCTCCATCCCGAAGTCGCGGCTCGCCGGGTCGTGCGCGTAGGCGTGCTCGGTGAACGGGATGCCGGCCGCCGTCAGCGCGGCCGTCGCGGGGGTGCCTGCCACCGTCAGTCCGCCCGGAACAGCCGCATCGAGGTGGGCGCCATCGCGAGCTCCTCACCGGGCCGGTGCACGCCCTCCACCTCGCTGATGTCGTCGTGCCCGGAGTCCCACAGCAGCGTGTAGCGTTCGACGCCCTCGTGCGCGGGCAGCGTGACCGTGACATCCGTCTCGAGCCCGTGGACGACCAGCAGGATGCGGTTGAACGCCTCGAACTCGGGCGTCGACGCCGCGAGGTATTGCAGGGTGCGCTCCTCGGGCGAGTCCCAGTCCTCGATGCCCATCGTCTCGCCGTCCTTGTTGTACCAGTCCATCTGGCTGGCCGACGGCGTCGTCTCACCCCACCGCCCGAAGCGCACCGGCCGCAACGCCGGGTTCTCGCGTCGCAGCCGGATGAGGGTCTTGACGACCTCGAAGAGGTCCTCCTGCCACTCGCTGCGATCCCAGCTCAGCCAGGTGAGCTCCGAGTCGTGGCAGTAGGCGTTGTTGTTGCCCCGCTGGCTGCGGCCGAACTCATCGCCCGCCGTCAGCATGGGGATGCCCGCCGACAGCAGCAGCGTGCCGAGCAGGTTGCGCACCGCCTTGCGCCGGGTCGCGAGGATCGTCTCGTCGCTCGTCGGCCCCTCGGCGCCGTGGTTGAAGGACTTGTTGTCGTTCGAGCCGTCGCGGTTGTTCTCACCGTTGCCGAGGTTGTGCTTGCGGTCGTAGGCGACGAGGTCGGCGGCGGTGAAGCCGTCGTGGGCCGTGACGAAGTTGACGGAGGCGAGGGGCCCGCGCTCGAGGGCGAAGACGTGGTTGGAGCCCGCGAGCCGGCGGGCGAGCGAGCCGATGCCCTCGCTCGCGCTGCCCGACCCCCGGGCCTGGGCGATGTCG
This sequence comes from Micrococcales bacterium 72-143, assembly GCA_001898835.1. GTDB lineage: Bacteria > Actinomycetota > Actinomycetes > Actinomycetales > Microbacteriaceae > Homoserinibacter. The sequence continues at coordinate 986,849 of MKVM01000001.1, read as the reverse complement.
CGCAACCAGAAATTCCGCATCCGGTCGCGGTAGCCGTCGTTCCACTCCGACCATCCGTCGGGGAAGTTGCCGACCTGCCAGCCGCCGAGCCCCACGTCCCACGGCTCGGCGATCATCTTGACGCCCGCGAGCGCCGGATCGGAGACGATCGCGTGCAGCAGCGGATGGTCGCGGTCGAACTCCGCGCCGGCCCCGCGGCCGAGCGTGGCCGCGAGGTCGAAGCGGAACCCGTCGACCTGCACCTCCTCGGCCCAGTAGCGCAGCGAGTCGAGCACGAGACGCTGCGTCACCTCGCGCCCGTAGTCGAGGGTGTTGCCGCATCCGGTCGTGTCGATGTAGTTGCCGTCGGCGTCCTGCCGGTAGTAGCTCGCGTTGTCGATGCCGCGGAAGGAGCTCGTGGGGCCGCCGCGACCCTCCTCGGCCGTGTGGTTGTAGACGACGTCGAGGATCACCTCGAGCCCCGCCTCGTGCAGCAGCCGTACCATCCCCTTGAACTCGCGCAGCACCGCGCCCGTGCCGCCGAACTGCGCGTCCCGGCTCGCGTACGCGGCGTGCGGCGTGAAGAAGTTGAGGGTGTTGTAGCCCCAGTAGTTGACGAGGCCCATCTTGGTGAGCCGCTGCTCCGACACGAACTGGTGCACGGGCAGCAGCTCGACCGCCGTGACGCCGAGCTCCTTCAGGTACCCGATCGTCGACGGGTGCGCGAGGCCCGCGTAGGTGCCGCGCAGCTCCTCCGGCAGCTCGGGGTTGAGCTTCGTGAGGCCCTTCGCGTGCGCCTCGTAGACGACCGTGTGGTCGAGCGGGGTGCCGGGCTTGCCGACGCCGCCCCAGTCGAAGGCGGTGTCCTGCACGTAGCTGCGCCATCCGCCCTCGCGGGTGCGGGCGAGGCCGCGCGCGTACGGGTCGAGCAGGAAGCGGCCGGGGTCGAAGTCGTGGGTGGGGCCGTCCGGGCCGTCGACGCTGAGCGCATAGGACGTGCCCACCTGGAGCGACCGCGTGGTCGCGCTCCACACCTCGCCGTCGCCCTTCGTGAGCGGCACGCGCTTCGCCACCCAGTCGGTGTCCTTCTCGTCGAAGATGCACAGCTCGATCGAGGTGGCGTCGGCGCTCCACACCCGCAGCTCGCCACCCCGGGAGGTGAGGTGCACGCCGAGGTTCCGGAGCGGATCGGCGTGAGACATGACGTCTAGGTTAGGTGGTGCGCGTGACGGTCTTGTAAACGCGGACAGGAGGCACCGTGGCGGTCTACCTCGACCACGCCGCCACCTCGCCCATGCCGGACGAGGTGCTCGCCGCGTACACGGATGCGCTGCGGCTGGTCGGCAACCCGTCCTCGATCCACGGCGCGGGGCAGGCCGCGCGCGAGGCGCTCGAGACGGGACGCGAGGCGGTGGCTCGGGCGCTCGGCGCGGACCCCGTCGAGGTGGTGCTGACCTCGGGCGGCACGGAGTCGATCAACCTCGCGGTCAAGGGGATGTTCTGGGTGGCCACCGCATCCGACCGACGCCGCACGCGGGTGATCGCCCCGCTCGGCGAGCATCACGCCACCCTCGACGCCGTCGAGTGGCTCGCGCGGCACGAGGGAGCGCGCGTCGACTGGGTCGAGCTCGACGGCGAGGGGCGCATCCGGCTCGACGCACTCGCGGCGGCGCTCGCGACCGACCCCGACGAGGTGGCGTTCGTGACGGCGCTGTGGGCGAACAACGAGGTCGGCACGGTCCAACCGGTCGCCGAGCTCGTCGCCCTCGCCCACGCCTACGGCGTACCCGTGCACCTCGACGCGGTCGCCGCCTTCGGTCAGGTGCCCGTCGACCTGCATGCCGTGGGGGCGGATGCTGTGTCGGTCTCCGCGCACAAGGTGGGCGGCCCGGTGGGGGTCGGCGCGCTAGCGCTCGCCCGCACGGCGACGGTCGAACCCCTGCTGCACGGCGGCGACCAGCAGCGCGGTCGTTCCGGAACCCAGGACGCGGCGGGAGCGGTGGCGTTCGGGGTCGCGGCCGCGCGGGCTGTGGCCGAGCTGCCGCTCGCGCGGGTCGAGGCGCTGCGCGATCGGCTCGTCGCGGGGGTGCTCGCCGCCGTCGACGGCGCCGTGCTGCGGGGCGCCCCGTGCGGACCGGGGCGGCTGCCGGGCAACGCGCACTTCACCTTCGCGGGCGCCGACGGCGATGCCCTGCTCTACCTGCTCGACGCATCCGGGATCTCCGTCTCCACCGGCTCCGCCTGCCAGGCGGGCGTGCCCGAGCTGTCGCACGTGCTGCTCGCGATGGGTCTGTCCGAGGCGGAGGCGCGCGGCGCGCTGCGCATCACGCTCGGCCACGATTCGACGGATGCCGACGTCGACGCGTTCCTCGCGGCCCTGCCCGCCGCGGTCGCCGGCGCGCGTGCCGCCGCCTCCGCAGGCGCTTGAGGAGTGTCCGGCGGAGCCGGACGCGTCTCGAAACCGCTCGTCAGACCCCACCAACCGGGGGTAGTCGAGGATTACGCCGCCGGTCCATTCCCCCTAAAGTGAGGCATCGACTCATTCCGCAGATCCCGAGGTAGCCATGCACATGTCCCGTTTCCGCCTGGTGGCTGCGGCCGCGCTCGCCGGCGTCATCATGTCGATCGGCGTTGCGGCACCCGCGCGGGCGGAGTCTTCATACGGAACGCTCCGTGGGGACATCATCGATCCGGATGGATGGATGCAGCAGGGGCTCGCACAGATCCGGACGACGCGACTGTCGGACGGTGAGGTGGGGTGGGACACCTTCCGAGGCGGCTACTCCCTCGTCCGAAGCCCCGGACGATATCTTGTCGAGGCGCGATTCGAGTGCAAATCGTCAGGCGGATGCATTCAGAACCTCTATGCCGGCAACACCCCGTACCGCAGTCAGGCGCAGATCGTGACGGTCACCGCGGACACCGAGACATTCGTCAACTTCACGACTCGTAGGGGCGGCTCGATCAGCGGGACGGTCGCCGATGCGACCGGGGGCGATCTCTCCTCGTTAGCGGCGCAAGCGCACCTCGTAGATCCCGTCACGAACAGCCTCACCAGCTGGTCAGTGCGTGCCTCGGTCGCCTCGAACGGCTCGTACCGCATCGCGGGCGTTCCCGCCGGCGACTACCTCGTGCGCTTCATCCCGGGCGGGTTCGAGCTTGCGGGGGCCGAGTACTGGAACGAGGCCGACTGGATCGCCGACGCCGAGCTCGTCAGCGTCGGCGACGAATCCGTCGAGGTGACCAACATCGATGGCTCGGTCGGTGCCGCGGGCGTCTACGCGGCACGCTACTCGGGCGCCGACCGCTTCGCGATGGCTGTCGGCATCTCGCAGGAGTATGCGAGCGGTGTCGGTGTCGTCTTCGTGACCAACGGCCTCAACTTCCCGGACGCGCTCAGCGCCGGGCCGCTCGGGGCAGCGTACGGGGGGCCGATCCTGCTCGTCACACCGACGTCCGTGCCTGCCGTCGTCGCGGCGGAACTCGAACGACTCGATCCCGACACCATCCTGGTCGTCGGCGGGGTGAATTCGGTCGGCCCCGCTGTCTACGATCAACTCGCGACCTACGCCTCGCACATCGAGCGCATCGCGGGCGCCGATCGCTTCGCCGCCTCCCGCAACCTCATCTCTGCTGGATTCGACGAGGCCGAGACGGTCTATGTGGCGACCGGCCACAACTTCCCGGATGCGCTGGCGGCGGGTGCGGCGGCGAGCTTCGAGCACGCGCCCGTACTGCTCGTCGACGGTCATGCGTCGACGGTCGACGTCCCGACTGCCGAGCTGCTCGGCCAGCTGGGCACGAGCCGCATCGTCGTCGTCGGGGGGCCGGCGAGTGTTCCCGCCTCCTATCTCGCTTCCCTGGCCGCGCTCCCCGCAGTGTCCGAGGTCGCGCGGCGGTCGGGTGCCGACCGTTTCCTGGCGGCGAGCGGCCTGAACGAGGCGACCTTCCCGGTCGCGGACGTGGTGTTTCTCGCTACCGGGATGAACTTCCCGGATGCGCTCGCCGGAGGCCCGCTCGCGGGGGCATGGGGCGCTCCCATCTATCTCGTGCAGAAGAACTGCGTGCCCATGAGCGTGATCTCCGAGATCGTCCGTCTTCAACCGCATCAGATCCTGGTGCTCGGCGGACCCGCGTCGGTGGGCGACGAAGTGATGGGACTCGTCCCCTGCGGGGCCTGATGCCCGTCGCGTATCTCGTCTGCGCCGGGCTCGCGCCGCGAGTTTCGTGTGCCCGGGAACAAGCTCCTCGTCGATGGCGCGAGGGACTCCCTCGACGTGCAGCCCCAACAGCTCCTGGCCGACCTCGGGTCGCGCTCTGCCTGTCCGCCATCCGCCGTACCCTGGAGCGGTGAAGATCCTCGCGGCGATGAGCGGCGGCGTCGACAGCGCCGTCGCGGCGGCGCGTGCCGTCGAGGCCGGCCACGAGGTGGTCGGCGTGCACCTCGCGCTCAGCCGGATGCCGGGCACCCTCCGCACCGGATCCCGCGGCTGCTGCACGATCGAGGACTCGATGGACGCGCGCCGCGCGGCCGCGAAGCTCGGCATCCCGTTCTACGTGTGGGACTTCTCCGAGCGGTTCCGCGCCGACGTGGTCGACGACTTCGTCGCGGAGTACGCGGCGGGCCGCACCCCGAACCCCTGCATGCGCTGCAATGAGCGCATCAAGTTCGCCGCCCTCCTCGACAAGGCGCTCGCCCTCGGCTTCGACGCCGTCGTCACCGGCCACTACGCGGAGGTGCGGCGGGGCTCGGACGGCGTGGAGCTGCACCGCGCGGCCGCCTGGGCGAAGGACCAGTCGTACGTGCTCGGCGTGCTGACCGCCGAGCAGCTGGCGCACGCCTGGTTCCCGCTCGGCGCGACCCCGTCGAAGGCGGAGGTGCGGGCGGAGGCGGAGGCGCGCGGCCTCTTGGTCGCCACGAAGCCCGACAGCCACGACATCTGCTTCATCCCCGACGGCGACACCCGCGGCTGGCTCGCGGAGCACCTCCCCTCGGAGGCCCGTGGCGCGGAGGAGGGGGCGATCCTCGACCGCGACGGCGCGCGCATCGGCACGCATCCGGGCGCGGCGGCCTTCACTGTGGGGCAGCGCAAGGGCCTCAACATCGGCTATCCCGCCCCGGACGGGCGTCCGCGGTTCGTGCTCGAGGTGCGCCCGAAGACGAACGAGGTGGTCGTCGGGCCCCGGGAGGCGCTCGCGATCGCCGAGCTGGCCGGCTCGCGCTTTACCTGGGCGGGCACCGCCCCGGCGGATGCGGATGCGGGCTTCGCGTGCGAGGTGCAGGTGCGCGCCCACGGCGACCCCGTGCCGGCGCACGCGCGCGTCGACGGCGGCGAGCTCGTCATCCGCGCCGAGCAGCCCATCGAGGGCGTGGCGCCCGGCCAGACGGCCGTCGTCTACGTCGGCACGCGCGTCGTCGGTCAGTGCACGATCGACCGCACGGTCTCCGCCGTCCCCGCATCGGCATAGCCCCCGGCACCCGGTCAAGGCCCTCGCCGCGTCGGACGCGCGTCCTAGGCTGGCACCCGTGGCACGTGGCGCGAAGACGGACGAGGTCGAGCAGGTTCCCGAGCAGACGCGGGCGACCCTGCAACGCGCGCACGAGGAGGCCGCGGCGCTGACGACGCGCATCCTCGAGCTGCGCGAGGCGTACTACGAGCGCGACACGACGCTCGTCGACGACTCCGAGTACGACGCGATGATGCGCCGCCTCGAGGAGCTCGAGCGCATCTTCCCCGAGCTGCAGAGTCAGGACTCGCCCACCCAGACGGTGGGCGGGGGAGCGGAGGCGAGCGGGCTGGCCACCATCCAGCACGCGGAGCGGATGCTGAGCCTCGACAACGTCTTCTCGGCCGACGAGCTGCGCGACTGGTGCGTCAAGACGCAGGATGCCGCCGCGCGCCCGGTGCACTGGCTCACCGAGCTGAAGATCGACGGCCTCGCCATCAACCTCCGCTACGAGAACGGCGTGCTGACGAGCGCGGCGACGCGCGGCGACGGGCGGGTCGGCGAGCTCGTCACCGAGAATGCCCTTCGGCTGACCGACATCCCCGAGCGGCTCTCCGGCACCGGGCACCCGGCGATCGTCGAGGTGCGCGGCGAGGTGTTCATCCCCGTCGCGGCGTTCGACGCGCTCAACGAGCTGCAGGCCGAGCTGCGCGAGCGGGTCGTCGTCGAGACCGAGCAGCGCGCGGCGGCCCGCGGCTCGGCCTTCGACCGCGAGAAGGCGGAGACCGCGGCGGCACGGCGGTTCCCGGCGTTCGCGAACCCGCGGAACGCGGCATCCGGGGGTCTGCGGCAGCAGCTCGACAAGAAGGAGGGGCTCGAGCGCGAGGCGGCGCTCGCCCGCATCGGCTCGCTGCGGCTGTACGTGCACGGGATCGGCGCGTGGCCCGACCCGCCCGTCGCGGCGCAGAGCGAGATCTACGACATCCTGAAGGGCTGGGGCCTGCCCACGACGCCCTACTCCCGCGTGCAGCGGGACATCGACGGCGTGCTCGCCTACGTCGAGCACTACGGCGAGCACCGGCACGACGTCGAGCACGAGATCGACGGCATCGTCGTGAAGGTCGACGAGCTGGCGCTCCACGACGAGCTCGGTGCCACGAGCCGCGCCCCGCGCTGGGCGATCGCCTACAAGTACCCGCCCGAGCAGGTGCAGACGAAGCTGCTCGACATCGTCGTCTCGGTCGGCCGCACCGGCCGCGCGACCCCCTTCGCGGTCATGGCGCCGGTGCGGGTGTCGGGCTCCACCGTGCGGCAGGCGACGCTCCACAACCAGGACGTCGTCAAGGCGAAGGGCGTGCTCATCGGCGACACCGTCGTGCTGCGCAAGGCGGGCGACGTGATCCCCGAGGTGCTCGGCCCGGTCGTGGAGCTGCGCGACGGATCGGAGCGCGAGTTCGTGATGCCGGCGAACTGCCCCGAGTGCGGAACGCCCCTCGCGCCCGCCAAGGAGGGCGACATCGACCTGCGGTGCCCCAACGCGCGCGCCTGCCCCGCCCAGGTGCGGGGGCGCGTCGAGCACATCGGATCGCGCGGCGCGCTCGACATCGAGGGACTCGGCGAGGTGGGCGCGGCGGCCCTCACCCAGCCCGAGGTGCCGCGGCCGGCACCCCTCGAGACGGAGGCGGGCCTCTTCGACCTCACCCTCGAGCAGCTCATGCCCATCGAGGTGGTCGTGCGCGACGCCGAGACGGGGGAGCGCAAGGTGCTTCCCGACGGCTCCTACGACCTGCGCACCCCGTTCCGCAAGATCGTGCAGCACGCCCGGAAGGACCAGGCGGCCGTCGAGGGGCCGTCGGAGGTCGCCAAGACGCTGCTCGCCGAGCTCGAGAAGGCGAAGACGAAGGAGCTGTGGCGCTTCCTCGTCGCCCTCAGCATCCGGCACGTGGGCCCCGTCGCGGCGCGCGCGCTCGCCGACTGGTTCGGCTCGCTCGATGCGATCCGAGCCGCGAGCCGCGAGGAGCTCGCCGCCGTCGACGGTGTCGGCGGCATCATCGCGGATGCCGTGCGCGACTGGTTCGAGGTCGACTGGCACGTGCAGATCGTCGAGCGGTGGGCCGCCGCGGGCGTGCCGTGGGCGACGCCCGGGCACCCCGGCCCGGGGCAGGCGGCGTCCGTCGACGGGCCGCTCTCGGGGCTCACGGTCGTCGTCACGGGCGCGATGCCGGAGCACTCGCGCGACGAGGCCCAAGAGGCCGTCATCCGCGCGGGCGGCAAGCCCGCCTCGAGCGTGAGCAAGAAGACCGACTACGTCGTGGTCGGCCCGGGGGCCGGCTCGAAGGCGACCAAGGCGACCGAGCTCGGCATCCCCGTCATCGAGGCCGACGACTTCAGCCGCTTCCTCGCGGAGGGTCCCGCGGCTCGGGACTGAGGCCATCGTCGGCCCGCTCCACCGCGCGTTCGGCGGCGAGAGGAGCGGCGCAGCGAGAGCCCGCCGTCGCCCTCGCCGCGAGCGGATTTCCGACTGTCCCCCGAAACGCATGCCCGCGGTAGAATGCTCCATCCGCTGCTGTGCGCTACTGGGAAGGGCAATCAGCTGTTCGAGATCGCCTTGCTGCTCGTGACCCCGATGACCCTCATCGGGGCCGTCGGCGTGCCCGCGGCCCCGGAGGTCGTCGCCGTGGGTGCCGCGCCATCCGCCGCGCAGGCCGACCCGATCACGGGTCCGTCGATCCCCACCGACCGACTGCAGGGGATCGCGCTGCTCGACCGGCTCGACTCCATGCCGCGCGGCGACGTGCGCGCCTTCCTCGACACCCACCCGGATGCCGTGAACGCACTGCTCGCGGCGCCACCGAGCGCCGCGGACGTCGCGGCCTGGTGGAACGGCGCCCCCGGCGTCGGCCGCGGCATCCTGCGCACCCTCGCGCCCGAGCTCGTCGGCAACCTCGAGGGGGTGCCGTACCGGGCGCGCGACCTCGCCAACCGCGACGTGCTCCGGTCCGCGGCGGACCAGCTCGACGCCCGCCTCGCCGGCGGCACGGTGGGTCGGGCGGAGCGCGACGAGCTCATCGGCCGCCGCCACATGCTGGATCAGATCGCGCAGGCACTCAGGTCCGGCGCGGGTCGGCGCCTCGTGAGCCTCGACGTGACGGGCGAGGGGCGCGCCGTCATCGCGGTCGGCGACCTCGCGACCGCCGACTACGTCAGCTACCTCGTGCCCGGCATGTTCTTCGGCGTCGACGCCCAGATCGAGGCGTGGACGGCGACCGCGCAGACGCTCGTCGACGACCAGCAGCGCTGGCTCGACACCCTCCACCCGGGTGAGGGCGCGACCGTCGCGGCGGTGGCGTGGATCGGCTACACGACGCCGAGCCTCGTGAACGTCGCGTCGATGGAGCTCGCCCGCGAGGGGCGGGATGCGCTGACCGACTCGCTGCAGGGCCTGCGGGCGGCGCGGGGTGACGACCAGCCCTACCTGGCGGTGCTCGCGCACTCCTACGGCTCCACGGCGGCCCTGCTCTCGCTCGCCGAGGACGACGTGAGCGTCGATGCGCTCGCCGTCGTCGGCTCGCCCGGCAGCCCCGCACGCTCGGTCTCGGAACTGCACGTGACCGACGCGAACGTGTGGGTGGGCGCTGCCGACTGGGACCCGATCCCGGCATCCGGTGTGTTCGGCAGCCAGCCGGCGTCGCGCGCCTACGGGGCGCACCTGTTCTCGGTCGCGGCGGGCGCGGATCCGCTCACCGGGGCGCAGCTCGACGGTGCCGTCACGCACAACGACTACTTCGCCTCGGGCGGCATGTCGCTGCGCAACCTCGCGCTCATCGGCATCGGCGAGGGGCGGCTCGCCACGGGCCCCGACCACAGCCGCGGCGACTTCGCTCGCGCATTCACCCGCGTGCACTGAGTCCGTCTGGCGCCGCGATGATCCGCGGCGCGCGCCGGATTCGCGCACGAGCGCGGTCGCGCGCGAATCCGGGTGCGCATACGACCGGGCCCGTCGTGGGCGGTCGCTGTTCGGCGCCGCGACGATCCCGGCGCGCCGCCCCGTCACGGCCCTCCTAGGATGGAAGCCGTGTCTGAGATCACCCCCGACCTCGTGCGCCACCTGGCGTCCCTCTCGCGCATCGGCCTGACCGACGAGGAGGTCGAGCGCCTCACGGGCGAGCTCGGTCAGATCGTCGACGCCGTCGCCACCGTGCGCCAGGTCGCCACCCCGGACGTGCCGGCGACGAGCCACCCGATCGCGCTCGGCACGGTCACCCGTCCGGATGTCGTGGGGCCGACACTCACGCCCGAGGAGGCGCTCGCGGGCGCGCCCGAGCGCGACGGCGACTACTTCAAGGTCACCTCGATCCTGGGGGAGGAGCAGTGAGCCTCGTCACGAAGACCGCGGCCGAGCTCGCGGCGCTGCTCGACGCGGGCGAGGTCTCGAGCGTCGAGGTCACGCGGGCGCACCTGGACCGCATCGCGGAGGTCGACGGCGACGTCCACGCCTTCCTGCACGTCTCCGAGAAGGCGCTCGACACCGCAGCCTCGATCGACCGCGCGCGCGCCGAGGGGGCCGCCTCCGGTCTCGCCGGCGTGCCCGTCGCCGTCAAGGACGTGCTCTGCACGATCGACATGCCCTCGACCTCCGGCTCGCGCATCCTCGAGGGCTGGGTGCCGCCGTACGACGCGACCGTCGTCGCCCGGATGCGCGCGGCCGGCCTCGTGCCGCTCGGCAAGACCAACATGGACGAGTTCGCGATGGGCTCATCCACCGAGCACTCCGCCTACGGCAACACCCACAACCCATGGGACCTGACGCGCATCCCGGGTGGCTCGGGTGGCGGCTCGGCCGCGGCGGTGGCGGCCTTCGAGGCCCCGCTCGCCCTCGGTTCCGACACGGGCGGCTCGATCCGCCAGCCCGCCGCGGTCACCGGCTCGGTCGGCGTGAAGCCCACCTACGGCGGCGTCTCGCGCTATGGCGCGATCGCGCTCGCCTCCTCGCTCGACCAGGTCGGCCCCGTCACGCGCACGGTGCTCGACGCGGGCCTGCTGCACGACGTGATCGGCGGGCACGACCCGCACGACTCCACCTCGATCCCGGATGCCTGGCCCTCGTTCGCGGATGCCGCGCGCGCCGGGCAGCGCGAGGGCGCCGTGAAGGGCCTCCGCATCGGCGTGGTCACCGAGCTCGCGGGAGGCGAGGGCTTCCAGCCGGGCGTCGTGCAGCGCTTCGAGGAGGCGCTCGCCCTGCTCGAGGCGCAGGGTGCGGAGCTCGTGCCGGTGTCGGCACCGTCCTTCCAGTACGCGATCGCCGCGTACTACCTGATCCTCCCGGCGGAGGCCTCCAGCAACCTGGCCAAGTTCGACTCTGTGCGCTTCGGCCTGCGGGTCACGCCCGCCGGGCAGCCGACCGTCGAGGACGTCATGTCGGCGACCCGTGAGGCGGGCTTCGGCGACGAGGTGAAGCGCCGCATCATCCTCGGCACCTATGCGCTGTCGGCCGGTTACTACGACGCGTACTACGGCTCGGCGCAGAAGGTGCGCACGCTCATCCAGCGCGACTTCGCGGCCGCGTTCGAGCGGGTCGACGTGCTCGCGACGCCCTCCGCGCCGACGACCGCGTTCCCGCTCGGCTCGAAGGTCGACGACCCGCTCGCCATGTACCTCAACGACCTCACGACGATCCCGGCGAACCTGGCGGGCGTGCCCGGCATCTCGCTGCCGTCGGGGCTCGCGCCGGAGGACGGGCTGCCGGTCGGCATCCAGTTCATGGCGCCGGCCCGTGAGGATTCGCGCCTGTACACCGTGGGCGCGGCGCTCGAGCAGCTGCTCGAGGCGCATTGGGGCGGCTCGCTGCTCGTGAAGTCGCCCGGCTACCCTGCGAGCTGAGCCGCCGCGGCTGCGCGACGGTCCGAGGCGAGCGCGCGGCGGGCCGCGAGGTACCAGCCGAGGGCGGCCGATCCGGCGGCGACGGGGGCCAGCATCCCACCCCAGGGCGTGACGAACGCGATGCCCTCCAGCACCCTGACGCCGTCGACGGCGAAGGCGCCCAGGACGGCCCCGACGGCGACGCTCGCGACGCCGGATGCCAGCGCGCCGAGCGCGCCGTAGGCGACCAGGTGGGGCCAGCGGCGCGACTCGCCGCGCAGGCTGCGGCCGATCCGTCGCGCGATCGGGGTGAGCGCGACGCACATCACGACCGTCGCCGGCGCGAGGACGAGCAGGGTGCCGTACGCCACGACCATGATCGCGAAGACGAAGGTGCCGGGGCTGAGGATCGTCATACCGGTGATCGTGAGCACGGGGGCCGCCACCAGGAACGTCGCGCCCGTCGCGACCACGCCGTGGACGAGCTCCGTCGAGGTGAACGCCATCGGCGCGTCCGGGGTGCGGGGGTTCGGCTCGGCGACCATCGGCGCGGTCATGCCCGCACCTCCGCGACGAGGGCGAGCAGCTCGCGCACGGGGCGGCGGATGGCGGGCAGGCGCAGCAGCGGAAGGGCGGGGCCCAGCAGAGCGAGCGCGCCGTCGAGCAGCCGGCGGGTGCGCCGCTGGCCCTCGGAGCGGTCGTAGGTCCAGAACAGTGCGAGCAGCAGATAGCCGACGGTGAGCGCCTCGGGCAGCTCCTCGGCGATGTCGCCCGGGATCCCGTGGCGCGCGCTGCCGGCGACCGCCTCGCGGAAGACCGCGACGGCCTCGGCGAGCGCCGGCTCCGACTCGCCCGAGAGCGGATTGAGCGGCGAGCGTGGCGAGACGGCGGCGGCGAGGAATCCGGGACCGAAGGCGTGGTACGGCTCGAGCACCTCGAGTCCCGTCGTGTAGGCGATGCGCAGGCGGGTGACGAGGTCGGTGGTGCCGCTCATTCGCCGCGCCGCGGTCTCGCGGAAGCCGCGCGTCACCTCCAGGTACAGCTCCTGCACGAGGTGGTTCTTGCTGGGGAAGTGGTAGTTGGTGCTCCCGAGGGAGACGCCCGCCTCCTCGGCGATGAGTCGGACCGTGGTGTCGTCGTAGCCGCGCTCGCGGAAGGACTGCAACGCGACCTCGCGGATGCGGGCGCGGGTCCGCTCGCCTTTGGTGCCCGTGCTCTCAGAACTGAACATGTTCAGATTCTGCGACAGGAGAGGTTTCGGCGGCAAGGGACCTTCGGCCCGGGCCGGTTCGCGGCGCGTTCTCGTCTCGCTTCGCCGGCGACACGGGTCAGGCGGTCGCGCGGAGGCGGGCGTGTGCAGGGCTGCGGGTGGGGAGGGGGATGCGGCGGAGGGTGTTGTCGGGGTCGGGTTGCTCGAGGTGGTAGGTGCCGCGTCGGCGTCGGATGCGCCAGTGGTTGTTGTGCACGTTGAGGTGGCAGAAGCGGCACAGGAGGACGCCGTCGTCGATGTCCGTGCGGCCGCCGTGTTCGTCCCAGTGGTCGATGTGGTGAGCCTCGCACCACGACGGTGGCGCGCCGCACATGAGGCATCCGCCGTCGCGGGCGGCCATCGCGGTGCGCTGTTTCTCGGAGAACAACCGCTGCTCGCGGCCCAGGTTGAGCGCCCGCCCGTCGGTGTCGAACAGGATGGGGATGGCGCCGGTGGCGCAGATATAGCGTTCCGCCGTCTGGACGGAGACTGCATCCGTCTGGCCTTCGAAGAACGCCGCACCGGCGCGGTTCCCCTCAGCGTCACGGGGTGCGTCGAGATCGGCCTTGGTGACGAGGATCCGCACGGCGGGCTTGCGGTCGCCCAGCAGGGTGCCGTCCTCGACGCGTGCGCCGAGTCTCAGCAGTTCCACGAGCACGTCGAGGGTGAGCTGATCGGTGGTGCGCTCATCGCGCAGGATGTCCTCCGCCCGCTGCGCGGCCTTCGGATCGATGAATCGAGGGCCGCCTCGCCGGGGTGAGGTGGCCGTGTCGAGGATCGGCACCACGATCGCGGCGGACTCGGGATCCAGCAGACCGTTGATGCGGGTCATGCCGTCCAGCTGGCGGGTCACCCGCAGGAACCGCTTCTCACGCAACGCGCTCTCCCGTCCGGCGATGCCGACCAGGTCGAGCTCGTCACGCGTGCACGCCGCGCGCTGGGCGAGCTGCTCGATCGTGAGACCCGGTGCCGCCGCGATCAACGCGGTCGCCGCGTCATGCAGCGCTTCCTCCGATACCCCATCCGCCGCTTGTCCGAGCCGGGTGCGGATGATCTCCGCCGCCTCGACAGAGATCGCGGCGGTAGCCACGGCATCCCCGATCGCCACCCGCCAACGCGGCACTGCCGCAGCCGGCGGGACATCGGTGCGTGCCGGTGCCGGCAGCAGCTCCGCCGCCTTCACCAACGTGTGCGCATCACGACGGGAACCCGCGGTGACCTTCGCGATCAAATCCTCCGCCGAGCGCAGCCCGTTCGCCTGCGCCAGTCCCGCATGCCCCAGTTCGCGCCGGGAGCGGTGCGCGATCTCACCCGCGAACACCGCCGCCACCGCCTCCACCCGACGCCGCAACTCGGCCAACGCGCGCTGCCCGTCCAGCAGCTCCGCATCCGCCAGCCCCGCCACCTCCGGCACGGTGAACACCGTGGCCGTGTCGCCGAGAGAGGCGATGAGGTGATGGATCGAGGGCATGCCCCATCCTCCCATGGAATCGAACACATATTCGAGAACCGTGGACAACTCGCATCCACAGATTGCGCCGCGAGAGGACCTCGCCATCGGCTGCGTGCGACGCTGGGAGCATGAATCCGCGCCGTGGTCAGGTTCCCGCACACGCGACCGCCCGCAACGTGGCCCGGTTCGCTCTCGCCGCTCTGCTGCTGTTCACCGGCACCGGGCATCTCTCCTGGGGTCGTCGCGGCTTCCGGGCGGCGGTGCCCCCGTACCTGCCCGTCGACGTGGACACGGTCGTGGTCTCGTCCGGGGTCGCCGAGATCGCGCTCGCCGCATCCCTCGCCGTCGCCCCCGCGAGGTTCCGCCGGGTTGTCGGCGCTGCGACGGCCGCGTTCTTCGTGGCCGTGTTCCCCGGCAACGTCGCCCACTGGGTGAGCCGCCGCGACGTGCCTGGGCTCGACACCGACGGCAAGCGCTTCGCGCGGCTGTTCCTCCAGCCGGTGCTCGTCGCCTGGGCGCTCTGGTCGACCCGCGGCCGCCCCTAACCTCCCGCGCTCGCCGAGTCAACCGCCTGGGCGCATCCGCCGGCCTCGCCTCGAATGGTGGGGAGACGAAGGAGAACCCCATGGCTCAGATCACCGAGAGCATCGACGTCGACGTGCCCGTCACGACGGCCTACAACCAGTGGACGCAGTTCGAGACGCTGCCCGAGTTCCTCGACGAGGTGGAGCAGATCGTGCAGCGCGACGACACCCACCTGCACTGGGTCGTGAACGTGGGTGGCGCCGAGCGCGAGTTCGACGCCGAGATCACCGAGCAGCATCCGGATGAGCGGGTCGCCTGGAAGAGCGTCGGCGGCGATGCCCAGCACGCGGGCGTCGTGACCTTCCACAAGCTGAGCGACACGAGCTCCCGCGTGACGGTGCAGCTCGACTGGGAGCCGGAGGGGATGCTGGAGACCCTCGGCTCGCTCGTGGGGGCCGGGTCGCACGCCGTGAGGAAGGACCTCAAGAACTTCAAGGAGTTCATCGAGAACGCGGGGCACGAGACGGGCGCCTGGCGCGGCGACGTGCCGCGGTAGGGCTCAGTGCCGGGCATCTGCGGCATGATGCCCTCATGACCGCAACGCGCGTCGGGATCGCCGAGCCACCGCTGAGCAGCATCCGGCGCTCACCGCGGTCCGGGAGGGCGAGGGCCACGGCCATCGGGGCGGTGCGATGATCGCCCTGCTGGCCTCGGCGGTGGTCGTATCCGGCCTCCTGGCCGGGTCGGAGCTCGTGGTGCGCCTCGGGGTGCAGCCGGCTCTTTCCCGGCTCGCGCCCTCGGAGCAGCTCCGCGCCCGGCAGGTGCTGATCCGTCGGCTCCGCTGGTTCACGCCGATCGTGATGCTTCCGGGGATCGCACTCGCCGTTGCGGGGGCGGGGGCGGCCACCGCAGCGAGTGTCGCGGGAGCGCCATGGGCGTGGGTGTCGCTCGGCGGCTACCTCGCCTTCGTGCTGCTCGCGTTCCTCGGCACGGTCCCCCTCAACATCGCGATCGACGGCTGGGATGCGGATGCGCCGCCCGCCGACGCGGCGCGGGTGCAGGCGCGCTGGGCGCGTATCGACGTGTTCCGGATGTCGGCTGCGCTGGTCGCCTTCCTCGCGGCCGTCGTCGCGCTCGCGCTCGCGGTCGGCTGAGGTGGGGCGCGGTCACCCGGCCTCCCGCGCGCGCCACACCTCGAGCCCGTCGAGGATCAGCTCGAGCCCGTGCTCGAACTCGTCGCCGTACGTGTAGTCCTGGCCGACCATCATCTCGCTCACCATCTCCACCATGTACGGGTAGCGCTCTGCGGGGAGGCCGAGCTCGGCCGCGAAGTCCTCCATCCGCTCGCCCTCCTCGATCGGCAGCCGCTGCTCGGTGAGCACGAAGCCGTAGATGTACGAGTCGAGCACCGAGTACGCGTGCGCGGCGAGCCGCACGCTGAAGCCGCCGCGCCTCAGGCACCCGAGCACCGCGTTGTGGTGGGCGAGCAGGTCGACGCCCGGGTTGCGGCGCGATTCGACGAGCGTGAGCCCCCACGGGTGCGCCGACAGCACCTCGCGCGCGGAGAGCGCGCGGTCGGTCATACCGTCGCGCCAGCCGGCGTCGGGGGCCGGCATCCGCATCCGGGCGAACACCCAGTCGGCGAGGGCGTCGAGCAGCTGCTCCTTGCCGCCGATGTGGTGGTAGAGCGACATGGCCTCGACGCCGAGGCGCTTGCCGACCGTGCGCATGCTGACGCCGGCGAGGCCGGATGCGTCGGCCACCTCGGCGGCGGCGTCCACGATTCGTTCGCGGGTCAGCGGGATCCGCTCGGCCATCCGTCACCTCCGCTTGCGAACTTACACCCGTAAGGCTACTCTCGTCTCATCCTTACGGGTGTAAGGCGAAACGAGGGGAATCGCGATGCGCGCAGCGCTCGTCCACCGCTATGGGCCGCCCGAGGCCGCACGCGTCGCCGAGGTGTCGACGCCCGAACCGCGCCGCGGCGAGGTGCTCGTGCGGATCGCGGCGACCGTCGTCACGAGCGGTGACGCGCGGATGCGGTCCGGCGTCTTCCCGCCCGGATTCGCGCTGCCGGCGCGGCTCGCGATCGGCATCCGGGGGCCGCGGCGGCACATCCTCGGCGTGGTGTTCGCGGGCGAGGTGGCCGCGCTCGGCGAGGGCGTCACCACCCACGCAGTGGGCGACCGGGTCGCCGGGATGACGGGTGCGCGATTCGGATGCCACGCCGAGTACGTGGCCGTCCCCGCGGCGCGAGCCGTGCCGATCCCCGTCGCGCTCACCGACGACGCCGCGGCCGCCGTGCTGTTCGGCGGCAGCACCGCCCTCGACTATCTGCGCGACAAAGCGCGGCTGCGCGCGGGCGCGACGGTGCTCGTGAACGGGGCGTCGGGCGCCGTCGGCTCCGCCGCCGTGCAGCTCGCGCGGCACCTGGGGGCCGAGGTCACCGCCGTCACGAGCCGTGCGAACGCCGAGCTCGTCGCACGCCTCGGCGCCACCCGCGCGATCGACTACCGCGCCACGCCCGTCGAGTCGCTCGCCGATCGCTTCGACGTCGTGCTCGACGCCGTCGGCAACGTGACGCCCGCGACCGGGCGGCGCCTGCTCGCGGACGGTGGCGTGCTGCTGCTCGCGGTGGCGGGGCTCGGCGACACGATCGCGGCGCGCGGTCCGGTGAAGGCGGGGCCGGCATCCGAGGATCCCGCCAACCTCGCCGAGCTGCTGCGGCTGGCCGCCGAGGGCGTGCTCGACCCGCTCGTCGAGTCGACGCATCCGCTCGACGGCATCGTCGACGCCTACCGCCGCGTCGACTCGGGCCGCAAGGTGGGCAACATCGTGCTGCGACCGGGGGAGTGATGGACCCCACGCGCATCGTGCTCGCGGGATGCTGGATCTCGCTGATGCTGATCTACCTGCTGGGCGACGTGCTCCGCATCTTCGCGGGGCACGCTACCCCCGGCCGCATCGGCGGCCGTGAGACCGCGGAGTGGATGTGGATCGTGGCGGCGCTCGTGATGCTGGTGCCGATCGCGATGATCCTCATCTCCCTGCTCGTGCCGCAGACGCCCCTCGTGTGGATCACGGTGCTCGTCGCGGCGGCCCTGGTGGTGTTCAACCTGACGGGTCTGCCGTACCAGGGCGCCTACGACAATCTGCTGATCGTGGTGGGCTTCGTCGTGAACGGCGTCACCGTCTGGCAGGCGATCGCCTGGGCGATGTCGCCCGCGCCGGGCCCCGCCTAGAGCCGCTCGCCGGGGCGCTCGGCCAGCTGCGCCAGCCCTCGCGCGATCCGGATGTGGGTGCGGAAGCTGGCGAGCATCTCGCGCGTGCCGTGGAAGTTGAGCACGATGCTGGTGTCCCGCTCGGGGTTCACGAAGAGGTGCACCCCGGTGACGCCGAGGTGGCCGATCGTGGGCGGCAGCGCGCGCAGGAACGGTGAGAAGCCGCCGTACTCGATCCGCATCGCGCCGCGGCCGTAGTGGATGCCGGTGGCCGGCTTGAAGCGGTGGCGCGGCTCGGCGAGCTCCGCGAGCGTGCCGGGCGCGAGCAGGGTGCCGTCGATCAGGGCTCGGCCGAGGCGCGCGAGGTCGTCGGTGGTGGTCACGATGCCGCCGCTCGCCCAGTCGAGGGTGAGTGCGCGTGCCGCAGCGAGATCGGTGACGCCGAGGCGGAGGGGGGCGATGCGGGCCGGGCCGGGCTCGCGCAGCCACACCACGCTCGAGTCCATCCCGGCGGGCTCGAGCACCCGCGTGCGCACGAGAGACGGGTGGGGCGTGCTCGTGACGGCCTCGAGCACGAGACCGAGCAGCACGAATCCGGTGTCGCTGTAGAGGAAGCGCTCGCCGGGCGTCCCGACCGGATGCTGGTGCTCGCGCGTGAAGGCGAGTAGCTCCTGCGGCTGCCACTCCCGCTCCGGCTGCCCGCGGAGCAGCTCGAAGAAGGTGGGGCCGGATGCGATGCGTCCCTCGAAGAAGTCGTTGACGCCGGAGCTGTGCTCGAGCAGCTGGGCGAGGGTGGCGCCGCGCCCGCGGAAGAGGCCCGCGGTGAGCTCGGCGGGCAGGATCGCCTCGACCTCGTCGTCGAGCCGGAGGCGCCCCGCCGCGACCTCCTGCAGCACGAGCGTCGTGGTGGCGAGCTTGCCGACGGATGCGGCGTGGAACGGCTCGTGCTGCGCGCCGTGGCGGTACTCGAAACCGGGTGCGGTGGCGAGCACCTGCGGGGCGGGCAGCCCGCTGCGGGAGCGGCGCCGGGTGGTGCGGGCGAGACTGCGGTCGAGTCGCGCCCGGAGGGCATCGGGGTGGAGGGGCCTGGGCATGGGTGGGTGTCCGATGGTCGTCCGGTCAATATTACGAAACGTAATATAGCGATAGGATGCCCGAGTGTCCAACGTGGTCCTGGGGCTGCTGATGCTCGCGCCGCACACCATCTACGCGCTCAACAAGCAGTTCGAGCAGACGATCTCGCTCTTCTACCGGGCGAGCCTCGGCAGTCTCCGCAGCGCGCTCACCGGCCTGCTCGAGCGCGGCGAGGTGGAGTTCGACGAGCTCGTCGAGAACGGCCGCGCCAAGAAGGTGTACCGGGTGACGGACGCGGGGCGCGCGACCTTCCTCGCCTGGCTGACGGGCCCCATCCGCGGCTCGGACCTCGAGACGGCCGCGCTGTCGAAGCTGTTCTTCCTGGGGCTGCTGCCGGATGCGGCGGCCCGCCGCGCGGTGCTCGACGACATCGTCGAGCGCGCGGCCGCCGACGCCGCGACCCTGGAGCGGTATGACGCGCAGCTGGACGCCCTCGACGTCCCGCCGCAGTTCGCGGAGGTGTTCCGCTACCAGCGTGCGACGCTCGCCTACGGCCTCGGCTCGCACCGCCACGGGCTGGAGTTCTTCGAGCGCCTGCGCGACGCGGAGCGGTGAGCGCCGCTCGAGCTGTTGCCGAAGCCCCTGGCGTTGAGCCCTGCACCGCCCCCGCTGTCCGAGTGTCGGCGGAGGGCGTCTCCTCCGTCGATCGAGTGTCGGTCGGGGGACCTTTCCCGGTTGATCGAGTGCCGGCCGGAGGCCGGTGTATCGAGATCCCCGGCACCCTGCAGGCGTGAGGGCGTGTGGGTTCAGGCGATATCGCGGTGGAGTCGGTCGCGTGCGGGGCTACGGGAGGGCAGTGGGATCGAGTGGGGGATCCGGTCGGTGTCGGGTCGTTCCAGGCGGTAGTCGCCGCCGTGTCGTCGGACACGCCACCTGTTGTTGTGGATGGTGAGGTGGCAGAACCGGCACAGCAGCACCCCGTCATCCACGTCGGTACGTCCGTGATGTTCGTCCCAGTGGTCGATGTGGTGTGCTTCACACCAGGACGGTGGCGCCCCGCACATCAGGCACCCGCCGTCTCGGGCGGCCATCACGATGCGCTGCTTCTCGGAGAACAGTCGCTGCTCACGACCAAGGTTCAGAACACGCCCGCCGGTGTCGAACAGGATCGGGACCGCACCGCTGCTGCAGATGAACCGCTCCGCCGTGGCGATGGAGACCGCATCCGCTTGTCCTTCGAAGAATGCGGCACCTTCCCGTGTCCCTTCCGGGCGCTTCGGGCTCTCCAGGTCGGTCTTGGTGACCAGGATCCGCACCGCGGGCTTCCGATCGCCGAGGAGCTTCCCGTCATCCACCCGGGATCCGGCACGCACGAGTTCGACAAACACGTCGAGGGTGAGCTGCTCGGTGGTGCGCTCGTCCCGCATGAGGTCTTCGGCACGCTGCTGAGCATCCGGGCTCACGAACCGCGGCCCACCGCGCCTCGGCGAGGTCGCCGCGTCCAGCACGGGGACGATGATCGCGGCGGATTCCGGATCCAGCAGCCCGGACACCCGGGTCATCCCGTCCGGTTGCCGCGTGATCCGCAGGAACCGCTTGTCCCGCAACGCGTTCTCGCGTTCGGCGATCCCCGCCAGGTCGAGCTCGTCTCGCACCCGCGCGGCACGGGTCACGAGGTTTTCGACCGTCAACTCGGGAGCGGCGTCGATCAGTGCGACGGCCGCTTCGTGCAGAGCCTCCTCGGGCACACCGGTGGCCTGCCCGAGCCGGGTGCGGATGATCTCCGCCGCCTCCACCGAGATGCCCGCCGATGCCACGGCCTCTCCGATCGCGGCACACCATGCCGGTATCGGCGGTGCCGGGGGAGTGTTCTCCCGCGCGGGCGTCGGCAGCAGCTCCGCCGCCTTCACCAGGGTGTGCGCGTCACGGCGCGACCCCGCGGTGACCTTCGCGATCAGCTCCTCCGCCGACCGAACCCCCTCGGTGGCGGCCAGCCCGGTGCGACCCAGCTCCCGCCGGGAACGGTGAGCGATCTCACCCGCGAACGCCGCCGCAACCGTCTCCACTCGTCGCCGCAACTCCGCAAGCTGCCGCTGACCCTCCAACAGCTCGGCATCCGCATACCCGGCCACCACGGGCACCGTGAACGGGGTCTCCGGGTCGCCGAGACCGGCGAGGAAAGGCGGGATCGAAGCCATGCCCCATTCTCCCACGGAATCGAACACATATTCGAGAAACGTGGACAACTCGCATCCACAGATTTGAGCGAGGAGGGGAGTGCGGGGCGCGCGTGCGACCCCGGAATCGTGCGCGCAGCCCGTCCCGCCGACGGGTCATTCGGGCAACGGGCTCGAGTAGCGGTTCCGTCCTTTCGACCGCTGCGAGGTGAGGTGCCACCCGCGGCAAGCCTCGCAGTAGTGGACAGCGCGCGGAACTCTCTCGCGATCCTTCCACTTCACGCGAAGCAGCAGCCCGCTTGCGATCGCATCCGACTTCGAGAGATAGAGAACCTTGGCGCACGCCGTCACGAGTGATGTCCTCGATCGGGGTACGCGCCCGCCTATCTACGGGATTTCGGTACCTGGCCCTCGGCGTTACGCGCTGAGATCCGTGACGAGCGCGCCCGGATATGCGGATGTCGCCCTTAGTCGACAGCAGACTAGCGCGCCTGCCCGCGTGCCGCATCGGCGCCAGCGCGCCGGCCGCCCGCCTAGAATCGAACCCATGGCCAAGCCCGACCTCATGGACTTCGACAAGGCGCTCGAGCTGTTCGAGCCGGTGCTCGGATTCGAGGTGCACGTCGAGCTGTCGACCGCGACGAAGATGTTCAGCGACGCCCCGAACCCCGCGGCGCCCGGCGGCTTCGGCGCCCCGCCGAACACGCAGATCACGCCGCTGTGCCTGGGGCTGCCCGGCAGCCTCCCGGTGGTGAACGAGAAGGCGATCGAGTACTCGATCTCGCTGGGGCTGGCGCTCGGATGCCAGATCGCCCCGTCGAGCCGCTTCGCCCGCAAGAACTACTTCTACCCCGACCTGGCGAAGAACTACCAGATCAGCCAGTACGACGAGCCGATCGCCTTCGAGGGCTCGCTCGTGATCGAGCTGGAGGACGGCACCTCCGTCACCGTGCCGATCGAGCGCGCGCACATGGAGGAGGACGCCGGCAAGCTCACCCACATGGGCGGCGCCACCGGACGCATCCACGGCGCCGAGTACTCGCTCGTCGACTACAACCGCGCGGGCGTGCCGCTCGTCGAGATCGTGACGAAGCCGATCTTCGGCACCGAGCACCGCGCGCCCGAGGTGGGCAAGGCGTACGTGGCGACGATCCGCGAGATCGCCCGCTCGCTCGGCATCTCGGAGGCGCGGATGGAGCGCGGCAACCTCCGCTGCGACGCGAACGTGTCGCTGCGCCCCCGCACCTCGCCGGCGGCGGAGCTGGCGGACGGGCACGACGCATCCGTGAACCCGCACCCGGAGGTGAAGCTCGGCATCCGCACCGAGACGAAGAACGTGAATTCGTTCCGCTCGGTGGAGCGGGCGGTGCGCTACGAGATCCAGCGGCAGGCGGCGATCCTGGCCGCGGGCGGCTCGATCACGCAGGAGACCCGCCACTGGCACGAGGACCGCGGGGTCACCTCCGCCGGCCGCCCGAAGTCGGATGCCGACGACTACCGCTACTTCCCGGAGCCCGACCTGCTGCCGATCGAGCCGTCGCCGGAACTCATCGAGTCGTTGCGCGCCGCGCTGCCCGAGTCGCCGGCGGTGCGCCGTCGCCGCCTGCAGGAGGCGTGGGGCTTCACCGACCTCGAGTTCCGCGATGTGAAGAACGCGGGGCTGCTCGTCGAGGTGGAGGAGACGGTGGCCGCGGGTGCGGCGCCGGCCCAGGCGCGCAAGTGGTGGACGGGTGAGATCGCCCGCATCGCGAACACCCGCTCCGCGGAGCCCGCCGAGCTGGTGTCGCCGCTGCACGTGTCGGAGCTCATCGCGCTCGTCGAGTCGGGCGAGCTCACCGACCGCCTCGCCCGCCAGGTGCTGGAGGGCGTCATCGAGGGGGAGGGCCGGCCCTCGGAGGTCGTCGAGGCCCGCGGGCTGAAGGTCGTCTCGGACGACGGCGCCCTCATCGCCGCGATCGACGAGGCGCTCGCCGCCCAGCCCGACGTGCTCGAGAAGATCCGCGACGGCAAGGTGCAGGCCGCCGGCGCCGTCATCGGCGCCGTCATGAAGGCGATGCGCGGCCAGGCGGATGCAGCGCGCGTGCGCGAGCTCGTGCTGGAGCGGGCGACGGCGGGGTGACGCGGATGGCGCTGCTGCGGAAGTACGGGCTCGTGGTCCTCGGCGTCGTGCTCTCGGCGGTGGGCGCCGTGCTGCTCCTCACTCAACCCGTCTCCTTCGGCTGGACCGCCTACGCTCCGCTCAGCTCGGCGACCTTCGTGCCGCCGGGACCGACGCCGGGCATGATCGCGGGTCTCGTGCTTCTCGTGGTGGGCCTCATGGTCGTCGCCGGATGGGTGGGCTTCCGCATCGGTCGCAACCGCGACTCGTCGTAGTCGTCGAGCTAGTCGAGCCGAAGATACTCGAGCCGCGCGATCGCCTTCTCGTCACCGCGAGCCGCTCCCGCTCTCAACCAGTTGTTCGCCTCCTGCTCGCGCCCTTCCCGGGCCAGCAGCAGGTGGAGGTTGTACGCGCAGAACGCATCGCCCAGCTCGAATCCGCGCCGGCGGTCGCTCGTGAAGCGGATGTCGAGCAGCTCGCGGCGCGCGTCGTAGCGGACGGCGGCGATGCTCGTCGAGTCGAGGATGTCGATCCAGGGCACGAGGCAATGATGCGCGTGCGGCGCGCGGGAGTCACGGGTTGCGGTAGGTGTTCTCGCCCTGGTGCCATCCGCGTGCCGGGGGTTTCGATACGCGTGCCGTCGCTTCGCGGCGGCGCGCTACTCAACCAGCGGGGGAGGCGGCCGAACCGACCTCGCGGCAGCGCGCTACTCGGCGAACGGCTGCGGGCAACCTCGCGTTCACCCGCGCGCCACCCGCCTCCGCCACGCTGCGAGCCATGCACCCCCACGCCGCCGTCCGCATCCGCGCCCTCCTCGGTGGGGCCGTCACCGCCGTGCTCATCGCGGGGGGTGTGCTCGTCGCGGGGAACGCGGCGCGCGCCGCGGCAGCCGAGCTTCCCACCGTCGTCATCAACGAGGTGGAGTCGGATGCGGCCGAGAAGGACTGGGTGGAGCTGAAGAACGTCGGCACCGACCCGGTCGACGTGGGCGGCTGGATCCTGAAGGACGACGACGACAGCCGCACCAAGGCCATCCCGGCGGGCACCACCATTGCGCCGGGCGGCTACCTCACGGTGACCGTCGACGAGAACCCGAACAAGTTCGGCCTCGGCGCTGCCGACAGTGCGCGGCTGTTCCTGCCCGACGGCGCCACGCTCGTCGACAGCACCAGCTGGGGTCCGAGCCACGCCACGCACACCTGGGGCCGCTGCGCCGACGGCACGGGCGCGTTCGTGCAGACCACCGCATCCACGAAGAACGCCGCCAACGCCTGCCCGGACGCGGCCGACACCCTCAAGATCAACGAGGCGGTCAGCGACGGCGGCAGCCCCGACGACTGGATCGAGTTCGTCAACACGGGAGATGTCCCGGTGGATGCGGGCGGGCTCGTCGTGCGTGACGAGGACCAGAAGAACCCCTACACGATCCCCGCCGGCACCTGGGTCGCGGCGGGCGGCTACCTCGTGCTCGACAAGGGCACCCACTTCGCGTTCGGCCTCGGCAAAGGCGACTCGGTGCGCCTCTTCGCCGCCGACGGCACGACCCTCCTCGACTCCACCACCTGGCCCGCGGGCACCCACGCGAACCCCTCCTGGGGCCGCTGCCCGGATGCCTCCGGCACCTTCGCGATGACCACCGCCGCCACGAAGGGCGCCGCCAACTCCTGCACCCCCGTCACCCCGACCGACCCCGAGCCGGAGCCCGCCGACGCGAACGTCGTCATCAACGAGGTCGAGTCCAACGGCGGAACCCCGGGCGACTGGGTGGAGCTGAAGAACCTCGACACCGTGAACGCCGCCGACCTCAGCGGATGGCGCATCCTCGACGGTGACGCCAGCCACACGGCGGTGCCGTTCCCGGCGGGCACCACCATCGAGTCCGGCGGCTACCTGATCGTCGAGGAGTCGCAGCTCGGCTTCGGGCTCGGCGGCGCCGACAGCGTCACCCTCTACCGCGGCACGGTCGACCCGGCGAACGTCAAGGACACGACCTCGTGGACGGCCCACGCATCCGCCACCTGGGCGCGCTGCCCCGACGGCACGGGAACCTTCCGCGACTCCGGCGCCTCCACGAAGGGCCTCGCCAACGACTGCAGCGACCCCAGCGGCCCCGGAACCGATCCGGAGCCGGGGGTGGAGGTCTGGCCCGGCGGCACCACCATGACCGCCGTGCCCACCGACATCCCCTTCTCCGGCGACCTCTCGGGCCTCGACTACGAGGCCCCGGCGCTCGGCGACCCCACCCTCTGGGCCGTCACCAACGGCACCGGCACGCTCTCGAAGCTCGCCCCCGGCGCGGGTGGCGCCTGGAACGGTGCCGCCGGGTGGGGTGCGGGCAAGCAGCTCGCCTACCCCGACGGCTCGATCGCACCGGATGCCGAGGGCGTCACGGTCGCCGACGGCGGCTCCGCAGGCGGCGTCTACGTCGCCACCGAGCGCTCCAGCGCCGCCAAGTCGGTGAGCCGCCCCTCCATCCTGCGCTTCGACGTGAGCGGCGCGAGCAGCACCCTCACCGCCACGAACGAATGGAACCTCGGCGCCGACCTCACCGCGACGGTCGGCACCATCGGCGCGAACTCGGGCCTCGAGGGCATCACCTGGGTGCCGGATGCCGTGCTCACCGCCCGCGGATTCCTCGACGAGGCGACGGGGCAGCGCTACGACCCCGCGCTCTACCCGAACCACGGAACGGGCGTCTTCTTCGTCGGCCTCGAGCAGACGGGCGACGTCTACGCCTACGTGCTCGACCTCACCGGCTCCACCTTCACCCGTATCGCCACGATCGACACCCCGGGTGCGATGGAGGTCGACTACGAACCGGAGACGCAGCTGCTGTGGGCGGTGTGCGACGAGGTGTGCGACGGCCGCACGGCGACCCTGCAGATCGGCTCCTCCGGCAGGTACGAGGTGACGCACCGCTACGCGCGGCCCGCGGCATCCGCGAACTACGCCAACGAGGGCTTCGCGCTCGCGCCCCAGGCGGCGTGCGTGGCCGGGGCCAAGCCCGTGTACTACGCCGACGACGCGAACACCCCGGACACCGCGGGAGGCCCCGGCGTCTCGCTGCGCGTCGGCAGCGTCCGCTGCACGGTGCCCGGCGGCGGGAACCCCGGCACCGGTCCCGGCGAGGGCGGCGGCGGCGGCACCGACCCGGCGCCCGGCGCTGAGCCCGACCCGAGCGCCCTCACGACGGAGACGAAGGACACCGTCACCGGCCCGAGTTCGGCACGCGCCGGGTCGACCATCACCGTGACGATCGGCGCGAGCCACGCGGGGGAGCAGGTCGACGGCTACGTCTTCTCGACCCCCACCGCGCTCGGCACCCGAACCGTGAATGCCGCGGGAACCATCCGCCTGACGATCCCCGTGAGCCTCGCGCCGGGCGACCATCGAGTTGCCGTGTACGACGCATCCGGTGCCCTCATCGGCTGGTTCGCGCTCGCCGTGACCCCGGCCGCGCTCGCGTCGAGCGGTGCGGATGCCGACGGCGGCCTGCCGCTCGCCGCCGCGCTGCTCGCGGCGGGTGCGGTGCTCGTCGGTGTGCGAATCGCGTCGCGTCGCCGCTCGTCCGCTGATCGCGTCCCGACTACAGGCTGGATCGACACCAAACCGGTTCCCGGAGCCCGAAAAGGCCGATTCAGCCTGTAGTCGGGACAGCGCATCGCCGGCAGCATCCGCCGTGCAGGCGCGAATGGCGTCCCGTTTCGCCTCCGTTGTCGGATCCGGCTTCCCCCGTTCGTCGTACCCACGTACGGTTCCGAACAGGAGGAGACCATGGAATATCTGATGCTGGTGCGCGTCGACCCGCAGGGCGAGTCGGACGAGCCCGCCGACGGCTCGGTGACGCCCATCGAGGAATGGGTCGAGGAGGGCGACCGGCGCGGCATCCGCATCGTCGGCGAGCGGCTGCGGCCCCCGCAGGACGCGCAGCTCGTGAAGCGACGCGGGGGCGAGACGCTCGTCACCGACGGCCCCTTCACCGAGACGCGGGAGTGGATCGCGGGCTTCGACCTGCTGCGGGGCGACCGTGACGAGGTCGTCGAGTACGTGTCGCGGCATCCGATGGCCACGGGCGGCCGCATCGAGTTGCGCGAGCTCTGGCCCTTCGAGGACGGGCCCGCGGCGGGCGAGGTGGTCGGTCTCGCGGTGCGCGATCGCGGCCCGTTCACCTTCGTGCAGCTCGTGTGCGACACCGCCGACGCGGAACCGTGGGATGCGCGCGCCGACGAGGAGTTCTCGGCGTGGTTCGCGGAGCAGGAGCGCGACCGCTACGTCGCGACCGGCGCCCGGCTGCGCCCGATCGGCGAGGCGACCCTCATCCGCCGCCGCGGGGGCAAGCTGCTCGTCACCGACGGCCCGTACGCGGAGACGCGCGAGTTCGTGAGCGGCTTCGACCTGCTCAGCTGCGAGTCGATGCAGCAGGCCGTCGTCTATGCGACGCACCACCCCATGTCGCGGATCGGCGCGATCGAGCTGCGTCCGGTCTGGCCCTTCGAGGAGTGAGCGGTTCCCGGGCGGCTCACCCTCCGCCATGCTGAGCGCATGAGCCGCCCGGACCCCGACAAGCTCGACCTCAAGAAGACCGACGCGTACCGCGCGAAGCGAGGCGAGTTCCGCATCCTCGACCTCCCGTCGCAGGGCTACCTCGCGATCGACGGCGAGGGCGACCCGAACACGGCGGCGTTCGGCGAGGCGGTCGAGGCGCTCTATCCGCTCGCCTACGCCCTCAAGTTCGCGAGCAAGGGCGAGGGGCGCGACTTCGTGGTGATGCCGCTCGAGGGCCTGTGGTGGGCGGACGACATGGCCGCGTTCACCCGGGCGCGCGACAAGAGCAGGTGGAGCTGGACGCTGCTGATCCTCCAGCCCGGCTGGATCGATGCGGGCCGCCTCGAGGAGGCGCGCGCGGCGGTCGCCCGCAAGGGCACGGCATCCGCGCGCTCCGCGGAGGTGCGCTTCGAGTCCCTCGACGAGGGCCGCTGCGTGCAGACCCTCCACCTCGGGTCGTTCGACGACGAGGCGCCCGTGCTCGCCCGCATGCACGACGAGTTCATCCCCGCTCACGGCCTCGTCATGACGGGGCGCCACCACGAGATCTACCTGAGCGACCCCCGCCGCACCGCCCCCGCGAGGCTGCGCACCATCCTGCGCCAGCCGGTCGCGAGCGCACCCTAGGCTCGACCCATGACGGCGGCGCGGCGGCGGGGCATCCTCGCGGTCGTCGTGGTCGTGGTGCTCGTCGCGCTGAGCGCCGGGGTCGCGTTCGTGGTGAGCGACGCACTCGGCATCCGGGCGGAGCCGGCCCGGCAGATGACCCCGGACGCCGCGACGGTCGCGACCGCGGCATCCGTCGCCCCGCCGAGGCTGACGCGCATCGAGGCGCCCGACACGGAGCGGCTGTCGGTCGCCCTCGACGAGCTCTCGGACGCGATCGGCCAGGTCGCGGCGTTCGACGGCGAGGCGACGCTCGACGTCGCCATCACGGGCGGATCCGGTGACGCGAGCGACGCCTACACCCTCACCGGCACCCCGGATGCGCTCCGCATCGAGGCGGCGGGGGAGACGGGCGCCGTGCGCGGCGTCTACGACCTGGCCGCCGCGATCCGATCCGGCACCGACATCCGCGCCCGCCTCGGCGAGACGATCAGCTCGGCCCTGCCGTTCCGGATGGTCGACCTGGGTGCCGTCGGGGTCGAGCCCGACCCCTCCGAGTGGGAGTCCGGTGACGACTACTCGCACGTGTCGCGCGCCTTCGAGAACGCCTACCTCGCGGACGCGCCCTACATCGACGAGGCCGCGCTCGCCGCCGACTTCGACGACTGGGAGCGGTACCTGCGGCATGTCGTCGCCCTCGGCTACAACGCCGTCGCGTGGCCCGGCTTCGTGGAGTACGCCGACTTCGCGACCGCCGAGGGAGGGCCCGTCTACGCCGAGGGCGACCCGCATCTCGCCCGCGCCGCGGCCCTCCGCGCGGCCTTCACCCCGTTCTGGGAGCGCGCCGCCGTGCTCGGCGTCAAGATCTACCTGCGCACCGACATGCTCGCGCTCACGCCGCAGCTCGCCGGCTACTTCGACGAGCGCTTCGGCTCGGCCGACACCGAGAACCCCGAGCTGTGGAAGGTCTACACCGACGCGCTCGACGAGCTCTACGCGGATGCGCCCGCGCTGTCGGGCGTGCTCATCCGCATCGGCGAGGGCGGCTCGATCTACGCCGAGCCCGGCTGGGACTACTACTCGGCGCTCGCGGTGCGCAGCGTCGAGGCGGTGCGCACGATGCTCACCGCGTTCACGGGGCAGGCCGAGGGGTCGGGGCGCGAGGTGATCTTCCGCACCTGGAGCGTCGGTATCGGCGACGTGGGCGACATGCACACCGACCCGGCCTCCTACGCGGCCGTGCTCGACGGGATCGACTCGCCGAGCCTCATCGTCTCCACGAAGTACACGCTGGGCGACTTCTACAGCTGGCTGCCGCTCAACGAGACGCTCGCGTCGGGCTCCCAGCGGCGCATCGTCGAGTTCCAGTCGCGGCGCGAGTTCGAGGCCTTCGGCTCGTTCCCCAACGACCTCGGCCCCGAGTACCGGTGGGCGTTGCAGACGCTGCTCGCCGCGAACCCCCGCATCGAGGGTGTGTGGGCCTGGACGCAGGACGGCGGCCCCTGGCGCGCCGGGCCTATGACGCTCTACCTGAAGTCCGGCTTCTGGCAGCTGTACGAGCTGAACACGATGCAGGCGGCCGCACTCGCCCGCGACCCCGGCGCGGATGTGGCGGCGACGACGCTCGCCTGGGCCCGCCGCTACCTCGCCGCCGACGACGCCACCGCATCCGCCGTCGCCACCGCGATGACCGAGTCGCGGGTCGCCATCATGCAGGGCCTCTACCTCCCGGACTTCGCCCGCAACCGCGTGTCCGCCGTGGGGCTGGAGCCGCCGCCGCAGATGTGGCTGTTCGAGTGGGACATCCTCACCGGGGACTCGGCCACCCTCGACACGATGTACGCCATCATCGGGCGGGCGCGGGTCGCCGAGACGATCGCGCAGGGGAGCGAGGCGGTGGCCGCCGTCGAGCGGATGCGCGACACCGTCGCCGCGGCACCTGCCGACGGATGGCGCCCCGGCGCCCGCGACGAGCTGCTCGCCACCCTCGACTACGAGCTCGACACGCTCGGCCTGCTGAACGCCTACCGGGCCGCGTTCCTCTCCGCCGCCGAATGGCACGACACCCTCGACCCGGCCGCCTACGCGCGCTGGCAACAGGCGCGTGACGCGTTCGCATCCGCGGCGAGGGCGCACCTGGCGGCCTACCGGGGCGACGTCGACCACCCGGCGTGGAACCTCACCGCCGCCCGGCTCGGCCTCGAACGCACCGACCGGGATCTGGCGATGGCGTGGATCGCGCGGGTGCTGCTCCTGCTGACCCTCGCGTGGGTGCTCATCGGTGCGTTCTCGGCCCGCACCCGCCTGGTGCGCCGCCCGGGTGCCGCGGCGGCACGGGCCACCTGGCTCGCCGCGATCCGCCCGTGGCGCGCCGACGAGTCCGCCCTCGGCATGGACCGTCTCGACCGGATGCTCGTGCTCCTCGTGCCCGGGGCGTTGCTCGTGGGCACCCGCGCCGTGCAGACCTCGTTCCTCGCGCCGGTGCAGCTCGCGGTGACCCTCGGCGCGTGGGCCGTGTTCGTGGCCGTCGTGCTGCTGTTCGTGCGGGGGCGGGCGGTGTGGGCGGTGCTGGCGGCCGTCGGCGGGGTCGTCGTGCTGCGCTCCGTGCTGCTGCTCGCCGCGCTCGCGGTGTCGGGGCCGGGCGGCTACTGGTTCGGCTTCTGGACCGACCCCGTGCGGCGCACGCTCTACATCTCGCTCGCGTTCGCCGCCTTCCTCTGGACCTTCGTCGCCGCCGGCTGGGCCCTCGCGAGCCGCCTCGGCGGGCGCCGCGCGACGGGGGTCGTGCTCGCCGCGGTCGGCGCCGGCCTCGCCGTGCCGGCGGCGATCGTCGGCGTGGTGGGGCTCGAGGCGGCCCTCACCGTGTGGAACGACCAGCTGGGCCTTCTGCCGTGGGGCCTCGCGCGCATCCTCGGCATCACGACCTACCTGGAGATCCCCGACGACACGGCCTGGTGGGCTGCGGCGTTCGGTGCGCTCCTGCTGCTCGCCGGGCTCGCTCTCTCGGTCGCGGGGACGCGGCGTCCGCGCGCCGCGTAGGCGGCCTTTCCCCGAGCCGCGGGCGCGTCACCAGTCGTTGGTGACGCCGCCCCGGTCGACGCCGCGGAACCCCGGCGCCGCCGGAGCGACGACGCGGGAGTGCACGGACCCCACGTCGTTCGTCGGCGCGTCGTCCCCGCAGAACGACACGGAGCTCTCGCCGCCCGCATCGTCGCTCGCGGATCCGTGGGCGACGGCGGTGCCGTACTCCCGGTCGCGCACGAAGAGGGTGATCGTGACGTCGCCCGGGTAGGGGACGCCGTCGGCGTCGAGGTTGCGGGTGAAGCCGACGCTGATGCACGTCTCGCCGCCGCCCGTGATGCCGGCCGTGTGGAAGTCGTCGACGGCGGGTGGGTCGACGTCCTCCGGCGGGCCCTCCGCGAGCAACGCCGCGTCGAAGTCGGCGGGTGCGGCCGGCCAGTCGCCGAGGGTGCGCCGGTACGTCTCGACCGAGAGCGAGACGAGGGTGTCGTCGTCGGTCAGGGTCGGCTCGTTCTCGTAGTGCATGAAGGCGATGTCCGGATCCCGCGACACCTGCACGTCGTCTCCGAAGACGGATGCCGCATCCGCCGCCCAGTCGTGGTCGCGGTCCAGGCCGCGCCGCACGATCAGGTTGACGCGCCCCTGCGGCGAGTAGCCGTCGTTGATCGACCAGGCGGCCTCAGCGGTTGCCCGCAGGAATCCGGCGCTGTCGGCGACGTGCATCTCGGGGTCGATGGTGACCCACAGCACGAGGTCGACGCCCGTCGAGGAGAACAGGCCGCCCTCGCCGGGGTTGTACCAGGGCGCCGTGTAGGCGTCCGCGTGCTCGATGCCCGGCACGGCCTCGAGGGCGGCGCCGACGGCGTCCGAGGTGCGGCCGCCGTTGCTCGGGTGGTTCGTGTAGCGCTCCTGCAGGGCGCACCCCGCGAGCCCCGCGGCGAGCAGCACCGCGGCGAGGGATGCGGCGAGCAGCCGCCTCGGGCGGCTCAGCAGTTGTCCTTCGTGAGCTCGAAGTCGTAGCTGTCGTCGGTGCCCTCGACGACGTAGCTGTAGCGCATGGCGACGTCCCGGTCGAGCAGCTCGCGCGTCTGCTTCGTGCCGCACATGGTCGGCTGCACGACGCTCTCGAGCAACTCCGTGGTGACGACCGACGGGTCGACATCGGTGAGCGTGTAGAAGTAGTGGACCGCGTTCTCCTCGGCGGTGATGTCGGTGAGGATGGTGACCTCGTCGAGCTGCGACGGCAGCGAGACCGAGCGGTGGAGCTCGTCGACGGCCTTCTCGATCGCCTGCTGCTTCGAGTTGCCCGAGAGCGAATCGAGCAGGGCCCGCGTGCCGATCCACGCTCCGGCTCCGAGGACGACCGCAAGGATTGCGCTGCCGATCCGCAGCGCCATCGAGGGCTTCTTCTTCGGCTCGGGCGCGAACGCGGGGTCCGCCGTCGCCGGTCCCTCGGGCAGCGTCGGCCGGCCGTTCTCGAATGGGTCGGGCATGGTACCTCTCGTGGTGGTGGGCGAGGCGGCGCACTGCACGAACGCCGGTTCCGAGAGTCTTTCATGAAGTGGGGCGGCGCGGGAGCCGGACGGGGTGGCCCCGGGGCGTCAGCGTACCGCGTAGCGCAGGTACGTCGAGCCGGCCGCGAAGCGGCGCTCGTCGAGCAGCTCGAGCTCGAGGCGGATGCCGTGGTCGAGGTACGGGGTCCCCCCGCCGAGCAGCGTCGGCGTGACGATCAGGTGCAGCTCGTCGAGCACGCCCGCACGGGCGGCCTCCGAGGCGAGCTCGCCGCCGCCGATGCCGATGGGCACGTCCGAGCCCGCCTTCCAGCGGCGCACCTCGTCGGGGTCGAACTCGTGGCGCAGCTCGGCGCGCCGCATGGGCACCTCGGTGAGGGTGCGGGAGTAGATCACCTTGTCGACGCCCTGCCAGTACCGGCCCCATCCGCGGGAGGCGCCCTCGAGCCCCTCGGGGTCCTGCTCGTCCCAGAACATCATGATGTCGTGGTTGCGCCGGCCGTAGAGGTGCAGTCGCACGGGCGCGAACAGCTCGTTGATGAAGGTGTGCACCTCCTCGTCGGGGGCGCTCCAGTCGAAGCGGCCGTCGGCGTCCTCGCGGTAGCAGTCGAGTGAGACCGTGCTGAAGTAGATGAGCGGAGCTGCCATGGTCCTGTCCTTCCCGGATGTGGACAGCGTACACATCCGGGAAGGCGCCGTCACGCGCGAGCTGGGCGATCAGCCCGCGTCGCCCGGGCGCACGCGGAACCCCTTCGCGAGGTTCGCCCGCAGCTCCTCCGCGTTCTGCCGCACGACGTAGGCCGGGCGGTCGCGCTCCAGCCGCCACGACTCGTCGAGCGCCCCCGCCGACACCGTGTCGAAACCGAGCTCGTCGTACAGGCGCGTCACGACGTCGATCGCCTCGGGGAAGTCGGATGCGGTCCCGAGCGCCCGGCGGTGCGGGCTGCCCGCGGGCGTGCCGGTCGTGGTGATGTCGGCGGCCATGATGTGGTTGAAGGCCTTCGCCACCTTCGCATCGGGGAGGTGCGCCTGCAGGAGGCCCGAGACGGTCGCCTCGCCGCGGTCGAGCTCCGGGATGTGGCCGTCCCGCTCCCAGTAGTAGTTGTTCGTGTCGAGCACGACCTTGCCGGCGAGCGGCCCCGCCGGGATCGCGGTGTAGGCGCGCAGCGGCACCGTGACGACCGCGACATCCGCGGCCTCGGCCGCCTCCTGCGCGGTCGCCGCACGGGCGTGCGGGCCGAGCTCGCCCACGAGGTCCGCGAGGGTCTCCGGGCCGCGCGAGTTCGCGATCACGACGTCGTAGCCGTGCGAGGTGAGCGCTCGGGCGAGCTGAGATCCGATGTGGCCTGCGCCGATGATGCCGAATGTCGTCATGTCACCCTCAACCCGCGACCGGTGCCGCTGATTCCGCCGCTGCGCGGATCAGTCGGGCCGGCGAGGAATCCGCAGCCTCACCCGGAAGCCGCGCTCGAACGGGCGCGCTTCGAGCGTGCCGCCCACGAGCTCGGCGCGCTCCCGCATCCCCGCAAGGCCGAAGCCGGAATGGGGCAGCGCGAGCGGGGGCCGGCCGCCCCCGTCATCGATCGTGAGCGTGACCGCATCCGGATCCCACCGCAGCTCCACCTCGACGGGAGCGCCCGCCGCGTGCTTGCGCACGTTGCTGAGCGCCTCCTGCGCCGTCCGGTAGACGGCGAGCCGGGCCTCGGTCGGCAGCTCGAAGGGTTCGCCGCGCTGGGTGAACCGCACCGCGGATGCCGACGACAGCCGGTGCTCCTCCACGAGGCGCGGGATCGACTGCGGCCCCGGCAGCTCGTCGCCGCGCAGAGCGCCGACCGCGCGCCGGGCCTCGTCGAGCCCGGTGCGCGAGAGTCGATGGGCGCGGTCGACGGTGTCGCGCAGCGCCGGGTCGGTTCGCTCGGATGCGGCGAGCAGCCTCGCGGTCTCGAGGTGGATGGCGAGCCCCGACAGGGTGTGCGCGAGCACATCGTGCACCTCGCGCGCGAGTCGGGCGCGCTCCGCCGCCACCTCGGCCTCGCGTTCCGCGGCACGGCTGCGCTCGAGGTCGCCGAGCAGTTCGGCGATGCGCTGCCGCTGGCGGCGCTCGCGCAGCACGAGCCGGCCGACGAGGGCGAAGAACAGCACCCCGGCTACGGTCGCCGCGAGGGTCCAGCTCGCGCGCTCGGCGATCAGCTCGGCCGCGATGTAGGCGAGGGTCGCCCCGCCGACCGTCACGAGGCCCGCCCAGGAGGGGCTCGCGAGCGGGGCGAGGGCCCCGAGCAGGAACAGCCCGATCGGCACCGCAGCCGGGTCGAGTCCGTAGACGAGCACCGCGGATGCGCCCGCGAGCGCCAGCATCGCGGCCGCGACCCAGCGGGGCATGCGCGGCAGCACGAGGAAGAGCGTCGCCGACACCGCGAAGGCCGCGAGCGCCACCACGTGCGCCGGGTTCCGCCAGCCGACGGGCCCCGCGAGCGCGGAGCCGATCACGACGCAGACCATCGCGAGGCCGAGGGCGCGCACGGGCGACATGGTGCAACTGTGCCACGACGGATGCCGCGCCGGTTGCCGTCTCCACCCTGGGGTGGAGGCCCGCCCTGGCAGTTCGGAGCCACGGGGGAGGGCCGCACGCGAGAGCGCGTGCCAGAGTGACACCATGGCCGACATCCGGGTGCTCGTCGTCGACGACCAGAAGGTCGTGCGCGAGGGGCTGTCGACCCTTCTCGGGCTCATCGGCGGTGTCGACGTGGTCGGCACCGCGGCGGGCGGCGCGGAGGCGCTCGAGCTCGTCGCAGCGCTCGATCCGGATGTCGTGCTGCTCGACCTGCACATGCCCGGTCTCACGGGGGTCGAGGTCGCCGCGGAGCTGGCCCGCCGCGGCTCGCGCGCCGGCGTGGTCGTGCTCACCACCTATTCCGACGACGAGTGGGTGTTCGCCGCGCTCCGGGCGGGCGCGCGCGGTTTCCTCACCAAGGATGCCTCGGCGGATGAGATCGTCGCGGCGCTCCGCACCGTCGTCGAGGGGGAGGCCCAGCTCGACCCGAGCGTGCAGCGCCGCCTCCTCGAGGCCCTCGATCGCACGCCGGCGGCAACCGAGCCGCCGCCCGATGACGCCCTCACCCCGCGCGAGCTGGACGTGCTGCGTCTGGTGGCCGCGGGCCGCTCCAACGACGAGGTCGCCCGCGAGCTCTACGTCTCGTCCGCGACGGTGAAGACCCACATCAACCACCTGCTCGCCAAGACCGCCTCACGCGACCGCGCCCAGCTGGTCCGCTACGCCTACCGCACGGGACTCGCCCGCCCCTGACCAGCGCTCCACCCCGGGGTGGACGCCGCATCTCCACCCCTGTGGCGACGACCACGGCGCCGCGAGACGCGAGCATCGGATCCGTGACCACCTGGACCCGCTACGTGCAGCGATTCGCGCACGGCGAGAGCGTCGAACGGATGACGTTCTTCTCGGACGCCGTCTTCGCGATCGCCATGACGCTGCTGATCATCGAGTTGCACGCACCGGAGGTGCCGGATGCCGCGCTGCCGGACGCGCTGCGCGAGCTCGTCCCCGGGTACCTCACCTTCGTGCTGAGCTTCGTCGTGGTCGGCTTCGTGTGGCTCTCCCACCACCGCAAGTTCGCGGCGATCGAGCGATACGACCAGGGGCTCCTGCGGATGAACCTGCTCATGCTGCTGTTCGTCGCGTCGTTGCCGCTGCCGACCGCGATCCTCGGGCTGCACGGAGATGACGTGCTGGCCGTCGTGCTGTACGCAGCGACGATCTCGCTCATCGGCTTCCTCATGACGGGGATGTGGCTGTACGCCTGGCATCGCGGCCTCGTCGCGGCGTCGATCGACCTCGCGGTCTTCCGCCTCGTGCTCGTGCAGTCGTTCCCCATCCCGGGGATCTTCCTGCTCTCGATTCCGGTCGCGCTGCTCGCCGGCGCGTCCGCGGGGGAGCTCAGCTGGATCGCGGCCGTCCCCGCATCCGCCGTCATCACGCGCGTCTACCGCGCCCGCACCGAGGAGACCGCCCCCGCATGAGACGCCACCCGCTCGTCCTGTTCTTCGCGCTCGCCTTCGCGCTGCCCTGGTTCGTCTGGGGGACGGCGCTCGCCGAGCAGCTCGGCTGGATCACCTGGCACATCCCCGGCGCGCTCGCGTTCTGGATCGGCCTGCCGATCGCGAGCTTCGGCACGGCGGCCCTGACGGGCGGGTGGCCGGCTGTCAAGGACCTGCTCCTGCGGATGGTGCGCGTCCGGGTGCGGGTGCGCTGGTACCTCGTGGCCGTGGTCCTCACGCCGGCGCTCGCTGCGCTGGCCGTGCTCGTCGGCGTCGTCGCGGGGCTTCCGGTCTCGCCCGAGACCACGTCCTGGTGGGGCGTGCTGGGCGCCTTCGCCTTCAACACCTGGATGTGGCTGCTCACCGAGGAGACCGCGTGGCGCGGGTTCGCCCTCCCGCGGATGCTGCCCCGCTTCGGCGCGGTCGGGGCGAATCTGCTGCTCGGCGTGGTCTGGGCGGTGTGGCATCTGCCGCTCTTCCTCATCGACGGCTCGTTCCAGTCGCGGCTCCCCTTCGTGGTCTTCGCGCTCTCGACGGTCGCCACCTCCGTGCTCATCGGATGGGTATTCCGCGGCGCGCGCGGAAGCGTGCTGCTCGCGGCGCTGTTCCACGCGTCCGCCGATGTCACGATCGGGGTGTCGGGCGTGATGACGTCGTCCGGGGTGCTCCTCGGGGTGTTCGTGGGGCTTCAGCTGCTCGCCGCGGTCGTCGCGCTCGTCATGCTCGCCCGCGCTTCCGCGGAGC
This sequence comes from Micrococcales bacterium 72-143, assembly GCA_001898835.1. Taxonomy (GTDB): domain Bacteria; phylum Actinomycetota; class Actinomycetes; order Actinomycetales; family Microbacteriaceae; genus Homoserinibacter. The sequence goes on along the minus strand of MKVM01000001.1, from coordinate 949,286 downwards.
CGTCCGCAGAGCCGGGGGTGGGGGCACCCTAGCGCCGGGATCTGGGGTATCGGCACGGTGGCAGCGCGAGTAGACAGAGCGGTGCACCCGCGCGTCCGCGCGCCCGACCGGAGGAGAGCACATGACCGTCGCCGAGGCGTTCGCCGGCCTGGTCGAGTTCGACCCGACCCTGCTCGGCGTCGACGAGGAGATCATGTCGATCATCCCGACGTTCACCTCGGGGGATCCGCGCACCGACCCCCGCCCCGACGTCATCATGTTCCCTCGCGGCACGGCGTCCGCTCCGACGGCGAAGCACGTCGGCACGGTGCAGGGCACCGACATCGTCGTGTCGGATGCGGAGGTGAAGGGCTGGTACGACCGGCTGGGCTCCAGCCTCGCCTCGAGCGTGCGCCACATCCCCACCTTCGTGTTCGGGCGCAGCGGCAACAAGCGCTACATCGACGTCATCACGGTGCGCTCCTTCACCTCGCTGCGCGTCGCGGTGCGCGGGATGCCCGACCCGGTGGCGAAGCCCCGCGACTTCTTCTCGGCGGCGCAGAGCTTCGCGAAGGGCAACGGGTTCGTCGCGGGCACTCCCTCGTTCCTGCGCGACGGTGACGACTGGGAGATCCTGGCGTTCGGTCCGGCGCAGGTGCTCGCGGGCCGCGGCTTCGGCGTCGGCTGGACGTTTCGCGAGCTCCCGGTGCACACGGACTCGCTGGGTGTCGGCGTCGCGGTCGAGGAGACCGGGTCGGGTTCGGGCGCCCGTCAGCTCGCCGTCTTCACGATCCCGGGGGAAGAGGTCTGGCAGCATCGCCCGGGAGCGGAGGCGGATGTCGACGTGCGCGTGTTCCCGTCGGCCGGGCAGCCGGTGCGCGATCTGTGGTCGGGCCCCATGCCGTCGATGGTCTCGGCGGCGAGCACGACGACACGGCTCTCGGCCACCTGGGGCGACTTCGCCTGGTTCGTCGCCGACCGCGCCCCCGACTCCCCGAAGGGCTTCCTCACGACGACCGTGTCGGGCCGCCAACCGGCGAACGGTGCCGACACCACCTCGGGGATCGTCGCCGCCTTCAACTCGATCTCTCCCGAGGTCGACTTCGCCGCGGGGATGCTCAGCGTCCCGGTCGGCACCGCGCGCGACGCCACCTGGGACGAACGGGTCAACGGCAACCTGGCGATCGCCCGCCGCATCTCGGGCGACACCTGGGAGGTGGCGGAGGTCGACGGCGACGCCGACGAGGGCGAGCGGATGCTGGGCCGCGCGGGCGAGTCGTCCACCTTCGTCCGCGGGGTCGAGGGCCGCACCCACGTCTTCTACTCCCTCGCCGTGCCGGTGGGTTCGGGCGGCACCTCGCAGCGGCTCCGTCACGGCACCTTCCAGGCGGCGACGGCGAGCTGGCGCCTCGAGACCCTCGACGGCTCGGGCCAGCAGACGCCCCCGCCGTCGCCCGGTACCGGCCGCATCCGCGCATCGGTCGGGCTCAACCCGACCGCCGCGGTGTTCGACGGCAGGCTCTGGGTGGTCTACGAGGACCTCAGCTACGGCAACCTCCGTTGCGCGGTCGGCACGCCGCGGGGCGGCGACTACGACTGGTCCTTCTCGATCCTCGACGGGAGCCGCGGGTGGCAGCGCACGCCTCATCCGGTCGCGCTCTCGTCGATGGTCGCCTGGGAGGACCGGCTCTCGGTGTTCTACGTCGACATCGAACGCAGGGTGCTGCGCCACGCCTCACGGGTGATCGGCGGCGCGGGATGGCGCTACGAGGTCGTCGACGGTGCCGGCGGGGTGGCGGGTCGCATCCGCGAGCCGATCGCGAGCGTGCGTGCCATCGCCGCGGGTCGCGACGCGAACGGGCGGCCGCGACGGCCCCTGCACGCCGTCTACACGGTCGACCGCTCGCAGCTCCCGACCGCCCTCGACAACGTGCGCCTCGCGACCCTGAGCTGAGGAGCGCTACTCGCCCTTCGCGGCGCGGAGCCGGATGCGGCGGTGCTGCCCGTCGATCTGCACCTCGGCCAGGTTGCCGCGCGACTTCACGAAGTCGGTGAAGCTCGCGAAGCCGAGCGTCTTCTCGTTGAACGAGGGGTTCAGCCGCTTGATCTGCGACTTGACGGCGGAGGCGTTGAGCCACTCGGCGTCCTCGTTCTTGCTGTGCCCGAACTCGAGCGCCCGCACGAGCAGGCGCGTCGCCTCGCGGTCGCTCACGGTGCCGTCGGGGGACAGGAACGGGTCGGTCGCCGAGGGAGCGACGATCGGCGTCGTCGGCGCGGTCGCCTTCTTGCTCGGCGCCTTCCTCTTCGCGGGCGTCGCGGCGGCCTCGGTTGCGGGCTCCGCGGAGTGCTTGGGCGCGGGCTCCGCGACGCGACCCCGGGGGCGCGGCGGCGCCGCCTCCACGCCCGGCAGCTCGTCGTAGCTCTCGAACTCGTCGCACGCCGAGATGAGCGCCTTGCTCGTGCCCCCGGCGACGCCGATCCCGACGACGACGCGGCCGAGCCGCTTGCAGCGCTGGGCGAGCGCGATGTAGTCGGAGTCGCCCGCGACGATCACGACGTGGGTGATGTCGGGCAGGCGGAAGAGGTCCTCGATGACGTCGACCGATAGGCGGATGTCGGCGCCGTTCTTGGTGCCGGATGCCGGGAACAGCTGGGTCAGGTCGACGGCGCGGTCGACGAGGTCGCGCCGGTAGGCGGCGTTCGCGGGAACCGACCAGTCGGCGTAGGCGCGCGAGATGGCGACCGTGCCGAAGGAGGACGCGTACTCGAGCACCGCGGAGACGTCGACGGATGCGGCGGCGAGCTTCGCGGCGACCTCGTCGCGCGCGTCTCGCGCGTTGTCCTTGCGCCACGCCATGTCGCCGTGCAGCTGGTCGTAGCGCGAGATCACGATGTTGTCGAAGTCGATGTAGACGGCGACGCGATCGGTGTCGTCGAGCTCGGGCATCCGGGCCTCCTCAGGTTCGCTCCGACCCTACCGCCGCCCCTGCCCGGAACCGGGGGTTCGCCGGATGCCGCGCGCGCCTCCGCTGCCGCAGACTGGTGGCATGAGCGCTTCCGCATCCCTCATCCGTCCGCGCACCGGGCGCGTCATCGGCGGCGTGTGCGCCGCCGTCGCCAACCGCTTCGGCTGGGACGTCACCCTCGTCCGCGTGCTCACAGTCGTCGCCGCCCTGTTCGCGGGCGCGGCGATCGTCGTCTACATCGTGCTCTGGATCGTCGTCCCGGAGGAGTAGCCCCCGCTACGGGGTCGTCGCGAGGAACAGGAACGCCGCGAACAGCACGAGGTGCACGACGCCCTGGAGGCGGGTCGCGCGTCCCGGCACGATCGTGAGGGTCGCGACGGCGACCGTGAGCAGGAACTCGATGATCTGCACCGGCCCGAGACCCAGGGTGAGCGGCGTCGGCAGCCAGATCGACGCGACCGCGATGGCGGGGATCGTGAGCCCGATGGATGCCATCGCCGAGCCGATCCCGAGGTTGAGGGAGGTCTGCAGGCGGTTGCGCGCTGCCGCCTTGGTGGCGGCGAGACCCTCGGGCAGCAGCACGACGAGTGCGACGACGACGCCGACGAAGGTCTCGGGGATCCCCGCCGCCTCGACGATGCCCTCGATCGCGGGCGACATCGCCTTGGCGAGGCCGACGACCGCGATGAGGGATGCCAGCAGCAGCCCCAGGCTGATCCACGTCTCGCGGTTGCTGGGCGGGTCGGAGTGGGCGTCCTCGTCGATGATCTCGCCCGTCTTGCCGACGGGGAGGAAGAAGTCGCGGTGGCGTCCGGTCTGCAGCAGGATGAACGCCCCCCACAGAACGATGGAGGCGACCGCGACGAACGCGAGCTGCGTCGGCGAGAACTGCGCGCCCGGCTCCGAGACCGTGAACGAGGGGATCACGAGGGTGAGCGTCGTGAGCGTCACCACGACCGCGAGGGCGCCGCCCGCGCCCTCCGGGTTGAAGCGGGGGGTGTTGTGCTTGAGCGAGCCGACGAGGATCGACAGGCCGACGATGCCGTTCAGCGTGATCATGACCGCCGCGAACGCCGTGTCGCGGGCGAGCGTGGAGGCGTCCTCGGAGGCCTTGCCGAGCATGAGCGTGATGATGAGGGCGACCTCGATCACGGTGACCGCGACCGCGAGCACGAGCGAACCGTACGGCTCCCCGACGCGGTGGGCGATCACCTCCGCGTGGTGCACCGCGGCGAGCACGACGCCCACGAGCACGGCGCCGACGAGCACGTAGGCGAGCGTCGGCAGCTCCCGCTCCCAGCTCAGCACGAGTGCCGCGATGCCGAGAAGGGGCAGCACCCACACCCAGGTGCGTCCGATCCGCCGGAGGGTCGTGGATGATGTCGCCGCGCCGCTCATCCCCCCATTCTCCCAGAGGCATGGGCCGGCCGCATGACGCGCCGCTACGCCGGGCTACGTCCCGTGACGCGACGTCTTCCGGCCCGCCCCGTGAGACCCGTAGCGTCGCGCCCATGACCCTTCTCGAGACCATCGCCGACATCCCCGCCGCGTCCGCCGAGGAGCGCGCCGAACGCCTGAGCGCCGCGGGCTCCGCGTGGGGCGAGCGGATCGCCGCCGACACCGCCTCCGCGCAGCTGACCTACCGCGTGCGCGGCGTCGGCGAGGGCTCGGTCGCGAGCCGCATCACCGCGGGCCGGCACGAGTTCGTCGTCGACGAGCCGGCGGCGCTCGCGGGCGACGACGTGGCGGCGAGCCCGGTCGAGTACGCCCTCGGCGCCCTCATCTCGTGCCAGATCGTCGTCTACCGCCTCTACGCCCAGGCCCTCGGCATCCGGGTCGACGACATCTCGATCGCCGCGGAGGGCGACCTCGACGCGCGCAAGCTGTTCGGCATCGAGGAGTCGGTGCGCCCAGGGTTCGGCGCGGTGCGGCTCGACATCCGCATCAGCGGCCCGGAGACGGAGGAGCGTTACCAGGAGCTGCGCGCCGCGGTCGACGAGCACTGCCCTGTGCTCGACCTCTTCGCCAACGCCACGCCCGTCTCGGTCTCGGTCGCCAAGGCCTGACGGCCCCCGGCCTCGACACGGCCGCGCCCCGCGCGTAGCGTCGGGGCATGGCCGAGACGACGCAGACCAGCAGGGACAGACTCACCGAGAAGCTCGCCGCGGGCGTGCCCGACCGCAGCGTGAGGCTCGCCTACGGCGACAAGCAGACGGTCGACAGTGTGGAGTTCGTGCCCGTCGCGCTCGTCGCGTACGGTTTCGGCGCGGGCGACTCTGACGAGTACGGAAGCGGCGGCGGAGGCGGCGGCTCGGCCATCCCGGTCGGCGCGTACATCGGGGGCGCCGATGGCCTCCGCTTCCGCCCCAACACGATCGCGCTGCTCGCCGTCTCCATCCCGGTGATCTGCACGCTCGGCTGGTCGATCGCGAAGATCATCAAGGCCGCGAGCTGACCGCAGGGCCTGCGACCCCGGCGGAGGTGCGCGCCGCCGTCGCCGCGGCGCACCGCGACGAATGGGCCCGCGTCTTCGGCGCGCTCGTGCGGTTCACGGGCGACTGGGCGCTCGCCGAGGACTGCACCCAGGACGCGTACGCGCGTGCCCTCGAGCGCTGGGGGGCCGACGGCATCCCGCGGGTGCCGGGGGCGTGGCTGACGGTCGCGGCCCGGCGTCGCGCGATCGACCTCGTGCGACGCTCGGGCGTCGAGTCGGAGAAGCTGCGCCTCGCGATCGCCGACGCCGAGCCCGCGGGTGCCCCGGCGGATGCCGCCCTCGGCGACCAGGAGGGGGAGTGGGAGGACGAGGTGCTGCGCCTCGTCTACACCTGCGCGCATCCGGCCCTCCCCGTCGAGGGGCGGGTCGCCCTCACCCTCCGCGCCGTGGCGGGGCTCACGACGCGCGAGATCGCGCGTCTGTTCCTGGTGGGCGAGGCGACGATGTCCCAGCGTCTGCTGCGCACGAAGCGCAGGATCGCCGAGGCGGGCATCCCGTACCGGGTGCCGCCACCCTCCCTCGTCGCGGAGCGCACGGCGGGGGTGCTCGCGGTCGTCTACCTGATCTTCACCGAGGGGTACGCGCCCGACGACGGGCGTCCCGTGCGCGACGAGCTCTGCCTCGAGGGCATCCGTCTCGCGCGGCTCGTGCACCGGCTCACGGGCGATCCCGAGGCGCGCGGGCTGCTCGCCCTGATGCTGCTCCAGCACGCGCGTCGAGCCGCGCGTGTCGACGACGCCGGCGATCTCGTGCCGCTCGAGGAGCAGGATCGCGCGCTCTGGGACGCCGCGGCCGTCGCCGAGGGGCTGGCGCTGCTCGCGGAGGGCGCCGTCGTGGGGCCCTACGGTGTGCAGGCGGCGATCGCCGCCGAGCACGACCGGGCGCCGCGCGCCTCCGACACCGACTGGCGACGCATCCGCGAGCTCTACGGGCTGCTGCCCGCGACGCCCGTCGTCGCCCTCAACGAGGCGGTCGCGATCGCGATGGCGGAGGGGACGGATGCGGGACTCGCGGCCCTCGACGCGCTCGGCGAGCCGCCCGCGCTGGCCGGCTCGTTCCTCGTGCCCTTCACGCGCGGCGAGCTGCTGCGCCGAGCGGGGCGGGCGGCGGATGCGATCCCGCACCTCGAGCGGGCGCGGGCCCTCGCGCCGGGCGATGCGGAGCGGCGACTGCTCGACCGCCGGATCGCCGAATGCCGCGCCGCCGCACGGTAGGGTGGGGCGCATGAAGGTGGTCGTCTTCCTCGTCGCGCTCGTGATCTTCGTCGCGTCGTTCCTCGCGTTCGGGTACGCCTTCGAGGTGGGCGAGCAGAACACGCTCGCCGCGATGGCACTGTTCCTGGGCGGGATCCTCGGCGTCTCCGCGTCGTTCGCGATCCCGTTCCACGTGCTGCCCGCGACCGACTGACGACTCAGGCGAGCACGCGCGAGGCGAAGGCGTCCAGGCGCCGCAGCAGGCCCGCGCCGCGATCCGCGACCACCGTCTCGGGGTTCGGGTCCCACGGGCTGCCGTGCGGGGCGATCCGGATGAGCAGCGAGCATCCGAGGTCCGAGCAGATGTAGGTGCCGACGCTGTCGCCCGCGTGCCCGGCATCCCCGGCGCGCAGCGCGGAGAAGAGCCGCACCTGGCCGGCGGGCTGCGCGATCTGGCAGAGGGAGCACATCGCCGAGCCGCCCGCGAGGCGGGTTTCGGCGGCGCGCAGCACGATGCCGACGGGGCGTTCGTCGCGCCAGAAGACGAGGTAGCCGCGGTGGGCGGTCGAGCCGTCGCGCCAGCCGAGGAACTCGCGGTCGTCCCAGAGCACCTCGTGCAGTCCGGGCAACGGGATCCGTTCGCGGTCGATCGAGCCCGCGTTCACGAAGGAGTCGCGGATCTGCTCGGCTGTCAGGGCACGCATGTCCCGCCAGGCTAACCCGGCGGACGGATGTGGCGCTCAGATCCCGCGGACCACCATCTCCACGACGCGGCGCCCGGCCATGACGCGGATCTCCTCGCCGAGCTCGTGGAGCGGCCCCTCGAGCACGAGCATCGCGAGCCCGTGCACGGCCGACCAGGCGAGCAGCTCGGCCGCCGGGCGACGCTCGGCGGGGAGGGCGCCGAACCGCACGAGGTCGTCGAGCGTCCCGGCGAGCAGCGCGAAGGGGCTCGACCCTCCCGGCCCGGCCTTCTCGGCCTCGAAGGCGCGGTCGAGGTTGCCGGGCACGCCGAAGGCGACGCGGAACAGGCCCGGCTCGTCCCGCGCGAAGCGCAGGTATCCGATCCCGACGGCGCGCAGGCGCTCCTGGGCGCTCGGCACGTCGGACGCCGCGGGCACGTCCGCGAGCTCCGCCTCGATCGCGGCGGCCGCCGCGCCCTGCGCGGCGTCGCTCACCGCCTCGACGAGCTCGGCGCGGTCGGCGAAGTGGCGGTAGGCGGCGTTGGGGGAGACACCCGCGCGGCGGGTCGCCTCGCGCAACACCACCGCGTCCGGTCCGCCCTCCCGCGCGAGCGCGACGCCCGCCTCGATGAGGGAGCGTCGGAGGTCGCCGTGACGATAGGTGGCGCGCGCGGTGCTCATGACGCTTCCGGTGCCTCCTCGGGCTGGTGGAATTGCCGTCGACGTGCGATTGTGGACAGTGTACACATGATGGAGGTGGCGACATGCTCACGACGGTCGACGGTTTCAGCGGCTTCTCCGTGGACGATATCGACTCGGCGCTCGCGTTCTACCGCGACACCCTCGGATTCGACGCGCGACGCAACGAGATGGGCGGCATCGAGCTGCGAGCAGGCGGCACCCGGGTGTTCGTCTATCCCAAGGCCGATCACGTGCCCGCGACCTTCACGGTGCTCAACCTCGTCGTGCCCGACATCGACGCGGCGGTCGACGAGCTGGAGGCCGCGGGCGTCGCCCTCGAGCGCTACCCGGGCATGCCGCAGGACGAGCGCGGCGTCATGCGGGGGCGCGCGGCGGACCGCGGACCCGACATCGCGTGGTTCACCGACCCCGCGGGCAACATCTTCGCCATCATCGGAGAGTGACCGCACCACAGCATCCGCCCCTCGACGACCGGGCGCCACGCGATCGCCTGCCGCGCGCACTCCGGCCGTTCCGTGTCGGCCAGTACCGGCTGCTCGCGATCGCGCTGACGCTGTCGCTGTTCGGCGCCGGCGTCTGGCTCATCGCGGTCGTCTTCCAGATCCGCGCCCACGGCGGGGGCCCGCTCGAGGTGTCGTTCGTGGCGACCGCGAACGCGGTCGGGCTCCTGCTCGCGGTGCTCGTCGGCGGGGCCGTCGCCGACCGCGTGCCCCAGAAGCTCGTGCTGGTCGCCGTCGAGATCGTCAAGGGTGTGCTCGTCGCCACCGTCGCGGTGCTCGCCTTCTCGGGCGGGCTCTAGGTGTGGCATCTCGCCGTCGTCGGCTTCGTGCTCGGCGTCGCCGACGGCTTCTTCATGCCGGCGTACTCGGCGATGCTGCCCTCGATCCTGCCGGAGGAGCAGCTGCTCGCCGCCAACGGATTCGAGGGGATGCTGCGCCCCGCGGTGCTGCAGGCCGGCGGGCCCGCCGTCGCGGCGGCGCTCATCGCGCTCTGGTCGCCGGCGGCGGCCTTCGCCATCATCGCCGTGACGCAGCTCGGCGCGATCGCGCTGCTCACCGTGCTGCGCCGCACGGCCGTGCGCCGCGAGGTGCCGACCGAGCGGCACCCCGCGGTGGAGCTGCTCGTCGACGTGCGCGACGGCTTCGCCTACCTCGTGCGCACCCCGTGGCTGTTCGCGACGCTGCTGTTCTCGTGCCTGCTCGTGCTGCTCATCATGGGGCCCTTCGAGGTGCTGCTGCCCTTCGCGGTCACCGAGCAGACCGGCGGGGATGCCGGCAGCTACGCGCTCGTGCTCGTCGCCTTCGGCGCGGGCGGGGCGATCGCGGCCATCGCGGTCGCCTCCTGGCGGCTGCCGCGCCGCTACCTGACCACCATGACGCTCGCCTGGGGCTTCGGCTGCCTTCCCCTTCTGCTCGTCGCCGTCACCGACCGCCTGTGGGTCATGATCTTCGCGGCGTTCGCGGTCGGGCTCGTCTTCTCGGGGGCGAGTGTCATCTGGGGGACGCTGCTGCAGCGGCGCGTGCCGCCCGCGATGCTCGGCCGCGTCTCGAGCCTCGACTTCTTCGTGTCGCTCGCGCTCATGCCCGTCTCGACGGCGGTCGCCGGCCCCCTCGGCACCGCGATCGGCTATGGCCCGGTGTTCGTGGTGGCGGCCGTCGTCCCACCCGTGCTCGCCGTCATCGCGGTGCTCGCCGCCCGGATGCCGCGCGACGGGCTGGCGCACCCGCTCGACGTCGCGCGGTGAGAGCACCGGCACAATGAACCCATGAGCATCCCCGCCCTCAGGGCCGACCTCGACGCCGCCCGCTACCGCGTCGACCGGCTCGACGGACTGTGGGGCGCGGCCGCTGCGGCGGCGCTGCAGCGCGGCAACCGCGTGCCGGCGTCGCGGGCGCTGGCGGCATCCGGCGACCCCGCGGCGGTGCTCGCCCGGCTCTTCGTGCTGGGGGAGCACGCGGATGCCGCAGCCGTCGAGGCCGCGCTGCCGCGCCTCGGCGTCGCGGGCGCGGTGGGGCTCGGGCTCCTCGCGGCCGAGGGCGGGCGCGTCCGCCCGCTCGTGGACCTGCGCCCGTACTCCTTCGTCGACCCGCACGGCGCGGGGGAGTGGTGGATCGCATCCGACCTCGGCGAGCTCGCCACCGGCGCACCGCTCCGCGTCGACCACGTGCTCGGCGTCGGCGGCGCGTCGACGACGCTCGCGGCGCTGCAGTTCCCGGACGACGTCGAGACGGTGCTCGACCTCGGCACCGGATGCGGCATCCAGGCGCTGCACGCACGCCGCTTCGCGCGTCGTGTCGTCGCCACCGACATCTCGGCGCGGGCCCTCGGGTTCGCGCGGCTCAACGCCGCCCTCAACGGGGTGGAGGGCATCGAGTTCCGGCTGGGCAGCCTCTACGAGCCGGTTGCGGGGGAGCGCTTCGACCGCATCGTCTCGAATCCGCCGTTCGTCATCACGCCCCGCGACCCGGCGGTTCCCGAGTACGAGTACCGCGACGGCGGACTCGAGGGCGATGCGCTCGTCGCGTCCGTCGTCGCGGGCGCGGCCGAGCACCTGAACCCGGGCGGGACCGCCCAGCTGCTCGGCAACTGGGAGTACCGCTGGAACGCCGACGGCCTCGAGCGCGCCGCCGACTGGGCGACGGACGCCGGCCTCGACGTCTGGGTGGTCGAGCGCGACCTGCTCGACCCCGCCCGCTACGCCGAGACCTGGATCCGTGACGGGGGCACGCGCGCGGGTACCCCCGAGTTCGAGCGGCTCTGCGCGGCCTGGCTCGACGACTTCGCGCGGCGCCAGGTGGCGGAGGTCGGCTTCGGCTACCTCGTGCTGCGCCGGCCGGATGGCACCCCGCCGTTCCGCCGGGCGGAGCGGGCGAGCGCGCCGCTCGACGGGGTCGCGGGGATCGGCGCCCACCTCTCGGCGGTGCTCGCGGCGCGGGACCGGGTCGCGCCGCTCGACGACGCGTCGCTCCGCGCGACGGCGTTCCGCGTCGCGGGCGACGTCACGGAGGAGCGCAGCCACTGGCCGGGGGAGGCCGACCCCACGGTCATCACGCTCCGTCAGGGCGGCGGTCTCCGCCGGGAGCTGCGGGCGGATGCGGCGCTCGCCGCGGTCGTCGGGGCGTGCGACGGCGAGCTGCCGCTCGGCGTCATCGTCGACGCGGTGGCCCAACTGCTCGACGTCGACGCGGCGGCGATGCGCCCCGCCATCCTCGCCGAGGTGCGCGAGCTCGTGCTCGACGGCATCCTCCTGCCGTCCGTCTAGGGCGCTGCCAGGCGCGTCCCAGCCCTCGCCCAGGCCGGCTTCGTACGGTGGGCGACGGAGGCTTTCATGGGATTCCTGGATCGGCTGTTCGGCAGCGAGGAACCGCAGGCGCGCACGGCTCAGCCCGTGGCGCCCGCCGCCCGCACCGACGACGACCGGGCGATCGAGCGCTACCGCTACCTCATCCGCACCGCCCCGCCCGAGACGATCGAGCAGGTGCACGCGGAGGCTTTCGCGCGACTCACCGACGGCCAGCGCGCCCTCATCTACGAGGAGCTGAGCCGGGGCGCGGGAACCGGTGAGCGCCCCCTGTCGAGCGAGCCCGCAACCCTCGCGCGCGCCGCGACGCGCGCCGAGCTGCGCCGGCCCGGCTCGCTCGAACGCTCGCTCTCGGGCAGTTCGGCGGGTATCACGCCCGGCGCACCCGGCTTCGGCTCCATGCTCGCGAGCTCGCTGCTCGGCACCGTCGCGGGCTACGTGATCGGCTCCGCGCTCGTGAGCGCCTTCCTCCCGTGGGATGCCGGCTACGAGGAGGCCGCGTCCGACGCCGGTGACACCGGTGACGCGACCGCCGCATCCGGCGCGGGGGCCGACCTCGGCTCCACGGACTTCGGTGGTGCCGAGTTCGACCTCGGGTTCTGACCCGCGACGAGCAGCGCCACCGCGAGCCCGTATCCCGCGGCCGCGACGACCGCGAACGGCAGGTCGAGCCCCGCGATCGTGATGGCGACGGTCGGCACGATCGTCGCGACCCCCGCGACCGCGAGGATGCCGAGCCCGGCGGGCCGGGCCACGGCGAGCGGCCGCTCGAAGCGCCCGAGCCCGAACGACAGCACGAAGATCAGCCCCAGCACGAGCAGGTAGACGAGCGGCCGAGTCGCCCACCACGCCCCGGTCCCCGCGGCGGGCGCGATCCCCGGCAGCAGCAGCCCGAGCCCCGCGAGCGCGAGGATGAGCGGCAGGTGCCACAGGTACACGGTCATGAGTCGTGACCCGATCACGAAGACGATCCCGCGCATCGCGCGCGTTCGCATGAGCGCCGTGAGCGGCCGCTTCAGCAGTTGGAGCAGAGCCGCCTGGCCGAGGCCGAGCGCGACGAGCGGCACCGTCGGGGGGTTGAGGTTGGTGAGCATGTCGTCGGAGTACGGCCCCCAGACGGTGAGCGGCACGAGGCTCGCCCAGCAGGCGAGGGCGAGGAGGGCCAGCTGCCACCCCGCGCGCCGTGCGAACCAGCCGTCGGCGTACCAGAACCCGAGCTGCTGCACGAGCGGCCACACGAACAGCAGGTTGAGGTAGCCGAGCACGCTCATGCCCGCGGGGTCGACGGGGATGCCGGGGATCGTGAACTGCGCCACGTCGACCGCGACGACGGCGGCCAGCAGGACGCCGAGGGTCGCCCGCGGCGCGCGCTCGTGGCGGTCGAGCAGCATGGGCGCCGCGAGCTGGCAGATGAGGTAGGCGCCGAGGAACCACAGCGGGCTGCCGACACCCGTCGCGACCGCGTGGAGGAGCCCCGCGTCGACGCCGAGGAGCGTCGCGGCGCCGAGAGCGACCGCGAGGACGAGCAGGAGCGGCAGCGCCGGGCGGGCGAGGCGCAGCATCCGTCCGTGCACGAACGACCGGTCGGCGACGTCGCGCGGACCGCCCGCCTCCCGGGCGCGGCGGCGCGCGCTGCGCAGCGCGGTCGCCGTCGCGAAGCCGCCCACCACGAAGAACAGCGGCATGACCTGCCCGAACCAGGTGGCGATCCAGAACCACGGCTGCTCTTCGAGGGGCCGGCTGACCGCGATGCCGCCGTGGCCGTCCGGTCCGACCCCGACGAACAGCAGATGCACGACCACCACGAGCAGCACGCAGAAGACGCGTGCCAGATCGAGCGTGAGGTCGCGGCCGCTGAGGTCGACGCCCTCGCGGGCCGTGCGCGTCGTCGTCACGAGCACACTGTAGCGAGGGCGCCTCCGGGGTCAGCGCTCCGTGAGGAGGCGCACCGCCGTGTCGAGGTCGTACGACTGCCCGATCTCGACGGAGGTGTTGAAGATGTCGCCGCGCAGCGTCACGAACACCGAACCCGTTTCGAGCACGTAGCCGAGAACCCCGTCCCGACCGCGCACCCGGTGCACGTCGTCGAGCACCCGCTCGACGTCCAGTTCGGTGATGGTCGCGTGCGATTCGACCGTGAGATGCATGTTTCCGCGCCCCTTCCTCGACCACGCCCTCGTTCGGGGGACATCTCCTATTGAACGTCCGCGACCTCACCCGCGGCAAGGGAGAAGGCGGGGAGTTGACCGTGTGTTACCCGAGCGTTCGCGCGCGAAACCGCTCCCACGGGATGCGGAGGCGGATGCCAGGGTTCTGCCAGGTAGATGGACCAACGTGGACGACGGCCCGGGCGCCCGGCGTGACCACTCCCGCCGTTCCATCCGCCCGACACGAAGGCCCGACCGATCCGACGGCGCGCTGCAGCGCTCTCCCGCCTCCGCGGGACAGAACCCGAGAGACCCGACCCCGTGCCCCATCCGCTTCCCACCGCGTCCGCGCGCCCCTCCGACCCGCACGCCCATCTCCCGCTCGGCATCTTCCGCGGCATGAGCCGCCGGCGCCTCGCCGTCGGCACGGTGCTGCTCAGCATGGCGCTCGTGGTGATCCACGACCTGCCGGCCTCCGCCACCACGGTCGCCCACGAGACGGAGCCCGTCGTCGAGGGGCAGCAGCTCGTGCTGACGGATGCGACCCTCGCCGAGTCGGCCGCCAAGGTGCCCGTCGCGACCGAACGCGACGACTTCACCCTCAGCTACTACACGCCGATCCAGTGGCCGCTCGACCCGGGTACGCCCATCTCGAGCTACTTCGGCAACCGGGCGGCGCCGTGCGCGGGCTGCTCGAGCTACCACCACGGCATCGACTACACACCCGGCTACGGCACGCCTGTGCACGCGATCGCCGGCGGCGTCGTCGTCTCGCGGGCGATCTCGGGGCTCGGCACCTTCGTCGTCATCCAGCACCAGGTCGACGGGCAGACCGTCTACAGCGTCTACGGCCACCTCGTCTCGGGCTCGGCCGTCCCGGTCGGCGCGACGGTCAGCCGCGGCGACGTCATCGGCAAGGTCGGCAACACGGGCCAGACCTCCGGCACGCACCTGCATCTCGCGATCATGGTGGGCGACTACAACTTCATCGACCCGCTGCCGTGGATGCGCAAGCACGTCACCGAGGCCTTCACGGGCTGAGCCTGCCTCCGCTGACCGGTCGGTTTCTGGCCTCGAAAGGGTGAGATGGGGCCGAGAACCGACCGCTCAGCGCCCGTGGGGTCAGTCCTCGTGTGGACGCTCGCCCGTCGAGTCGTCGAGCAGATCCTGCAGGGCGCGGTCGACGTCGTCCTGCTCGGGCTCGCCGCCCGTCAGACGCGCGATGAGCAGCGTCGGATCGTCGACATCCGCCTCGCTCGGAACGATGTCGGGGTGCGCCCAGAGGCCGTCACGCGCCTCGGCTCCGACAGCATCCGTCACCGCCTGCCACATGGCGGCGGCCTCGCGCAGGCGCCGGGGGCGCAGCTCCAACCCCACGAGGGTCGCGAAGGCCGACTCCGCCGGCCCCCCGGCGGCGCGACGGCGCTTGACCGACTCGGCGATCGCATCCGACTTCGGCAGCCGGGCGGTCGCCTGCGCGGTCACGACGTCGACCCAGCCCTCGACGAGCGCGAGCATCGTCTCGAGCCGGCGCAGGGCCGCGAGCTGCTCGTCGGTCTTCGGCGGGATGAGCTTGCCGCTCGTCATCGCCTCGCGCAGCGACTCGGGGTTCTGCGGGTCGAACTCGGCCGCGAGCTCCTCGAGCGGGCCCGTGTCGATGCGGATGCCGCGCGCGTAGTCCGTGATCTGCGTGAGCAGGTGCAGCCGCAGCCACTTCGCGTGCCGGAACAGCCGCGCGTGCGCCAGCTCGCGCACGGCGAGGTAGAGGCGCACCTCCTCCACGGGGATCTCGAGACCGTTCGCGAAGCCCTCGACGTTCTGCGGCACGAGCGCCGCCTGGCGCTGCTCCCCGTCGAGCAGCGGGATGCCGACGTCGCCGCCCGACACGACCTCCTGGGCGAGCTGCCCCACCACCTGGCCGAGCTGCATCGCGAAGAGCGTGCCGCCGACGTTGCGCATGAGCCGCCCGGCGTCGCCCAGCATGCTCGTGAGCTCCTCCGGCGCCTGCTCCTCGAGCACCTCGGTGAGGGCGGATGCGATGGAGTTCGCGACGGGCTCGGCGAGCTGCGTCCACACCGGCATCGTCGCCTCCGCCCACCCGGCACGGGTGAGCAGGGTAGGTGCGGCCGTCAGGGCGGCGATGTCGGTCGCCTCGTCGAGCCACAGCGCGGCCACGTGGAGGGCCTGCTCGAGGGCCGACACCTCGGCAGGCGTCGACGCGACGGCCGAACGTGCGGCGAGGGCGGTGGCCTGCTCCTTCGCGAGCGACCAGTTGATGCCGTCGCCGGAGTTCTGCAGGGCGGCCTGCAACTGCCCGATGAGCCGCTGCACGAGCTCCGGGTCGTTCGGCAGGCCGGCGGCGCTCGCGAGCTGCGCCGGGTCGAGGTCCGAGTTGCCCGCGAGGAAGTCGCGAAGCATGTCGCGGAACTCCTCGCCGGGGTCCTCGCCCGATCCGGGGAACGGGTCGCGGGGCTCGTCTGCCATGCATTCAACGGTAGTGCGCCTCGCAGCCGGCGCACCGGGGAAATGCCCTAGGCTGACCCGGTCTCGGCTGCGCCCGCAGCGAACACGGAGGACCCTGTGACGCTCGACCCGGCCGCGCCCCGCGAGAGCGCATCGCGTCGGGGGCTCGTGGGCCAGGGGCTGCTGATCGCGGCACTGCTCGGCACCGCTCTCGTGGGCATCTCGCCCGCGCCCTACGTCGTCGAGCGACCCGGTCCGGTCTACGACACCCTCGGCGACACCGAGGTCGACGGCGAGACGGTGCCGGTGATCCAGGTGGACGGTGCCCCGAGCTACCCGAGCGAGGGTCGGCTCGATCTGCTGACCGTCTACCTCGACGGCTCGCGCGAGCATCCGCTCGACTGGTTCGAGGTGGTGACCGCCTGGCTCGATCCGAGCCGCGCCCTCCTCCCCGTGGACGCGGTCTTCCCCGGAGGCCAGACCGAAGAGCAGTCCGACGAGGAGAGCGCGCGCGACATGGACGCCTCGCAGCGGGCGGCGGTCGCGGCCGCCCTCACGGAGCTCGGCGTCGCCTTCACCTCGACCGTCACCGTCGACGAGGTGCCGCCCGACGGCCCCGCGGACGGGGTCCTCGAGGTCGGCGACGAGCTGCTGAGCGTGGACGGCACGCCGGTCGCGAGCGACGGCGAGCTGCGCGCGGCCATCGCGGATGCCGGGGTCGGCGCGACGGTCGAGCTCGGCATCCGGCGCGACGGGGTGGAGAGCACCGTGAGCCTCACGACAGTGGCGCGCTCGGAGTCGGATGCGAGCCCCGTCATCGGCGTCGTGCCGGGCGTGAGCTACGCCTTCCCCTTCGAGGTCACGATCAACCTGCAGAACGTTGGCGGCCCGAGCGCGGGCATGATGTTCGCCCTCGGGATCTACGACACCCTCACCCCCGGATCGCTCACCGGTGGGCAGCACGTGGCAGGCACCGGCACGATCGACGGCACGGGCGCGGTCGGGCCGATCGGCGGCATCCGGCAGAAGATGATCGGGGCCCGATCCGCGGGTGCCGAGTGGTTCCTGGCACCGCAGGCGAACTGCGGTGAGGTGGTCGGCCACATCCCGGCGGGCCTCGAGGTGTTCGCCGTGTCGGAGCTCGCCCAGGCGGTCGACGTCGTCACCGCGATCGGCGAGGGCTCCTCGACCGACTCCTTCGCGCGCTGCGGCTGACGCGGGCTCCCAGAGCGTCCCCAGCGGGGCGCCCGTAGGATGGTGCGCGAGCCGCCGGGGTCCCCTTGCCCCCGACTGACCCGCAGGAGCGCACCCGTGACATCCGCCAGCAGCACCTCCGCCGTCCGTTCCCCGGGACGGAGCACCGTCGCGATCGTCATCGCCATCCTCGCGGTGCTCGTGGTGGGTTTCCTCGCCTTCGCCACCCTCTACGCCGACGTGCTGTGGTTCGACCAGCTCGGCTACCTCTCGGTGCTCACGACGCAGTGGTGGGCGATGGCGCTCATGTTCCTCGTCGGCTTCGCCGCGATGGCGCTCACGATGTGGGTGAGCATCTTCATCGCGTTCCGCTCGCGGCCGCTGTACCAGAAGCTCGGCTCGCAGCTCGACCGCTACCAGCAGGTGATCGAGCCGCTGCGCCGCCTCGCCATGATCGGCGTCCCGGTGCTGCTCGGCCTCTTCGTGGGCGTCTCGACCGCGGCGCGCTGGGCGACGGTGCTCCAGTTCCTCAACCGCACGGAGTTCGGCAAGAAGGACCCGCAGTTCGGGCTCGACGTGTCGTTCTTCGTGTACGAGCTGCCCTTCTACCGCGGCCTCGTCGCCTACGCGTCGGCCATCGTCCTCATCTCGGGGATCGCGGCGATCGCCACGCACTACCTCTACGGCGGCATCCGCATCAACGGACGCGAGGTGCGGGTGACGCGCGCCGCCCGCGTGCAGATCGCGGTCACCGCGGCCGTGTACCTCGCCCTGCAGGCGGTGAGCATCTGGCTCGACCAGTTCGCGACCCTCACCAACGACTCCGGCACCGTCACGGGCGCCACCTACACGGATGTCAACGCCGGCATCCCGGGGCGCGCGATCCTCGCCGGCATCGCCGTGCTGGTCGCCGTGCTGTTCATCGTGACCGCCGCGATCGGCCGCTGGCGG
Source organism: Micrococcales bacterium 72-143 (assembly GCA_001898835.1). Classification (GTDB taxonomy): domain Bacteria; phylum Actinomycetota; class Actinomycetes; order Actinomycetales; family Microbacteriaceae; genus Homoserinibacter. Next base: position 931,213 of record MKVM01000001.1, on the reverse strand, counting down.
CTGCCCCTCATCGGCACCGCCCTGCTGATCGTGTCGGGCCTCATCATCGGCACTATCTATCCCGCGATCGTGCAGCGGCTCACCGTCGACCCCAACGCGAAGCGCGTGGAGGCGGAGTACATCCAGCGCTCGATCGACGCGACACGCACCGCCTACGGGCTCGACGGGATCAACGTCGTCTCCTACGACGCGGTCACGACGGCCACCGAGGGCCAGCTCAAGGAGGACGCGCAGACCACGGCGAGCATCCGCATCCTCGACCCCGCGATCGTCGGCGACACCTTCAAGCAGCTCGAGCGCGTCAAGCAGTACTACCAGTTCGCGAACCACCTCGACGTCGACCGCTACCAGATCGACGGTCAGAGCCAGGACACCGTCATCGCGGTGCGCGAGCTCAACCAGGCCGGGCAGAGCAACAAGAGCTGGTACAACAACACCCTCGTCTACACGCACGGCTTCGGTGTCGTCGCGGCCTACGGCAACAAGCGCACCGTCGACGGGCAGCCGGAGTTCCTCGAGTCGGGTATCCCGTCCACCGGCTCGCTCGGCGACTTCCAGCCCCGCGTCTACTTCGGCGAGAACTCGCCCACCTACTCGATCGTCGGGGCGCCGAAGGGGTCGACCTCGATCGAGCTCGACTACCCGAGCGGCGGCGAGGACAGCGACGTCAACGCGACCACGACCTTCGACGGCGACGGCGGCCCCGTGCTCGACAACGTCATCAAGAAGCTCGTCTACGCCCTCAAGTTCCAGTCCGCCGACCTGCTGCTCTCGGACGCCGTGACCGACCAGTCGCAGATCCTCTACGACCGCAACCCGCTCGACCGGGTCAAGAAGGTCGCGCCGTACCTCACGCTCGACACGGACACCTACCCGGCCGTCATCGACGGTCGAATCGTGTGGATCGTCGACGGCTACACGACGACCGCCGACTACCCGTACTCGAGCATCCAGCAGCTGTCGTCGACCATCGCCGACACCTACACGCCGAGCCCCGACTACCCGCTCGACGACATCAACTACATCCGCAACTCGGTCAAGGCGACCGTCGACGCCTACGACGGCAAGGTGACCCTCTACGCGTGGGACACCAAGGATCCGCTCCTCACGACCTGGCAGAAGGTCTTCCCCGCGACGCTCAAGCCGGCCTCCGAGATGAGCGAGCAGCTGACCGCGCACGTGCGGTACCCCGCCGACCTCTTCAAGGTGCAGCGTGCGATCCTGCAGACCTACCACGTGGACGACGCGGGCACCTTCTACTCGGGCGACGACGCGTGGGCGACCCCGGCGGACCCGACCCAGCCGGCGGCGTCCGCGAAGGCGCAGCCGCCGTACTACCTGACGATGCAGGTGCCGGGCGCCTCCGCGCCGTCGTTCTCGATCTACTCGACCTACATTCCACAGGCGAGCGCCGACAACGCGCAGAGCGTGCTCACCGGCTACCTGGCGGCCAATGCGGACGCGGGTGAGGACTACGGAAAGCTGACGCTGCTGACGCTGCCCAAGCAGGACACGGTGCCGGGGCCCGGCCAGGTGCAGAACTCGTTCAACACCGACACCGAGGTGGCGAACCAGATCGCGCTTCTGCAGCGAGGCAATACGACGGTCGACTTCGGCAACCTGCTGACCCTGCCGGTCGGGGGCGGTCTGCTCTACGTGCAGCCGGTGTACGTCAAGTCGACGGGCGAGACGAATTACCCGCTGCTGCGCAAGGTGCTCGTGGCGTTCGGCGACCAGGTGGCGTTCGAGGACACCCTCGACCAGGCGCTCGACGCGCTCTTCGGCGGCGACTCGGGTGCGCCCGCGGGCGACACGGATGCCGAAGGCGACGGCGGCACCTCCGGGGAGCCCGGCGGCGGCACGGGCGGCTCGGACGAGGGCTCCGGCTCGGGTTCCGCGACCGACAACGCCGCGCTGCAGAAGGCGCTCGCCGACTACAAGAAGGCGCTCGACGACCGCACGAAGGCCTACGCCGCGGGCGACCTGGTCGCGGCCGCGCAGGCGGACCAGCGGATGCGGGACGCGGTCGAGGCGGCGGTCAAGGCCGCGGGCTGAGTCCGCGCGTCAGTGCGCGCTGCGCATCCGTGCTAGGCTCTTACCTTGTGCCGCGGGGTGGAGCAGCTCGGTAGCTCGCTGGGCTCATAACCCAGAGGTCGCAGGTTCAAATCCTGTCCCCGCAACGAAGAAAGTCCCGGAAACGCTAGCGTTTCCGGGACTTTTTGGTTGGTGAGATTTGAACCGCCCCATCTCAATCCCATCTCAATGGGCTTCTGCAGGCAGCTCCTCCTCCGGTTCGAACCGGTCAGCTTCGGCCGATTTCGGGCATTTTCGGGGGTTCGTGCGCCGGTTCGCACCTGTGCGGCATGGATGCCCCGGAGCCTTCCCTCACACGCCACGCGGCCCTCGAGCCGCTGCTGAGCGTGACCGAACTCGCCGACTACCTCGGTGTACCGGTGCAGACCGTCTACGACTGGCGAGTGCACGGCAAGGGTCCGAGGGCCTACCGGTTCGGCCGGCGGATCAAGTTCGCCGTCAGCGATGTGGCCGCGTGGCTGGAGGCCCGGCGGGACCCGCCGCCATCACCGCCCCCAGGACCGGTCGTCCCGCGGCGGGGGTGACCGGCCGTGGCTAAGCCCCGCATCGCGATCGGCACCTTCGGCGCGATCGCCTTCTTGGAACGCGGGACCCATGTCGAGGCCCGCACCCGATACCGCGACTGGGACGGGACACTGCGCCAGGTGCAGGCCTCCGCCTCCAACCGCACCGCCGCCGAGCGGGCGTTGAAGGCCAAGCTCACCGAGCGGACGCTGTTCCAGCCCGGCTACAGCACCCTGACTCCCGACAGCGGCTTCGGCGAGCTGGTCGACTACTGGCTCGCCGACCTCGACCTCGAGGGCCGGCTGGCCGTCTCGACCCGCCGGCTCTACGAGCGCAACATGACCACCCTGGTGATGCCCGCTTTCAAGAACCTCGTCTTGCGGGAGATCGGCGTCGCCCGCTGCGACTTCTTCATCAAGCAGCTCGCCGCCCAGAGCCCCAGCCGTGCCAAGCAGGCCCGGGTTGTGCTGCGGTTGGCACTAGGCCTGGCGGTGCGGCACGAGATCCTGCCCAGGAACCCGATGGACAACATCTCCCGGATCCGCCGGCCCCAGGCCGAGCCGACCGCGCTGAACCCGGTTGAGGTCAACGCGGTGCGCGCCGCGATCGCCTACTGGGAGCAGGGACTTGCCACCTCCGGCCCCCGGCCCGACGGCCAGCTCGGGCAGATCGTGGAGGTGATGCTCGGCACCTCGGGGCGCATCGGCGAAGTTCTGGCGTTACGGCGATGCGACGTCGATGTGACCGGCGCGCCGCCGTGGGCGCGGATCGCCGGCACCATCGTCATCGACAAGGACGGGACCTCCATCCGACAGGACCACCCGAAGTCGGCGAAGTCCCGCCGCACGGTCGCTCTGCCCTCCTTCACCGCCGAGGCCATCCGGGGAAGGCTCGTCGTGCTCGGCCGAAGCGACGACCCGGAGGCGCTGCTGTTCTGCTCCCGCAACGGCACGGCGCTGACCACAAACAACATTCGGCGCCAGCTGCGCAAGGCGCTGGCTCTCGCCGGGATCGAAGGCGTCAGCCCGCACATGTTCCGCCGGACCGCCGCAACCGCGATCAATGACAAACTCGGCATCGACCTCGCCTCGGAACTCCTCGGCCACACCGACCCCCGCATCACCCTGCAGCACTACATCCGGCGCAAGGAGATGGTCGACAAGACCACCGCGGAGGTGCTCGAGGAGACCTTCGCCAAGGACTAGTCACGGATGCACACGGATGCCGAAGGTCAGAACCCGACAGCCCTCCCTGCTGACGGCGACCCGAGCGCCTGCCGCTCCACGGGCGACCGAGCGGACTGGCCAGCAGCACGTCGAGCGATGAGGATCGCAGCAGCTCGACGCAGGGCCTCCTTCTCGAGATCGGGGTAGGCACCGGCACCGCGTCGCTGCCGGGCGATCGAGTCCATGCGGACCTCCTCGCGAATCCGCGCACCGGCCGGCGTCGCCAGATACTTGTCCAGTAGCGCTCGGATCCGGGCGGGCCGCCGCGTGTCTGCCTGGATCTGCGCGGCCAGTTCTGCCCGTCTACGTTCCTCGGAGACGGTCAGAGCTTCTGCGTGAACCTCGGCGCGCTCGTCCCGAAGGAGACGCAGCTCCGGGGTTCCCCGTCGGCGGGTGAAGAACGCGGCGGCGGCCGCAGTGTTCTGGGCGCGCTCGTTGATCGTCGAGCGGTGCATCGGCCGTGGCGGGAGCCCGAGTTTGCGGTGGCGGCGCTCACGACGTCGACGCTCATTCTGCTCTCGGTTGTACTTCTCGCGCGCCTCGGGGTCAGACCGCCGAGCCTTCTGCTTCGCATTGCGGTCGTCACGATGCTCGTTCCGATACTGCTGTTCCTTCGCCCGCTGTTCGGGGTCCCGGCGTCGGCGCTGGTTCTGATCGCGGTGCGCGTGCTGCCGGTCCTGTTGGTGACGGTGGTAGTAGTTGCGTTTGAGCTCGCGGAGCCGATCCGGGTTCTGCTCATTCCACGCTTCCCTGCGAGCGTGCGCCCGGTCGGGGTTCGCTTCGGTCCATGCCCGCACTCGGCCACGATCGCGGTCGCGGCGGGCGGCTTGCGCTCTCAGCCGCTCCCGACTGCGCCGCTGAGACTCCAGGTGCTGTGACCGCGCCCTCTCGGGATCCGCCCGCCGGTATCGGTCACGGGACTGCTGGCGGCGTAGCTTCCGTTCCGCCTCGCTCGAGTCGTGCGGTTCTTGCGGATCCTCCACGATCGCCGCCACCGGCGCGCGGTCAAACGCCAGCGCCGTCCGGTCCGGAGGCTCGGGCTCTCACATCGGCGCGGACGAACGCGATGAAGTCCTCGTCGCGGTTGGCGATCGGGATCTCTTCGGTGTCGGGGCCGGCTTCTTCGCCGGGCCAGACGGTTTGCCGGGTGGGGCGGTCGCGGTCGAGTTTGGTGCCGGCGATGGCGACCCAGTCGCGCAGGCGTTCGCGTGCGGCGTGGAAGTCGCGGTGCCAGGTCAGCGGCGCGGTGGCCGACTGCTGCGGGTCGTAGCTGGCGACCCAGGCCAGATGCAGAGCCGAGAGCTCCCACAGCAGTTCGGGGTGGCGGTGCCAGAGTGGCGGGACGATCGTCGCGGGCAGCCCGTACTCGTGGCGGAGCCAGTCCACCCACCGATTGAGCTCGAGCCACTCGGCCTCGGCATCCTCCGCGGACAGGGTGGACCAGTCGATCGGGCGGGGCGCATCGCCGAGGAGCTCCGCCAGGGCGTCGTCGAGATCCTGATCAGGCGGTTCGAGCCCGTCGATGAAGGCAGACGGGTCCGGGGTGTCGACCATCGCAGGTTCCTTCGCTCGAGTCCGGCGCCGCCTGGTGGCCGCGCCTCGCAGGAGAGGTGCGCGGGCCGGCCGTCGTCAGGGAGCGAGGTGCTCGGCGAAACGCGCTTCCTGGGCCTCGAGCTGCGTGGCATCGGGGCGAGTCTTCCAGAACCGCAGCGAGGCGATGATCGGCCGGCTCGTGCGCAGCAGGATCAACCCGGTGCCTAGCGGCATAGTGCGAATGGCCTCTGTGCCCATGACCGGCACCCGCCGCAGGGAGGTCTGGGTGGAGCGGTTGCCGTGGCCGTCGATCGTGGTCGAGGTGGTTTCCTCGTCGCGGTCACCGAGGAGGGAGGAGAGGTCGTGGAGGTCCTTGGGGTTGGACCCGCCGCCGAGGATGATTTTGACGATCGCGGCATCCCAGATCGTGGCGGCGTTGTGCTCGCCCCACTTCTCCCGCGCGGTCGCCAGGGACTGCAGGACCGGGAGCATGGTGATGCCGGTGCCGCCGCCCTCGGCCATCAGGGTCGGCAGCGAGGGCAGCGGGGCGAGGTTGCCGATCTCGTCCAGAGCCATCAGCAGCGGCGGGTCCAGGCGGGCCCGCGGGGAGCGGGCAGCCTTACGGCGGGCGACCTCGACCAGGTCCTCGATGAGGGCGGCGACGAGAGCGGCCGAGGAACTTGCGCCGGCGCCGGTGGCCAGCAGGTAGAGGGTGCCGTTCTCGGCGAGGAATCGGGCCGGGTCGAACTCCTCACCCGGCCTTGGAGAGACCGCGGCGAGCACGCGCGGGTCGGCGAGGGCCGCGAAGGCCAGGCTCACTCCGTGCCAGATCGAGTCGCGGGTGCGGGGGTCGGACAGCAGCATCCCGTCCAGGGCATCGGCCCAGCCCGGGGTGGCGTCGGGGTTGGTGGCGAGGATGCGGGCGGCATCCCGGGCTGCTGCCGGGTTCAGCGTCCATTGGTAGAGGTCGGCCGGTGTGCGGTGGTCGAGGGCGGCCGCATGCAGCAGGCATTGGATCGCGACGCGGGTTTTGCCTTCCCAGAAGTTGCCGGCCTCGACCCCGCCGAACCCGGTCGCTGCGGCGAGCCCGGCCGCGCGGATCATCGCAGTGGTGGGGTCCTCGCAGCCGCGCACCGGCGACCACTTCGCGCCGGCCGCGATGCCTTCGGCCAGTCGCTGCGGGTCGAAGACGTAAACCGGTCCTTGGGCGGCGCGGGCGTTCATGGTGATGGCGAGGTTGTCGGGGCGCGTGGAGGTGGTGACGACGGGGCCGGGGGAGTCGAGGATCGCGTTGATGACAATGTGGGCGCCCTTGCCAGAACGGGGTGGTCCGATCAGCAGCATGGAGTCCTCCACCGTCGCCCACACTTCCTTGCCTGCGGCGCGGCCGAGGAAGTAGCCCAGCTGCGCCGCGGTCGCGTTCGGCAGCGAGGGCCGCAAGGCTGCGGCCTTCTTGGTGAGGGCCCGGGCGGAGGCGGTCTTGCCGACCTCACCGCGGGTGGCGGTCCCGTCGAGATGGTGCAGGTCGGTGGGTTGGTTGCGGGGTGTGTGGAAGAGCCGCCACCCTCCCCAGCCGGCCACACCCGAGATGGCGGTGAGGAGGGTGACGGTGACCCAGTACGCGACCGGATGTAATCCGGCTGCCTCGAGGGGAGTGGCTGGGTCCCAGGGGCGGGCCAGCACTCCGAAGCCGCCGGTGATGTCCGCAGCCGGCGGGGTGGTTCCGAGGACGAACGCGGCGATGTGGCCCGCGCCCCAGAGAATCCCTGCGATTGCCAGGACTCCACCGAGAAGCGCCAGACCGAGATTGGCCAGTGCGTTCTCCCCGCCGGGCGAAGCAGATCTCACGGGCGGCGGGCGAGGATCGTGGTGCCGGAGACCGCCCCGAACAGCATCACCTGACCGGTTGCCCCCAGCTCAGACGAATCCACCAGAGCGCGAGCGGTGCCGTCCTCGTGGGCGGTCACGGTTTGCAACACCGGCGCGACCTGAACATCCTCGCCAGGTAAGAGCCCGTCTCCGGTGACCTCGAGCAGCTCAGGATTCGCGGTCGGTCCGCCAGCGGCTACTTGGTCGCGGATACGGTCCACCAGGTCGGCGGGATCGCGGCTGGGCGGGGTCAGAACATCGGCGAACACCGCCCCATCCACCTCCTGCACCCGCACCAATGCCGCCCTGCCCAGTCCGAGAATGAGTGCGGCGATGTGCCCGACGACGCCGGCTCGGACGACCTCGCCCGGCTCCGCAACATCGTCGACGGCGATCATCGCGGCCGCATCGGTGGCGAAGCGCACCCCGATCCGAACAGGCTTGCGACGATCTCGCTTCGGCGTTCGCGTGGTGGTGGTGCGGCGGCCCATCAGGACACCATCCGGCCACGAGTATCGAACATCGAAAATTCGGTCGGCGTTAGCTGGTGCTGCGCCAGGAAGGATCTCTCCTTGATCCGCCACAGGCCTTGCCCGACCCCGAGCGTCGGCAGCAGCGCCTGCTCGGTGCCGGTCAGCCCGAGTGCTTGAGCGGTGGGCCCGAGCTGGTCGGACTCCTGCCGGTAGATGATCCGCGTCTCCGCGTTGGCCAGCAGCGACGAGGCCAGAGCCCGCATGGCGCTGCCCTGATCGCCGACATTGTCGAGGTCGCTCAACTTGTGAAAGACGAGCAGATTGGCAATGCCATAGTGCCGCGACAGACGCCACTGGGCATCCATCCGCCGTAGCAGCGCCGGATGCTGCATGAGTCGCCAGGCCTCGTCGTAGACCACCCACCGCTGCCCACCGTCCGGGTCCATCAGCGCCGATTCCATCCACGCGCTCGAGCAGGTCATCAGCACACTCATCAGAGCCGCGTTCTCCGCGATCCGCGACAGGTCCAGCGACACCATCGGCAGCGACGGATCGAACGCCACCGTCGACGGACCATCGAACAGGCCCATCAGATCCCCGGACACCAGACGACGAAGGGCATGGCCGGCGACCCTGCCGTCCTCGATCAGGCGAGAGTCCTCACCGGCGTCCGGGGTCAGCAGCCGCTCGACGACCATGGGCAGAATAGGCACCGGCGACGAGGCCACCGCGGAGCGCAGCGCGACATCGACAGCGGTGTGCTCGACGGCATCCAGCGGCCGATTCAGGACGGTTTCCGTCAGCGCCCCGATCAGATCCCGCCTCCGGGCCGCAACCAGTTGCGACCACTCCGCGTCCGACATCCCGCCCGCGCGGTGTCCCTCGTCCAGCGGATTCAGACGGGTTCGCAGTCCATGGCCGAGGACGATCGCCTTGCCGCCGACGAGCTCGGCGATGGCACTGTGCTCACCCTTCGGGTCTCCAGGGATGTAGACGCGACGGCCGAACGCGATCGAGCGCGTGTAGAGCGACTTCGCCAGCGACGACTTCCCGGCACCGACGATCCCAGCGAGCACGATGTTTGGCGCGGTGATGATTCCGCGCTCATAGAGCACCCACGGGTCGTAGACGAAGCTGCCACCCGAGTAGAGGTCCTGGCCCACGAACACCCCGTCCGCACCGAGCCCGCCTTCAGCCAGGAACGGGTACGCACCGCGCAGCGATGCAGAAGTGTCCTGATGCGTTGGAATCCGCAGCCGACGGTAGGCCCGGAGACCGGCCGGTCCCGGTTCGCCTCCGGCAGGCAGGTGGCGGATTGCACGGGCTGTGCGTCGCTCTTCCTCGAGCTGAGCGCGTGTTGCTGCCCGCCTCTCGCCGGCATCGAGCCGGGCGAGCTCGGCGGTCGTGCCTCGACGTCGCCTGCGCGCTTGGCGGCTCTCGCGCACCGGCGCAACGAGGCTGGTCGTGTGCAGGGTGCCCTGTGTCTCATCCATGAAACAGAGGTGCGTTTGGCCCCAGGCAGGTTGAAGTTTTATCGGCAACGTCCGGAATGGCTTTGGACGGAATAGGACGCTATCCGGGGGTCGCGACATCGGACCTGGTGCCAGACTTTGTTGGGTGAGTATCGAGCGGTGGTGGCCGAAGGTGAAGCCGGCGACACGGGCGTGGTTGATCGAGAACAATGGCGATGCGGTGCCGCCGGAGATCGTCGCTGAGATCACGACGGCGGGCGGCCTAGTGGCGTCGGGCGCGTGGTGGGTCGGAGAGAGCGGTCCGTCGGGGTTCTTCATCTCGGATGAGGCAGCCGACTGGATCGAGGCGATCGCGAACGGCGAGGAGCCCGAACCTCCGGTTTAGTCCTCGAGCCCGTGCGCGCGGGGTCAGTGGATGTGGGGTGCGCTGCTGCTCTCCGCGTTGGCGGTGGTGCGGATGAGCATGTCGTCGAGGTTGGGCAGGGCGTGCCCGAGCTCGTGCTCGGCCTCGTGGATGATCGCTTCCGCCGCGGCCAGGGTGCTGTCGCCGGCAACCTGGATGGTCGCGGTGCCTTGGAGGCGGTGGCCGACCCAGCGCAGCTGCAGCCGTGGGACGGAGAGCACACCCGGTGTGTGCTCGAGGGCGTGCTCGGCCTTGTCGACCAGCTCCGGTTCGATGCCGTCCATGAGGCGGTGACCGATGGAGCGCACGGTGCCCCAGAGCAGCACGATGATCGCTGCCGAGATGACCAGACCGACGATCGGATCGGCCAGCGGGAACCCCAGCATCACGCCAATCGCGCCAACTACCACAGCCAGGGAGGTGAACCCGTCGGTGCGGGCGTGAACACCGTCGGCGACGAGGGCTGCGGAGCTGATCTTCTGCCCGACCTGGATGCGGTAGATGGCCACGGCTTCGTTGCCGATGAAGCCGATCAGCCCGGCGGCGAGCACCCACCATAGGTTCTGCAGCGGTTGCGGATTGATGATTCGCTCGATCGATTGCCACGCCGCGACGATCGCCGAGATTGCGACGACGGCGATGATGAACAGGCCGGCGAGATCCTCGGCCCGGCCGTAGCCGTAGGTGTAGCGGCGGGTGGCGATCCGGCGGCCGAGGATGAACGCGATCCAGAGCGGGACCGCGGTCAGGGCGTCGGAGAAGTTGTGGATTGTGTCGGCCAGCAGCGCGACCGAGCCGCTGATTAGGACCACGACAAGCTGGAGGACGGTGGTGCCGAGCAGGATGAACAGGCTGATCTTCAGCGCCCTGACACCCTCCTTGCTGGCCTCCAGCGCGTTGTCGATTGAGTCGGCGGCGTCGTGGGAGTGTGGGACGAACAGTCCGTAGAAGAACCCTTTGATCCCAGTCGGGTGCGAGTGTCCGCCCGACCCATGGTCTCCGTGCTCATGCCCGTGGGCACGTCCTGTGGACTCGTGCTCGTGCTCGTGCTCGTGCTCGTGCTCGTGCGGATCATCGTGGCCGTGGGCGATCGCGTCATCGTGCGGGTGGGCGTGGGGTGTGCTCATGACTGCTCGGTTCCTTGCTCGTGGTGGTGGCGGGGAGTGCCGCCCAGGGAGTGCTCGGCCTGGAAGATCGCGTCCGCGACGAGCTGGGAGGCGTGCTCGTTCTCGAGCCGGTAGAACACCCGCTGGCCTTCCTGCCGGGTTGCGACGATGCGCCCGAGGCGCAGCTTCGCCAGGTGTTGGGACACCGCGGCCGGAGTCTTATCGACAATGTCGGCCAGGTGGTTCACCGACAACTCACCGTCACGCAGCGCCAGGATCAGGCGCACCCGAGTTGCGTCGGCGAGCATCGCGAACACCTCGACCGCGAGCTCGACGAACTGGCTGTCCGGCTCACGACTACACATCCGCGTATCTGCATCCATACGCAGATACTTTCATATCGAAGAGCTGACCGCAACATAGGGCTGGCCCAGATAGGGCGGTGGTTGCTCAGTCGTTCGGGTGGCGGCGTTCGATGAGGACTGTGTCTCGCCAGATACCGACGAGCGGCCCATAGGTCATGAGGGCGATGCGTTCGCGGGTGCCGACGATGCGGAAGCCGTGACGTTCGTGTAGGCGGAGGCTGGCGGTGTTCTCGGGGAAGATCGAGGACTGGATCGTCCAGATCCCGGCTGCGTCGGCTGCGGCGATGAACGCCTGCAGCAGTGCTCCGCCGACCCTGTTGCCACGCGCGGCGGAGGCGATGTAAACCGAGTGCTCGACCACTCCGCGGTACGCCGGTCGCGTGGACACCGGCGAGGCGGCCGCCCATCCCAGGACAGTGCCGTCGGCATCCGTCGCGACCAACCGCGGGTCACGAAGCTTGCCGGTATCGAATCCCTCCCATGAGGGCGGTTCGGTCTCGAAGGTGGCGTGCCCGGTGGCGAAGCCTTCGCGGTAGATGTGCTCGACGGTCGGCCAGTCCGCCGGGGTCAGCGGGCGGATGGTGACGTCGGTCATTCCGGCAGGAGGGTCCGGGCGGCGCTTTCGAGGGCGCCGTCGACGACGCGGAAGTAGGCCCACTTGCCGCGCTGCTCGCGGGTGGCGAGCCCTGCCTCGACGAGTTGTTTCATGTGGTGCGAGACGGTGGGCTGGGACAGGCCCACGGGGTCAGTGAGGTCGCAGATGCACATCTCGCCGGTCTTGCTGCCGCCGATGAGGGAGAGGAGCCTGACCCGGGTGGGGTCGCCGAGCGCTTTGAACACGCGGGCGATCCGCTCCGCCTGCTCGGACTCGAGCGCGCCGCTGGCGACGGTGCCGCAGCAGGCGGTGTCGGCCTGGGTCGGGAGCGGGAGCGCGATGGTCATGGTGCTCATTCTGCCAGTCGTATTGACATCTGTCGATGTATCGAGGATTCTCGATGTATTGATGTTGGTCGATGTGAGGAGTGGATCGTGGGTCTTCCTGTCGTAGTGATCGGTGCGGGGCCGCAGGGGCTGGCGGCGGCAGCGCATCTGCTGGAGCGCGGCATGGTGCCCCTGGTGCTGGAGCAGGGCGCAAGCCCTGCAGCTGCGGTGTCGGAGTGGGGCCATGTGCGGCTGTTCTCCGAGTGGCCCGAACTCGTGGACGCTGTCGCCGCTCGCCTGCTCGCACCGACCGGGTGGACAAAGCCGGAGCGCGGATACCCCACGGGCGCAGCCTGGATCTCCGGCTACCTCGAACCGCTCGCGAAGGCGCTCGGCGACCGGGTCCACTACGGCGCGCAGGTGACGGGCGTGGGCCGGAAGGGCCGGGACCTGCTGGTCGATGCCGGGCGCGCCGAGCAGCCGTTCGTGGTCCACGTGCAGGACGTGGACGGCCAGCAGTCGCGGATCGAAGCGCAGGCCGTCATCGACGCCTCCGGCACCTGGGCGATCCCGAACCCGGCAGGCGCCGACGGCCTGCCCGCCCTCGGCGAGACCACCGCGGCCGACTACCTGACCTACCGGATTCCCGCGCCCGCCGAGACCGAGCAGTATGCGGGACGCCATACGGTCGTAGTCGGCAACGGCCACTCTGCGGCAACCGCGATCACCGAACTCGCCCGCATCGCCCGCCAGCACCCCGACACCCGGATCACGTGGGTGCTTCGCCGCGGGACCGTCGGTTCGACGTTCGGTGGCGGGGACGCGGATGAGCTTCCCGAGCGCGGCGCGCTCGGCCAGCGTGCCCGCACCGCCGTCGAGCAGGGACTCGTCACCCTCGTGACTGGGTTCCGGGTTGAGCGGATCGAGACCACCGAGCAGGGCGCGGTCCTGATCGCCGAGGGCGGCCGCACGCTCGAGCCCGCCGACCGGGTCGTGGTCCTGACCGGGTTCCGCCCGGACCTGTCGATCCTGTCCGAGGTGCGCCTCGAGCTGGATGCCCGGCTGCAGGCGCCGGTGCGGATCGCGGCGGACATCGACCCGAACATCCACTCCTGCGGCTCCGTGCGCGCCACGGGAGCCGCCGACTTGGCTCAGCCGGAGCCGGGCCTGTTCATCGTGGGGGCGAAGTCCTACGGCCGCGCCCCGACCTTCCTCGCCCTGACTGGCTATGAGCAGGTCCGCAGTGTCGTCGCGGAACTCGCCGGCGACCATGAGGCCGCGGCCCGCGTCGAGTTGGTGCTGCCGGACACGGGCGTCTGCGGCGGTGCGGGATTGTTCGATGACCCGACCGGGGCCAAGGCCGGCGCGTGCTGCGCGCCCGCGCCGCAGCTGATCCAGCTCGGCCGCGCCCCGGCCGGCTCCACGGTCTAGGTTCGGGCGGGCACGCCAAGTTCGGCCAGCAGGGTCAGGACGCGGGCCTCGATCTCGTCCCGGACCGGGCGCACCCCGTCGGGGTTCCACCCGGCGGGGTCGGGGAGGGTCCATTCCTCGTAGCGTTTGCCGGGGAACACCGGGCAGGCGTCCCCGCAGCCCATCGTGATCACCACGTCGGCTGCGCGCACGACCTCATCCGTCCACGGTTTCGGGTATTCGCCGGCGATGTCGATGCCGCGCTCGGCCATGACCTCGATCGCGACCGGGCTGACCTGCTCGCCGGGCTCGGAGCCGCCGGACCAGCCGACGGCCTGGTCGCCGGCGTGGTGCTGGAAGAAGCCGAGTGCCATCTGCGAGCGGCCCGCGTTGTGCACGCACAGGAACAGCACCGTGGGCTGGCCGTCGACCTGCAGGCCGTCGACCTTCGCGAGAGCGCGCAGGCGTTGACGGGCAAACTTCTCGGTCAGCAGGGGCAGGTAGTTCGCCACCGTCGCTCGCACCGCGAGCTCGGCGTAGGAGGAGTGCAGGAACCGGTCGATCGTCTCCCGCCCGAAGGTGCCCTCGAACTCCCGTGTCAGCCGGTCGGCACCGGAGGCGAGGGCCGCTTCCTGGTCGATGGTGATGCTGGCGTGCGGTTCGTGCTGTGGCATCTTCGTCATCCTTTCGTGGTCGTGGTGAGCCTCGGGGCGAGGCTCTGGATGCGGGCGGCGATGTCCTCGAACGCGGCATCGAACGCCACCTCGCTGCCGTCGCGCACCGGGTCGGGCACCGACCAGTGCAGCCGGCCGGTACGACCAAGTTCTTCGTGGGCGGTGTCGCACACGGTGATCACATAGTCGTCCGCGTCCAGCACCTGCTCCAGCGCCTGGGGCTGGGAGGCACGGAGGGTGAGGCCGTGGCGGTCGGCGGCGGCGATCGCGCCGGGCTCGATCGCGTCAGCCGGGTGCGTGCCCGCCGAGGCCACCGGAATCTCGCTGGCGTCGTGCCAGAGCGCGGCAGCAAGCTGCGAGCGGGCCGAGTTGCCGGTGCAGACAAACACCACCCGCCGCACACCGACCGCAGGCGACGGGACAAGCCCCTCGAACGCTCCGGGGGCGAGGTGCAGGTAGGTGCGGCGCCGGTCGGCCTCCGAGCGGGTGCGCACCAGCATGCCCTCTCGCTCCAGCAGGTTCAGGTGGTGCGCGAGCAGGCTGGAGGAGATACCCAACTCGGCCTGCAGCTCGACCGGAGCGACATCGCCCAAGGTGAGCAGGTCGATGATCCGCAGCCGCACCGGATCGGCCAGCGCCGCATACCGCGCCGCCCGCCCCACAAGGCCAATTCGCTCAATGTTCATTACCTCAATCTTGACTGAGCGATTGATTCACGTCAAGATGATCCTGCGATGAACACCACACAGACTCCTAGACCTGCCGTTGCGCCCTTGTGGCGGCGCGCTACCGCCGAGTTGATGGGCACCGGGCTGCTCGTGACCGTCGTGGTCGGTTCCGGCATCGCCGCTCAACGCCTCTCACCAGGGGACGTGGGGTTGCAGCTCTTGGAGAACTCGCTGGCGACCGCGCTCGGGCTGACTGTGCTCATCCTGCTCTTCCAGACTGTTAGCGGTGCGCACTTCAACCCCGTGGTCACCCTCGCCGACCGTCTCCTCGGCACTCGCCACCGCCCGGCCGAGATTGTCGCCTATCTGCTCGCGCAGATCGTCGGCGGTGTCGGCGGTGCGATCCTCGCGAACCTCATGTTCGACACCCCGACGACCATCTCCACGGCCGACCGGCTCTCGGCGGGGCATCTGCTCGGGGAGGTCGTGGCCACGGCTGGGCTGGTGCTGCTGATCTTCGCCCTGTCCCGCACCGGCCGGTCCGCGATCGTCGCCCCCGCCGTCGGTGCCTACATCGGGGCGGCGTACTGGTTCACGTCCTCGACCTCGTTCGCCAACCCTGCCGTGACGATCGGCCGGATCTTCACCGACACCTTCGCCGGCATCACCCCGACCTCGGCACTGTGGTTCGTCGGCGCGCAGCTCGTCGGTGCGGCCCTCGGTGCCGTCCTGGTTCTCCTGCTCTTCCCAAATCGAAAGGTCCCCGCATGACCCACCTGATCGCCATCGGCGGCTCCGACGCCGGTATCTCCGCCGCACTCCGCGCCCGCGAACTCGACCCCTCCATCGACGTCACCGTCGTGGTCGCCGATGAGTATCCGAACTTCTCCATCTGCGGCATCCCGTACTACTTCACCGGCGAAGTCGCCCCGTGGCAGTCGCTCGCGCACCGCACTAGCGCCGACCTGGAAGCCACCGGGATGAGCCTTCGGCTGAACACCTTCGCGACCGGCATCGACGTCGCAGGACAGCGCCTCACCGTCCGCACGCCGGATGGCGGCACGGAGGATATCGGCTACGACGAGCTGATCGTCGGCACTGGAGCCCTCCCGTCCCACGCCGGCATCATCGGACTGGACCAGCTCACCCCCACGGATGGGGTGCATGTCATCCACTCGATGGGCGACACCTTCGCCCTTGACCGCGACCTCGAGCAGCGCCAGCCGTCGTCGGCGATCATCGTCGGCGCCGGCTACGTCGGCCTGGAAATGGCCGAGGCATTCACCGTCCGTGGGCTGCAGGTCACCCAGCTGCAGCGCAGCCCCGAAGTGCTCTCCACCCTCGACCCCGAACTCGGCACCCTCGTCCACGACGAACTCACCGCCCACGGCATCGACGTCATCACCAACACCACCGTCACCGGCATCCAGAAGACCCCGGCCGGGCTCACCGTCACCGGAACCCGAGATGGCCAGGCCTTCACCCAGACCGCGGACCTAGTGCTCGTCGTCGTCGGCGTGCGCCCCAACACCGAGCTCCTCGAGCAGGCCGGGGCGAGCCTCGGCGCCGGGCGCGCGGTCGTGGTCGACGAGTGGATGCGCACCGGACTACCGCACGTCTGGGCCGCCGGCGACGGCATCATCACCCACCACCGTCTCCTTGGCCCCACCTACCTACCTCTCGGGACGACCGCGCACAAGCAGGGTCGGATCGCCGGGGAGAATGCCCTCGGCGGCGACCGCAGATTCGCCGGCTCCGTCGGCACTCAGGTCGTCAAGGTCTTCGACCTCATCGCCGCCCGCACCGGCTTGCGCGACCACGAAGCGGTCGCAGCAGGCCTCGCGTCCTCCACTGTGACTGCGGCGGCCGACGACCACAAGCGGTACTACCCGGGCGCTCACACGATCCAGTTCCGCATCACCGCCGACACCAGCGACGGACGCCTGCTCGGCGCGCAACTCGTGGGACGGCGCGGCACTGAAGTCGCCAAACGCGTCGACACCTTCGCCACCGCCCTCTACGCAGGGCTGACCATCGAGCAGATCAGCGAACTCGACCTCTCCTACACGCCCCCGCTCGGCTCGCCCTGGGACGCCGTGCAAGTCGCGACGCAGGCGTGGTCGACAGCGCAGCGGCCGGCGCTCGTGCGCTGATCGGTTTGCACGACGCCTAGTCCTGCGCTTTCGAGGTGGCATAGCAAGCCTGGCTTGCCGCGATCGCCGCGTTCCAGCGTGTTGCGGTCCGGGCGCGTACGCCGATGAGACGGCCGAGGACCGCGGGCGGGAGTTGGAGCGGGAGCTGGATTAGCGCGGTGCTGCGGGCGGCGTTGGGTTCGACTCCGATCGCTCGGAGCCGGTTCCCGAGGGCTGCGGCGCTGATCGGGTGGCCTGGCAGGCGGCTCGGGAAGAGCTGCATTTAAACGCAGGATTCGCCCCGCAAGGTCAAGCGGAGACGGCCACCATAAAACATCCGTACTATTCAGGACTCAACCGCTCCCGGGAATCCTGCATTTTTAACGCAATAGAGGAATCTTTTGGCGTGTCGTCCGGGTCGGAGTAGCCTCATGTTCTCGAAGATATGTTCGAATGTCTGAGGAGTTGATCATGAGTCTGCTGCACCCGGCGCGATCCGGGACCGTCATCACTGTCTGGCTCGTCAATGACGTGCCCGCGCGAATCGTCCACGAGGGTCAGCGCTATCGCGTTAGCGACATGCCGACCCGGCTTGAAGACGAGAACCCTGACCTGGCCCATCGGCTGAACCTCACAGGCTGGCGATTCCAGGGCACCGACACGGCAGGCATCAGCCGCATGTTCGACATCCGCAGAGCCGGCGACGAGTGGCGACTCATCCGGGTCTATGACTAGACGACATCTAGTCGAAGCGGATGCGGACGACCTCAATGTCGATGAGCGCGGTGCGACGTGGACTCGTGTGCCGCTGTCCCATTGTGAACCACGGGGGATTCACCTAGATAGGCCGGCGACCGGTCTCAACAACAACGAAGCCGCAACCACGGCCCATCCAGGCGTCGCTATAGTCCACGGCACAGCGGCAGCGCTGCTGCGGTGAAAGCGGCGGCCTGCTGGCCGACGAGGCGCCGGGTCTCAAGACCTGCCTGGATGGCGGCTTGTTCGATCGCGGCGCAGGCGGCGTCCAGCTCGTCGGGGGTGGGGGCGGAGAGGGCGAGGAGACCGGCGTAGCGGAGGATGCCGTGGCCGGTGGTGAGGTCGGCTTCTTGCTGGAGGACGTCGTGGTATTCGGCGTTGATGGCGGCGTCTTCGATCTGGCCGATCTTGGCCCGCTGGTGGCGGTCGGAGAGGTGCTCGGTTTTCTTCTTGCGGATGTCTCGGGCGGCCACGTCCGCCCGGACGGGGTCGTAGATGAGCGAGAAGGATCGCCGCACGCCGGTAGTCAGGAGCAAGGGGGCGAGGAACCCTGGGTAGACCTGGGACCTCGGCCATTCGGAGATCCAGTAGACCGCGTGCCACGCGCTGTCGGATCGCATCCGGTCCCAGCGCTCGTCGACGGCAACGGGACCGGCCGTGGCGAGGTCCTGGCCGATGCTCCCTGAGCGCTCGAGCGCGGTGGCAATCGCGGGGTCATAGGCCGAGCGGAGCATGACAGCGAGCCGGCCGGGCGTGAGCCAGTCGCTGCAGCGCAGCTCCGCCGCGCGCAGGGCGGTGGTCATAGTGGTCATCTCCTGGGAGAGGACGGCCGCGGCGCCCCTGATACCGCCGCCGGCAGCGCGGATGGCACGGGCGGCAGCGCGCATGTCCAACGACAGTGAGACGGTGGTGACGTGGCGTTCGCCGGCGGGGCCGGCGCGGTCGATGAGCTCGCGGTAAGTGGTGGACACCCAGGAGTCGTCGTCCTTGCCATGGCTCTCCCACCACTGCTGCAGCCCGGAGCCGGAGTCGGGCAGGGTGCGCTCGAGGACCTGCACCCGGGCCAGGCGGGCGGAGCGGCAGGCGGTGGCGAGCACGCGTCCCCAGCCGTGGACGCGGCGTTCCTGCTCGCCGGGGTCCAGGAGCACGAAGGACGGGTGGGTGACCTCGACGATGGCGACGAGGGTGCCGGCGTGCGGGTCGTGGACCATCACGGTGCCGGTGTCCGGGTCGGTGTACTGCCGAAGCGGTGCGGCATCTCCGGGGAGGGCGAGGGTACCGGTGGGGCGCGGTTTCAGGATGCGGCGCCGGTAGCGGGTGTTGTGGCGTCCGACCCGCAGCATCCAGTGTCCGGCGATCGGCGCCCACTCGATCGCAGGCCGCCCGCTGACAGGGATCCAGGTCGCGGCGGCCAGCGCGCCCCAGAGGGGTGCGGTGTAGAGGACAACGGTGCTGCCGGCGAGGTAGAGGCCGCTCACGATCACCAGCGCTGCGCCACCGGCGGAGAGCAGTTGCGGCAGGGACAGGCCGAGGATGATGCCGCGACGGGCAAGCCGGGAGAAGGACACCGGGCTCAGCTCGAAGCGGGCGGTTGATGCATCGGCCATAGCCGGGGACTCCAATCAGGGGGTGGATGAGCGGGAGGACGAGAGCAGGTCAGGTCTTGGCTGGCGGCGCGGGCGGAGGTTCCACCGGTCGGGCCGGTGGGCTGCTCGGGGGCGCGACCAACGGCTGGTTGGTCGGTGGCGGTGTGGGGGCCTGGTTGCCGCCGTCAGCGTGCTGGTCTGTAGCGTTTCCGATCGCACCGCCGAGCTTCGGCCCGGCGTCGGCGGCACCCTTGGCGAGCTTCGCCGCGATCACGGCGGCGGCTACCGGGGCCGCGACAGCCGCGGCGCCACCTGCCGCAGCGGCTGTGCTGCCGCCTGCTGTGGCGCTGCCTCCGGCGGTCGTGGTCGTGCTTGCTGCGGGAGCTGCCGCAGCCGGGGCTGCAGTCCCTCCACTGGCCGCAGGGGCTGGGTTGGCGCCGGGACCGCCCGGCGGTGGGGGCGGCGGATCTGGGCTGGGCTGACCCGTGCCGGGGTTGCCGCCGTCGAGGACCTTCTTCGCGGTGTCGGCGGAGGGCAGCTGGGGTGTGGGCAGGGGCCGGTTCATGGCGTTCTTGGCTTCCTGCTCGGTGGACATCGCGTGGTACATGTCGAAGCCGACGAAACTGATCAGCTTGTAGACCATGTAGGGGGCGAAGCCTGCGATGGCGAGGATCACGATCCCGGCGATCGGGTCGGCCATCGAGGCGAGGTCGAGGTCCAGGGGGGAGTTGACCTGGGTGATGCCGATCAGGAAGATCACCACGACCACGAGCTTGGACAGGATCAGCGCGACGACGAAGGTGGCCCATTTCCCGAACCAGCCGCGGGTGACCTCCCAGGACTGCCCGGACAGGGCGATCGGCGCCAGGACCACAGCCACCAGGAGCAGGACCTTGCGGATCAGCAGCGAGAACCACACGACGAATCCGGCGGAGAGAGCCAGGCTGGACAGGAAGATCGCGAGGATCGGGCCGGCGAGCGGGGAGGCGGCACTGATGGTGGTCAGGCCGAGGAAGAGGACGGCGAGTTTGTCGCCCATGCTCTCCAGGGTGTTGCCGGAGGCTTGGATGATGCCGATGCACAGCTGGTCGACGATCTCCAGCAGTGTCGCGGTGATCGTCACCACCAGGAACGAGCCGATGATCGCTTTGCCCAGGCCGATCGCGGCGGTGGCCAGGGTGGAGGGGTCGCGGCGGATCATGCCGCCGATCAGCTGAAGTAGGAAGAACCCGACGGCCAGGAACAGGGCGACGCCGAAGACGATGTTGTAGACGCCGAGGTAGTTGTCGCCGGTGATGTCGACCAGGGTGGTCTGGGAGAATAGCGACCAGACCGACTCGAACATCCACTGCGCCGCGGCTCCTAGTGCTTGGGCGAGCCAGGTGAAGGGTGCGACAACCAGTCCGGCGGTGCCTTCGCCGACGGCGGTGCAGACGTCGGCGATGACGGGGATGTCGCAGATGCCATCCATGTGCTCGGGTCGCCTGGTTCAGACGGTCTGGCCGACGGCCCAAAAGAAGTTCACCGCGGTCACCGAGGCGCCGCAGATCACCGCCGCAGCACACGCGATCAGCACCCCCGACTTACCTCTCGATGCCAAATGCGGATTGGACGAGTTCGCCCCGAAACCCCAGATGACCGCGGAGATGATCAGCGCCAGCACCGACAGGATCAGCCCGACGGTCATGACCGCGCCGACGATTGTGCGCAGCGCCTCGATCCCCGGAAGGCCCGAGTCGTTCGGCGGAATCACGATGTCGGCGGGCAGGACGGCCAGGACCAGAGACAGGGTGTTCACGGGGCGGGACTCCAAGCTGCACTGCCCGCCGCGGTTCAGCGGGTCTGGCTCAGAGGTGCGCGCCGACTTCCTGGGCGGCTTGATCGCGGGCCTCTCGACCCGAGAGAACACAGCCGAGGATGAACCGATCGGCCTTTGTCTACGACCTCGACGAGGGACCGGATTTCCGGCTGTTCGAGTGTCAGCTAGTCCTGTTGGGCCTCGGCGACACGGAGGCCTCCCGGCCACCGCTCTCGGGGCACTGTAAGGGATCTGCTCCGCAAGTCAGGGACCCCGAAGAAGTCACCGCCGACCGCCAGGTCGGCACGGTTGATGTGCTCAGGCGGTAGCGTCGCGAGGTGCTTCTGGAGCGCGTCGAGGAAGGCACGGTTCTCCGCGTCACGGAAGTCCATCAGGAACCTGATCGACACCGTGTCTCCCTCGTCCACCGGGAATGCGGCGATGTAACCGATAGACGAGTCGAGCTGCGCTCCGAGGCGGGCGATCTCCAGCGGCGACAGGGCGTTCGGCCACTGGGCGCGGACCACGCTGTAAGCCTTCTCGCGAAGAGCGGTCCCAATAAGGTCGGCCTTACCGTCGATGAGGAGCTCCCAGAGCGGCTGGTCATCGAATGGTTCCCCGGCGGAGTACGACGCGGTCGCGTGACCGGTGGGCGCCGACGTTGTGCCCATCGCGTCGATCCAGCGAGAGTCGTGCCAAGACACCACACTTCCTTCGCGGATCTCGATCTCCTGGAGGAAATGAGCCTCGAAGCCGCTCCACGCTCTCACCGCGCGTACGGCTGCCTGTTCATCGGGGAAGGCGAACAACCCGCGCAGACGTGAGATGGCGTGCGGGTTGCCGGCCGCTCTGGCCCCTTCGATGCGCGCCTCTCGAGTGAAGAACCAGGTGTCGTCGGACAGTGCGGAGCGAGCGGCGCTGAGCGACCACAACGACAGGAACTCCGGCGCGGCTTGCGTGACCGATTCGAGCACTCCGCGGTAGGCGAGCCACGCGACGAGAGGGTCCGTCACTCGCAGATGGACGACCGCGGGCACGGGTGACGCGAGCCGAACGGTGTTCGGAGACAAGCGTTCGCCGGGGAGCTCTAGCACCTGCTCATTCTCGCGACACGGCGGCGTCGATGAACGCGTCACGCGCGGGCCTAGATGGACTCGCCGAGGTCGACGAGGAAGTTCGCCCACACCACCACGGCGCCGGTGAGGATCGCGGCGCCGAGGGCGATGAACAGGCCGGTCTTGGCGCGGGATGCCGCCTGCCAGTTGCCCCCGCTGTTCGCCACAGCCCAGACGGCAGCGCAGATCACGATCATCAGCACGGCGATCACGAGCGCGACGGTCATCAGCGCGCCGAGCACCGCCACCAGGGCGGCGGTGTCGCCGATCGCGCTCACATCGGGGAACACGTCACCAGGCAACGCGACGAGATGGGAGGTCATGCGGCTCCGATGCTCGGGGAGGGTGTGGGCGTCGGGGTGGCCGGGGTGCAGCCGTGCAGGCCGACGTCGTCGAGGCTGATGGCGCCGTGCTCGGTGAGCCAGATCAGGGAATCGGCGGCCGCGTTGGGCCAGCCGCCGGGGCGGATCTCGAAATGCAGGTGGGGGCCCGTGCTTCGGCCGGAGGAGCCGACCTCGCCGATCTGCTGTCCAGCGGTGACGGTCTGGCCAGCGGTGACGTAGATGCCGTGGTCCCACATGTGCAGGTACACCGACGACACCGGCTGGCCGCCGACCGTGTGGTCGATGACGATCATGTTGCCCCAGCCGGGGATGTTGCCGGCGAGGCGCACGCGTCCGTCGGCGGTGGCGAGGATCGGGGTGCCGTCGGCGGCGCCGAAGTCGGTTCCGTCATGGAAGTCCGATTCCCCGGTGAACGGGTCCACGCGCCCGCCGAACCGGTCAGTGATCGCGTAAGTCCCGGCGGGGATCGGCATCACGATCGCGGTGGTCTCTGGCACCACTGCGACACCGCCCGGCCCGGCCTCACCGATCGGGGGTAGGCACGCGGTCAGTGCGGGGTTCATCAGCGCGGCGGTCGCGGTTAGCGCCACGGGCGGGCCGAGCACCAGTCCCGCCACTGCCAGGCCAGCGAGCAATTTCCCCATCGTCACGGCAGGGCGACGCCGGGCTCGGACAGCCGAAGCAGCCGGCACGAGTCATACGCGGGAGGGCAGGCCAGGAACATGGTGAAGGAGACGAGGTGGGTGGACTCGACAGGTTCGTCCAGCCAGGTGCCGGTACGGTGCCGGGTCCCGGTCACCGTGAGCGCTGTGTAGCCAGCGGGCAGGTCGTTGTCATCGGCCACGTCTGCCCAGCCTGCAGGCTCCGACAGGTCGTCGATGGTGAGCTCTTGCACGGTGCCGAGGTCGGCCAGCTGGTCCCAGATCGGCGGCTGGGGGAGGTGACGGTCAAGGTCCGAGGCCAGTCCGTTCAGTTCCGTACCATCGCCGACGGAGAGCAACTTGTCGATGAGTTGCTGCCGGCCCGTCGCCGTGGTATCCCAGCTGTAGAGGAGCGCCGCGGTCGCGGTCGCGAACTCGGTCGCGTCCGCCGAGTCCAGCCCCGGGGTCTCCGCAGGCGGGACATCCGGGCTGTCGCCGGGGGGCGACGAGGCACCTGGCCCCGTGGGATCTGGAACGAACGGGGCTGGCCGGCTGAGGCCGTAGATGCCGACTCCGATCAGGATGGCCAGGATCCCGGCGATCACGCCGAGGATGATCTTCAGCCGGCGAGTGGGGCTCATCGCGGGGTGTCCTTCCGGTCACCGGACAGGTGCGCCCCGACTACCGTGGCCGGTCAGTCCCAGCCCGCGGTGGGATCGGGTCGAGTACGACGGGCCTCGAGCGCGGCGCGATGGAAGGCGGCCAGCGATGTCGCAAGACTTTCCAGTGCATCCCAGGCCTCATCGTCGAGGGTGCGGCCGACGGTCTCGGGGTCGAACCCGCTCCACCAAGCGGCGGCGTCGGTGAGCCGGCCGGTGAAGCGCAGCAGTTGCCCGCGGGTCTGGGTGGTCTCATCGAGGTCGCCCCAGCCGGAGCGCCCGGACCGGGCCGGGGTGCCGGCTCGGGTGATCTCGGTCAGCGCACGGGTCGCGTCCCGCAGCCGGGTCCGCGGGCTCGGCTCCGCCTCCAGCCGCAGCAGCGTCTCCTGCGCCATCGCCCGTGCAGCAGCGGGCAGGGTCGGGTCTTCGGTCAGCTGGTGCAGGCGGGCGAGGGCTTCGGCGGACTTGGCCTGCTGGTAGTTGCGGGCCACCGGCTGGCTGTCATCGAGAGCCTCCAGTGCGCGGCGGGCGACATCGCGCACCGCCGCCTCTTGCGACTCGTCCTCGGCGAGAGCCTCGATCGCCAGCACCCGGTCGAAGGTGTGGTAGCTGTCCTTGCCGGTGATCGCCCGCGCCGCCCGCTCCCGGGCCTTCCCGAACACGGCCGGTGGTGGAACCGTTCCACCACCCGCCCCGTCGCTGCCGCTGTCGTCGCCACCGTTGTTGTCGTCGGGGGCACCGAAGCGGCTCAGTTCCTGCCGTTCCGCGGCGGCGTGGGTCTCGATCGCCAGCAGCTCCGCGTAGAGGGCCGCGCCCTCGCGGTGGGTGAGGGGCTTGCGGAGGGTGTTCTCGTGCAACTCGGCGAGAACCTCCTCGAGCCGGGTGGAGATCCGCGGGTTCACGGTGACCTTCGCCATCGTCAGCCCGGCCCGCCGGGCGGCCTCAAGTCTCCGGGCGCCGCAGATCAGGACGCCGGCAGGGGTGATGACCAGCGGTTCGAGGATCCCGAGGCGGCGGATCGACTCGACCAGCTCGTCGAGGTCACCGAGGTCCTGGCGCAGCCGGGCGCCCACGATCAGCGCGTCGATTGGCCGCTCGAGGACCAGCGGGGAACTCACCACGCCACCCGTCCGGTCAGCGGTGCCAGGTCCGGGTCGGCGAGAGCGTCGGCGAGGGTGTCGCCGAGGATGAACCGCACCAGCAGCCCTGCCGGCCCGCGGCGGGTCCCGATCAGCAGACCCAGCAGGGCCGCCCAGCGAGCAGGGTCGACACCGAACTGACCGCGCGCGACATCGTCGCGCTGCAGGGTATCCAGCGCGGACTCCCGTGAGCCCATCTCCGCCGCGCGCAGGCTGACGTACTCGACCACCGTCAGGGCGAACTCTGCCGGCCATCCCGCCAAGGCCAGGAACGCGGCCGCCTCGCGGGCGAACGGCTCGGCCTCCTCCTCCGCTGTTGACCGCTCGACCGGTGTGGTCAGGTCGTAGAGGTACTCGCGGTCGTCGCCGGTCTGCAGCGGCACCTTGTCGGGGCGGTTCTCGGGCCGGCGGGCGCGCTCGGGGGAGATCAGCAGACGCTCGGCCTGGGTGTCGGCGATGATCGACAGCCGCACCGCCTGAGTGACGACCGCCCACGGCTCGTCCTTCTCCACCAGGGACGGAGCCTGCATCGCGATGAACGCGGCGTAGGCGGCATCCTCCGGCGCTCGGCCCCAGGACTTCGCGATCGGGGTGTACTTCCTCTGCGCCACCTGCAGCAGCACCGCCCCCGCCGGGAGCCGCCGCCATGCACCCGGCCCCTCGGCGTGGATCAGGGCCAGCACCTGCCGCAGTCCTTCGGAGGTGGCCAGCAGCGCCTCCAGCTCCCGCCCCCGGATACCGCCGAGTCCCGAATCGTCCGTCATGGATGTCCCTTCCCTCGCTCGACAGGTGCGCACGCGAGTCGCCACCGCGCTCACAACCCGCGCGCCTCGGGCGCGGCCCTGCCGACGCTCATCGGGGTCGCCGCTTCGCGTTGGGGACTAAGACGCGCCTGCCTCATCTCCAGCCCCGCCCGCACCCGACCAGGCGCCTCATGGATGCCGCGCACGAACGCCTTCCGGCCGCGCAGACTCAGATCAAACACGCCGCTGGCGATGCGGGTGTTGGCGCGGGAAGCGAGCTCGGTCGGGGTCGCCCAGAGGATGCCCGCCCGCTTCCGCTGGAGAGGCTCGGCAGCGACCGGCTCACTCGTGGGCCTCATCAGGGACGGGTCGACTCGGTGCAGCGGCGTCCCTGTCTCCACCGGCGTCCGCTTGGGCTCGGGACTCTCGTAGGGGACGCCCTGGTGGCTCGGGCGACGATAGAGGCCGGGATGGCTGCGGTCCATGGGGTTCTCCTTCTCTTACGGGGGCTTCCTCTAGTTGGTCCTCTCGGGCCGCCGCCGCTGCGGCGGGAGCGGCGTCGCCGGGGCCGAGCCAGCGGCCGACCGTGGAGGGATGCACGTGCAGTTGCCGGGCGATCGCGCGGTTGCTCGCCCCGCCCTCGCGCAGTCGCTGGGCGATCTCCACTGACGCCGATGCCTGAACCGTCCGCGACGCGGCCACCGATTTGACCGGCATCGCCGTGACCGGTTTCGAGGTCGCCGGGCTCGGTTCCGCGACCACGACGCTCTCGAGCGGTGCGGCGGCTTGTTCCCGGGGTGATGGCCGTGCGGTGCGGTATCGGCCGAGCTGGACGCGCAGGTGGGTGACCGCCAGCAGCACCAGCGGCGGTACGGCGCTGATCGCCGCCGCGACCAGCGGGGGAAGCTGGCTAGTCGTGACGAAGGCGTGATAGCCGTTGGCCAGGACGCTCACCGAGGTTCCCGCGGTGAGCAGGAGCCAGGGGTAGGCGGTGGCGCGGCGGCCGTAGGGGTGCAGGACGACGACGGCGACGGTGGCGATGACCATCAGCCCGTCGACCATCCCCGGCCACAGCCACGCCCGCTCCGC
The DNA here is from genome assembly GCA_001898835.1 of Micrococcales bacterium 72-143. Lineage (GTDB taxonomy): Bacteria > Actinomycetota > Actinomycetes > Actinomycetales > Microbacteriaceae > Homoserinibacter. The sequence goes on along the minus strand of MKVM01000001.1, from coordinate 904,493 downwards.
CGGGATGCCGGCGAGCATCGCGAGGTCGGCGAGAGTGGTCGCGGACAGCCAGAACGCGCCCGCGGCGATCACGACCGTGCCGGCGTCGGCCATCCGCACGACCCACCCGCCGACGGGATGCGGCGCGAGGTCTCGGGGCACAGCGGTGGCCCAGGTGTGGCTCATCCTGACCCCCGAACGCGACTCTCGCCACGAGACGGTGGCGGTACGACGAAGGTGCGCGGCAGTAAGCCCCCGAACTCGGCACCCCGTGGTGGCAGGGGTGCGAAAGAGTCACCTAGGCATAGCAACCCGGGCGGAGCAATCGTCAGAAAACCGGCGGAGAATGGCCCGATCCGAACCGCCTGGCCCGCTCGGTATCCAGATTCCGGCCCGAGCGGGCGTAAAACCCCCTGTCCCCCATGCGGGGGTGACGCGAAGACCGTAACAGACCAGCCTAGGGAGCGGAATCCCCCGGATCACAGATCCGGGGACGGCACCTGGGGGAGAGGCTCCCTCGCCTCCTCGACTGCCGACGAAATGGGCTGGATCCGGTATGCCGCGGATCCGGTAGCCCGCGCCGGAGCGGTGGTCGGCGCGGGATCTGATCGAGGACGGCCACGGCGGTGTGGCGCACGCGTTCGCCGGTAGCGCCGCCGACCTCGAGTGGGGCGCGGTCGGGAACGGACCCTGCGCATCAGCGCCCGCGACTCAGCCGGTATTTCGCGAAGCCGGGACGGTCGTCGCCTTCACGACCACGCTCACTCCCTGGAGCAGGTTGCCGAACCTCACCAGGTACACGGGACAGAAAAACCGCCACGCGCGGTTGGGGTGGCCGCCCAAGGGGCAGCCACCCCAAGTTGTATCAGTAGATGCCGCAGGTTGCGCTCGAGGTGTAGTAGCCGTCACCACCGTTCACGCGACCGCATTCGAGCGTGTTCTGGATGTCCCAGCCGCCGACTCCCAGGATGAAGTTGTGCTGCGTATAGGAGCGGCCCTGGTTGGAGACGACTCCTGAGCTGCTGGCGGTGACGCCGTTGTATCGCCAGCCCACTGTCCACGTCTGCGCGCCGCTGTCAGCGATATGTGCCGAGTTGACGGTGCTGCCAGTCATGCACCAACCGCCGACGTGGTAGTACGTGTAGAGCGAGTTGCCTGCGATCGCCTTGATGTCCCAGTCGGCGCGGCCGACCCAGCACCCGGTTGCGCGCGGCGACACGGCAGATCCTGACCGAGCTGCCTCGGCCACGCTGGCTTGAGCCGCCTCGTCGACTGGCGTCTGGGTGACCGTCACCGTCTCGGTCGCCGGAATCGTCGACGCGATGAACGCGTCACGTTCGGACGGGCTGAGGGTATCAAGGTAGGTGAGCAACTCCGGCGAGTAGTCGAACTCGACGGTCTGCGTCTCCTGGTTCGTGAGATTCGGAGGCGTCTCGGCGGCCTGCGCCGCTCCAGCGGTGTATACGAGGGCGATGACCGCGAGGCCGACACCCAGGATGGATCGTTTGAACATGGTGTTCCTTCCCAGAGGATTTCGATTGATGGGTGTCGGCGCCGACAGTTAAGAACAGCACGTTATAGCCGAATGTGCGATACCTAACAGAGAGCGATACCTAGTCAAGATAAGTACCTCTTGGTCCGCGGTATGTAATGCTATGCTTTACCGCATGTCGACCACACCTGAGAGTGTGCTTGTCCAGCTCCGCAAAGGGGTGCTGGAGTACTGCGTGTTGGCGCAGCTGGTGCACGAGCCTTCCTACGGGCTCAAGCTTTCGAGCGACCTGGTCCGTTACGGAACGCTGTTCGCCAGCGAGGGAAGCCTGTATCCCCTTCTAGCCCGGCTGCGCAAGCAAGGATGGGTAGAGACCAGCTGGGAGGAATCGACATCCGGGCCGCCGCGACGTTACTACAGCATCACCGACTCCGGCACTCAGGCTCTCGTCGCGTTTCGTGCGGCTTGGGAACCATTCACCGAGGAAGCCAGCCGAGCGCTGAGGGGAGAACGATGAACGCCAACCACGAACGTCGCAGCCAGGATCCTATGATCGCCGCGTACCTGGACAGTCTGGCTCGTGAGCTCACGGGTACGGAGAATCGGGACGAAGTCCTCCAGTCGGTGCGCGAGCACATCGATGAAGCCTTGGCGAGTGCCCCGGAGCCCGTCGACGCAGCAACTGTGCGGGCGATCCTGGACGAACTTGGCCCGGTCGAACGGATCTCGGCCGGACAGGACCGGCCGGCAGCGGTTCCGGCCCCGAGACGGCAATGGGTCCTGCTCGTCACAGGTGCGCTTGCCGTCGCGAGCCTGGCACTAGTTCTCGTTCTCCCATTCGTCTCGGTCCCGCTCGCCCTGGCGACGCTGGCCGTCGGTATCGTGGCTCTCGTCCGCCGGCGCGAGTCGCGACGTGGCGGATGGGCCGTGGTCATTGTGAGTTCATTGACGTTGGTGGTCGCGCTTGTCGCTGCCCTGGTTTTCGTTCGATGGGCGCCTGGAACGCCTACCGAGGAACCATCTCGCACTCCGACCCAGGTGAGCTCGCCATCCGAATGAGCTCGGTGTACCTCACCGGCGGCGGATCACAGCCCCAGACCGGGCGAAGTCGACACCGTCTCTGAAGAGATGATCTCGGGGAGAGCCGGTGACGGTTGGCGCACAGGCGACTCAGCGGAGAGGTGGGGTCGACCGTCTCCAATGGGTGCCTCCGGGAGTTGGTCGAGGACGGCCAGGGCGGTGCGGCGCACGCGTTCGCCGGTGGCGCCGACGACCTCGAGCGGGGTGCGGTCGGGGACCGAGCCTGCCCAGCCGGCGACGTAGGCGACGGTGTAGCCGGTGGTGTCCATCCCGAAACTGGCGCAGACCATCAGGGCCAGCGACTCGGCCTCGACCTCGGAGATCCCACGGTGGGGGCTGCGCCCGCCCTCGTCAGGATCGTGCATGAGGACATGGCCGAGCTCGTGCGCGAGGGTCTTCACCCTCGCTGCCGGATCCATGTCGGCGCGGACCGTGACGGTGCGGGCGGTGTAGTCGGTGACGCCGTTGGCGCCACCGAGCGCTGCCGCGTCCGGCTCGGACCCGACCCGGTACCCGGCCGCCTCGATCTGCGCAGCGACACCATCCCAGAGTCCCGCCGGCGCCTCACCTTCAAGGAGCACTGGGCGGGGCCGTTCTGGGACGGGGGTGTCGCCGGTGGTCTGCGAGACATCCCAGACGTAGCCGGGTTTGACGTTAATGATGCGCTCCCGGACCTTCTCGCCAGTGCCCGGCTTCTCCCTGCGTCCCAGGGGTCGCCAGGAGTTCGGATCACCCGGGGTGGCGGAGGCCATCCGGGTGGTCACGGGGGAGCGGATCATGTACCCGGCCTGGCCCTTGGCGACGGGACGGCCGAGGTTCTTCCACTCGGCGAAGCCGGCCACATAGGTCGGATACGGCTCGGGCACCCGGCCCTCCTCGAACGCCTGCTGGTGCTGGACATGGATCAGCAGCGTGTTCAGGAACGACCGCGAACGGAACTGCGCCGCGAACGCGACCGCCGCGAGCCAGTCCTGCCCGGTGGTCATCTGGCCGACCGCAGTCTCGAGCTGCTCGGACATGCGCTGCAGGTTCGCCTCAGCCCGCGCCGCCGCCTCGATCGGATCGAAGTCCCGGCGGGCCATCAGCCCATGCCGGGAATCGGCAGATCGCGCCGCGCAGACACCGGTTCCAGATCACCGGTCGGCGCCAGGGCGTGCATCCGCTCCCGTAGCTGCCGTGCCAGCGGGCTGGCCGACACCGACCCCGCCGATACCGGTGCGGTGACCGGTGCGCCCATCGTCGGGCCCTCCGGACCTGTGGTGTGGCGTTCGGCGGGGTCGGGGCGCACTTCGGCGGCGGCGACCGCGACCGCAGGGAACGGTGTCGCCTCGGCCAGGGCCGCCAGCCACTCCCGGGGTCGGCCCGCGTAGACCATCGTCTCCGGATGCTGTTGAAGGAAGGCGCCCGCACCAGGGAACGCCTCGCCGTCCTCGGTGAGCGCCTCCACGACATCCAGCGCGGCCAGGTGCCAGGCCATCGCCTCGGTCTCGGCAAGCACCACCGTCGGGTTCGCCCCCGGATGCCCGGACCACACGATCGTCGCGGCGTGCACCCGCTGCGGTGCGGGCTCCTCGGCTGGCTCTGGCATGACGGTCCCCTCCCGGAGACCGGACAGCGTGCCGCGCACACCGGTGTCGATGCCGGTCAGCGCGCGGTCGACGAACGCCCATGGGTGCGCCGCCTGACGCTCGGCGGTCGGGACGCCGGCGTAGGCAGCCAGGCGGTCGGCGACACCGGCAGTGTCGTTCAGGACCGCCGCCAGTACCGTGGCCGCCGAGCGTTGAGTCGTGCCGGGGACCTGGAACTCCACCGGGATCCGGTACATCACGGTTGGCGGCGGCGGGACATCGGTCATCGCAGTTTCTCCTTCATCGGTATCGACGAAGAGGTGCGTGAGCCGGGCATCCGGAGTGAGCGGGCAGCAGCGCCCGGGCGAGGCCGGAAACGTTGGACGGCGGCCCCAAGGGGCCGCCGCGATCGAAACGTTACCCGATCGGTGACAGCTGCACCATGCGCTCACGGCAGATAGTCAGCGGCCAAGGCGAAGAGCAGCAGGGGGACCGCTTCGCGGTGCAGTGCCGATGCCTGCGGCGCCTTTATCGGCTGATGAGCCTATCCCTGCGGGGGCGGCTGTCCAGCGCTTTCGCGGCATATCCTCCCTCCCTCCGCTGACGCTCCGGTCGGTCCGGTATTCCACGGTCACTGGACAGCCGCCCCCGAAGGGATTTTCCGGCTCGTGCCGAAAAAGGCAGCCGGGAGTGAGGGAGCGGGGCATCCGCTTCCCGAGGCCCGGTCACCCAACCGAAATGGAGAGCCCGACATGACCGACACCATCCCCCTGACCGGGCTGGTCGCCACCGCCCCGCGTCACATCGTCACCAGCGAAGGGCTGGCGATCACCTCGTTCCGGCTCGCGTCCTCGCAGCGTCGCTTCGACCGCGCCCAGAACCAGTGGGTCGAGGTCGACACCAACTGGTACACCATCACCTGCTTCCGAGCGCTGGCGATCAACGCCGCCGCCTCGGTCGGCAAGGGCGACCGCATCCTCGTCACCGGACGCTTGCGCATCCGCGAGTGGGAGAGCGGGGAGCGGACCGGAACGACCATCGAGGTCGAGGCTGACGCGCTCGGCCACGACCTGACCTGGGGCACCGCCGACTACAAGCGGATCGTCCACCGCGACGAGGACACCGGGGACACCCCCACCGCCGTGCAGGCCGACGACACGACCGAGGCGGACGCCGACAACGAGGCCCACGACGACGCGGGCGTGCCCGAGCCGGTGTCCGCGCAGGGTGCGCTCGTGTCCCAGTTCCGCGACGCGGGACGCCTGTCGATCATCCCGGTCGGCTTCAAGACCGCCTGACCCTCACCCCGAGGACAGGCCAAGAGGTACCGGGACGGAACCGAAGAAAGCGGCTCCGTCCCGGTCCATCCAGAAAACCACACAACCAAGCAAGGAGAACCAAAGAAATGAACACCATCATCACCACCGAGCACGAGGTCGAGCAGCGCGACAGAATCGAGCAGGAGGTCGCCGTTCCGGAGGCCGTACTGCTTGACGCGGATCGTCTGATCGAGTCCGACCCGAACGTCGAACCCGACCTCACCGAGGGCGGCACGGATGCCGACGGGGCAGACGAGGAACCGGAAGTCGAGGTCGATATCGCCGTCGAGCGAGTCGACCCGAACGAGGTGCTGATCGAGACGAACGTGCGCACCACGGTCGCGCTCGATGAGCCGTTCGTGCGCTCAATCAAGCGCCACGGCGTGATCGTCCCGGTCGTCGGCTACCGCAACGAGGACGGGCAGGTGGTCGTCCGGTTCGGACAGCGCCGCATCCTCGCCGCGATCAAGGCCGGACGCGTCACCGTTCCCGCGCAACTGGGTAACGCCAGCGACGACCCGCGGATCAGGATCATCCACCAGATGACTGAGAACGTGCACCGGGCGAGCATGACCGAAGCCGACGAGGCGGTCGCGCTCTATGACCTGACCCTCGACGGGCTGACCCCCACGCGGATCGCGCAGGAACTCGCGTTCAAGCCCGCCCGAGTCAAGACCGCCGTCATGGTCGCGGGCAGCGAGGTCGCGATCAAGGCGGTTGCCTCGCAGCAGTTGACCCTCGATCAGGCGCTCGTGCTGGCCGAGTTCGAGGACGACCCCGACGCTCTGGCCGACCTGTCCGAGACGGCCGAGCGCTACCCGGCCTCGTTCGACCACACCGCCCAGCGGCTGCGTGCCCAGCGTGAGCGTCGCCAGCGGTATCAGGCGGTCGTGGACGAGTACACCGCGCAGGGCATCACCGTCACCGAAGAGCCCGTCTCGTACTACTCGGGCACCATGTATCTCGACAACCTCGAAACGGGGCGCGGCAAGGAACTCACGGTCAAGAACTATCGGGGCAAGCCCGGCTACGCCGTGACCATCGAAGAGGACGACGAGGGCAACTACGAGGCCATCCCGGTCGTGATCGACTGGGCCAGCCACGGCCTGCAAGTGATCGGCACCGCCGCTCGCGAGAGCAATGCCGAGGCTGCCTCGGGCGGGGATGCCGCGATCTCGGAAGCGGACACCCTGGCGGCGGTCGAGGCCGAGAGGGAGCGCAAGCGGGCCGAGCGGCGCGAACTGATCGCCAACAACCGCGACTGGGCCAGTGCCGAAGTGGTGCGCCGGGAATGGCTGGCCAACCTCGTGAACCGCAAGAGCCTGCCCAAGAATGGCGCAGCCTTCGTCGCGACCACCCTCGCCGGAAACACCGGGCAGGTGATCGCCGCGCTGCAGGACGGCAACCGCCTCGCCCACACCTTCCTCGGCTTGGAGCGGACCTACGGGCAGAACAAGTTGGTCGCCCTCGTGACCGAGGCTCCGACCAAGGCGGCGACGGTCAGTTTCACGATCGCCGTGGCCGCGATCGAGGACTCCATCACCCGCGAGGCGTGGCGGTATCCGAACGAGCGCAACAAGGCCTACTTCGCCACCCTCCGCGACTGGGGCTACACCCTGTCCGACGTGGAGAACATCGTCCTCGGCATCACCCCGGCCAAGACCGAGGACACCGCCGAGGCCGAGCCGGAAGCCCTGACACTCGACACGAACGAGGCGAACGAGGTCCAGGCCGAGGCTGCCGAGCCCGATGCCGACAACCAGGGCTTCGAGGAAGGCGACCGCAGAGAGGCTGACGACGCCGAGGCAGACGCCGTCGCGGAGGCCGAAGCCGACGCTCTGGCCGACGCGGCGTAGACCGCACACCGGATGCCCCCGCGCTACCAGCGCGGGGGCATCCCTCATGTCCGCACCCCGCTACAGGCCCAGAGCCAGCGTCTGACCCGATGCATCCGGTTCTGACCGCTCGGGAACGGCGATCCGCGCTGCCCGTTGAGCGAGGGCGGACTCGTGAGGATTCTGGGTGCGGATCGTGGCCAAGTCCCGACCGGACGCCTCGATGGCCTCCGCGACTCGAGCGAGAGTCTCTTCCTCCTGGCCGGGAACCGCGCGCGCGACCAAGGCTGTCACCTCGTCGAGAACCTGCCGGTCGGCGTCGGGCACGGGGAATGCCGCCGACGCTTCACCGGCGTAGTGGTACCCGACTTGGCCGACCACCAGCCGCATCGGTGCACCCGAGGTGACGTCGGTCACCGGATACTCCCCGACAGCCAGCGCACGATACGCCGCAGAGGCGCGCCCCTCGAAAGGTTCGTCCGCACCCTCGTCAGTGCGCACCACCGGATCGAATGCCTCCAGTGTGGCCTCCACTGCGCGCAACTCCACGTCATTGAAGACCGCTGTCTCCTCGAGCATGAGACCGGGATTGCCGTCTTGCAGCCGCCACTCTCGCCCGAGCCCAACCCGCAGCAGCACCAACGACGTCAGGTCGCCCGGCACCCACGCTCCATCCGAGATCGACTGGATCCCTTCCTCGTCCATGCGCTCCTCCTCAACCGTCACCGGCAAAGTGCGCAACGAGGCCTTCCGGGTCAGCGGCTGGTTCGGCGTCCGAGCATACGAGCCGGCTTGCCCGGACCAACGCCCCCACCCGTGCCGCAAGCGGCCCGCCGGGTTCTCATGGTCCGGCCTGCGCCTGGCTCGTCTTGCTTCTCCCGCCGAACCGGCACACACGATCCGAAAGGAAGCACCCATGCTCACCGCACTCCGCATCACCCTCGACGGCGAACTCCAGACCATCCGCATCCAGGACACCACCCTCGGTGCTCAGGTTGACGACATCCAGAAACAGGTCGGGTGCGACACCTTCGACGTCGTCGGCCTCCCCGAGGACATCAGCCTCTACGTCGACGACGAAGGCGTCTACCGTTCCGAACCCAACGCCACCCTGACGCTCGTCGCACGAGCCTTCGGATTCGAGGGCGTCCTCTTCGGGCAAGGGGTCTTCCTCGGATTCGAGCCCACCGAAGGCGACACCCTATCCCTGACCCCCGCGCAGATCGAGCGCATCACAGATGCCCACCGTGCACACCGCCACTACGGACGCATCGTCCTCGCACGCCTGCAATCCCCGACCGCCTGAGACCCGTTGCACGCTCACGCAGCACGCAACGGTTGCGTGAGCGTGCAACGCCGCCACGCAACGCTGGGGGCGAGGAGCCGCGCGCAATCTGCGACGCCGACGCAGCGGCGCGATCTACACGACTCGAACCTCATCTCGACAGGAAGCCCGACGCCCTGCCCCTCGCACCGGAGAGCGCCCCGACCTCACCCGACCGGCCCTATCAGCAGGTCACCAGACCTCGCCGCTGATTCAGCCTCAACACACCCGTGCCGACGCCGTCCCAGAGACCTCATCGGCTCACCGATTCCCACCCCTCAAGGTCTGCCACGCTTCTGGCATTGAAGGTCGAAAGGTCCGAGTAGACCTGAGCGTGACCGAGCCGAATGGACACAGCTCGCCGCATACGTAAATATCTGCGTATGGATGCAGATAAGCGGGTCTGCGGTCGGGAGCCCGACAGTCAGTTCGTCGAGCTCGCGGTCGAGGTGTTTGCGATGCTCGCCGACGCGACCCGGGTGCGGATCATCCTCGCGCTGCGCGACGGGGAGCTGTCGGTGAACCACCTGGCCGACATCGTCGACAAAGTTCCGGCCGCGGTGTCGCAGCACCTGGCGAAGCTGCGCCTCGGGCGGATCGTGGCGACCCGGCAGGAGGGGCAGCGGGTGTTCTACCGACTCGAGAACGAGCACGCCTCCCAGCTGGTCGCGGACGCAATCTTCCAGGCGGAGCACTCCCTGGGCGGCACGCCCCGCCACCACCACGAGCAAGGAACCGAGAAGCCATGAGCACCCCGCACGCGCACCCGCATGATGCGATCGGCCCCGAGCACGAGGCCACAGGGCACAGCCACGATCACGGGCATGAGCACGGCGACCACGACCGCGAGTCGGGCGGGCACTCCCACCCGACCGGGATCCACGGGTTCTTCTACGGCCTGTTCGTCCCGCACTCCCACGACGCCGCCGACTCGATCGACGACGCGCTGGAGGCCAGCAAGGAGGGCGTCCGGGCGCTGAAGATCAGCCTGTTCATCCTGCTGGGCACCAGCATCCTGCAACTGGTCGTGGTCCTGATCAGCGGATCGGTTGCGCTGCTGGCGGACACGATCCACAACTTCTCCGATGCTCTGACGGCGGTCCCACTGTGGATCGCCTTCATCCTCGGCCGACGCATCGCGACCCGCCGCTACACGTTCGGCTACGGCCGCGCAGAGGATCTCGCCGGCTTGTTCATCGTCGCCGTAGTCGCCCTGTCGGCGATCGTGGCGGCGTGGCAGTCGATCGAGCGGATCATCAACCCGCAGCCGCTGCAGAATCTGTGGTGGGTGCTGGCCGCTGGGGTGATCGGCCTTATCGGCAACGAAGCAGTGGCGATCTACCGGATCCGGGTCGGGCAGAAGATCGGCTCCGCAGCCCTCGTCGCGGACGGCGTCCATGCCCGCACCGACGGGTTCACCTCCCTGGCCGTGGTGTTCGGCGGGGTCGGCGTCATGCTCGGCTTCCCGCTGGCGGACCCGATCGTGGGCCTCATCATCTCCGCGGCGATCATCGTGCTGCTCTGGGGCACGGTCCGTTCCATCGGCCGCCGGCTCATGGACGGCATCGAACCCGAACTCGTCGACAAGGCCGAACACGCCCTCGAGTACACGCCCGGCGTGATCGCCGTCCCGAGGCTGCAGCTGCGCTGGGTCGGCCACCGCCTCCAAGGCACCGCCACCATCCAGGTCGCCGGCGACAGCACCCTGGCCGAGGCCGAAGCCATCGTCCACGAGGCCGAGCACGAGCTCGGGCACGCCCTGCCCAACCTCGACGACATGCTCATCCGCACCACCACCACCGCAGAGAGCAGCAGCGCACCTCACATCCACTGACCCGCGCGCCGGAGCGCGGACTACGCCGGAGTTTCGGGGTCCTCGTCGTTCGCGATCGCCTCGATCCAGTCGGCGGCCTCATCCGAGATGAAGAACCCCGACGGGCCGGTCTGCCCGACCCACCAGGCGTCCGATGCAACCGAGCCGCCGGCCGCGGTGATCTCGGCGACGATCTCCGGCGGCACCGCGTCGCCGTTGTTCTCGATCAACCACTCCCGTGTCGACGGGTTCAACCTCGGCCACCACAACTCGATGCTCATGCCCCAAGTCTGACCCGTGAGCCCGTCGCCGGCGTGGTCATCGACGGGAGCGTCGAGCCCGGGCGGTCGCCGGATCAGCGGCTCCGGGATCTCCGCGGTCGTCCGCGCAGGGTTTTTCCTGGGCGGCTGATGCGGTGGCGGGGGCTCACGAGTCCCTGCACGAGGAGCGTGAGGGTCCCCGCGATGATGAGGCCCGCGAGGTTGATCGCGAGCTGGATGGCGGAGGCGCCGGCTTCATCCCAGGACCCGACGGCGAGGGTGAGCCCGATCGTCCCGACGGCGGGGACCGTCGTGATGGAGATGAACACTCCCACGAGAGCCGAAGACTTCGCCGAGGTGAGTGAGAGCACGCCGGCGCAACCGGCGAGCAGTGCGATCACGAACGACCAGGCGTCGGGTTTGATAATGAACTCCGTGGCCGTCCCCGTGGTCGCGGCGGTGAAGTCGATGACGCCGAAGGCGTAGGCGAGAGCCCACGCCACCCAGGCGATCAGGGCGGCGGCCAGGAAGCCGCCGAAAAGGGTGAGGCTCGCCGGGGCGATCAGCCCTCGGCGCCGACGGGCGAGACCGATGCAGATCGCGGCGAGAGGAGCGAATTCGGGTCCGACGACCATCGCGCCGATGATGAGGATGGGCTGATCGAGATAGCGCCCGACCCCGGCGATCAGGGTCGCGAGCACCAGGAAGACCAGGAACGACCACGAGAGTCGCGCGTCACCGCGGGCCGTGTTCTCGACCTCATCCCAGACGACACCGTCCGAGGGATGTCCGGGAGCGGCGGCTTCCGCGGCGTCGGCCGCCGAGGAGAGCACGGTGACCGGGTCGCTCAGCGAGATGGAGCCGGATTCGGCCAGCCCGAGGCCACGCAGCATCTCGACGACGGCGTTGGCGTTCTCCCGCGCCACATCGAACAGCAGCAGGTCGCCCGCCCCGTCGAGAGCGGCGCCGCGAACGACGGCGAGATTCGCGGTAGTCGGGTCCGCGCGGATCGCCGCGATGGCGTCATCACAGGCCCGGCGCGGGGCGAGGACGCGAACATGCAGCACCCGCCCATCCTCCCAGCCCGCGAGCACGGCTCATCAGCACAGCTCGCCGCGAGTCCCATACCCACCTCTCCGGGGTAACTGAGGCTCTGAACGTGCTGCCTGGGGTGTCGGCGGGCACGCAGTGGCTACTTCTGGCGAACGCACTCTGCTGGGGCGGCTATGCACTCCTCACCGGCAGCCTCTGGGCAGACGCACCGGGCCTGGTCAACGCCCCCTTGGCGGTGTTGACGATTGTGGTGTTGCGCCGGGCGAAGCCCTCCGGGTCCAGGAGCGGGCGTGCCTCTGCCGGGCAGTTACCATCGCCGCGTCTGCCTCGTCCCGGCAGGATTCGGCACGAGGCTGCACGGGTACGTGTATGTCCCGGCTGAACTGGTCGAGGAGACGGTGCGGGCGATGCGAGCGGATCGGTAGGAGAGGCGACGTACCTGTCGGGCGTGACGGTGACGCTGCGGGTGATGAGCGCGGGGGATGGTTACCGGTATCTGCTGAAGTCGGTGGTCGTCTCGGACGGTAGCCGGGATTTCACCGAGCCGCTCGTGCGCTACTACACGGAGAAGGGCACACCCCCCGGTCGGTGGCTGGGCTCCGGCCTGTCCGGTCTCAGCGGCGGGGTCGCGGCCGGCGATGAGGTGACCGAGCAGCAGCTGCGGCGCCTACTCGGCCAAGGACTGGACCCCACCACGGGGGAGCCGCTGGGCCGTCGCTACCGGACCTACAAGAGCCGGGAAGGGCGCATCTCGTCGCGGCTCGGCGGATTGCCGATGACCCTCTCCGATGAGGACCGGCAGGCGAGGGAGGCGCTGATCCGGGAGGAGGAGGGCAGGCGGCCGCGGGTGAACCCGGTGGCCGGGTTCGACCTGACAATGTCGGTGCCGAAGTCCGTGTCCGCACTCTGGGCCGTCGCCGACGCGGGGACACAGGCACTGATCGTTCAGGCTCACCACGCGGCCGTGAACGATGTGCTGGGTTTGCTCGAGCGTGAGGTCGCGATGACTCGCATCGGGGTGAACGGGGTGGCGCAGGTCGAGATCCGTGGGGTGGTCGCGACCGGATACGACCACTACGACTCGCGCGCCTCGGACCCGCACCTGCACACCCACGTCGTGGTCGCCAACCGGGTCCAGGGACTGCACGACGGGAAGTGGCGCACTCTTGACTCGCGTGCCCTCCACGGCGCCGTCGTCGGGCTGTCGGAGACCTACCACGCGGTCCTCTCCGACCGACTCGCCCGGGTCCTTGGGCTGGGGTGGGAGTCGCGAGAGCGGGGTAGGGATCGGAACCCGGCGTGGGAAGCGGTCGGGGTCCCGGAGGCGCTGGTGCAGTCGTTCTCTTCCCGGGCGCGGTCGATCGACGCGGAGGTGCAGCGCCTCATCGACGCCTGGACGGCCGAGCACGGTCGCGCCCCGTCTCGGGTGCAGGTGATCCGGCTGCGGCAGCAGGCGACCCTGTCGACGAGGCCGGAGAAGACGGTCCATTCGATGGCGGAGCTGACTGAACGGTGGCGTTCCCAAGCCGCCCGTGTCCTCGGGCGGGATGCGCCGGCGTGGGCGGCCGAGGTGGTCGCGAGTGGCGAGCGCGAGCCGCTATTGCGCGCGGACGATCTCACCACCGAGCAAGTGGACGAGTTGGCCGTGCGAGTGTTGGTCGGGGTGGAGGAGCGGCGCTCGACGTGGCGGCGTTGGAACCTGCACGCCGAGGCCGCCCGGCAATCCATGCACCTTCGGTTCGCGTCCACCGAGGACCGCGAGGCGGTACTCGGCCTCATGGTCGACGCCACCGAGGCTCTCTCCACCCAGCTCACCCCGCCCGAGATGGCAGCCACCCCGGCAGCGTTCCGCCGCACCGATAGCACGAGCGCATTCCGGCCGCGCGCCTCCACCCTCTACAGCTCCACTGAACTGCTCGCCGCCGAAGACCGCCTCCACGGACTTGCCGACACGCTCACCGCCCCGGTGCTCGACCCCGGCTTCGTAACCCGCGCCGCTCACCGCCCGCCGCGCGGCAGCGTGGCGCTCGCCCCGGACCAAGAGCAGGCACTGCTCGCCGTCGGTATCTCCGGCAGGGTCGTCGACGTACTGGTCGGTCCCGCCGGTACGGGCAAGACGACCACGCTGGGCGCGCTGCGGCGAGCATGGGAAGCCCGCTACGGGAAGGGCTCCGTCGTGGGCCTTGCCCCATCCGCGGCCGCCGCGGATGTCCTCGCCGGAGATCTGCGGATCCCAACCGAGAACACGGCGAAGTGGCTCCACGAGCACGCCCGCGGCGCCTGGCAGCTGCACCCTCACCAACTGCTGATCGTCGACGAGGCATCCCTGGCCGGCACTCTCGCCCTCGACCGCCTCGCCACCCACGCCGCCGAGGTCGGCGCGAAGCTGCTGCTCGTGGGGGACTGGGGCCAGCTGACCGCCGTCGAGGCCGGTGGCGCGTTCGGGATGCTCGTCCACGCCCGCGGGGTTGTGCCGGAACTGTTCGACGTGCGCAGATTCCACGCTCCCTGGGAGCGGGAAGCGTCTCTGAGGCTCCGCGTCGGTGATGAAGACGTGGTCGATGACTACGCCTTCCACGGCCGCGTTCACGATGGCGACCACGACACCGCTCTCGACTTGGCCTACCGGGCCTGGCGCGACGATCGTGCTGGAGGGCGAGCGAGCATCCTGATTGCCCCGACTGTCGACACCGTGCAGACGCTCAACGATCGAGCCCGCACCGACCTCATCCTCGAAGGTCGCGTCTCCGTCGACGGGGTCCGTCTGCACGACGGCACACTCGCAGGCATCGGCGACGCGATCATCGCGCGGCTGAATGACCGCAGGCTGCGGCTCGGGCGGGGATGGGTGAAGAACGGCGACCGCTTCCAGGTCACCGCACACCACGACGACGGCTCGCTCACCGTGCGCCGCGCCGACACCCGCGCTCGCGGCCGACTGATTCTGCCCGCCGCCTACGTCGCCGCCAACGTCGAGCTCGGCTACGCCGTCACCGCCCACCGTGCCCAGGGGTCCACCTTCGACACCGCGCACGCCATCATCACCCCCGAGGGCATGACCCGTGAGGTCCTCTACGTGTCCCTCACCCGCGGCCGCGCCGCCAACCACGCCTACATCATCACCGACCAGCCCCACCTCGAGGAACACCAGTACCCCGCGATTGCGCCAGATGCCGCTGCGATCCTGAGGGGTATCCTCGGCCGGGTCGGCGCCGAGCTGTCGGCCACCGAGACCATTCGTGCCGAGCAGGACCGGGTCTCCTCGATCGCCCAGCTTGCCGCCGAGTACGAGACCATCGCCCAATCCGCGCAACACGAACGCTGGGCCAGCCTCATCGAGAACACCGGCCTGCCCGCCGATCTGGCCCCCCGCGTCCTCGACTCCGACGCATTTGGCGTGCTCGTCGCAGCCCTGCGCCGAGCCGAAGCCAACGGCCACGACCCCGACACGCTGCTGCCCAGAGTGGTCGCCGCCCGCGGCTTCGACGACGCCGATGACCCCGCCGCCATCCTCCATCACCGCGTCACCGCCGCCACCATCAAGCCCGGCCCGAACCGCCGTCACGGCCCGCGGCTGATCGTGGGGCTGATCCCCGAAGCCGCAGGTCTCATGCCCGCCGACATGGCCGACGCCCTCACCGAACATAAGAACCTGATGCGCCAGCGAGCGCGCGCCCTCACCGAGGCCGCCCTCGCTGAAAGACCGAGATGGATCGGGCAGATGGGCTCGCCACCGGCAGGACCGGGACCACGACGGACCTGGTTGCTCGCCGCCGACACCGTCTCGGCCTACCGCGACCGATACCGGATCACCACCCTCGAGACCCCGCTCGGCCGTGCGCCGGCTAACGCTCAGGACTGGACCGAACTGCTCGACCGCCATCGAGCCACCGCCGCGATCGAGCGCGCCCGACACCTCGCCGACGTCGAGAGAACGGACCATATCCCCGGCACAGACCTGAGCAGGCCGTCACCCACGCCCGCGCTGTAACCGCAGTTGTCCACAGTCTGTCTTTGCTCGTGGAAGGAGTCGGCAAATTTTCCTACCGTGATTGTGAAGCCAATGCCCCGCGAGGAGCACGACGAGAGTAGGGACGAGTCATGATCGGATTCCTGCTGACTGCGAGCATCGCCGTCAACTCGGTGCTTCAGCGCGTGGGCCCGTCCAATATCGTCCAGCGGTGGGTGCGCCAGCGCCGCAATCTCAAATGGGGCATCCCCGTCGCTATCGCAGGGACAGCCGTCTACGGGACTGCCGTCTACTGGTGCGGCACCCTCTTGCAAGAGCCGGATTTCGGCTGGCTGTCGATCCTGTTCTTCGTCCTCGTCTGGTCCCTGTTCAAGTTCATGGTCTTCGGTCCCATCAGCGTGATCCTGCTCCTCGTGGCTCGCATCCGTGAAGCCCACACCCTCGCCGCGACCATCCGACAGCTTGCCGCCGAGGACCGCGCTGCGGGGCTCGACCCCCTGGTGGTCCCCCGCACCGAACGTCGCGAACTGCTCGCGAGCATGCGTCGTTAGCTGGGGTGTGCGCGCATCCCTGGGAGCGTCGTAAACGGCACCACCGCCGTCTATTCGTGTGTCACCTTCATGCGCGAGCTGGATCTGGGTTGGCTCGCTATCCCCTTTTCGTCCTGGTGCCATCGATCCTTCGGTCCCCCTCCTCGGCCCGACGAGCGCGGTCCTGCCCCGATCGCCCGGGTACGCGAGACCTGGACCGTGCAGGGGCGATTCGGCAGGATCGCCCCTATCACACGACGGTGACGCGTCCGCCGGTCCTCCCAGCAGGACGGGTCAGGGATCCATCGACGCCGTCGGCGATGGCTCCCGCAGGCCGAGGCGGGTGTGGCAGAGGCGGGAGAGCAGACCCGATGTGGGGGTTGCGTTAGGAATCGGCATGTCGCCATATGCATCCTGTTAAGGGCGGGTCTTTTAATCCTTCGCCAGCGCAGGATCAGAGTGTGAGTTCACTTGCTTTGAGTTTGGCGGGCTATGTCGCAAGGGCAATGTCGAATGCACATCCTTGGGGCCTGCTGGAGACGACGGTGCCGGTGCGGTATGGCTGGCGCAGCCTTCGGTTGATGGTCTACCCGCCCGGTGTGAATGCGGCGCAACGTCGACTGCTCTGGCTGGACCGGAACATCCCCATCATTGCGGCGATCCTCGTACTTGCGGCGATGCTTGTTCTCGTGCCCGCCGTTCCGCCACTAGCGCTTCTGCTGCTGGTCCCGGTTGGGGCGGGGATCATTATCGGCGTCCGTCGCCTTACCCAGCGGCTTCGCCTGAGTGTGCGAGTCCTGAGCGTGGCCCAATTGGACATACACGGGTCAACACGGACCTACGGTGACGGTGACCTCCTGAATCGCTGTGTCGATGAGCTCTGCGATATGGACCGTGCACGGCTCGCCGATCGGATCACGCCCGTTGAGTATGAGCGTCGCTGGGCTGAGGTCTACGACGCGCTGGTGCAAAAACGGTGACTACTTCAAACGCGGAGCGGAGAAAGCAGGGGTTGTTACGCACTGGCGCGTGGAAGAGGGCTGGACTCAGTCATCCTCGAGAACGGTCGCACAGCCTCCGCCCATTTCAGGGCTGCTCAGGCAGCTCTCGTCTTCTTTGGCGCTGCCGGTATACGTCCGGGTCCTGCCCGTACCTGCGAAGAAAGAGCGCGCGGGCATGATGGGAGTTGCGCCAGCCGATGCAGCGAGCGGCGCGCGTAAAGGAAAGGGCGCTGCTCTCGAGCGTCAGGGCGAGGCGCTGCAGCCGGATCTCGGTGAGATACTGCATGGCGCTCAGCCCGATCTGCTCACGGAACAGCCGGGTGAGCTGGCGGCGCGAGACGTGCGCCTGCCCCGCGAGTAGGTCGAGGTTCCAGCTCGCCCCGGGGTCCTGGTAGAGCAGCCGCGCCGCATGTGCAAGGGCCGGATGCCACCGCGCCGGAGGGACGAGCGGGAATCGCCACGGCGGGTGCGGCGGGTGCTCGTCGTCAAGTTGCGCGCTGACAGTCAGGGATTGTTCGATGCCGTCCATGAGGTCCAGGAACCTCGCGAGACGTGCGAACACCCGCGGGCTCTGTTGGGTACCGAGCAGCCCGGTGATTGCTGTCATCGCCGCAGTGAGCGAGGGAAGTATTTCAGGTGCGACATCGACCACGAGCGGTAGCAGTGGCTTGCGGCCTCCGACAGCACTCATCAGTCCCTGGAGTCGCGGACACCGCACGAGCCACCTCAGTTCGCGCATGAGAAGCTTCCGGCCGACGTGGACACGCAGCATTGTTGTGGGCTCGAGGGGGATCTGTGCGGCTCGCACGGTGTGGTCGCAGATGATGAGGTGTCCGCGGCCGAGTTCGATCTGGCGGTCGCTGAGGGCCTTCACATACCGACCGGTCTGCACAAGGGTGAAGGTCACGCAGTCCAGCGAGATCGGCGGGATTGGCTCGACTAATTGCACCGATTCCGCGATGAGCGGAAAGGGGTCGTTGCCGAACAATGTGTTATGGCTAATCACTCCTAGACCTGAGCGGCCGAGCCGGCGGTGATGGTCGGTCGCTGAGCCGCCGCCTTCGAGGCGGCGAATCGCAAGATGAAGAGCTTTGAGGGGCCTCCAGGTGCGCAGGGCTTTGGTTGGTTGACGCTCAGAGCCACTTTTTCGCCTTGAACACGATGTATAGGCCTGCTCCGAGGACAATCATCAGCCCTATCGCGAACGGATAGCCAAGGGGCCAGGCGAGTTCGGGTATGTTGTCGAAGTTCATCCCGTAGACCGTCCCGATGAGAGTCGGTGCGAACAGGATCGCCGCCCAGGAGGTGATCTTCTTGAGCTGATCGTTCTGGTCCACGCTGACCCGGGTCATGGCACGGGTGAGGAGTGTGGTCTGTACGTGGAGTGCGTTGTCGAGGAGCGTGCGGAAGGAGTCGGCGCGTTCCGTTGTCCGCTTGGTGTGGTCGAGCACATCGCGCAGCGACCGCTGCAGGTCGACTTCGACGCCGTATCGTTCGCCACCGCGGAGAAGGGCCTCCAGCATGTCCTCGAGGGGGTGGACGGCGCGCTGAAAGCTGATGACTTCGCGCGATAGCGCGTAAATGCGCCGCGACAGGGCGTCGTCATCACTGTGGCCGAAGAGCTGATCCTCGATCTCATCGATGTCATTCTCCAAGCCGGCCACAACGGGTTCGTACTCGTCGACAACCTGGTCAAGGATCGCGTAGAGCACCGCCTCTGGCCCGAGCTTGAGCAGCTCGGGGTTGCCCTCCAGTCGTTGGCGGACACGACTCAGGTCGGGGGACTCAGCGTGCCGAATGGTGACGACGAAGTCCGGACCGACGAAGATGTGAAGCTCCCCAAACTCGACTCGTTCGTCGGCGTCGATGTAGCGGGCGGGGCGGAGAGCGACGAACAAGGTTTCGCCGTAGCGTTCAAGCTTGGAGCGCTGGTGGTCCTTGCGAGCATCCTCGACCGCCAGGCGGTGAATATTAAACTCCTCGGCCACCGACCGTAGTTCGGGGTCGGCCGGCCGGTACAGGCCGATCCAGGCCATGCCGCCTTCGGCACGGTTGATCTCGTAGGTTTCCTCCAAGCTGTGCGGGGTTTGGACGCGGTGGCCGTCGCGATAGACGGCGTTGTCGATCAGGGCCATGGGGCTCCTCGGAAGAAAGCGCGATGTCGCGCATGCGGACAATGGTTTGACGCGCGTCGAGCGCGAGAGACCGAATTGTTTGGTCAGTTCACGCGATCGACGCACGGACTAAAACTGCGCATCGCGCCGACCACCCCCTCGTTCCGCGGACGACGCACGGCGCAGACGGGATCGGTCCGCGAACGAACCGATCCACGGGGGTGCCGATCGTCTATGACGGCGACTCTCCAAGGCGTCAGCTGCTTAGTCGGGAGCAGGCCGCAAGTCACCATGACATCAGGATCGACCCTCGACTCCTGTGTAGGGTCGGCCTAAACGAAAGACATATGGGCGAGCGCCTCGATCCTCACAAAATCCTCACGTCACACCCTTGCCTATGCCCATCAACGCCGTCAGTCCCAGTTGCCACGCTCCGAACAGATGACATCTCAACGGGGTCGGCTGGGTCACTTGAGGCAATGCGGCACCGAGCTGAGGGAGTCTGGTCCCTCTTGCGGACGTGCGCCAATCATGGGTCGAACGTCGACGAGCGCCACCGCGCCCTCGCAGGGTATCGCGAGCAGGTCGCCGACTCGCAGGTCGGTTGGCAGCCTGACCAAGCTTTTCCCGATCGCGGTCGGTGCCTCCGGGCACAGGCTCACGCGACGCCTTCGGCTGGCTGAACGCCGCCCGATGAGGCGCGTCTCGCCTAACCGCGGATGGCAACCCCCGAGGTTCGCGTCAACCCAGATCTGGTGAAGCCGGCCGTGGCTGTCCCGGTCGACCCGCTCGATGGCGGTGACAAGGGCCGTTACCTGACGTTCTGACGAGGACGGTGTGGTTCGTGCATCGGCTGGCGGGCCGATGCGGACGAGAGGTGTTCCGTGGGCGCGAGCGAGTTTGGAGAGCGGCTGCCCAGCGACGCTCACCTCGCCCCTTGTCACCTGGGCGTGGCTCGGCCACAACCCATGCGAAGAGAGCATCATCGCGCCCGCCTGCCGCGCCGCAAGAACCTGGAGCATGGTCATGGAATGTCCTCCAACTGGGGTCAATTGAGTTCGGTGAGCCAGTTCGGCCCGGCGCCGAGCGAGTCTGGGCGCGGCGCGACGAGCGCCCGCAGGTCGCGGAGCACGACCATTCCCCTGCATGGGACTGCGAGCAGATCGCCAGGACGCAAATCTGCGGGCAAGTTCGCCCTCGCCTGCCGATCGTCGCCGCCGAACCTAACGGGGATGCTGCGATGGTGGGCCGTTGAGGCGCGGTTGATCAACCGAGTCTCAGACCATATCGCCGGCACACGATCCAGACAGCCATCGACGAAGACGCCATCGGCTTGGTCTGGTCCGCAGAAGGCGGTGACAGCGACAATGACGATCGCCGCGTCCGCGTCCGGGGACGGACGACCATGTGTGCCGGGGACTACCGCAGCGCCAGTGTGCACGCAAGGCGTGCCGCACAGCTCAACGAGTCGCACCATCGAGATGCCGCACACGACCACATCGGTGGTCGTAACGCTCGTGAGTTCTGGCCAGCTGTCGATCGAGAGTGGGTCGGGCAGTGACCGTCGCAGGCTTGGGAGGACCTCAGTGAGGGTCACCGGGTGCCCCTAATGGCTCGCCCTCGAGGGCTTGGGTATGCGATTGATGTAGTTGTTGTGGGATGCACACTTTCGGTCTACGCGCGAATAGTTGAGGAATCGAGGTACTCAACGAGACTCATACACGAAGGGGCCAATTCGATACGGTTCGCTCACACCGCCGGGCCCTCGACGCACCATCCGCCCGAAGGGCCTCGTCAGGAGGGTGGACACGCGCCAGGGCTGCTGGACGTGGCGGGGCAGAGTCGCGAAGCTCCTTGCGTCGGTCCCCCACGCATCGGCTCATTTTGGTGCGGTGGACTCGGACTAACGGGTCACGCACGGGATCCGAAACGAGTCGGATGGGGGCGATCTGTATGACGGTCGTTAGCATTCGCGGCTTGGGCGTATGCATTCCGTTAGGACTGGGTTTCCCGGGTGGACGGAGGTGTTGGATCGGGTGTTGCCCCGCGCTGCGGTGCACGGACCCAAATGGGACCGTCCCCCTCCGGATGGAGATTTGCTCGTGCTCGACATTGTTTACGTGCTCGGCATCATTGCCCTGTTCGTGCTGGTCGGCGTGATCGGGAAGGCGGTGGAGAAGCTGTGATCGTCTTCGAAATTCTCGCCGCCGTTCTCGCCGCCGCAGCGATCGTCTACCTGGTGCTCGCCCTAGTGAAGCCGGAGCGATTCTGATGGAGTGGCTGTTTGCAATCTCAGCCCTGCTGACTGTCATCGTCATCCTGGGTCTCGCCTACCGCCCGCTCGGCGACTATATGGCGTGGGTATACACGTCGCAGAAGGACTGGAGGGTTGAGCGTGGCCTGTACAAGGTAATCGGCGTCGACCCGAAGTCGGAGCAGACCTGGCAGGCTTACCTGCGCTCGGTGCTCGCATTCTCCGCGATCGGTCTGCTTCTGCTGTATGGGCTGCAGCGCCTCCAGCAGTGGCTGCCGTATTCGCTGGGCCTACCCGCACCCAGTGAGCACTTGTCGTTTAACACTGCAGCCTCATTCGTCGGCAACACCAACTGGCAGTCCTACTCTCCTGAGGTCACTGTGGGCTACACGGTGCAGATGGCGGGCCTGGCCGTGCAAAACTTCGTCTCGGCCGCGGTGGGCATCGCCGTTGCCATCGCCCTCGTCCGTGGGTTCGCCTATCGGCGCAGCGGCACGATCGGAAACTTCTGGGTCGACCTGATCCGCGGCGTTCTCCGGCTCCTGCTGCCTATCGCTGTGCTTGGCGCGATCGTCCTGATGATCGGCGGTGTGATCCAGAACTTCAACGGGTTCACTGAGATCAGCACCATGACGGGAGGCACTCAGACGATCCCAGGGGGCCCGACCGCCTCGCAAGAGGTCATCAAGCTGTTGGGAACCAACGGCGGTGGGTTCTTCAACGCCAACTCCTCGCACCCGTTTGAGAACCCGACAGCGTGGACCAACATCTTCGAGATCCTCTTGATGCTCGTGATCCCGTTCTCGCTCCCACGCACCTTCGGCCGCATGGTCGGTGACAACCGCCAGGGATACGCAATCCTCGCGGTCATGGGCACGCTGTACGTGGCATCGTTCTCAATCCTGACCGCCCTCGAATCCGCTGGCATGGGCACGGCCCCCGGACTGGCCGGTGGCGCAATGGAGGGCAAGGAACAACGCTTCGGCATCATCGGCTCAACCCTGTTCGCCACGACGAGCACGGGCACCTCCACTGGGGCGGTGAACTCGATGCACGACTCCTACACCGCGCTCGGCGGCATGATGCCTATGCTCAACATGATGCTCGGCGAAGTCAGCCCCGGCGGGGTTGGCTCGGGTCTTTACGCCATCCTGGTGCTCGCAGTCATTGCGGTGTTCATCTCGGGCCTATTGATCGGTCGCACCCCGGAGTACCTGGGCAAGAAGATCGGCCCGCGCGAGATCAAGCTCGCCAGCATGTACATCCTCGTGATGCCGACATTGGTGCTCACTGGCACTGCACTGAGCTTCGCGATCCCGGGTGTACGCGAGGAGATAGAGAGTACCTCGATCTGGAATCCTGGCATTCACGGGATGTCCGAGGTGTTGTACGCCTTCACCTCTGCCTCGAACAACAACGGATCCGCGTTCGCGGGCCTGACCGCAAACACCCCGTGGCTGAATACCGCGCTGGGTCTTGCGATCCTGCTCGGCCGATTCGTGCCCATCGTGTTCGTTCTCGCCCTCGCTGGTTCTCTCGCCGCGCAGGACAAGGTGCCAGCAACCGCGGGCACCCTGCCCACGCACCGGCCTCTGTTCGTGGGGCTCCTCACGGTCGTGACTGTGCTCGTGACCGCTTTGACCTTCTTCCCCGTTCTCACGCTGGGTCCCCTAGCGGAAGGGCTTCTGTAACCATGTCCACACTCACCTCACCCACACGCCCGTCAACGGGCAGTCCGACTCCTCGGGCTGGATTCTCGTTGGCCCAGTTGGTCGCCGCTCTCCCGGGCGCCGTGCGCAAGCTCGACCCGCGCCAGCAGTGGCGCAACCCCGTCATGTTTCTCGTCTGGGTCGGTGCCGCGCTGACCACCGTGCTGGCGTTCGCCGAGCCGTTCCTGGGCGGACCCGCCGAGTCGGGCGGCACGACAGTTCCCTGGTCATTCACCTGGGGGATCGCGATCTGGCTCTGGCTGACCGTGTTGTTCGCGAATCTCGCCGAATCGGTCGCGGAGGGCCGCGGGAAGGCGCAGGCGGAGACGCTGCGCAAGACCCGCAGTAGCACCACCGCGCACCGGGTCAACGAATACGACCCCGCCCGTGACGCATCGGCGGAGCGGGCCGCCGCCGCCGACGTCGCCTCGTCGGACCTGCGCCTCGGCGACGTCGTGGTGATCTCGGCCGGCGAGCTGATCCCCGGTGATGGCGATATCGTCTGGGGCATCGCCTCGGTCGATGAGTCCGCCATCACCGGGGAGTCGGCGCCCGTCATCCGGGAATCCGGAGGCGACCGCTCCGCGGTCACCGGCGGCACCCGGGTGCTGTCCGACCGGATCGTCGTGCAGATCACCTCCAAGCCGGGGGAGACCTTCGTCGACCGGATGATCGCGCTCGTCGAAGGCGCGTCACGCCAGAAGACGCCCAACGAGATCGCGCTGTCGATCCTGCTGGCGGCGCTATCGATCATCTTCGTGGTTGTCGCGCTCACCCTGAACCCGATCGCGTCCTACGCGGCTGAGCCGGTGAGCATCACAGTGCTCATCGCCCTGCTGGTCTGCCTGATCCCCACGACGATCGGTGCGCTCCTGTCGGCGATCGGGATCGCAGGCATGGATCGGCTCGTGCAGCGCAATGTCCTGGCGATGTCGGGTCGTGCTGTCGAAGCCGCGGGGGACGTTACGACGTTGCTGCTCGACAAGACGGGAACCATCACCTACGGCAACCGCCGCGCTTCGGCGTTCGTGCGCCTCGCGGACGTGCCAGAGAAGGATCTGATCCGCGCTGCGGCGTTCTCGTCGCTCGCCGACCCGACCCCGGAAGGCGTCTCGATCGTAGAGCTCGCCGTGACGGAGGGCGTCGAGGTCGGAGATTCGGTTCCGGGTGAGATCGTGCCGTTCACAGCGCAGACCCGCATGTCGGGGCTGGACCTACCGGATGGGACCCAGATCCGCAAGGGCGCCGGGTCCGCGGTGACCGCGTGGCTCGAGGCGGACGGCAACCGGCTGCCCAGCAGCGTACTGGCCGAGCTTGACGAACACACCGAGCACATCGCCAAGTCGGGCGGAACCCCGCTCGTCGTCGCTACCAAGACAGGTGCCGGCGAAGGCCAGGTGCTCGGGGTCGTCCACCTGAAGGACATCGTCAAGGACGGCCTGCGCGAGCGCTTCGCGGAGCTCCGCGCGATGGGCATCCGCACCGTGATGATCACGGGCGACAACCCGCTGACCGCTGCGGCGATCGCCAAGGAGGCCGGCGTCGATGACTTCCTCGCTGAGGCCACACCCGAGGAAAAGCTCGCCTACATCCGCAAGGAGCAGGCCGGCGGCAACCTCGTCGCGATGACCGGGGACGGCACCAACGACGCCCCGGCTCTCGCTCAGGCGGATGTCGGGGTCGCGATGAACTCGGGAACCTCGGCCGCGAAGGAGGCCGGCAACATGGTCGACCTCGACTCCGACCCGACGAAGCTCATCGACATCGTGCGGATCGGCAAGCAGCTGCTCATCACCCGGGGAGCACTGACGACGTTCTCGATCGCCAACGACATCGCGAAGTACTTCGCGATCATCCCAGCAATGTTCATGGGCGTGTTCCCTGGATTGGCCGCGCTGAACATCATGGGCCTGCACTCGCCGGCCTCGGCAGTGCTGTCCGCGATCATCTTCAACGCGCTCGTCATCGTCTTCCTGGTGCCGCTGGCGCTACGAGGCGTGAAATATCGGGCGCAGGGCGCGTCGAAGACCCTCGGGCGCAACCTCCTCATCTACGGGCTTGGCGGGATCGTCGCGCCCTTCATCGGGATCTGGCTGATCGACCTCGTCGTGCGCCTCATCCCCGGGTTCTGACCCAAAAGGAGACCGAAACACAATGAACGCATCCACTCGCTCCACCGGCCGCACCGTCTGGGTGGCGGTGCGCACCATGGCCCTGTTCACCGTCCTGCTCGGCGTGATCTACACACTCGTACTCACCGGCGTCGGCCAGCTTTTGCTCCCCGCTCAGGCGAACGGATCGATCGTGCGGAACGCAGATGGCGACCCCGTCGGCTCCTCGCTGATCGGTCAGACCTTCGCCGACGCGGACGGGAACCCCCTGCCCGAGTACTTCCAGCCGCGACCCTCCGCAGCGGGCGACGGCTATGACGGGGGCGCGTCCTCCGGGTCAAACTATGGTCCGGAGAACGCGGATCTGATCGCCGCCATCAAGGAACGCAAAGCCCAGGTCGCCGAGTTCAACGGCGTCACCGAGGAGGAGGTTCCGGTCGACGCTGTCACCGCCTCGTCGTCGGGGCTAGACCCGCACATCAGTCCGGAATACGCTGCCATCCAGGTAGCCCGAGTCGCGGAGGCCCGTGGTCTCAGCGTCGACCAGGTGCGCGAACTGGTCGACCAGCATTCGAACAGTCGGGATCTCGGTTACCTCGGTGAGCCGACAGTGAACGTCGTCGAACTCAACTTGGCCCTCGACGAGCTGGAGGATTGAGACATGACGGGACGGGGGCGGCTGCGGGTGCTCCTCGGTGCCGCCCCCGGCGTCGGAAAAACCTACACCATGCTCGAGGAAGGCCGGCGCCTTCTCGGTGAAGGCAAGGACGTGGTCGTCGCGGTCGTGGAAACCCACGGCCGCGCCGCCACGTCCGCGATGACCGAGGGGCTCGAGATCCTCCCGCGCCTGGTCGTGTCGCATCGCGGGGTTGAGCTCACCGAGATGGACGTTGAAGCCCTTTTGACCCGCCGGCCCGATGTTGCACTAGTCGACGAGCTCGCTCATACCAACGCCCCCGGATCTCGGAACGAGAAACGGTGGCAAGATGTCAACGAGTTCCTGTCGGCCGGGATCAACGTCATCTCCACGGTGAACATCCAACACATCGAATCCCTCAATGACGTGGTCGAACAGATCACCGGGGTCCCCCAACGCGAGACCATCCCTGACGAGATCCTTCGCGGGGCCGACCAGGTGGAGGTCATCGATCTTGCGCCGCAAGCGCTGCGCGATCGCCTATCCGGCGGCTTCGTCTATCCCGCCGAACGTATTGACGCCGCGCTGTCGAACTATTTCCGCCTCGGAAACCTCACCGCTCTGCGCGAACTTGCCCTGCTCTGGCTGGCAGACGGGGTCGATCAGGCGCTAAAGGACTACCGCAGCGAGCACGGGATCGACAGCAAATGGGAGGCTCGCGAACGAGTCGTTGTCAGCCTGACCGGGGGGGCTGAGGGCGAGACGTTGCTGCGTCGCGGGGCGCGGATCGCCGCGCGTTCCGCTGGTGGGGAATTGATCGCCGTCCATGTCATCAGCCAGGATGGGCTACGCACTGCAGATCCGGGTGCGCTGGCTCAGCAGCGCGCCCTGGTCGATCAGCTCGGCGGCAGCTACCACCAGGTAGTGGGCGACGACATCCCGCAGGCTCTCGTGGGCTTCGCAAAGTCGGTGAACGCGACCCAGCTAGTCATCGGCGTCAGTCGCCGCAGCCGGATTGCTGCGGCAGTAACCGGTCCAGGAATCGGTGCCACAGTAATCCGTGAAGCTGGCAACATCGACGTGCACATCGTCAACCACGCCGCCGCTGGCGGGCGGTTTACGCTCCCACGGGTCGGCGGTGCGCTCACCCTGAAGCGTCGCATCGTCGGGATGGCGCTCGCGCTGGTCTTCGGACCGCTGCTCACCTGGCTGCTCGTGACGCTACGTAGCCAGGATTCGATCACCAGCGATGTCCTCAGCTACCAGCTGCTCGTGGTCATTGTCGCCCTCGTTGGAGGCATCTGGCCTGCCCTGTTCGCGGCAGTCATGTCAGGGATTACCCTCGACTTCTTCTTCATCGAACCGTTCTATACGATCACCGTCAACGAGCCGCTTCATCTGCTCGCCCTCGCTCTGTACGTCCTGATCGCAATCCTCGTCAGCTACGTCGTGGACCGCGCGGCACGGCAAACCCGCGCCGCGCGCCGCTCCGCAGCCGAGTCCGAGCTGCTCGCCACCGTGGCGGGCAGCGTGCTGCGTGGCGAGCGGGCGGTGCAAGCGCTGGTCGAACGCACCCGCGAAGCATTCGGGTTGGCCGGAGTCCGCCTCCTCGCGGGCGATACCGTGCTCGCCACCTCCGGTGAACCGCTCGCCGACAACCGCCACAGCACGATTCCCGTAGGTCAGCGAGCTGTTCTTGAGCTGCACGGAGCTGATCTGGAAGCCTCTGAGCAGCGCTTGCTAGCCGTTCTCGCCGCCCAGCTAGATGCCGCGCTCGAGCATTTCGATCTGAGCGAGACCGCCCGGGAGGTGGGCCCCCTCGCCGCCTCTGACCGGGTTCGCAGCGCACTGTTGTCCGCACTCAGCCACGACCTGCGCCGCCCGCTCGCGGCCGCCACAGCCTCGGTCAGCGGGCTACGCGCTGACCGCAAGAGTTCGCTCTCCGACCGCGATCGTGAAGAACTGCTGGCCACGGCGGATGAGAGCCTCGGTACGCTCACTACTCTCATAACCGACCTCCTCGATGTCACCCGGCTGCAAGCCGGAGTCCTCGCCGTGTCGCCAGTCGCCCTCGACCCTGCGGACGTGATTGCTCCCGCTCTCGACGAACTTGGACTCGGCCCAGATCAGATCGAACTTGACCTCGATACCAAGGTGCCCCTGGCTCTAGCCGATCCGGTGTTGCTGCAAAGGGTGCTGGTGAACCTGCTCGTCAACGGCACTCGGCACGCGCCGCCGGACACCCGCGTCAGGATCACCACGAGTACATTCGCCCGTCGGATCGAGATCCGTATCATCGACCACGGTCCGGGCATCCCACCAGAACGCCGCGACGATATCTTTGTCCCCTTCCAGCGACTCGGCGACACCGACAACACCACCGGACTCGGACTCGGACTGGCTCTATCCAAGGGATTCATCGAGGGCATGGACGGTACGCTCACACTCGAAGACACCCCAGGTGGCGGGGTGACTATGGTCGTCGCCCTGCCCGCCGCCAGCGGAACCACTGCGGCTGACCGATCGGCACCGGGCGACACGGGGCCCATTTCATGAAGATCCTGATCGCCGATGACGATCCACAGATCCTTCGCGCCCTGCGCATCACTCTCGGTGCCCACGACTACCAGATCGTCACTGCTGCCAACGGCGCCGAGGCCATCACGGCCGCCATCGAACACCATCCCGACGTGTTCATGATTGACCTAGGCATGCCCGAACTCGACGGCATCCAAGTCATCGAGGGGATCCGCGGTTGGTCGAGCGCTCCCATCCTCGTCGTCTCCGGCCGCACCGGTGCCGCCGACAAGGTGGAAGCGCTCGATGCCGGCGCCGACGACTATGTCACCAAACCGTTCTCGATCGACGAACTTCTAGCCCGAATTCGTGCGCTCACCCGCCGACTCCCCCAGCCCACTACCGAACCAATCGTCACCCTCGCAGACGTCACCATCGACCTGACCACGCACACCGTCTACCGCATCCGCGCCAAACAGAGCGTTCCCATCCGGCTCACCCCCACCGAGTGGCACGTGCTCGAACTCCTCGTCCGCAACGCCGGCAAGCTCGTCACGCGTCAGACCTTGCTAACCGAGATCTGGGGCTCCGAGCACGTGACGGATAGCGGCTATCTGCGTCTGTACATCGCGCAACTGCGCAAGAAGCTTGAACCGGAACCTGGCGCACCCCGATACCTGCTCACTGAGGCTGGCATGGGATACCGACTACTTCTTGATCTACCCAGTCCAGGGACCGCCGAAGGCACTGCCTGACCCGGATCACTAGCAGTTCGCCGTGTGGTCGAGAAGAGAGTTTGCGTGCGCGGACTGGGCAACTGAGAGAAGGGCGGGCACAACGCCCGATCGTTGTGCCCGTCCTCTCTGGTGACGCCTACGCCCGCTCGGCGGCCTGCTCCTGCTCAGGCTCCGTCGTCGAGCGACGCAGGCCTCGTCCAATCAGCACCGTGGCGCCGAGCGCCAAAAGCCCGAGCGCGCCGATACCGATCGGGCCGAACGGACCACTCGCACCAGTGAACGCCAGGCCCGGTGCCGCGGGCGTTGCCGGCTCGTCCGGGGTCTCAGGAACGGCCGGGGCGGCGACTACGACCGTGGTCTCGCCCTCCGTTCCGCAGACTCCGCGGTGAAGAAGGTCGCCGTTCTGGTCGAAAAGGCTCTCGATCCAGAAGTAGGTGCCCACCTCCTCGAACACGACCTCCGCCGATGCGTACTCGCCAGCCTCGGTCACCGCGACCGGGACCTCGGTGGTGTCGAAGACCAGAGACTCCGCGTCACACACCGCGAGATCCGGGTCGTCCTGCCGGAACGCCTGGAACACGAGTGAGGTGTCGTCGGGGATGGTGCCCTCAACGATCGCCACATCGTGCGCCGGCTCGCCGAGCTCGACCTCAGACACCGCACGGGTGCTGACCGTGAGCTCCGTTTCGCGCGGATGCACGATCGTCGTCTCGTTCTCCGCTCCGAGGAAACCCTCAGCCAACACCTGGCCGTCGACGTCGTAAAGGGTCTCGATCCAGAACACCATCCCCGGCTCGTCGAGACTTGTTGCGCCCGACTCGTAGTCGCCCTCGCCGGCGACCGAGATCTGATCGGAGGTGAAGAACGGCTCCAGCTCTTCATCCGCGGTCGGCTGTTCGGCGTAGGGGCCGTAGGCGCGGAACACCAGGTAAGCACCCTCCGGCACGTCACCAGTGACCGTCGCACCGTCGGAGAACTCATCCCCGACGAACGCAGCAGCAGTCGCCCGCGTGCTCACCTGCACGTCGACACCCTCCGGCGGTGACGGCGGGGTCGGCACATAGAAGCGCTCCAGGATGTCGGCCGGGCTCGAGGTGTAAGGCTGGACCCGGTCATCTCCGGCGAAGGAACTGACGACGACGTAATAGCCGGGCTCGGTCGGACGGATCTCGTCGGCATCGGTGTACCCGATCCGGTACGTGCCATTGCGAGCCGGCGTCGTGACGCTCGTCAGCACCGGCGCCTCCGCCAGATCCAGATCTTCGGTGAGGACGGTGTCGGTCTCGAACGGACCGTAGACGGTGTGGGTGACCTCGTCGAGGTCGGCGCCCCAGTATCCGTCGCCGGTGAAGGTGCCGTGGTCGTCCGGGAACCCCGCCAGAGTGACCTCGTCGAAGGCGCGGCCGCCCTGGTGCACGTTGTACTCCCGCAGCTCGCTGGTGATCTTCGCGGGGTGACGTACCGAGGTGGACTCCACGGGGATGCCGTAGAAGTCGGCCCAGTCCTCGGCGAGGTAGTCCACGAGCTCGGCGGGCTGACTCGACAGCCGCACCTCCCACACCCAGGTCACGAACCCGGCATCCGGGAAGGCCACCGGGGGAGAGGTGTAGGAGCCGGGGCCGGTCGCGGTCACCTGCACCGACCCGATCGCCACCGCATCCTCCGGGACGCCCTCCTGTTCGGTCGGCGGCAGCGTGCCGGTGACCTGGTAGGCGGTGCCGTCGAGGATCACCGGGATCGGCTCGCCGTCGATCCGCAGCCACGGCCCGTTGACCGAGGAGACCGTCACGGTGTCGGCGACCTCATCACCGGGCACCGCCAGGCGGGCATCCGATCGCGAGACGGCGGTCGGCTGGAAGGGACCGACATGGGTCTCCGCGACGCGGCCGAACCAGTCACGGAACGAGTCGCGGATGTAGCGAGCGTTCTCGCCCTGCGCGTCCTTCTCGATCTCCCACACCCAGGTGTAGAAGCCGGCGCCGGTCGCGGTCAGGGTCCCGGCCGACTCGTACTCGCCCGGTCCCCGGTCCAGCACCACCGACTCGGTTCCCACGATCGGAGCGTCCTCGGGAGGGGTCTCCGACTCGGTCGGCTGCTCCTCGAACGGCCCGTACAGTGTTCCGGTCGCGGTGAGGGCGACCGGGTCACCCGGCGCCTCGACGGCACGAGTAGCTACCGGCGGCGCGACGCGAATCCACGCGCCCTGCCCGACCGTGTCCACGGTCAGCTGGTCGATGAAGGCCCCGCCCTCGTCGACGAACCGTGAAGCGACCTGGGTGCCGATGATGGGCTGGAAGTCCAGCGGGATCACCGGCGTCGAGACGCTGTCGGTCACGGCTGTCGGCGTGCCGTTGGCGAGCAGGCGCTGCGCACCCGGGGTCGTGTAGAGATTCACCCGCGCCCCCAGTCCCGTGCCGCTGTAGGAGGCGGACGCTGAGACCTGGTACTCGGGTGCGCCGAGCGGCGGGACCCCGCTGATCCGGTACTCCCCAGAGGTCGCCGCCTTCGAGGTCGTGCCGTCGGCGAAGATCGCGTTCGTCAGCACCACCTGCCCCGACATCGACACTGGGTCGACCTGCACCGTGAGGGTGCCGTCGAAATGGTCGACCATCCTGATACCCAGGCTTACTTGAGGGTGCGCGGCAGAGTTCGCCTCCGCCTCCGCACGCATGGTCGCGAGGTTTCCGAGCACGGCTGCGCGCTCCCCACCGGGCACCCGCCCGATGTAGTAGCTGTCCCCGCTCATCCCGTGCGAGTTGTAGGTCACCGGATCCGCGTACTGCCAGACCGCCATCGACACCGCCGCCGTGACCTGCCGGTCCCCGGACTGGCCCCACTTGGACAGGATGTAGTTCAGCTTCGCTAGCGTCGCATCCGACATCTGCGCCCCGGTGTTGCTGATCAGGGACGTGACCGTCTGCGGGCCCGAGGTTGCCGAGTTCCACACCGGCGGGGCATCCGCGTCGATGCAGTACGCCTGCCTGCCATCGGACTCCGACACGAATGCCCCGAGGAACCCGAGACCCTCGTCGTAGCCGACCCCGCGGACGCCGGCCTCGGCCGGTGCTGCCGCGCCGAGGCTGAGCCCAGCGGCGAGGATCGCCCCGGTGAGGATGGCCGCGCCGAGGCGACGCAGGCGTCCTGGGAGTCCTGACCGGAGCCGGTCAGGAGGAAGCCCGGTGTCGGGCCGATGGATGAGTGAACGCATCCGCTGTGCTCCTTCCGCCGCGCCGGCGCGTAGCCGCCACGGTCGATCGCGGGCGTCCTCGATCGAGGACGCCTCAGCGGAAGGTGCGCACGCCCACTCGCAGGCACGGGCTCGACCGCGCACCTCACCCGGGGAGGTGGAGCGTGAGCGATGCCGCCGGGCACAGCCCGAGCCCGAGTCCGGCAGGGCTGCCCTTCGGGCGCACGATCAGAACAGACGCCCAGCGTCACTACGACGCGGCGGCCGCGGAACGGTGGTTCGCCAGCCTTGCCGACCCGCACGTTCGAGCTCGGATTCTGGCCGGGCGCCCGATGCCTCAGCCGGACGCAGGCGAACCCCGCCAGGGAAGCCTGCGGTCTCAGCTCGACGCCGAACGCGCCGATCGAGCCCGCCGACGTCTCCGGGTGCAAGCCCGCCGCGACCGGGGCCGGGAACAACGCGAGCAGATCCGCCCGGTCGGCATGACCTTCACCCGTGCTCTGGAGATCGCCATCGAGGCGCGGACGCGAACCGAGATGGGTGCCGATCCCGAACGCATCGACCTCCCCTCACCCTGAGGTCGATCGCGCATGCCTCCACAGATCGATCACCACTCAGGCTCGGCCCGACCGCTGCGGGATGAACTGGGGCCATGACCGAAATCGTCCTCAGCCATCCATCGCCCGACTTTCACCGCGAACTCCTACTGCGACTGCGCCACCCAACCCGTCTCGAGATCGTGATTCGAGAAGAGACCATGCTCGGCCACCGGGAGCAGATAGGAACCGTCGTCGACCTCGACGAGTTCCACGAAGCGGTAGCAACCCTCGCCGAAGAGCGACAGCCCGACGCGCGCCAGTGACGCCCGCGGGCGCATTGACCTGAGCTAGATGTCGGCGCATGCTCGAAGGCATGCAGACGGACATCGAGCACGAAGGGGTCGAGAAGGCCATCGACCGGCTTGCCGAGCGGTTCCCCGACGTTCCCCGTGAGGGGATCGCCGACCTGGTCCACGGCGAACATGCCACCCTCCAGGGCCGACCCGTCCGCGACTACGTCCCGGTCCTCGCCGAGCGCGCGGTCCGCGCTCAGTTGCGTGACCGCCGACCTGCGCTCGCCGGGTAGTCGCGCTCTGATAGTGGCGAACCCGCACCCGGTTCGGGTTGGCGCACTTGCACATCGAGCGAGCGCATCACGTCGTCGGTGGTCGAAGGTATGTTCGACTGCAGGGGAGCGGAGGTTCGATATGTCCTTGAAGCCTGTGGGAGACAGCAGCACGTACCATGGAGGTATGGAGCGCCGGGATCTTCAGCGTGCGGAGAAGGTGGCCCTGCTCGCCCTCCTGCACCACGATGACGGCAAGCGCTCCCGGCCGCAGATTCGTGAGGCGATCCTCGAAGGGGCCTCGGCGAGGGAGATTCTCGCCGGCCCCAATGCGCTGTTTCCTGCCGAGTCGGTCGAGGAGGCGCTGACCGCGTCACTGGCCGACCTTGCGACGTGGGAGAGCCAGGGCATCCACGTCCTCACGCCTCTCGACGACGACTACCCGGCACAGATGTTCTCCGTCCACGACTTCCCCCTTGTCTTGTTCGGCCGCGGAACGGTCCTCGATGACTACCGTTCCGCCGCGATCGTCGGCAGCCGCGAGTTCTCGGTCGGCGGACAGCAGTACGCGGCCGAGCTGGCAACGCTGCTCGCCGGGCGGGGGATCACCGTCGTGTCCGGGCTCGCCCGTGGCATCGACATCACCGCCCATCGAGCCGCTCTCCGTGCCGGCGGCCGCACGGTTTCCGTACTCGGCAACGGTCTCTCGCACACCTACCCGGCCGAGCACCGCGAGACGCAGGAAGAGATCGGTCGCGTCGGTCTGCTGCTGTCGCAGTTCCGACCCGAGACCCGTGGCTCGAAGCAGACCTTCCCGCAGCGGAACATGACGATGAGCGCCTACAGCTCTCTCACCGTCATCGTCGAGGCGAAAGAAGCATCCGGCACGCGGATCCAGGCTCGGGCTGCCATCAATCACGGTCGCCCTCTCGTGCTGACTGAGCAGGTCGTCGACGCCACCAGCTGGGGGCGCGGGTTCGCCAGTGGCAGCTACGACGTCACCGTCGCCCCGACTCCGGCGGAGGCTCTCGCGGCGATCGAGGGCGTCCTCGCCCGAAGCGAAGAGCCACTGACCCTGGCCCGGTGAGCGATGCCCGGCACTTCGACGTGCCGAACTACGAGGAGATCCGTGACACCGCGCTGCGTCTGCTCCCGGCGAACTTCCGCAATCCGCTGATCGGTCAGGGCCTCGCCTGCGAGGTGTGCAGTGCGCCGATCGACGGCCTCATGACCCGATGTGACCCCTGCCTCCGCCAGCGGAACAACTGGACCGGGCAGCTCGCCGACATTGTCATCCCGCTCAGCTACGCAGGGTCGAAGAACCCGCAGGCTCGCCAGGACCTCTGGCTCTACAAGAACAGCGACCACCCCGAGGTGAGCCGCCTCGCTCTGAACCGGCTCTCCTACCTGATCTGGTATGCCCTCGTGCACCACGGCCCCTGCCTCGAGGCGATCCTGGGACCCGTCGAGGTCGTCACCAGCGTTCCCAGCGGCAAGGCGGGCAAGCGTCCCGACGGTCACCCGCTCGAACAGCTCACCTTCTACCCGACACAGCCCACCCGCGTGCACCTCGTCCGAACCCGCGACGCGGTCGAACGTGTCGTCCACCCGGACTCGATCGAGGTCGCCGGCTCTCTCGCGGTGAATGGCAAGCACGTCCTCGTTATCGATGACACCTGGACGACGGGCGCGAGCACCCAGGCCGCAGCGGTCGCCCTGCGCCGGGCGGGAGCCGCGCGAGTCTCCGTGGTAGTCATCGGCCGCTGGTTGAACACGAGCTGGGGTCCTACCGAGCAGTTCCTCCACGCTCGACCCGCCGACGAGCTCTGGAGCCCCGAGGTCTGCCCGGTCACACGCGGCACCTGCCCCACGCCCTCATGAAGACGTCCATTGGAGTACGCCGCCTCATCGGTGCCGCGACTGCGGCAGCGGTGATGGTTGGGATAGCGAGCTGCACCGCGCCGGCACCTGTCGTCGATCCTGTCGTGGTCGATGTGGACGATCTGCAGGGCACAACGGTCGAGGTGCCGCTGAATAGCAGCCTGATCATCACCACCGACTGGTCCGACGTCGATGGCTACACCGCGCAGCTCTCCGATCCGACGATCGCCGAGTTCGTGCGGGGCGCCGACACCGGTGACGCGGCCTTCAGCCCGCGCCTGACGCCTAAGCAGGTCGGCGAGACCGAGGTGATCGTCTCCAACGAGGACCAAGATCCCCACGCCGTGGAGTTCACGCTCGAAGTCACACCGATCCAGGGCGGCTGAACTGATGGAACGCCCCGACGATTCGGAACCTGAGGCCGAGGATTCCGACCCTCAGGCCGGCCACGACGAGCCGCCCAGGACTCTCGGCGGCTCGAACCTGGGCTTCACGATCGGACACGGCGGAGGGTTCTTCCCCGCGTTGGGGCCGACGCCGAGCTGGCTCGGTTCTGGCGCATTCACGGTTCCTGGCGTGAACATCTTGGGTGCCCTCACGAACCAGGTGACCTCGATATTCAGACCGTTCATCGACCAGCAGCTGGGGCACATCTCGGCGATGATCATCGACCCGATCCTCGAACAGCAGCGTGGCCGCTGGGCCGAGATCTTTGAGCGACTGCTTCCCACTCTCGGCGCGGCGCTCCCCGAGAACTGGCACGACACCAACCTTCCAGATCTCCCGCTTCTCGAACGACTCCTGCTGGACGAGGGACTGGCGCTGGCCTGGGTGCCACCGAGTCGGATCTTGAATCGCCTCCTCACGGCGGACACGGCGCAGGAGCGTCGACGCGTCATCGGACAAAACTGGCGCACGATCGCTCGCGCCTGCATCTACGAGCTCGACCACGTCACCTCACGCCAGGGAAGGCAGCACGCCGACTTCATCCGGCGCGCGGCGGCCGCGCTCGAGGACGGGCACCAAGAAGCCGCTCAGGCGCTCGCAACCAACCTGCTCGACAGCATGGTTCGAATCCACTTCGACAAGCCATCCACCGTTGTCGGGCAGAACACCAGGCTCGCCATCGTCGACCTCCCGCTCAAGGACGCTCTCGTGCTTGGCGGAATATGGGGCGCCTTCGGCGAATTCCGAGCCGATCGCGGTGACACCGTGCCGCGGTGGTTTACCCGCCATGCCAGCGTCCACGGTGTCTCTCGCCGCCAGTACTCACGGGTCAACGCGGTGATCGTCCTCATGCACTGCACGGCACTTCTTCGGCTTCTCGAACTCGAGGTCTTGACCGACTAATCGGCACCTTAGCTATCGGCTGTAGGGCTCGCGGCCATTGCGTCTCTGCGCTGCTTGAGGAGTGCCAGTGCGAACGCGCGCCGATTCTCGGTCGTTGCTTCAGTGTCGCGGTACTGCTCGAGCGTCCCGGCTTGCGTGACGGCCTCATCCAGGGTGTCCGCGACTTCGTCGAGATCGAAAAGCTCCGCGAGATGGGCGAAATCGTCGTATCGGCTAATGCGGCGAATCTGCGTGCCCGAGATGACAACTGGAATCATCCAGGCCAGCTCATCGAGGATGGACCACTGGCCACGGGCGACCGCACCGGCGAGAAGGTCTCTCAGGCCGTTCGAGTCGAACTCGCGCCATAGCCAGATCAGGGACGCACTCTCGGACGGGACCTCAAACGGGCTCGTCGTCGATCGCGTCCATTGCTCGAAGCGCTGGCGATAGAGATCGGCGAGTGGAGCGGTCATCGCGGTTGCGAGCTGGTTGTGTCGGTCGACGACTCGTTGGTTACCGACGGCGTCTGCGGCGAGCAGATGGCGCACCATCCCCCACAGGTGCGAGCCCGGCACTGTCGTTGCTGCCTCGCGCATCAGCGGGATGGCGCTTTCGGCCGGCATCTCCCCAACGACGTTGGCTACGAGGCTTTCGATGCGATGTCGGACGGCGCCCTGCTCGGGCGCTTGTGCGTGCCGCGCGGCAAGCCATCGGACTAGCGATGGCCGGTTGAGGCTCTGATCCTGGGCTCTTGACCAGAACTTGCGGATCACGAGCTCCGGCTGCCCATCAAAAGTGTCCTCCAGCTTCGCCAAGTTTGGACGGTCGCGGGTCTCGCTGGCGAGCTCGCTGAGTGCCGCCGCGACTGTCCCGTCGGCGATGTCGTCATCGGGGACTCCGAAGGCGAAGTAGCGATCGAAATAGTCCGAGTGCGCGATGCTGCGGATCCGAGGAGTTTCGTCATTCCGACTACGGGATGGTGTCGTGTCGTCGCCTTGATACACCGAGTGGAGGATAGGGAAGAGCGTGCTGAGGAGGTAAAGCACGTCATCCTGGTACTCCGCGCTGACACGAGCTCCCTTGAGTCGCTTGAGCCATGCGTCCCGCTGCTGTCTGTTGGTGAGCTTGGGTTGGGAGAGACTGCGGAGGGCATCGCCCCCGGTCCCCAGCAGGAGATCCTTTGCCGTCTGAATGAGGCTGTAGACCCCGGGCTCGACGGTGCGAAGCCAGGTGAGAGTTGCATAGTCGCCGAAAAGGACCTCGGGTCCGAGCCCCGAAATGAATGCGTCGAGTTGGCCGAAATAGCGTTTGATGGCTCGCGGGGTTCGAAGGCGCTTGGACATCACGCCATCAAACCGCCGGATTAGTTCGCCGAGCTCGTTCTCGGACACGTCGAGACCGTGCCGGGCAGTGATCTGCTGGAGAGAGCTGCTGATCACCTGGTCGACCTCGAAGTCTCGAAGCTTCGGTAGATCTAGCCGAATCTGGACGATTTTCTCCAGGTAGTCCAGGGCGCGGCGCTCGTCTTTCGCGGAGACCAGGTCCGTCTTGCCGAGAAGGTCCACCACGGTCTGCTCGTCGTAGCTCAGGAGGTAGTAGACATTCGGGAGGCGCCCTACCAGTCTCACCAGCTTGAAGACCTGAAGCAACTCATCCGCGCTCAGCCGATCAAGGTCATCGATGATCATCAGCACCGGGTGGTTGAGCTTCTCCAGCTCCTTGGCGACCCGTTTGTGTTGATCGGCGGCGCTGACCTTGATCTGGTCGACCAATGATCCAATCGCGTGCTCGGAACTAATACCCACTAGTCCAGTCAGCGCGGACAACGGAGCCAACCGCGTGCCCAGCGACGCGATATTCGCCCGTGTCTGCTTCCACCGCCTGTCTTTCGGTAGCGACGATCGAAGCTCCGCGAAGAACCCGCTATGCAGCGCGACTGCATCCGCGTACAGCCAGGGGTTGAACTGAGCTACCGACCACTGCTCGGTCAGAATCGCGTTGGAGATGACTGAGCCCTCGTCCGTTGCGGGTGGTTCAGCAACTTCCTTGACTAAGCCGTTCAGCACGGTGGTCTTGCCGGCTCCCCACGCGCCGATGAGTCCGATGGTCGCGGACGGACTCTGCTGCCGGACTCGCTGGAGGACCTCGAGAATGCGTTGGACGAGGATGGCGCGCCCGAACAGGTTCGGATCGTCGAGCGCGGTCAACGGATCATCGCTGAGCCAGGCCTCCTCGAACGTGCGATCCATGGCTGCATTCTCGCATCGGCGGACCCGGCGACGTCCTTTCGCACCAGGGCGGGTCGCTTACGGGCCCGGAGTCTGGGCCAGTTCTACGACAGCCCATCGGGAAGGGCATGCCTGGCGTGCTCTAGCAGCCCATCATTTGGTCAATCGAAACGTCCGTTCCGAGCCCCAGATTTCCGAAGGTCTTGGTAGAATAAGAGAGCGCAGAATCGTCCGATCTCCGCGCTCAAACTAGGCGACTCTAGACAACCGGAACTGATCAAAAACAGCCCCTGATCGGGCATTTTTCTTCCAGAGGTCGCAGGTTCAAATCCTGTCCCCGCAACGAAAAGAAGAAGGCCGTCCGTCAGGGCGGCCTTCTTCGTTCGCCGGCTCACCCCGTGATGAGCGACTCGTCGATCGACATGAAGATGGTGCCGATCTTCGCGCCGTTCGGCATGAACGAGATCACGGCACCGGAGTCCGAGCGGCCGACGATCGCGTTCGCGGGGAAGAACTGGCCGTAGTCGGCGCTCGCGGCGTAGGCGGCGAGGACGGCGGCGTCGAGGTGGAAGTCCCACGTTCCGGAGCCGGGCTGCACGTAGTCGACGGAGAGCACCGCATCCACGGGGGCCTGCTGCATGTCGGCCTCGCTCGCTGCGATGACGACGCGGGTGGGGTCGGTCAGGTAGCCCTCGATCGCGGCCGTGTTGCCGCTCGAGATCGCGTCGGCGAGGTTCTGCGCCCGCTCGTCGTCGTCCGGGTCGGCGTCGGTGGACGTCGGGGTGGGGCTGGGATCCGTGCCGCCGTCTGTCGACCCCGAGTTCGTCGGCGAGGCGCTCGGGTCGGGGGCACCGGAGCCGGGCGTGCACGCAGACAACGTGATCGCGGCGAGCACCGCCCCGGCGAGCGCCAGGGCTGCGCGCGCGGAGGCGGGGGAGTGGGGGCGGCTGGGCGATGCGGACATCCTGCACCTCGTCGGCTCGGGGGTGTGCTGCTGTTGGCACGATGATAACTCGCATTCGGCCGGCGGGCCCCGGCGTAGGCTGACGACATGAACGCGGAAGACGCCCCCTTCGCGGTGGCGGTCGCGCAGTTCGCGCCGAGCGCCGAGCCCGCCGCCAACCTCGAGGAGATCTCGCGCCTCGCCGTCGACGCGGCCTCCCGCGGGGCGATGCTCGTGGTCTTCCCCGAGTACTCCTCCTACTTCACCCCGACGATGGGGCCGGACTGGGTCGAGGCGGCGCAGACCCTGCACGGGCCGTTCGTGCGTGGTCTCGCCGAGATCGCCGCGGAGCTCGGCATCCACCTCGTGGCCGGCCTGCTCGAGCTGGTGCCGGGAGAGCCCGAACGGGCGGCGAACACGATCGTGGCACTCGGTCCCGACGGGGAGCTCGTCGCGCACTACCGCAAGCAGCACCTCTACGACGCCTTCGGGCAGCGAGAGTCCGACTGGATCGTCGCGGGCCCCATCGAGGAGCCCCGCACCTTCGCCGCCGGCGGCTTCACCGTCGGCATCCAGACCTGCTATGACGTGCGCTTCCCGGAGGTCACCCGCCGTCTCGTGGACGCGGGGGCGGACCTCGTGGTGCTGCCCGCCGAGTGGGTGCGCGGTCCGCTCAAGGAGTCGGCCTGGCGCACCCTCGTCACGGCGCGAGCGATCGAGAACACCGTGTACCTCGCGGCAGCCGACCATGCGCCGCCGATCGGGGCGGGCAACAGCATGATCGTCGACCCCATGGGGGTCGAGCTCGCCACGATCGGCGACGCGACGGACACCGCGGTCGCGTGGATCAGCCCCGCCCGCCTCCGCGAGGTGCGCCACCTGAACCCGGCGCTGCAGCTGCGGCGGTTCCGGGTGGAGCCGCGGTAGGCCCCACCCGGGCGCCTCAGGCCGCCTTGAGCGCCGCGTTCGCCGCGGAGCGCGCCTGGAATGCGATCACGACGAGCACGATGCCCGCGAGCACCGCGTAGGCGCCCAGCACGTAGATGAGGCCGATGAGCGCCGACTGCGGCGTCGTGAAGAGCAGGATCGCCAGCAGGATGCCGAACAGGATCGAGAGCACCGAGAACACGATCCCCAGCACCTTGGCACCCCCGGAGGCGATCGAGGCCGCCGCCGGGATGCCGAAGATGCCGCTGACGATCGCCCAGATCGCGACGATCCAGAGCAGCACCAGCAGCGCGAGCGCACCCGCCGCGGCCGGGAAGATCATGACGACGATGCCCGCGATGAGCCCCACGACGCCGATGGTGAGCAGCCAGCCCCAGGTGGGGTCGGTCTTGCGCGTCGAGACCGCCTGCACGATGTTGACGACACCGTCGACGATCGCGTAGATCGCGAACACCCACACGAAGGCCACGGCGGTCGCGACCGGCCAGACGAAGGCGAGAACGCCCAGGATGACGGCGAAGACGCCGCGCAGCAGCACGAGCCACCACACGGACTTGATGAACTTGCTGACCTCGATGACGTCGTCGTTCGACATGCGGTGGTTCCCCTTCGATCCGCGGCGGACGAGGGAGGCCCGCCGTCGAGCCCGAGCCTAGCGAGGGGCGCTGCCCACGACCACCCTCTCGGCGTAGTGCGCGAGCACGCGCTTTCCCGGGGCGGTGTCCGCGACATCCGCGTCCACGCCACGCTCGAGCAGCATCCGCAGGCCGTCGGCCACCACGTCGATGAGCTGGCCGGGCGCCGCCATCGCGATCCCCGATCCGATGACGCTGATGACGGCCGCGACCTCCCGCGGGTCGGCGTCGGCGCGCATCATCCCGGCGTCCTGAAGAGAGGGCAGCAGCTCGGGATGGATGGTGAGGTCGGGCACCGGCGCCACGCCGTCGATGGCGCGCATCACCCGGTTGAGGCCCGCCGGGTCGTCGAGGTAGAGCGCCCGCGCGAAGGGGTGCTCGTACACGGCGCCCAACGCGTAGCCGAAGATGCGCGACGGCAGCCCGCCCCGCGGGTCCCGCTCGACGTCGTCGACGACGCGGCGCAGCAGCTCGGCGGTCTCGCGCGTGAACAGCGCCGCGAAGAGTCCCTCGGCGAACGGGAAGACCTCGCGCACGGCGCGCTCGTCGGTGCCGAGACGCTGGGCGATGGCGGCGTGGGTGAGTGCGTCGACGCCGTCGCCGACGACGATCGCGGAGGCGGCGTCGAGGATGTGCTCGGCGCCGAGGGTGGTGGGGTCCATGTGCTGCCGATCGGGTGTGGTGCGCTCAGCATAGATCCGCGCTGGACAGGTCAGTACACCCTCTTCGGGGGCGGGGCCTCAGAGCGCGGCGCCGCGCAGGCGCTCCGCCGCCTCCCGCAGGACCTCGACGCGCTTGCAGAACGCGAAGCGCACGAGCGAGCGGTACGTCGCGCGGCGCTCGGGGTGCACGAACGCGGTCAGCGGGATGCCGACCACCCCGGCGAGCTCGGGGAGCCTGCGGCAGAACTCTTGCGCGTCGTCCACGCCGAGCGGTGCGGCATCCGCGATGACGAAGTAGGAGCCGGACGGGCGGCTCACCTCGAACCCGGCCGCACGCAGCCCCTCCGAGAGGAGGTCCCGCTTGGACTGCAGTGCGCCGGCGGCCTCCGTGTAGAAGGAGTCCGGGAGGTCGAGCCCGCGCGCGATGGCCGGCTGGAACGGCGCGCCGCTCACGTAGGTGAGGAACTGCTTCACCGCGAGCACCGCGTCCCGCAGCTCGGGGGCCGCCGCGAGCCAGCCGATCTTCCAGCCGGTCGTGCTGAACGTCTTGCCGGCGCTCGAGATCGTGACCACCCGCCCCGCGGCACCGGGACGGGTCGCCGCGGGGACGTGCACGCGCCCGTCGAAGATGAGGTGCTCGTAGACCTCGTCGGTCACGACGATCGCGTCGTGCCGGTGCGCGAGCTCGATCGCGAGGTCGAGGAAGGCGGGGGCGAGCATCGCGCCCGTCGGGTTGTGGGGTGTGTTGAGCAGGATGACCCGGGTGCGGTCGGAGACGGCGGCGCGCAGCGCGTCGGGGTCGGGCATGAAGTCGGGTGCGGTGAGCGGCACCGGCACGTGCCGCCCGCCCGCGAGGGCGATGACGCCCGCGTAGGAGTCGTAGACAGGCTCGAGGGTCACCACCTCGTCGCCGTCGTCGACGAACGCGAGCAGGGTCGCCGCGAGGGCCTCCGTCGCGCCCGCCGTCACGAGCACCTCGCGGTCAGGGTCGACGTCGAGCCCGTAGAAGCGCTGCTGGTGACGCGAGATCGCCTCCCGCAGCACGGGCATCCCGAGCCCCGGCGGGTACTGGTTGATCCCGGATGCGATGGCCTCGCGGGCGGCGTCGAGCACCTCGGTGGGGCCGTCCTCGTCGGGGAAGCCCTGGCCGAGGTTGAGCGCACCGGTGGCCGTGGCGAGCGCCGACATCTCGGCGAAGATCGTCGGACGGGGCGTGCCGTCGTCGCCCAGCAGCAGGGCTCCGCGGGCGGCTCGCATCCAGGGCGCGTCGGTCACCCGCACACGCTACCCTCCGGGCGCGCGGCGGGAGCACATCCGGGGCGAAGTAGGCTCGCAGGACGAGCATAGGGATCGTTCAGCTTGGGATCGCACGCTGGCGACTGCGTGAAAGGAGCGCCCCGATGTCCGAATCCGAGTCGTCAGAGAACACCACCCCCGAGAGCCCGGAGGCCGCCGTCGTCGAGCCGACCGCGCTCGAGCAGGAGGCCGCAGAGGCTCCGGAGACCGCGACGCCCGCCGCCTTCGCGCCCGTCGAGGTCGTCGTCGTCGCGGAGTCCGCGCCCGCCCCGGTTCCGGCGCCCGTGGACCCGGTTGCGGCGCCTCATGTCGCGGCACCTGCCGCTCCGGCCGCCCCCGCGCAGCCCTTCGTGCCCGTGCCACCCGCCGGCGGCGCATCCGGCGGCGAGGTGCCGCCGAGCCTCGGCGGCACCCAGGCGGGCGAGGCCTCCGCGCCGCGCCAGCGCTCGGTCGCCGTGCCGATCATCGCGGCGGCCGTCGTCGCCGCCCTCCTCGGCGGCGGGGCGGGTGCCGGTGTCGCCGCGTGGGCCATCACGAGCCAGCAGTCGGAGCAGACTCAGGGGCAGTCGTCCGGGCCGCAGACGATCAACGTCAACAACCCGGCCAGCGTCGACGTTGTCACCGCCGTCGCGGCGAAGGCCGCGAACTCGGTCGTGACGATCAACGTCTCGGCGGGCAACTCCGGCGGCACCGGCTCCGGCGTCATCCTGAGCTCCGACGGCTACGTGCTCACCAACACGCACGTCGTGACCCTCGACGGCGAGTCGGCGCACGGCACGATCGAGGTGACGACCGCCGACGGCCACATCTACGCCGCGAAGCTCGTCGGCATGGACCCGATCGTCGACCTCGCCGTCATCAAGCTCGAGGGCGCCTCGGGGCTCACACCCATCGAGTGGGGCGACTCGACGAAGCTCGACGTGGGCGACCAGGTGATCGCGATCGGGGCGCCGCTCGGCCTCTCCAACACCGTCACCGACGGCATCGTGAGCGCGCTGAGCCGCAGCATCCAGATCCAGTCGTCGGCGGTGCCCGACTCGGGCGACACCGATCAGACCCCCGACCAGCAGCAGAACGGCGGCCAGGGCCCCTTCGACTTCTGGAACTTCGACCAGAACGGCGGCGGCACGTCGCAGCAGCAGTCCTCCGCGTCGTCGACCATCTCGCTGCCCGTGATCCAGACCGATGCCGCCATCAACCCCGGCAA
Organism: Micrococcales bacterium 72-143; assembly: GCA_001898835.1. GTDB lineage: Bacteria > Actinomycetota > Actinomycetes > Actinomycetales > Microbacteriaceae > Homoserinibacter. The sequence goes on along the minus strand of MKVM01000001.1, from coordinate 859,767 downwards.
CTCAGGGGGCGCACTGCTCGACGACCAGGGGCGGCTCGTCGGCATCAACGTCGCGATCGCCTCCACGGGTTCGACCTCGGGCGGCAGCCAGAGCGGCTCCATCGGGGTCGGGTTCGCCATCCCGGCATCCCTCGCCCAGCGCGTCGCCGAGGAGATCATCCAGAACGGCGCGGCAACCCACGGCCTGCTCGGTGCGAGCGTGAGCACCGCGACCTCCTCCGACTCGGATGTCGTGGGCGCCGTGATCCAGGAGATCACCTCGGGTGGCGGCGCCGACAAGGCGGGCCTCAAGAAGGGCGACGTCGTCACGGGGTTCAACGGCCTCGCGATCACGAGCAGCACCGATCTGACCGCCCAGGTGCGGGCGCTCGCCGCCGGCTCGACCGCGAAGCTCACCTACCAGCGCGGCGGCAAGGAGTCGACCGTCGAGGTCACCCTCGGCGAGCTCGCCGGCTGAACCGACCCCGAGCTCCCGCTCCGCGCGTCCGCACCCGAGCCTTCGGGAACGAGCGCGCGGAGCGGGAGCTCCCGCGTGGAGCGGGCGCGTGGCGCGGCGTTGCTAGGCTCGACCGGACCGCATCCGCGGGCGCACGGGAGGACGCATGGCCGAGCCGCATACGGCGCCGGGCGTCTCCTACGTCATGCCGGTGCTCAACGAGGTGGCCTACATCGCCGACGCCGTACGCTCGGTGCTCGCACAGGAGTACGCCGGCCCCGTGGAGGTGATCCTCGCGCTCGGTCCGTCGAGCGACGGCACGGGGGAGGTCGTCGACGCGCTCGTCGCCGAGGACCCGCGCATCCGCGTCGTCGAGAACCCGGGGATGGACATCCCGATCGGCCTCAACCTCGCGCTCGAGGCGGCGCGGCATCCCATCATCGTGCGCGTCGACGCCCACACGGAGCTCTCGCCCGGCTACACGGCCCGCGGCGTGGCGACCCTCGCCCGCACCGGCGCCGCGAGCGTCGGCGGCGTCATGGCCGCGGCGGGGCGACCCGGCGTGCAGGCGGCGATCGCGCGCGCCTACAACAGCCGTTTCGGACTCGGCGGCGCCAGCTACCACGACGACGACGCCGTCGAGGAGGGGCCCGCGGAGTCGGCCTACCTGGGGGTCATGGATGCGGCCGTGCTGCGCGAGGTGGGCGGCTACGACCGCACCCTGCGGCGCGGCGAGGACTGGGAGCTCAACTTCCGGCTGCGCAACGCCGGCCACCTCGTGTGGTTCGACCCGGCCCTCCAGGTGCGCTACTGGCCGCGCTCGAGCTGGGGCGCCCTGTCACGCCAGTTCTGGGCGACCGGGGTCTGGCGCGGCGAACTCGTGCGCCGGCTCGGTGCGCGCAACTCGCTGCGCTACTTCGCCCCGCCGCTGTTCGTGGTCGACCTCGTTCTGTGCGTGCTCGTCGCGCCGCTGCTCGCGACCGGCCTCGTCGGCGGATGGGCGGGCTGGGTGCTCGCGCTCGTCTACCTCGGCCCGCTGCTCTACCTGGCGCTGCTCGCGTTCGCCGCACTGCGCTCGCCCGGCGGCCTGCTCGACCGGCTGCGGGTCGCGCGCGCGATCGCCGTCATGCACGTGAGCTGGGGCTCGGGGTTCCTGGTGGGCGTGACCCGGGGCGCACGCGACGCCGTCGACACCTCGCGAACCGAGTCCTGACCCCCCTTAGAGCCAGCCCGCGTCGATCATCCGCTGCACGACACGACGGCCCGCATCCCCGTCGTCGAGCGGCGTGAAGCGCTCGCGCCAGCGCGTCGCCTGCTGGCGGTAGCGCGCGCGGGCGACCTCGGCATCCGCGATCGCGTCGAGCAGCTCCTCGCGCGTGCGCACCACAGGGCCCGGGGCCTCCGCGAGCAGGTCGAAGTAGAAGCCGCGCAGGTCGGAGCTGTAGTGCGCGAGGTCGGGGGTGAAGAACACGACGGGGCGGCCGGTCGCCGAGAAGTCGAACATGACCGAGGAGTAGTCGGTCACGAGCACGTCGGCCACCTCCAGCAGGTCGGCGACGTTGGGGTAGCTCGTCACGTCGATGAGACCGTCGGCCTCGAGGTCGCGGCCGTAGCGGAGGGTGCGCGAGTGGCCGCGCACGAGCAGCACGTGGTCGTCGCCGAGCTCGCGCGCGAAGCTCGTGAGGTCGAGGTAGTCGACCATCTCGGTGCGGTCGTCGCGCCAGGTGGGCGCGTAGAGCACGACGCGGGCCTCGTCGGGGATGCCGACCGCACGCCGGATGCCGCCGGAGTCCGCCCCCGAGATGAGCCGGTCGTTGCGGGGGTAGCCCTCGTCCCAGGTGCCGCGGGTGAAGGCGTACGCCGAGCGGAAGATGCGGGCGCTGTAGGCGTTCTGGGCGAGCAGCGCGTCCCAGCGGGCGCTCTCCCGCCGCACGGCGATCCGGGTGCGGATGCCCACGTTCGGCCGGTCGAGGCCGAGGCGCTTGAGCATGGTGCCGTGCCAGGTCTGCAGCACATGCTGGTGCGGCCGCGAGCGGTAGCGCTTGCGCAGCCAGTCGTTGACGATGAGCACGCGGGCCGAGCCCCGCACCCGCCACCACTCGCGGGTGCCCTCGACGAGCCGGACGTCGCCCTCCGGGATCGCGACCGAGCCGTCGACGACGCTCCAGTACCGCGCGACGTCGGGACGCATCCGGCGCAGCGTGCGCGCGATGCCGAGCGGGTTGTCCGACGCGGACTGCCCGTAGAAGCTCTCGAGGAACACCGCATCCTCGGGGGTGGGTGCGCCGCGGCGGTAGTCGCGCTCGAGACGCCGCTGGTTGCGAGCACCGCGCTCGTCGTCGGCGAGGGGCGGTGAGACCCGCAGCACGAGGCCACCCGCCTGCGCGAGCAGCTCCCCGTGGAACAGCGGATGCACGAACCGCTCCGGAAGCTCGGCGTCGACCGCGAGCCGGCTGGTCGCGATGCCGCCCTCGAGGGAGACGCGGTACTCGCCCGACGGCAGCGCGAGACCGGGCGACCCCCAGCGTTCCGCGAGCAGGGGCAGGCGCACGCTCAGGCTGCCACCGGCCTCGACGGCCGCATCGACGCGCGCGCGAGCGCCCTCGAGGCGCACGCCGTCGACGGGACGCACCGGGTCGGCGACCGTGAGGCGCAGCGCCGGACCGTCGGCGGCCTCCTCGAACTCCGCCTCCACGACGCGGGCACGGGCGAGCCGGCCATCCGGCACATGTGCGAGCTCCGGCGCGCCCGTCCGGGCGAGGATCTCGGCCAGCACGCGCTCGGCGCTGCGTCCGTCGAGGCGGTCGACGTGCTCCTCACGCAGCCACACCGTGTGCCGGGCCATCCGCGTGCCGAGCTCCGTGTCGGTGCCCGCGGCGTCGAGGTGCTCCAGCACGTGCTGCCAGCGGTTCACATAGCGGTCGTCGCTGAAGACGCGGTAGTTCTCGTAGAGGCCGCGCGCCCGGGCGTACAGCTCGACGTCGGGCGCGAAGAACACGACGGGGCCCTCGGTGAGCGCGTAGTCGTAGGCGATCGAGGAGTAGTCCGTGACGAGCGCGTCGACCCCCGCGAGGGCGGGCGTGACGTCGACGAGCTCCCGGCTGCCGAGCATCCGGATGCGGTCCGAGACCGCGGGGCCCGCCGCGTAGTCGCCGAGGCCGAGCGGGTGCGCGCGCACGAGCAGCACCGCGTCGCGCGCCTCCAGCCAGCGGGCGATCATCGCCCACTCCTCGCCCGTCGGCGCCCCGGGGTCGGCGGCGCCGTCGCGCCAGGTGGGGGCGTAGAGCACGACGCGCGCCGCATCGCCGATCGGGCCCGCGGCGTCGGCGAGCAGCATCCGCGCGTCGGCGCGCACCTCGGCGGGGGCGCGCCCCAGCAGGGCGTCGTCCCGGATGTCGCCGAGCGCCACGACGCGCTCCGGACGCACCCCGAACGCGCTCACGATGCGCGGCGCGACGAGCTCGGATGCGACGGGGAAGAGATCGATCCCGCGGCCCGCGAAACGGTAGGCGCGCGCGAGCAGCGCCCGCACGTAGCGATGGTCGGGCACGCCGCGCACCCGCAGCGTCGCCGACGAGTCCAGGTGCAGCTTCTTGAGGGGGATGCCGTGCCACAGCTGCACGACGAACGCACCGGCGGTCGCGTAGCGGTTGACGTCGCCGAAGCCGTGCGTCACGACGACGACGCGAGCCCGCAGGGTCAGCCAGAAACCTCGCCACGAGCGCTTCGCGACCGCGTCGAGGCCGCGCGATCGCGCCTCGGCGAGCTCCGCATCCGTCGACGCGAGCCAGACCAGCCTGGTGCGCTCGTCGAGGCGCTCGCGGGCGAGGCGGTACAGCGGCAGGGCCCCCTCGCCGAGGCCGATGCCGCATCCGAACACCCACAGCCGCGCGCTGCGGGGCACGAGCAACGCGGCGAGCGCGCCCAGTGCGTAGAGCGGCAGGCGGAGCAGCTTTCGGGCGTTGCCCGCGCCGAAGGTGAAGGTCGCAGGCATCGGCACGATTCTGTCACGCGCGGGTGAACGCCCATGCGCCCCGGGCGGCAACCGATCGGTAACGATGCGGGGATCGCGGCGGTCGCCGTGATGCCCTGCTGGTGTAATGGTTCGGGCGCCCCGGCGTCGACGGACCGGAGGGACGACGGATGGGCATCGCGAGCGATCTGAGGGCCGCACGGAAGGTGCTGTACAACGCCGTCCGCTCGCGCAGCACCCGCCGCGAGCTCGCCCGCCGCATCGAAGCCGAGGGCACGGGCGAGCCCGCCGAGGTGCAGATCGCCGTGTACTTCGCCGACACGCGCGTCAACCTCTACCAGATCCGCCAGTGGTACGCGCCGCTCGCGGAGCTGGCGAAGACGCATCCGGTCGCGATCCTCACCCGCAGCCCGGGGGCGACGCTCACCCTCAAGGACGAAGCGCCCGTTCCCGTCGTGTACTGCAGGCGGGTGGTCGATCTCGAGGCGTTCGTGGGGCGCCACGACGTGCGCATCGTGTTCTACGTCAACCAGAACATGAAGAACTTCCAGATGTTCCGCTACGGCCGCATGTGGCACGTGTTCATCAACCACGGCGAGTCCGACAAGATGTACATGACCACGAACCAGTTCAAGGCGTACGACTACGCCCTCGTCGCCGGTCAGGCGGCCATCGACCGGCTCTCCAAGAAGCTGTGGGGCTACGACGTCGCCGCCAAGGCCATCCCGATCGGGCGGCCGCAGGCCGACCACTTCGCGGGCGAGGTGCCTTACCCCCGCGACGGACGCACTGTCGTGCTCTACGCCCCCACCTGGGAGGGCGACCGCCCCGCCGCCGCCTACGGCTCGATCGCCTCGCACGGGGTGGCGCTCGCGGAGGCCGTGCTCGCCTCGCCCGCGCACCGCCTCGTGTACCGGCCGCATCCGCGATCCGGCGTCATCGACCGGGAGTACCGCGAGGCGAACGAGCGCATCATCGCCGCCATCGCCGCCGCGAACGCCGCCGATCCCGCGGCGCACCACGTGTTCGACGACGGACCCCAGCTCGGCTGGCAGCTCGCGGACGCCGACGTCGCCATCACCGACATCTCGGCGATGGTGTACGACCGGCTCGCGGTCGGCAGGCCGATCCTCGTGACGCGGCCCGCCTCGCCGGACGCGGAGGTCGACGAGCAGGGCTATCTCGGCGCGGCGGAGTGGCTGACGGCGGCCGAGGCACCCCGGGTGCTGACAGCGGTCGACCGTGCGCTCACCGACTCGGCGGCGCGCGAGACCCTCGCCTTCTGGTCGAACCATCACTTCGGCGACACGACGCCGGGTGCGGCGACCGCGCGCTTCCACGCGGCCGTCGAGAGCCTCATCTCGGAGTGGGATCGCTTCGCGAGCCTGCACGCCGACGACCGGCGCACCTCCGAGTCCGACCCCTTCGACGACGAGGACGACGACGAGGGGATGCCGGCCTCGGGCGACTGAGGCCACCTGGCGCGCCGCCCGATCGTCGGGGATCAGAACGCGACGCGCCACAGGTACTCGTCTCCGTTCGGCCGCAGCCAGCGCACGACGAGCGTCGTGTCGAGCGCCAGATCCTCCCCGCGGATGTCGAGCTCGAGCGCGTCGCCCGGTGCGAGCGAGCGGGGGAGCGGGGCCGGCATGACGCCCGGGCCCACGAGGGTGGCGGTGACCCCGCGCACCGTCTCGACGCCGCGATTCAGCAGCCGGTAGCGCGGCGCACGGCTGCGGTCGAACGCGAACGGCACACGATACGGCTCCATGCCCCGCACGGTATGCGCCGCCTCGGACCCGCGCACACATTCGAGGAACAACTCGCGCCCGCGCATCCTGTGCACGACCAGACCGGGCTCGTCCCCTCGTCGCGGAGCGGTCGCTTTCTGGCCTCATATCGTCCGAATGAGGCCAGAAAGCGACCACTCGACGGGTGAAGGCCCGGCTACGGGATCAGGGTGATGGCGGGGGAGTGCGGCGCTTCGCGGCGCGGAGGGCGCGGCGCTCGCCCGCGGCGACGGCCCGCTCGGCCTTCCGGGTGGCGCGGGGTCCGGGGGCCACCACCTTCGGCTGGGTGCTCGCCGGGAACCGCAGCGGGGGCGGCCCGAACGCCGTACGCGCGGTCTTCACGACCCGCCGCCCCAGGATCTGGTTAGCGGCACCGCCGACCACAGCGCCCACCCCGAACGGCAGCACCCGGCCCACGATGCCCCCGCCGGCCGTCGCCATCATCCGGGGCAGGTACACCTTGCGCACGCGGTCCATGAACTGGGTGACCGCCGTGCGCGGCAGGTTCTTCGCGATGAGGGTGCCCCAGAACTCGGGCTTCGCAGGCCCGCGTCCGGTCGCCTGCCCGGTGAACTGCATGATGAGCTCCTGCGAGGGCCCGCCGACGACCATGGCGAGCACGAGGGCTCGCCCGCGGTCGGGGTCCTCCACGGGGATGCCGTGCAACTCCGCCACCGACTGTGCGAACAGCGCGGTCGACTCGAGGAACAGCACGGTCTCCGCCCCGGATATCGCGAGCGCGGCGCCCGTGCCCACCGCCGGCACCGCCGCCGCGACCCCGACCCCGGCCCCCGAGGTCGTGACCGTGGTCAGGTAGCGCCGCTCCAGTATCAGCAGCACCTGCTCGGGCGTCGCATCCGGATACCTGGAGCGGATGCCGCGCAGGTGCGCCAGCACGGCCGGCCGGTGCACCGACATCACCCGGTCGAGGATCGCGTCGATGCGCGAGGCGCCCGCACCGGATGCCGTGGTCGCCCCGGGCCCTGCGTCGTCGGGGACGATCTCCGCGGCGAGCGCCGCCTCGGCCTCGGCCGCGGGCAGCACGACGGGCGTCAGCGCCGTACCGGGCACCCCGTCCCGTGGGGCGTCCTCGGGGGGCGCGCCGTCGCCGTCCGGAACCTGCATGCCCCCACGCTACGCGAGAGCGGCGGCGAGAGGCCTAGGAACCGTAGTCGGCGTTGTAGCGGTCGACGACCTCGCGGATGGGGGCGTCCAGCACGAGCGCACCCTTGTCGAGGTAGAGCCCGCGGGCGCAGAACCGCAGCAGGTCGCGCTCGCTGTGCGACACGAAGAACAGGGTGCGCCCCCCGGCGAGCAGCTCCTCGATGCGCGTGTAGCACTTGTCCCGGAACGCCTTGTCGCCGACCGCGAGCACCTCGTCGACGAGGATGATGGGCTCCTCGAGGCGGGAGATCACGGCGAACGCGATGCGCACCTTCATGCCGCTCGAGAGGTGCTTGTAGGGGGTGTCCACGAAGTCGGCGATCTCCGCGAACTCGATGATCTCGTCGAAGCGCTCGTCGATCTCGCGCCGCGTCATGCCGTGCAGTCCCGCGGTGAGGTACACGTTGTCGCGCACCGAGAGGTCGCCCACGAACCCGCCGGTGATCTCGATGAGCGGCGCGACCCCCGCGCTCACGCTCACCCGCCCCTCGTCGGGGTAGACGACCTGCGCGACGAGCTTCAGGAGCGTCGACTTGCCCTGCCCGTTGCGGCCGACCACGCCGATCGCCTCGCCCGGCATGACGTCGAAGTCGACGTCGCGCAGCGCCCAGAACTCGCCCGGCCGCGTGCGGCGGTTCCGCCCCGCGAAGAGGTCCTTGAAGCTGCGGCGCGACGAGCGGTTGCGCTTGAAGCGGATGCCGGCGCCGCGCACGGAGATGACGGGCGCCGCCTCCGCATCCCGCGCCACCGGGGCCTGCGTGACCTCCGCCATCAGATCTCCTTCAGCACGGTGCGGATGGTGCGGTGGTAGACGGCGAGGCCCACGATGAACACGAGCACGCTCAGCACGGCGCTCACCGCGACCGCGAACCAGTCCAGCTGCTCCGGGAAGAACGCGGCCCGGTAGAGCGTGAAGATGCCCGCGAGCGGGTTGAGCGAGCCCCAGAACTCGAGCCCGATCGCGCTGAGGTCCTTGAGGCCGTAGATGATGGGCGAGGCGTAGAACAGGAAGCGCAACACGAGCCGCACGGCCCGCTCGAGGTCGCGGAAGAACACCACGAGCGGTGCGACGATGAACCCGATCCCGAGCGTGAGGATCGCCTGCAGCACCACGGCGAGCAGCGACCAGAGAGCCTCGATGTGCAGGTGCGCTGGGTGCGCGGTCCAGAGGCTCGCCACCGCGAACACGATCACCACGGGGATGCTGGCCACGAACTCGATGCCCTTCGACAGCACCAGACGCGCGACCCAGATGGTTCGCGGGATCGTCGTGGAGCGGATGAGCTTCGCCTCCTTGGTGAAGGCGCGCGTGGCGTCGGTGATCGCGCCGTTGAACCACATCCACGGCAGGAGGGCGGTGAGCAGGAACACGATGTACGGCTCCGTGCCGACCGTGCGCTGGAACACCTGGGTGAAGACGAACCAGTAGATCGCGCTCATCGCGAGCGGGTCGAGGATCGACCAGAAGTAGCCGAGGAACGACGTCGAGTAGCGCACCTTGAGGTCGCGGGTGGTCAGCAGCCACAGCGAGCGCCGGTACCGCGTGAACGGCGACCAGTCGCGTCGGGAGAGCGCGGCGGAGGTCACCGGATCAATCTAGTCGGCGAAGGGGACGACCGACGGTCGTGCGCAGCGGGCTCGACCGTGCCCGTACCCGAGAACCGGCGCTGCGGGGCGGACCATCGCCGCGCCGATGAACTCAGACGAAGGCGTTCGCGCGCTCGAGGTCTTCGGCGAAGTCGATCTCGACCGCGTACAGGTCGGAGATGTCGACCGGCTGGAACCGGACGCCGTCGTGCTCGATCGCGAGCTCAATGCCGCGCTCGAAGTAGTCCTGCGCGTCGACGCGCTGCAGCTGGCGCACGAGGGCGGCCTTGTCGCGGCTCGACACGAAGTTGATGCCGACGGCCTCGCCGAGCCCGCCGCGCACCGTCTTCGACAGCTCGCGGATGTGGCCGGTCTCGTCGGTCGTGTACTTGACCTCCTCGTCGGACACCTTCGCGGTGTTGACGGAGACGAAGCTCTGGTCGCGAGCCACGAGGTCGCCTGCGCGCACGAGCGCCTCGGGGTCGAACACGACGTCGCCGTTCATCCAGAGCACGGGGGCGTCCTTGGTGGCCTGCAGCGCGCGCAGGAGGCTCTTGGAGGTGTTGGTCTGGTCGTAGGCCTCGTTGTAGACGAAGTCCGCGTGGGGGAAGGCCTCGATGATGTGCTCGAGCTTGTAGCCGACGACGATCGTGACCTTGACGTCGCGTCCGAAGGCCTGGTGGACGTTGTCGAACTGCTGCCGCATGATGGTGCGTCCGTCGCTCAGCTCGGTGAGCGGCTTGGGCAGCGATCGGCCCAGGCGGCTGCCCATGCCGGCGGCAAGGATCACGATCTGGGTGGTCACGGGGGTCTCCTCGAGGTGTGGGACGCGGGTTCCGTTCATCCGGGGTTCACCCGCGCGTCGTACTAAGGACACACCGTTGTGCTGTTGGGAGCTTATCGGGGGCGAGTGGGAAGTCGCGGTGAGTTCACCGTTCGTTCTCGTTTCGTGATAAGTCTGCCGCGCCCACTCGGCCGTCGAGTCATCCTCGAGGATGAATCTCATGCGCCCCGTCAAACCCGGCCCGCGCGTGTTGATACGGTGAACCGGTGGAGTCCGAGCCCACTACCCCCACGACCTCGAACCGGCGCCCGTCGGGCTCTTCCGCGCGTCGTGGTTCGGCATCCGCGGCCTCCCGCGCGCGCAGCGGCGCGGCCCGCGTCGACCCGCCCCGCCCGGCCGTCGTCGACGTCGAGCCCGAGGCGGACGCCACCGAGCCGGCCGAGGCGGAGACGCCCGTCCGGGCGGCGAAGGCGAGGGCGGCGCGCGGCGCGACGAAGACCAAGCCGAAGCCCGAGGTCGAGGTCGAGGCTGACGCCCCTGCCGCCGTCGAGGACGAGGATGCCGCCCCGGCGGAGACGCTCGCCGAGGTCGTGGAGGTGGAGGCGGAGGCGCCCGAAGGCGAGACGCCGGCCGAGGACGAGACGCCCATCGATGACGAGGCGCCGGTCGAGGACGAGGCGGACACGAGCGAGGCGGAGGCGGAGGCCGACGCGTCCGTGCGGGAGCAGGCCGAGGAGCTCGCGCAGCAGCCCGACGAGCAGCCCGACGCCGCATCCGCACCGACCCCCGCGCCCGGCAAGAAGTCGCGCGCGAAGCGCACCCCGGTGCGCGTCACCGCCCCCGAGTCGCCCGCATCCGCTCCCGCAGAACTCGAGATCGCCCTCTCGGTGCAGGGCCTCACGAAGTACTTCGGCGACCGTCCGGCGGTCGACGGCATCGACCTCGAGGTCGCACCCGGCTCCTTCTACGGCATCGTCGGCCCCAACGGCGCCGGCAAGACCACGACGCTGTCGATGATCACCGGACTGCTGCGCCCCGACAGCGGCGTCGTGCGCGTGTTCGGTCTCGACGTGTGGCACAACGCCACCCTCGCCAAGCGCACGATCGGGGTGCTGCCCGACCGCCTCCGCCTCTTCGACCGGCTCACCGGGGCGGAGTTCCTGCACCACGCGGGCGCGCTCCGCGGACTCGACAGGGCGACCATCGCGCAGCGCTCCGCCGACCTCTCGGCCGCCTTCGGGCTCGAGCACTCGCTGCACCGCCTGGTGTCCGACTACTCGGCGGGCATGACCAAGAAGATCGCGATCGCCGCCGCCATGATCCACGCGCCGCGACTCCTCGTGCTCGACGAGCCGTTCGAGTCGGTCGACCCGGTGTCGACGGCCGTCGTGCTGCGCGTGCTCCGGCGGTTCACGGAGTCGGGGGGCACCGTCATCCTGTCGAGCCACAGCATGGAGCTCACGGAACAGGTGTGCGACGCGCTCGCGATCATCGCCGACGGCGCGGTTCTCGCGGCCGGGCCGATCGCCGAGGTGCTGGACGGCCGCAGCCTCGAGGAGCGTTTCGTCGAGCTCGCCGGCGGCGAGGCGGCGGTGGAGGGCATGGAGTGGTTGCAGAACTTCTCCGACTGAGGCTGCGCATCCTCGCGAACGGCTTCCGGCGGCCTCCGCTGCAGGTCGTCGCGATCGTCGTCGGCCTCGTCGTCGCCGTCGTCGGCGTCGTGCTGTTCTGGTTCGGCGCCGAGTGGGTCGCCGCGCAGGAGGACGACGGCTTCGCGATGCGCGCCAACACGGCCGTCGGCTCCTGGCTCATGCTCGCAGCCCTGCTCGTACCACTCATGGTCGTGCGTCGCGTCGTGCTCTCGCCGCGTGCCTTCCTCGGCTACCCGATCTCCACGGTCGGCGTCGGCGTGACGATCCTCGCCTACTCGCTCATCGGACCGGGCATCCTGCTCGTGCCGATCGCCCTCGCCTCCGTGCTCGCGTGGCCCGACGAGTCGTCGCGGCAGCTCGCATGGGCCGCGGCGCCGCTGCTGTTCCTGCAGGCGCTGCTCACCATCCAGCTCGCGCGGCAGATCGGCGTCGTGCTGCGGCGCCATCCGCGGATCGCGGGATGGATCGACTTCGTGTCCGTGCTCGTGCTGATGCTCGGGGGCGCGGCGGTGCTCGCGATCCTCGCGCCGCGTATCCCGGGGATGCTCGACCTGGTGCGCGCGGTGCGGCCGCTCAACCGCTTCCTCATCGCACTGCCGGAGGTGCTCGCGGACACGCCGCTCGGGATGCTGTGGGCGGCGCCCGGCTACGCCTCGACGACCCTCGGCGACGCCGACACCGGATGGCGTCTGCTGGGGTTCTCCTCGCTTCTCGTGCTGGTGCTGCTGGTCTCCTGGCTGACCGTGATCGGCGTGCAGCTGAGGCCGACGCGCCGCCTGCCCGGCCCGCGCCGGGAGCGCGTGCCCGGATGGTTCGCGCGCTTCCCGGCGACGGCCTGGGGTGCGGTCGCCGCGCGCTCGGTCACCTACTGGATCCGCGACCCGCGCTACCGAGCCGTGTACGGCGTGCTGCCGCTCGTGCTCGCGGTGACGCTGCTCGCCCTCTGGGTCGGCGGGGTGCCCTTCGCCGACGCCGTGCTCGTGCCGCTGCCGCTCATGACGCTGCTGCTGGCGTGGTCGACCACCCACAACGACGTCGCCTACGACAACACGGCGGTCTGGCAGCACGTGGCGGCCCAGACGCCGGGGGCCGACGACCGCCGCGGACGGTCCGTGCCCGTGCTCATCGCCGGGTTCGTGCTGCTCGCGGTCGGCATCCCGCTCACCGTGTGGGGTCACGGCGACATCGCGATCGCGCCCGCGCTCACGGGCTTCTGCGTCGCCCTGCTGCTCGGCGGCGTCGGCGTCGGCAACCTCTACTCGGCGCGCTACCCCTACGCGGCGCCTCGGCCCGGCGATCAGGCGTGGCAGTCCCCGCAGGCAGCGACGGGGCAGGGCGGTGTCACCCAGGGGGTGTCGGTGCTGCTCGTGCTGCTCGCCGCCGCGCCCGCCTTCGCGCTGTCCGTCATGTGGTGGATCCTGGGCGGATCGTGGGGCTGGGCGGCGCTCGCGGCCGGCGCGATCTGCGGGGGCATCGTCTACGGCCTCGGCATCCGGGTGGGCGGACGCAGCTTCGACGCTCGCGGCCCGGAGCTGCTGGCGTTCACGCAGCGCAACTGAGCCCGCGCGTTCGAGCCGAGAACGCCGATCCGTCGTACCCTGGGCGCATGAGCGAGCTGGATGCGGATCGGATCGGCGGAGGCACCGACGTGCTCGACCGGGAGCTCGAGAAGCTCCTCGAGGGCGAGCTCACCGAGGACGGCGACCACGATCGCTTCGCGCACTACGTGCAGAAGGACAAGATCGTCGAGTCGGCGGTGACGGGCAAGCCGGTGCGGGCGCTGTGCGGCAAGAAGTGGATTCCCGGGCGCGACCCGTCGAAGTTCCCCGTGTGCCCCGACTGCCAGAAGATCTACGACCGCCTGAAGTAGGCGCGCGCCCGCGCGGTCACAGGTATCGTGTCGGGATCGCCGGCTCGCCGCGCGACAGGCGCAGCGCATCCGCCGGCAGCTCGGCCATCGCTGCGGCGTGGTGGGCGCGAGCGCGGGTGAGCCCCGCGGGGCCGAGGGCATCGGATGCGGGCTCGCCGGCCGTGACGAGCGGCACGTGCAGCACACGGCCGGCGTCCGCGGCGAGTGCGGCGACGGGCGGGTCGTCGACGTGGATGTCCTCCGAGATCGCGACCCCGTCGCGGAGCGCGCGCACGGGCTGCTTGCGGCCGCCGACCGTCGCCTTGCCCTCGGAGGTCTTGCCGACGCCGATCCACGCGCCCGCGGCGTCCTGGCGGGCGACGAGCTTGTACACCATGCCCGCCGCGGGCGCGCCGGAGCCCGTGACGAGGGCGGTGCCCACACCGTAGGAGTCGACGGGGGCGGAGGCGAGCGCGGCGATGGCGTGCTCGTCGAGATCGTTGGTGACCGTGATGCGGGTCGCGGTCGCGCCGAGCGCGTCGAGCTGTGCGCGCACCTCGCGCACGACGACGCCGAGGTCGCCGGAGTCGATGCGCACGGCGCCGAGCTCGGGGCCGGCCGCGCGCACCGCGTTCTCCACGCCGGTGCGGATGTCGTAGGTGTCGACGAGGAGCGTGGTGCCGGTGCCGAGGCTCGCCAGCTGGGCGCGGAAGGCCTGCTCCTCGTCGGGGAACAGCAGGGTGAAGGCGTGCGCGGCGGTGCCCATCGTGGGCACGCCCCAGCTCCGTCCCGCCTCGAGGTTGCTCGTGGCGGTGAAGCCGGCGAGGTAGGCGGCACGGGCCGCGGCGACCGCCGAGCGCTCTCCCGTGCGGCGGGAGCCCATCTCCGCGAGGGGGCGTCCGGCGGCGGCGGACACCATCCGTGCGGCGGCGCTCGCGACGGCCGAGTCGTAGTTGAGGGTGGAGAGCGCGAGGGTCTCCAGCACGACGCCCTCGGCGAAGCCCGCCTCGACGACGAGGATGGGCGAGCCCGCGAAGTACAGCTCGCCCTCGCGGTAGCCGCGGATGTCGCCCGCGAATCGGTAAGCCTCGAGCCAGTCGAGCGCCTCGGGCGAGACGATGCCCTCGCGCTTCAGGTAGCCGAGCTCGCCGGGGCCGAAACGGAACTGCGTGATGGCGTCGAGCAGCCGGCCCGTTCCCGCGACGACGCCGTAGCGGCGGCCGCCCGGCAGTCGTCGCGCGAACAGCTCGAACACGCAGGGGGTGTCGTGGGTGCCGGCGCGGAGGGCCGCGTCGATCATCGTGAGCTCGTAGCGGTCGGTGAGCAGCGCGGTCGACGTCATGCGCGGTCTACAGCTCGCGGACCGGCTGTGTGCGTGCGCCTCCGGCGTCGCCCGTGTTCACGGTGCCGGCAGGCTCGATGAGGAGCGCCTCGACGGCTTCCTCGGCGCGGGGGCGGTGCTCGACCCCAGCGGGCACGACGAACACGTCGTCGGGGCCGAGCTCGACCTCCCGCTCGCCGTCGGCGTCACGCAGCGCGATCGTGAGGCGCCCGGAGCGCACCAGGAACAGCTCGTCCGTCTCGGGGTGGGAGTGCCAGACGAACTCGCCGTCGAGCTTCACGACCTTCACGTCGTAGTCGTTGACGGATGCCAGCCGGTGGGGCTGCCACGGCTCGGCGACGCGCGCGAAGGCGTCGGCGATGTTCCTGATCCCGGATGCATCGGACATGCCCCCATCCTGGCACCGCGGGCGCGCGGTCGCCGAGGCTCGGGCGGGCCCGGCAGGCGATCCGCGAGGTGCGGGGACCCGTCAGCAGCCGGGGCCGCGGGGTGCGACCGTGCAGTCGCGATCGACCAGCACGGTCTTGGCGCCACCCGCGGTGATGTGCAGCTCGTTGGCGGGGAGGGTGATCGTGCCGGCGATCGGCACGAACGGGCCGCCCGCGATGCGGTACTCCGCGCGGTAGCCGATGCTGAGGCGGATCGTGTAGTCGCCTGCCCGACGGTAGACGTGGCTCGTGGGGCTGGCGTCGAACTCGCGGAGGCCGAGGGCCGCCCAGGTGCCGCCCTTCGTGCCGAGGGTCGCGCCGGTGCCGTCGCCGTAGTCCCAGTGCCAGGAGACCGGGGTGAATCGCACGTCGGCGGACTGGCCGAGCAGTTCGCCCGGCACGATCTGCCGGTCGACGATCGAGTAGATGTTGGCGGGGAGACCGACCACCACCCACCCGTCCGGCTCCATCCGCTGCACGCCGGGCACGGGACGGAAGCGTGCAATGTCGGAGAGGGTGACGACGACCACGTCGTACTCGTCGCGTGGGTCTCTGAAGGGGGTTTGCGGGGCGTCCGCGGAGCCGCCGCCCGAGCCGCCGCTTCCGCCGCCTGCGCCACCAGCGCCACCTCCGCCGGATGCGTCGACGTTCGCGTCGATGACGGCTTCATCGCCGTCGATGGCGCCCGAAACGCTGCCCGAGCAAAGGCCAGCACGGCGGGAACCTTCATCGCACGAGGCTGGCGACGGCAATCCGGGGGCTTGCAAGACCGTTAGCGCGACGAGCACCAAAGTCAGGCCCCGCATACGCCGCCACTATCCCAAGGCTCCTTGGAGGTCAGCAACGGTTCTCCCTCGAATTGGATGGCGATCTGAAAGGCATACAAGGTTGGGCGGTCGGTTGGTGTTATCGATGCTCCTGTGCTATCGAGTACATCCGTTGCAGAAAGGTCTTCGCAGACGTACGCAGTCACATTCGCTTCGTTGTAGCCCTGCAATGACAATGCGAATGATGTTGAACCCACGCCGCGCCAGCCATGTTCTTGATACGAACGAAACCCTTCGAGTTCGCGCGTATATACCTCTGTCGACACCAGAGGCTCAAGGCGCTCAGGATCTGCTCCACCATCGTTGAGGATCGCATCCACCGTCGCGATGTACTTCCCGTACGCCTCCTCCGCCGCGGCAAGCGCCTCCTCGTCCGAGGCGAAGACGGGGGCGGCATCCGTCGTGTGCGGGGGCGTGGGAGCCGGGTCGGGTGTCGTGCAGCCGCCGAGCAGCAGCGCGGCGAGCAGCGGCGGAGCCAGTAGACGGGGCGTTCTGCGCATGCCGACACGCTAGAGCACGGGCAGGCCCCCGCCGGCGTCTTGTCCACAGCCTGCACCGTCCGGCGCTACCAGGACAGTCGCATGCGCCGCCCGGGCGCGGGTCGTCGTCGGCGCCCGCGGGTACGCTGGAGCACCGTGACCGCATCCGACCCGACCGGCGGCTCCGCCGGGGTTCCGACCGACGCGCCCATCGGCGTGTTCGACTCGGGGGTCGGCGGGCTCACCGTCGCGCGCGCGATCCTCGACCAGCTGCCGAACGAGGCGATCCTCTACGTCGGCGACACGGCGAACGGCCCCTACGGGCCGCGTCCCATCGCCGAGGTGCGCGCGCTCGCCCTCGGCGTCATGGACGACCTCGTCGCCGAGGGCGTGAAGGCGCTCGTCATCGCCTGCAACACGGCGTCCGCCGCGGTGCTCCGGGATGCGCGTGAGCGCTACGAGGTCGGGGCGGGCATCCCCGTGGTCGAGGTGATCCAGCCCGCCGTGCGCGCCGCCGTGCGGGCCACCCGCAACGGCCGCGTCGGCGTCATCGGCACGGTCGGCACCATCCAGTCGCGCGCCTACGACGACGCGTTCGCCGCAGCCGACGGCCTCGAGCTGGTGAGCCGCGCCTGCCCGCGTTTCGTCGAGTTCGTGGAGGCGGGGGTCACGAGCGGCCCCGAGCTGTTCCGCTTCGCACGGCAGTACCTCACCCCGCTCATCGAGGCGGACATCGACACCCTCGTGCTCGGCTGCACCCACTACCCGCTAATGTCGGCCGCGATCCAGTTCATCATGGGTCCGGATGTGCGCCTCGTCTCGAGCGCGGAGGAGACCGCGGCCGACGTCTACCGCACCCTCGTCTCACACGGGATCGAGCGCACCGCGGATGCGGCCCCCGTGCACCGCTTCGAGTCGACGGGCGACGACGAGCGCGCATTCCGAACCCTCGCGGCCCGCTTCCTCGGCCCCGAGGTGCGACACGTCGAGAGCTTCCCCACGGGCGTCATCACGCTCCCCTCAGCCGTGCCGACCTCCTGACCGGCACACCCCGACAGACCCAAGACCGCCCACAGCATCCGTCCGATCGGAGACACCCCGCATGACCCCCACCCCCGCCGATGACACCCGTCGCGCCGACGGCCGCACCCCCGAGCAGCTCCGCCCCGTCACGATCGAACGCGGCTGGAGCGCGCAGGCCGAGGGCAGCGCGCTCATCTCCTTCGGCAACACGAAGGTGCTGTGCACGGCGAGCTTCACCAACGGCGTGCCGCGCTGGCTCGTCGGCAAGGGCAGCGGATGGGTGACCGCCGAGTACGCGATGCTGCCGCGCTCCACGAACGAGCGCATGGACCGCGAGTCGGTCAAGGGGCGCGTGGGAGGCCGCACCCACGAGATCTCGCGGCTCGTCGGCCGCAGCCTGCGCGCCATCATCGACACGAAGGCGCTCGGCGAGAACACGATCGTGATCGACTGCGACGTGCTGCAGGCCGACGGCGGCACCCGCACCGCCGCGATCACGGGCGCGTACGTGGCGCTCGCGGATGCCGTGGCCTGGGGGCGCGAGAAGGGTTTCGTGGGCAAGAACTCGCGTGCGCTCATCGACACCGTGTCCGCCGTGTCGGTGGGCATCATCGACGGTGCTCCCATGCTCGATCTGGCATACGTCGAGGACTCGCGGGCCGAGACCGACATGAACGTCGTCGTCACGGGACGCGGCCTGTTCGTGGAGGTGCAGGGCACGGCCGAGGGCGCGCCCTTCGACCGCCGCGAGCTCGACTCGCTGCTCGACCTCGCGCTCGCGGGCAACGCGGAACTCGCGAGGATCCAGGCGGAGGCGCTCGACGCGTGACCACCTTCGTTCTCGCCACCCACAACCCGCACAAGGTGGAGGAGCTGCGCCGCATCCTGGGCGAGCGCCTCGGGCCCCACGAGCTCGTCGGCTACGACGGCCCCGAGCCGGTCGAGGACAGCGACACCTTCGAGGCGAACGCCCTCATCAAGGCCCGTGCCGCGAACCTCCACACGGGGCTGCCGGCGATCGCCGACGACTCCGGGATCTCGGTGCGGGCGCTCGGCGGCGCTCCCGGCATCCACTCGGCCCGCTACGCGGGCACGCGCGACGACGTCGACAACTACACGCTGCTGCTCGAGAGGCTGCGGGGGGAGTCGGATCGGGCGGCCGACTTCATGTGCGCGGCCGCGCTCGTCGACGGCGACCGCGAGCTCACCGTGCTCGGCGTGTGGCCGGGGGAGGTGCTCGAGGCGCCGTCGGGAGCGCACGGCTTCGGCTACGACCCCGTGTTCCGTCCGGAGGGGGTCGCGACGAGCTCCGCGGAGCTGACGCCCGACGAGAAGAACGCGATCAGCCACCGTGCTCGCGCCTTCGGCTCGCTCGTCGTGGAGCTGCGGTCGCTCTACGGCTGACGCCGCCGCCGACCGGATGAGAACGGTCGTCATTCCCGAGAAGCGCGAACGGGGCCTGCCGGTCGGCCGCGCGGCCTAGCCTGGACGGGTGGGACACGATCACGGACACGAGCACGCGCGCGCCGCGGGCGGCAACCGTACTCGCCTCGCGATCGCGCTCGCGATCACGGCGACCGTGCTCGTCGCCCAGCTCGTGGGCGCGTTCGCGTCCGGCTCCCTCGCCCTGCTCGGCGACGCGGGGCACATGTCGAGCGACGGCATCGGGCTCGCGGTGGCGCTCGTCGCATCCGTCATGGCCGCCCGGCCGGCGACCGATCGCCACACCTTCGGCTTCCAGCGGATGGAGGTGCTCGCGGCGCTCGCCAACGGCCTCATCCTGGTCGTCGTCGCGGTGGTCGTGGCCCTCGAGGCGGTGCGGCGGCTGGCGGAGCCGACCGCGCACGTCGAGGCGGTGCCGATGCTCGTGGTGGCGTCGGTCGGGCTCGCGGCGAACGTGGTCGCCTACCTCGTGCTGCGGGGCGGCGACCGCAGCTCCCTCAACCTGCGCGGTGCTCTGCTGGAGGTGTTCGGCGATCTGCTGGGCTCCGTGGCGGCGATCGCGGCGGCCATCGTCATCCTGCTCACGGGTTTCGCGCAGGCCGACGCGATCGCCTCGCTCGCGATCGCCGCGCTCATTGCTCCGCGCGCCTTCCTGCTGCTGCGCGACGTCGTGCGGGTGCTCACCGAGTCGGCGCCGCGCGACCGCGACGTCGAGCAGATCCGCGACCACCTGCGCGGGACGCGCGGCGTCGTGGCGGTGCACGACGTGCACATCTGGAACATCACCTCGGGCGCTCCCGTCTTCACCGCGCATGTCGTCGTCGAGCCGGGGGTCTTCGCGCGCGGCGAGACCCACGCGCTGCTCGACGAGCTCGGCGGGTGCCTGGAGTCCCACTTCGACGTCGCCCACTCCACCTTCCAGCTCGAGCCCGCGGGCCACGCAGAACACGAGGAGCACGCCCATCGCTAGGTCCGCATCCTCGGCGATCGAGGACTACCTCAAGGTCATCTACAGCCACACCGAGTGGCAGGAGACGCCCATCACGGGTTCGCAGCTCGCCGCCCGACTCGGTCTGGTGCCGTCGACGGTCACCGAGATGATCAAGAAGCTCGCGAACCAGGGCCTCGTGCGGCACGCGCCCTACGGGGCGATCACCCTGACGGATGCCGGTCTCGCGGAGGCGCTGCGGATGGTGCGGCGGCACCGGCTCGTGGAGACCTGGCTCGTGGAGGGCTTCGGCTACGCCTGGGACGAGGTGCACGACGAGGCGGAGGTGCTGGAGCACGCGCTCAGCGACCGGCTGCTGGCGGCGATCGACGCGCAGCTGGGGCACCCCACCCGTGACCCGCACGGCGACCCGATCCCGGATGCCGAGGGCGTCGTGAGGCGCCCGGATGCGGTGCTCGCGTCCGAGCTGGAGCCGGACGTGCGGGGGCGGGTGGCGCGCATCAGCGACCGCGACCCGGAGGTGTTGCGGCGTCTCGGCGACCAGGGGATCGGTCTCGACACGGTGCTCGCGGTGGGGGAGCTGCCGGAGGGGGCCGGGGAGGCGGTCTGGCTCGTCCCGATGGGGTGAGCACGCCCGGGCTCGACGATTTCGGTTAACCGAAATCTCTGCTAATTTCGGTATACCGAAATCTGCAGAGAGGTCGCCGTGCGCCGTCCCATCCCATCCGCATCCGACACGACGCTCGCGCGCGGCCGCGGCGGGATCTGGCCGCTCCTCGGCCCCGCGATGGTCGCCGGGGTCGCCTACCTCGACCCGGGCAACGTCGCGAGCAACGCCAGCGCCGGAGCCGAGTACGGCTACCTGCTGGTGTGGGTGGTCGTGCTCGGCAACGCGATGGCGTGGCTCATCCAGTACCTCTCCGCGAAGCTCGGCATCGCGACGGGCCAGAGCCTTCCCGCGCTGCTCGGACGGCGCATCCGCTCGCGTCCCGCGCGCTACGCGTACTGGGCGCAGGCCGAGCTCGTCGCGATGGCCACCGACATCGCGGAGGTCATCGGCGGCGCCGTCGCCCTGAACCTGCTGTTCGGCCTGCCGCTGCCCCTCGGCGGCGTCATCACGGGCGCCGTCTCGCTCGCCCTGCTCGTACTGCACAGCCGCCGTGGGCCGCGCATCTTCGAGCGCGTCGTCGTCGGCCTCGTCGCGATCATCGCGATCGGCTTCTGCGCCGGGCTCGTCGTGGCGCCCGTCGATCCGGCGGCCGCCGTCGCAGGCCTCGTGCCGCGGTTCACGGATGCCGGCTCGGTGCTGCTGGCCGCGTCGATCCTCGGGGCGACGGTGATGCCGCACGCGATCTACGCGCACTCGGCCCTCACCCGCGACCGGTTCGGCGCGGTCGAGGAGGGACCGCGTCGCCGCCTCGTGCTGCGTGCGACCCGCGCCGACGTGACGATCGCGCTCGCGATCGCCGGCACGGTCAACCTCGTGATCCTGCTGCTGGCTGCGGCGACCCTGCCGGGCGTCGCCGGTACCGACACGCTCGAGGGCGCGCATGCGGCGATCGGCGCGGCGCTCGGGCCGGTCATCGCGAACCTGTTCGCGGTCGGGCTGCTGGCCTCCGGTCTCGCGTCGACGTCGGTCGGCGCCTACGCGGGCGCCGAGATCATGCAGGGCCTGCTGCACGTGCGCGTACCCTTGCTCGCGCGTCGCCTCGTGACGCTCGTGCCGGCGCTCCTGCTGCTCGTCGCCGGCGCCCATCCCACCCTCGCGCTCGTGCTGAGCCAGGTGGTGCTGTCGTTCGGGATCCCGTTCGCGCTCGTGCCGCTCGTCTGGCTCACGACCCGCCGCGAGCTCATGGGGGACGCCCGCAACCGCGCGTGGACGACGGCGCTCGCGACCGTTGCCGCGGTGCTGCTCATCCTGCTCAACGCCACCCTGCTCGTGCTGCTGGTGACGGGCGGCTGATCGGACCGCCGTCGGAACTACAGGCGGAGACCCGTGCTTCCGCCACCTGCGCAGCGGGTGCGGCCGTTCGAGCCTGTAACTCCGACGCGATCGGCGCTCAGTCGTCGAGCAGCTCGGGGTCGAGCACGACCTCGGCGTCGGTGAGCGGCTTCTCGCCCGTCCGGCGCGCCTTGCGCGCCTTGATGACGCCCTGCACGTAGTGGAACACCGTCGGGATCACGGCGAGCGCGATCGCGCACAGCAGGATCACGTCGATGTACTCGGTGACGAAGTCGGCGAGCGGCGGGATGTAGCCGAGCAGGAAGCCCGCGAAGGTGAGCCCGGCACCCCAGATGAGCGCGCCGATCGCGTTGTAGAGCGAGTAGCGCTTGTAGTTCATGTGCGCGACGCCCGCGGCGACCGGGGCGAAGGTGCGCACGATCGGCACGAAGCGCGCGATGACGATCGCGAGGGGACCCCAGCGCTCGAAGAACTTGTTGGTGCGGATGACGTTCTCCTTCGAGAACAGCCCGCTCTCCTTCTGCTCGAAGATCCTCGGCCCGGCCTTGTGCCCGATGAGGTAGCCGACCTCGCCGCCGAGGAAGGCGGCCACCGCGATCGCGAGGCACACCCACCAGATGGGGATCTGGATGCCGGTGCCCGACTCGGTCATCGTGCCGGTGAAGCTGAGCAGGCCGGTGATGATGAGCAGCGTGTCGCCGGGGAGGATGAAGCCGACGAGCAGCCCCGTCTCGGCGAACACGATGATGCACACCACGAGCAGCGCCCACGGGCCCGCCGAGACGATGATCTGGTGCGGGTCGAGCCACGGGATCAGCCCCATGGGGGCTGCGGCGATGAACGCGAGGGCGGCGGTAGTGAACGGCACGAGATGAGTCTCCTGAGCGTCGGTCGCCTCGGCGATCGGCGGGCGGGTTGCGTTCAGCGTAGCCGCTTGCCGCATCCGCAACCTGGGGGTTCACCCCCGGATGCGCGCCCCGTTCAGCCGTCCGTGCAGGGTCCGTCGATCAGCTCCGGATGGATTTCGATGCGCTGCGAGGCGGGGCTCTTGCCCGAGTTCTGGTCGTCGATCCACAGCCGGAACGGCGGCTCGCCGTCCGCCGGGTTCGGCACCTCCTGGTAGACGAGGATGGCGCGGTCGCCGGGCGTCACCTCCGAGGCCTCCGTGGGCCGCTGGCGGCCGCTGGCCGCCGGCGATGCGTAGATGGAGGTGATCTGCCAGTCGAGCTGCCACTCGTCCCAGACCTCACCGCACACACGACCCTGCCAGGTGATCTGCACCTCGATGGGGCCGGGGATCGTGTAGCCGTAGCTCACGCCGGAGAACTGCCAGCCGGGGGCTCCGTAGCGCACGGTGGCGTCGTCCCCGCCGCGGTCGGTACGGGTGCTGAGGTTCACGCGGTAGTCGGGGTCGCCGGATGCGGTGAAGGTGAAGGTGCCGTGTCCGGTCGCGCTCGCGGGGGTGACGGCGCCGTCCGGGCTGTCGGCCTTGATGACGGCGTCCCCGAGCTCCTCGCCCGTAGCGGGGTCGACGACACGAGCCGTCAGGGTCGCCTGCTCGCCGTCGGCGAGGGTGGTGGAGCCGTCCGTCTCGACGAGGAGCCGCACGCAGACGCCCTGCGACTGCCGCAGCTCCTCGGCCCTGCTCGCCACGTCGTAGGCGATCGCGTTGAACGCGTCGAGCTGCAGGCCTGCGAGGCCGAGCGCTTCGGCCTCGCTCACCCCGTTCGCCTCCGTGACGCTCCAACGGCCCCGCGTGTCGGTGAGCTCGCCGCGGGTGTCCCACGAGTCGATGTCGACGTCGACGCGGAAGCCGGTGTTCACGGTCGCGCCGTCGGTGCCCGTGGCGCCGGTATCGACGACGACGGACACGTTGCGGAGCGCGAGGGTGCCGTCTCCGTTCGGCACGGAGGTGCCGCTCGTCGTGAGATGCACCGTCACGAACAAGCCGTCGGGGCGCACGAGTTGCTGCGTCTGCTCGATCGTCCAGGTGCCGGCCGGCTCGCCCTCCGCGGCGCAGGGGTCCTTCTCCTGGGTCGTCGTGATCCGCTCGCTCGATCCGTTCCCCGAGTCGGGGTCGCCGATCGTGGTGGTGGCGTCGTGCACCGTCACCTCGCGCTGGTTGCGCACGCTGTTGGTGTCGGTCGTCGTGGTCGTGTAGTCGCGCCCGTTGCGGGTGCCGGTGGTGGTGGTCGAGCGGTTGACCTCGACGGGCAGGTCGACGCCCGGTGTGCCCGCGGTGGGGGCGGATGCGGCGCGGGGCGTGCGGAGCGAGGCGGTCGCGGCATCCGTCGTGCCGGCGGCCTCGGCGTCCTGCTTGGTGCCCTCGCCGGTGCGGATGGCGCGGTCGAGCTCGGCGTCGGCGGCGGTCGTGAGCTCGGCGGCGCCCGCGAGCAGCTCCTCGATCCGGGCCTCGCGGGTGGCGTCGAGCAGTTCGCCGTCGGCGCCGCGGTCGATGCCGAGGATGGCGTCGAGCCCGCGGCTCGGCGGCGCGGGGAACGGGTCGCCCGAGGGGGCGGCGCAGCCGGTGAGCAGGGCGAGGAGGAGCGCGGCGGGTACGGCGGCGCGAACGGGTCGGGGGGTTCGGGGGCGTCGGGGCATCGGACCAGCCTCCGTGGCCCGGCGTCCCGCATCCGAGAGGCAGGCGTCCTCGATGTGCGGGAGGCGGGGCTCGAACCCGCATGCCGTGAGGCACAGGAACCTAAATCCTGCGTGTCTACCGTTCCACCACTCCCGCGGAAGCGCGTTCAGTCTAGAACGGCGCCCTCGCGGCGCGGGGCGGCCGGGGGCGCCGCCGCGGGTGACGCGTCTCGAGACCGCCGGCGCACCTGTGGACAACTCCCGCGCGGGCGCCTCGCCCCCGGGCATCCTGGCCGGATGACGGGTGCGGTCGGGGCCATCGCCGAGCAGGTGCGCGAGCGGGTGCGACGTGAGGGCGTCGACCTGCGGGGCGACAGCGCGCTCACCGACCGCCTCGTGCGCGACGAGGTGCAGCGCTACGCCGAGCTCGCCCTCGGCGGCTCGTTGCCGGTCCTCGCCGACGAGGTGGGGGTCGCGCGGCAGGTCGTCGACGCGCTCACCGGGCTCGGTCCGCTGCAGCCGTACCTCGACGATCCGACGGTCGAGGAACTGTGGATCAACTCCCCGTCGCGCGTGTTCGTGGCCCGCGACGGCGTCTCCGAGCGGCTCCCCGTCACCCTCACCGACGCCGAGGTGCGCGAGCTGCTGGAGCGCATGCTGCATCGCACCGGGCGCCGCGTCGACCTCAGCTCTCCCTTCGTCGACGCCTCGCTCCCCGACGGCTCGCGGCTGCACGCGGTCATCCCCGACGTGACGCGCGGACACGTCTCGATCAACATCCGGCGCTTCCGCAGCGGGATGCGCGGACTCGTCGACCTCGTGGCGCTCGGCTCGCTCACGAGTCAGGCGGCCGGCTTCCTGCACGTCGCGGTGCGCAGCGGCCACAACGTGCTCGTGACCGGCCCCACCCACAGCGGCAATACCACATGGCATCTCTGACCCCAATAGACCCCGCGTCTGCGATACGCGGCAGCTCCGTGTGATCGTTTGGCGTTGAAAACTAAAGCGATGTGCTACGTTTGGGGTATCCGGATGAAGGGAGCCCACTGTGGCGATCGACGAGGGGCGCGCGTGGGCGCTGCGAACGCTGGGAGCCGACGGCGTGCTGGTGCGAGAGCAGATCTCGTCCATCATCCGCGACTGCCACGAGAAGATGGCGAACGCGCAGGCCGAGGCCGAGATGAAGCACACGGGCGTGTATGGCCAGATCTGGCGGAAGTGTTTGGACGAGTTTGTGACGGTGCTACGGCGCCTGCCCTCGGCTGAGATCGTTCCGCGCCGGGGCTACAAGCTGGTCGCTTTCAACGGGGTGATCTTGTTTCCGTGGCGGTTCGCGCGGGAGCGATCCACGGACATTGGCTCGCGGCCGTTCGCCGTCTCGGACACTCGGATCTCCCTGTTCGGTGAGGAGCGCGAATCGACGCAGCAGCGTCTCGACATCGAGTTCGAGCACCCCGAGTTGACCGAGGAAGAGCGGGAGCTGCTCGACGCCGAGAGCAAAGCGCTCGAGGAGGCGCTGTCGACCCACTCCCGCGTGGTCGTCGTCCCGTATGCGAGCAACCCGTTCGCGCTCTACAGCGTCGACTGGGGCGAGGCGACGTTGGGAAGCGACGGCTACCTCACCTTCGCGTCGATGGAATCGCTGCTCGAAGTAGGCGCAGCCTCCCTGGTGGATCTGGACCTGACGGACGAGTCGTTCTCCGACGGGCCGATCCCGCGCCCGGATCTGGGGGTGAAGGGCGACGAGGCGGACGGAGAGGCTGATGGACGACCGTGACACCCTCTTCTCGCTGCTCGGAGCAACCGACCGTCCCGATCTCGACGCCGTCGCTGACGCGTTCGACCCAGCTCGTCTGACGCAGGCGCGTTTCGCGGCCGGCTTGTCGAAGGCGAAGCTCGCTGAGCTGGTCGGGGTCACGCCTGCGGCGATCGGTCAGTACGAGTCGCGAGTGGTAACGCCGCGCCGCGACCTGCTGCCGGTGCTTGCGCGCGAGCTGGATGTCCCGGTGGACTACTTCGCCACGGGTCGACCCATCGGCCGCGTTGACGGCTCGGAGGCGCATTTCCGGAGCCTGCGCTCGACCACCGCGC
The DNA here is from genome assembly GCA_001898835.1 of Micrococcales bacterium 72-143. Lineage (GTDB taxonomy): Bacteria > Actinomycetota > Actinomycetes > Actinomycetales > Microbacteriaceae > Homoserinibacter. Next base: position 833,407 of record MKVM01000001.1, on the reverse strand, counting down.
GGGATCGGTCCAAGGCGATCGCGTTCATTGAGCAGGTCTGGGAGCTGACGTTCGCGTTAGAGAAGAAGGTCCGGTTCCCCGATGTCGACTTGCCGGTGGTGGATCGGCAGCAAGCGGATCCCGTTTCCGCGGCGCAGGCGCTTCGCGAGCATTGGGGTCTGGGCGTGAAGCCGGTCAAGCATCTGGTCGCGCTGACGGAATCGCACGGGATCGTCGTGAGCCTGCTGACGTTGGCGAACGCCGATGTAGCCCGAGTCGGCGCGTTCTCGACGTCTCGCTTGGCTCGCCCGGTCATCGTGGTGACGCCCGAGCGCGCGAAGTCGGTGTTCGTCTACCGGTTCACGGTCGCCCACGAGTTGGGGCACCTGCTCTTGCACGGCGAGGCCGTTCCAGGTGACCAGCAGCAGGAGCGAGAAGCCGATCAATTCGCTGCTGAGTTCCTGACTCCACGTTCCCAGATTGTGAACTTGCTGCCGCGGACCGTGAACCTTTCCCGGCTCGATGAGCTCTCGCGGCATTGGGGTGTGTCGGTGGATTCGCTGCTGCTACGGATGAAGGAGACCGGTACGGTCTCCGACGCTTCGATCCGTCGGGGCTACCAGAAGCTGAACCAGCTGCGCAGCTCCTCACTGGACGCGCCCGAGCCGGTGAACGCATATCCGGGTGAGGTGCCGTCGATGTTGGCCGAGGCTGCCCGGCTTGCCGATCAAATCGGCTTCGCGCAGATAGACCTCGCCCGCGAGCTGCGTTGGCACCCGGCACGTGTGCGCGAAGTCCTGGGTGTCGACGATCCCAGGCCGACATTGAAGCTTGTCACCGATCCCTCACCGGAGTAGGGCTGGAATGGTGTCGTCGAGGTCGAGGAGTAGCGCGCAGATGACGGCCCTCCGGAACGGTAACGACGTCGCCCAGCGGCGATGGGATTCGGCAGCCGCGAGACGGAGGATTAGGGATGAGCCGATCAAGTTCGAAGACCCGGCGAGCTGCTCGGGCGGCGGGCGTGACTGCTCGTAGCGCCCAGAGTTCCGGCATCGTAAAGTGCTACGTCGAGCGGTTCGAGAACGCGGTCGGCGCACCGGACCTCCGCCTTCGCGAGAAGTCAACCAAGCGGCTCGTGCGGGTTCTGACGGACAACCAGATGTTCAGGTCATTCGCGCCGCTGTCGAACCTTCTGCAGGACTGCTACGCGCATGGAGGCGGCCTCGTTGAGCCGCGGAGTCGCGCGGAGTACGTCGCCATCGCCGCGCCGATTGTGAAACAAGGCGCTCACGAGATAGCTGTCGCGTTCGAGGGCTTCTCGGTTAAGGTCCACATCGTGACGGCGGACGTCGCATCTCCTCCGACATCCGTGTGGGCTTACATCGAGGAGTACCCGGTCGATGGCGGGGGCCTTGGTCTGCGTCTTCGCCAGAAGGTCACCGGCCGGAAGGTCGAGATGTACGGCAGGAACCAGGATCACTTGCTCACATTCCTCAGCAGCCCGCAATTCACAGGTGCTGACTCGCACATGCCGAACATCTACCAGAAGGACGGCTTCGACGACTACGTGCTGGTTTCCGGAGGTGCTGCCACGGACTCCTATGACGTGCTGCTCTTCAACGACGGTGCCGAGCTCACTTATCTGCTTGGCCCGACGCCCGACACCGCATACAGGGACGCGTTCCGTGAGCTCACGGATGAGTCAGCGCCCAAGGCGCACGCACGTACGGCACAGACGCACTTCGACACGGGCCGGTACCGCGAGGCCGTGCTCGCCGCGCGACTCGCTGTCGAGACGGCATGCGGCGGACGTGGGCCCGACGTGAAGCGCCGGCTCGCTAACGCTCCTGCTGACGTTGCGGCTGCGGGTGATGCGCTGTACGGGAAGCGCCACATCGCCGTCCATGAGGGCGACACGCGGGTCGAGCAACCCGCCATCTCGATCGCCAACGACACCCTGTACGGCCTCGCCACACAGGCGATCCTCGCGATGCACAGCGTCCTCGCCTACCTAGAGTCAGACAGTTTCAGTAGCTGAGCCTCTGCCACGATTGAGGGATGGCACCGCTTTCTTCGTGGACGACTTCCACGCGCGAGCTGCTGAGGCGGCACGCGATGGTGCACATGGTTGCCTCGCCGTCGACCATCGGGTCGGGGGTCGACTGGGCTGCGTCACAGATCCCGAACCAGTACACGGGTCCGGACCGCGTCGCCGCGATCCTGGCCGATCTGGGGAAGCCTGCTGCGGCCGAATACTTGGAAGGGAAGCTCCCTATAAGCAAGCGCACCCGCTCGGGCGACCTCGGAGAGATCATCGGAGCGCAGTACGCGGCGCTTGAGCTGGGGTTTCGAGTCGTGGAACGCCTGCGGTGGAAGGACCACCGTGAGATGTCGATGCGTGGAGATGACCTGGTTGGGGTGCGCGCGGCCACCAACGGATCGCTCGAATTGCTGAAGGGCGAAGCCAAGAGCCGTGCGACGCTCGGATCGGCGACGGTCACAGACGCGGACCTTGCGCTCAGACGCGATCGGGGACGCCCATCGCCTCACGCTCTCAGCTTCGTCGCTGACCGACTCCACGAACTCGGCGAGCATGCATTGGCGAACCTTGTCGACGACGCTCAACTGACTACAGGGATCAGCCAACGGCAGGTGGTGCAACTGCTTTTCACCTTCACGGGCAACGACCCACGCAACCTCCTTCGGACAAACACGACCGCATATCGAGGCGGCGTAAAGCGCCTCGCCGTCGGCCTGCAGGTCTCAGAGCATCAAGCGTTCATCGCGAACGTGTACTCGAAAGCGATCGCCAATGCCCGAGACAGTTGAGGACATTGAGGCCGCGATCGAGGAGGCGACCACCCCCGGCTTTCGCGAACAGCTTCTCGCGCGAGGCGAAGCCCGGTCGATGATCTGGCGTGACGGCGTCCTGCCCGAGGAGGCGCCCGCGTTCGATCAGCTACTCAGCTACGACCTTCTCTCCTACGGCTATTCGCTCCTGGGCCTGGGGCTACGTCTCGTGGAGGCGAATGGGTCGCAAAGCCTCGCCCAACGCGCCTTCGAGGGCGCAGCCACAGCCATCGAATCAGTCATCGCCAGAGGACCTAACTCGCGCGAACGGGGCTTCCACCGTGTCGTCGCCGCAGCCGCCTACCACCTCGGCAGTTACTCCGCGCGGGCATACTCGCTGCTTCAGACAGCGCTCGATTCCGGTGAAGTCACGATTGGCGAGCGATCCCTCATCCACATCATCCGCCGAGAACTCGACACCCTGGACGCGCTCATCCTGAGCCACCGCGACGAGGACGTGGCAGCAGACGCCAACCTGGTTGAGACGTTGCGCGGGCTCTTCGAGTCCATGAGCGATGAGGACCAGGACGCTGACAGCGGCGACACCGATGTCATCGACGTTGTCGACCTCGCACTGACGGACGCGTTCGTCGGTGCGATCAGCATGGCGCTGCTTGCGTTCGAGCGGGGCGAGCAAGCGCTGCTGGATGAGGCCCTCAGCACACTGCAGGTCGGTCTAGGAGCCGCCAGCGAATTGAACATGGTTCCGCAGTGGTGGTGCCATCGACTTGCGATTCACCTACTCCGCGGCCTCTGGGAGGCTAGTTTCCATCGCCTGCTCCCGGACGGTCCCATCGACGGTGATGGTGGCGACTGGGCACGGCTGCGTGCGACGTTCATTGCATCCCTCTTCCGGAGGCGACGCTCGGAGATCGACCTATGGCCGTCGCAGCTCGCCGCCGCAGAGCGGGTGCTGAACACCAGCGAGAACCTGGTGTTGTCTCTCCCGACGAGCGCCGGCAAGACCCGGATTGCCGAACTTTGCATCCTCGCGTGCCTAGCCGAGGGCCGGCGGGTTGTGTTCGTAACCCCGTTGCGGGCGCTGTCAGCCCAGACCGAAACGGCCCTGCAACGCACCTTCACCCCTCTGGGGAAAACCGTCACATCCCTCTACGGCGCGATCGGGGCCAGCAGCGCCGACGAGGATTTGCTGCGAGAGAGGGACATCGTCGTCGCCACTCCCGAGAAGCTCGACTTCGCCCTGCGCAACGACCCAACACTCCTCGACGACGTAGGGCTTGTCGTCCTCGACGAGGGGCACATGATCGGGGCGGATGAACGTGAGGTCCGATACGAAGTTCAGGTACAACGACTGCTGCGCCGTGAGGATGCGGCCGCCAGACGTATCATCTGCCTCTCGGCGATCCTGCCAGACGGAGACGAAGTCGAGGACTTCGTCAACTGGCTCACCGATGACCAACCCGACGGTCTCATCGCGAGCTCGTGGCGGCCGACGAAACTTCGCTATGGCGAAGTGATCTGGCAAGGCGATCGAGCCCGCCTGAGCATCATCGTGGGAGACGAGGAGCCCTTCGTGCCCCGGTTCCTCGAACCCTTCGTTCCACCGATCGGTCGCAGGACGACGCCCTTCCCCAAGGATCCGCAGGAGTTGACGCTGGCTACCGCCTGGCGGCTCGTCGACGACGGGCAGACCGTCCTGATCTTCTGCCCACTCAAGTCATCGGTGAACGCCTTTGCCAAAGTCATCGTCGACCTTGATGCGCGCGGAGCACTCGGGAGTGTCTTCGAAGGAGATCCGGGCGACCTCGCCTCGGCCATCGCGATCGGAGAGGAATGGTTCGGCCGAGATCACCCGATCCTCGCCTGTCTGAGACTCGGCGTAGCGATTCATCACGGATCGCTGCCCGCACCCTACCGACGAGAGGTGGAAAGGCTGCTACAGCGAGGAGCGCTGAAGGTTACGGTCTCTTCACCGACCCTCGCCCAGGGACTCAACCTCTCAGCCAGCGCGCTCGTAATGCACAGCCTCTGGCGCAACCGGGAACTGATCAAGGCGTCTGAGTTCCGCAACATCGTCGGCAGAGCTGGCCGAGCGTTCGTGGACTCCGTCGGCCTCGTCGTCCACCCAATCTTCAAGGACGTGTCCCGAGGGAGGCGGAACTGGAGGCAGCTGGTCGAGGACACGGCTCTGCGCGACATGGAAAGCGGCCTACTGCAACTGGTGGTGAACCTGTTCGCCCGGATGCAGGCCAAGCACGGTCTCCGGGACCTGGACGCGCTGCTGGAATACGTCGCCGGCACAGCGGCGTGGGATTACCCAGAAGTTGTGGCCGAGAGCGAGGAGGAAGCCGAGCGTTCCCGAACTGCGTGGCGCTCGCAGCTCGCTAGCCTCGACAACGCCCTCCTCAGTCTGCTCAACGATTCCGCGGTTGCGGAGGAAGGAGTCGAGGGGGCTCTCGATGACGTGCTCGCCTCGTCCCTTTGGGCCAGGAGCTTGGCTCGACGGCAGGGGCCCGTTCAGACAGCGCTTCGAGCCGGTCTGACCGCGCGCGCACGCTTCCTCTGGAGCCAGTCAACTGCGGCACAGCGCCGAGGGTACTTCCTTGCGGGGGTCGGTCTCGAGACCGGACGCCAACTCGATGAGCACGCCAGCATCTTGGAGCAGTCCCTGCGCGACGCAGACGAGGGCATCCGAATCGGCGACCCCGATGCCGCAATCGATGCCCTAACGAGCTTCGCCAGGATCGCATTCGGCATTCACCCCTTCGCGCCCCGCGCTCTTCCTCCACATTGGGAAGGCGTCCTCGCTGGTTGGCTTCGCGGTGAGGACCCCTCGCAGATAGCGGGGGAGGAGGTCACGGACACGCTGGAATTCATTGAGGACTCGCTGGCCTACAGGCTGCCATGGGCGCTGGAAGCGGTCCGGGTCCGAGCGACCGCCCACGAAGAGCCTGTAGGCGATCTTTGGGCGCTCGTCACCGACGAGCACGGACTCGCAGTTGCGGCGCTAGAAACAGGGACGCTCAACCGTTCCGCCGCGCTGCTCATGCAGGCCGGATTCTCTTCCCGAGCCGGTGCTCTCGCCGCGGTCACGGCCGGAGACGGCACCTTCACGACCGTGTCGGAGCTTCACCAGTGGATGAACTCGGAGGAGGTCCGGCGACGCGCAGACGACTCGCACTGGCCGACTGTGTCATCTCACGATCTCTGGGTCGGTTTCATCGGCCGTAGCACTGCTGCACCGGAGAGAACCTGGATCAACACGGTCGAGGATGCCGCGGTGACGTGGCTCCCCGATCATCAGCCGAGTAGCGGGACGCCGTATCGGGCTGTGTCCATTGCGAACGGGGAGACCATTCTCCAGGCCGCTGACGGTCGACGGGCCGGTCTGCTTGAGGAACCGCTCAATCCGAATCGGCGCGGCTTGCTCACAGTCACCGGGGCCAGCCCTGCCAACGTCGTCGAACTTCGCTATCGAGGCCCATCCGACCTTCATGCATAGCGGTGTCGCGTGAATCCCAGATCAGGCGAGCATTCCTGCGAGGAAATGTAATGGGGGATTGCAGCGAATACCACATGCAATCTCTGACGCCAGTACGAGGGTGGCCCGCCGTATGGTCGGAGCATGAGTCAGGAGTGGGCGCGACACCGTGACGTGGATCTTGAGGGAGCCGCGTCGGCCACCGATGCTTACATCGAGGCTCATTCATCTGCATCGGACTCGATCGAGGTGTCGTGGCGAGTGCTGCACTCGCTCATTGACCTGATCCCGATGACGGCGCAGAACGCTTTCTCGGGCAATCTTGCTCCAGCGTTCGAGGCAGAGCGCGAGGCTCGCACATCGTTCACCCTTGCGCGGATAGGACTCTACAAGCAGGCGCTCGTCTCGCTCCGAAGCGTTCTCGAACTCGGAATGCTCTCGGTGTACTGGGACGCGCACGATGAAGCGCATCTGGACATCCAGAGATGGAGAGCCGGCGCGGAGAGAACTCCGAGCCTTGAGGCAGTCGAGAGGCGCCTGAGAGAAGTGCGCGGCGTCGCGATCTATCTTGAATCCGATCCGGCCCTGTTCGACCGTATCCGCCAACTCAGCGACGACCTTGGGGCGTATGTGCACACCCGCGGGCACCGCAGCTCGAGCGCCGGGCTCGTCCCGTTCACGAACATCGCGAGCTTCCACGCTGAAGCATTCGACCTCTGGGTGCGACGAGTGACTGAGGTCGTGCAGTTCGTGCTTGTGATCCACCTCATGAAGTATCCGGTTGGTCTACAGGTGACACCCCTGAGTGAGAAGTTCGGCCTCAACCCGCCGGCCGGCGGCCTTGTCGAGCCTCATGTGCGGGAAATGTACCGAGCGTTCCTGGAGCCTGAGATGCGCGACCGGCTCCAGTCGATGAGTGATGGCGATACTGAAGCGGTCGGTATCCGTGAGTGGGTGGAGAGCCTTCCCACCTTGTCCGAAGAAGACTGGCGTCCGGAGCTACTGAAGCATGATCGTCAGTCGATCGAATCAGGCGGCTACGAGATGTGGGCCAAGCTCCGCGATTCAGTGGACGAGCACCTCGAAGGTCAGGTGACGGATGCAGAGTGGAGCGAGCGCCAGGCATACCGCGAGGACCTGCGTCAGTGGGCCGAGCAGGAGGGGTTAGCCACGCTCGAAGATGTCATCGCGCGGCAACGGGCTCGCATCGCGGAGCGGAGCGCAGAGGAGCAGTAGTGCCGACCGTACTCGGCTGAACGCATGAAGTGAGGTGTGCGCGGCCCCGACCGTTATAGCCCTGGTCAGGCCGCAGTCCAGGCGAGCAATTGTAGGTGGGATCGCAGCGAATACCACATGGAATCTCTGACCCAGGTAGTTGCGGGCGCTCCGAGCAACAGTCAGTTCGTTCGCAGAGGCCGGAACTCGGCAGCGGCTGCGCGACGTCGCGTGGGCCGATCCGCGCACCTGCTCTGAGGACGGTCGCTTCCCCCCGTCCTTTGCAGAGTCAGGAGGACGGCCCATGTCAATGTCGATCGCATCCCCACCCGAGCCCCGAGGGGTGCATCCGCCCGGCGCGGTGATCCGTCGTCTCTCTGCCGTCCTCGTCGTGCTGTTCGTGCTGGCGGGCACGGTCGTGCTCGGTGCGGCGCCGGCGCACGCGGGCAGCCTGGGGACCGGCTACTACGGTGACTCGGGTTTCCTGGGGGCGTACAACACGGACGTCGACGGCAGGCAGGGGTACTGCATCGACCTCGGCGCGAACTCCCCGTTCGATCCCACGTTGGGGCCGCAGACGGTGACCTCCCTGGACTCGCTATCCCGCCAGCAGCTTGCCGAGCTGAACTACGTGCTGGACAGGTGGGGCCAGTCGGGCGATCCCAACCTCACGGCGGCGGTCGCGCTGTATGTGTGGTCGGTCGCCGATGCCGGCGTCTACAACAGCCACGGGATGTCTGGCGACGACTACTACGTCGCCCGCGCGCCCGTCGGCGTGCGCGGCACGATCCTGGCGAACCTCGCTGTCATGCGGCAGGAGGCCGCCATCAACGCGGTCACCGATCCGTCGCTGTCGGTGAGCATCGCCATGTCGGATCAGTACGCCGGCACGGTGACGGTCACCGCTCACCCGGCGTCGCTTCAGGGTGGGGCGGCGCTGACGGGCGCGGTGTTCGCGGACGGTTCCACGTCGCGCACGCTCGGCGCTGGGCAGTACGGCATTACGGGCATCCCGGCCGACGGGGTGCCGTCCTATCGGATCGAGGCGAGCATGAGCGTCGCCGCAGCTGGGTACGGCGCGCAGGTCGACCTCTACACGACGCCGGGGGCGCAGCGCCTCATCGCGGCCGTCGCCGGTTCCTCGACGGGGCTGTCTGCTCAGGCGCAGACGCCGATGATCGACCTGGACTTCCAGCCGCAGATCGCCACGCAGGTGTCCTCCCGCTACGTCTCCGAGGGCGACACGTTCACCGATCAGCTCTCCGTGACGCTGACGAAGGGGACGTGGATCAGGATCGACGGCGTGCCGGTCCCGATCACCGCGACGGGCACGCTGTTCGGCCCGTTCGATGAGCAGCCCGCCGAGGCGGAGGCGGCACCGGCCGGCGCTCCGGTGGCCGGGCAGGAGACGGTCACGCTGACCGGCGCGGGCTCGTACACCTCGCCCGGCACGGTCACCGCGGCGGAGTCGGGCTTCTACTCGTGGGTCTGGACGATCGACAAGGCGGCCCAGGGCGCCAACGGCCGGTATCTGACCGACTCGTTCGCCGACCGTTTCGGGCAGGTGCCGGAGAGTAGCGTCGTGCCGTTCCAACCGGTTGCCGTCTCAGAGGCGGATCAGCACCTCGCGGTGCCCGGCGACGCGCTGACCGACACGATCACGGTTTCCAGCGCGAACGGCGCGTGGCTCAAGCGCGACGGCGCCTACATCCCGATTGTGTTCGAGGGCACCGCCTATCAGGTGCCGGGCACGCTGCCGCCAGCGCAGGCGAGCCTGGCGGACGCCGGGGCGGTGCCGCTGGGCACGGTGACAATGACCGCGGACGGCCCTGGCGTCTACACCTCGCCGGAGGTCGTGGCGCCGCAGGGCGGCTTCGTGACCTGGGTGTGGCGGGCGCACAAGGCGACCCAGCCGGAATGGGTGCGCGACTATCTCGCCGCGGACTGGACCGACGACTACGGCATCACGGTCGAGACGACCTCGGTGCGTTGGCCGATCACGACGACCTCGCTGATGCGCGAGTACAACGTCCACTCCGGCGGCAGGGCGTTCGACACGGTGACGGTCACGGGCTTCCCGGCCAACCACGGGCAGTTCGAGGGCGACGGCTACTGGCAGGCCGACAACGACGAGGTGATCCACACCGTATACGGGCCATTCGCGACGGACGACGTGCTCACGGACGACCTCGCCCTGTCCGACGCGCCCGTACTGACCTCGATCACGACCCCGGCGCGGAACGGCGTGTACCGGCTCGGCTACACCGATGCCGACCGGATCACTCCGACCGAGCCCGGCTTCTACGTCCTCGTCACGACCTTCGCCGGTGACGACCGGGTGCAGCCCTACCGCTCGTCACCCGCCGACGTGCTGGAGCGGTTCTTCGTGCCGCCGACGCCGGAGGTCGAGCTGCCGGTCACGGTCATCACGCAGGCGACGCCGGCCGTACTCGTGGGCGAGCCGTTCGCGGACACGGCCCTGGTGCAGGGCACGATCCCCGAGGGGGCGTACCTCCAGTTCCGCGCCTACGGCCCCGAGCCGGTCGACGCGGAGCCAAACTGTGCGACCGTGCTCTACGAGAGCGAGTCGATCCCGGTCACCCAGCCGGGCGTCTACGCCTCGGGCGAGACCACGGCGGACCAGGCGGGCAACGTCTACTGGATCGAGACGCTCTATGACGCCGACGCGACGATCCTCGTGGAGGGCACCTGCGGCGCCCCCGGCGAAACCACCGTGGTCACCGAGCAGCCCGAGCAGCTGACGGTCACGACGCAGGCCGTCGCCGAGGTCACGCTCGGCGAGCCCGCGCACGACCTCGCCCGCGTCAGCGGCAGCGTCCCGGACGGCACAACGCTCGTCTTCGAGGCGTACCGGCAGGACGAGGAGACCGTGAGCTGCACAGCCGACGAACTCGCGTTCCGCACTGAGCCGATGCCGTTGGACGGCCCCGGCGAGTACGCCTCCGAGGAAGTCGTCTTCGAGCAGGTCGGCACCTACTACTGGATCGAGACGCTGTTCGATGAGAACGGCACTGAGATCCACCGCGGCCTATGCGGGGCGCCCGACGAGACCACGGCCGTGATCCCCGTTCCGGAGACGCCCGAGACGCCGGACCTGCCGCCGTCGCTGGCGCTGACCGGCGCCGGGGACTGGATGCTCCCGTTCGGGATCGCCGGCGGCATCTTCGCCCTGGCCGGCGTGCTCACGCTGTGGTTCGGCCGCCGCCTGGCGATCTACCGCGAGCGCAACGGCTACGTGCGAGAGGAGGACGAGGACTTCCTGGCACTGTTCGACGAGCAGCGCTGATCGCGGACACAGGTGCGGGCACGGTCGATGACCGTGTGACTTTGTCAACCTGATCTGGCCCCGGGGTGACGTTTTGAAGTGGCCCCGTCGAGGCGTCGGTTCGATGTGGGGCGCTGTCTGCTGTCAGGCGCAGCAGGAGGTGGGGAGTTCGTTGCGGAAGAGGTTCGCGGTGAGGCGGATGCCTTCGGCCATGGTGAGGTACGGGGCCCACGTGTCGGCGAGTTGGGTGACGGTGAATCCGGCTTTAATGGCGTAGGTCGCGGCGAGCATCATCTCGCCGGCGGTTTCGGCGAGGGCATGGACGCCGAGGACTTTGCCGGTGTCCGCGTCGGCGACGATCTTGATGCCGCCGCGGGTGTTGTGGTTCGTGATGGCTCGGGGCACATCGGACAGCCTCAGGTATCGGCAGGCGCACCGGTATCCGGCGGCGATGGCTTCGGCTTCGGTGATGCCGGCGGAGCCGAGCTGCGGCGCGGTGAACAGGACGGAGGGCAGCCCGGTGTAGTCGACCTGTTCGTGGTGGCCGAGGGCGTTGCGGGCTGCGATCTTCCCGGCCATCGCGGCGACGTACACGTACTGGGGCACGTCGGTGACGTCGCCGGCGGCGAACACGACCGGGTTCGTGGTCCGCTGCTGCTCGTCGACGATGATGAAGCCGCGGTCGTCGGTCGCGACGCCCGCCGCGGCGAGGTCGAGCCCGTTGGCGCGTGGTGTGCGTCCGGTGGCGATGAGGACGCGTTCTCCGGTGACCGCCTTGCCGGTGCGGGTGCGCACCCGCACCACGCCGTCGTCCTGGATGATCGTGGCGGCGCGGTCGCCTACGACGGTGATTCCCTCGGAGAGGAAGGCCTTGCGGAGTTCGGAGGAGAGTTCGGGCTCGGCGTGCGGGGCGAGCCGGCCAATGATGGTGACGGCCACGCCGAGGCGGGCGAAGAGCTGGGCTTGTTCGAGGCCGACGAAGCCGCCGCCGATCACTACGAGCGAGGCGGGCAACTCGGTGAGTTCCATTGCCGTGGTCGAGGTGAGGTAGTCGACGTGCTCAAGCCCGGGGATGGCCGGGACGTGCGGTTCGGCGCCGATGGCGACGAGATACGACCTGGCACGAACCGGTCGTTCGTCGATGAGGAGGGTTGCCGGGTCGGTGAATGTGGCGGCGCCGGGGAGGATGTCGAACCCGTAGGCGGCGGCGATGTCGGCGTACTTGGTCTGGCGGAGCATGCCGACGAGGTCATCCTTCTGCCGCACGAGGGCGCCGAGGTCGACAGTGCCGGCGGACGTGGGGGCGCCGGGGAACGGGTTCGCGAGGGCGGCGTGGCGGGTGTGCGCGGCGGCGAGGAGCGTCTTCGAGGGCACACAGCCGACGTTCACGCAGGTACCGCCGAGGGTGCCGCGTTCGATGGCGACCACGCTGGCCCCTTCGAGTCGGGCGTGGATCGCGGCGGACATCGCCGCCCCGCCCGTGCCGATCACCGCAAGATCGAACTCGCTGTGCTGCGTCATGATGCCTCCTCGGGTGAACCGGGCCGCTTGCGCGGTCACATCCGTCAGAATGGACCTTCAAGCATGCTTGAAGGTCAAGCCCGTTGGTGGAGGTGTCACAATGCGGATCGGAGAGCTCGCGGAGAAGGCGAGGACGAGGCCGTCGACGCTGCGGTACTACGAGGAGCGCGGACTGCTGCCGCCGCCGGAGCGCACACCGGCCGGGTACCGCAGCTATGGCGACGAGACGGTGCAACGGCTCGCGTTCATCGGCCGGGCCCGCGCGGCGGGCCTCACCCTTGCGCAGGCCGCGGAGATCCTCGATGTTCGCGACGCGGGCCGTTCGCCGTGCGCGCATGTGCGGGACCTCCTTGACCGCCGACTCGTGGAGATCGACGAGCAGCTCGAGCAGCTGCACGCCCTGCGAGGGAGCATTGCCGAGCTTCGAGCGCACGCGGCCGCTACGGCGTCCGAAGCCTGCACACCGGAGTCCATCTGCCGCTACCTCTGAATGGCTTTCGGATCGCTACTGCCGCTGACGGGTGTGGTTGAGGCGATAGGAGGTGGTGCCGGTTTCGATGATGGTGCCGTTGAACGTGAGCCGGTCCACGATCGCCGCGCACAGGCGCGGGTCGGTGAAGGTCTTCGTCCAAGCGCTGAATGACTCGTTGGATGCAATCGCGACGGAGTTCTTCTCTTCGCGCTCGGTGAGGACCTGGAACAGGAGTTCCGCGCCGCGCCGGTCGAGTTCCATGTAGCCGAGCTCGTCGATCAGGAGCAGGTCGACGCGGCCGTACCGGTTGATGGTACGGGTGAGCTGTTTCTCGTCGGCGGCTTCGACGAGCTCGTTCACGAGCTTCGTGGCGAGGGTGTATCGGACGCGGAAGCCTTTCTCAGCTGCGGCGGTGCCCAGGCCGATGAGCAGGTGCGACTTCCCGGTGCCGGAGTCCCCGATCAAGCAGAGCGGGTCGCCGCGGCGGATCCAGTCCCCGTTCGCGAGGGTATGGATCGTCGCCGGGTTGATGTTCGGATTCGCGTCGTAGTCGAAGTCGCCGAGCCATTTGTTCCTCGGGAACCCGGCTGCGGACACGCGGCGGACCACGGACCTTCGGTCCCGGTCGTCGCACTCGGCGAGGAGGAGTTCGGCGAGGAAGCCTTGGTAGGTCAGCTGCTCGCGTTCCGCGGCCGTGATCGCTTCGTGCATCACGGCCCGCATGGTGGGTAGGCGGAGCCTGCGGCAGGCTTGGTCAACGGCGGCCGCGGCGGCTTCTTCGGTCAGCCCGCGCTGTCGACGCAGGGTCGTGGTGACGTTGGTGGGAGTGGTCATGTTCCGGTGATTCCTTCTCTCTTATCGGTGACCGGCGGTTCCGGTTCGGGACGTCGGCTGAGGAGTTCGTCGTAGTGGGCGACGGATGGCAGCGGCCGCCGGTCGGCTGGGAGTCCGGCGATCACCGCGGCCGGATCCGCGAGGCGACGCTGGGTGAGGCTGAAAACTCGCTGCACATCACGTCGCGGTTGTTCAACGCGATGACGGTCTGACTCGGGCCCGGCCGCGTGCAGGCGGGCTTCGACCGCGACGACGTCGGCAGACACCGCCCCGACCGTGAGCGCGGCACGGATCCCTGCGATCACGTCAACGGTTCGCATGGTCCTGTGGAGCAGGAGCACGTCGATCAGCGCCCTTGTGCCGGCGCTGTCGCCGTCGACCTTCCGCGCTTGCTGCCAGAACGCGTCATGCGTTGTCGTGAACACGCCGGCTTCGCGTGCACGGGCCAGCGCGGTGGATCCGGGCAACGCGCCGGGCTTGCGTCTGAGGACCTCGAGGTAGTGGTCGAGGTTGATCGATTCGCCGCCGCGGGCCACGACCCGCTCGTGCCGAGCGACCTCGGCGTGGCCATCGAACACCACAAGTTCAGACGCCCGCAACGAGACGCGCACCTTTCGCCCGATCAGACGGGCGGGCACGGAGTACCTCGCCATCCGCACGGTGATCAGGCTCGAACGGTCTACCCGCGGGTAGAGCACCAGGCCAGGGTCGAACAGCTCGCCTGGCAATGACGCAAGGCGTGCTTGTTCGTCGGTGAAGTCTTGCCCGACAGTGCGGATCCGGGTGTTGATACGCCGCTCGTTGTCGCGCGCGTCCCACCGGCGGATCTGCTCGTTCAACTCGGCGAGCGAGTCGATGACCGGCATCGGAGAAAGCCAGGTGCGACGAAACCGACCGACTTCGCCTTCGACGCCGCCCTTCTCATGGGCGCCATCGATCCCGGGCTGGCAGTAGAACGAGTCGAACCCGTAATGCGAGCGGAACAGCACCCACCGGTCGTTCTCTATCCGACTACGGCCCTTCCCGTACAGCACCGTCTGCACCGCGGCCGTGAGGTTGTCATATCGGATGTGCAGGGTCGGGATCCCACCGATCTCGTCGAACGCGTCGATGTGTCCCTCGAGGAACGCTTCCTGCGATTGCGTCGAGTACACCCGGTGCACCGCCTTCCCCGAGTGCGAGAGCCGGAACGTGAACATGTGGCACTTCGTCTTCACCCCGGCCAGGATCACCCAGACCTCGCCGAAATCGACTTCGGCTTCCTCACCAGGTGCGTGCTCCTGCGGGACGAACACCTCGACGCGGCGCCCGGCGGCGGCGTCGATCTGAGCACGACGTACGCGCACGTAGTCGCGGACCGTCGAGTAGGACAGTCCCGTCGCTTCGTGCTCGTCGACCAGCCGCGCGAGAACCCTTGTCGCCGTGTGCCGCTGCTTGCGAGGAGCGTCCAGATCCTGCGTGAGCATCGCGTCGATCACCGCCTTGTACGGCCCCAGCCGAGGCGACATCCGCGTCGGAGTCTTCCGCTGCGGCGGAACCGGCGACGCCAGCGCCTGCCGCACCGTGCGACGGTGCACCCCGAACCTGTCTGCCAACGCGCGCACCGATAGCCCGTCGACGCGCGAGGCACGCCGGATATCCGCGAACAATTCCACTTTCGACCCCTGCCGGGCCCGCTCATCCTGAAGCAACACGAAACACACGCTCGGGTGGGGCCAGATCAAACCGTCAGAACCGCCCCGGCAAGTCAGAAAGTGGGGCCACTCCTAGCCGTCACCCCGGGGCCAAAACAGACTGACAGAGCCAACCGTGCCCGCACTTTCACGTCCGGCGTCAGTCGACGGTCGCGCAATCAGAGCAGCGACCGAACGCCTCGAACCCTGGAGCGTGACCGCGTAGAAACGCAGCGCCGCCGCCAGAAGCGCAGCCCTCGGCCGGCGGCACGATTGACTCGCAGCGAACCGCGACGCTCTCCGGCGTAGTCAGGGCGGGAGGGTTCAGTCGCCGATGCCCAGGTGCTTGCCGAGCTCGGCGTACAGATCGAGCACCCGCCCGGCGTCGATGCTATATCGGGTGCGCTGTCCGCGGCGGGCGAGCTCGGGAGCTGGGTCAGGCACGACGACGCCGAGCGCGGTCAAGCCGGTGAGGTGGAACTGCACGGTCTTGGGCACCAGGCCCAGGGCGGTCGCGAGCTGTCCGCGAGTGGCGGGTCCGTGCTCGTGGATGTAGCCGATGATTGCGACCCGGACCCCGTAGCCGAACGCGCTCACGGCGTCACCGACCCCCGGAGGCAGGTCGGGGCGAACGTGTTCAGGCACCCCACCATTCTGCCGGAGTCGCCTCGTTGTCTCGCCTCGCCCACAAGGGGATAATACCGTTATCCACTAAGCAGAGGGCTGTCCGGTTGACCGAGGCGGAGAGCGATGGCGTCAGGCGACGGCGTAGCGGGCCTGCGCCCGGCGGGCGCGGGCCTCGTGCAGGCGGGTCCGGGCAAGCAGGATCAGGCTGACCGGGCCGATGAACGCGAACTTCGCGGCGTTCCAGAGGAACAGCACGACCAGGATGTTCAGCCAACCGGGGCCGCCGTCGGCGACCGCGGCGGCGAAAGCGGCGGCAGCGAGCAGGTAGGGGATGGCGATGAGCATCGCGGGGGCGCCCCACTTCAGGCCGCGGCGGGTGCGGATCTTGTCGAGCAGAATGTTGGTCGGCATGTAGCGGCGCAGGAATGCGCGGGTACGAACGCTGAGGGTCCAGAGCAGCCGGATCATGAGGGCGGTCCTCTCCTAGTGACTCGGCAGCGAGTAACTAGAAGGACCAGCCCGGCAAGCGGAGCGGTCATGCCTTCGCAACAAGCGACGGCGCCGAAAGGAACTGCCTGCACCCAGGATACGCCGACAGGCGCGACATCGGAAGCGCATCGCCGATCACAGGCTGGGACCGCTGCGCTCGGCGTGTGGATCGCGCGGCGTCCAGGCGTCGTGCTCGGCCGTGTCGGTCAGGGTGCGAGCACGCTCGAGCGCAGCGCGGGCGCGGGCGGCGTCCAGTCGTTGTGCGGTCGAGTCAGGGGCAGCGCCGAGCGGAGTGTCGGCTGCGATCCCGTAGCGGTCTCGGTACGCGGCGATGGTCGCGGCGGCCTGCCACCATCGGGCTCGGGCCGTCTCGCGGGTCGGCGGTGCTCCGAGATGTCCGGCCCATGCCAGGTGCTCGGCGACTGCGGCGCGGGCGAGCGCTTGGGCGCGGTCCTCGATGAGCTGTCGGCGCTCCTGAAGGGCTCGTCGCATCTGCGCGTCCATCGGGCCGCCGGCTTCGGGGATGAGCCCGGCGATGAGGCGGGGCGCGCGGCGCGAGCGGCCCGCGCCTGCCGGTCTGGCTGTAACGGCGGCCAGACGCGCGTGCAGCACGGCCGCGACGTCCTCGGCGTCGTGGAGGCTTCGGGAGGCGACCAGGCGCGGTAGCAGCACGGCGACGTCGTGGTGGTTGGCCTCGGCGTAGCGCAGCTCGGCGGCGAGGGCGCCGAAGGCGTCGGAGGCGATCGCGTCCTCGGCCTCCTGCTCGGTGAGGCCGCTGGTGCGGATCAGCTCGGCCCAGCGGTCTTCTTGCGCGGCGGTGGCGATCGTCTCGTATTCGGCCGCGATCTGCCGGATGGACGACCATGCCTCCTGCTCGGAGGTGATCGCCTCGTGCGCGGACAGCTCGGCGCCAGAGTGCTGGATGACGCCGAACAGCACCGTGCGGGCGGTCGCGGCCGTGTTATCGCCGGGATGCGGGCCGGCATGCACGCCGTCGGGCCGGTCGGTCGCGACGTAGGCGTGGTTCGCTTCGCGTCCGCGGGTCATCGCGACGTAGAGGTTCTCCTTGGTCGTCGTCGCCTCGATCAGCGCATGTGCGGTGTCGGTCGTGAGCCCTTGCGCGCGGTGCGCGGTGACCGCGTAGCCGAGATCCAGGTGTTCTCGGACGTAGCCGGCCGGCAGCACCACGGACGCGCCGCGTCGTCGGCCGGCTCGTCGGACGGTGACCGAGCCGTCGCTGCGCACGGCGGTCATCGTCCAGCGGTCGCCGTTGCGGACCCAGCCGCGCCCTGCGGCGCGCAGGCGCCGGTCGTTGTGGCGGGAGATGACCGCATCGCCCGGTGAGGCGACCGTGCCGTCGTGCAGTATCACGGAGCCGCGCAGCGGAGTCACGGCGCCGTCGAGGATCAGGTCGGCGCGTGCCCGCTGGTTGAGCAAGGTGACGGACTCGTGGGTCTCCGCGATCAGCACCGACTGGCGTCCGGCGAGCATGTCGTTTCGCCACCCGGTGTAGGCGGCGTCCGTCATGGCGTCGGTGTCGCCGTCGTGAACCCGACCGTGGGCGGCGTACTCGTCGATAACAGAGGCGTCGCCGTGTCGGAGCCCGAGGGAGGCGGCCTTCTCCCAGCGGTGCGTGAAGCGGTGGATGTCGACGAGCTCGGGCGCGTCGTCGCGGTCGTGGACGAGCATCGAGAACGCGCCGCCCGCGTCGACCGACTGCAACTGCGCCCAATCGCCTACCAGCAGCGCCTTCGCGCCGGCCTGCGCCACGAGCGCGGTGATCCGATCCAGGGTCAGCGTCCCGGCGAGGGACGCCTCGTCGATGATGACGAGCTGGCCGGCGTGGAACGTCGTGCCGTGGACGAGATGATCCTGCCACCACTTCGCGGTGTTCTCCGTGACGATCCCGAGGTCGTCGCCGAGCACCTGCGCGGCTGCCGCGGACGGGGCGAGCCCGACGACCGAGCCTTGACCGTGCTGCGTCTCCCAAGCCCTCCGCAGCGCGCTCATCGCTGTCGTCTTCCCAGCGCCGGCCGGGCCGACGAGCGCGTCGAGGACGCGACCGGAGACGGCGACCGTCGCCAAGGCCGCAGCCTGGTCGTCGCCGAGCACGAGGCCGCGACGGTCGGGCCGGCGGGTGAAGCGCTCGAGCTGGGCGAGGTCGAGCGTCGGAGCGGTCAGCAGACGGGATCGTTCAAGCAGGCGATCCTCTGCGGCCAGGAGCTGTTCGGAGGAGTAGACCGTGGAGTGCTTTGGGCGGAACGCGCTCGTGCCGTCCGGGCGTCGGAAGATCGCGGGACTGCTCGCCAGCTCGGGCGGCGTGAGGCGCAGCGAGCCCGCCTCGCCGGCGTCGGCGATCATGCCCACGATCGCCTCGCGATCGGTCGTGCTGGCGAAGCGCCAGCCCATCGTCTGCCGCGCCGCCTCGGCGTAGAGGTTCCAGCGCCGCCACGTCGCGCGCTTCTCGCCGACGACCTCGATCACCGTCTGGCCGAGTTCGCGGATCACGTCGAGCGGGATGTCATCGGCGCGCAGCAGCGGCACCGACGGTGCAGCTGTGATCCGGCCCGCCCATTCGGTCGCGTCCTCGCCCAAGCTCGCACTCGCGCGCTCACGCCATTGCGCCGTCAGCGCGGCGAGAGACTGCACCTGCTTGTCCGGTCTCGTCGTCAGCGTCGCCTGCGCGCGCAGCTTCACGATCGTCGCCGATGACGGACGCCGCCCGTGCTCACCGATGTATCGCTCGATGAGCCGATCAGTCTCCTGGTCGATGTGCCGCGATCGGCTGGAGAACAGCGCGATCAGCGACTCCGGGACGGTCGTGATCGCCCACGCCGGGTTCCGGTCCCGGCCACGAGACCGCGCCTCCCACTCGACGCCGAGGGTCCACGTGAGGTGGTCGGCGAACACCGCCTCGTGCAGCTCTGACAGCGCGACGACCGCCGCGTGCAGCGGCCGGCCGTCCAGCGACCGCCACTTGCCGTCGAGCAACGTCTGCACCTTGTTCGAGATCACGACGTGCGTGTGCAAGTGGGGATCGCCGGCCCTGCTGTCGTAGTGATCGAACGCCGTTGCGATGAGTCCGCCGACGCCGACCTGTGCAACGGCGCCGTCGCGTCCGGTTGCGCCGACGCGCGTGGCCGCAATCTCTCGCTCCATGAACGCAACCACCTCTGCAACGGCTGCATGGTGAGCGTCGGCGATGATCGCCTGCGTGCCAGCGTCCGCAACCGCCCACACGACCGATGCAGCCTTCGGGATCGAGAACGTGAAGTCGAACCCGGCGACCGCGCGCCGGGTCCCGCGCGCGGCTTCCTCGGCCTCGATCTGCGCGATCGCCTCCGCCCGCGCGACCACGCCCAGACTCGGGTCCAGCGTGGCGATCCGCGTCTCGACGCGGGCGGCGGCGGTCGAGAAGTCCTGGTAGGCGCGGCCGAGCGGATCGCCCGTGACCGGATCACGCCCCATGCCGACGAGCAGCTGGAGTTGGACCTCCGAGACCTGATCGCCGGACACGATCCTTCCGCCGCCGAGAGCGGCCACGCCGCTGCCCATCCAGCGGCCTGGAGGAGTTCCTTCCTCGAGGTAGTACCTCGTCAGCGGGGTCGACAAGGCGCGGTTCCCGTCGCCCGAGGCGACCGTCTTGAGCAGGTACTTATAGCCCTCGCCCGCGCTCATCACCCGCATCGAGACCGTCATGCCCGTCAGGTGCGGACGGGATCACCGGCTTCGGACCCGGCGCTCGCGCCGGGTCCGAACCTCGTCTGCAAGAGGCGTGGGCCGACCGAGGGCCGGCTGACCGGCCGCGCCGAACGGCGCGCCCAGCAACGCAATCCGAGGTCGCCGCGCTGAGCGGTCGACGCTGCGACGACGGGGGGGCGGGGGGCCTGTGGGCGTCGCGCGCACCTGGAAGATGACCAGCCCGGCGAGCGTCTCGACCGGGACGTGCCGACCGCTCTGGAACTGCGATGCCCGACTCAGCCCCCGCGCCGGACGCCCCGCTGCGGATCGGCTCGCTGTTCTCTGGCTACGGCGGCCTCGACCTCGCCGTCGAGCACGTCTTCGCAGGACGCACGGCCTGGTTCTCCGGGCTCAACCCCGCCCCGGCCCGCGTGTTCGCGCGTCACTGGCCCGGCATTCCCAACCTCGGCGACATCACCCAGGTCGACTGGCGGCAGGTCGAGCCGGTCGACGTGATCTGCGGCGGGTTCCCCTGCCAGGACGTCTCCACGGTCGGCAAGCGGGCCGGCCTTGCACCGGGCACCCGCTCGGGTCTGTGGGCGCAGATGGCGACGGCGATCGACATGCTGCAACCCGAGTGGGTCGTCGCCGAGAACGTCCGGGGCCTGCTCTCAGCCACCGCACGCCGCCCCGACCCGGAGGACGACCACGATGAACGCAACCCCCTCTCCGCAGTCCTCGAATGCGCAACCCTCGCGACACGGGCTGCCCTTCGCGCAATGGAACCCGACCCGTGGGATCTGGGAGACGCACCAGCCCGACCTCTACGGGCACTTGGGGCCGTACTCGGCGATCTGGCCGACCTCCGGTACGACGCTCGCTGGCTTGGCCTATCCGCTTCCCACGTCGGCGCACCCCACACCCGATTTCGCGTCTTCATTCTCGCCGGGCGCACTGTTCCGCACCCCGCTGGCCTCGGACGTCGCTCGCGGCGCGGAGACCCTGGAACTCGTGCGAGCCCGACGCGGCACGATTGCCCTCTCGCATCAGATCATCGACCTGGCGCAGAATGGGCCCCAGCCCAGGCGGGGCAAGGAGCCGGTCGGGCTGTGGCCGCTGATCGAGCAGCTGTTCGACGATGGGGACGCTACGCCGGAGCTATCCGACGATGGGAACACCCCACCGGACGAGCGGCCCCCGCACCGACCCTCCTGAACCACGACGGGCAGCCCCGGCCCGCGCCGCGTTTCGTGGAATGGCTCATGGGCCTGCCAGACGGTTGGGTCACCGACCCCGACCTCGAGTTGAGCAGCAGCGAACAACTCACCGCGCTCGGCAACGGCGTTCTACCTCGCCAGGCGGTCCGAGCCCTCGATGCTCTTCAGCGGAATCCCGCCGCTTAGGTGAAACTAGCTCCTCTTCGCATGAGATCCGGGGACAGGTCAGCCAATCCTCCGGGGACCCCGCTCGTGGGTGGACGCCAAAGGTAACCTCAGTCGCGAGCCTTAGATCGGCAGGAGCGTTCCGCCGATGAGGGTTTGGAGTGAGTAGATCAGCATTGTCCAGAGTCCGGTGATCATGAGGATGCCGGTGAGGATCAGGGCCGCGCCGCCGGCGATGTTGATGGCGCGGATGTGTCGGCGGAGGAACCTGGTGGCGGTGGTGGCCCATCCGAGGCCGGCAGCGATGGCGAGGAATGGCAGGCCGAGGCCGATGCAGTAGATGACGGCCAGCAGTGCGCCACGGGCGGCGGATGCGGTGCTGATGCTGAGTGCGGAGATCGCGGCGAGGGTGGGGCCGAGGCAGGGGGTCCAGCCGAGGCCGAAGCCGATGCCGAGCAGCGGCGCCCCGACCAGGCCGGTGGGGGGTTTGATGGCGGGTTTCGCGGTGCGCTGGAAGACGCGCAGCAGGCCGATGAACACCAGCCCCATGATGAGGACGATGGCGCCGAGGATGCGGATGAGGATGTCCTGCCAGCGGATCAGCCAGCCGCCTATGGCGCCGAAGGCAACGCCGTAGGCGATGAACACGAGCGAGAACCCGAGGGTGAACAGGCCGGCTCCGATCAGCGGTCGCCAGCGGGAGCGGGTAGTGGATGCACCGGTGACGTAGCCCAGGTAGCCGGGTACGAGGGGCAGCACGCAGGGCGAGGCGAAGGAGACGAGGCCGGCCAGCAGCGCGATCGGCATCGCGAGCCAGAGTTCGCCGTTGGCGACGATGTCGTTCACGGGGTGCTGCTCTCGGCCAGGGCTGTGTCGACGAGGGCGGCGAGGGTGCCTTGGGAGGGGATGCGGCCGAGGATTCGGGAGGCCATCCGTCCGTCACGGTCGAGGACGATCGTGGTGGGCACGGCATTCGGGGCGGCCTTGCCGGCGAACGCGAACTGCACGTCGCTGGTCGCGGCGTCCAGGATCGACGGGTAGGTGATGCCGAACTCGCTGGCGAACGCGGTCGCGGTCGCGCCGGTGTCGCGCACGTTGACGCCGATGAACACGACGCCCTGGTCGGCGTACTGCTCATAGGTCGCCTGCAGGTCGGGGGCTTCGGCGCGGCAGGGTGGGCAGGCGGCGTACCAGAAGTTGACGACGATGACCGACCCGAGCCAGTCGGTGGAGTCGGCTTGTCCGCCGGTGTCCAGCGGACCGCCGAAGGTCACCGGGTCGTCGCGCTCGGCGGCGGGGATCTCCACGACCGTGTCGTCGGCTGAGGTGTACCCGTTCGGGGTCTGCGGGAGGGTGATGTCGGGCGCCTGGGCGGCGCATCCGGTCAGCAGGAGCAGTGCGGCGAGGGCGCCACCGACTGGTGCCGCGATCCAGCGCCGGCGCGGGTGGGCGGAGTCGGGTTTCGAGGGCATGGCTGTGCGCTTTCAGGCAGCGGTGGTGAGCTGGCGGTCTAGGGCTTGGCGGTGGGGCGCTTGCGCCCGGCGAGGATGGCGCCGGCGATGACGAGGACGAGCCCGGTCGGGTAGCCGGCGGCGAGGTCGAGCCAGCCGGGTGGTTGGCCGGGTCCGAACGCTTCGAGGTGGGCGAGCCAGTGGATGATCGCGACGAGCGCGCCGACGCCGATCAGGACCTGGCCGAGGTGGACGAGGATGCGGTGCTTGCGCCAGCGGGCCTCGAAGTCGTCGGGGTTGTTCGGGCGCGGGGTGGTCTTTCTTGTCATGGGTGCGGTCCTTTCGGGAGGGTGGTTAGAGGCCGGAGTAGGAGTGCAGGCCGGTGAAGAAGACGTTGACGATGCCGAAGTTGAACAGCACGGCGGCGAAGCCGGTGATGCACAGCCAGGCGGCGCGGCGGCCGTGCCAGCCGCGGGTGGCCATCGCGTGGAGGTAGGCGGCGTAGAGGACCCAGATGATGAACGTCCAGACCTCTTTCACGTCCCACCCCCAGAACCGGCCCCAGGCGCGTCCGGCCCAGATCGCGCCGGCGATCAGGGTGAAGGTCCACAGGATGAAGCCGACGATGGTCAGCCGGTAGGCGAGGCGGTCGAGGTCCTCGGCTGGCGGGGTGGCCTCCAGGAGACGCTGCAGCCGAGTCGTCTGCTCGGGATGGCGTCGGGACTTGAGCAGATAGGTGATGCTGACCAGGAACGCCAGGCCGAAGAACGCGGTGGCCAGCAGCGCGACCAGGACGTGGATCACCAGCCACCCGGACTGCAGTGCGGGCATTAGCGGCACCACGGGCACGTAGAAGCTCACCGTCGCCACGCCCAGCAGCAGCACGACCAGGCCGAGGACCGCGGTCCCCAGGAACGCGAGGCGACCCCGGATGGACACGGCCAGGAAGGTGCCGATGATCAGCGCCGTGCCGGTCAGGGAGAACTCGAACATGTTGGCCCAGGGCACCCGTTCGGCGGCGATGCCGCGCAGCACCGTGGCCGCGACGTGGAGCACCCAGCCGAGCACGGTCAGCGCGTAGCCGACCCGGAACGCCTTCGACGTGGCAGGTGCCGACTCGGACGTCGGCTCCGTGGTCCCGGGCGGTGCAGGAGGCACTGTGGCCGGCCCGGCGAGGACCCGTTCCTTGGCCGGCGCTGGGCGCGGGGCGGTGCGGCGGGCGAGGCCGAGGGTGTAGGCGATGAAGCCGGCCGCGTAGACGGCGATCGCGGAGTACACCAGCAGCAGGGACAGGGCGTCAAGGAAGGGGGTCATCGGATCCTCCGGGTGGTCGGGGCGCGGTCTCAAGGCGGGCGGCGAGGGCGTCGACGGCGGCCTGCAGTCGGGGGTCGTCGCCGCGGGCGAGCGCGGCGACCTCGAGCTGTGTCTGGTCGCCGCGGGCGGCGGCGCGCACCCAGATGCGCCGCCGGGGCACGAACAGCGAGAGGGCCAGGCCGGCGACCGCGGCGGCCGCGGCGATCAGGGTGGGCGCCTGGGTGGGGTCGTGGGCGATGTCCAGCGATGCGAACCGCGGGATGCTGGTGAGCTCGATGGTGCCCAGCCCGTCCGGCAGCGGGGCGGAGGCGCCGGGTGTGAGCTCGATGGCCGGGCTCGCGGTGCCGCGGCCGGCGACCTGGGTCATCGCGGAGGTGTCGGGCGAGTAGACCGACACGGGAATGCCGGTGTCGAGTCCGAGGTCGCCGACATACACGTCGAGGGTGACGGCCGGGTCGAGCAGGTCGGGGTAGTTGGAGTAGGAGGCCCCGCCGGGCGCGGTCGCACGGGTCGGGTAGAACAGGGCGATCATCCCGACCTGCTGCGCCAGCCCGTCAGGGACCTTCACGACCCCGAGGCTGGTGAGGTTGGCGTCTTGCGGGAGGAACGGGATCGAGTCGCTGAACACGACGTCGCCGGCCGGGTTGCGGACGGTGAGGGTCGGGGCGTAGCCGTTGCCGAGCAGGTAGATGTCGGTGCCGGCCACCGACAGCGGCTCGTTCACCCGGATGCTCGAGGACTGCTGCGTGCCGTCTGCGGTGACGGTGACCTGGGCGTCGAAGTCGCGCGGCATGCCCAGCGCGTTGAGATTGTCCTCGACGTAGTCGACGCGGAACCGGTCCAGGGTGAGGGTGAACTGCGGGATCTGCGCGTCGGTGACGAACCGGCCGGGGGTGAAGGAGTCGAATGCGATCCGCGTGCTGGCGAAGGTCTGCCCCTCGACGAGGATGCGCTGGCCGGTGAACCGGTAGCCGGTGCCGACCGCAAGGACGACGAGCACCGCGAGCAGGGCGAGGTGGAACAGCAGGTTGCCGGTCTCGCGCAGGTAGCCGCGCTCGGCGGCGATCGAACGCTCCCCGCCCGCTTCGAGCCTGCGGAGCCGGTAGCGCTGGCGGCGCAGCTCCTCCTCCGCTGTGCGCAGCACAACTTCCGGCGGTCCGTTCACGCGGCGTCGGTCGTGGGCCGGCAGGCGCTGGAGGTTGCGGGGTGTCGCCGGCGGCGGCGCCAGCAGGGCCTGGGCGTGGTGGCGGATGCGCGGGATAAGACACCCAACCAGCGAGGCGAACAGCAGCAGGTAGACGGCGGAGAACCACACCGACCCGAACACGTCATGCAGCTGCAGCAACTGCACCGCCCAGGCCCAGCCGGGATTGTTCCGGTCGAACTGGATGACCCCGTTGGGATCGGAGGACCGCTGTGGGATCAACGACCCCGGGATCGCCGCCAAAGCCAGCATCAGCAGCAAGATCAGCGCGGTGCGCATCGAGGTCAGCTGCCGCCACCCCCACCGCAACCAGCCGACCACGCCCAGGCGCGGGCCGCTCGGGGACTCTCCCGCGCGGTCGATGTGGTCGTCCGGCAGGATGGTGTCCGACTCGGGTGCGCTACTCGGCTTCGGCATGCGCCGCCTCGTCTCCGGCCAGGACGGCCGCGGCCCGTCGGGTGCGCCACTGCGCGTAGACGATGACGCCGACGCCGAGCACGGCCGCGATCACTGCGGTGACGATGTTCGCCTTGATGCCGCCAGCCAGCAGCTCGGTCGGGTCCAAACGGATCGACTCCAGGAAGGCCCGCCCGAACCCGTACCACAGCAGGTAGAGGCCCAGGCTCAGCCCGGTCCCGGCCGCGGGGTGCCCGTCGAGGCGACGGATGCGCTCGACGATCAGGATCACCGCGGCGCCGAGCAGATTCCACAGCAGCTCGTACAGGAACAGCGGCTGGAACAGCGTGCCCTCCGGGGTGCCGGGCGGGATCGCGGGGCTGCCCGGGTCGATCTGCAGCCCCCACGGCAGCGTGGTGGGCGGACCGAACAGCTCCTGGTTGAAGTAGTTGCCCAGCCGCCCGACGGCCTGCGCGACGAGCATGCCCGGGGCCAGCGCATCCAGGAACAGCAGCAGCGGGATCCCGGCCCGGCGGGTGCCGATGATGATCCCGACCAAGCCGAGGAGCACGGCCCCGAAAATCGCCAGGCCGCCCTCCCATAAGTAGAGCACCCTCAGCAGGTCCGCACCCGGATAGAAGTAGTCGCCCGGATGGGTGAGCACATGATAGATGCGGGCGCCGACGATGCCCAGCGGCACCGCCCACATCGCCACATCCAGCACCGCGCCACGCGGATGCCCCGCGCGCTGCAGCCGCCGCGCCGCGATGACGACGGCCAGCACGATGCCGGTGAGGATGAACAGGGCGTAGAAGTGGATCCGCAGCGGCCCGAGCTGGATGTAGCTGATGTCCGGGCTCGGGATCAGGGCCGGCAGCACGTCGAGCGACATCACGACCGCACCCTCGGCGGCAGCCAGACGAACGGATCGACCGGTTCGCCGTCGGGCCGCACCTCGAAGTGCAGATGCGCCCCCGTGCTCAGGCCCGTGTTCCCCACCAAACCCACCAGCTGCCCGACCCGAACTCGCTCCCCCACCTCGAGGGCGATCGAGCCCTCGATCATGTGCGCGTAGAGGCTCTCGACCAGCTGCCCGTCGATCTCGTGCCGGATCACCACATAGGTGCCGTAACTGCCGCCCTCGTCGGTCGCGACCGTCACGATTCCATCCGCCATCGCCTGGATCGAGGTGCCCATCCCCGGGGTCAGATCGACCCCGTTGTGGTAGCTCGAGCACGACGAGCAGGGCGGGATGCGATAGCCGAACGGGCTACTGACCGGCACCCCTGTCGTGAACGGCCACTGCACCGGCGAGGCGGGATCGTTCACGAAGGTGGCCGCAGTGAACGCATACGGCTCGGCGCCATCGGGCAGCGGCACGCTGGCGGAGAAGCCGTCGCGGTCCAGCACCACCGGCGCGGCGCGGTCGCCGACTGTGAGCGACTGCGGCTGGGAGCTCACCGTCTCCGGCTGCTGGGCAGTGAGAGCCTCGGCCGGGGAGGGCGAGGGCAGCGACAACGGGACGGCAAGGGCGGGCACCGCGGCCATCGCCACGACAGCCACCCCGCGACGGCGCAGCCATCTCGCGCGTCGCTGCCGGTGCGCCGCCTGCGCGGCGATGGCGTGCTCCCGAATGCGGCGACGGGTTGGCGGTATGTCGTGCCCGGCGGTGTCCGCGATCATGCGAAGACCGCCAATGCGAAGTACAGGATCGCGGCACCAGCGAGGACCGCGAGCAGCACCAATGCGGTGAGGACGAAGGGCATAGAACGGAACATCAGATCCTTCACGGGGTTGTAGATCGGCGGCCGCGCAGAAAGGCGGCACTGGCAAGGACATGGCCGACGCTCGAGCGGGCACGCGCTCGCCATGACGGTGGGTGCGCGCGGCGGTGGTCGCGAAGTGAGAGCGGCAGGGTCGCGGGCGAACAGTTCGCGCAGCTGCCTACGAGAGGTGACGCCCGGACGCGCCGAGCGGCCGTTCAGCCGGACGCGTACTCAGGCGTGGTCAGTGACCGCCGCGTGCCCGGCACTCGCGCGCATCATCCGCGATGCGGCAGCGCGGGTCAGGTCCGACTGACCGACAGGGCGACGAGGGAAGGAGCAGCCCGTAACGCAAGACCCCGCGGTGTCGGCATCACCGACAGGTGACGCCGGAGCAGCGCAAGGAGCTCGTCCCAACGGGATCGATCCACCAAGATCAGGAGTGACAGCGTCAACAGCAGGGCCAGGACGCAAGCGATCGCGTCCAGCGCATGGCCGGGCGTGCAGACGATGGTGTCGCATCCCTGCGAATCCGATGACGACACCGGTGCGGTCGCCGCGACGGGCTCCCCCTGGGCTGACACGACCGACACGGCTGGTGTGACGGAGCCGGTCTGGTTGTCCTCCAGGCTCAACGAATGCATGGCAAGGATG
The DNA here is from genome assembly GCA_001898835.1 of Micrococcales bacterium 72-143. Classification (GTDB taxonomy): domain Bacteria; phylum Actinomycetota; class Actinomycetes; order Actinomycetales; family Microbacteriaceae; genus Homoserinibacter. Next base: position 805,174 of record MKVM01000001.1, on the reverse strand, counting down.
CCGGCGATGACGGCGATGACCACACCGAAGGCGAGCAAGGCAGCGCGACGTGTGGGGCCCGCTGGCTGCAGCGCCGCCCGGATTCCTCGCATTCCTGTCCGCCTTTCCACGCCCAACAGTACCCCCTCCGGGTACAGCCCTCACCTTGAGGGGGTCCCAGCGACGGCCACAGCCTCGAGCCGCTCGAGCGATCCGGGACGGCAGGCGCCACCCAGGTTCACCGGGGCGAGGGTCGCAAGGCGTCGGGTGGTCGCGCCGTAGAATCCGACGACGATGACGATGAGGCACCTGGGGAGCTGCGGATGACCGTCGTGCTGGTGCTGAACGCGGGCTCCTCCTCGGTGAAGTGGCAGCTGGTCGACGGCCAGTCGGGCGCGTCGATCCGGGGCGGCCTCGTGGAACGGCTCGACACGGATCGCCGCGAGGCGGCGGGACACGATGCCGCGATTCAGGATCTGCTTGCGAAGCTGCGCGACGAACCCGTCGCGGTCATCGGCCACCGTGTGGTGCACGGCGGCAGCCGGTTCGACTCCGCGACGCTGATCACCGACGAGGTGGAGCAGCAGATCGACGAGCTCGCCGCCTTGGCGCCGCTGCACAACCCGGTCAATCTCGCGGGCATCCGTGCCGCCCGTGCCGTGTTCCCCGGCATCCCGAACGTTGCGGTGTTCGATACCGCGTTCCATCGCACCCTGCCGCCGGCAGCCACCGTCTACGCGCTGCCGCCGGAGCTCGTCCGGCAGCATCGGATCCGCCGTTACGGGTTCCACGGCATCTCCTACCAGTACGTCTCCACGCGCGCGGCCGAGCTGCTGGGACGCCCGCTGTCGGAGCTGCGCCTGATCGTCTTCCATCTGGGCAACGGCGCCTCCGCCTGCGCGATCGCCGGCGGGCGGTCCGTCGACACCTCGATGGGCATGACGCCCCTGGCAGGACTCGTCATGGGCACCCGCGCTGGCGACGTCGATCCCGGAGTGCTCATCGCCCTCGGCCGAGCTGGCCTCGGATGGGACGCGCTCGAGGAGCTGCTGACCCGCGAGAGCGGCTTGCGCGCTCTGGCCGGCACCGAGGACATGCGCGACATTCACGCGGCTGCGGTCGCCGGTGACCCCGTCGCGACCGCGGCGCTGGAGGTCTACCACCACCGGCTGCGGCACTACCTCGGCGCCTACCTCGCCCAGCTCGGCGGCGCCGACGCGATCGTGTTCACCGGCGGTGTGGGCGAGAATGCGCCGGCGACCCGCGCCGCCGCCGTCGCCGGCATGGAGGGGCTCGGCATTCGCCTCGACGACGAACGCAATCGCGCGACGGCGGGGCGGGAGGCGCGGACGATCTCCGACTCCCGCTCCCGGACCGCCGTCCTGGTCGTGCCCACAGACGAAGAGCTCGAGATCGCCCGGCAATCTCTAGCCGCGGTGACTCGGCCCGACGCTGATCCAGCAGGGCCGGTCTAGTTCCCGAGCCGCTGCAGGATGTCCTTCATCTGATCGATTTCTTGCTGCTGAGACTCGACGATCTCCCCGCAGAGGTCTTTGATCTCCGGGTCGGTGATGTTCGACTGTTCGCAGAGCAGGATGGCTCGGGAGTGGTGGGGGATCATGGAGTCGAGGAACTGCTGATTTCCCACGAACGTCGCGGACCTTCCCATGAAGAACGCGGCGACCGTGAGCAGGGCGAATGCGACGATGAGCCCGATATTCAGCGGCTTGTTCGGGAACATGCGCCACATGATCGCGATCATGATGATGCCCATCGGAAAGACCATCATCAGGGCCATGTAGAGGTTGCTGATGTTCAGGTAGAGATCGCCGACGACGTTGATCAGCGCGAACGTGAAGAAGTACATCACCACCAGGCTCAGGGCCAAGGCGATGAGCAGGCGCAGGTAGCTCTTCGCACCGCCGGCGTGCGAAGCCATCTCGTGCTGGGTGTCGTCGCTCACAGTAGACCGAGCAGCTTCTCGCAGGCCTGCTCGCACGTCCGGCAGGCTTCCGCACACACCCGGCAGTGCTCGTGCATGCCCGCGTGCTGTTCGCATTCGTCGGCGCAGGCCGTACACGCGGTGCGGCAGGCCTCCAGGGTCGCCCGCGTGACGTTCGCGTCGTAGCCGGTGCGCCGCGACAGGATGCGCCCGGTTGTCTCGCACAGGTCCGCGCAGTCGAGGTTGGTCCTCACACACTTGATGAGGTCGGCGATCATGTCCTCGGCCAAACAGGCGTCGGCGCAGGCGCTGCACGCCTGGGCGCACTCGACGCACGCCTCAATGCAGGCCAGTAGTGCCGCCTGATCGAGGTCTCCCAGATCCTTCGGGTAGGTCCGGAGCATCTGATCCGCAACGGTCATCTCAGTCCTCCTTCTCGGCGACCCGATACCGGGTCGGTTGCGAAGAACCGTAGGCCGGGCACCAGCGGTCGGCGACCGGCTTGCATACGCTAGGGGGGTATGTTATTACGAGTCCAGCCATCGACACCCGGGCAGAACGCGCCCCCGGGCCGGCGCGCGGCTTAGAGCCGGTCGAGGATGAAGTCGACCCGCTCCTTCGCCCCGAGCACGGGGACGTGCACGATCGGGAACTGCAGCGCCGCGTAGACCTCGGTGAGCAGGTGATGGATTCGCTGCTGGGCAGCGGTGTCCTCGGTGCGGGCGTAGTCCGGCGCCAGCGGCAGCAGGTCCAGGATGAACGTCGTCCGGTAGTTCACCCGCTCGAGCGCGGCCAGCAGGATCGGGTCGGGTTCGAGGTCCAGGAAGCGGTAATAGGCCAGCGAGTCCGGGATGGCCCGGTCCAGAAACACCGTCGTGTCGGGATCGAGGCCGGCTTCCTCGGCGAGCTGCATGTCCAGCACGCCGCGCTGGAACTGGCGCTGCTTGGCGCGGACCTCCTCGACGGTGCGGCCGGCGATGCGCTGCAGGTCGAGGTAGTGGCGGGCGTGCTCGATCGTGGTCGTGTAGCCGCGGTCGCGCAACAGATTCACGGTGGTGGTTTTCCCCGAGCTCGGCCCGCCCGTGATCACGTACCAGTTGGTCACGTTCGCCCTCCTGTCTGCGCGGTCGGGAATATCCGACCGCGAAAGCACCTTATACCCCCAGCGGGTATAGCATCGGGTTGGAGGTGGTCGGAATGGCACACGGATATGTCGACGACAAGCAGGCGCTGCTGGCGCGGCTGCGGCGCGCGGAGGGGCAGGTGCGGGGGATCGCGCGGATGGTCGACGAGGACGCGTACTGCATCGACATCCTCACTCAGGTGTCCGCGGTCACCAAAGCACTGGAGTCAGTGGCGTTGACGCTGCTGGAAGACCACCTCGGGCACTGCGTCGCACAGGCGACCGCGGAGGGCGGACCGGTCGCGGAGGAGAAGCTCCGTGAGGCGAACGCCGCCATCGCCCGCCTCGTGCGCTCCTAACACCCGCCCCCACTCACATTCATTCAACGCTCTTGAAGGGAGCACATCATGACCGGACAGGCATTCCAGGACCTCAGGCTGCAGGCGACCAGCAATGGCGGTGGCTGCGCCTGTTGCAGCCCCACCTCCCACGACGCCGCAGTCGCCGACTCCACCGCAGTCCCGGCGTCGGGTGACACCGTGTCGGCACAGTTCCTGGTCGAGGGGATGACCTGCTCGCACTGCGTGCGCAGCGTCACCGAGGAGGTCTCCGCGATCGACGGCGTCTCCGACGTCGCCGTCGACCTGCACGCCGGCGGCGTGTCCACGGTGACGGTGTCCAGCGCCGCGCCGGTGGATGCGGAGCGGGTGCGGGCGGCGGTGGAGGAGGCCGGTTACAGCCTCGCCTCAGCGTCATGACCACGACGACGGATGTCGATCTCGACATCACCGGGATGACTTGCGCGTCGTGCGCGGGCAGGGTGGAACGGAAGCTGAACAAGCTGCCCGGGGTGGCGGCGACGGTGAACTTCGCCACCGAGAAGGCCCGCGTGCACGCCGAGTCCCCGGTGCCGGTGGAGGAGCTGATCGCCGCGGTCGAGCAGGCCGGGTACGGCGCGTCCGTCCCCGCCCCACCCGCCCCCGAAGCCGACGACGAACAGGCCACGGTGCCGCGGGATGGGGAGCTGGCGTCGCTGCGGCAACGTCTGATCATCTCGACGATCCTGGCGGTGCCGGTGGCGGTGCTGTCGATGATCCCGGCGCTGCAGTTCACCTACTGGCAGTGGCTGACCCTGACCCTGGCGGCGCCGGTGGTGGTGTGGGGGGCGTGGCCGTTCCACCGTGCCGCGGCGGTCAACGCCCGTCACGGGGCGGCGACGATGGACACCCTGATCAGCTTGGGCGTGCTGGCCGCGTTCGGCTGGTCCCTCTACGCCCTGTTCTTCGGCGGCGCGGGGATGCCGGGCATGCGGATGAGCGTCACCTTCGTCGGTACCCCGCAGGCGGGCGGCCACGAGGTGTATCTGGAGGTCGCCGCCCTGGTGACCGTGTTCATCCTCCTCGGCCGCTACCTGGAGACCCGCGCCAAGCGGCAGTCCGGGGAAGCGCTGCGCGCCCTGCTGGAGCTCGGCGCGAAAGACGCCGTCGTCCTCCGCGGCGGGGCCGAGCAGCGCATCCCGGTCGGGCAGCTGGTGCCTGGTGATGTGGTCGTGGTGCGGCCGGGGGAGAAGATCCCCGCCGACGGCGTGGTGAGCGAGGGTGTCTCGGCGGTGGACGAGTCGATGCTGACCGGTGAGTCCGTCCCGGTCGAGGTCGCCCCCGGTTC
>MKVM01000001.1:562813-800442 GCA_001898835.1 Micrococcales bacterium 72-143 | reverse complement strand
CGCAGACCGGGAAGGCGCAGGTGCAGCGCCTCGCCGACCGGGTCTCCGCGATCTTCGTCCCCATCGTCATCGCCCTCGCCATCGTCGCCTTTACCGTGTGGCTGCTGGTTGGGGCGAGTCCCGAGGTCGCGTTCACCGCCGCGGTGACGACGCTGATCATCGCCTGCCCCTGCGCGCTCGGGCTCGCGACGCCGACGGCGCTGCTGGTCGGCACCGGCCGCGGGGCGCAGCTGGGCATCCTGATCCGCGGACCGCAGGTGCTGGAGCAGACCCGCCGCATCGACACGGTCGTGCTGGACAAGACCGGCACCATCACCGCCGGCACCATGACCGTCACCGACACGCATCCGATCGCTGGTACTGATCCGGCCGAGCTGGTGCGGGTGGCGGCGGCGGTCGAGCACGGCTCCGAGCACCCCATCGGCCGCGCCATCACCACTGCCGCCCCCGGGCCGCTCGCGGCAGTGGAATCGTTCCAGGCGGAGGCCGGGCAGGGCGTGCAGGGCATCGTCGAGAGCCGGATGGTCGCCGCCGGCCGCGCGTCCTGGATCACCACCCAATGGGCGCTGCCCATCCCCGCCGAGCTCGCCGCCACGATCCAAGCGGACGAGGCCGCGGGGGCGACGGTCACCGTGGTGGCATGGGATGGGCAGGTGCGCGGGGCGATCAGTGTCGCTGACACCATCAAACCCACCAGCCACGACGCGGTCGCAAGGCTCCGGCAGCTCGGGCTGACCCCGATCCTGCTCACCGGCGACAACCCGGGCGCCGCCCGCACCATCGGCGACCAGGTCGGGATCGAGGACGTGCGCGCCGGGGTGACCCCGCAGGGCAAGCTCGACACCATCCGGGAACTGCAGGCCGCGGGCCGGGTGGTGGCGATGGTCGGCGACGGCGTGAACGACGCCGCAGCCCTCGCCGCCGCCGATTTGGGGATCGCGATGGGCACCGGCACGGACGCGGCCATCACCGCCGCGGATCTGACTATCGTCTCCGGCGACCTGGTGCTGGTCCCCGACGCGATCCGGCTGGCGCGCCGCACCCTGGGCACGATCAAGGGGAACCTGTTCTGGGCGTTTGCGTACAACGTCGCCGCCCTCCCGGTCGCGATGCTCGCCCTGCTCAACCCCATCCTCGCGGGAGCGGCGATGGCGTTCAGCAGCGTGTTCGTCGTCACCAACAGCCTCCGCCTGCGCCGCTTCCGCCCCCTCCCTGCCCCGACGACCAGCGCGACTACCGCCACCTCGGAGCCGGCGCCGGTGCGGGCCTAACCCATCCCGTTGAGAAGGAGAACCACCATGTCCCACGACCACGAGCACGGGTCGCACGATCACCACGACCACGGTGCGCATGAGCATCACCATCATGAGCCGCCGGCCGGGGCGACGAACCTGGTGACCTGTCCGGTGATGCCCGGCAATCAGGTCGACCCGGCCTGGGCCGAGCAGCGCGGCCTGTTCCGCGACTATCAGGGCAGCCGGTACTGGTTCTGCTGCGCCGACTGCGGGCCGCTGTTCGACGCTGACCCCGCCCGCTACACGCACGCCGCCTGACCCGCGTCACAGAGGAAGGACGGCGCGCGAAGTGGATACGGCGGTCGGGCTGGTGCAGGCGTACCTGCGGGTCAACGGCTACTTCACCGTCGCCGAATACGCGGTGCTGGACGCGACCGGCACGGGCGGGCCGCGCACCGTCACCGACCTGGACATCCTCGCCGTGCGGCTGCACCACGCCCTAGGCGACGACCCCGACCCCGTGCTGGGCGCCCGACCGGGGGTGCCGGACATGATCGTCGGGGAAGTGAAGGAGGGCGCCCCGAAGCTGAACCCGGCGATGCGGGACCCGGCTGTGCTGGAAGCCGCGTTCGCCCGCTTCGGGTGCTGCGCCGCCTCCGACGCCCCCGGACTGGTGCAGGAGCTGCTGAGGACCGGGCAGGTCGTCGCCCCGGAAGGGCACCTGATCCGCACGGTCGCGTTCGGCAACACGACCCACCCGAACCGGTCCGGCAACTGGCACACCGTCCCGCTCGAGCACATCCTCGACTACCTGCGCCAGTATCTGCAGCACAACTGGGCCACGGTCGGCCGCACCCAGATCAAGGACGACACCCTCGGGTTGCTCGCCCTGATGGAGAAGGCGCACCGCGCCGGGGGCCGCACCCGATGAGCGCGCTCCAGCGCGCTCGTCCCAATGCGGGACGTTCGCCTGTGGCACGGCATCGGGCGGGTGGGCAGGCTAAGTGGGAGCGTTCGAGTGCCCACCGGGTGGACGACGCCAACGACGCTGATGCGCGCCGGGGTACCCTGGAGGTAGGAAGGAGGTCGTCTGTGAACCACGTGCGAGCCATCATGCGTGCCCCGTTCGGGATGCGCCGGCTGCTGCTGACCCTCGCGACCGCCTTCCTGCTGATCGCTGGCTTGCTGGCCATGCACACGCTGACCGGCACGCTCACCTTCGGGCATAACGGCACCCCGGCCACGGTTAGTGCGAGTGCTGGCCACGGAGCCGAACCCGCGATGGCATCGGACGTCGGTCCAGCTGCTCTCGGTGCCGGCCCCGGGATGGCCTTGGAGGTTGCCGCCGAGCATTGCCCGGGGGATTGCGGGGCCTCAGGCGGGGTGCCGGATCATTCGATGCTGATGATGGTGTGCGTGCTCGCGCTGCTGGCCGCCGCCATCGTGTTGCTCGCCCCGGTGCTGCTGGCGCGGCTCGGCGCCGCGCTGGCGCTGCTGCGCTTGCACGGGCGTACCGTGCTGGCGGCGCTGCCGCATCCGCGACCACCTTCACTCCTCGTTCTGTCGATCAGTCGAACCTGATTCCCGGCCTGTCCGGCGCGATCTTCGCGCCGGCAGGATGCTTCGGCCTGCCCGCTCGCGGCCGCAGGAATCACCTCACCCCATCGACTGATAGACAAGGACACCCACCATGCGTTTCCGCACTCTCGCGCTGACCACCGGCGCGCTCACCGCCGCGCTCGTGCTCGCCGGCTGCGCCCCGACCGGATCCATGCCCGGCATGGATCACGGCTCCGGCGGCATGACCAGCAGCACCCCCTCAGCCACCACCGATGCCTCGTTCAATTCCGCGGACGAGATGTTCGTGACGATGATGATCCCGCATCACGAGCAGGCCATCCAGATGGCCGACCAGATCCTGGGCAAGGACGGCATCGACCAGCGGGTCGTCGACCTTGCGCAGCAGATCAAGGCCGCCCAGGACCCCGAGATCCAGACCATGAAGGGCTGGCTGGAGGACTGGGGCATCCCCTACGACGACTCCATGTCCGGCATGGGCGGCATGGAGGGCATGGACCACGGCGACGGGATGATGTCCGAGGAGGACATGGCCGCCCTGGATGCCGCCACTGGTGTCGAGGCGACCCGGCTGTTCCTGGAGGGCATGATCACCCACCACCAGGGCGCGGTCACGATGGCGCAGATGGTGCTCGACAACGGGCAGAACCCGGACGTCGCCGCCCTGGCGAAGCAGATCATCGACGGGCAGACCGCCGAGATCACCACGATGCAGGACATCCTGGCCACCCTCTGACCCGGACCCTCGGGCGGAGCGGTCACTACCCCGACGCGCTCCGCCCGAGACCCGACCGCCTGCCCGCCGTCGCGGGCCGCGTCGGACTGTCGAAAGGCCCGTCATGACTTCCCGGACCCTGGCCGCTTGTTTCGCGGCCATCTTCCTCGCCCTGGTCATCTTGTCCGTGGCGACCGTTCTCGTCATCCAGGCGATCGCATGAGCCGTCGTCTCACGATCACGACGCTCGCCGCCGTCGCGGCGCTGGTGCTGCTCGCTGGCTGCACGAGCCCGACGACCCCGGCACCCGCGTCCCCGAGCCTGGAGGACCTCGGACATCTGCACGGCATCGTCGACGCCGGAGACGGCACGGTGCTGCTGGGCACCCACACCGGCCTGTACACGCTGACCGAGGACGGCACCGTCACCGGGCCGGTCGGCGGCCATGACTTCGATGCGATGGGCCTGACCAGCGCCGGCGACATGCTCTACGCCTCCGGCCACCCGGGCCCCACCACCTCGCCGGAGCTCGGCGCGCCCAACCTGGGCGTGCTGCGCAGTACCGACGCGGGGCAGTCGTGGGAGCCGGTCGCGTTCACGGGGCAGGAGGACTTCCACGTTCTGACCACCAGCGGCGCCGGGGCGATCTACGGGATCGGGTCCAGCTCCATCACCGTGCGCACGAGCCCCGACGGCGGCGCCACCTGGATCGACGGGGCCGACCTGCCCGCCGCCGACCTCGCCGTCGCCGCCGACGGCACCCTCTACGCGGCGACCCAGCAGGGCGTGCAGGAAAGCCGAGACGCCGGCGCCACCTTCACCGCCGTCCCGGATGCGCCGCTGCTGTACCTGCTGGAGGCCGATCCGGGCGGCGGAATCGTCGGCGTCGACACCGAGGGCAGCCTGTGGCGCCTGATCGGCGACGGGTGGACGCGCCTGGGCACCGCCACCGGCACCGTCCAGGCGCTCGGCGCGACCGCCGACGGCGCGATCGTTCTGCTGGACGACCGCGGCATCGTCTGGATCCGCGGCACCGAGTCCACCGCCGTCCTCCCGGCGGGTGCATCATGACCAACATCCACGGCGGCCGGACCGGTCGCAGATCGGAGCGAGACCGACCATGACCCCTACAACAGCGCCGAGCAGCTGGGCGCGCCGCACCGGACCCGTCGACCCCGCGGCACTGGACGCGGTGGATGCGTGGTGGCGGGCGGCGAACTATCTGAGCATCGGGCAGATCTACCTGCAGGGTAACCCGCTGCTGCGCCACCGCCTCAGCCGGGACGACATCAAGCCGCGGCTGCTTGGGCATTGGGGCACCACCCCAGGCCTGAACTTCCTGTACGCCCACCTGAACCGGGCCATCCGCGAGCGGGATCTGAACACCCTGTATGTGACCGGGCCCGGGCACGGCGGCCCGGGCATGGTCGCCAACGCCTACCTCGACGGAACCTACACCGAACGCTACCCGGGCATCGACCGCAGCGAAGACGGGCTGCGGGCGTTGTTCCGGCAGTTCTCCTTCCCGGGCGGGATCCCCTCGCACGCGTCCCCGGAGACGCCGGGGTCGATCAACGAGGGCGGTGAGCTGGGCTACTCCCTCGTGCACGCCTATGGGGCCGCGTTCGACAACCCGGACCTGCTGGTCGCCTGCGTGATCGGTGACGGGGAGGCGGAGACCGGGCCGTTGGCGACCGCGTGGCACGGCAACAAGTTCCTCAACCCCGCCTCGGACGGGGTGGTGCTGCCGATCCTGCATCTGAACGGGTACAAGATCGCCAACCCGACCGTGCTGTCCCGCATCCCAGAGGAGGAGCTGGTCGCGCTGCTGCGCGGCTACGGCCACGACCCCCACATCGTCACGGTCGGCTTCGATGGGGAAACCCCGGCCGAGTCCCACGCGGCGTTCGCGGCGGTGCTGGATGCGGTGCTGGACCGGATCGCGGACATCAAGGCCGCCGCGGCGGCGGGGACGCTGGAGGGGCGGCCGGCGTGGCCGGCGATCGTGTTGCGCAGCCCGAAGGGGTGGACGTGCCCGAGGATCATCGACGGGCTGCCGGTGGAGGGCACCTGGCGGGCCCACCAGGTGCCGCTGGCCGAGGTCCGCGACAACCCCCAGCACCTGCGGATCCTCGAGGACTGGTTGGCGTCCTACCGCCCCGACTCGCTGTTCGACGTGACCGGCGCCCCCCGCCCGACCACGGTCGCGATCGCGCCGGACGGGGACCGGCGGATGAGCGCGAACCCGGCCGGCAACGGCGGACAACTGACCGTCCCGCTGCGCCTCCCGGACTTCCGCGAGCACGCCCACCCGGTCGACCCCGCCGCTCGCGGCGCGTCGACCGGCGAGGCAACCCGGGTGCTGGGCGAGTGGCTGGCGGGGGTGATCCGGGACAACCCGGACAACTTCCGCATCTTCGGCCCGGACGAGACCGCCTCCAACCGGCTCGCCCCGCCCGTGTACTCGGCTACGGGCAAGCAGTGGAACGCGGCGGTACTGCCGGTGGACGAGCATCTGGCCCCGACCGGGCGGGTGATGGAGGTGCTCAGCGAGCACCAGTGCCAGGGCTGGCTGGAAGGGTACGTCCTCACTGGCCGGCACGGCCTGTTCAACTGCTACGAGGCGTTCACCCACATCGTCGACTCCATGTTCAACCAGCACGCGAAATGGCTGGAAGCGGCCCGGGAGGTGCCGTGGCGGGAGCCGATCCCGAGCTTCAACTACCTGCTCTCCAGCCATGTGTGGCGGCAGGACCACAATGGGTTCTCCCACCAGGACCCGGGGTTCATCGACCTCGCTCTGAACAAGAGCCCCGACATCGTCCGGGTCTACCTCCCGTTCGACGCGAACACGCTGCTGTCCACCTACGACCACTGCCTGCGCTCGGCCGGATACATCAACGTCGTGGTTGCGGGCAAGCAGCCGGCCCCGCAATGGCTGAGCATGGACGAGGCGATCGAGCACTGCACCCGCGGGCTCGGCATCCTGCCCTGGGCCGGCACCGAGACCGAAGGTACCGAGCCGGACGTGGTGCTCGCCGCCGCCGGCGACGTCCCCACCCTCGAGACCCTCGCCGCCGCCGCGCTGCTGCGCGAGCACATCTCGGACCTGAAGGTGCGGGTGGTGAACGTGGTCGACCTGACCCGACTGCAATCCGAGGACCAGCACCCGCACGGGCTGCCCGACCGGGAGTTCGATGCGATCTTCACCCCCGACAAGCCGGTGATCTTTGCCTACCACGGCTACCCGTGGCTGATCCACCGGCTCACCTACAAACGCGCCGGACACCAGAACCTGCACGTGCACGGCTTCCAGGAGCGCGGCACCACCACGACCCCGTTCGACATGGTCATGCTCAACGACCTCGACCGGTACCGGCTCGCGATCGACGTCCTCGACCACGTCCCGGGCCTGGCCGCCCGCCACGCGGAGCTGCGGCAGGAACTGCAGGACGCCCGCCTGCATGCCCGTGAGCACACCCGTGAGCACGGCACCGACATCCCCGCCGTCGCCGACTGGCAATGGCCCCACCACGACAACACCGACCCCACCATCGGGAAGGAACCGAAATGAGCGACAACAGAACCGTGACCCTCGAGGTGAGCGGCATGATCCGCGCGACCTCGAAGAACGTCACCGAAGCCCACCTGGGCCGCCAGCCCGGGGTGATCAGCGTGGACGCGAACCCGGTTTCGCAGACCGCGACCGTCACTTACGACCCCGAGACCACCTCGGTCGCGCACCTGCAGCAGTGGGTCATCGACTGCGGGTACCACTGCGCTGGCCAGTCCGTCCCGGATCATATCTGCGATCCCGCGCACGACCCGCACGCCCACCCTGGCCGGGCCGGATCCGACGAGCAGGCCGACCACAGCGTGCATGCCGGGCACGATGCGCACGCCGCCGCCGACCAGCCCGAGGCGCACTGGCATCACACCGGCACCGGCGCCGGTGCCGGTGCCGAACACGCGAGCGGCTCGGCCTCGGACGACCACGCCCACGCCCACGCGGGCGAGGCGGCCGCGCACGCGGACCATGCCGGGGCGGCCGTCGCTAGCGGGCACGATCACGGTGGGAGCGACGCGGCGGGTCATAGCGCGCAGGACATGATGGGTCACGGTGGGCACCACGGTGGCATGTCGATGGCGTCGATGATCCGCGATATGCGCAACCGGTTCCTGGTCGCGCTGATCCTGTCGATCCCGATCACCTTGTGGTCCCCGATCGGGCGGGAGGTGATCGGATTCGAGGTGCCGGCCCCGTTCGGGATTCGGGATGACGTGTTCATGCTGATCCTGTCGCTGCCGGTGATCTTCTACTCGGCGTGGATCTTCTTCGACGGCGCTTACCGGGCGCTGCGGGCGAGGACGCTGGACATGATGGTGCTGGTCGCGGTCGGGGTCGGCGCCGGCTGGCTCTACAGCCTGATCATCACTCTGACAGGCGGCGGCGAGGTGTTCTACGAGGCCGCCACCGTGCTGGCCACCTTCGTGCTCCTGGGCCATTGGGTGGAGATGCGGGCCCGCGGCGGTGCGAACGACGCGATCCGGCGGCTGCTGGAGCTCGCCCCGGCTCGCGCGGTCGTCCTCCGCGACGGCAACGAGGTCGAGATCCCCACGTCCGAGGTCGTCCCGGGCGATCTGATGCTGATCCGCCCCGGCGCGAAGGTCCCCACCGACGGCACTGTCGAGGAGGGCGAATCCGAGGTCGACGAGTCGATGGTCACCGGCGAATCCATGCCGGTGGAGAAGGCACCCGGCGCCGAGGTGATCGGCGCGACCGTGAACACCGTCGGCACCCTCCGGGTGCGGGCCACGAAAGTCGGCGCCGACACGGCGCTGGCGCAGATCGTGAAGCTGGTGCAGGAGGCGCAGAACTCCAAAGCGCCGGGGCAGCGCCTCGCCGACCGGGCCGCGTTCTGGCTCGTCCTGGTCGCCCTGATCGGCGGCACCCTGACGTTCCTGGTGTGGTTCCTCGCCGGGGCTGAGCTGCCGATGGCGATCCTGTTCGCCATCACCGTCGTCGTCATCACCTGCCCCGACGCGCTCGGCCTCGCTACCCCGACCGCGATCATGGTCGGCACCGGCCTGGGCGCGAAGCGGGGTGTGTTGTTCAAGAACGCGTCCGGGATCGAGACCGCCGCGCACATCAACACGGTCGTGCTGGACAAGACCGGCACCCTCACCAAGGGAGAACCGGAGGTCACCGACTACCTCCCGGTCGGCATGGACGACCTCGAGCTGCTCTCCCTCGCCGCCGCGCTCGAACGGGAATCCGAACACCCTCTCGCGAAAGCGATCGTGCAGTACGCCGACAGCCGCGATATCCCCCGTCGCACCGCGACCGCGTTCCGCAACGTCACCGGGCAGGGCGCGATCGCGACCGTCGATGGTCGCCAGGTGGTGCTCGGCAACGCCCGCCTGATGGCCGCCGAAGGGATCGACATCGCCCCGGTCGCCGCCCAGCAGCAGGCCCTCGCCGACGGCGGACGCACCGCGATCATGTTCGCCGTCGACGGGCAGATCGCCGGCGTCATCGCCCTCGCCGACGCCCCTCGCGACACCGCCAAAGCCGCCATCGACGCCCTGCACGAGCAGGGCATCGAGGTGGCGATGCTCACCGGGGACAACAAGCCCACCGCCGACCGCATCGCCGCCCTGCTGGGCATCGACACGGTGATCGCCGACGTGCTCCCCGAAGACAAGTCCGCCAAGATCGCCGAGCTGCAGAAGACGGGCAAGAAGGTCGCGATGGTCGGCGACGGCGTGAACGACGCCCCTGCCCTGGCCCAAGCCGACCTCGGCATCGCGATCGGCGCCGGCACCGACGTCGCGATCGAGACCGCCGACGTCGTCCTGATGCGCTCCGACCCGCTGGACGTCGCGATCGCGCTCAAGATCGGCAAGGGCACCCTGCGGAAGATGCGCCAGAACCTCGGCTGGGCCATCGGCTACAACGCGATCGCCCTCCCGATCGCCGCCGGCGTGTTCTACCCCGCGTTCGGGATCATGCTCACCCCCGAGATCGCGGCGATCAGCATGTCCGGCTCCTCCGTCATCGTCGCCGTCAACGCCCTCCTGCTCAAGCGCCTCCGGCTCCCTGCACAACCCGGCGTCAGCACCACGGTAATGGCCGTGCCCGCGAACGAGGCGCGGCCGTGAAGGCGAGTCGTCCTGTGCTCAGCGCGTCCCTCACCCGACGCGGCTTCCTCGGCGTCAGCGTCGGCGCGCTCGCCACCGTCGCCTTAGCGTCCTGCACGCCGGCAGCGACCTGGGTGCAACCGGACAGCACTCCGGTGAAGGATGCCGAGCGGCGACGTGGCGGCACCGGCAAGATCACCACCGCGACCCTTGCCGCCGCCCCGCTCGTGCTGGACCTGGCCGGCAAGACAGCGGCCACCTGGGCGTTCGGCTCCACCCCGGCCCCCGTCATCCGCCTCGCCGCCGGAGACACCCTCCAGGCCACCGTCCGCAACCAGCTCGACACCGACACCTCCGTGCACTGGCACGGGATCGCGCTGCGCAACGACATGGACGGGGTGCCCCCCGTCACCCAGAAGCCCATCGGCGCCGGCGCAGCCTTCGACTACGAGTTCATCGTCCCCGACCCTGGCACCTACTGGTTCCACCCCCACGTCGGCGTGCAACTGGACCGCGGCCTCTACGGCGCCCTGATCGTCGAGGACCCGAACGAACCGCTGGCCTACGACGACGAATGGGTGATCATCCTCGACGACTGGCTCGATGGGGTCACCGCCACCCCCGACCAGGTCCTCGAAGAGCTCTCCGCCGGGATGGGCGACATGGGCGGGATGGATGAGATGTTCATGCGGATGGGCAACACGCTCATGGGCGCCACCTCCGACCTGCTCGGCGGCGACGCCGGAGATGTCTACTACCCCCTCTACCTCATCAACGGGAAACCGGTCGACGACCCCGCCCAATTCACCGGCAAGCCCGGCAACCGAATCCGATTGCGGATCATCAACGCCGGCAGCGACACCGCGTTCCGCCTCGCAGTCGGCGGCCACAACTTGACCATCACCCACAGCGACGGGTTCTCCGTGACCCCCGTGGAGGTCGACAGCATCCTGATCGGGATGGGCGAACGCTACGACGCGATCATTACCCTGGGCGACGGGGCGTTCCCGCTCATCGCTCAAGCCGAGGGGAAGCGAGCTCGCGGCTTCGCGGTCATCCGCACCGCCACCGCGGCCGCAGCCCCGGCGGCCGACGTGAGCATCCCGGAGCTGACCAGCAACCGAGTCGGGACCGCGCAGCTGCTGGCCGCCGAGAGCAGCGTGGCCCTGTCCTCACGGCAGCCCGACAGGACCGTAGCGGTCACCCTGACCGGAGGGATGGCCGACTACGACTGGGGCATCGACGGGCGCCGGTTCGACATGAACCAACCCCTAGACGGTGCGCACGAGATCCGGGAAGGCGAACGCGTTCGGCTCGCGATCACCAACGACACCGAGATGTGGCACCCGTTCCATCTGCACGGCCACACCTATCAGCACGAGGGCGGCGGCCCGCGCAAGGACACCTCGATCATCCTGCCCAAGCAGACCCTCACCGTCGACTTCGACGCCGACAACCCCGGCCTCTGGGTCGCTCACTGCCACAACATCTACCACGCCGAAACCGGCATGACCACTGTCATCGGCTACCGGGCGTGACCACGGCGCAACCTTCCGGAGGCCACGCAGCTGGTCGTATCAATGAACGCGTGACGGCGCCAATGATCCGCAGTGATGCGGCCGCACCCCTGCGGGATCGTGATGGCCCCGGCCGCGGCTACGTTATCGGCAGGCCGGCCGGTCCGCCGTTGTCGGCGGTGGAGAGCGTGCGCACCGAACGCATCCACCGTGCGATATTCGGGCACGCCAAGATCGTCCACGTCCTCGAGGGCGCCGCGCAGATCGAGACCGCGACCGGCCTCCACGAGTTGACGCCGGGCTCCGCGATGACTCTCGGGGCGGGCATGTGGTGCTCGGTGCGCCCCGCCCCGAAAGTGCGGATATGGACGCTCTACTTCGACGAGTCGTTCCTCCGCTCTCACATGCGGTGGGTGCTCGCCGACGCAAGCCGGGCTCGCCCTGGCGTGCATCCCGACGCCTGGGACGGCTCCGCACTCCTGATGCAGCCGGGCCTGGACATCCTGCACCGCATCGAACCGCTCTGGCGCCAGATCAGCCTCGTGAACGAAACCGCCCCGCCGGAAGTCGCCACCACGCGGCTGATCTCCCTGTTTTCTCGCGCTGTCGAGATCGCACTGCCGACACTGCTCGCTGACGACAGAGGCGAGCCGGACAGATTGGCATTTCCCGTGCGGGGACGGCTCGCGCAGCCGGTGATCGCGCAGCCGGTGCGTCGCTCCATTGAACTGCTGCGCTCTCGCATGGCCGAGCCGTGGACTGTGGGCCAGCTCGCGTCGGACGTCGCCGTCTCCCGAGCTCACCTCACCCGCGTGTTCACCCAACAGGTCGGTGTCGCCCCCATGCGGTTCCTCATCGAAGCTCGGTTGACGGAGTTCACGCGACTCATCGAGGAAACCGACCTGCCGATCGCCGACGCATCCCGGCAAGTTGGATGGAAAGACGCGCGAGTTGCGGCAGTATGGTTCCGCAAGCGCTTCGGAATCACCCCCACTCCGTACCGTCGGCATCCGCACCCTTCCTGCACCGGCGCTATGCCGTGCGAGTCGTGCCGTGGCGTGTGCGCCCTCACCCCGGTGCTCGAGCCCGTAACTCGTGCGGTGTCGCGGGATTCGCGTCGCGACGCTCACATTCGGCGTCTTTCGTAGACGACCTCTCCGCCCTCCCGGTAGGCCGGGCTGATACGTCAGGGTCACCGCTGCACCTGACGGGCGCACCTGGCGATCGTCCGTCTGCCTGCTGCGTGGTGAACCTCGCGCACCTCATGGTCGCAAGCCATGAAGCGAGCCTCGGATCGGGGCGTAGGGAGGAGGCCGGCTATGGACATCGGCACCGTGCTGCGCGCTGCCACGGGGTTGCCGCTGCCGGACGCGGCACGGAAGTTCGCCGAGGCTGGCGTCCCGGTCTTCCCGTGCCGGCCTCGCGGCAAGCAACCGCGCACCGAGCACGGTTTCCGCGATGCCAGCACCGACCTCGGCCAAGTGACGGCCTGGTGGCGGCGATGGCCGACCGCGAACATCGGCGTCCCGACCGGAGCCGTCTCCAGCTTCGAGGTGGTCGACGTCGACGTCCACCCGGGCGGAACCGGGTATGCCGCGTTCGGTCGAGCGCAGCGCGCTGGCCTGATCGACGGATGGGCCGCGCTCGTGCGCTCGCCGTCTGGCGGGTTGCACGCCTACTACCCGGCGGCCCCCGGCGACCCGCACCGTTCCTGGCAGGCGCCGGCCGCGCACATCGACTTCCGGGGCGACGGCGGCTACGTCGTCGTGCCGCCCTCGACGGTGGTCGGCCACAACGGGGAGCGCTCCTACACCGTGATCGCCACCGCGAGCTCCGACGCGCTCCCGGTCGACGCGCCCGCTCTGCGCGAGCTGCTGGACCCGCGCCCCCTGCCCGCCCCGTGGGCGGGACCGACGGATCGTGTCGGAGACCTCGACCCCGAGCGGCTAGCCCGGTGGGTCGCCGCGCGCGGCGAGGGCGAACGCAACCGCGCCCTGTTCTGGGCCGCGTGCCGCGCCGCCGAGGCCGGCGTCTCGTCCGCCGACGCGCACGCCGTCCTCGGGCCGGCCGCCGAACGTGCGGGCCTGCCCGTGCCGGAGATCACCACGACGATCCGATCCGCATACCGGACCGCGCACCCGCACGCGCCGGCCCGGCCCGCGCTCGCGGGTGCGTCGGCGGCGCCGGCGCGGCCCCCGATGCGGGCGGCGTTGTGAACGGTCAGCCCCAGGTGCGGCGATTCGTCGTCGGCACCGCGATCGCGGGAACGGTGTTCATCGCGATCGGCGCGTTCTGGTTGTCCTTCACCGCGCTGGCGGATCTGGCGCGCCGCTCCGGAATCGACGACGCGCAGGCGTGGGCCTGGCCGCTCATCGTGGACGGCATCATCGTCGTCGCCACGGTCGCGGTCGTCGCCCTCGCCGGGCAGCGCGCGGCCTGGTATCCGTGGCTGCTGCTGATGGCCGGCGCCCTCGTGTCGGTCACCGCGAACGCGATCCACGCGATCGTCGCCGCCGACGCGGACGTGCCGGCGGTGCTCGCCGCCTCGGTCGCCGCCGTGCCGCCACTCGTGCTGCTCGCGATCACCCATCTCACCGTCGTCCTGACCCGCGCCCGTCCCTCCGTTCCGCCGGTTCCCGAGCCGGCCCCGGAGCCCATGCCGCACGTCAGCCTTGAGCCGGCCGAACCGCCGGAACCGCCGGCGTCCGGGCGGGAGCTCGCCGTGGTGCTGCGCGACGAGGGGTGGTCGAACAAGCGGATTGCTCGGCACGTCGGCGTGCATCCCTCGACCGTGGGCCGATGGCTGGGAGCGCGCACCTCTCCGATAGCGATCACCGCTACCGCCGACACGGAAGGAATGCCCTCATGAGCGACGCGATCCACGACGGCCAGCCGTCCCACGACGACCAGCGCGCGGCTGGCCCGCAGCCGGTTCGCCCGCCCGCCGAGCGGCCAGAGCCGGAGGTCTCCGCGCTCGCGGTGCATGGCGACCCGTCCCGCAAGCCAACAGCGGGCACGTCGCCGGCCGCGACGTCGGGCCGCAGCACGGTGACCTGGGTTCGTCCGACCGACCTGTTCGTCAGCCTGAGCGGGCGCGCATCGGGGCGGGGCATCGACTTCCAGGCGGAACTGGCCCGCCGGACCCGGCGGCTGCCGTCCAACGCGGTCGCGGTGTCCCGTCGCGGGATCGCGCGCCGCTCGCACCGGATCGCCCCGGTGACCGCGTTCGGCGTGAACACCCCGGCCGCGCAGACCTCGCTCGAACCCCTCGAGCTGAAGTAGGCCGGAGCCTCAGCATGCGCACCTTCCCCAGCGTCCGGCCGGCCGCTGGGGAGTGCCCGCGCACCTACCTATCACACAGGAGGTGCCCGATCATGCTGCACAGCACTCAGCCCGCGTTCGCCACGAGCGAGGGACTCCGTGTTCTGCTCATCCGCCTGCACGACGCCGGCCCCGGCGCGTGGCGCTCCGACCCGGAGGCGGCGGCGCTGATGCAATACACGATCCGCAAGTACGCGGGCCTGGCCCGCAAGCACCGGCAGGAGCCCGAGGACGCCGCGCCGGCCGCGTTCGACGCGATGCGCTCGTCCTCGGTGCGCGGCGCCGACGACCCCTGGGCGGTCGTCACCCGCGCGGTGGACATCACCCTGAAGGCCGACGAGCAGGCCGCCGGGATGCTGTGCTCCACCCATCAGGCGCGCCGCGCCGAATACTCCGGCTTCCACGAGGCCGAGCGATTCTCCGACCGAGAGACCTCGATCACCGAGTACCACCCGGCGTTCCGCGTCGAGGCGCCCGACGACACGGAGGACGAGAGCGACGACCGCTCCGAGCAGGCCCGTCGCGCCCTCGAGGAGACCATCGCCCTGTTCGTCGCGCTGGACTGGCCGGAGGACGTCACCCGCGCCGCGATCGAGTACCTCAGCGGCCGGCTCATCGAGACCGGATCGCGGCGCGCCGCCTACGAGTCGCTGCGCCGCGACAAGCACGCCCGCGCCCTGCTGGACTTGCCGCGGGTTTCATGGACGATGCTGCTGCGGGTCGTGCTCGGCAGCCCGGACCCGACGCTGGCGGCGACCAACACCGGCCGCGGGGTGCTGCTGCGCCTGACCCGTGGATATCCGGTCGCCGAGATCGCCGCCGACGACGACCTGGCGCTGACGATCATCCTCGCCAACCCGATCACCGTCCGCGGCGGCGAGCTGTCATGAGCGAGAGCGACCCGACCGCGGGGCACATCGAACTGGAGTGGTCGCTCGATGCGATACGCATGGGCTACCGGCACCGGCGCGAGCAGGGCAACATCCCCGAGCTTGCCGAGTCCATCCGCCGGCAAGGGTTCCTGCACCCGCTGACGATCGCCCCCGACGGGCTGCTGATCTGTGGCGGACGACGCTACCTGGCCGCGCAGTACCTCGGGCTGAAGACCGTGAACGTGTGGGTGCGCACCGGGATCTCCGACAAGCTCTCCCTGCTGCTCGCGGAGCAGGACGAGAACCAGCTGCGCCTGGACTACACCGACCTGGAGAAAGCATCCCTGTACCGGGAGCTGCGCGCCGAGCTCGCCGCGGACGCCGCCCGCCGCCAGGAGGCCAGCAGGTTCACCGCTGAAGGAAGAAACCCCAGGTCAGACGGTGCCGCCGAATCGACGGCACCGCAGATCGAAGCCGGAGACACCCGCGAACAGGCGGCACTGATCGTCACCGGCAAGAAGGGCTACACGAAGCTGGAGCAGATCGGCCGGCTGGAGGAGCTCGCCGCCGACGCCGCGCAGCCGGCGTCCGTGCGCGAACGCGCCCAGGCCGGCTTGGACGCGATCGGCCAGGGCGCACCCGTCAGCCCCGCCTACCGGCGCGCGCAGGCCGAGCAGTCCTTCGCCGAACTGGAGCGTCTGGCCGAAGACGACACCGAGCCCGGCGGAGTCCGCGACGCCGCGGCCCGCGCGCTGGCGCGGCTGCGCGGCCAGCAGGCCACGACGCGCGCCGCGGAGCTGGAGCGCGTTGCCGCCGAGACGCTCGCCCGCGTTCGCGCGGCAACCAAGCGCCGCCCGGCACGGACGCTGACGGCCGCCGGGCCGGATGCGCCGGCCCGCTACCCTGTGCGCGTGTTCGTCGCCACCGTGGACGACTTGCAGGGCTTCACCTCTCACTTCGATCCGGTCGAGCTCGCCGCCGCGCTCGACGAGGAACAGTGGCTCGGATTCGAGTCCGTGCTCGACGCGCTGAACGAGATGGCCGAGCAGATGCGCTCGGCACGCGCCCACCGCCTGATCGCCCTGTGAGCAGGTGCGGGGACGCCCCGCGCACCTGGACAGCATGGAGCCGAACCCTCGCCCACGCCGCACCCGCCTGATCCTCGCGCTGATCGCCGCCGGCCTGCTGCTGATCCTGGTCGGCGTCGGCGTGTACGGGCTGCTGGCCGGCCCCCGCCGGGACGTCACGCCCGCCCCGGCGCCGAGCACCTCGTCCACGCCTGGCCTGTCCGAGACGTTCCCGGCTTCGGACGGGCCGCCTGCCGTGCGGCTCACGCACAACCCGGAGCAGTTCGCCCGCTCGGTCGCGGCCACCCTGTTCACCTGGGACGCCGGAGCCGGCTACGGGCCGCTGGACATCGCCGACGTTCTGCTCGAGGTCGCCGAGACCAGCACCGGGGAGCAGAACGGCCTCGCCTCCGATATCGCCGGCTACCTGCCGACGAGTTCTGCCTGGGCGCAGCTGCGCGGCTACGCCACCCGCCAGAGCCTGACCATCGACAGCATCGGCGTGCCGGACGGGTGGGCCGACGCGCTCGCGCAGGCCAGGCCCGGCCAACTGCTGCCGGGCACCACCGCGTTCACGATCGACGCGACCCGGCACCGCACCGGCATCTGGAACGGACAGCAGATCACCTCCGAGCATCCCGTGGCGTTCACCGTGTTCATCGTCTGCTCCCCGCCGGCGCCGGAGTTCTCCACCGGGCCGTGCCGGCTGCTGCGGCTCTCGCAGCTCGACAACCCGCTGCGGTGACCGGCATGAAGAAGCTCACCCTCGCCCTCGCGCTGCTGATCTTCCTCGGCCCGTACCCGGCGCTGCTGGCCGTCGGGCTGCTCGTCAGCCCGGCCACGCAGGCGGGGGCGTGCCTGCCCGGCTCCCTGACGGTCGGAGCGATCCCGGACGAGCTGACCGCGACCACGGCGGACGGCACCTCGATCACGCTGACGCGGACGCAGCTGACCCATGCGGCCACGATCATCACCGTCGGCGGGCGCACCAGCGGCGTCGGCGCGCCCGGCGTCGTCATCGCCCTGATGGCGGCCCTGACCGAATCGCGGCTGCGGATGCTCGCCAACACCGGCGCCTTTCCCGAGTCCGGCGACTACCCGAACGACGGCAACGGCGCCGACCACGACAGCCTCGGACTGTTCCAGATGCGACCCGCGTCCGGCTGGGGAACCGTCGCGGAGCTGATGGACCCCGACTACCAGGCACGGGCGTTCTACGGCGGACCCGACGGCCCCAACTACCCGAGCCCGCGCGGGCTGCTCGACATCCCCGACTGGCAGCAGATGGACCCCGGCGAGGCCGCGCAAGCGGTCGAGGTCAGCGCCTACCCGGATCGCTATCAGAACTACCGGCCGGTCGCCGAGACGATCCTGCGCGTCCTGACCGCACCGGCGCCTGGAGCCGGAGGGGGCTCGGGGAGCCCGGTCGTGCCGGAGACCACCAGGATCGTGTTTCCGCTGCCAGCCGGAACCTGGGTGAGATCCGACCCGTTCGGGATGCGCGTCCACCCAATCACCGGCGAACGCTCGATGCACACCGGCACCGACCTTGCCGCCGCGGACGGCACCCCGATCTTCGCCATCGCCGACGGCGTGGTTACCCACGCAGGGTTCTCCGGCGGCTACGGCGGGCTCATCATCATCGAGCACACCGTCGGCGGGCAGCGCGTCGCCTCCGCCTACGCGCACATGTGGGAGAACGGCATCTACGTCTCCGACGGGCAGACCGTGACCGCCGGGCAGCACATCGGCGACGTCGGCTCCTCGGGGCAGTCCACGGGCGCCCACTTGCACTTCGAGATCCGCGAAGGCGGCTCGAACGGCACCGCCGTCGACTCCGAGCCCTGGCTCGCCCAGCAGGGCGCGCTCGACCTGGACGCCGCCAGCACCTCCGCCTGCCGACCGGACACGGCGGCCTGATGGACGTGTTCCCCGACTTCGGCGCCACCAGCGGCGCAGTCGAGCTGCCTCAGATCATCGGGGCGCTGCTGATGTTCGTCCTCGTCATTGCCGTGCTGATGCTCATCGTCTGCGCGATCACCTGGGCGCTGGCGTCCTCGCACGGCAACTACCAAACGGCCACTCGCGCCCGCACCGGCCTGCTCGTCGCGCTCGGCACCGCCGCGCTCGCCGGCGCGGGCGTCGCGTGGCTGAACTGGCTCATCGCCCTCGGCTCCGGTCTCTGACGCCCCGGCGGGACGGCCCGCGCACCTGACTCGCGAGAACCCATCCCCTCGCGAACGTCAAGGAGTCCCACCGTGATCGACATCGACCCCAACGGCACCGGCCTGCCCGGTATCGAGCAGCTGCGCACCATCGTCGGCGCCATCATGACCGTGGGCCTGATCCTCAGCGTCCTGGCGCTGATCGTCTCGGCGATCATCTGGGGCTTCGGCGCGAACTCCAGCAACCCGCACCTCGCCAGCCGCGGCAAGGTCGGCGTCCTGGTCAGCTGCGGCGCCGCGATCATCTGCGGCGCGAGCGTCACCCTCATCAACTTCTTCTGGAACGTGGGCCAGAGCGTATGACGGGCCGCCCGAGCGCGTACCGGGAGCGCCGCCCATGAGCGTGTGCGATGTCCCCGTTATCTCCTCCGTCTGCGACGCGGTCGGCGAAGGCGTCGCCTCCCTGGTCGCGGCCCCGTTCGACTGGCTCGCGCAGGCGATGGGCGCCGCCGCGGGGTGGCTGTTCGAGGCCGTGTGGTCCGTGTTCGACACGACCACGCTCGTCGACGTCACCGGCGCCGAGTACATCGGCGTCTACAACCTGCTGTTCGGCGTCGCGATCTTCATCATGCTCGTGTTCTTCTGCCTCCAACTCATCACCGGCCTCATCCGCCGCGACCCCGGCGCGCTCCCGCGCGCCGCGCTGGGCCTGGCGAAGTCCGTCCTCGGATCGTTCGTCGCCCTCACTCTGACCGGGACGCTGCTGGAGATCACCGACCAGCTGTGCATCGGCATCGTCCAGGCCACCGGCAACTCGATGGAAGACATGGGCGGCAGGATCGCCCTGCTCGGCGGGGCGCTGGCCGGCATCAACATCGCCGCCCCCGGTGTCGGGGCGATCATCACCATCTTCCTGGCAGGCCTTGCGATCTCCGCCGCCGCGATCGTGTGGTTCTCCCTGCTCGTACGCAAAGCGCTGCTGCTGGTCGCGATCGTGTTCGCGCCCGTCGCCCTGGCCGGCTCGTCGTGGGATGCGACGCGCGGCTGGGTCGGCAAGTGGGCGACGTTCGTGATCGCCCTGATCCTGTCCAAGCTCGTCCTCGTCGTCGTGTTCCTCGTCGCCGTTGCTCAGGTCTCCCAGCCGATCGACTTCGACCTCGCCTCCATCAGCGATCCGATTGCCGGCGTCGTCCTCATGTTCGTCGCGGCATTCGCGCCGTACCTCACGTATAAGTTCGTGAGCTTCATCGGCTTCGACATGTACCACGCGATGTCCGCCGAGCAGGAAGCGAAGTCGGCCATGAACCGGCCGGTGCCCGTGCCGACCGGGGGCGCAGGCGGGGCGTCCCCGAAGAAGATCCTCGACGGCGGCGACGCCCCCGCCGGTAGCGGCCGGCCGCCCTCGTCCACCGGGGCGCCGCAGGCTGCGGCCGGCGGCGGGGCGTCAGCCGGAGGTGCTGCACCCGCCGCAGGGAGCGGGGCCGCCGCTGGTGGCGGGGCTGCCGCAGGAGGCGGAGCCGGAGCTGGAGCGGCGGCCGGCGGCGGGGCCGCCGCCGCAGGGCCGGTCGGTGCGGCCGTGGTCATCGGCGCGAAGGTCGCCGGAGCCGCGGCGACCGCCGGCCCGAAGGCCGGCAACGCCGTCGCCGCCGCAGCCGGCGGGCATGCGGACGCCGCCGAGCCGACCACACCCAGCGCACCGCAGAGCAGCCCTCCGGCGACCTCCGCGCCGGCTCGGCCGGCCGCTCCCGCGTCACCGCCTCCGCGCCAGCCCGGCCCGCCGGCACGTCCACAGCCCCCGGCGAAGAAGGAGTAGGTCATGGCATCCCGCACCCGAGGCGGTCACCGCGACGAGCCCGAGCTGCAACCCGTGAAGTTCAGCCGGCTCACCCGCCGCGGCGTGCTGCTGGGCCTGTCCCTGTCGCAACTGCTCGTCCTCGCGATCGCGGCGCTGTCGATCGTCGTCGCCCTCTACATGGGCGGCGGCATCCTGCTGGCCTACGCCGCCCCGATCTGCCTGCTCTGCGCCGTGCTGGCCTGGGTGCCCGTCGGCGGGCGGAAGCTCATCGAGTGGCTGCCGATCGCGCTGCGCTGGGTCTCGCGCATCACGGGCGGGCAGCTGCTGTTTCGCGCCCGGATCGTCAAGCCCCGCCCAGCCGGTACGCTCGCGCTGCCTGGCGACGCCGCGCCGCTGAGGGAGTACCTCGACCCGGCGACCGACGCCGCGATGATCCACGACCCGCACGCCCAGACCCTGACCGCGGTGCTGACCGTCACCCATCCCGCGTTCGTGCTGCTGGACCCCAGCGAGCAGGAGCGCCGCGTCACCGGCTGGGGCCGGGTGCTGGCGACCTGCTGCCGGTCAGGGCGGATCGCCCGCGTGCAAGTGCTGGAGCGCACGCTGCCCGACTCCGGCAGCGGCCTGGCCGAGTGGTGGTCCGAGCACGGCCGCGCCGACGGGTCATGGACCTCGACCGTGTACGCCGAGCTCATCGACCGCGCCGGCCCCGCCGGGGAGCGGCACGCCACAACCCTCTCGGTCGCCCTCGACATGCGCGCCGCGACCCGCGCCATCCGCACCGCCGGCGGCGGGATGAAAGGCGCCGCCGCCGTGCTGCGCCAGGAGATGACCACCCTGTCCGCTGCGCTGCGTGCCGCGGACCTGACCCCTTCGGAGTGGGCCGGCCCCGGCGAGATCGCCGTCATGCTGCGCTCGGCCTATGACCCGGCCGTCGCGGCGACCCTGGAACGGCACCGCGACCTCGGCCGCAACCTCGCCACCGCTGGTCCTGTCGCGCTCACCGAGAGCTGGCAGCACCTGCACTCGGACTCCGCCTTCCACGCGGTGCTGTGGATCACCGAATGGCCCCGGTCGCTGGTGTATCCGGGGTTCCTCGCCCCGATCCTGCTGTCCTCGGGCGTGCGGCGCGCGTTCTCACTGATCGCCACCCCGATCCGCTCCGACCAGGCCGCCCGCGACATCCGCAAGAAGAAGACCGAGTACATCAGCGACGCGCACCAGCGCCAGCGGATCGGGCAGATCGAGGACGCGCAGCAGTCCGCCGAGTTCGAGGACGTCCTCCAGCAGGAAGCGGACCTGACCAGCGGCCACGGCATCCTGCGCTACACCGGCCTGATCGCCGTGTCCGCGCCGACCCTCGACGAGCTCGAGGGCGCCGTGTCCGCCCTCGAGCAGGCCGCGATCCAGGCGTCGTGCGAAACGCGCCGCCTGGTCGGGCAGCAGGCCGCGGCATTCGCCGCCGCCGCGCTGCCGCTGTGCCGCACCGTCTGACCGGCCCCGCGCACCTGTCCTCCGACAGCCCATCCACCGGAGGACAACACCATGCCGACTCTGACCGACCCGCTCGCGGACGCCGCGGAGAGCGCCGCCGCGCTGCGCGGCCTCGCGCACGCCACGCGGGACATGCCGCCGACCAGCACCTACCCGGTCCTCGGCGAGCTGATCGCCGGCACCCGGTCGCTGCGGCAGGTGCTCGACCAGCTCACCCGCAGCCATGTCGACGCGCACGAGCTCGCCCGCACCGACGACGGCGACCCGTTCCGCGGCCGGGTCTACGCGCTCGCCGCCGCCGACGCGCTCAACCTCGCCGCGAACGCGCTCGACGAGGTGCAGGTGCGGCTCGACCTGGCCTCGCAGCACGCCTCCCGGATCGCCTGGCAGCCGGCCGGTGTCGACCTGGCCGGGCTCGCCGTCGACGGCCCGAGCCGTGCCCCGGAGGCGATGCCGCGATGGGTGAGCGTCGTGTTCCTCCAGGGCGAGGAGGCCGACGAGGTGCTGACCCTCATCGACCGCGACGGCCCCGACGCGGCCGTCGCGCACCTGGCCCAGTGGGACTATGGGCAGGAGACGACCGACGCGGCCCTGGTCAACGGGTACGTCTACGACGCCCCGCCGGCCGGGGCGCTAGACCGCACGGTCACGGTCGCCGAGTACACGCTGACCTACAACCCGACCCTCGGGCACGTCAGCCTGCTCCGCACGCATGACGCCACGCCGGATCCGGCACTCGCCGAGCCCGCCCCGGTCGTGACGACCGGGCGGACGCGGCCGGCCGACCCGCGCCTGTTCGGTGCTGCCGCGCCGAGCACCCGGCCCGGTCAGGGCCTCGCGCTGTGACCGGCCAGGACGACGGCCGCCTGCACACCAGCGTGCTCGTCTCGCCGCAGAACGAGCGCCGCAAGCACCGCAAGGCCCGTGCGCGGGCCGCCGCGGAGCTGATCGCCGAGCAGCAACGCGCCCGCAAGCTGCAGGCGCAGCAACGGTGGGAGGCCGAGCGCGCCGAACGCCGCCGCACCACCTACCTCCCGCCTGCCGGGGAGGCCGGCCCGGCGGCGCTGCGCACGCCCGGCCGGCTGCGGCTGCCGCGCCACCAGGACACCTCTGCGACTCTCGCCGGGGCGTACCCGTTCCTCGCCGAAGGCGGCCTCGGCTCCGCCGGCGTCTTCGTCGGTCAGGATCTCTACTCCGGCGGCAGCTTCGTCTACGACCCTTGGGTCTTGTACGCGCGCGGCGTCATCACGGCCCCGAACATCGTCGTGGCCGGGATCGTCGGCTCGGGCAAGTCCTCTCTCGTGAAGTCCCTCTACACGAGGTCGATCGCTTTCGGGCGCAGGGTCTACGTGCCGGGCGACCCCAAAGGAGAGCACACCGCCGTCGCCGAGGCCGTCGGCGGCAAGGCGATCGTGCTCGGGCACGGGCTGCGCAACCGGCTCAACCCGCTCGATGAGGGCCACCGGCCCTCGGACGTGTCCGACAGCGAATGGGCGACCCAGGTCGCCGCGCGGCGCCGCGACCTGATCGGCGCGCTGACCGAGACCGTGCTGGACCGGCGGCTGACCCCGCTGGAGCACACCGCGATCGACATCGCCCTGGCCGACGCGGTGCGCTCGGCCGAGACACCGATCCTGCCGATGGTCGTCGACCGCATCCTCAACCCGGCCGCCGCCGACGATCCGGACGGGCGCCTCGCCGAGGACGGCCGTCTCGCCGGGCACGCCCTGCGCCGGCTCGTCGCCGGCGACCTCGCCGGGCTGTTCGACGGCCCCTCGACGGTCAGCTTCGACCCGTCGCTGCCGATGGTCAGCCTCGACCTGTCCCGCGTCGCCGAGAACAGCACCCTCATCAGCGTCCTGATGACCTGTTCCTCGGCGTGGATGGAGGCCGCGCTGCTGGACCCGAACGGCGGGCAGCGGTGGGTGATCTACGACGAGGCATGGCGGCTCATGTCCCATGCGCCGCTGCTTCGCCGCATGGACGCGCAATGGCGGCTCGCCCGCCACTACGGCATCGCGAACGCGCTCGTGTTCCACAAGCTGACCGACCTGGACAACGTGGGCGACAGCGGCTCGGCGATGCGCGCCCTGGCCTCCTCTCTGCTGGCGAACGCCGAGACGCGCATCATCTACCGCCAGGAGAGCGACCAGCTCGGCGTCACCGGCGAGATCCTCGGGCTGACCGGCACCGAGCAGAAGCTGCTGCCCACCCTCGGCACCGGGCAAGGGCTGTGGCGAGTCAAGGATCACTCCTACGTCACGCAGCATCAGCTGCACCCGGCCGAGCTCGAACTGTTTAACACGGCCACCCGCATGACCGGGAACGTCTAGAAGTTCCGGCGATTTTCGACGGTTTTCGCACGAACTTCAATGCTCACCGTGTCTACAGGCTGTCTGGGGGTTGATGTTCGAGGAACATCCGCGCTCACCAGGCGAGGGGTGGTGTGCTCAGCGCCGGTCGCGCGTTGATTGTCAGGAACTGGAAGCCGGGGACGCCGGCCTGCGGAGCTTCTTGCCTCGGTCCCACTGCGTCGCATCGAGCGGCGATCCGTCGGCGCTCCATCGTTCCCAGAGGCCGTGCTTCTGGTCTTCGAGGAAGCCGCCGCGTTGGAGCAGGCCGCCGTTGGCTCGATACCAGGTCCACGCTCCGTGCAAGGCTCCACGCCGGTACTCGCCCTCGGATCGGAGCGTCCCGTTCGCGAAGTAGTGCCGCCAGACACCGTGGCGCTCGTCTTCGACGTACTCGCCGGTGATTGTGCCTCCGTGCGGGTCCGCCTCAGACCACAGCCCGGTCTTGCGGCCCTGATCGTCGTGCCCGTTGGGCGCGGACTCCACGCTCATGCGGGGCTCGTGAGCTGGATCAGATTGCCGCAGGTGTCATCCAGCACCACGGTGACCATTGGTCCCATCGTCACCGGCGCCTGTCTGAATGTCACTCCTCGCGCCACGAGATCGTCATAGACGGCGGCCACGTCGTCGACGGCAAAGGACGTCAGCGGGATGCCGTCCTCGACCAGTGCCTGCTTGAACGCTTTCGCGGCGGGATGGGCATCGGGCTCCAGCAGCAGCTCGACGCCGTCGGGCTCGTTCGCGCCGACGACGGTGAGCCACCGGTGCTCGCCCAGCGGGATGTCGGTCTTGGCGACGAAGCCGAGCATGTCGGTGTAGAATGTGAGCGCTTTGGCCTGGTCGTCGACCAGCACGCTCGTGACATTGATCCTGGGCATGATGTGCTTACTCCTTGAGTCGGTGTAGTGGCCAGCGGTCGACGATTGAACGCAGCGGCTCGGTGTTCAGGTGATGGATCTTCGTCCGCCCTTCCCGGCGCGAGCGGACCAGACCAGCCTCTTCCAGGACGGCCAGGTGCTGGGAGATGGCCTGCCGCGTCGACGTGCTGCCGTGCCGCATCGCCAGACGCGAGCAGATCTCGAACAGCGACTGCCCATCACGCTCAGCGAGCTCGTCCAGGATCGTCCGCCGTGTCGGGTCTGCCAACGCCTTGAAGACATCACCCATCCCTCGACTATAGGCAAGTGGCTACTTGCCTGTCTAGGTCGTTGCTGCACATCATCACTGGCGCGAGGTGCCAACCTCGAGGTCGGGACCACGCGCACAGGGGAACATCGGGGCTGACTGGCCGAGGGCGACCTCAAGGGTGGCGGGTAGGGTTGGGGGTGGCGTGTCGGGAAGTCTGGTCGACGTTTCCTTGTCGACCGATCCCGGAGCATGCCAATGACCTCGCCTTCCCCAGCCTCCCCGCCTGCGCGCAACCCACGGTTGTTCCCTGCCCGCGGCAGCTATGCCGAGGCGGTGCGGATCGGGCAGGTCCTGCGCAAGGAGACCGTCGGCGGGGCGCTGCTGGTGGTCATGGCCGTGATCGCCCTGGTGTGGGCGAACTCGCCGTGGGCAGAGGGCTACTTCGCGCTCCGGGACTTCCGCATCGGCTACGAACCCTGGCACCTGAACCTCACCCTCGGCGGGTGGGCAGCGGACGGGCTGCTGGCGATCTTCTTCTTCCTGGTCGGCTTGGAGCTCAAGCGCGAGTTCGTCGCCGGGGACTTGCGCCGGTTCCGCACTGCGGTCATCCCGATCGCCGCCGCGGCCGGAGGGGTCGCCGTCCCTGCCCTGATCTACACGGTCCTCGCCGGGCAGGACCCGGGACTGCGGCACGGGTGGGCGATCCCCACCGCCACGGACATCGCGTTCGCCGTCGCGGTCCTCGCGCTCATCGGCTCCCACCTGCCGAGTCCGTTGCGGATCTTCCTGCTCACCCTCGCGGTGGTGGACGATCTGATCGCGATCGGGATCATCGCGATCTTCTACACCGACACCATCAATCCGGTCCCTCTCGTCCTGGCGGTGGTGACGATCGCCGTCTACGGGGCGATCGCGCAGATGTCGCGTCGGTTCTTCGGTCTGCACCCGACGGCGGCGTGGCTGATCCTGCTGCCACTCGGGATGGTCGCGTGGGCGTTCATGCACGCCTCCGGCATCCACGCGACCATCGCCGGGGTCGTGCTGGCCTTCACGATCCCCGTCCTGCACCGCGTTCGTGACCGGGCACCGGATGCCGGTCCGGGGTTGGCGGAGCAGTTCGAGTACCGCTTCCGGCCGCTGTCGGCCGGGTTCGCGGTGCCCGTGTTCGCGTTCTTCTCCGCCGGCGTCGCGATCGGCGGCATCGACGGGTTCGTCTCGGCGCTGACCGATCCGCTCACGGTCGCGATCGTCGCCGCGCTGGTGCTCGGCAAACCAGTCGGAATCCTCGCCACGACCTGGCTGATGACCCGCGTCGCCCGCATCCGACTCGACCCCGCCCTGAGATGGGTGGATCTCGCCGGGGTCGGCCTGCTCGCCGGCATCGGGTTCACCGTCTCACTGCTCGTCGCCGAACTCTCCTTCACCCCGGGCAGCGTCGAGCACGACCACGCGAAGGTCGCGATCCTCACCGCATCGGTGCTGGCTGCGCTGCTCGCCGCGATCGTGCTGACGGCGAGGAACCGGCGCTACCGGAAGATCAGCGAACGCGACGCGATCGACGCCGACGGCGACGGTGTCCCGGACGTCTACCAGACGGGAGCGTGACCAGGGTCCTGTTCATCGTGGTGTACTCCCCGCGATGACAGTTCGCGGGCGTGCCGGTCGTGTTGTCGCACCTACTGGTTGTGGTGAGACATGGGTCAGGGCGTCAGCGGTCGCGGGTGCGGGGTGCCTGGCGACGTGAGGTCGGGGTGTTCGAGGGCGCCGAGGTAGCGGTTGGTGCCTTCGATGCTAAGGCCGAACAG
Organism: Micrococcales bacterium 72-143; assembly: GCA_001898835.1. Classification (GTDB taxonomy): domain Bacteria; phylum Actinomycetota; class Actinomycetes; order Actinomycetales; family Microbacteriaceae; genus Homoserinibacter. Next base: position 773,258 of record MKVM01000001.1, on the reverse strand, counting down.
GTCGCTGATCCGTCGCGCGTCGCCGCCGGTGGCGTGGACTTCGGCGAGGATGCGGTCTTCACGGATCTTCTGCGGGCGTATGCCGGCCTGCTGCCATGGATATGTCCGGTTTGCGGCCATCAGCCGGGGCGCGGAGCGCTGGTGGATGAGCAGGTGCGGGTTCTGCGAGTTCGGCCATTTCGTCTGGCGGTAGTCGAGCCATCGGGCCAGGCGCTCACGCACCGGCGCTGCCAGCGGGATGCTGCGTCCGTCGAGGGTGAGGCGGCCGTCGACGATGTCGGTGAGCAGCAGTTCGGAGACCTGTTTGGCGGTCAGCGCATAGAACGCGACCAGGGCAACGGCCAGAGCCACGGCCGGATGGGGCGAGTTGAGCTTCTCGCGGATGAGCTCGGTGTTCAGGGGCAGCGGGATCGTGCCGTTGAGCTTGGTGCTCTTCAACCCGCGCGCCGGGTTGGCGAAGACGAGCTTGCGCGCCTTCAGGGTCTTGAACAGCGATCGCATGCCTCGTTCCACGAGCGCACGCTGGACCGGGGTGCCGGGCAGGGCAGCGCGCACCTGCGCGGCGGTGATCTCGGCCAGCGACTGGTGCCCGGCTTCGGCCCAGGCCGTGACGGCGGGCGCGATCGCGCGGATGTGGTTGCGGACGGTGAGAGGGTCACGGGAGCGCTGGCGGGGCGCGGTCGTGGCGCCGTCGAGCATGACACTCCTCCAGATGTCGAGTTGCTCGCGCATGACCGGCGGCAAGGCGTTGGTCTTGTTCGCGAAGTAGACCTCGATCGGCCGGGGCCGGTCCTCGATGAGCAGGTCCGCGGCGGCGAGCACGTCGATAGTCGAGACGATGTTGCCGGCATAGCGCGGGAGCTGGAGCACGTCGGAGGCGCGGATCTTCGCGGTCGGCGAGTCGCGGAGGGTCTGCAGAAGGCGCAGGGAGCGGATCACGTCGTTGCGCTGCCGAGTGCTCCAGCCGAACTTCTCGGCGTGCTCACCCACGATCGCGGCGCAGTAGCGGGTCAGCTCGCTGTTCTCGATGAACGCCTTCTGGCGCAGCATCTCGGGATCGGGCGGCACGTCGATGAGGACGGGCTGGACCCACTCGGTGAGGGTGAGTTTCTTCGGCGGCGGACCGGGGCGACCCCACCCGCCGGGCGTCTTCCAGCCGTTGGCGGACTTGAGACGCGGCGTCCTCGGACGTTGGAAGACCATGTTGGCGAAGAAGAGCTGCTGCCCGTACTTGTTCGCGCCCGCGATGTCGAGGGAGCGTCCGGGTTCTTGCAGGATCCGCGCCTGCTCGAGGCAGAGCCGGCAGGCACCCTGCTCGGCGATCCAGCTCTCGCGGCCGCAGTAGTCGCACACGCCCTTCGGGTAGTGGGTCTGCCACCAGCGGCACGACGAGCACATCCAGTTGCGTTGCGGATATACACCCCAGGCCAGGCATCCTTTGCAGGAGCCAAGCCGCTCGGGACTGCGCGGATGACACCGCTCGCACAGGCCCTGGCTGAAGTAGTTCTTCATCGACGCGCAGGCCGAGCACGGCGGCGGGGCGAACGGGCCTCCGGGCAGGCAGTCGTAGCAGAAGTCCACACGGGGCTTCGTCCAGGCGGCGCGGCCCACCTGGCAGCGGGAGCAGTTCGGCGGCACCCGCAGCGGCGCGTCCTTGCCCGCTGCGGGGCTCACAACGGGGGCTCGGACCTGGGGTTGCCGAACCGTGGCGCGACCCGGGGCGGGGCGTCGTTCTGGGCGTTGATGGTCTCGGCCTTCTGCGGCCTGCGCGCGGCGACTTTCTCCGGCTCGGGCACCATCAGATCAGACGGGGTGCAGTCCAGCACCGAGCAGATCACGTCGAGCTCGTCCAGTCGGATCGTCGGCGGGGTCCCGGCCCACCAGGACGACATCTTCCCGGCGCTGATCTCCAGTCCTTCTGCGGCGAGGCGGCGGCGCATCTCGGCGGACTTCCAGATGCCGCGCTCGGCGGCTCTCATCCTCAGATTCCACTGCACGGGCGGCTCACCTTTCTTCTGCGAAGCGGGCCTCGACCCGCTGGTTGGCGCCTCGCCAGGCCAGCTCGACGTGCTCGCTGCGCACGTGGATATAGCCCGACGTCGTGGACAGCCACTGATGACCCAGCAACTCCTGGATCGCTTTCAAGTCCATCCCCGACCCATACAGCGAGGAGGCGCAGTAATGCCGCAGCACGTGAGGCGTCAGCCGGCCCGACCACGCCGGCAGGAACCGATCGGTTTGGACCGTCAGACCCCGACGCAGCGAGAAGTCGCTCACTCGTCCGCAACGACGCAGGTCCTCGTCGAACCGCTCGGACGGCAGCAGCGGCGCGTCCGGGTTGTCCCAGTCGTCGCCGAACTGGTGACGCACCTCGGCCAGCCACCAGTCGATGAGCTGTTCGGCGCCGTTGATCGCCGGGACCAGGCGCGCCTTGAAGCCGCGCCCGCGCGAGCCCTTCCCGAACCGCACATGCAGCTTCCCGAACCCGCCCAGGTCGGGGCGCCAGTCGCGGATGTCGAGCATCACCGTCTCGGTGATCCGCAGGCCGAGCCGGCGCCACAGCGCCGCGGCGAAGTAATCCCGTGCAGCAGGCAGATACTTCCGTGCCTCGGGGATCGAACCGCGCCACGAGGCGAACAGCCCATCGACCTCGGCATCGGACGGCGGCACCCGCACCTTGCCCAGCGACGCGCCGGACTGCCGGTTGAACTCATCGATGGGCTGCTCGACCACAACCCCGGTCATCCGGTGGATCTGGCCCTGATAGCGGGCGACGACGAACTCGTAGAACAGCGCCAGCGCTCCGGCCTTGCCCGCCCGCGTGCTCACCGCGTGACCCATCCGCCGCTGCTCGACCAGGAACCGGTCCGCGTCAGCGAACGACGCCTCCCACAACGGGCCGGTCAACGACCGCGCGAACTCGATGATCGTCGCCCTGGTCGTGCGGATATACCCGTCGCTGAGCCCGGCGGCCGCCATCGCGATCGCGTACTCATCGACGATCTCCTGCTCGAAGTCCTCGACATCCTGAGCAGTCCGCAGGACCTCGTCGTCGCCGGCGCCGCCGCGCAGCGCGACGAGCCTCATGGACTCTGCTGTTCACGCCGGTCGACCATACGTCAACCATACCGACGAACCGTCAGCCACAGTGACCATTCGTCACCGCGAGTCGCACCCGCGACGAACCTGCAACCACAAGGGAACACGGCCCGATCGGGCCCGAAGCGGAGAGCGGAACTTCAATGCATGGAGATTAAGAGTGACAGGTTCCCGGAATCCTGATCGAAAATCTGGGGAACCTGAGTGCTCACCGCTGGTTCAGGCTAGTCGAGGGTGCGGGTTCGCGGAACCCGCACCCTCGGTGTGGCAAGGTCGAGCGTGCACGGAACTCCCGCTTCCGTTAGTTCAGTGGTGACTGTATAGTCATTGCATGCTGACTATTGCTTCGCGTTTGGATGTGATGAATCGTCTGGGTCGGGCGATGGCTGATCCGTCGCGGTCGCGGATTTTGATGACGCTGTTGGAGGGGCCGAGTTATCCGGCTGTTCTGTCGCGGAACCTGGGGTTGACGCGCTCGAACGTGTCGAATCATCTGACGTGTCTGCGGGATTGCGGGATCGTGGTGGCTGAGCCGGAGGGCCGGCAGACGCGGTATGAGATCGCGGACCCGCATCTGGCTGCGGCGTTGAACGTGCTGGTCGAGGTGACTCTCGCGGTCGATGAGAGCGCGCCGTGTATCGACCCGGCCTGCCAGGTTGCGGGTTGCTGCGAGCCGGGAGCGGGCGCGTGAGTGCGGTGACGGGGTCGCAGGTAGACGAGGTTGATCTGGATGATGATGACGACGATGGGCCGTGGTGGAAGGACCGGGAGGTTCTGCTGCCGGTGTTCTCCGGGGTCGCGTTCTTCGCGGGGCTGATCTGTGAGTGGTCCGGCGCGGAGACCCCGGCGCTGGTGCTGTTCTGGATCGGCCTGCTTGCGGGGGCGTCGATGTTCACGCCGGGCGCGATCCGCAAGCTGGTCAAGGGCAAGCTCGGGATCAGCCTGCTGATGACGATCAGCGCGATCGGCGCGGTGATCCTCGGGTATGTCGAGGAGGCTGCGGCGCTGGCTTTCCTCTATTCGATCGCTGAGGCACTGGAGGACAAGGCGATGGACCGCGCCCGTGGTGGGCTGCGGGCGCTGCTGAAGCTTGTCCCCGAGACCGCGACCGTCCGGACTGACGGGGCCTCGGTCGAGGTCGCTGCGAAAGACCTCACGGTCGGGCAGGTTATGTTGGTGCGGCCCGGGGAGCGGATCGCGACCGACGGGATCGTGGCCTCGGGCCGCTCTAGTCTGGACACGTCCGCGATCACGGGTGAGTCGATCCCGGTCGAGGTCGGACCGGGCGATGCGGTTTCGGCCGGGGCGATCAACACTGCGGGGGCGTTGGAGGTCGAGGCGACCGCGGCGGGCACGGACAACTCGTTGACGACGATCGTGGAGCTGGTCGAGCAGGCCCAAACCGAGAAGGGCGAGCGTGCTCGTCTGGCTGACCGGATCGCCCGCCCGCTGGTGCCGGGGGTGCTGATCCTCGCCGTCCTGGTCGCGCTGATCGGGTCGCTGTTCGGGGACCCGGAGTTGTGGATCACCCGTGCCCTGGTGGTGCTGGTCGCGGCATCGCCGTGCGCGTTGGCGATCTCGGTGCCGATCACCGTGGTCGCCGCGATCGGTTCGGCCAGCAAGTTCGGGGTGATCATCAAATCCGGTGCGATCTTCGAGCGTTTCGGCGGCATCCGCCATGTCGCCGTCGATAAGACCGGCACTCTCACCCGCAACCAGCCCACCGTGACCGCTGTTCTCACCACTGGCTCCGCGACCGAGGCCGAGGTGCTCGGCTGGGCCGCTGGACTCGAACAGCACAGCACCCATCCCCTCGCCACCGCCATCATCCAGCAGGCGCCCGGCGTGCCGGCCGCGAAGGATGTGTCCGAGCAGGCTGGGCACGGCATCACTGGCGCCATCGACGGCGTGGTCGTGACGGTCGGCAGCCCGCGCTGGCTGACCGCCGGGACCCTGACGGATCGGGTCGCGGAGCTGGAAGGGCAGGGCATGACCGTGGTGATCGTGCACCGCGACACGGTGCCGGTCGGGGCGATCGGGGTGCGCGACGAGCTACGCCCCGAGGTGCCCGAGGTGATCCGCACCCTCGCGCGTCAGGGTATCGGGGTGACGATGCTCACCGGTGATAACACCCGCACCGCCCACGCCCTCGCCGCCCAAGCGGGCATCAAGGATGTGCGCGCGGAGCTGCGCCCGGAGGACAAGGCCACCGCGATCGGCGAGCTGACCGCTACCGGGCCGGCGGCGATGATCGGCGACGGCATCAACGACGCCCCCGCCCTGGCCGCCGCGGATGTGGGGATCGCGATGGGCGCCACCGGGTCCGACGCTGCCATCGAGTCCGCCGACATCGCCTTCACCGGCCACGACCTGCGCCTCATCCCACGCGCGTTCGCCCACGCCCGCCGCGGCAGGCGCATCATCAACCAGAACATCATCCTGTCGCTGCTGATCATCACCGTGCTGCTCCCGCTCGCCCTGTTCGGCGTGCTCGGGCTCGCCGCTGTCGTTCTGGTCCACGAGATCGCCGAAGTCGTCGTGATCCTCAACGGCCTACGCGCCGCCCGCACGCGCGCCTGAGCCCCGGGGGTCGGGGTCGTGCCTGCCCGCCGCGCGCGTGCCGTCTTCGCCGCTCAGGTGTCGAGGGCGCGGGGTCGCGGGGCGGGGATCTCTTCGCGGAATGTGGGGTGGCCGAGGGTGGTGGCGTAGCGCATCGCGGCCTCGATGCCGATGCCGAACAGGTCGCAGATGCGGCGGACGTCGCCGCCGGTGGCGTGGATCTCGGCGAGGATGCGGTCGGCCCGCAGCGACCGCGGGTTCAGGCCGGCCTTGCTCCAGGGAAAGGTCGCGCCAGGCGCGCTGAGCCGGGGCGCGGTCTGCTGGGTGATGAACAGGTGCGTGTTGAGCGTGCGCGGCCACTTCTCGGCGCGGTGGTCGAGCCAGGCGGCGAGCCGGACGCGGACCGGACCGGCAAGCGGGATCACGCGCCCGTCGGGCAGTGTGAGGCGGCCGTCGGCGATATCGGTGAGCTGGAGACTGCGGGCCTGCCCGTTGGTGAGGCCGTGGAAGGCGACGAGGGCGACGCCGAGCGCGGTGGCCGGGTCAGGATGGTTCAGCGCGGCACGGACGGCGGCGGGCTCGAGCGGCAGCGGGATCGTCGAGCGTGTGTTCACGCCGGGCAACGTCCGGATCGGGTCGGCGAAGACGAGCTTGCGGGCTTTGAGAATGACGAACACGGAGCGCAGTCCCCGGTCGGCCCAGTGCCGCTGGGAGAGCGCGTCGGGGAGGGCGTCGTCGATCATGCGCGAGGTGACCTGCGCGAGGGAATCGAGGCCGGCGTCGGCCCAGGCGTGCAGGATCGGAGCGATCCCGAGGATCAGGGTGCGGGTTGTCTCGTCATCGCGGGGCTTTCGACGCGGCGGGATCGTTGACCCGTGCCGCATGACCTCGAACCAGACGGCGAGCTGCTCGACCATCGCAGGCGGGAGCCCTGCGGTCCTGGCGGCGAAGTAGCGCTCGATGGTCGGCACCCGGTCATCGACCAGCAGGCCCGCGGCCTCCAGCACATCGAGGGTGGAGACCCTGTTCGTGTTGCTGTCGTAACGACGCAGCCGTAGGACTTCGCTGGCGCGGATCTGGGTGGAGCCGGCCGGTCGGATGAGCTGGATCATCTTCAGCGAGCGGCGGACCTGGTTGGTCTGCCGGTTCGACCAGCCGAAGCGTTCGGCGTGCTCGAACACGATCCCGTCGGTGAGGTCGGTCCAGTCCCGCGCTCCAGCAGTGGTGGCCTGGCGCAGCAGTTCCGGATCGGGGTCGATGTGGAACAGTTCGGGCTGTTCCCACCGGGACGCCTCGACCGCTGCCGCGTCGAGGACGATCCTGGAAGCGCGGGTCGGACGCTTCGGCGGCTTCGGCTTGCGGGGAGCGGGCATGTTAGCGAAGAACAACTGCAGGCCGTAGCGGATGCCGTCTGCCGGGTCGGGGGCGGTGCCAGGCTCGGTGACGCGGCGGGCGGATTCGAGGCAGAGCCGGCAGGCGCCCTGGACCCCGATTGTGACGCGGCGGTCGCAGTAGGCGCAGTCGCCGACCGGGTTGTGCTGCCGCCACCAGCGGCAGGCCCAGCAGAGCCAGTTGTGCTTGCGGTAGACACCCCAGGCCAAACAGTCCTTGCAGACTCCGGGATATCGCGGACTGCCAGGGTGACAAAGCTCGCAGCGGCCCTGGCTGAAGTAGGCGCTCGAGCCGCATCGCTCGCAGGGCGGCGGGGTGAACGGGCCGCCGGGCATGCAGTCGTAGCAGTACTCGACGCGCGGCCAGGTCCAGGCTGCCTGGTTCACGCCGCAGGCGAAGCAGGTGCGCGGGGGCCGGAACCGGGAGTTGAGCCCCGGCGTGGTGCTCACAGCGGCGGCGTCGAGCGCGGGTTCCCGGGCCTCGGCCGCACGATCGGCGGGATGTCGGACGCCCCCGCGATCTTCTCCCGGGCGGGCTTACGGGCCGCGACCTTGTCGGGCTCGGGGACGAGCAGGTCGCTGGGCTGGCAGGACAACACTGCGCAGATCACGTCCAGGTCATCCAACCGGACCGTCGTCGGTGTGCCCGTCCACAGCGCCGACATCTTGCCCAGGCTCAGCTCCAGCCCGGCGTCGGCGAGCATCCGCCGCAGTTCGGCGGACTTCCAGATGCCGCGCTCGGCGGCCTTCAATCGCAGGTTCCAGAGCACCTTAGCCCTCTCCTCCCAGACGACGCTCCATACGGGCGTTGGCTTGCTGCCAGGCGTTCTCGATGTGCTCGCTGCGGACGTGGATGTACTGGCTCGTGGTCGAAAGCCAGTTGTGGCCGAGCAGTTCCTGCAACGCCTTCAGGTCCATTCCTGCACCGTAGAGCGAGGATGCGCAGTAGTGCCGCAGAACGTGCGGGGTCATCCGCCCCGCCCACGACGGCAGCCAGAGCGTGGTCTGCTCGGCCAGCGCGCGGCGCAGCGCGTTCGGGCCGACCCGCAAGGGCCGCTCCCGCTCCCGGTCGATCCGCTCGCTCGGCAGCAGCGGCGCGTCCGGGTCGCTCCAGTCGGCGCCGAACTGCGGGCGCACCTCGGCCAGCCACCAGTCGATCAGCGCGTCCGCGCCATTGATCGCCGGGATCAGTCGGGGCTTATAGCCGCGACCGCGCGAGCCCTTCCCGAACCGAACGTGCAGCTTCCCGATCTGCCCGAGGTCCGGCCGCCAGTCGCGGATGTCGAGCATCACCGACTCGCTGATCCGCAACCCCAGCCGCCGCCAGAGCGACGCAGCGAAGTAGTCACGGGCCGCCGGCAGATACTTCCGGGAGTCCGCAACGGACTCCCGCCAGCGGTCGAAGAAACCGGTCACCTCGACATCGGACGGCGGCACCCGCACCTTGCCCAGCGACACCCCCGAGGGCCGGTTCCACTCGTCAATCGGCTGCTCCACGACCACGCCCGTCGCCGCGCGGATGTCGCCGAGATACCGGGAGATCAGGAAGTCGTAAAACTGTGCGATCGCACCCGCCTTGCCCGCCCTCGTCGTCTGAGCCCTACCCAACCGGCGCTGCTCCGCGAGAAACCTGTCGCCGTCCGCGTAGCCGGCCATCCAGATCGGACCCGAAAGCGACCGGGCGAACTCGAACACCACCGCCCGCGAGCTCGTGACGAAGCCGTCCGAGACACCCGCCGCGGCCAGGGCCAGCGCGTACTGGTCGATCAGCTCCTGCTCAAAATCCTCAAGCGCCTGCGGCGACGTCAACGCCGCGATCGACGACCCCGACACGCTCCGCAACGGTGTCACCGCCATGAGCATCCCACTTCAGGAATCCCGATCATGCTTCGAGATTACATGGAAACCTTCAGGAATCCCGAAGACGCGTCACCCGATCCACAAAGCACCACGAACCCGTCGTGGGGCGCCGCGGCACACCTAACGGATGTGAGAACACACGAAGAACCCGTAACAGTAGAGACAGGCGTGGCGTGAAGCCCCGCTACCGGCGCAGCAGCGACCCGGCCGACGAGCCCGACAACACGGCCGCGACCGCCCAGCCGATCATCCACGTCCCGCACGTCCGGGTCGACGTCGCACCCGACGGCGCCCTGGCCGTCTCGGTCGACGGCGCACCGTTCACCCCACCGGAGGCGCTTGGGCCGCTGCGGCGCGACACCTTCGGGGCGCTCGCCGATCACCTCACCGCCGCCCTGAACAGCCCGATCCGCGTCGAGGTGCATGAGGCGGACGGCTCGACCTTCACCGACATCCTCACGCCACCGCGCCGCCGGAGCCGCTTCGCCCCTCCCGAGCCTGCCTTTCCCCAGCAGGCTTCGGCTCCGGCGGCTGCGGTCCCTGCGCTGATCGAGGTGAGCGCGGACGGGTTCGTGCCCGGCGAGGACGTCGCCCTGGCCGTCATCGTCGCCCACTCCGACGCCGGCCCGACCGGGCACGGCCGCGCCCTGCTGCAACGGCATCTGCTCGAGCTGGCGCCGACGCGCGAGGTGCTGCTGCTGGGCCGCATCTCCGGCACCCTGTCCGTCCACCATCCCGACCGGGACCGCCCGTGAGCCCGACGGGCCGCGGCCCCGAAGACCTGCTCGCGAACCTCGGCATCGGCCTGCTCGTCGCTGTCGCCGGATTCGCCGGGGCGCTGCGGGTCGCCGGGACGATCACGGCGTTCCTGACCAGGGCCCCGCAGCCGGCCGGCGGCATCGAGGCCGGCCTCGGTGTGCTGCTGCGTCCCGGCGACCCCGGTGACCCGCTGGGCGCGCCGGGGCTGAACCCGGTCGTCTACTGGATCGTGACGGCCCTGCTGCTCGCCGTCATCGGCGCCGCAGGCTGGTGGGGCTGGTCGCTGCTGCGCCGGCACTCGACGGCGACCCGCCGCGACCCGCACCGCATCCAGGGCACCGCGACCGGCGCGGAGGTCGCCCAGGCCGCCTCCAGCCGGGCGCTGCTGCGCCGCGCCTCCACGCTGCGCCCGTCAGTCTCGGACCCGAAGCCGGCCGACGTCGGCTACCTGCTAGGCCGCTCGCACGGGCGCCAAGTGTGGGCGTCGGTGGAGGACAGCATCCTGCTGATCGGCCCGCCTCGCGCGGGCAAGGGCATGTTCGTCGCGATCAACGCGATCCTCGACGCGCCCGGCGCGGTCGTGACCACCTCGACCCGACCCGACAACCTCACCGCCACCCTCCGTGCACGCTTGCGGCGCGGCCCCGTCGCGGTGTTCGACCCGCAGCACCTGGCCGAAGGCGTCCCGGCCGGGCTGCGCTGGTCGCCCGTGCGCGGCTGCGAGACCCCGCTCACGGCGATGATCCGCGCGACGGGCCTGGCCGCCGGGACCGGGCTGTCCTCGGGCGGCGTCGAAGGCGGCGGGTTCTGGGAGGGCAAGACCCGCACCGCGCTCCAGGCGCTGCTGCACGCCGCAGCCCTCGACGGTCGCGGAGCCGCCGAGCTGTTCCGCTGGACCCTGGACCCGACCGCCGCCGCCGAGGCCATCGCGATCCTCACCGCTCACCCGCAGGCGGCGACCGGATGGGCCGAGTCGCTGGAAGCGATGATCCACGCCGACCCCCGCACCCGCGACTCGATCTGGCAAGGCGTCTCCCTCGCCTTGAGCTGTCTGGCCGACCCCCGCGTGCTGGAAGCGGTCACCCCGCGCCCCGGTGAGGACTTCGACCCTGCCGCGTTCCTCACCCAGCGTGGGACGCTCTACCTGCTGGCGACCTCCGCGGGCGCCGGCGGCTCCTCGGCGCTGGTCTCCGCGTTCGTGGAAGACCTTGTGGAGACGGCCAGGCACCTGGCCGCGACCTCACCCGGCGCACGCCTGGACCCCCCGCTGCTGCTCGCGTTGGACGAGATCGGCAACCTCGCGCCCCTGCCGAGCCTGCCCACGCTGATGGCGGAGGGAGGTGGCACGGGGATCACGACCATGCCCGTGTTGCAGTCCCTCGCCCAGGCGCGGGAGAAGTGGGGCGAGAACGCCGCCGCGGCGATCTGGGATGCCTCCATCGTCAAGATCGTCCTCGGCGGCGCGTCCGGCTCACGCGACCTGCAAGACCTGTCGACCCTCATCGGGGAGCGGGACGAGACCACCCACTCGGACACGATCGGCGACCGCGGCTCGCGCTCCTCGCAACGCTCCGTGCGCCGGGTGGCCGTGATGCCGCCCGAGACCATCAGAACCCTCCCATTCGGCACCGGGATCACGCTGCTGCGCTCGGCCCCGCCGATCGTCACCGATCTGCGGTCGTGGACAAGCCGGGAGGACGCCTCAACGCTGAAGGCCGACCGTGCCGAGATCGAGGCGGCGCTGCGTCGCCCCGCATGACTGGCAGCGGGCGCGCACCTGCCTGACGGGAACGGCCGCATCTGGCGGCTGTCACGACAGGCAAGGAGCACGACGTGAGCATCCAGACCCAGCAGTCGCTGACCGGGTTCATCGCGACCGAGCCGCAGCTGACCACGACCTCCAAGGGGCAGGCTCGGTTCTATGCCAGGGTCGGCGTGCGGCATCAGCGTGAGGAGCCGGACGGCACCATGACCGACCTCGAGCCGACGTTCCACCACCTCGTCCTGTTCCGCGCCGCCGCCAAGCGTGCCCACGCCCTGCTGGTCAAGGACGACAGCTTCGTCGCCAGCGGCCGCGTCCACCCCTTCACCTACGAGCGGGACGGCAAGACGATCCGCGACGAGGAGTTCATCGCGGCCGCGATCGGGCACGACAGCCTGCGCACCCGGTACGACGTCGACCGCAGCCGGCGCGCCGGGCAGACGGTGGAGGCGGATGCCGCCGAGCGGCCTACGCCGCGCCCGCGCCGCAAGCCGGCGCCGATCTCGGACACGCCGCGGCGTCCGTCCGCCGAATCGACCGCGGTCGCCCTCTGAACGGCGAACCGCCGATGAGCACCCCCGACGCGACCCCGCGCGAGACCGCCCCCGACGCCGGTCCGGAGCTGCTGCCGGAGCCGCCGCACCCGGTGAACTGGAACATCCTGACCGCCGACGAGGCCGAGACCGAGTGGCTGGAGCTCAACGCCTGGGTGAACTGGCTGCGCCGCACCTACGGGCTGCCGGCCGCGGTGATCCCGCCGCTGTGGCACCGGCATCCCGAGCTCGTCTGGGAACTGAGCGCCCTGCACCTGCACTGGCTGGGCGCCTACGACCCGGAGCAGAACGGTTCCGCACCGCTGGGCTGGCACAGAGACTTCGCCGACGCCCGGCACCGGCTGCGCGAGTGGGTCGCCGCGAGCGGCACTCGCCTGGACCGCGACCGTCCGACCCGGCAGACCGTGTGGCCCGGCGAGGAACCCGCCGAGCCCGTCGAGGAGAACCCGATCACCGACCGGGACGCGGACTTCGTACAGCACGTCCTCGACGACGTTGCCCGACGCCGGGCGGCCGAGGACGAGTTCTACCGCAACCTCGACCCGGACACGGGCGAGATCCGCCCCTGAGCGTCGGCGTCCGATCACGGGAGCATCCATGCCAGTCTCACCGCGCACTCCTGACGCGGAGGCGGCCTGATGGCCGGCCGCCGCAACCGCGACCCGCATCCGGGTCAGCTCGCCTTCGACCTGTGGGGACTGGACGAGCAGACCGCCGACGAATCGCTGGCCGGCGCCCTCGCATCCGAGGTGCCGGACGAGGCGACCGGGGAGGAACACGCCGATGAACAAGTACGCGGCAGCAGCCCGAGCGCATTGGGAGAGGGCGGCTCCTCGGAGGCTTCACGCGCTGGAAAACCCGGAGGAGTTCTTCACGAACCTGGGCCTTCAGGTGCAGGCGCAAGTGTCGGACCTGACGGCAATGCTGGCTGGGACGCGCTCTTCGGAGCAGAATTACTTGCAGGAGGTCGCCCGGCTGGTGACGGCCCGGCGGATAGCGGAGGAGGTCGTGATGGCACAGCTGGTGTGGATCGGCGACCCGGAGCTGCCGCTGGAGCAGGCCCGCGAGGAATGGGAGCAGACTCGGCCCTCGGACGAGAACCTCGTGACCTGGGCCGAGCGGATGCAGGACTCCCCGGACTTGATGCCCTCGACGGTCGAGCTGGAGCAGATGGCGAACGACTGGGCGGTGCCGGTGGCGTTCCTCGAGGCCCTGGTGGCGACCGAGCCGCCGCGGGACTACCTGCGGGAGAACCAGGCGACGCTTCAGGAGGCGGCGACGATCCGCTTCCTGCGCGAACTGAGCTAGTCGCCCCACCCAGGTTCGTCCCCGCCTCGCAGGACGACCTGGCGCCCTCCGGGCAGAAGGCCCGGTTCCAGGCGAACACCGCCGCGATCCGCCTCGCGCGCACGCTGGCCGCCGAGGATCGGGCGGCGACCGCTGAGGAGCAGCAGGTGCTCGCCCGCTGGTCGAGCTGGGGGGCGCTGCCCGACGTGTTCGACGCGGCCAAGGACGGCTGGGACGCTGAACGCGCTGAGCTGCGCGGCCTGCTGGACGAGGCGGAATGGGACGCCGCGGCGCGCACGACGATCAACGCCCACTACACCGACCCGTTGATCGTCCGGCAGATGTGGCGGGCGATGAGCGCGCTCGGCTTCGCCGGCGGCGCGGTGCTGGAACCCGGCTCCGGGGCGGGGACGTTCATTGGCCTCGCACCGGCGACGGCGCAGATGACCGGGGTGGAGCTGGACCCGGTGACCGCGGCGATCAGCCAAAGCATCTACCCGCACGCGACGATCCGCGACGAGTCGTTCGCCGACACCCGCCTGCCCGAAGCGCATTTCGATGCGGCGATCGGCAACGTGCCGTTCGCCGGCGTCATCTTGCACGATCCGGTCCACAACGGCACCAAGCAGACGATGCACAACCACTTCATCCTCAAGTCGCTGCGGCTGACCCGGCCCGGCGGGCTCGTCACGGTGCTGACCTCGCACTACACGATGGACGCGCAGAACCCCGGCGCGCGCCGGGAGATGAATGCCCTGGCGGATCTCGTCGGGGCGATCCGCCTGCCCACCGGCGCGCACCGCCGCGCGGCCGGCACGGAGGTGCTCACCGACCTGCTCATCTTCCGCCGCCGCGAGGACGACCGCCCACCGGCCGACGACCTGTGGGAGACCGTCACGCCGGTCAGCATCGACGGGCGGTTAGTGAAGATCAACGCCTACTTCGACCACCGGCCTGAGCGGATGCTCGGCACCGTCGGCGTGCAGCAGGGCATGTACGGGGCGGACACGCTCACCGTCACCGGGAACCTCGCCGAGCTGGAGAGCACCCTGGCGCTCGCCGTGGACGAGATCGTGTTCGCCGGGCGCCGGCTCGGGCTGACGATGAGCGAACGCACCGCGGCGCAGCAGTCCCGCCGTGCCGCGTTCACCCCGTCCGCGCCGGCCGCGTGGGACGGCAGCATCGTCCCGGTCGACGGCGGCGAGTTCGCGACCGTCGCGTCCGGCGCGCTGGAACCGTTCGCCGTGCCCCGGTCGGCGGCCACCGAGCTGCGCGCCCTGCTCGGGCTGCGCGACCGCGCCACGACCCTGCTGACCCTGGAGTCGGCGACCGTGGACGACACGGCCGAGGTCACCGAGGCACGGGCCGCGCTGCGCCGCGACTACCAGAAGTACCTCGGCAAGTACGGCCCCCTCAACCGCTACACGCTGCGTCCGACCGGGCGGCAGAACCCGGCCGGGGACGACACCTACGCGCGGATCGTGCCGACCCCGATCCGGCTGCTGCGCTCCGACCCGTTCGGACCCCTGGTGCTCGCCCTGGAGCAGTTCGACGACACCGAGCAGACGGCCACGCCGGCGGCGATCATGACCCGCCGCGTCGTCGCCCCGCGCCCAGAGGTGCAGGGCGTGGAGACGCCCGCCGACGCGATCGCGGTGAGCCTGGACCGCACCGGCGGCATCGACCTGACCCTCATCGCCGACCTGTTGGGGATGCCCGAGCACGAGGCCCGTCCGGCGCTGGACGGGATGGTGTTCACCGATCCCGTCGGCGGCGAGCTCGTCCACGCACCCGCCTACCTCTCCGGCGACGTGCGCGCGAAGCTGGAGGCCGCCAAGGCGCGCGCCGCCGACGATCCCGCATTCCAGGCGAACGTCGACGCGCTGACCGCCGTGCTGCCGGCCGCGCTCGGCGTGGAGGACATCACCGCCCGACTGGGCGCGGTGTGGATCAGCGAACGCATCCACGAGGACTTCCTCAACGCGATCCTGAAGACCTCCGACGTGCGGGTGGAGAACTCGCTGCCGGGCATGTGGGAGGTTCGAGGCGGCCGGGCGGGCGTGCTGTCCACGAGCGAATGGGGCACGGAGCGGCGCCCCGCACCCGACATCGCCCAGGCCGTCATGGAGCAGAAGACCCTGCTCGTCTACGACGAGGTGGAAGACGTCGGCGGGAAGATGCGCCGCGTCCTGAACCCGATCGAGACGACCGCCGCGCAGGAGAAGGCCGACCTGATCCAAGAGCGGTTCGGCGAGTGGGTGTGGGAAGACCCCGCCCGTGCCGCCGCGCTCGTGGACGAGTACAACCGGCGCTTCAACTCGATCGTGCTGCGCGACTACAGCGAGGCCGGCGACTACCTCTCGCTGCCCGGCATGGCGGCCAGCTTCGAGCCGCGCGCGCATCAGCGCGCCGCGGTCGCCCGCATGATCGCTGAGCCCTCGGCCGGGCTGTTCCACGAGGTCGGCGCGGGCAAGACCGCCGAGATGGTGATGGGCGCGATGGAGATGCGCCGAATGGGGCTGATCGCCAAGCCCGTCGTCGTCGTGCCCAACCACATGCTGGAACAGGTCGGGCGGGAGTGGCTGCAGATCTACCCGCAGGCCCGCATCCTCGCCGTCTCCAGCGGTGACCTGACCGCGGACAAGCGCCGCACCTTCGTCGCCCGTGCCGCGGCGAACGAGTGGGATGCCGTGATCTTGACCCAGGGCGCGTTCGCGAAGATCCCGCTGCGCACCGAGACCCAACAGGCGTACATCCGCTCACAGGTCGATGACGTCAAGCAGGTGCTCGACCAGGCCGAGGGCGAGGACCGGATGAGCGTCAAGCGCATCCAGCGCAAGCTCCTGGCCCTGGAGAACAAGCTCAAGGACCGCACCGACACGTCCCGCGACGTCGGGGTCTGCTTCGAGGACACCGGCATCGACTACGTGATCGTCGACGAGATGCACATGTACAAGAACCTGGCGACGGAGTCCAACATCCGCGACGCGTCGATCGAGGGCTCGGACAGGGCGACCGACCTGCACATGAAGCTCGAGTACCTGCGCTCCCAGGGCCGCGAAAGGGTCGTCACCGGGGCGACCGCGACCCCGATCTCAAACTCGGTCACCGAGGCATACGTGATGCAGCGATACCTGCGTCCCGACCTGCTCGACGCGGCCGGGATCGGGGCGTTCGACGCCTGGGCGGCGACGTTCGGGCAGACCGTCACGCAGATGGAGATGGCCCCGACCGGGAACAACACGTTCCGCATGAAGACCCGCTTCGCGAAGTTCTCCAACGTGCCGGAGATGCTAAAGATGTGGTCGATCTTCGCCGACGTGAAGACCGCCGAAGACCTGCAACTGCCCACCCCCGACCTCGTTGCCCGCGACGACGGGCAGCGGGTGCCGGCCACGGTGCCGGTGCAGCCGACCGTGGAGCTCGAACGGTTCATCGAGCACCTGGGCGCGCGGGCGGAGAAGATCGCCGCGAAGGCGGTCCCGCCCAACGAGGACAACATGCTCAACGTGTCCACCGACGGCCGCAAGGCCGCGCTGGACATTCGCATGATCGTCCCCAACCGGCCCTCCGGCCCGACGAAGATCGACGCCGCCGCCGACGCGATCCACCGGGTCTGGGAGCGCACGCGCGACAACGAGTACCTCGACGTCATCACCGGGCAGCCCTCGCCGGTGCGCGGCGCGTTGCAGCTGGTGTTCTCCGATATCGGCACGCCGAACCCCGACCGCTGGAACGCCTACGACGAGCTGCACGCCCAGCTCGTCCTGCGCGGGATGCCGGGCGAGGCGATCCGATTCATGCACGAGGCCAAGACCGACACCGACAAGGCCCGCCTGTTCGCCGCCGCCCGCGCCGGGCACATCGCCGTGCTGCTCGGCTCGACCGAGAAGATGGGCGTGGGCACCAACGTCCAGGCGAGGGCGGTCGCGCTCTACCATCTGGACTGCCCGTGGCGTCCCTCCGACATCGCCCAGCGCGAGGGCCGCATCATGCGGCAGGGCAATCAGAACGCCGAGGTCGCGATCGTCCGGTTCGTGACCGAGCGATCCTTCGACTCCTACATGTGGCAGGGCGTCGAGCGGAAGGCGACGTTCATCGCCCAGCTCATGCGGGGCCGGCTCGACACCCGGGAGATCGAGGAGATCGACTCCTCGGCCCTGTCCGCCGCGGAAGCCAAGGCGATCAGCTCCGGCAACCCGCTGCTACTGGAGCACTCCATGATCCAGAACGAGGTCACCAGGCTGCGACGGCTGGAACGCGCCTACCACCGCAACGAGTCGATGCTGATCCACACCCGCGACCGTGCCCGCGGCGACGCGCGCCGCGCCGGGAATGACATCGAGCACCTGGAGGCGGCGGTGCCGCGCATCCGCGACACGTCCGGCGACAGCTTCCGCATCGAGCTGCGCGGCACGCACTACGACTCGCGGGTCGACGCCGCGCACGCGCTCGCCCGGTGGGCGCACGACTCCGACCTGAAGTGGGCGCCCAAGTACGCCACCCGCGACTACGGCGTCATCGGACGCATCAGCGGATTCGACGTCCACCTGGGCACCCGGCCGATGCTCGGCGACCTGCTCATGGAGGTCACGCTCGCCGACGTGCCCCGCAGCGGCTTCACCCTCTCCCGCGAGCTGTTCCTCGAGGGAGGCGTCGGCGTGATCCAGCGCATCGAGAACCGCGTCTCGGGCATCCCCACCCTGCTCGGGCACGCGCGCGACGATCTCGCCGCTGCCGAGCAGACCATCGCGGAGACCGAGGAACGCATCGGCCAGCCGTTCCGTTATGCGGCTGCCCTCGCCGATGCCGAGACGGACCTGACCCGTGTCGAGGCGCAGCTGGCCGCAATACAGGACGGCGGCGAACCACCGCCCGCCGTCGAGGAGGCCCGGATCACCGTGGAGACTGTTCGCGCCCACCGGCCCGCGCTCGGGGTGCGAGCCGACCCCGACCGTGCGGTGGTCGATCTCGCCGTGGTCGAACGTTCGCCCTCCCCGCAGCGCGAAGGACCGCAGTTCGGCCTCTGAAGCCCTGCCTCAGAACAAGGTCGGGGCGTCCGGGCGTGCCGCGGTCGGCTGCGCCCCGAACGATGAGGCCGGCGCCAGCCGGCGCGGGGAGCGCAGCGGCTCCTGCTCCTGCATGAGGCGGCTCGCCAGCACCGCCTTGACGTCGCTCCACAGGTCCGGGCGGTCCAGGTGCGCGTCCTTCTGGCAGTCGCGGGCCAGATCGCTCAGGAATCGCTCACGCCTCGCCGGCGTCGACAGCTGCTCGTCGTAGAACCCGTGAATGTCGTAGTGCGCGATGAACCCGAAGTAGCCGTGCGTCGAGAGCCCCAGATACAGCGGGCGCGTGAACCGATCACGAGGGAAGTCGTCGGCGATGAACCGCAGCAGCGAGTTCACGAACCGCGCCTTGCGCTCCGGGGTGCCCGACTCCCAGCCCGAGTCGACGAACTGCTCCGGCCGGTATCGAGGGGTCGCCATGAAGATGCTCCGCTTCTTCGCCGCGGGCAGGCGCCCGCACCATGAAGGTGCGCGCCGTCGGGGGGCCGGGGCGATGCGCGCACCTGTAAGTCATGGGCGAGACAACAACCCAGCATGCCGTTCCCGGTGGGCTCGCGAACGATCCGCTCCCGCCGACCTTCGATGTCGTGGCCTGGACGCGACAGGCATGTGAGGCCTCGGGGGTGCCGTTCGCCGTCGAAGATCCGGTGGTGCTAGGCCGGCTCTGTGTGCTCATGGAGCATCCGGCCTGACCCAGCACCGTGCCGTCATGCCTTGAAGATGAGCTGGACACGCTCGGGCCGGAAGCGGGAACCACCGTTCGCGTAGGGCTGCACGACGAGGCTGTCGATCAGCGCGGTCAGGATCGCCCGCGTCTGGGGAACCGTCCACTCGTGGTCCCAGGCGTGCCGCAGAGCCGTTTCATCGCCGATAGGGAGCCCTTTGAGGGCCGACCCCCGGTTCACCCTTCCCAGAGCTAGTTCCGCGTCGTGTACGGCGCTCTGAGCCGCGACACGACCGGCGTGGTACTCGCTTCGGCTCAACATTCCTGCCCCGTAGTCACGGGCGAGGTCTTCCATCCGCTCGCGCGCGGCCAGGATGCGTCCCATAGCCGCCGCGACGGCGCCACCCGTCTCGGGAGTGTCGGCCGGGAGCGTGGTCGCGGCCAGGCGGGCGATCACGGCTTCTCTTACGACAGCTTCGAGGCCGGATGCACTGACCGACAGGCCGCCTCGCTCCGGATGCCCTGGCACGGGCATGCAGCGGTAGTAGTTCCGCTTCGCGTCCGATGGCCCGTGCTTGGCCTTGCCCGCGACGAGCCCGGAGCCACACTTGCCGCACGTCGCGATCGCCGACAGCAGGTTGATCGAAGATGCGCCGACCCGGCGGTCAGGGTTGGAAAGCATCGCCCTGATGCGGGTCGTCTCCTCGGGAGTGATGATCGCAGGCCAGTTCCCCCGTCCGAGGATCTCTCGCCCGTTCGGTCCATCACCACGCCTTCGCGTCGGCTCATACGCTCGCTGTCCGCTGATCCGCGCGGAGACCAAGATGGACTTCACGGTGGTCGCGTGCCAGACGCCGAGCGTCTTCCCCGTCTTTGCCTGCGGGGCGGGGAACCCGGACTCCTCGTTCAGCCACGCGGTGATCGAGCGCAGCGACTGGCCGGCGAGAAACCTGTCCGCCATCTCACGGATGACCGCGGCCTGCTCCGGGATGAGGACGCCGCCGGTGCCGTACCCGAACTTGGCCGCTCCGTGCCAGTCGCCACGTTCGGCCTTCTGCCGGTTCGCGCGGCGGATGCGGTCGGCCTTGTGTCCGGACTCGTAGGCGGCCATCGCGACGAGCTGGCGCGCCATCAGCCGACCCTCGTGAGTGTTCAGGTCGAACGCGCCGCCCATGACTGCCTCGATGCGGATCGGATGCGTCTCCACGAGGTCGATCAAGTCCTCGAGCTCGCGGGGTCGACGGTAGAGGCGGTCGACGTGCCACACCACGACCCGCGAAGGGCCGAGCTTGATCCGGGCGAGCATCCGCGCGAAGTCCGGCCGCTTCTTGTCGAGGTAGGCGGACGTGTCGTTGTCCATGAACACGTCGCCCTCGGCGACGTCCAGGCCCAGCCGGGAGCACAGAGCGAGGCAGTCGTCTCGCTGTCGCTCGACGCCGGCTTCCTCCCCGGTGCGGTCCTCACTGATCCGCAGATACACCAACACCTGCTCCGTGATCGCGCTGCCGCTGATCGTCGTTGCCCTAGAGAGCATGACGACCACCCCAATCGAGCCCCTGCTTCTGAGACGCATCGAACGGGCACTGAGCCAGTGCGCGGAGCATCGCGGTTGAGGCCCGGTCGACAGCGAGGCGAGTCGTACCCAGCGTCGCCTCCACCACTAGGTTGTTCTCGCGGCAGTACCGCTCAATGGCTTGTCGCTGCGCCTCCGTGTCCCCGCCAACGTCACGCGCGCGGGCCACCCGCGCATACACAACAACGTTCCTCGTACCTTCGACATCCACGCCGATCACCTCCACTGACTAGGTGCGTCAGATGCACCAAGTGGAGAAGACGACTCTGCTGGGGGCGCTGCTCGGATCATGCCGCCCCGGGGAGCGCATCGTGACGGTCGAGGAGACCTTCGAGCTCGCCCTCGACGCCCCCGATCACGTGGCGATGCAGTGCCGGCAGGCGAGCCTGGAGGGAACGGGCGAGATCACCCTGCGCCGGCTCATCAAGGAGTCGCTCCGCATGCGTCCCGACCGTCTCGTGGTGGGCGAGGTGCGCGAGGCGGAGGCGCTCGACCTGCTCATCGCGCTCAACTCCGGCATCCCGGGCATGTGCTCCCTGCACGCCAACAGTGCGCACGACGCGCTCGTGAAGCTCTGCACGCTTCCCCTGCTCGCGGGGCGCAACATCGACATCGCCTTCGTGGCGCCGACCGTCGCGTCGGCGATCGACCTGGTCGTGCACGCCGAGCTGCGGCGCGACGGGCGGCGGCGGGTGGTCGAGGTGGTCGCGCCCACCGGCCGGGTGGTCGACGGCACGGTCGAGTCGGTCACCCTCTTCGCCCTCGACGGCGACCGGCTGGTCGCGACCGGCGTGCTGCCCCCGCGGATGGCGGGCTTCGAGCGTGCCGGTGTCGACCCGGCGGCGATCCTGCGCGAGTCGTCGGCGTCGCGGGGCGCCGGATGATCGCCGCGGCCTGGGGCCTCGTGCTGGGCACCGGCCTCGTGCTCGTGGCGTCCCCGTGGGTGTGGCCGTCCGCCGTCGAGCGGCGCGATGGCACCCGGACGCGCCCCCTCGACGGGCTGAACGCGCGGGTGCGCCAGGCGGGGCTCGGAGGCGTCTCCGCCGCGACGGTCGTCGCCGTCGCGCTGCTGCTCGGGCTCGCCGCCGCGGCGATCGTGCTCGCCATCGTCCCGGTCGTCGCGCTGTCGGTGGCTGCGGGGATCGCGGCGACCGCGCTGCCGTTCGCCGCGGTCTCGGCCCGCGCGCGCTCGCGTGGCCGGGCGATGCGCGCCGTGTGGCCGGACGCCCTCGACCATCTCGTGGCGGGCCTCCGCTCCGGTCAGTCGCTTCCCGACGCCCTCGCGGCGCTCGGCGAGAGCGGGCCCGCGCCGCTGCGTCCCGCGTTCCTGGTGCTCGCCACCGAGCTGACGGCGACGGGCCAGCTGACCGTCGCGTTGGACGCCCTCAAGGAGCGGCTCGCCGACCCCGTCGCGGATCGCGTGGTGGAGACGCTTCGCGTGGCGCGCGAGGTGGGCGGCACCGAGCTGCCGGGGGTGCTGCGCGCGCTCGCGGCGCACCTGCGCGCGGATGCCGCCATCCGTTCCGAGGTGGAGGCGCGGCAGAGCTGGGTGGTGAGCGCCGCGCGCCTGGGCGTCGCCGCACCGTGGCTCGTGCTGCTGCTGCTCGCGGCGCGCCCCGAGGCGGTGCGCGCCTACAACTCGCCCGCCGGCGTCACCGTGCTCGCGGTGGGTCTGGTCGTGACGGTCGTCGCGTACCGGGTGATGGTCGCCGTGGGGCGCCTGCCCGAGGAGCGGAGGTGGTTCGCGTGAGCCCGGCGATCGCGGCGGCGGTCGCCCTCGGCATCGTGCTGGGGCTGGGCCTCTGGACGTTGCTGGCGCTGCTGCCACGGATCGGCGCGGGACGGCTGGCCGACCGCGTCGCGCCCTACGTGCTCGACGTCTCCGCCGACGCCCGAGAGCTGCGGTCGCGACGCACGGGCGAGCCCGGCTCGCTCATCGCCGAGCTCGTCACGCCGCTCCTCGCGCGATTCGGCCGCGGCGTCGCCGCGCTCCTCGGCGGCGACGCCACCGTCACCCGACGTCTGCGGCAGGCGGGCTCGAGCCTCACGGTGTCCGCCTTCCGCTCCCGCCAGCTGGTGTGGGCGGCGGGAGGCGCCGCCGTCGGCGTGCTCGCGACCCTGCTGTTGGCCCGTTCGGCGGCGCTCTCCCCGGTGGTCGTCGTCGCGCTCGTGGCGGTCGCGGCGGCATCCGGCCTCCTGCTGCCCGAACAGCTGCTCGCGCGTCGGGCCCGATCCCGGATGCGCCGGGTCGCCGACGAGCT
Source organism: Micrococcales bacterium 72-143 (assembly GCA_001898835.1). Lineage (GTDB taxonomy): Bacteria > Actinomycetota > Actinomycetes > Actinomycetales > Microbacteriaceae > Homoserinibacter. The sequence continues at coordinate 750,423 of MKVM01000001.1, read as the reverse complement.
GCCGACGGTGCTCGAGTTCCTGAGCCTCGCGCTGTCGGCGGGGGAGACGGTGCGGGACGCCCTGCGCCGCGTCGCGCGCGTCGGCTCGGGCGACCTCGCGCGCGAGCTCGGCCGCGTGATGGCGGATGTCGAGGTCGGCGTGCCGCTCACCGACGCGCTGCAGCGCTGCGCATCCGCCCTCGAGCTGCCGGCGCTCAGCCGCACCGTCGAGCAGCTCGTGACCGCCCTCGACCGCGGCAGCCCGCTCGTGGAGGTGCTGCGCGCGCAGGCCCAGGACTCTCGCGACGATGCGAAGCGCCAGCTGCTCGAGTCGGCCGGCCGCAAGGAGGTCGCGATGCTCGTCCCTCTGGTGTTCCTCATCCTCCCGGTGACCGTCGTCTTCGCCCTCTTCCCCGCAACGCTCGTGCTCGAGCTGGGGTTCTGAGGCGCGCCGCTCACACGGGGCTGAGCAGGATCGCGAGCCCCGCGAGCGCCATCCCGGAGACGTTGAGCACGATGCCCACCCGGATGCAGACCACCTTCTGGCTGTGCGCCTGGACGAGCGGGAACCCGAGCACCGGGCACCCGGCCCACACGAGCCCCGCGACGCCGAGGGCGGCCGCGAGTGCGCCGAGCCAGAACGCGACGTCGGCGGGCGGCGGCATCTCGAGGGGGCGCCAGCCGCTCGCGAGGAGGGGGCCGAGGGCCATCGCGGGGGCGATCATCGCCGCCGCGAGCCAGACGGTGCCGGTGCGGATGATCCGCTGCGTCTCCACCGCGCGGGACTCCACATCGAGAGAACGCACATCCAATAGTTCACTCATGGCCCCAGCCTGCACCCGCGAGACCCCCTCGCGCAGGCTGTGGACAACTTCCGCGCTCCAGGGGTCGATCCCCGCACACTGTCGGCATGCGACGACTCCTGCATCGCCTGCGCGACGACCGGGGCGATGTGCCCGGCTGGGTTCTCATCACGCTGATGACGGCGGCACTCGTGATCCTCATCTGGGCTCTCGCGGGCCCCGCGCTCTCGGACATCTTCCAGAACGCGATCGACAAGGTCTCCGGGATCTGAGGTGGGGTCGCGGCGGCTTCGCGACGATCGCGGATCGGCGCCCGTCGAGTTCGTGCTCGTCGGGGTGCTGCTGACCTTCCTCGCCCTCGGCGTGCTGCAGCTCGCGCTCGCGCTCCACATCCGCAACACGGTGCTCGACGCGGCGGCGGAGGGCGCACGCTACGGCGCGCTCGCCGACAACGAGCCGGCGGACGCCGTTCCGCGCACCGTCGACCTCATCAGCACCGCCGTCGGCCGGGGCTACGCCACCGACGTGACCGTGCGGGAGGGGGAGTGGATGGGTGTGCCCGCCGTGATCGTCACGGTGCGTACGACGCTGCCGCTCGCCGGCCTGCTCGGCCCCGACCGCGCGCTGGAGGTGGAGGGCCATGCGGCGCGCGAGACGCTGGACTGACGCGATGCGGCGGCGGCTCACCGGGACCGGCGGCGATGACGGCTCCGCCTCGCTCGAGTTCATCACGGTCGGCGTGCTGCTGCTCGTGCCGCTCGTCTACCTCGTGCTCGTCGTGTCGTCGGTCCAGGCGGGCTCCCTCGGCGTCGAGGGCGCGGCACGTCAGGCGAGCCGCGTGTTCGTGCAGGCGGAGACCGAGGCGCAGGCGCGGGCGGCGGCGGAGCGCGCCATCCGGGTGACCCTCGCCGACTACGGTGTCGACGCATCCGAGACCGAGGTCGCGATCAGCTGCCGCCCCGACCCCGGCGACTGCCTCGCGCGTCGCGGCTTCGTGACGGTGGAGCTCGTGGCGGTCGTGCCGCTGCCGTTCGCGCCGCCCGCGCTCGGGCTCGACGTCGCCCTCGCGGTGCCCGTGCGCGCGACCGCGACCGAGCAGGTCTCGCGGTTCCGGGCGGGATCGTGAGGCGGATGCGGGCGGCGCTCGCCGCGGACGACGGGTCGATACTGCCGCTCGTGGCGTTCTTCGGTTTCCTCGGTCTCGTCATCGTGCTGCTCGTGACGGCGGCGACCTCTCTCTACCTCGAGAAGAAGCGCCTGTTCACGGTCGCCGACGGCGCCGCCCTCGTCGGCGCGGAGTCCTTCGAGCTGGATGCCGTGAGGGTGACGCCCGACGGCCCGCGTCCGCTGCTCGACGACGCGGGCGTCGCATCCGCGGTCGCCGACTACCTCGCCGGCAACCCCGCGCCCGACCTCGAGGGGCTCGCGGTGGAGAGGGCGTTCACCGCGGACGGGCTGAGCGCCACGGTCACCGTCACGTCGACCTGGCATCCGCCGGTCGTCACGCTCTTCGTGCCCGACGGGATGCGGGTCGAGGCGACCGCAACGGCCCGCTCGGTGTTCGGCTGACCGTCGTCATGAGCTGCCGGGCGACCCTACCGTTGAGGGGTGGACACGAGCGGATGGATCGAGCACCGTCGCGGCGACGGCGAACGCGTCGGCTGGATGCGGCCGGAGGGTGACGGCTTCGTGCCGGTCGACCTGCTGGGGCGCGACCGCGCGGGCGCGCTCGACTGGCTCGCGGCGGAGGAGCTGCTGGACGAACTCGGCATCGGCTACCTCGCCGAGCCGTACCTGCTCGAGCGGCCGGGGCGCGGACCGCTGCGGGTGCGCATCCTCGAGGTGTCGACCGACGGCATCCGGGTGAAGCGCGACGACTTCGGGGCGATCGACGTGCCGCTCGAGGCCTTCGCACTCGCCTGGCCGATGCCGGACGCGCTGCGCCCCTGGAACGCGGGCGACGGCGAACCGGCCGGGCCGTTCGTGGGGCAGGCTTGACCGCATCCCGTCGCCTCCGGGAACCTGGAGGCGCCGGATGTCAACCCGCCGCGGGCCCTGCCGCGTCGTAGGGGTGACCACCTGAAGGGACCACCATGATCGCCTTTCCCCGCGTCACCACGGCCGCGGCCGCCGCGCTGATCGCCCTCGCGCTCACCGCGTGCACGCCGACCGATCCCGCACCCAGCGGCACGCCCAGCGCATCCGGCACGAGCACCGCGAGCGAGACCCCCACGCCCAGCTCCACCCCGACACCCGAGGTACCGAGCATCGACGCGTCGGAACGCGCCGCCATCGTCGCCGGTGTCGCGTCGGGCGACCCCGCGGCCATCGGGCCGTTCATGGCTGAGCCGGTCACCTACATCCTCGCCTCCTCGGAATGCTGCGGGCCGGTCAGCGCCGCCGATGCGACCGGCGAGCTGCTCGCCTACACGGGCTCGTCGAGCGGATGGACCTCGCCCCTCGACTCCGCCTACCTCGACCAGGTGCGCGCGAGCCCCTACTACGCCTCCTACGTGCCCGCCGACGTCATCTCGATGAAGGCGTCGTCCGACTCCCTCGTGGTGATCCTCGGCGTCACGGGAGATCGCATCACCTCCGTGCTCGTGGGGCACGAGGACGTGCTGCTGTTCGAGTGAGTCCGCGGCCTCACGGCTCGCGTCGGCGACCCGTGTAGCGGGGCACGTACACGCGCAGGTCGAGCGCACCCAGCAGCCCGAGCACGCCCATGACGCCCGCCGCGACGGGCAGCGAGGCGAGCGCCGTGATGGCGGCGATCAGCACCGGGGCGACCGCCGCGCCCGTGTCGTTGGTGAAGCGCCATGCGCCGAGGAACGGCGCCGGATGCGCGGGGTCGGCGAGGTCCGCGCCGAGCGTCATGAGGATGCCGGCCCCGATCCCGTTGGAGAGCGACAGCAGCCCGGCGACGACCGCGAACCAGACCACCGCATCCGGCAGCTCGTGCGTGAAGGCGAGCAGCAGGTGCGACAGGCCGAGCCCGATCATCGAGGGGACGGCCGTCCACAGCCGGCCGAAGCGGTCCATGACCCAGCCGCCCGCGTAGAACAGGGCGAAGTCGAGCGCCGCCGCCGAGCCGATGACGATAGCCGTGGTCGCCTCGTCGATGCCGATCGACACCGCCCACAGCGGCAGGATCACGTTGCGGCTCGCCCGCAGCGCGGCGACGAGCGCCGAGCCGGTGCCCAGGGTGGTGAGCACGCGGCGGTTGTCGGCGATCGTGCGGAACAGCCCCCGCTGCTCGGCCGCCGCCTCGCGCGCGGCCGGTCCGGGGCGGCTCGTCACGGCGTCCTCGGGGTCGTGCAGCACGACGAGCACGACGACCGCGGCGAGGCAGGCGACGAGGTGGATCCAGAACGCGTTCACCGCTGAGCCGGTCGCCTGGATCACCGCGGCGGTCACGAACGGCCCCACGAGGTAGCCGAATCGGAAGGTGCCCCCGAGGGTCGACAGGGCGCGGGCCCGGTAGACCGGCGGCACGAAGCTCGTCATGAAGGCGTGCCGCGCCAGCGCGAACACGGCCGTCGCGACGCCGATCAGCAGGATTCCGACCCCCAGCACCCACGGGCTCGGCGCGAACACCGACACCAGCACGCCGACGATCGACAGCAGCGAGGCGCCGATCATCGCCGTGCGCTCGCCGATCCGCGCCACGAGGGCGCCCGCGGGGATGTCCCCGAGCAGCTCGCCGATCACGATCATCGCCGAGATGAGACCGGCCCCCGCGAGCCCCGAGCCGAGGCCGTGCGCCACCACGGGGATGATCGGGATGATCGCGCCCTCGCCGATGGAGAACAGCACGGTGGGCAGGAATGCCGCGACGACCACCTGCCGCCACGGGAAGCGGTCGGTGGGGGCGGCATCCGTCATGAGCAGGTCCACGCTACTCCCGGACGAAGCGTGGCTGCCGGTCGGTAGGCTGGGGTCGCCATGCTCGATGATCTTCCCGGCCAGCTCGCCGCCCTCCGCAGCACCTTCGACGACATCCGTGCGGTCGTGGGGGTGGAGCGACTCGAGAGGGAGATCGCCGAGCTCTCCGAGAAAGCCGGTGCGCCCGACCTCTGGGACGACCCCGAGAGCGCCCAGAAGGTGACGAGCACGCTCAGCCACCGACAGTCGGAGCTCGCGCGGGTCACCGCCGTGCAGCGCCGCCTCGACGACCTCGACGTGCTCGTCGAGCTCGCGCGCGAGATGGAGGATGCCGAGTCGGCCGCCGAGGCGGAGGCCGAGTACGCGTCGCTGCAGAAGGCGATCGGCGACCTCGAGGTGCAGACCCTGCTCGACGGGGAGTACGACCCGCGTTCGGCGGTCGTCACCATCCGCTCGGGCGCCGGCGGCGACGACGCCACCGACTTCGCCGAGATGCTCATGCGCATGTACCTGCGCTGGGCGGAGCGCCACGGCTACCCGGTGAAGGTCATGGACACCTCCTACGCGGAGGGCGCGGGCATCAAGTCGGCCACCTTCGAGGTGGACGCCCCCTACGCCTACGGCACCCTCTCGGTGGAGGCCGGCACGCACCGCCTCGCCCGCATCAGCCCCTTCGGCTCCGCCGACAAGCGCCAGACGAGCTTCGCGGCCGTCGAGGTGATCCCCGTCATGGAGGAGGCCATCGAGGTCGACATCCCCGAGGGCGACATCCGGGTCGACGTCTTCCGCTCCTCGGGCCCCGGCGGTCAGTCGGTCAACACGACCGACTCGGCGGTGCGCCTCACCCACCTGCCGACCGGGATCGTCGTGTCGATGCAGAACGAGAAGTCGCAGATCCAGAACCGCGCGGCCGCCATGCGCGTGCTGCAGACCCGCCTGCTGCTGCTCAAGAAGGAGGAGGAGGCCGCCAAGAAGAAGGAGCTCGCGGGCGTCATCACGGCGAGCTGGGGCGACCAGATGCGCTCCTACTTCCTCTACGGGCAGCAGCTCGTCAAGGACCTCCGCACGGGCTACGAGTCGGGCAACCCCGCCACCGTCTTCGACGGCGACCTCGACGGCTTCATCGCGGCCGGCATCCGCTGGCGCAAGCAGGATCACGACGACTGACACCTTCCCTGTGAGCCTCCCTCGATCCCGAACGGGGGGAGTGTCGCAACCCGGGTCGCGGAGGCGCCTGCTTAGGCTGGGCGCGCCATGATCCGTTTCGACCAGGTCAGCAAGACCTATTCCGGCACGACGCGTCCCGCCCTCAACAACGTCAGCCTCGAGGTGCTGAAGGGCGAGTTCGTGTTCCTCGTCGGCGCCTCCGGCTCCGGCAAGTCGAGCTTCCTGCGGCTGATCCTCAAGGAGGAGCGGCCCACCAAGGGCAGGATCCACGTGCTCGGCAACGACCTCACGACGCTCGCCAACCGCAAGGTGCCCTACTTCCGGCGCAACCTCGGCGTCGTGTTCCAGGACTTCCGGCTGCTGCCCGCCAAGACGGTCTTCGACAACGTCGCCTTCACGCTGCAGGTGATCGGCAAGTCGAAGGGCTTCATCCAGGAGGCGGTTCCGGATGTGCTGAAGATGGTCGGGCTGGCCGGCAAGTCGGGCAGGTTCCCGCACGAGCTCTCCGGCGGCGAGCAGCAGCGCGTCGCGATCGCGCGGGCGATCGTCAACAAGCCCGCCATCCTGCTCGCCGACGAGCCGACCGGCAACCTCGACCCCGCCACCAGCGCGGGCATCATGACGCTGCTGTCGACGATCAACGCGAACGGCACGACCGTGCTCATGGCGACCCACGACTCCGGCATCGTCGACACGATGAAGCGTCGCGTGATCGAGCTCATCTCGGGCCAGGTGGTGCGCGACGAGCGCCAGGGCGGCTACCAGACGCAGGCGATCCCGGTGCAGGACTTCGGCGCCCAGCTGGAGCGCGAGCAGCTCAAGGTCGCGGGGGCGCCCGCGCCGGATGCCGTGCGCAGCTCCATCCCGCCGGTCACCGCTGCGACCCCCGCGCCCGCCGTCGCCCCGGCGCGGGAGCCTGCGCCGGTCACCGCGTCGTTCTTCGTGCCGAAGCAGGTGCCGCCGCCCGCCGCGGCGACCGACTCGGCTCCGCCCGCCACGGCATCCGCACCGCCCGTGCCGCCCCCGCTCGTCGAGCCGGGGGGACGCTCATGAGGTTCGGACTCATCCTCTCCGAGGTCGGCCAGGGGTTCCGGCGCAACCTCTCGATGGTCGTCTCGGTGATCCTGGTGACCTTCATCTCGCTCACCTTCTTCGGGGCGGCGATCCTGCTGCAGATGCAGATCGGCGAGATGAAGGGCTACTGGTACGAGCGCGCCGAGGTCACGGTGTACATGTGCATCCCGGTGGCGCCGGGGTGCGACGGCGCCACGGCGACGCAGGAGCAGATCGACGCGGTGCAGGCCCAGCTCGAGGGCGGCACCCTCTCCGGGTTCATCGAGAAGGCGACGCTCGAGACGCCCGACGAGGCGCTCGCGCACTTCAAGGAGCAGTTCGCCGGCAACTCGATCGTCGACCTGGCCACGATCGACTCCTTCGCCTACGACTTCCAGATCAAGCTCAACGATCCGAACGACGCCGACGTCATCATCGACTCGATCAGCGGCATGCCGGGCGTCGACGAGGTGAGGGACCAGCGCGCCCTGCTGCAGCCCATCTTCGACGTCATGAACGCGGCGAGCTACACGGCCGTCGGCGTCGCCGGGCTCATGCTCGTCGCCGCGGTGCTTCTTATCTCGACCACCATCCGGCTCTCCGCGTTCTCCCGCCGCCGCGAGCTCGCCATCATGCGGCTGGTGGGCGCGTCGAACCGCTTCATCGAGACCCCGTTCATCCTGGAGGGGGTGCTCGCGTCGCTCATCGGCTCGCTGCTGGCGAGCGGGGCGGTGGTCGCGATCGTCCAGTTCTTCGTGAAGGGGTACATCGCGGAGCGCTTCACCACCTACGCGTTCGTGGGGCTCTCGGATGCGCTTCTCGTCGCGCCGATCCTCGTCGGCGTGGGCGCGCTGCTGGCGGCGCTGTCGGCGAGCGTCGCCATCCGTCGCTACCTCAAGGCCTGAGTCGCATAGACTGAACGGCTGCCCGCGACAGGCGCGGGCGTCGAGCCGCGTGCAGGAGGTGCGCCATGCCCCGTGAGAAGGGTGAGAAGGTCGTCGCAACCAACCGCAAGGCGCGCCACGACTACACGATCGAGGACACCTACGAGGCGGGCATCGTGCTGTCGGGCACGGAGGTGAAGTCGCTGCGCGAGGGCAAGGCCTCGCTCGTCGACGGCTACGCCTTCATCGACGGCGGGGAACTGTGGCTCGACGCCGTGCACATCCCCGAGTGGGGCTCCGGCTCGTGGACCAACCACGCCACCCGACGCAAGCGCAAGCTGCTGCTGCACAAGGCGCAGATCATCAAGATCAGCCACCGCACGAAGGAGGGCGGCTACACGCTCGTGCCGCTCTCGATCTACTTCAAGGACGGGCGCGCGAAGGTCGAGCTCGCGGTCGCGAAGGGCAAGCGCGAGTTCGACAAGCGCCAGGCGCTGCGCGAGCGGCAGGACAAGCGCGAGGCCGACCGCGCGATGTCGAGCCGACGCCACCTGGGGGAGTGAGGCGTCAGTTCGTGTCGCCTGCTGGGCGCCGCGAGCGACACAAAGCGACGCCTCGGATGCTCAGCTCGCCTCGAAGCGCGCGTCGACGGAGGCCGACACCTCGATGTCTTCGGGGGTGAAGTCGAAGGATGCGCCGCCCGCCGGGGGAGCGGCGAAGGCCGCCGCCCGCATCATGGTGGGAGAGGGCGAGCCGGGGTCGCCGCTGACTCCCAGCATCCCGGGGTCGGCGATCGCGGTCGCCGTGACCTGCGCGAGCCCGATCGCCTGCGCGAACACACGTGCCTTGTCGGCAGCATCCTTGACCGCGCGCGAGCGCACCTCGGTGGTCACCGAGGTGCGCTTCGCCTCGGTCAGCGCCCAGTCGATGCCGCCCACCTGCACGCCGGGCACCGTGGCCGCCTCGGCGAGCCAGTCGGCGAGCGCGTCGAAGTCCTTGAACTTGACGGTGATGGAGATGGCCGCGTGGTGCACGGGCGCGAGCTGCTTCCCCTCGTTGTTCCACGGGCGCTCGGCCCACACCCGCACGCGGTCGGACGACCACCACGTGACGGGACCCGCATCCGGATCGTGGAGCCGCTTCACGGAGTCGGTGACGGTCTGCACCGCGGCAGTGGCGGAGGCGAGCACGCTCTCGCGCTTGGCGCCGTCGAAGCCGACGGCGAGGCGGACGGTGGCGCGCTCGGCGGGGTACCAGGCGGTGAAGTGGCCCTGGACGGTGATGACGGTGCTCATCGCCTCATCCTGCCAGGCATCCTCCCGCTGGGCTATCATGGAGGGCTGCGCCGGTCACGGCGCGGCTTGACAACTCCACAGCGCGTGATGACGGCCCACCTCGCACGGAAGACTCCGAGGTGACCATGGGGATGATCGGTTTCGACATCGCCTGCGAAACTGCGAGAAGCGGGCCGAGGATGCAGGGTTATCTCGTTAACGATCTCTGCAAACCACAGGTGCCAACGTTAAGCGCACCGACCTCGCTCTCGCTGCCTAAGCGGAGTAGATAGGTCCGTCAGACCGGACTCGCCCTCGATCCGGACCCTGGCGTCATCTAGAGGGCTTGCTGTGCGGCTGAGTTCCAGGGTCGCGCGGGACTTTCACTGGGGCTGGGCTCGTCGACCTAGGTGTTCGTGACGAAGGTCGGAGCCGAGTAGAACGTATTCACGGACTGCGCCCGGAGAAGGCGCAGGCTCACAGCGATGGACGGGGGTTCAATTCCCCCCATCTCCACCACCGGTCGTCATCACGCGTGTCGAGTTCAGAAGACCGCCCCTCGGGGCGGTCTTCTGCTGTGCGCCGAGGCGCCGCTAGGGGGTCATGATGGGGAACGACGGGTTCCCCGCGTCGAGCACCCCGAACACGCTCTCGAGCGAGCTCGCATCGCCGTCGAGCTGCAGGCCCGCGGCGACCGCTCCGGGAAGGTCCCCTGTCGCCAGCTGCACGAGCGCCGGCCGAGGAACGGTGAGCGTGAGCGCCACCGGCCCCGCGGCGCCTGACACTGCGACGAGCACGCCGTTGCGGAGCGTCACCCGGAAGTCGGTGCCGTGGTCGGGGAAGATCCATCGCGTCGCGATGTCGAGCTCCCAGGCGCGCGGGCCGTCGATGCGCACCGCCAGCGAATCGAAGAACAGCTCGGGGCTGAGCGCCCCCAGCAGATCGCCGGCAGCTGCCTCGGTGGGCGTGCCGAACACGCCCTCCCGCAGCTCGTAGGCGCCCGAGAGGTAGGCGTCGCGCCACGGGCCGTTCTCGCTCGCGAAGCCGATGCGCTCGAGCACCTCGGCGAGCAGTTCGCGCGCCGGCTCGTTCTCGGGCTCTGCGAACACGAGGTGGTCGAGCAGCTGCGCGGCCCAGCGCAGCTCGTTCTCTGCCGCCGCGGTCCGCGCGATGGCGAGCACGGCATCCGCTCCGCCGATCGCGTTCACGTAGCGTCGCCCCGCATCCGCCGGTGGAAGCTGCCACAGGCGCGCGGGGTTGCCGTCGTACCAGCCCATGTAGCGCTGGTAGATCGCCTTCACGTTGTGGCTGACCGAGCCGTAGTAGCCGCGTGCGTGCCATGAGCGCTCGAGCGCCGGGGGCAGCACGAACTCCTCGGCGATCTCCGCGCCCGTCAGCCCGTTGTTGAGCGCGCGCAGCGTCTGGTCGTGGAGGTACGCGTACAGGTCGCGCTGCAGGCCGAGGTACTCGCGCAGCTCGTCGCGGCCCCAGGTCGGCCAGTGGTGCGAGGCGAACACCACCTCGGAGGTGTCGCCGAACAGCTCGATCGCCTCGGTGAGGTAGCCGGCCCAGGCGCGGGCGTCGCGCACGAGCGCACCCCGGATGGTGAGGATGTTGTGCAGGGTGTGCGTCGCGTTCTCGGCCATGCAGAGCGCGCGGAAAGCGGGAAGGTGGAAGTGGAACTCGGCGGGTGCCTCGGATCCGGGAGCCATCTGGAAGACGAATCGCACGCCGTCGACGACGAGCTCCTCGCCGGTCTCGCGGATGTGCACCGTTGGGGCGATGAGCGACACCGTTCCCGTCGAGGTCGTCTGGCCGAGCCCCGCCCCGACCTGGCCCCGCGGTCCACGGGGGAGGGCCGCGCCGTACATGTAGCCGGCTCGGCGCGCCATCGCGGTTCCCGCGTAGACGTTCTCGGCGATCGCGTGCTCCAGGAAGCCCGCGGGTGCGATCACGGGAACGCCGGCATCCGCCTCAGCCTGGGTGAGCACGCCCTTGACGCCGCCGAAGTGGTCGACGTGGGAGTGGGTGTAGACGACGCCCGTGACCGCCCGGTCGCCCCGGTGCTCACGGTAGAGCGCGAGCGCCGCGGCTGCGGTCTCGGTGGAGATGAGCGGGTCGACGACGATCACCCCCTCGTCCCCCTCGATGAAGGTGATGTTGGAGAGGTCGAAGCCGCGCACCTGGTAGATGCCGGGCACCACCTCGAACAGGCCGTGCACGACGACGAGCTGCGACTGCCGCCACAGGCTCGCGTGCACCGTGTCGGGCGCCTCATCCTCGGAGAGGAAGGCGTACGACTCCGCATCCCACACGACGCGTCCTGTGGCATCTGTGACGGTGCAGGGCGTCCGGGTGCCGAGGAAGCCCCGTTGCACCGCCTCCAGATCACGTGTGTCGTCGAACGGAAGCTGCTGCATGGGGTCTCCTCGTGGTGTGGCGTCTCTACTCCACGAGCTTGCCAGCCACGGTGACCTCGCGCATACGCTCGGCGATCTCCTCCGGGATGGGGGCGATCGCTTCCCGCTCGACCGTGCCGTCGGCCGACCACACGAGGTTGACCTGCAGGGCGGGGTCGAGCTCGGGGTGGTCGCTGCGGTTGTGGCAGCCGCGGGTCTCGCGACGCTCGAGCGCCGACTGCAGCGTGGCGCGCGCGGCGAGGGCGGAGGCCTTCAGGTCGAAGGCGTGGGCGAGGTCCTGGTAGCCGGCGATGTCGGGGTGCACGCCGATGCTCCGCGTGCGCTCCTCGATCGCGTCGAGCTCGGCGAGGCCTGCGAGCAGCCCCTGCTCGTCGCGAACGACGCCCGCGTGCTCGGTCATGGTGTCGCGGATCGCGCGCTGCAGGGCGCGCACGTTCTCGGGCCCGTCGGCGGCGAGCAGCCCGTCGACCTCGGCGCGGGCGAACGCCTCGGCGTCGGCGGAGCGGCGCTGGGCGTCGAGGCCGGACGCGTAGGCGGCCGCCGCCTGCGCGGTGATGCGCCCGTAGACGAGCAGCTCGATGAGCGAGTTGCCTCCCAGCCGGTTCGCGCCGTGCAGGCCGGATGCCGCCTCGCCGATCGCGTAGAGGCCCGCGACGTCCGTCGAGTGGTCCTCGGGGCGCACCCAGACGCCGCCCATCGAGTAGTGCGCGGTGGGCGCGATCTCGATGGGGTCGGTCGTGATGTCGAGCATCTGCAGCTCGAGCATGGTCTGGTAGACGCGGGGGAGCTTCTTCATGATCGTCTCGCGCGGCAGGTGCGAGACGTCGAGCCACACCCCGCCGTTCGCGGTGCCCCGGCCCTCCTTGATCTCGGTGTAGGCCGCGAGGGCGACGCGGTCGCGCGTCGACAGCTCCATCCGCTCGGGGTCGTAGCGCTCCATGAAGCGCTCGCCGAGCGCGTTCCGCAGGATGCCGCCCTCGCCGCGCGCCGCCTCCGAGATGAGCGTGCCGGCGGCGTTCTCGGGCTCGAGGATGCCGGAGGGGTGGAACTGCACGAGCTCGGCGTCGCGCAGCCGGCCGCCCGCCTCGACGGCGAGCCGGAACGAGTCGCCCGTGTTCTCGTCGCGTCGCGAGGAGGTGCGTCGCCAGATGCGGTTGTGGCCGCCGGCCGCGAGGATCACGGCGTCGGCGTGCACGAGGTACCGGGTGCCGTCGCCCACGTCGAAGCCGTACGCGCCGAAGACGGCGCCGTCCCGGGTGAGCAGCCGGGTCACGTACACGGAATCGATGACGGGGATGTGCAGCTGCGCCGCGCGGTTCACGAGCGTGCGCTGGATCTCGAGACCCGTGTAGTCGCCCGCGAAGGCCGTGCGGCGGAAGGTGTGGGCTCCGAAGAAGCGCTGGGAGATGCGGCCGTCGTCCTCGCGCGCGAACGGCATCCCGTAGCGCTCGAGGTCCTCGATGCCGCGGGCGGCCCCGCGGGTGACGATCTCGACGGTGCGCGGGTCGGCGAGCAGGTAGCTCTCGGTGATGGTGTCGGCCGCGTGCTGCTGCCACGAGTCCTCGGGGTCCATGGTGCCGAGCGCTGCGTTGATGCCGCCCGCGGCGAGCGAGGTGTGGGCGTCGGCCTTCGGGCGCTTGCCGAGCACGAGCACGTCGACGCCGGCCTCGGCGAGCTCGATCGCGGCCCGGAGGCCGGAGCCGCCCGTGCCGATGACGAGCACGGTGGCGGAGAGGCGGCGTTCGGTGGGCATGGGGCTCCTCGTTTCGGTGGCGACCATCGGCCGCTCAGTAGTGCGGGTGGTGCAGGTGGGCGTCGCCGAGGCGGTCGGCGAGGTCGCGGTAGAGCTGCGTGACGGGTGCGCTCGTCGAGCAGCCGATCCACATGATGTAGGGGTGCGGGTGCGAGCCCTGCTCGTCGGGCATCCACTCGGAGACCCAGGCGGCGACCGCGCGGGCGGCGAGCTCACCGCGCGCGGGGATGGGGTGCGGGGCGCGGTCGCGGCACAGCCAGTGCACGGCGATCCCCTCGGGGGCGGGCAGCGGGCGGATCTGGATGGCGGAGGCGACCTCGAGGTACACCTGGCCGGCCGAGCCGACGGGGAGGCGGTTCAGCATCCCGGCGATCGTGGGGATGTCGCGGCTGTCGCCGACGAGGAGGAAGTGCGGCTCGTCGATCATGTAGGTAAGGCTAACCTAATTCGCATCGCGGGGCGAGGGCTCGCGGCGGGTCGTCGCGCTTCGGCCCTGTCGCACGGCGCACACGAGGTAGGCGACGAGCAGCACGAGCAGCACGACGTCGCTCGCGACATAGATCCCGTGCAGCGGGGAGTCGCCCGGGTCGCCGCCGGCGAGCACCGTATCCGTGCGCGCGTTGAGCGCCGGACGGATGAGGGCGAGCTGCGCCAGCAGGGTCGCCCACAGTCCGGCGACGATCGCGAGACCCCCGCGGCCGAGCCGCGGCCGCAGCAGCGAGATCACGGTGAGCACGATGAGCAGCACGGCGCTCGCCAGCTCGGCCGCCGTGAGCACGAGCCGTCCGATGCCGAGCGCCAGAGGCACGGTCACCCCGGGTGCGAGGAACTTGAGGGGCGTCTCGATGAAGGCGAGGGCCACGAGCAGGCCCATCCAGAAGCCGGGGACGAGCGTGCGGAAGGTCACGAGCACACCGCGATGCTAGGCATCCGGGCGCCGTGCGGCGAAGGGACTTCGGTCCCCCCGGGGCCGCCCCTAGTTCTCCGATCTGGGGTCGGTCGCCGGGGTCGCCGCAGGCCCCACGGGTCGACACTGGTGCTCTCCGACCGGGTCCTCGCCCGGCGGCACATTCCCGAACGGAGTCCTCACATGTCCTCGCACCACCACACTGCGACGCGCCGGACGCTGACCGCGCTCGCCCTCGTCACCGCATCCGCGGCCGCCCTCAGCGGCTGCAGCCTGCTCCCCGGAGCGGGACCCGCCACGAAGGCCGTCGACTTCGACGACGTGCAGTCGGCCACCGTCTACATCAAGGGCCAGGGCACCTTCATCGACCCCGGCACGACCGGCTCGTCGGAGGTCGCCTGGATCGGCTCCGGCTTCATCGTGAGCGAGAGCGGTCTCGCCATGACCAACAACCACGTCGTCGTCGGCGCCGGGACGCTCTCGGGGTACCTCGGGGGCGACCCCTCCAAGGAGGTCAAGGTGAAGGTGCTCGGCGCGTCCGAGTGCCTCGACCTCGCGGTCGTGCAGCTCGAGGGCGACGGCTTCCCGTACCTCGGATGGCATCAGGGCGAGATCAAGACGGGTCTCGACGTCTACTCCGCCGGCTACCCCTTCGGCGCGGCGGAGGAGTTCACCCTCACGCGCGGGATCGTCTCGAAGAACGACTTCTCCTTCGACACCCAGTGGGCCTCGCTCGCGCACGTCATCGAGCACGACGCGCGCATCCGCGGCGGCAACTCGGGCGGCCCGCTCGTCGACCCGGACGGCGCCATCGTCGGCGTGAACTACGCGGGCAACGACTCCCTCGACTACAACTACGCGATCCACCGCGACGTGGCGCAGAAGGCCTTCAAGGCGCTCTCGAAGGGCGAGCGCGTCTCGTCGATCGGCATCAACGCGCAGGCGTGGCAGAGCGAGGACGGCTCGCTCGCGGGCGTGTGGGTGCAGTCGGTCGCAGCGGGCGGCCCCGCGGATGCCGCGGGCATCGAGCCGGGCGACCTCATCTACAAGCTCGGCGGCGTGAGCGTCGGCGCGGACGGAACCCTCGCCGACTACTGCAAGGTGCTCGACACGCAGGGCGTCGACGCGACCATCGACGTCGACGTGTACCGTCCGCAGACCGACTCGGCCATGACCGGCCAGATCAACGGCAAGGAGCTCAAGGTCACCGCGACCGGCGTGCTCGGCGGCACCGCGACGACCAACTCGGGCGGCTTCACGACGGTCTCGGATGACACCGGAACCGTGAAGATGAATGTGCCGAGCGAGTGGTCGGATGTCGACGGCTCGACGATCACGGGTGCGGATGGCCGGACCTGGTACAGCGTGGTGGCCTCGAGCAGCATCGCGGGCTTCCAGTCGTCGTTCACCACCTCGGGCGCGCAGCTCGTGGCGACGGACCCGAGCCTCACGCCAGACGCGGCGCTCGCCATGTTCGACTTCTCGTCGCAGTGCTCCGTGACGACGCCGAGCAGCGCCTACGACGACGGCTACTACGCCGGGGTCTACACCGAGTACGACTGCGCGGGCACCTACGAGGGCGTGCTCGCCACGCAGGACACCGGCGGAAACGGCACGCTCGTGCTCATCGCCCAGCTCAACTCCGACTACGAGAAGGGCACGGTGCTCTCGCAGCTGCTGAACACCTTCCAGCTCGGCTGACCGGCGTCCGGGCAGGGTCGAGCGAGGACCGGCCCCGCCCGGACGCCCCGCACCTTCCGTCCTCGACGCGCACCGCAGGCGCCCCCGACCACCACGGGCGCCTGCGGTTCTGTGTGTTGCTGGCTCAGCCGTAGTCGGGCGCCGCGGGGAGCCCGTAGTACTCCTCGAGCGTGCGGATGCCCTTGTTGTGCATGTCCGTGGCGACGTCGACGCCGACGTAGCGGTAGTGCCACGGCTCGAAGCGGTAGCCAACGATCGGCTGCCAGCCGTCGCCATAGCGCAGGATGAAGCCGTACTTCCAGGAGTTCGCGGCGAGCCACTTGCCGCCCGGCGCGTTCGCGAAGCACAGGCTCAGGTTGCAGCCGGTGCCGTCGTCGAGGTCCATCACGAGCCCCGTCTGGTGCTCGGAGTTGCCGGGCCGGGCCGAGTAGGTGTCCGCCTCGGCGACGCCGTCCTTCGCGACGTAGCGGTTGTAGATGATGCGCTGGTCGTCGAAGCTGCGGTACGCGCTGCCGATGCGGAGGGTGATGCCCTCCGCCGCCATCGCGGCCTGCATGGCCTTCAGATCCGGCACGATCACCTGCCGCACGGGCTGGCCGTTGTTGTTCGGGATGCCGTCGGGGATCACGAGGTCCGGCGGCACGTAGTTACCGGGCAGCCCGCGGCGCTTGTTGACGACGGCGGTGATCGAGGTGGGGTCGGTGATGCGCACGCCGGAGCCTCCCGGGGTCGGTGCCCTCGCCTGATCGGATGACGCGATGACGGCGTCCACCGCCGTGCGGTAGTTCGTGAGCGCCTCGGCGAAACCGGTCGGGTCGGTGCCGGGGAGCGCGTCGAGCTGCGTCTGCAACGCCGCCTTGACGTCGTCGGATGCGTCGCCGCGGTCGGCGAGCACCGCGGCGCCCGAGGCGGCGGCGCTCGTGAGGTAGGCCGTCATCGCGTCGCCGAGGGCGCCGGCGGCGTCCCCGAGGCGCGCCGCGCGCTTCTTCTCGGCCCCGGTGTTCTTCTCCAGCGCGTCCGCGCGCGCCCGGAAGGCGGCGGCTGCCGTGCGGTCGTCGGCGCCGGGTGCGACGTCCGCGTCCGGCACCTCGGCGAGGCCCGACGGCTCGGCGTCGTCGGTCGCGACCGTGTTCGCGGCGTCGATCGCCTCCTGCAGCGGCGCGCGCGCCGTCTCGTCGAGTCCCTCGCCCTGCACGGTGAGCCCGGACGAGGCTCCCGCGACGAGCTCGGCGAGACCGGTCGCCGCATCCGTCGCGTCGGCGCTCGCGGCGTCGAAGGCCTTCTCCGCCTTCGTGGCGGCGGTCTGCGCCGAGGCGCGCTCGTCGGCCGCGGCTTGCTCACCGAGCCGGTTCGCGATCACGAGCGTCGCGACGAGCGCGAGCACGACGACGATCGCGATGCCGGCGATCAGCAGGATGCGGCCGCGCTTCGTGAGCCGCAGGCGCCCCTGCCGTTCGCGCGGGCGCAGCGGCGCCGCGTCCGCCGTCGGCGGGATCGGGGCACCCAGCACCTCGGTGGGGGCCGCGGGGAGGGCCGTCGTCGGCATCGCGGAGGTCGGCATGACCTGCGTCGTCGCCTCGGTGGGCGCGAGCGGATGCGGGAACGCGCTCGGCACGACCTCGGCGGGCGCGTCGTCCGGGTCGGTCATGACCACGAGCCTAGGCCGTGTTGCTGAACCCCCTGTGCTCGCGGCGCCGCCCGGCCTACCCGGGCAGCGCGGCGAAGCGCCCCTCCGGGTCGAGGGTGCCGGTGATCGCCGTGGCGATCGCGGCGAGCTGGCCGAGCTGCTCCCGGTCGAGGGAGTCGATGACGACGCGGCGGACGAAGGCGATGTGGCCGGGGGTGGCGCGCACGAGCTCGCGGCGGCCGGCATCCGTCAGCTGCGCGTTGGTGGCGCGACGATCCTCGGGGCACGGCGTGCGCTCGACGAGGCCACGCCGTTCGAGGCGGGTGACGACGTGCGAGAGCCGGGGGAGGGTCGCGTTGGTGCCGACGGCGAGGGCGCTCATGCGCTGGGTCTGGTCGGGGGAGAAGCGCAGGTAGGAGAGCACGGCGAACTCGAAGTGGGTGAGCTCCGAGTCGCGCTGGAGTTGCGAGTCGAGGGCGCTCGGCAACAGCTCCAGGAGGCTCACCAGCGCGAGCCAGGCGGCCGATTCCTCCGCGTCGAGGCGGGGCACGAGTCGGGTCATGCGGCCAGTCTACGGGAATAGTTGCATCGACAACCATGTTGGACGTATCGTTGACGCAACAACCTTTGGAAGGAACGACATGACCACGATCAGCATCATCGGCACCGGCAACATGGGCGGCGCCATCGCCGGCATCGCGGCGAAGGGCGGCGCGGAGGTGCAGCTCGTGGCGCGCGGCGCCGCGCAGACCCTCACGGGCGACATCGTCGTGCTCGCCGTGCCCTACCCGGCCGTCGACGAGCTGCTCGCGAACTACGGCGACCAGCTCGCCGGCAAGACCGTCGTCGACATCACCAACCCCCTCGACTTCGCCACCTTCGACGGCCTCGTCGTGCCCGCCGACTCCTCGGCCGCGGCCGTCATCGCCGCGAAGGTGCCGGACGCGCACGTCGTCAAGGCGTTCAACACCAACTTCGCCGCCACGCTCGCATCCGGCCTCGTCGGCGATCAGCCGACCACCGTCCTGGTCGCGGGCGACGACCAGGGGGCGAAGGATGCGCTGCTCGCCGTGGTGCGCGCCGGCGGCCTCCGCGGCGAGGACGCGGGCTCGCTCTCCCGAGCGCGCGAGCTCGAGGCTCTCGGCTTCCTGCAGTTGACCCTGGCCGTCGGCGAGAAGATCGGCTGGAACGCGGGCTTCGCCCTGGTGAAGTGACCACCCCATCCTCAGAAATGCAGGAGATTCTCCGCCCAGGCGACACCGCATGCCTGGGCGCCGGGATGCGGGCGGCACTACTCCTGCATTTCTGACGGGGATGCGGGGAGACGCGCACATAGAAGGCCCCGCTTGTATACAAACGGGGCCTTCACGGGTTATTCCGTAGCGTAACCGGGCTTGAGTGTATACATTTAAGTCTGTGAGCATGCCGAGCGGACGTGCGAGCGACCGGGCCTACGAGTCGCTTCGAGACGAGATCCTGCAGTGGAGGCTCGCGCCCGGCACCGTGCTCGGCGAGGTCGAGCAGGCCGCGCGCCTCGGCGTCTCGCGCACCCCCCTGCGCGAAGCGCTCTCCCGACTCCTCGCCGACGGACTCGTCGAGGCGCAGTCGGGGCGCGGGCTCGTCGTCTCCTCCGCCGACGTGTCGGATGTGCGCGGCCTCTTCGAACTACGCGCGGCACTCGAGACGGCGGCGGCCGCGCTCGCCGCCGAGCGTCGCGAGGCATCCGTGTTCTCCGCCCTCGCCGCCGAGTTCGAGGGCGCCGCCCTGCTCGTCGGCCGCCACGAGCTCGACGCCTACTACGACCTCGTCACCCGCTTCGACGAGGCGATCGACGCGAGCGTCGCGAACCCCGCCCTCGTCGGCGCCCTGCGGGGCGTGCGCACCCACCTGCAGCGCATCCGCCGCCTCGCCCAAGACGACCCCGCCCGCCTCGAGCGGGCCGCCGCCGAGCACCGCCTCATCGCCGAGGCGATCCGCGACGGCGACGCCGAGCTCGCCCGCCACGCGACCGCCGTGCACCTGCACGCGAGCCTGCGCCACATCCTCGAGGCCACGGCCTCCGACACGAAGGAGAGCCGATGAAGCTCCACACCGTCCGCACCCACCGCAGCGACGAGGGCCTCGCGCGCGAGGACGAGCTCGCCTGGAAGATCGCGCAGCTCGCCGTCGACCCCGTCGCCGTCGAGCCCGCGGTCGCCGAGATGATCGTCAACCGCGTCATCGACAACGCCGCGGTCGCCGTCGCCTCGCTCTCCCGCGGGCCCGTCGTCGCCGCGCGCGGCCAGGCGCAGTCCCGCCCGCAGGCGGATGCGCGCCTCCGCCACGCGGGATCCCGCGTCTTCGGCGTCGAGGGCGCCTTCCAGCCCGAGTGGGCCGCCTGGGCCAACGGCGTCGCCGTGCGCGAGCTCGACTACCACGACACCTTCCTCGCCGCGGAGTACTCGCACCCCGGCGACAACATCCCCCCGATCCTCGCCGTGGCGCAGCACGCGGGTGCGGACGGCGCCGCCCTCGTGCGCGGCATCGCGACCGGCTACGAGGTGCAGATGGACCTCGTGCGCGGCATCAGCCTCCACACGCACAAGATCGACCACGTCGCCCACCTCGGCCCCTCGGCCGCCGCCGGAATCGGCACCCTCCTCGGGCTCGCCCCGGAGATCATCTACCAGGCCATCGGCCAGGCACTCCACACGACCACGGCGACCCGCCAGTCGCGCAAGGGCCAGATCTCCACCTGGAAGGCGCACGCGCCCGCCTTCGCGGGCAAGATGGCCGTCGAGGCGATCGACCGGGCCATGCGCGGCCAGACCTCGCCCGCCCCCATCTGGGAGGGCGAGGACGGCGTCATCGCCTGGCTGCTCGACGGCCCGGATGCGCGCTACGAGGTACCGCTGCCCGAGTGGGGCGAGCCCAAGCGCGCCATCCTCGACAGCTACACGAAGGAGCACTCGGCCGAGTACCAGGCGCAGGCCTGGATCGACCTCGCCCGCCGCCTCGGCACCGAGCACCCCGAGCTGCGGAACCCGGATGCCGTGCGCGCGATCGTGCTGCACACGAGCCACCACACCCACTACGTGATCGGCTCGGGCTCCGGCGACCCGCAGAAGTACGACCCGACGGCGAGCCGCGAGACCCTCGACCACTCGATCCCGTACATCTTCACCGTCGCCCTGCAGGACGGCGCCTGGGACCACGTCGGCTCCTACGCTCCCGAGCGCGCCGGGCGACCCGACACGGTCGAGCTGTGGCGCAAGGTCACCACCGCGGAGGACGCGGAGTGGACGCGGCGCTACCACTCCGAGGACCCCGACGAGAAGGCCTTCGGCGGCCGCGTCGAGATCGAGCTCGCGGACGGCGGGCGCATCGTGGAGGAGATCGCGGTCGCGGATGCGCATCCGCTCGGCGCGCGGCCGTTCGCCCGCGCCGACTACGTCGCGAAGTTCCGCACCCTCGCCGACGGCGTGCTGGGCGCCGCCGAGGTCGAGCGCTTCCTCGGCCTCGCCGAGCGACTCCCCGAGCTCACGGCGCCCGAGGTCGCCGAGCTCACCGTCGTCGCGGCGGGTCTGCCCGTCGCCCCGGAAGGACTGTTCTGATGCTGCACTCGACCCTGACCGCATCCGCCAAGCGCCGCGCCCTCCGCGAACGGCTCGCATCCGGCGAGCTCGTGCGGATGCCGGGCGCCTTCAACCCCCTCTCGGCCGCGCTCATCCAGGACAAGGGCTTCGAGGGCGTCTACATCTCGGGTGCCGTGCTCTCGGCCGACCTCGGGCTGCCGGACATCGGGCTGACGACGCTCACCGAGGTCGCCCAGCGCGGGGGCCAGATCGCCCGCGTCACCGACCTCCCGACGCTCATCGACGCCGACACCGGCTTCGGGGAGCCGATGAACGTCGCGCGCACGGTGCAGGTGCTGGAGGACGCCGGGGTCTCGGGGATGCACCTCGAGGACCAGGTCAACCCGAAGCGCTGCGGGCACCTCGACGGCAAGGCCGTCGTCGACGAGGCGACCGCGCTCAAGCGCATCCGGGCCGCGGTCGAGGCCCGGCGCGACCCCGACTTCCTCATCATGGCGCGCACCGACATCCGCGGGGTGGAGGGCCTGGAGGCGGCGAAGGACCGCGCGAAGAAGCTCGTGGACGCGGGCGCCGACGCGATCTTCCCGGAGGCGATGGCCGACCTCGCCGAGTTCGAGGCGATCCGCGCCGCCGTCGACGTGCCGATCCTCGCCAACATGACCGAGTTCGGGAAGTCGGAGCTGTTCACGACGCAGCAGCTGGCCGACGTCGGGGTCAACATCGTGATCTTCCCCGTGAGCCTGCTGCGCCTCGCGATGGGGGCCGCAGAGCGCGGGCTCGACACGATCCTCGCCGAGGGTTCGCTGACGAGTCGCGTGCCGGAGATGCAGACGCGTGCGAGGCTGTACGAACTGGTCGACTACGCGGGGTACTCGGAGTTCGACGCCGGCGTCTACACCTTCGATCTGACGAACAACAGGAGCTGACATGGCCGAGGCCGACATCAAGAAGGGGCTCGCGGGCGTCGTCGTCGACGTCACCGCGATCTCGAAGGTCAACCCGGAGACGAACTCCCTGCTGTACCGGGGCTACCCCGTGCAGGAGCTCGCCGCCAACTGCACCTTCGAGGAGGTCGCGTACCTGCTGTGGCACGGCGAGCTGCCGACGCCCGTGCAGCTGGAGGAGCTGCAGGCTTTCGAACGCGAGCACCGCGAGCTGTCGCACGTCGCGAAGCACGCGATCGACCTGCTGCCGCTCGAGGCGCACCCGATGGATGTCGTGCGCACCGCCGTCTCGGCATACGGCGCGGCCGACCCCTCGGTCGCCGACCCGAGCCCCGAGGCTCAGCTCGACCAGGCCAAGCGTCTCTGGGCGCAGCTTCCGGCGATCGTCGCCTACACGCAGCGACGCCTGCGCGACGAGGAGGTCGTGGAGCCGCGCGACGACCTCGGCTACTCCGCCAACTTCCTGCACATGACGTTCGGCGAGGTGCCGGACCTCGTCGTCGTCACCGCTTTCGACGTCTCGATGATCCTGTACGCGGAGCACTCCTTCAACGCGTCCACGTTCACGGCGCGCGTCGTGACGTCGACGATGGCCGACCTCTACTCGGCCGTCACGGCGGCGATCGGCGCCCTCAAGGGGCCCCTCCACGGCGGCGCGAACGAGGCCGTCATGCACATGTTCGACGAGATCGTGTTCGCCGACCGCGCGGCGGAGTGGCTGGATGCGGCGCTCGCCGAGAAGCGCAAGATCATGGGCTTCGGTCACCGCGTCTACAAGAACGGCGACTCGCGCGTCCCCACCATGAAGGCGGCGCTCGACACGCTACTCGCGGAGTACGACCGCCCCGACCTCGGCGAGCTGTACACGGCGCTCGAGACCGCGATGGATGAGCGCAAGGGCATCAAGCCGAACCTCGACTACCCCTCCGGCCCCGCGTACCACCTCATCGGCTTCGACACCGAGCTCTTCACGCCGCTCTTCGTCGCGAGCCGGGTGACGGGCTGGACCGCGCACATCCGCGAGCAGGCGGCGGCGAACGCGCTCATCCGTCCGCTCTCCGAGTACGTCGGGCCCGACGAGCGCCACCTCTGAACGCGCGGCCGACCGCCCGGGGAGCCGGTGCGGCATCCCGGGCGGCCGAGCGCCGTCAGCGTGTGATGTCGCGCACGAGGCCGTGTTCGAGGCGGAGGCGGCGCCTGGCGCGGCGGGCGACCGCCGAGTCGTGGGTCACCACGATGAGCGTGAGACCCGCCCCGTTCAGGTTCTCCAGCACGGTGAGCACCTCGTCGCGCGTCGCCTCGTCGAGGTTGCCGGTCGGCTCGTCGGCGAGCAGCACGCGCGGGCGCTTCGCGATCGCCCGCGCGATGGCGACCCGCTGCTGCTGCCCCCCGGAGAGCTCGCCCGGTCGGTGATCGGCGCGATCGGCGAGGCCGACGTGGGCGAGCGCCTCCGCCACCCGTGCCCGCCGCTCGCTGCGCGGCATGCCGAGCGGCTCCAGGCCCATGTCGACGTTCTCGGCGGCGGTGAGCGTCGGAATGAGGTTGAAGCCCTGGAACACGAACCCCACCTCCTTCGCGCGCACCCTGCCGAGGTGTGCGCTCGAGGAGGTCGCGAGGTCGGTATCGCCGAGCCACGCCTCCCCGCTCGTCGGGCGATCCAGTGCGCCCAGCACCTGCAGCAGCGTGGATTTCCCTCCGCCCGTCGGCCCCTGGATCGTCACGAAGTCGCCCTCGTCGATGTCGAGCTCGACGCCCGCGAGGGCCGTCACGACCCGCTTGCCCTGTGTGTACCGGCGCGTGATGCCCGAGAGACGGTAGAGGCTGCGCGTGGAGGCGGGGGATGGGGTGGCCTCGTCGGCCGGTGCGGTCGTGGTCATCGGATGCTCCTGTCGTGAGAGTCGTGGCTGCTGAGTCGGGTCGGGGACGTGGTCAGGCGATCGCGCGGAGCGCCTCGGCGGGGCTCAGCCGCGCCGCGCGCCAGCCGCCGAACGCTCCCGCGACGAGACCCGCGAGGGCTGCGAGCCCGACGGCGGCGACCACGACCCAGACGGTCAGCGGTGCGCTCAGCACGACATCCGTCGCGCTGGAGGAGAACGTCGGACCGCCGGATCCGCCCATTCCGAAACCGCCCGGAGCGCCGTCGCCTGCCGGGCCCGCTCCCGCCCCGGGCTGGGCGGCCGCGGGCGTCGTGCTGATCGTGGG
Source organism: Micrococcales bacterium 72-143 (assembly GCA_001898835.1). Taxonomy (GTDB): domain Bacteria; phylum Actinomycetota; class Actinomycetes; order Actinomycetales; family Microbacteriaceae; genus Homoserinibacter. The sequence goes on along the minus strand of MKVM01000001.1, from coordinate 726,249 downwards.
GGACGCGACATTGATCGCCCAGATCGTGGCGAGTCCGATCACGAGGCCCGCGGCACCACCGAGCAGGCCCTGCACGAGCGACTCGCCGGCCACCTGCCCGACGACGCGGCGGTTGGACCAGCCGATCGCCTTGAGGGTGCCGAACTCGCGCGTGCGGCGGGCCACGCCGGAGATCGTGAACAGCACCGCCATGAGCACGGCGACGCCGAGCATGAGGATCGAGAGCCAGGTGCCGAGGCTCGTGATGAGCGAGGAGGCGCTCGCGAGCGAGCCCGAGATCCCGGCGGCGAGATCGGACTGCGAGCTCACGGTGGCATCGGGCAGCTTCGCCTCGAGCGCGGACTGCACCGCGGGGATGTCGGCAGCGCCCTCCGCCTGCACGTAGATCGTCGACAGCACCTCGCCCGTGCCCGCGAGCCCCTGGGCCACGTCGAGCGGCAGGTAGACCTGCGCCGCGGTGTCGGCGTCGCTCGAGCTGGAGGCGACGATTCCGACGATCTCCATCCCGGTTCCCGCGACGTCGATGGTGTCGCCGACCGCGAGCCCCTGGCTCGTCGCGTAGGAGGCGTCGAGCACGGCGACGTCCGCACCGGCGTCGGATTCCGCGAGGGCGCGTCCCTCGGTGACCTCCACCGCCGAGAGCGGTCCCACACTCGCCGCTGACGGGTCGATACCGAGGACGCTGAAGCTGTCGACGTCGAAGGAGCCGCCGCCGAACCCGCCGCGCGCCGGCGGCTCGCCCGTGCCCTCGGCGCTCTGCGCGGGGGCCTGCGGCAGCTCGCCTGAGAAGGTCATGTCGGTGAGACTCAGCGCTCCCGCCGCGGCGGCGACGCCGTCGATACTGCTCACCTCGTCGAGCACCGAGGCATCGAGTGTTCCTCTGCCCGGCTCGACCGTGAGGCGCGACTGCGCGAGCGTCGTGGTGCCGTCGTCGCCCGTCTCGCCACCTCCCTCGGAGAAGTCGAAGCGGCCGGGCGCGCCCTCGCCCGGCGCCGCCGCGGCACCCGTGACGGTCAGATCGGTGCCCACGCCGTAGACGGCGGCGAGCGTCGCCTCCTGCGCCTGGCGCACGCCCGCGGAGAGCGAGTTCACGACGATCACGAGCGCGATCGCGATGGCGAGCCCGCTCGCCACGATGACGGTCTGCTTGGTGCGCCCGCCGAGCTCGCGGCGCAGGTACGTCCAGTACATGGGTCTCCCTCTCGACATCCGTATGCCGTCGGCGAGACGCTAGGGACGCCGGCTGGTCGTCTGGTTGGCCGCGCCTTGGTACGCGTTGTGAGCGCGACACCGCATCGTGCGCGAAACGCACGGGGCCGCCCGGATCGCTCCGGACGGCCCCGTGTCACCGGCGGTGCGGTCAGGTGCGCGTGAGCGACCCGCCCGCGCGCACGCGGGAGACCGCATCCACGGTGGCGGCGAGCACGAGCACGCCTCCGGTCACGATGTAGTTCACGCCGGCCGGCAGGTTGAGCAGACCGAGGCCGTTCGCGATGACGGCGATCACGAGGGCGCCGATCGCCGCGTGCATGAGCCGCCCGCGTCCGCCGAAGAGGCTCACGCCTCCGACGACCGCCGCGGCGACACCGCTCAGCACCGTGTCGGTGCCGAAGCCGGCATTCACCGAGCCGACCTTGCTCGCGCTGAAGACGCCCGCGACGACCGCGAGCACCGAGCAGACGATGAAGGCGACCCAGCGGATCGTGATGACCTTGATGCCGGAGCGGCGGGCCGCCTCGGCGTTGCCGCCGATCGCGTAGATGTAGCGACCGAACTTGGTGCGGTCGAGCGCGAAGGTGCCGATCCACAGGATGAGCAGCACGACCGGCACGACGATCGGCACGCCCGCGATCTCCTTGATGCTCGACGAGCGGTTCTGGCTCAGCACGGCGACGACGAAGCCGCCGAGCACCGCGATCACGGCGAGCTTCGCGATGACGAGCGCGAAGGTGCGGTTGGGCACCCCCGCGCGCGTGCGGAGCGCACGATCCCACAGCGACATGCCGAACGACACCGCGAGGATGATGGCCAGCATCACCCAGCCGCCCCAGATGGGGAGGTTGGCGTTCTGGATGGCCAGGAACTCCGGGATCTGGATGCGGAACACGCCGCCCGCGCCGAGCAGGATCAGGGTGACGCCCTGCAGTCCGATGAACAGACCCAGCGTCACCACGAACGACGGGATGCCGACCCGCGCCACGAAGAAGCCGATGAACGCGCCGATCACGACACCGACGAGCAGGGCGACGACGAGGGCGAGCACCCAGTTCATGTTGGGACCGTCGGGCTTGGTCAGCACGACGAACGCCGAGAGGGCGACGCCGGAGGTGACACCGGCCGAGAGGTCGATCTCGCCGAGCAGGATCACGAACACGAGCGCCATCGCGAGCATTACGAGGGACGCCGCCTGGGTGAGCAGGTTCGCGAAGTTGCGCTCGGTGAGGAAGAACTGCTGGCCGAGCATCGTCTGGCTCAGGATCGTGAAGAGGATCACGAGCACGATGAGGCCGCCGATGGCGGGCAGGGCGCCCATGTCACCCGAGCGCACGCGCTGGAAGTAGGCGCGCACCTGGTCGCCGATGCCGCCCTCCTGTCCGCTGCCGATGAATCCGCCCTCGGCGGGGAGGTTCGTGGTGTCGGTGGGCGGGGGAGGCGGGGTCGCCGGTGTGGTGGTCATACGTTCACTCCGTCGTAGGTCTTGCTGCCGGTGATGTAGCCCACGACGTCGTCGCTCGTGGTCTCGGCGGTCGGGATCGCGGCGACCATCGTGCCGAGGTACAGCACGTTGATGTAGTCGGCCACCTTGAACACGTCCTGCAGGTTGTGGCTGATGATGATGACGGCGACGCCCTGGTCGGCGAGGCGGCGCACGAGGTTGAGCACCTGCTCCGTCTGCGCGACACCGAGGGCGGCGGTCGGCTCGTCGAGCACGACGAGCTTGGCCTTCTTGAGCACCGAGCGTGCGATGGCGACCGTCTGGCGCTGTCCGCCGGAAAGGGAGGAGACCTTCTGGCGCACCGACTTGACGGTGCGCACCGAGAGCGAGCGCAGCGTCTCGCTCGCCTCGCGCTCCATCTGGCCCTCGTCGAAGATGAGGCCTGCGGTCTCCTCGCGCCCCAGGAACATGTTCTGGACGATGTCGAGGTTGTCGCACAGCGCGAGGTCCTGGTAGACGACCTCGATGCCGAGCGCGGATGCGTCACGGGGGCTGTGCAGGTGCACCGCCTGGCCGTCGAACCGCACCTCGCCGCCGTCGTACGGCTGCACGCCGGCGAGACCCTTGATGAGGGTCGACTTGCCGGCGCCGTTGTCGCCGACGAGCGCGGTGACCTTTCCGGGGAACGCCTTGAGGTTGACGCCCTTGAGCACGCTGACCGGGCCGAAGCTCTTCACGATGTCGGTGAGCTCGATGAGGGGGGTATCAGCCATGGGGGCCCCTCCTTTCTGGGACGTCTTCGTCCCGTCTCATGTTCCACCCCGGGGGCGGATGATGTCGACAGGGGAGAGGGCCCCGCGCCGCGCACTTTCGCGGTGCGGAGCCCTCTCCGCGAGTGTTACTTGACGCCGTACTCCGCGCACTTGGCGGCGACGTCACCGGTGCAGATCTCCGACGCCTTGGCGTTGCCGTCGTCGATGACCTTCTGCACGTCCTTCGGTCCGACGAGGACCGGCGTGACCGCGATGTACGGGGTGCCGTCGTCGAGCTTCTTGTCGGCGGTGGGCTTCTCGCCGTTCAGGAGCTTGATGGCGAGGTCGGACGCGGCCTTGGCCTCGAGCTGGAACGGCTTGTAGACCGTGGCGGTCTGCTTGCCGAGGAGCACGTTCTGCAGACCCGCGACCGAGGCGTCCTGGCCCGAGACGGGAACGGTGAGGCCGTTCTTGTCGAGGATCGAGATGACACCGGCAGCGTTGGCGTCGTTCGCCGACCAGACCGCGTCGACCTTGCCGCCGAGCGAGGTCAGCGCCTGCTCGAAGTTGGTCGCCGAGATGTCGGTGTCCCAGACGCCGGTGGGCTCCGCGGCCGGCTTGATGCCCGCGGCCTCCATGACCTTGACGGCGCCGTCGTGGAACATCTTCGCGTTGCCGTCGGACGGGTCTCCGCCCATGTAGACGACGACGGCGGTGGCCGGGTCCTTGCCCTCCGCCTTCAGACCGTCGACGATCGACTGGCCCTCGAGCTCGCCGACCTTCACGTTGTCGAAGGAGACGTAGTAGTCGGCCCCGGAGATCGGGCGGTCGTAGGCGATGACCGGCACGCCCTCCGACTTGGCCTTCTCGACGACGGCGGTGCCGGCGCCCTGGTAGTCGACGACGAGCATGACGCCGCAGCCCTTCGAGAACTGCTGGTCGGCGATGGTCGCCATCTTGTCGGTGCTGCCCTGGGCGTTCTGGATGTCCGCCTCGAAGCCGGCGTCCTTGAACGCCTTCTCGAGCGCGGGGCGGTCGCCGTTCTCCCAGCGGTCCGAGGACTCGGTGTCGGGCAGGATGACGCAGGCACGGGTGGAGGCGGTGCCGCCACCGTTGGTGCCGCCGTCGCCCGGGGTGGACGAACATCCGGCAAGAACCAGCGCGGAGGCGCCGGCGAGTGCAGCGATCGAAATCAGCGATGACTTCTTCACGTCACTCCCTTTCTCATGGTGTGAGGGGGAACTTCCTCGAAGTACCACTCTCGGCTTTGAACAGTGGCAGTGCGATTGTGCACTGACTTCAAGACTTGAAGATACCTGGCGCGGCAGAAATTCGGTAACTATTCGGTAACAGCCCAGGATTTCGGCGAAAAGCGGAGTTCCGAAGACGGCCTGCTGGCCGGTGCATTCACTTCACGACGTGAACGCTTGGCCGTTCGTTCAGCCCGCGAGAGCCGCCAGCACCTCGTCATGCAGCAGCCCGTTGCTCGCGACCACGCTGAGCTCATCGAGCGCCGTGCCGCCCGTCACCGTCGTGACCCGCCCGCCGGCCTCCGCGACGATCGGCACGAGCGCGGCGATGTCCCACGGCTTCACGTCGAACTCGCCTGCGATATCGATCGCGCCCTCCGCGACGAGCATGTACGACCAGAGGTCCCCGAAGGCGCGCGTGCGTCCCACGCCGCGCGCGAGGGCGACGAGGCGGTCGAGGTAGCCGTACTGGTCCCAGGTCTGCAGGTTGTTGTAGCTCAGGGTCGCCTCGGTCAGGCTGTCGACCCCGCTCACCCGGATGCGGTGCGGCTCGCCGCCGTCCTGCTGCAGCCAGGCGCCGTGCCCGCTCGCGCCCCACCAGCGACGCCCGAGCGCGGGGGCGCTCACGACGCCCACCACGGGCACCCCGTCGACGACGAGGGCGATGAGCGCGCCCCAGATCGGCACCCCACGCGCGAAGTTGCTCGTGCCGTCGATCGGATCGACGATCCACTGCCGCCGCGAGGAGCCCTCGCTGCCGAACTCCTCCCCGAGCACCGCGTCCTCCGGCCGGGCTTCGGCGAGGTGCGCGCGGATCATGCGCTCGACGCGCGTGTCGGCATCCGTGACGATCGACTTGTCGGCCTTGAGCTGGATGCCGAGGTCCTGCGAGAGGTAGCGATCCATCGCGATGAGATCGGCCTCCGCCGCGAGGGTCAGGGCGACCGCGAGGTCGTCGGCCACGGTGTAGTCGGGGGAGTCGCTCACCCTCCGAGCCTAGCGAGGGTGGGCTCACCCCCTCCTCCCCCGACAATCGCTGAGTGGTCGGTTTCTGGCCCTCAAGCCGCGACATGAGGCCACAAACCGACCACTCAGCGATTGTCGGGGTGAGCCTGGGGTGCGGAGCCTGGGCGCTGCTCAACCACCGAGCGAACCGAGCAGGCGGCGGAGCGAGTCGACGCGGGCCGGGTCGAGCTCGCCGCGCTCGACGGCCTCGTCGAGAGCGCAGTCCGGAGCGTCCGCGAGGTGCGTGCAGCCGCGCGGGCACTCCTCGGCGACCGCGGCGAGGTCCGGGAAGCCCCGCAGGATGTTCGCCGGATCGACGTGCCCCAGGCCGAACGAGCGCACGCCGGGGGTGTCGATGATCCATCCGCCAGTCGGCACCCGCAGCGACACCGTCGAGGATGAGGTGTGGCGCCCGCGGCCCGTCACGGCGTTGACGTCGCCGGTTGCCCGGTCGGTGCCCGGGACCAGCTCGTTCACGAGCGTCGACTTGCCCACACCGGAGTGCCCGACGGCGACCGTCGAGTGCCCGGCCAGGAGCGGCGCCAGCTCGGCGACCGGCCACGCGTCGCGGGCGCTGCGCACGACCGGGATGTCGAGCCCCGCGAAGTTCGCCAGGAACGGCTCCGGGTCGGCCAGGTCGGTCTTCGTGATCACTATGAACGGACGGATGCCGGCGTCGTACGCCGCGACGAGGTAGCGGTCCACGAGGCGCGGGCGCGGCTCGGGGTTCGCCGCCGCGACCACGATCATGAGCTGGTCGGCGTTCGCCACGATGACGCGCTCCACCGCATCCGTGTCGTCCGCGCTGCGGCGCAGGAGCGTCGAACGGGGGCGGATGCGCACGATGCGCGCGAGCGTGCCCGGACCCCCGGATGCGTCGCCCACGAGATCCACCCGGTCGCCCGTGACGATCGCCTGGTCGCGCAGCTCGCGGGCGCGCGTCGCGGTCGCCTCGTGCTCGGCGGGGGAGTCGGCGTCGACGAGCACGGTGTAGCGCCCCCGGTCGACCGACAGCACGCGCCCCTCGACCGCGTCGTCGTGACTCGGGCGCACCTTGGTGCGCGGACGGTTGCCCTTCGGGTTCGGACGCACCCGCACGTCGGACTCGTCCCAGGCGTCGAAGCCCTCCGGCTCCTCGTCGTCGTCGCCGCTCAGCCAGCTCACCGCGTCGGCCTCACCGTGTCCGGCTCACAGAGGCAGCGACTCCCAGCGGGTCGCGCCGGCCTCGCGGCCCAGCATCCGGCTCCACAGCTCGGGGAACTCCGGCAGCGTCTTCGCGGTCGTGGCGATGTCGTCGACCGTCACCTCCGGCACGACGAGGCCGGCGAGCGCGCCGGAGGTCGCCATCCGGTGGTCGGCGTACGCCTCCCACGCGCCGCCGTGCAGCGGCCGCGGGTGGATCTCGAGACCCTCGTCGAGCTCCACGACCTCGCCGCCGAGCCGGCCGAGCTCCGTCGCGAGCGCCGTGAGCCGATCCGTCTCGTGGCCGCGCAGGTGCCCGATTCCGGTCACCGTGCTCGGACCATCCGCGAAGGCCAGCAGGGTCGCGATCGTGGGGGCGAGCTCGCCCCCGATCGTGAGGTCGAGATCCGCCGCGCGCACCGGCCGCCCCCCGCGCACGCCCGGCCCGCCGTCGACGGTCACGGCATCGCCGTCGCGCGTCACCGTCGCGCCGAGCCGCGGCAGGAGGGACAGGAACTCGTCGCCGACCTGCGTCGTACGTGCGGGCCAGCCGGCGATCGTCACCGTGCCCCCCGCGAGCAGGGCGGCGCCCAGGAAGGGGCCCGCGTTCGACAGATCGGGCTCGATCGTCACGTCGACGGCACGGATCGGCTGCGGCGCCACCACCCAGACCCCCGGTTCCGGCTCCTCGACCGTCACGCCGCGCGCCGCGAGGCACTCGATCGTCATCCGGATATGCGGCATACTCGGCAGCCGCTCACCCGTGTGCCGCAGGGTGAGGCCCTCCGCGAACCGGGGGGCCGCGAGCAGCAGCCCCGAGACGAACTGGCTCGAGGCGGAGGCATCGATCGCGAGCTCGCCCCCGCGCACGCCACCCGTGCCGTGGACCGTGAACGGCATCGTGCCGCGGCCGTCGTCGTTCACCTCGACCCCGAGCCCCCGCAGCGCGTCGATCGTCGTGCGCATGGGGCGCTTGCGCGCGTACGGGTCGCCGTCGACACTCGTCGGCCCGAGGGCCAGGGCCGCGACGATCGGCAGGAACCGCAGCACCGTGCCCGCGAGGCCGCCGTCGATCGAACCGCCGAGCAGCTCGCCCGGCGTCACCCGAAGGTCGGGGCCGAACTCCCCGTCGCCCGCGCGTTCCGCGATGTCGACACCCAGGCCGCGCAGCCCCGCCACCATGAGGGAGGTGTCGCGCGAATGCAGCGGGCGGTGGAGCGTCGAGGGGCCGTCGGCGAGCGCGGCGAGCACGAGCTCGCGGTTCGTGAGGCTCTTCGAGCCCGGCAGGGTCAGGCGCGCCGCGAGCGGACCCGTGGCCACGGGTGCCTTCCACGGACCGGATGCCTCGGATTCCGTGAGCGCGTGCCCGACGGGCAGCTCGAACTCATCGGCCCGCCCCGGCATCTCGGGGATCAGCTCGTCACGACCGGAATACCGAACAACGCCCATCGGTTGTCAAGGGTAGTGCCCGCGAGGGCGGGAAGGAGCCGACGTGCTGGTGCTGGACGTGCCGACCATCGGCGGGCGCACGGGAGCGCTCGGCATAGACTCGACGCCGATGGCTGACAGCGCGCGCCCCGAGCACACCCCCGACGAGCTGCGGAGGCTGTTCGCCGAGCAGGCGATCCCGTTCATGGACCAGCTCTACGCGGCGGCGATGCGGATGACCCGCAACCCCGCCGACGCCGGCGACCTCGTGCAGGAGACCTACACGAAGGCGTTCGCCGCCTACGCCGGCTTCGAGCAGGGAACCAACCTCAAGGCGTGGCTGTACCGCATCCTCACCAACACCTACATCAACAGCTACCGCAAGAACCAGCGCAGCCCCTACCAGGGCACCCTCGACGACCTCGAGGACTGGCAGCTGGGCTCGGCCGAGTCCCTCACCCAGGGGCGCACCACCCGATCCGCCGAAGCCGAGGCGATCGACCACCTCCCCGACAGCGACGTCAAGGAGGCGCTCCAGTCGATCCCCGAGGACTTCCGACTCGCCGTGTACCTCGCGGACGTCGAAGGCTTCTCCTACCAGGAGATCGCGGACATCATGAAGACCCCCGTCGGCACCGTCATGAGCCGACTCCACCGCGGACGCCGCCTCCTGCGCGAGCGCCTCGCCGAATACGCCCGCGAGCGTGGGTACACCGCCGCGGACACGTCCCCCGGGAGCACGAGATGACCGATTGCGGCTGCGACAAGGCGAAGGCCGAGCTCGAGGAGTTCCTGCACCGCGAGCTCTCCGACCAGGACCTGCACGACATCCAGGAGCACCTCGACGGCTGCGAGGACTGCTCCACCGAGCACCTCGTGGGGCTGACGCTCATCCAGAAGGTGCAGCGCGCGTGCCAGGAGAAGGCTCCTGCCGAGCTGCGCGCGCAGATCCTCGCGGCCCTGGACTCCTGACGCGACGCTTCGGGTGCGGACGGATTCGTTCCCGAGCCGCATGCCCCCGCGCGCCTGAACGGCGCGCTCCCGCCCGACCCGATGCCAGCGTCTCGGGAGCGAATCCGTCAGCACCCTTCGCTCGGGTCACGACGTCTCGCTGGTCGAGTGCCGCGCGCAGCACGGTGTATCGAGACCACGAAGGGCGCCGCTCGAGGCGGCGCCCTTCGTCCTCCTGAGAGGAAGAACTACAGCTCCAGCGCCCTCGCGATGAGAGCGGTCTGCTCGGCCGCGCTGCGCTTCGACGAGCCCGTCGCGGGCGACGCGGAGGCCGCACGCGACGACACGTGCAGCGCACGTCCGCCGAGCTGCGGGGCGAGATCGAACGACAGGAACGGCCACGCGCCCTGGTTCTCCGGCTCGTCCTGTACCCACATGAGCTCGGCCTCCGGGTAGCGATCGAACACCGCCAGCAGCTGAGCGGTCGGCAGCGGGTAGTACTGCTCCAGCCGCACGAGCGCGAAGGCGCCCCCATCCGCCCGCTTCTCGACCTCGTTGAGCAGGTCGTAGTGGATCTTGCCGGAGTGCAGCAGCACCCGCTTGACCGTCGACGGGTCCTGGATGCGTGCGTCGTCGATGACCGGCTCGAAGCGGCCCCGCGTGAAGTCGGCGACCTCGCTCGTCGCACCGCGGAGGCGCAGCATCGACTTCGGAGTGAAGACGATGAGCGGACGACGTGGGCGCGCGTAGGCCTGTCGGCGCAGCAGGTGGAAGTACGACGCGGGCGTCGACGGACGCGCGATCGTCATGTTGTTCTCCGCCGCGAGCTGCAGGTAGCGCTCGATGCGCGCCGAGGAGTGGTCCGGCCCCTGGCCCTCGTAGCCGTGGGGGAGGAGCATGACGACACCGGAGCGCTGACCCCACTTCTGCTCGGCGCTCGAGATGAACTCGTCGATCACCGTCTGGGCGCCGTTCGCGAAGTCGCCGAACTGCGCCTCCCACAGCACCAGGGCATCCGGCCGCTCCACCGAGTAGCCGTACTCGAAGGCGAGCGCGGCGTACTCGGACAGCAGAGAGTCGTAGATCGCGAGCCGCGCCTGGTTGTCGGCGAGGTTGCCGAGCGGCAGCCACTCCTGGCCGTTCTCGCGGTCGTGGAACACCGCGTGGCGCGACACGAAGGTGCCGCGGCGGGCATCCTGGCCGACGAGGCGCACCGGGGTGCCCTCGATCAGCAGCGAGCCGAGGGCGATGAGCTCGCCGAAGCCCCAGTCGATGGAGCCGTTGCGGCTCATGTCGTAGCGCTTCTTGAGCAGCTGCTGCAGCTTCGGGTGCACGCTGAAGCCGCCGGGCGGGTTGTCGTGCGCGTCGCCGATGAGCTCGACGACCGCCTGGTCGACGGCGGTCGACGCGGGCTCGCCGACCGCGGCGTCCTCCCGCTGCTGGGCGACGGGGCGCTCCAGGTCGGCCACCGGGCTCTGGTCGTGCGCCACCACAGGGATGGAGCCGGTCTGCGCGGCGTGCGTCTCGGCGAACGCCCGCTCGAGCCGCTCCTGGAAGTCGGTCTGCGCCTGCTCGAACTCCTCCTGGGTGATATCGCCGCGTCCGACGAGCGCCTCCGTGTAGAGGGTGCGGACGCTGCGCTTCGCCTCGATGAGGTTGTACATGAGCGGCTGCGTCATCGAGGGGTCGTCGCCCTCGTTGTGGCCGCGGCGGCGGTAGCAGACCAGGTCGATGACGACGTCGCGCTTGAACTGCTGCCGGTACGCGAAGGCGTGCTCGGCGACGCGCACCACGGCCTCCGGGTCGTCGCCGTTCACGTGGAAGATCGGCGCCTGGATGGTCTTCGCGACATCCGTCGAGTACACCGAGCTGCGCGCATCCTGCGGGGTCGTCGTGAAGCCGACCTGGTTGTTGATGACGACGTGGATGGTGCCGCCGGTCTTGTAGGCCCGCAGCTGCGACATCTGCAGCGTCTCGACGACGACGCCCTGGCCCGCCATCGACGCGTCGCCGTGCACGAGGATCGGGAGCGTGCCGTACTGGCCGTCGCCCGTGCGGTCCTGCTTGGCGCGCACGATGCCCTCGAGCACGCCGTTGACCGCCTCCAGGTGGGAGGGGTTCGCGGCGAGGTACACCGGCACCTCCTTGCCGCTCATCGCGGTGAAGGTGCCCTCGGTGCCGAGGTGGTACTTGACGTCGCCGGAGCCCTGCACCGACTTCGGGTCCTGGGTGCCCTCGAACTCGCGGAACACCTGGCCGTACGTCTTGCCCGCGATGTTGGTGAGCACGTTGAGCCGGCCGCGGTGCGCCATGCCGATCGCGACCTCGTCGAGACCCGACTCGGCGGCGCCCTGCAGGATCTCGTCGAGCAGCGGGATGGTCGACTCGCCGCCCTCCAGGCTGAAGCGCTTCTGGCCGACGTACTTCGTCTGCAGGAAGGTCTCGAAGGCTTCCGCCTCGTTGAGCTTGCCGAGAACGCGCAGCTGCTCGTCGTGCGTGGGCTTCACGTAGGGCTTCTCGAGCCGCTCCTGGAACCAGCGGCGCTGCTCCGGGTCCTGGATGTGCATGTACTCGACGCCGACGGTGCGGCAGTACGAGTCGCGCAGCACGCCGAGGATCTCGCGCAGCAGCATCGTGCGCTTGCCGCCGAAGCCGCCGGTTACGAACTCGCGGTCGAGGTCCCAGAAGGTGAGGCCGTGGCTCGCGATGTCGAGGTCGGGGTGGGAGCGCTGGCGGTACTCGAGCGGGTCGATGTCGGCCATCAGGTGGCCGCGCACGCGGAACGAGTTGATGAGCTCCTGCACGCGGCTCGTCTTGGAGATGCGCTCCGAGAGGTCGACGTTGATGTCCTCGGCCCAGTGGATCGGGTCGTAGGGGATGCGCAGCGCCGAGAAGATGTCCTCGTAGAAGCCGCGCTCGCCGATCAGCAGCTCGTGGATCTTCTTGAGGAATTCGCCCGAGCCCGCACCCTGGATGACGCGGTGGTCGTAGGTGCTCGTGAGGGTGATGGTCTTGCCGATGCCGAGCTCGACGAGCGTCTTCGGGCTCGCCCCCTGGAAGGCGGCCGGATACTCGAGCGCGCCCGCGCCGACGATGCAGCCCTGGCCGCGCATGAGGCGGGGAACCGAGTGCTCGGTGCCGATGCCGCCCGGGTTGGTGAGCGAGATCGTGACGCCCTGGAAGTCGGCCGCGGTGAGCTTGTTCGCGCGGGCGCGCGCCACGACATCCTCGTAGGCGGCGAGGAACTCGGCGAAGTTCATCGTGTCGGCGCGCTTGATGCCGGGGACGAGCAGCGAGCGCGTGCCGTCGGGCTTCGGGAGGTCGATCGCGATGCCGAGGGTCACGTGCGCGGGCGCGACGACCGTGGGCTTGCCGTCGTCCTCGCGGTAGAACACGTTCTGGCTGGGGAACTCGCCGAGGGTCTTCACCATGGCCCACGCGATGAGGTGCGTGAACGACACCTTGCCGCCGCGCGCGCGGCGCAGGTGGTTGTTGATGACGATGCGGTTGTCGATCATGAGCTTCGCCGGCACCGTGCGCACGCTCGTGGCGGTGGGAACCGTGAGGCTCTGGTCCATGTTGGTGGAGAGGGTCTTCGCCATGCCCTTGAGCACGGTGACGGCCTCCTCGGGCTCCGCGGACTCGCCCACCACGGGGGTCGAGGCGGTCGTGGGCGCCTCGGCCGGGATCGGCTGCGGCTTCGCGGGCGCCGAGGTGGTGCGCGCGATGGGCGTCGTCGGCGGGGCGGCCTCGGAGGGCGCTGGGGTCGGGGCGGGGGCGGATGCGGCGGGCGCCTCCGCGGCCTCGGTCACGGCCTCGGGCACCTGCGACTCGCCGCCCACCTGGCTCTTGGGCGCCTCCGCGTCCGCGGCGGCGGCATCCGTCGGGGGCGTGGGCTCGGGTGCGGCGGGCGGGGTCTCGGCGATCGGCTCGGGTGCGGCGGGCGCCTCGGGCGAGGTCACCACCGGGATCACCGAGGTGGGGGTGGGGTCGTCGACGGGTCGATACGACTCCAGGATCGGCCACCAACTGCGGTCGACCGACTCCTTGTCGACGAGGTACCGCTCGTACATCTCGTCGACGAGCCATTCATTGGCTCCGAACTCCCCCGAGGCGTTCTCCTCGGGCGTCACTCCGGTGACGGGGTTGGACACAGCCGACCGCCCACTCTCACTACTCGCCGGTGCCAGGGATCCGGGTGATCCCCGCTGGTCACACCACCACCAAGCCTAACGTCACCGGGCGTGTCGCGCGGACGATCCGCGGGGTGTCCGGGGAACCTCCCAGGGTCGCGGTGCGTGCGCGGTGCGCACGGAATACCGTGGTGTCATGCGCTTCACGGGACAGGTTCCATCCCACGACCTCACCTACTCCGACGTATTCCTCGTCCCGAGCCGCTCGGAGGTCGCGAGCCGCCTCTCGGTGGACCTCGCGACGACCGACGGCACGGGCGCCACCATCCCCATCGTCTCGGCCAACATGAACTCCGTGACCGGTCCGCGGCTCGCCGCCTCGCTCGCCCGGCGCGGCGGCCTCGGCGTGCTGCCGCAGGACCTTCCGCTGCAGGAGCTCGACGCCGCCATCCGCGCGGTGAAGGCGCAGCCGGTGGGCTGGGACGCACCGGTCGAGCTCGCGGCGGATGCCACGGTCGCCGAGGCGCTCCGCATCGTCCCCGCCATCGGGACCGGCGTCGTGGTGCTCCGCGACGGCGCGGGGGAGGAGGCCGGATGCGTGCCGGTCGCCCGCCTCGCCACGGCACTCCCCGACGCACGGCTCGGCGACCTCGTCCACGGGCGGGTGACCTCGCTCGACGCGGATGACCTCTCGGGGCCGCGCGCCGCCTTCGACCTGCTCATCGACGCCGGCGTCGAGGCGGCGCTCGTGCGTCACCACGGCCACCTCGTCGGCTCCGTCACGCGCCGCAGCGCCCTCCGCTCCACGATCTACGCGCCCGCCGTCGACGGGCAGGGGCGGCTGCGGGTCGCAGCGGCCGTCGGCATCAACGGCGACGTCGCCGCGAAGGCGCGGGCGCTCGCCGACGCTGGCGTCGACGTGCTCGTCGTCGACACCGCCCACGGGCACCAGGAGGGCATGCTCGCCGCGCTCCGCACGGTCGCGAAGCTCGACCTCGGCATCCCGATCGTGGCGGGCAACGTCGTGACCGCCGACGGCGTGCGCGACCTCGTGGAGGCGGGTGCGTCGATCATCAAGGTCGGCGTCGGCCCAGGCGCCATGTGCACGACGCGCATGATGACCGCCGTCGGGCGCCCCCAGTTCTCGGCGGTGCTCGAGACGGCCGAGGCGGCGCGCGAGCTCGGCGCGCACGTGTGGGCGGACGGCGGCGTGCGGTACCCGCGCGACGTGGCACTCGCGCTCGCGGCGGGGGCGGCATCCGTCATGATCGGCTCCTGGTTCGCGGGCACCATCGAGGCTCCCGGCCGGCTCGAGACCGACGACGCGGGTCGGCTCTACAAGGAGAGCTGGGGCATGGCCTCGACGAAGGCCGTGCAGGAGCGCTTCGGGCGCCTCGACCCCTACGAGCTCGCGCGCAAGGAGCTGTTCGCGGAGGGCATCTCGAGCTCGCGGATCTACCTCGACCCGAACCGCCCCTCCCTCGAGGACCTGCTCGACATGATCACCTCGGGCGTGCGCAGCTCCTTCACCTACGCGGGGGCCGCGTCACTCGCCGAGTTCCACGAGCGCGCCGTCGTCGGCTTCCAGTCGGCGGCGGGATACGAGGAGGGCAAGGCGCTCCCCGTCTCGTGGTGATCACCCAGCCGGGGCGCCCGGGCGAACTGTAGGCTGGCCCGATCATGGATGACCCTCCGTCTTCGACGTCAGAGCCAGCCCACAGACCCGCGCCGGTCGCCGTCGGGGGTGATGCACGATGAGCCCCGAATGGTGGATGTTCATCGCCGGCATGGTCCTCACGGTCGGAACCGGCTTCTTCGTGGCGAGCGAGTTCGCCCTCGTCAACCTCGACCGGCACGACCTCGAGGCGCGGCAGTCGCGGGGCGAGACGATGCTCGGGCCCACGATCCGCGCGCTCAAGGTGACGTCCACGCACCTCTCCGCGGCGCAGCTCGGCATCACCCTCACCACGCTGCTCGCCGGCTTCACCCTCGAGCCGGCGTTCAGCACCTGGCTGCGGCCGCTCTTCGACGGCTGGGGGATGGGCGCCGCCACCTCCCGAATAGTCGCGACGATCGTCGCCGTCGCCGTCGCCACCCTGCTCTCCATGATCATCGGCGAGCTCGTGCCGAAGAACTTCGCGCTCGCCCTCCCGCGGCAGACCGCGAAGCTCGTCATCCCGTTCCAGGTCGTCTTCACCACCGTCTTCAAGCCCTTCGTCGCCCTCCTCAACGGCACGGCCAACGCGGTGCTGCGGGCGATCGGCATCGAGCCGAAGGAGGAGCTCAGCTCGGCGCGCACCGCCGACGAGCTGAAGAGCCTCGTGCGGCGTTCCGCGAGCGAGGGCTCGCTCGACCGCGACACCGCGACCCTCCTGGCGCGCACGCTCGCCTTCTCGGAGCACACCGCCGCCGACGTCATGACGCCGCGGCCGCGCCTCGCCGCCGTCGAACGCGCCGACACCGCCGAGACCGTCATCGAGCTCGCCCGCCGCACCGGCTACTCCCGTTTCCCCGTCATCGACGAGAGCCCCGACGACATCGTCGGGATCGTGCACGTCAAGCAGGCGGTGTCCGTGCCCCGCGAGCGGCGCGCATCCGTCCCCGTGTCGGCGCTCCAGACCGAGGCGCTCCGCGTCCCGGAGACGATGAAGCTCGACACGCTGCTCGGCGAGCTGCGCGCCCGCAGCTACCAGATCGCCGTCGTCGTCGACGAGTACGGCGGCACCGCCGGGGTCGCGACGCTCGAGGACCTCGTCGAGGAGCTCGTCGGCGAGGTGTCGGATGAGCACGACCGCTCGCGCCCCGACGTCGTGCGCAGCCGCGACTGGCTCACCTTCCCCGGGGCGCTGCGGCCCGACGAGCTGCTCGACCGCGCCGGGGTCACCGTGCCGGAGGAGGGGCCGTACGAGACCGTCGCCGGCTACCTCATGAGCGAGCTCGGCCGCATCCCCGTCGTCGGCGACACCGTCGAGATCGAGGCGGGCGCGTTCCGCATCGAGCGTATGGACGGGCGCCGCATCGACCGCGTGCGCTTCACCCCCCGCCCCGCCGAGCAGGAGGAGGAGCGATGAACGCCTCCGACTGGTGGGGCCTGGCCTGGCTGTTCATCCTGCTCGCCGCGAACGCCTTCTTCGTCGGGGCGGAGTTCGCGGTGATCTCGGCGCGGCGCTCCCAGATCGAGCCGCGAGCGGAGGCCGGATCCCGGGCCGCGAAGACCGCCCTGTGGGCGATGGAGCACGCGACCCTCATGCTCGCCACGAGCCAGCTCGGCATCACCGTGTGCTCGCTGCTCATCCTCAACGTCTCCGAGCCCGCCATCCACCACCTGCTCGCCGTGCCGCTCGAGCTCACCGGCTGGTCGGAGGACGTCATCGGCACTGTCGCGTTCATCGTGACGCTCGTGCTCGTCTCCTTCCTGCACGTCGTGTTCGGCGAGATGGTGCCGAAGAACATCTCCTTCTCGGTGCCCGACCGCTCCGTGCTGCTGCTCGCGACCCCCCTCGTCGCCATCGCGACCGTGTTGCGCCCCATCATCCGGGCGCTCAACGCGACGGCCAACGGCGTCCTGCTGCTGTTCCGCGTGCAGCCGAAGAACGAGGCGACGAGCGCCTTCACCGTCGACGAGGTCGAGCTCATCGTGCGCACCTCCACGCGCGAGGGGGTGCTCACCGACACCACCGGCACGCTCAGCAACGCCTTCGAGTTCACGACCAAGAAGGTCGCGGATGTCGCCCTCGGCATGGACGCGCTCGTCACCCTCCCCGAGGACGCCACGCCCGCCGACGTCGAGCGCGCCGTCTCCCAGCACGGCTTCAGCCGCTACGTGCTCGTCGACGAGGACGGCGAGCCGAGCGGGTACGTGCACCTCAAGGACGTCATCGACCTGCGCGACGACGAGTTCGACGATCCGGTGCCGCCCAAGCGCATCCGCCAGCTCATCTCGCTCTACCGCGGCATGGAGCTCGAGGACGCCCTCGCCATGCTCCGCCGCGCGGGAAGCCACGTCGCCCGCGTCTTCGATGAGAACGGGTCGACCCGCGGCGTGCTGTTCCTCGAGGACATCATCGAGGAGCTCGTGGGCGAGGTGCAGGACGCGACGGATCGTCGGTCGCCGCGCTAGTCCGCGGTGCCTGCACGGTTCGTCGGGGCGGGGGTTCGGTTCCGAGTCGCATGCCCCCGCGTATCGCCTGTCGGCGATGCGCTCCCGCCGGTCCCGATGCCAGCGCCTCGGAACCGAACCCCCGCCCCTCCTGCGCTCGCGTGTCCGCGCAGTTCGAGCGGCTGCTCCTCGGTCAGGGATCAGAGGCGGGGCTTGGCGCGGAGGTACTGCGGGGGCCAGTAGGGGAGGTCGACGCCGAGGGCGTGCGCCGCGCGCAGCGGGAAGTGCGGGTCGCGCAGGAACTCGCGGCCCAGCATGACGGCGTCGGCGCGGCCCGAGCGGACGATGTCGTCGGCCTGCACCGGGTCGGTGATGAGGCCGACCGCCGAGACCTCGACGTCGGCATCCGCACCGACCTGCTCGGCGAACGGCACCTGGTATCCGGGGCCGAGCGCGATTCGCTGGTGCGCCACGAGACCACCCGACGAGATGTCGAAGAAGTCGGCGCCCGCGTCCCGCGACCAGCCGGCGACGATCGCCGTCTGCTCCGCGTCCCAACCGTCGTCGGCCCAGTCGCTCGCCGAGAAGCGCACGAGCACCGGCAGCTCCTCGCCGACCTCGGCGCGGACAGCGCGCACGATCTCGAGCAGCAGGCGTGCGCGGTTCTCGAGCGAGCCGCCGTAGGCGTCCTCCCGCAGGTTCGAGAGCGGCGACAGGAACTCGTGCAGGAGGTACCCGTGCGCGGCATGGATCTCGACGAGGCCGAACCCCGCGCGCACGGCCCGTGCCGCCGCATCCGCGAACGCCGTCACGAGGCCCGGAAGCTCGGAGGCCTCGAGCGCGCGCGGCACCGCGTAGCCGTCGAAGGCGACGGCGGAGGGCGCGACGGTGGGCCAGCCGCCCTCGTCGAGCGGAACCGAGCCGTCGCGCTCGTCACCCCACGGCGAGAAGGTCGACCCCTTGCGCCCCGCGTGCGCGAGCTGGATGCCGGGCACGGCGCCCTCCGCCCGCACGAACGCGGCGATGCGCGCCCACGCCGCCTCCTGCGCGTCCGACCACAGCCCCGTGTCCTCCGGCGAGATGCGCCCCTCGGGCACGACAGCGGTCGCCTCCGCGATGACGAGCCCCGCGCCGCCGCGGGCGAACGAGCCCAGGTGCACGAGGTGCCAGTCGGTCGGCACTCCGTCGCGGTCGAGGCACGAGTACTGGCACATCGGCGCCACCCAGAGACGGTTGCGGAACTCGGTGGTGCGGACGGTGATCGGGTCGAACAGGCCGGGCATTCAGGACTCCTGGGCGAGCTTCTCGAGGAACCCGCGGAGGCCGTGCACGTCGGTGAAGACGTGTCCGGTGACGCCGAGGGCCGTGGCGCCATCGACGTTGACGGCCTTGTTGTCGATGAACACCATCGCGTCGAGCTCGATTCCCAGCTCCTCGGCGACGTGCCGGTAGATCTCGGGGTCGGGCTTCAGCAGCCCGAGCTCGGCGCTCACGAAGACGCGCTCGAAGACCGTCGCGAAGGGGGCGTTGCGGAACGCGTCGCCGAAGTCGAAACCCGCGTTGGAGAGCAGCGCGGTGCGGGTGCCGCCCGCGTGCAGCTCCTCGATGATGCGCACCGTGCCGGGCTCGACGCTGATCCAGCTGCGGAAGTCGATCGCCCACAGCCGCTGGATCGTGGGCAGGTCCCAGGTGACGCCGAGGTCGGCGGCCACCCGCTCCCAGTACTCGACGACACGGATGACGCCCTTGTCGAGGTCGTCCCGGTGGCGCCAGTACACGGGCCAGAAGGTGTCGGCCTCCTGCAGCGCCGTGCCGAGGATCGCGAGACGGTCGTGCTCGCTCTGCGCCATGGAGATCACCTCCCCGTAGTCGAAGACGACGACGCGACCGGGGATGCTGATGCTCACGCTCTCAAACTATCGTGGCGGCATGGCCACGACCTTCGGTGCGGCCGAGGCGCGCGACTGGATCGCCGTCCCCGGCCCCGACGACGACAAGTACTCGCGCGGCGTCGTGGGCTTCGCGACGGGCTCGGCCCGGTACCCCGGCGCGGCCGTGCTCGGCGTCGAGGCGGCCCTGCGGACGGGCGTCGGCATGGTGCGCTACCTCGGCGCGGGGCGCCCCACCCGCCTCGTGCTGCAGCGGCGGCCGGAGGCGGTCACCGCGGAGGGGCGCGTGCAGGCGTGGGTCGTCGGCTCCGGCCAGGACCCCGACGCGCTCGACGACTACTCGGCTGCGGTGCGCGATCGCGCGCTCGCCGACGGGGTGCCGACGGTGATCGACGCGGGGGCGCTCGCCTTCGCCGACCGCGCGGTGGGCGCGCGGGTGCTGGTCCCGCACGCGGGGGAGCTCGCGCGACTGCTGGGGCGCGAGCGCGCGGAGGTGACCGCGGATGCGCCGGGCGCGGCCCTCGAGGCGGCGTCGCGCCTCGCATCCGTCGTGCTGCTGAAGGGGCACACGAGCTATGTGGCCGACCCCGACGGGGGTCTGCTCGACGTGAGCGGCGCGCCCGCGTGGACGGCGACGGCGGGGGCCGGCGACGCGCTCGGCGGCGTGCTGGGGGCCCTGCTCGCGACGCACGCGCTCGAGCTCGACGCCGATCCGGGCGCCGCCGCCCCGCTCGCCGCGACGGCCGCCGTCCTGCACGGCCTCGCCGCCGAGCGGGCGAGCCGCGGCGGGCCCTTCACGGTGCTCGACCTCTGCGCCGAGCTTCCGAACGTCATCCGGGAGCTGCTCCGCGGCTGAGGGGCCGTCAGGGCATCAGGCGGGCGAGGAACTCGCGCGTGCGCGGCTCGCGCGGCGCCGCGAAGAGCTCGTGCGCCGGGCCCTCCTCGACCACGACCCCACCGTCGAGGAACAGCACGCGGTGGGCGACATCCCGCGCGAACGCCATCTCGTGCGTCGCCATGAGGATCGTCGCGCCGTCCGCGGCGAGCTCGCGCACCAGGTCGAGCACCTCGCCCACGAGCTCGGGGTCGAGCGCCGAGGTGATCTCGTCGAGCAGCAGCACCTCGGGGTCGGTCGCGATGGCACGTGCGATCGCGGCCCGCTGCTGCTGGCCGCCCGAGAGGCGATCCGGATGCTCGCGCGCCTTGTCGGCGAGCCCGATGCGGCCCAGCAGGCGCATCCCGCGCTCCTCCGCCTCGGGCCGCCGCGTGCCGTGCACGAGCCGCGCCGCGAGGGTGACGTTGTCGAGCACCGAGAGGTGCGGGAAGAGGTTGTAGTGCTGGAACACGATGCCGAAGCGCGCCCGCACCCGGTCGGCCTTCACCCGGGGGTCGGAGATGTCGTCCTCGCCCAGCAGGATGCGGCCGTCGTCGATCGGCTCGAGCAGGTTGAGGCAGCGCAGCAGCGTCGACTTGCCGGATCCGCTCGGGCCGATGAGCGCGACGACCTCGTGCGCGGCGAGCTCGAGCGAGACGCCGCGCAGCACCTCGCGCTCCCCGAACGACTTCCAGATGTCGTTCGCGGTGAGCACGACGCTCAAACGATCGACCCCATCTGCTCGCGGTCGCGGAGGCGCGCCGAGTACCAGTCGGTGAGGCGGATGGTGGGGATGGCCAGCAGGATGAACAGCACCCCCGCGACGATGTACGGCGTGAAGTTGTAGCTCTGGGCCGCGGCGTTCTGGGCGGCGCGCACGGCATCGGCTGCACCGAGGATCGACACGAGGCCGACATCCTTCTGCATCGCGACGAAGTCGTTCATGAGCGGCGGCGTGACCTTGCGGATCGCCTGCGGCATGACGATGCGCCCGAGGGTCTGCACGTAGCCGAGGCCGAGCGCACGCGCCGCGAGGCGCTGCGAGGGGTGCACCGCCTCGATGCCCGCGCGCATCACCTCGGCGACGTACGCCGAGTAGGTGAGGGTGACCGCGAGGACACCGAGCACGATCGGCGGGATACGGGTGTTCAGGACGGTCGGGATGCCGAAGCCGACGATGTACAAGACGATGATGAACGGCATCCCGCGGAAGAAGTCCGTGTAGGCGGTGGCGGCGAGCCGCAGCGGGAAGAACACCGGCCCACGCAGGGTGCGGAGCGTCGCGATGAGCAGCGCGAACACGCCGACGGTGACGACCGAGATGCCGAGCACCTGGAGATTCAGGAGGAAGCCGTCCCAGATCTTGGGGAGGTACCGGATGGCGATGGCCGGGTCGAGGAAGAAGGCCTGCACCTTCGCCCAGCCCTCGGTGTTGATGACCGTCGCCCAGATGACGACACCCACGACGATCGTCGACGCGGCGGCGATGAGCACCGACCAGACCTGCTGTCGGCGACGGTAGCCTCGGCGTTCGACCTCGAGCGGGCTCGGCTCGTGAGGAGCCGAGCCGCTCGAGGGCGGAAGGGGAGAGCTCACGTGGCGACGCTAGCGCGTTGTCACTTCAGGAGCGGCACACCCTGACCGGAGCCGAGCCACTTGTCGGTGATCTCGGCGAGCGTGCCGTTCTCGCGGATGGCGTCGACCGCGGCCGTCACCTTGGCGGTCAACGGCGAGTCCTTCGCGAGCAGCAGGCCCCACTGGTCGGGCACGCCCGCGGCGGGCAGCTCCCCGACGATGAACGAGTTGTCGATCTCGGCCGTCGCCACGTAGTACGCGGTGGGCAGGTCGAGGACGATCGCGTCGAACTGGCCCGCCTTGAGGGCGGCGACGGCATCCTCGTTCGAGTTGTAGAGCTGGGGTGCGACGTTCGGCGCGATCGCCTCATCGATCGTGGTGGCGCTCGTCGAGCCGGCCATGGCGCCGAGGAGCAGGTCCTTGAGCCCGGCGATCGAGTCGACGCCATCGGCCTTGCCGCCCTTGATCGCCACGACGGCCTGGCTGGCCTGGTAGTAGGGCGAGGAGAAGTCGACTGCCTTCTTGCGGTCGTCGGTGATCGTGTACTGCTGGATGTTGAAGTCGAAGCTCTTCGGGCCCGGCGCGATCGCCGACTCGAAGCTCGTGCGCACCCACTCGACGTCGTCGTGGTCGAAGCCGAGCTGCTCGGCGACCGCGTAGGCGACGGCGGCCTCGAAGCCCTCGCCTGATTCCGGCTTGTCGTCGATCACGTAGGGGTAGTAGGCCGTCTCGCCGGTGGCGATGGTGAGCTTGCCGGGCGTGACGTAGCCCTCGTCGGCGGCGCCCGACGGGGAGGTACCGGGCGTGCTCGCGCAGGCGGCGAGGCTCAGGGCGACGGCCGCCGCGCCGGCGGCGACGAGCAGGGGACGGAATCGGGACACGGGGGACCTCCAGGGCTGTGGTCGTGAAGGGGACGTGTCCATCATCCCGCGTCGCGACCCCGCCCGCCGGACGTCACGTCACGTCACGTCACGCACCGCGATTACGCTTGCAGGCATGACGGATGCGGCGCTGGGCTCCGGCGTCCGCGACCGGGCGCGAGCCGTGGTCACGCATCCGGTCACCCTCTGGGGCGCCTTCGTGCTCGTGCACCTCGCGCTCGGCCTCCTCTGCCTCACGCATCCGAGCCTCCCGATGGGCGACGTGACGATCGTCTACGAGTTCTGGATGCATCGCGGCGTCGACGACGGGCTCTGGGTGGGCCTCGACACGGCCTGGGTGTATCCGCTGCTCGCGATCGTGCCGATGGCGCTCTCGGCGATGTTCGGGTGGACGTTCTACGCGAGCACGTGGCTCACGCTCGCGATGGCGGTCGACGCCGTCGCTTTCGCGGTGCTGCTGCACCGCGGCCGCCCCGACCGCGCCACGACGCCCGCCGCCTGGTGGTGGATCGCCTTCCTCGTCGCCGTGGGCCCGATCGCGCTCGGCCGGATCGACACCTTCGCGACGGCCGTCGCGGTGGTCGGGGTGCTCGTCATCGTCGGGCGTCCCGCGCTGGGGAGCGCGCTGTTCACGATCGCGGCCTGGATGAAGGTGTGGCCGGCCGCGCTCGTCGCCGCGGCCGTCATCGCGTTGCGCTCGCGGCTCGTCGTGCTCGCGGCGGCCGCCGCCACGACGGCGGTGGTGCTGGGTGTCGGACTCGCGCTCGGCGGCGGGGCGAGCCTGTTCAGCTTCATCACCGAGCAGACGGGTCGCGGCCTGCAGATCGAGTCGCCGCTCGCGCTGCCGGCCATGTGGGCCGCCTGGGCGCACGCCGGCACCTCGATCTACTACGACCACGACATCCTCACCTACCAGCTGCGCGGCCCCGGCACGCAGCTCGCGGCGGCGCTCTCCACGCCTCTGCTCGCCGCGGCGGTGCTCGCGATCGTCGTCCTCGGCGTGGTCGGGGCGCGTCGCGGGCCGCCCGCGGCGCGGATGCTGCCCCTGCTCGTGCTCGCGTTCACGATCGCCCTCATCACCTTCAACAAGGTCGGCTCGCCGCAGTTCGCGGTCTGGCTGGCGGTGCCCATCCTGTTCGGACTCGTGACGGCGCGGCTCGAGGGCGGGCCATCGTTCCGGGTGCCCGCCGTGCTCACCCTGCTGATCGGCGCGCTCACCCAGGTGGTCTACCCGTACTGGTACGGGAAGCTTCTCGGGCTCGACACGGTTGTCCTCGTCGCGCTCTCCGCGCGCAACGTCCTGTACGTGCTGCTGTTCGCCTGGGCGATCGCCGCCCTCGTCGACGAGATCCGAACGGAGCCCGAGCCCGCGTGACCGCCGCATCCGCCCCCGCCCTCTCCCCGGCGCGCGTGCGTCTCGCGCTGCTGTCGCTCGCCCTCGGCGGCTTCGGCATCGGCGCGACCGAGTTCGTCGCGATGGGGCTGCTGCCGCAGATCGCCCGCGATCTGCTCCCCACCACGTGGGCCCAGGCCCCCGACGACGCGATCGCGCAGGCCGGGGTGATGATCGCCGCGTATGCGCTCGGCGTCGTCGTGGGTGCCCCGACGATCGCCGTCTTCGCGGCGCGGATGCCGCGTCGGCGGATCCTGCTGGGGCTCGCGGTCGCGTTCACGGTCGGTACCGCCGCATCCGCTCTCGCCCCGAGCTTCGGGCTCGTCGTGCTGTTCCGCTTCCTGGCCGCGCTGCCGCACGGCGCCTACTTCGGCATCGCGGCGCTCGTGGCCGCTTCGCTCATGGGACCCGGCAAGCGCGGCCGCGGGGTCGCCCTCGTGCTCTCCGGTCTCACCGTCGCGAACGTCGTCGGGGTGCCGCTCATCACCTTCCTCGGGCAGCAGTCGGGGTGGCGCATCGCCTACCTCGCGGTCGCCGCGATCTTCGCCGTCGCGGTGGTCGCGATCGCGCTCACGGTGCCCTGGCAGGCGGGCGACCCGGATGCGACCCCGCGTCGCGAGCTCGGCGCCTTCCGTCGTCCGGCGGTATGGTTCGCGCTGCTCACCGGCTCGGTCGGCTTCACCGGCTTCTTCGCGGTCTACAGCTACGTGGCCCCCCTCACGACCGAGGTGACGGGGCTCCCGGAGTCGACGGTGCCATGGGCGCTCGTGACGCTCGGGCTCGGGATGACGGTCGGTAACATGGTCGGCGGCTGGGCGGCGGACCGCGGCGTCCTGCGGGCGCTGTTCGTCTGCTTCGCCGTGTTCGCGGTCGTGCTCACCGGGTTGGCCCTCACCGCGCCGTGGCCGGTCGGACTCTTCGTGTTCCTGTTCGGTGTCGGGGGTGCCGCGGCGGCGCTGTCACCGGCCATCCAGACGCGCCTCATGGACGTCGCGGGCGACAGCCAGACCCTCGCGGCCGCGGTCAACCACTCGGCGCTCAACATCGGCAACGCGCTCGGGGCGTTCCTCGGCGGTGCGGTCATCGCGGCAGGCTGGGGCTACCTCGCCCCCACCTGGGTGGGGTTGGCGATGTGCGTGCCCGGCATCCTGCTCGCGCTCGGCGGGGCCGCCGTGTCCGCGGCGGGCGAGCGCCGGGCGGCCGCGACCGTCTAGAAGCTTCCGGCAGGGGAGTCCTGGATGAGGATGCCGTCCTGGATCGCCCGGCGACGCAGGGCGACCTTGGTGCCGACGTCGATGCCCGCGACGCGGTACTTCTCGCGGATCCGCTTGAGGTAGCTCTTGGCGGTCTCCTCGGAGATCCCCAGCTGGAAGGCCACCGACTTGACGGGCTCGCCGCCGCCGTAGAGCGCCATCACGCGGCGCTCCTGCGCCGACAGCTTCGGCGCGCCGCCGATGTCGGTCGCGTTGATCGCGAGGTCGAGCTCGGCCGATATGAAGCTCTCGCCCTGCGCGGCCGCGCGGATCGCCTCGACGATCATCGCGGCGTCCTCGCTCTTCACGAGGTAGCCGAGCGCACCCGCGGCGAGCGCCTCGCGCACGACGTTGGGCTCCGAGTAGGTGCTCATGAGCACCACCCGCACGCCTGTCGACTTGAGGGCGGAGATCTTCACGGCGACCGGGATGTTGTCCTTGAGGTCGAGGTCGAGCAGCACGACGTCGACGGGGAACGCCGGATGCGTGAGCAGCTCGGGCCAGGTGGTGAGCTCGGCGACGACGTCGATCTCGTCGGAGGCCCCCCGGATCCAGTTCGCGAGTCCGCTCAGGATCATGCGGTGGTCGTCGACGACGGCGAGTCGGATCGGGGCGGCCATGGCGGTTCTCCTTCGGAGGGCTCGGGGGGATCAGACGTCGGCGGGGTTGTCGACCGCCGCCTCGATGTCGACGCGGAGGCTTCCATCCTCGGTGGAGTCAGAGTAGCGCCCGACTCGCCCGAAGGCCGCCCAGATCGAGGGATCGACACGATTCCGGCGGATGCCGGTGCTCGTGACCGTGATCGGCACGATGATCTTGTGGTCGTCGCGCGGCGTCGCCGTCGGGGCGAGCGGCCCGAGCTGGACGGTGATGCTGCGGTGCGGCGCCGCCTTCTTGCGGGTGTCGCTCACGAGCATCCAGGCGGCCGACAGCAGGCCGTCGCGCTGCCCCGCGTCGAGCAGCCCGGCGAGAGCCGACTTGTCGACGAGGCTCACGGAACGGCCGAGCAGCTCCGACTCGCTCACGGCGTGGTACAGCCAGGTCTCGCGCCGCCCCTCGATGAGGTGCAGGCGCAGCTCGGTGGCGAGGGATGCGGCGAGCGACGCCGTCTTGGGGGTGAGCGGCAGCGCCGTCTTCTTGGTCGCGATGGAGTCGAGGAGCCGCTCGGCGGCGAGGTCGAGGCGGGCGAGTTCCTCCGAGGCGAGCATGCCGACCGCGTAGCGCGGCGCCGAGACGTTGCTCTGCACGAGCACGCGGTCGAGCTCGAGCTGCACCATGCGCCGGTAGCCGTGCACGACGGTCACGCCGATCACCGCGGGCAGTACGGCGAACGCGACGGTCGCGAGCAGCGGCGCGAGGTGGTCGGCATCGAAGGGGGTGCCCGGAGGGGTGTTCACGAAGATCGCGACCGCGAGCACGAGGCCCAGCACGCCCGCCGCGGCGAGCAGCTCGGCGGCGCCGCGCTGGGTCACCACGAGCAGGAGGGCCATGCCGGCGGCGGTGGCGGCCGTGAGGGTGCGACCCAGGTCGTGCAGCTCCCACACGGCCACGAGGTCGAGCACGACCGTGCCGGCGAGCCCGGCGAGCACGAGGGCGAACATCCAGCCGGGCATCCGGTCGCCGCCGACGCGCGAGGCGATCACGCATCCCGCGATCACGAGGATGAGCACGGCCCACGCGGATGCGGCCGCGCCCGGCGCCGGGTAGCGATCCCACAGCACCACGAACCAGCTGAGGCCGTAGACCGCCCGCAGCACGACGAGGATGTCGGCGCCGAGCGCGAGGAAGGAGGAGCCGAGGCTGGGGCGGGCGCCCGCGCGTCCGAGGCGTTTCGCTGTCTTGGAGACGGCGCGTGCCGCGTTGCCGACGACGACGCCGAGCGTGTTCTCCTCGGGGATCCCGGCGGTCATCTCGGGACCTCCAGGACGACCGTGGTGCCCGAGCCCGGCGACGAGAACAGGCGCGCGTTGCCGCCGACGTCGCGCAGCCGGGCGACGACCGACTCCGCGAAGCCGAGCTTCGCCTCGTCGATGTCGTCGATGGCGAAGCCGACCCCCGCATCCGTCACCATGGCGCGCACGGTCGTCTCGTCGTCGGTGATCGTGACGTGCGCCTCGGTGACGCCCGAGTGCCGGCGCACGTTCTCGAGGCACTCGGCGAGGGCGAGCAGGAACGCGTCGAGCACCTCGCTCGGCAGCAGCACCTGGCCCGTCCCGTGCCAGCTGACGGTGAGACCCATGCGTCCGAAGCGCTGCTTGACCGACTCGAGGGTGCGTCCGAGCACGGGCTCGGGCTCACCCCCCGACTCCAGCTGGTAGCTGCCCGAGGACTGCGGCGTCGGGGTCGAGCCGAGGCGCAGCTGCCGCAGCAGGCGGGCGTCCTCCGCCGCCTGCTCCCGGAGCGCCTGCGGTGTGACGCCGACCCCCGAATGGGCGAGCAGGGTGAGCGTCGCGAGCACGGTGTCGTGCAGGAGCCGTGCCGACTGGCGACGCTGGGCCTCCAGCTCGCTCGCCTGGCGCTCGGCGCGGTGGGCACGGCCGATGCTCGCGATGCGCTTGCTCACCTGCGGCACCCCCGCCGACACCCAGAGGCCGATCCCCGCCGCGAGCACCCATCCGAGCAGCACGAGGCCACCGGTGCGCAGGGGGGCCGCCTGCGTCGCCTGGGTGAACCACAGCGTCGCCCCCGCCACCACCAGGAACGCGACGGCGAGCCCGGCGATGCGTCCGGGCGTGCCCGTCAGGACGGTCGCGACGGAGGCTAGCGAGCACGACACGAGCAGCTGCACCGTGGTGAGGCCGCCCTCGCCGAGGACCGCCGAGCCGAAGCCCGTCACGACGCCGAGGACGCCGAGGCCGATCGTGAGGGTCAGCAGCACCCAGAGCGGGTTGCGGCTGATGCCGAGCATGAACTGGGCGCCCGCGAGCAGCAGGAGCAGCACGATCCCGACCGCGAGCGACACGGCATCCGGGGCGGCGCCGGGCAGCAGGAAGCACAGGCCCGCCACGAGCGTGAACCCCAGGCCGTACACGCGAGCGGCGCGCTGCAACACGCGGTCGCGTTCCTTGGCGATCAGATCCATGCGGCACACACCACCGGTCCGGGTGACCGGGGCCTCCTCGCATCCATCGTGGCAGAACACGGCACCCGAATGGGGGGAGCGGCGCGCCGTGTCTCCCGCTGGTCCGTCACCCGGTTCAGGCGTCGAGCAGGCGGGCGAGCTCGGCGCCGACGAGGGCGTCCTCGATGAGGAAGGCGTCGTGCCCGAAGGGCGAGGAGATCACGACCGGGTCCGCCCCGCTCAGGCTGTTCGGCAGATGCCGGGCGATGGTCTGCTGACCCGGCACCGGGAACAGCCGGTCGCTGTCGACGCCCAGCACGAGCCCCAGCCCCGTCGCACGACCGAGCGCCGCGGCGATGCCGTCGCGGTCGCGGCCGACGTCGTGCGAGTTCATCGCGTCGACGAGCACGAGGTAGCTGTTGGCGTCGAAGCGCCGCGTGAACTTGTTGCCGTGGAAGTCGAGGTAGCTCTCCACCGCGAACCGGCCGCCGCCGCCCATCGGGTTGATGCCGCTCTGCCAGCTGCGCGCGAAGCGGTCGTCGAGCTCGGTGGGGGAGCGGTAGTTGAGCAGCGCCATCCGTCGCGCGAGCGCGAGACCGCGGTGCGGGCCCGCACCGTCCTCGGCGTTGTAGTAGTCGCCCCCCGCGAACCCGGGATCCATGCGGATGGCCTCGCTCTGCACCGAGTTGAGCGCGATCTGGTCGGCGGAGGAGCTCGGCGGGGCGGCGAGCACGGCGAAGCGCTCCACCCGGTCGGGGTGGCTGACCGCCCACTCGAGCGACTGCATCCCGCCCATCGAGCCCCCGATGACCGCGGCCCAGCGCCGGATGCCGAGGGAGTCGGTGAGCGCGCGCTGCGCCTCGACCTGGTCGCGGATCGTCAGGTACGGGAATCGCGCACCCCACTCGACGCCGTCGGGGGCGACGGACGCCGGCCCCGTGGAGCCCTGGCATCCGCCGAGCATGTTGGGGGCGACGATGAACCAGCGCTCGGGATCGAGGACCTTGCCCGGACCGACGAGTCCCGACCACCAGCCGGCGGTGGGGTGGCCGGGCGAGGCGGGACCGGTGAGGTGGCTGTCGCCCGTCAGCGCGTGGAGCACGAGGACGGCGTTGTCGCCCGCGGCGTTCAGCGCACCCCACGTCTCGTAGGCGATCGTGACGTGCGGCAGGGCGCCCCCGCGCTCGAACTCCATCGGCCCGAGGGGTGCGAAGAGGCGGTCGCCCGGGTCGTCGCCGATGCGCCACGCGCCCGAGGCGGGCGGCTCGGCCGACAGCGCCCGGCGGTTGGACTCGGTGACGAACGCGGAGGGTACGGCGTCCTCGGGTGTCTGCCAGTCCATCCCGCCATTCTCGCGGGTCGGCGCGGGCTGTTACGCATATGCGCCCCCGCCGTGATCCGGCGGGGGCGCATATCGGCTGCGGCGGGTTACGCCTTCGCGTTCGCGGCGACCGCGCGGCGCGCGGCGTCGAAGCCCGCCTGCAGGTCGGCCTTGAGGTCGTCCACGTGCTCGAGGCCGATCGAGAGGCGCACGAGGCCGGGCGTGACGCCCGTCGTCAGCTGCTGCTCGGGCGTGAGCTGCGAGTGCGTCGTCGATGCCGGGTGGATGATGAGGCTGCGCACGTCGCCGATGTTGGCGAGGTGGCTGAACAGGCTCACGTTCTCGACGAGCGCGCGGCCCGCGTCGACGCCGCCCTTGAGCTCGAACGACAGCACGGCGCCGACGCCGCGCGGGGCGTACCTGTTGGCTGCCGCGTACCACGGGCTCGACGGGAGGCCGGCGTAGTTGACCGAGGCGACATCCGGGTGCTCCTCGAGCCACTCGGCGATCTCCTGGGTGTTCTGCACGTGGCGCTCGATGCGCAGCGACAGGGTCTCGACGCCCTGGATGAGGCTGAACGCGCTGTCGGGGGAGAGCGCGGCACCGGTGTCGCGCAGCAGCGTGACGCGCGCCTTGATGACGTAGGCGATGCCGTCGCCCAGCACGCCCGTGTAGCTCGCGCCGTGGTACGAGGGGTCGGGCTCGGTGAGGCCGGGGAACTTGTCGACGTGCTGCGACCAGGGGAACTTGCCGCCGTCGACGATGAGGCCCGCGATGACCGTGCCGTGGCCGCCGAGGAACTTGGTGGCGGAGTGCACCACGATGTCGGCGCCGTGCTCGAAGGGGCGGATGAGGTACGGCGTCGCGATCGTGTTGTCGACGATGAGCGGCAGCTCGTTCTCGTGGGCGATGTCGGCGACGAGCTGGATGTCGAGCACGTTGATGCGCGGGTTGCCGATCGTCTCGGCGAAGAACGCCTTGGTGTTGGGGCGGACGGCGGCGCGCCACTCGTCGGGGTCGTCCTGGTTCTCGACGAAGGTGACCTCGATGCCGAGCTTGGCGAGGGTGTACTTGAAGAGGTTGTAGGTGCCGCCGTAGATGGAGCTCGACGACACGATGTGGTCGCCCGACTGCGCGATGTTGAGGATCGCGTAGGTGATCGAGCTCGAGCCGGAGGCCGTCGCGAGCGCGGCGGTGCCGCCCTCGAGCGCCGCGATGCGGTCCTCGATGACCGCCTGCGTCGGGTTCATGATGCGGGTGTAGATGTTGCCGAACTCGGCGAGCGCGAAGAGGTTCTTCGCGTGGTCGGCGTTGTTGAACACGTACGACGTGGTCTTGTAGATCGGCGTCGCGCGCGCGTTGGTGACCGGGTCGGGCGCCGCGCCGGCGTGGATCTGCAGGGTTTCGAACTTCCAGTCCGACATGGTTCGCTCCTCGTTCGGGTCGGCGGACGCCGCTGCATCCGCTCGTCGGAACGTTACGGCCGTGTCCGGCCGGGCGGCAATTCCCGGTGCAACCTCGCGTCATATGCGCGGGGGTCGAGGATTTGACACGCGCGACTACTCACGCGAAAGTAGTCCGGTGTCGTCCATCCGCTTCTACATCCTCGCCTCGCTCGCCGAGCGCGGACCGATGCACGGCCACGCCCTCGTCGCGCTCGCCGAGCAGGAGCACGTGCACGAGTGGACCGACATCTCCGTCGGCGGCCTGTACGGCGCGGCACGGCGCCTCCTCGCGGAGCGGCTCATCGAGGTGGTCCGCACCGAGAAGCAGGGCAACTACCCCGAGCGCCAGGTGTTCGGCATCACGGATGCGGGACGCGTCGCGCTCCGCGTCCTGCAGCGCGACGCGCTCACCGAGCTGAACTGGCGGCACGACCCCGTCGACCTCGCGATCTCCCGCCTCGACCCCGAGAGGCTCGACGAGCTCGAGGCGGTCATCCGCGACCGCCGCGACCGGCTCGCCGCGGTCCTCGAGCACCGTCGCGAGCACAACGCGTCCATCCGCCGCTACCTGACGGTCGCCGAGGCGCTCGGCACCCGGCACGGCATCCACCGACTCGAGGCGGAGCTCGCCTGGCACGACGAGCTGCTCGCCGCCATCCCCGACATCGTCCGCGACGAGCGGACCCGGCAGAAGGACCCCTCATGACCTCCGCACCCCCCACGGCCCTCCGGGGCACCCGCTCGCGCTGGCTCGCGCTCGCGGTGCTCATCCTCGGCGTCGCCATGGGCATGCTCGACACGACCATCGTCAACGTCGCGCTGCCCACCATCCGCACGGGCATCGACGCGTCGGAGGCCACGCTGTCCTGGATCATCTCCGGCTACGCGCTCGCCTACGGCCTCATCCTGATCCCGGCGGGGCGCATCGGCGACCGCTTCGGGCACAAGTGGGTGTTCGTCGTCGGCCTCGTCGGCTTCACCGCCGCGAGCCTCGCCTGCGGTCTCGCGGAGGACGGCGCGGCTCTCGTCGTGGCGCGTGTCGCGCAAGGGCTCTTCGGTGGCCTGTTCTTCCCGCCCGTGACGGCGCTCATCCAGCTCCTGTTCACCGGCCGCGACCGCGGCAAGGCCTTCGCGGTGATGGGCGCGGCGATCGGCGTCTCGACGGCCCTCGGCCCGATCGTCGGCGGCCTGCTCATCGAGTGGCTCGGCGACGCGGACGGATGGCGCTCCATCTTCTTCGTGAACCTCCCGATCGGCGTCGTCGCCGTGGTCGCGGCGTTCCTCATCCTGCCGAGCGGCGCCGAGGGCGGGGACGCGAGGGGTGCCGACTGGTTCGGCTTCGTGCTGCTCGCCGGCGCGCTCGTCGCGGTGCTCGTGCCGCTCATCGAGGGGCAGGACCTCGACTGGCCGCTCTGGACCTGGCTCTCGCTCGCCGGCGGCGTCGTGCTGGTCGTGCTGTTCGCCCTGTGGGAGGTCGCCCTCACCCGGCGCGGCCGCACCACCCCGCTCGTCCCCCCGCACCTGTTCAGCCACCCCGCGTTCACGGGCGGCGTGATCCTGGCGCTCGTCTACTTCGCGGCGTTCACGAGCATCTTCTTCACGATCTCGATCCTCTGGCAGGCCGGCCTCGGCCACACGGCGCTCGAGTCGGGCCTCGTGTCGATCCCGTTCGCGCTCGGCTCGATCGTCGGTGCCTCGCAGAGCGACCGCGTCGCGCATCGCTTCGGCCGCACAGCCCTCGTGATCGGCACGGCGATGGTGGCCGTCGGGCTCATCGCGGTGTGGCTCGTGCTGCTGCTGGTCCCCGCCGCCGACCTCACCAACTGGGACCTGCTCGTGCCCCTCGCGGTCGCCGGCATCGGCTCGGGCCTGTTCATCGCCCCCAACGCGCAGTTCATCGTCGCGACCGTCGACCGCACCGAGGCGGGCGCCGCATCCGGGGTCATCGGCACCATGCAGCGCATCGGCTCGGCCATCGGCATCGCGGTCATCGGCTCGGTGTTCTTCGGCACCCTCGACATCTCGGGTCCGACGGACGTCGCCCCGTCGTTCGCGGAGTCGGCCGCGCACGCGATGCTCGTCTCGGCGATCTTCGCCGTCGCCGCCTTCGCGCTCGTGTTCGTGCTGCCGAAGCGCGTCGACCACGGCTACGAGGTCGTCGCGGCCGAGTAGCTAGGAACGGCGGGCGCCCGTGGGGTCGGTGCGCGAGGGCGCGGGAGGGCGCTCGTCGCGCCGCGCGAAGAGCCAGTTGGGCTTGGGCTCGACGAGCGGGCGGAACACCCTCCGCACCCACGGGCTCGACAGGGCGACCGAGATCGCGAGCGAGGCGAAGACCATCGTCAGCAGCCACACCGCCGAGGCGTGGTCGTCCTTGAGCACGCCCGACTCGCGGATCGGGTAGAGCACGAACGAGTGCAGCAGGTAGACGTACATGGTGGCCTGGCCGAATGCCGTGAAGAAGGTGCGCCGGCGCGGCACGAGCGTGAAGAACGCCGCGCTCAGCAGCACGGCGAGCACGATGAGCGCCAGGCGCAGCAGCCCCGCCCACCACACAGGCTCGCCGAGATCCTGGTACGAGTCGTCGTAGAAGAACCAGAACCGCAGGTCGAACTCGCGGAACGACCGGATGCCCGTGAGCACGACCGCGAGCCAGCCGCCGAGCACCGCCGCGGCCACCCCTCGGATCGCCCAGATCCCGCCCGTGGGCAGGTGCCGCCAGCGGTCCACGAGCCCCCAGTGGCGCAGCTTCCAGCCCAGCACGAAGAACGGCAGGATGCCGATCGCGCGCGAGAGCGAGAACGTCGAGTCGACGTTCGAGAAGAAACCCACCGTCACGGAGGCGACGACCGCCCACAGCAGCGGCCAGCGCAGCAGGGCGAGGTACGGCAGCACCATCCGGAAGATCGCGAGCGCCAGCAGGAACCACAGGGTCCAATGCGGCTCGGTGGGGTTGAAGACGTTCTTTCCCTCGACGAGCCACTGCACGAGCGACCAGATGGTCTGCATGATGATGTACGGCAGCACGAAGTCGGTGATGATGCGGCGCATCTGCCGCAGTCCCGGCGGGGTCGCCTTCGAGAAGAACCCGGACACGATCGCGAACGCGGGCATGTGGAACGCGTAGATGAACAGGTAGAGCGAGAGCGCGTTGTCGGAGTCGCTCGTCTGGCGCTGGATCGCGTGCCCCATGACGACGAGCACGATGCACGCGAAACGCGCGTTGTCCCAGAAGGGGACGCGCACGCGCGGCTTGGTCGGTGCCGCGGTCTCGGTCATGCCCCCAGCGTACGAAGTCCCGGCGACCCCGGGACCAGCTGCCGCCGAGACGGCCTAACGTGGGAGCCATGACGTATCGCGTGGTCGTGACGGGGGCGAGCTCGGGCATCGGGGAGGCGACGGCGCGGCTGTTCGCGGCGCACGGGTGGCAGGTGATCGGGGTCGCACGTCGTGCCGACCGCCTGGAGGCGCTCGCGGCGGAGGGCGTGCTGACGCCGATCGTCGCCGACGTGACCGACGACGCGGATGTCGCCCGCATCCGCTCCGAGGTGGAGGCGGGCGGCCCCCTGCACGCCCTCGTCAACAACGCGGGCGGCGCGCTCGGCACCGAGAGCGTCGAGGACGCGATCCTCGACGACTGGCGCACGATGTTCGAGGTCAACGTGCTCGGAACGCAGCGGATGATCGCGGCGCTGCTCCCGGCGCTGCGGGCCGGCTCCGCGGCGCGCGGCTCCGGCGACATCGTCGCGGTCACCTCGATCGCAGGTCACACGGTCTACCCGGGAGGCGGGGGCTACAACGCCGCCAAGCACGCGCAGCACGCCCTGCTCGGGGTGCTGCGGCTCGAGCTCGGCGGCGAGCCGCTGCGGGTCGTCGAGATCGCGCCCGGGATGGTCAAGACCGACTTCTCGCTCGTGCGGTACAGGGGCGACCGGGCAGCCGCGGACGCCGTCTACGAGGGCGTCGCGAACCCGCTCGTCGCGGCCGACATCGCCGAGGCGATCGTGCACGCGGTCGAGCTGCCGTCGCACGTCGACCTCGACCTCGTGGTCGTGAAGCCCGTCGCCCAGTCGGCGGTGCGCACCATCCACAAGGGCGTGCTCGCGCCCAAGGCGTGAGCACGGCCCGCCGCGCGGCCGGTCAGCGGAGGGCGTCGGCCTCGGGAAGCAGGTCCTCCTCGACGTCCGCGAAGGCGAGCTTCGGCACGAAGAACAGCAGCACCATCGCGACGAGCGCGCCGACGCCGCAGATCGCCCACACGGTCATGTAGCCGGCCAGCGGCGCCGCGGTCGAGTCCGAGCCGCCCGTGCCCGCCACGAGCACGACGCCGAATACCGCGGATGCGAACGCGCCGCCGATGGTCTTGGTCGTGTTGGTCATGCCCGCGGCGACGCCGGTCTGACCCCGCGGGGCCGCAGCGGCGGCCGCGGCGGGGAGGGCGGCGACGAGCGCCCCCGAGCCGAGACCCGCGATGACCATGTTGCCGACCACCTGCCAGGTCTCCAGGTGGAACGGCAGGAACAGCAGGTAGCCCGCCGCGACGAAGGCGGTCGCGAGGATGAGCGACAGCCGCGGCGAGAGGCGCTTCGACACGGCGGCGAACAGCAGCGCGCCGACGATCATCGAGATGAGGTAGACGCCGATGAGGATCGACCGGTCGCCGGAGTCGAGCCCGAGCCCGTAGCCCACCTCACCGGGATCCGTGCCCGCGTAGGTCGAGAGCGGCGCCTGGGCTCCCAGCACGCTGATGCCGAAGAGGCCCGCGGTCACGAGCACCGGCCACATGGCGGGCCGGCGCATGACGCGCAGGTCGATCGCGGGGTCCGGCTGCTTCAGCACCCAACGGCCGAAGGCGTAGATGATCGCGAGGCCCGCGAGGATGAGGCCCACTACGCCGAGGATGCCGCCCACGCCGGCGTCCTCGCGCAGCAGGGCGAGCCCGGCCGTGATGACGACGAGGCCGAGCGACAGCAGCCCGAAGCCGACGAGGTCGAGGCGACGTCCCGGCAGCGGCTCCGACTCCGGCACCCCGAACAGGATCGCGAAGAACACGAGCGTCACCGCGACGGCGGGAACGAAGAGGGTGAGCATGACGTTCTCTCCCACCGCCGCGAACACGCGGCTCGCACCGAGCGCCCCCGCGATCGCCCCGGCCTCGAGCGCCACCACGAGGAAGCCGGCGGCGCGACGCGTGGCGGACGCCGCCGTGCCGCTGCGGCGCCCCCTGTCGAAGATGAGCGCGACCTCGAGCGGCAGCCAGACGACGTAGAACGACTGCAGCGACCAGGCCGCGAGGAAGCTCCAGAAGTCGGCCGTGACGGCGAGCCACCAGGTGGCGCCCGCCGTGAGCGCGGTCGAGATCAGCAGCATCCGCTTGTGCCCGTGCATGTCGCCGAGCTTCGAGAAGATCGGCACGATGATGGCCGACAGCAGCAGCGCCCCCGCCTCGAACCAGTTGAAGTCGCCGTCGCGGATCTGCAGGTGGTCGACGAGGTCGGGGATGAGGGGCACGTAGAACCCCTGCAGGATGCCGCTCGTCAGCTCCACGAGGAACAGGAAGCCGACGAGGGAGAAGGTGATCGCGGACGTGCTGCGGGCTCGGGTCGCCATGAACGGATGCTAGGGCAGTCGGGGCTCGGTAGCGTTGAGGCATGGCGGATACGGAGCGCGAGATCCTCGACTGGGAGCTGTTCGGGCGGGCGTCGCGCGAGCTCGCCGAGACGATCGCGGCCGACCGCTTCCGGCCGGACGCCATCGTGGCGATCGCGCGCGGCGGTCTGCCGCTCGCGGGTGCCCTCGGCTACGCGCTCGACGTCAAGATGCTCGGCAGCCTCAACGTCGAGTTCTACACGGGCGTCGAGTCGCGCCTCGACGAGCCGGTCGTGCTGCCCCCCACGCTCGACCGCGAGTCCCTCTCGGGCAAGCGCATCCTGCTGGCGGACGACGTCGCCGACTCGGGGCGCACCCTCGCCCTCGTGCTGCAGCTGCTGCAGGCGGGCGGCGGCGAGGTGCGCACGGTGTGCCTCTACGCGAAGCCGGGCACGGTGCACGAGCCGCACTACACGTGGCGGCGCACCGACCGCTGGATCATGTTCCCGTGGAGCTCGGAGGGTCCCGTCGCGTACCCGTCCGACACGACGGAGGGCGCCGCATGAGCGTGCACCTCGCGGGCGGCGGCTGGTCGCCGGCCGGCGACCCCGACGTCACCTCGGCGTTCCTCGCGGAGGCCGCGGCCCGGGCCGCGGGCGGCGGGCGCATGGTGCCGCGCATCGGCGTGCTCATCGTGGTCGACGAGGGCGTTCCGTCGGAGGAGTACCGATCCGGCTACCCCGAATCGCTGCGCCGCGTCGCGGCGTGCGATCCCGTCGTGACGACGATCGCGGCGGGCGAGACCTTCCCCCCGACCGCACTGACCGACATCGACGGGCTCCTCGTGGGCGGTGGGCTCACGCCCGCCTACCACGCCGCGGTCGACCCGATCGTGGAGGAGATCCGGCTGCTCGTCGCCGACGGCCTTCCGTACCTGGGGTTCTCCGCGGGCGCGATGATCGCCGCCGACCGCGCGATCGTGGGCGGCTGGCGCATCAACGGCATCGCCGTGTGCCCGGAGGAGACGGCGGAGGACCTCGACGAGGTCACCGTCGTCGAGGGGCTCGGTCTCGTCGACCTCGCCGTCGACGTGCACGCCGCCCAGTGGGGCACGCTCAGCCGCCTCGTCGCGGCCACCGAGGCGGGGCTCGTCGACGGGGGTGTCGCGATCGACGAGGGGACGGTGCTCGTGGTGGGCGACGAGGGGTTCGCGGTGTTCGGCGCCGGAAGCGTCTGGCAGGTGCTCGACGAGCCCGCGGGCGTCATCGTCGGGACGCTCGGCGCATGAGCGCGCCGCGGCCGCTCTCCGAGCTCGTCGACCCCGGCTGGGCCGCGGCGCTCGAGCCCGTCGCGCCGCAGGTGGCGCGGATGGGCGAGCTGCTCCGCGCGGATGTGGCGGCGGGTCGCCCCTACCTGCCGGCCGGTCCGAACGTGCTGCGCGCCTTCACCCAGCCCTTCGATGAGGTGCGCGTGCTCATCGTCGGGCAGGACCCGTATCCGACCCCCGGGCATCCGATCGGCCTGTCCTTCGCGGTCGAGCGCCACGTGCGGCCGCTGCCGAAGAGCCTGCAGAACATCTACAAGGAGCTCCACGCCGACCTCGGGGTGACCCCGCCCGAGCATGGTGACCTCTCCGGGTGGAGCGGGCAGGGCGTCATGCTGCTCAACAGGGTGCTCACGGTGCGCTCGGGCGCATCCGGCTCGCACCGCGGGATGGGGTGGGAGGCCGTGACCGAGCACGCCATCCGCGCCCTCGTCGCGCGCGACGCCCCGCTCGTCGCGATCCTGTGGGGGAGGGATGCGGGCACGCTGCGGCCCCTGCTCGGCGCTACGCCCATCGTCGCGTCGGCGCATCCGAGCCCGCTCTCCGCGCACAACGGCTTCTTCGGCTCGAAGCCGTTCAGCCGCGCCAACGCCCTGCTGGAGCAGACGGGCGCGCAGCCGGTGAACTGGGACCTGCGCGCCCTCGACGACGCCGCACCCGTCTGACACCTCACTCACTCCGAGAAATGCAGGAGAAAACTCCTGACGGAGCCCACTCAGCGCGCCGCCCGGGGGTCGGCCGGGCGGATCTCCTGCATTTCCGGGGTGGTGCGGGGACGAGTTCCGCCGAATGGGGGAGGCGGACGGCGGCGAGCCGCGCATACCGTGGAGACATGACCGGAGCCGTCATCGAGATCCAATCCCTGACCAAGCGCTTCGGCGGCACGACGGCCGTCGACGACCTGAGCTTCCGGGTCGAGCCCGGCGTCGTGACGGGCTTCCTCGGCCCCAACGGCGCGGGCAAGACCACGACGCTGCGCTCGCTCGTCGGCCTCGTGCGGCCCACGAGCGGCCGGGCGACCTTCGACGGCACGAGCTATGCCGAGCTTCCGAATCCGCTGCGCACGGTCGGCACCGCCCTCGAGGCGGCGAGCTTCCACCCCGGCCGCAGCGGCCGCGACCACCTCCGCGTGGTCGGCGCCGCGGCCGGCATACCCACCGCCCGCGTGGACGAGGTGCTCGCGTGGGTGGGGCTCGCGGATGCGGGCGGCCGCCGTGTGGGCGGGTACTCGCTCGGCATGCGTCAGCGCCTCGGCCTCGCGTTCGCGCTGCTCGGCGATCCCGGCGCGCTCGTGCTCGACGAGCCCATCAACGGCCTCGACCCCGAGGGCATCCGTTGGATCCGCGGCTTCCTGCGCGATCTCGCCGCCGAGGGGCGCACGGTGCTCGTCTCGTCCCACCTGCTGAGCGAGGTGCAGCAGACGGTCGACAGGGTGGTCATCATCTCCCGCGGACGGCTCGCCTACGAGGGCACGCTCGACGGGCTCGAGGGTGGGGCGATCGCCCGCGTCCACGTCGACGCGGCCGACCGGGAGGCGCTCGGTCGCTCCCTTACGGCCGCGGGCGGCCAGGTCGAGGTGGCGGGCGACGGCCTCCGGGTGAGCGGGCTCGACGCCGACGCGATCGGACGGCATGCGCTCGCGGCGGGGGTCCCGTTGCGGCTGCTCGTTCCGGAACGGGAGGGCCTCGAGGATGTCTTCCTCGGGATCGTGGGCGAGGGGGAGATCCGCTGATGTTGCGTTCACTGCGCTCCGAGCTGCTCAAGATCTCGACCACCCGCATCTGGTGGATCCTGGCGGCGATCCTGTTCGGCTACGTGGGGCTGACGGCGGCGGGGATGGCCGCCCTCTTCACGACGATCCGCCAGCAGCCCGAGGGGCAGCTCATCACCGCCGAGATGGTGCCGCCGCTGGTCTACAGCGTCGCGACGGCCGTCGGCTACGTGTTCCCGCTCCTGTTCGGCGCGCTCGCGACCACGACCGAGTTCCGCCACCAGACACTCACCCCGACCTTCCTCGCCACCCCGAGACGCTCGGCCGTGCTCGGCGGCAAGGTCATCGCGGGCGCGGTGTGGGGTGTGGTCTACGCCGTGGTCGGCCTGCTCGCCGCGGTGGGTCTGGGCGCCCTGGTGCTCGCCGCGACCGGGCAGGAGACGCTGCTCGGCGACTCCGACGTCTGGGCGCTGCTCGGGCGCATCGTGCTCGCGATGATGCTCTGGGCGATGATCGGCGTCGCCTTCGGCGTGCTCGTGTCCAACCAGGTGGCGGTGATCGTCATCGTGCTCGCCTTCACCCAGTTCGTGGAGCCGCTCCTGCGACTCGCCTCATCGTTCTGGGAGTGGTCGGCGCGCATCGGCGGCTACCTTCCCGGCGCCGCGAGCGACGCCCTCGTCGGATCGAGCATCTTCACGGCGTTCAGCGGCGCCGCGACCGCCGACTCCCTCGAATGGTGGCAAGGTGGACTCGTGCTCGGCGGGTACGCCGCGCTGTTCCTCGTGATCGGCGGGCTCACCACCTGGCGCCGCGACGTGACCTGACGCTCGGAGGGGGCGGGATGCTCGAAGAGGAATACAACCCGCGCCGTGTGCTCCCGCCGCACCTCCAGAAGAAGCCCGCGCCCGAGCCGGAGTTCGCGTTCAGCATCCGCGACGCCGAGGAGGGCGATCTGCCCGACATCCGCGAGATCTACAACCACTACGTCGCGAACTCGACGGTGACCTTCGACGAGGAGCCGCAGACCCTCAGGGAGCTGCGGGCGAAGTTCCGCCACAACGAGAAGCTGGGCTACCCGTGGCTCGTCGCGGTCTCGCCGAGCGGGCAGGTGCTCGGCTACGCCAACGCCTCCCCGTGGAAGCAGAAGGCGGCCTACCGCTACACCGTCGAGAACTCGATCTACCTGCGCGCCGCATCCACCGGCAAGGGGCTCGGCACGGCCCTCATGGCCGAGTTCCTGACCCGGGCGAAGGCCGCGGGCATCAAGGAGGTCATCGCGGTCATCGCCGACAGGGGTGCGGATGCCTCGATCGCGATGCACCAGGCCTTCGGCTTCAAGGAGGTCGGTCGCATGGGCAAGGTGGGCTTCAAGTTCGGCCGCTGGCTCGGCACCGTGCTCATGCAGAAGAGCCTGAAATGACGGACGCCGGCCGCCCCTCCTCGGGACGGCCGGCGGCATCCGGGCTCAGCCGCGGGGGGTGGCGCGCCGCAGCACGAGGTAGCCGACCACCGCAGCGAGCACGGCGGGCACGAGGGCGGCACTCGCGATGCCGATCGTGCCCAGCTCGGCCAGCGCCTCCCAGAACAGGTGCCAGGTCGCGGTCAGCGTGAGAACCGCGATCGTCGCGACGACGAGCACGCCGAGCGCGACGAACGCCGCCGTCAGGCCGAGCGCCTTCCACCGCACGTACATCGCGGCGAAGATCGTGCCGGTGAAGAAGAAGAACACGAACCAGCAGAAGTAGATCCACCACTGCGCGAGCCAGCCCGCGTCGGTCGCGAGGTAGAAGGTGCGGAAGAACGCGCCGTGCAGCCCCCAGCCGTCGGTGAGCTCCTCGAGCCAGGCGCCGATCGTGAGCACGACCGCGTAGGCGGCGGAGAGCAGCACGAAGGCGAGACCGGAGCCGAGTGAGAAGGCCCGTCGCGTCGAGCCGAAGCCGAGCGCGAGCGGGAACGCGAGGTTCACCGCCTGCACCGAGATCACGAGCATGTACACGAAGATGTAGCTCACCGCGCCGTTGAAGCGGATGCCGTCCGCCGTCTCGGTCAGGTCGGCCGGGTCGACGGAGGCGAAGATGAGCCACCAGATGGTCCACGTCATCACGAAGATGGCGCCGAGGATCACGAGCGGCCAGCCGATGACCGTCCACGGGTTGGTCGTCAGCAGCCGGACGGTGCGCCAGGCCCGCCCGAACGGCGAGCTCGGGGTGGATGCGGTGACGGCGGTCATGCGGGTTCTCCGTTCTCGGGCTCGGCGTCGCCGAGGGTCGTGGTGCGGATGACGAGCTGCTGCAGCGAGACCGGCGCCAGCTCGAGGCCCGCCTCGCGCGCGGCGGCGCGGCCTGCGTCGTCGAGGCCGGCGACGGTCGCGGTGGCGAGGCCGCCGAGGCTCGCGCGGTGCAGCACCTCGCGTCCGGCGGTGAACGCCTCGACCGCGGAGCGGGCGCCCACGACGTCGACCGCAGAGCCGCGGAGCTCGTCGGCATCCGCGTCGATGATGATGCGCCCGTCGTCGATCACGAGAACGTGCTCGAGGAGGTTCGACACCTCGTCGATGAGGTGCGTCGAGAGCACGACGGTGCGCGGGTGCTCCGCGTAGTCGGCGAGGAGAACGTCGTAGAAGAGCTGGCGGGCGACGGCGTCGAGGCCCAGGTAGGGCTCGTCGAAGAAGGTCAGGGGCGCCCGGCTCGCGAGCCCCACGATGACGCCGACCGCGGAGAGCTGCCCGCGGGACAGCTTCTTCATCCGGCGGTTCGCCGGCACTCGGAAGCGCTCCACGAGCTCGTCCGCGAACGCGGCGTCCCAGTTCGCGAAGAACCACGGGGCGCTCTTCAGCACGTGCTTCACGCGGAAGTCGTCGGGGTAGCGCTGGCTCTCCTTGATGAAGCACACGCGCTCGAGGACGCGCGCGTTCTCGACCGGCTGCTCGCCGAAGACGGAGATCGTGCCGCGGGTGGCGAACTCCTGGCCGGTGAGCAGCTGCATGAGCGTCGTCTTGCCGGCGCCGTTGCGGCCGAGGAGGCCGTAGATGCGGTTCTCCGCGAGCTCGAATGTGGCCTCGGAGACGGCGTGCACGGCACCCGACCCGGCGCCGTAGGTCTTGCTCAGCCCGTCGACGCGGATGACGGTGCTCATCGTCCCGCCTCCTCGATCATCGCGGCGAGCTGGGCGGGGGTGATCCCGAGCCGTTCCGCCTCGGTCAGCAGGGGAGCGAGGTACTGCTCCCGGAATCGGTCGCGGCGCTGGGCCACGAGGCGCGCGCGGGCGCCGTCGGCGACGAACATGCCGATGCCTCTCTTCTTGTAGAGGATCCCCTGGTCGACGAGCAGGTTGACGCCCTTGCCGGCTGTCGCCGGGTTGATGCGCAGGTATGCGGCCAGCTCGTTGGTGGAGGGGACCTGGGTCTCCTCCGGGAGGCGACCCGCGACGATGTCGTCCTCGAGCTGCTCGGCGATCTGGAGGAAGATCGGGCGGCTGTCGTCCACGGTGGGCTCCCGGGGTAGTGGGTTCATTACTTGAGTAACTAACCAACCATCTTGCGACCCGGATGTCAACCCTGCCCGCCGCCTACGCTCGAGGGGTGTTCGAACTCCACCATCTGACCGCCGTCGAGCAGCTGGACTGGCTCCGCAGGGGGGAGGTGTCGCCGCGGGAGCTCGCGACGCACTACCTCGCCCGGATCGAGCGGCTGGACCCGGAGCTCGGCGCGTTCGCCGTGGTGGACGCGGATGCCGCCCTCGGCCGCGCCGACGCCGTCGCGGCGCTGCCGCGGGCGCTCGCGCTGTGGGGCCTCCCGCTCGCCGACAAGGCGCTCGTCGCGCGTGCCGGGCGCGTGAGCGGCTTCGGCTCGCGGGCCTTCGCCGGATACGTTCCGGAGGAGAGCGACGAGCTGGTCGCCGTGGTCGATGATGCGGGCTCGGTGAGTCTCGGGTCGACGGCGGCTCCCGAGTTCGGCTTCCCGAGCTATACGG
The DNA here is from genome assembly GCA_001898835.1 of Micrococcales bacterium 72-143. Lineage (GTDB taxonomy): Bacteria > Actinomycetota > Actinomycetes > Actinomycetales > Microbacteriaceae > Homoserinibacter. The sequence goes on along the minus strand of MKVM01000001.1, from coordinate 682,509 downwards.
AGCCGCTCGCGGGTCGTCCGGCGCGCAACCCCTACGACCCGCGGCTCGGCGCGGGCGGGTCGAGCGGCGGCGCCGCCGTGGCGGTCGCGGCGGGACTGCTTCCCGTGGCCCCGGGCTCGGATGGCGGCGGGTCGATCCGGATCCCCGCGGCGGCCACCGGGCTCGTCGGCCTCAAGCCCTCGCGCGGCCGGGTGCCCGCCTCCTCGGGGTTCGGGGGTCTCGCCGGGCTCGTCCAGGCAGGACCGCTCGCACGAACCGTCGCGGATGCGGGCCTGCTGCTCGACGCGCTCGCGGCGCCCGCCGGGGCGCGGCCGTCCTGGGCGACGCTGCCGCCGGACGAGGGCGGGGACGGTCCGTTCCTCGCGGCGGCGACCCGCGGCGAGGGGCGCTTCCAGCTCGCGGTGAGCTACGACTCGCCATGGTCCGCCGCCTACGAGCTCTCGATCGACCCCGCCGCGCGTGCCGCGGTCGACCTCGCCCTCGCCGAGCTCGACGCGCTCGGTCACGGCCTCGAGGAGCTGCGGATGCCGGAGGAGCCCGGCTACGCGCCCGCCTTCCGCGCGGTGTGGCAGGGGGGCGCCGCGACGCTCCCGCTCGGCGAGGAGCAGCTCGCCCTCGTCGAGCCGCTCACGCGCTGGCTCGTGGAGCGCGGCCGCGCGCTCGACGCGCGCACCCTGGGGGAGGCGCTCGCGTGGCTCGCGGGCTTCGAGCGCCGCACGATCGCGCGCTTCGCGCCGTTCGACGCCGTCGTGACGCCCGCGCTGGCGCTCACTCCGCGCCCCGTCGGGTGGTACGAGCCGGAGGACGGCGAGGAGAACTTCGCGCAGCAGGTGCGCTACACGCCCTTCACGAGCTTCGCGAACGTCGCGGGTCTGCCGGCGATCACGCTCCCCGTGTCGATGACGGACGACGGCCTCCCGATGGGCGTGCAGCTCGTCGGGCGTCCGGGCGGGGAGCGCACGCTGCTCGCGCTCGGCGCGCAGCTGGAGCGGCGGCTCGGGTGGCAGCGGCGGCATCCGCCGGCCTGGGCCGCCTGACGGCGGATTCGCAGCATCGCGTTAGGTAAGGCTGACCTATACTGAGAGCGATGCTTCTCTCCGACGTCCTCCCCGCCACCATCGCCTGGAATCCCCGCGAGGGTGACTCGGTGCTGCTCGGCGCCGTGGATGCCGACATCGCCATCGCGGAGACGGTCGCCGCGACCCTGCCCGCCAAGGCCCGCGGCCGCATCTTCCTGGAGGTGGCCGACGCGTCCGGCATCCGGGAGTTCTCGGCACCCGGTCGAGTCTGCGTCACGTGGCTGCGTCGCGACGTCGGCCAGTCGATGCGCGCCGCCGTCGACGCCTGGCTCGCCGAGATGCTGCCCGTCGAGGCGGAGCGGGAGCACCAGGTCTACGCGTGGGTCTCCGGCGATCGCGCCGCCCACGCGCTCACCTCCGACTGATCGCCGGGAGGGGCTCAGTCGCGCCCCTCGACGCGGCTCTCGAGCGACGGCCCCGGGTGCAGCACGCCGTTGACGATCGACGTGATCGCGAACTCGCTCGCCTCGCCGAGGTCGATCGCGGTGGGGTCGAGCAGCCACTGCAGCTGGAGGCCGTCCATGACCCCGAGGATCGAGGCGCACGCCATGTCGACCGTGGCGTGGTCGGTCACGCCCTCCTGGGCGCAGAGCTCGAGGAAGGCGTCGCGCACGTCGCCGCGGAGCACGCGGAAGCGCTCCTGGAAGAACTCGCGCGCCGGATGGTCGTCCGTCACCGACTCGGACGACAGCACGGCGTACACCTGCACGATTCCGGGACGCAGGGCGTTGGCGTACGCGGTGCGGACGAGGTGACGGAACAGCTCGGGTCCGCCGGGGATGTGCTTGTCGACGAGTTCCTGGACGTCGGACTCGTCCCGGTAGGTGAGCACCTCGAGCAGCAGCTTCTGCTTCGAGCCGAAGTGGTGGAGCACGCCGGCGTGGGTCATCCCGACCTGTTCGGCGATGTCGGCGAGCGTGCCGTTCGCGGATCCCTTGGCCCCGAAGGTCTCGATGGCCGCCTGCAGGATCTCGGTGCGTTTGCGCGCCGTCTCCGGGCGGCTGCGCGTCGCACCGGTGTGTGTCTGCGCCACGGTGACCCCCTCTGCTGGCGATGTTGCGATCCGGCTTTCCCGTCGGTAACCTTACCGTGTCCGCTGACTTACTAAGGGGTAAGTAAGTGGCAAAGTAGGCAATCAGTCGCTCCGCCGGACCACCGTCGGACACGCAGCAACCCTGCCCAAGGAGAAGCAATGAAGCTCAGAAAGTCCTTGATCGCCGTCGGCGCGATCCTCACCCTCGGCGCGGCGACGCTCGCCGGGTGCTCGACGAGCACCGATCCGGGAACGTCCGGGGGCGCCGCCCTCACGATCGCCAAGCCCGACGGGGCGATCACCACCGAGTCCCACAACCCCTTCCTCGGCGACTCGTCCGCCTCGAAGTACGGCTACGCGAAGGTCATCTTCGAGCCGCTCGCGCTCGTCAACCCGACCGGCGACCTCGGCACGACGCCGTGGCTGGCCGAGTCGGTCGAGTGGAACGACGACTACACGCAGCTCACGGTCGTTCCCCGCTCCGGCGTCAAGTGGAGCGACGGCGAGGACTTCACCGCCGACGACATCGTCTTCACCTTCGACATGCTGAAGACGGGCAAGCTCACCGACGGCGCTGCGCTCAAGGTCACCGACGTGACGGCGGACGGCGACACGGTCGTCATCAGCTTCGACGGCTCGAAGTACACCGCCCAGTCGCGCGTGCTCCACACCGCGATCGTGCCCAAGCACATCTGGGAGAAGATCGACGACCCGAACACCGACCCGCTCACGGGTGAGGGCCAGGCCGTCGGCACCGGACCCTACGTGCTCGACAGCTGGACGACCGAGTCGGTCACGCTGAAGGCCAACCCGGACTACTGGGGCGGCGAGCTCGCCGTGCCCGAGTTGCACTACGTCTCCTACGGCGACAACGCGGCGCTCACGACCGCCCTCTCCTCGGGGGAGGCCGACTGGGCCCAGGCGTTCATCCCGCAGATCAAGGACAGCTACCTGGCCGCCGACAAGGACAACCACTTCCTCGCCGCGCCCACGCTCGGCTCCGGAACGGTCTTCCTCAACCTGCAGACCAAGCCGTTCAACAACGTCGCCCTCCGTCAGGCGCTCGCGTGGACGATCGACCGCACGGCCTACGTCGACATCGCCCGTGAGGGCGCCAGCACGCCCATCTGGAGCGTGACCGGCCTCAGCGAGCTGCTCGACGACGAGATCCTGCCCGAGTACAAGGACGCCAACTACTCGGTCGACGTCGACAAGGCGAAGCAGATCCTGACCGACGCGGGCTACACCTGGAAGGACGACAAGCTCATCGACCCCGATGGCGAGGCCGTCAGCTTCTCGATCTCCGTCCCCGCGGGCTGGAGCGACTGGAACACCGAGCAGGCCCTCATCGCCGAGGAGCTGAAGGAGGGCCTCGGCATCGAGGTCAAGATCGACCAGCCGGACTGGGGTGGCTGGGACGCCGCCCGCCAGGAGGGCACCTTCCAGGCGATCATCCACTGGCTCGAGGACACCGGCAACGCGTACGGTCTCTACACCTCGACCATGGACCCGAAGTGGATCGTGGACAACAAGGCACAGTTCGACTTCGGCCGCTTCGACGACCCGGCGGTGACCGCTGCTCTCAACGAGTACGCCAACGCCTCGGACGACGCGAGCCGCCAGGCCGCGCTCGCCGTGATCCAGAAGGCGTTCGTCGACAACGTGCCCGCCATCCCGCTCGGGTCGCACCCGCTGCTCGGCGAGTACAACACCCGCAACTACGTCGGATGGCCGTCGGAGGGTGACCTCTACGCCTCGGCCGACCCGACGCAGCCGGGTATCGTTCAGATTCTCACGAAGCTGAAGCCCGCCAACTGAGCAAGACGCGAGGGGGTGGCTGCACCGTGCGTGCAGCCACCCCCGGTGCGTGACGACGAACGAAAGCAACACCAGCGATGAGCGATGCGCTTCTCACCGTGCGCGACTTCTCGGTCGTGTACGACGTCGACCCGCCCGTGGCGGCCGTCAAGGACGTCACCCTCGAGCTCCGCCGGGGCGAGATCCTCGGACTCGCGGGCGAGAGCGGATGCGGCAAGACCACCCTCGCCTACGGCGTGCAGCGCCTGCTCAAGGCGCCGGCCGTCATCACGAGCGGCTCCGTCGTCTTCCACGACGCATCCGGTGCCGACATCGACGTCAACTCCCTCGACGCCGAGCAGATGCGCCGGTTCCGCTGGGACAAGGTCTCGATGGTCTTCCAGGGCGCCATGAACGCCCTCAACCCCGTCGCCCCGATCGGGCGCCAGCTCGAGGACGTCTTCGAGGTGCACCGCCCCGCGATGTCGCGCGCGAAGCGCCGCGCGGAGGTCGCGGAGCTGCTCGAGATCGTCAAGGTGGGCGCGGCGCGCGCCCGATCCTTCCCCCACGAGCTCTCGGGCGGCATGCGCCAGCGCGTGATGATCGCGATGGCGCTCGCGCTGCGGCCGCAGCTCATGGTCATGGACGAGCCGACGACCGCGCTCGACGTGCTCGTGCAGCGCGAGATCCTGCGGCAGATCTCGCAACTGCGTCACGAGTTCGGCTTCTCGGTGATCTTCATCACCCACGACCTTCCGCTGCTGCTCGAGATCAGCGACCGCATCGCGATCATGCGCGAGGGCGAGATCGTCGAGCTCGACACCGCCGAGCGCATCTGGACCGACCCGCAGGACGGGTACACGAAGACGCTGCTGTCGTCGTTCCCCCGCCTCACCGGGGAGCGGGGGGTCGTGGTCCGATGACCGTTCTCGAGTTCGACCGCATCACCAAGATCTACAACGTGCGCGGCGCGGGCCAGATGAAGGCCCTCGACGAGGTGAGCTTCACGCTCGAGTCGGGCCGCACGCTCGGCCTCGTCGGCCAGTCCGGAAGCGGCAAGTCGACGATCGCGAAGATCCTCACCCAGCTGGAGACGCCGACGACGGGCCGCGTGCTGCTCGACGGCGAGCCGATCCCGCGCCACGGGAAGGCGCTGCGCAGCTACCGGCAGCAGCTGCGCATGGTGTTCCAGGACCCGTTCGCCTCCCTCAACCCGTACCACTCCATCCGCTACCACATCGAGCGCCCGCTGCAGCTCGACCGTGTCGTGCCGGCCGACCAGGTCGACGCCGAGGTGCGACGCCTGCTCGAGCGCGTGCGCCTCGACGCGGACTCCGTGATCGACCGCCGCCCCCACGAGCTGTCGGGAGGGCAGCGGCAGCGCGTCGCGATCGCGCGCGCCCTCGCCTCGCGGCCCAAGCTCCTCGTGGCGGACGAGCCCGTGTCGATGCTCGACGTGTCGATCCGGCTCGGCGTGCTCAACCTGCTCGCGGACCTGCAGCGCGAGGAGGGGCTGGGCGTGCTCTACATCACCCACGACCTCGCCACGGCGCGCCACTTCAGCGACGAGATCATGGTGCTCAACCAGGGTCGCGTCGTCGAGCGCGGCCCCGCCGACGAGGTGATCCTCAACCCGCAGGACCCGTACACGCGCGAGCTCCGCGCCGCATCCCCCGACCCCGAGAAGCACTTCGCCACGGCGGCCCGCGACCAGGGAGGCGCCCGATGACCGCGATCCAGCCCCCGCTCACCGAGCCCGAGGTCGACGCGCTCGAGGTCGGCACCACCGCGACGAAGGCGTCGAAGGGGCGCAGCCGCATCCCGTGGCGCTTCCTCGGCGGCCGCGCCGCGTTCTACCTCTTCACGCTGTGGGCGGCCATCACCATCAACTTCTTCCTGCCGCGCCTGATGAAGGGCGACGCGGTGTCCGCGTACCTCGCCCGCAACCGCAACGTGACCCCGGAGGCGGCGGAGTCGCTGCGCGCCCTCCTCGGGCTCGACACCGACAAGTCGCTCCTCCAGCAGTACATCGACTACTGGTCGCACCTGCTGCGCGGCGACCTCGGCGTCTCGCTGCTGCACGGCCTCCGCCCCGTGACCGAGGTGGTCGGCCAGGCGCTGCCCTGGACGATCGGCCTCGTCGGCTTCGCGACGATCGTCGCGTTCACGATCGGCACGGTCGGCGGCGCGATCATCGGCTGGCGCCGCGGCAGCAAGCTCGACGTCTTCATCCCGATCACGACCTTCCTCAACACGATCCCGTACTTCTGGCTCGGGATGCTCGCGATCGCCGCGTTCGCGGTCAACCTGCGGTGGTTCCCGATCGGCAAGGCCTACGGCGTGGGCGTGAAGCCCGAGTGGTCGTTCGAGTTCATCGGGCAGGTGATCCACCACGGCACGCTCCCCGTGCTGACGATCGTCGTCGCGTCGCTCGGCGGCTGGATGCTCGGGATGCGCAACATGATGCTCACCGTGCTCGACGAGGACTACATCACGGTCGCGCAGGCGAAGGGGATGCCGAACCGGCGCGTGCTGTGGGGATACGCGGCCCGCAACGCCGTGCTGCCGCAGATCCAGAGCTTCGCGCTCTCGCTCGGCTTCGTGGTCGGCGGGACCATCGTGATGGAGATGGTGTTCAGCTACCCCGGCATCGGGAAGCTGCTGCTCGACGCCACCAACGCGAAGGACTACGCGCTCATGCAGGGCGTGTTCCTCGTCATCACGATCTCCGTGCTCATCGCCAACGTGCTGGCCGACATCGCCTACGCGTTCCTCGACCCGCGCACCCGTCAGACCGAGGCCTGAACCATGACCGACAAGACACCCGACGGCCGGCGCGCGGCGAACGCGCCGGAGACCTTCCTCCTCCGCACCGCGACAACCTCCAAGGGTGAGCGCGCGGCGGGCTTCTGGGCGCGCCTCGGCGCGGCGTTCGCCATGTTCCGCAACGGGAAGTCGATCACGGGGCTCGTGATCCTCGCGTTCTTCGTGCTCGTCGCGATCTTCGCCGACGTGATCTCGCCCTACTCGCCGACCAAGATCAACCCGACCGAGCGTCTCAAGCCGCCGTCGCCGGAGCACTGGCTCGGCACGACCCACATCGGCGAGGACGTGCTGAGCCAGGTGATTCACGGCACGCGCGGCGTCATCGTGGTCGGCTTCCTCGCGGCGGCCATCGCGACCGTCATCGCGATCACGGTCGGCGTCATCGCGGGCTACCTCACCGGATGGAAGAGCGAGGCGCTCTCGGCGCTCACCAACGTGTTCCTCGTCATCCCCGGCATCCCGCTCATCATCGTGGTCGCCTCCATCTTCGAGGACCCGCCGCTGTGGGCGATCGCCGCGGTGCTCGGGCTCATCGGATGGGCGTGGGGCGCCCGGGTGCTGCGCGCCCAGACGATGTCGTTGCGCAACCGCGACTTCGTCCTCGCGGCGCGTGCGAACGGCGAGCCCCTGCGGCGCATCATCCTCGTCGAGATGCTGCCGAACCTGCTCGCGCTCATCGCCGCGAGCTTCGTCGGCACCGTGACAGCGGCCATCCTCGGCCTCACGACGCTCGCCTACATCGGCGTCATCCCGGTGACCGCCTACAACTGGGGCACGATCCTCAACTGGGCGTCGGCGCAGGGCGCGTTCCAGCAGAACCAGTGGTGGTGGTACCTGCCACCGGGACTCTGCATCGCGCTCATCGGCGTCGCCCTCTCGCTCGTCAACTTCGGCATCGACGAGTACGTCAACCCGCGGCTGCGCTCGGCGGGGGAGCGGGCGCGCGCGATGCGCAAGAAGGGCCTCGACATCAACGACGCCGTGACCGCCGTCCGCACCGACATCGCCACCCCCACCGACAGCGCCGCGACCGGCGAGAAGGCCACCGCATGACCGAGCCGCTCCGCGATCTGACCCTCACCACGGCCGAGCCGTACCGCGATCCGACGCTCAGCACGCCCGAGCGCGTCGCCGACCTTCTCGGGCGGATGACGCTCGAGGAGAAGGTCGGTCAGATGCTGCAGCTCGACGCGCGCGGGGACCTCGCCGACTCGGTGCAGCGTCGCCACGCGGGGTCGATCCTGCACACCTCGCCCGAGCGCCTCCTGGAGGCGCGGCGGCTGACGCTCGAGACGCGCCTGCAGATCCCGCTCATCGTCGGCGAGGACTGCATCCACGGCCACTCCTTCTGGCCGGGAGCGACGATCTTCCCGACCCAGCTCGGCATGGCCGCCTCGTGGGATCCCGAGCTGCTCGAACGCGTTGCCCGCGCGACGGCGATCGAGGTCGCCGCGACCGGCATCCACTGGACCTTCTCGCCCGTGCTCTGCATCGCGCGCGAGCTGCGCTGGGGCCGTGTCGACGAGACCTTCGGCGAGGACCCGTACCTCATCGGCGAGTACGCCTCCGCGATGGTGCGCGGCTACCAGGGCGACGGCCTCGCCGACCGCACCGCGATCCTCGCGACCGCGAAGCACTTCGCGGGCTACAGCGAGACGCAGGGCGGCCGCGACGCATCCGAGGCCGACATCTCGCGGCGCAAGCTGCGCTCCTGGTTCCTGCCCCCGTTCGAGCGCGTCGCCCGCGAGGGGTGCCGCACCTTCATGCTCGGCTACCAGACCACCGACGGGGTGCCGATCGTCGTCAACGACTGGCTCCTCACCGAGGTGCTCAAGGAGGAGTGGGGCTACCCGGGCGTCCTCATCACCGACTGGGACAACGTCGGACGGATGGTGTGGGAGCAGCGCGTGCAGCCCGACTACGCGCACGCCGCGGCGGCCGCGACGCGCGCCGGCAACGACATGATCATGACGACACCACTGTTCTTCGAGGGCGCACTCGAGGCGGTGGAGCGCGGGATGCTGCCGGAGGACGCCTTCGACGCGGCGGTCTCCCGCATCCTCGCCCTCAAGTTCGACCTCGGTCTCTTCGAGGACCCCCGGATGCCGCAGGAGGGCCACGAGGCTATCGTCGGCCAGGCGGCGCACGCGGAGCTCAACCTGGAGACGGCCCGCCGGTCGATCGTGCTGCTCGAGAACGACGGCACGCTCCCGCTCGGCGTGGACGCGGGGGCCCCGGGCGCCGCGGATCGGCCGCTCCGGATCGCCGTCGCGGGTCCGCTCGCCGACGACGCGCAGTACCAGCTCGGCGACTGGGCCGGCGGGTCCGGCCAGGCGGGCTGGCTCGACGGCCAGCCGCGGGAGCTCATCACGACGGTGCTCGACGGGCTACGCGAGCTCGCCCCCGCCGGCTCGCGGGTGAGCTACGCCCGCGGTGCCGACATCCTGACCCTCGAACCGCATCCGCAGGGGGCGTTCTTTCCGGACGGCCAGCCCCGGCCGCCCGTCGTGCGGGCGTGCCCGCCCGACGAGACGCTCATCGCGGCGGCCGTCGCCGACGCGCGCGACGCGGATGCCGTGGTGGCGGTCGTCGGCGACCACATCGAGCTCGTGGGCGAGGGGCGGTCCACCGCAACCCTCGAGCTGATCGGCGGCCAGATCGCGCTGCTGGATGCACTCATCGAGACCGGCATCCCCGTGATCGTGGTGCTGCTCGCGTCCAAGCCGCTCGTGCTGCCCGCATCCGTCGAGCGTGCGGCGGCGGTCATCTGGGCGGCGAACCCGGGCATGCAGGGCGGACGTGCGGTCGCCGAGATCGTACTGGGCCGGGTCGAGCCCTCGGGGCGGCTGCCGATCTCCTTCGCCCGGCACGTGGGTCAGCAGCCGACGTACTACAACCAGATCCGGGGCCAGCACGGCGACCGCTACGCCGACCTCACTCAGTCGCCCGCGTGGGCGTTCGGCGAGGGACGCTCCTACACGCGCGTCGAGTACTCCGACCTCACGCTCTCGGGCACCGAGTTCGGCGTCGACGACACGGTCGTGGCCGAGGTGACCGTCGCCAACACGGGCGCGCGCCCGGTGCGCGAGACGGTGCAGCTCTACCTGCGCGACGACGTCACGAGCGCGAGCTGGGCCGACAAGGAGCTCAAGGGCTACGGTCAGGTGGCGCTCGAGCCGGGCGCGTCGGAGCGGGTGAGGATCGAGCTGCCGGTCTCCGACTGCACGATCGTCGACGCGCGGGGCGAGCGGGTCGTCGAGGCCGGCGACTTCGATGTGCTCGTCGGGTCCTCCTCGCGTGACGAGGCGCTGCTCGCCGCCCGCTTCACCGTGCGCTGACCGGGCGCGCCGAGGAGAGGCGGGGCGTCAGGCGTAGCCGCCCTTCTCGAGGCCCGCCTCCACCTCGAAGCGGTTGGTGCGCGCGACCGAGCCGGCCGCGAGGTAGAGCACAGGCAGCGAGAGCCCATAGCTGCGCCACTGCTGCTTGTGCACGGCCTCGTGCTCGAGCACGCGGTCGGACGCGTTGTCGCGCGTGAGGTAGACCGCGCCGATCGTGGTGCCACCGCGCCCGAAGGCCCACCGCGGCAGACGCGTGATGACGTGCAGGCCGTGACTCGTGCGGTGGCGGCCGAGCAGCAGGGTGCCCCACACGAAGGCGCAGCCCGTCGCGAGCCAGTATCCCGGGCGGGCGACCGGCGCCCAGAGCAGCACACGTCGCAGACCCGGAACGGCGACGACCCCGCGCACGAGCGAGGCGGCGGCACGCTCCACCCGCCTCGGATGCTCGGGCCGCACCGGTGCGATCACGCCTCGGCTCCCGGCCGGCCGAAGGCCTCCAGCCAGCGCAGCCACACCTCGCTCACGGTCGGGTAGGCGGGCACCGCGTGCCAGAGGCGGTCGATCGGGACCTCGCCGACGACCGCGATCGTCGCCGCCTGCAGCAGCTCGCCGACATCCGGACCGACGAAGGTTGCGCCGACGAGCACGTTCCTGTCGAGGTCCACGATCGCGCGCGCCTGCCCGCGGTAGTCGTCGGCGTACACGGTCGCCCCGGCGACCCAGGAGAGGTCGTAGTCGAGCACGCGCGTGCGCAGGCCCGCCTTCTCGGCGGCCGCCGCGGTGAGTCCGACGGATGCGACCTCCGGCTCGGTGAAGGTCACCTGCGGCACGGCGCGGTGGTCGGCCGTCGCGACGTGCGCCCCCCAGGGCGCGTCGTCGACGGGGCGGCCCGCGGCGCGTGCGGCGATCGCGTCGCCCGCGGCCCGCGCCTGGTACTTGCCCTGGTGCGTGAGCTTCGCGCGCCCGTTGACGTCGCCCACCGCGTAGAGCCAGTCGAAGCCGGGCACGCGCATCGTGTCGTCGACCTCGATCGCGTCGCCCGCCGCGAGCCCGAGCTCCTCGAGGCCGAGGTCGCGCGTGCGTCCGACGCGACCGGTCGCCACGAGCACCCGCTCGGCGAGGATGCGCGAGCCGTCGCCGAGGGTGAGCACGGCGTTCTTCTCGGCCCGGTGGGCGCTCACGACCTCGGTCTCGGCGAGCACGCGCACGCCGGCGGCCTCGAGACCCTCCCTCACGAGCTCGCCGGCGAACGGCTCCTGACCGCCGAGCAGCCCGCGCCGCGCGACGATCGCCACCCGGCTGCCGAGGCTCGCGTAGGCGGCGGCGAGCTCGCATCCGACCACCCCGCCGCCGAGCACCACGAGCGTCTCCGGCACCTCGGATGCCGAGGTCGCGTCGCGCGAGGTCCACGGCTCGAGCTCGGCGAGGCCCGGGATGTCGGGCAGCACCGGCACCGACCCCGTGCACACGGCCACGGCGTGACGTGCCTCGAGCTCCGTCACGGTGCCGTCCGACGCCGTCACCACCACCCGGCGCGGCCCCACGAGCCGTGCGTGCCCCCGCAGCAGCCCGATGCCGGCGCCGTCGAGCCACTCCACCTGCGAGGCATCGTCGCGGTCGTGCGTGATGCGGTCGCGGCGGCGGAACACCGCGCGGGCGTCGACCTCGCCGGTCACGGCCTCCGCCGCACCGCCGACCGCCCGCGCCGCGCGCAGGGCGGCGCCCGCGCGCAGCAGCGCCTTCGAGGGCATGCACGCCCAGTAGGAGCACTCCCCACCGACGAGCTCCTCCTCGACGATCACCGTCTCCAGGCCGCCCTGCACCGCGCGGTCGGCGACGTTCTCGCCCACCGCGCCGGCCCCGATCACCACGACGTCGACCTCGCGTGCGTTCATGAGGCGAGCGTATTCGCGTCGCGCGGGTCGCAGGGTGCCTGCTGAACCCTGCGCTTGCTGCTCGGCGGGAGCAACCGCATCAGCGGCGGGGGCAGCTGCAAGCTCGGGCGGTGCAGGTGTGAGGCGGCGGGGGAAGTTGCTCCCGCCGCCTGCACGCATCTCCGCCCGCGGGGCGACAACCTCCCGTACGCACCCGCGTACCCGAACCCGCACTCCCGCAACCCGGCTCGACAGCGCGAAGGACGCGCGGGCGGAGAACCGTGTGCGCGGCGAGAGTAGTTGCTCCCGCCGCACGCACGGTTCTCCGCCCGGACATGCGGTTGCTCCCGCCGCTGGTGCGGTTGCTCCCGCCGACAGGTGGTGAGCCGTGCGACCGATCCGGTGCCGCCCGCGAGGCTAGCCGCGCAGCGCCGCGATGAGCCTCAGGATGGTGGGGGCGTCGTCGACGGCCTTCTCGGGCGACTCGGGCGCGAACGACGCGATCGTCGCACCCGCGAGCGGCAGCCGGGTGACGAGCGCCTTGACGGCCGCGACGAGCTGCGGGGTGCTCACCCCGAAGGGGATCGGCTCGAGCAGTCCCTCGAACTCGGCGGGGTCGAGCACGTCGAGGTCGATGTGCACGTAGACCCGCTGCGCGCCGGTCGCGGCGACCGCAGCGGCGAGGGCCTCGGCATCCGCGACCCCGTCGACGCCGACGGACGCCACGCCCTTCACGGACGCGAACTCCTCCTCGCCCGGATCCCACTCGCGGGCGCCCGCGACGAGCACCCGGGATGCGTCGACGACCCCCTCCTCGACGAGTGAGGCGAGCACCATGCCGCCGAACGCGCCCGAGGGCGAGGTCGCGGGCGTGTTGAGGTCCGGGTGCGCGTCGAACCAGACGAGTGCGAGGTCCGGCCCCGCGACGTGCGCGACGGCCGCGGCCGAGACCCCGCAGTCGCCGCCGATGACGACGGCCGCGTCGCCCAGCCCGCCGAGCACCTCCGCGAGCCGCTCCCGCACGAGCTGCAGGGAGCCGAAGCGTGCGACGCCCGTGCCCTGCTCGTCGCCCGCCTCGAGCGGCACCTCGACCTCGCGCGTGGAGCTCGTGGGCAGGTCGGCGCGGATGGCCGCTGCGCCCTCCGCGAGGCGCATCGCGCGGCTCGAGGGCGACCCCTGCCATTGCGGGACGACGACGAAGGTCATGGGGCCTCCCGGATCGGACGGCGAGCGAGTGCGCTCGTATCGGATCCTATTCCGCTCAGCCGACCTCGATCCGGGTGCGGAGGTTGGTCGCCCCGACGACCTCGCCCGTGTCGAGCCGGATCGCGAGGAGCGCCTCCGCTCCGTAGCCGCCGGCGGGAAGAGGGCCGCCCGTGCAGGACACCGCGGCGAGGGGCACGTCGAGGCGCATGGATTCGCCCGCGGCCAGGTCGACGCGCACCGCCCCGACGGCGGCGGTGGACCATCCGACCGGGAGGTCGCCCGTGCTGAGCGCGATGTCGGGCACCCCGGCGACGTCGCCGTGCAGCGCGACGTCGCTTCCGTTGACGAGCGTGAAGGTGATCGCCCCGCCCGCGGTCGCCTGGGTGAGCGTCAGCTCGACGCCCGAGGGCACCGCCGTCGTCTCAGGCTGGGTCGCACCACGTGAGCACTCGGGCGCCGGGTCGGTCGCGAGCGACCCGCCCCGCGCACCGTCCTCGAACGCGCTCTGTCCGGCGGCGCTCTCCGAGTTCGAGAGCGGGGCGGCCGCCCCGTCGCTCGCGCTCATGGGACGCATCGCGCCGAGACCGAGCGTCACCGGTACCACCACGGCGACGGCGGCGAGCCCGCTCAGCGCGCCGACGGCCAGCTGCTTGGGCCGGCGCCTCGCGCGGGCGCGGCGGATGATGCGGTCGGCGTCGAGGCGCGGGCTGTCGTCGTCCTCGCCGCGCAGTAGGGCGCGGAGCTCAGCTTCGGTGGGCACGGTCGCCCTCCTTCTCCTCGGGGCGGGCCGCATTCGGCCGGGGGAGCGACGGTCGCCGCAGTGGCGTCGTGCCCGTGCCGGGGCGCGCCCCGCCGGGGCCGAGTCGGTCGGCGGCGGTGCCGTCGTCGGCGAGCGCGATCGCCATCTTGGCGAGCCCGTCGCTCAGGTAGCGCTTCACCGCGCCCGAGCTGATGCCGAGGGCGGTCGCGATGTCGTCGACCTTGAGGTCGTCGTAGTAGCGCAGCACGAGGCAGGCGCGCTCGCGCGGGGTGAGCTTCCGCAGCTCGTCGTGCACGTCGAGCCGGAGGGCCGTCGCCTCGTCGGCGGCGGGCAGCTCGTCGGGCTCGTACTGGGTGGGCGCGACGCGGCGCCAGCGGGTGACGCGCCGCCCGCGGTCGACGGATGCGTTGAGGATCGCGCGGCGCACGTACGACTCCGCGCTCGCGACGGTGAACCCGTTCCGCAGGCGACCGAAGGTGCGCACGAGCGAGTCCTGCACGAGGTCGGCGGCATCGTCGGGGTTGCCGGTGAGCAGCGTCGCGTAGCGCAGCAGCGCGTCGCCGCGTTCGGCGACCAGCTCGGTCACGACGCGTTCCCATCCGGACTCGGCCACGGCATCCTCCCCTCTACTTCTTCAGACGTCGAACTCGCGCCGCAACGTTGGGGTGGTCTCGAGAATCGTGCGAAATGGTCGTCATCGGGACCCATCGCGACCATTTCGCACGACTCTCCGGTCTCGCGCGAGCGCCTCACCCGCGCGAGCGAGCCAGGTGGGTGCATCGGAGATGGCGGCGGCGTCGCTCGGGGCGAGATCGACGAGGGCGAGGGCCTCGCGTCCCGAGGCGGCGGATGCGTCGATCGCTCCGGCGACGAGGGCGACGGGGACGCCCGCGGCGTCCGCGCGCCCGAGTACGGAGCCGACGACCTTGCCCGTGGCGGTGCTCGCGTCGATGCGGCCCTCGCCCGTGATCACGAGGTCGGCCGAGGCGATCGCGGCGTCGAGCCCGGTGAGCTCCGCGACCGCCGCGGCACCGGAGGCGAGGGTCGCGCCCCACGCCGTGCGCAGTCCGTACGCGGTGCCCCCGGCCGCACCCGAGCCGGCCGCATCCGGGTCGCCGCCGAGCACGGCTGCGAGACGCGCGAGGGCGGCCTCCAGCACGCGTACCTCGTCCGGCGTCGCGCCTTTCTGCGGGCCGAACACGGATGCCGCGCCGCGCGGCCCGGTGAGCGGCGCCTCGACGTCGCACCACAGCACGAGCTCGGCCGGGGGAGTCCGCAGCCCCGCGGTGTCGACATGCGCGAGCCCCGCGAGGGCCGCACCGCCCTCGGGCAGCTCGCGCCCGCGCACGTCGAGCAGCCGCATCCCGAGCGCGGCGAGCGCGCCCGCACCGCCGTCGGTCGACCCCGAGCCCCCGAGTCCGACCACGATGCGGGTGGTGCCCGCGTCGAGCACGCGGGCCAGCAGCTCGCCGAGCCCGCGTGTGGACGCCCGGAGCGGATCGGGTCGGTCCATGAGCTGCAGCCCGACGCAGTCGGCGAGCTCGACGAGGGCACGGCCGTCGGGCAGCTCGAGCCAGCGGGCGCGCACCGGGCGGCCGCCGGCGCCCGCGACCGTTCCCGCGTCGCGCACCTGGGCATCCGGCACCGCACGCGCGACGACGTCGAGCGTGCCGACGCCGCCGTCCGCCTGCGGCAGCAGGGCGACCTCGTCGCCCGGGCGCACGGCGCGCCAGCCAGCCGCGATCGCGGCGGCGGCCCCGCGCGCCGAGATCGACCCCGTGAAGGAGTCGGGGGCCACGACGACGCGCATGGCATCCAGTGTGACGGGCGGCGCCCGGAAAACGATGGTGCCCTCGACACGATTCGAACGTGCGACTTCTTCCTCCGGAGGGAAGCGCTCTATCCACTGAGCTACGAGGGCGCGGCACCTAGGCTATCAGCATGCCGACCCCCGCCCCCGCGACGCGACGGGCGTGACCGTGCGGCGCGAGGTGAGGTCGAGCCTCGTCTTCGAGGTCTCGGATCCCACGGCCTTCGCGGTCGCGCTCGCCGTGGCGGACGGCGTGCCGACCGCCGTCGAGACGCTGCGCGTGAGCATCGGCGGCGACCCCGTCGAGACGCGGCCGCTCGCCGAGTCCCAGGGCACACGCCTCGACCTCTTCGAGACCACGCCCGGCATCCTGCGGGTCGACTACACGGCGACGGTCGTCGGGCGTGCCGAGCCCGCGGCCGTCGACCCGCTCGACGCCGTGGTCTACCTGCGTCCGAGCCGGTACGTGCAGTCGGATGCGCTCACGCCCTTCGCCCGCGACACCTTCGGCGGGGTGGAGGGCTGGCCCCTGGCCCGCGCCGTCGGCGACTGGGTGCACGAGCGGTTGCGCTACGACGGCACGGCGACCTCGCCGACGGGCGGTGCGGTCGAGACGCTCGGCACGGGTGCGGGTGTCTGCCGCGACTTCGCGCACGTGACCGCCGCCCTGCTGCGCGCGCTCGACCACCCGGCCCGCGTGGTGTCCGTCTACGCGCCGCAGCTCGAGCCGATGGACCTGCACGCCGTCGTCGAGGTGCTCGTGGAGGGGAGGTGGGTCGTCGTCGACGCGACACGTCTCGCGCCGCGCACGGGCCTCGTCCGGATCGCGACCGGACGCGACGCCGCCGACACCGCCTTCGAGACGAACACGCTCGCCGACGTGGAGCTGCTCGCGATGTCGGTCGACGCGCGCGCCGACGTCGCGCTCGCCGACGACCACGCGGAGCCCGTCGAGCTCGGCTGAGCCTCCGGCGGCGTCAGGGCAGCGCGGAGACCGCCGCAGCGACGAGCTGCTGCGCATCGGCGGCGGCGGCGAAGTACGAGGAGCGCACCACGAGCCAGTAGGGGCCGTCGATCGCGGTCGCCTCGCCCGCGCCGGCAGTCACACGGAAGAAGCCATACGACGCCGAGCTCCCCGCGTCGGCGGCCTTCGCCTCGAGGGCGGCCTGATCGAGGGACGCCACCGAGACTTCGATCGTCTCGCCGCTCGTGTCGTTCTGCCAGCGGCAGGCGACCCCCTGCGCGTCGAGCGCGGAGGCCGCGGGGGTTCCGGCATCCGGCTTCCATGAGGACAGCAGGCTGAAGTTGGGGTTGAAGTCGTACATGGCCTGCGGCGTGATGAGCACGTCGCACGCGATGTCCACGGGCGTCGAGCCCGGCGCGGAGGGCGATTCCGACGGCGTGGCGCTCGTCGACGGCGAGGCGTCGCCGCTCGGCGTGCTGCCGCTCGGGGTCGGCTGCGGCATGGGCGTCGTGCACCCCGCGAGCAGCGCGCCCGTGACGAGGAGGGCGGATGCGGACGACACGAGCAGCAGGGGACGACGCATTGCCCCATTGTCGCCCGCCCCTGTCGTCCGGGCTGCAGCGACGGGCGGGACGGCTAGGATCGGACCTCGTGAATCCCGCCGAACTCGCCGCCGTCCTGCTCGACCACGTGCGCCGGGCGGCCGCGGAGCGCGGCACGGATCCCGACCAGGTCACGCCCGACGACGTCACCCTCGAGCGCCCCCGCAACCGCGAGCACGGCGACTGGGCCTCGAACGTCGCCCTCAAGCTCGGCAAGCGCCTCGGGGTCGCGCCGCGCGAGCTCGCGGAGGCGCTCGCCGCATCTCTGGCGGGCGCCGACGGCGTCGCCGGCGCCGAGGTCGCCGGTCCCGGCTTCCTCAACATCACCCTCGACGCGGCGGCGGCGGGGGCCCTCGCGGAGCGCATCCTCGCGGAGGGGGAGGCCTACGGGCGCGGCACGTTGTACGACGGCGTGCGCATCGACCTCGAGTTCGTCTCCGCCAACCCGACCGGGCCGATCCACATCGGCGGCACGCGCTGGGCCGCCGTCGGCGACAGCCTTGCGAGGCTCATGGAGGCGCAGGGCGGTCTCGTCACGCGCGAGTACTACTTCAACGACCACGGTGCCCAGATCGACCGCTTCGCGCGCAGCCTCGTCGCGGCCCACCGCGGCGAGCCGGCGCCGGAGGACGGCTACGGCGGCAGCTACATCCTCGACATCGCCGCGCGCGTCGAGCAGGACTACCCGGGCGACCTCGACGCCCTGCCGCGCGAGGAGCAGCAGGAGGTGTTCCGCGAGCTCGGCGTCGCGCAGATGTTCGGCGAGATCAAGGCGAGCCTGCACGACTTCGGGGTCGACTTCGACGTGTACTTCCACGAGAACTCGCTGCACGAGTCGGGTGCGGTCGAGCGCGCCGTCGCACGGCTGCGGGAGCTGGGCCACATCTACGAGGCCGACGGTGCCACCTGGCTGCGCACGACCGAGTTCGGCGACGACAAGGACCGCGTCGTCATCAAGTCCGACGGCGAGCCCGCGTACATCTCGGGCGACCTCGCCTACTACCTCGACAAGCGCGAGCGCGGCTTCGAGCGCTGCCTCATCATGCTCGGTGCCGACCACCACGGCTACGTCAAGCGCCTCATGGCGATGACGGCGGCGTTCGGCGATGTCCCCTACGTCAACCACGAGATCCTCATCGGGCAGCTGGTCAACCTCCTCCGGGACGGCGAGCCGATGCGGATGTCGAAGCGCGCCGGCACGGTCGTCACGATGGAGGACCTCGTCGACGCGGTCGGCGTCGACGCCGCCCGCTACGCCCTCGTGCGCAGCTCGATCGACTCGAACATCGACATCGACCTCGACCTGCTCGCGAAGAAGACGAACGACAACCCGGTCTTCTACGTGCAGTACGCGCAGTCGCGTACGCGGGCGGTGGCCCGCAACGCGGCGGCGGCCGGCATCACACGCGACGATTTCGACCCGTCGCTGCTCTCGCACGAGACGGAGAGCGAACTGCTCGGCGCGCTCGCCGAGTTCCCCCGCATCACGTTGCAGGCCGTCGAGCTGCGCGAGCCGCACCGGGTCGCGCGCTACCTCGAGGAGCTCGCCGGCTCGTACCACCGCTGGTACGGCGCCTGCCGCGTCATCCCGCTCGGCGACGACCCCGTCGAGGCCGTGCACCGGGCACGCCTCACCCTCAACGACGCGACCGGGCAGGTGCTGCGCAACGGTCTCGGGCTGCTCGGCGTCAGCGCCCCCGAACGGATGTGAGATGACCGACGCGCCGCCTCCCACGCCGTCCGAGCTCGCTCCGCGCCGCCGGCGTGTCTGGCCGTGGGTGCTCGCCGGGGTCGGGGTGCTGCTCGTCGGCGCGGGCTTCGCCGCGGACGCCCTGGCGCGCGGCCTCGCCGAGCGCGCCATCGCCGAGCAGGTGGCGTCGGCTCTCGACGTGCCGCGCGGCACCGAGGTGCAGGCGTCGATCGGGGGCGGCCCGGTTCTCGTCCAGGCGCTCACCGGACGTCTCGACCGGGTCGATGTGGAGGTGCCGCGGCTCGTGCTCGGTCCGCTCACGGGGAGGCTCGACATCGTCGCGGAGGGCGTGCCCCTCGACATGAACGGCCCCACCCGCGAGCTGAAGGTCCGCTACTCCGCCCCCGAGGACGCGCTCGCCGCGCTCGTCCCCGAGATCCCGGGTGTGGCGATCGACGATGTGGGGATCGACGGTCCCGAGGTCGTCGTGACCGGCAGCATCTCGGTGCTCGGAACCCCTCTCGCCCTCGGCGTCGGGCTGACGCCGTCGGCCGTCGACGGCGATCTCGCGCTGGATCCCACGAGCATCCGCATCGGCGATCAGACCTTCACCGCCGACGAGGCGCGGCAGCCCTCGCTGTTCCGGGGTCTCGTCGACGCGCTCCTGCAGCAGCGCCGTGTGTGCATCGCCGACGCGTTGCCCGCCGCCCTGACGCTGACGGAGCTGAGCGTCGAGGGAACCCATCTCGTGGCGACGTTCGACGGCTCCGGCGTCGCGCTCGGTGGCGAGTCCTTCCAGCAGAAGGGCGTCTGCGCCGCGTGAGCGAGGCCGACGCGATCCCCGCGCCGCCGTTGCGGCGCATCGCGGGGCGGCTCGCCTGGGTGTCCGCCGTGGGCGGGGTCGTGCTCGGGCTCCTGCTCGCGGTGCTCGGCGTCGGTGCCGCCGCGGGAGGGGGAGAGCTGCTCCTCTCACTGCTGCCCGCCGTCGTCGGCATCGGACTGGGGATGGCGGTGCCCCCGTTCCTGTTCGCCGTCGCCGGTGTCGCGGTCGTCGCGGGCCGGCGCGCGCCGCGCCCGGAGGCGATCGCGGCCGCGGTCGGCGCGATCGTCGGCGCCTTCGTCTCGCCCATCGTGTTCTATCCGGCCTCCGCCCTCCTCGGGCTCGTCGTCGCCCTCGTGATCGCGGTCGCCGCGGGCGTCGGCTACCCGCTTCTCGTGCGGGGCCTCTGGCGCCGTGCCACCGCGTCCTGAGGGCCGCATGCGCCTCGGCTAGACTCGTCACGGCTTCAGGGACCAAGCCGGGTTCGCTCGCCTCACTCTTCGTTCCGACGTCCCCGTGAGGTTCGCATGACCGCCAGCCCCCTCGCCCCCGAGCGGCTCGCGCATCCCGACGATGCGAACGCGCTCGACCCGCGCGTGTGGCCGTCGTCCGCCGCCCGCACCGACTCCGGCGCCCTCCGCGTGGGGGGCGTGAGCGCTCCCGCTCTGCACGCCGCGTACGGCACGCCCCTCTATGTCGTCGACGAGGATGGCGCCCGGGCGCGCGCCCGCCGCATCCGCGACGCGTTCGCGCGCGCCTTCGAGCCGCTCGGCGTGCCGACGACCGTGTACTACGCGGGCAAGGCCTTCCTCACGATCGAGGTGGCGCGCTGGATGGCCGACGAGGGCCTCAACCTCGACGTGTGCAGCGGAGGCGAGCTCGCCGTCGTCGAGGCCGCCGGTCTCGACCCGCGCCGCCTCGGCTTCCACGGCAACAACAAGAGCCTCACCGAGATCGACCAGGCGGTCGGGCTCGGTGTGGGCGCGATCGTTCTCGACAGCGTCGTCGAGATCGACCGTGTCGCGCAGGCGGCCTCCCGGCACGGCCGGGTGCAGAACGTGCGGCTGCGCATCAACAGCGGCGTCCACGCCTCCACCCACGAGTACCTGGCGACCGCCCGCGAGGACCAGAAGTTCGGCATCCCGATCGCCGAGGCGCCCGCGGCGGTCGCCGCGATCCGCTCGCACGCGAGCCTGCGCCTCCTCGGTCTGCACTCGCACATCGGCTCGCAGATCTTCGAGTCGGCCGGCTTCCTCGAGGCCGCGCGTCGCCTCCTCGCCCTGCACGCCGAGCTGAGCGCCGGCGGCGAGCTGCCGGAGCTCAACCTCGGCGGCGGCTTCGGCATCGCCTACACGAGTGCCGACGAGGTCGCGCCGATCGAGTCGATCGCCGCCGACTTCGCGGAGGCCGTGGGCGCGGAGTGCGCGCGCCTCGGCATCCCGGTGCCCGCGATCGCGATCGAGCCCGGCCGCGCCATCATCGGCCCCGCCGGCATCACGCTCTACGAGGTCGGCACCGTCAAGGACGTGCTCGTCGACGGCACCGCGGTGCGTCGCTACGTGAGCGTCGACGGCGGCATGAGCGACAACCTGCGCACCGCGCTCTACCACGCGGAATACACGGCGCGCATCGCGAACCGCGCGACGGATGCCGACCCCGCCCTCGTGCGCGTCGCCGGCAAGCACTGCGAGTCGGGCGACATCGTCGTGCGCGACGAGTACCTGCCGGGCGACGTGCGGCCGGGCGACCTGCTCGCGGTGGCCGCGACGGGCGCCTACTGCTGGTCGCTCTCCAGCAACTACAACTACCTCGGACGTCCCGCCGTCGTCGCGGTCCGCGAGGGGACGAGCCGCGTGCTCGTCCGCCGCGAGAACGCGCACGACCTGCTGCGGCGGGACTCCGGCTACTCCTCGGGCGCCGAGGAGATCGACATCGACACCATCCTCGACCGGGAACGCTGAACCACGCGCATGATCGAATACCGCAACCTCAGAATCGCCGTCCTCGGCGCCGGCTCCGTGGGCGCCCAGGTGGCGTCGCTGCTGCTGCAGCATGGCGAGGAGCTCGCCGGGCGCGTCGGCGCCGGGCTCGAGCTCGTCGGGATCGCCGTGCGCGACCTCGACGCGCCGCGCACCGCCGAGCTGCCGCGCGAGCTGCTGACGACAGATGCCCGATCGCTCATCCTCGGCGCCGACATCGTGATCGAGGTGATGGGCGGCATCGACCCCGCTCGCGAGTACCTCGAGCTCGCGCTCACCTCGGGGGCCGACGTCATCACGGCGAACAAGGCCCTGCTCGCCACCCACGGTCCCGAGCTCTTCGCGATCGCCGAGCAGGTGGGCGCCCAGCTGTACTACGAGGCGGCGGTCGGCGGTGCGATCCCGATCATCCGTCCGCTGCGCGACAGCCTCGCGGGCGACCGCGTCAACCGCATCCTCGGCATCGTGAACGGCACGACCAACTACATCCTCGACCGCATGGACCGCGACGGCGACTCGCTCGAACAGGCGCTCGCGGTGGCGACCGAGCTCGGCTACGCGGAGGCCGACCCCACCGCCGACATCGAGGGCTACGACGCGGCGCAGAAGGCCGCCATCCTGTCGAGCTTGGCGTTCCACACCACGGTCCCCGTCGAGGCCGTGCACCGCGAGGGCATCACGGGCGTCACCCGCGAGCAGGTGCTCGCGGCGCAGCGGAACGGTTTCGTCGTCAAGCTGCTCGCCGTGTGCGAGCGCCTCGTCGACCCGGAGACGGGGGAGGACGGCGTGAGCGCCCGCGTGCACCCCGCGCTCATCCCGTCGACCCATCCGCTCGCCGCGGTGCACGGTGCCAACAACGCCGTGTTCGTTGAGGCGGAGGCCGCGGGCAGCCTGATGTTCTACGGCGCCGGTGCGGGCGGGGTGCAGACCGCCTCCGCGGTGCTCGGCGACCTCGTGTCGGCCGCGCGGCGTCACGTCGTCGGCGGCCCCGGTGTCGCGGAGTCGACCCACGCCGACCTGCCCATCCTGCCGATCAGCCGCGTCTCGACGCGCTACCAGATCACGCTCAGCGTGCTCGACCTGCCGGGTGTGCTCGCGCAGATCGCGACCGTGTTCGCCGAGCACGGGGTGTCGGTGGAGGCCGTGCAGCAGTCGGTGGCGGGGGAGCCCGGTCCGGACGGGAATGCGCCCGGCGCTACGCTGGTGATCGGCACGCACCGGGCGACCGAGGCCGCGCTCGCCGCGACGGTCGCCGACCTGGCGGGAAGCGCCGTGGTCGCACGGGTCGAGAGCGTGCTCCGGGTCGAGGGACTGTAAGGAAGACAATGGCTCACCAGTGGCGCGGCGTGCTGCGCGAATACGCCGACCGGCTCGACGTGACGGACGCGACGCCCATCATCACCCTCGGCGAGGGCGGCACGCCGCTCATCCCGGCCCCCGCGCTGTCGGCGCGCACGGGCGCGACGGTCTGGGTGAAGTTCGAGGGCATGAACCCCACGGGATCCTTCAAGGACCGGGGCATGACGATGGCCGTCTCGAAGGCCGTCGAGCACGGAGCGAAGGCCATCATCTGCGCCTCGACCGGCAACACCTCGGCGTCTGCCGCCGCCTACGCCACGCACGCGGGCATCACCGCGGCCGTGCTCGTGCCGGAGGGCAAGATCGCCATGGGCAAGCTCGCCCAGGCGATCGCGCACGGGGCCGAGCTCCTGCAGGTGCGCGGCAACTTCGACGACTGCCTCGACATCGCGCGCGACCTCGCCGCGAACTACCCCGTGCACCTCGTGAACTCGGTCAACAACGACCGCATCGAGGGGCAGAAGACGGCGGCCTTCGAGGTCGTCGAGGTGCTCGGCGACGCGCCCGACTTCCACTTCATCCCCGTCGGCAACGCGGGCAACTACACGGCCTACTCGCGCGGCTACCGCGAGGAGGCTGAGCGCGGCGTCACGACGAAGCGCCCCCGGATGTTCGGCTTCCAGGCCGCAGGCTCCGCGCCGCTCGTGCGGGGCGAGATCGTGCGCGACCCCGAGACGATCGCGAGCGCCATCCGCATCGGCAACCCGGCGTCGTGGGAGCTCGCGCTCGCGGCGCGGGAGGAGACCGACGGATACTTCGGTGCGATCAGCGACGCGAAGATCCTCGAGGCGCACCGCATCCTCTCGAGCGAGGTCGGCGTCTTCGTCGAGCCGGCGTCGGCGGCGAGCGTCGCGGGCCTCCTCGACCGCGCCGAGGCCGGCGCGGTGCCTGCGGGCGCGACCGTCGTGCTCACGGTCACCGGCCACGGCCTCAAGGACCCGCAGTGGGCCCTCAAGGCCGCGGACGGCTCCGAGGTGCAGCCCACGAGCGTGGCCGTCGACACCGCGGAGATCGCCGAGGTGCTGGGCCTCGCGCAGCGTCCCGCCGACGCGACGGCGTCTGCATGAGCCTCCTCGGCCGTTCCGTCACGGTCCGGGTCCCCGCGACGACCGCCAACCTCGGTCCCGGCTTCGACACCCTCGGCATGGCGCTCGCCGTCTACGACGAGCTCACGGTGACCGCGCGGACGGAGCCCGGGGCGACCGTCCGCGTCGTCGGCGTCGGCGAGGGGGAGGTGCCCACCGACGAGACGAACCTCGTCGTGCGTGCGATCGCCCACACCTTCGCCGCGGTCGGGCAGGAGCTGCCCGGGCTCGACCTCGTGGCGCACAACGCCATCCCGCACGGTCGTGGCATGGGCTCCTCGGGGGCCGCGATCGTCTCCGGGATCATGGCCGCCAAGGGGCTGCTCGAGGGCGTCGTGGACTTCACCGCCGAGCAGCTGCTCGCGCTCGCGACCGAGCTCGAGGGGCACCCCGACAACGTCGCGCCCGCCCTGTTCGGCGGCCTCACCATCACCTGGGTCACCCCCGACGGGCCGCGCTACAAGAAGCTCATCGTGCACCGGGGCGTGAGCCCGCTCGTCGCGGTGCCCCAGGAGCGCACCATGTCGACCGCCCTCGCCCGCAGCCTCCAGCCCGACTCGGTGCCGCACGAGGACGCCATCTTCAACGTCTCGCGGTCGGCGCTCCTCATCGCCGCCCTCGTGCAGAGCCCCGAGCTGCTGCTCGCCGCCACCGAGGACAAGCTCCACCAGAGCTATCGTGCGAGCGCGATGCCCGAGACGGATGCGCTCATCCAGGTGCTGCGCGCGGATGGGCTCGCGGCGGTCGTCTCGGGCGCCGGCCCCTCGATCCTGGTGCTCGGATCCGACCCCGCGCAGCGCCTGCGCGCCGCCGAGCTCATCGCCTCGCATGCCGAGTCGCACTGGGAGTGCCTGATGCTCGCCGTCGACTTCCGGGGTGCTACAGTGGTGCTGCACTCGGACGACGCCGCGGCATAGACCGGCGCGAGGGTGCATCTCACCGGCACTCGCCGATCGCGGTTTCCCGCATCCTCATGCAACCCGAACCGCAGCGGGCGGTGCCGCCATCCCGGGAAGTTCTGTGCCCGGGTCGAAAGGACGAACCAGTCGTGACCGACACCACCATCCCCGCGGACGCCGCGGGGGATCGCGCCGCCCTCAGCCGTCTGCGTCTGCCCGAGCTCCAGGCTCTGGCCGCCGCCCGCGGCATCAGCGGCGTGTCCCAGATGCGAAAAGGAGACCTCGTGGACACTCTCTCCGAACTTCCCGGCGACGCCGGCGAGCCCGTGACGGAGCAGCCCGCCGAGCAGGCCGAGGCACCGGGCGAGGAGGCCGTCGAGGCTCCCGCCGAGGAGGCAGCGCCCGTCGATGAGCCCGCCGCCGCGGAGCCCGCCGTCGAGGAGGCCGCTCCGGCCTCCGAGGACGCCCCGCAGCCCGCCGTCGCGAGCACGCCCCGCCGCGGCTCGCGCCGGGCGAGCGTGCCGGCCGCCGACGCGGCGGCGATCGCCGCCGCGCTTCCGGCGATCGAGGCGCCCGAGCCGCCCCAGCAGCAGCGCCGCAGCGCCGCCCAGCACGCGGCGCAGGCCGAGCTGGGCCTCGAGCTCGACAAGCTCGTGCCCGCCGCCGAGCAGGCCGAGACCGAGGGCGACGGCGACGGTCAGCCCGCCGGTCGTCGCAGCCGCAACCGTCGTGGCGGGCGCGGAGGCCAGGGCGGCCAGCAGCAGAACGGACAGAACGGCCAGGAGGCCGCGGAGTCCGAGGGCGGCCAGAACGGCCAGCAGCAGAGCGGCCAGAACGGCCAGAACGGCCAGCAGCAGAGCGGCCAGAACGGCCAGAACGGACCCGCCGCGCAGGACGGCGAGGGCCGCCGGGGTCGCGGACGCGACCGCAACCGCAACCGTCGCGGAGGCGGCAGCGTCGACGAGCTCGAGCCCGAGATCTCGGACGACGACGTCCTCATCCCCATCGCGGGCATCCTCGACGTGCTCGACAACTACGCATTCGTGCGCACGACCGGCTACCTTCCGGGACCGAGCGACGTCTACGTCTCGCTCGGTCAGGTGAAGAAGTACAACCTGCGCAAGGGCGACGCGGTCGTCGGCGCCATCCGCCAGCCGCGCGACGGCGACGCGCAGAGCGGTCGCCAGAAGTACAACGCGATCGTCAAGGTCGACTCCGTCAACGGCCAGACCGTCGACGAGGCGGCGGACCGCGTCGACTTCGGCAAGCTGACGCCGATCTACCCCAACGAGCGGCTGCGCCTCGAGACCACGCCCGAGAAGCTCTCGACGCGCATCATCGACCTCATCGCGCCCATCGGCAAGGGCCAGCGCGGCCTCATCGTCGCGCCGCCCAAGGCCGGCAAGACGCTCATCCTGCAGGCCATCGCCAAGGCCATCGCGGTCAACAACCCCGAGGTGCACATCATGGTGGTGCTCGTGGACGAGCGCCCCGAAGAGGTCACCGACATGCAGCGCTCGGTCAAGGGCGAGGTCATCGCCTCGACCTTCGACCGTCCCGCCGAGGACCACACGACGGTCGCAGAGCTCGCCATCGAGCGCGCCAAGCGCCTCGTCGAGCTCGGCAACGACGTCGTCGTGCTGCTCGACTCGATCACCCGCCTCGGCCGCGCCTACAACCTGGCCTCGCCGGCGTCCGGGCGCATCCTCTCGGGCGGCGTCGACGCATCCGCCCTCTACCCGCCGAAGCGCTTCTTCGGCGCGGCGCGCAACATCGAGGGCGGCGGCTCGCTGACCATCCTGGCCACGGCGCTCGTCGAGACCGGCTCCAAGATGGACGAGGTCATCTTCGAGGAGTTCAAGGGCACCGGCAACATGGAGCTCCGGCTCTCTCGCGCCCTCGCTGACAAGCGCATCTTCCCGGCCGTCGACATCTACGCCTCGAGCACCCGCCGCGAGGAGGAGCTGCTCTCGGCCGACGAGGTCAAGATCACCTGGCGCCTGCGCCGGGCGCTCGCGGGGCTCGAGCTGCAGCAGCAGCTCGAGGTCGTGCTGTCGAAGCTCAAGGAGACCGGCTCCAACGTCGAGTTCCTCGTGCAGATCCAGCAGTCGCTGCCGAACGGCAACGGCGCGGGCAACGGCAACGGCAACGCGCACAAGGCCTGAGCCGTGTTCGAGTCGGTCCAGTCGCTGCTGGCCGAGCACGAGCAGCTCCAGCAGCAGCTCGCCGATCCGGCGATCCACGCGGATGCGGCGCGCGCCAAGAAGGTCAACCGGCGCTACGCCGAGCTGAGCCAGATCGCCCACGCTCACGAGGCGTGGCAGCAGGCGCAGTCCGACCTCGAGGCGGCGCGCGAGCTCGCCCGCGAGGACGAGGCGTTCGCGGAGGAGGTGCCCGCGCTCGAGGAGGGCCTCCAGCTCGCCCAGGAGAAGCTGCGGCGCCTGCTCATCCCGCGCGACCCCGACGACGGACGCGACGTCATCATGGAGATCAAGGGCGGCGAGGGCGGCGAGGAGTCGGCGCTCTTCGCGGCCGACCTCCTGCGGATGTACCTCCACTACGCGGAGTCCCGGGGCTGGAAGACGGAGCTGCTCGAGCGCACCGAGTCCGACCTCGGCGGCTACAAGGACGTCCAGGTCGCGATCAAGTCGACCTCGACCGACCCGGCCGACGGCGTGTGGGCGAGCCTCAAGTACGAGGGCGGCGTGCACCGCGTGCAGCGCGTGCCGGCGACCGAGTCGCAGGGGCGCATCCACACCTCCACGACGGGCGTGCTGGTCTTCCCCGAGGTGGACGAGCCGGAGGAGATCCACATCGACCCGAACGAGCTGAAGATCGACGTCTTCCGCTCCTCGGGCCCGGGCGGCCAGTCGGTCAACACGACCGACTCGGCCGTGCGGATCACCCACCTCCCGACCGGGATCGTCGTGTCGATGCAGAACGAGAAGTCGCAGCTGCAGAACCGCGAGGCCGGCATGCGCGTGCTGCGTGCGCGTCTCCTCGCGCGGCAGCAGGAGGAGCTGGATGCGGCGGCATCGGATGCGCGGCGCAGCCAGATCCGCTCCATGGACCGCTCGGAGCGCATCCGCACCTACAACTTCCCCGAGAACCGCATCGCCGACCACCGCACCGGCTACAAGGCCTACAACCTCGACCAGGTGATGAACGGCGCGCTGCAGCCGGTCATCGACTCCTGCATCCAGCTGGACGAGGAGGCGCGGCTCGCCGCCCTCGGCGGCGACGAGCGCGCAGCCGGCTGAGCAGCCGCGAAGCGACGTATCGAAACCCCGACAGATGACCCGACAGCCGAGCATGCCCAAGACGGTCGCCGAACTGCGCGCCCACGGCATCGGCGTGCTCGAGCTCGCGCACGTGCCGACGCCCGAGGCCGACGCCGAGCTGCTGCTCGCCCACGTGCTCGGTCTCAGCCGCGGGCAGGTGCAGGCGAAGGCCGTGACGGGCGCGGGCGCGGGATCCGACGAGCGCCTCGCCTACCTCGAGGCGATCGAGAGACGCGCCGCGCGTGAGCCCCTGCAGCACATCACCGGCGTCGCCGCGTTCCGCTCCCTCGAGCTCTCCGTCGGACCCGGCGTGTTCGTGCCCCGCCCCGAGACGGAGTTCGTCGCCCAGCTCGCCATCGACGCGCTGCAGGCCGTCGCCTCGCCCCAGCCGCTCGCGATCGACCTCGGCACCGGCTCGGGCGCCATCGCCCTCGCCCTCGCGACCGAGGTCCCGCACGCCCGGGTCACGGCCGTCGAGAACTCGCCGCGTGCCTTCATCTGGGCCAAGGAGAACGCGCGCCGGGTCGGCGCCGACAACCTGCGCCTCGTGTTCGCCGACCTCGGGGATGCCGTGCCCGAGCTCGACGGCACCGTCGACGTCGTCGTGTCGAACCCGCCCTACATCCCCGACGACGCCATCCCGCGCGATCCGGAGGTGCGACTGCACGACCCCGCTGCCGCGCTCTACGGCGGTCCCGACGGCCTCGACGTCGTCCGTGCCCTCTCGCGTCGCGCCCTCGCACTGCTGCGGCCCGGGGGAGCGCTCGTCATCGAGCACGGGGAGCTGCAGGGCGCGGAGCTGCGCGCGCTGCTGGTCGCCGACGGCTGGCGGGCGACCGCGACTCACCGCGACCTGCTCGGCCGCGACCGGGCGACCACCGCCCTGCGTTGATCTCGCGCCGCGGTGATCCGCGGTGCGGCACCGGGCGCAGCACGAGCGCGGTCGCGCCCGCATCCGCGTGCGTGCACCCTCGCGTCGTCAGGCGACGCGTCCCTCAGCGAAGGCCTCGATCGCGGCGAGCAGGCCCTCGGCCGTGCCGTAGCGATACGTCGTGATGCCGAGCGAGGCCGCGCCGGCCACGTTCTCGGGCAGGTCGTCGACGAAGAACGCGTCGGCGGCATCCGTCTCGTAGTGGGCGAGCACCCGCTCGAACACCGCGGGATCGGGCTTCCGTGCGCCGTAGCGGCTCGTGGTGCGCAGGTGCTCCCCGAACAGCGGGGCGATCTCGGACGCGATGACGGGGAGGTGCTCCTCGACGAGGGGGCCGTTGTTGGTGAGCAGGCTCACCCGGCCGAGCTCGGCGGCCCGTGCGACCGCCGCGATCGCATCCGGTCGCGCCCTCATCGCCGCGCGCCGCGTGGCCACCCACGTCTCGACGGTCACCTCGAAGTCGAGCGCCACGCTCACGGCCGAGCGGTAGGCCTCCGAGTCGGGGAAGACGCCCGCCTCCGCGGCCCACTCGCCGCCGTCGTGCCACCAGCGGCGCTCGAGCTCCTCGAAGGCGATCCCCGTCAAGGCGGAGAGCTCCGCCTGCCGGGCGCGCCAGTCGTAGTCGTAGAGGACGTCGTCCATGTCGAAGAGGAAGAGCAGGGCCATCCCCTCATCCTGGCCGACGGGCGGGGACGGGCGCTGGGCGGCGCGTGGAGCGGGCTCCCGGCCGTGCGCTCCTAGGATGGAGGGGCCATGGCGATCTACGACACGGGCGTCCCCGAGCAGCTGATGACGGGGATGCGCCTCGCCCGCGCCGCGATCGCGCGGGGCGAGCTCGTCGTCATCCCCACCGACACGGTCTACGGCGTCGCCGCCGACGCGTTCTCGCCCGCCGCCGTGCAACGGCTGCTCGACGCGAAGGGCCGCGACCGCACCGCCCCGCCCCCCGTGCTCGTCCCGAGCGCCACGACGCTCGACGCGCTCGCCGACCCCATCCCGGATGAGGTGCGCGCCCTCGTCGCCGAGTTCTGGCCCGGCGGGCTCACCGTCATCCTCCGTGCGCGCGCGATGCTCGACTGGGACCTGGGGGAGACGCGGGGAACGGTCGCGCTGCGGATGCCGTCCGATCCGGTCGCCCTCGAGCTGCTCGCCGAGACGGGCCCGCTCGCCGTCTCGAGCGCGAACCTCACGGGGCAGCCCGCGGCGCTCACCGCCGCCGACGCGGAGGCCATGCTGGGCGACGGCGTCTCCGTCTACCTCGAGGCCGGACGCGCGGGGGAGCGCTACCCCGGCGCTGAGGCGCATGCGGGGTCCACGATCGTCGACGCGACCAACCTCGAGCATCCGGACGGGCGACTCCGCATCGTCCGGCACGGCGTGATCCCCGACGCGGAGATCGTCCGCGTCGTCGGGGAGGACCGATGCGCGTGATCGCCTATCTCGCGACCGCGGGCGTCGCTGCGATCGTGTCGTTCGCCCTCTCGATGGTGATCTGGAAGCTCTCGCATCGCTTCCGGCTCTACCCGAAGATCCGTGAGCGCGACGTGCACACGCGACCGACGCCGCGCCTCGGCGGCATCGCGATGTTCCTCGGCATCGTGGCGGCGTTCGCCGTCGGAGCGTTCATCCCGCAGCTGGCGCTCGTCTACTCGCAACCCGTGCACATCTGGGGCCTGCTGGGGTCGGCGCTCATGATCGTCCTCATCGGCGTCGCGGACGACATCTGGGATCTCGACTGGCTCACCAAGCTCGCGGGTCAGCTGCTCGCGGCCGCTCTCCTGGCGTGGTCGGGCATCCAGTTCCTGTCGTTCCCGATCCCGCAGCTCGGCAATCCCGGCAACGGAACCCTCGTGACCCCTGCGTCGTGGCAGTCGCTCATCATCACCGTGCTCCTGATCGTGCTCGTGATGAACGCCATCAACTTCATCGACGGTCTCGACGGTCTGGTCGCGGGCGTCGCGATCATCGCCAACGGCGTGTTCTCGGTGTACGTTTTCTTCATCTCCTCGGGACCGACCGGCCAGAGCGACTACTTCAACCTCGCCCAACTCATCTCCGCGGTGCTGATCGGCGTGTGCGTCGGCTTCCTACCGCTCAACTGGCACCCCGCGCGCCTCTTCATGGGGGATGCGGGCGCGCTGCTTGTCGGCCTCATGATGGCCGCCTCGACGATCTCGGTGACCAGCCAGATCAACCCGGTCGCCCTCGAGGACAGCGTCGGCAGCGCCCGGCAGTACCTGCCGGCGCTCATCCCCTTGCTGCTGCCGTTCGCGATCCTGGTCATCCCGTTGCTCGACTTCGGCCTCGCCGTCATCCGGCGGCTCCGCGCCGGCAAGTCGCCCTTCTCTGCCGACCGCAAGCACCTGCACCATCGCTTGCTCGACATGGGTCACTCGCACCTGCACGCCGTGCTCATCCTGTACGGCTGGACGGCTGCCGCCTCGATCGGGATGCTGCTGTTCCTCTTCATCGACACGTGGTGGGCTGCGCTCGCGACCCTGCTGGGTCTCGTCGCCTGCACGATCATCACCCTCGCCCCGTTCAGCAGGCGCAAGGCCGTGGAGGCCGCGGTGCAGAGCACGGCGGGCGTCCTACCGGGCAGCGAGCTGGCCCGATTCGATCCGCTCGACGCGGCCGCGGACGAGGTCGGCGAGCCGAGCGACAGCAACGCCCGCGAGGCGCTGGAGAGGCTGCACGAGCACGAGAAGGAGGGCACCGCGTGAGCGCGACCCCGAACCCCATCCTGACGACCGCCCTGCGCTGGGGCGCGCTCTTCGCGACCGCCCTCGCGGTGATCGCGGGCGGCGTCGGAGTGCTCGTCGCGGGGCTCCCGGGCCTGTGGGGCGGACTGCTGGGCGCCCTGCTCGCCTTCGCCTTCCTCGCGCTGACCGCGGGCAGCATCCTGCTGGGGCAGCGTCTCACCGTCGACGATCCGGGCAGCCCGCTGTTCTACGGGGTCGTGCTGGGCGCGTGGCTCGTGAAGCTCATCGTGTTCTTCGTGTTCATGTTCTGGCTCCGCGGCCAGAGCTGGCTCGACCCGTGGGTGTTCTTCCTCACCGTGATCGCGGCCGTCGTGGGCTCGCTCGTCGTCGACGTGCTCTCCTTCGTGCGCTCGCGCGCGCCGTACGTCGACGTCGAACTCCCGGGCGACGAGGAAAAGGGCAGGTAAGGCCGTCCTGACCACGCCCTCCGCCCTGATAGGCTGAGACAACCCCATTCGATCGCCGCGTGTGCGCACGCCCCGAGTCTGGAGTGAGCGCTGCTAGCTTCCGCCTTGACCCCCCTGGTTCGGTTCAGTGACGACACCGACGGCGGATTCCACGGCCCGTCGCTCGAGGAGTTCTTCCCGCCCGCGGTGCTGTTCGAGGGCACGCCCTTCGAGCTGAACCGCATCATGCTCATCCGCATCCTCATCACGGTGCTGCTCATCGTGTGGATGCTCGTCGCCACCCGCCGGATGCGCCTCGTCCCGACGCGGTTCCAGGCCGCGAACGAGTTCCTGTTCGGCTTCGTGCGCAACAGCATCATCATCGAGACCCTCGGCGAGAAGGACGGCAAGCGCTTCATGGCGCCGCTGTTCGCGATGTTCTTCCTCATCCTCGGCCTGAACCTCACGGGCATCGTCCCGGGGCTCAACATCGCGGGAACCTCCGTCATCGGCACGCCGCTCGTGCTCGCGATCGTGTCCTACGTCATGTTCGTCTGGGCCGGCATCCGCAAGCACGGCTGGAAGTTCTTCAAGAACTCGCTCTTCCCGGCGGGCGTCCCGTGGCCGCTCTACATCGTCGTGACGCCGATCGAGCTCATCTCGACCTTCGTGCTCCGCCCCGTCACGCTCACCCTCCGTCTCCTCATGAACATGGTCGCGGGCCACATGCTGCTCGTGCTCTGCTTCTCCGCCACGAGCTTCTTCCTCTTCGACGTGCTCGCGGGCGGCCAGCTCATCGGACTGCTCGGCATCGGCACCTTCGCCTTCGGCGCGGTGTTCACGCTCTTCGAGCTCATGGTCGCCGCCCTCCAGGCCTACGTCTTCACCTTCCTCGCCGCCGTCTACATCCAGCTCTCGCTGGCCGACGAGCACTGACCATCCGGCATCCGCCGGGACCAACCCCGCAACACATCACAGAAAAGGAAATCCCGTGATCGTTGGATACCTCGCCCCCATCGCGTTCGGCCTGGCCTCGATCGGCTCGGCCATCGGCGTGGGCATCGTCGTCGGAAAGACGATCGAGTCGGTCGCCCGCCAGCCCGAGCTGCAGGGCCGCCTGACCGGTCTGATGTTCCTCGGCATCGCGTTCACCGAGGCTCTCGCCTTCGTCGCGATCGCCGTGGGCTTCATCCCGTTCACCAGCCCCGGCGCCTGATCCGCATCCCCATCCACCGAAGGAGGTCGGGATGCTGACCGCATTCCTCGCCGGCGCCCCCACCAAGGACGTCAACCCTCTGCTTCCGGAGGACTACGACCTGCTGTGGTCGTCGGTCATCTTCGTCGCGCTGCTCATCGTCGTCGCGATCTGGGTGCTGCCTCGTCTCAACAAGGCGCTCGACGCGCGCGCCGAGGCGATCGAGGGCGGCCTGAAGAAGGCCGAGGAGGCGCAGGCCGCAGCGGCCGCCGCCCGCGACGAGTACACCGCCCAGCTGGCGGAGGCACGCGCCGAGGCGTCGCGCATCCGCGAGCAGGCCCGCACCGACGGCCAGGCGATCCTCGCCGAACTCAAGGAGCAGGCCCAGGCCGAGGCGGCTCGCATCGTGGCGAACGCCCAGACGCAGATCGAGGCCGAGCGCTCGGCCGCGATGGTGTCGCTGCGCGCCGAGGTCGGCAGCCTCGCGCTCGATCTCGCCTCCGGCGTGATCGGCGAGACCCTCTCGGACGACAAGAAGGCCGCCGCAGTCGTGGACCGCTTCCTCGCGGACCTCGAGGCGGACGAGAAGGCGAAGGCGGGCAAGTAGATGGGATCGGCGTCACGCGTCGCGCTCCAGGCCGCGACGCAGCAGCTCGCGGCGGCGTCGGGCGTGAGCCTCGCCACCGGTGAGCAGCTGCTCGCCGCGAGCCGGGCGATCGAGTCCTCGACGCAGCTGCGCTCGGTGCTCGCCGACCCCGCGGTCGAGGGCGCGCGCAAGAGCGAACTGCTCACCGCGATCTTCGGCACGCTCGACGGCGCGGCCGCCCGGGCGCTGACCGGTGCGGTCTCGTCGCGCTGGTCGACGCCGGAGGAGCTCGTCGACGGTGTCGAGGAGCTCGGCATCCGTGCGATCGCGCTGGCCGCCGGCCCCGGTGCCGGACTCGAGGGCGAGCTCTTCGCCTTCGGCCGCGCGGTCGCGAGCGACCACGAGCTCGAGCTCGCGGTCGGCAGCAAGCTCGGCGAGGCGCCCGCGAAGGCGGCGCTCGTCGATGCGCTGCTCGCCGGCACGGCCCAGCCCTCGACCGTCGTGATCGTGCGCCACCTCGTTCAGAGCCCGCGCGGGCGTCGCATCGGTGAGCTGCTCTCGACCGCCGCGGACATCGTGGCGGACGCCGCGGGCGCGCGCATCGCGACCGTCACCTCCGCCGTGCCGCTCGATGCCGCCCAGCTCGCGACGCTCGAGAAGACGCTCGGGGCGCGCTACGGCCAGGCGCTCCGCATCAACCTCATCACCGACCCCACCATCGTGGGCGGCCTGCGCGTGCAGATCGGCGACGACGTCATCGACGGGACCGTCGCCGCCCGCCTCGCCGACCTCCGCATTCGACTCGCCGGCTGACCCGGCGCCCCGACGCACCACTCCAAGGAAGAGACATGGCAGACATCACGATCAGCCCGGACGAGATCCGCTCCGCGCTCAAGGACTTCGCCGCCGGCTACCAGCCGACCAAGGCCACGACGACCGAGGTGGGCACCGTCATCGACGCGGCCGACGGCATCGCGCACGTCGAGGGCCTTCCGGGCGCGATGGCCAACGAGCTGCTGCGCTTCGAGGACGGCACCCTCGGCCTCGCGCTCAACCTCGACGAGGACGCGATCGGCGTCATCGTGCTCGGTGAGTTCACCGGCATCGAGGAGGGCATGCCCGTCACCCGCACCGGCGAGGTGCTCTCCTCGCCCGTCGGCGACGGCTTCCTCGGCCGCGTCGTCGACCCGCTCGGCAACCCGATCGACGGTCTCGGCGAGATCACGGCCGAGGGGCGCCGCGCCCTCGAGCTCCAGGCGCCCGGCGTCATGCAGCGCAAGTCGGTGCACGAGCCCCTCCAGACCGGCATCAAGGCCATCGACGCGATGATCCCCGTCGGGCGCGGCCAGCGTCAGCTCATCATCGGCGACCGCCAGACGGGCAAGACGGCCATCGCGATCGACACGATCATCAACCAGAAGGCCAACTGGGACTCCGGCGACGTCAACAAGCAGGTGCGCTGCATCTACGTCGCGATCGGGCAGAAGGGCTCGACTATCGCCGCGGTGAAGGGCGCCCTCGAGGACGCCGGCGCGATGGAGTACACGACGATCGTCGCGGCCCCGGCATCAGACCCCGCGGGCTTCAAGTACCTCGCGCCCTACACCGGCTCGGCCATCGGCCAGCACTGGATGTACGGCGGCAAGCACGTGCTGATCATCTTCGACGACCTGTCGAAGCAGGCCGAGGCCTACCGCGCCGTGTCGCTGCTGCTGCGCCGCCCGCCGGGCCGCGAGGCGTACCCCGGTGACGTCTTCTACCTGCACTCGCGTCTGCTGGAGCGCTGCGCGAAGCTCTCGGACGAGCTGGGCGCCGGATCGATGACGGGCCTGCCGATCATCGAGACGAAGGCGAACGACGTGTCGGCCTACATCCCGACCAACGTCATCTCGATCACCGATGGCCAGATCTTCCTGCAGTCCGACCTGTTCAACGCGAACCAGCGTCCCGCGGTCGACGTCGGCATCTCGGTGTCGCGTGTCGGCGGTGACGCCCAGGTCAAGTCGATCAAGAAGGTCTCCGGCACGCTCAAGCTCGAGCTCGCCCAGTACCGTGCGCTCGAGGCGTTCGCGCTGTTCGCCTCCGACCTCGACGCGACGAGCCGTCGCCAGCTCGACCGCGGCGCGCGCCTCACCGAGCTGCTGCGCCAGCCGCAGTACTCGCCGTTCCCCGTCGAGCAGCAGGTCGTCTCGATCTGGGCCGGCACCAAGGGCAAGCTCGACACGATCCCCGTCGAGGACGTACTGCGTTTCGAGGCCGAGCTGCTCGACCACCTGGCCCGCAACACGAAGATCCTCGACACGCTCCGCGAGACGAACGTGCTCGACGACGCGACCGAGGCCGAGCTCGAGAAGGCCGTCGACGCCTTCATCCTCGAGTTCCAGCCGGGCGGCGGGGTCGACCTCGACGCCCTCGGGCACGAGGAGTTCGCGGCGGCCGAGGTCGAGGACGTCAACCAGGAGCGCATCGTGAAGGGCAAGCGCTGATCCGCCCAGGCGGCAGCGTCCTCGACGAGACTCACGACAGGAAGAGATAGGACATGGGAGCCCAGCTTCGGGTCTACCGGCAGAAGATCCGCTCTGCCCAGACGACCAAGAAGATCACCCGTGCCATGGAGCTGATCGCGGCCAGCCGCATCCAGAAGGCGCTCCAGCGGGTGTCGGCCTCCGCGCCGTACGCCCGCGCGGTGACGCGCGCCGTCTCGGCGGTCGCCACGTACTCGAACGTGGGCCACGTGCTCACGACCGAGCCCGAGGTCGTCCGCCGCGCCGCGGTCGTCGTATTCAGCTCCGACCGCGGTCTCGCCGGTGCGTTCAACGCGAACGTGCTGCGGGCGAGCGAGGAGCTCACAACCCTGCTCACCGAGCAGGGCAAGGAGGTCGTCCACTACGTGGTCGGTCGCCGTGGCGTGAGCTACTTCAACTTCCGCAAGCGCACCCCGGAGCGGGCGTGGATCGGCGACACCGACACCCCCAGCTTCGCGACCGCGCAGGAGATCGGCGAGGAGATCGTCGCGCGCTTCGTGCAGTCGACCGATGACGGAGGCGTCGACGAGATCCACATCGTCTACAACCGCTTCGTCTCGATGCTCACCCAGGAGCCTGAGGTCGTGCGCCTCCTGCCGCTCGAGGTCGTCGAGGGCGTCGACGAGCCGGAGAGTGCCGAGATCTTCCCGCTCTACGAGTTCGAGCCGGAGCCCGCGCAGGTTCTCGACTCGCTGCTCCCGGTGTACATCGAGTCGCGTATCTTCAACGCGCTCCTGCAATCCGCGGCCTCCAAGCAGGCGGCGACGCAGAAGGCGATGAAGTCCGCGAGCGACAACGCCGACAAGCTCATCCGCGACTACACCCGCCTCGCGAACAACGCGCGCCAGGCGGAGATCACCCAGCAGATTTCCGAGATCGTGGGCGGCGCAGACGCCCTGGGCTCGGCGAAGTAATACGACAGGAAGAGAAACCATGGCTACCGCTACCAAGAAGGCAACGGCGTCGGAGGCTACCGGAGCGTTCGGTGTCGGACGCGTCGCGCGCGTCACGGGCCCCGTCGTCGACATCGAGTTCCCGCACGACGCGATCCCCGAGATCTACAACGCTCTCACGACCGACATCACGATCGGCGACGAGACGACCACCATCACGCTCGAGGTCGCCCAGCACCTCGGCGACGACCTCGTGCGCGCTATCGCGCTCAAGCCGACCGACGGCATCGTCCGCGGCCAGGAGGTGCGCGACACCGGCGCCGCCATCTCGGTGCCCGTCGGCGACGTCACCAAGGGCAAGGTCTTCAACGTCACCGGTGAGGTGCTCAACGCCGCGCCCGGCGAGAAGATCGAGATCACGGAGCGCTGGCCCATCCACCGCAAGCCCCCGGCCTTCGACCAGCTGGAGTCGAAGACCCAGCTCTTCGAGACCGGCATCAAGGTCATCGACCTGCTGACCCCCTACGTGCAGGGTGGCAAGATCGGCCTCTTCGGTGGTGCGGGCGTCGGCAAGACGGTCCTCATCCAGGAGATGATCCAGCGCGTCGCGCAGGACCACGGCGGCGTGTCGGTGTTCGCCGGCGTCGGTGAGCGCACTCGTGAGGGCAACGACCTCATCCACGAGATGGAGGAGGCGGGCGTCTTCGACAAGACGGCCCTCGTCTTCGGCCAGATGGACGAGCCGCCGGGAACGCGCCTGCGCGTCGCCCTCTCGGCTCTCACGATGGCGGAGTACTTCCGCGATGTGCAGAACCAGGACGTGCTGCTGTTCATCGACAACATCTTCCGGTTCACGCAGGCCGGCTCGGAGGTCTCCACGCTGCTCGGCCGCATGCCGTCCGCGGTGGGTTACCAGCCGAACCTCGCCGACGAGATGGGCGTCCTCCAGGAGCGCATCACCTCGACGCGCGGCCACTCGATCACCTCGCTGCAGGCGATCTACGTGCCCGCCGACGACTACACCGACCCGGCTCCGGCCACGACCTTCGCGCACCTCGACGCGACGACCGAGCTCTCGCGCGAGATCGCGTCGAAGGGTCTGTACCCGGCCGTCGACCCGCTGTCGTCGACCTCGCGCATCATGGACCCCCGCTACCTGGGCGAGGACCACTACCGTGTCGCGACCGCCGTGAAGGCGATCCTCCAGAAGAACAAGGAGCTCCAGGAGATCATCGCGATCCTCGGTGTCGACGAGCTCTCCGAAGAGGACAAGATCACCGTCGCGCGTGCGCGCCGCATCCAGCAGTTCCTCTCGCAGAACACCTACATGGCCAAGAAGTTCACGGGCGTCGAGGGCTCCACGGTTCCGCTGCGTGACACGATCGAGTCGTTCGACGCGATCGTGCGCGGCGACTTCGACCACGTCGCCGAGCAGGCCTTCTTCAACGTCGGTCCGATCACGGACGTCGAGGAGAAGTGGGCGCAGCTGCAGAAGGAGAACGGCTGATCATGGCGCTCAACGTCGCCGTCGTCTCGGCGGAGCGCGAGCTGTGGTCGGGCGAGGCCACGCAGGTCATCGCCCGCACCACCGAGGGTGAGATCGGCATCCTGTCCGGTCACGAGCCGGTGCTCGCGATCCTCGCGCCGGGGGAGTCGCGGGTGACCGTGGCCGACGGCACGGTGGTGACCGCTCGCGTCGAGGACGGATTCCTCTCGGTGCAGGGCGACACCGTCACGATCGTCGCGGGCACCGCGGAACTCGTCTGAGCTTTCCCCCGTGCGGGGGATGCGTGGGCGCGTGGGATACGTAGAGTAGAGCCGTGCTCATTGTGATGGCGGGACTCCCGGCGGCCGGCAAGTCGACGATCGCGGAGGTCGTCGGCAATCGGATGGGCGTGCCCGTCGTGTCGGTGGACCCGATCGAGGCCGCGATCCTCTCCGCGGGCATCGACGCCGACCAGCCCACCGGGCTGGCGGCCTACCTCGTCGCCGAGGCGTTCGCGGATGCCGTGCTGGCCGGCGACGGCAGCATCATCGTCGACGCCGTGAACGCGGTGAGCCCCGCGCGCGAGCAGTGGGTGAAGCTCGCGGACCGGCAGAAGTCGGACATCCGCTTCATCGAGGTGGTGTGCTCCGACCGGGAGCTGCACGGGGAACGTCTCACCGCGCGCGCCGCGCGTCTCGCCGAGACCGCGCTTCCGGGCGCCTTCGCGGTGGAGCAGAGCCTCGACGAGTGGGAGGAGTGGTCGGGCGCGAGCGGCGCGATCGCCCGTATCACGCTGGACTCCGTCGAGCCGCTCGGCGTCAACGTGGAACGCGCGCTCGCGTTCCTGCAGCGCTGAGGTGCTGATCCTCCTTCCGCCCTCTGAGACCAAGCGCGAGGGGGGTGCCGAGGGGACGCGTCTCGCCGTGGGCGAGCTCGGGTTCCCGACCCTCGCCGCTCCCCGCCGGAGGGTGCTCGCCGCCCTGGAGGAGCTCGCGCGCGACCCCGCGGCGTCCGCGGTGGCGCTCAAGCTGGGTCCGACGCAGGCGCATGAGGCGGAACGCAACCGCCGCATCCGTCGCTCGCCCGTGCTCCCGTCGCTCGACCGCTACGACGGCGTGCTCTACGACGCCCTCGACGCGGAGACCCTCCCGGAGGCCGCCCGCCGGTTCGCCCAGGAGCATCTCGCCATCGCGTCCGCCCTGTTCGGGCTGACGCGCGCCCTGGACCCGATCCCCGCCTATCGTCTGTCCGCGGATTCCCGGCTGCCCGGACTTCAGCTCAGGAGGCAGTGGGCGGCGGCGATCTCGGCCGTCGTCGACGCCGCCCCCGGACTCGTGCTCGACCTGCGGTCGGAGGCCTATGCGGCGCTCGGGCCCGCACCGGCGCGCGCGAACTCGGTGTTCCTGCGCGTCGTGACCGAGGAGGGCGGGCGTCGTCGTGCGCTCAACCACTTCAACAAGGCGGGCAAGGGCCGCCTCACGCGCGCGCTGCTGCTCGCAGGGATCGACCACCCGGATGTCGACTCGCTGCTCGGCTGGGCCGCTGCCGCCGGCGTGCGCCTCGAGCCGGGTGCCCCGGGCGAGCTCGACCTCGTCGTGTAGGCGAGCTCGAGGCGCGCCGCCCGTGGGCCGCGCGTCTCGGGACCACCGCGGTCACAGGGTCCGCCAGCACCCCTCGACGTGGTCGTCGACGAGGCCCGCGGACTGCATGAGGGCGTACATCGTGGTGGGGCCGACGAAGCGGTAGCCGTGCTTCTTGAGCGCCGCGCTGAGCGCGGTCGCCTCGGGCGTCACCGCGGGAACGTCGGCGAGCGCCGACGGACGTGGCCGGGGCTGCGGGGCGAACGACCAGACGAGCCGGTCGAGCGCCCCGGGGTCGTGCGCGACGAGCTCGCGGGTGATGCGCGCGTTCGAGATCGTCGCCTCGACCTTGGCGCGGTTGCGGATGATGCCCGGATCCGCCATGAGCCGCTCGATGTCGTCGTCGTCGAATCCGGCGACGGTGTCGATGTCGAAATCGCGGAAGGCGACCCGGAAGGTGGGTCGTCTGCGCAGGATCGTGATCCAGGAGAGCCCCGCCTGGAAGCCCTCGAGCGAGAGCTTCTCGAACAGCGCGCGGTCGCCGTGGAGCGGATGTCCCCACTCCTCGTCGTGGTAGCGCCGGTATTCCGCGTCATCGCCGACCCAGCCGCATCGCGCACGTCTGTCGTCGGCGACGACGAGGTCGAGCCTCACGCGGCCGACTCCTCATCCGGGATGTCGAGGGTCGGCGATGTCTCGGGCCGATGCCCGGCGGGCAGCTTGTACGGGATGCCCTCGTGCTCGAGCAGCCAGGACTTCGTGGGGATGCCCTCGCCGCCCGAGTAGCCGGTGATGACCCCGCTCGCGCCGAGCACGCGGTGGCACGGCACGATGATCGGCACGGGGTTGGCGCCGACGGCCCCTCCGACGGCACGCCCCGCGGTCGGGCGTCCGGTGGTCTGGCCCAGCTCGCCGTAGGAGATGACCTCGCCCCACTGCAGCTCGACGAGCCGCTCCCAGACGGCGAGCTGGAAGGCGGTGCCCGCGAGGGCGACGGGCACGTCGAAGTCGTGACGATGGCCGGCGAAGTACTCCACCAGCTGGGCGACCGCGAGCCCGGTCACCGCATCCGGACGCTCGTCGAGCCCGTCGTGGGGGAGGAGGCCGTCGCGCTCGATGGAGAGGGAGATGACGGCGGTGCCGTCGCCGACGACCTCGATGCGCCCGATCGGGCTGTCGAGTCGGCGGAGCGCGACGGGCTCGCTGTGCCCGGAGGGGGAGAC
Source organism: Micrococcales bacterium 72-143 (assembly GCA_001898835.1). Taxonomy (GTDB): domain Bacteria; phylum Actinomycetota; class Actinomycetes; order Actinomycetales; family Microbacteriaceae; genus Homoserinibacter. The sequence goes on along the minus strand of MKVM01000001.1, from coordinate 640,540 downwards.
GGATGAGACGTCGGGGCTGGTCATGGCACGAGCGTAACCCCGGCGTCCGACGTCCACCGGCGGGAATCGGACATCGCGTGGACGGGTCGTCACAGTCCGGGTTGTGAAGGAGCGGACGCGTAGTCTCGGGGCATGCAGACCCGCGCGCTCGGCCCCTCCGAGCTCCTCGTGTCCGTCGTCGGCCTCGGCTGCAACAACCTCGGCAGGCCCGGCACGCGCACCCAGACGCAGGACGGTGCGACGGCGGTCGTGCATGCCGCCCTCGACGCCGGGGTGACGTTCTTCGACACCGCCGACATCTACGGCGCGAGCTATGGCCTGAGCGAGACCCTGCTCGGCGAGGCCCTCCGCGGCCGCCGGGACGAGGCCGTGGTCGCGAGCAAGTTCGGGCACCAGGACTACCCCTCGCCGCTCGCCGACGTGGGTCCGCGCGGCGGGCGCGACTACATCCGCGCCGCGGTGGAGGGCTCGCTGCAACGGCTGCAGACCGACCGCATCGACCTCTACCAGCTGCACACCCCCGACCCGGCGACCCCGATCGAGGAGACCCTCGGCGCGCTCGACGAGCTCGTCCGCGAGGGCAAGGTTCGCGCGATCGGGCACTCCAACCTGGACGGCGCCGCCATCCGGGCGGTCGACGACGCCGCGACCGCGCTCGGCGTCGCGCGCTTCGTGTCGGCGCAGAACGAGTACAGCCTGCTGGCCCGCGGGGCCGAGGCGGACGTCCTGCCCGCCGTCCGCGAGCGCGGCCTCGGCTTCCTGCCCTTCTTCCCGCTCGCGAACGGGCTCTTCACCGGCAAGTTCAGCCGCACCGACCGGCCCGCCGACAGCCGGATCGCCCGTCAGCGCCCGCACATCGCGGAGAACGCGCCGTGGGATGCGATCGAGGCCTACGAGGCGTTCGCCGCGGAGCGGGGGATCGGCATCCTCGAGGCCACCCTCGGCTGGCTGCTGTCGCGCCCCGAGCTGTCCAGCGTCATCGCGGGCGCGACCCGCCCGGAGCAGGTCGCGGAGAACGCGCGCGCGGGCTCCGGCTGGCGCCCGACCCCCGAGGAGGTCGCGGTGATCGACGCGCTGTTCCCGGTCGACTAAGCGGTTTTCCCCGGGGGGAGGTCCGGGGTTGCCTGCGTCCTCACCGGCTGCCGTCACGCTCCGGGGCGGGGTTCGAGTCCCATCAACGTATCCCACTGTTTCCGCGATCTGGCGTGAAGCGCTTCTGCTTCGCGCCGCTGCACCAACTCGAATTGGTACCCGCCCAGGATCTCGCGAGCCTCCCGAGAGTCGTTCCCCGCGAGCTGAATTGCGGCGGACGCGGCCATCACGGTGAGCGCATCCAGTTCGTCGATCCGCTGGAATCCCCGGGCCTCGAGCGTGTGCCTCACCTCCCTGCTGATTTCCGCTGCCGCATCGCGCGGCAGCTCAGTTCGGAAGCTGACCACCAACTGACCCGCGAGGAGCGCCGGTGCGAGCACGGGGGCGAAGAACAGAAGCACGATCCGAGCGAAATAGTTGCTCAGGATCGCGTTGCCGTAGTAGTAGGTGTACTCGTCGTACCCGCTCTTCTTGCGAACATCGTTGACGAACGAGATACCCCATGCGATCGCGGCGGGGATCGCCGCCAGGCTGAGTACCCATACCACGGGCCACAGGCTGCCGGCGATCTCGCATACGACCGCGACGGACAGCAGGGCCAGCGTGCGCAGACCCGAAAGGCGGTAGCTGCGCACCGCGGTTACGCACGATACGACCGCGAGCACGACGAGAGCTGCCGACAACCAACCGCGCGAGGGGTCGAGGATCCAGTCGACAGCCTGGCTCACCCATGTGGGGGGTGCGATGTCGACGGAACGCAGGAAGCTTTCGGTGCCGGTTAGCGGACCATCGCCGTCCCAGACGAGGAGGTTTCGCTCGATCCGAAATGACGACCAGAACCACAGGCTCAGCCACGAGATGACGACCCACTCCATGAGCGTGTCCCAGCGGACCCCGAACAACGCGTTGACCTCTTCTCGGATCGTCTTCGCTTGCGGCGCGCTCTGCTCTGACATCTCTGGCCTCTCTCCGTGCGTCGGTGCGTCGTGAGACACGCTACGGCCGCAGTCCGACACGGGTCACGATCCGGATACCGACACGGTTGTCGCGATGACGAGCTATCTTCCGTCGATTTCCCTCGATAGGTCGGTGCGCTTCGAGGAGTACCTCGAGACGACGTACATCGCCCTCGACGCGGCTCAGCTCGCGTAGGCCGCGATCGTGACGTTGAGGCTCGAGGCGAAGACGATCCACGCGAGGTAGGGCATGAGCAGGATCGCCGCGCCGCGGTGGATCGGCCAGAACCTCAGGATGGTGAAGATGACGGCCGCGATGAGCGCCACGATGATGCCGAAAGCCGCCCACAGCGCGGCGACGCCCCAGCTGGGGTAGAGGGCGAAGAACACGGGTGTCCACGCGGCGTTGAGCAGCAGCTGAACGAGGTAGGCGACGAGCGCCGAGGTGACGGGCGTCTCGTGGCGGCGGCGCCAGACGAGCCACGCGGCGACCGCCATCATGAGGTAGAGCGCGGTCCAGACCGGACCGAAGACGATGTCGGGCGGCGTCCAGGCGGCCTTCTCGGCATCCGCGTACCAGCCGTCGACGTGCGCCACGGTCGCGAACGAGCCGACCACCCCGATCCCGGTCGCGAGCAGCACGGAGCCGAGCAGCACGAGGATCGAGACCGCCGGATGCGTCTCCCGCCGCGCGTGGGCGGAGGGTGCGGGGAGGGTGGTGTCGCTCGTCATCGGGTCAACGCTAGCCTCCGGCCTTCGGGTGGGGCGAGGTGATCGCGGAGCGAGCCGCGGGGCGGTCTTTTGCGGGCGCGCGAGAAAGGTTCACCAATGTCTTGTGCTGGCGCCTCGCGGGCGTGTAGCGTGCGGCGCGGATTCATACTCAGCTTGGTGTCGCTGGTGGGGGGAGCCCGTGTGGGGATGCCTGTGAGCGCGCGGATGCGAGGATTGCTCGCGTCACGTTTGCGCCGAATGGTCGCGGTGTTCGTCGCGCTGGCCCTGGTGGTGTCCGGGGGAGCGGTCGCCGTGGTGCAGCTCACGGGCGTGGGCCGTGGCGGGGTGGATTGCTCGGTGGCGGAGGCGGCGTCGTTCGAGGCCGCGTCACCGATCGCCCGAGCCTGTGGCGTGGACGTGGAGGTGCTGTCGGAGCGCACGCCGTGGCGTACGTCGTGGGCGGCGGCGGATGGGACGGCGCGGTTGCAGCTGTCGGCCGTGCCGGCGCGAGTCGAGGTCGGAGGAGCGTGGGTGGCGCCTGACACCTCTCTGGTCGCCGATCGCTCGTCGGGCGTGCTGCGGGTCGCGGCGTCGGCGTTCCCGATGACGTTGAATGCGGGCGGTGCGGCCGGGCGGGAGCAGCCGCTGGGCACCATCGAGAAGGACGGCCACAGCCTGGGCGTCGGCTTCCCGCTGGAGTTGCCCGAGCCCGCCGTGGCCGGTTCGCAGCTGAGCTACGACCTGGGCGACGGCATCCGTTTGCTGGTGTCGGTGGATGCGGACGGCACGGGGTTTCTCCCGGTGGTCGAGCTCGCCGATGCGGGCGCAGCGGAGCGCCTTGCGGAACGATTGGCTGCGGTGGGCGCGGCGAGCGGCGAGTCCGGGCTCGATCTGGAGTTCGCGACGCGTCTGTCGACCGGTTTGCGTCTCGAGGCGGATGCCGACGGTGCGGTGCGTGTCGTGGATGCGCAGGGGGAGCCGCAGTTCGCGGTGGCGCTGCCGATGATGTGGGACTCGGCCGGGGCGTCGGTGTCGTTGCCGCAGACGGTCACGGAGGTGGGCGCGGGTGACCGCACCCGCGCGCCGGTCGATGGGGACCGGGTGGCGCAGATGGGCCTGCGTGTCGACGGGGATGCGCTCATCGTTTCGCCGGATGCAGGGATGCTGGAGGATCCGGGGACGGTGTGGCCGGTGTATCTGGACCCGAGTTTCAGCGGGTGGGGTCCGGCGCTGCGGATAGCGGTCCGCACGGGCGGGTATTCGAACACTCTGGTGAACTGGGGAGACATCTCCGCGTCGATGCCGGGGCAGGGCACGGGCAACTGCAACCAGGTGGCGTCGTGCAACACCTCGTTCAAGCAACGGCTGGCGTGGCAGTTCAGCGGGTTGACGCAGATCGCCGCGATGGCGGGCGCGGACATCGTGAGCGCCCAGTTCGTGGTCAACGGGGTGCATTCCTACAACTGCACCGCGCAGACGACGACCTTGTATCGGGTGGCGGCGTTCTCGAGCGGGACGACGTGGTCGGGTATTTCGGCACAGCAGGCGCTGGGGTCGCGCACCGAGTCGAGCAAGGCGAGCTGCGGCACCGACGGATGGAAGTCGTTCGATGCGACCGCGGGCTTCAAGTGGATGGCGGATGCCGACCAATCCAACCTGTATGTGGCGCTCCTCGTCGACGAGTCGAACATGAACGGATGGAAGCGATTCCGTCACGACGCGACCGTGCAGGCCACCTACAACCGGCCTCCCGCCGCTCCGACGAGCCTGCGGCTCGCGGTGCCGAGCATCGCGGGCTGCGTGACCGGCGCATCCCGGCCCGCGATCGCATCCGCGAAGCCGACCCTTCAGGCGGTGGTGTCCGACCCGGACGGCACGAACGTCACGCCTTCGTTCGAGGTGGCGCCGGTGTCCAGCCTCACCGCACCGGTGTGGAGCAGCGGCACCGGCCTTCCCGCGGTCGCGAGCGGCGCGACCGCGACAGCATTGGTCGGAGCCACGCTGAGCGATGGGACCGCGTACGCGTGGCGCGCCCGCAGCTGGGACGGGTCGCTGTACGGGGCATGGTCGGGATGGTGCGAGTTCGTGGTCGACGTCACGGCACCGCCACCCCCGACCGTGGCCGCAAGCGACGTCGGCGCCGCGCGCTACGAGCAGGGCAAGGAACGCGGTGGCGTCGGGCAGCAGGGAGGTTTCGTGCTCTCCGCCGGCACCGCGAGCGACGCCGTCTCCTTCGCCTATGGCTTCAACAACAGCGCGAACCCGACCACGGTCAGCGCGACCGCAGGGACGGCGACGATCTCCTACACGCCGTCCGTGTCGGGCCCGGTCACCCTCACCGTCACCACCAAGGACGCCGCAGGCAACGTGTCGTCCCCCACCAGCTACCTGTTCACGGTCGCGACGGCGACCGAGGACGGCATCTGGATGTTCGACGAGGGCACCGGTACGACGGCAGCCGATGGCGCCGGCAACCCGGCGAGACCGCTGACGGTCAACGGCGCCTCCTGGGGGGAGGGCCCGCACAGCCTGTTCGACTCCCGCGGCGGTGACCACGCGCTCGTATTGGACGGCGTGAACGACTGGGCTCAGACCTCCGGCCCCGTCGTGGACACCACGAAGTCGTTCACGATCTCCGCCCACGTGCTGCTGGACCCGGCAGCCCTCGGCGCGGATGCGACGGCCCTCGCCCAAGATGGTGTGACGCAGTCCGGCTTCCGCCTCGGCTACACGGCCAGCTGCCCCGCAATGACCGGCGGATGCTGGAGCTTCGCGATGCCCGACGCGCCGTCCGGCCCGAACACCATGGTCACCTCGGCACTCCCCGTGACCACAGGCGAATGGGTGCACCTGGTCGGCGAACACGACGCGACCGCCCACACGATGCGGCTCTGGGTGTGCGAGATCGGCACACCGGAGGATCCCGCTGTCGGGGAGCCGGTGCGCACCCAAGCTGCACGTACCGCCACCCCGTGGCCCGCGTCCGGAGCGTTCACCGTCGGTCGCGCGCTGCAGGGCGGCAGCGGCAACGGATTCTGGGCGGGCTCGATCGACAACGTGCGCGTGTTCTCCGGCTCCGTCGTCGCCGAGTCCAAGATCCGCCGCCTGTGCCAGGGTGCCGAAGCCACCGACTTCGCACAAGGCAACCTCGCCCTCGACCCGACGTCAGGAGCCGGGCAATGAACCGGAACCTCCGCATCCGACTCCGCGCCGGCACCGCCGCCCTCACCGCCGCCGCGCTCACGCTGACCCTCACCATCGATCCCGCCGCCGTCGCGGCGAGCGCCTCCGGCCTTCAGACGCGGGCCGAGGGATTCAGCGACGCGATTGCGGCGCTCGGCTCGACAGAGGCGGCGGCCGCGGTTCCGCTCACGGGCTCCTGGGCGGCGCCGGGCGCGGCCGGTGCGATCCCGGAAATCGGGGCCTCGCTTCCCGACGAGGATGAGCAGCTGGTCGTTCTGACCGAGGAGGGGGCGCGCCCTGCCTCACTCGGTGCCGGGCAGTCGAGCACCGGGACCCCGACCCCCGATCCGGTTACGGTCGACCTGGGCGGGATGGAGGTCACGGTCGCCCCGGACGGGGCGGCCGCCACGCCGGCGGCTGTGTTGCTCCGGGTCGCCGGCGACGAGGAGACCGACGCCGCGGGCATCACCGGGGTTCTGCTGGACGTCACCGATGCCTCCGCGGATCCGGTGCCGGACTCCGGGGTCGAGCTGACTCTCTCGTACGCCACGTTCGCGGGTCTGGTGTCGGGCGATTGGGCGTCGAGGCTCCGGTTCGTCTGGATTCCCGAGTGCGCGGGCGGCGGGCCGTGCACCCCGCTGCCGCTGGACACCGTGAACGATCCCGCCACGCAGACGGTGACGGCGGTCGTGCCGGTGGCGCCGAGCGCGGACGGGGCGCGGCCCGCGTCCCTGCGCACGAGCCAGGCGCCGGGCCGTCTGGCTTCGGGTTCCGGCGGCGGAGGGTCGCTGGCCGTCACCGCGGATTCGTCGGGTTCGGAGGGCGATTGGGGTGCCACGAGCCTGTCCCAATCCTCGACCTGGGGCTCGGCGGGCTCTACGGGCGCCTTCACCTGGTCGCTGCCGATCGGCGTCCCGACAGCGCCCGCGGGTCCTGCGCCGGAACTGACGATCTCCTACTCGTCCGGAAGCATCGACGGTCGCACGCCCTCCACGAACAACCAGTCCGGGACGATCGGGGAGGGGTTCGCCCTCACCGAAGGCTATGTGGAGCGAAGCTACACCCCCTGCTCTCGCGACGAGGAGGGCGCGGCGAACAACATCGGCCGGGTGACCGGGGACCTGTGCTGGGGCGCCGAGAACGCCACGTTGATGCTCAACGGCACCGCCGTGGAACTCGTGCGCGATGCCCCCACCGGGCAATGGCATCCCAAGAACGAGGACGGCTCCGTCATCGAACGGGTCACCGGCTCGTCGTGGAACGCCGGGCAGGCCGATGAATACTGGAAGCTGACGACCTCCGACGGCACCCGGTACTACTTCGGCCGCGGGAAGACCTCGGCCAACGGCCCGGCTCTGAACTCGGCCTGGACGGTGCCGGTCTACGGCAACCACCCCGGGGAGCCGTGCTACCACGCGACGTTCAGCGACTCGGCGTGCACGCAGGTGTGGCGGTGGAACCTCGACTACGTCGTGGACGTGTCCGGCAACTCTATGAGCTACTTCTACGACGCCGAGACCAACCGCTACATCTACGACGTCACCGGCAATACCGCGGGGGCGAGCGTCGCATACGTCTCCGGTGGGCATGTCGACCGCATCGAGTACGGGACCCGGGTCGGCTCCGAGAACGTGGCCAACGCGCCCGCGAAGGTCGTGTTCGACTACGGCCCCCGCTGCATCACGAACCTCACCGCGCCGAACTCCTTCTGCTCGAACGGGCAGAGCTCCACGTCCGAGAACCACTGGCTGGACACGCCGACCGATCTGGTGTGCACCTCGAGCGTCCCCGGCGAGTGCGGAAGCTACACGCCGGTGTTCTTCGATCTCACCCGTCTCCGCGCGGTCTCGACGTTCGCGTACGACGGCGCCGCCTATGCTCCGGTCGACGCCTGGGTGTTCGGCCAGACGTTCGAGGGCGAAGGAGCCGGTGTCGATCTCGCATACGCGAGCAACGTGACACTCGTGCTGCGCTCCGTCACGCACACCGGCAAGGGCGGAACCGCCTCCACGAGCGACGACATCACGGGGTCGCCGTTCTTGTTCACGTACGACTTCCTCGAGAACCGGATCGCCACCGACGCGCTCGTGCTGCCGCTCCTCCGACCGAGGATGATCGGCATCCGCACCGACTCCGGTGCCCAGGTGTCGGTCAACTACGCGACCGACTGCGGTCCCGGTGACGTCCCCGGCATCTCCGAACCCGCCCAGGCCGCCAACGCCCGTCTCTGCTTCCCCGTGAAGTGGTACCCGGGCGGCACGAGCAGCGCGTTGACCGAGTACTTCCACAAGTGGGTCGTCCAGTCGATCGTGGAATCCGGTGCCGCGCCCGTCGCGGAGGAGTCGGAGGAGCTCATCACGGGTTCCGTCGCGAAGGTGACCGCCTTCGGCTACGGCGACGGGGCGGCATGGGCCAAGCCCACGGGCGCGATGGTGAAGCCCGACGAGGTGACCTACTCGGACTTCCGGGGCGTGAAGACGGTCACGACCACGATCGGCATCGGCGCCGACGCCACGAGCATGCGGTCCACCTACTACCGCGGTACTGGCGGCACGTTGACCGCGGGCCCGAGCGGGTCCACCGTGTCGGCCCTCGACCGGGAGGAGTACCAAGGCCAGGTATTCGTCAGCACGACGCTGAACGGCGTGACCCCCGTGTCCGACACGGTCACCACCTTCGGCGTGCCCGTCGTGACGGGCACGAGCGCGGCGGGGGTGAAATCGACCCGCCTGCCCTCGCAGACCACCGACGGGTTCGGCTACGACGCGGCCGGAGCCCTGACCCACCACACCAGGCAGACCCGCAGCTTCGACGCGAACTCCCAGGTCTCCTCGGTCGATGATCGCGGCGACCTGACGACCTCCGCGGACAATACCTGCACAACGATGACCTACGCGGCGGCGAGCAATGGCACGCTGGCCGCCAAGCACCTGGTCGCGCTGGTCTCCGAGACCCAGGTGATCTCGGTGGCATGCGGGACCAGCCCCGCGCTCCCCGGAGACCTGATCTCGGACACGACCTCCAGCTATGACGACTTCGGCAGGGTAGAGCGCACCGACCGCCTCGACCCGGCGGACGGGGTGGGGAGCATCCTGGTCAGCCGTGTGCTGTCCTACGACGACCGTGGTCGGCCGCTGGAGGTATCGGACCCGTTCGGCAACGTCACGACGACTGCCTACCAGGAAGCCGCCGGCGGACTCACGCAGACCGTGACCACGACCGGCCCCGACCCGGACGGGTGGGGTCCGCTGTCGGGGTTCCAGACCGTGACCCACCTGAACCCGCTCACAGGTCTCGTGACCTCCACCGTCGATACGAACGGTCTGGTCACCTCCGGAAGCTACGACGCGCTGGGCCGCCTGCTGACCGTGCGGCGCCCGCAGCACCAGAGCACTCCGCTGCCATCGGTCGCGTACGAATACCGCGTCGACCCGAACGGTCTCAACTCGGTGGTCACCAGGACACTCGCCGCGAACGGGTCCAGCCAACTGGTGAGCGTCACGCTCTACGACGGGCTGTTGCGAGTGTTCCAGACCCAAACGTCGGGCCGTGACGCCGGCGCCGGCCACGATGCATCGGCCGCGGACCGTGGGCGCATGGTGACGCACACCTACTACGATTCGGCGGGCCGCGTCGCGCGTCAGGCCGGCCGCTGGTGGGCAGAGGGTGCGCCGACCGCAACCCCGATCGTTCCGATCCCGGTGCCGCCGTCGCTGACCACCTATGACTATGACGCCGCGGGCAGGGTCGTCGCCGAGATCTTCTGGGTGGGCACGGACTCCAACCCCGCGAACGAGCGGTGGCGCACGGTCACCGCCTACGACGGCGACACCACGCTCGTCATCCCGCCGCTCGGGAAGGCTCCGCAGGGCTCGACGGTCGACGCGCTCGGCCGGGTTGTGGCGCGGACCGAGTACCTTCGCGATCCCGACCTCGACGCCGCAGCCGACACCCCGGTCGAGGTGCTCGCGCTTCCCCACCAGGCCACGAACTACGAGTACGACGTCGCCGGTCGCCTGGTCAAGATGCGGGACTCGGCCAACCACATCTGGACCTACGACTACGACTGGGGCGGGCGCCTCGTCGCATCCGACGACCCGGACGGCGGCACGACCACCACCAGCTACGACGAAGCAGACCGGGTGGTCACCCGCACCAACGGCAACGGCGACACGCTCGCCTACACCTACGACGTCCTCGGTCGCACCACCACGCTGCGTGATGACACCGTGAATGGCACCATCCGGGCGCAGTGGCAGTATGACCAGTCGCTGGATGAGAACGACGACCCGGTGCTGGGCCAGCTGTCGTCCACCACTCGCTTCGTCGATGGCGCGGCGTATACGACCTCGGTCGATCGCTACGACGCGGCCTACCGGACACTGGCGACAACCCTCACCCTGCCGAACCTCCCCGAGTACGCCGACGCCCTCGCCGCTTTGTCGTTCACGACGAAGTACAGCTACACCGCTGACGGCCAGCTCGCTTCCGTCATGCTGCCCGCGATCGTTTCGCACTCGGGCACGAAGGCGCTCGGCGCGGAGGCCGTCACGACCCGATTCGACGCGGCGTCGGTTCCTTCGTGGATGGGCGGCGGTTTCGGCTGGGGAACCTACGTCGCCGAGAGCCGGGTGGGTGCCGACGGGCGTGTCAGCGGCCTCGACCTGGGCAACACCTACGGCGCCTACGTGACCTTCCAGTACGAGACCGGCACTGAACGGTTGGCGAACATCTCGCTCACCCGTCAGAACCACGGTCTGGGATTGTCTCTGAACTACGGGTACGACCAGGCCGGCAACGTCACGAGCATCTTCGACCAGGCGAGTCCGCTCGCCACAGGTCAGGACAACCAGTGCTTCGGGTATGACGGCCTGAGCCGGCTGACGGTGGCGTGGTCGTCGACGGTGGGGAACTGCGGGGTCGCGCAGTCCGCGCTCACGACCGCCGATGTCGGCGGGACGAGTCCGTACTGGACTGAGTACGCGTACGACGCGCTCGGCAACCGCACCCAGATGCTCGAGCACGCCGTCGGCGGCGGATCCGACACCACCACTTCCTATACGCACGGCGGCAGCGGCTTCGGGCCGCACCAGCTCGCGTCCTCGGTGAAGACGACGGGCGGATCTTCGACGGCGACGAGCTTCGCCTACGACGACGCCGGCAACCGCGCCTCGTCGACGACGGGCGGGGCGACTACCGACTACCAGTGGGATGCCGAGGGGAAGCTTGTCGGCGTCGATGGTGCGGAGTACGTGTATGACGTGTCGGGTGGGCGGACGGTGCGGGCGGATGCTTCGGGCACGACGGTGTATCTCCCGGGTGGGCAGGAGTTGGTGATCTCGTCTGCGGGGGTGGTGTCGGCGACCCGGTACTACACGTTCAGCGGGCAGTTGGTGGCGGTGCGGACCTCGCGCGGCTTGGGCGGGGTTGCTTCTCTGGTCGTGGATCATCAGGGTTCGGTGGTCGCGGCGGTGCCGAACACGGACTGGGGTGTCGGGAGTGCCCGGGTGGTGCGCACGGACCCGTTCGGCGGGGCGCGTGACGGGTCGGATGCGGGTGTTCCGGGTGACAAGGGCTTCCTCGGTCTCACCCGTGATGAGAGCACGTCGCTGTCGTTGCTGGGGGCCCGCTACTACGAGCCCGCGAGCGGGGTGTTCCTGAGTGTTGATCCTGTGCTGGATCCCGCCATTCCGGCGCAGCTGAACGCATACCAGTACGGGTGGAACAACCCGGTGACCTGCTCCGATCCCTCAGGGCAGAAGCCACTGGACGGGTATGACGGCAGCAGCAAGGGGCTCGGCAAGGGCAAGAGCGGACCGCAGCCACCGCCCAAGGCGCAATTCGACCCGTTCAAGACCCTGATCCGGGGCATTGTGCAACTGGTCGTCCAAAATCCGCCATACGTCCAATTCACTCAGCACCCGGGTGACGGAGTGGGATGGTTCAACTTCTGGGGGTTCGATCGCGCCGCAGATGGCGCCTACCACTCGAACAAGTACGGGTGGCAGCAGTACGTCGGCTACAACGACACATACGACGTTGCCTTCGACCTCGGGACCTCGATGGAGCCCCACAAGTTCGAATTCGAGTACAACGACAAGAGCTACGTCTTGTGGGCTTGGAAGGGCGACTACCTGAACCTGGGCACGGGAGCTGAGCTGGGGCTCTACTCGCAAGACAATCCGTTGTCCGAGAAGGGGTTCTTCTGGCAAGCGGATCCGGATGTCGCTCTGCCGATGTCGATGACCCTCGACTATCGCGGGGCCACGATCGGGTCCTATTCCCCCGCCGAGAAACAATGGTGGTGCACGACATTTGTCCCTGCCGTCCAAGACCCGGCCTTGAACGACATCCACGCCACATTCACCGTCGACTTCTCCGGAGACACCGGAATGTTCGAAGCGTTCCAGAATGAATGGCACGACAGCAGTTATTGGAATTTCGACACGAAGAACCACACCGCGACTCTGCGCTACAGGCGAAAGAAGAAGGTCCGACGATGAGACGACTGCGATTCGGGGTACTAGCACTAGCCTGCGCCATGCTCCTTTCATCGTGCGGGCTCATCCCGGGAAGGGGACTTATCTTCGATAACGACCATCAGAAGGCAAACGCCCGAATGGAGCAGATCGGGGCGGCCCTGAACGATCGGGACGTCGCCGCGTTGAAGGGGATGTTCTCGCCCTATGCGTTGGGGAAAGCAGCCGATATCGATGCTGGCCTGGAATATCTTCTGTCGTTCTTCCCTGATGGCGGCGTCACCTGGAAACTGCGTACCATCGGGTCTGAGGGGCAGCGCTCGTTTGGGACGAGGACCGACATGCTGCAGGCGTACTACATTGTGAAAGCAGGCGGGAGACAGTTCACGATGTTCTTCGCCGACGTCACGGTGAATGAAGGTGGTAGTGCCGACCGCGCGGGAATCTACGCGATGGGGGTGTCGCCGTATACGGACACCCTCGATGTTGGCCCCGCGCAGTTGTTCTTCTCATGGGCGGGCGCGATGAGCGTGGATGAGAAATTCGAGATGGCCTACCCAGGCGTCTACGTTCCCGACTACGTCGATCCGCGGATATCGACCTGGGTGATGGAAGGCATCGTAGAGGAGCTGGACTCCGGGGATGATGTCGGGTTCGAGGCGAGGTTCGGTGATCGGGCGAGAGCCGCGGCGGGGCTGAAGGGCGGGATCGATGCGCTCCTGGGGATGTTCCCCGACGGTGAGGTCGCCTGGGAAGCGTTGTCGGACGGCCCGGTGATTCGCCAGGCGACGAGCGAGGGTGGCGGTCAAGCGGTGTTGATGCTGTCGACGTACCCCGTGAGTTCGGGCGGGAAGGATTTCTGGGTGTCGTTTGCCTACTTCCCGGTGAACGAGGCCGATCCGAGCCTGGAGGGCATCTACGCGGTCGGTGCCGCGCCGCGTACCGCGGCGGGTGGCTCGCCCCAGGAACAGGCGTTGTTCGCCTGGCTCGACTCGTTCGACGTCGCGGGCACGACCCCGCCGGGTATCTTCCTTCCCGAGTAGTGGGATGCCGAGGGGAAGGTTGTCGGGGCGCTTCAAGAAGCGGCCCAATACCCGAGGCGCTTCATCCCGCCCAAAGGCGCGGCAAGCATGGGTGGGAGCATGGTCTTCCAGAGCGCAGAACCCATCCGCCGACACCCTCTCAGCCGAAGATTCGATCAGGTTCCCGAACGATCGGATGTATGCAGCGTTCTATCAAAGCCCGGCTGGTGTCGACCCTGCTTGGACTTTCCTGATGACCGGGATTGTTGAGGAACTGGACTCCGGGGATAACCTCGGGTTACAGGAGAGGTTCTCCGCTTACGTGCTCGACACCCTTGGGGCGGGGCTCAGAGACCGGGTAGCTGCGCTCCTCGCCTATATCCCGGATGGGGAGGTCGCCTGGGACAAGTTGCAGAACGACCCGACCATTCGCAAGACGGAGGGCGACGATAGCGTTCAGACGGTGCTGATGCTGTCGAGCTATCCGGTCAGTTCGGGCGGGAAGGATTTCTGGGTGGCGTTTGCCTATTTCCCGATAGACGAGGCCGATCCCAGCATCGAAGGCATCTACGCGGTGGGTGCCGCGCCGCGCACGGAGGCGGGCGACTCGCCCCAGGAGCGGGCGTTGTTCGCGTGGCTCGACTCGTTCGATGTGGCGGCTACGACCCCGCCCGGTGTGTTCCTTCCCGAGTAGGGGGATGCGGAGTGGAAGCGAGCCTCGAAGAACTCCTCGAGACCTGGCAACGGACACAGATTCCACCAAGCACACTGGGCCTCAAGAGTTCAGAACCCGGCCGCGGCCGATCTCTCCGTCGAGTACACGATCACATTTCCCAACGACGGTATGTACGAAGCTTTTTACAACAGTGCTGCGAGTCACGATCGCGTTTGGGAGTTCTACCCCGATACGCGGACAGCGACGCTGCGATTCAGAAGGAAGACGAAGAAGGGAACCCGATGAGGAGGTTGCTTTCCGTGGTGGTTCTGCTCGGTGCTGCCGCGCTTCTTTCGTCGTGTGCTCTTCTGCCCGGGAGGGTCGGTCTCCGCGACGATGACTATGGAAAGGCGGAGGCCCGGATGGTGCAGATCGCCGACGCGTTGAAGAGCCACGATGCTGCCGCGCTGAAAGGCATGTTCTCGCCCTACGCGCTGGATCGTGCAACGGCGATCGATGAAGGCCTGGACTACGTTCTCTCGTTCTTCCCGAGCGGCGAAATAACATGGCAAGAGAACACCGTCAATTCTAAGGATGCGGCTTCGCATGGCAAGAAATCCGAACTCTTGCTCGCCTACTACAAGGTATCTGCTAGTGGGAACGACTACTGGTTGTATTTCGCAGACTTCACGGTCAATGACGTCGTCAACCCCGAGAACGTTGGCATCTATGCTCTAGGCGTTGCGTCGTGGGTAGAAGATACGCGGTCTCCTGAAGTGGAGCCCTTTTTCCGCTGGGCAGCTGCGGTTGATTTGGAGGGTAGCGGAACGGACGGTTACCCAGGAATCTGGGTCCCGCCAGCAAGCTGACCCGCGGATCTCGACTTGGGTGATGACGGGCATCGTCGAGGAACTCGACTCCGGGGACGACCTCGGGTTCGAGGAGAGGTTCGGTGATCGCGCGAGAGCCGACGCGGGGCTCAAGGACGGGATCGACGCGCTCCTGGGGATGTTCCCCGATGGGGAGGTCGCGTGGGAGAAACTGCGGGACGGTCCGGTCATTCGCCAGGCGACGGGCGACGATGGCGGCCAGACGGTGCTGATGCTCTCGACGTATCCCGTGAGTTCGGGTGGGAAGGGCTTCTGGGTGGCGTTTGCCTATTTCCCGGTGAACGAGGCCGATCCCAGCAACGAAGGCATCTACGCGGTGGGTGCCGCCCCGCGCACGGCGGCGGGTGACTCGCCCCAGGAGCGGGCGTTGTTCGCGTGGCTCGAGTCGTTCGATGTGGCGGCTACGACCCCGCCGGGCATCTTCCTTCCCGAGTAGCGGGAGGCGACCTGCCTCAGTGGCCGACGAGGGGCGCCATCGCGCGCGCGACGAGCGATGCCCGTCCCGTCGCCCGCTCCTCGGCGTCCGCCGCCGTCATCGCGACGAGGCCCGCGTTCGCGCCGAGGAAGCGCAGCGGCTCGACCTCCCAGTCGGGTGAGCGGTGCCCGACCCACGGCAGGCGGGTGAGCTCGGTGTCGGCGCCCGTCAGGAGATCGGCGAGGGTGCGCCCCGCGAGGTTGGTGGTCGAGAGGCCGTCGCCGACGTAGCCCCCCGCCCAGCCGACGCGGGTCGCGGGGTCGTAGCGCACGGCCGCGTGCCAGTCGCGCGGCACCCCGAGCGGGCCGCCCCAGCGGTGGGTGACGCGCGCGTCGCCGATCGCGGGGAACAGCTCGCCGAGCGTGCGTCGCAGGTGGGTGAAGACGCGCTCGACCCGGTCGTAGCCGGGGCGGATGGCGCTGCCGAAGTGGTAGCGCGCACCGCGGCCACCGAACGCGAAGCGGTCGTCGGCCGTGCGCTGACCGTAGACGATGAGATGGCGGTAGTCGCTGAAGGTGCGTCCGTGCGGGATGCCGGCCTCGTCCCAGAACGCGGTCGGCAGCGGTTCGGTCGCGATCATGAGCGAATACAGCGGCAGGATGCGGCGGTGCGTCTGGGGGAGGGCGGCACCGTACCCCTCCACGGCGATGACGACGCGGTCGCAGGTGACCGTGCCGCGATCCGTTGTCACACGGCCCGGGTCGACGCGCGTCGCGGCCGTGCCCTCGGCGATCCGCACCCCGCGGGCCTCGAGCGCACGGGCGAGACCCCGCACGAGCTTCGCCGGATGCAGGCGCGCGCAGTTCGGGTCGTACACGCCCCCGACGGCGTCCGCGGCGGGCGCCCGGTCCGTGCCCCACCACTCGAGCGGGTCGACGCCGAAGGCCGCCGCCTCCTCGACCTCGGCCCGCGCTGCCCGCTCCTGCACGGCCGATCGGGCGTAGACCACGGTGCCCGCTCGGACGTAGTCGCAGTCGACGCGCGCGCGGGCGGCCGCGCGCCCCACCTCGCTGACGGTCTCGATCATGGCGCGGCGCATCGCGAGGGCCGCATCCCGCCCGTGGGCCTTCGCGAGCGACGCCGTCGAGCGGGGGAACAGCGCCGAGCACCAGCCCCCGTTGCGGCCCGAGGCACCGAACCCCGCGATCTCCTTCTCGATCACGAGGATGCGGGCGCCGGGCTCGCGCTCGGAGAGATACCACGCGGTCCAGAGGCCGGTCAGACCGCCGCCGACGATCACGACGTCGGCATCCGCGTCCCCGTCGAGCCCGGGCCGGCGCTCGAGCGCGTCGCCCGCGGAGGCGACCGAGTCGTGCCAGTACGAGAGGCCGCGGTAGTCCACCCCTAGAGCCGCGACCACGCCGCGGTGAGCACCGAGCGGAGGATGCCCTCGATCTCGTCGAACTCGGCCGGCCCGATCGTGAGCGGCGGGGCGAGCTGCACGACGGGGTCGCCGCGGTCGTCGGCGCGGCAGTACAGGCCCGCATCGAACAGCGCCTTCGAGAGGAAGCCGCGCAGCAGCCGCTCCGACTCGTCCTCGTCGAAGGTCTCCTTCGTCGCCTTGTCCTTCACGAGCTCGATGCCGAAGAAGTAGCCGGCACCGCGCACGTCGCCCACGATCGGCAGGTCGGTGAGCCGCTCGAGCGCCGCACGGAACAGGGGCGAGTTCTGCTTCACGTGATCGGTGAGCCCCTCCTCCTCGAAGATCGCCAGGTTCTCGAGCGCCACCGCAGAGGACACCGGGTGACCGCCGAAGGTGTACCCGTGGTAGAACGCGGTCGTGCCGTGCCGGAAGGGCTCGTAGAGCCGGTCGCTCACGATGCACGCGCCGATCGGCGAGTAGCCGCTCGTCATGCCCTTCGCACAGGTGATCATGTCGGGGCGGATGTCGTACGTCGTCGAGGCGAACATGTCGCCGATGCGCCCGAAGCCCGTGATGACCTCGTCCGCCACGAGCAGCACGTCGTACCTGTCGCAGATCTCGCGCACCCGCTGGAAGTAGCCCTTGGGCGGCGGGAAGCATCCGCCCGAGTTCTGCACCGGCTCGAGGAAGACCGCGGCCACCGTCTCGGGTCCCTCGAAGTTGATCATCTCCTCGATGCGGTTCGCGGCCCAGAGGCCGAACTCCTCCTCGGTGCCCCCGGGGAAGCCCATCTCGGTGGCGCGGTAGAAGTTGGTGTTCGGCACGCGGAAGCCGCCCGGGGTGACGGGCTCGAACATCTCCTTCATCGCGGGGATGCCGGTGATCGCGAGAGCACCCTGCGGCGTGCCGTGGTAGGCAACGTAGCGCGAGATCACCTTGTGCTTGGTGGGCCGGCCCTGGAGCTTCCAGTAGTACTTCGCGAGCTTGAAGGCGGTCTCGACCGCCTCGCCGCCGCCCGTGGTGAAGAACACCCGGTTGAGGTCGCCGGGTGCGTAGTCGGCGAGCCGGTCGGCGAGCTCGATCGCGGCGGGATGCGCGTACGACCAGAGCGGGAAGAAGGCGAGCTCCTCCGCCTGCCGGGCGGCGACCTCGGCGAGGCGGCGCCGGCCGTGGCCCGCGTTGACGACGAAGAGGCCGGAGAGGCCGTCGAAGTACTTTCGGCCGTGCGAGTCCCAGATGTGGTGGCCGTCGCCCTTCACGATGATGGGCGCGCCGTGCTCCTCGAGCACCGACTGGCGTGCGAAGTGCATCCAGAGGTGGTCCTTGGCCTTCTGCTGCAGCTCGGCCTCGGTCTGCGCGCTCAGGGCGTTGTCGGTCATGGTCATGGTGCGATCACCTGGTTCCCCAGTTGTAGAGCTGCTTCTGCAGCTTCAGATAGACGAAGGTCTCGGTCGCCTGCACGCCCTCGATGCGGCGGATGCGGTCGTTGAGCAGCTCGATGAGGTCGTCGTCGTTCTCGCAGACCACCTCCGCGAGGATGTCGAAGCTCCCCGCGGTCAGCACGACGTAGTCGACGGCGGCGATGTCGCTGAGCTTCGCGGCGACCGTGCGGCTGTCGCCCGTGACGCGGATGCCGACCATCGCCTGCCGGTAGAAGCCCAGCTGCATCGGGTCGGTGACGGCGACGACCTGCATGACGCCGGCCTCGGTCAGCTTCTGCACGCGCTGACGCACGGCGGCCTCCGAGAGCCCGACGGCCTTGCCGATCTCGGCGTAGGAGCGGCGGCCGTCCTCCTGCAGCTGCTCGATGATCGCCTTGGAGACCTCGTCGAGGACGATGGGGCGGCTGCGCGGCGTCATGCGCTCGATTCTCTCATCCCCGGCGACGCGCGACAAGCGAATCCGCAATGTGGAGCGGCCATCGCGACGAAATCAGAAGTTCCGGGGGCGGGGGCGAGCGATTAGGGTGAGCACATGGCCCAACGGATCCTGCGCAACTTCATCAATGGCGAGTATGTCGACGCGCGCGGCGACGGCAGCTTCGAGGTCATCGACCCCGCCACCGAGCAGAGCTACGCGAGCTCGCCCGTCTCCGGGCAGGCGGATGTCGACGCGGCCTTCGATGCGGCTGCGGCCGCTTTCGAGGGCTGGGGCGAGTCGACCCCGGCCGAGCGGCAGCTCGCGCTCTTCCGCATCGCCGACCGGATGGAGGAGCGCGCGGAGGAGTTCGCCGACCTCGAGTCCCAGGACACCGGCAAGCCGCGTGCGAGCCTGGTCGACGACGAGATCATGCTCTCGGTCGACCAGATCCGCTTCTTCGCGGGTGCCGCGCGCAATCTCGAGGGCCGCGCATCCGCCGAGTACATGAAGGACCACACGAGCTCGATCCGTCGCGAGCCGATCGGCGTGGTCGGCCAGGTCACGCCGTGGAACTACCCCCTCAACATGGCGGTCTGGAAGTTCGCTCCCGCGATCGCCGCGGGCAACACCTCGGTGCTGAAGCCCTCCGACACGACCCCGCAGTCGACCCTGCTGCTCGCCGAGATCGCGGCCGAGTTCCTGCCGCCCGGCGTGCTCAACGTCATCACGGGCGACCGCACGACGGGCGCACGGATGATCGAGCACCCGACGCCGCAGATGGTGTCGATCACGGGTTCCGTCCGTGCCGGTATGGAGGTCGCGCGTGCCGCATCCTCCGACCTGAAGCGCGTGCACCTCGAGCTCGGCGGCAAGGCGCCCGTCATCGTGTTCCCCGACGCCGACATGGCGAAGGCGGCGGAGGGCATCGCGATCGCGGGGTACTTCAACGCGGGGCAGGACTGCACAGCGGCGACCCGTGTGCTCGTGCACCGCGACGCCCACGACGACTTCCTCGCGGCGCTCGCTGCGTACGTGAGGGAGAACGTCACGACGGGCGCGCCCGGCGACCCCGACACCTTCTTCGGGCCGGTCAACAACGCGAACCAGCTCGAGCGGGTGCTGGGGATGATCGGCGCGCTGCCGTCCCACGCGGAGGTCGTGACGGGCGGCGAGCGCAAGGCGGGCGCCGGCTACTTCATCGAGCCGACGATCGTCGACGCGCTGCGCCAGGACGACGACGCCATCCAGACCGAGATCTTCGGCCCCGTCATCACGGTGCAGACCTTCTCCGACGAGGCGGAGGCGCTCGCCTGGGCGAACGGCGTGCAGTACGGCCTCTCCTCGAGCGTGTGGACGAGCGACCACGGCCGCGCGATGCGCTTCGCGAAGCGCCTCGACTTCGGCTGCGTGTGGATCAACACCCACATCCCGCTCGTCGCTGAGATGCCGCACGGGGGCTTCAAGCACTCCGGCTACGGCAAGGACCTCTCGATGTACGGCTTCGAGGACTACACGCGTGTTAAGCACGTGATGAGTTACATCGGCGAGTAGGCCCCACCCCCCTCTGGGGATACGGATGCCCGCCTCCGAGGCGGGAGAATGGACGTTCGACCCGGGAGGGGGTGAGCCGCGCCGTGCACGATGACACCGACGACACCGTGCCGCACGCCGTGCGGGAGCGGCTCGCGCGCGCAGTGGTGGACCTCGACGAGGTGGAGGTCGCCCTCGGCGACACCGTCGTGCGTGGCCCGTCGCGCGCCGCGCGCCGGCCGTCGCCTCCGGAGCTGCCGCCCGTGCCGGCGGCCCTGCGCCCGCGCCACCGCATCCGGGTGGGGCTCGGCGAGCCCGTGGAGCTCGACCGGCCGCTGCTCATCGGGCGGAGCCCCCGCCCCGCGCGGGTGCTGTCGGGGGAGTCGCCGCGGCTCGTCAGCGTCGCGAGCGCCGACGGGGGCATCTCGGCGACCCACCTCGAGCTGCGCGAGCAGGGCGCCATCGTGGTCGCGACCGACATGCGTACGCTCAACGGCAGCGAGGTGCTCGTGCCGGGCTCGCCCGTTCAGGCCTTGCAGCGCGGCGCATCCGTCGTCGTCACGCCGGGGACCCGGATCGATCTGGGGGAGGGCGTGGTGGTCGAGGTGCTCGGACCCGAGCGCGCCGTGCCCCGTGACAGGGGCGCGCGATGACGCGGCACGGGGCGGATGAGCATCGTCGCGACTTCGAGATCCCCGGGCGCGACGACGAGCACGTCGTCCTCGCCTGGGCCGCCGTCACCGACGTCGGTCGCCGGCGTCAGGCGAACGAGGACAGCCTCATCGTGCGGCCGCCCGTGTTCGCCGTCGCGGACGGGATGGGCGGCCATGCGGCGGGCGACCGCGCTAGCGCGGCGGCGGTGAACCGCCTGAGTGCGCTCGCCGACCGTGAGGAGGTCGATCGCACGCACGTCGGGGAGGCGCTCACCCTCGCCGCCCGCGACATCGACGAGCTCGCCGAGCATCTGCCGCTCGGTGCGGGCACGACGGTCACCGGCGCGGTGCTCGACCTCTCGGCCGACGACCCCGCGTTCGTGGTGTTCAACGTCGGCGACAGCCGGGTCTACAGCTTCCTCGGCAACGACCTCGCGCAGGTCACCCACGACCACTCCGTCGTGCAGGAGCTCGTCGACGCCGGCCTGCTGGCGGCCGCGGATGCCGAGAGCCACCCGGAGTCGAACGTCGTGACGCGCGCGCTGGGCTTCCGCGAGGTGCCCCGCCCCGACTACTGGCGCGTACCCATCCGTGCCGGGCTGCGGCTGCTGATCTGCTCCGACGGGCTCACGAAGGAGCTCCCCGCGGAGCGGCTGCGGCTGCACCTGGCCGCACGGCTCTCGGCGATCGAGACAGCGGGGTCGCTCGTCGACGCGGCGCTCGCCGCGGGCGGCCGCGACAACGTGACCGTCATCGTGATCGACGTGCTCGAGGCGCCCGACCGGGTGGAAGGCTCTGCCTACAATGAAGGCTCGACCGGGGCGAGGGGGTAGTCGTGGCACGACGTCTTCCCTCGCAGCCCCCCGTCCTCCCGGGGTTCTCCTACGTGCACGTGCTGGGGTCCGGCGGCTTCGCCGACGTGTTCCTCTACGAGCAGAACATGCCGCGGCGCCAGGTCGCCGTCAAGGTCATGCTGAGCGAGGTCGTCAACGACCAGGTGCGCCAGATGTTCCAGGCCGAGGCGAACCTCATGGCGCAGCTGAGCGCGCATCCGTCGATCCTCACCGTCTACCAGGCGAGCGTGTCGAGCGACGGCAGACCTTACCTCGTGATGGAGCTGTGCTCGTCGTCGCTCTCCGAGCGCTACCGGCGTGAGCCGATCCCGGTGCCGGAGGTGCTGCGGATCGCGGTGAAGATCGGCTCGGCCGTCGAGACCGCCCACCGCGCCGGGGTGCTGCACCGCGACATCAAGCCGTCGAACATCCTGCAGACCGCCTACGGGCATCCGGTGCTCTCCGATTTCGGCATCGCGTCGACCCTCGGCAGCCAGAAGGACGAGAACTCGGTCGGCCTGTCGATCCCGTGGTCGGCGCCGGAGGTGCTGCTGGACGAGACACCCGGCTCGATCACCTCGGAGGTGTGGTCGCTCGCGGCGACCGTGTACTCGCTGCTGGCCGGCCGTTCGCCGTTCGAGGTTCCAGGTGGCGCGAACACCTCGAGCGACCTCATGGGGCGGATCGCGCGCGCCAAGCCCCAGCCGATCGGTCGTCCGGACGTGCCGGCGAGCCTCGAGGCGGTGCTGCGCCGGGCCATGTCGCGGCGCCCCGAGCAGCGCCCGCAGAGCGCCCTCGAGCTCGTGCGGGAGCTGCAGCTGGTCGAGTCGGAGCTGGGGCTGCCGCAGACGGCCGCCGAGATCGCGATGGACGACTGGGCGCTCGGCACCGTCGCCGATCAGGAGGAGCGCACGAGGCTGCGCCCCGTGAGCACGGGAAGCGCCCCGCCCCGCCCCGGGCGCCGCCGGCGCCGCCCCGCGAACGCGGAGCCGTACGCACCCGTCGGCACGGTGCGGGAGCGGAGCGGTCCCGAGAGCCCGTTCTCGCGCAGCGTCCCGGAGGCGACGCCCGGGCTGCGCCGGATGGCGTGGATCCTCGCGGGGGCGGCCGCGCTCGTCGCGGTGCTCGGCGTCGTAGCGCTCGTCGTGCTCCTGCGGACGGTGGGTCCGGGGATCCCGGTCGTGTCGGACATCCGCGCGGAGCTGCAGGGGGACGGACGGGTCGAGTTCAGCTGGAGCGACCCGGGGCTGGTCAGCGGCGACCGCTACCAGATCGCCGTGACCGACGACGGCATCGCCTCGACGCCGGCACTCCAGGAGGCGAACCGCTTCGTCGTCGACGCCGACCCGGGCGACACGGTCTGCCTCTCGGTCGCGGTGAACCGCAACGGCACGACCGGCGATGCGAGCGCGCAGAAGTGCGTCGACGCGGTCGGGGGCTGACGTGCGCTCCTGGCTCTCCTCCCACCGCTCGCTCGTCGCGACGCTGACGAGCGGCACGGTCGTCGCGGCCCTCATCGCGACCCTCGCCGTGGTCTCCACGGGCTACACGGCGCAGCACATGGACCTGAGCGACCCCTCGGTGTGGGTCTCCTCGCGGGAGGAGCGCGCGATCGGGCGTGCCAACACGCAGGTGTTCGAGCTCGACAGCGTGCTCTCCGTCGACGCGGACGCGCCGGAGATCGTGCAGTCGGACTCCACGGTGCTGCTGGTCGACCCGGGGAGCGCGACCGTGCGCGTGGTGGACCCCGCCACGGCCCAGCTCGGCGACGACATCGCGCTCCCGCCGCAGAATCCGCAGCTGCTGCTCGCCGGCGACCGGGTCGTGGTGCTCGCGCGCACCACGGGCGAGGTCTGGTTCGTGCCGCTCGCCGACCTCGCGACCTTCGACGCGGCGTCCCCGTCGGCGCTCAGCCTCGGCGCGGACGCGGTCGTGAGCGTGAGCGAGACCGGCGCCCTGCTGGCCTACGTGCCCGAGACGCGTCAGGTGTGGCGCGTGGAGCCCGACGCCTCCGTCGTGGGGCAGCGCTGGGACGTCGCGTGGGGGGGCGAGGCGCAGTCGTCGGATGCCGTGCAGCTGACCGCCGTCGGTGAGCGCTGGGCGGCGCTCGACACCACCACGCGCGAGCTGGCGACGGCCGCCGGCGTCCGCCCCCTCGGCAACGCGCTCACGGGTGCCGCGGTCCGGCTCCAGGCGCCGGGGCCCGCCAATGCGCGCGTGCTCGTGGCTCACTCGGGCGGCCTCCTCGGCGCCGACATGGAGGCCGGCGACCCGGTGGTGCTGGACGACGCGGCCTCGGGCGTGCCCGCGGATCCCGTCGTGGTCGGCGGCTGCCGCTTCGCGGCCTGGACCTCGGGGCAGGCCTGGCGGCGCTGCGGCTCGGCGGATGCGCAGACGATGTCGCTCGACGGGATGGGCGGCGGTGCCGCACTGTCCTTCGCAGTCAACGGCGGGAGCGTCGCCCTCACCGATGCGACGAGCGGGTCCAGCTGGGCGGTGCAGGCCGAGGGCGAGCTCATCGACAACTGGGACGAGCTCATCACCGCCGACGAGCAGCACCAGGAGCAGCCGGAGGCGGACGATCAGACGCCCCCGCAGCTCGAGGAGCTCCAGCAGCCGCCCGTCGCCGTCGACGACGTGTTCGGCGCGCGCCCGGGACGTGCGAGCGTGCTGCCCGTGCTGCTCAACGACTACGACCCCAACGGCGACGTCCTCGTCGTGACGCAGGTGGGGGCGATCGACGAGGCCGTCGGCCGCATCGACCTCGTGAGCCGCAACCAGCAGCTGCAGATCACGCTCGCCCCGACGGCGACCGGCACCTTCACCTTCCCCTACACGATCAGCGACGGCCGCGGCGGGAGCGCGAGCGCCACCGTCACCCTCCAGGTGCGCGGCGACGACGAGAACTCCCCGCCGCATCAGGTGCGAAGCTCGACGGCGACGGTCGGCCAGGGCGGCCGCGTCTCGACCCAGGTGATCGGCGACTGGGTCGACCCGGACGGCGACGCGATCTACCTCACGGGGGCGTCGATCGCGGCACCCGACCAGGTCGGCTACAAACCCGACGGCGTCGTCGTGTACACCGACGGCGGCGAGACGACGGGTCAGAAGACGGTCGCGCTCACGGTCTCGGACGGGCGCACGGAGGCGGCCGGCAGCCTGCAGGTGACGGTGCGGCCGCGCGGGGAGGTCCCGATCCTGGTCGAGCCCTGGGTCGCGCTCGCGACCGCGGGCGACGAGGTCACCATCCGCCCGCTCGCCCACGTGCGCGGCGGCAACGGCACCATCCGTCTCGGCGGGGTGCCGCCCAAGGCGGGCACGACGATCGTCGCGAGCTTCGAGGCGGGCACCTTCACCTTCCAGTCCGAGCAGGTGGGAACGCACTACATCGAGTTCACCGTGACGGACGGCACGCAGACCGCGACAGGCACGGTGCGCGTCGACGTGACCGCCCCGGCGGATGCCTCGACGCGCCCGATCACCGTGCCGAAGACGATGTTCATCAGGGCGCAGAGCTCGCAGACGGTGGACCCGCCGACGACCGACATCGACCCCGCGGGCGGCGTGCTCGTCGTGACGGGCGTCATGAACGTCCCGACCGGATCGGGGCTCCAGGTCGAGGTGCTCGACCAGCGGCGCATCCGCGTGACGCTGAGGGCGCCGCTCGACGACACGGTGACGTTCAACTACCGCATCAGCAACGGCCTCGCGGAGGCCGAGGGCACGATCTCCGTGGTCGAGATCCCGACGCCGCTGCGTCTCCAGCCGCCCATCGCGACCGACGACCAGGCGACCGTGCGCGTCGGGGACGCGATCGACATCCCCGTGCTCGACAACGACGAGCAGCCCGACGGCGACGAGATCACCCTCGATCCCGAGCTCGCGCAGCCGCTCTCCGGGGATGCGGGCCTGCTGTTCGTCTCGGGCGACCGGCTGCGCTACCTCGCACCCGAGACGGCGGGCAACTACACGGCGATCTACAGCATCTCCGGTGCAGACGGCCAGACCGCCCAGGCGCGCGTCACCATCTCGGTCCGCGAGCGCAACGCCGCCACGAACAACCCGCCGGTACCGCGCACGGTGACGGCGCGCGTCCTCGCCGGGAACACGGTGCGCATCGACGTGCCCACGAGCGGGATCGACCCGGATGGCGACGCCGTGCAGCTCATCGGGCAGGTCACCAACCCTGAGAAGGGGACCGTGCTGAAGGTCGACGGCAGCACGATCGAGTACCAGGCGGGCGACTACTCCTCCGGCACGGACGTGTTCCAGTACGCGGTGGTCGACGGCTTGGGCGCCCGCGCCACCGGCACGATCCGGGTGGGCATCTCGCCGGCGCTGGAGGGCGGGCGCAACCCGGTGGCGAACCTCGACACGGTGAGCGTGCGGCCCGGTCGCACGGTGTCGGTGCGGGCCCTCCTCAACGACTCCGACCCCGACGGCGCGGCGCTCAGCATCCGCCAGGTGGAGCCGACGACGGCCGACGTCGCGGCCGAGATCGTCGGCGACGACATCGTGAAGATCACGCCGCCGCGACAGGTGGGCGACTACAGCGTCATCTACACGATCGAGAACGCGACGGGCGGGACGAGCTCCAACTTCATCCGCGTCACGGTGGACGACGATGCCCCGCTGTCGCGCCCGAGCGTCGAGGACTCCGTGCTGAGCGTGACCGACGTGCTCGACCGGGAGACCGTCGACGTCGCCGTGCTCGATCGGGTGTTCTTCGCCGACGGCGACGTGCGCGATCTCGGGGTCGAGCTCGTGCCGGGCTTCGGCACCTCGGCCCAGGTGCTCCCCAACAAGCGCATCCGGGTGGAGATCGGCAACCGCAGCCAGATCATCCCGTTCGCCGTCGTGCACCCCGAGAACTCCGCCGTCCGCTCGTACGCGTTCATCTGGGTGCCGGGCTACGACGACGCCCTGCCGCAGATCAACACCAAGGCGCCGCTGCTCGTCGTCAAGAGCGAGTCGACCCTGCGCATCGACCTCTCGCAGTACGTCGTCGCGCTCGGCGGCTCCCGTGTGCGGATCACCGACCCCAGCACGGTGCGCGCCACTCACGCCAACGGCGACCCGCTCGTCGTCGACGAGCGCACGCTGCAGTACACCTCGGCCGACCGCTACTGGGGCCCGGCCTCGATCAGCTTCGAGGTGACGGACGGCGCCTCGGCCTCCGATCCGAACGGGCACGTCACGACGCTCTCGCTGCCGATCCAGGTGCAGCCGCGCGACAACCAGCCGCCGGTGTTCACGGGCGGTGTGGTCGAGTTCGAGCCGGGGCAACAGAAGGAGCTCGACCTCGTCAAGCTCACGAAGTACCCCTACGACAACGACCTCGACGAGCTGAGCTACACGGTGCTCGAGCCGCTGCCCACCGGCTTCAGCTACCAGCTCAACGGCCAGCGGCTGCTCGTCACGGCGGACGCCGCGGCCATCAAGGGCAGCACGACGAGCATCACCCTCGCGGTGCGCGACGCCCTCACCGAGGGCCAGGCGGGGCGCGTCCAGTTGCGGGTGGTGCCCTCGACGAGGCCCCTTGCGCGCCCGGCGCCCGACCGCGCGATCACCAAGCGCGGCGAGACCACGGTCATCGACGTGCTCGCGAACGACAACGCCACGAACCCGTTCCCCGAGGTGCCGCTGCGGGTGGTCGCCATCCGCGGGCTCGACGGGGCGAGCCTGCCCGCGGGCATCGGGATCTCACCGAGTGCCGACCGTTCGCGGCTCACCGTCACGGTGTCCGACACGGCCGAGCCCGTCGACGTCACGCTGCAGTACCAGGTCGCGGATGCGACGGGCGACAGCGAGCGCTACACCTGGGGGCTCGTGACCGTCTCGGTGCAGGACGTCCCGGACCCCGTCAGCAACCTGCGGGTCGTGGAGTTCGGCGACCGCATGCTGCGCCTGTCCTGGTCGCCCGGGCCTGCCAACAACTCGCCCATCACCGAGTACCGTGTCGCCGCGGTGAGCGCGGCCGGCGGATCGACCTCCACCACGAGCTGCACGCTCACCGCCGGATGCACGATCGCGACGCCCGGCAACGGACCCGACTACGCCCTGCGTCTCTCGGTCGTCGCGGTCAACGCGATCGGGGAGTCCGACCCGAGCCAGCTCCCCGGCACGATCTGGTCGGATGTCATCCCGCCGCCCCCGGCATCCGTCGCGGCGACCCCGGTCGACCACGGGCTGCGCGTCGTGTGGCGCAAGCCGTCCGCGAGCTCGGGGACCCCGATCGACTCCTATCTCGTCACGGTCGCGGGCCAGAGCGTCACCGTCACGGTCCCGACGAGCGACGCGGTCGGCACCGAGTACTCCCGGATCGTCGCGAACCCGGCCATCGCCAACGGCAGCGCCGCGAGCTTCTCGGTGAGCGCACGCAACAAGGCCCCCAACTCGCTCGCGACCTGGAACGAGGCGGGCGGCACCGCGACCCCGGCGGGCGCACCCATCCTCAGCGCGAGCCCGAGCGCATCCGCCTCCACGACCGACGGCACGACCGCCAGCGTGAGCTGGGCGGGGGCGTTCTCCGACAACGGGCGCGCGATCTCCGACTACTACGTGGCCCGCCACGACGGCACGCCCCCGAGCTGCACCGTGACCGGCGTCGAGACGGGATCGCCCACATTCACCCCGCCGTCCGGTTCGGGCGTGCAGTCGGTGGGCACGGCGACGAGCGCGACCTTCTCCGGACTCACCCCCGACACGAGCTACAGCTTCACGGTCTACGCGTACAACGGCCAGGGCTGCACCGCTTCTGCCACGGTCGTGGCCACACCTCGCGCCCAGCCCGGCGACGTCACGGACGCGACGGTCAGCGGACCGACCGCCCGCGACGGGGGCTACTGGGACTTCCGCCTCATGGGGATCACGACCGGCGGTGGAGCGAGCGCCGACTCCGTGATCTACCGCCTGAGCGGCGGCACCACGGACGCGACCCAGTCGTCGCCGGTCCCGCTCGGCTCCTACCTGACCTCGGGGACGACGCACTACGGCAACGACGTGAGCGTCGAGCTCAAGGCCTGCCACCAGTACCCCGAGGTGCTGCTCTGCAGCGCCAACTGGTCGGCCCCGATCCATCTCGGCCGCCCGGTGAGCATCCAGCTCACCGGGCTCCAGGCGATCGAGACCGTGCCCCCGCTCACGGGGCTCGCCCCCGGGGAGGGCTACTGGACCTGGACCAGCGCCCCCGTGGTGGCATCCGCCGGTGTCCCCGGATACGACGCCGTCACGCTCGGCTGCGGCGGATCGGACGACCCCGGAACCCCGCAATGCGAGGTCGTCGGCGGCGGCGTGCTCGGCAACGACTACCCCGACCTCGTCGTCACGGTGAACGCCAACGGCACGACGTATACGCGAACATACAACTGGGCGAGCACGCCGCACTGACCCACCCCACCCGAGAGGACATCCCATGACGATGACGCCCGAGCAGGCGAGCGCCTTCCACGAGACGTTCGGCCGCCTCGTGTCCGGCGTCGAGCAGGTGCTGCTCGGCAAGACCTTCGTCGTGCGCCTCGGATTCATCGCGCTGTTCAGCGAGGGGCACCTCCTGCTGGAGGACTTCCCCGGAACCGGCAAGACCTCCCTCGCCCGTGCGATCGCGCAGAGCCTCGACGGGTCGAGCAACCGCATCCAGTTCACCCCCGACCTGCTGCCGGGCGACATCACCGGTGTGAGCGTCTACGACCAGCGCTCCGGGCAGTTCGAGTTCCATGAGGGCCCCGTCTTCGCGAACGTCGTGCTCGCCGACGAGATCAACCGCGCGAGCCCCAAGACGCAGGCCGCGCTGCTCGAGGTGATGGAGGAGGGCCGCGTCACGGTCGACGGCGCGACGCACCCGGTCGGCGCCCCGTTCATGGTCATCGCGACGCAGAACCCCATCGAGCAGGCGGGCACGTACCGCCTGCCGGAGGCGCAGCTCGACCGCTTCCTGCTCAAGGCGTCCATCGGCTACCCCGACCACGCGGCGACCGTCCGCATCCTCGAGGGGGCGGGGGTGCGGGCCCACGACACCGTCATCCCCTCGGTGATCTCCGCGGAGGAGGTCGTCCAGCTGGCCGCCCTCGTGCGCACCGTGCACGTCGACCCGACCATCAACGACTACGTCTCGCGCCTCGCCGAGGCCACCCGGTCGGCGACCGAGGTGCGTCTCGGCGCCAGCGTGCGCGGCGCGCTCGCCCTCGTGCGCGCCGCCAAGACGCTCGCCGCCGCGAGCGGCCGCCACTACGTCGTACCCGACGACATCAAGTCGCTCGCGGAGCCCGTGCTCGCGCACCGCCTGGTGCTGGACCCCGAGGCCGAGTTCGACGGCGTCACCGCCTCGAGCATCGTCTCCCAGCTGCTCCTCGAGACCCCGCCGCCGAGCGATCGGCAGGCCGTGTGACCCATCCCGGCCGGTCGACTCGTCCCCGCGAGTCGACGACGACATCCGACACGGCGGGGCTCGGCACGACGCGCGCCCGCATCGTCGGGGCGCGCACAGGCGTGCTCGCGGACGCCGTCGTCGCGGTCGTGCGCGGAACGCGCGCGATCGGCCGGGCGCTCGCCACCGTCGGCAGGCGGCTGAGCGCCGTGATCACGCCGCTCGGCTGGGTCGTGCTCGCCGTTATCCCGCTCGCGCTCGGTGCGGGCTACACCCTCGGCTGGCTCGAGCTCGTCGCGGCCGGCTGGACCGCCGTGCTGCTCGCCCTCGCGGCGGCCGCCTTCCTCGTCGGGCGCGCGCCCTACCGCATGACGCTCACCCTCCCGCACCGGCGTGCCGTCGTCGGAGAGGATGCCCGCGGCGCGGTGACGGTCGACAACGCCGGCGGACGCCGCCTGGGCACCGTCATGGAGGTGCCGGTCGGCAGCGCGGTCGTCGAACTGGCGCTTCCCGGCCTGCGGCGCGCCACCGCGCACACCCAGGACTTCGCCATCCCCACCGAGCGCCGGGGCGTCATCGCCGTCGGACCCGTCCGCACCGTGCGGGGCGATCCCCTCGGGCTCATCCGTCGCGAGCTCAGCTGGACCGAGCGGCTCGAACTCGTCGTGCACCCGCGAACGGTGAGCGTCCCCTCCACGAGCACGGGACTCATCCGAGACCTGGAGGGCAGCCCGACGCGCGACCTCACGGCGAGCGATGTCGCGTTCCACGCGCTCCGCGAGTACCAGACGGGCGACGATCGCCGCTACATCCACTGGAAGTCAACGGCGAAGACGGGCACCTACATGGTGCGGCAGTTCGAGCAGACCCGCCGCAGCCACCTGGTCGTGGCGCTGAGCCTCTCCACCCACGATTTCGCGAGCGAAGACGAGTTCGAGCTCGCCGTGAGCGCCGCGGGCTCGCTCGGAGTGCGCGCCATCCGCGACGGGCGCACCGTCTCCGTCGTCGTCTCGGCCATCACGCCCGAGTTCGCCAAGCGGCGCCTCTACGCCGTGCATCCCCTCGCCACCCACCAGCCCGACCGGCTCCTCGACGAGCTCGCGGTCGTGAACGCCTCCGTCGACGCGCTGCCGGTCCGCGACATGGCCCGCATCGTCGCGGACGGCACGCCGGGCATCTCGGTCGCGTTCCTGGTGTGCGGCTCACGCACCGCGGCCGCCGAGCTCCGCATCGCCGCCGCGGCCTTCCCGCAGGATGTCGAGGTCGTCGCGGTCGTGTGCGACCCGGACGCCGTGCCCGGCATGCGACGGCTCGCGGGCGTCAACGTCATCACCATCGGGTACCTCGACGAGCTGCGGCTCGCCCTCGCGAGATCGGCGGCGGTCGCATGAGGACCGCGCGCCCGACGCTCAGCTCTCTCGGCGACGTCGCACAGCTGTGGCTGCTCATGGGGCTCGCCGCGGTGATGCTGTGGCCGATCTACCAGTCGAGCGCATACGTCGTGCTGGCCGTCGTCGCGGTCGCGCTCGGCACGCTCGTCGCGCTCGCCGGGGCGCTGTTCCGCTGGCGGGCGTGGCTCGTCGGGGTGGTCACCGTCGCGGTGTTCGCACTCGTGGGCGTGCCGCTCGCCGTACCGGGCAAGGCGATCGCAGGCGTGCTGCCGAGCGTCGACGGCCTCGTCGAGCTCTTCGCGGGCGTCGCCCTCGGCTGGAAGCAGCTGCTCACGATCACGCTCCCGGTGGGCGACTACCAGGCGCTGCTCGTGCCCGCGCTCGTGCTCCTGCTGACGGCGACCGTCGTCGCGGGCAGCATCGCCCTGCGGGCACGATACGGGGAGTTCGCCGTGATCCCGCCCGTTCTGGTGTTCCTCGTGGGGATCGCGTTCGGGCCGAGCACCGCGACGGCGCCGATCCCGCTCGGCATCGGGATCCTCGTCGCGGGCGTCGGCTGGATCAGCTGGTGGCGCTGGCGCCGCCGTCGCGCGGCGACCCGCGGTCGCGAACGCGACGCGGCAGGCGCCGGCTTCCGCCTCGGCGTCGAGGCGCGCACCCTCATCGGGGGAGTGCTGGTGTTCGCGGTGGCGGCATTCGGCTCCCTCGTGACCGGCATCGTCCTGCAGCCGAACGGCGACCGCCAGGTGCTCCGCACCGCGATCGTCCAGCCGTTCGAGCCGCGCGACCACACGAGCCCGCTCGCGGGATTCCGCAGGTACCTGCGCGACGACCGCGTGGACGAGGTCATGATGCGGGTGACCGGCCTGCCGTCGGGTGCCCGCATCCGGATCGCGACGCTCGACAGCTATGACGGTGTCGTCTACGCGGTCGGCAGCGCGAGCGTCGACTCGGCCTCCGGTGTGTTCGTACGGATGCCCTCGCGCGTCGATCAGACGGCGTCCGGCACGGATGCGGTGAAGGTCGACGTCGAGCTCGAGGGCTACTCGGGCGTGTGGGTGCCGACCGTGGGGATGCTCGAGGACATCGACTTCCGCGGAGCCGACGGGGCGCGGCTCGAGGACGGCTTCGCCTTCAACGGCACGAGCGGCACCGCCGTCGAGCTCGACGGCGTCGGCGCCGGCGACCGGTACCGGCTCGACGCGGTGCTGCCACGCCCGGTCGCGCTGGAGGGACTCGGCAGCGCGGTCCCCGGCGCCGCCGATGTGCCGAGGACCGCGGACCCGCCGGAGGAGCTCACGACGACGCTCGACGGCTGGGTGCAGGGCATCCAGGGGGCGGGCGCGCAGCTCGTCGCCGCGATCGACCACCTGCGCACCGAGGGATACATCAGCCACGGCCTCTCGCCGGACGAGCCGGCGAGCCGCTCGGGACACTCGCTGGATCGCATCGCGGAGCTCTTCGACGGCTCCCAGATGATCGGCGACGCCGAGCAGTACGCCGTCGCCGCATCCCTCATCGCCACGAGGCTCGGCTTCCCCTCACGGGTCGTCGTGGGCTTCGCGCCCGAATCGGCGGGTGCCGACGCCACGACGGTCGTGCGCGGCGGCGACATCACGGCGTGGATCGAGGTCGCCACCGCCGGCGCCGGCTGGGTCGCCGTCGACCCGGTGCCGCCGGTGCGCCCCATCCCCGAGGAGGAGCCCGAGGACCCGACGCCCATCTCCCGCCCCGAGTCGATCGTGCCGCCCCCCGCCGACAGGCCGGACCCGCGCGACGAGCAGGTCGACCCGGATACGGCCGCGGACGATCCGGTGGTGCCCGACACGACCCTCGAGGTGCTCCTGCAGGTGGCGCGGGTCGTGGGCGTGGGGACCCTCGCCCTGCTCATCGCCCTGTCGCCGTTCCTCGTGGTGATCGGCGCGAAGTTGCGTCGGCGGCACCTGCGCCGCACGGCGCCCGCCGCGATCGAGCGCATCCGCGGGGGATGGGACGAGTTCGCCGACCTCGTCGTGGATCGCGGGATCGCGCCGCCTCCCGCGGCGACGCGCGCCGAGCTCGCCGCCGCGGTGGGCACGCTCCCGTCGCGTGTGCTCGCGGCCGTCGTCGATCGCGCCGTGTTCGCCCCCGACCCGCCGAGCGAGGCGGATGCCGACCGCGTCTGGACCGCCGTCGGCGAGCTCCGGCACTCCCTCGACGCCTCGCGGACGCGGCGCGAGCGCATCCGTGCGCTCGTGTCGCTGCGCTCCCTCGGCGGGGGCGCCGTCCGCCAGCTCCTGCGACGCCCGAGGAGCAGCGCATGAACTGCGGCTACTGCGGCACCCCGCTGCCCGCGGGGGCTCTCTTCTGCGTCGAGTGCGGGCGGTCGGTGGCCGAGCCGGCACCGGTGGCGCGACCGGCGGCTACTGCTTCCCCCTCTACCCCCGTCGCTGCCGTAGCGCCCGCGTCGCCGGGGCTCCACGCGCCGCACTGCCCGCAGTGCGGGAGCGCGATCGATGACGGCGACATCTTCTGCGGCGAGTGCGGGTTCGTCCTGCGACCGATGACGGGGGCCACCCCGATCCCGGATCCGGTGCGCCCCGACACCGTGTCCGAGCCGCCTCTCGATCTGCGCGACGACTCCGCGGGGGAACCCGGTGCCTCGGAGAAGCCCGACGCTCCGGGCGAGGCCGACCTCCCCGGGGAGTTCGCTGGCGCCGAGGAGTCCGCGCCCGTCGACGGGCTCGACGCCGCCGCCGACGGCGTCGAGCCGGCTTCCGAGCCGCTCCTCCCCGTGGAGTGGGGCGAGGGCTCCGCGAGCGGGGTGCCGCCCACCCGCTTCCTCGCACCGCAGCCGGCGTCCCTCGAGGACATCGAGAGCACGCGCATCGTCGCCGCGCGCGCCCCGGGCGAGCGGTACGTGCTGCAGTTCAGCACGGGGGAGAGCATCGTGGTCGCGGGCACCGGCCTCATCGGCCGCAACCCCTCGCCGGAACCGGGCGAGTACGTCGACGAGCTGGTCCCCATCTTCGACGTCGGGAAGTCGGTCTCGAAGTCGCATGTCGAGTTCGGGCAGGAGGGCGGGCGGTTCTGGGTGGCCGACCGCTACTCCACGAACGGCACCGTGATCCGGCAGCCGGATGCGCCGGTCGTGCGGTGCGAGCCCGGCAAGCGTTACATGATCGCGCGCGGCAGCCGTGTCGAGATCGGCGAGCAGTTCTTCGTCGTCAGCTGATCCTCCCCAGGCCGCGCGCGATCCATCCGTCCCCGTAGCGGCGGCAGCTCCGTGATGCGCGGCCCGGGCTCGTGCTGTCATCGACGGGTGAACGCGCCGCCCCCCGAACGCATCCCGCTTCCGGCGATCCCCGTGCCCGCATCGCGGGGAGGGCTTCCGCTCGTCGCGATGCTGGCGCCCCTCGGCCTCGCGCTCGTGCTGTGGATCACCATGTCGTCCGCGTACGCCCTCCTCGTGGGGCTCCTGGGACCGCTCGTCGCTCTCGGGACGGCCCTCGACGCGAGAAGGTCGGCGAGGCGCGTGCGCCGCCGGGCGATCGTCGATGCGCGGGAGGAGCTGCGGGCGCTCGAGCAGGAACTCGTCGCCCGGCTGCGCGCGGAGGGTGAGCGCCGCGCCACCCGCGTCCCGCCGCTCGCCGACCTCGCCCTCGACCCGGCGGCATCCGGCTGGTGCATCGGCCGGGGCGCGGTCGACTCGGGCGTCCGACTGGTCGGCGACGAGCCACCCGAGCTGGCGGATGAGATCGCCCGGCTGCGTGCGTCGACCGAGACGATCGAGAACAACCCCATCGTCGTCGAGGGGAGCGAGCTCGTCGTCACCGGTGTGGAGCCACTCGCGCGCGCCTTCGCGCGGGGCCTCGTGCTGCAGGGGGTCGCGCGGTGCGCGCCCGGCACGGCGCGCGTCACGGTCCCAGCCGGCGAGGACTGGGCGGCCCTCCTCCCCGCGACCGTCGCCCGGGCAGCGGACTGGAGCGTCACGGCCGGTGACGAGCCGATGCTCCGCATCCGTCGGTTCGCCGCCTCCGCTGCATCGCCACGCGTCGACTTCGGGGTCGACGAGGAGGGCGCCACGCTCGGCGGCCCCGGGGTCGACGGCGTGCGCGCGTGGAGTCCCGCGCTTCTCGGGGCAGCCGAGGCGAACCGCATCGCCGCGCGTCTCGCCGCCCAGGCGCGCGCGCTCGGATGGCGCAGCAGCGCGGCCCTTCCGCGTGACGTCGCGCTCCGGTCCGTGCTCGCGAGCAGTGAGCGATCGCACCCGTCGGCAGCGTGCATCGGCGTCGGCGACGAGGGGACCGTGCTCGTCGACCTCGAGTCGCAGGGGCCGCACGCGCTCGTGGCAGGCACGACCGGGTCGGGCAAGAGCGAGCTCCTCGTCACCTGGGTGCTCGCCCTCGCCGCCCGCCGCCCGCCCGCGGAGCTGGGTTTCCTCCTCGTCGACTTCAAGGGCGGCGCGTCGTTCGCGCCCCTGCGCGCGCTGCCTCACGTGGTCGGGATCGTGAGCGACCTCGACGAGACGACCGCCGCGCGGGCCGTGCAGAGCCTGCGCGCCGAGCTGCGGCGACGCGAGGCGGTGCTCGCCGAGCACGGGGCACGCGAGCTGCCCGACCTTCCGGTGGGCACGATGCCCCGGCTCGTGGTCGTCGTGGACGAGTACGCCGCCCTGCTCGGGTCGGATGCCGAGCTGCAGCACGTCTTCTCCGATCTCGCGGCGCGCGGGCGCTCGCTCGGCCTGCACCTCGTGCTCGGCACGCAGCGCCCGGCGGGGGTCGTCCGCGACTCGCTGCTCGCCAACGTCACGATCCGCATCTGCCTGCGGGTTCTGGACGCCGCCGAGAGCGTCGCGACGGTCGGGGTGCCGGATGCCGCCGCGATCCCGAGCGAGCTGCGCGGACGCGCCCTCGTCTCCGACGGCACCGGGTCGCGGCAGGTTCAGGTGGCGCGATCCGATCCGGAGCTCGTGGAGCGGATCGCGGAACGCTGGCGCGATCACGAGGTGCCCGACGCGCGACCCTGGGTCGATCCGTTGCCCGCGCTCCTCGACGCTCGCGAGCTCCCGCCCGGGCCCGGCGTGGTGGGGCTCATCGATCGTCCCGAGCTCCAGCGTCGGGACCCGTTCGTGCTCGACCCGTGGCGGCACGGCGGTGTGCTCGTGCTCGGCGGGAGCGGCTCCGGTCGTACGGGGGCGCTCCGGATGCTGTCCTGCGGGGCGGACGCCGAGGTGCGCTGGATCGCGGGGGAGCCCGCCGAGCTCTGGCAGGCCCTCACGATGCCCGCACGCGGCCGAACGCTCGTGGTCGCCGACGACCTCGACGTGCTGCTCGCGCGTGCCGACGGCGAGGAGCGAGCCGAGCTCCTCGAGCTGCTGAGCCGTGTCGGCCGCGAGGGGCGTCGCGACGGGGCGGCGATCGCGGCGTCGTCACGCACGGCCGGCGGTTCCCTGATGTCCGCCGGGTCCGCGTTCGAGCAGCGCGTCCTGCTCCGCATGCCGTCGCGTGAGGAGCACCTTCTCGCGGGAGGGGACGCACGGGGGTTCCGCGCGGACCGCAGACCGGGTTCGGCGCTCTGGAGCGGTCACGAGGCGCAGTTCGCCGTCGCCCCATCCGTGCAGCCTCCGTGGCGCGCCGAGATCGAGGAGGTTCGTCCCTCCGACGCCTCGTGGGGCGTCGTCTGTCCGCGACCCGCCGAGTGGGTCGGGCGGCTGCAACGGCTCGGCGTGCCCGCGACGGTGCTCGAACCGGCGGGCACCCCGTTCGACGCGGTGCTCGTGTCCGACCCCGAGGGGTGGCTGAGCGCGCCGCAGGCGCTCACGCGGCTGCGCCGCGACGGGCGCCTGCTCCTGCACGGGTGCACGCGTGCTGATCACCGGATGCTGACGCGCGCCCGCGAGGGTCTGCCGCCCCTCGCGGGGCAGCACGAGGCCTGGCTCGTCGAAGCAGGTGTCACGCGCCGGGCGCGGGTCGCGCTCCGATGAACCCCTCAGGCGAGGCCGAGCGCGGCATCCTCCAGCTCGAGACCGTGCGCCGCGGCGACGGCCGGGTTCACGACGCGCCCCGCGTGCACGTTCAATCCACGCGCGAGCGCCGAGTCCGCACGCAACGCCTCCTGCCAGCCCGCGTTCGCGATCGCGCGCACATAGGGGAGGGTCGCGTTCGTCAGAGCGTAGGTGGAGGTGTTGGCGACCGCTCCCGGCATGTTCGCGACGCAGTAGAACAGGGATCCGTGCACCGTGAAGGTCGGATCGGCATGCGTCGTCGCGTGCGAGTCCTCGAAGCAGCCGCCCTGGTCGATCGCGATGTCGACGAGCACGCTGCCGGGCTTCATGCGGGCGACGAGCTGATTCGTCACGAGCTTGGGCGCCTTCGCGCCCGGAACGAGCACGGAGCCGATCACGAGGTCGGCATCCAGCACCGCGCGCTCGATCTCGTAGCTGTTGGAGGCGATCGTGCGCACGCGGCCCCCGTAGAGAGCGTCGAGCTCCCTGAGGCGCTGGATGTTGGTGTCGAGCACCGTGACCTGCGCCTGCAGCCCCGCGGCGACGGCGACCGCGTTGGCCCCCGCGACCCCGCCGCCCAGCACCACGACGTTCGCCGCGCGCGTGCCCGGCACGCCCGGCACGAGCAGGCCCGGGCCGCCGTGCGGCCGCATCATGACGTTGGCGCCGACGATCGGCGCCAGACGCCCGGCGACCTCGCTCATCGGGGCCAGCAGGGGGAGCGCGCCGGAGGCGAGCTGAACCGTCTCGTACGCGATCGCGGTGACACCGCTCGCCATGAGCTCCCGCGTGAGCTCCGGCTCCGCCGCCAGGTGCAGGTAGGTGAAGAGCACGAGCCCCGAGCGGAAGCGGCCGTACTCGGAGGCGATGGGCTCCTTCACCTTGAGCACGAGCTCCGCCTCGCCCCAGGTCTGGTCGGCATCCGCGGCGATCCGCGCCCCCGCCGAGCGGTAGTCCTCGTCGGTGATGGAGGAGCCGAGACCGGCCCCGCTCTGGATGAGCACCTCGTGTCCGGCCGCCGTCAGGTCGTGGACCCCCGACGGAGTGATCGCCACCCGGAACTCGTTGTTCTTGACCTCGCTCGGAACGCCGATTCTCATGGCACGAGGCTACTGGCCAAGACGGCGGAATCCGTAGGAGATATCCGTCGTTCCGTGCTGATTTCGTGAAATCTATGTTTCGAAATGGACGCATTTGCCCGTGAGGTTCGTTAGCGAGGCGATGATGTGCCAATATCAACCCACGGCATCGCTGCCGCAGCCCGCGCACCATGTGAAGGAGTCTCCTCAGATGACCCGGTCCCTTCCCGAAGATCCTCTGATCCGCAGCCTCGTCATCCAGGCGCGTCGCGCGCAGCTGAGCCGCCGCACGATGCTGCAGGGAACGGGCATCGGCGCCGCCGCGCTCACGCTCGCAGCGTGTTCGACCGGAGGCGACGCGAAGCCCACGGCGCCCGCCGACAACTCCGCCAACGACCCCACGCTCACCTGGGCGAACTGGGCGCTCTACCTGGACGAGGATGACGCGGGCAACCACCCGACTCTGCAGAAGTTCCAGGAGGAGACGGGCATCACCGTCGACTACCGCGTCGACGTCGACGACAACAACTCCTACTACGCGAAGGTCAAGGACCAGCTCGCCCTCGGCCAGGACATCGGGGCCGACACGGTCTGCCTCACCGACTGGATGGTCGCGCGCTGGATCCGGCTCGGCTACACGCAGAAGTTCGACGACGCCAACATCCCGAACAGGAAGAACCTCGAGCCGAGCCTCCTGAACGTCGACTTCGACGAGGGACGCACCAACTCCATCCCGTGGCAGGGCGGTTTCGCCGGGATCTGCTGGAACAAGGCGAAGATCCCCAACGGCCTGAAGTCGGTCAAGGATCTGTGGAACCCGGCGCTCAAGGGGCGCATCGGCGTGCTGAGCGAGATGCGCGACACGATCGGCCTCATCATGCTGGAGAACGGCGTCGACATCTCCAGCGACTTCAGCAACGACGACTTCTCCGCCGCGATCGAGGTGTTCCGCAAGCAGGTCGAGGTCGGCCAGATCCGCAACATCAAGGGCAACTCCTACATCGACGATCTCGCCAACGAGGACACCCTCGCCGCGATCGTCTGGTCGGGGGACGTGACCACCCTCAACGCCGAGAACGGCGACAAGTGGGAGTTCGCGATCCCGGAGGGGGGCGGCACGATCTGGAACGACAACTTCCTCATCCCGATCGGCTCCCCGCGCAAGACCAACGCCGAGAAGCTCATCAACTTCTACTACGACCCCGAGATCGCGGCCGAGGTCGCCGCCTGGGTGAACTACATCACCCCGGTGGTGGGCGCGCGGGAGGCCGCGGAGGCCATCGATCCGGAGCTCATCGACAACCAGCTGATCTTCCCCAACGAGGAGACGCTGTCGAAGGTCAAGCGGTTCCGCAGCCTGACGCCCGCCGAGGAGCAGTCGTTCGGCGCCGAGTTCCAGTCGGTCCTGATCGGCGCCTGATGGCCGGATCGTTCGACGAGTCGGGTGCCGACCTCGAGCTTGTCGGCGTCACGAAGCGGTTCCCCGGCTTCACGGCCATCGAGAACCTCAACCTGACGATCCCGGCAGGCTCCTTCTTCGCCCTCCTCGGCCCGTCCGGATGCGGCAAGACGACCACCCTCCGGCTCGTGGCCGGCCTCGAGGCCCCCACCGCGGGGCGGATCCTCATCGGGGGCAAGGAGGTCACCGCGACGAAGCCGCACCAGCGGCCCGTCAACACGGTGTTCCAGAGCTACGCGCTGTTCCCCCACATGACGGTGCTCGCGAACGTCGAGTTCGGGCTCAAGCGGCGAGGCATCGCGAACGCCCTCGCCCTCGCCCACGAGGCGCTCAGGCTCGTCGAGCTCGACCATGTCGCGAGCCGGCGCCCGAGCCAGCTGTCCGGCGGCCAGCAGCAGCGTGTCGCGCTCGCACGCGCGGTCGTCAACCGGCCCGCGCTGCTGCTGCTCGACGAGCCGCTCGGCGCGCTCGACCTGAAGCTCCGCCGCCAGATGCAGCTCGAGCTCAAGTCCATCCAGGGCGAGGTCGGCCTCACCTTCCTGCACGTGACGCACGACCAGGAGGAGGCCATGACCATGGCCGACACCGTCGCGGTCATGAACAAGGGGCGGATCGAGCAGATGGGTGCCCCCGAGGAGCTCTACGAGCTGCCGCGCACCACGTTCGTCGCGAACTTCCTCGGCCAGTCCAACCTGTTCACGGGCGAGGTCGTCGAGTCGGGATCGGATGCGGTCACGGTCGACATCGCGGGTCTCGGCATCAAGGTCCCCCGCGAGCGCGCGCAACGCCACGCGGGCGAGGTGACGATCGGCGTGCGCCCCGAGAAGCTGACCCTGCACACACGGAAGCCCGACACGGCCGCCGGCGTGAACATCCTCGGCCCGGGCGTCATCATCGACGCGTCGTTCACGGGCGTGAGCACGCAGTACCTCGTGCAGGTGCCGGGGCTCCCGGTCATCACGGTGTTCGCGCAGAACATGGCGTTCGGCCCGGTCGCCGAGCAGGGCGCCGAGGTGTGGGTGTCGTGGCGGGTCGAGCACGGCTTCGGCCTCGCGGACGAACCCGAGCCGGAGGCGCGGTTCGCCGCCGACGACGACACGCGAACGATCGCGGTGCAGCGCCGCCAGCGGCTCGAGGACGAACTGGACGAGGCCTGACGTGGCATTCGGTGCGTTCGCCAACACGGGCCCCGACCTCTCGGCCGCGGCCCCGCGTCGGCGCAGCTACGTCGCGCTGATCCTGCTCGCGCCGGGTGTGCTGTACCTCGTCGCCACCTTCGTCGCGCCGCTCGTCTCACTCGTGCTCACGAGCTTCAAGGAGCCGGGCGGCGATTTCGAGGTCGGCGAGTACGTCTACGCCTTCCGCTGGGAGAACTACGCCGAGGCGATCGAGCGCTTCGGCGAGATCTTCCTCCGCACCTTCGGGTACTCGCTGCTCGCCACCGTGCTCGCGCTGGTGATCAGCTACCCTCTCGCGTACTTCATCGGTGTCACTCTGCGCCGTTTCCCGCTGTGGCAGAGTCTCACGCTCATCCTGGTGATCGCGCCGTTCTTCATCAGCTTCCTGCTGCGCACGCTGGCCTGGAAGGCGGTCTTCGCCGATGAGGGCCCGGTCGTGAGCTTCCTGCAGAGCATCGGGGTGCTCGGTCCCGAGGACTACCTCAACGGCACCGCCTTCACGGTGATCTTCGGCCTTACCTACAACTACATCCCCTTCATGACGCTGCCGATCTACGCCTCGCTCGAGCGCCTCGACCTGCGCTACGTCGAGGCGGGCGGCGACCTCTATGCGGGCGCCGGCCAGCGCTTCTGGCGCATCATCCTGCCGCTGTCGCTCCCGGGCGTGGTCTCGGGCACCCTGCTGACGTTCATCCCGGCATCCGGCGACTACGTCAACGCGAGCAAGGACTTCCTCGGCTCGACCAACACGGTCATGGCGGGCAACGTCATCAACGACATGTTCTTCCAGAGCTTCTACCCGCTGTCCGCCGCGGTCTCCATCCTGCTGATGGTCGCGATCCTCATCCCCGTCATCGCCTACGTGGCCAAGAGCGGATCGGAGGAGCTGCTGTGACGACACAGGAGGCGGCGGTGCTCGGCCGCGCCGAGGAGGCCCCCGCCCCGCGCAGGCGGCCACGCAGCGGACGCGGCGGAGCCGGTTCGTGGGTGGTGGGCGCCTACTCGCTGCTCGCGCTCGGCATCATGATGATCCCGATCGTGTACACGATCGTGTTCTCGTTCAACGACGCCCGGCGCACCAACATCGTGTGGCGCGGCTTCACGCTCGACAACTGGCTGGGCATCTGCGACGACCCGCGCGTGTGCGAGTCGTTCGGCAACAGCATCATTGTCGGGGTGACGGCGACGATCGCCGCCACCATCCTCGGCACCATGATCGCCATCGCGATCGTGCGGTACACCTTCCGGATGCGCACGCTCGTGACGGTGCTGCTGTTCCTCCCCATGGCGACTCCCGAGGTCGTGCTCGGCTCGGGTCTCGGCTCGCAGTTCGTCAACATGGGCGTCGAGCGCGGTCTCTGGACGATCATCGTCGCGCACATCATGTTCTGCATCAGCTTCGTCGTCGTGACGGTGCGCGCCCGCGTCGCGAGCCTCGACCCCTCGCTCGAGGAGGCCGGACGCGACCTCTATGCGAGCCCCGGCCAGGTGTTCTGGCGCGTCACCCTGCCACTGCTCATGCCCGGCATCCTCGCGGCGGCGCTGCTGTGCTTCGCGCTCAGCTTCGACGACTTCATCATCACCAACTTCGTCTCCGGCAACGCCGAGACGTTCCCGAAGTTCGTCTACGTCGCGGCCAGCCGCGGCATCCCGCCGCAGTCGAACGTCATCGCCTCCGCGGTGTTCTTCCTCGCGATCATCCTCGTCGTCGTGGCGCAGCTGTCGGCGGGGGTACGCCGGCGGAGGCTCGCGAAGGCGGGCTGACGATGTACGTGGATCGCGCGCGTCTCACCGAGCTGTGGGAGGCGGAGCTCGACACCTTCCGTGCCGCGCGCCCGGAGTCCGCCCGGCTGCACCGCGAAGCCTCGGAGGTCATGCCCGGCGGCGTGCCCATGCTGTGGATGGAGAAGTGGCCGGGTCCCTGGCCCGTCTACGTCACGGAGGCGAAGGGCGCGCACTTCACCTGCGCCGACGGGATCGACCACGTCGACCTGTGCCTCGGCGACACGGGCGCGATGGTGGGGCATGCCCCCGAGCCGAGCGTGCGCGCGATCGCGGAGCGGCTGGCGCGCGGCGCGACGTTCATGCTGCCCACCGAGGACGCCGCCGCGGCCGCGCACGAGCTCGCGGGCCGGTTCGGCCTCGAGCGGTGGCAGTTCACGCTCTCGGCGACCGACGCCAACCGCCACGTGCTGCGCTACGCGCGCCTCGTCACGGGCCGCCCGAAGGTCGTCGT
This sequence comes from Micrococcales bacterium 72-143, assembly GCA_001898835.1. Classification (GTDB taxonomy): domain Bacteria; phylum Actinomycetota; class Actinomycetes; order Actinomycetales; family Microbacteriaceae; genus Homoserinibacter. The sequence continues at coordinate 597,144 of MKVM01000001.1, read as the reverse complement.
GATCGACTACAGCTACCACGGCACGGTCGACGAGGCCTACGCGACCCTCGACGCGGACGGGCGGGTGGTGCCGCGCCGAGGCAACATCGGGCCGCCCGTCGACCCCGCGCTCACGACGATCGTCGTCCCCTTCAACGACCTCCCCGCCATGCGCGCGGCGCTCGACACCGGCGAGGTCGCGGCGGTGCTCATCGAGCCCGCCATGACCAACATCGGCATCGTGCTGCCCGACCCCGACTGGCACGAGGGCGTGATGCGCGCCTGCTGGGACACCGGCACCTACCTCGTGATCGACGAGACCCACACGCTCTGCGCGGGGCCTGGCGGCATGACGGCGCGAGACGGGCTGCGGCCCGACGCGGTCGTCGTCGGCAAGACGATCGCGGGCGGCGTCCCGGCCGGCGCCTGGGGCATGACGACGCAGTTCGCGGCCGCGGTGCGCGAGCGACTCGACCCCGAGGGCGAGGGGCTCGAGGACATCGACGTCGGGGGAGTGGGCGGCACGCTCGCCGGCAACGCGGTGTCGATGGCCGGCATCCGTGCGACCCTGTCCGAGGTGCTCACGCCCGCGGTGTACCCGGGGATGATCGCGCGTGCGACCGAATGGACGGACGGCGTGCAGGCGGCGATCGACGAGTTCTCCGTGCCCTGGCAGGTGACCCAGCTCGGCTGCCGCGCCGAGTACTCGTTCCGGCCGACCCCGCCGCGCGACGGTCGCGAGGCGTCCGACGCCGACGACTTCGCCCTGCAGCAGTACCTGCACCTGCACGCGCTCAACCGCGGCATCCTCATCACGCCGTTCCACAACATGGCGCTCATGTCGCCCGCCACCACCTCGGCCGACGTCGCGCGGCACACGGAGGCCTTCCGCGAGGCCGTCGCGTCGCTGTACGGGTAGCGCCCTCGAATCCGCACCCCCGCGACGGCGTCAGAACGCGAGGCGCAGCGTAGTCCAGGGGTCGGCGAGGGCGGCGAGGGTCTCGTCGGCCGTCTCACGGGGGAGCAGCCCCTCGCGCACGAGCAGCTCGAGGCCGACGGGCGTCGTGGCGCGGTGGGCGCCGTCGAGCGCCTTCACGGCGACCGCCGCGCCTCCCGGCGTCACGAGCACGAGCACGCCCTCGGCACCGAGCTTCGCGACGAGCCCCGTGCGCTCGATCGTGACCGTGTTGCTGCGCCCGGGGCCGTCGAGCGCCCACGGGTGACGCAGGATCGCGTCGCCGAGCGCGGTGCCGCCGCGCGCGGTGCGGGAGGCGGCACGCGCGAGCCCGACGAGGCTCAGCGTCGGGATGGGCGCGCCGCATCCGTCGACGCCCAGGTGCGTGATCGTCTCGCCCGCGGTGCGCTCGACCGTCTCGAGCACGTGGCGCTGCACGGGGTGCGTCGGGTCGAGGTAGCTCTCGGTGTCCCAGCCGTGCGCGACCGCCGCGGCGAGGAACGCGGCGTGCTTGCCCGAGCAGTTCATCGTGATGCGGAGGGGCTCGGATGCCGCCCGCCGCGCGGCGGGGTCGCCCGGCCAGTCGGCGGGGCAGCGCAGCGCGGAGGCGCCGAGCCCCGCGTTCCCGAGCATGCGCTCGACGACCGCGACGTGGGCGGGGGTGCCCGCGTGGCTCGCGGCGGAGAGCACCGTCTCCTCCTCGTCGAACACGACGCCGAGGAGCTCCACCGCGGTCGCCTGCACCGGTTTGAGGGTCGAGCGCGGGTAGACCAGTGCGCGAGGGTCGCCGAGGGCGCGCACCACCGCGCCGTCGGCGTCCACGAGCACCGCGGCACCGAGATGCCGCGACTCGGGCCAGTCCGAGCGCTCGGCGACGGCGAGTTCCACCGAGGAGCCCGCGTCGAGCGGATGCGTCACGCGCCCGCCGCGGCGAACGACTCGGTGAGCACCTCGAGGGCGTCGTCGAGCAGGGCGTCGTCGAGGGCGAGGCTCGGCAGGAAGCGCAGCACGTTGCCGTAGGTGCCCGCGGTGAGCACGAGCACGCCGCGCTGGGCGGCCTCGGCGGCGATGCGGGCGGGGAGGTCGGCGCGCGGCTCGTGGGTGGCGGGGTCGAGCAGCTCGACCGCGATCATGGCGCCGATCCCGCGCACCTCGGCGATCACCGGGAACCGCTTGCGCAGGCCCTCGAGGGCGGGACGCAGCCGGGCCTCGATCCGCGCCGCCTCCGCGAGCAGCCCGTCGCTCTCGATCCGCTCGAACACGGCGACCGCCGCCGCGCACGCGACGGGGTTGCCGCCGAAGGTGCCGCCGAGGCCGCCCGGCTGGGCGGCATCCATGATCTCCGCGCGACCGGTGACGCCCGCGAGCGGCAGACCGCCCGCGATGCCCTTGGCCGAGAGCACGAGGTCGGGGACGAGCCCGAAGTGCTCGCTCGCGAAGTACGCGCCCGTGCGCGCCATGCCCGACTGGATCTCGTCGGCGATGAAGACGATGCCGTTGGCCGTGCACCACTCCTGGAGCGCGGGCAGGTAGCCGTCGGCGGGCACGATGAACCCGCCCTCGCCCTGGATCGGTTCCACCACGAGACAGGCCAGGTCGGACGCGCCGACCGTCTTCTCGAGGTAGTCGATCGTGCGCTTCGCCGCCGCCTCGCCCGTGAGGCCGTCGTGCAGCGGGTACGAGTTCGGCGCACGGTAGACGTCGCCCGCGAACGGGCCGAAGCCGAGCGCGTACGGCATGGCCTTGAAGTTCATGGCCATCGTGAGGTTGGTGCGGCCGTGGTAGGCGTGCTCGAGCACGGCGACGCCCGCGCGGCCCGTGTACTTGCGGGCGATCTTGACGCCGTTCTCGACGGCCTCGGCGCCCGAGTTCACGAGCACGGTCTTCTTCGCGAAGTCGCCCGGCGTGTGCTCGGCGAGCAGCTCGGCGACCCGCACGTACTCCTCATAGGGCGTGATGGTGAAGAGGGTGTGGGTGACGTCGGCGAGCTGGGCTCCTGCTGCGGCGACGACCGCGTCGTCGGTGTGCCCGATCGTGGTCACCCCGATTCCGGCGCCGAGGTCGATGAACTGGTTGCCGTCCACGTCGACGAGGATCGCGCCGTGGGCGCGCTCGATGAACACCGGCAGCGCGCTCGACACGCCATCCGACACCACCTGCCGACGTCGCTCCTGGAGCGCGATCGACCGCGGTCCGGGGATCGCGGTGACGACGCGGCGCTCGGATGCGAGCGGCGCTACCGTGGGGGGCGTCAGCGTGTCGGTCATGGCTGCGATCCTACCGCCGACCCGGCACTCCCGGATGCTGCTGATTCCGTAGTCGTGGCCTGCTCAGAGTGAGGATTCCCATGGATCACCGCCATCATTACGCGGTTTCCGTCGAATGGACGGGCAATCGCGGCACCGGAACCTCCGGCTACCGCGCGTACGGACGCGACCACGTCGTCCGCGCGGGGGGCAAGCTGCACGAGCTCGCCGGATCGAGCGACCGCACCTTCCACGGCGACCGGGAGCGCTGGAACCCGGAGGAGCTGCTTCTCGCCGCCCTCAGCCAGTGCCACCTGCTCAGCTACCTCCACGTCGCGTCGTCCCGCGGCATCGTCGTGGTCGCTTATACCGACGACGCGGTGGGGGAGATGCGGCAGACCGCGGACGGCGGGGGCCGCTTCACGGAGGCGACCCTGCGTCCCGTCGTCACGATCGCCGCGGGCGACCCGGCGGACGCGCTCGACGCCCACCACGAGGCGTCGGCGAAGTGCTTCATCGCGGCGTCGGTGAACTTCCCCGTGCACCACGAGCCCGTCATCCGGCTCGCCGACGACCCGGCCTCGTCCTGACGGCATGAGGGTGGGGGCTGCGGCCTGAGACCCCGCAGCCCCCACCCGGTCGAGTGGCGTCAGCTCCTCCAGGTGTCGGAGAGCGTCACCGATCCGTTCGCGCCGACGGTCGCCGTGCGGTTCGCCCCGGTCTCCCAGGTGACGGCCCCCGCGGTCGTGCGCGTGATGTACTTGTACTGGAAGGTCGTGCCGGCCGGCAGTGCGACGGTCCCGCTCCAGCTGCCGCCCTGCTGAGCGAGGGCGATCGCGTTCGCGGGGGCCCAGGCGCCGAGCGCGGCGATGTCGCCGACGACGTAGACCGACTGCCCGGAGGCCGCGCTCGCCGTGACGGTGAACGACGCGCCGGATGCGGGCGCCGTGGAGCACGGGTCTCCCGCGGTCACGGCCCCCGTCGCCGACACCGCGACGTGCGTGCCCGAGAGGCTGTAGTCGTGCCCGCCGTTGTTGTCCCAGGTTCCGAAGCCGTTGGTGAACGCAGCGGTGACGGTGGCGCCGTCCGTGGCGATCTCGCGGGAGACCCATCCCGTGCAGGCGGCGGTCATCGCGACCCCGGGGACCGCGGTCCAGGCGCCGGAGCCCACCTTGTAGTGGATGTTGTAGGCCGACCAGTTCTTCGCTGTCGAGTAGTACACGGTCGTCGCCGTGTCCGTCGGCGGGGTGGTCGAGCCGGCACCGACCCGCAGCGCCACGGCACCGTACGCCGGGAGGGTGAGCGTGACCTGGCCGCCCGAGACCGTGAAGCTCTGCGCGCATCCGCCAGCCGACACGACGTTGCAGTAGCTGCCGGCGGGAAGCGACGTCGTGAAGGTCTGGGTGACCGACGAGCCCGTGTTGTTGATGGCGACGTAGCCGAGCGAGCCCCGACCGTAGGCGATCAGGTTGGATCCGTTGTCGTACCAGTTCGTGAGCGCGGCGCCGGAGACGGCGTTGTGGAAGCCGACCATGCCGACGATCTCCTGCTTGCGCTGCGTGCACACCCAGGCGCTGTTCGCGCAGTTCGCGTCGGGCACGCTCGTGGCGCTCGCGCCCGGCGCGCCGTCGTCCTTGGTGGAGGAACCGAAGGCGTACCCGGAGTAGACCGACGGCGAGCCGTACGGGTAGGAGAGCATGAACACGTTGCCGAGCAGGTACTTGGCGCCCCACTGGTAGTTCATGGTCTCGCCGTTGCGCTCGGTGTCATGGTTGTCGACGAACACGCCGGCGTTCGCGGACGCGAGCAGCCCGTTCTGGATGTTCTTGAGGTTCGCGATCGATCCGTCGAAGGCGGACTTGAGTCCGCGGGCGTAGCCGAATTCGTGCGAGTCGCCCGTGCCGAGGTACTCGGAGGGCTGGATCGGCTCGCCGGGGGCGCCGATGACCTCCTGGACCCAGTACGCGTCGGGGTTGCTCAGTTTCTGCTTGATCGCCACCAGGTCGGCGGCGGGGATGTGCTTGGCCGCGTCGATGCGGAACCCGGCGACCCCCAACGAGAGGAGGTCGTTGAGGTAGCCCGCGATCTTCGTGCGCACGTAGTCGGAGCCGGTGCGGAGGTCCTGCAGCGAGACGAGCCGGCAGTTCTGCACGTTGTAGCGGTCGCCGTAGTCGCTGATGTTGGAGCGGCAGTCGTTGAAGTCGCCGTACCCGTAGGGCACGGCCGGGAAGCTGTCGACGCCGAAGCTCGAGCCCGCGACGCCCGTGCCGCTGCCCACGTCGGCTCCCGCCATGTGGTTGATGACGGCGTCGACGATCACGCCGACCCCTGCCGCGTTGCAGGTGGACACCATGTTCGCGAACTCGGCGCGGGTGCCGAGCTTCGACTCGATGCGGTAGCTCACGGGCTGGTACGAGGTCCACCACTGGGTGCCCCGGATGCTCTCCTGTGGCGGGGAGACCTGCACGTAGCCGAAGCCGGCGGGGCCGATGGTCGAGGTGCACTCGGCGGCGACCGAGTCCCACGTCCACTGGAAGAGGTTGAGGATGACGTCTTTGCCGTCGTGGGCGGGTGCGGACGCGGTGGCCGGCTGGGCTGGGACAGCGGTGGTGAGGCCGCCTGCGGCGAGGGCCGCGACGAGCGCGAGTCCGGCGGTCAGCCGGACGCGCGATGCGGGGGTGAGATGCGACATGATGCTCCATCCGCCGACGCGACGTCGCGCCGGCATGGGGTGGGAGGGCTCGTACGAGCCCCGCTCCCGGCATCCGCATGTCGCGGTCTCAGGGGCGGCCCGTGGGGGCGCCGGATGCCGTGGAGGCCGGACGTCGGTGTCCGGTCCGGCCACGGTAGCAAGCGTTTGCGGTCGGTTTCAAGACCCGCCGACGCCGAATTCACAGGGGAATCGGCGCCCCGCACGCGGCAAGGGCGTGAGATGGCGGGCCGAAATGGAAGCGCTTACGCAAGTTTGCTCAGGCCGCAGCCTTGCTGTCGAGCTGCGAGTAGAGCTCCGCGCGCTGGGCGTCGAGCGACTTCAGCTCCTCGAGCTTGTCGTTGTAGGCGTCGACATCGGCGTTGAGCTGTACACGATCGGTCTCGAGGGCATCCTGGCGGGCGAGGAGGGCGCTGCGCTCCTGCTGGAACTCCTCCTGCGATGCGAAGGCGCCGACGGTGTCCGCGCGTCGGTTGAAGTCGTCGATGTCGGCGTCGAGCTGCGCGATCGCCGCGTCGTAGGCCGCAGAGCGCTGCTGGAGGTCGGCGAGACCCGCGTCGAGCTCGGCGCTCAGCTGCTCGATCCGGGCGGAGTACTCGTCGAGCTGCGCCGTGCGCGCCTCCTCGAAGGCCACGACCCGGGAGCGGTCCGAGAAGATCTGCGCGTAGTGGTCGGCGAGCTCCCGCGGCAGGTCGGTGTACCCCGTGCCGATCCGCGAGTGCCACTCGTCGGCGCGCTGCGACTCGGCATAGCCCGCGACCGTGGCGACGTTCGGGTCGTCATCGGGGAGCTGCGCGACGAGCTGCGCGACGAGGGCGTCGATGCGCTCGCGATCGGCTGCCGACATCCGCTCGTAGACGGCGTGCAGCAGCTCGTGCGCCGCAGTGGCCTCGACCGTGCCCGCGAGGCGCTCGTCGGTGACGTCGTAGACGTAGATCCTGCCGCCGCCGTAGCAGCCGAGCACCACACCGCCCTCGAGCGGGCAGTGCGCCTGGAAATCGGATGCCGTGTCGATGCGCGGCCTGCTCGCGAAGAAGATGCGGCGGCCGGTCTCGGTGAGGGTGAGCTCGGCCGCGAGCTCCTCGATCCGGCTGCTCGGCGGCTCGGTCCAGACGACCCACTGGTCGGCGTAGGCCTGCCGGCGCTGCGGATCCCAGGGGGCCGCGACGACGACCGCGGCGACGAGCGCCACCACGAGTCCGAGCCCTAGCCAGCGGCCGACGCGGCGCCGACGACGTCGCGGCCGCACGAGCGGTGGCGCGTCCGGTCCGCCATCGCGCGGGGGGAACGGATCGGCGGCCCGCGGGTATCGGCTGTCGGTGAGCTCCTCGGTCATCGCGTCCTCTAGAGCGCCGCGAGAGCCTCTTCGAGCACGCCCGCGGCGTCATCGATGAGCTCCTCGCTGATGACGACACTCGGCAGCAGCCGCAGCACCGAGTCCCACGATCCGGCGTCGAGCGGGATGACACCGTTCGCCGTGGCGTGCCGCAGAACGGCGGTGAGGGCGCCGGGGTTCGGGGTCGTGGTGCCGGGCTCGACGAGCTCGATCCCGAACATCGCGCCCTTGCCGCGCACCTCGCCGACGACGCCGAAGCGCTCGGGCCAGTCGCCGATCCGTGCCGTGATCGCCCGCTCGACCCGCTGCGCCTCCGCGAGGAGGCCGTCGCGCTCGATGATCTCGAAGACCTTGAGGGCGGCGGCCGTCGAGACCGGGTTGCCGCCGAAGGTGCCGCCGATGCCGCCCGGCTGCACGGCATCCATGATGTCGGCGCGACCCGTGACGGCGGCGAGCGGGAGGCCGCCCGCGATGCCCTTGGCGCTCGTGACGAGGTCGGGCACGACGCCGTGGTGCTCGATCGAGTACCACGTGCCGGTGCGGGCGATGCCGGCCTGGATCTCGTCGGCGACGAAGACGATGCCGTTCTCCTCGCAGAAGCGTTTGATGGCCGCGAAGTAGCCCGGCGCCGGGATGACGACGCCCCCGTCGCCCTGGATCGGCTCGGCGAAGAACGCGGCCACCTCGCTCGCGCCGATGTGGGTGACGATGTAGTCGATCGTCTTCGCCGCGGCCTCCTCTCCCGTGAGCCCGTCGCGGAAGGGATAGGAGACCGGCACCGAGTACAGCTCGCCCGGGAACGGCCCCATGCCGGCGCGCTCCGGCCAGGGACGGTAGGTCATCGCCATCGTGAGGTTGGTGCGGCCGTGGAACGCGTGGTCGAGGCTCACGATCGCGCGGCGGCCGGTGAAGCGCCGGGCGATCTTGACCGCGTTCTCGACGGCCTCCGCGCCCGAGTTCACGAGGATCGTGTGCTTCTCGAAATCGCCGGGGGTGATCTCGGCGAGCTTCTCGGCGACGCGCACGTAGTTCTCGTACGGCGTCACGGTGAAGAGGGTGTGGGTGAGCTTCGCCGCCTGCTCGGCGACCGCCGCGGCGACCTCGGGGTGCGCGTGCCCGATCGTGGTCACGCCGATGCCGCATCCGAGGTCGATGAGCTGGTTGCCGTCGACGTCCACGAGGATGGCGCCCGCGCCGTGATCCATGTAGATGTTCGCGAGCGTGCCCGCTCCGCGCGAGACGGATGCGACGCGGCGCTCCTGCAGTGCTCGGGACTTCGGGCCGGGCAGTTCGGTGACGAGCTTGCGCTCCTGGGGCACGCTGAAGTCCATGCGTCGAGTCTAGGCGGGGCCTCCTGAGCGGCCGCCGCGCCCGGCGACGCACACCGCACGCCGAGCTTCCATGGGGGAGGATGGAGCGTCCCGCACCGCTTTCCGAGGAGATCCCCGTGCCCCGCGTCCTTCCCGTCCTGACCGTCGCCGCGCTCGCGGTCGCCCTCGCCGGCTGCGCGGCATCCGATCCGGACGCCTCGTCCTCGCCCTCGCCGTCGGGCTCGGCGGCCGCCGAGCGCGAGTGCGCGAAGCCGGGCGACGCGACCGAGAAGGTCGACGTGACGGGCGACTTCGGTGCGGCGCCGACGGTCGTGGTGAACGCCCCGATCGAGGTGGACCGCACCGAGCGCCGGGTGCTCATCGAGGGCGACGGGAAGAAGGCGGAGTTCGGCGACACCGTGCGCGTCGACTTCTCGCTCTACAACGGCACGACGGGTGCCGCGGCGACGCAGACCGACTACTCGGAGGGCAAGCAGGCGGAGTTCGTGCTGAACGAGGTCGCGTTCATCAAGGGCCTCGTGAAGACGATCGCGTGCTCGACGGTCGGGTCGCGCGTGGTCGGCGTGGTGCCGTCCGCGGAGGCGTTCGGCGAGAACGGCCTCTCCGACTACGGGATCTCGGCGGGCGACACCGTCGTCTTCGTGGTCGACGTGGTCTCGGTGGAGGAGCAGCTGACGCCCGCGGAGTGGACGGACGGCGTTCCCACCGTCGAGCGCGACGGCGACGGCATCCCGACGGTCACCCTGCCGGGCGGCGACGCGCCGACCGAGCTGAAGGAGGCGGTGCTCGAGAAGGGCGACGGGGCGACGGTCGTCGCGGGCGACAGCGTCACGGTCGACTACCAGGGCATCAGCTGGAACACGGGCGAGATCTTCGACCAGAGCTTCGGGAAGTCGCCGGCGACGTTCTCGACCCTGAAGGTCGTGCCCGGATTCGGCGCGGCGCTCGTGGGGCAGAAGGTGGGGTCGACGGTCATCGTGGTCATCCCGCCGGAGCTCGCCTACGGCACCGACCCGCAGGCTCACGACCTCGGGGGTCAGACCCTCGTGTTCCTCGTCGACATCAAGGGCGTCAACCAGGGCTGAGCGGGGCGCATCCCGCGCAAAATAAGTAGAAAAGGCTTTACCGGAAACAACCTTTCCTGTAGCGTTCCGCGCAAGGCGGCGGCGTTCGCGTCGCAGCGCACCTTGTTCCGCAATGACGCTCCAGAGATGAGGTACTTCCATGCACCGCCCCCGTACCCGGGTGATCGCCCTGATCGCCGCCGGCACCACAGCCCTCGCGCTCTCGCTCACCGCGTGCTCGCCGTCATCCGGCGACCCGTCGACCCGCCCGCTGCGGGTGTGGTCCGGCTCCATGACCCCCATCAACAACGACTTCAACCCCTTCCACGTCGACACCGCGACCCACCTGACCTTCGGCGCCATCTACGAGCCGCTCTTCTTCTTCAACCAGCTCTCCGCCGATCCGCCCGTCGGCCTCATCGGCGACAGCTACAGCTACAGCGACGACGGCACCCAGCTCACGATCACCATCAAGCCGGGCCAGAAGTGGAGCGACGGCAAGCCCCTCACGGCCGCCGACGTGGTGTTCACCTTCGGCTACGGCTCCAACGTCGACCCCGACATGACCTCCATCGAGGCGACCGACGACACGACCGTCGTCATCGGCTACTCGACGCCCAAGTTCACGGCCGCGTCGCTCATCCTCGGCTCCACCTGGATCGTGCCCGAGCACATCTGGTCGAAGATCGACGACTACATGTCCGAGACCAACCAGCAGCCGGTCGGCTCCGGCCCCTACAAGCTCAAGGCGTTCACGGATGCCGCCTATACCGTCGAGGCGAACGAGCTGTTCCGCGACGGCGCCCCCTCCGTGAAGGAGGTGCAGGACGTCGGCATCGACTCCAACCAGTCCTCCGAGGACCTGCTGAAGACCGGCAAGCTCGACTGGGTGGGACAGTTCATCGCGAATCCCGACTCGGTCACCGCGAGCGGCGCCATCGCGACGATGAACCAGCAGCAGGATCCGACCGTCATCGTCACCTGCGCGGACGCGGCGATGGGTTGCACCGGTGCGCAGACCGACCCGGCCGTGCGCCAGGCGATCAACGTCGCGATCGACCGCTCCACCATCCGCGAGAAGGCGTTCGCCGGGCTCGCCGGCGAGTCCTCGCCCGCCTTCGCGCTGCTTCCGCGCGACGAGAAGTGGGTGAGCGACTCCTCGCTCGCGACGAGCCCTCAGAACCCGGACGCCGCATCCGCCGCCACGATCCTCGAGGCCGCCGGCTACACGAAGGGTTCCGACGGCTTCTACGGCAAGGGCGGAACCCCGATCGAGCTCGACCTGTTCTCGCCCGACGGCTGGACGGACTACAACGACGCGGCGAAGCTCATCAGCGAGCAGGCGGCGAAGGCCGGCATCCGCATCAACGCCCGCACCGTCTCGGAGGCCGAGTACTGGACCCCGATCTCGAACGGCGACTTCCAGATGGCGATGTACGGGCTGACGCAGTCGCTCGTGCCCGACCCGTTCTCCAACTACGACCAGTACTTCACGACGCTCTCGAGCGCCAAGGTCGGCGACGAGCCCACCAAGGGCCAGAACTACTCGCGCTACTCCAACCCCGTCGTCGACGCCGCGGTGAAGGCCGCGGGCGCCACCCAGGACGAGGCCATCAAGAAGGACGCCTACGCATCCGTGCAGACGGAGATCGCGCGCGACCTGCCCTACATCCCGATCGTGCTGAACGCCTCGCAGTCGTTCTTCAACGTGAAGGACTTCACCGGATGGCCGAGCGACGACGACCTGTACGCGGCGCCGCTGCCGTACCTGTCGACCGCCTCGGCGATCGTGCTCACGCACCTGAAGCCGGCGAAGTAGCGGCGCTGTGACCACGGACTCGTCCCCGAATCGCCGGAGGAGGTGAGCGTGAACTTCTACGTGCGGAGGGTCTCCTTCTACCTCGTGACGTTGTGGGCGGCGATCTCGCTCAACTTCCTCCTGCCGCGGCTGCTCCCGGGCGACCCGGCGGCGATCATGCTCGGCAAGCTCCGTCGTGCCAACGGCGGGCGCCCCCTCTCCGAGGAGACGATCAGGACGATCACCTCGATCCTGGGTGCCGAGAAGGGGACGAGTCTGTGGGACCAGTACCTCGCGTACTGGGGACGGCTGCTGCACGGCGACCTGGGCGTCTCCTCGACGCGGTACCCCGCGTCGGTCGCCGAGCTGATCGGCGCCGCCCTGCCGTGGACCGTGATCCTCGTGGGCGTCGCGACGATCCTGTCGTTCGTGCTCGGGATCGCCGCGGGCGCCTGGGTGGGATGGCGTCGCGGCACCTGGGTCGACCACCTGGTGCCCGCAACGACCTTCCTCCAGTCGGTCCCGTACTTCTGGCTCGCGCTCGTGCTCGTGGCGGTGCTCGCGGTGCAGCTCGGGTTGCTGCCGATCTTCGGCGGCTACGACGTGTTCGAGTTCCCCGCGGGCCCGGAGTGGAGCTGGGCCTTCGTGGGCAGCGCCGTCGTGCACGCCATCCTGCCCGCCGCGACGATCGTGATCTCCTCGGTCGGCGGCTGGCTGCTCGGGATGCGCAACATGATGGTGCAGACGATGTCGGAGGACTACGTCGTGACCGCCGAGGCGAAGGGGCTCACGCCCCGCCGCATCCGCAGCCGCTACGCCGGGCGCAACGCCGCCATCCCGAGCCTCGCCGGATTCGGCATCGCGCTCGGCTTCGTGGTGGCGGGCTCAATCGTCACCGAGCAGGTGTTCAGCTACCCGGGCATCGGCAAGCTCATGATCCAGGCGGTGCAGGGGCTCGACTACGCGCTCATGCAGGGCGTGTTCCTCGTGATCACGCTCACCGTCCTCGCCGCGAACTTCCTCATGGAGCTCGTCTACGGCTTCATCGACCCGAGAGTGAGGCACCGTGGCTGACCCGCGTCTCCCCGCCCCGCCCGCGGAGCCGCTGCCGACCTCGGCGGTCGCGACCGAGCGGATCGCGCGCGCGAGTCGCGTGCGCACCCTGCTGCCCAGCATGTCCGGCAAACTGCTGACCGGTCTCGTCATCGTGGGCGTCATCGTGCTGTTCGGGCTCGTGGCCCCGGCGTTCGTGCAGGACCCGCGCGACTCGGGCAACCCCGCGCTGCTGCCTCCGGGCCCCGACCACCTGCTCGGCACGACGAAGCTCGGCTACGACGTGTTCGCGCAGCTCGCCTGGGGCACGCAGGGCTCGCTCTTCGTCGGCCTCGTCGCGGGCGTCGTCTCGCTGCTGCTGGCGGTCGTCTTCGGGGTGCTCGCAGGCTACTTCGGGGGCGTGCTCGATGAGATCCTGACCCTGCTCACCAACATCATGCTCGTGATCCCCGGACTGCCCCTGGTCATGGTGATCGCGGCATATGTGCAGCACACCGAGGGGCTCGGCCCGCTCGCGCGCAGTTCGTTCCTCGTCGCGCTCGTGCTCGGGATCACCGGATGGGCGGGTTCGGCCGTCGTGCTGCGTGCGACCGCGCGGTCGCTGCGCACCCGCGACTACGTCGCCGCCTCGCGCGTCGCGGGGGAGAGGCCGCTGCGGATCATCTTCGTCGAGATCCTGCCGAACCTGGTGCCGCTGCTCGCGGCGCAGCTCATCTTCGGGGTCATCTTCGCGGTGCTCGGCGAGGCGGGCCTCTCCTACCTGGGTCTCGGTCCGACCGGGTCGATCACGCTCGGCACGATGCTCAACGATGCCCAGACGGGCCAGGCGGTCGGCAGCGGGGCGTGGTGGTGGTTCGTGCCGCCGGGCGCCGTCATCGCGCTGCTCGGGGCCGGCCTCTCGCTCATCAACTTCGCCATCGACGAGATCGTGAACCCGAAGCTGCGCCTCGCGCCGCAGGCCGCCCGACGTCAGCGCAAGGCGCGTCGCGCCGGGCGCGGCATCGCCGACGACGGAGCGTTCGCATGACCGGCCAGCCGGTGCTGACGGCGCGCGACGTCTCGATCGAGTACCAGGTCGAGCCGCCCGTGAAGGCCGTGCAGGAGGTCTCGCTCACGCTGCACCGGGGCGAGATCCTGGGGCTCGCGGGGGAGTCCGGATGCGGCAAGACGACGCTCGCCTACGGGCTCAACCGGCTGCTCAAGGCGCCCGCGCTCCAGACCTCCGGCGAGATCGTCTTCCACGACCGCGGCGGTGCCGACATCGACGTCGTCGGGCTCTCCGGCGAGTCGCTGCGCCGCTACCGCTGGGACAAGGTCTCGATGGTGTTCCAGGGCTCGATGAACTCGCTCAACCCCGTGATGAGCGTGCGGGCGCAGCTCGACGACGTGTTCCGCACGCATCGTCCCGGGATGGGCCGCGCCGAGCGCGTGCGACGCAGCGCCGAGCTGCTCGGCCTCGTCGGGGTCGACCCGTCGCGGCTGACGGCGTTCCCGCACGAGCTGTCGGGCGGGATGCGGCAGCGCGTCATGATCGCGATGGCGCTCGCCCTCGACCCGCAGGTGATGATCATGGACGAGCCGACGACCGCGCTCGACGTCGTCGTGCAGCGGGGCATCATCCGGGAGATCATGCGGCTGCGCGAGCGGCTCGGCTTCGCCGTCATCTTCATCACCCACGACCTGCCGCTGCTCATCGAGATCAGCGATCGCATCGCGGTCATGCTCGAGGGGCGCATCGTCGAGCTCGGCGATGCCGAGCGCATCTACCGGCGGCCGGAGCACGACTACACGAAGCGGCTGCTCGCGAGCTTCCCGAGCCTGCGCGGCGACCGGGGCGGCTTCGTCCGCCGGCGTGAGGAGCAGGAGGGGGCGAGCGCATGACGACCCGCGAACCGGTGGGCGAGCCCGGCCTCGAGGCGCGGCGCCTCGTGCGCGATTACCGCATCCGATCGGGTCTGCGCACCTCGACGCTGCACGCCGTGGCGGACGTGTCGTTCACGATCCGACCCGGACGCACGATCGCGCTCGTCGGGGAGAGCGGCTCGGGTAAGTCGACGGTGGCGCGCATCCTGTCGCGACTGGAGACGACGACCTCGGGCGGGGTGCTCCTCGACGGGGTCGCCGCGCCGATGCGCGGCGCCGCCCTCGAGCGGTACCGCTCGCGCGTGCAGCTCGTGTTCCAGGACCCGTTCGCGTCGCTCAACCCGTTCCACACGATCCTGCATCACATCGAGCGGCCGCTGCGGATCCACAACCCGCGGATGTCGGCCTCCGAGGTGCGCAGCCGCGCGCACGAGCTGCTCGAGCGGGTGCAGCTGACGCCGTCGTCGAGGTACGCCGACCGCCGACCCCACGAGCTCTCGGGGGGTCAGCGGCAGCGTGTGGCGATCGCGCGGGCGCTCGCCCCCGGCGCGACCTACATCGTGGCCGACGAGCCCGTCTCGATGCTCGACGTGTCGATCCGCCTCGGCGTGCTCAACCTCCTGGCGGAGCTGCAGCGCAGCGAGGGGCTCGGCGTGCTCTACATCACGCACGACCTGGCGACCGCGCGGCACTTCTCGGATGAGATCCTCGTCATGTACCGCGGGGAGATCGTAGAGCGCGGCGACGCGGACACGGTCATCCTGAACCCTCAGCACGCCTACACGCGCACCCTGCTGGACGCCGCGGCCGACCCGGACCGGCTCGGCCGTCTGCGCGAGGAGGTGAGGAGATCGCAGTGAGAGAGACGACGATGACCCAGATCGATCCCGGCACGTCCGCCTGGTTGCGTGCGCACAACGACCGCACGGCGTTCCGCCTGCTCCTCGAGCACGGGCCGCTCACGCGCACCCAGCTGGGCGAGCTGTCGGGCATGTCCAAGCCCACCGCGGGTCAGATGCTCGCGAGGCTCGAGCGGGCGGAGCTCGTGCACCCCGTCGGCGAGGCCTCGGGCAGCCGCGGGCCCGCGGCCGTCAGCTACGGCGTGCGCACCGACCGCGGCACGGGCGTCGCGGTGAGCATGCTCGCGGGGGCGCTGCAGTGCGCGCTCGTCGACGCGACGGGTGCGGAGCATCCGCTCGTCGAGGTGCCGCTGAGCGACACGCGAGGGCCGGAAGCCGACATCGGGCGGGCGATCCGCGCCGCGTGCGCGGCGGTCGGCGCGGACGAGGGGGCCGTCGAGGTCGTCGCCGTCGGCGTGCAGGCGGCGGTCTGGCAGGAACACGACACCCTCTCGCTCACCAACACCCTCCCGGGGTGGCCCGAGGCGGGTGCCGCGGCGCGCATCGAGGCCGAAGTGGGCGTCGCCGTCACGATCGAGAACGACGTCAACCTCGCGGCGATGGCGGAGCGGGCGAGCGGGGTCGCGACGGACGCGGCGAGCTTCGTGCTGCTCTGGCTCGGCGACGGCATCGGCGCGGGGGTCGACCTCGGGGGCGTCGTCCTGCGCGGCGTGTCCGGGAGCGCGGGCGAGGTGGGCTACCTCGCCCTGCCCGGCCCGACCGGCGCGGTCGACGCCACCGACCTGCTCGGCGGTCCCGCCATCGGAGCGCTGCTCGGCACCGGCTACGCGGATGCGCTGACCCGGCTGGCCGGGGACGCGGCGGCCCTCGCGACCGTCGCCGACCGCATCGCGCTCGCGCTCGACCCCGTGCTCGCCGTGCTCGACCCCGCGATGGTCGTGCTCGGCGGACCCACCGGGGTCGCGGGCGGGGCGGCGCTCGCCGCACTCGTCGACCAGCGGATCGCGCGCGAGGCGCATCCCGTGCTCGAGGTGCGCGCGAGCAGCACCGGCCCGTCCGCCGTGCTGCTCGGCGCGCGCCAGCTGCTCGTCGGCCGCATCCGCGAGCGACTCGAAGCCCGGATCGTCTCCGGCTGATCACCACCCACAGACAGGAACACGCACCATGAAGCTCGCCATCGTCGGAGGCGGCTCGACCTACACCCCGGAGCTCATCGACGGGTTCTCGCGCCTGCGCGACCGCCTGCCGCTCGACGAGATCGTCCTCGTCGACGTCGACGAGCAACGCCTCGGGCTCGTGGCCGGCATCTCGCGCCGCATGCTGGCGCGTGCCGGTCATCCCGGGCGACTCGAGGCGACGACCGACCTCGTGGCCGGCGTCTCGGACGCCGACTTCGTGCTCATCCAGCTGCGGGTCGGCGGACAGGACGCCCGGCATGCCGACGAGACGTGGCCGCACGACGTCGACTGCATCGGCCAGGAGACCACCGGCCCCGGGGGCCTCGCGAAGGCGCTGCGCACGGTGCCCGTCGTGCTGCGCATCGCGGAGGTCGTGCGCCGCCACGCGAAGCCGGACGCCTGGATCGTCGACTTCGCGAACCCCGTCGGGATCGTCACCCGCGCCCTGCTGCAGGAGGGCCACCGGGCGGTCGGCCTCTGCAACGTCGCGATCGGCTTCCAGCGACGGTTCGCGGCGACCCTCGGCGTGCAGCCCGACGAGGTGCAGCTGGGGCACGTCGGCCTCAACCATCTCACCTGGGAGCGCGGCGTGAGCGTCGGCGGCGTCGACATGCTGCCGCGCCTGCTCGACACCCGGCTCGGCGAGCTCGCCGAGGAGGTCGAGCTGCCGCCCGAGCTCCTTGCGCAGCTCGGCGCCGTCCCCTCGTACTACCTGCGCTACTACTACGCCCACGACGAGGTACTGCGCGAGCAGCTGCACGACGAGTCGCGGGCCCACCAGGTGCGGGAGATCGAGCGGGAGCTGCTGCGCATCTACGCCGACGAGACGGTCGACACGAAGCCCGAGATCCTGGAGCGCCGCGGCGGCGCGTTCTACTCGGAGGCCGCGATCGAGCTGCTCGTCGCGATCCAGGGCGGCGACGAGGTTCCGCGCGTCGTGAACCTGCGTAACGACGGCCTGCTCGACTTCCTGCCCGACGACCACGTCGTCGAGGTGCCCGCGCACTACCGCGAGGGCCGCTTCGTCGCCGAGCCGGTCGCGGCGCTGCCCGACGACATCCGCGGTCTCGTGGCCGCGGTCGCGGGCTACGAGCGCCTCGCGCTGGACGCGGCCGTGCGCGGCGGCGCCGACCGCGTGCTGCGCGCCATGCGGGCCCACCCGCTCGTGCTGCAGCACGAGCGCGCCGAGCGTCTCACGGGGCTGCTGCTGGCCGAGAACGCCCGCTTCCTGGAGTGGGCGTGAGCCGCCCCGCCCACGTCGTTGCGGTCGACGGGGGCGGTTCCAAGACGGATGCGGTGCTGCTCGACCTCGACGGACGTCTCCTCGCGAGCGAGCGCGGGCCCGGCTCGAGTCCGCAGATCGACGGGCTCGCGAGCTCGCTCGCCACCGTCGACGCGGTGATCACCGCGCTCCTGGCGACGCGGCCCAAGGGCGAGCTGGCCCAGGTGAGCCTCTACCTGTCGGGCCTCGACCTGCCCGCCGAGATCGCCGCGTACCGGGCGGGGATCGGGGGGCTCCCGTGGGCGATCGACGGCGTCGTGGTCGAGAACGACCTGCACGCCCTGCTGCGTGCGGGCGCCGACGAACCGGACGCCGTCGCGATCGTGTGCGGCACGGGGATGAACGCGATCGGCGTGCGGCGCGACGGCGCCCAGGTGCGCTTCCCCGCGCTCGGCGGCATCTCGGGCGACTGGGGCGGGGGCTCCAGCCTCGGCGGGGAGGTGCTGTGGCACGCCGCCCGGGCGGCCGACGGCCGCGGGCCGGACACGCTCCTCGGCGCGCTGCTGCTCGAGGAGCTCGGGCTCGCGAACCTCGACGAGCTCGTCGAGGACCTGCACTTCGAGCGCCGGCCCCTCACGATGCTCGCGGGCCTCGCGCCGCTCGTGTTCCGGGCCGCGGGCCGGGGCGACGCCGTCGCGATCTCCGTGGTCGAGCGCCAGGCCGACGAGGTGCTCGCCTACGCGCGGGCCTGCCTGACCCGCCTGGGGCTGCGGGATGCCGCCGTGCCCGTCGTGATCGGCGGGGGAGTGGCCCGCTCGCGCGACCCGCTGCTCGTCGACCGGATCGTCGACGGACTCGCGCGGATCGCGCCCAACGCGACGCTGCGCATCGTGGACGACGCGCCCGTCCTCGGCGCCGGCCTGCTGGCGCTCTCCGCGGCGGGAGCCGCACCGGATGCGCTCGCCCGCGCCCGCGAGGAGCTGACGACCGCCGACGCGGTGAGCGCCCGCCGCTAGGCTCGGCCCATGAGCCGTCGTCGCGTTCTCGTTCTCGGGTCCACGGGGTCGATCGGGGTGCAGGCGCTCGAGGTGATCGCCGCCCATCGCGACCGCTTCGAGCTCGTCGGCCTCGCCGCCGGGCACAACGCCGACGCGCTGGCCCGGCAGTCGGCCGAGACCGGCGTCGCACGCACCGCGCTCGGCATCGACGAGGCCGTCGGGCTCGTGCGCGAGGTGCCCGCGGATGTCGTGGTGAACGGCATCACCGGCTCGGTCGGCCTCGCCGCCACGCTCGCGGTGCTCGAGACCGGTGCGACGCTCGCCCTCGCCAACAAGGAGAGCCTCATCGTCGGGGGCGACCTGGTGCTCGCCGCCGCGGCCCCCGGGCAGATCGTGCCCGTCGACTCCGAGCACTCGGCGCTCGCGCAGGCGCTGCGCGCGGGGGAGCACGGCGAGGTGCGCCGGCTCGTGGTCACGGCATCCGGCGGACCCTTCCGCGGGCGCACCCGGGAGCAGCTCGCCGAGGTGCGCCCCGAGGACGCCCTCGCACATCCGACCTGGGACATGGGGCGCGTCGTCACCACCAACTCGGCGACGCTCGTCAACAAGGGACTCGAGGTCATCGAGGCGCACCTGCTGTTCGGCATCCCCTACGAGCGCATCGACGTCGTCGTGCATCCGCAGTCGATCGTGCACTCCATGGTCGAGTTCGTCGACGGGTCGACGATCGCGCAGGCCTCGCCGCCGGACATGCGGCTGCCCATCTCGCTCGGCCTGGACTGGCCGCACCGGGTGCCCGGGGTGGGTGCGCCCCTCGACTGGACGACCGTCCAGCAGTGGACCTTCGAGCCGCTCGACGACGACACCTTCCCGGCCGTCGCCCTCGCGCGCCGGGTGGGGGAGCTCGGCGGCACCTACCCCGCGGTCTACAACGCGGCCAACGAGCAGGCGGTCGACGCCTTCCACGCCCGGCGGGTGCCTTTCCTCGGCATCGTCGAGACCGTGCGGCGGGTCGTCGAGGCGCACGCGCCCGGCCCTGTCACCCTCGAGGGTGTACTCGCCGCCGAGGCGTGGGCGCGCGACGAGGCCGACAGGCTGCTCGCGGGAGGGGTGAACGGATGACGAGACGGGTTCTCGCGGGGACGACGGCCACCGCGCTGCTGGCCGCGGCGCTGACCGCGCTCGGGATCGCGCAACCGGCGGCCGCGTGCGCGTGCGGCGCGCCGACCCCGCCCGACGGGACGAGCGTGTCCGTGGGCGAGGAGCACGCGCTCGTCACCTTCGACGGCACGACGGAGCGCATCGACATGGTGCTCGACATGCTCGCCGACGGCGCCGACACCGGACTCGTCATCCCGACCCCGACCCCCGCGACGGTGAGTCTCGGCGAGAAGTCGGTCTTCCAGGCGCTCGACCGTCAGACCGCCCCCGTCGTCGAGACCGTCGAGAACTGGTGGGGCTCGATGGGCGACGGTGCGTCGGCGGGCGCGCCACCGGACGTGCTGTCGGAGGTCGACCTCGGCCCCATCTCGGCGGTGACGCTCGCCGCATCCGACGCCGAGGGCCTCCAGGCCTGGCTCACGGCGAACGGATACGGCATCGACCCGTCCGTGCAGACGCTGTTCGCCGACTACATCGCGCGGGGCTGGTCCTTCGCGGCGTTCAAGCTCACCGGCGAGGAGCCGCTCGACGGCGCGCTCGACCCCGTGCGGCTGGCGTTCGCGACGACCGACGTCGTCTACCCCCTGCTGCTGTCCCAGGCGGCGCAGACGCCCCAGACGGTGCGCCTCTACCTCTTCGGCGACGACGGGATGCAGGCCGCGTTCCCCGACGGCACCGTCGCGGGGAGCATCGTGTGGGCGGGGCCCGTGACCCAGCCGACGCTCACGCAGCTCGGCGCCTACCTGACGGTCGTCGAGGCCTACTTCGCCGACCCCGCGACGCAGATCACGGGCGACCTGACGATCACCTCCACCGGAACCAGGCCCGACTACACGCCCGTCGAGACGCGCACCAAGTACGTCGAGATCGGGGGCGTCCCCCTCGGCTACGCGATCGTCGGCGTCGCGTCGATCTTCGGCCTCATGCTGCTGATCGTGATCATCGGCGCGATCGTGCACAACCGCGCCGAGCGACGCCGACGGCGCGTCTGGTAGGCGTTCAGCGCGGGCACTGCCGTGCCTCGGCGCGCTCCCAGCGGGCGTGCCCTAGCCTGGCGCGGTGGAAACCGTGCTGCTCTACGTGCTCGGGGTGGTCGTCGTGGCCCTCGGGCTCGCCGTCTCGATCGGCCTCCACGAGCTCGGCCACCTGATCCCGGCGAAGAGGTTCGGCGTCAAGGTCGCCCAGTACATGATCGGCTTCGGCCCCACCCTCTTCTCACGGAGGAAGGGCGAGACGGAGTACGGCGTCAAGCTCGTCCCGCTCGGCGGCTACATCTCGATGGCCGGCATGTATCCGCCCGCGCACGCGGGCGAGGGAGCGCGCACCGCCAACACGGGCTTCTTCGACACCCTCGTGCAGGACGCCCGCGACCAGTCCGCCGAGACCGTCGCGCCGGGCGACGAGGAGCGGGTGTTCTACAAGCTGCCCGTCTACAAGCGCATCGTCATCATGCTCGGCGGCCCGTTCATGAACCTGCTCATCGCGATCGTGCTCTACACGGTCGTGCTGTGCGGCTTCGGCGTCTACCAGTACTCGACGACGCTCGGCACCGTCAACGAGTGCGTCGCGACGGATGCGTCCCAGACCGAGTGCACCGCCGCGGACCCCGCCGCTCCCGCGGCGGAGGCGGGCCTGCGGCCCGGTGACCGCCTCGTGTCCATCGACGGCACCGAGATCGCGAGCTGGGACCAGGCCAGCGGCATCATCCGTTCCCACCCCGGCGACACGCTGTCGTTCGTCGTGGAGCGCGACGGCGCGCAGCTGAGCCTCGAGGTGACGCCCCTGCTCACCGAGCGGCCGGTGACGGATGCCGCGGGCCAGGCCGTCGTGGACGAGGACGGGAAGGCGGTGACGCAGGAGGTCGGCTTCATCGGTGTGGGCCCGGCCACCGAGAAGGTGCAGCAGCCCGTGACCGCCGTGCTGCCCGCCGTGTGGGACAACTCGGTCGCCGTGGGCAAGATCATCGTGACGCTGCCGCAGCGCCTCGTGCAGGTCGCGCAGGCCGCGTTCGGGGGCGACGAGCGCGACCCGAACGGCCCGATCAGCGTCGTGGGCGTCGGCCGGCTCGCGGGGGAGATCTCGTCACTCGACGCGGCACCGGTCGCCGATCGCGCCGCGAGCCTCCTGCAGATGCTCGCGGCCCTCAACGTGGCCCTGTTCGTCTTCAACCTCGTGCCCCTGCTGCCGCTCGACGGAGGGCACGTCGCGGGTGCCCTCTGGGAGGCCATCCGGCGACGGTTCGCGAAGCTGCGGGGGAAGGCCGACCCCGGACCCGTCGATATCGCGCGCTTCATCCCCGTCACCCTCGTGATCGTGGCCGTGCTGGCGGTCTCGAGCGCGCTGCTCATCTACGCCGACATCGTCAACCCGGTCACGCTTCGGTAACCACGGGGGCGTCTCCTTGACATCCACGGTGAGGCGTACCTACTATCCTGATACCTGAATCACCTGTCAGGTTTGCTCTCTCCTCCTATGACAGCAGGAAAGGTCCACATTCTCATGCAGGCAACGAAGAAGTTCCTCACCGCGGCCACGATCACAGCGGCCGTGCTCGCGCTCGCGGGATGCGCGCCGGGCACGGGCGGAGGCGACGCGACCGACGGATCCGATCTCGCACCCGTCCCCGTCGCCGTCATCACCTCGACCTCCGGCCCGCTCGCCGCGTACGGCGGCACCTACGTCGCGGGATTCAAGGCGGGCCTGGACTACGCGACCGACGGAACCGGCACCGTCGACGGACGCGAGCTCGACATCAGCTATCTCGACGACGCCGGCGACGCCGACAAGGCGGTCAGCGCGATGAAGGACGTCATCGGGCAGGGGACGCAGATCGTGCTCGGCACGGCCTCGTCGGGCGTCGCGCTCGCACTCGCCGAGCAGGCGGCCCAGAACAAGATCCTCTACATCTCGGGTCCGGCGGCGGCCGATGCGATCACCGGCGTCAACGACTACACCTTCCGCTCCGGTCGCCAGACCTACCAGGACGTCGCGACCGCGGGAACCTTCATCGGGGAGCCGTCGGGCAAGACGGTGCTCGCCTTCGCCCAGGACACGGCCTTCGGGCAGGGCAACCTCGCGGGGGTCCAGGCGGTGCTCGGCGCCAAGGGCGCGGAGGTCTCCAGCGTGCTCGTCCCCGAGGACGCGACCGAGTTCACCCCCTTCGCGCAGCAGATCATCGACGCCCACCCCGACCTCGTGTTCGTCGCGTGGGCGGGCGCGACGTCCGGGGCGATGTGGGAGGCCCTCAGCCAGCAGGGGGTGTTCGACGCGACGACGGTGGTCACCGGACTCGGCGACGTGGCGACCTACGGGGCCTACGGCTCGGCGAGCGAGTCGATCTCGTTCCTCAACCACTACTTCGCCGGCGCCACCGACAACGAGGTGAACACGGCGATGATCGATCGGCTCGACGCGGCGGGGGCGACCCCGGACCTCTTCTCGCCGGACGGCTTCAACGCCGCGATCATGCTCGTGCAGGCGATCCGCGAAGGTAAAGACAGCGTCGACGGGTACATCGCGGCGCTCGAGGGCTTCAGCTTCGACGGACCCAAGGGGCGCATGACCGTCCGCGCCGAGGACCACGCCCTGCTGCAGCCCATGTTCCAGGTGAAGCTCGTGAAGGACGGCGACGGGTACTCGCCCGAGCTCGTCAAGACGGTCGACGCGGACACGGTGGCGCCCCCCGTCGCCGGATGAGTCGCGGCCGGGCGGGACGGATCCGGTCCGTCCCGCCCGGCATGTTCTCCGCTCGTCCGCCGAGTCCCGAAGGAACACCCATGTCCTCATCACCCGCCCTCGAGGTGCAGCGCCTCCGCTACGTCGTCGGAGGTGCGACGATCATCGACGACGTCAGCTTCGCGGTCGCGCACGGCGAGATGCTCGGGGTCATCGGTCCCAACGGAGCGGGCAAGACCACCCTGTTCAACCTCGTCTCCGGGATCGCGCCCCTCACCTCCGGCCGCGTGCTCATGGACGGGCGGGATGTGACGAGGTCGAGCGTGCATCACCGGGCCCGCGTCGGACTCGGACGCACCTTCCAGACCTCGAGCCTGTTCCCGGCGCTCAGCGTGCGGGAGAACGTGCGCCTCGCCGCCCAGGCCAGGCTCGGGGGAGCCCTCTCCGTGCTGGCGGTCCCCCGTGACCGGGACGAGGCCGACGCCGTCGCGACCGAACGCTTGCGCGACGTCGGGCTCGACCACCATGCGGCGACGACCGCGGGCGTCCTCTCGCACGGCGACAAGCGCAAGCTCGAGGTCGCGATGCTGCTCGCCGCCGACCCGGCGGTCATCCTCCTCGACGAGCCGATGGCGGGCGTGGCGTCCGGCGATGTCGGCTCGCTCACCCAGCTCATCCGCAGCGTCCACCGCGGGGGACGCACCGTGCTCATGGTCGAGCACCACCTCGACGTGCTGCTCGACCTCGTCGACCGCGTCGCGGTCATGCACCATGGAAAGCTGCTCGCGATCGGAACGCCCGACGAGGTCGTCGCGGATCCGGCGGTCCAGGCCGCCTACCTCGGGGAGGCGGTGTGACCGCGCCCGTGCTGGTCGTCGACGGGCTCTCGGCGCGCATCGCCGGGCAGCAGGTCGTCGAGGAGGTGAGCTTCGAGGTCGCCGCGACCGGGGTGACCGCGCTGCTCGGTCGCAACGGCGTCGGCAAGACCTCGACCATCCGCGCCCTCCTCGGCCTCATCGAGCGCGCCGGTCGCGTCGAGCTCGCGGGGGAGCGGATCGATCAGCTCCCCACGCATCGGATCGTGCAGCGCGGCGTGGGCTATGTGCCCGAGGACCGCGAGGTGTTCGCGGGGCTCACGGTCGCCGAGAACCTGCGGCTCGCGGAGCGCGGCGCCGACGCCACAGGGCGGGATCTCGTCGCGGAGCTGTTCCCGGAGCTGGTGCAGCGCGCGGGGCAGAGCGCCGGGTCGCTCTCGGGCGGTCAGCAGCAGATGGTGTCGATCGCGCGGGCCTTGGTCAACCGCAACGTCGTGCTGCTCATCGACGAGCCCACCAAGGGGCTCGCCCCCCTCATCGTGCAGGACGTCGCCGCGGCGCTCGCGCGCGCGGCGGCGACCGTGCCGATCCTCCTCGTCGAGCAGAACCTCCAGGTCGTGCGCCAGCTCGCCGACACCGTGGTGGTGCTCGAGTCCGGACGCGTCGTGCATCGCGGGCCCGCCGCGGGGCTCCTCGACGACGACGCCCTCACGACCCGACTGCTCGGCGTGCACACCGAACGTGAGACGGAGGACGGACGATGAGCACCGTCGTGCTGCTGGCCGTGACCGGTCTCGGGCTCGGCGCCCTGTACTTCCTCGTGGCGAGCGGCCTCTCGCTCATCTACGGGCTCATGGGGGTCCTCAACTTCGCGCACGGCTCCTTCCTCACCCTCGGCGCGTTCGCGGGCTTCGAGCTGACGCGACGGCTGGGCGGCGACAGCTGGCCGGCCTTCGTGGCGTCGCTCGTGCTGGGCGCCGCCGTCGGGGCCGTCGCCGCGGCGCTCACCGAGCTGCTGCTGATCCGGAGGCTGTACGAGCGCCACATCGAACAGGTGCTCGTGACGGTGGGCCTGTCGCTCGCGACCGTCGCCCTGTTCGAGGGGATCTGGGGCAGCGATCCCAGCTACGTCACGGCGCCGGCCTGGCTCGGCGAGACGACGCAGCTGCTGGGCGCGCGCATCCCGAACGACCGCTTCGTCCTCATCGGCGCGGCCGCGCTCGTGCTGCTCGGGATCGTCGCCTTCCTGCGCTTCACGCGGTTCGGGCTCATCATCCGGGCCGGTGTCGAGAACCGCGCGATGGTCACGGCGCTCGGCATCGACGTGCGGCGCGCGTTCACGGTCGTGTTCGCGATCGGCGGCACGGCCGCGGGACTCGGCGGGGTTCTCGCCTCGCACTACTTCGGCTACGTCTCGCCGCATCTCGGCGGGTCGCTGCTGATCTTCGCCTTCATCGTGACGGTCATCGGCGGCCTCGGATCGCTCGCCGGCGCCGCGATCGCATCCGTCGCGGTCGGCGTGCTCCAGCAGTTCGCCAACTTCTACTGGGGCGTCGGCGACCTCGTGGTTGTGCTGCTGCTAGCGGGTGTGCTCCTGCTGCGACCCGCGGGGATCCTCGGGAAGAAGAAGGTGCAGGCATGAGCGCCCCCGCCACGCGCATCCGCCGGCTCACCGGCGCGGCATGGTTCCCGTTCGCGCTCATGGTCGTGTTCGCGGGCGTCGCCGCCGTGCTGCCGCTGCTCGCGATCGACATCCCCGGGGTGCTCCCCGGGCCGAGCTACCTGCCGGGCACGCTGCAGCTGCTCGCGCTGTGCCTCGTGTTCTCGGCGCTCGCCCTCAGCTATCACCTGCTGTTCGGCACGGCGGGGATGCTGTCGTTCGGTCACGCGCTCTATTTCGCGGTCGGCGCGTACGGCGTGGGGATCCTGCTCCAGCGGACCGAGCTTCCGCTCGCGGCGGCGATCGCGACCACCGTGGCTCTCGCGACCGTCGTCGCCCTCGCGTTGGGGGCGGTGAGCCTGCGGGTCGCGGGGATCTCCTTCGCGATGGTGACCCTCGCGTTCGCGCAGGCGGGGAGCGTACTCGTTCGACGCAACGCCTGGATCACCGGTGGCGAGGAGGGGCTGCGGCTCGACACCGACAACGTGCCCGACTTCCTCGTCGGCGTGCTCAACACGCGCAACGTCTACTGGCTCGCGCTCGCGGTGCTCGTGCTCGTATTCCTCGTCGTGATCTGGTTCGAGCGCTCGCGCGCCGGCCACGTGGCGGTCGCGACACGCGAGAACGAGACACGGGTGCGGGTGCTCGGCATCCGGCCGTTCACGATCAAGCTCATGACCTTCGTGATCGCATCGGCGCTCGCCGCGCTGAGCGGCACGATCTACTTCGTTCTGCAGTCCGGCACGACGCCGCGCGCGACCTCCGCCGACCTCACACTCAGCCTCCTCGTGATCGTCGTGCTCGGCGGCGTCGGAGCGCGCTGGGGTGCGATCGTCGGCGCGTTCGCGTACACCCTGCTCGATCAGCGGCTCACGGCGCTCGCGTCCTCGGATGCGGTCGCCGCGCTGCCGGACGTGCTACGCATCCCGCTTTCGGAGCCGCTCTTCCTGCTGGGAACGCTGTTCATCCTCGTGGTGCTCTTCCTGCCCGGCGGCATCGCCGGTACCGTGCGGAGGGCGGCGACGGGTCGACGGACGAGCCGCGACGCGAGGGAGCGTCTCGAGGAGGCGGAGCGATGATCACCGACGGCTTGCACACCCTGGGCCGATGGCCCGCCGACCGCGCCATCGCCACACCCGATCGGGTCGCGATCGACGACCGTGGAGTCGTGCTCGGCTACCGTGGCCTCGAGCAGCGCGCGCAGGCCCTCGCCGACGCCCTCCGCGACGCGGGATACGGGGTCGGTGACCGCATCGCGACCCTCACCGGCAACAGCGCCGATCACGTCGTGCTGTTCTTCGCCTGCGCCAAGGCGGGGCTCGTGCTCGTCCCGCTGTCCTGGCGGCTCGCGCCCGCCGAACTCGCCCAGCAGCTCGGGCAGGCGGAGCCCGCGCTGCTGCTCGTCGAGCAGGAGTTCGACTCCCTCGCCGCGGCGGCGCTCGGCCGCATGCCGCAGCGGATCCCGCGCGAACGTCTCGGCCTCGACGGGGTCGAGCGGCGAGTGCCCGCGCCGGCCAGGCGGGACACCGCCCCCGTCATCCGCGAGGTGCGCGACGACGATCCGCTGCTCATCGTCTTCACCTCGGGAACCGTCGACCACCCCAAGGGCGCCATCCTCACGCACGCGAACTGTTTCTGGACGAACCTCTCGCTCTCTCGCATCGCGGGAATCGGCAGCGAGGACGTCGTGCTCGCGGTCATGCCGCAGTACCACGTCGGAGGCTGGAACATCCAGCCGCTGCTCGCGTGGTGGGTCGGTGCGACCGTGGTGCTCGAGCGCACCTTCGACGCGGGACGCGCCCTCCAGCTCATCGCCGATCGCCGCATCACGACCATGATGGGGGTGCCCGCGAACTACCGCTTCCTCGCCCTGCATCCCGAGTTCGCGTCCGCGGATCTGACGAGCCTCGAGCACGCGATCGTGGGGGGAGCGCCGATGCCCGAGGGCCTGCTCAAGGTCTGGCACGCGCGCGGGGTGGCCCTCTCGCAGGGCTACGGGCTCACCGAGGCGTCCCCCAACGTGCTGTGCCTGCCCGACGAGGATGCGCGAACCCGGGTCGGCTCGGCCGGCAAGCCCTACCCGCACGTCGAGGTGGCCGTCGCGGATCCCGTCACAGGCGAGCGCCTCGAGGGCGCGGCCACCGGGGAGCTGCTCGTCCACGGCCCCGGTGTGTTCGCGGGGTACTTCCGCGATCGCGAGGCGACCGCGCTGACGGTGGTCGACGGCTGGTTGCACACCGGGGACCTGGTCGCGCGGGACGACGAGGGGTACTTCCGGGTGATCGACCGCATCAAGGACGTCTTCATCACCGGGGGCGAATCGGTCGCGCCCGCGGAGATCGAGGGGGTGCTGGAGACCCATCCCGCCGTCGCGGAGGCCTGCGTGGTGGGTGTGCCGGACGAGACCTGGGGTGAGGTGCCGGTCGCCTGGGTCGTGCGGGAGCGCGGCGAGTACGTCGAGGAGGGGGAGCTCGTGGCGCACGTGCGAGGGTTCCTGGCGCGCTTCAAGACCCCCGTCACGGTCCTCTTCGTCGCCGAGCTGCCGCGCACCTCGAGCAACAAGGTGATGCGCCGCGTGCTGCTGGACGACTGGATCGCCGAGCACCGCGTGCCGACCGCGGGGGAGCGCGCATGACGATGCACCCGGCGACCGCGCGCGGCGAGCGGACCCGCGCCCGGCTCCTCGCCGCCGCCGAGACGGTGTTCGCCGCGCACGGCTACGCGGACGCCTCGATCACGCGGATCACGGACGCGGCGGGCGTCGGTCAGGGCACCTTCTACCTGTACTTCGCCAGCAAGCTCGAGATCTTCGAGGAGCTCGTCGACGACCTCAACCGCCGCGTCCGCCACGCCATGACGGAGGCGGGCGAGGGCGCCCGCGATCGTCTCGAGGCGGAGCGGGCGGGCTTCCGCGCCTTCTTCCGGTTCACCGCCGAGCATCCGGCGCTGTACCGCGTGGTGCGCGAGGCCGAACTCGTGAGCCCCCGTGCGTTGCGCTCCCACTACACGCGCATCGTCGAGGGGTACATCTCGGCCCTGAGTGCGGCGCGCGCGGCGGGCGAGGTCGGCGACGTCGACCCGACCGTCGCCGCGTGGGCGCTCATGGGCATCGGCGAGATGATCGGGATGCGCTGGGTGCTCTGGGGCGACGGGGTCGCGGGTGACGACGCGGATCCGATGGCGAGCGGCACCTCCCAGGTGCCCGACGAGGTCTTCGATCAGATGATGCGGTTCATCGAGGGCGCACTGCGCCCGCGGGGCGAGGGGGAGGAACGATGATTCTGGACGGACGGAGGGCGCTCGTCACCGGGGGTGCGAGCGGCATCGGCGCCGCGACCGCGCGCGCGCTCGCGGGTGCGGGCGCGACGGTGGTCATCGCCGACCTCGATGGGGACGCCGCGTCGGCGCTCGCCGGCGAGCTCGGCGGCGAGGCGTGGGCGATCGACCTGAGCGACACGCGAACGCTCGACACGCTGCGACTGGACGTCGACATCCTCGTCAACAACGCCGGCATCCAGCGCGTCGCACCGATCGTCGACTTCGATCCGGACGCCTTCCGCCTGATCCAGAGGCTCATGGTCGAGGCGCCCTTCCTCCTCATCCGCGCCGCACTGCCCCGGATGTACGAGCGCGGCTGGGGACGCGTCGTCAACATCTCCTCGGTGCACGGACTGCGCGCCTCTGCGTTCAAGTCCGCGTACGTCGCGGCGAAGCACGCCCTCGAGGGCCTCTCGAAGGTGACCGCCCTCGAGGGGGCGCCCCACGGGGTCACGAGCAACTGCGTCAACCCGGGGTACGTGCGCACGCCGCTCGTGGAGAAGCAGATCGCCGACCAGGCGGCCGTGCACGGCATCCCCGAGTCCGAGGTCGTGGAGACGATCATGCTCACCGAGTCGGCCATCAAGCGGCTCCTCGAGCCGGAGGAGGTCGCCGAGCTGGTGCTCTGGCTGTGCGGGCCGAGCTCCCGGATGGTGACGGGTGCCTCGTACGTGATGGACGGCGGCTGGTCGGCGCGATGAGCACGCTCGTGTCCCTCTCCGCGCCGGTCCGCGGCGGGCGGCTCTCCGGCGCCGTGTGGGAGCCGTCGGGAACGCCGCGCGCGACGGTTCTCGCGGTCCACGGGATCACCGCCTCGCACCTCGCGTGGCAGTGGCTCGCCGAGGCGCTGCCCGGGGTGCGCATCCTCGCCCCCGACCTCCGCGGCCGGGGGCCGAGCAGGGACCTTCCCGGCCCGTGGGGCATGGAGCAGCATGCCGACGACTGCCGCGCGTTCCTCGAGGCGGCGGGCGCCGACGAGGTGCTCGCCATCGGGCACTCGATGGGCGGGTTCGTCGTCGGGGCGCTCGCGGCCCGACCCGACAGCGGTGTGCGGTCGATCCTGCTCGTGGACGGCGGCCTCCCGATCCCGCTGCCGGCGGGCGTCGGTCCCGAGCAGTTGCCGGGTGCTCTCATCGGGCCTGCGGCCGACCGTCTCTCCACCGAGTACGCGTCGCCGTCCGCCTACCGGGCCTTCTGGGAGGCCCACCCCGCTTTCGCCGGCGTGCACGATGAACGACTCGGCCGCTACGCCGACTACGACCTCGTGGGGGCGGCCCCGCGCCTTCGCCCGTCGGGACGCATCGAGGCCGTCACCCAGGACTCGCTCGACCTCCAGGACGAGGACACCATCCTCGGCCGGCTGCGTCGCCTCGCCGGGCCGATCCCCTTCGTGCGGGCCCCCCGCGGACTGCTCGACGAGGTGCCGCCGCTCTATCCGGATGCGGCCGTCGCCCGGTGGTGCGCCGAGGTTCCGGCGCTCGTCGTGCACGAGGCGGTCGACGTCAACCACTACACGGTCGTCATGAGCGACGCGGGCGTGCGGCAGCTGCTGCCCCTGGTCGAGGCGGCCCTCGAGACCGCGCAGAAAACGGGGGACGACGCCGTCCCGCGCCACGAGACCGTCGTCGACGGTCGATGATCCACGAGAGAGGTCCCATGGTCCAGACGATCTTCGACGGCATCACCGCGCATCGGGTGCGCGCCCCGCGACTGACGGCGGGGGTGCTCGAGCGCCCCGCGGTATCCGACGCCGAGAGCACCGTGGTGTTCATCCACGGCAACGTCTCCTCGTCGCTGTTCTGGCAGCCGACGATGCTCGCGCTTCCCGGCTCGGTGCGCGCCCTCGCCGTCGACCTGCGCGGCTTCGGGGACTCCGACACGCTTCCGGTCGACGCGACCCGAGGGGTGCGCGACTTCTCGGACGACGTCGCGAGCGTGCTGGACGCCCTCGCCGTCGAGGACGCGCACGTCGTCGGCTGGAGTATGGGTGGGGGAGTCGCCATGCAGCTGCTCATCGACCGGCCGGAGCTCGTGACCTCCCTCACGCTCGTCTCCCCGGTCTCGCCGTACGGCTTCGGCGGAACGGATGCGGAGGGCCGCATCCTCGATCCCTCCGAGCCGGGCGTCGGCGGCGGCGGGGCCAACCCGGACTTCGTGACCCGACTCGTCGAACAGGATAGGAGCGCCGACGCGCCCACCTCGCCGCGCACCGTGCTGCGGACGGCGTATGTGGCGGACCCGGGAAGCATCGCCGATCACGAGGACGTGTGGGTCGAGTCGATGCTGTCGACGCGGACGGGCGCCGACAACTACCCGGGCGACGCGTCGAGCGCCGACGCGTGGCCGGGGTTCGGCCCGGGACGACGGGGCGTGCTCAACACGATGGCGCCCCGCTACTTCGACGTCTCGGGGATCGTCGACGTGGCCGACAAGCCGGACATCCTGTGGATGCACGGCGTCCAGGATGCGATCGTGTCCGACGCCTCGTTCTTCGACCTCAACCAGCTGGGGGCGCTCGGCGTCATCCCCGGCTGGCCGGGTGCCGAGGTGGCCCCGCCGCAGCCGATGGTGACGCAGACGCGCGCGGTGCTCGAGCGCTATGCGGCCCGCGGCGGGAGCTATCGTGAGCTCGCGATCGAGGGCTGCGGGCACTCCGCGCACCTCGAGGCGCCGGAGGTGTTCCGCGAGGCGCTGATCGGTCAGCTCGGGTAGGGCCTCTCGGGCGCGATGTCGGTCGCAGCTGGGAGGATGCCGTCGTGGACGACGACATCCGCGTGATCCCCGCGAACGAGGTCGGCTGGGAGCAGCTGCAGACCGTGCTCGGGAAGCGCGGTGAGGCGGCGAGATGCCAGTGTCAGTGGTTCCACGTGAGCGACCGCGATTTCGGCGTCATGCCGCACGAGGAACGCGCGTCGCGATTCCGCGCGCAGACCGCGTGCGGGGATCCGGGCGCCCGCACGACGAGCGGGGTCGTCGCGTTCCTCGGCGACGAGCCGGTGGGCTGGTGCGCCGTCGAGCCGCGTGCCGACTACGTGCGACTCGCCCGATTGCGCGTGCCCTGGGCGGGGCGGGACGAGGACCCCGCCGACGAGCACGTGTGGGCCGTCGTCTGCTTCGTGGTGCGGGCCGGATTCCGGCGGCAGGGGGTGGGCACGGCGCTCGCGGCCGGTGCCGTGGAGCACGCGCGGGCGCGGGGGGCCCGCGCGGTCGAGGGCTACCCTCGGCAGCTCGCCCCCGGCAAGCAGGAGATGTGGGGGGAGCTGTACGTGGGCACGCCGGGCATGTTCGAAGCCGCGGGGATGCGCGTCGTCTCGCGTCCGACACCCCGTCGTCTCGTCATGCGGCGCGACTTCTCCTGAGGGGCGAGGCCGCGCCTCAGGCGAGGATGCGTTCGAGCTGCCGCGCCTGGCGGCGATGCCCGATCGTCTCGTAGCCGACGATCACGACGACGGGTGCGAGCACGACGAGGCCGAGCCAGGCGGCGATCGGTGCGCCCGTAGCTGCGACCGCGACCGATGCGGCGAGCAGCGCGAGGGCGCTGATCGCCAGCACGAGGACGAACGGATCGAAGGTGAGGAGGAGGAGCGAGTAGAGCACGAAGAACGTCGCGATCAGGACGGCCGCCGGCACGGCGACCGTCGCCGCCACCGCGGCCGCATCGAGGTGGCCCTCGCCCTCTGACGAGAGGGCTGCGACGTCCAGTCCCGCGCCCACCGCGACGAGAGATCCGAACACCACGATGTGGCCGTAGCCCCACACGAAGGCGCGCCGCCGATGTCGGTGCAGCACGGCGCCGGACGGCATCATGAAGTACATCCACCACAGCGCGAACGCCAGCGCGGTGCCGGCGAACGCCACGAGGGCGGCATCCGCCGACCAACCGTGCTCCTGCACCGTGGCGCTCACGGTCGATGCGGTCCCGACCACCACCTCGCCGAGAGTGATGATGACGAGCAGGCTGTATCGCTCGCCGATGTGATGCGCATGCCACGGCGTCGGTCCCAGGCGGAGCTCGGCCACCACCGGTCCCGTGAGCTCGATGAGGTACAGCGGCACCGCGAGCAGGAGCGCTGTCGCGAGCGGCAGGTGGGCGACGCCCACGGCGATCCACCCCAGTTGCGCCACGAGCAGCGACGTCGCGAAGGCGAGAGCCGTCCTGCGGTGCGCGGCATCCTGGACGGCGACGCGGAGCCAGAGCGCGAGCTGACCAATCCGGATGACGACGTACCCGAGCACCACGACGCCGTTGTCGAGCACCGCGTGCTCGACGCTGCGGAAGACGTCGGGGATGCCGAGCGCCATGATGAGCACGCCGACCATCTGCACGAGCGTCATGAGGCGCACGAACCAGTCGTCGGTGTCGAACGCGGATGCCCACCAGGCGTAGTTGATCCAGGCCCAGCTCACGGCGAACGCCGCGAAAGCGAACGCGAGGAGCGCGCCGCCGGTGTGGCCCTCGACGATTCCGTGGGCGAGCTGGCTCGAGGTCGCCCCGAACGCGATGACGAAGGTGAGATCGTAGAGCAGCTCGAGCGGGGTCGCCGCGCGGTGCGGCTCACCCGGGTCGCGTCCGGTCGCGGGCCGCAGGCGGTGGTGGAGCGGGACGCGCATGCTCATGGCGTGAGGCTAGCGTCTGGCGGACGGCGCTATCGCTACGGTGCCAGGCGATGCCCGGACACGCGCCCTAAGCTGGTCGGGTGCCCGCCATCAACATCGGGATGCCCAAGCCTCCGCCCGAGGTCCTGGCCCCGCGCCGGAAGTCCCGCCAGATCAGGGTCGGCAAGGTGCTCGTCGGCGGCGATGCGCCGGTCAGCGTCCAGTCGATGACGACGACGCCCACGACGAACATCAACGCGACGCTCCAGCAGATCGCCGAGCTCACCGCATCCGGTTGCGACATCGTGCGTGTCGCGGTGCCGAGCCAGGACGACGCGGACGTGCTGCACATCATCGCGAAGAAGAGCCAGATCCCGGTCATCGCCGACATCCACTTCCAGCCGAAGTACGTGTTCCAGGCGATCGACGCGGGCTGCGCCGCGGTGCGCGTCAACCCGGGCAACATCCGCCAGTTCGACGACAAGGTCGGTGAGATCGCCGCCGCCGCGAAGG
>MKVM01000001.1:461537-562795 GCA_001898835.1 Micrococcales bacterium 72-143 | reverse complement strand
CGTCGAGAGCGCCGTGTGGGAGGCGAGCCTCTTCGAGGAGCACGACTTCCACGACTTCAAGATCTCGGTCAAGCACAACGACCCGATCGTCATGGTGAAGGCGTACCGGATGCTCGCCGAGCGCGGCGACTGGCCGCTGCACCTCGGAGTGACGGAGGCCGGACCCGCGTTCCAGGGCACGATCAAGTCGGCGACGGCGTTCGGCATCCTGCTCTCGGAGGGCATCGGCGACACCATCCGCGTCTCGTTGTCGGCGCCGCCCGCCGAGGAGGTCAAGGTGGGGCTGCAGATCCTGCAGTCGCTCAACCTGCGCGAGCGGAAGCTCGAGATCGTCTCCTGCCCCTCGTGCGGCCGCGCCCAGGTCGATGTCTACACACTCGCCGACTCGGTGACCGAGGGGCTCAAGAACGTGACGGTGCCGCTGCGCGTCGCGGTCATGGGATGCGTCGTCAACGGCCCCGGCGAGGCGCGCGAGGCCGACCTCGGGGTCGCCTCCGGCAACGGCAAGGGGCAGATCTTCGTGAAGGGCGAGGTCGTGAAGACCGTGCCCGAGGCGGAGATCGTGGAGACCCTCATCGCGGAGGCCCGCCGCATCGCGGAGGAGATGGGCGACGACGCGCCCGTCGGCGAGCCCGTCGTCGTGACGAGCTGAGGAGGGCGTCCCTCAGTCGTCCAGGACGAAGGTGACCTCGAGGGTGACGGACCAGGCGGAGATGCCGCCCCCGTCCACCTCGACCTTCTGCTCCTTGACCCAGGCGCCCTTGACGCCGCGCAGGGTCTCGGAGGCTCGGGCGATGCCGCTCGCGATCGCGTCGGCGAAGCCGACGTCGCTCTTCGCGGTGATGGTGGTGACACGTGCGACCGTGGCCATGGTTCCTCCTCGAGACTCGGTCTTGCGTACGTGGCCCATCCAACGCCGCCCGTACCCGGCTGTTCACCCCGGGCTCGCGCCCGGCCGAGGCACGCTCGTGCCGTCGCTAGGCTGAACGGGTGCCCACGCTCCTGTCCCAGCTCTTCGTCCGCACCCTGAAGGAAGACCCCGCCGACGCCGAGGCGACCAGCCACAAGCTGCTCGTGCGCGCCGGCTACATCCGCCGTCAGGCGCCGGGTGTCTTTGCGTGGCTGCCGCTCGGGCTGCGCGTGCGGGCCCGAATCGAGCGCGTCATCCGCGAGGAGATGGCCGCCGCCGGCGCGCAGGAGGTGCTGTTCCCCGCCCTGCTGCCGCGTGAGCCCTACGAGGTCACCGGACGCTGGGAGGAGTACGGCGACAACCTGTTCCGCCTACAGGACCGCAAGGGCGCCGACTACCTGCTCGCGCCCACCCACGAGGAGGTCTTCACCCTGCTCGTGAAGGACCTCTACTCCTCCTACAAGGACCTCCCGCTCACGATCTTCCAGATCCAGGACAAGTACCGCGACGAGGCGCGCCCCCGCGCGGGTCTGCTGCGCGGCCGCGAGTTCTCCATGAAGGACGCCTACTCCTTCGACTACACCGACGCCGGCCTCGACGTCTCCTACCAGGCCCAGCGCGACGCCTACGAGCGCATCTTCGCGCGCCTCGGCCTCGACTACGTCATCGTGCAGGCGGATGCCGGCGCGATGGGCGGATCCCGTTCCGAGGAGTTCCTGCACCCCACGGCGATCGGCGAGGACACCTTCGTGCGCTCGCCCGGCGGGTACGCGGCCAACGTCGAGGCGTTCACGACCGTCGCCCCCGCGCCGCTGCCCATCGAGGGGCAGCCGGCCGCGGCCATCCACGACACCCCCGACACCCCCACCATCGCGACCCTCGTCGCGGTGGCGAACGCGCAGGTGCCGCGGGACGACCGGGCGTGGACGGCGGCGGACACGCTCAAGAACGTCGTGCTCGCCCTCACCCACCTCGACGGCACGCGCGAGCTCGTCATCGTCGCGGTGCCCGGCGATCGCGAGGTCGACCTCAAGCGCGCCGAGGTGGCGTTCGCCCCCGCCGAGGTGGAGCCGGCGACGGAGGCCGACTTCGACGCGAATCCGGCGCTCGTGAAGGGGTACATCGGCCCCTGGTCGCCGACCGGGCCGATCCTCGGCGAGGAGTCGGCGTCCGGCATCCGCTACCTCGGCGACCCCCGCGTGGTGGACGGCACCGCCTGGATCACCGGCGCGAACGCCGACGGCAAGCACGTGTTCGGGCTCGTCGCGGGACGCGACTTCACGCTCGACGGCACGATCGAGATCGCGGAGGTGCGCGCGGGCGACCCCGCGCCCGACGGCTCGGGTCCCGTCGAGCTGGCGCGTGGCATGGAGATCGGGCACGTTTTCCAGCTCGGCCGCAAGTACGCCGAGGCGCTCGGGCTCAAGGTGCTCGACGAGAACGGCAAGCTCGTGACGGTCACGATGGGCTCGTACGGCATCGGCGTCACGCGCATCCTCGCGGCGATCGCCGAGGCGACCGCCGACGATCGCGGGCTGCTGTGGCCGCGGGGGATCGCGCCGTTCGACGTGCACGTCGTCGCGACCGGCAAGGACGAGGTCGCGTTCGAGCTCGCCGCGTCGCTCGCCAGCGAGCTCGAGGCGGCCCGCTTCGAGGTGCTCTACGACGACCGCCCGAAGGTCTCGCCGGGCGTCAAGTTCGGCGACGCCGAGCTGCTGGGGGTGCCCACCATCGTCATCGTCGGCCGCGGCGCCGCCGACGGGCTCGTCGAGCTGTGGGACCGCCGCACGAACGAGCGCGCCGAGGTGCCGGCCGCCGAGCTCGTGGAGCGCTTCGCCGCCTCCCTCGACTGATCGGCGCGGGCCCTCTCGTCATGGGGCCTGGAGATTCGTGCGAAATGGCGCTCATGGCGGCGCACCCTTCCTCGCGGCGAGGGCGTCCGCGGGCATTCCTTGCGCACGCTCACGATCGCGGAGCACCGGCGGTATCCGATCGCGGATCCCGCCCAGGCCTGGTGCCAGTCGGCGGCGCTCCTCGCGCGCGAGGACCTCGTCGCTGCCGGCGACGCCCTCGTGACGGGCCAACGGATCGGCGGGGTGCGCACGGCGGGGGTGTCGCGCCTCTCGCGCCTGGAGGAGGCCGCACGCGCGTTGCGCGGGAGCCCCGGTGCGGCGAGGGTTGCGTGGGCGCTCCCGCGTATCCGCTCCGGAGTCGACTCTCGGCCGGAGACGCTGCTGCGGTTGCTGTGCGTGCGGGGGCGGCTGCCGGAACCGAGTCCGGACTTCGAGGTCGCGGTCGCGGGCGGCGTCCTGCTGCACGCCGACCTCGCGTTCCCGAATGAACGCGTCGTCCTCGACTACGAGGGCGACGTGCACCGCGTCGACCGCGCGACCTGGCTGCGGGACCTGCGTCGCCGCGAGCTCTTCGAGGACGCGGGCCACCGCGTCATCCGGGTCACGTCGGCCGACCTCTTCCGCGACCCCGACGCGTTCCTCGTCCGGCTTCGGGCCGTCCTCGCGTCGCGTCGAGGGTAGGACGCGGAGAATCGTGCGAGATGGCGCTCATGGGGGTCCATGGCGACCATCTCGCACGATTCTCGGGCTGCGCCGGGCGGCGCAGGCCTCCGCTACGGGGTCGCGTCGGCGGGCATGGGCTCGATCTGCATGGGCTCGGGGAGGGCGATGACGCCCTCGACGAGCGAGACGATCGTGGTCCAGAAGCCGCCGTCCGGGTTCTCGAAGGCGTAGCCGGGCACGAGCCAGGCGTTGCCGTCGACGTCCCACAGCATGAGCAGCGTCGACTCGGCGTGGTCGAGGGTGACCGTCACGGTCTCCGGGGTCGGCACGGGCTCCGGCTCGAGGCCCGGGTCGACGGGCTCGGCGGGGTCGGTCGGCTCCGCACCGGGCACCTCCGAGGGCTCGGGCTCGGGCAGCACGACGCCGGGGTCGCCCGGGTCGGCCGGCTCGCTCGGCGCCGGTGACACGGGGTCGGATCCGGCACCCGTGCCGGAGGACGTGCTCGCGCCGTCCGCGCTGCGGGCGACGCCCGAATCCGCCGCATACATCACCATGTTGCCCTGGTAGTCGGGGCCGGCCGCGCCGTACCAGCGGCCGTCGGCGATCCGGTCGACGGCGGCGACCGCGGAGACCGTGTCGAAGCCGCCGCGCTCGACGACCTCCACCGAGTGGCCCGCGGCCCAGGAGACCTTGCCGAGCGGCGACCACGCGACGCTGTACTCGAGCGCCGTCGTCGTTCCGTCGACCACGAGGTTCGCGGTGGCGAGGGTCTGCCAGGAGTCCGCCGTCACGCGGATGTCGGCCGCGGCGACGTCGAAGCCGGTCGCGTCGAAGATCGCGGCGGCGAGCGTGCGCGCCTCCGCCTCCGACGGCGCCTTCGACTCGGATGCGGGGATCTCGGGCTGGGTGCAGTCCTGGTAGGTCTCGCCCGGCGCCCCGCCCTCGACGGGGGCGTCCGTGCAGACCGCGGCCGGGTAGGCGGCGGGGTCGTTGTACCACCAGTCGCCCGTGCCCGCCCAGCTGAGCGAGATGGAGGGGCCGCTGCCGTCCTCGGGGCCGACGACGTAGCTCGGATAGTCCGGGGTCGAGTACTGCGAGAGGGTCGGCGTGCCGTCGATGCCCAGGGCGGCGGCCGCATCCGTGAGCACCGAATCCGGGTCGCCGACGCGCTTCAGCTGATAGACGCTGCCGTGGCCGCCCTCGGTCGAGAGGCCGGAGCCCGCGACGTAGTGGTAGTTCACCCACCAGGCGAGTTTGGTGTCGGCGCTCATCGCCCCGGCCTCGCCTCTACCTCCCGCGCCGCTGGCGGCCGCGAACAGCGGGGCCCGCGGCGCGATCACGCCGGGCAGCACGAGCGCACCCACCGACACGGCGGCGACCGCGGTCAGCGACACGCCGGCGGCGCGCACTGCCCGACCGTGGCGCACGAGGCGCGGGGCGTGGCGATCGGGTGCGCCGGTGACGAGCGCGGCATCGAGCTCGGGGGCGTCGGGGACAGATGCGGCACGGCGGAGGCGGGCCTCGGCGTCGTCTGTGATGTCGTTCATACCCTGTCTATGTCGCGGGCGGCGCGGATCTTTCACCGTCGGCGTGCGTGGTGCCGAGCGCCTCGGCGAGCGCCTTCTTCGCGCGGTGCAGTCGGATGCTGGCGGCGTTCGGCGAGATCCCGAGCGCGATCGCCGCCTCCGCGACGGGAAGGCCCTCGAGCACCACGAGGGAGAGCACCTCCCGCTGCGCCCCGCCGAGGGAACGCCACGCCCGCGCCAGCTCGGGGTCGCCGTCGAACGCCGCGTCCGCCGCGGGGGCGGCATCCGGCACCACGAAGAGGGCGAGCGCGTTGGCGCGGATCGCGCGTCGCCGGCGGTGGTTCGCCACCTGATACGACGCGATGCGGTAGAGCCACGGCAGCTCCTCGCCCGCCGCGACGGAGGCGCGCTTGCGCCACGCGATCGCGAAGACGTCGGCCGCGAGGTCCTCGACGTCGGACCGGTCGACGCGGCGCGCGAGGTACGCGCTCACGGCGGGAAGGTGCCGTCGGTAGACGGCCTCGAACTCGGCGCGCACGTCGGGCATGCCCCCAGTCTGGTCGTTCCGGGGCGTCGTGGCCTCCCAACGTTCCGGGCGCCTCGGTCGTCCCGCACCGTCACAGCCACACCCCGGACGGCTCCGGTAGAGTGGGCGGTCGCGGCGTGCAGGCGATGCCGCTCGAGATCTGAATATCGGAGGCTGACGTGGACATCGACCTCGCCGTGTTGCGGCTCATGGAGCGGGAGCGCGAGATCCCCTTCGACGAACTCGTCCAGATCATCGAGCAGGCCATCCTCACCGCCTATCTCAAGCACACCGGCAAGGCTCCCGAGTCGGGCGCCCGCGCGGAGCTCGACCGCAAGAGCGGCCACGTGGCGATCTACGTGCCCGAACTCGACGACGAGGGCGAGGTCGTCGGCGAGGCCGTCGACAGCCCCGACGACTTCGGCCGGATCGCGGCGTTCGCGGCGAAGCAGGTCATCAACCAGCGGCTGCGCGACATCGGCGACGACAAGGTGCTCGGCGAGTTCCGCGGCAAGGAGGGCGACATCGTCGCCGGCGTCATCCAGCAGGGTCCGAACCCGCGGATGGTGCACATCGACCTCGGAAGCGTGGAGGCGATCCTGCCGCCCGAGGAGCAGGTGCCGGGCGAGGAGTACCCGCACGGCAGCCGCATCCGCGTGTACGTCACGAGCGTCGCGAAGGGCCTCAAGGGACCGTCGATCACGGTGAGCCGCACGCATCCGGGGCTCGTGCGCAAGCTCTTCGCGCTCGAGGTGCCGGAGATCGCCTCGGGCGTCGTCGAGATCGCGTCGCTCGCCCGCGAGGCCGGGCACCGCACCAAGATCGCCGTGCGCGCCACGCAGCCGGGCATCAACGCGAAGGGCGCGTGCATCGGCGAGCTCGGCGCCCGTGTGCGGGCCGTCACGAGCGAGCTGGGCGAGGAGAAGATCGACATCGTCGACTACTCCGACGACCTCGCGACGTTCGTGGGCAACGCCCTCAGCCCCGCCAAGGTCACGAGCACCTTCGTCGTCGACCCCGGGCTCAAGGCGGTACGCGCCCTCGTGCCCGACTACCAGCTATCGCTCGCGATCGGCAAGGAAGGCCAGAACGCCCGTCTTGCCGCCAAGCTCACGGGCGCCCGCATCGACATCCAGCCCGACTCCGTCATGGAGTCCTGAGGGCGCTCCGTCGGCGTCGACTCCGGGGGAGGGGGTAGAGTGGAACCCGTCAGAACCTGCCTGGGTTGTCGGCAGCGTGCTCCCCGCCCCTCACTCGTGAGGGTCGTCGCGCGCGACGGACGGGTCGCGGTGGATACCGCGGCACGGCTCCCGGGTCGTGGCGCGTGGGTCCACCCGGACCCCGGATGCGTCGCGAACGCCGTCCGGAGACGCGCCTTCGGGCGCGCGCTCCGCCAGGAAGGGCCGCTCGACACGAGCGAGCTGACGAACCTCTACCCAGTCCCTGAAGAACAGGCTGAACGGCACATGGACAACTAATGAGCGGCTCGAAATGAGACCCCTCCACCCATAACGTCCGCTCCTGCCTGGAGCGGAACCAGACAGGAGAATTGTGGCCAACCCCCGCGTGCACGAGATCGCAGCAGAACTCGGCATCGAATCCAACCTCGCGATGGACAAGCTCAAGGAGATGGGCGAGTACGTCAAGAGCCCGTCGTCGTCGATCGCGCCCCCGGTCGCCCGCCGCCTGAAGGCGGCGCTCGAGGCCGACGGCGTCGCCAAGCCCAAGCCGGCTGACGCGAAGCCCGCCCCCAAGCCCGCCGCGGCCAAGCCCGCGCCCGCGCAGCCCGCAGCCCCGGCACCCGCCCCCGTGGCCGAGGCACCCGCCGCCCCGGCGCCCGCGCCCGCGCAGGCGCCGAGCGAGCCCGCCGCCGAGCGCCCCGGTGCCCCGGCCGCGCCCCGCCCCGCCGCCGGTCCCCGCCCCGGCGCGCCGCGCCCCGGCAACAACCCCTACGCGCCCAGCCAGGGCATGCAGCGCCCCGGCACCCCGCGCCCGGGCAACAACCCGTTCTCCTCGACGCAGGGGATGCCGCGGCCCGGTGGCGGCGCCATCCCGCGTCCCGCGGCCCCGCGGCCCGGCGCGCCCCGTCCCGGCGCCCCGCGTCCCGGCGCGCCGCGCCCCGGCGCGCCGTTCCAGCAGCGTCCCGGCGGCCCCGGCCGTCCCGGTGGTGCCGGCGGCGGCTTCGCCGGTCGTCCGGGCGGTCCCGGCGGCGGTGGCGGCTACGCCGGACGTCCCGGTGGCGGCGGAGGCCGCGGTCGCGGCCCCGGCGGCGGCACCGCGGGCGCCTTCGGAAAGGGCGGCGGCAAGTCCAAGGCCCGCAAGTCGAAGCGGACGAAGCGCGCCGAGTTCGAGATGCGGGAGGCCCCGCAGCTCGGCGGCGTCAGCATCCCCCGTGGCGACGGCAGCCGCGTCATCCGGCTGCGCCGCGGCGCGTCCATCAGCGACCTCGCCGACAAGCTCGAGACCCTCACCGGCTTCTCGGTGCAGCCCGGCGCGCTCGTGACCGCCCTGTTCCACCTGGGCGAGATGGCCACCGCGACCGAGTCGCTCGACGAGGCCACCTTCTCCATCCTCGGCGAGGAGCTCGGCTACAAGATCCAGATCGTCAGCCCCGAGGACGAGGACAAGGAGCTCCTCGAGGGCTTCGGGCTCGACCTCGAGCAGGAGCTGGAGGACGAGGACGACAGCGACCTCGAGATCCGGCCCCCGGTCGTCACCGTCATGGGTCACGTCGACCACGGAAAGACCAAGCTGCTCGACGCCATCCGCCAGGCGAACGTCGTCGCGGGCGAGGCGGGCGGCATCACCCAGCACATCGGTGCCTACCAGGTGTGGACCGAGCACGACGGCATCGAGCGCGCCATCACCTTCATCGACACCCCCGGTCACGAGGCGTTCACCGCCATGCGTGCCCGCGGTGCGCAGGTGACCGACATCGCGATCCTCGTGGTCGCCGCCGACGACGGCATCATGCCGCAGACGGTCGAGGCACTGAACCACGCGCAGGCGGCCGGCGTGCCGATCGTCGTCGCCGTCAACAAGATCGACAAGGAGGGGGCGAACCCCGCCAAGGTGCGCCAGCAGCTCACCGAGTTCGGTCTCGTGGCGGAGGAGTACGGCGGCGAGACGATGTTCGTCGACGTGTCCGCGCTCAACAACCTCGGCATCACCGAGCTGCTCGACGCGGTGCTCCTCACCGCCGACGCCGGACTCGACCTGCGCGCCAACCCCAACAAGGATGC
Organism: Micrococcales bacterium 72-143; assembly: GCA_001898835.1. Classification (GTDB taxonomy): domain Bacteria; phylum Actinomycetota; class Actinomycetes; order Actinomycetales; family Microbacteriaceae; genus Homoserinibacter. The sequence continues at coordinate 554,075 of MKVM01000001.1, read as the reverse complement.
GCGCGGTGTCGCCATCGAGGCGAAGCTCGACAAGGGACGTGGTGCGGTCGCGACCGTGCTCATCCAGTCGGGCACCCTCCGCGTCGGCGACGCGATCGTCGCGGGCACCGCCTACGGTCGCGTTCGCGCGATGCACGACGAGAACGGCGACCCGGTCGAGGAGGCCGCGCCGTCGCGTCCCGTGCAGGTGCAGGGTCTCTCGACCGTGCCGCGCGCGGGCGACACCTTCCTCGTCACCGAGGAGGACCGCACCGCCCGCCAGATCGCCGAGAAGCGCGAGGCCGTCGAGCGCAACGCCCAGCTGGCCAAGGCCCGCAAGCGTATCTCGCTCGAGGACTTCACGCGTGCGCTCGAAGAGGGCAAGGTCGACTCGCTCAACCTCATCATCAAGGGTGACGTCTCCGGCGCCGTCGAGGCGCTCGAGGAGTCGCTGCTCAAGATCGAGGTCGACGACTCGGTGCAGCTGCGCATCCTGCACCGTGGCGTCGGTGCCATCACGGAGTCGGACATCGACCTCGCGACCATCGACAACGCGATCGTCATCGGCTTCAACGTCCGCCCGGACGTCAAGGCCCGCGAGCGCGCCGCCCGCGAAGGCATCGACGTGCGGTTCTACTCCGTCATCTACGCCGCGCTCGACGACATCGAGTCCTCGCTCAAGGGCATGCTCAAGCCGGAGTACGAGGAAGTCCAGTCGGGTGTCGCCGAGATCCGCGAGGTGTTCCGCTCCTCCAAGTTCGGCAACATCGCCGGTGTGCTCGTGCGGTCGGGAACCATCACGCGCAACGCGAAGGCGCGCGTCATCCGCGACGGCGTCGTGGTCGGCGACAACCTCGCCATCGAGTCGCTGCGCCGGTTCAAGGACGATGTCACCGAGGTCAAGACCGACTTCGAGGCCGGAATCGGGCTCGGCAAGTTCAACGACATCCAGATCGGTGACGAGATCGAGACGATCGAGCTGGTCGAGAAGCCGCGCGGCTAGTTTCACGCGATGGGAGCTCGGGGACGGGTGCCCCTCCCGAGTCAAGAGAGGGGCCCCTACCCCGATTGACTCGGGAGGGGCACCCGACCCCGGCTCCCTGAGCAGCCTTCCTGGCCGCGCTTGCGGCCGCCTCATCTGAAAGGCAGGAGAGGGACATGGGTGAGAACCCTCGGGCGGCGAAGGTCGCCGATCGGATCCGCGAGATCATCGCGCAGCGGCTGGAGCGCGGCATCCGCGACCCCCGGCTCGGCTTCGTGACCATCACCGACGTGCGGGTCACCGGCGACCTGCAGCACGCGAGCGTCTTCTACACGGTGTACGGCACCGAGGAGGAGCGCACCGACTCGGCTGCCGCCCTCAAGGCGGCCACCGGCATGCTGCGCACGGAGGTCGGCCGCAACCTCAACCTGCGGCTCACGCCGAGCCTCGAGTTCATCGCCGACGCGATCCCCGAGAACGCGGCAGCGATCGATGCGCTGCTGCGTGAGGCGAGCGAACGCGACAACGAGGCGAAGGCCCTCGCCGCGAACGCCCACTACGCGGGCGACGAGGACCCCTACGTCAAGCCGCGCGAACTGGACGACGAGGACGAGGACTGACGCGTCCGGAATCGTGGACGGTTGCGGCGCGTTGAGGCAAGGGTGACCCCCGCGCTCTCCGTCCTCGACCTCGTGCCGGTGCGCACCGGCCAGACCTCCGCGGAGGCGGTTGCGGCGTCCCTGGCGCTCGCGGCCCGCGCCGACGGGCTCGGCTACACGCGCTACTGGTACGCCGAGCACCACAACATGCCCGCCGTGGCGTCGACCGCGCCGCCCGTGCTCATCGCGGCGACCGCGGCGCGGACGGAGCGCATCCGGGTGGGCTCGGGCGGGATCATGCTGCCGAACCACGCACCGCTCGTCGTCGCCGAGCAGTTCGCCGCGCTCGAGGCGCTCGCCCCCGGACGCATCGACCTCGGGATCGGGCGCGCCCCCGGATCCGACCCCGTCATCTCGGCGCTGCTGCGGGCGAGCGGGCCCACGAGCGAGGTCGACCGCTTCGAGGAGCACCTCGGCGACATCCGGGCGCTCGCCGGCGACGGCGCCACCGTCACCGTCAACACGCGGGAGGGGCTGCGCGACTACGAGGTGCGCGCCACGCCCGCGGCCGCGGGGCTCCCCGAGCTGTGGCTGCTCGGGTCGAGCGACTACTCGGCCCACCTCGCCGCGAAGCTGGGTCTGCCCTACGTGTTCGCCCACCACTTCTCCGGGGAGGGCACCGAGCGCGCGCTCGACATCTACCGTCGCGAGTTCCGTGCCTCCGAGACGCTCGCCGAGCCGCGCACCTTCCTGACCCTCAACGCGGTCGTCGCCGACACGCCGGAGGAGGCCCACGCCCGCGCGCTGCCCGCCCTGCAGAACATGGCCCGGCTGCGCACCGGCCAGCCGCTGCGGCCGCTCGACACCGTGGAGGCGGCCGAGCGCGAGGAGCTCGACGCCGCCGCACGGCACATCGTCGAGGCGATGCTCGAGCGCTGGGTCGTGGACGCGCCGGATGCCGCGGCCGGCCGCATCCGCGACCTCGCCGCGCGCTTCGGCGTCGACGAGGTCATGGTCTCGCCGGGTACGGGGGCGCGCGAGGGCGAGCCGGCCGATCGCGCCGTGGGGCGCGAGCGCAGCCTCGAGCTGCTCGCGGAGCGTCTCCTCTGACTGCCGCCGCTACTTGAGCAGGCGGTCGAGCACCCGGTCGCTGAGCTTCTTGCCGCCCGTCTGGCACGTGGGGCAGTACTGGAAGGTACGGTCGGCGAAGATGACCTGCTCGATCCGGGCGCCGCATACCGGGCACGGCTCGCCGAAGCGGCCGTGCACCCGCAGCTTCGACTTCTTCTCGGCCTTGAGCTCGGACGCCGCGACCCCGTCGGCACGCGCCACCGCTTCCGCGAGAGTTGACCGCAGTGCCGCGTAGAGCGCCGCGGAGTCCTCCACGCCCATCGCGGCCGGCTTGTAGGGCGACATCCGGGCGACGTGCAGGATCTCGTCCGAGTAGGCGTTGCCGACACCCGCGATGACCGACTGGTCGCGCAGCATGCCCTTGAGCTGCGCACGGCCCTGGGACGCGAGGATGCCGCGGAAGCGTTCGAGCGTGAAGTCGTTCGCGAGCGGATCCGGCCCGAGCCGCGCGATGCCGGGCACCTCCGCGGGGTCGCGCACGACGTACAGCGCGAGGCTCTTCTTGGTCCCAGCCTCGGTGACGTCGAACCCCGCGCCGTCGTCGAGCACCAGCCGCGCGGCGAGCGGACCCGACCCCGGCCGCCCCGAGGTCTTCGGCGCGCCCGCCCGCCAGCGGATCCAGCCGGCGCGCGCGAGATGCACGACGAGGTGGATGCCGCCCTCGGTCGTGAGGTCGAGGAACTTGCCGTGCCGGCCCACGCCCGCGACCCGTTCGCCCGAGAGCGCCTCGACGGGCGGGTCGTAGGTCTTCAGGGCGGGGAACGCGACCACCTGCAGGCGGTCGATCGTGCGCCCGCGCAGTCGCGCATCCAGGTCGGATGCGAGCGCGTGCACCTCGGGCAGCTCCGGCATGCGAACAGTGTGCCCCGCGGTGTGCTGCTCAACCCCGCACGCGCTGCGGTGCGTCCGATTCGCACGCTCGCGGCGTTGTCATCGTCGCCGATAGCCGCTATCGGCTCCTCTTCCGCCTTGCGATCGCACGACCCGGACGCATCCTCGCTCACGCACGGGGTTGAGCAGCACACCGCACGCGGCCGACGGGCGCCGGGGCTCAGGCGCCGGCGACGACCCGCGGGTGGTCGCGCCAGGCCGGCATGGTGGCGAGGTAGGCGAGCGTGTCGCGCTCGATCTGCTCCTCGCTCTGCTCGGGGTGCGAGCGCCGCTGCCAGTCGGTCATGCGTGCGAAGCGGGTGTCGAAGTCCTGCAGCGCGCCGGACTCGTCGACGCAGTAGGCGCAGTACCGGCCGGTCTCGATGGGCATGCCGCAGCTCTCGCAGTGCTCGGCGTGGTCGTTCTCGGTCATCGGGGTTCCTTTCCGGGAGCGGGCGCGGCCTCCAACAGCCGCGCGAGGGAGTCGAGGATCGCGGCGCGTCCCTCGACGGGCATCGCCGCGAAGGCGTCGGCGAGCAGTCCGAGCCCGAGCACGGCCTCGTCGCGGCGGAGGGCGGCGTGACCGGCCTCGGTGAGCCAGACGAGGGTACGCCGGGCATCCGCCGGGTCGACGCGGCGCTCGACGAGGCCGTTGCGCTCGAGCTGGGTGATGAGCTCGCTCGTGGCGGACTGGGCGCGGTCGAAGTGCCGGGCGGCCTCGCCGATCGTCACCGGCCCGGTGAGCGCGAGGTGGGTGAGCACGCCGCGGGAGGCGGCGGAGAGACCGCGGTCGACGCCGTCGCGGCGGTGGAAGCTCGCGTAGACGCGCCGGAAGAGGGCGTCGAAGCGGTCGGCAGCATCCGCCGCATCCGGGTCCTCGATCGTCATGTGCCCACTCTCGGACCCGCGGGATGCATCGTCAATCCCGATGGGTGTCCCGCGCGCGGCGGGCTTCAGGAGCCGGGGAGCGCGTAGGAGGCGCCGGCCCGTTCGACGAGTCCGTCGGCGAGCAGACCCGCGAGCGCACGGTCGCGCTGCACGGCATCCGGCCAGAGCTCCGCGATCCGCTCGGCGGGCACGGGAAGCTCGCTCGCTCGCAGCTCGCGCAGGATGCGACCGCGCACCTCGCGGTCCGAGCCCGCGTAGGGCTTCTGCCGGGGTGCCGCGGGCCCCGTGTAGGCCGGGTATCCGGCGGCGCGCCACGCGCACGATCCGGCGATCGGGCAGCGGGCGCAGTCGGGCGCGCGTGCCGTGCACACGGTCTGGCCGAGCTCCATCATGCCCGCGTTGGCGAGCCGCGCCCGCTCCGCATCCGCGGGCAGCAGTAAACCCATGAGGGCGAGCTCCTCGTTGGTGCGGGCGGGTCCCGGCTCGCCGACGCCGCGCACGGCCCGGGCGAGCACCCGCCGCACGTTGACGTCAACCACGGGAACGCGGACGCCATACGCGAACGCCGCGACCGCGCGCGCGGTGTAGGGGCCGACGCCGGGCAGCGCGAGGAGCGCGTCGACGTCCGCCGGCACCTCGCCACCGTGCCGCTCGGTGATCGCGACGGACGCGGCGTGCAGGTTGAGCGCGCGGCGCGGGTACCCGAGGCGGTCCCACGCCCGCACCGCCTCGCCCGGCGGCACGGCGGCGAGCGCCGCGGGCGTCGGCCAACGCGCGAGCCACTCCTCGAGCCGGGGGATCACGCGGGCGACGGGTGTCTGCTGGAGCATGAACTCGGATACGAGTACGCCCCAGGCGGGGAAGCCGGGCGAGCGCCAGGGGAGGGGGCGGTGCCCCGCCGCGAACCAGGTGGCGACGGTCTCGCCGATCCCGGCATCCGCTGCTCCTGCCACGCCTCCAGCGTATGCGGCGGGACCGGGCGTCGCCCCGGGGCCCTGCGGCTGTGTCGCGCGCGTAGGGTGACGGTATGGCGAGATGGCAACCGCAGCGGCGCGACGTGATCGCGGCCACGGTCGACGAGATCCTCGGCAACTACCGGCGTGGCCGCATCGCGATCGGCGTCGACGGGCGCACGGCATCCGGCAAGTCGACCTTCGCCGACGACCTCGCGCGCGAGTTCGAGCGCCGCGGCTACGCGACCGCCCGCGCCTCCCTCGACGACTTCCTCAACCCCGCCGAGCAGCGATACCGCCGCGGACGGTTCTCGCCCGAGGGCTATTACCGGGACGCCTACGCCTACGACGTCTTCCGCCGGGTGCTCGTCGAGCCGTTCCGGCTGGGCGGCTCGGCGGCGTTCGTGACCGCCGCGTACGACCGGGTGCGCGAGGTGCAGCTCGAGCCGAAGTGGCGCACGGGGCCCGAGGACGTGTTCCTCATCGTCGACGGCGGCTTCCTCGACCGGCCCGAGCTGCGCGGCGTGTGGAACTACACGATCTGGCTCGACGCGGATGCCGAGGTGCGGGCCGCCCGCCTTCTCGCGCGTGAGGGCATCGAGCCGGGCTCCGAGCTCGCCGCGCGCTACGAGGGTGCGCACGAGCTCTACGAGCGCGACGCGCATCCGCGTCAGGCCGCGGTCGCGATCATCGACAACACCGACCCCGACCACCCGCGTCGCATCTTCGCGGACGCCTGCTAGGGCGCCTAGACGGGCACCCGCCGGACCACCTCGGCGGGGGCGACGAACGACCCCGTGCGCTCGACCTCGTGCACGAGGGCGACGATGGCGGCGTTGACGGGTGCGAGCTCGCCGTGCTCGGCGGCCGCGTGCACGACGGCGCCGTTGAGGAACTCGATCTCGGTGAGCTGTCCGCGCCGGATGCTCTGCAGCGTCGAGCCGGGGTTCGGGACGGAGCCCATCCGCCGGGCCAGCAGCCGGGGGAACTGCTCGCCGAGGGCGAGCGGCAGCGCGCCGATGAGGTTCAGCACGGCGCCCGAGACGCCCTGAACTGTCCCGAATCGCACGCCGATCGCGCGGGCGACGCGCACCGTCTCCCGCATGCTGGCCGTCATGACGCGACGCAGGCCGGCGTCCGCCACGACCTCCTGCACGCTGAGCCCCGTGACGGCGGGCAGGGCGTTGACGTGGTTGATGAGCAGCTTCGTCCACTGGGCGCCGACGATGTCGTCGGTGATCTCGACGGGGAGCGCCTCGCCGATCGTCGCGGCGACCCGCTCCAGGAGGGGGCGGTCGGCCCCCGGTCCGGCGCCGATGACGACGGGGTTGGGGCCGGTGACCGTGACGTGGCCGGGCTCCAGGTAGGAGGCGGCGAACAGTGCGAGCGCCCCGAGGGCGGGGGAGTCCGGCAGCTCGCGATGGGCGACGTCGAGTCCGCCGAGCCCGTTCTGCACCACCAGGAGGGGCACGCCGTCGAGCCGGGTCGCGTTGGCGGCGAGGGCGGTCGCGGCGTCCTGCGCCTTCGTCGCGAGGATCGCGAGCTCGGGGCGCTCGACGAGGGTGGCGCCCGCCGCGACGCGCACCCGGTGCTCGCCCCATCCGCCGTCGAGCAGCAGGCCGTTCGCACGGAGGGCGTCGAGCTGGGCGCCGCGCGCCGTCACCTCGAGATCGTGGCCCTTCGCGGCGAGGAGGCCGGCGAAGGTGCCGCCGACGGCGCCCGCTCCGATGACCCCGATCCGCATGCGTCGAGCCTACGAGGTGCGGGAGCCGCGGGAGCCCTGGGCTCCGTTTGTAAAGCGTGCTAACATACCGGCGCGAACGACGACGTGAGCGGAGCTTCGATGGCGACGAGCATTCCCCGGCCTTCCCGCCACGCTCTCGCTGCCCCCGACAACCGCTCAGCGGTGGACGGCGCGCTGCGCATCCTCGCGCTGCTCGATGCGCACGAGCTGCAGGTTTCGCCGGTCGTCGCGAGCCGTCTCGAGCGCGAACTGGCGGGCGACGACGCCGCGATCCTGCAGACCGCGGGATGGATGACCGAGGGGCAGCGACGGGGCACCGAGGCGCTGCCCGACCCGTTGCCCCTGCTCGACCAGGTGGAGGGATCGGTGGGCGACCCGCGCCTCGCCCCGTGGGAGTTCGAGGTGCTCGTGGCGGCCGCGGTGTGCGTCGACGACCGCACCGAGGTCCTGCTCGCGTTCGCCGACCGTCCCATCGGCGAGCTCGTGGCGGGCGGTGCGAGTCGCCACCTGCGGCTCGTCGCCGGCCACTTCGCGTTCGCCGACCCGCGGATGCGCGTGTGGGTGCACGGCAGCGCCTCGCTCGCCGAGCGCACGGCGGTGCACGCGCGGCTGGGAGAGATCTACGCGCGCGCCGGCGACGACGAGCTCGCGCTCTGGCATCGCGCGCTCTGCACCCTCGAGGGGGATCCCGCGTTCGTGGCCCCCCTGCTCGCGCTCGCCCGCGACGCCCTCGGACGAGGCGATGCCGCGAGGGCGCACCTCATCGCACGCGAGGCGACCAGCCATGCCGTCGACGCAGGTCAGCGCGACGAGGCGGCGTTCCTCACCGGTCTCACGGCGGCCGCCTCGGGCCTCGTCGACGACGCCGTGCGCCACCTCACCCCGGTGCTGGGCTCCGGCGATCCGCGGATGCGGCTCGAGGCGCTCGGCGCCCACCTCGCGGCCGCCACCTGGCAGTCGGGCGTCGTGCCCGAGATCGAGCTCGACGCATGCCTCACCCGCGGCGACGTCCGCGGCGTCGCTGCGGCGCGGGCGTGCGCTCTCGCCGCGGCCCTTCTCGCGGAGCGGGGGGAGCCGGATGCGGCCGAGCGCTGGTGCGCGCGGGCGGGCGCCGCCGACGGGGGCGGGTCGGCATCCGCGTTCGCCCGCTCCTGGCTCGCGGTGCACGCGGGAGCGGTCGATGAGGTGCACGACGACGGCTCGGTGCTGGGTGCGATCGCGGAGGCGCTGGCGCTCGGCCTGCGCGGCGAGCTGCCCGCCGCGCTCCGCCGGGTCGCCCACCGGGCGGGCGCGCCGGTCGCCCTGCGCGACGACGTCATCCGTGGACTCGAGCGCTCGCCCATGGCGCGCGCCTACCAGGCGGTCGCGGCGACGCTGCTGCGCTTCTGGAGCGGCGACGTCCGCGGCGCCCACGACGAGTTCGTGCGCGCCGCGATCGAGCTTCCCGTCGCGGTGCCGTTCGCCGGCCTCGGGCTCACGCTCGCCCGGAGACTCGAGCTCGCCGTCACGGGGGAGACGGGCCCGCTCACGCGCGCCGTGGCCCGCTCGGTTCCGCATACGGCGCGGGGTGATGCGCTGCTGGACCAGTCGATCGCCGACTTCCTCGCCGACCGTGTCGACGAGGCGTCGATGCGCGCGCGGCTGCATCGCGAGCTGCACGCGGCATCCGACGTGCTGTGGGTTCCCGGCATCGACGAGGTGGGGCCGCTCGACACGGTCGCGCAGGGCATCGACGGGCACCTCCCGCCGGACGCGGCCCGCGCGTGCCGGGTGCGGGCCCTCGCCCGCAGCGCCGACCGCGCCGAGGAGCTCGAGGAGGCGGCCGAGCTCGCACGCCCGCTCGAGTCGCCCTTCGAGCGGGGGCGCGCGGAAGCGGCGCTGGGTGCGGCCTGGGCGGGGCTCGGCGAACCCGCAGCAGCACGCCGGCACCTCGTGCTCGCCGAGAGCCTCCTGGGCGAGGCAGGAGCCGAGGCGTGGCGCGCGCTCGCGGTGGCGCGGCTCGAGCACCTCTCGGCCGACGCGGACGCGCCCGTGTCGCCCGGCGTCCCGGATGAGGCGCCTGCGGCATCCGCGGAGCCCTGGCGCGAGGTGCTCACCGAGCGCGAGCTCGAGGTCGCGCTGCTCGTGATCGAGGGCGCGAGCAACCGCGAGATCGCGGCGGCCCTGTACCTCTCGGTGCGCACGGTGGAGGTGCACGTCGGGCGCATCCTCGCGAAGCTCGGGGTGCGTTCGCGCGTCGAGCTGACGGTGCTCGCGCACCGGGTCGGGGTGACTACGTAGGCACCGCTACGTGCTCCCGCGGACGCGCGGGCGGCATCCGCGTTGCTAGCGTCGCGGCGTCCGCCCCGTGCGGGCGCTGTCCGACGATGAACAGGAGCCCGGATGATCCCCCTCACCACACGCGTACGCGCCGCCGCGCTCGTCGCGGCCGCGGCGGTCGCCGCGAGCCTGCTGAGCGCCGTCGGCGCCCAGGCCGCCGCCGACTGCGCGCCCGGCTGGTCGAGCCAGACCGTCTACGTGGGCGGCGACCTCGCCTCCTCCCAGCAGGTCAACTACCGCGCGAAGTGGTGGACGCAGAACGAGGCCCCCGGCGCGAGCCAGTGGGGTCCGTGGGAGAGCCTCGGCTCGTGCGCGCCCGGAGGCGGCGACCCGACGCCGACGCCGACGCCCACTGATCCGGAGCCGACCCCCACGCCCACGCCGACCGACCCGGGCGACCCCGCGAGCACGAACCCCGACGAGAAATGCCGCCCCGACGGTCTGTACGAGACGCCGGGCGTCGACGTGCCCTACTGCACGGTCTACGACGAGGCCGGCCGGGAGAAGCTCCCCAACGGCCTCGAGCAGCGCGTCATCGGCTACTTCACGAGCTGGCGCACCGGCGCGGACGGAACGCCGCGCTACCTCGCGAGCGACATCCCCTGGACGAAGCTGAGCCACATCAACTACGCCTTCGCCCACATCGACGGCGCGGGCAAGGTATCCGTCAACCAGACCGCCGACGGCAACCCGGCCACCGACATGACATGGCCGGGCGTCGCGGGCGCGCAGATGGACCCCGCCTACCCCTACACGGGCCACTTCAACCTGCTCAACCACTACAAGACCCAGCACCCGGGCGTGAAGACGCTCGTCTCGGTCGGCGGATGGGCCGAAACTGGGGGCTACTTCGACGTGAACGGCGCGCGCGTCGCCGACGGCGGCTTCTACACGCTCACCGACCAGAGCGCGCGTATCGAGGCCGTCGCCGACTCCGCCGTGGCGTTCATCCGGCAGTACGGCTTCGACGGCGTCGACATCGACTACGAGTACCCCACGAGCAACGCCAAGGCGGGCAACCCGCTCGACGCCTCGTTCTCGGACGCGCGGCGCGGCACGCTCTTCGCCGGTTACCAGACCCTCATGAAGACCCTGCGCGAGAAGCTCGACCGGGCGGGCGCGGCCGACGGACGGCACTACCTGCTGACCGTGGCGGCCCCCGCATCCGGATGGCTGCTGCGCGGCATGGAGGTCATGCAGGTCACGCAGTACCTCGACTACGTCAACATCATGAGCTATGACCTGCACGGCTCGTGGAACCAGTACGTCGGCGGCAACGCGCCGCTCTACGACAACGGCGCGGACCCCGAGCTCGCGGCCGCGGGCGTGTACGGCGCGTACGCGGGCATCGGATACCTCAACACCGACTGGGCGTACCACTACTTCCGCGGCTCGATGCCGGCCGGACGCATCAACATCGGCGTGCCGTTCTACACGCGCGGCTGGACGGGCGTCACCGGGGGCACCGACGGTCTCGGCGGCACGGCGGCGCTCGCCGACCAGGCGCAGTGCCCGCCCGGCACGGGGCCCGGACTCGGCGGCACCTCGCGGTGCGGTGCAGGCGCGCAGGGGATCGACAACATCTGGCACGACCTCGACGGTGCGGGACAGCAGATCGGCGCGGGCGTGAACCCCATCTGGCACGCGCTCAACCTGCAGCACGGCATCGTCGGGGACTACCTGACGAGCTACGACGCACCGACAACCATCACGGGCAGCTACGCCCACCGCTTCGACACCGTGTCGAAGACGGAGTGGTGGTGGAACGCCACCACCCGCACCTTCCTCTCGGGCGACTCCGACGACGCCATCCGGGCGAAGGCCGACTACGTGGCCGACAACGGGCTCGGCGGGGTCATGATCTGGGAGCTCGCGGGCGACTACGCCTACGACCCGTCGGCGGGGCAGTACGAGATGGGCTCGACGCTCGTGGGTATCCTGCACGACCGGCTCGCCGCATCCGCCCCCTACGGAGCGAGCAAGGCGGATGCCGCGATGCCGGCCAAGGCGATCGACCTCGAGGTGCGGTTCAGCGAGTTCGCGCTGGGGGACAACAACTACCCGATCAACCCGCGCGTCACCTTCGTGAACAACTCGGGCGTCGACATCCCCGCGGGGGCCACGATCACCTTCGACACGGCGACGAGCGATACAGGAGCGCTCAAGGAGCAGAACGGCTGGGGAATCGTGAAGCTCGCGAGCGGCCACAGCGGCGACAACGTCGGCGGACTCGACGGCGACTTCCACAGCTACCGGCTGACGGTGCCGTCCGGCGGCATCCCGGCGGGCGGCTCGGCGTGGACGAAGCTCAGCTGGTCGCTGCCGATGTCGGCCATCTCGAACCTGCGTGTCACGATCGGCGGCGAGAGCTACGCGACGCTGTACGACCACCCGCGCGGGGTCACGGTCGTGGCGCCGGGCGGCGGCTCGGGCGGCGGAGGCGGCGGAACGGGCGGCGACTGCTCGGCCGCGGCGTGGAGCGCGACCGCGGTCTACACGGGCGGCGCGGTCGTGTCGTACCGGGGAGCCGAGTACACCGCGAAGTGGTGGACGCAGGGCGAGACGCCGGGCTCGGCTCAGGTATGGGGCACCGCACGCTCCTGCTGAGCCGCCGCGCCCCGGGGTACGTGGAATCACGTACCCCGGGGCGTTTCCGTGCCGCCGATCATGTGGATCGTGCGGACGCGTCGGCGCCGCGCCCAGCCGTAGCGTGGCCGCACCAGGCGCGACGACGCCCTGTCGCCGCGCCGACCTGAAGACAAGGATCGACATGACGAGAACGAGATACCGCACGCGCGGCATCATCGCCGCGCTCGCGACGGGTGCGATGGTGGCGACGCTTGCGGGCGTGACGGCGGGGTCCGCCGCCGCGGCTCCCCAGGCGGCATCCGCTGCCCAGGAGACCGCGGTCAACGGCTACCGCAACGTCGGGTACTTCGCCCAATGGGGCGTCTACGGACGCGGCTACAAGCTGAGCCAGCTCGAGCGCTCGGGCGGTGCGGGGGATCTGACCCACATCAACTACGCGTTCGGCAACATCCACTACCAGAGCCTCGAGTGCTTCATCGCCAACAAGGCGCAGGGCACCGGTCCGAACGGCTCGGACGGCGCCGGTGACGCGTGGGCGGACTTCGGCATGGGCTACTCGGCTGCCGACTCCGTCTCGGGTGCCGCGGACGCCTGGGACCAGCCGCTCGCCGGCTCGTTCAACCAGCTCAAGCAGCTCAAGGCGAAGCATCCCGGCCTCAAGGCGCTGATCTCGCTCGGAGGCTGGACCTGGTCGAAGAACTTCTCGGCGGCCGCGAAGACCGACGCGTCCCGGAAGAAGCTCGTCTCGAGCTGCATCAACCTCTACATCAAGGGCAATCTGCCGGTCATCGACGGACGCGGCGGCACGGGTGCCGCGGCGGGCGTGTTCGACGGCATCGACATCGACTGGGAGTGGCCGGGCTCGCTCAACGGGCTCGAGGGCAACATCGTCGACCAGGCGAACGACAAGAACAACTTCCGCCTGCTGCTGAAGGAGTTCCGCACGCAGCTCGACGCCCTCGGCGCGCAGACCGGCAAGCACTACCTGCTGTCGGCCTTCCTTCCGGCCAACCCCGCCGACATCAGCGCGGGCGGGTGGAACAACCCCGAGCTGTTCGACTACCTGGACTACGGCAACATCCAGGGCTACGACCTGCACGGCGCGTGGGACCCCTCGCGCACCGGGCACCAGGCGAACCTGTACGACGACCCCGCCAACACGCTGCCCGCCGACAAGCGGTTCAGCGTCGACAAGGCCGTGAAGGCCTATCTCGGCACGGGCATCGACCCGGCGCAGCTCGGCATCGGCCTGGCCGCCTACGGTCGCGGCTGGACCGGGGTCTCATCGTCGGCGCCGTGGTCGAGCGCCTCGGGCCCGGCTCCGGGCACCTACGAGGCCGGGATCGACGACTACTACAAGCTGAAGTCGGTCGGCACCGAGTACTACAGCGCCGCGGTCGGGGCGGCCTGGCGCTACGACGGCACCCGCTGGTGGAGCTACGACAACGCGCAGACCGCGGCGCAGAAGGCGCAGTACGTGATCGACAAGCGCCTCGGCGGCACCATGTGGTGGTCGCTCGACGGCGACCGCAACAACGAGCTCGTGTCGGCCGCGGCCGCCAAGCTGCGCAGCGGCGTGCCGGGCGACGGGACGGATCCGACGGATCCCACCGACCCGACCGATCCCACGGACCCGACCGACCCGACCGACCCGACCGACCCGGGCGAGTGCACCGCACCCGCGTGGAGCGCGAGCGCGGTCTACACCGGCGGTGCGAAGGTGTCGTACAACGGCTCCGAGTACAGCGCGAAGTGGTGGACGCAGGGTGAGACGCCGGGAAGCGCTCAGGTGTGGGCGCTCGTGGGCGCCTGCGACGGCGACGGCACCGACCCCGGTGGCCCCGGGACCGGCGGTGACGCGTGGAGCGCGACGAAGGTCTACGTGGCCGGCGACCTGGTGACCTACCAGGGCTCGAGCTACAAGGCGAAGTGGTGGACGCAGGGTGACACCCCCGGCGCCTCCGAGTGGGGTCCCTGGGCCAAGCAGTAGCCCCGCGCAGTAGCCCCGGGCGCACATGACGCGGGGGCGTCCGGCATCCGGACGCCCCCGCGTTCCCCGTCTCAGCGCAGCTCGAGCGCGGGCTCCGACGAGACGGCCTCCTCCGGCGCCGCATCGGGACGGATGCGGCGCAGCCGCCCGGCGGGCAGCAGGAGCGCCGCCACGGCGGTCGCGGCGACCACCGCGGCACCGGTGAGCACCGCGGGGACCGCGGCATCCACGTACCCGGTCGGCGTGAGCTGCCCGCCGGCGCCGGTGAACACGGCGGTCAGCACGGCGATGCCCAGCGCGACGCCGATCTCGCGCACCGTCGCGTTGGTCCCGGACGCCTTCGCGGTGTCGTTCTCGGCGATGTTCGCGAGCACCGCGGTCGAGGAGGGCGCGAAGACGAGCCCCATGCCGACGCCGGCCATGATGAACGGCCCGACGAGCTCGCCGTAGGGGACGTCCGTCGACATGACGAGGCCGATCCAGGTGAGCGCGGAGGCCTGCAGCACGAGGCCGGCGACGATGAGCGCGCGGGTGCCGACGCGCGGCGCGAACACGCCCGCGAGGGGCGCGACGACCATGGGCGCCATCGTCCACGGCATCGTCAGCACGCCGGCCTCGAGCGGCGAGTAGCCCTGCACGATCTGCAGGAACTGGATGAGGATGAACACCGCCCCGAACATCCCGAAGCTGAAGCCGAGGCCGACGACGTTGGCCACCGCGAACGAGCGGTCGCGGAACAGTCGCAGCGGCAGCAGCGGTGCGGGGGCGCGCAGCTGCCACAGCACGAACGCGACGAGCAGCAGGCCGCCTCCGATGAGACCGGTCAGCACCTCGGCGCTGTCCCAGCCCGCGTCATTGCCGCGCACGATGCCCCATACGAGGCCGAGCACTCCGAGTCCCGCGAGCACGACGCCGAGCACGTCGGCGCGCATCCGCTCGCCGAAGGGGTTCGGCAGCAGGGCGAGCACGATCGGGATCGCGACGACGCCGATCGGCACGTTGAGCCAGAAGATCGCGTTCCAGTTCCACCCCTCGACGACGGCGCCGCCGACGAGCGGGCCGAGCGCGACGGCGAGGCCGGCGGTGCCGCCCCAGATGCCGATGGCGAGCGGGCGCCGCTGCGGGCTCACGGCGCCCGCGAGCAGGGAGAGCGACAGCGGCATGATGGCTGCCCCGCCGAGTCCCTGGAAGGCGCGTGCGACGATGAGCTGGGTCGGGTCGCTCGCGAGTGCGGCGGCGGCCGACGAGAGGGTGAACAGCGCGATGCCGACGGCGAACACGGTGCGGCGTCCGAATCGGTCGCCGAGCGCCGCCGCCATGAGGATGAAGCTCGCGAAGGCGAGCGTGTAGGCGTTCATGAACCACTGGAGCTCCTCGATGCTCGCCCCGAGGTCGAGGCGGATGGCGGGGAGCGCGTTGGTCATGACGAGGTTGTCGAGGGTGGCCATGAACATCGGCAGGCCGGTGGCGAGCACGACGAGGCCGAAGGGCACGCGCCGTGCTGCGCGGGTCGTGCGCGCCGCGGTGGGGGATGTGGTCATGATGGCTCCGTGGGTCCGAGTCCGAGAGGTTTAGAAGTAATCGAATGATTACAAATGCCGAGAGTAGTAATCGGTTGATACCATGTCAAGCATGACGACGACGGCGCCCGAGACCACCACGCGCATGCGCTCCGAGGAGCGCCGCGCGCTCGTTCTCGAGGCCGCCACGCGCGTCTTCGGCGAGCGCGGCTACCACGGCGCGACGACGGATGCGGTCGCCCGCGCCGCCGGCGTCAGCCAGCCCTACGTGGTGCGGATGTTCGGCACCAAGGAGGCGATGTTCCTCGCCGTGCTCGACCGGGCGGTCGAACGCATGATGGATGCGTTCCGCGCCGCCGTCGCCGAGAGCGCGGACGCGCCCGAGGGGATCGGCCGCTGCATCGCGACCAACTACGTCGAGCTGCTCTCCGACCGCGGACTCCTGCTGAGCCTCATGCAGGCGTTCATGCTCGGCGCAGACCCCGTGATCGGGCCGGAGGCGCGTGCCTGCATGCGCAAGGTCTACGTCTTCCTCCGCGAGGAGGCGGGGATGGCCCCCGACGAGGCGCACGAGTTCCTCGCGACGGGCATGATGCTCAACACGCTCGTCGGCCTCCGCATGGCCGACGACTACGAGCGCGAGCCCGCCGTGCGGGAGCTGCTCGACGAGGTCTTCCCGACCAAGCTCGAGTTCCTGCTGTCGCTGCGGGACCGCGAGTCGTGACGAGCGGCATCCTGCTCGTCGACAAGCCGCAGGGCGTCACGAGCCACGACGTGGTCGCGCGCGCACGGAGGCTGCTCGGCACGCGCAAGGTCGGTCACGCCGGCACGCTCGACCCGATGGCCACCGGCCTGCTGCTGCTCGGCGCCGACAGCTCGACGCGCCTGCTCACCTACCTGGTGGGGCTCGACAAGGAGTACCTCGCGACCATCCGGCTCGGCGTCACCACCGACACCGACGACGCCGAGGGCGCGACGACCGCGACGCGCGACGCATCCGCGGTGACGGATGCCGCGATCGCCGCCGGGATCGCCGCCCTCACGGGCCCCATCGCGCAGACACCGTCCACCTACAGCGCCATCAAGGTCGACGGCCGTCGCGCCTACGACCGCGCGCGGGCGGGGGAGGAGGTCGAGCTCGCCGCTCGGCCCGTCACGATCCACGCCTTCGAGCTGCTCGCCACCCGGCCAGGCGGCGCCGTCGTCGACCTCGACGTGCGCGTCGCCTGCAGCTCGGGCACCTACATCCGGGCGCTCGCACGCGACCTGGGCGGCTCCCTCGGCGTGGGCGGGCACCTCACGGCTCTCCGACGTACGCGGGTCGGGCCGTTCGACGTCGCGGATGCCGTCGAGCTCCCCGATCCGCGGGAGCACCAGGACGCCGCGGCGCCCGCGCTGCGCGACCCCGCCGCGGTCGCGTCCGAGCTGTTCCCGGTCGTCCGCCTCGACGCCCAGCAGACCCGCGACCTCGCGCACGGCAAACGCGTCGAGCTCGACGCCCCTGACGCCGACGTCGCCGCCGCTCTCACCCCCGACGGGGCGCTCGCCGCCATCGTCGAGCTGCGCGGGGGCCGGGCGCGCGTGCTGCTCGGGCTCCCCACCCAGGAGGTCCTCCCATGATCCTGCCGTTCACGCTCGTGCAGCTCGCGCTCGCCTGCCTCGTGGGTCTCGTGTGCGTCGCGCTCGGGCTCGCGGGACGCAAGCCGAACGACCTCACGGTGCTCTCCCTCGGCCTCGTCGAACTGCTGCTCCTCGCCCAGCTCGTCGTCGCGATCGTCGCCCCGCTCGCGGGCAACGCCCCGACCGGCAACCCCGTCGAGTTCTGGGCGTACCTCATCGCCGCGGTCGTCATCCCGCCGCTCGCGATCGTGTGGGCGCTCGTCGAGCGCACCCGGTGGTCGAACGTCGTGCTGGGTGCCGCCGCCTTCGCCGTCGCGGTCATGGTGTGGCGCATGGAGCAGATCTGGAGCGTCCAACTGGCTTAGTCTGGGAGGCGATGTCCGCCCAGTCCCGCACCCGTGCGTCCGGCGTCGGCCGCGTGCTCGTCGCCGTCTACGCGATTCTCGCCATCGCCGCCCTCGGCCGCTCGATCTTCCAGATCGTCGACCGTTTCGAGGAGGCACCGATCGCGTTCTCGCTCTCCGCCGTCGCCGCGGTCGTGTACGTGCTCGCGACGGTGGCGCTCGCCGCCGGCTGGGACCGCCTCGCCTGGGTCACGATCAGCTTCGAGCTCGCGGGCGTGCTCCTCGTCGGCACCCTCTCGGTGGCGGCGCCCCAGCTGCTCGGCCTCGACGACGCGAACCCGTTCGGCCGGGAGGCCACCGTGTGGAGCGCGTTCGGCGCCGGCTACCTCTTCGTGCCGCTCGTGCTCCCCGTGCTCGGCATCCTGTGGTTGCGCGCGCGGGCGCGCTCCGAGGCATCGGCCTGATGGAGTTCTTCGACGGACTGGATGCGGTGCCCGCGGCCTACGGCCCGAGCGCCGTCACGATCGGCAAGTTCGACGGGGTCCACACGGGCCATCGCGCCGTGCTCGCGCGACTCCGCGATCGCGCACGCGCGCACGCGTACTCCGGGGTCGTGGTGACCTTCGATCGCAACCCGCTCGCGGTGCTCGCCCCCGAGCGCTGCCCCGCAGCCCTCGTCAGCAACGCCCAGAAGCAGGAGCTCCTCGCCGCATCGGGGGTCGACGCGACCCTCATGCTGACGTTCGACCGGACGCTGTCGCTGCTCACCCCCGAGGAGTTCGTCGGCCGCGTGCTCGTCGACGGCCTCGGCGCCCGACTGGTGCTCGCGGGCAGCGACTTCCGCTTCGGCCATCGCGGGGCGGGTGACATCGGGCTGCTGCGCCGGCTCGGCGCCGAGCTCGGCTTCGAGGTCGAGCTCATCGACGACGTGCGAGGCGTCGGGGAGGGTGCGGCGCGGCGCGCGTCCTCCACCTGGGCCCGCGAGGCGCTCGAGGCGGGGGATGTCGAACTCGCCGCGCGCGTGCTGGGGCGCCCGCCCGCCGTGCGCTCGGTGGTCGTGGAGGGGGAGCGGCGCGGGCGCGAGCTCGGCTTCCCGACGGCCAACCTCGACCCGGCGAGGCTCGAGGGCTTCCTGCCGGCCGACGGCGTCTACGCCGCGTGGGCGACGGTCGACGGGGTGCGGCATCCGTCCGCCGTGTCGATCGGCAACAACCCGACCTTCGAGGGCGTGCCCCAGCATCAGGCGGAGGCGCATCTGCTCGACGTCGACCTCGACCTCTACGGGCGCACCATCGAGCTCGAGTTCGTCGCGCGGCTGCGCGGCATGGCGCGGTTCGACTCGCTCGACGCGCTCGTCGCGGCGATCCGCGCGGACGCCGACTCGGCCCGTCGCGCCCTCGCGGTGGCGGGGTGAGGCCTCGCCCGCTCTGGGCCGGGCGCACGCTCGCCCTGCTCGGCGTGCTGCTCGTCTCGCTGAGCCTGCGCACCCCGGTCGCGGCGATGTCGCCCATCCTCGACCGGATCGGGGCCGACATCCCGCTCGACGCGTTCGCGCTGGGGCTCATCGGCGCCGCGCCACCGCTCGCCTTCGCCGCGAGCGGGATCCTCGCGCCGGCCATCGCGCGTCGCGTCGGGCTCGAGCAGGCGCTCATCGCCTCGCTCGTCGCCATGGCGCTGGGGCACCTCGTGCGCGCCATCGCGCCGGGGTCGGTGGTGCTCACCCTCGGCACGCTCCTCGCCCTCCTCGGCGTCGGTATCGGGAACGTGCTGCTGCCGCCCGTCGTGCGCCGGTACTTCCCGGACCGCGTGGGGCTCGTCACCTCGCTGTACGCCACGCTGCTCTCGGTGTCGACGGCCGTGCCGGCCCTCGTGGCGGTCCCCGTCGCGGATGCGGCCGGATGGCGCACCTCGCTCGCGGCGTGGACGTTCGTCGCCGTGATCGCGGCGGCGCCGTGGGCGGCCGTGCTGCTGCGCGGACGCCCGCTGCCGGTCGCCGC
Organism: Micrococcales bacterium 72-143; assembly: GCA_001898835.1. Lineage (GTDB taxonomy): Bacteria > Actinomycetota > Actinomycetes > Actinomycetales > Microbacteriaceae > Homoserinibacter. The sequence continues at coordinate 534,550 of MKVM01000001.1, read as the reverse complement.
GGCGGATGCCGTCCCGACTCGAACGGGCCCCGTTGAGCTCGGTGCCATCGCCATCGAGGACGCTCAGGCGGCGCCCACCGAGGCGGCCGTCGAACGCCGTCCCGACCCGCCGCGCCGTCTCGGCATCCGGATGCTGCGCTCGCCCACCGCGTGGGCGATCGGCGTCGTGTTCGGCTCGTCGAGCCTCGGAGCGTACGCGGCCTTCGCCTGGCTGCCGAAGCTGCTCGTCGACCAGGCGGGCGCGGACGACGCGGTGGCGGGCGCGCTCCTCGCGCTGTACGCGTTCATGGGCTTCCCCGCGGGGCTGCTCGTGCCCGTGCTCGTCGCGCGCTTCCCGCGCAGCACGGCGCCCATGGTGCTGCTCGGCGCCGGCTTCTTCGTGGCCGGGTACCTCGGGCTGCTGCTCGCGCCGGCCGCGGCGCCCGTGGTCTGGGTGGCGAGCGCGGGCCTCGGACCGCTCCTGTTCCCGCTCGCCCTCGTGCTCATCAACCTGCGCTCCACGACCCCGCAGACGACGGTGGCGCTCTCGGGCTTCGTGCAGACCGTCGGCTACCTCCTGGGTGCCGTCGGGCCCTTCGTGGTCGGCATCCTGCACGATGTCACGGAGGGCTGGCTCGTGCCCCTCGTGTTCCTGCTCGCGGTTCTCGTGATCCTCCCTCCTGCGGCCGCGATCCTGGCCCGCGCCCGCACGGTCGACGCCGAGCTCTGACCGGTTCGCGGCGCCCGTCGGCCCCGCGGCGTAGCGTTGAGCCGTGGAGGCGATCCGGCTCGAGCGCGACATCGATCTCCCGCGCGGGATCGTGTGGGAGGCCCTCGTCGACCCCGTCCTGGTCGAGGGCTGGCTGCACCCCAGCGAGCGGCTCGTCACCGGCACGAGCCCCGTCGAGTTCCGCGAGCCCGACGACCCCGAGGCGCCCGCGGTGCTCGAGGTCATCTCGCCCGCCTTCGGCGACGTGCGCGTCGTGCTGCACCACGTGCCCGGCGGCACACGCGGTGAGTCGACGCGCATCGAGCTCACGGTGAGCGACGAGTGGGGCAGGCGCGCCGACCGCGAGGCGCTGTGGGGCCTGCGCCTCCAGCAGCTCGGCGCGCTGCTGCGTGGCCATCCGGTCGACTGGGGCACCTGGTCGCGCGAGCACCGCACGGCGGATGCGGCGGCGCGCATCGAGGCCGCCCACCGCCCGGCGCGCTGAGCCCTGCGGGGCGCTCGCGCATCCGCGCCACGCCGTCGAGCGCACTGCGCATCTGAGCAGTCGCGTACGCGGATGTTGTCGTGCGCCCCTCGCGCGGCTAGCGTCGGGAGGGGAGAAATGATGGACGACGAACTGCTCGCTGTCCGCGTCGCGGAGCTCTACTACGACGAGAACAAGACGCAGGACGAGATCGGGGCGCTGCTCGGCATCTCGCGCTGGAAGGCCGGCCGGCTGCTCGCGCAGGCGCGCGAGCGCGGCATCGTGCGCATCGAGATCGTGCACCCGCGCGCCCGCCGCCTCGCCATCGAGCGCAGCCTGCGCGAGCGCTTCGGCCTCGCCGACGCGGTCGTCGTGCCCACCCCCGAGAACGAGAGCGGCGTGCAGGGGCGGGTCGCCCAGGCGGCCGCCGACTTCCTCACGAGCCTGCGCCCCGTCCCGCGCGTGCTCGGCGTCAGCTGGGGCCGCACCCTCACCGACGTGGCCGAGCGGATGCCCGACGGCTGGGCGACGGGCGTCACCGTCGTGCAGATCAACGGCGGCGTGAGCCTCAACCGGCGCCCCGGAACCGCGGCGACGCTCGCCTCCACCATCGCGCAGCGCGGCCGTGGCCACGCCGTGCTCCTGCCGAGCCCCGCGATCCTCGAGCGCCTCTCCACCAAGAAGGCGATCGAGTCGGATCGCACGGTCGCCGCCGTGCTCGACCGCGCGTCCGAGGCGAACGCGTTCCTCTACAGTGCGGGTGTCGTCGACGCGAACTCCGCCCACGTGGAGAGCGGCTACCTGCGGCCCGAGGACATGGACGAGCTCGCGGCCCGCGGCGCCATCGGCGACGTCGTGGGCCGCTACATCGACCCCAACGGCAACATCGTCGACCCCTCGCTCGACGAGCGCACCCTCGGCGTCTCGCTCGACACCCTGCGTTCCGCCGCCACGGCGATCCTCGTGGTCGCCGGCACCGCCAAGCACGACGTCGCGCGCGCCGTCGTGACGAGCGGCCTGTGCACCGTGCTCATCACCGACGAAGGCACCGCGCGTGCCCTCCTGGAGGACTCATGACCATGCAGACCAGCTCGCTGGCCCCCGCGGAGCGCGCCGTGCGCCTCCTCGGCGGCGACCTCACCGAGCGCAGCCTCCGCCAGCACCTCGAAGGGCTGAGCGGCGTCGACGCCGTCGGGCTCGAGCAGCGCGCCGCGGGACTCGCGACGCGCTCCATCAAGACCAGCTCGAAGGCGTGGGCGCTCGACCGAATCATCGAGCTCATCGACCTGACGACCCTCGAGGGCGCGGACACCCCCGGCAAGGTGCGCTCGCTCGTCGCCAAGGCCCTGACGCCCGACGCATCCGACCCGACGACCCCCCGCGTCGCCGCGGTGTGCGTCTACGGCGACATGGTCCCCGCCGCCGTCGAGGCGCTGGGGGCCGCGCACGGCGATCCGGACGACGGCCTCGTCTCGGTCGCGGCCGTCGCGACCGCCTTCCCCTCGGGCCGCGCGTCCCTCGCGGTCAAGCTCGCCGACACGCGCGACGCCGTCGCGGCCGGCGCCGACGAGATCGACATGGTGATCGACCGGGGCGCCTTCCTCGCGGGCGACTACGGCACCGTCTTCGAGCAGATCGTCGCCGTCAAGGAGGCCTGCCGCCGCGCCGACGGCAGCTACGCGAGCCTCAAGGTGATCCTCGAGACGGGCGAGCTCACGACCTACGACAACGTGCGCCGCGCCTCCTGGCTCGCGATCCTCGCGGGTGGCGACTTCATCAAGACGTCGACGGGAAAGGTGTCACCCGCCGCGACCCTCCCCGTGACGCTGCTCATGCTCGAGGTGGTGCGCGACTGGCACCGGCTGACGGGCGAGTACGTGGGCGTCAAGCCCGCGGGCGGCATCCGCGCCTCGAAGGACGCCGTGCGCTACCTCGTGACGGTCGCCGAGACCGTCGGCGAGCAGTGGCTGCAGCCCCACCTGTTCCGCTTCGGCGCGTCGAGCCTGCTCAACGACGTGCTCCTGCAGCGTCAGAAGCTCCGCACCGGCCACTACTCCGGCCCCGACTACGTGACGATCGATTAGGACCCCCATGAAGGACATCACCCCGACCACCGGCCGCGGCTTCCTCGACTACGCCCCCGCGCCCGAGTCGACGAGCATCCTGCACCTCAAGGACTCCTACGGCCTCTTCATCGACGGGGAGTTCCGCGAGGGCACCGGAGGCTCCTTCGCGACGATCTCGCCCGCGACCGAGAAGCGCATCGCCGAGATCGCGAACGGATCCGAGGCCGACGTGGATGCGGCGGTCGCCGCCGCCCGCCGCGCCTACGAGAAGACGTGGTCGAAGCTCTCGGGCGCAGACCGCGGAAAGTACCTGTTCCGGATCGCGCGGCTCGTGCAGGAGCGGGCCCGCGAGCTCGCGGTGGCGGAGTCGCTCGACAACGGCAAGCCCATCAAGGAGAGCCGCGACACCGACATCCCCCTCGTCGCAGCCTGGTTCTTCTACTACGCGGGATGGGCCGACAAGCTCGACTACGCGGGCCTCGGCGCGAACCCCCGCGCACACGGCGTGGCCGCCCAGATCATCCCGTGGAACTTCCCGCTGCTCATGCTCGCGTGGAAGATCGCGCCCGCCCTCGCGGCCGGCAACACCGTCGTGCTGAAGCCCGCCGAGACGACGCCGCTGTCCGCGCTGCTGTTCGCGGAGATCCTGCAGCAGGCGGACCTCCCGCCCGGCGTCGTCAACATCGTCACGGGCGCGGGGGAGACCGGCCAGGCGCTCGTGCGGCATCCGGATGTCGACAAGGTCGCGTTCACCGGCTCGACCGGCGTGGGGCGCGAGATCGCGAAGGCGATCGCCGGCACCCGCAAGAAGGCGACCCTCGAGCTCGGCGGCAAGGCCGCCAACATCGTCTTCGACGACGCGCCCATCGACCAGGCCGTCGAGGGCATCGTCAACGGCATCTTCTTCAACCAGGGCCACGTGTGCTGCGCGGGCAGCCGCCTGCTCGTGCAGGAGAACATCCACGACGAGGTCGTGGACCGCCTGAAGCAGCGCCTCATGACCCTGCGCCTCGGCGATCCGCTCGACAAGAACACCGACATCGGCGCGATCAACTCCGCCGAGCAGCTGGAGCGCATCCGCACCCTCAGCGACATCGGCGAGCGGGAGGGGGCGGAGCGCTGGAGCGCGCCGTGCGACATCCCCGAGAACGGGTTCTGGTTCGCGCCGACGATCTTCACGGGCGTCACGACGTCGTCCACGATCGCGCGCGAGGAGATCTTCGGGCCGGTGCTCTCGGTGCTGACCTTCCGCACGCCCGCCGAGGCGATCGCGAAGGCCAACAACACGCCGTACGGCCTCTCCGCAGGCATCTGGAGCGACAAGGGCTCGAAGATCCTCGCCGTGGCCGACAAGCTGCGCGCGGGCGTCATCTGGGCCAACACCTTCAACCGCTTCGACCCCGCCTCGCCGTTCGGCGGGTACAAGGAGTCGGGCTACGGCCGCGAGGGCGGCCGCCACGGGCTCGGCGCCTACCTCACGACTCAGGCGGTCGAGGACCGGCCGGCGCAGCCGGACGCGTCTCGAGCCAGCCGCCGCACGAAGGGACCCAAGAAGTGACCCGCCTCACGATCCCCAAGACCTACAAGCTCTACATCGGCGGCAAGTTCCCGCGCAGCGAGTCGGGACGCAGCTACGAGGTGCGTGCGGCCGACGGCGGCTTCCTCGCGAACGCGTCACTGGCCTCCCGCAAGGACGCCCGCGATGCCGTGGTGGCGGCGCGCGCGGCGGTCGCCGGATGGTCGGGGGCGACCGCCTACAACCGCGGCCAGGTGCTCTACCGCGTCGCCGAGGTGCTCGAGGGACGGCGTGCCCAGTTCGTGGAGGAGCTGCAGGCCTCGGAGGGGCTCTCTGCGGCCGACGCGGCTCGCCAGGTCGACGCCGCGATCGACACCTGGGTCTGGTACGCGGGCTGGGCCGACAAGTTCGTCCAGGTCGCGGGCGCGGGCAACCCCGTCGCCGGCCCGTTCTTCAACCTCTCCGTGCCGGAGCCCACGGGCGTCGTCGCGACCGTCGCGCCGCAGGGTGAGGCGAGCCTGCTGGGGCTCGTGCGCGTGGTCGCGCCCGCCCTCGTCGCGGGCAACGCCGTCGTCGTGGTCGCCGACGAGGCGCATCCGCTGTCCGCGATCAGCCTCGCCGAGGTGCTCGCGACGAGCGACCTGCCCGGGGGAGTCGTCAACGTGCTGACGGGGTCGCCCGCCGAGATCGCGCCGTGGCTCGCGTCGCACGCCGACGTCAACGCGCTCGACCTCACCGGGGCGGGCGCGCTGGAGTGGGTCGACCTCGAGATCGCGGCCGCCGACACGCTGAAGCGCGTGACGCGACCCGAGCCGGGGGTCCCCGCGCCGAGCCTCGACCGCATCCTCGCGTTCACCGAGACGAAGACGGTCTGGCACACGAAGAGCCTGCTGTAGAGGGCGCGACAGGCCTCTCGGGGGCCACGCGCTGTCTAGGTAACAGAACCATAACGGTTGTGTTACAGTCGGGTCACCTCGCGACGGTGCGGGGAACCCGAGTCGGAAGCAGAGCTGCCGTTGGTGACGCATCCCGTTCGGCGGATGCTGGCGTCCGCCGTCGTCATCCTCGCCCTCGTGGCGGTGCTGCTGCTCGTGCCCGACGCCGTCCGCGTGTACGCCACGAACATGATGGGCGCGCTGCGCGCCCCCGGTGAGCCGGCCTTCGTCGCGGGGCATCGCGGAGACCGCGCGGACGCCCCCGAGAACACCATGCCCGCGTTCCAGGCCGCCTTCGCGTCCAGGCTCGAGTTCGTGGAGACCGACGTGCAGCTGACCCTCGACGGCGTGCCGGTGCTCATGCACGACGAGACCGTCGACCGCACCACCGACGGCACGGGCGCCGTCGCCGAGCTCACGCTCGAGCAGATCCGCGCGCTCGACGCCGGATCCTGGTACGCACCCGAGTTCGCGGGCACGCGGGTGCCGCTCTTCGACGAGTTCCTCGACGCGCTCGCCGGCAACCGCCAGAAGGCGCTCGTCGAGCTCAAGGGGTTCTGGACGCCGGCGGGCGTCCGCACCGTGCTCGACGCGATCTACCTGCGCGGGGTGCAGAACCGCGTGGTGTTCGCGAGCTTCAATCTCACGACCGTCGCGCACCTCGCCGACACGGCGCCCGCCATCCCGCGGGTCATCATCAAGCGCGACCTGCCGCGCGATCCCGTCGGGCTCGCGAACTACTACGACGCCATCGCCATCATCACGACCCCGACCTCGCTCGAGCACGACCCGGAGGCCGTCACGCGGATGCACGAGGCGGGGCTCGGCGTGCTCGTCTACACGCTCAACAGCGAGAAGCGCTGGTCGGAGGCCCTCGCCTACGGCGTCGACGGCATCATCACCGACAAGCCCTCGAAGCTCGACGGCTGGATCGCGGCCACCGCCCCGGGCACCTGAGCTCCTCTTCGTCCGGGAGGTTGAGCTAAAGGCGGCCGACGAGCGCGTCGAAGAAGGCGATCGCGCGCCGGTAGGTGGCGACCCGGATGCGCTCGTCGATCCCGTGGATCGACTGCAGCTCCTCCTGCCGCAGGTCGAACGGCAGGAAGCGGTAGACGCGGTCGGAGATCGTAGCGAAGTGGCGCGAGTCGCTCGCCTGCAGCATCACATAGGGCGCGACCGCGGCATCCGGGAACACCTCGCGGATGCTCGCCGAGATCGCGTCCCAGGCGGGGCCGTCGGCGGGGGAGACCGGCGCCGGCTCGGCACCGTCGAGCACGCGCACCTGCACGGCGGGGTCGTCGATGGTGCGCTCGATGTCGGCGACGGCGGATGCGACGCTCGCACCCGGCAGGATGCGCACGTTGACGGTCGCGGTCGCCCGCTCCGGCACGACGTTCTTGCTCGACGACCCCCGCAGCTGGGTGACGGCGCGCGTCGTGCGGGTCATCGCGGCGAGCTGGGGGCTCGCCTTGGCGAGCATTCGGGCGAGCGGGCCGCGGAAGGTGCGCGCGTGACGCAGCATCCACCCGCGGATGCCCCCCATCCGTGCCCCGAGGGCCTCCAGGAGCCCGATCACGGGTTCGATGAGGTGCGGGGCCTCCGGCTGGTTCTCGAGCCGCAGGATGGCGCGTGCGAGCACCGCGGTCGATCCGCCGGCGAGCGGGATGGCCGCGTGACCGCCCGACTGCTCGACGACGAGCTCGATGTTCATGATGCCCTTCTCGGTCACCCCGACGACGGCCGTGGGCCCGAGGCCGGGCAGCAGGCCGTCCATCACGGCTCCGCCCTCGTCGATCACGAGCCAGGGGTGCACGCCGCGCTCGACGAGCAGGGCGACGATGGCCTCGGCGCCCGTGCCACCCGCCTCCTCGTCGTGCCCGAACACGAGGTACACGTCGGCGGCGGGCGCGAAGCCTGCCGCCAGCCGCGCCTCGACGGCCTCCAGGATCGCGACGAGCGCCGCCTTGTCGTCGAGCGCCCCGCGGGCCCACACGGCCGCGTCGTCGCCCTCGCCCACGAGCTCTGCGGCGAACGGCGGATGCGTCCAGCGGCTCTCGTCGTCGACCGCGACGACGTCCTGGTGCGCCATGAGCACGGCGGCCGGGCCGTCACCGGTCCCCGGCCAGCGGTACAGCAGGCTGCGCGCCGCGACGAGCTCGCGCTCGAGCCGGGCGTGGACGAGCGGGAACCGGCTCTCGAGCGCGGCATGGAACCCCGTGAACGCCGCGTCGACGCCCTCCGCGCCCTCGTGGGAGTAGCTCGGGAATCGCAGCAGTTCGCGGAACCTGTCGAGGGCGGGGTCGCTCATGCTCCGATCGTAGGGCGCGCGGGTGATGGCCGGATCGCTGGCTACCCTGAGGGGGTGAGCTCGCAGCGACCCGCATCCCGTTACGGCGACCCCGGCTGGCGCAGGCTCGCGCTCGCCCCCGCTCTCATCGCGGCGGTGGTGCTGTTCGTCGGCATCGCGCTCATCGGTCAGGAGCCGTTCGTGTTCGTGAGCTGGGGCGTCGCCGTCCTCGCGCTCATCGTGATCGTGTTCGCCATCCAGGCGCGGCACTGGTGGTGGGTCCCGGTCTTCGCGGCGGTCGCCGTGTTCTGGAACCCGGTCGTGCCGTTCGGCTTCGACGGGCCCCTGTGGCTCGGGGCGCAGTACGTGGCGATCGCGGCCTTCATCGCGGCGGGCGTGCTGATCAAGGTGCCGGTGCCGGCGGAGGGCTCGCGCCGATGACGGATGCCGTGGCCGCCCCCGCGACCCGTCGACGCCGTCCGGGCCGCGCGGCGGTCGTCGCCGGCGCTGTGGTTCTCGCGGTCGGCGCGGGTGCGCTCGTCGCGATCCCGCTCGGCGGGTGGGACACGGTGAGCCTGCAGAGCGCGGTCGTTCCGGAGCTGCCGCCGGGGGAGAGCTACCACGGGCGCCACTTCTCGGTGAGCGTCGAGGACGTCTGGGTCGGCGATACCCTGCCCGACGACTACGAGGAGCCGAAGGAGGGCATGACCTTCGTGGTCGTTCGAGCGGTGGTCCGCAACGAGTGGCGCGAGGCCGACACGCGCTCCGACGAGCTGCTCACCTTCGACGCGCTCGACGCGCTCCCGAGGATCGACCGCTCCGCGTCCGTGCGGATCGCGGCGGACGGGACCTTCACCTCCGCGCTGCCCCCGGGGGTCGAGACCGAGGTGCTGATGCGGTGGCAGGTGCCGGTCGGGTCGGTCGCGGTGGGGGAGCCGATCGTCTTCGGGGTGGTCGACGGGCGCCCGGAACGGGCGGTGCTGTACAGCGGCACGGCGTGGCGCGACGAGCGCGTGATGGTGCAGGCCACGCGGGTGCCCGTGTCGTCGAGCGAGTTGGAGTACCCGTGGGAGCGGTGACGCGTCCGCTGGCGATCGCGGCGGCCCTCGTGCTGGTGGGGGCGGCGTTCGCCGTCGCCCGCACGGAACCGCAGGAGGACCTGGTGTTCGCCCCCTTCGGGGTGCGCGTCGCCGAGGGAGAACGCGGCGAGGGGCGCGGCCTCCGAGCCGCCGTCGACGGGGCGGCGCTCGCGGATGTCGTGGTGCTCGACCGCTGGACCGGTACGACCACCGGTGTCTGGCTTCTCGTCGACGCCCGCATGGAGTCGACCGAGAACCCGACCCTGGCGTACGCGACGGTCCAGGTGGGCGAGCGGGTGTGGCCCACGAGCCTGCGGCCCGGCATCTATGCGATGCAGTCCGCGAGTCTCGACCCGGGCCTGCCTGTCGCCGGCACCTTCGTCTTCGAGCTGCCCGAGGAGGTGCTCGACGAGGCCGAGGCGCGGCGCGCGACGCTGCGCCTCTCCACGAAGTCCGACACCCGCCTGATCACGGTCGTCGAGGTCGAGCTCGACCTCACGGGTCTCGACCGCGCGGCCGAGGTCGAGCTCGAACGCAGGGAGCTCACGCGATGGTGACCGAGCGGATGTCGTGGTGGCGTCGATCGCGGTGGGCGCTGCTGAGCCTGCTGGTGCTGGTTCCCGCGGCGGTCGCCGCGTCCCTGAGCATCGACGCGTTCGACTACCTCTCGTCCCGTCCGAGCGACGTCACGACCCTCGATCGCGGCGAGCAGGCGAGCCTCGGCGACGCGACGATCCGCGTGGTCGACAGCTGGTCGGCGGTCGGCGGCAGCCCGGAGGGGGACCGCTACGAGGTTCCCGACGGGACCGCGCTCGTCTCGGTCACGCTCGAACTCGACGCCTCGGCCGCGCCCGAGGGCTTCACCTGCACCACGAAGCTGCTGGAGCCCGGCGTCGACCGGCGCTGGAGCTCCGGCCTCGCCGGTGTCGACTACTTCCCCGGGGAGGGGCTGCCCGACGACGTGCCCTCGGGATGCTCGCGGGCCGACATGCCGTTCCCGTTCGAGCTCGCCTTCCTCATCCCGGACGACGCGGTCGACGATGTCGTGCTCGAGGTTTTCACGTCCGATCTGCTGCCGCGGGCGTATCACCTTCGGCTGTCGTGATCGACTCGCCCGCGGGCGCCGTGGTCGTCGACCGGCCGAGCGCCGTGTCGTAGGTGGCCGCCACGAGCGCGAGCTGCACGGGCACGACGAGCGCCACGACGAGGAGGTTCACGGGGTCGTCGACGGCCGTCCAGAACAGGAACTCGTGGGGGCCGAGCACGCGGATGACGGCCACGAACAGCCACTCGCCGGCGGCGTGCGCGAGGGCGTAGGCGAGCAGGAAGCCTGCCAGCGTGAGCGGTCCGGCGGCCCAGATCAGCCGGACGGCGCCGGCGATCGGCAGCCAGCGCTCCTGGAATCCGCCCGTCACGGTCGTGATCGCCGTGCGCACCCAGCGGGGCAGGCGCGCCCACCGCGCGGTCACGGCGGCGCGTGCGCGCGCGACGCGGGCGTTGGGCGCCGCGGCCGCAGCCCGCGATCTCGCGCCGACGTAGACCACGGCGGCGAGGGCCACCCAGGCGAGCGGCTGGAAGACGACGTCGCCCAGCTGCGTCATGAGCCAGGTGAACGCGTCCCCGAGCCAGCGGAACCAGCCGAGGTCGTCACGCCACATCGCGACGGCGTCAACGATGGGCGCGAACATCCGCCTCGTCGCGAACCAGGCGGGCACGCCGGCGAGGAGCTCGCGGATGACGAGCAGCGCGACGAGAACCCACACGGCCTCGAGGTACGCGGACACCACGGCCGTCCAGCGCGGCAGGCGCGACGAGAAGCGCTGCAGCAGCCACCGCCCCGCGAACGCGAGCACGACGATGCCGAGCGACCACACGTCGACCACGACCTCGAGGGCGTTGCTCGATCCGCCGCCCCAGAGGTCGGCCTGGTCGAGCGCCGCCGCCGCGTAGTCCTTGCCGTCCTCGGAGATCATGCCCCACGCCGCGTAGACGACGAAGAAGGGCAGGATCGCGGCGGAGATCGCCGCGCCCCAGCGGGCGAGGAATCCCATCCGTGTGCCGTCCGCCCGCGGCGGGTCCGCGTCGGCGACGTTCGGCAGCGCGGCGCGCAGCACGAGGAACATCGCGACGTAGCTCGCGAGGCGGGCGATCACCGCGAGGGGCAGGATGAGCTGGCCGACGAGCGGCAGCTCGTTGCCGACGGATGCCGCGAAGCGCAGCAGCAGGAGCCTCGCCGTCCATCCCGCGAGGAACCACGCGAGCAGCGCGGGCCAGCACCGCGCGTAGGCTCGGGCGGCGGTCGACAGCACACGGCAACCCTAACCGGATGCCCCGGATCGGCTGCGTGCGCTAGACTGGACGCGCCCACCGCCCCGCCGGCCAAGCCGGATCAGGGGAGCAGCGGGGGTGATCTGCACCGAGAGTTCGATCCGGCGCACCGCCGGATCGCCACCAGAGGCGACGTGATTCGTCGCGATGGGGTTACAGCCCCCGAGGAGAACGATGGCCACATCCGGCCAGAAGACCCGTAGCGGCTCCAAGTCGTCTGCGGCCAAGACCGCCCAGCGCCGCCGGGCGCACCAGGACGAGACCGGCATCATCCCGGTGCTCGCGCGTGTGGTGCGCGGCATCGAGAACGCGGCGGAGCGCGGCAAGGTCAACCCCGCGAACCGCATGCGCTACCGCGTCGTCGCGGTGCTCGCGCGCGAGGAGCGCGCCCGCATCAAGACCGACGCGGGCCTCAGCGACGCGGAGCGCACCAAGGAGCTCACGCGCCTCGACGGCATCGCGACGATCATGGCGAAGACGGCGGCGCGCGACGCGAGCCTCATCCAGCTGCTGACCGACACTGCGCCGCTGAGCCCCTCGGCGCAGGAGGTGCGCCGCACGCTGCTCATCGAGGCGGGCACGCCGCTCGCCCCCGAGGACCTCGTGGTCGTCACGGAGCCGGAGGCGAAGCCGGTCGTCGAGGAGCGCCAGGTCGTCCCGCAGTCGGTGCGGCAGTACCAGATGTCGAACCCCTTCCTCGCCCCCGACTTCGGCGCCTACCAGCAGCCGGCGGCCGCCCCGCGCGGCGACCTCGACAGCTGGGAGCTCATCGATCCCCTGTTCCGCTCGTTCGAGGTGGGGGCGGGCGGCGGCGCGGCGAGCATGGAGCTGCCCGAGGCGCGTTCCCTCGCGACGCCGGGCGGGATCGACCTCATGCGGCACCAGGCCCGTTTCGTCGAGTCGGCGCGCGAGGGGCACCGCAGCTACCTGCTGGCCGACGAACCCGGACTCGGCAAGACGGCGCAGGCGCTGCTGGCCGCCGACGTCGCGAACGCCTACCCGCTGCTCGTCGTGGTGCCGAACGTCGTCAAGGTCAACTGGGCGCGTGAGGTCGAGAAGTGGACCCCGCACCGCACGGCGACCGTCGTGCACGGCGACGGCGACGACGTGGACGCGTTCGCCGACATCGTCGTCGTCAACTACGAGATCCTCGACCGGCACGCCGCCTGGCTCTCGCGTCGCGGCTTCCGCGGCATGATCGTCGACGAGGCGCACTTCATCAAGAACAAGGAGTCGCAGCGCTCCAAGAACGTCCAGGCTCTCTCCGCGTCGATCCGTCGTCAGGTGCCCAACCCGCTGCTCGTGGCGCTCACCGGAACGCCCCTCATCAACCAGATCGAGGACTTCCGCATGATCTGGCAGTTCCTGGGCTGGATCGACGAGAAGAAGCCGATGCCGCGCCTCATGGAGAAGCTCGAGGAGACCGAGCTGACGCCCGTCGACCCGGGCTTCTTCGGTGCAGCCCGTCGCGCCGTCGTGAGCATGGGGATCGTGCGGCGCAAGAAGGTCGACGTGGCGTCCGACATCCCGGCGCGGCGCATCGCCGACATCCCCGTCGAGCTCGACGGCGAGGCCGGGCGCTCGATCCGCGACGCCGAGCGCGCCCTGATCGCGCGTCTGGTGGAGCGCTTCCGCCGCCTGCGGGCGTCGCGGCCGGACTCGGACGCCGCCGACCTCATCCGGCTCGTCGCGGCCGCGGAGCTCGAGGAGTCGAAGCAGGCCGAGTCGGGTGGCGACAACGTCTTCACGATGGTGCGGCGCATCGGGCAGGCGAAGGCCACCCCCGCCGCCGACTACACGGTCAACCTCGCGCGCAACGTGGGCAAGGTCGTGTTCTTCGCGAAGCACATCGACGTCATGGATGCGGCGGAGGCTCACTTCGCGAAGGCGGGCCTGAAGACCGTGTCGATCCGCGGCGACCAGACCTCGAAGACGCGCCAGGCGGAGATCGACGCGTTCCAGAACGACCCGGAGGTCGCGGTCGCGGTGTGCTCGCTCACGGCGGCGGGCGTCGGGGTGAACCTCCAGGCGGCGTCGAACGTGGTGCTCGCGGAGCTCAGCTGGACGAACGCGGAGCAGACCCAGGCGATCGACCGCGTGCACCGCATCGGGCAGGAGCTTCCGGTGACGGCGTGGCGGATCATCGCGGCGCAGACGATCGACGGCCGCATCGCGGAGCTGATCGACGCGAAGGCGGGTCTCGCGGCGCGCGCGCTGGACGGCGAGTCGGGCGAGTCGGCGGAGGGGTCGGTGCAGTTGGAGGCGCTCGTCGCGCTGCTCTCCGACGCCGTGCGCGAGCTCTGAACCCTCAACCATCTAGCGAGGGTTCACGTCTTGCGCGGCGTTCACCGCTGAGTATTCTCGTGTTCACCGGAAGGCACGGATCCCCTCGGGGATTGGCCGGAAGGTGACAGAAAGGCCCTCGGGGCTCGACGAACCCTGGTGCTTCGGCACCGGCGGAACGCGGCAGCCGGGGGCCTTTCGTCGTGTGCGGCACGATCCTGCACAGCACACGGTCCTGCACAGCGCGGTCCTGCGCGGGACCGCCGGACGACCGCGAGGGACGTGCGCACCGGCGGGCTGCGCGCGCGAATCGTGGCACGCGACCGCGGATGCGTCAGCCCCCCGCTCTGGGGGGAGCGTTCCCACGGGTCGCCGCCCTATCGTGAGGACTGCACTAGTTGGGGGACTAGCAGGCGGCGGTGATCCTGTCATCATCGCGATTCCGATACGGGGGTATGAGGAATCGCGGACAGCATCACCGCCGCCAGTATTTTCAAGGCGCACCTCAGCCCCGCCGACCTCAACCATCTAGTGAGACTTCACCTCTTGTGCCCCTCGTGGCGCCGAGTAATCTCTACTCAACCGATGAGGCGCGAAACCCACGCAGACGGAGAGATCCGGAGGCGGGGGATCGCAGCCGAAGCGGGGCGGTGATCTCCACGAGCCGAACGGGTCAGCCCGGGAGGAGCGTGGAGTGGCCTCAAGGGAACACGGAGCGCGAGCTCCGTCCGTGGGGCAGCGCCGGTGGTGGGATGACATCCCGCAAGCGTGGATGGAGGGCCCTCGGGCCGACCGGATGCGAAGGCGGGGCGGATTCCGCGGGGCCGTGAGGCGTCGCGGGGGAGATCCCACCGCGGGAGCCGCCTCGGATGCACGTGGTTCGCTGCGAGCATCCGAGCTGCCGCTCAGCTCGGCGAACGCCCTACCCGAGAGCTCGCGGGTGCGGCGGCCACACCGACACAGAAGGACCCCGGACCAGCTACCCGGGGTCCTTCGTCGTGTGGAGCCCGACCCGGGCGACGGTCCGTGCGCACCCGCTCAGGCCGTGCGGGCGTCGAGGGCGTCGTTCATCCGCGCGGTGAGCTCGGCGTCGACGGCCCGTTCCACGCCGTCCACCGCGCGGATCGGCGCGACGTGCCGCACGCTCGACACGAGCCAGGCGGCATCCGCGTCGGCGAGGTCGGCGGGCGTCAGCAGCTCGTATCCGGTCGGGAAGCCCTCCGACTCCGCCCAGGTGAACAGGTCGGCCTGCGTCGTGCCGGCGAGGATGCCCAGGTCGATGCGGGGCGTCACGAGCCGCGGCCCGATGCGCAGCACGAGCGTCGAGGTCGGACCCTCGAGCAGGTAGCCGTCGCTCGACAGGAAGAGCACGTCGTCCGCGCCGCGGCGGGCCGACTCACGGAGCGCCGCGCGGTTGATCGCGTAGCTCAGCGTCTTGGCCCCCGCGAGCAGCCACGGGGCC
Source organism: Micrococcales bacterium 72-143 (assembly GCA_001898835.1). Lineage (GTDB taxonomy): Bacteria > Actinomycetota > Actinomycetes > Actinomycetales > Microbacteriaceae > Homoserinibacter. Next base: position 519,422 of record MKVM01000001.1, on the reverse strand, counting down.
GTGCGGGGCACGTCGTGCCGGTAGCCGCGGTCGAGCAGCACGATGCGCACGCCGTCCGCGCGATCGGCCGCGAAGTCGGGCGAGACGGTCCCGTGAACCCAGCCCGTGGGCACGCCCGTGCCCTCGATGCCGCGGGTCAGCACGAACTTGATGGCACCTTCCGCGACGCCCGCCTCGGTCAGCGCGCCGCCCACGGCACGCACCGCGTCGCGCCAGACGTCGACATCCGGCGCGGGCAGCTGCAGCATCGCCGCGGACTGCACGAAGCGCTCGAGATGCGCCTCCAGCGCCTGCACGTGGCCGCGCACGAGGCTCGCCGTCTCGAAGATCCCGTCGCCGCGCGTCGCGCCCAGCTCGGCGACCTGCAGGAGCGGCTCGTCGGCGTCCGCGAGCCGGTGCCCCGTCGCGGCGCGGGTGGCGGGGTCGAAGTCGATGAGGGCGACGACGCTCACGCGGTCCTCCGGCGGGTGCGTTCGGTGTCGAGCAGCGCCCAGACGGTCGTGCTGAGCGCCGGGTAGGCGAGCGCGATCTGGCGCAGCATGCGGTAGTCGACCTCCGTGCTCGGGCGGCGGTCGTTGTCGGCACGGATGAGCTCGGCACGCAAGGTCAGCACGACGAGCTCGTCGACGGTGGGCAGCTCCTGCATGAAGTCCCACGGATCCTCGCCGGCGCGGAGGCGTTCGAACACGACCGTGGCGAGCTCATCCCCGGCCTCAGCGCGCAGCACCTCGAGGCTGGCGCGCCGGCGCACGCCGATCTCGTCGCGGGAACTCACCCTCCGAGCCTAGGCTCCTCGCAGCCGCGCGGTGCGCGCCCCGCCTACGATCGTTGTCGTGCCTGACAGCCCGCTCGCCGCGTCCCCCTACGAGGTGCTCGGAGTATCGGCCACCGCGAGCGAGGACGAGCTGCGCCGTGCGTACCGCAGGCGGCTACGCGAGACGCATCCGGATGCCGGCGGCCGCGCCGACGCGTTCCACGCCGTGCAGCACGCCTGGGAGCTCGTGGGAAGCCCGGAGGCACGTGCCTCCTACGACGCGCGGGGGCTGCGCGCAGCATCCCCGGAGCGCCCGGTGTACGCACCGCAGGCGCCGCGGCCGCGCGCCGACTCGCGTCCACAGGCGCGCTCGAGCGGGCACCCCGGCGGCTGGTACCGCGAGCGCTACCTGGCGGAGCTGCGCGAGTGGGTCGGGCGCGGCGTCGAGGTGCCGGATCCCTACGACGTCGACCTCGTGCGCTCCGCTCCCCGCCAGGTCAAGCACCTGCTCGCGGCGGCGATCGCCGAGGAGCGCTCCGCGCGCGAGCTCGCCGGGCTGGGGATCGGCTACAGCGTCTGGCACGACGTCGACACGCGCGCCGGCAAGATCGACCACATCGTGCTGGGGCCGAGCGGCCTCTGGGCGCTCCTGAGCGAGGACTGGGGCGGCGAGGTACGGACGAAGGGTGCGGAGCTCGTCGGACCCGCGATCGGCGGCGAGAGGCCCGTCCACGAGCTCTCAGCGCGTGCGCGCGCCTTCGGGCGGGAGGCGCGCGTGAGGTTCTCCGCCATCGGCGTCGTCGTGCCCGACGCGGACGCCCCCGCTCTCGCCGACCTGGGCTCGGTGCGGGGGGCGCGGGCGCTGCTCATCCCGCAACCGCAGCTCGCCCACGTCATCCGGACCGGGGTGACCGGGGTCGGCACGGGCGGTACCGACCTGTTCGAGCTGCGCTCTCGCATCCAGGCCGCTGTCCGCTTCGCCTGAGGCAGCGAGGGCGGTGGCAGGATGGGCCCATGGATGAGGAGGTCCTCCGCGCGTCCCGGCACAGCAGGTACAGCGATCCCGGAGTGCACCGCGCGCGCTGGGAGGCGCTCACTCCGGATGCGGCCCTCGCGGATGTCGTCGCGGTCGTGCGGAACCTGCTCTACCACTACCGGGCCGACGGCATCGAGGTTCCGCCGGAGCGCCGCTCCGACATCGACGGGCGCTGGGCCGAGCGCATCCTCGGGGTGGACGCCGCCCGCCATCCGGAGCCCCTCGACGCGCCGCGCGACCGCGCGGAGCGGGTGGCCGGATGCTGCCGCGACTTCACCCTGCTCACCGTCTCCGCTCTGCGCGAGCGCGGGCTCGCCGCCCGCAGCCGGGTGGGCTTCGCGGGCTACTTCGGTCCGGGCTTCCACTACGACCACGTCGTGGTGGAGTACCACGACGGCACGGGCTGGGTGCGTGCGGACGCCCAGCTCGACCCGAGCTGGTTCGCCTTCGACACCTGCGCACTGCCCGAGCGCGGCCTGGACGGCTTCGCCACGGCGGCCGAGGTCTGGTCGGCGGTGCGCAGCGGCACCGCCGACCCGCGCACCTTCGGCGTCTTCCCGGAGTCGCCCTTCGGGGGGACGCCGTTCGTGTTCGACTACGTCATCCGCGACATCGCCCACCGGATGGGCGACGAACTGCTGCTCTGGGACGTCTGGGGCGCGATGCACGGCGAGCGCGCCGTCGAGCCCGCCGAGGCCGAGTGGATGGACGCGCTCGCGGAGCTCGTGATCGCCGCCGACGCGGGCGACGAGGAGGCCGTGCGTACCCTCGCGTCCCGCTACGCGGCCGACGACCGCCTCAATCCGCGCGGACGCGTCGTGCAGGCCAGCCCCTACGACCTGCCGGACGTGGAGGTCGACCTGATCGCCGACGCGCCCTGAGACGGCGCGTCAGATGCGGTGCATGGGGGCGCCGAAGTCGCCGCGCCCGTCGGGCGTGAGGTCCATGCCGGGGTGCTCGCCGCCGGAGGGGAGGGCGCGCGCGGTCGACGGCGCGGTGCCGAGCGGGCCGCCGTCGGTCGGCAGGGGGACCGGCTGCGGGCCTGTGCTGGGCGCCACGCTGTCGGTCCGGCCCGCGGGGGATCCCGGGGCGGAGAGGCCGAAGGCCGCGAGGTAGGCGGCATTCGCCTCCCCGGAGCCCGCCGAGGTGGTCGGGGGGAGCTGCGACACCGACGGCACCGTCGCCGGAGGCGCCATCGTGGGGTGAGACGCGTCGGGGGCCGGCGCGGGGGCCGGCACTGACGGTGCCGCAGCGTTTGTGGGCGATCCGCCGCCGAGCAGGGCGGGGAGCGCGAGGATCGTGGGGGCGGGGGTGAACCCGGGGATGCTCGGGCCGCTGGCCGGCCCGGCCTCGAGCTCGAGCGCAGGCGCCGCCGGGGCGGGCGCGGAGGCGTAGAGCGACGGCGAGGGCGCGGCGGTGTACGCAGACGGAGCGGCCCCCGGAGGCGCGACTCGCGGAAGCTCGGGCGCTGCAGGGGCGCTCGAGACGGGCTGCGCGACCGGGGGAGCGGATGCCGCGGCGGGCGGCAGGACGGCGGGCGCGACCGCGGGGGCGCTCGGGGGCGCCTGGCGCGCCAGCAGTTCGGCGGGGACCTCGGGGATCCGGGGCTCCACCGGCTGCGCGGGTGCGGGTGCAGCGGATGCGGCTGCCGGGGCAGGTGCCGCCTGCGCGGGTGCGGTCGGCGCGGGCTGACCGAGGTACGCGGGCTGGGCGGGTGTCGCGGGCGACGGCGGGGCGGAGTTCGCCCACGGTGCCGTCGATGACGCTGCCGGGAGCTGCGCGGCGGGGACCGAGGCGGCCTCCGCGGCCGGGGCGACCGGGCTCGGTGCGGGCTGCGCCGCGGGCGCCGGGGTCGGCGCGGCCTGCGGCTGAGGTGCCTGCTGCGGAGCCAGCGGCTGGGCAGGCGGCTGCTGCTGCGCGGGCGCCTGCTGGGTGGCCGCTTGCTGCGGGGCGACCGGCTGCGGGGCCGGGCTGGGCTGCGCGGGCGCGATCGGCTGCTGAACGGCGACGGGTTCCTGCACGACCGGCTGCTGCGCGACCGGCTGCTGCGCGACCGGCTGCTGCTGCGTGGGTTGCTGGGCGACCGTCTCGTGAGCGGCGGGCTGCTGCTGTGCGGCGGGCTGCTGCACGACCGGCTCCTGTGCGGCGGGCTGCTGCACGACCTGCTGCTGCTGTGCCGGTGCCTGCTGCTGCTGTGCCGGTGCCTGCTGCTGCTGTGCCGGTGCCTGCTGCTGTGCCGGTGCCGGTGCCTGCTGCTGAGCGGGAAGCTGCGGGCGCGGTGCCACGGCCTCCTGCCGCTCCTGCTGCTGTGCGAGCTGGTACGGCGCGGGCATGTCGCTCGACGGCGCCGTGGTCGGCGCTGGCATGGGCGGGGGAGGCGGGATCGGCGTCGTGTACGCCGTCCAGGCGCGCCCGTCCCACCAGCGCTGCATGGTCGCATCGCTGGGGTCGGGATACCAGGCCGCTCTCGGCGACGTCCCCATCATGTCCGACACGTTCAAAGCCCCCACTGTGTCCGTGATCTCCTGAGCCTATGCGGCGATGAGCGAACCGCTCAGTCCCCCGTTCGGGTGAGGGGGGCGGTTCGCTCATCGTGGACGCGCCGCGCACGCCCGAGCAGGTGGATCAGCTCAGCTTGGGCAGGTGCCACTTGCGGTCCTGCGCCTCGGTGTGCTGCTCGGGCACACCGAGCGCCTCGGCCTCGGCCTTGGCCTTCGCGGCTGCGGCGCGCGCGGCCGCGACCGAGATCGGGCGGCCCTCGTCGTTGTTCGAGAGGGTGGCCGCTGCGGGCGGTTCGACCTCGACGGGCGCCTCTGCTGCGGGCGCGTCGAGGCCGGCCTTCCTAGCGGCGTTCTTCGCTGCGAACGCGGCACGGGCCTGGGCGACCGAGGTGAACTGCTCCTCGCCGCCGCCGGCCGCCGGAGGTGGGGCTGCGGCGGGCGGGGCGGCGGGAGTCATGGTGCTCGCGGCCTCGACCGCGGCAAGTCCGGCGGCGGCCTGTGCGGCGACCTGGGCCGCGGCGGCCGCCGCCGCGGCCGCCTTCTCGGCTTGTGCGGCGGCGAACGCAGCGCGGGCGGCGGCGACCGACTGGCTCTCGTCGACCGCCGGTGCGGGCGCGGGAGCGGGCACCTCGGTCGCCGGCAGCGGCGCGGCGGGCGCCTCGGCCGCGGGCAGCGGCGCAGGCGCCGCGGCAGGCGGCACCGGAGGGGCGCTGCCTACGGGCGGAGGCGGAGGAGCGGCGGCGATCCCCGCCGTCCCGGCCGCGGGCGCGGGGGCGGCGGCGAGCGCGGCGGCCAACTGGGCGACATCGGGCGCTGCTGCCGGCACAGGAGCCGGCGTGGGCACCACTGCGTCCACCTGCACAGGTGCCGACACGGGCGGCGCTTCAGGGATGTAGGCGGTCGCCGGGTCGGGCGTCGGCAGGCTCTGCGGCACCTGCGCCGGGCGCGGGCGGGTGTGCGACGTCCATCCGAGGCCATCCCACCAGCGAAGAGAGTCGGCGTCGGTCGGGTCCGGATACCAGGCGGCGACCGGCGCGGCGGCACTGAGACTCACGAGTTCCTCCCCCTCGAGTTGCAGCCTCCCCATCGGCCGCTGACACGGAGTCTAGGGAGGTGCGAGGGGGCTCGAGAGCCCCACTTGGGGTCACCCCGGACGTGGGGTAGACAGCCCAGTCAGGACTCGTCGGACCCGGCCTCGTCCTGGAGCTCCTGGCCCTCGGGGAGTGGTGCGACGGGCGCGTACAGGTGCTCGGACATGCCGGCGCCGCCCTCGAGCAGCTCACCGGCGGAGTAGGCCTCGCCGGCGAGCGACTCACGGGCGCGCAGAGCGTCCTCGGCCTTCTCGCGGTCGGATCGGTCGTTCGTCATGGGCTCGAGCGTACTCCGCGCCTCCGAGCCGCCTCCGACCCGCGACCGGTCAGCTGATCGCGAAGCTGTAGCTGTAGTCGCCCTCGTCCGAGTCGATGCTGACCCAGAGCTTGCCCCTGCTGCCATCGGGGCGCGTCACCTCGCAGGTGTAGATGGCGCCCACGGTCGTCGTGTCGGCGATCGGGGGGCAGGAGAGGGCCGATGCCTTGCCCGAGCCCACGAGCTCGTCGCGGATCTCGGCCTGGATGCGCACCGCCGTCTGCACGTTCGTCAGCGCCCCGCCGAACCACGCCCCCGCGGGGACCCCGATGAGACCCACCATGAGCAGGGCCCAGGCGATCAGCTGTCCCCAGCTCTTTGGAAGCCGCAGGGCGCGGATCAGCAGGTAGACGGGGGCCGTCAGCAGCGCGCCGACGAGCGGCGGCGGGGTGTGCCCCCAGCGCGCCAGCTTCCTCCGGTCGAGGATCGCGAAGACGATGACGAGCGCGTAGGCCACGACGAGCGCCACGATCCCGACGATCAGGTCCGGGGCCAGGTAGAGCCATGCCCAGGCGGCAGCGAAGAGGCCGAGGGCCAGCAGCACGGGGCTGAACGCCACGAGCCAGCTCTCGGCGGTCGAGGTCGAGCGGATCCGGTTGCGGTTACGCGTGGCGGCGGGCACCGCGAAGCTCGCCTCGAGCTCGGCCGACTCGGCATCCGCGATGGCGTCGAGATCGGGCTTGGCCTGCGTGTGGTCGGTCCACGCGATGCCGTTCCACCAGCGCACCTGGCCGGGGTCCGAGGGGTCCTCGTACCATCCGGCCGGGACCACGCGGATCGCCTGATCGGTCACTCGAACCACCTCCTGTTCCTTGCGTTCGGGTTGAGCGCTGTCGTCACCGACGGTGCCGGGCATGCTCATCGGTTGGTGGAGAAGACGCCCCAGTCGTCCACGCGCCAGTCGATCCAGCCGTTCTTGCGCTGGAGGCTCACGACCACGTTGGCGACCTTGGTGGGCGTCACGGCGCTGCAGGTCATGGTGCCGCCGACCAGCAGGGGCGGTACGTCCGGGCAGGTGGCGTTGATCCTCGCGCCGATCGCTCCGGCCTGCTCGGAGATCGACTGCTCCGCCTCGTCCGAGAACACGCCCGGCGCGAGCGCCATGACGATGCCCGGGATGGCGACGGCGGAGCCGATCAGCACGATCGTGAGCGCCGACCAGGTCAGGAACGGACGCAGGCCGCGCCCCGTCTCACGGACGACGTTCGACATCCGCGCGATCAGGTACACGGGCGCACCGAGGAACGCCCAGTCCCAGTTGGCCGTGCGGCTGTGACCCATGCGGGTCAGCATCGCGCGGTCGATGATCGCGAGGATCACGGTGGTCAGGTAGGAGCCGCCGAGGATGATGCCGGCGAACAGCGTCGAGTCGCGTCCCGCGTCGCCCGCGACGAGGAACATGAGCGCGAGCACGAGCATGATGACCGGCATCAGGGCGATGATCCACACCGGGCCGGTGTTGACCGAGAGGCCGTTCTCCGCCATCACGGCGCGCCGCGTGAGCGGCTGCGAGGTGTCGTGCTCGGCGAGCACCGAGGGCGCGTAGGTGAAGTTGCTGAACGCACCCGGGTCGAAGTTCGTCGTCGTGAAGGTGCCGACGCCCGCGGCCGCGTTCGGGTCCACCTGGAAGGTGGGCATGGCGTCGAACGCGCTCGCCGCGAACGGGTTGCGCGGCGCTGCCTGCTGGGCCTCGGCCGGGTCGATGGGAACACCCAGCAGGTCGTCGTAGCTCGTCTCGAGCAGGAAGGGCGCGCTCGTGGGCGCATCCTCGATGACGTGCTCCTGGGCGTACTTGAGACCGGGGGAGACGACCTCCTCGGCGAGTCGCTGCTGCGCGGCGGGCGCGGCCTCGAGCGAGAGCACGGGGTCGGCTGCGGCGAACGCGGGCTCGGCGGACGGGTGACCCGCACCGCTGTCGGTGACGAGGTCCTCCCGGCGCTCCTGCGTCAGGAACTCGTCGTCGTCGGCGTAGGCGAGCTTCGCCGTGACCGTCTCCTGGGCGACCATCGGCTGGCGCGCGTCGGAGGTGTGCTCGGTCCAGGCGTGGTTGTCCCACCAGCGCAGCTGGGGAAGCCCGAGCGGATCGGGGTACCACCCCGCCGGCACATGGCCTTCCTCTTCCGCCATGAGATACCTTCCTCACCGCGTCCCGCAGGGAGAGCGCTCGGATGCTTCCCCCTGACGGAACGACTCGTTCGTCGTCGTCATGATAGGGGCGCGCTCACGGGCGCCGATAGCATGCACCTCCCCCCAAGCCTGGGGACACGGCCTCTCCCCGACCTCGGTGCGGCAGACTCGGGGGATGCCCTCCGAGGACCTCGCCGACCGCCTTCCCCGCCCGTGGGATCCGGACGCGTTCCTCGCCGCGTTCGACGGCTGGGCCCGCTCGCGGGGCCTCGCGCTCTACCCGGCGCAGGAGGAGGCGGTGCTCGAGCTCGTGCTCGATCGTCACCTCGTCCTCAGCACGCCCACGGGCACGGGCAAGTCGCTCGTCGCGGTCGCCGCCCACGCGATGGCGCTCGCCCAGGGCCGGCGCTCCTTCTACACGGCGCCGCTCAAGGCGCTCGTGAGCGAGAAGTTCTTCGAGCTCGTCGCGCTCTTCGGGGCCGAGAACGTGGGGATGGTCACGGGCGACTCGAGCGTGAACCCGGACGCGCCGATCGTGTGCTGCACCGCCGAGATCCTCGCCAACATCGCCTTGAGGAGGGGCGAGCACGCCGAGGCCGACTCCGTCGTCATGGACGAGTTCCACTACTACGCCGACCCGGATCGCGGATGGGCGTGGCAGGTGCCGCTCCTCGTGCTGCGCGGGGCGCGCTTCGTGCTGCTGTCCGCGACCCTCGGCGACGTCTCGTCGATCGCCGAGGACGTCGAACGGCGCACCGGCCGAGAGGTGGCGCGGGTCACCGGCGTCGAGCGGCCCGTGCCGCTGCACTACCGCTACGCGATCACCCCCGTGCAGGAGCTCGTCGAGGAGCTGCTCGCAGACGGCCTCGCGCCGGTCTACATCGTGCACTTCTCGCAGGCGGCCGCCGTGGAGCGCGCCCAGGCGCTGGCGAGCGTGCGCGTCGCCAGCCGCGAGCAGCGCGACGCGATCGCCGACGCGATCGGCGGATTCCGCTTCTCGACGGGCTTCGGGCAGACCCTCGGGCGCCTCGTCCGCTCCGGGATCGGCGTGCATCACGCGGGAATGCTGCCGCGCTACCGGCGCCTCGTCGAGCAGCTCGCGCAACAGGGGCTGCTGCGCGTCGTGTGCGGCACCGACACCCTCGGCGTCGGCATCAACGTGCCGATCCGCACGGTGCTCCTCACCGGCCTCACCAAGTTCGACGGCACCCGGATGCGGCAGCTCACGGCGCGCGAGTTCCACCAGGTGGCGGGGCGGGCGGGCCGCGCGGGCTTCGACACCGCGGGAGAGGTCGTCGCGCTCGCGCCCGAGCACGAGATCGAGAACGTCCGCGCCGCGGCGAAGGCGGGCGACGATCCGAAGGCGAAGCGCAAGCTCGTGAAGAAGCGGGCGCCGGACGGCTTCGTCAACTGGGGGCCGGCGAGCTTCGAGCGCCTCATCGGGGCCGAGCCGGAGCCGCTCGCCAGCTCGATGCGGATGACGGCGGCGATGCTGCTGCAGCTGCTGTCCAGGCCCGGCGCCGACGCGCCCGCGTCCGAGCCGGGCAGCGCGTTCCGGATCGTGCGGGAACTCGCGACCGACAACCACGAGCCGTCCGCGCGGCGCGGGGCCCTCGCGCGACGCGCGATCGCGCTGTACCGCACGCTCCGCACGGCGGGCGTCGTCGAGCAGCTCGGCGGCGGGTTCGACGGCACCGCGCGCATCCGCCTCACCGTCGAGCTGCAGCCCGACTTCGCGCTCAACCAGCCCCTCTCGCCGTTCGCCCTCGCGGCGCTCGAGCTGCTCGACCGCGACGCCCCCGGCTACGCGCTCGACGCGCTGAGCGTCATCGAGGCGACCCTCGACGACCCGCGGCCCGTGCTCGCGCAGCAGGAGTTCCGCGCGCGGGGCGAGGCGGTCGCCGCGATGAAGGCGGACGGCGTCGAGTACGAGCAGCGGATGGAGCTGCTCGAGGAGATCAGCTGGCCGAAGCCGCTCGCCGAGCTCCTCGAGCAGGCCTACGAGACCTTCGCCTCGAGCCAGCCGTGGATCCGCGACTACGAGCTGCGCCCCAAGTCGGTCGTGCGCGACCTCTACGAGCGCGCGATGGGGTTCGGCGACTACGTCGGCTTCCTGCAGCTCGGGCGGAGCGAGGGGCTCGTGCTGCGCTACCTCAGCGATGCCTATCGCGCGGCCCGGCAGACGATCCCCGACGAGGCGAAGACGGAGGAGCTGCGGGACCTCGTCGAGTGGCTCGGCGAGCTCGTGCGCCAGGTCGACTCGAGCCTCCTCGACGAGTGGGCGGCGCTCGTCGACCCACGGGCGGATGCCGCCTCGACCGTCGCGGCGGTCCTGCCGCTGCCTCCGCCCGACGTCACGACGAACCGTCGCGCCTTCCAGGTGCTCGTGCGGAACGAGCTCTGGCGACGCGTCCAGGCGGCGGCCCTCCAACATGACGACGAGCTCGTGGCGCTCGACCCCGAGGCGGGGTGGCCCGATGCGCTCGATCGCTACTACGCGGAGCACGACGCCATCGGGACGGGGCCCGACGCGCGATCGGCGGCACGCATCCTCGTGACGGAGCACCCGGATCGCTGGGTGGTCCGGCAGATCGTCGACGACCCCGCGGGCGACCACGACTGGGGGATCGACGCCACGGTCGACCTCGACGCCTCGCGGGCGGAGGGCGCCGCGGTCGTGCGGGTCGCGGGCCTCACCCGGCTCTAGGGCTCATCGATCGAGGCGCTCGCTACGGTGTCGGGAGCTCGTCGTCCTCGTCGTCGCGGACGCGGGCAGAGGGACCACGCGAGTAGTCGACGTCCGTCTGACGCACCTCGCGTTTGGTCGTGAGGCTCCGCACGATCCAGGTGATCGCGGCCACGACGGCCACGAGCAGCGCCACACCGCCGATCGCGGCGAAGACGGTCGCGATCTCCGGCGTGGCTCGCTCGGTGCAGGGTGCCCGGGTGTCGAGGCAGCCGCTCGCGGCCGAGGTCGAGATGTCGACCACGGCGAAACTGATGGCTGCGACGATGATCGCCGTGATCGCGATCGCGCCGAGCGCCCACTTCGAGCGCACGCGGTCTCTCCTGCCGGTTCGGGCCGACTCCTCGATCCGGATATTAAGGGTGCGGGAGCGACCCGCGACATTCCCCCATCCGGGGGTTCCCGAGCTGTCTGCCACCCGTCCCGGCCGAGGATGTACCCCGTGTTCACCCGTCGTTCACCCGCGAGTTGCCCGTGATCCTGCGGCATGTTTGGATAGCCCGCAGTGGACCCCCTGATTCTGGTCGCGCTGGTCATCGCGCTGGCCCTGTTCTTCGACTTCACCAACGGCTTCCATGACACGGCCAACGCGATGGCGACACCCATCGCGACCGGTGCGATCAAGCCCAAGACGGCGGTCGCGCTCGCGGCGGTCCTCAACCTCGTCGGCGCGTTCCTGAGCACCGAGGTCGCCAAGACCATCTCGGGCGGGCTCATCCGGGAGGGCGACGGGGGTGTCCAGATCGGGCCCGAGCTCATCCTCGCCGGGCTCATCGGCGCGATCGTCTGGAACCTCGTCACCTGGCTGCTCGGGCTGCCGTCCTCCTCGAGCCACGCGCTGTTCGGCGGGCTCATCGGCGCCGCGATCGTGGGAGCCGGGTTCGGCGTGATCGACGGCGGCGTGCTCGTCTCGAAGATCCTGATCCCCGCGATCCTCGCGCCGCTCACCGCGGGCGTCGTCTCCTACCTCGCGACGAAGATCGCCTACGCGGTCACCCGCAAGCGCGAGCGCGACGGGTTCAAGAAGGGGCAGATCTTCACCGCGAGCCTCGTCTCGCTCGCCCACGGCACCAACGACGCGCAGAAGACGATGGGTGTCATCACCCTGGCGCTCATCGCCGCGGGTTTCCAGGGCGTCGGCAGCGGTCCCGAGTTCTGGGTGATCGCCGCGTGCGCCGTCGCGATCGCGGCCGGCACCTACTCGGGCGGCTGGCGCATCATCCGCACCATGGGACGCGGCATCACAGAGGTGGAGCCGGCCCAGGGCTTCGCCGCGGAGGCCGCGACGACGGCGACGATCCTCGCCTCCACCCACCTCGGCTTCGCGCTCTCGACCACCCAGGTCGCGTCCGGCTCCGTCATCGGCACGGGTATCGGACGCAAGGGCGCCTCGGTGCGGTGGCGCACCGCCGGGCGCATCGCGCTCGGCTGGCTCATCACGATCCCCGCGGCGGGCCTCGTGGGCGCCGCCGCGGCCCTGCTCGTGAGTCTCGGCACGGGCGGCATCGTCGGCGCGGTGGTGTTCGCGGTCCTCGCGATCACCGGCATCTTCCTGTGGTCGCGCCGCAGCCACGTCGACCACCGCAACCTGCACCAGCCCGAGCCCGGCGTCTTCGTGCGCCCCAAGAAGCGGAAGGCCCGCCGATGATCGACTGGATGGCGTTCCTCACGGTCTTCGTGTCAGCGCTGGTCTCGGCCTGCATCGCGGTGGCCCTGTTCTCGCTCGGGCTGCGCCTCGGCGACGGTGAGGCCACCTGGCGCCGCCCCGTCTCGGTGTCGATGTTCGTGCTGTGCGGTGCCGTGGTGCTCTTCGGCATCTACCTCATCGTGGGCGATCATCTGCTGACGCTGTTCACGCGCTGAGGCATCCGTCCACTCCGCCGCGGACGCCGCGGCCATAGACTCGCTGGACACCCATCGAAGGAGATGCGCGATGTCCGACACGACCGGTCTGACCGCCTCCGAGCAGTTCATCGTCGGCGACGACCACGTCACGACGGGCCCCGACGGGGCGCGCGAACTGCTCTCAGGCACCGGCCCAACCCGAACCGAATCCGACTCGCTCGGCAGCCTCGAGATCCCGGCAGACGTCTACTGGGGGATCCACACGGCGCGAGCGCTCGTGAACTTCCCGATCACGAGGCGGGCGATCTCGAACTACCCCGATCTCATCCGCGCCCTCGCGCGCGTCAAGCAGGCGGCCGCGCGGGCGAACCGCGAGATCGGCGTGCTGGATCCGGCGAAGGCGGACGTCATCGACCGCGTGTGCGAGCGCATCGTCGCGGGGGAGCTGCACGACCAGTTCGTCGTGGGGGTGATCCAGGGCGGCGCCGGCACGAGCACCAACATGAACACCAACGAGGTGATCGCGAACGCGTGCCTCGAGGAGCTCGGCTACCCGCGGGGCGACTACGCCCACCTGCACCCGATCGACGACGTCAACCGCAGCCAGTCGACCAATGACGTGTACCCGACGGCGATCAAGCTCGCCATGGTGTTCGGCACCCAGCGGCTGCTCGACGAGCACCGCCTCCTCACGGCGAGCTTCCGCGCGAAGGGGCGCGAGTTCGCGCACGTGCTCAAGGTCGGCCGCACCCAGCTGCAGGACGCCGTGCCCATGACCCTCGGGCAGGAGTTCGCGGGCTTCGCGACGACGCTCGCCGAGGACTTCGACCGCCTCTCCGAGGTCATGCCGTGGCTCAACGAGATCAACATGGGCGCGACGGCGATCGGCACCGGCATCACGGCCGACCCGCGCTACGCGGAGGCCGTGCGCCGGCACCTCGAGGAGGTCACCGGCATCCCGCAGGAGACGGCGCCCGACCTCATCGAGGCCACCGCCGACGCGGGCATCTTCATGACGCTCTCGGGCACCCTGAAGCGCGCGGCCGTGAAGCTCTCCAAGATCTGCAACGACCTGCGCCTACTGTCGTCCGGCCCGCAGGCGGGGCTCGGCGAGATCTCGCTGCCCGCGCGTCAGGCGGGGTCGTCGATCATGCCCGGCAAGGTCAACCCGGTCATCCCGGAGGTCGTGAACCAGGTCGCGTTCAGCGTCATCGGCGCGGATGCGACGGTCACGGCGGCCGCGGAGGGGGGCCAGCTGCAGCTCAACGCCTTCGAGCCGGTCATCGCCCACTCGATCCTGCAGTCTCTCGCCTGGATGACGAACGCCTGCCGCACGCTGCGCGTCAACTGCGTGGACGGCATCACGGCGAACGAGGCGCGCCTCGCGGGTCAGGTGGCCTCGAGCGTCGGCGTCGTCACCGCGCTCACGCCGTACATCGGCTACACGGAGGCGGCGACGCTCGCGCACATCGCGCTCACGACGAACGAGTCGATCGCGGATCTCGTGGTCGGGCGCGGCCTCATGACGCGGGACGACGTGGACCGGGTGCTCGCCCCGGAGCGCCTCTCCGGCATCGTCCCGCCGACGGGCGCCATCCCCGTCGTCGTCGGCAAGATCGTGGAGTAGCGCGGCCCGCGCGCCCTCGACACCGCTGGTGTCAGGCGGGTCGCTCGTCGTCGAGGGGGATGTCGTCCGGCTCGTCCTCCTCGACGCGCTCCTCGGGGTCGAGCGTCGGCGGGGGAGACGGCTCCTCCTCCTCGAGCGGCACCGGCCGCTCGTCGTCGGGGTTCGGGTCGTACTCGATGGTGTCGCGGTCCATGCGTGCTCCCTCCCGTGCGGGACTCCTCATCCCATTGTGCGCTCCCAGCGCACCTCCGCGGGCGACTTGTCGAACCGCCACCCCCGCCACACCGGATGCCGCAGCCGCCCGTCGGGGGTCGCCTCGCCGTACTCGACCTCGCCGACGAGCGCCGGCGTCACCCAGTGGGCGTCGCGGGCGTCCTCCGCGGGGACACCGTCGAGCGCGGCGGAGTCGACGGCGAGCGCGTCGAGCCGCGCCCGCGCCTTCGCGAGGTCGCGCTCGCTGAACCCCGTGCCGACGCGCCCGGCGTAGCGGAGGCGCCCCTCGGCATCCGGGATGCCGACGAGCAGCGAGCCGAGGGTGTCGGCGCGGATCCCGTTGCCGGTGCGCCAGCCGACCACGACGACCTCCTGGGCGAGAGTGTGCTTGAGCTTCAGCCAGTCGCGGCTGCGGCGGCCCTCGCGGTAGGGGGAGTCGGTGCGCTTCGCCATGACCCCCTCGAGGCCCAGCTCGCGGCTCGTCGCGAGTGCCGCGTCGAGGTCGTCGCCCGCGTCGGGTGGCACCCGCACGAGGGCGTTCTCCGTCACGAGCTCCCCGAGCCGCGCGCGCCGCTCGGCGTAGGGCAGCGCGGTGAGCGGGCGTCCGCCCTCCTCGAGCACGTCGAACGCGTAGAACTCCACCCCCACCGCACGCCGTGCCCGCTCCACGTCTCGAGGGCCGGTGAGGCCCGCGCGTTGCTGGATGCGCGCGAAGCGCGGCACCCCCCGCTCGTCGGGGGCGACGATCTCGCCGTCGAGCACCGCGTCGCCGTGCACGGCATCCGCGAGCACGGCGAGCTCGGGGAACGTCGGGGTCAGGTCGAGGCCGTTGCGGGAGGTGAGGGTGACCTCGTCACCGGAGATCCGGGCGATGGCGCGGAAGCCGTCCCACTTCATCTCGAAGCGCCACCCCGCACGGCCCCGCAGCTCCGCGGGCTCCGCCGGCGTGGCGAGCATCGGGTGCACGACCCCCGCGAGCTGCTTCCGCGAGCCGACGACCGTCTTCCCGCGCCGCAGCCCGCGCCCGGGGGAGGTGGACGGCGGCTTGCGGTACGACTCGGAGCCGTCGTGCGCGGGGTGCGGTGTCTGGTCCTTCATGAGGTGGATGAGCCACTGCGGCTTGGCGTCGTCGCCGCCCGTGCGGATGAGCGCGAGCCGGTGCGTCCCGTGCGCTCGCCCGTGGATGGTCACGATGACCTCCTGGCCGTCGCGCCACTTCTCGAGCTCGTAGCTGCCGGTGTCCCAGATCGTGACCGTGCCCGCGCCGTACTCGCCCCTCGGGATGGTGCCCTCGAAGGAGCCGTACTCGAGAGGGTGGTCCTCGGTCTGCACGGCGAGGTGGTTGACGCCCGGATCGGTCGGCAGGCCCTTCGGCAGCGCCCACGACACGAGCACGCCGTCGTGCTCCAGGCGGAAGTCGTGGTGCAGTCGGGTCGCGTGATGCTCCTGGATGACGAACATCGGCCGGTCGCCCGAGCGCGCCTCGGCGGCGTCCGCCGCATCCGCTCCGCCCATCGGCTCGGGCGTCTTCGCGGCGTCGCGCATCGAGCGGTAGGTGCCGAGCCGCTCGTCGACCTCAGCCCCGAGGTGGGTGGCTCGCCGAGAGTTCGGCGAGCGGGTCTCCCTTCGATCTCAGGCGTTCGAGCACCTCGCCGAACTCGAGCTGACGCAGCTTCGGCGAGAGCAGCTCGCGCCAGGTGCGGGGAGCCGCGACGGTCGGACGCACCCGCCCGCGCAGCGAGTACGGCACGATCGTGGTCTTGCTGCCGTTGTTCTGGCTCCAGTCGAGCAGCACCTTGCCGCCCCGGATCGCCTTCTTCATGTCGCTCACCACGAGGTCCGGGTGGTCCGCCTCGAGCGAGCGGGCGAGCTCGTGCGCGATCGCCGAGACCTGATCGCTCGACTGGGTGCCGTCGAGGGCGGCGTAGAGGTGGATGCCCTTGCTGCCGCTCGTCACCGGCATGGGCTCGAGGCCGATGTCGGTGAGGATGTCGCGCACGAGCTTCGCCACCTCGACGCACTCGGGGAGCCCGGCGCCCTCGCCCGGGTCGAGGTCCAGCACGAGCCGGTCGGGGTTCTTCCGCGCCCCGTTCCGGCCGAAGCGCCACTGCGGCACGTGGATCTCGAGCGCGTTCTGCTGGGCGATCCAGACGAGGGTCGCGAGGTCGTTGACGAGCGGGTAGCTGTTGACGTGGTCGCTGTGCTGGATGTCGCGCCGCGCGATCCAGGACGGCGCCGAGTCGGGGAGGTTCTTCTCGAAGAACACCTGGCCGGGCTTGTCGGCCGTGCCGACGCCCGAGACCCAGCGCTTGCGGGTGGCCGGGCGGTCCTTCGCGTGGGGGATGAGGTACTCGGCGACGCGCGTGTAGTAGTCGATGACCTCGGCCTTCGTCGTGCCGGTCTCCGGGTACATGACCTTGTCGAGGCTGGTGAGCCGCAGCCGGTGCCCGCCGACGCTCACGTACTGCTCGGCGGACGGATCGCGGGGAGGCGTCATCCGGGCACCCTACCCGCGGCATCCGGGCGCCTCAATGGGGTTCACAGTGTCTACATTCGGTGGGACGATGACGGGATGCGCTCCATCTGGAAGGGCTCGCTCAGCTTCGGGCTCGTCAACGTGCCGGTGAAGCTGTACTCCGCCACGGAGGACCACGACGTGCCGCTGCACCAGGTGCACGACGCGGACGGCGGGCGCATCCGGTACAAGCGGGTGTGCGAGATCGACGGGGAGACCGTCGACTACGAGCACATCGCGAAGGCCTACGTCGACGGCGACCAGACGGTCATCCTCACCGACGACGACTTCGCCGCCCTGCCCGTCGAGCGCTCGCGCGATATCGACGTCGTCGAGTTCGTGCCGACGGCGCAGATCGACCCGATCATGTTCGAGAAGAGCTACTACCTGGCGCCCGACTCGAAGTCCACCAAGGCGTACGTGCTGCTCATGCGGACGCTGGAGGACTCCGAGCGCACGGCGATCGTGAAGTTCGCGCTCCGTCAGAAGACGCGGCTCGCGGCCCTCCGCGTGCGGGACGGAGTGCTGACCATGCAGACGCTGCTGTGGGACGACGAGGTGCGCGAGGCCCGCTTCCCCGAGCTCGACGAAACCCCGAAGATCACGGATGCGGAGCTCACGATGTCGAAGCAGCTCGTCGAGAGCTTCGCCTCCGACTTCGAGCCCGACAAGTTCACCGACGACTACCAGGAGCAGCTGCGCACCCTCGTGGAGGCGAAGCTCGAGCAGGGCGACGCGCTCGACACGGAGGCGACCTTCGGACGCGAGTCGGAGGGCGGGGGCGAGGTGCTCGACCTCATGGAGGCGCTCAAGCGCTCCGTCGAGAAGCGGCGCGGGGCGCCCGCGAAGAAGGCGCCCGCCAAGAAGAAGACCAAGTCGGCGTGACACCCGCAGCCCCGTGGTCGCGGCGCGCCCTGCTGCCCGCGATCGGCGTCGCCGCATCCGCCCTGCTGCTCTTCGGGTTCCAGCTGCCCGGTTGGGGCCACCTCGTGCTGGTCGCGGCGGTCGGGCTCGCCTGGTGGATGGACCGGGAGCTCGGCGTCGACCTCACCCTGATCGGGATCGGCATCGCGATCGTGTCGTCGACCTCCGTGGAGGCGGACGTCGAGTGGGGCGCCTTCTTCCGCATCGGCATCGTTCTGGGGCTCGCGGTCGCGACACCGTTCCTGCTCGACCGCTTCCTGCTGCGTCGGCGCGCCATCCGGTTCCCGTGGCGCAGCCGCGAGAAGAAGACCCGGCTCGAGATCGCCTACCTGTTCGCGGTGCCGTTCCTCGGCTGGCTCATCCTGCCGTTCTACTTCATCCGCTCCGGGGCGTACCAGAACTGGCCCCACATCACCGACCTGTCGGAGCTGCTGCGCTTCTTCGTCGGCGTCAACGCCGTCGGCACCTGGGACGAGCTGTTCTTCATCTGCACGTGCTTCGCCCTGTTGCGCCGGCACTTCCCGGTCTGGCCGGCCAACCTCATCCAGGCGGTGATCTTCGTGTCGTTCCTGTGGGAGCTCGGATACCGCGCCTGGGGGCCACTGCTCACCTTCCCCTTCGCGCTGCTGCAGGGCTACCTCTTCGCGCGCACCCGATCGCTCGGGTACGTGCTCTCGGTGCACCTGCTGTTCGACGCGATCGTGTTCCTCGCGATCGTGCACGCGCACAACCCGGGGTGGATCCCGATCTTCGTGTACTGATCTCCGGGTCACTCGGGTCGAGGGAGTGCGGCGACCCTTTCGTGCCGCACCCCCGCTGCGCTCGAGTGCGCCGGGGAGGGCAGTGCGTCAGTGGTTGCGGATGAGGTCGATGAGCTCCGACTTCGTCTTGCTCGAGTAGCCGCGCAGGCCGAGCTCCTTCGCGCGGGAGCGCAGCTGCGCGACGGTGCGGTCGTCGAGGTCCGCGGCCTTGCCGCCCGTGCGGCCCACCGACTTCGCCCCGCGCGCCGCGACCGCGTTCGAGATGCGCGCGGCCTTCTCCTTGCTGTCGCCCTTGTCCCGGAGCTCCTCGTAGAGCTTCGGGTCCTTGAGCGCGTTGTCGCGAGATCCAGGCATCACAGCCCCTTTCCGCCCGTGACGGGCACGATCGCCCCGGAGACGTAGGAGGCCTCCGGGGACGCGAGGAAGACGTACGCGGGCGCCAGCTCGGCCGGCTGGCCGGCGCGCCCGAGCGGCGTGTCCTGCCCGAACTCGGGCAGCGACTCCGGCCAGCTGGTGGCCGGGATGAGCGGCGTCCAGATCGGCCCGGGCGCGACGGCGTTGACGCGGACGCCCCGCCCGCCGAGCTGCTGCGCGAGGGCCTTCGTGAACGCCACCTGGGCGGCCTTCGTCATGGCGTAGTCGATGAGCTTGGGCGAGGGGTTGAACGCCTGGATGGACGAGGTCGTGATGATCGACGCACCGGGCTTCAGGTGCGGGATGGCGGCCCGGGCGATCCACATGGGCGCGAAGAGGTTCGTGTCGAACACGCGCTCGATCTCGCGCGTGGGGATGTTCTCGAGGCCGTCGCGGTTCTCCTGGTAGCCGGCGTTGAGCACGAGGATGTCGAGCCCGCCGAGCTCCGCGAGCGTGCGGTCGACGAGCTGCGTGCACTGATCCTCGGAGCGCACGTCGCCCGGCAGCAGGCACGCCGTGCGTCCGGCCTTCTCGATCCAGTCGCCGGTCTCGCGCGCGTCGTCCTCCTCCTCAGGCAGGTAGGAGATCGCCACGTCGGCTCCCTCGCGCGCGTAGGCGATGGCGACGGCGCGCCCGATGCCCGAGTCGCCGCCCGTGATGAGGGCGCACATGCCCGCGAGCCGGCCCGTGCCGCGGTAGCTCTCCTCGCCGTGGTCGGGCACCGGGTCGGTGCGTGCCGTGAGGCCGGGCTGCTCCTGCTCCTGGGGCCGGAAGCCGTCCGTGCGGTAGCGGGTCACGGGGTTGGTGAGCGCGTCGGTCATGTCCCCAGCCGACCGCGCGCCCGTCGATGCCTCAAGGGGCTTCCGTATGCCCGCGCCGAGTGCTACCCCTCGGCGCCCGGCTCGCTCTCGCCGTGCGCCCGCCGTGCGGCGTCGAGGATGCGGCGGCTGTCGGCCACGTCCTGGTCGTGCTGCCGGGCGATCCAGTGGTCGCGCGTCAGGTCGCGGGCCGGCAGCCGGATGCTCTCGGTCGCGTCGATCCCGCGGGCGAGCTGCCGCAGCCGCACGAACTCGGCGTCGAGCTCGGCCCCCGCGACGAGCGCGAGGTTGGTGATGTACCCCCACAGCAGCGCGACGAGGAGCGTCCCGATCGACCCGTAGAGCGCGCCGTAGGCTCCCACGAGCGTCACGTAGAGCGCGTAGCCGCCCGTCGCGACCGCCCAGGTGGCGATCGCGAAGCCGGTGCCGACGCTCGCCCACACCATCCGCTGGTGGCGCACGTTGGGGGTGAGCGTATACAGGGTCGCGACGAACAGCAGGGCGAGCGCCAGCAGCAGGGGCCAGCGCAGCCAGTCCCAGACGGCCGCCACGACCGGGGCGAGCCCGTGCCTGCCCAGGATGTCGGCCGTCGCGGAGGGGGTCGCGAGCAGCCCGAGCACGATGAGCGCGGCGAGCACCACGAGCAGCGCGGCGACGAGCAGCATCCGGGCGCGGAAGGCCCAGAACGGCCGGCCCTCCTGCACCTCGTAGACGGCGTTGACCGCGCGCCCGAATGCCGTGGCGTAGCCGGATGCCGTCCAGAGCAGCAGTACGAGCGCCACGGCGAGCGCGATGCCCGCGTTCTCGAGCTTCAGCAGCTGACCGATCGGGTCGGCGAGCGATTCGGCGATGTCGGCGGGCAGCAGCGCGTGGGCGATCGCGAGCAGGTCCTTCACGGCGCGCTCGCGGTTCCCGGCGAGGGCGAAGCCGGAGGCGAGGGCGAGCGCGGCGGGGAACGCCGCGAGGGTCGTGAAGAAGGTGAGCGCGGCGGCCGCGTCGATGCCGCGGTGGCGCACGAACCCGTGCCAGGCGCGCCGGACGGCGACGCGCCAGCTCCCGCTCGGGAGGGTCGCGGGCCGCCTGCGGGGGAGGGCCGCCATCAGCGCTGGCGCCGCATCCGGATGCGCGCGAGCCCGGGCAGCAGGTACCAGGCGGCGAAGCCCAGCACGAGCACGATCCCGCCCGCGAGGAACCCCGCCGGGTGTCCGGCGACCATGTCGAAGATGAGGAGGGCGGTGCCGGAGAGCGTCAGGAGCACGGCGGCGAGCGTCGCGATGAGCAGGAGGTTGCCGGTCGCGACGAGGCGCTTCTTCGCCCGGCGGCGGAACAGCGCGCGGTGCATGCTGACCGGGGTGAGGGCGAGGAGGGTCGCGAGCACGGCGAAGCAGACCAGCACGAGGTACACGGCGATCTGGTAGCCGTCGAGGTCCTCGAAGCGCTGCTGGAACGCGATCGCGAGCAGGAAACCGGTGAGGATCTGGGTGCCCGTCTGCACGACGCGGGTCTCCTGCAGGATCTCGTCCCAGTTGCGGTCGAGGCGCTCGGCCTCCGTCTCGTCCCGCCCGTCGCCCGCCAGCGCGTCGTCCTCATCGGCCATGCGGCGATGCTACGGCTATCGTGTCCCCGTGACCGCCCCGTTGCCCGACCCCGCGGAGGATGCTAACGACGCCGTCGCACTCGACGCGGCGATCGGCGAGATCGACTGGACCGTTCCCGTCGTCGGCTCGGTGCGGTCCACCTTCACCGCGCCGAGCGGGCCCCTCGCGGTTGTCTCGTTCGGCGATCCCGCGCATCCGCGTGTGCTGCTCGTGCCCGGGGCCACGGGGTCCAAGGAGGACTTCGTGCTCATGCTGCCGCTGCTCGCGGCGGCGGGCTACTTCGTGCAGAGCTACGATCTCGCCGGCAACTACGAGTCGGCGCAGGCCGGCCCCGCCGAGGGCGGCCGATACGACTACCCGCTGTTCGTCGCGGACCTGGTCGCGGTGCTCGAGTCGGGCGGCCCCGCGCACCTGCTCGGCTACTCGTTCGCCGGCATCGTCGCCCAGATCGTCGCGGCCGAGCGGCCCGAGCTGGTGCGCAGCCTCACGCTCCTCACGACGCCGCCGGACTCCGGCAACTCCTACCGGCACGTGAAATGGATCGGCTGGCTGTCGCGCTTCCTCACCGCCCGGCAGGGTGCGGGGCTCATGATCTGGGGCATCCGCACCAACAAGAACAAGGTCGGGCCGTCGCGCCTCGCGTTCGTGCGGGCGCGGTTCGCCCTCACGCGGCGGTCGTGCGTCGACGACATCGTCCGACTCATGAAACGCACGCCGGATGTCGGGCAGGCGGTGCGCGACGCCGGCATCCCGACGCTCGTCGCGACGAGCGAGCACGACCTGTGGCCCGTGGCCCGGTACGCACTGCTCGCGGAGCGCCTCGGCGCGCGGCTGGCCGTTTACCGCACGGGGCACAGCCCCTGCGAGACGACGCCGCACCAGCTCGTGCGCGACATGCTGCAGCTGTTCCGCGACGCGGACGCCCGCTGACGCGGAGGCGTCGCCTCGCGGCGGAACCTCTCAGGCCGCGGGGCGCATGCGCCGGGGAGGCCGCTCGGACGCCCGCCAGCGTCGCCGCGCGCGCCGCCGCGCCCAGGGGGCGTCGTCCGGCCAGTGGTTGCGCAGGGTGGGGACGACCCAGCTCACGCGGCGGCGCAGGCCGGAGAAGGTCTCGAAGGGCCGCGCCGAGATCGCCACTCGGAAGCGGGGGTCGTAGACGACCTGCATCCAGGGCTTGATGTGGAGGCTCAGGTCGAGGTCGTCGTGGATCTCGCGCTGCGTGCGGTGCACCTCGGGCCCCAGCTCGCGCCACACCTCGTGGCGCATCACGAAGTTGGAGCCGAAGATCGGCGGGTGGCCGAGGTAGGGCGTCATCGATGCGAGCATGCCGCCGAGGTACAGCACGCGCCCGAGGGTGTGCACGAGCGGGGTCGAGCCGTAGAAGTCGCCGATGCCCGTGAGCACCGACAGGGTGGGCTCGTGTTCGAAGCGTTCGATCGCGTACGCGATCCACTCCGGCGGCGGCACGCTGTCGGCGTCGAGGCGGGCGATGAGTTCGCCCACCGCTGCGTCGTAGCCTGCGGAGGCCGCCTGCGGGATGCCGGGGACGGTCTCCTCGACGACGCGCGCTCCGCCCGCGCGGGCGACCAGCGCGGTGGTGTCCCAGCTGCCGTTGTCGACCACGACGATCTCGTCTGGACGTCGCGTCTGCCGGCCGAGAGCCTCGAGGCACGCGGCGAGCATCTCGGCGTCGTTGCGCGCCGGGATGACCACCGAGATCGTCGTCACGGGTTCAGGCTACGCCCGTGCTGACCTCGCTCGCGGCGGGCGCGCACGCCACAGGTGCAACGCCGCGTAGCTGCGCCAGGGGGACCAGCGGGCGGCATGCCGGTCGAGCCCCGTGCGGTCGCCCGGGAGCCCGAGGGCCGCGGCGCTCTGCCGGATCACGAGGTCGTCGACCGGCAGCACGTCGGGCGCGCCGAGGGCCCTCATCGCGAGGTAGTCGGCTGTCCACGGCCCGATGCCGCGCTGGGCGAGGAGGGCCGCGCGGAACTCGGCGAGCGGCATCCCGATGTCGAGCTGGAGGCGGCCGTCCACGAGCGCCTCGGCGACGCCGACGATCGCGTCGATCCGGCTGCTCGGGCCGCGCAGCACGTCGCGACCCCGCGCGGCGATCGTCTGCGCGTCGGGGAACGCGCCGTCGCCGAGCTCGGCGACGAGCCGCCCGAGCGCGGTGCGCGCGGAGGCGACCGACACCTGTTGACCCACGAGCGTGCGGAACAGTGCCTCGACGGGGTCGAAGGAGCCGGCGATGCGGATGCCCGGGGTCGCGGCCACGAGCGGCGCGAGCACCGGGTCGGATGCGAGGGCGGCGTCGATCGCGACGGCGTCCGCGTCGAGGTCGAAGGCGCGGCGGATCCGGGCCACGGCGACCCCCACGTCCGCGAGTCGGGCGAGTCGCACGGTCGCCAGCAGCGTGTCGACGGTGGCGCCCGCGCGCACCTCGACCGCGGCTGGGCCGCCCGGGAGCGAGATCGGGCGCGCGAAGGAGGTCTCGTCGCCGTGTTCGAGCCCGGGGACGGCGTGATCGGCGAAGAAGCGGAACAGGCCGGCTCGGTCGAGGGGCGCGCGGGCGGCGAGATGGAGGGTGAGCGTTCCGGATGCCGCGTGCGGTGCGGCCGGTGGCCGGCCGCGGCCACGCCGACTGAGTGCGCGGAGCTCGGTCGGGGTGGCGCGATAGACCGCCGCGATCGTGTCGTTGAACTGCCGCAGGCTGCCGAACCCCGCGGCGAAGGCGACGTCGGCGACGGGCAGCTCCGTGGAGGCGAGCAGTGTGCGCGCCGTCTGGGCGCGGTGCGCGCGGGCGAGTGAGAGGGGGCCGGCGCCGAGCTCGGCGGTCAGCACCCGGGTGAGGTGGCGGCTGGAGTAGCCGAGGCGCCGCGCGAGGCCGTCGACCCCCTCGCGCTCCACGACCCCGTCCTCGACGAGCCGCATGGCGCGGGCCGCGAGGTCGTCGCGGAGGTTCCAGTCGGGGGAGCCCGGCACAGCATCCGGCTGGCAGCGCTTGCACGCGCGCAGGCCGGCCTCGTGCGCTGCGGCCGCGGTGCGGTAGAAGGTGACGTTGCCGGGCTTGGGGGTGATGGCGGGGCAGCTCGGGCGGCAGTAGATGCCGGTGGAGTGCACGCCGGCGATGAACTGGCCGTCGAAGCGCGCGTCGCGGGAGGCGAGGGCGCGGTAGCGCATCTCGAAGGTCGCCTGGTCGTTCACGGGCCAACCCTCGCACGCGCGCCCGACATCGACTCGCGGTTTTCGGACGCGACCTCCCGATACGCTCGGGGGGTGCTGGATGAGCTGCGGGCGGAGCTGGGGGCGGTGCTCGTCACCGACCCGGCCGCACTCGACGCGCTGCGGGCCGACAAGTCCGGCCGCATCTCGGCATCCGCTCCGCTCGCCCTCGTCGAGGCGCGCGAGATCGCGCACGTGCAGGCCGCCGTCCGCTGGGCGAGCCGCCACGGCATCCCGGTCGTGCCGCGCGGTGCGGGCACCGGGCTCGCGGGCGGCGCCATCGGGCAGGAGGGCGAGCTCGTCGTCTCGACGGCCCGGATGACGCGCGTGCTCGAGATCTCCGTCGAGGACGAGCTCGCGGTCGTCGAGGCGGGCGTCATCAACGCCGACCTCACGGCCGCCCTCGCGCCCCACGGGCTCTGGTACGCCCCCGACCCGGCGAGTCGCGCCATCTCGACCATCGGCGGCAACATCGCCACCAACGCGGGCGGGCTCATGTGCGTCAAGTACGGCGTCACGCGGGAGGCGGTGCTGGGTCTCAAGCTCGTGCTCGCCGACGGCCGCGTGCTCGACCTCGGCCGGCGCACCGTCAAGGGGGTCACGGGCTACGACCTGACGGCGCTCGTGATCGGCTCGGAGGGCACGCTCGGCGTCGTCGTCGAGGCGACCCTGCGACTGCGTCCCCTCGCGCGCGGCGAGGTGGTGACCGTGAGCGCGGCGTTCCCGGACGTCGAGGCGGCCGCGCGGGCGTCCGCCGCCATCACGGCGTCCGGCGTCCGCCCCGCCGCACTCGAACTGCTCGACGCCTCCGCACTCGAGGCGATCGGCGAGCTCCTCGACCTCGACCTGGCGGGCCGGGGCGCGCAGCTGCTCGTGCAGACCGACGGCCCCGCGGCCGGGGACGAGGCGGATGCCGTGCTCGCGGTCGTACGCGCCCACGGCGGCTCGGCGGAGCGCGCCGCCGACGCCGCCGAGGGCGAGCGGCTGTTCGCCATCCGTCGTGCCTTCCACCCCGCCATGGAGCGCCGCGGCGCCGTGCTCATCGAGGACGTGGCGGTGCCGCGCAGCGCCCTCCCCGCCATGTTCGCGGCGATCGGGGAGATCGAGCGGCGGCACGGCATCCGCATCCCGACGGTCGCCCACGCGGGCGACGGCAACCTGCACCCCAACTTCGTCGTCGAGCCGGATGCCATGGGTGGCCATCTCGAGGTTCCCGAGAGGGTGTGGGCGGCGGCCGACGAGCTGTTCCGGGAATGCCTGCGACTCGGCGGCACGCTCACCGGCGAGCACGGCGTGGGGGTGCTCAAGCGCCGCTGGCTCCGGCAGGAGCTGGGCGACGACTCCTTCGAGCTGCAGCGGCGGATCAAGGCGGTGTTCGACCCCGCGGGCATCATGAACCCCGGCAAGGTGTTCTGAGAGCTCCGAGCCTTCTCACAGCTGGGGTTCGGGAATGATCCGGCCGGAGGGGATGTTGTAGCTCTCGATATGACTACCCGTCTCGCCGTCCCGCGCCCGACCACGGGCGTCCTCCGCCTGCGCCCGACCCTCCGGGGCCGGGGCTTCGTCGTCGGCATCGTGGATGCCGCCGGCCCCGACACGAACGGCTTCGCCCCGCGCGACCGTGTCGCCTGGCGCGACACGGGCGAGCAGCTCGGCGAGCTCGTGCTGCGCCCGCAGCGCGACGTGCTCGGCGTGCCGCGCTGGATCACCGACGAGCAGGTCGTCTCCTACCTCGGCCCCGGCCTCGTGGCCCGCGCCCTCGTGCGCACGCGGCCGTTCAGCCGCGGCGACGGCGTGCGCGTGGTCTCCGCGGAGCCCCTCGTGGCGGACATGACAGCCGCGTGGGCCCGCTCGCTCGGCGCCCGCATCGTGGACGACGAGGGCGACCTCGCCATCCACGACGACCTCCGGGTGCGCCGCGCGGTGCTCACGGGGCACGGCAAGCTCGCCGAGGCGGCCGTCGAGGTCTTCCAGGCGATCCGCCGGGGCGTGTTCGACGAGGTCGACCCCATCCGGGTCGTGTCCTCGCGCGTCGCGGCCTAGCGTCACGGGGTTCGCGGCGTCCTAGGCTGGGCGCATGACGTTCCTGCCGATGTCCGAGGATGCGGAGCTGTCGCCCGACGCGCTCGCGGCCGCGGAGCGCCAGGTCGAGCTGCACGGCGGCCGCATCACCAACATGAAGCGCACCCTGCTCGGCCACGTGCCGAGCTTCGACGCGTACATGGAGTGGTACACGCTCAAGGACGAGCTGGAGCCGTACATCGGGGAGCGCGCCGTGTCGCTGTTCTCCTACGCGATCTCGGACGCCAACGACTGCCTGGTGTGCTCGGTGTTCTTCCGCCGCATCCTCATCGAGTCGGGTGACGACCCCGACAACCCGCAGGTCACCGAGACCGAGCAGCTGCTGCTCGAGTGGGGGCGGATGATCGCAACCGATCCGAACGGCATCCCCGCCGAGTTCCGGCGACGGCTCGAGCAGGCGTTCTCGCCGAAGCTGCGCCTGGTCCTGGTCGCGTTCGCGGGATTGATGGTGGCGACCAACCTGTTCA
Organism: Micrococcales bacterium 72-143; assembly: GCA_001898835.1. Classification (GTDB taxonomy): domain Bacteria; phylum Actinomycetota; class Actinomycetes; order Actinomycetales; family Microbacteriaceae; genus Homoserinibacter. The sequence continues at coordinate 492,362 of MKVM01000001.1, read as the reverse complement.
ACACCGTCGGGCGCGTGCCGCTCGACGAGGTGCTGTACGACTTCCGGAAGCCGGGGGATGACCGGGTCGAGTGAGCGTCCGCTCGCGGGCCGCACGGCGCTCGTCACGGGCGCGGCGCACGGTCAGGGGCGTGCCATCGCGGCGGCGCTCGCCGCCGACGGCGCCGCCGTCGTGGCACTCGACGTCGGCGCGGAGCTGAGGTATCCCGCCTACCCGCAGGGAACGACCGCCGAGCTCGAGACCCTCGTCGCGGAGATCCTGGAGGCGGGGGAGCGCGCGATCCCGGCGCTCGCGGACGTGCGGGACGCCGTGGCCGTGCAGCGGGCGGTGGACGCCGGGGTCGAGGCCTTCGGCGGCATCGACATCCTGGTGAACAACGCGGGCATCGTCGCGTACGCCGCGCTCGAGTCGATGACCGACGCGGAATGGGACGCCATGATCGGCATCAATCTGACAGGCCCGTTCGTCGTGGCGCGGGCCGCGGTGCCTCACCTCAAGCGCTCGGCGCACGGCGTCATCGTCAACAACTCGAGCGTCATGGGTCTGCGGGGCGGCGATCGGCTGTCGCACTACGTCGCGTCGAAGCACGGCCTCACGGGGCTCACGAAGGCGTGGGCCATCGAGCTCGCGCCGTTCGGCGTGCGGGTGGTGTCGATCCATCCGACGGGCGTCGACACGCCCATGAACGACGGTCTGGCGGCGATGGAGGGGGCGACTCCGCGGGAGATCGCGGAGCGCAGCGCCGGCAATCTGCTTCCCGGTGTGCCGTGGATCGAGACCTCGGATGTCGCCGAACTGGTGCGCTATCTGGTGAGCGATCGCGCGCGCTACGTGACGGGCGCCCAGTACGCGCTCGACGCGGGGCTCCTCACCCGCTGAGCCCGACCTCGCGCGACGACTTGAGGTCTGTATGACCCGAAGTGCTATGATGACGTTCAGGTCAGAATGACCTTTACAGGAGTCCCCATGAGCACAGGCATCGATCTCGCGGTCTCGACCGTCATCTTCGCCCTGCGCCCGGACGCCGACGGCCGCCTCGTGCTGTCCATCCCGCTCGTGCGCCGCACGCGTGCGCCGCAGGAAGGCCACTGGGCGCTCCCCGGCGGCTCGGCCGACGCCCGCGAGAGCCTCGCCGAGACCGCCGCCCGCAAGCTCGCCGAGACGACGGGCCTCAGCGCCGCCTACCTCGAGCAGCTCTACTGCTTCGGCGACCCCGAGCGCTCGCCCTCCGGCCGCGTCGTCTCCGTCGTCTACTGGGCGCTCGTGCGCGGCGAGGAGGCCGAGCTCGTCACCGACGAGAACGTCGCCTGGTTCGCGGCCGACGAGCTCCCGCGGCTCGCCTTCGACCACAACCTCATCGTCGACTACGCGCTCTGGCGCCTGCGCACCAAGCTCGAGTACGCAGCGATCGCGCACGCCTTCCTCGGCCCGACCTTCACCCTCGCCGAGCTCCGCCAGGTGCACGAGATCGTGCTGCAGCGCGAGCTCGACCCCGCCAACTTCCGCCGCCAGATCGAGGCGAGCCGCGCCGTCGTGCCGACGGGCGAGCACGTCACGGGCGGCCGCCACCGCCCCCCGCGTCTGTACCGCTACGACGCATCCGTCGAGCTCGTCGACAACGGGCCCCTGACCTCGGCCGGCGTCCGCTGACCGACCCCGAGAGAGAAGAACCATCGTGGTATCCGTCGACACGACCATCCAGCTGATCCGCACCACGGGCCGGGATGCGCGGGGCCGGGCCGCCGACGCCTGCAGCCCCGCCCTCGCGACGGCGCCGTGGGAGCTCGACGGCGTGCTGCAGTACGGGCCGGGGTCGTCGATGGGCGACGTGATCCCGGTGGGCTCGCCCCGGCAGGGGGCGCTGCCCGTCGAGTACCAGCGGGCCTCCGCCGAGGAGCTGCACGCCCGCATCCGCGCCGCGAAGGAGACGCTCGGCGACCGCGTGGTGATCCTCGGCCACTTCTACCAGCGCGACGAGATCGTGCAGCACGCCGACTTCCTCGGCGACTCCTTCCAGCTCGCGAACGCCGCCCAGACCGTGCCCAACGCGGAGGCGATCGTGTTCTGCGGCGTGCACTTCATGGCCGAGACCGCCGACATCCTCGCGAAGCCCGAGCAGGCGGTGATCCTGCCGAACCTCGCGGCCGGGTGCTCGATGGCCGACATGGCCGACATCGACTCGGTCGAGGAGTGCTGGGCGCAGCTCGAGGCCCTCTACGGCACCGAGCCGGATGCCGATGGCCGGGTGCCGGTGATCCCCGTCACCTATATGAACTCCTCAGCCGCGCTCAAGGGGTTCTGCGGCCGCCACGGCGGCATCGTGTGCACGAGCTCGAACGCCGAGACGGTGCTCGAGTGGGCGTTCGAGCGGGGGCAGCGCGTGCTGTTCTTCCCCGACCAGCACCTCGGACGCAACACCGCGAAGCGGATGGGGGTGCCGCTCGAGGCGATGCCGATGTGGAACCCCCGGAAGCCGCTCGGCGGCAACTCCGGCGACGAGCTGCTCGACGCGCGGGTCATCCTGTGGCACGGCTTCTGCTCGGTGCACAAGCGGTTCACCGTGGAGCAGATCGAGCAGGCCCGCACCGAGTTCCCGGGCGTGCGCGTGATCGTGCACCCGGAGTGCCCGATGCCGGTCGTCGACGCGGCCGACGAGGCGGGGTCGACCGACTACATCCGCAAGGCGGTCGCCGCGGCCACCGAGCCCACGACGTTCGCGATCGGCACCGAGATCAACATGGTCAACCGGCTCGCCGACGAGTACCCGCAGCACGAGATCTTCTGCCTCGACCCCGTCGTGTGCCCCTGCTCGACGATGTACCGCATCCACCCCGGCTACCTCGCCTGGGTGCTCGAAGCGCTCGTCGCGGGCGAGACGCTCAACCGCATCCAGGTGCCCGACGAGGTGGCCGCGGACGCGCGCATCGCCCTCCAGCGCATGCTCGACGCGAAGCCGAAGGCCTGAGATGCGCGTCGTCGTCGTCGGCACCGGCATCGCCGGGCTCATCACCGCGTACCGGGCGAGCGCCCGTCACGAGGTGGTGCTCGTGACCAAGGCGGAGCTCGCCGAGTCGAACACCAAGTACGCGCAGGGCGGCATCGCGGCAGCGCTGTTCCCCGACGACTCGGCGGCGTCGCACATCGCCGACACGCTCGTGGCGGGCGCGGGGCTCTGCGATCCCGCCGCGGTCGAGGTGCTCTGCACCGAGGGCCCGCAGCGCGTGCGCGACCTCATCGCGCTGGGTGTCGAGTTCGACCGCGCGGCGGACGGCGAGCTGGCGCGCGGCCACGAGGCGGCGCACTCCGCCCGGCGCGTCATCCACGCGGGCGGCGATGCCACGGGGCTCGCGATCGAGGTCGCCCTGCTCCGCGCGGTGCGCGCGCTCGCCGTCGAGGTGCACGAGCACACCTTCATGCGCGACCTCCTCCTCGACGAGGCCGCCGGGAGCGCCCGGGTCGTCGGCATCGAGGCGGTCGGGCCCGACGGGCTCGCCTTCCGGGTGGACGCGGATGCCGTGGTGCTCGCCTCGGGGGGTGCCGGCCAGCTGTACCGCCACACCACCAACCCGACGGTGACGACGGGCGACGGGATCGCGGCGGCCTGGCGGGCGGGGGCGGAGCTCGCCGACGTCGAGTTCTACCAGTTCCACCCGACGGCGCTCGCGGTGCCGGGCAGTCCGCTCGTGTCGGAGGCCGTGCGCGGCGAGGGCGCGGTGCTGCTGGATGCCGAGGGGCGCCGCTTCATGTTCGACGTGCACCCCGACGGCGAGCTCGCTCCCCGCGACATCGTCGCACGGGGGATCGCGGCGGCGATGGCCCGTCAGGAGGGGCGGCCCGTGCTGCTCGACGCCACGGAGCTGGAGCGCACCCGAGGTGCGGGGTTCCTCGCGGAGCGCTTCCCGAGCATCACCCGCGTCACGCGCGAGCACGGCCTCGACTGGACGCGCGAGCCCGTGCCGGTGACGCCCGCGGCTCACTACTGGATGGGCGGCATCCGCACCGACCTCGACGGGCGCACGAGCCTGCCGGGTCTCTACGCGGTCGGCGAGGCGGCGTGCACGGGGGTGCACGGTGCCAACCGGCTCGCGTCGAACTCGCTGCTCGAGTCGCTCGTGTTCGCGTGGCGTGCCGCCGACGCGCTGGATGCGCCGGGGGAGGCCGAGGGTCTCCGGGCGGAGTCCGACGCATCCCGAGACCACCGCCTCACGGTGCTCGCCACCGGTGATCTCGAGACGCGTCCGCCTGTGGCGGGCGCTCCTCGATCACCGGATAGGCGTGACATCCAGAACCTGATGTGGGCCGCAGTCGGGCTTGAGCGCGACGCCGTCGCGCTGCGCGCGGCCGTCGAGACGCTCGCCGGATGGGAGGTGCAGGGCACGACGGTCGCCGAGCTCGAGGAGCGGAACCTGCTCGACCTCGCACGCATCGTGACGCACGCGGCGCTCATCCGCGAGGAGTCGCGTGGCGCTCACGACCGCACCGACCGACCCGAGACCCGCGAGGAGTGGCGGTACTCGCTCGGCTGGCGTCTCGTGGCGGCGACCCGACCCGAGGAAGTGCCCGCATGAGTGCGCAGATCGACGACATCATCGCCCGCGCACTCGCCGAGGACGCGCCGTGGGGCGACGTCACGAGCGAGGTCTTCCTGCCCGCCGGCGCCACGGCCTCCGCCGCGCTCGTCGCGCGTGAGCCGGGCGTGTTCTCGGGCGGCGACGTCTTCGCGCGGGTCTTCGCGCTCGTCGACCCCGACACGACGGTCGAGCTGGGGATCGACGATGGCGAGCCGTTCACCGCCGGTGCGGTGCTCGCGCGCGTCGCCGGAACCGCCCGCGCCGTGCTGCGCGCCGAACGCATCGCCCTGAACCTCGTGCAGCGGATGAGCGGGATCGCGACCCTCACCGCCCGCTACGTCGCGGCCGTCGACGGTACCGGCGCCCGCGTCGTCGACACCCGCAAGACGACGCCCGGACTGCGCGTCCTGGAACGGCAGGCCGTGCGCGACGGCGGGGGGCGCAACCACCGCTTCTCGCTCTCGGACGCGGTGATGGCGAAGGACAACCACCTCGCGGTGCTCGGGGCCTCGGGCGTCTCCGTGGGCGACGCGATCCGCCGGGCCCGCGCGCGACTCGGCCACACCGTGCACCTGGAGGTGGAGGTCGACCGGCTCGACCAGGTGGCCGAGGTCGTGGAGGCGGGGGTCGACACGATCATGCTCGACAACTTCACGCCCGATCAGCTCCGCGAGGGCGTGGCACTGGTCGCCGGACGTGCGATCGTCGAGGCCTCCGGCGGCGTGAACCTCGACACCGTGCGCGCGATCGCCGAGACGGGCGTCGACGTCATCTCGGTCGGCGCGCTCACCCACAGCGTCCGCGCCCTCGACCTGGGGCTCGACGTGACGGTGCTCTGACATGGACGAGCTGCTCTACCTCGACACCGCGGCGACGACCCCGGTGCGCCGCGAGGTGCTGGAGACGATGTGGCCCTACCTGACGGGCGACTTCGGCAACCCGTCGAGCCACCACCAGCTGGGGGAGCGCGCGGCCCACGCCGTGCAGGCGGCGCGCGCGACGATCGCCGAGCAGCTCGGATGCCGCCCGTCCGAGATCGTGTTCACCTCGGGCGGCACGGAGGCGGACAACCTCGCGATCAAGGGGATCGTGCTCGGAAGCCCCCGTGGGCGGCACGTCGTGACGACCGTGGTGGAGCACGAGGCGGTGCGCGAGTCCGCCGACCACCTGCGCCGACTCCACGGCTTCGAGGTCACCGAGCTGCCGGTCGACGGCGACGGCCTCGTACCTCCCGAGGCGCTGGGCGCGGCGCTCCGCCCCGACACGACGCTCGTCAGCATCCAGCATGCGAACAACGAGATCGGCACGGTGCAGCCCATTCGGGAGCTCGCCGCGCTCGCACGCGAGGCGGGCGTTCCCTTCCACACGGATGCGGTGCAGTCGGCCGATGCGCTCGACGTCGGTCTCGAGGTGCTCGGCGTCGACGCGCTGAGCATCGCCGGCCACAAGCTCGGCGCTCCGAAGGGCATCGGCGCGCTCGCGGTGCGGGGCGCCCTCCCGCTCGAACCGCTCCTGCACGGCGGTGGTCAGGAGCGCGGGCGCCGCTCGGGCACCGAGAACGTCGCGGGTGTCGTCGGGCTCGCGACCGCGCTCGCCCTCGCCGCGCTCGAGCGTCCGCAGACCGTTCGGGTGGTCTCGGCCCGCGACACGATCATCGACGGCGTCCTCGCGCGGGTCCCCGGGGCGTTCCTCACGGGCTCCCGCGCCCAGCGGCTGCCGAACCACGCCTCGTTCTGCTTCCCCGGCACGAGCGGTGAGGCGGTGCTGCTCGAGCTCGAGGCGCGCGGCATCGTGTGCTCCTCGGGCTCGGCGTGCGCGGCGGGCAGCGACGAGCCGTCGCCCGTGCTTCTGGCGCTCGGCATCGCGCCGGAGGTGGCGCAGACGGCGGTGCGCTTCACGCTGCCCGCCGACGTCACCCCGGCCCAGGCATCCGAGGTGGTGGACCGCGTGGTCGCCGCGGTCTCGGCGGTCGGCGGGCTCGCCACCCGCTGAGAGTTCCCGTTCCGCGTCTGTGCACCCGTTCCTTCGGGAACGATCGCGCGGAACGGGAACTATGACGCTGCGCGGTCGGCGGGCACGCGCGCCCAGGGGCGGGTGACGGCGAGCCAGAGGCCGAGCGCCACGGCCGCGTAGATCGCGTACATCGCGATCCAGGCGACGAGCGAGACGTGCACCTCGGCCCACGACCCCGGCATCGGCATGAGCACGAGGAAGAAGGCGAGCAGCCCGGTCGCGTACGCGCCGCCCCAGACCCAGCGGTTCCATCCGAACAGCTGATGCCCGGTGAGCCCGCGGACGGGCAGCAGCGCGAGCGGAAGCGCCGCGATCCCCGCCGAGGTGAGCGCCGCGAGGGTCTCGCGCAGGAACAGGATGCCGAGTCCGTCGCCCGCGTCGGCCAGGAGGGCGTAGCCGATCCAGGCGAGGAGCCCGATGCCGAGCGCCCAGCCGAGCGTGATGAGGGCGAGCCTCGCCTTCGCCGCGGCGGTGGCGATCGCGGTGCCGAAGGCGACACCCGCGACGAGTCCGAAGACGATGCCGGGCTCGAAGCCGGAGACCCTCGTGAACACCACGGTCGCGCCCACCACGAGCAGCGTCAGCGGGCGGAACTCGAAGGCCGCGGTCGCCTGCGGATGCAGTCGCCCCACCACCCAGATGAGCACGAACCAGCCGAGCACGATGTCGACGGCGAAGCCGATCGCGATCGAGGCGAAGGTGCGGGCGCTCGCACCGTCGAAGCCGAAGGCGGGGTCCACGAACGCCGAGATGAGGGCCGCGGCGAGCACGCCGAGCGCGGCGGGCAGCCATCCGCGGAACCGCGAGGCGACGCGGATGGTCGCCCCGGCCTCCTCCGTCGCATCCGCAGGAGGCGGCGTAGGGGCCGGCCGGATGCGCCGCCACCAGCCCGCGACCCGCTCGCCGAGGGTGTCGGAGACGGAGCTCAGCAGCTTGGTCGGGAACCCCATGAGCAGCGCGAGGATGACGGCGAGCACGGCCGCGAGCGCGCACTGCTGCAGGCTGAGGGTCTGCTCCGGCACCGCGAGGCGGCTGAGCACGCTCGGGGAGGAGACCGTGCGGGTGGCGGCAGTTGTCGCGTCGCGGCCGCCCGCGGCCGTGGGGCCGGGCGCCTCGATCGGCGGGCAGATGACCGCGTCGAGGACGCAGGGTTCGCCCTCCACGTAGTCGAGCGTGAAGTCGAAGCGGATGCCGAAGACGTAGGTCTGCGTGCCGGAGCAGTCGATCCATCCGCTGCCGGGCAGTTCCTCGGATCCGACGAGCGTCGTCGCCGACACCGAGGCGATCGTCATGGTGCGTACGCGGTGGTTGGTCTGCGAATCGCACCAGTCGCCCGACTGCGGAAGGGTCCAGCTGCCGCTCGACCCGTCATAGGGCAGCCTCTCGCCGTCGTACGACCACGGCCAGCCGGAGCTCTCGCACTCGCCGTCCGCGGTGCACGAGATGGTGATGGTGACCTCTTGCGGGTCCTTCGGCCGCTGCACGCCGTCGTCGTCGGTGTCGACCCGCGTCGCCGCGCCGCTGAACACGATGTAGGTGCCCTCGCGCGGCCCCGTCGGCTCGGGGGAGGGCGTCGCCGCGCCGGCCGCGCCCACCGGCACGAGGACGAGCGCCATCGCCGCGAGGGCGCCCGCTGCCGCGCGCACCCCGCGTCGCGTTCGGGTCACGACGGTGGTGGGTATGGCCCAGGATGCTAGCGAGCGACCCCGGTGGCCGACAATCCCCAGTCGCGTCCGTCGAGGGCGATGACGGCGTCGAGCACCGCCGCGATCGACGGGACCCGCCGCGATCCGTGCTGCACGACGACCTGGATGGAGCGGTCGCTCGAGGGGGCGGTGGCGCGCACCGCGGCGCCCTCGGGCGGCACCGCGGTCGCGAGCGCGAGCCGGGGGAGGAGCGCGACCCCGAGCCCGGACGCGACGAGGTTGAGCACCGCGATCGCGTTGTCGGTCTCGAGCTCGATCTCGGGTTCGACGCCGACCGCCTCGCACGCGGCGAGCAGGTGGCCGCGGCACAGCGGGCATCCGGCGATCCAGCGCTCGCCGCCGAGGCGCGCGAGCTCGACGGCGCCGCCGTCCGCGGCGAGCGGATGCCTTTCGGGGAGGGCGATCACGACGGGCTCGGTGAAGAGCGGCACCGTCTCGACGGGCCCCTCCGACTCGCGGTGCGGGTCGGCCCGGTCGCCGGGGTAGGCGAAGGTGACGGCGAGGTCGACGAGGCCCTCGCGCAGCATGGCGAGAGCCTCGGGGGGCTCGGCCTCGACGTAGCTCACGGTGAGCCCGGGATGCTCGGCGCGCAGCCCGCGCAGCAGCCGCGGGACGATCGTCGACGACGCTGTCGGGAACGCCGCGATCCGCACGGTTCCGGTGCGCAGGCCGACGAGCTCCGCGAGTTCGCCGCGCGCCGCGTCGAGCGCCCGGCCGATGGACTGCGCGTGGCGGGCGAGCACTGTCCCGGGCTCGGTGAGACGGATGCCGCGGCCCGCGCGCACCACGAGCGGCACGCCGAGGCGCTGCTCGGCGCGGCGCAGGTGCTGGCTGACCGCGGGTTGGCTGTACCCGAGGGCTCGCGCCGCCCCGCTGATCGAGCCGTGCTCGGCGATCGCGCGCACGATGCGCACCGACTGCAGATCGAGGTCCATTCGATAACGCTACCGAATGGATGACATGCGAGACATGACCTTGTGCGATAGATCGGCCGGCCTCACGCTGGAGGGGTGAGCATCCTGACCGCGCCCTCGCACGAGCTGGCCGCGGCGATCGCCGAGTTCGGCGAGCCGCGCGGCTACGTCGCGACCGCCTCCATCGGCATCCCGCCGCGTCGCGCCGTGGAGGCGCTGCGCGCCGACCTCGACGCCTGGGCGCGCGCGGATCGCGACCCCCAGGGCTACGACCCGGTGATCGCCCGCACGCGCGACTCCTACGCGACGCTCGTGGGCGTCGACGCCGCGCGCGTTGCCATCGGCTCCCAGACCTCGGTGCAGGCCGCAGCCGTCGCCGCGTCCGTGCCGCCCGGCGCCGAGGTGCTCGTGGCCGAGCGCGACTTCTCCTCCCTCATCACGCCCTTCACCCAACAGCCCGGCGCGAACGTGCGCGCCGTCCCGCTCGGGGCGCTCGCCGACAGCATCACCGACGAGACCTTCCTCGTCGTCTACTCGCTCGTGCAGTCCGCGACGGGCGTCGTCGCGGACGCCGCCTCGATCGCCGAGGCGGCGGTGCGCCACGGCGCGCTCACCTTCTGCGATACGACACAGGCCACGGGTGTGCTGCCCGTATCCGCATCCGACTTCGACATCACCGTTTGCCACGCCTACAAGTGGCTGTGCTCGCCGCGCGGCGTGAGCTTCCTCACCATCGGGTCGGCCGCCGACGCCGTCCTGCGACCCACCCAGGGCGGCTGGTACGCGGGCGAGGAGGTCTGGCAGAGCTGCTACGGGCACGACATCACGCTCGCCGCCGACGCCCGGCGCTTCGACGTCTCTCCCGCGTGGCAGGCCTGGATCGGGGCCGAGCAGTCCATCGGCCTGTTCGCGGGCCTCGACATCGCCGAGATCTGGGAGCGTGCGTCCGGGCTCGGCGAGCTGCTGTGCGAGGAGCTGGGCCTGCCCGCGCAGCGGCAGGCGATCGTCGCGTGGCCGGACCCCGACGGCGCGCAGCTCGCGGCGATGGCGGCCGCCGGCATCCGCATCTCGGGTCGCGCCGGACGCGCCCGCGCCTCCTTCCACCTGTGGAACACCGCGGACGACGTCGAGGCGATCGTCCGCGCGGTGCGCGGCTGAGGTCAGCGCCCCGTCACGGCGAGCTGTGCCGCGGCGCGTGCGTGCGCGCGCGTGGAGTCGACGATCGGCAGGACCCCGCGCCCGATCGCCTCGAGGCCGAACAGCATCAGGTCGGTGCAGCCGAGGATCACGGCGTCGGCGCCCTCATCCGCGAAGCGGTCGACCGTCTCCTGGAGGAGGCGGAGCGACTCCGGGGTCTGGATGCCGCGGATCGCCTCCGCACCGATCAGCCGGTCGATCCGCGCCACGGTCTCCGCCGGCGGCGCCAGCACCCGCGCACCCCGCTGCTCGGCGGCGCGCTGGTACCGGCCCGACTCGGCCGTGCGTCGCGTCGAGAGCAGGCCCGCCGTCGCGAAGCCGGCGTCGAGCGTCGCCCGCACCGCGGTGTCGAAGATGTCGAGGATCGGCAGCACCTGCTCGTCGGCGCCCTCGAGGATGATGCTGCCGGTGTTCGAGGTCACGACGAGGAAGTCGGCGCCTCCGGCGCGCAGCGAGCGCGCCGCCGCAAGCGCGAGCTCCTCCGCCTCCCGGGTGCGGCCGGCGACATCCAGGGCGAAGAACTCGTCGGTGTCGAGGGTCGCGGAGAGCGTGCGCAGCACGTTGACGCCACCGGCCCCGGTGCTCGCCGAAGCCTGGAGCTCACGCAGGTATGCGGCATCCGTCGCGGGCGCGAAGCCGAGTATGCCGGGAACGAGTCGCTGGCGAGCGGTCATCGGCCGATCCTCCCACGCGGGTGGAGGTGGCGGCGCCGAAAACTAGGGTGCCAACTAGGGGTGCACGGCCTTACTCTCCGTTGCCGGATTCCCTAGCGTGGCGGCATGTCCTCCCGAACGCGTTCGCGCGCCCTCGCGTTGCTCGCCGCATGCGCGACCGTGCTCTGCGGATGTGCGCCCACCGTCCCCACCGTCGAGGGCGTCGTGATCCGCACGCCTGTCGTCGATCCCCACGCCCCGCCGGTCGACCACCCCTACGGTTCGGGAATGCTCGACGTCTTCGATGACGTGGCGCAGTTCGTTCCGGGCATCGCCGGCCTCCGTTCCGAGCTCGCGGCGGACGACGCAGCTTTCGGAGAGCGCGTGCTGGCCGAGGTGGATGCGGACCCCGATACGCCGGTGGCGCTGCCCTCGACGGTGACGGGCGGTCCGAAGCGCGGAGCCGCGCGCGCGGCGGACGAGGTCGCGATGGGTTCCTTCCTGCTCGGCGGCTTCGCCGGGATGCTCGTCAGCATGGTGAACGGCAGCGAGCACGTGCAGAAGCTCGGGGTCGGACAGAGTCAGATCAATGACGACAAGTCGCTCTCGATGACGCGGACGGACGCCAACAACCTCGACGTCGAGATGAGTCAGAAGACCGAGAAGTCCTCCGGCTCGGGCGCACGTGTGAAGACCGACTTCCGCGTCAAGATCGAGGGCACCATCTGCCCCGGTGCGGATGGTGACTTCGACATCCGGCTGCGGGTGCACCATCAGGTCGACGGATCCGCAGATGGGTCGAGCGGCGGCGCCCTCGAGGAGCTGATCACGAGCATGAAGGGCCGCCTGGGCGAGAACGCCTTCCCGGAGCAGATGCACCTCTCGACCAGCCACCGCTCGACCGAGACCCGCACCGACGGCTCGTCGATCACCGTCTCGACCCGCCAGCAGAACGACTCGACCGAGCTGGCGAGCTGGTTCAGCACCGCGCAAGCGCCCGTCGAGCTCATCGAGCGCAGCAAGGGCGCGAGCGACGCGGATGTGAAACGGCTCACCGAGCGCGGGCAGGGCAGGGCCGCCGCCATGCTCTTCGGGCAGATCTTCTCGATCATGGCGATGTGGTCGAGCGGCGGATGCGTGAAGATCGACGCGCAGGCGCCCGCGGTCGTGAAGCCGTCGTCGACGACCGACATCCCGGTCAACGTGGTGACCAAGCTCGGCGGCGAGGACGTCTCGGCGAAGGTCTCCCTCACGCTGACAGGCAAGGAGAGCATCTCCACCCAGGTGATGCGTACGCCTCGCGTGAGCTTCAGCTACGCCGCACCTCAGGAGATCGGGCACACCGCCACCATCGCGCTGAAGGCCGAATCGCGGCGGGGTGCGGCGTCGCTCGAGCTGAAGATCTCCACCGGAGGCGCCCACTTCGCGATCACGGGCGGTTCGGGCATATTCGCAGGCACCGGGGAGTGGTGCGAGGGCGCGGGGGCGTTCTCCGTCGTCGGAGCCGGCGGCACCACGTTCTTCGAGCTTTTCGGCGTCGATGGCGGCAACCTCAGGGCAGCCGGCGGCGACGCGGCGTCGGGCGGCTACGACCTCACCGGGACCTGGACCGTGCAGACCGATGACAAGGACCAGCCCACCGGCATCTACGCGCAGTACTCTGGCACGCATTACAGCCTCACGGCCCAGCCATCGCCCTACTCCACCTCGATGTCGTTCACGCTCACCCCGAAGGAGACGTGCGACGCGGCGTGACGCGCGCTCGGTAGGCTGGGACTCCATCCAGACCGCGCAAGCCGGCGCGGCCCATCTTCAGGAGCTCTCCCGTGGCGACGCCCAACCCCCTCGACCAGGTCATCTCCCTCGCGAAGCGTCGCGGCTTCGTCTACCAGGCTGGTGAGATCTACGGCGGATCCCGCTCCGCGTGGGACTACGGTCCCCTCGGCACCGCGCTCAAGGAGAACATCAAGCGCGAGTGGTGGAAGTTCATGGTGCAGCGCCGCGACGACATCGTCGGCATCGACTCCTCCGTGATCCTGCCCCGGCAGGTGTGGGAGGCCTCCGGCCACGTCGAGGTGTTCTCCGACCCGCTCATCGAGTGCCTGCACTGCCACAAGCGGTACCGCGAGGACCACCTGCTCGAGGCCTACGAGGAGAAGAAGGGCCGCGTCCCCGAGAACGGCCTCGCCGACATCGTGTGCGAGAACTGCGGCACCCGCGGCCAGTGGACGGAGCCGCGCGCCTTCTCCGGGCTGCTCAAGACCTTCCTCGGGCCCGTCGCCGACGAGGAGGGGATGGCGTACCTGCGTCCCGAGACGGCTCAGGGCATCTTCGTCAACTTCGCCAACGTGCTCTCGAGCTCGCGGCTGAAGCCCCCGTTCGGCATCGCGCAGATCGGCAAGAGCTTCCGCAACGAGATCACCCCCGGCAACTTCATCTTCCGCACGCGCGAGTTCGAGCAGATGGAGATGGAGTTCTTCGTGCAGCCGGGCACCGACGAGGAGTGGCACCAGTACTGGATCGACTCCTCTCACGCCTGGTACACGGGTCTCGGCATCCGCGAGGAGAACCTGCGGCTCTACGAGCACCCGAAGGAGAAGCTCAGCCACTACTCGAAGCGCACCGTCGACGTCGAGTACCGCTTCAACTTCGCCTCGAGCGAGTGGGGCGAGCTCATGGGCATCGCGAACCGCACCGACTTCGACCTGAAGACGCACTCGGAGCAGTCCGGCAAGGACCTCTCCTACTTCGACCAGACCACGAACGAGCGCTGGGTGCCGTATGTGATCGAGCCGGCGTTCGGCCTGACCCGCGCGCTCATGGCGTTCCTCATCGACGCGTACCACGAGGACGAGGCGCCCAACGCGAAGGGCGGCGTCGACACCCGCACGGTGCTGCGCCTCGACCGGCGCCTCGCGCCCGTCAAGGTCGCCGTGCTGCCGCTCTCGCGCAACGAGCAGCTCTCGCCCGTCGCCCGCGAGCTCGCGGCGGACCTCCGCGAGGACTGGATGATCGAGTTCGACGACGCGGGCGCCATCGGCCGCCGCTACCGCCGGCAGGACGAGATCGGCACGCCCTTCGCGGTCACGGTCGACTTCGACACGCTCGACGACAAGGCGGTCACCGTGCGCGAGCGCGACACCATGGCGCAGGAGCGGGTGTCGCTCGACAGGCTGCACGGCTACCTCGCCGAGCAGCTGCGCGGCGCCTGATGAGCGGCGTCGGGCAGGGGCCGCAGCCCCCGTATCCGCCGCAGCCGCCGTACGGCGAGTTCGCTCCGCAGCAGCAGCCCGCATACCCGCAGGGGCCGTACGTGCCTCCGGGGTCCTCGCAGAACGTGCCCCCGTACCCGGGCATGATCGCGCCACCGCCCGTCGAGGATCCGACGCCGTACCACCGGCTGTTCCGCACGAGCCGACGCTATGCGTGGTGGCGCCCGCTCGTCGCGGTGGCGCTCTTCATCGTGTTCTACCTCGTGCTGTCGATCGTGGTCGCTGTGGCCTGGTTCATCGCGGCCCTCGCGAGCGGCGACGCCGACTTCGCGATGATGACCGATCCGACGGCACTGCTCGCGCACCTCTCCGACACCTCGAACCCGCTGAGCCTCGCCTACCTGCTCGCATCGGTCGCGATCATGCTGCCGTGCGTGCCGCTCGCGATGCTGTGCGCGGGTCTGCGGCCCGTGGGGCTGCGCCACTCGGTCGCGTTCCGCATCCGCTGGCGCTGGATGCTGTGGTGCGCGATCCCCGCGCTCGTCATCACGGTCGTCAACAGCGCGCTGTCGTTCCTGCCCCTGGCCTTCGGCGAGCCGCTGGTGCCGGTGCCGGTGCCGGCCGCGACCTTCGCGGTGTCGGTCGTGGTCATCCTCCTGCTCGTGCCGCTGCAGTCCGCGGCGGAGGAGTACGTCTTCCGCGGCCTCATGCTGCAGACGCTCGGCGCGTGGCTGCGGCCCGTCTGGCCCGCGATCGTGCTCTCGACCGTCATCTTCACGATCGGTCACACGCAGTACGAGATCTGGGGGATGCTGAGCGTCGCCGTCATGGGCGCAGGCTTCGCCGTCGTCACCTGGCGCACCGGTGGCCTCGAGGCGGCGATCGCCCTGCACGTGGTCAACAACGTCATCTCCTTCCTGCTGCTGACGAGCGGCGTGCTCGGCACGACGGTCATGAGCTCGGAGGGGAGCGGTCCCCTCGCGCCCCTCGTCCAGGCGGTGTTCACGGCCGCGTACCTGCTGTGGGTGGAGCTCGCCGCGCGTCGTCGGGGCATCGCGCGCGTGCGTCGGCTCGGCGAAGGCGCCTCGGTCGAGACACCGTCGTTCGCGCGTCGCCGGTGACCGCGGTCGCGATCAGCGCACCCTAGACCGGCGCGGGCTCGGCCACGAGCCCGGCGACGTTGAGCTCGGCGCGCGTCACCACCTCGGCGAGTCCGGCGGCGATCGCGGAGCGGATGTCGGATCCCTCCGGGAGAGCGGCGTCGATCACCTGCACCGCCCGCGCGCCGAGGCCCGGTCCCGGCGCCTGGCAGAGCTCGTCGGCGCCGAGCGACGCCATGAGGCCCTCCACCTTGCCCTGCGTCGCGACGGTGACGGCGGGGACGCCGGCGAGCAGCGACATGATCGCGAGATGCATTCGCCCCGTCACCGTGATCGCCGCACCGCGGGCGAGACCCCTGATGCGCTGCGGCGTCTCGAGCCGGTCGACGAGCACGACCGCGGGATCGTCCGCGGCCTCCACGAGCCGACGGCACACCGGCAGGTCGTCGGCGCCGGGCCGCGACACGTGGGGGAGCACGACGACGCCGAGCCCCCGCGCGCGCAGCGCGGTGACGATCGGGAGGTACTCGGCGAGCTGCGGCTCCACTTCTCCCACCAGCCCGCTCGCGTTGACGATCGCGTACGCCCTACCCCCCAGCCGCGCGGCCGTCTCCGCCGCGAGACCGTCGTCGTGGCTGCGCGCAGT
Source organism: Micrococcales bacterium 72-143 (assembly GCA_001898835.1). Taxonomy (GTDB): domain Bacteria; phylum Actinomycetota; class Actinomycetes; order Actinomycetales; family Microbacteriaceae; genus Homoserinibacter. The sequence goes on along the minus strand of MKVM01000001.1, from coordinate 476,350 downwards.
GAAGACGATATCCGCGGTGAGCTCGGGCCGCGCGAAGCCGTCGCCCCGAGCGCGTTCGTACGAGACGGGGTCGCGCAGCAGCAGCTGCACCCCCGCCCGTTCCGCGCGCAGCACCGCCTCGCGGGCGGCTGGATGCGGGGCGGCGTTCCAGCTGAAGCCGAGCACGCGCGCATCGATGCCACGGCGTGCCGCCATCCGCGCGAGGTCGGCGCGCGCGATCGAGGCGCCCGTGACGTACGCGCCGTCCATGACGTCGGCTCCCACGACGCTCAGCGAGGCCGCCGTGTCGAGCAGCCGCGCGAAGGCGCGCATGTCGCGTGCATGGCCGATCGCGCCGCCGTACACGAGGGAGGGGAGGGCGAGAACCCGCACGCGCTCCGCCTCGCCGTCCGGCACCACGGCGTCCCCGGCACGTCGGGCGATGACGAGGATCGGCCCGTCGACACGCTCGATGAACGCCTCGACGAGCGCCTGATCCCCGATGTTCCCGTGCCCGGGCGGGGCGATGAGGATATGCGTCGTGGGAGCCGGCGCGCGCCGCCGCGGTGTGGCGGCCGCAGCGAGAGCGGCCGCCGCACGACGGAGCGCAGGGGCGCGCGAGACGGCGCGCGCGCGCACGGCGACGTCGCGGAGCACGGACGGTCGAGGGTCCCGGGGGGTGGACATGGCCCGACCATAGCCAGCCCGTGTTGCCGTCAGAGGGCGGCGTGTAAACGCGGCGTTAAATTCCGATGACCCCGCTTCGGGGGCCAGGCCGCGACGGATATGGTGGCACCGCGGGACAGGACCCCGACAAGGAGACGTGATGAGCGCGCTCGGTTTTCTGATGGGTCTGCAACGCGCCAGGGACGCTGCGTTCAGTGTGATGGCAGCACGCGGCTTCCACTCCTTCGGGAGAGGGTCGCGCATCCTGCTGCCATTCCGCACGGGAAATCCCGACCTCATCTCGATCGGCTCCGGGGTCATCGTGGGTGCAGGCTCCTGGCTCATGTCGCCCATGCGAGCGCATCCTGCCCCGGTCATCGAGCTGCACGATCGTGCGCGCATCAACCAGACGTCGATCACGGCCGTGCAGAGCGTCGTCATCGAGGAGGGCGTCGACATCGCCCGCGGCTGCTACATCACCGACCACTCCCACGGCTTCGACGACCCGACCGCCTTCATCCGGGATCAGCCGCTCGTGCGCGTCGCGCCGGTGCGCATCTGCCGCGGCGCGTGGCTCGGCCAGAACGTCGTCGTCCTGCCCGGGGTCACGATCGGAGAGAACGCGGTGGTCGGCGCCAACAGCGTCGTACGCGAGGACGTCCCGGCGCGCGCCGTGGTCGCCGGCTCTCCCGCCCGTCTGATCAGGCAGCTCGCGTGAGCCCCCGCACCGCCCACGGCGTGGTCTTCACCTTCTCGTACGAGACCTGGGACGACGCGGTGTACCGAGGGATGATGCGCCCCCCCGACCGGCTGGCGGCCGCCCTCATCGCCGATCCGGGGGTGTGCGACGTCATCATCGCCAACCCCTATCGCTGGCTTCCGACCGTGCTCGCGCGCCGCGCACTCGGCACCGGTGCCGCTTTCCCCGCCCTGGCGGGGCGCCGGCTCCTCCAGCCCTGGCGGCTGCGCGATCGCCGTGACCCGCTCGACCCCGACGCGCTCGAGGCGCGCTACCGCGCCTACGGTCGGGCGCTCGGCCGCGCGGCACGGGGCGCCGGCATGGAGCGGCCGCTGCTGCTGACCACGCATCCGCTCGTCGCCGGGTTCGCCGACACCTCCTGGGCCGCGCGCGTCGTGTACTTCGGTCGTGACGACTGGACGAGCTACCCCGGGCGCTCAGAGTTCTGGCCGGCCTACCGGGACGCCTACCGGCGGATCGCGGCGAGCGGGATGCCGGTGGCCGCCGTCTCCGCGCAGATCGTCGAGCGCATCGCCCCCACGGGGCCCGGCGTCGTCGTGCCGAACGGCGTCGAGGTCTCGGAGTGGAGCGGGCCACAGCCGGCTGCGCCCGCCTGGTTCGACGCCATCCGCACCCCGCGTCTGGTCTACGTGGGAACGATCGACGAACGGCTCGACGCCGAGGGCGTCGCCGCCCTCGCACGAGCGCGGCCCGACGTCACGGTCGTGCTGCTCGGCCACGTGGCCGCACCGGACCATCTTTCGCCCGTGGCGGGCCTGTCCAACGTGGTCGCCCATCCGGCTGTCGGCCGGGCGGAGCTCGTCGCCGTGCTGCGCAACGCGGAGGCGGCCCTCGTGGCGCATCGTCTCACGCCGCTGACCGAGGCGATGAGCCCGCTCAAGGCGTACGAGTACCTCGCCGGCGGCGCACCCGTGCTGTCGGTCGACCTGCCGCCCATGCGAGGCATCGACGATCGTGTGCTGCTCGCGCCGCGTGTCGCCGACTTCGCGGGTTCCGTCGACCGACTGCTCGCGCTCGGACGCGCCGACGAGCAGCGTCGGGCGCGTTTCGTGACCGAGAACTCGTGGGAGTCGCGGCATCGGATGGTGTTCGAACTGCTCTACGCGACCGCCAATGTGTCGGGCTGATTTCGGCGCCACGAACTCCCGGTAACGAAGCGGTCCGGCCGGTTGTCGCACCACCGCGTTCCCGCTACCCTCCCCATCAGTACCCCAACTCCGGATGCATCCCGATTGCCGCCGGAACGGCCGCCCGCGGCCGTCCGATTGCTGTCACCGCTGACGTCCGCCCGGTACCTCAGTCGTGTCGCACCGAGCGGTGTCCTCGAGTTCCCCCCGCTCGAAAGGCACGGTTGCATGTCTGGTCTCGCCACCGCTTTCTCCCCCCGTCGCCCCGCCCTGGGCGTCACCCCGCACCCCGCGGTGCGCTCCGATCGCGTCGCCGCGCAGCCGCGGCGGCTCGCCTGGCCGGGGCGCCTCACTCGCGCCCTCGTCGTCACCGACACGCTCGCGATCGGCGCGAGCCTCGCCGTCGCGCAGTTCGTGCGCTTCGGCATGCCCGCCGGGCGGGGCGGCTCCGTCGACTCGCTCTACCTCGGCGTCGCGATCGCCGTCGCAGCACTGTGGATCCTGAGCCTCTCCGCCACCCGCTCGCGGGACACACGCATCATCGCGGTGGGCATGATCGAGTACCAGCGCGTGGTCAACGCGACGCTGTGGACCTTCGGCCTGCTCGCCATCCTGTCGTTCCTCGTGCAGCTCGAGGTGGCTCGCGGCTACCTCGCGGTCGCACTGCCGGTGGGGCTCGCGCTCCTGCTCGCCGGGCGCGTCGCGTGGCGGCGCGCGCTCAACGCGATGCGCCGCGCGGGCCGCTGCCTCACCGGTGCGATCGTCGTGGGTCCCGCTGCCGACGTGCAGCGCGTCGTGCGTCAGCTGCGGGTCAACCTGCGCGCCGGATATCGGCCGATCGGCGTCGTGGTGACCGACGGTCGCCGCGTGCACGACGTGGAAGGCGAACTGCCGACGATCGACATCGACGACCTCCCGGCGATCTCGCGCCGCACGCGCACGCGCGCCGTGATGATCGCCGGCAACCTCCCCGGCGGCCACGCGCAGATCCGGGAGCTCGGCTGGCAGCTCGAGAACGCGCGCACCGAACTCATCCTGGTGTCGAGGCTGACGGATGTGGCCGGTCCCCGGATGCACCTTCGACCGGTGCAGGACCTCCCGATGGTGCACGTCGATCTGCCGCAGTACACGGGTGTCAACCACGCGGTCAAGCGGGTCATCGACGTCGTCGCGGCGGGCGCCGCGCTCGTGCTGCTCGCGCCCGTGCTCGCCTTCCTGGCGATGTCGATCCGGCTCTCGAGCGCGGGACCGGTGATCTTCCGGCAGACCCGGGTGGGGTTGCAAGGCAGCACCTTCACGATGTTCAAGTTCCGCTCGATGGTGGTCGATGCGGAGGCCCGGCTCGCCGCCCTGCAGGCCGAACGCGATGCGGGCAACGAGGTGCTCTTCAAGATCAAGGGCGATCCGCGCATCACGCCCATCGGCCGCGTCATGCGCCGCTACTCGCTCGACGAGCTGCCCCAGTTCGTGAACGTCCTCATCGGCGACATGAGCCTCATCGGCCCGCGCCCGCCGCTGCCGGCCGAGGTCGAGAAGTACGAGGATCGCGTGAACCGCCGCCTGCTCATCAAGCCGGGCATCACCGGCCTGTGGCAGGTCTCCGGGCGTTCGAACCTCAGCTGGGAGGACAGCGTCAAGCTCGACCTCTCGTATGTGGAGAACTGGTCGGTCACGGGCGATCTGCTCATCCTGCTCAAGACCATCCGTGCCGTCTTCCGTTCGGAAGGCGCCTACTGACGGGAGTCCCGATGCCCCAGACCCTTCTCATCTGCTCCGGTGGCGGTCACCTCAAGCAGCTGTTCACGCTTGCGCCGCGTCTCGGCATCGCCCCCGAGGATCAGCTGTGGGCCACGTTCGAGAACGGCCTCTCGACGAGCCTCCTCGCCGGACGGCGCGTCGTGTTCATCCCGTTCGCGGCGCCCCGCGACATCGCGAGCACGGCGCGCATCGCGCGCATCGTGCGCCGTCTGCTCGGCACGGAGGACATCGAGCGGGTGGTGAGCACGGGGGCGAGCCCCGCGGTGGCCGCCCTGCCGCAGGCGGCAAGGCGCGGCGTCGAGGCGCACTACATCGAGTCCGCGGCCCGAGCCGACGGCCCATCGCTGTCCGGACGGATCGTGGCGCGCTTCCCCCGCGTCCGCACCTACACGCAGTATCCGGCCTGGGCGTCGGAGCGCTGGCGCTTCCGCGGGGCCATCTTCGACGCCTTCGAGCCCGGGCCCGTGCGGGCGACGGCGCCCATCCGCACCGCCGTCGTGTCGCTCGGCACACAGGACGGCTACGGCTTCGACCGCCTGCTGTCGGCGCTCGCGCCCCTGCTCGCCGGGGTCGAGGTGCTGTGGCAGACCGGGCCGCGCGACGTCTCCGCCCACGGGATCGCGGGTCGCGCGACCGTGCCGCACGCCGAGCTCGCCTCCGCGGTGGCGGAGGCGGACCTCGTGGTCTCGCACGCCGGCGTCGGGGCGGCGGTGACGGCGATCGAGGCGGGCAAGTGCCCTGTTCTGGTGCCCCGGCTCGCGCGTCACCACGAGCACGTCGACGATCATCAGGTGCAGATCGCGGCGGAGCTCGCGCGCCGCGGCCTGGCGATCGCTGCCGCACCCGAGGCGCTCACCGGTCGGCTGCTGCAGGACGCCGCGTCGCGGTCGAGTCGCACGGTGGGTGCGGGCGCCTTCCTCCTCGACGGCGCGCCGCTCGCCCGAACGGTCTGAGCGGAACGCGTCTCCGGCGTCTCAGCCTGCGGCGACGGCGCCCGCGACGTCCGCGGGGAGCGCGGTGCCGTCGATCCCGGCCTTCGCGGGCTTCGGGTCTCCCCAGGGCTGGATCCTCACCTGCTCGGGGTCGACGGGTGCGAGCTGACCCGAGGCCGCGTCGACCGGGGTGTACTCGCCGGCGCGGTTGCCGTCGGTGTCGAGTGAAGCGGGGGTGCGGCACATCTTGCTGTTCCAGCCGAGCACGATCGAGTTCGTGATGTGCGCATCGCAGTCGCTCAGATAGCCGACCACGTTGCGGTCGAACACGGCGCCCGCGACGGAACCCCAGCGCACCGAGCCGTTGAGGAAGGTGTTGTTGCGCACCACGAGGCCGCTCACCGACTGCTCGCGCAGCTCCGCCGTCGAGCCGCCGCCGCAGCGCGGCCCCTTCACGACGCAGCCCTGCACGAAGTTCGCCTCGATCACGAGACCCTGGATGCCGCGCCCACCGCCCGAGATGATGAGTCCCGAGTTGTAGCAGTTGGAGAGCCGGTTGCCCCGGAGCACCACGTCCGAGACGTCGAACAGCTGGATGCAGTCGGCGTGGCGTCCGTTGTCGATCTCCTGGTCGTAGTCGCGCACGGTGGTCCCCTCGACGAGCACGTCGCTCGCCCCCGCGATCTGGATGCCGTCGATCGAGCTGCCGCCCTCGAAGAGCGAGTCGATCACCCGAAGGTGGTCCGCGCGCGCGAACATGCCGCTCCCGGTGACGTGGACCCGCACCGCCTGACCGCCGTCGGCGCCGTCGTCGAAGGAGAGGAGGCCCGCGATCGTGAGGTCCTCGAGGCGGATCGAGGGGGTCGAGGTCCGCAGGCCAGCGATCCGCGGTGCCGCTTCGCCGGCCGGCGCGATGACCACGGGCTCGGCGAAGTCGCCGTAGCGGGATCCGCCGTCGATCCGGATGTCGCCGTAGTCGCCGTCGCCGAGTTCGATGCGCGTGCCGCTTCCGGCGCGGGCGATGGCGGTCTCGAGGCGGCAGGGCGAGGACGGGGTGCACTCCCCGCTGCCGTCGGGGGAGACCCTCATCACCGCGGGAGCGGTCGTGCCCGTGCCGGGCAGTCCCTGGCAGGCGACGAGCGAGACCGCCACGAGCGGGGCGAGCAGCCCCGCGCGCCGCGCCGCTCCGGCGCGCATCAGCCCGCCCTCGCGGGAACCGACTCGAGCGCGTCCCAGACCAGCCCGGCGATCACCGACTGACCCAGCTCCGACGGGTGGAAGAAGTCGATGGGCGATAGCTCGGGGGAGCGGAACGGGTAGTCGTGCACCGCGCCGCCGTCGGTCGTGCACGCGATCGCAGGCGTGCACACCTCGGCGATGGCGGCGTTGAACGCGTCGACGCGATCGGTGACGGCCTGGCGCCGCGCAGAGCCCGCATCCCCCGTGTCATCGGCGTCGCCGAGCAACGAGCGGCACGCCGGGGTCGACGCCCACACCCGCAGCGCCTTCGCGTTGCGGTGCCCCTGCTCCCACACCTGCTCGATGTCGGGCACCTGCACCACGAGCATGCGGGCGCCGTCGGCGTGCAACGCGCCGAGCAGCTCCTCGAGCTCGGAGCGGAACGTCGCGACGTCGGTCATCTCGGCGAGCGAGGGCGCGCAGGCGTCGTTCGCGCCGAGGAAGACGATCACTAGCTCCGCGCGCGCCTCCCGCACGCGGTCGAGGTTCCCTATCGCCGTCGAGAGCCGGGCGCCGTCGCGGGCGAGGGCGGTGACGGCGGCATCGGGGTTCTGAGCGGCGGCGCGCACGGCGAGCGAGTCGACCTCCGTGCCGCCGGTGGCCCAGGAGGCCCGCCCGCAGATACGGTCGTCGGCGGCGCAGGCGTTGACGCCGAGGGTGATGGAGTCGCCGAGCACCGCGATTCGACTCACCTCGTCGATGACCGCCGGCCGGACGGCCGCCCTGATCGTGGCCGGGGGAGCGGGTGACGGCGGGGCGGGCACGCTGCCGCCGCCGCACGCCGCGAGCAGGAAGGCCGCGACGACGACGACCGACGCGGCCGCGCTGCGTCTCACACCGGGTCCCCATCGACGGGTGAGGCGGCGGATGCAGGACGACGCCGCACCTGCGCGACGAATCCCGCGATCCGCCGGATGTCGCGCCGGTACGCCGGGACGGCCGTCGCGGCGGCGATCGGCACGAGACCCGCCAGGCACCCCACGAGCAGCTCGACGGCCGCGGGGGCGTCGATCCAATGCGCGGCCAGGAAGGCGCAGCCGAACGCCGGAAGAGCGACGAGCACGGGGCGCACGAGCGGTCCGAGGATGTCGCTGCCGCGGACGAAGGTGCCGCGGATCGCGAACCAGAAGCCGGGCACCGCGAGCAGGAGTGTCAGGAGGCTGTAGATGAGGGCGACGCCGGCGATCCCGCCCCACCAGACGCCGAGGAAGAACCCCCCGATGATGAGCGGCCGGGTGATCGCGTAGTAGACGAGCTGGCGGTGTGCGCGCTCCAGCGTGAGGTACAGCCAGCCCTGCACGCTGCCGACCGCCTGCACGACGCCGGCCACCGCGAGCAGCGAGAAGACGAGAGCGGCGGGCTCCCATCCCGGTCCGAGCAGCAGCGCGATGAGCGGCGCCGAGACCGCCGCGGCCACCGCATAGCTCGGCAGCGTCAGATAGCCGATGACGAGCACGGCGCCCCGGATGTAGTTGCGGAATCGTGCGGGGTCGTCGCGCAAGGTCGACAGCACCGGCAGCGCCACCCGGCCGAGCGGTCCGTTCAGCTGCTGCAGCGGCAGCAGGAACAGCGCGTAGGCACGCGAGTAGAAGCCGAGCTGCTGCGGTCCGAGCTGGAATCCGATGATGACGTTGTCGAGGTTGCGTGCGCCGTAGTTCAGCAGCTGCACTCCGAACACGCTGCCTCCCGTCGTGACGAGCGGAAGCACGTCCCGCGAGATCCGCGGGGGTCCGAAGCGGGGCCGCGCGCAGATCCAGAGGGCGACGAGTCGGTAGAGCTGCCCCGCGCCGGCGAGCAGCACGAGCGACCAGACACCCCAGCCGAGCAGGGCGGCCGCGATGGAGAGCAGCACGCCCGCGAGCATCGATCCGACGTCGATATGGGCGAGCGTCGTGAAGCGCAGCTCGCGCTGGAGCTTGGCCTGCATGGGCATCGCGAGGCCGTTGATGAGCAGGGTGGGCGAGATGACGATCGTCAGGAGCACGAGCTGCGGCTCGTCGTAGAGCAGGGCGATGAGCGGCGCGAGCGCGGCGACCGCGATCGACAGCACCGTGCCGAGCACCGCGGAGAGCCAGAGCGCGCTCGACCACAGTCGGGCGGTCATGGTGCGGCTCTGGATGAGGGCCGCCGTCATCCCGAAGTCGCGGAACAGGTCGGCGACCCCGACGATGGCCGTGATCATCGCGAGCAGACCGAAGTCGGTGGGGTCGAGCAGGCGGGCGAGCACCACCGTCGACGCGGTCTGCAGGAGTGCCCTGCCCCACAGGCCACCCGCAGTCACGAGCGTGCCCCGGGAGGCCCGGTGCGCGAGGTCGGCGGGCGCCGCGCTGGGGGTTCCCGACTGCGTGCTCCCGGGCCGGGCGGTCTCCTGCTGCGCGGTCATCGACGGCTCGTCTCGTCGCGTTCCCAGCCGAGCGGTGCCCGCGGGCCGGCGGCCCGCAAGCGGGGCCCGAGCGTGCCGACGAGGTAGACCGGGAAGGCGGGCCAGAGGGACGGCCGCCGGGCGACCCGCCCGAGCAGCCCGCCGTGCCGCGCCGCCCCGCCCGGTCCGAGCTCGGGGTGCTCATCCGCGAGCTCCGCGTTCCCGCGGTGGATCCGGGTCGCGCGGCGGATCTGCGCCCGGAGCGTCCGCGGCGCCGGAACCTCGAACTCGTGGCCGTCGAGCACGATGCGCTCCTCGGGCGCGAACAGCTGCTGCGCGTAGCGGTCGTCGGCGATCACCTCCGGGAAGAGGCCGAAGCGGGCGCGCCCCGCGGCGGACAGGGCGTAGATCCCGGAGCCGACGTGGCCGTTGCGCCGGTAGTCGGTGTGCTCCCAGACTCGGTAGTGGGCGCGCACGAAGAGCGAGGAGCGGCTCGTGTCGACCGTGAACCGCGGCGCGGCGATGCGCGCCTCCGGGGTGTCGAGGGCCACGGCGAGTGCGAGGAGGGTCGCGGCGTCCACCCGCACATCGGCGTCGACGTAGGCCCGGATTCCGTGGCTCGCCGCCGCGTCGCCCGCGTTGAGCGCAGCGATCTTCGAGCCGCCCGGCAGCTCGACCACGACGGCACCCGGCAACGCCTCGCGCGCGACGCGCGCCGTGTCGTCGCTGCAGCCGTTCGGCACCACGACGAACTCGAGCGCACCGGCGGGGCAGCCGACCGACATCCGGGCGAGGTTGACCCCGATGACGGCGGCCTCGTCGTGCGCGGGCACGATCACGCTCATCGGCGCGGTCACGGGGCGGCCTCCGCGACGTCCGCCGGTGCGGGTTCCGGCGACGGCGCCCGGAGCCGGCGTGCGCCCGGCGCCTCGGTCAGCACCCACGCGCCCACGGCCCACAGCACGCAGAGCACGAGCAGGGTCTGCATGAAGCCGAAGGCATCATAGAAGAACATCGCCGCCGCGTAGCCCGCCGTCGACACCGCGAGCGCGAAGGCCAGCGAACGGTAGCGGGCCGGCACCGCCGGGTCGAGCGCATGGCGCAAGAGCAGGAGGAACGGCACCAGGACGAAGACCGCGAGCCCGATCACGCCGATCACCCCGGAGTCCATGAGGATGCCGAGCACCTGGTTGTCGAGGATGAAGCCGTTCGCGTCCTCGCCGACGACGATCCGACCGCCGTATCCGGTGCCGAGCAGCGGGTGCTGCGCGACGAGCTGGAACGCGGGACCGAGGTCAGCGAGACGTCCCTGCCCCGCCCATCCCGGCGAGGTGTACTGCGAGGCGACGAGCGAGTCCACGTCGAGGAACGACAGCACCGTCGAGGAGACGGTCTTGGGGCTCGCGAGCGAGGCGAGCAGGAGTGCCGGCACCCCGGCGAGCAGGATCGACACGCCGATCACGGGCCGCAGCAGCAGGGTGACGGCGAGCATCGCGGCCAGCACCACGACGCCCGTGCGGGAGACGGCCACACCGATGCCGCCGAACAGAACCACGAGCATCCCGCCGTGCACGAGGGCACGGGTGACCCGGTTGCGCGGCCAGCCGGCCTCGCGCGCGAGGTACAGCACGATCGGGATGAGCATGCACAGCATCACCGAGAGCGCGATCGGATGCTGCGCCGAACCGAAGGAGCGCGCCCCACCCGCCCGGTAGTCGTCCGCGATGCTGCGCAGCGTCTCGAGCGGCAGCACCTCGCCGAGCATCAGGAACACGTTGACGCGGGTGGCGCGTTCCACGATCGCGAAGAACGCGACGAGCGTTCCCGACCAGGCCAGGAACGACAGCGTGGTCATCACGAGGCGCTCCGACGAGAGGAACTGGCGCACCAGGAAGAACACGCTCAGGATGAATAGCAGGTTCACGAGCCCGCCGAACGCGGTGCCCACGAGCCCCTGCTGCGCGAGCGGGACGATGTTCGCCACCATGGAGAGCGCGAGCGTGCCGACGAAGAACCCGAACGGCACGCCGAAGGCGACCGGCCGGATGCGCATCCGCGGGTTCGCGAGCGCGGCGAATACGGCGGCCACGATGAGCAGGGCGATGAGCAGCCGGTACGGCTCCAGCTGGAACGGCAACGGCACCGGGATCGCGTAGGTGCGGATCGGCACGAGCATGATCATCACGAGCAGCGCGATGAGCGCCACCGCCGGACCGCGCGCCGCGCGGCGGAGCGCGCCGTCGTGCCGCGCGCCGGGCGGCTGAGCCGCCATCGCGACGCCGGGGGCGTCGGTCGGGATCGACATGGCCGTCGCGTCAGCGCGACTCGTAGGCGGGCGTCGCCATGCTCAGCCCGGTGCGCGCGGGGGTCGTGCCGTCGTCGGGCGACTCCGCCCTCCGTCGTGCCCGTCCGGTCTGGACGTTCCACACGACGAACGCCGCGATCACGAACGCCAGGAAGACCGCGAGGCCGGTCACGATGAGGGGCAGCATCGATCCGCTCTTGGTGACGTCCTCGGCGGGCCGGGAGTCGAGCGTGGTGAGCTGCACGCGCGCGCCCGCGTCGATCCCGGAGGCGTCCTGCTCCTTCTCGACGTACGACTCGAAGGCCGCCGTCGCCGTGCGCGAGATCTCTTCGGCGCGCGACGCGCTCGCGGCCGTGCCGATGACGTCGAGGATCGGCAGCGAGAACCGCCCGGGCGACGACTCGTCCCCGCCCGGCTGTGTGGTGCGTCGGACGGCGGTGATCGACTCCCCGTCCCGCAGCGGACCGAGCTGCGCCTCGACATCCGCGCGGATCTCCTCGCCGGCGACGAGGTAGGCGTACACGACGGCGGTCTGCGTGAGGTCGCGGGTCTGGGGGAGGGCGGTGCCCTCGGTCACGGGTGTCTCGGCCTGGAAGATGGGCTGGCTCGCGCTGCCCACGAGCACCGTCGACGCAGCCCGGTAGCTCGGCGTGACGCGCGAGGTGAGGGTGCCGTCGGTGATCGTGTAGCCGGCGAACATCCCGGCGATCGCCGCGACGACGAGACCGACGAGAAGGAGCCACTTCTGGGCCCAGAGGATCCGGAGGTACTGGGGGATGTCCATGCGGGAACCTTCCGATCGGGGGAGGACATTCCGGAAGGGCGTCATTGCTCGACACGGGGGGAGGTGGAACGCGGCCGAACGTGAGGGGTATCGGGGTCCCTCACGAGACACCCTCTCAGGGGTCGTGTTTCGGCCTCCACCCCGCCATGTTGCCGATATGTAAAACCTGGACGAATCTTGGTCCACATTCGCCCCGGGGTCTTGCGCCGGACGGATGTGCCCCATCAGGGTGACGGACATCACCTGATCCCGACGGAGGTGAAAGCCATGACGTCGCATCGAGGATCGGAGAGCAACGGCCGGCTTTCTGTCGTCTACTCGTTCCCCCACGCCATCGGCGCGCCCGGAATCGGCTGGACGGCATGGAACCAGGTGACGGAGCTCGTCGCCGCGGGGCACGATGTGCACCTCGTCACCGCGAGCGTGGCGCGCGGCATCCCGGGGCTCGCCTCGCTGCGGACGCCCCTTCAGCTCGCGGGCCGGCGGGTGCCGCACCGCGCGATCGGCCGCGATCGCGCGTTCGGCCTTCACGACCGCGCGGCGGCCGCCGCGGTGCGCCGCATCCGCCCGGACGTCGTCCACACCTGGCCCCTTGCGGCACGCCGCTCCCTCGCGGCGGCGGCGCAGGTCGACGCGGCCGGCCTGCGAGAGGCACCCAACACGCATACGGGCCACGCCTACCAGGTGGTGGCGGAGGAGTGCGCCCTGCTCGGCGTGGAGCTGCCGCCGACCGCCTCGCACGCGGCCAACGCCGCGCATCTCGCGATCGAGCGGCAGGAGTGGGCGGCGGCGACCGCCGTGCTCGCGCCGTCGACGGCCGTCGAGCGCAGCTTCGTCGAACGCGGGCACGACCCGCGGCGGATCGTACGTCACCGCTACGGCGCACGGCTCGAGGACATCCCCGTTCGGACCCGCCGCGCGGATGCGCCGCCGACGGTGCTGTTCCTCGGCCGCATCGAGCCGCGCAAGGGCTTGCACTACGCGCTGCGCGCGTGGGCGGGCTCGCGGCTGGCGGTCGGCGGCCGGCTCCTCGTGCACGGCGAGGCGATCCCGGGCTACGCGGCCGTGCTGGCGCCGTTGCTGTCCCAGCCCGGCGTCGAGCTGCGAGGGTTCACCAGCGACCCGGGCGCGGTGCTCGCCGCCGCGGACGCCCTCGTGCTGCCGACCATCGAGGAGGGCAGCGCGCTCGTGACCTACGAGGCCCAGCTCGCGGGCTGCGTCCCGCTGGTGTCGACCGCGGCCGGCGCCTACCTCGAGCACGGAGTGCACGGGCTCCTCCACGAGCCGCGCGACGTCGACGCCCTGCGTGCCCACCTCGACCTCCTGGCCGACGATCCCGCGTCGTTCGCGCGGATGTCGGAGGCCGCCGCCGCCCGATCGGCCGAGCTCGGGTGGGCCGCGGCGGGAGCGGCGCTCGTGGGCGCGTACCGGGAGGCGCTGGAGCGTCGGTGGGAGGTGACGCATGCCCTCGCCGAGTGACCTCGCGGTCGTCGTCTGCTCCCGCGAACGGGCGGAGATGCTGGCGGCCGCGCTCGGCACGATCATCGCGCACACCCCGCGTGAGACCGAGATCCTGGTGGTCGACTCCGCGTCCACCACCGACGAGACCGCCCTCGTGGCCCGCGCGGCGGGCGTGCGCTACGTGCGCACCGACACGAAGGGGCTCTCGATCGCCCGCAACGTCGGCATCGCGGCGACCCGCCGTCCCTACCTGGTCTACACGGACGACGACTGCGTCGCGGTCGAACGCTGGACCGAGGGCATCCTCGATCGCTTCGCCGACGAGCGGGTGGGCGCCGTGACGGGGGAGATGATCGACCACACCACGGTGGACCATGTCGCCCCCGCCGAACCGACCCGCCACACCCGCGTGCTGGACGGGCTCGACGCCGGCCACGGTGCGCTCATGGCGTTCCGCCGGGAGGTGCTGGTCCGGCTGGGCGGCTTCGACGACGTGCTGGGCGCGGGGCGACGGTTCGCCGGTGCCGAGGACCTCGACATCTTCTGCCGCATCCTGGACGCCGGATACGCGGTCGTGCACGACCCGAGCTGCATCGTCTACCACATGCACACCCGCGACGACGGTGCCTACGAGGCGCTGTACCGCGGGTACGGACTGGGCCTCGGCGGGCTGGTCGGCAAGTGGCTCCGGATGCGCTGGGTCACCGGCGCCCGCATGTTCGCGGTCCTCGCGGGCCGCACCGCGCGCCGGGCGCTGCGTCATCGCGGGGACCCTCGCCGCGGCCCGGCGGAACGCGCCATGTTCGCGGGAATCGTGTCGGGGGTCGCGGGCACGCGACGTCTCGAGCTCGACGGCGGTCGATTCGTCGACGACGACCGCCCCGCACCCATCGTCGTCGACGGCCTTCCCGATGCGGCCGCTGCCCGGATCGAGGAGGAGAGCTGATGACCCAGCGGATACCCGTCGAGCTCATGCGCACGCTCGACGAGAAGTTCGTCGCCGACTGGACCGCGTTCCAGACGATGCGCCCCACCGGTGGCCTCGTCGTCGACGGGGGACCGCTGCGACGTCCGGACGGCGCTCTAGACCGTGAGGCCGTGTTCGCTCTCGTGCGTCACGTGGTCGCGAGCTGGCCGGCGCTGCGGATGCGGGTGCGTTCCATGCCCCTCGGCGTGACGACCCCGGCGTGGATCGCCGCCGAGCCGGACCTCGACTGGCACGTGCGCATCGTCGACGCGGTCGATCCCGCCGATGTCGAACGGGTGCTCGGCGGCGAGCTCAACGGACCCCTCGACCTCGCGCGGCCGCTGTGGACGCTGCTCGCTGCGGGACTTCCCGACGGCGACGTCGCGCTCGTGCCGCAGGTGCAGCACGCGCTCGGCGACGGCATCTTCGCCCTCCGGTTCATCGACCAGCTCACGGCCGACGCCCCCTTCGAC
>MKVM01000001.1:330232-461191 GCA_001898835.1 Micrococcales bacterium 72-143 | reverse complement strand
CGGTGCCGTCGGATGCCGACCTCCCGGTCGCGGTCGGCGCGACGACCGCCCAGATCGCCGCGTTCGTCCGCGGCGACCCGGACGCGCTCGAGCGTCCGCTGACCGCGCCGGGCTACACCTCCTACCTGCCGTGGCGGGTGCGGCCCCGCTACGCAGGCCGGGCCCTGGTGCGGCAGGTCGTGTTGTGGCCGGTGCTCGACCCGCGCCATCTCTTCGCGGTCTTCGCGGGCAGCTACGCGGGATCCTTCGCGGTCGCGGTCTCGGGGTCGCCGGAGGTCGACGTGGCGGCCGTCGCGGACCACATCTGCGCCCTGCTGCTCGTGGAGCCCGCGGTGCTCGACGCGGGGGTGACCGCGTGAGCCGCGCCGCCGCCCTGCTGCGCTCCCTGCTCGACATCGGCACCTATCTGCAGGGGGTGCGGCTCGCGCACTTCGCCTCCTACTCCCATGTGCGCCAGGTGCGGCTGCTCGAGCGCGGTGAGAATGTCTCGTTCGCCCCGAACGTGTCGTTCCGGAACGCGCAGCGCATCCGCATCGGGGACGGCTCCCACATCGGCGAGTTCTCGATCGTCTGGGCCGGCAACTCGACGGGGTGCATCACCCTCGGACGCAAGGCTCTGCTCGCGCCGAACGTCACCCTCACCGCGTCCGACTACGGCATCGACCGCGGCACCCCGATCATGGACCAGGCGAAGGTCGAGCGCGACATCGTGATCGGCGACGACGTGTGGCTGGGGGCGAATGCCGTCGTCACGGCGGGCGTCACGATCGGCGACGGCGCGATCGTCGGGGCGGGCGCCGTCGTGACCCGCGACGTGCCGCCGTTCGCGATCGTCGGCGGCGTGCCCGCGAAGGTCATCGGCTGGCGACCCGAACCGCCGGGCGCGGGCGCGGATGCGACCGAGCCGCGTGAGGCCAGCGAGGTGCCCGCATGAGTCGCGCCGTCTCGATCGTGATCGTCAACTACAACACCGCCGAGGCCACGGCCGCGTGCCTCGCCTCCCTCCATGGCGAGCCGATCGATGCGGAGATCGTCGTGGTCGACAACGGCTCGGTCGACGGCAGCGTCGAACTGCTGCGCGAGCGCTTCCCGGACGCGCGGATCATCGCGGCGGGGGAGAATCTCGGGTTCGCGGCCGGCGTGAACCGAGGGGCGGACGCCTCGACGGGGGAGCGCATCCTGCTGCTCAATCCCGACACCCTCGTGCGCCGCGGCTCGCTGACCGCGCTGCTCGCGTTCGCCGACGCGCATCCCGACCACCGGGTGTACGGCGGCCGTACGCTGCGCCCCGACGGCACGCTCGACCCGAGCTCCTGCTGGGGCGAGCCCAGCCTGTGGAGCCTCATCTGCTTCGCGACCGGGCTCAGCACGGTGTTCCATCGCTCGCGTATCTTCGACCCCGAGTCGCTCGGGCGATGGCAGCGCGACAGCGTGCGCGAGGTGCCGGTCGTCACGGGCTGCCTTCTGCTCATCGCCCGCGAGGACTGGCGTGCGCTCGGCGGCATGGACGAGCGCTTCTTCCTCTACGGCGAGGACGCCGACTTCTCCCGCCGCGCACGGGCGGCGGGGATGCGTCCCGTCGTGGTGCCCCGTGCCGTCATCGTGCACGAGGTGGGCGGCTCGACGTCCTCGAGCGGACGCAAGATGTGCCTCGTGATGGCGGGCAAGGCGACGGATGCGCGCCTGCGATGGTCGCCGGGCCGCGCCCGTCTCGCGATCACCCTGCTGCAAGCGGGCGCCGGGCTCCGTGCGGCGCTCGGCAAGGAGAGCTGGCGCGAGGTGTGGCGCCGGCGCGACGAGTGGTCGCCGGGTTACCCCGAGGCTCGCGCGGCACTGTTCCCGCCCCGCGAGGCGGTGGTGGCATGAGCCGGCGCGGAGGCCTCGTCGTGGAGGCGGAGCCCGCCTACCGCACCGCGGCCGCCAACCCCTACAACGCGCTCCTCGCCGACGCCCTGCAGTCGCAGGGCGCGCGGGTGCGCGATCTCAGCTACCTCCGTCTCGCATTCGGCCGCGTCGACGTCGTGCACCTGCATTGGCCGGACCTCACGTTCCTCTCCGGGCAGCGGATGTCGATCGTGCGTGCCCGGCTGCTGCTGTTCCGCGCGGCGCTGCGCCTCGCCCGGCTCCGCGGCGCGCGTCTGGTGTGGACCGTGCACAACCTCGACGCGCACGAGCGGCGGGCGACGCCCGCGTTGCGGGCTCGACTCCACCGGCTCCTCGTGGAGGAGCTCGACGGGCTGCTCGCGCTCTCGGTGTCGAGTCTCGCGCTCGCGCGCGTCCGCTACCCCGAGCTCGCGGCACTGCCCGGCTTCGTCACGCCGCACGGCCACTACCGCACCGCGTACGACTGGTCGCTGGAGCGCGGCGACGCGCGACGGCTGCTCGGACTGCCCCCCGAGGCGCGCCTCATCGTGACCGTCGGACAGCTGCGGCCGTACAAGAACACCGCGGCCCTGCTGCGGGCCTTCGCCGAGGTGCCCGGCGAGGATCTGGCGCTCGCCGTGGCGGGCCGCCCCTCCTCAGCCGAGCTCGCCGAGGAGCTGCGCGGGCTCGCCGCCGCCGATCCGCGGGTCGTGCTCGACCTCGGCTTCCAGGACGACGACCGGATGGCGGCCTACCTGCGTGCCGCCGACCTCGTCGTGCTGCCCTACCGTTCCGTGCTCAACTCCGGCTCGGCGATTCTCGCCCTCTCCGCCGACCGTCCCGTGCTGGTCCCCGCCCTCGGTTCGCTCGTGGAGCTCGCGGATCAGGTGGGATCCGACTGGGTGCGCACCTTCCCGGAGGACGCCGCGGCGTCCGAGCTGGCCCCCGCGATCGCGTGGGCGACCCGCGCGAACCGGCCGGCGACCGTTCCGCTCGATGCCTTGGAGTGGCACGCTATCGCTCAGACGACTCTCGAGGCGTATGCCGAGGTGCACGCGCAGCCCCGGATCCCCGCCTCGAGGCGGAATGTTCCACCGCCCGAGAAACACTCCGCGACCGGCTCCCCGATAGCGCCGGCTGCAACCGCATCCCCGCTCGTTGATGCGGTGCACCGCTCGCCGTGAGGCGCTTACCCGATGGAGTCCCCATGTCCGCTCTGACGCATCCCCACACCCTCGAGCTGCCCCGCCCGAGGTTCCCCGAGCTGCTCGGCACGCCCACCCGCCGCGTCGTCGTCGCCGCACTGACCCTCGGCCTGATCGCGACCGTCGTCGCGACCGTTCTCGCGCCCGTCGCCCCGCCCATCGTCCTGCCGGCCGGCCGCTATGCGATCTCCTTCACCGACGCCGCGACGGCGTCCCGGATCGCCGGGGACCTGGGCCTCGACCGCGACGCGGAGTACGCCCCCGTCCAGGGCTATGCGGCCGTGCTGACCTCGGCGCAGGCTACCGCGCTGTCCCGCGACGGCCGCGTGCGCGGATTGACCATCGACCGCGCCACGTGGGGCGAGGCGCAGACCATCACCAACGTCCCGAAGGCCGTCGAGGCCACGGGCGCGCCCGTGTACGCGGGTGACGGCGTGACCGACTACCAGGGGCCGGCCGTCGCCGTCATCGACTCGGGGGTCGACACCCATCCCGACTACAACCTCGCGGGATCCGTCAACTGCTTCGGCTCCGGCACCGTGGCCGACGCGAACGGCCACGGAACGGGCGTCGCCGGGTACATGGCGGCGACCGACAACAGCCAGGGCATCGTCGGCGTCGCACCCGGTGCGCCGATCTACTCGGTGCGCGTGCTCGGCTCCAAGAACGAGGGAACCCTCACCGGGCTCATGTGCGGGCTCACCTGGGTCGCCGAGCACCATGCGGAGTACAACATCCGCGTCGTCAACATGAGCATGGGCACGACGGGGGCCGACGACGGCAACTGCGGCTACACCAACGGGGACGTCGTGCATCAGGCGATCTGCGGTCTGGCGGAGTCGGGGGTTGTCGTGGTCGCGGCGGCCGGCAATCAGAAGGTCGACTTCCGCACCCTCATCCCGGCCGCCTACGACGAGGTGCTCGCCGTCACCAACTACGCCGACTACGACGGCGATCCCGGCGGGTTCGGGGTGAGCCCGTGCGGCGCCGAGACGCCGGATGATGCCTACGCCGTCACGAGCAACTTCGCGGTGCTCGAGGCCGACAAGGCGCACACGGTCGCCGCACCCGGCGTGTGCCCGTACACGACCAAGAAGGGCAACGGCTACGCCTACATCCAGTCGGGCACGAGCATGTCGACCGCCGCGACGAGCGGCGTGGTGCTCGACTGCCTGTCGCCGGGGGGCGCGTGCGTGGGACAGTCCCCGGCGGCGATCATCCAGACCGTCCGTGCGCAGGCCGCGGCGGCCGCGGCACTGCGCGGACACCAGTTCGCCGGCGACCCCATGAGCCCGGTCGCGGGGAAGTACTTCGGATTCGCCGTGTCGGTCATCCCGACCGACGACACGACGCCGACGCCGACTCCCACCCCGACGGCAACCCCTACGCCGACCCCGACGGCAACGCCGACTCCGACTCCGACTCCGGACACGCAGGCCCCCGCGGTCACGATCATCACGCCCGTCGCGGGGCAGACGATCAGCGGCCAGTTCACGGCGCTCGCCTCGGCCTCCGACGACGTCGGTGTGACGAGCCTGGCGTTCTACTCGGGAGCCCAGAAGCTCGGCGACGCCGCCTGGACGGGCCAGTACTGGGCGCTTACGGTGGATACAACCGCATACAGGAACGGCTCCTACCCGATCGTTGCGAAAGCTCGCGACGCAGCCGGAAACACCGGAAACAGTGCGCAGATCACGGTGGTGATCCGCAACTGATGATGAGGGGACGGGGGCGGTCGTCATGCACGATCGAAATCGGAGAACGCAGGCACTGAAGCTCGGCACGCTGGGGGCGCTCATCGCGGCGCTTCTCGTGCCCACCGCGCCCGCGGTGGCCGCACCAGGGGACCGATACGCCTCTCCGGCGGGCAGCGGTACCGCGTGCACCGCGGCGGAGCCCTGCGCGGTGCCCACCGCCGTGAGCGGGGCCAGCGCCGGAGGCAGCGTGCTGCTCGTGTCGGGCAGCTACCCGGATCTCGTGGTCGCCGGCGGGGGAGGCACGGCCGCCCAGCCGCTCACCGTGCAGGCCGCCCCCGGTGCCGACGTGACGCTCACGCGGGTGCGCACCACGGCACCCCACGTCGTGTGGAGCGGGCTGCGGGTGGTGACGACCTTCTATCTCAATCCCGGCTCGACCGGTTCCCGGCTCACCGGGATGCACTTCGACGGGGGAGGCCTGTTCCTCCGTGCAGCGCAGATCACGGTCGCCGACTCGCTCTTCGAGGGCGGCCACTCGATCGACGGCATCCAGGTCGGGAACGCATCCGACGTGCTCATCGAGGGCAACGAGGTGCACGACTACGACCAGTCGAGCGACAACGGCTACCACGCGGACTGCCTCCAGATCTTCGACAGCGCCCGCGTGACCGTCCGCGGCAACCGCCTGGGGAACTGCTACAACGCGGGCATCATCCTCTCGCCCGGGGGCGGCGCCGGGATGACCGACATCGTCATCGAGTCGAACTTCATCCAGGGCTGCGTGGTGCGCTCCGCGCTGTGCGGCGGCGGCTCGGCGGTCGACCTCCGCCCGCCGAAGATCAGCGGCCTCGTGCTGCGCAGCAACACCATCCTGGACGGCTCGACGCGTCTCATCGCGTCGCCGGGGCTCGTCGCCGACCGGAACATAGTGGGCTATCTGTCCGACTGCGCGGCGCCGCTCGGCAACTCCGTCATCCTGGGATGGAATCCGACCGGATGCGCGCAGCCGGCCTCGCTCGGCGTGAACGGCACACGCTACGGCGCCGTCGACTTCCGCGATCGCGCCGGCGGAGACCTGCACCTCGTGACGCCCACGCAGGCCCGCATCGAGGCGTCCGGCTCGGTCGCGACCGCGGTGCTCGACATCGACGACCAGGGGCTCGATCCGCGCTTGGCAGGAGCCGACAGCGTGCCCGGCGCGACGCTCGGGGCGGTGCCGGCGCCCACGCCGCCGGCGGCGGGAGGTGGTTCGTCCTCGTCGGGCGCGACGCTCATCCTCCCCGCCGAGGCCGGCGCGAGCTCCGACATCCCCGGGATCGACGCGTACTTCGCATCGAAGGGCATCGCGGCCGCCTCGTTCACCGTCCCGATCGCAGCTCGCACGGTCGTGCGCGGCACCCGGGCGAGCGGTCGGTGGATGGTCTCCTGGGACCTCACGGGCGTTCCCTCGGGCAGCTACGCGACGAGCGCCCAGGTCGTCACGACGAACGGCGGGGTCGCGACGATCCCGCTCGTCATCCGGGTCGTCGCCGCATCGGCGACGGCGCGCACGGTGGCGCTGCGTTAACGCGAGGTAAAACCTCCCCGTTCGGGGGCCACAGGGTATTGACACCCGGCGCCCCCCCTGCCACCTTGGGCGCAGCAACTGTTGGCTGCCCAGCCGCCCCCGGCATCGGGCACAGCTACGGTCGATGAGGATTGCGTCACCACCCGATATGTGGCGTCAGTTGAGATCTCGGACACTCCTGACGCAAAGGACGTACCGTGAACCACCGACCCCCCGCACCGCGCATGACCGTCATCGGCACCGGTTACCTCGGAGCCACCCAGGCCGTCTGCATGGCCCACCTCGGCTTCGAGGTGCTGGCCGTCGATGTCGACCCCGCGAAGATCGACGCGCTCGCCTCCGGACGCCTGCCGTTCTACGAGCCGGGTCTCGACACGCTGCTCGGCGACACGCTCGCCACGGGCAGGCTGCGCTTCACGACCGACTTCGACGAGGCCGTCGCGTTCGGCGAGGTGCACTTCGTGTGCGTCGGCACGCCGCAGTCCGCCGGATCGGATGCCGCCGACCTCCGCTACGTCGACGCCGCGTTCACCGAGCTCGCGCGGCGTGTGGCGTGCGACGCGCTCATCGTCGGCAAGTCGACCGTGCCGGTCGGAACCGCGCAGCGCCTCACGGCCCTCGTCGCGGAGGTCGCGGGCCCCGGCGTCGAGGTCGCCTGGAACCCCGAGTTCCTGCGTGAGGGGTTCGCCGTGGCGGACACCCTGCATCCCGACCGCCTGGTGTTCGGCGTCCAGAGCGCCCGCGCCGAGGGGATGTTGCGAGCGGCCTACGCCCCGCTGCTCGACGAAGGCGTTCCGGTGATCGTCGCCGACCTCGCGACCGCGGAGCTCGTGAAGGTCGCGGCGAACTCGTTCCTCGCCACCAAGATCTCGTTTATCAACGCGATGGCGGAGGTGTGCGAGGCCACGGGAGCCGACGTGTCGTTGCTCGCCTCCGCGCTCAGCTACGACGACCGCATCGGCGGACGCTTCCTGAAACCGGGCCTCGGCTTCGGCGGAGGCTGCCTCCCCAAGGACATCCGCGCGTTCCGCGCCCGCGCCGAGGAACTCGGCGTGAGCGCCGCGGTGAGCTTCCTGCACGAGGTCGACCAGATCAACCTCCGGCGGCGCTCGCGCACGGTCGACCTCGTACGTGAGCTCGCCGGCCCTGACCTCCGCGGAGTGCGGGTCGCGGCGCTCGGAGCAGCCTTCAAGCCGGACTCGGACGACGTGCGCGACGCACCCGCCCTCGATGTGGCGCGACTGCTCTACCTCGAGGGGGCCAGCGTCGTCGTGTACGACCCGAAGGCCAACGCGAACGCGCACCGTGCCTATCCGGACCTGGACTACGCCGCTTCGCTCGCCGAGGCGGTGAACGAGGCCGACGTCGTGCTGCTGCTGACCGAATGGGCCGAGTTCGTCTCGGCCGATCCGGACGACATGGGCGTGCTCGTCGCCCACCGCCGCATCGTCGACGGCCGCAGCGCCCTCGACGTCGCCCGCTACCGTGCCGCCGGGTGGGAGTACCGCGCTCTCGGACGCCCCGCCGGGGTCGGGGTCGCGCGGTCCTGAGGTTCCGCCGGGGTCCGGGGTTTATCGGGAACTCCGGCTCCCGGCGGACGCTTTCGAGCGTACCCCGCGCGCTTTCGAGCGTACCCCGCACCGCGGGCCGCGGCGGTTCGGCGGGGCGCACGGGAATAGCCGCATCGGTCGACGGGTTGTCGCCGGTATGGCCGAACCCCTCAAGATCGACATCTGGTCCGACATCGCGTGCCCGTGGTGCTTCATCGGCAAGCGCCGGTTCGAGGCGGGCGCCGCCGAGGCCGGCGTGCCGGTCGAGATCGAGTACCACTCCTTCGAGCTCTCGCCCGACACCCCCGTCGACTTCGACGGCAGCGAGTTCGAGTTCCTCGCGCAGCACAAGGGCATCCCGGAATCCACCGCGAAGCAGATGATCGAGCGCGTCACGGGCATCGCGTCCACCGTCGGGCTGAACTACGACTACGACGCGCTGCAGCACACCAACACCGTCAAGGCGCACCAGCTGCTGCACTACGCGAAGCTGCGCGGGCGCCAGCTCGAGATGAAGGAACGCCTGCTGCGCGCCTACTTCGAGGAGGGCCGCCACGTGGGCCGCGTGGAGGACCTCGCCGACCTCGCCGCCGAGCTCGGCTTCGACCGCGACGACGTCGTCCGCTCGCTCGAGTCCGACGAGCACCTCGCCGACGTGCGTGAGGACCAGGCCGTCGCGCAGGAGTTCGGCATCCAGGGTGTGCCGTTCTTCGTCATCGACCGCAAGTACGGGGTCTCGGGCGCGCAGGAGCCCGCCACCTTCGCCGAGGTGCTGCGTCAGGTCGCGGCCGAGAAGGAGACGGCGGATGCGGGGGCCGCCTCGTGAGCGGCCTCATTCCGCTCGGCGACCCCGACGCGGTCGCCTGCGAGGGTGACGTGTGCGAGGTGCCGGGCCTCAGCGCTCCGGAGCCGCCTCGCTGATGTCGGCGACCGTGGCGCCGAGCCCCGCGATGAGCGCGTCGGCGTCCACGAACAGGCTCAGTCCGTGCTCGCCCGCGCCCATCGAGACACGGCGACCGGTCACCCGCTCGTCGACGTAGACGGGCCACGCGGTGCTCGACCCGAGCGGCGTGATCGTGCCGCGCTCGTAGCCGGTCGCGTCGAGGGCGACCGCGGCGTCCGGCAGCTGCAGCTTGTTGACCCCGACGAGCGCGCGGAGCTTCGGCCACGAGATCACCCGGTCGCCCGGGATCTCCGCGAACAGGAAGCTCCCGTCGCTGCGCTTGACGACGAGTGACTTCACGATGTCGGCGGGCGTGATCCCGAGGATCGCGGCGGCCTCCTCGAGGGACGCCGCCGCCTGACGTTCCACGAACTCCACCTCGATGCCGCGGGCGGCAGCATCCGCCGCCACGCGCTCGCGCCCCGTCACCATCCGGTCTCCTCACCCGTCATCTGAGAGAATCGAGAGGATGTCCACCCTATTCGCGCCCCACGCACCCGCGCTCGAGATCGGCCCGCTCCGGCTCGACGTGCCCGTCGTGCTCGCGCCGATGGCGGGCATCACCAACACCGCGTTCCGGCGGCTCTGCCGCGAGTACGGCGCGGGACTGTACGTCTCGGAGATGATCACGAGCCGCGCGCTCGTGGAGCGCACGCCGGAGTCGATGCGGCTCATCACCCACCACGAGTCGGAGACGCCGCGCTCGATCCAGCTCTACGGCGTCGACCCGAAGACGATGGCCGAGGCCGTCACGATGCTCGTCGCCGAGGACCGCGCCGACCACATCGACCTCAACTTCGGCTGCCCGGTGCCGAAGGTCACCCGCAAGGGCGGGGGAGCGGCGCTGCCGTGGAAGCTCGACCTGTTCCGCGGCATCGTCGAGGCGGCGGTGAAGGCGGCCGGTCCGCTCCCGCTCACCGTCAAGATGCGCAAGGGCATCGACGCCGACCACCTCACCTACCTCGAGGCAGGGCGCATCGCCGAGGGCGCGGGCGCCGCCGCGGTCGCCCTGCACGCGCGCACGGCCGCCGACTTCTACTCGGGCACCGCCGACTGGTCGGCGATCGGGACCCTCAAGCAGACGGTCACGAGCGTTCCCGTGCTCGGCAACGGCGACATCTGGTCGGCGGCGGATGCGCTCCGCATGGTCGAGCAGACCGGGTGCGACGGCGTCGTGGTGGGTCGAGGCTGCCTCGGGCGGCCGTGGCTGTTCGGCGATCTGGCCTCGGCCTTCACCGGCGGCTCCCTCAAGGCCGAGCCGACGCTCGGCGAGGTCGCGACCGCGTTCCGCCGTCACGCGGAGCTGCTCGTGGACTTCTTCGGCGGCGACGAGAACCGCGCCTGCCGAGACATCCGCAAGCACGTCGCCTGGTACTTCAAGGGCTACGCCGTCGGCGGGGAGCTGCGGGCGGCGCTCGCGCAGTCATCCAGCCTCGCCGAGATCGACGAGCTGCTCGGACGGCTCGACCCCGAGCAGCCCTACCCGGGCGCGGACGCCGAGGGTCAGCGCGGGCGCGCCGGAACCCCCAAGAACCCGGCGCTTCCCGAGCGTTGGCTCGAGTCGCGCGAACTCGGGGAGACCCACCGCGCCGCGCTCACGGAGGCGGAACTGGACACGAGCGGTGGCTGAGCTCGCGCCGGGCTATGGTGACGCGGACGCCGAGCGCATGCTGCCGGAGCAGCACTCCACCCGCCGCAGCGACTTCGCCCGCGACCGGGCCCGCATCCTGCACTCGAGCGCGCTGCGGCGTCTCGCGGTGAAGACCCAGGTGCTGAGCCCCACGGCGGGCCTCGACTTCGCACGCAACCGCCTCACCCACTCGCTCGAGGTCGCCCAGGTCGGGCGCGAGCTCGCCCAGAACCTCGGCCTCGACCCCGACGTCGTCGACACGGCGTGCCTCGCGCACGACCTGGGGCATCCGCCCTACGGCCACAACGGCGAGCGCGCGCTCAACGACTGGGCCGCCGACATCGGCGGATTCGAGGGCAACGCGCAGACCCTGCGGCTGCTCACCCGGCTCGAGCCGAAGGTGTTCGACGCCGACGGTCGCGCCTACGGACTCAACCTCACGCGGGCGAGCCTCGACGCGAGCTGCAAGTACCCCTGGCCCGAGCAGGACGGCATCCCCGACCCGTCGGGGCGCAGCAAGTTCGGCTTCTACTCCGACGACACACCCGCATTCGCCTGGCTGCGGGCCGGCGCTCCGCCGCGGGTGCGCTGCATCGAGGCGCAGGTCATGGACCTCTCCGACGACATCGCC
Organism: Micrococcales bacterium 72-143; assembly: GCA_001898835.1. GTDB lineage: Bacteria > Actinomycetota > Actinomycetes > Actinomycetales > Microbacteriaceae > Homoserinibacter. Next base: position 450,105 of record MKVM01000001.1, on the reverse strand, counting down.
TACTCGGTGCACGACCTCGAGGACGCCATCATCACGGGCTACCTCGACGTGCGCGCTCTCTCGGCGCGGGTCGACCACGACGCGCTCGTCGACAGCATGGTCGAGTGGATCGGCGGCGAGCTCGACCACGCGACGCTCATCGCCGCCTTCGACCGGCTCGACAACCTGCCCGACTGGGTCGAGAACTGGGACGGCTCGCGGCGCGACCAGGCGCGTCTCAAGAACCTCACCTCGCAGCTCATCGGCCGCTTCGCGGGCGAGGCCGTGCGGGCCACGCGTGAGGCGCACCCGCAGGGCTCCCTCGCGCGCTTCGGGGCGGACGTCGTGGTGCCGCTCGAGACGCGCGCCGAGATCGCGGTGCTCAAGGGCATCGTCGCGGCGAACGTGATGTCGACGAACGCGCGCAAGCCGCTCTACGAGCGTCAGCGCGGCATCCTGAGCGAGCTCGCGGATGCGCTGTGGGCCGACCCCTCGCACCTCGACGCGGGCTTCGCCGCCGACTTCGCCGCCGCATCCGACGACACGGCGCGCAAGCGCGTGATCGTCGACCAGGTGGCCTCGCTCACCGACCCGTCCGCGAACGCCTGGCACGAGCGGCTGTGCTGAGTTGATGGCGCGGCGGCAATCCGCCCCGCGTCGCTCCGCGACACGGCACGAGCGCGGTCGCGCCGTGTCGTTGTGGTGAGTTCGAAGGCGGGTTCGGCTGCGGCTCGTTGAGCAGCCGCAGTGCGGCGCGTCGTGTCCGGCCGTGGGCAGCCCGGCGACCGTCCTCGCGCATCCCTAGAATCGGGGCATGCCCGGTCTCATTCGTCGAAGCGATATCGACGAGGTCCGGTCCCGCATCAACATCGCCGACATCGTGGGCGACTACGTGACCCTCAAGTCGGCGGGCGTCGGCTCGCTCAAGGGCCTCTGCCCGTTCCACGAGGAGCGCAGCCCGAGCTTCCACGTGCGGCCCGGCGTCGGCCGCTACCACTGCTTCGGTTGCGGGGAGGACGGCGACGTCTTCACCTTCCTGCAGCGCATGGACCACGTGAGCTTCCAGGAGGCCGTCGAGCGGATGGCGGCGCGCGCCGGCATCGAGCTGCACTACGAGGACGGCGGGTCGGCCCCCTCCGACCACGGGCAGCGTGCCCGGCTGCTGGCCGCGAACGCCGCGGCCGAGCGGTTCTTCCGCGAGCAGCTCGCGACGCCCGCCGCCCAGCCGGGGCGCGACTTCCTCGGCGGGCGGGGCTTCGATCAGGCGGCGGCCGAGCGCTTCGGCGTCGGCTACGCGCCGAAGTCCTTCGACGCTCTCAAGAACGCCCTCACCGCGCAGGGCTTCACGGTCGACGAGCTCACCGCGTCCGGCCTCCTGTCCACGGGCGATCGCGGCAACTCCTACGACCGCTTCCGCGGCCGGGTGATCTGGCCGATCCGCGACGTCACGGGCCAGACGGTGGGCTTCGGCGCCCGCAAGCTCTTCGACGACGACCAGGGCCCCAAGTACCTCAACACCCCCGAGACCCTCGTCTTCCACAAGTCGCAGGTTCTCTACGGCCTCGACCTCGCCCGCCGCGACGTCGCGAAGTCGAAGCAGGTCGTGATCGTCGAGGGCTACACCGACGTCATGGCCTGCCACCTCGCGGGCGTCACGACGGCGGTCGCGACCTGCGGCACGGCGTTCGGCGTCGACCACATCAAGGTCGTGCGACGGGTGCTCGGCGACCACGACAACGCGGCCGTCTCGCAGACGGGCGAGGTGGTATTCACCTTCGACCCGGATGAGGCGGGCCAGCGGGCGGCCAGCCGCGCCTTCGCCGAGGAGCAGCGCTTCGCCGCCCAGACCTTCGTCGCCGTGGCACCCGGGGGGCTCGACCCGTGCGATCTGCGCATCCACCGCGGAGACGAGGCGGTCCGCACGCTCATCGCCGACCGCAAGCCGATGTTCGAGTTCATGATCCGCCGCAGCCTCGCCGGCCACGACCTCGAGACGGTGGAAGGGCGGGTGGCGGCGCTCCGTGCGGGCGCGCCTGTCGTCGCCGGCATCCGCGACCCCGCGCTGCGCGGGGGATACGTGCGCAACCTCGCCGGCTGGCTCGGGATGGACCCCGGCGAGGTGTCGCGGGCGGTCACGAGCGCGGGCAACGCCTCGCGGCGCCCGGAGGCGCGCGTCGACGACGGCCGCAGGCCGGAGGGGCAGTCGGCCGAGGAGAGCCGGCCCCGGCAAGCCAATCTCACGGAGCTGCCGACCGACCCCGTCACGCGCATGGAGCGCGACGCGCTCATGGCCATCCTGCAGTACCCGCAGCAGGTGGGTCCCGCCCTGGTCGCGAAGGCGGCCGAGGCGCGCTTCACCAACGCGACGCTCGCGATCGTGCGCGACGCGGTGCGGGCGCAGCTCGACCAGCTCGACTCGCCGGAGTGGCTGCAGCGCGTGGGCGAGGAGGTGCCGCAAGGCTTCGAGTCGCTCGTGACGCAACTGGGGGTCGCCCCCATCCCGGAACGCGCTGAGCAGATCGCGATCTACTGCCGCGGGGTGGTCACCTCGCTCGTCGACCGCGACCTCCTGCGACGCAAGGGCGAGCTGCTCGGGGCGATGCAGCGTGCCCGCTCGGAGGGCGACCGCGAGCGGGAAGCCGCACTCAGCCGCGAATCCGTGGCTCTGGAGAGCGAACGGCGCGAGTTGCGCGGCGAATGATTTCGCCATCGCGCCGCATCTTCTTGCGTGGCTAACTTGCGTACGCACGAATCGTGCGGCGAACGTTGCGATGCCGTAAACAAACCGCCGACCGGTCGCACGGTGGTGCGGCGGCACCGCGCCACCGTGATAGACCTGGTAGCCGGGCGACTTTCGGTCGCCCGCCCTTTCACATCCCAGAAATGAGGTCCACGGACATGGTTTCCGTCTCTCACAAGACCCGCGTGCTCGCCGCGGTGACGATCCCCGTCGCTGCTGCAATGGTGCTCGCGGGTTGCGCAGCCGACTCCGACGACAACGGCGGGTCGGACGGCAGCAGCAGCATCATCGTCGGCACCACCGACAAGGTCACCTTCCTCGATCCGGCCGGCTCCTACGACAACGGCTCGTTCGCGGTCATGAACCAGGTGTATCCCTTCCTGCTCAACTCCGTGCAGGGCACCTCCGACGTCACGCCGGACATCGCGGAGTCGGCCGAGTACACCGCCGACGGCGAGTACACGGTCAAGCTGAAGTCGGGCCTGAAGTTCGCCAACGGCCACGACCTCACCTCCTCGGATGTGAAGTTCAGCTTCGACCGCCAGCTCGCGATCGCCGACGAGAACGGCCCGTCGTCGCTCCTCGGCGCGATCGACAGCATCGAGACGCCCGACGACACGACGGTCGTGTTCCACCTCAAGAACGGCAACGACCAGACCTTCCCGCAGGTGCTCTCGAGCCCCGCCGGTCCGATCGTCGACGAGGAGGTCTTCTCGGCCGACGCGGTCACCTCCGACGACGACATCGTCAAGGGCAAGGCGTTCGCCGGTCCGTACACGATCGACACCTATAAGCTCAACGAGCTCGTGACCTTCTCGCCCTACAAGGACTACAAGGGCAACCTCGGAGCCCCGAAGAACTCGGACGTCACCCTCAAGTACTACGCCGACGCGTCGAACCTCAAGCTCGACGTGCAGGAGGGCAACATCGACGTCGCGTACCGCAGCCTCTCGGCGACCGACATCGCCGACCTGCGCACGCAGGACTCGGTGAAGGTCGTCGACGGCCCCGGTGGTGAGATCCGCTACATCGTGTTCAACTTCAACACGCAGCCGTTCGGCGCCACCACGCCCGACGCCGACCCGGCGAAGGCCCTCGCGGTGCGCCAGGCGATCGCGGATGTCGTCGACCGCGCCGAGATCGCGACGCAGGTCTACAAGGACACCTACACCCCGCTGTACTCCTACGTGCCGCAGGGCCTGACCGGTGCCACCGAGGTGCTCAAGGACCTCTACGGCAACGGCAAGGGCGGCCCCGACGTCGACAAGGCGAAGGCGACCCTCGCGGCCGCCGGTGTTGCGACGCCGGTCGAGGTGAACCTGCAGTACAACCCCGACCACTACGGCGAGTCGTCCGCCGACGAGTACGCGCTCGTCAAGGACCAGCTCGACGCGAGCGGCCTGTTCACCGTCAAGCTCGGCTCGACCGAGTGGACGCAGTACTCGAAGGACCGCACGGCCGACCTGTACCCGCTGTACCAGCTCGGCTGGTTCCCGGACTACTCGGACGCGGACAACTACCTCACGCCGTTCTTCCGCACGGAGAACTTCCTCGCGAACCACTACAGCAACTCCGAGGTGGACGGTCTGATCGTCAAGCAGCAGACCGAGACCGACGCCGACGCGCGCACGGGGCTCATCGAGGACATCCAGGCCAAGGTGGCCGCCGACCTGTCGACCCTGCCGCTGCTGCAGGGCGCGCAGACCGCGATCACCGGCAAGGACGTCTCGGGCGCCGTGCTCGACGGCTCGTTCAAGTTCCGCTTCGGTAGCCTGACCAAGGGCTGAGCGAAGCCGGACACGTCCGCACCGTGAACGGGGCGGCCACTCGCTGGCCGCCCCGTTCCACGCGCTCGAAGGAGAACGACAGGACATGACGACCGTCACAGCCCCGGCCGCGCCACCCGGTGCGGGCACGGCAGGCATCAGGAAGGCGCGAGGCGGCGGCTTCTGGCGCTACCTGCTGGTGCGCTTCCTCCTCATCTTCCCGACGATCTTCATCCTCGTCACCCTCGTCTTCTTCCTCATGCGCCTCACGGGCGACCCCATCACGGCGTCGCTCGGCGACCGGCTCACGCCCGACCAGCTCGCGGAGCGCATCCACGAGGCCGGCTACGACCGGCCGATCCTCGTGCAGTACCTCGAGTACCTGGGGCAGATCTTCACCGGCAACTTCGGCAACTCGATCACCGACGGCCGGCCGATCACCGACATCCTGTGGACGTACGGATCGGCGACGCTCGAGCTCGCCGTCTACGCGCTCATCGTCGCGTTCATCGTCGGCATCCCCCTGGGGATGGTGGCCGCCTACTTCCGCGACCGCTGGGGGGATGCCTCCCTGCGGGTCTTCGCGATCCTCTGCTACGCGACGCCGGTGTTCTTCGCCGGTCTCGTGCTCAAGCTCGTCTTCTCGGTGTGGCTCAAGTGGCTGCCGGTCGCGGGCCGCGCCTCGACGCGCACCGAGATCAAGATCCAGCAGCTCGACGACCAGACGGGCATCTACCTCATCGACGCGATCCGCACGGGCAGCGCCGCCGCGGTGGGCGACGTCCTGGCGCACGCCGTGCTCCCGGCGCTCGCCCTCGGGCTGCTCACGGCGGGCGTATTCTTGCGGCTCGTCCGCACGAACGTCATCGGCACACTGTCGCGCGACTACGTGGATGCGGCGCGCTCGCGCGGGGTGCGCGAGTACCGGCTCGTGCGCAAGCACGCGCTCAAGCCCGCGCTCGTGCCGATCATCACCGTCATCGGCCTCCAGATCGCGATGCTGCTGGGCGGTGCGGTGCTCACCGAGACCACCTTCGAGTGGAAGGGGCTCGGCTTCCAGCTCGCCTACTACCTCTCCAAGCGCGACTTCGTCGCCGTGCAGGGCATCGTCGCCCTGCTCGCCGTGATCGTCGCCCTCACCAACTTCATCGTCGACCTCATCGCGGCGATCCTCGACCCGAGGGTGAGGTACTGATGACCGCCGCGATCTCCAGCCCCGAGCGCGTCCGCCCGCCGTGGTGGCACCGGCTCCCCGTTCTGCAGCAGCTGCGGCAGAGCGTTGGCCTGCAGCGCGGAATGCTCGTCGCGGGTCTCGTCATCACCGCCGTGTTCGTGATCGTGGCGATCTTCGCGCCGCTCATCGCGCCCTACGGCTACAACCAGCTGCGCGGTCCGGACGGGCTGTTCGGCGCGCAGCAGCCGCCGAGCGCCGACCATCTCCTCGGCACCACCGTCGGCGGCTACGACGTGCTCTCGCGGGTCGTCTGGGGCGCCCAGACCGCGCTGCTCGTCATCATCGTCGCCATTCTGCTCTCGGTGTTCCTGGGCATCGCGCTCGGCCTGCTCGCCGGCTACATCGGCGGCTGGTTCGACCGCATCACGATCGTCATCGCCGACGCGATCTACGCGTTCCCGAGCCTGCTGCTCGCGATCGTCGCGGCGATCGTGATCTCGGGTGGGCAGTCGAGCCTCTGGGGCGGCATCCTCGCCGCGGCCATCTCGATCACCGTCGTGTTCATCCCGCAGTACCTCCGCGTGGTGCGCGCCGAGGTGCTGCGCGTGAAGTCGGAGGCGTTCGTCGAGTCCGCGAAGGTCGTCGGCGCGAGCAACGGCCGCATCATGTTCCGTCATGTGCTGCGCAACTCCACGCGCACCCTGCCGCTCATCATCACCCTCAACAGCTCCGAGGCCATCCTGACGCTCGCGGGTCTCGGCTTCCTGGGCTTCGGCATCGAGCCGAGCGCGGCGGCCGAGTGGGGGTACGACCTCAACAAGTCGCTGTCGGACGTCACGAGCGGCATCTGGTGGACCTCGATCTTCCCCGGCGTCGCGATCGTGCTCGTCGTGCTCGGCATCACGCTCATCGGCGAGAGCCTCAACGACCTCGCCGACCCGCGGCTCCGGGCGCGTCGCAAGCCCGCGCAGACGCCGGCCCAGGCGGTCGCCGCCGAGCAGCCGGTCGCGCGCGAGGAGATGGGGGACGTGTACTGATGGGCGCGAGCGAGACGGCCGTCGACATCCGCGAGCTGCGGATCTCCTTCGACACGGACGGCGGCACGGTGCAGGCCGTGCGCGGCGTCGACCTCCAGGTCGCCCCCGGCGAGGTGCTCGCGGTGGTCGGCGAGTCCGGGTCGGGCAAGACGGTGACCGCGCGCAGCATCCTGCGTCTGCTCCCCGAGACCGCATCCGTGTCGGGCGCGGTGCTGGTCGGCGCCGAGGACGTCGTGACGCTCGACGCCGGACGGCTGCGGCAGCTGCGCGGCACGAAGGCGGCGATGATCTTCCAGGAGCCGTCGACGGCGCTCAACCCCGTCTACACGGTCGGCTGGCAGATCGCCGAGGGGCTGAGGGCTCACGGCAGCTACAGCAAGAAGCAGGCGCGCGCCCACGCGATCGACATGCTGCGGAAGGTCGGCATCCCCGAGCCCGAGCGGCGCATCGACGATTACCCTCACCAGTTCTCGGGCGGTCAGAAGCAGCGCATCGTCATCGCGATGGCGCTCGCTCTCGATGCCTCCGTGCTCATCGCCGACGAGCCGACGACCGCGCTCGACGTCACCGTGCAGGCGGAGATCCTCGAGCTGCTGCGCCGCTGCCGTGACGAGTTCGGCACCGCGATCGTGCTCATCACCCACAACATGGGCGTCGTGGCCGACCTCGCCGACCGCGTCGCGGTCATGTACCGGGGCGAGATCGTCGAGACGGCTCCCGTGCGCGAGCTGTTCGCCGCCCCGCGGCACGAGTACACCAAGCGTCTCCTGGCGGCGGTGCCGCGCGTGGAGCTCACCGAGCGCGCGGTCCCCGCGAGTGCCGCCGCCGAGGCCGTCGTCGAGGCGCAAGGGCTCGAGATCGAGTACCCGGGACGTTTCGGCCGCAAGCCCTTCCGCGCGGTGCACGATGTCGACCTGCGCATCGGCGCGGGGGAGGTCGTGGGGCTCGTCGGCGAGTCGGGCTCCGGCAAGACGACGATCGGGCGGGCCATCGCGGGCCTCGCGCCCGTGACGGGCGGATCGCTGCGGGTGCTGGGCACCGAGATGCGCGGCGTGAAAGAGCGCCAGTTCCGGCCCCGCCGACGCGAGCTCGGGTTCGTCTTCCAGGACCCGGCCACGAGCTTCAACCCGCTGCTCACCATCGCGGAGTGCGTCGCCGAGCCGCTCATCGTCCACGGGGCCGCCTCCTCGGCCGCCGAGGCCCGCGGCCGGGTGGACGAGCTGCTCGACGCCGTGCAGCTTGGCGGCGCCTACGGCGACCGCTACCCGCACGAGCTCTCCGGCGGTCAGCGTCAGCGCGCGAGCCTCGCCCGCGCGCTCGCCCTCGACCCGAAGCTGCTCATCGCCGACGAGCCGACGAGCGCACTCGACGTGTCGGTGCAGGCGCGCGTGCTCGAACTCTTCGAGGAGCTGCAGGAGCGGTTCGGCTTCGCCTCGCTCTTCATCACGCACGACCTCGCCGTCGTCGACCGGGTGGCGCACCGCGTCGTGGTGCTGCACCGCGGCGAGATCGCCGAGGAGGGCTCGACGGCGCAGGTGCTGGGGACGCCGCACGACCCGTACACGAGGCGGCTGCTGGCATCCCTGCCGGTGCCCGACCCCGTGGAGCAGGCGCGTCGTCGCGCCGAGCTGGCGGCGTTGCACGGGGACGCCGGATGAGCGCACGCCCGTCGACCGAGGCGGCGGTGCTCGCCGACGACCTGACCCTCGGGTACGGGCGCGACGAGACCCCGGCCATCAACGGGGTCTCGTTCCAGCTCGCGCGCGGGGAGACGCTCGGCGTCATCGGCGAGGCGGGCTCGGGCAAGACGACCCTCGCGCGGGCGATCGCGACGCAGACGGCGCCGGGGGAGCGCGAGGCACCGGAGATCCGGGGCGGCCGTCTCGTGGTGCTCGGCCAGGAGCTGCGCGGCACGAGCGCGCGCGTCCGCGACCGGTTGGCGCTTCGGGTGGGCTACCTCCCGCAGGACGGCGGCTCCTCCCTCCAGCCGCACCTCACGGTCGGCGAGAACGTCGCCGAGCCGATCTTCCAGCGCGACAAGCACTTCGATCGCGTCGAGGCGGGCGCGGCGGTCGCGACCCTCGTCGACGCCGTCCGCCTCCCGCTGTCGGTCATGGAGAAGTTCCCCCACGAGCTGAGCCGCGGCCAGCGGCAGCGCATCGCGCTCGCCCGCTCGCTCGTGCTCGAACCCGAGCTGCTCGTCGCGGACGACCCGACCATGGGCGTCGATGTGCTCGTGCGCGGGCCGATCCTGCAGGTGGTGGCCGAGCTGCAGCGCGAGCTGGGGTTCAGCGCCCTGATCGTGGGGCACGACCTGCGCGAGCTGCGCACCATCGTCGACCGCATCGCCGTGCTGCACGCGGGACTCATCGTCGGGTACGGCCCGGTCGACGAGGTGCTCGCGACGCCCCTGCACGAGTACGTGCGCACCCTCGCGGGACTGCACGCGTGACCCGCCTGCTGGTCGGCGCCTACGGGCCCGACATGGACGGCACGGCGCCGGGGATCGCGACCGCTGCATCCCATCCGGGGGGAGCGGTCGCGCTGACGGGCGAGGGGCCCGCGGTCGCCTCGCCGTCGTGGCTGGCGGTGCGGGGCGAGCGCATGGTGGCGGCGCTCGAGGGCGAGGGCGCGCTCGCGTGGTTCGTGCGCGAGGCCGGCGGCTGGCGCGCTGACGGTGTGACCCGGCTCGAGGGGCGGTGGCCCTGCCACGCCGCGTTCCTCGACGACGACACCGTCGCGGTGGCCTGCTACGGCGACGGCGCGGTCGTCGTCGCGCGAGCAGGCGACCCGCGTCCGGTCCAGCGGCTCGACGGCTCCGGATCCGGTCCGCTGCCCGCACAGGAGGGACCGCACGCGCACCACGTGCACGTGATGCCGGACGGTCGCGTGCTGACGCTCGACCTCGGCGCCGATCGCCTGCACGTCCACTCACGCACGCCGGATGGGCGGCTCGAGCGCACCGGCTCGCTCGCCCTCCCCGCGGGCACCGGCCCGCGCGACCTGCACGCGCTTCCCACGGGCGAGCTCGCGCTGCTCGGCGAGTGGAGCTGCGAGCTGCTCGTGCTCGATCCCGCCGGTCGCGAGCTCGAGGTCGTGCAGATTCTGGCGCTGCCCGGCGCGACGCCCGGGGAGGACCAGGCGGCTGCGCTCGGCGTGAGCGAGGACGGCTGCTTCCTGTACGCCGGCGTCCGCGGGGCGGACCGGATCGCGGTGATCGCACTCGAGGACGACGGCGCGCGCGCCGTGGGCTGGGTCGCATCCGGCGGCCGCTGGCCCCGTCATCTGCTCGTCGACGGGGAGCTCCTGCACGTGGCGAACCAGCTCTCGGACGAGCTCGCGACCTTCCGCATCGGGGCCGACGGCACGCCCGTGCTGCTCGGGGTCGCGGCCACGCCGTCGCCGACCTGCGTCGTCAGGAGCGAGCCCGAACCTTTGCTAAGCTAGCGAGGCTGTTCTCACAGCGATCCTCGGTAGCTCAATTGGCAGAGCAATCGGCTGTTAACCGATAGGTTCTTGGTTCGAGTCCAAGCCGGGGAGCTTCATGAACGACACGCCCCCTGCCCCAGCCGAGCGGGATCCGCAGGTCCGCGTGAACGTGCGACTGTCCCGTCCGTCGCTGCCTCGCGGGCGGATGCTGATCATCGGGCTCATCGTCATCGCGGCGCTCGTCGTCGGCACCCTGGGGGTGTTCCTCGTGACCACCCTGCAGCGGGACGACCTCATGCGCACGGGCGAGCAGGCGCAGGCGGTGCCGCTCACCGACCGCTTCGTGTCCCGCACCCGGAACGGCCACGAGTACTACTACCTCGTCTGGGCCTACACGGTCGACGGGCGCGAGTTCACCATCACCGGACGCGACCGCCACTTCTCGCGGGCGAGCGCTACGAGCTACATCGCGAGGCTCGACGGCGCCACGACGACCGTCTACTACGACCCCGACGACCCGTCGCGCGCCGCCCTCGGCGACGAGCCCTGAGCCGGGTACTCCCGCGGGAGTAGCCGGGTGGCGCCGCCGAGCGGACGGGTGCGGCGCCTCGCCCGCGTAGCATGGCGCCATGCCCGGGCCCTACTCGCACCATGAGGGTCCGCCCTGGGGCGGGGGCAGCTGGGCGCTCCACGATCCGGATGCCATGCGCCGCGGCCCCTCGCGTGCGCTCCGGCTCTGGGTCCCGGTGCTGCTGAGTGCGTTCGTCCAGCTGATCGGCGCGTTCGTGGTGCTCCGCGGGGGCGAGCATCCGCCGGCCGTCGCCGCCCTCACGCTCGCGCTGTCGCTCGCGGGTCCGCTCGCGCTCATCGCCGCGCGACGCCTGCCGGGGCCCGTCGTCGCGGTGGTCGCGGCGGTGTCCGTCGCCTCCCTGCTGTTCGCGGCGTCCGGCGGTCCCCCTCCGCTCGCCTTCGCCTTCGCTCTCGCGGGTGCCGTCGTGCGCGGCGCCCGCGTGTGGGCGTGGGTGTCGCTCGCGAGCGCGTGGGTGGCGGTGTTCGCGGTATCGGTGATCGGCGATGCGACGTTGTGGCCGCCGCCGCGACTGCTCGGGACGACGCTCGGCCTCGTGTTCGCGATCGGCTTGGGCGAACTCCTCGCGTCGCGTCGCGCGCGCGTGGCGGCCTTCCGGTCGGCGGCTGCGCGGCGCCGCCAGACCGCAGCCGAGGAGGAGCGGATGCGCATCGCCCGCGAGCTCCACGACGTGCTCGCGCACTCGCTCAGCCAGATCAACGTGCAGGCCGGCGTCGGGCTGCACCTGGCCGAGTCCCAGCCCGAGAAGGCGGTCGAGGCGCTCGCCTCGATCAAGCAGGCGAGCAAGACGGCGCTCGACGACGTGCGATCCGTGCTGGGGGTGCTGCGCGCCGATGGCGAGGCTCCGCGGGCCCCCCAGCCCGGCATCGCGGGCATCGCGGCGCTCGTCGCCCAGGCGGCCGTGCCGGGGGCGGAGCTCGTCCTCGACGATGCCCTGGGCGGCCTCGAGGTTCCCGCGCCCGTCGGCGCCGCCGCCTACCGCATCGTGCAGGAGGGGCTCACCAACGTGGCACGGCACGGGGTCGCGGTATCGCGGGTGGAGGTGCGGATCGCGCCGGAGGCGGACGGCATCCGCGTGGAGGTGCGCGACGACGGGCGGGACGCCCCCTTCGCGCCGGGGCGCGGCCTCACGGGCATGCGCGAGAGGGTCGAGCAGCTGGGCGGGCGGTTCGAGGTCGTGCAGGACGGCGGCTTCACGGTCCGAGCGCAGCTGCCGACGGGAGGGGCACGCCCATGATCCGCGTGGCGATCGCCGACGACCAGCAGCTCATCCGGGCCGGCTTCCGCAGCCTCCTGGAGTCCGAGCCCGAGCTTGTCGTCGTGGGGGAGGCCGCCACCGGGCGGGACGCCGTCTCCCTCGCGAAGCGCGAGCGGCCGGACGTGCTCCTCATGGACATCCGGATGCCGGACGGCGACGGCCTGTGGGCCACCGAGCGGATCGTCTCCGACCCCGCGCTGGCCGGGGTGCACGTCGTGGTCGTGACGACCTTCGAGCTGGACGAGTACGTCGCGCAGGCGATCCGCGCGGGCGCGAGCGGCTTCCTCGTGAAGGACACCGAGCCGGTCGAGCTCATCCGCGCCGTGCACGTCGTCGCGGCCGGAGAGGCGCTGCTCAGCCCGAGCGTCACCCGCACGCTGCTCTCGCGCCTCGCCGCGGGCATGGCCGCCCCGCCCGACACCGCGCGGCTCGCGGGGCTCACCGAGCGGGAGCGCGAGGTGCTCGCGCTCGTCGGGCAGGGGCTCACCAACGAGGAGATCGGCGCCGCGCTCTTCCTCAGCCCGCTCACCGCGAAGACCCACGTGTCGCGCATCATGGCGAAGCTCGCCGCCCGTGACCGGGTGCAGCTGGTGATCGTCGCCTACGAGACCGGGCTCGTCACGCCCGGTTCGTGACCGCGCGGTCCGCACCGGATGTCGTCCCGGGGGAGTAGCGAGGAGACGCCCGCGAGCGGATTCGCGCGCGCCCCATCCGGCGGAGTCTGATCGCGACGGCTCGCACGAGCCGACGTCGAAAGGACACCTGACATGCTCACGACCATCGCCCTCGCGGCCGGCCCGTTCCACCCCGGTTGGGGATGGGGACCGGGCTTCTGGATCGTCCCCGCGATCTTCTGGCTGCTCGTCATCGGGCTCATCATCGCCCTCGTCGCCACCCGACGCCGTCGCTGGCGCAACGCCGGATGGGGTGGACCGTGGGGCGGTCCGGGTGCCGCGGGATCGCCGTGGGCGGCGGCCCAGGCCGCGCGCAGCGCGGAGGCCGTGCTCGCGGAGCGCTTCGCGCGCGGCGACATCGAGGAGACCGAGTACCGGGCGCGACTCGAGGTGCTCCGCAGCCAGCAGCCGCCCCAGGCCTGAGCCGCATCCGGAACGGGGGCCGCGCCTGTCGCGCGGCCCCCGTTCCACTACCATCGTGACGACCGCGCGGCAACGGCGCGCGCGACGGGAGGACGACATGGACGCCTGGCTCGACGCCAACGCGACCTCGCTCGTCGTCGTGCTCGCCGCCGCCACCGCAGTGCTCCTCGTGCTCGTCCTCGTGCTGCTCGTGCTCTGGCGCCGGGCGCGTCGCGGTGCGCGCCTTGCCGCACGCGAGAAGGCCGCCGCCGAGCGGGACCGCCTCGACCTGGAGCTCACCCTCGCCGAGCAGGGCGGCCGGCTGCGGATGGTGCGCGAGCTGCACGAGGTCGCCGTGCGCGCCCTCACGGTGATCGTCACGCAGGCGGAGGGGGCCCGCTCCGCCGCGACCCAGGACCCGGCCGTCGCCGCGCGCACCGCCGGCGCCATCGCCGACTCCGCGCGGGCGGTGCTCGCCGACCTGCGGCGCGTCGCGGATGTCGCGCTCGACGGCGAGCAGGAGGCCGGCGCGCCCCCCGCGCTCACGAACCTCACCGAGCTCGTCGAGGGCATCCGCGGCGAGGGGCTCGAGGTGGAGCTCGTCGAGACCGGCGAGCCGCACGAGCTGCGCGAGGGCGCGGAGGTCGCGGTGCTGCGGATCCTGCAGGAGGCGCTCGCGAACGCCCTCGCCCACGGCGGCCCGGGCACCCACGCGAAGGTGACGCTCGGCTGGACCGACGACGGGCTGCAGCTCCTCGTGGAGGACGACGGCATCCGCGCCGAGGCGATCCGCAACGGCCTCGACCCGTACGCCGAGGCCCAGCGGCAGGGCTACACCGTCGGCGACGACCTCGCGGCGCTGACCCAGGTGCCCACCGGGCGCGGTATCACCGAGATGCGCGAGCGCACGGAGCTGTTCGGCGGGGTATTCGAGGCGCACACCGTGGCCGGCGTCGGCTTCACGGTCCAGGCGGTGTTCCCCGCGCTCCGCTTCCACAACGCCGTGCAGGGCGCGCCGTCGGGGCCGCGGTGACGGAGGCGAACCCACCCGCGCGGGCCGTTCCCGACGCGACGGGAGCCGCCGTGCGCGCCGCGCTGGGCGTCGGCATCGCGGTGTCGGCCTACGGGGTGTCGTTCGGGGCGCTCGCCGTCGCGTCCGGTCTCGACATCTGGCAGACCTGCGTGCTGAGCCTCCTCATGTTCTCGGGTGGCTCGCAGTTCGCTCTCGTCGGGGTGCTCGCGTCGGGCGGCGTCGCGGCGGGGCCCGCGGCGATCGCGAGCGCGACGCTGCTCGGCATCCGCAACGGCCTGTACTCGATGCGCATGTCGCCCGTCGTCGGCGGGCCGTGGTGGCGCCGGTTGCTCGCGGCCCACTGGACGATCGACGAGTCGACGGCGGTCGCGAGCGCCCAGCCGACCCTCCGCGGCCAGCGGGTGGGCTTCTGGGTGACGGGGGCCGTGATCTACCTGGGGTGGAACCTCACGACGCTGCTCGGGGCGCTGCTCGGCGACCTGGTGGGCGACGTGCGCATGTACGGACTGGATGCGGCGGCTGCGGCCGCATTCCTGGGCCTGCTCTGGCCGCGGCTCACATCGCGCCAACCCGTCGCCGTCGCGATCGCGGCGGCGGTCGTCGCGGCGGTGCTGGTGCCGTGGCTGCCGCCGGGCCTCCCCGTGCTCGCGGCGGCGGTCGTGGCGGTCGTCGTGGGCGTCACGAACGTGCTCGGGAGGCGGGCGCGGTGACCGTCTGGCACATCATCCTCATCGCCTCGATCGCGGTTCTCGCGCTCAAGCTCGTCGGCTACCTCGTGCCGCCGAGCCTGCTCGAGCGCCCCACGCCCGCGCGGGTGGCGAACCTGCTGACGGTCGCGCTGCTCGCCGCGCTGACGGCCACCCAGACCCTCGAGGCCGGCGGCGGGGTCGTGCTCGACGCGCGCGTCCCGGCCGTGGTGCTCGCGGCGGCGCTGTACGCGCTTCGCGTGCCGTTCATCGTCGTCGTGGCGGCCGCTGCGGCCCTCGCCGCCCTCGTCCGCTTCCTGGGCTGGCTCGCGTAGAGCGACCGTCGGGGTCAGTCCTCGAGGTGGTCGCGGCCCGGCAGCCACGACTTGCCGGGCACCCCCCAGCGGTTGCGCCGCACCGCCCGCTGGGCCGCGCGGGCGTGCACGTCCGCGAGGCGGTCGGCATACAGAACGCCGTCGAGGTGGTCGAACTCGTGCTGGAAGATCCGAGCGAGCCACCCCGTCGCGAGCACCTCGTAGGGCCGGCCGTCCAGGTCCACCGCGCGCAGCAGCGCCGTGTGCGAGCGCAGCAGCGGGAACCGCTCGCCCGGGATCGAGAGGCAGCCCTCCGAGTCGTCGTCCGGGTCGGGCACGCCGACCGGCGGGGGAGAGATCAGGAGTTGCGGGTTGATCGCGGTGCCCCGGTGCAACGTGCCGTCCTCGTCGCGCCAGTTGTAGACGAAGAGCCGCAGCGGGATGCCGACCTGCGGGGCCGCGAGGCCGACGCCCGGCGCCGTCGACATGGTGTCCTCCATGTCGTGGACGAGCGCCGACAGCCCCTCGTCGATCTCCTCCACCTCGAGCGCCCGCTCGTGCAGGACGGGATCCCCGGTGATCCGGATCGGGAGAACGGCCATTCGCACAGGATATCGGCGGCGGGACCGGTAGATTCGACGGGTGCCCGACGTCATGCCCCTTGCCGATGACGTTGCGGAGATCTTTCAGGGGTCCGCTCCGATCGGCATCCTGATCGCCCTGGTCGGCGCCGTCTTCCTCTCGCTCGGTGCGCAGTTCCAGCATCGTGGCGTCGCGAAGGTCGAGGAACGGTACGGGTCCGGCGAGAAGGCGGGGCTGTCGGGGGGCCAGTTCGTGCGACTCCTGGCGCGACCCAGCTGGGTCGCCGGCACCGTCATGCTGGGTCTCGCGATCGTCTTCCAGCTCACGGCGCTCGGTTTCGCGCCGATCATCGTCGTGCAGCCGATCGGGATCGTCGCGCTCGTGCTCACATCGATCCTCAACGCGCGCGTGTCGCGCGTGAGCCTCGACCGCAACGCGATCCTCGCGATCGTGATGTGCGTGGGCGGCATCGGCGTGTTCGTGACCGTCGCGGCGTTCTACGCGACCGAGCACGTGCTGAGCGAGACCCAGCTGATCATCGTGCTGTCGATCCTCGCCGTCGTGCTGCTCCTGCTGGGCGCGGCTTTCGCGTTCTTCCGCAAGCGGGTCAACGCGCTGTTCTACATCGCCGCGGGCGGCGTCCTCTACGGTTTCGTGGCCTCCATCGCGAAGGTCATCATCAATCGGATCATCACGGGCAACTTCGACTGGGTCACCGTGGTGGGCGGGGTCGCGCTGTTCCTCGCGCTCGCGCTCGGCTTCTACTTCGTGCAGACCGCGTACTCCGTGGGCGCCCCGGACCTGGTGATCGCGGGCCTCACCGTGATCGATCCGCTCGTCGCGGTCGCGATCGGCATCTTCGTGCTGGGCGAGGCCTCCAACACCCCGTTGTGGGCGTCGCTCGTGTGGGCGGCCGCAGGTGCGGTGGCGATCCTGGGCGTGTTCCAGCTCGCGAAGCATCATCCGCAGACCCACCGACGGGATGAGACGGGCGAGGTCGCCCCGCTGAGGTAGTTTGGAGGGGTTGTTTCCGCCGACCGAGGGACTGATCGAGTGACCGACGCGACGTCGTCGACGCCCCCTGCCGAACCCCGCCTGACGGTGCTCATCGGCGCCGACACCTTCGCCCCCGACGTCAACGGCGCGGCGACCTTCACGCGCAACCTCGCGGCGGGCCTTGCGGCCCGTGGGCACGAGGTCCACGTCATGGCACCCGCCCAGAAGGGGCGCGTCGGCACCTTCACCGAGGTGCACGAGAACGTGCCCATGACGGTGCACCGCGTGTACTCGTGGCGCTGGCTCCCGCATCCCTGGCTGCGGTTCATGCTCCCGTGGCGGGTCAAGGCGAACGCCGAGCGCATCGTGCGCGCCGTGAAGCCGGACGCGATCCACTTCCAGTCGCACATCGTCGTCGGCCGTGGCCTCGCGACCTCGGCCAAGAGGCACGGCATCCAGCTCGTGGGCACCAACCACACCATGCCGGAGAACATCCTGCAGCATGTCGAGGTTCTGCCGAAGGGCACCCTCGACTGGCTCGCGCGCATCCAGTGGGGTTCGGCCCGCAAGTGGTTCGCGATGGCGGACGCGGTCACCGCACCCACGCGCAGCGCGGCCGACTTCTTCGAGCGCGGCACGGGGCTGACCGGGGTGCACGCCATCTCGTGCGGCATCGACACGAGCTTCTACACCGCCGACCTGTCGCCGCGCAGCACGAAGACCATCGCTTTCCTCGGGCGGCTCGACGAGGAGAAGTTCATCCACGAGGCGATCGAGGCCGTCGCGCGACTGGATGACCTGGATGCGCGCCTCGTGATCATCGGCGACGGCGAGGTCCGCCCGAAGCTGGAGGCCCGCGCGCGCGATCTCGGCGTCGCCGATCGCGTGCGGTTCACGGGGCGCGTCTCCGACGAGGAGCTGCGCCGCGAGCTCACCGAGGCGCTCGTCTTCGCGATGCCGTCCCGCGCGGAGCTGCAGTCGATCGCGACGATGGAGGCGCTCGCCTCGGGGCTGCCGGTCGTCGCGGCGGACGCGATGGCGCTGCCGCATCTCGTGCACCCGGGCGTGAACGGCTACCTCTACCAGCCCGGCGACATCGACGAGTTCGCGCGGCACCTGCGCGCGGTCCTCACGGCGGAGCCCGCGGAGCTCGAGCGCCTGCGACGGGGCGCCCTGCGCACCGTGGAGTCCCACGACATCCAGCGCACCCTCGACATCTTCGAGGCGCTCTACCGCGGCGAGGATGTCGTCGATCCCGACACCGAGGGGGAGCTCGCGCGGTGAACCGCTCGGCTGCGCCCGCGGCTCGCGTGCTGCAGCCGGCGGCGTGGCGCCGCTCGATCGTCCCGATCCTCGTCGCGGTGCTCGTGCTGAGCGTCGTGCTGCAGGAGCCGGTCGCCGCGCTGCTGCCCGCGGCCACCCCGCGTGCGCTCGTGTTCCTGGCGATCGCCGTGCCGGTGGTCGCCGCACTCGTCGTGGGCCTCGGCATCGCGTACCCGCGCATCCTCGTGGAGGCGGATGGGGCGCTGCGCGTGCGCGGGCGCACGGTGCGACCCTCCGAGATCGTCGGCGTGCGGCGTTCCGTGTCGGCGGGCGGCGGCGCCGCGTACCTGGTGCTGATGTTGCGCACCGCGGCTGGGCGGCGCATCCGGGTGCTCGTCGCGGGCACGCCGATCCGCGGCCTCGACGGCGAGCAGCTGCGGATGCTTCGGGAGGCCGTCGCGGCATCCGGTATCCCGTTCCGCGCGGAGTCCGCGAGCGAGAGGGCGTTCCTGAGCGAGAGCGTGCTCGCGAGCGGCCGCGGGGTGGAGGCGGATCGGAATCTGGTGCTGCGCGAGCTCGACCAACTGCGCGGAGCCCCCTATCGCGCGCCCTCGGGCGACGATGCGCCCTCGCCCGACGCCGAGGTGGCGGATGCCCTGGTCGCCCGTGGCCGCTTCGGCGCGGCCCTCGCGGACGACGGCGACGCGGGGCGTGCCCTGGCGACTGACGCGCGCGCGACCCGGCTGGCGCGCCGGATCGCGTTCTGGGTCTTCGTGATCGCGTGCGTGATCGCGGCGGGCATGCTCGTCGTGCTCGTGATCATGGAGGCGACGGGGACGGACTTCGGGGCAGCCGACGAGGACCCGCTGACCGCGGCGATGTCGTTCGCGATCCTCGCCGCGCTCGTCACGGGCGTCGCGTGGGCGGTGGCGGCGGACGCGGACGACTCCCGCAACCGCGCGATCTCGCTCCGCTGGCTCGCCGCGGCATCCGAGGAGCAGCGCAGGCGGGGCCTGCCAACGCCCTTCCACACCGCGTGGCTGCGTCCGCCCGGGGGACGGATGGCGGGCCTCGGGCTGCTCGTGCTCGGGATGGTGGCGCTGATGACCGTCATCGGCGGTCCGGTCGCCCTCGCTCAGGGCTACGGCCCGCCCTGGGTCGGCATCGTGGTGACGATCGCGGGTGCTGCGCTCGGCGCCCTCGCGCTGTGGCTGTGGTTGAGGCGCCGCCGCGCCCACTCGAGCCGTGTGGAGTGGCTCATCGGGGTGGCGGGGGAGCAGGCGTCCGGCGGGCCGGCGTTCGGCGACGGCACCACCCGGTAGCGTTGTCGCGGGGCGGTAGCTCAGCCGGTTAGAGCAGCGGACTCATAATCCGTCGGTCACGGGTTCAAGTCCCGTCCGCCCTACCAATGAATTACAGGGAACTTCCGCGAGCGCCGCTCCCAGGTTTCTCGTCGCGGCCCCCCGGCGTCCCCCCGAGGAGCGCATTCAGGCGGGCGAGTGCGGCGGCGTCGGCGTGGGAGCCCATCCAATGGCTGTAAAGGTTCAGGGTCAACTGCGCGGACTCGTGACCGAGCCACGTTTGGACCGTCTTCACGTCGATGCCGTTGGATAGCCAGAGGGTCGCGGCGGTGTGCCGAAGGTCGTGAACCCGACGACCCCGGCATGAGCGGGACCAGCCGACCAGCCGACGCCAGTTCGAGTTGTTGAGGCGGTTTCCCTCGGGGGTGGTGAACAGCGGCGCATCGGGGTCACGCCCCGCGGCGCGCTCGGCGATGAGGGGCACGAGTTCGGCCACAAGGGGAACCGTGCGACCCCGCCCGCCCTTGGTACGGGTTCGCACTTCGTGGCCGTCAGGAGCGCTCCGTGTGACGTGCAGGGAGGGATGCGGAACCGTCGCCACGTCCCGCACACGGAGCGCCGCGAGTTCTCCCCACCGGAGCCCGGTTAGTCCGAGCACGAGCGCGAGTTCTGCTTGTTCGGGGGAGCGCTGCTGCAACTCGGCGACGACCTCGCGCAACTCCTCGATGGAGAAAGGGTAGACCTCGGCTCGCGGCTTGGTCGCATCCCCGGCTCGTGCTTTGGTGTCCGACACGGGGTTGGTGGAGGTCATACCCTCGCGTTTCGCCCAGGAGTAGAACGACGAGAGGAGGGCACGGACGCGTGCGACGGATGCTTGGCTCAGCCCACGTCGGGTGAGGTCGTCAAGAAGCCCTTGAACGTCGCTGGTACGTACTGCGCTCACCGGCAGGTTGCCGAGCCGCGGGGAGAGGTAGGCGAGACGCCCGCGGTCGGCTTTGAGAGTCGATGAGGCGACGAGCCCCGCCCTACCGTCCATCCATCGCGCGAGAGCGTCCCGTAGAGGCTCCCGACCGGCGCGCGGGTCCACCCATTCACCAAGGTTCAGTGCGCGACGCTGGGAGTGCTCCCACGCCTCGGCATCCATCTTCCGGTCGAACGTGCGTGACGCGACGTTACGACGACCATCCTTGACGCGCGCTCGCCATCGCCCGGAAGAAGTTCTCTCAACGCTCACGGCGCCTATCTTCCCGCCACCGGGCGATGACGTCAGCTTCGTATCTCGGTATCCCGGGCGCGAGCTCTAGCCACGCGGGCCCGTCGCCTCGATCGCGCCAGCGGGACAGGGTGGCAGCTGAGACACGCAGGAGGGCAGCGACCTCGCGCGAGGTCAGAAGGGGCTCAGCATCAGTAGTCAATTTCTACTTCTTCCGGATGGTTGGTCCGGTGCTGGTAACCACGGCAATTCTACCAATTCACGAAATTGAGCACAACTACACAATTGTGTACTCGCAAAACTCACCACTTAGTTGTCGTGTCAACTGTTATGCTGGCGTCGAGTGCTCTCTTCCAGTTCCTCGTGAACAGATGATGACCCCCGACCTTGGGCAGAGGTTTCGGGGGTCATCGCATTTCCACCTAGTGTCATTTAGCTAATCCCTCCCGGGGGGAGGGATGCGTCTGCATGATGCTCGATGAGCAAACTCCACCTCGAAATCAAGTTCTGCTCGCTAGAATCTTCGTGACGCGATAGTCCAGCAACCGGACCCGGGAACGACGAGACGGGAGTCTCTGCCCCTTCTGCCCGGAGGTTGTCCCTCATGTTCGCTCGTCTCCGCATCCCGACGCCGGATGCCTGGTATTCGTCGCTGCCCGAACGTCGCTGGAACCCGAGAACCAGAACCATGTGGTACCGACCCGTCCTCCCGCAGCGACGGGCTGACGAGTACGAGCATCACTTGTACGCGCTCATGGTGTCCGCGGCACTGCGCCGACTGAACGCCGAGCACGACCCGCTGGGAGAGTACGAGATGGTGGAGGTCGTCGTGGGCGACCTGCGCCGCGTGGTCCGCATCGGGGCTGAGCGGGCGGGGCTAAGGTTCACCCCCGGGCGCACGCAGCCCCGTCACGTCCTCGACGGGGTGCTCTCCGAACGCTGGCTCCTCCGGGCGACGAGGAGGGCGTCTGAGGCCGCGATCGAGCTCTGGGACCCGCACACGGCTCAGCGACGGCACGACGCCGCGGTACAGGGCGGTCGCAGCTCCCGGCGACTGCCTCGGCTCACGCCGGCAGACCTCCCACCGGGCTCTATCAAGGCCCAGGCCGAAGCGCTGAACGTCAGCCGGTCCACCATCGCCAGGCTCAGGAGGGAAGCGCGTCGTGACGCAGCGTGAGCAGTTCGACGTAGCGCTCTGGCTCATCCAAAACGGCGCCTCAGAAGGATACGAACTCCTCGGCCAACTCATCGCCGACGCACTGGGCGAAGCAGCCGCGAGCCTAAATCGCCCCGAATCGCATGGCTCCTCGGGAATCGGGTTTCTCCGCATAGTTCGCGTCCGGCATGCGCGCCATCCGGGAAAGCTAGGCGAATTCCCAGCGGGAAACGGCCTCGGTTTCCCGGAGCGGTCGATGGTTAGCACTGAGAGCGGGTGGCGTGGGCTCCTGGGCGTTACTTAGGCCCGTCCGGGATGGCCGTCAAAAGCTCGCCGCCCGCTCTCCCTACTCAGGAGGTCCTTTATGGCGAGGTTCGACCCGCGGTGTCGCATCTGCGCAGATGACTCAAAGGCGCTGCTCGTCTCCGAGGCGCTGGCCGCTGGCATGCGCCCCGCTGAAATTCTGCGAGAGCACGGGGCGACCCTTGGCGGCTCCCAGTCCAGCCTCTACCGACACGTGAGCGCCCACGTGTCCCGGGCTACCTTCGCGCCTACCTACCTCCCGGACGGCACCACGACGCTTTCCGGCTTCGTCGGCGGCGTCGTGGCGGACTGGCTGTCGCTCGGGCAGCAGCGGGCGAATGCGCTCGCGAAGGGCTCTGACAGCGCCGCGACCTCCGCGGCTCGGGTGCGTGCTCAGCTCGCGGTCGTCATTGCCAAGGACCTTGGACTGAGTGATGACCCCACCATCGTGGCCGCAGCCCTCGCGGAACATGAGTTGCTTGCCGACTTCCTGGTGGGCCTCGTGTTCAGGAATCCGGCGATGGCCGAGGTGCTGGCGGAGGCCGCGCACGACCAGCACAAGCCCGGGCTCGCGCGCGAGTTCGAGGTGCTCGGCGCACGAGTCCGCGAGCGCGAAGCGCGCACGAGCCACACGACGAACCCCGAGAAGAAGGAAGCCCATGTCTGAAAAGAAGAATCTCGCGCACGTAGTAGACCCGCTGGGTATCCGGCTCGTCGCGGTCGACCCCTCGGGCTCCGGGAATGTGTTTGGTGCGCAGCCGCTGAACTTGCAATTTGGCGAGGAGTTCGAAATCACGCCTGAATTGCTCGATCGCAACAGGGACCGACTAGGCCGTACCTGGCTAGAGCTTGACGAAGCCGGGCAGACCGACGCGTTCGGTAGCGTGCGGTTCCGGCGCGGGCCGGCCACCCCGGACGTGGCCGCGCGGGTCCGCGAGTTGCGACGCGAAGCCCTTCTCGAACGCCGCCGCGACCTCATCGCGGGTTCCACGGCGGCGCGACGAGCGGACGCGGCGACCGGCTACCTCGCGCAGCTCGATGCGGAGCTTGCGGCGCTCGACGCGGAAGGTCAAAACTCGTGAGCAAGCAGGAGATGACGCCCGAGGAAGTCGCCGCGGAAGTCGAGCGCCTTGTGCAGCTGCACGGTCCCGGCACCACCTCGGCGAGCGCCCCGACCGTGCCCACGGGAAGCGCCGCGGAGCGGGCCGAGGTTGAGCGGCTGGCGGCGCTTCACAAGGTTGGGGCGCTCTAATGGGAAGGTACTCAGCCGGGGGAATGTGGGTTCCGTCGCCGGGCGATACCGGCCGAACCGCGGGTGGTCGATGGGCCCCGTCGCCAGGGGTGTCGTATGCGCTCCCGATGCCGAAAGACGACCGTGATGACGCCCGCGCGGATGCTCTGCGCGTCGTTGAGGCGTACCTCCGCCAGCACGAGGGCGAGCAGTGAGCGCACCAGCCACCACCCGCCCCGTCGTGCCGTGGGAGGACGACCCGGCTCCCGACGCTCGCAAGCTCCAAGTGGGCGCGACGGTCTACAGGGTTCCGTCAATCGCGGCAGTCCGGCTCCGGGGTGACCTCGGGTTCATCTACGTCGGCGGCGTCGTGCGGGTCCTGACCGAGCGCGGCGAGCTCGCGCTCACCGCCGATGAAGAGCTCGAACTTCGGCTGTCCTGGCCGAATGTATGAAGACTCCGAGGGGGAACGCGCGGCGTCCGGCGTGCTGGCCGTTCCCTCTCGGCCCTACTCCGGGGGCGCTGCGATATTTCAGTCATGGTCGGCAGCGCCCCCGGTCTCTCGAAAACGATCAATAACTGAGAACTGAGAGAGCGCCCTCGCAGGGCTCGAAACGGACCACTTCTACTTCTCAAAACTCGACTACGGAACTTCCTGGATTCGCTTGCATTGGACAGACGAGTTTCGATAAACTCGACGCATGACCAAGACCGCCCCGGCCACGACCGGCACCATCGTGGGCTACGCGCGCGTGAGCACGGACAAGCAAGACGAGGCGCGTCAGCTGACCGCCCTCCGCGAGCACGGCATTACCAAGACGCGCTACCTCTACGTCGACCACGCGCAGAGCGGCGCGAAGACATCCCGCCCCGAGTTTGACCGCATGCTCGCCGACCTCGAACCTGGCGACGTCGTGGTCGTATCCGAACTCGACAGGCTCGGAAGGAACACGGGACACGTCATCACAACGATTGCCAGCCTCCGCGAGCGAGGCATCCACGTCCGCTCTATCGCTGACGGCATCGACAGCAGCACGGACATGGGTGAGGTGATGATGCAACTCCTCGCAGTGTTCGCTGGGGTCGAGCGCCGGATGATTCAACGTCGCACGCGTGCGGGGCTCGCCGAGGCGAAGGCACAGGGGCGCGTGGGAGGTCGCCCCCGTGCGCTCGACAGCAAGAAGGCAGCGCTTGCTATTCGGCTCTCCGACGAGGGCGAGAAGGTGCGCGACATCGCGAAGACGCTGGGCGTCAGTGAGCCGACCATCTACCGCTACCTCGCCGCACAGAAGTAGCGAGCCCCACAGCCCCCGGGACACTGCGCCCGGGGGCTTTGTCGTGCACGCCGCGAGCGCCGACGGACACGATGCCGAGCCCGCCCGGGGCGGGTGGCGGCGGTGTGGCCCCGGGTCAATTCTGAGCGATTTGGACCCCCCTCAGCGTGCTACGGGCGAGCAGACCCAGCGGGACTCCTCTACCGTTCTTTCATGGCTGAGCGCATAGTTCTGCACGGTGCCGACGGCACTGTTCAGGAAGAGGTTGATATCCCGAACCAAGGCAACGGCGAGCCTTACGACGTCGTCGGACGTGCGTACCTGCCTTCTTCCGGACGGGACTGGAAGAACCATTGGTGGACCCGCAATGGCGCGGGTTCCCGCGACTTCTACGCGGAGGCCGACGGCAGCAAGAACCAGCCGCCAGGCGGGCTACCTTGGCACGCTCTTGCCTCGCACCCTCACTATGTGACCACCCGGGAGGAAAGAAAGCAGACCACCGTGACTCTTTACAACCACGCCCACGTCGCGGTTGAGGTGTTCCGGGTCCAGGGTGTGGGGGAGACGGCGCATAGGACGATCGCGGACGAGTTAACCCAGCGCGGCTTGACGAGTGAAGCGTGGATGAAGGGCAGCGACGGGACGAGGAAGGCCTACTTCGTGCCCGTTATTCGCTGAGTGGGGGCTCGGCGAGTCCTCGGTCAATCTCTCCGAGGCGAACAGCTATCTCAGCGATACGGACGTTCATCTGGGCTATTGCGGCTTCGAGGTTCCCTGCACGCAGCTCGTCGCCATAGTTCGTCGCGACAGATAACCAGTAGCTCGATTGGTTCACCTCCGCTTGGAGGCGAAGCCGCTCTGCGTTGAGTGCCTCTCTCTCCCGGCGGAGACCGTCGCGAAGCGCGGCACGGCTGGCCAGCACGGACTCTTCACTTCGCTGGGCCGCCTGGCGGCTAGCCTCAGCCGCCAGGAGCGCGGCGACCGCTGCCGCTGCGGTCCCGAGGGCAGCGATGATGTCCGCGGCAGTAGCGAGCGGCGCGGCGAACGCAGGGACAGCGAGCGTCCAGCTCACCAGAACAGCAACGATGACCAGAACCGCGCCGGCACCGAGCCACACCGCCTTGCGATACATGTCGTGAGCATATTGCGCGCGGCCCCCCGGCGTCCCCCCGGGGTGATACCGGGGAGGTTCGAGGGAACCTGAGCACCCTAAGAAACAGCAGAAACGAACCTCCTCGGCGCTTGCAAGGCCCTCATAATCCGTCGGTCACGGGTTCAAGTCCCGTCCGCCCTACTCAGATGAGCGCGAGCTCGCGCAGCTTCGCCTCGACCTCGGGGTTCGTGGGCTCCACCTGATGGGTTCCGTCCGCGTACACGACCACGGGGATGTTCGTGCGGCCCGAGATGCCGCGTGCCGTCTCCGCGGCGGCGGCATCCGCCTCGACGTCGACGTAGTCGTAGGCGACGCCCAGCGCGTCGAGCTGCGCCTTGGTGCGCAGGCAGTCGCGGCACCAGTCGGCGCCGTACATCGTGATCGTGCTGTCGGGCATGCCTCCAGCGTAGGCGCGTCGCGTCGAGACGGCAGGAACGACCCCGAGGGGGGTGAACTGTCGGGTCGGTTCTGCCGTCTCGAGGCAGCCGTCTCGAGGCGGCGCTCAGCGGAGGTCGCGGATGCGGGCGGCGAGCGAGGCGTCGGCGCCCGTGCGCCGCTCCCAGCCGACCGCGATCACGAGGAGCACGATGCCGGCTGTGGCGAGCGTGATCCACCACAGCAGCGGGTTGATCGTGTCGCCGAGCTGCACGAGGAACACGACGAGGATCTCGAGCGGCAGCGCCGAGATGCCGAGGATGAAGGGCGCCGCGAGCGTCTTGCGGGCGCCCACGAGCACCGCGACGAGCGCGATCGCGATGACGAGGATCGCACGCCACGTCTGCGGGTCGGTGAACGTCGCCATGACCGACGGCAGCAGCGTCGCCACGACGCCCGGCGCGAGCGTCGCCCACGAGCCGCGGAAGCCGATCGGCCAGCTTGTCGGCGTGCGCGCGTCGCCCGGGCGGGCTCCGCGCGTGAAAGCGATCGCGCCCGCCAGCACGAGCGCCAGGCCGAGCGGGAGGGCGAAGCCCTCGACCCGCAGGATCTCCCGCTGGCTCCACGCGGTCACCGCCACGCACCAGGCGAGCGCCCACTGGAACCACACCGGTGGCAGATGAACGACGTGCTCGCGGGCGCGCCAGACGGTCGCGACCATGATGCCCAGCAGCACGAGCTCGAGACCCCACAGCGTCCAGATGGCGAGCGGGTCGTTCCGGATGGCGGTCATCGGCCCGATGGCGAGGTAGACGAGCGCCGGCGCGAACGCCCACCGCGACGCGTGGCCCGCCGTGACCGCGAGCACTGCCGCAGCGGTCGCGATCCCCGCGCCCACGATCGCGAACCCGAACACCTGGGCCATGGGATGCGCGTCCGCGACCGGCAGCGGGTCGACGCCCCAGCCGAGTCGCACGCCCTGTACCGTGCCCGCGGCACCCGCGACGACGGCCGCGAGCAGCAGCGCGGGACGGATGCGCTCGAACCGCGTCGGCGCGGCGCCCGCCGCGCGGGTCACGAGCCCCGCGAGCACGACGAGCACGACCCCGCCCGCCAGGAGGCCGTAGGCGCGCCACAGCTCGGCTGCCGCCTGGAGCGTCGTGCCGGTTCCGTTGCCGGTGATCGCGAGCAGCGCGACGGACGGTGCGACCGCGATGCCGAGTCCGGTAGCGACGAGCGCCGCGGCGGAGCGCGGTGAGGCCGTGCGGCGGCGGGCCAGCAGCACCGTGCCGACCGTGATCGCCGCCGCCGCGGGCGGCAGCAGGTACGGCTCGACGACGGTGACCCCGGCGAGCGCCCAGGCGCACCAGAGGGCGCCCGTCCACGCGGCGGCGGCCGTCCACCATCCGTAGCGCCGTCGCATCCAGAGCGCCGTCGCGGCGGCCCCAATGCCGAGCACGAGCAGCACGACGAAGGCGATCTCGAAGCCCGCCGCCGCGCGCACGAGAGCGAGGAGCACCGCGATCGCGCCCGTCACGAGCGACGAGCCCTCGATCGCGAGGCGCACGGCGTTCGCCGTCTCGACGGTGAGCCCGTAGCGGATGAGACCCGCGCGCACGAGCCCGGTCGTAGGCAGGGCGCAGGCCACGAGCACCGCGATGATGACGAGCGCGTACGGCGAGCCGCTCACGGTGAGGAACTGCGCCGTGAGGCACACGATGACGACCGACAGCGTCGGAACGAGCAGGGCGGCGGCGCCGGCACGGAGCGCGAGCCCCGCACCCGTGCGGCGGGTCAGCAGCAGCGTCACCGCGAGCAGGAAGATGACACCCGTCGAGAGGGCCGTCCACCCGCTGCGCTCGATGAGCACCGAGACCACGCCGATCGCGAACGGAACGGAGGTGACCCCCAGCACCGCGTACCAGCTGCCCACCGGCAGCCACGAGGTGAGGGATGCCGCGATCGCGACGAGGGCGGCCGCGCTCGTCAGCAGGCACAGCACCGGCAGCGTGCCGAGCTCGGTGAGGCTGAGCGCGGCGGCGCCCGCGATGATCGCGTAGCCGAACCCGAGCGCGGTGTGCAGCGGACGGACGCCGGCGGGTGCCGTGCGCGCGGCGAGCGCGAGCGCCGCCACGGCGGCGGCCCCGGCCACGGCCGCGATCGTCGCATCCGGCCACGAGAAGGCGACCGCCTCGACGATCGCACCGTAGGCGACCGTGACGACGGGTGCGCGCAGCGCGCGCCGCGCACCGCGGATGCGCGCCACGAACAGCAGGGCCAGGGATGCGGCGACCGAGATCGCGAGGGCGTACCCGACGACGAGCGCGACATGACCGGGGAAGGCGAGCGGGAGGCCTGCGGCGGCAGGGACCCCGGTCCAGCGGGCGACGACGGCGAGCGTGAAGGCCGACCGCGCGGACGGGGCGCCACGCGATGCCGTCCACACCCCGAGCGCGAGCACCAGGAGGGAGAGCACCGCCACGAGGAACACCGTCGCGGCGCCGAGGTGCACCGTCCACGGCGGGGGCGAGCTCCAGGCGTCGGCCAGCGTTCCGAGACCGCCTCCCATCACGAGCAGCGTGGCGGGCAGCGCGACGAAGGCGCCGACGCACAGCTGGGTCACCATGAGCGCGGTGCGGCGGATGCTGCCCGTGCGACGGATGAGGGCCGTCGCGACGAGCGGAAGGGTCACGGCGACCGCGAGCGACAGCAGGCGCCAGTCGTCGGGGATGGGCAGCGCCAGCGCCGTCTCGACGAGGGCACTCGAGACGAGCACCCCCGTCAGGACGGTCCACAGCGTGGGCGCGACCGCGCGCGTGCTGAGCAGCGCTCCGAGGGCGAGCGCGGCGAGGACGGCGGCCACGGTGAGCTCCCGACCCTCCTGGCCGCGGAACGACACGATGAGGAAGGCCAGGAGCACGGCGGTGACGAGCGCGATGAGCTGCAGGACCGTGAGCGTCACGCGGTCGGCACGCAGCGGAGAGCCCACGCGGCGCCCGAGCACCCGGGTGAGCTCGATCAACCCCCAACCCGCGAATACCACGGCGACGTGGCCCCAGGTCGCCGCGATGCCCCCGGGCTCGGAGAGGCGCTGAGCCTCGAAGGCGTAGCCGACGAACGCCGGGACGATGACGAGTCCGGCGAGGCCCGACCACAGCCAGGTGCGCATCCGCAGCCAGGCGCCGATCGCGACCATCGCGCCGCCGCTCACCAGCAGCCCGAGAGCCCCGAAGAACCATCCGCTCGTGCCCTCCGGGGCGATGCGGGAGAACGCCCACACGTCGAGCGCCAGGAACACCATGCCGAGAGCCCCGACGGCCTCGGCGGAGAACTGCAGCCGACGGCTGTGCAGCAGCCACGCGCCGCCGAGGAACACCGCGGTCACCACCGCGATGATCGTGGTGCGCGTCGTGAAGTCGGTGAGGTCGGGATTGAGGAAGGTGAAGACGATCGCGGCGACCGCGAGCAGCCCGGCACCGACCACCGCGAGCACCGACTGCAGGCTCACCGCCGAGCGGGGGCGCTCGGCCTGGACGACCGGCGCGGCGAGCGGCACGGGGGAGCCGGGTGACGCCGCGGCGGCGGTAGCCGGGCCGCCGGCGGGCGCGGCCGCCGACGCGACCGCAGGGGTGGGCGCGACGACCGTCGGAAGTGCGTCGATGAGCGTCTGGCGCCGGCGCGCCGCGGCGACCATCTCCTCCGACGCCGCCCACAGCTCCGCGCCCGCCTCGCGCACATCCGCCCCGCAGCGTGCGCACACCCCGCCACGGAGTGCCGGACCTCCGCCCCAGCTGCGGGTGTGGCAGCGGGGGCACGCGTCCACGTCGAGCACGAACCGGGTGACGTCGTCAGTCCAGGTCATGGCCGGAGCCTATCGAGAAGCCCGAGGCGCGCTCGTCATCCGCGAGGGGGATGGGGATGGATCGACCGGCGGATGGCTGGGGACGAAATACCCACGTGTCCCGCGCGGTTGTGTCGGGGGAGTCGACGAGGATGGAGACCATGACCGAGACCGCCGCCCCCGCCATGCCCCAGACCCCCGAGGAGCAATTCGCCTTCTTCCACTCCCGGCGCGAGCTCGCGGTCGTGCAGCCGCAGGGCAGCCTCGCCCTCACCACGACCCAGGTGATCGACACGCCGCAGACGGTCTGGGGCGTCCCGGGAAGCTGGGCGCCCCGCACCGACGGCGGCTCAGGTGTGCTCCTCACCGCGACCGCCGCCGACGGCATCCAGGTAGACGGTGAGACCGTCGACGGCACCGTCGAGGTGCGCGGGAAGGACGACCCGAAGCCGTCCGACATCCGCTTCAGCGACACGGTCACGGGCTTCGTCATCGCCCAGGAGGGCGGGCTCTACGCCGTACGCATCTGGGACGCCGGGTCCGACGCGATCCGCGAGTTCGGCAGCATCGACGCCTACCCCTACGACCCCAGCTGGGTGGTCACCGCCGACTGGTCGCTCAACCCCGAGGGCACCACCCTCGGCTTCGAGCACCTCAAGGACGACGGCAAGACCCGCGACGAGGTCGTGCCCGGCCGCATCACCTTCAGCCGCGACGGCGTCGGCTACGACCTCGCGGCCTTCAAGTCGGGCCGTGCCCTCCAGCTCGTGTTCGCGGACGCCACCAACGGCGACACCACATACAGCGTCGGGCGCTTCCTCTTCGTCGCGCCCAACGCCGACGGCACCATCACGCTCGACTTCAACAGGGCCGTGCTGCCCCCGTGCGCCTTCAGCTACGCGTTCAACTGCCCGCTCCCGCCCAAGCAGAACCGATTCCCATTCGCGGTCGAGGCGGGGGAGAAGCTGCCCCTCAAGAAGGACGGCTCCCCGCTGCACTGAATCCATGGCGCCGCGGTAATCCGCGGCGCGTCGCTTCGCATCCGGCACGAGCGTGGTCGCGCCGGATGCTGTGGGGATTGTGCAGGGGAGCGCGGCGCGTCGCTTCGCATCCGGCACGAGCGTGGTCGCTGTTGGTCGTTCGGCGTGCGTTCACCCGGCCCGGCCGGAGGGTTCGCCCGCGAGCGAGTGGGCACGTCGCCGCCGTGCGACCGCGACGAGGAGTGCGCCGACGAGAGCACCGGAGGTGTTGGCGATCAGGTCGGACACGGTCGAGTAGCGCGTCGGCAGGAACAGCTGCACGCCCTCGATGATGCCGCTCGTCACGAGCCCCGCGAGGGTCGTCGACCAGACGCGCATGAATTGGTACGAGGCCATCGCGAGCACCCCGAACGGCACGAACATCGTGACGTTCGCGGCCACCTCGAGCGTGTCGTACGTCGCGCGATACGGCAATCCGACGGAGGCCAGCCAGCTCGCGATCGCGCCGAGCACGCCGGCATCCCCGCCCGTCGGCTGCGGTGACCACACGACGATCCCGACCGCCACGAGGTAGGCGGCGAACACGATCCGCAGCAGCAGGCGCATCGGGTCAGGCTACCGAGCGGCGTTCGGAGTAGCCTGATCCCACCCCTCGACGGCGAAGGAGCGGCCGTGAGCTCGAGCCCCTGGGTCGCGCTGCCCACCGAACAGCGTGATGCGGTGCGGGCCGCCCATGACGCGGTCGTCGGGGAGCGGCGGGACGCCGAGGGCGTCCGTCGCCTCATCCGGGAGTCGTGGGAGCGCTCGGTGGGGTTCCGGGTCGATCCCGATCGGTTGTCCCCGGACGTGGAGCTCTCCGACGAGGAGCTGCGCGCGTATCGTGACGCGCATCCGCTCTCCGCCGCCCTGCCGAGCCTGCATCGCCTGCTCATCCGGCACGCCTTCGACGCGGGGCTCATCATCGCGGTGGGGGATCAGGCGGGCCGCCTGCTGTGGATCGACGGGGACCGCGCCCTGCGGCGGCGCGCCGAATCGATGGGCTTCGTCGAGGGCGCCGACTGGTCCGAGCGGGCGGTGGGCACGAGCGCACCGGGAACGGCGCTCACCCTCGACCACGGCATCCAGATCGCCGGCGCCGAGCATTTCGGTCGCGTCGTGCACCCCTGGTCGTGCACGGCGGTGCCGGTGCACGAGCCCGGCAGCGGTGCGCTCGTGGGCGTCATCGACATCACCGGGGGAGAGGACGCCGTCGCGCCCGCGACGCTGCCGCTCATCGAGGCGGCCGTCGCCGCCGTCGAGGCGGAGCTGCGCATCCGGCGCCTCGACGAGGTGGTCGCGCCCGTCCGCCGCGCCCCGGCACCGGTCGTGCGTCCCGTACTGCATGTGCTCGGGCGCGACGACGGACGACTCGACCACGGTCGCGACAGCACGGAGCTGACCCGACGCCACGCCGAGATCCTCACCCTCCTCGCCTGGCATCGCCAGGGGCTCAGCGCCGAACGGCTGGCCGAGCTGCTCTACGGACGGGACGACGCCGTCGTCACCCTGCGCGCCGAGATGGTGCGGCTCCGTCGCGAGCTGCCGGACCCGCTCGCGCCCGAGTCGCGGCCCTACCGGCTGCCGCGGCCGCTCGAACTGGACGTGAGCAGGGTGCTCGGGTTCCTGGAGCGCGGGGCGCACAAGGTCGCGCTCGGCAGCTACCCCGGGCCCCTGCTGCCGCAGTCGGATGCGCCCGGCATCGTCGCGATCCGCGAGGAGCTGCGCGGCGTCATCCGCGAGGCGATGCTCGCCGACGCATCCGTCGACACCCTGCTCGAGTACGCGCGCAGCGACGATGCCGCCGACGACCTGGACGTCTGGCAGGCGTGCCTGCGGCTGCTGCCTGCACGGTCGCCCAAGCGCGCCCTCGTCGTCGCCCGGATCGAGCGGATCGAGCGCGAGTTCGGGCGCGCCTCCGAGCCCGTGCAACGGACTGCAACCTCCCCGCAACCCCCGCGCTCCTAGCGTCGTGGCAACCCGGCGACCGCCGGGCGACGACGACGTCACAGGAGGGTCGACGATGACCGTCTACGCAGCACCCGGTACGCCCGGCGCGCTCATCGATTTCAAACCGCGCTACGAGCACTGGATCGGCGGGGAGTGGGTGAAGCCCAAGCTCGGCCAGTACTTCGAGGACATCTCGCCCGTCAACGGCAAGCCGTTCACGGAGGTCGCACGCGGAACGGCGGAGGACGTCGAGGCCGCACTCGACGCCGCCGAGAAGGCCGCGCCCGCCTGGGGGCGTGCGTCCGCCGCGGAGCGCGCCGCGGTGCTCAACCGCATCGCGGACGTCATCGAGCGCAACCTCGAGGTGCTCGCGGTCGCGGAGACGTGGGACAACGGGAAGGCGATCCGCGAGCCCCTCAACGCGGACCTGCCGCTCGCGGCCGACCACTTCCGCTACTTCGCGAGTCTCATCCGAGCTCAGGAGGGCAGCTTCACGCAGCTCGACAACGACACAGTCGCCTACCACTTCCACGAGCCCCTCGGCGTCGTGGGCCAGATCATCCCGTGGAACTTCCCGATCCTGATGGCGGTCTGGAAGCTCGCGCCGGCGCTCGCGGCGGGCAACACGGTCGTGCTGAAGCCCGCCGAGCAGACGCCGGTCTCGATCCTCGTGCTCATGGAGCTGATCGGCGACATCCTGCCGCCCGGCGTCGTCAACGTCGTGAACGGCTTCGGCGTCGAGGCGGGGAAGCCCCTCGCCTCCAGCAACCGCATCCGCAAGATCGCCTTCACAGGCGAGACGACCACGGGCCGCCTCATCCTGCAGTACGCGAGCGCCAACATCATCCCGGCGACGCTCGAGCTCGGCGGTAAGAGCCCCAACATCTTCTTCGAGGATGTCGCCCAGACGAAGGACGCCTACTACGACAAGGCGCTCGAGGGCTTCACGCTCTTCGCCTTCAACCAGGGCGAGGTGTGCACCTGCCCGAGCCGCGCGCTGATCCAGAAGACGATCTACGACGAGTTCCTGGAGGCGGCCGTCGCCCGCACGAGGCTCGCGACCCAGGGCAACCCGCTCGACACCGGGACGCAGGTGGGCGCGCAGGCCTCCAACGACCAGCTGGAGAAGATCCTCAGCTACATCGACATCGGGGTGAAAGAGGGGGCGAAGATCGCCGTCGGCGGAGGCCGTGCGGAGCTCGGCGGCGACCTCGCGGGCGGCTACTACGTCGAGCCCACCATCTTCGAGGGCAACAACTCGATGCGCCTGTTCCAGGAGGAGATCTTCGGGCCGGTCGTCGCCGTGACGACCTTCGAGGACTACGACGAGGCCATCATGCTCGCGAACGACACGCTCTACGGCCTCGGTGCGGGCGTGTGGACGCGCAACGGCAACCTCGCCTACCGGGCGGGCCGCGACGTGCAGGCGGGGCGCGTGTGGGTCAACAACTACCACGCATACCCGGCTGGGGCCGCCTTCGGCGGCTACAAGAGCTCCGGTATCGGACGGGAGAACAACGCCCAGGCGCTCGACCACTACCAGCAGACGAAGAACCTGCTCGTCTCGTACTCCGAGTCGGCGCTGGGCTTCTTCTGATCGACCCGGCCGGCCGCGCTGCCCTCGGCGCGCGGCCGGCCGACCGACCGGGAGCCGGCGACCTGGGCCTGCAGGGAGCCGGCTCCCCGATCTTGGGGAGGACCGGATGATGGAGTCCGCTGCCACGCGTCCCGGCGAGACCCGCTCGCGGGTCGCGCTGAGCGACGACGCGGTCGCCCTGCTGCGCCGCCTGCGGCTTCGGCACGGCCCGCTCATGTTCCATCAGTCGGGCGGATGCTGCGATGGCAGCTCGCCCATGTGCTACCCGGCGGGCGAGTTCCTCACCTCGGCTGCCGATGTGCTCCTCGGCGTGTTCGATCTCGCGGGGCCGGGTGAACCCACGCAGCCGCTCGAGTTCTGGATGTCGGCGGAGCAGTTCGCGTACTGGTCGCACACGAAGCTGCTCGTCGATGTCGTCCCGGGTCGGGGCTCGGGCTTCTCGGTCGAGGCGCCCGAGGGGGTGCGGTTCCTGATCCGCTCGGAGCTCATGGACTCCGTGGAGCCCTTCGCCTGAGGGCGCCACCGCCCACGACGTCACCCGTCCGCGCGAGGATGGCGTCATGTACCTCGCCGTGAGCTCGCCGGCCCCGGGCGTCGTCGAGCTCACGGCCCTCGACGCCGACGGTGCCGTCGCCACCCGCGAGCGCATCCCCGAGGCCGAGCTCCCCGTCCGCGCCGCGGCGCTCGAGGCGGGGCATCCGCGCTGGGTGTGGGCCGACACCACCCGCTGGTATCCCGCACTCCTCGCGGCGGGGACGCGCGTGGAGCGCTGCGTCGACCTGCGGATGTGCCGCCTCCTCCTGCGGAACGCGGCGGCCGCGCGCGACACCGAGCTCGCCCGCGCGCCCCGCGACCGCTGGGACGAGCCGCGGGCGGTGGCCGCCGCATCCGACACCCTCTTCGAGCTCGACGCGCCCGTACCCGACGACGACCCCGTGGCCGAGCTGCTGTTCCAGCGCGCGGTGATCGCCGCATCCGCGACCCCCGGACGGCTCGCGCTGCTCACCGCGGCCGACAGCGTCGGGGCGCTGGTCGCGGTCGAGCTGGAGCACGCGGGCCTCCCGTGGGATGCGGTGCGGCACGACCGCATCCTCACGGAGCTCCTCGGGGAGCGGATGCCGGGCGCCCGCCCGGCCCACATGGAGCGACTCGTGGGCGAGATCCGCGCCGCTCTCGACGACCCCGACGTCAATCCCGACTCGGCGCCGACGCTGCTCAAGAGCCTGCAGCGCGCGGGGTTGCGCGTGTCGAGCACGAGCCGCTGGGAGCTGAAGGGCGTCGACCACCCCGTGGTCGCGCCGCTGCTCGCCTACAAGAAGCTCGCCCGGCTCTACACGGCCAATGGGTGGGCGTGGCTCGGCGAGTGGGTGCACGGGGGGCGGTTCCGCCCCGTCTACGTGCCGGCGGGCGTCGTCACGGGCCGCTGGGCCTCCGACGGCGGGGGAGCGCTGCAGCTGCCGCAGCAGGTGCGCGGGGCCGTCGTGTCCGACCCGGGCTGGAAGCTCGTCGTCGCCGATGCCGCGCAGCTCGAGCCGCGCGTGCTCGCCGCGATGTCGGGCGATGCGGCGATGGCACGCGCCGGCCGCGCCCACGACATGTACCAGGGGATGGTCGACGCCGGCGCGGTCGAGACCCGCTCCCAGGCCAAGTACGGGATGCTCGGCGCCATCTACGGCGGCACCACCGGCGAGTCGGGCCGCATGCGCCCGCGCATCGAGCGCGCCTTCCCGCGGGCGATGGCCTTTGTCGAGGCGGCGGCGCGCGCGGGCGAGGCGGGCGACGTCGTGAGCACCTGGCTCGGACGCACCTCCCCGCCGGGGCGCGACGCCGCCTACGACGAGACGCGCAGCGACGACGAGCGCGCCCGTGCCCGCAGCGACGGGCGCGCCTGGGGACGGTTCACGCGCAACTTCGTGGTGCAGGGCACGGCGGCGGAGTGGGCGCTGTGCTGGATGGGTGCGCTGCGCCGGATGCTGTGGGAGCTGGGCGGGGGAGATGCCGACCCGTGCCCCCTCACCGCGCGACCGCACCTCGTCTTCTTCCTGCACGACGAGCTGATCGTGCACGCACCGGCCGGGCTGGCGGATGCGGTCGCCGACGCCCTGCGTGCCTCGGCGGCCGAGGCCGGCCGCATCCTCTTCGGCGACGCGCCCGTCGAGTTCCCGCTCACCGTCGCGATCGTCGACAGCTACGCGGATGCGAAGTGAGCACACGCCGAACGACACGCTTGTGATTTGCGGTCGCGACCGGGCATAATCTGAGCAAGCAACAGCGTACGTACGTCAGGTCGATGGGGAAGTCGCATCTGACGAACGGAGAGAAAAGTGGCTGCTGCGATGTCGCGCGGAGTGGTGTACGTCCACTCCGCTCCTCGTGCTCTCTGCCCGCATGTCGAGTGGGCCGCGGGACGAGCCCTCGGACGCGCCGTAAACTTCGACTGGCGGCCGCAGCCCGTGCTGCCCGGCGCGCACCGCACGGAGTACGTCTGGGAGGGCCCGCGTGGAACCGGTGCCGTGCTCGCCTCCGCTCTCCGCGGGTGGGAGCACCTGCGCTACGAGGTGACCGAGGATGCCGGCCTCGGCACGGACGGCGGCCGCTGGATGCACACCCCCGACCTGGGCGTCTTCTTCGCCCAGACGGACACAGCGGGCAACATGGTCGTGCCGGAGGACCGCATCCGTGCCGCCATGGAGTCGGCGGGCTCCGACGCGTTCGAGCTGCACCGTGAGCTGCGGCTCACCCTCGGGCAGGCCTGGGATGAGGAGCTCGAGCCGTTCCGCTACGCGGGCGAGGACTCGCCCGTGATCTGGCTCCACAAAGTTGGCTAGCGCCGCGGTAATCCGCGGCGCACTGCCGCCGGAGGATACGAGCGTGATCGCGCCCTCCGGCGGGTCCGCAAGAGAGGGCGTACGACATGCTGAAGACGAATGACATCGACCTGCGGGCGCTCCTCGACGAGCTCGAGGAGCCCCTCATCACGGTCGGCGAGGTCGCCGATGCCGAGGAGGTCGACGACGGCTTCGACGGAGTCTGCACGCAGCACGACGGCTGCCGCATCATCCGCTAAACGCTGCGGAACACCACCACGGAGTTGTGGCCGCCGAACCCGAACGAGTTCGAGATGGCAAGCTGCGGGCCGTCCCCCAGCGCCCGCGGCGAGGTGACGACGTCGAGGGGGATCTCCGGGTCCTGCTCGGTGAGGTTGATCGTGGGCGGCGCCAGCCGCTGCTGAACCGCCAGCACGGTGAAGATCGCCTCGAGCGCACCGGTGCCGCCGAGCAGGTGACCCGTGGAGGCCTTGGTCGCGGAGACCGGGATCTCGTGGGCCCGCTCGCCGAACACCGCGAGCAGCGCCTTGTACTCGGCGATGTCGCCGACGGGGGTGCTGGTCGCGTGCGCGTTGATGTGGGTGACGTCGTCGGGCGATGCGCCGGCCTGCAGCAGGGCCGCACGTACGGCACGGGACGCGCCCCAGCCCTCCGGGTCGGGGGCCGTGATGTGGTACGAGTCGCTCGTGACGCCGCCGCCCGCGAGCTCGGCGTAGATCTTCGCGCCGCGCGCCTTCGCGTGCTCCTCGGTCTCGAGCACGAGGGATGCGGCGCCCTCGCCCATGACGAAGCCGTCGCGCGTCAGGTCGTAGGGGCGGGATGCCGTGGCAGGCGAGTCGTTGCGCCTCGACAGCGCCTGCATGGAGGAGAACGCGGCGATCGTGATGCCGTGGATGGCCGACTCCGTGCCGCCCGCGATGATGATGTCCGCGTAGCCCTGCTGGAGGTGGTCGTAGGCGTTCGCGATGGCCTCGGTGCTCGAGGCGCACGCCGAGACGTCGGTGCGCGCGAAGGCGCGGGCGCCGAGGTGCATGCTGACCGCCGCAGCCGCTGCATTCGGCATGAGCATCGGGACCGTCATCGGGAGCACCCGGCGCGGCCCCTTCTCCTTGAGGGTGTCCCAGGCGTCGAGCAGCGTCCACAGCCCGCCGATGCCGGTCGAGTACTCGACGCCGAAGCGCTCGGGCTCGACCTCGGGGGCGCCTGCGTCTGCCCATGCCTCGCGCGAGGCGATGAGCGCGAACTGGCTCATCGGGTCGAGGCGCTTGATCTCCTGCCGCTCGAGCACCTCATCCGGCCGCACCTTCGCCTCGGCGGCGAAGGTGACGGGCAGCTCGAGCTCGCTCACCCACTCGTGCGCGAGGGTGTGCGCCCCCGACTCGCCGGCGAGCAGCGCGTTCCAGGTGTCGGGCGCGGTGCCGCCGAGGGGCGACGACGTCCCGATGCCGGTGACGACGATCTTCTTGGTCATTCGAGGTACTCCGAGGGGTGATGTAGCGCATCCCGCGGGGTGGGCGGGAGGAGGTGGTGCGGGCGGGGACGGTGTGCGCCCCCGCCCGTCGTCGATCAGCTCTGGGCGTTGACGATGTAGGTGACGGCGTCGCCGACGGTCTTGAGGTTCTTGACCTCCTCGTCGGGGATCTTGACGTCGAACTTCTCCTCGGCGTTGACCACGATGGTCATCATCGAGATGGAGTCGATGTCCAGATCGTCCGTGAACGACTTGTCGAGCTCGACGGTGTCCGCCGCGATGCCGGTCTCGTCGTTGATGAGCTCAGCCAGGCCGGCGAGGACTTCTTCGGTGGACAGTGCCATGTTCGTTTCTCCTAGGGGTGTCGAGTGACCGGGACAAGTTTAGGGGAGCCGCACGACCTGGGCCCCGAAGACGAGGCCCGCGCCGAAGCCGATCTGCAGCGCGAGGCCGCCGGAGAGCTCCGGGTTCTCCTCGAGCAGGCGGTGGGTGGCGAGCGGGATCGACGCGGCGGAGGTGTTGCCCGTCGTCTCGATGTCGCGTGCGATCGCGACCGTCTCGGGGAGCTTCAGCTGCTTGGCGAGCTCGTCGATGATGCGCATGTTCGCCTGGTGCGGGATGAAGGCGGCGAGGTCCTCCGGGGTGACCCCGGCCTCCTCGAGCGTGAGCCGCGCGACCTTCGCCATCTCCCAGACGGCCCAGCGGAAGACGGTCTGCCCGTCCTGACGCATGGTCGGCCACGGCTTCTTCTTGTCGAGGTACTCCTCGAAGGTCGCGTTCATTCCGACCGCGTCCCACTTGGACCCGTCCGATCCCCAGACCGTCTTCGAGACGCCGGGCTCGTCGGAGGGGCCGAGGATGGCCGCGCCCGCGCCGTCGCCGAGCAGGAACGAGATGGAGCGGTCCTCCGGGTGCACGTACTGCGACAGCTTCTCGGCGCCGACGACGAGCACGTACTCCGCCGCGCCCGCGCGGATGAGGGCGTCGGCTTGCGCGATCGCGTAGGTGTAGCCCGCGCACGCCGCGCTGATGTCGTAGGCGGGGGCGGGGGCGACACCGATCCGCTCCGCGAGCAGGGTCGACATCGAGGGGGTCACGGCGACGTTGCTGATCGTCGACACGAGCACCGCACCGACCCGCGAGGGGTCGATCCCCGACCGCTCGAGCGCCTCGCGCGACGCGGCCTCCGCGAGGTCGATCGCGTCGACGCCCTTCGAGGCGCGCTTGCGGGTGATGATGCCCGTGCGCTGGCGGATCCACTCGTCGCTCGAGTCGATGGGGCCGACGAGGTCGTCATTGGGGACGACGAGGTCGCCGCGTGCCGCGCCGAGCGCGACGATCCGGCTGCCGGGCGCCCCGTGGGCCTGCTTGAGGTGGACGGTCACGCCGCGGCCTCCTGATCGATGAGGGCCTGGGCGGCCGGGATGTCGTCTGGCGTCTTCACCGCGACCGTCGGCAGCCCCTTGAGAGCGCGCTTCGCGAGACCGACGAGGGCGCCGGCGGGCGCCAGCTCGACGAGACCCGTGACGCCGTTCGCCGCGAAGGACTCCATGACGAGGTCCCAGCGGACCGGCGAGGCGATCTGGCCCACCAGGAGGTCGAGGTAGCGCGGCCCGTCGCCGACGATCGAGCCGTCGCGGTTGGTCCAGATGCGGAGCTTCGGATGCTGCGCCACGATCCCGGAGGCGAGCTCGCGCATCGTGTCGACCGCGGGCTCCATGTAGCGCGTGTGGAAGGCACCCGCCACCTGGAGCGGGATGACCCGTGCACCCGCGGGCGGGTTCGCCTGGAGCGCGGAGAGCGCGTGCAGCTCGCCGGCGACGACGATCTGCCCGCCGCCGTTGAGGTTGGCGGGGGAGAGCCCCAGCGGCTCGAGGGCCGCCATGAGCTCGCTCTCGTCGGCGCCGATCACGGCGCTCATGCCGGTCTCCGAGCGGGCAGCGGCATCCGCCATCGCCCGGCCGCGGGCGGCGACGAACCGCATCGCGTCCGCCTCGTTCAGGATGCCCGCCCCGGCGGCCGCGGCGACCTCGCCCACCGAGTGGCCCGCGATGCCGGCGATCCGGTCGCGGCGAGCGTCGAGCACGGCGTCGAGCGACAGCAGCGATGCGCCGACGATGAGGGGCTGGGCGACCGCGGTGTCGCGGATGGTGTCGGCGTCCGACACCGTGCCGTGCGCACGCAGGTCGACGCCCGCGGCGTCGGAGAGCTCGGCGAGATGGTCCGCGAAGTGCGGCTCGGCGAGCCAGGGGTCGAGGAATCCGGGGGTCTGCGAGCCCTGTCCGGGCGCGACGATCACGACGGTCACCCGTCCATCCTGCCAAGCCCTGCGGCGGATGGCGGCATGCATCGCACGAGAAATCCGCCGAGACCTTGGCGGATGCCTACATCACTCCGGCTTCTTGCCGGTGTCGGCGATGGATCCGACGATGAGGGCGGTCTGCAGGATGAGCGCCTCCCGCGCGCCGGTGGCATCCCAGCCGATGATCTCGCTGATGCGCTTGAGGCGGTAGCGCACGGTGTTGGCGTGCACGAAGAGCTCGCGCGCCGTGGCCTCGAGGGAGCGTCCGTTGTCGAGGTAGGCCCACAGCGTCAGCAGCAGCTCGCCGGAGTGGTCCCTGAGCGGCTGGTAGATGCGGGTGATGAGCGTGGCGCGCGCGAGCGGGTCGCCGGCGAGAGCGCGCTCGGGGAGCAGGTCGTCGGCGAGCACGGGCCGCGGGGCGTTCCGCCACGACTTGGCGACCGCGAAGCCGGCGAGCGCCGCTCGCGCGCTGCGGGCGGCGTCGACGAGCGACGGAACCTCGTGGCCGAGCACCAGGAACCCCGGGCCGAAGCCGGGCTCGAGCTGGCGGGCGATGTCGATGAACGGCAGGGGCTCTCGCACCTCGGCGTCGTCGCGCGGCTCGACCCGCCCGATCACGAGCACGAGCCGGGAGCCCTGCACGCCGATCAGCACGTCGGCGTCGAGGTGCCGCGCGGTGCGGCGCAGCTGGTCGACGTCGAGCATCCGCGGTGCCGTGCCGACCAGCACCGACACCGCGCCGTGGCCGTTCCAGCCGAGCGCCGCCACCCGGCTCGGGAGCTCGCTGTCGTACTCGCCCGTGAGGATCGAGTCGACGACGAGCGCCTCGAGGCGCGCATCCCACAGCCCGCGCGCCTCGGCGGCGCGTGCGTACACGTCGGCCGCCGCGAACGCGATCTCGCGCGAGTAGAGCAGGATCGCCTCCCGCAGCTCCTCACTCGAGCTCGTGACGCGCTCCTCGACCACCTCGACCGTCACGCGGATGAGCTGCAGCGTCTGCTGCAGGCTCACCGAGCGCAGCAGCTCGCGCGGAGCCGCCCCGAACACGTCCGCCGCGATCCACGGCGTCGAGCTCGGGTCGTCGTACCAGGAGATGAACGAGGTGATGCCCGCCTGGGCGACGAGCCCCACCGCGCTGCGCCGCCCGGGCGGCATCTCGCGATACCAGGGCAGCGTGTCGTCGAGACGCTTGAGGGTCGTCGTCGCGAGCTCGCCCGACAGCGTGCGCAGCCAGGCGAGCGTCTGCGCCTTCGTCCTCTCCGCCACGGGTGGCGTCGGCCTAGCTCTCGCCGCCCGCGGATCCGGTCGTGCCGGCGGTCACGTCGTAGAGCTTGTACTTGTCGATCGCCTGGAGCACGTAGGCCGGGTCGACCTGGCCACGCCGCGCGAGCGACTGCAGGATGCGCACCACGACCGACGGGCCGTCGATCTTGAAGTACCGGCGGGCGGCGGGACGCGTGTCGCTGAAGCCGAAGTCGTCGGCGCCGAGCGTCGCGTACTCGCCGGGCACCCAGGCGCGGATCTGATCCGGCACGGCGTGCATGTAGTCGGTCACGGCGAGGAACGGCCCCTCGGCCCCGCTGAGCTTCTGCCACACGTAGGGCACCTGCGGCTGCTTCGTCGGGTTGAGGAAGTTGTGCTCGTCGGCGGCGACGCCGTCGCGGCGCAGCTCGTTCCACGAGGTGACGCTCCACACGTCCGCGGCGACGCCCCAGTCCTTCGCGAGCAGCTCCTGCGCCTCGAGGGCCCACGGAACCGACACGCCCGACGCGAGGATCTGCGCCTTCGGACCCCGGATGGTGGCGTCC
Organism: Micrococcales bacterium 72-143; assembly: GCA_001898835.1. GTDB lineage: Bacteria > Actinomycetota > Actinomycetes > Actinomycetales > Microbacteriaceae > Homoserinibacter. Next base: position 407,364 of record MKVM01000001.1, on the reverse strand, counting down.
TTGAGCTTGTAGATCCCGCGCAGGAGGCCCTCGACGTCGAGACCCTCGGGCTCCGCGGGCTGCACGATCGGCTCGTTGTAGACCGTCAGGTAGTACATGACGTTCGGATCCGGGTGCTGGCCCCCGTACATCCGCTCGAGGCCGGCGCGCACGATGTGGCCGATCTCGTAGCCGTACGCCGGGTCGTACGCGACGACCGCGGGGTTCGTGGAGGCGAGCAGCGGCGAGTGGCCGTCGGCGTGCTGCAGGCCCTCGCCCGTGAGCGTCGTGCGTCCCGCGGTCGCGCCGATGATGAAGCCGCGCGCCATCTGGTCGCCCGCGGCCCACATCGCGTCACCGGTGCGCTGGAAGCCGAACATCGAGTAGAAGACGTACACCGGGATGAGCGGCTGGCCGTGCGTCGCATACGAGGTGCCGATCGCGGTGAAGGCCGCGAAGGCGCCCGCCTCGTTGATGCCGACGTGCACGATCTGGCCCTGCGGGCTCTCCTTGTAGGCGAGCAGCAGCTCCCGGTCGACCGAGGTGTAGTGCTGGCCGTTCGGGTTGTAGATCTTCGCCGTCGGGAAGTAGGCGTCCATGCCGAAGGTGCGCGCCTCGTCCGGGATGATCGGCACGATGCGCTGCCCGATGCCCGGGTCCTTCAGCAGGTCCTTGAGCAGGCGGGCGAACGCCATGGTGGTGGCGACCTCCTGCTTGCCGGAACCCTTCTTCGCGATCTCGTACGCGTTGTCGCCGGGGAGCGCGAGGTCGACGTACTTCGTGCGACGCTCGGGCAGGTATCCGCCGAGCTCGCGGCGGCGCTCCTGCAGGTACTGGATCGCGGGATCCGACTCGCCCGGGTGGTAGTACGGGGGCAGGTACGGGTTCTCCTCGAGCTGGGCGTCCGTGATGGGGATGCGGAGCTCGTCACGGAACTGCTTGAGGTTGTCGAGCGTGAGCTTCTTCATCTGGTGGGTCGCGTTGCGGCCCTCGAAGTTCTTGCCGAGCCCGTAGCCCTTGATCGTCTTCGCGAGGATGACGGTCGGCTGGCCCTCGTGCTCGACGGCCGCCTTGAAGGCCGCGTACACCTTGCGGTAGTCGTGACCGCCGCGCTTGAGGTTCCAGATCTGCTCGTCGCTGTACCCCTCGACGAGCTTGAGGGTCTCGGGGTCGCGGCCGAAGAAGTTCTCGCGCACGTAGGCGCCGTCCTCGGTCTTGTAGGTCTGGTAGTCGCCGTCGGGGGTGACGTTCATGAGGTTCACGAGCGAGCCGTTGTCGCGGGCGAGCAGCTCGTCCCACTCACGGCCCCAGACGACCTTGATGACGTTCCAGCCGGCGCCGCGGAAGAAGCTCTCGAGCTCCTGGATGATCTTGCCGTTGCCGCGCACGGGACCGTCGAGCCGCTGCAGGTTGCAGTTGACCACGAAGGTCAGGTTGTCGAGCTTCTCGTTGGCGGCCCACTGGAGGGCGCCGCGGCTCTCGACCTCGTCCATCTCGCCGTCGCCGAGGAACGCCCAGACGCGGCTGTCGGAGCGGTCGACGATGCCGCGGTTGGTGAGGTACTTGTTGTTCTGCGCCTGCCAGATGGCGTTGATGGGGCCGAGGCCCATCGACACCGTCGGGAACTGCCAGAACTCGGGCATGAGCCGGGGGTGCGGATAGGAGCTCAGCCCGTGGGGCGCGCGGGACTTCTCCTGGCGGAACCCGTCGAGGTCGTCCTCGCCGAGGCGTCCCTCGAGGAACGCGCGGGCGTACATGCCGGGGGAGGCGTGACCCTGGTAGAAGATCTGGTCGCCGCCGGAGGGGTGGTCCTGCCCGCGGAAAAACCAGTTGTGTCCGACCTCGTACAGGGAGGCGCTCGACGCGTAGGTCGAGATGTGGCCGCCGACCGCGATGCCGGGACGCTGCGCCCGGTGCACCGTGATGGCCGCGTTCCAGCGGATCCAGCGGCGGTACTGGCGCTCCACCTCCTCGTCGCCCGGGAACTCCGGTTCGTTCTCCGGGGCGATCGTGTTGATGTAGTCGGTGGTGGGCACCATGGGCACGCCCAGGTGCAGGTCCTTGGACCGCTTGAGCAGGCTCAGCATGATCTCGCGGCCGCGCTGATGCCCCTTCTCCGCGACGAGCGCGTCGAGGGACTCCTGCCATTCGGCGGTCTCCTCCGGGTCCTGATCGGTGTTGTTCACCGAGTACGGATCCTGGTCGTTCACCGTCACCCTTGACCTCTTCCTGATCGTGTCGTGGCCGTCTTCGAGTCTAGGCCCGTGGCGAGGGGGGATTCCTCCATCGCGGTCGCGCCACCGGCACATCCGTGGTCTCCGGCGTATGATCGTCGCTCGTGGCTCTGGAGAACGACACGCAGGCTCCCGACTTCGACCTGCCCAACCAATACGGCGAGCACGTGCGGCTCAGCGACTTCCGCGGGCGGAAGCCCGTCGCGCTCGTCTTCTTCCCGCTCGCCTTCTCGAGCACGTGCACGGGCGAGCTGTGCGTGCTGCGCGACAACCTCGCGGAGTTCCAGCGCCACGGCGTGGAGCTCATCGGCATCTCGGTCGACTCGAAGGCCGCGCTGCGCGCCTGGGCCGAGCAGGAGGGCTACGACTTCACGCTGCTCGCCGACTTCTGGCCGCATGGCGCCGTCGCCAAGGAGTACGGCGTCTTCCTGGAGGAGAAGGGCTTCGCGAACCGCGCGACCTTCGTCATCGACGTCAAGGGCATCATCCGCGCGTCGTTCATCACCGCGCCGGGCCAGGCCCGCTCGCTCGAGGAGTACCGTGCGGCGCTCGACGAGGTGCTTCCCGTCTCGGTCTGAGCGCGCCCGATAGCATCGGGGGGTCCGGGCGCTTAGCTCAGCTGGTAGAGCGCTTCGTTTACACCGAAGATGCCGGGGGTTCGAGTCCCTCAGCGCCCACGTGCAGACCGGGCGAGGGAGGGCGACGCTCGCGATCGTCGTGGCCTCGCTGCTCTGGGGCACCACCGGGACGGCCGCGAGCCTCCTCCCCGCCGCGGTCAGCCCGCTCGCGACGGGCGCGGCGACCATGGGCGTCGGAGGCCTGCTGCTCTTCGCGACCGCGCCGCGTGCGAGCCTCGCGGTGCTGCGCCGAGGATCGACGCGGAGCTGGGCGCTCGTGGGCGCCGTCGGCGTCTTCGTCTACCCGCTCGCGTTCTACTCCGGCATGGATCTCGCGGGGGTCGCGATCGGCAACGTGGTCGCGCTCGGCACGGGACCCGTGGTGACGGCGCTGCTCGAGTGGGTCGTCGAGCGTCATCCGCTGTCGCGGAGCTGGGCGATCGCGACCGTGCTCGCCATCGTCGGCATGACCCTCGCCGCGCTCGCGCGGCATCCGGGGGAGGGGGGCGGCGCCGTGGTGCCCGGTGTCCTGCTCGGTCTGCTGGCCGGCCTCGCATATGGCGTCTACACCTACGCCTCGAGCCGCGTGATCGGCGCGGGCGCCGGATCCCGTGCCGCGATGGGCGCGATGTTCGGATGCGGCGCCCTGCTGCTTCTTCCCGTGCTGCTGGCGACCGGTGCTCCGCTGCTCGCCGAGGGGCGCTCGATCGGGATCGCCGCCTACCTCGCGCTGGGGCCGATGTTCGCGGCCTACCTCCTGGTCGGGGTCGCGCTCCGAACCCTGCGCTCGTCGACGGTCACGACCATCGCCCTCCTCGAGCCCGTCGTCGCGACCGTGCTCGCCGTGGTGGTCGTGGGGGAGCGCCTCGAGCCGCTCGCCTGGCTCGGGGTGCTCGCGATCCTCGCCGGGATCATCGTGCTCGTGACGGCCCGTCCTCCCGGCTCCCGCCGCACGGCAGCCCTAGAATCCGAGCCATGATCGAGGTGCCGGGCGACGAGCCGTCGCGGGATGACGCCGAGGGCGCGATGCCCGAGGACGCGCCCGCCCCCGCGGAGTATCCGCCGCCGTACGGATCCGCGTCGCCCGCCGCGAGCGACGAGGAGCTCGCCGCCGCGCTCGCCGCTCAGACGGCGATGTACACGGGCCCGATCACGATCCCCGTGCTCAACTCCGACCCGGTCTTCCGACCGGACCCCGGTGAGCTGCAGAGCGACGTTCCGCCCCCCGTCGAGGCGGCCCCGGTCGAGACGGAGCAGTCTGCCGCGCCCCTCGACCACGAGCCCGCCCTTCCGCCGCTGCCGGTCCCGCCGCCGCCTCCGGCCCCGGAGTACATCGCGCCGGATGCCGTCGCGTCCGACACCGCCGAGTTCGGGGCGGATGCGTCCGTGACCCCGGAACCGGTGCGCGAGGCGCCCGCGACGACTTCCTGGCCCCTGACGCCGGCGGCCGGACCCGCGGCGGACGACGACCTCACGCGCACGATCGAGCAGGAGGCGGCGGCCGGTTCCACGCTCGACGCGATCCTGCTGCTCGAGAACGAGCTGCGCCGCCGTCAGGGACTCGCGCCCGTCGTGGAGGCGGAGGAGCCGCCCGCCGGGGTCGGCGCGGCGTTCGGTGCCGCGGCATGGACGGGGGCCGCGCCCGAGGCCTTCGCGTCGGCGCCGCCCGACCCGCAGCCCGCACCCGTCGATGTGCCGCCCGTGAGCGGCCCTCCCGGATGGACCGACGCGCCCGATCCGAGCCGCGAGGGCGACCGGCTCGACGCCCCGGCGCCCCTCGTGCAGGCGGAGGAGCCCGCCGACGCGGACGCGGTCTGGAACCTCGAGACCCCCGCCCCTGTGGACGATCTTCCCGCCGACGACCAGGCCTGGCTCACCGCACCCCCGCCGAGCTTCGCGCCGCCGCCTCTCGTCGAGCCTCCGCTCGAGCCGCCGGCCGGGCCGATCGACACGACGGCCCTCACGCCGCCGCCCGTCTCGGAGCTCCCGGCGCCCGTGCTCCCGCCGCCGGTCACGACCGTCGAGGGGCCGAACGGACCGGTCGACGTCGCGCACCTCCCGCCGCCCACCGCGAACGCCGTCGAGGTGACTCCGGCCGGCTTCCAGGACGCGCCGCCCCCGGACGTGGGCGCGGTGCCGCTCGCCCCGCCTCCCGTCGTCGAGGCGGCGGTGCTCGGGAACCTCCCGGCCCCGCCGATGGATCCGGATGTGGAGGGCATCGACGAGCTGGACCGCGCTGACCTCGCGGCGCCGATCCCCGTCGACGACGCGGGCATCGCATCCGTCGCCCCCGTCCCGCTCTCCACGGCGACCGTCGTGGCGGTCGGCGAGCCGCCGCAGCCGCTTGCGCCGTCCGACCCGCCGGCCATGGCGGTTGAGGCCGAATCGCTCGAGCCGACACCGGTCGAACGGCGCGCGGGCTACGCGGCCCGCCTGTTCTGGCTGTGGTTCGCCGCCAACTCCTCGATCATCATGGTCGCGGTCGGCGCGACCCTGTTCACGCTCGGGATGAGCCTTCGGCAGGTGCTCGTCGCGGTCGTCGCGGGGGTGGCCGTCTCGGCGCTCCCGCTCGGCCTCGGCTCCCTCGCGGGCAAATGGAGCGGCCAGCCGACCATGGTCGTCTCGCGTGCCACCTTCGGGGTGGTGGGCAACATCGTTCCCGCGCTCCTCGCCGTGGTCGGCCGCGTGCTGTGGGGCGGGGTGCTCCTGTGGCTGCTCGCCGCCACCGCCGGGTCGCTGCTCGCCCCGGGCGATTCGACGAGCGTCACCGCACTCGTCGCCCTCGCCGCGGGCGCCGTGATCGCGGGAGTCGTCGCCGTGCTCGGCTACGGCCTCCTGCACCGGGTGCAGCGCGTGCTCGGCATCCTGTCGACGGTGCTGGTCGTCGTCATCATCGCGTTCACGGCGTCGCACGTCGACGTCGAGGTCGCCCTTCAGACGGACGACGGCTCCTGGCTGCTCGCAATCGGAGGCGCGGTCACGGTCTTCAGCGTGGTGGGCCTGGCGTGGGCGCAGTCGAGCTCCGATCTCGCGCGGTATCAGAGCCCGGCGGGCTCCGGTGCGGCCAACATGCTGTGGAGCAGCTTCGGCGCGATCGTGCCGACCCTCGCGATCCTCTCGTGGGGCGCGGTGCTCGCCGCGTCCGACCCGTCGACGGCCGACAGGCTCGCACGGGAGCCGCTCGCGGCGCTTCTCGACCTCGTCCCCGGCGTGCTCGCGCTGCCCCTCTTCGGGGCGTCGGCGTTCGGGCTGGTGGCCGGCACGATCGTGGCGATGTACTCGGGCGGCCTCGCCGTCGCCGCGAGCGGGCTGCGCGCCCCGCGCGCGATCGCGACGCTCGTCGCGGCGGTGCTGGTCGCCGTCGTCGGTGCCGGTTTCCTGCTCCTCGGAAGCGACACGCGCGACATCGTGCGCGACGTCGCGACGACGGTCGCCGTGCCCGTGGCCGCGTGGACGGGCATCTTCGCGAGCGAGATGATGATCCGCCTGCGGCGCTTCCACACGCCGTCGCTGCTGGAGCGAGGCGGTGTCTACCCCGCGGTGCGCTGGGTGAACCTCGTCGGCCTCGTCGTCATCTCGGTCGTCGGGCTCGGGTTGACCTCGGCGCAGCTCTCGGGCTTCCAATGGCAGGGCTACCTCTTCGGGCTCCTCGGGGTGCAGTCGGGCGACCCGCTCGCGACGACCGACCTCGGGGTGCTCGTCGCGCTCGTGCTCGGACTCGTGCTCCCGCTCGCGACGGGCATCCCCGCCATCCGCCGGCAGGAGCGCGACCGCGACGGCCTGGAGGCGGCACCGACCCGGAGCGCGGCGCAGCCGCTCCTAGACTGAGGTCGTGGCACCCACCCTCGCACGCGTGACCGAGGTCGCCCACGCCCTCTGGCCGCTCGCGGGGGCCGAGGCGTGGGATGCGCCCGGTCTCGTCGCCGGTGACCCCGCTGCCGAGGTCTCGTCGGTGCATCTCGCCGTCGACGCGGTCGTCGAGACGGCGGATGAGGCGGTGGAGCGGGGTGCGCAGCTGCTGCTCGTGCACCATCCGCTGCTGCTGCGCGGCGTCACCTCGGTCGCCGAGGACCGCTATAAGGGCGCCGTGCTGGCGCGCCTCATCCGTGGTGGCTGCGCGCTGCTCGCGGCGCACACCAACGCGGACATCGTCGCCGACGGCACCTCTGCCGTGCTCGCCGGGCGGCTCGGGCTGGAGAGCGTCCGTCCGATCGTGCCGTCGACGGCGGATGCAGCCCTCGGCCTCGGACGCGTCGGCGAGCTGCCCGAACCGATGACCCTCGGTGAGCTCGCCCGCGGCCTGCAGGAGATCCTCCCCGCGACGGCGCAGGGCATCCGGGGGTCGGGCGACTACTTCGCCGAGGTGCAGCGCGTCGCGCTGTGCGCCGGCGCGGGGGACTCGCTGCTCGGCCATCCGGAGGTGCGCGGCGCCGATGTGTACATCACGAGCGACCTGCGTCATCACCCGGCCTCTGAGGCGCGCGAGGAGGCCCGGGTCGCGGGCGGGCCCGCGCTGCTCGACGTCTCGCACTGGGCGGCCGAGTGGCTGTGGCTCGAGGAGGCCGCCGCGTCGCTGCGCGAGGCTCTCCCCGGCGTGACCGTGACGGTGAGCGAGCTGCGCACCGATCCGTGGGACTTCGCCCTCATCTGACCTCCCCGACACCGACAGGAACGGAAACCGTATGGGCCTCAAGGCCGCCCCAGAAGACCAGGCGCTGCTGCTCGAGCTGCAGGAGTTCGACACGCGGCTGCAGCAGCTGGATCACCGCCTGCGCACCATCCCCGAGACCGCGCGGCTCGCGGAGCTCGCCACGTCGAGCGACACGCTGCGGCGCTCGGTCGCCGAGCAGCTCGGTGCGCTCGAGGACGCGCGGGCCGAGCTCGGGCGCGTCGAGTCGGACGTCGCGGTCGTCGAGGCGCGCATCGAGCGGGATCGGGGCCGGCTCGAGTCCAGCTCGTCGATGAAGGACGTCCAGGCGCTCGAGCAGGAGCTCGCCGCGCTCGCCCGTCGCCGCGACGAGCTGGAGGAGATCGAGCTCGTGGTGATGGAGAAGGTCGAGGAGCTGGAGGTGGCGCTCTCGTCGATCCGTCTGCAGTTGGATGCGCACGAGGCCGAGGTCGCCGCGACGACCGAGGCGCGCGACGCGGCGGCCTCCGCGATCGAGCAGGATCGCGCACGCACCGCGGCGGATCGCGCCACGGTCGCCGCACGCGTTCCGGCCGAGCTGCTCGCCCTCTACGAGAAGCAGCGCGCGCGCTACGGGGCCGGCGCCTCGCACCTGCGCGGCGGGGTCTCGAGCGCGAGCGGCGTCGCGCTCAACGCGACCGATCTGGGCGCGGTGCGCGCCGCGGCACCCGACGATGTGCTGCTGTGCCCGGATTCGAGCGCGATCCTGGTGCGGACGGCGGAGTCCGGACTCTGACCTCCGGGCGCGGGGACCGTCGAGTATCCTGAGGGTCGCGAACGGGTCGGCCAGACGGTCGCGTCGCGCGCACGGTGCCTCTCGAAGGCGCCGGGCGCGTGCCGAGGAACGTCCGGGCTCCGCAGAGCAGGGTGGTGGGTAACACCCACCCGGAGCGATCCGCGAGAAAGTGCAACAGAGAGCAGACCGCCACGTCGTCTTCGGACGGCGGGGTAAGGGTGAAACGGTGGTGTAAGAGACCACCAGGGGCCCGAGTGATCGGGCTCGCTGGGTAAACCTCGCCCGGAGCAAGGTCAGACAGACACCGATGAGGCTGCTCGCCGAGGTGTCGGGTAGACCGCTGGAGGGGTGCGGCAACGCATCCCCGAGAGAGATGGCCGTCCGGTCGGGCCGCGCCGCGAGGCGTGACCCCGGCTGACAGAACCCGGCGTATCGGCCGGCCCGTTCGTGCATGAGGAAGCGCCCCCGGGATCATCCCGGAGGCGCTTCCTCATGGTGGAGTACGTCTCAGGCGAGGCGGATGTTCGCGGCCTGCGGACCCTTCTGGCCCTCGGTGACCTCGAACTCGACGCGCTGCCCCTCTTCGAGGGTGCGGTACCCCTTGGCCTCGATGGCCGAGTAGTGCGCGAAGACGTCCTGAGCGCCGTCGTCGGGGGTGATGAAGCCGAATCCCTTTTCGGCGTTGAACCACTTCACGGTTCCACTGGGCATGTGACTGCTTTCTTCTGGTGCAAGCGCCCCCCAACTCGGGGGCGTCTGCCCAACCTAATGCACACCGGGGATGCCGGGGCAGTGGGTTGCGAGAGATTTCACCGAACCGAAACGTACGGCTCTCAACTGCCGCCGGGCTGCGCTGCGAGCCAGGCGGCGCCGAGGATGCCCGCGTTGTTGCGCAGCACGGCGGGGACGATGGGCGTCTCGAGCTCGAGGAGGGGCAGGAACTCCTCGTAGTGCTTGGAGACCCCGCCGCCCACGATGAACAGCTCGGGGGAGAACAGGAACTCGACGCGCGAGTAGTAGCGCTGCAGCCGGGCCGCCCATGGCGCCCAGTCGAGTTCGTCCCGCTCCTTCGCCGCGTACGAGGCGCGGGACTCGGCGTCGACCCCGTCGATCTCGAGGTGGCCGAGCTCGGTGTTGGGAACGAGGACGCCGTCGTAGAGGAACGCGCTGCCGATGCCTGTGCCGAGTGTCGTCATGATGACGAGCCCGTCCGTGCCCCTGGCGGCGCCGAACCGCGACTCGCCGACCCCCGCCGCATCGGCGTCGTTCACGAAGTGGATTCCGCGGTGCAGCGTCTGCTCGAAGAGCGCCTCGGCGTCCAGGCCGATCCAGCGCCGGGAGACGTTGGCCGCGGACATCGTCCGCCCGCGGCGGACGATCGCGGGGAAGCAGACCCCGAGCGGCACACCGTCGGCGTCGGGCCCGAAGCCGGCGACCAGCTCCGCGACGGCGGCGAGAACGGCATCCGGGTCGCCGCCGTCGGGCGTCGCGACCTTGACCCGTTCGCTCACCAGCTCGCCCGTTCCGACGTCGACGAGCGCGCCCTTGATGCCGGTACCCCCGATGTCGATTCCGACGGCGAGTGTGCTCATGGTGTCCTCCGGTGGTGCGGTCAGGGCAGGGTCAGGATCTCCGCGCCGCTCTCGGTGACGACGAGCGTGTGCTCGAACTGCGCGGTGAGGCTGAGGTCGCGGGTGACGATCGTCCATCCGTCGTCCCACTCGTCCCACTCGATCGTCCCGGGGCGCTCGGGGGTGCCGAGGGTGAGCATGGGCTCGATGGTGAACACCATGCCGACCTCCATGACGGTGTCGTAGCGCGGTGCAGCGTCGTAGTGGGGGACGATGAGACCCGTGTGGAAGGCGCTGCCGACGCCGTGACCCGTGTAGTCGCGCACGACGCCGTAGCCGAAGCGGCGGGCGTAGCTCTCGATCGCGCGCCCGACGACGTTGATCTCGCGGCCGGGAGCCACCGCCTTGATGCCGCGGTTCAGCGCCTCTCGCGTGCGCTCGACGAGCTCGCGCGCCTCGGGGGCAACGTCGCCGACGAGGAAGGTCGCGTTGAGGTCGCCGTGCATGCCGTCGTGGTAGGCGGTGATGTCGACGTTGACGATGTCGCCGTCCTCGAGGACGGTGTCGTCGGGGATGCCGTGGCAGATGACCTCGTTGAGCGAGGTGCACGACGACTTGGGGAAGCCGCGGTAGCCGAGGGTCGAGGGGTAGGCCTCGTGGGCGACGAGGAACTCGTGCGCGACCCGGTCGAGTTCCTCGGTCGTGACGCCGGGCCGGATCGCGTCGTGGACCGCCTCGACGGCCTGTGCCGCGATGCGACCGCTCGTGCGGATCCGCTCGATCTCCTCGGGGGTGTAGACGTCTGACCCCGTGAACGGACGCGGACCGGGGCGGCCGACGTACTCGGGCCGGGGGATCGTGGCGGGCACCGCACGCAGCGGCGAGACCCGGCCCGCGACGAGGTGACCGGCTGCGTCGCGAGGCATAGGCTCAAGCGTACCGAGCGAAAGGCGGACAGATGACCGAGTGGTGGTACAACCACAGGACCGGTGAGGTCGAGGAGGGCCCGCAGTCGCTGGGCTCCGAGCGAGACGGTCCGTTCGCGACGCGCGAGGAGGCCGAACGGGCCCCGCAGATCGCGGCCGAACGGTCGCGGGCCTGGGCCGCGGAGGACGAAGCCGAGCGCTGATCGTGCCCGGACGGCCTCATCCGGTCGGCGTCCATTCGCGCGCGAGGATCGCGTAGTCGAGTTCGTCGCCCCAGCGGCCCTTGTACCACTCGTTCTCGACCAGGCGGGCCTCGAGACGCATCCCGACCCGCTCGGCGAGGCGTGCCGATGCGGTGTTCTCGGCGTCGATCCGCGCCACGACGCGGCGCAGCCCGTAGACGGCGAACGCCGCGTCGAGCAGGGCGCGCACCGCCTCCGTCGCGTAACCGCGACCCGAGACGTCGGGGCGGAGGACCCATCCGATCTCCGCGCTGCCGTTGACGAGATCGGGGTGGAACAGCACGAGGTCGCCGATGAGTTCGCCGTCGTCCCGCCGGAAGATGCCGACGGCCACCCCCGCATTCTCGCCCTCGAGGCTCGTCGAGCCGAGGATGTGCCCGATGCGCCCCCGGATGTCGTCGACCGTCTGCGGCGGGAAGGGCAGGAAGCGGCACACCTCGGGGTCGCCGCGGTACGCGGTCATCGCCGGCAGCTCGGCCTCGCCGAGGGGTCGCAGCTCGAGGCGCTCGCTCGTGAGGCGGAGCTCGGCGGGTGCGGGCGGAAGTCGGAACGGCGACGGGGCGGCGGGATCGATCATCGACCCAATCGTTCCAGAAGCGACATCGCGTCGATGGGAGCCCGCACCTTCACGTCGTTGTCGAAGTAGACGTACACGTCGCGGTCGTGGTCGAGATGGTCGCGCGTCCACTCCTCCCACTCGTCGAGGCCCGCCGCGTCGTAGCCGGACGTGTAGACCTCCTTGTCGCCGTGCAGCCGCGCATAGGCGAAGTCCGCCGTCACCCAGTCGAGTCGCGGCCAGCGGCCCGCCGAGTCGCCCAGCACCACGGCGACCCCGGCCGCGGCGGCCTGGTCCGCGAACTCCTGATCGTCGAAGCTGTGTGCGCGCGGCTCGATCGCGTGGCGCAGCGGTCGCACCTCGTCGATCTCCAGCAGCTCCTTGCCGTGCATCCTCCCGCTGCGGCCACGCGCGACCTCGAGCGCGGCGCCGGTGTCGTGGGGCAGCAGGGCGAGGAAACGTGCGACGAGCTCGGGGTCGTACTCGAGGCTCGGGGGCAGCTGCCAGAGGATCGGCCCGAGCTTCGGGCCGAGGCCGAGCAGCCCGGACGCGAGGAAGTTCGCGATCGGCTCGGCCACGTCGTCGAGTCGGCGGATGTGGGTGATGAAGCGCGGCGCCTTGACCGCGAACACGAAGCCGTCCGGGGTGTCCTCGCGCCAGCGCTGCCAGCTCGTCGGCTTCTGCAGCGCGTAGAACGAGCCGTTGAGCTCGATCGATGTGACACGCTCGGAGGCGTAGCGGAGCTCGTCCGCCTGCCGCAGGCCCTTCGGGTAGAAGACCCCGCGCCAGGGCGCATAGGTCCACCCCGCCATCCCGACGCGCGCGGTGGCCATCTCGCGGTCAGTCGTCGTAGGAGTGCTCGGGTCCGGGGTAGACGCCGGATGCGACGTCCGCGGTCCAGGCGCGCGCCGCATCCCCCAGGATCTCGGCGAGGTTCGCGTACTGCTTGACGAACTTCGGGAGGCGGCCGGTGGTGAGACCCGCCCAGTCGGTCCAGACCAGCAGCTGGCCGTCGGTGTGGGGACCTGCGCCGACCGAGATCGTGGGGATCGTGAGCTCGGCGGTGATCCGGCGGGCGGCCTCCGCGGGCACCATCTCGAGCACGACGGCGAAGGCGCCGGCCTCCTCCACGGCGTGCGCGTCGGCGATCAGCTGCTCGATGCGCTCCCCGCGCCCCTGGATCACGTGGCCGCCGAGCTGGTGCTCGCTCTGCGGCGTGAAGCCGATGTGCGCCATCACCGGGATGCCGGCCGACACGATGCGCCGGATCTGCTCCGCGGAGCGCACCCCGCCCTCGAGTTTGACGGCGTGGGCGCCGGTCTCCTTCATGAAGCGGAACGCCGTGTGCAGCGCCTCATCCGGCCCCGTCTCGTAGGAGCCGAACGGCATGTCGCCGATGACGAAGGCGCGCTTCACGGCACCCGCGACGGCCCGCGTCAGCGGGATCAGCTGATCGATCGTGACGGGCAGGGTCGTCTCGTAGCCGAAGACGTTGTTGCCCGCGGAGTCGCCCACCAGCAGGAAGTCGATGCCGGCCTTGTCGAAGATCGCGGCGGTGAGCTGGTCGTAGCTCGTGAGCCCGGTGATCTTGATGCCGTTGGCCTTGGCGTTCTGGAAATGCCGGGTGCGTACCTTCTTGACGACCTCGTCTGCCATCACGCCAGTCTAGGCGGCTGAAGGCGTCTCGCTCGGATGCGGGGCGCGCGGGGCCCGCGGCACGGCCGTGCGCAGCACCCCGAGGGCGATGCAGAGCTGCGCCGCCAGATACAGGCCCATGATGAGCGTGTCCTCGGGCGGCGTCTGGAAGAGCGGGGTGAACAGCCGGAACGCGAGCAGCGAGTCGCTCGCGACGAACAGCGCCCCGCCGATCGTGGTGAGCGAGTTCCCACGCGTGGCGGATGCCGCCATGTAGGCGAGCACGACCCCGTAGGCGGCCACGATGACCACACGCTCGCCGAGGTACGGCCAGAGCGCGAGCAGCAGCCCCGCGAACCACGGCACGAGCCCGATCGCCCACCACGACGGCCTGCGGCGGAACGCGACGTGGAACATCGCGACGTAGGCCAGGTGCGCGGCGAGGAAGAACGCCAGGCCGACCTCGAAGAACGCGAGGGTCATGTCGCCGAGCCAGGACAGCGCGAGCGCCGTCACGAGGAGCGCCAGCACGGCGGGGCGGACGGTCGACCGCCCCACCGCGAGCACCACGACGACGCCGAGCAGCAGCGCGGGGATCGTGAGTCCCTTCGTGGCGCGGTCGAGCTCGACGAGCCCCGCGAGCTTCACCGCGAGGTGGAATCCCGAGACCGCGAGGAAGGGCGCGAACGCCCCCAGCAGCAGCGGGACGCGCGGCATCTCAGATCAGCCCCTGGGCGAGCATCGCGTCCGCGACCCGCACGAAGCCGGCGGCGTTCGCGCCGAGCACGTAGTCGCCGGGGCGGCCGTAGCGCTCGGATGCCGCGTAGGCCGCGCCGTGGACGTCGCGCATGATCTGCTGCAGGCGCGCCTCGCTGTCGTCGAAGCCCCAGCGCTGGCGGGAGGCGTTCTGACTCATCTCGAGGGCGGAGGTCGCCACACCGCCCGCGTTGGCGGCCTTGCCGGGGGCGAACAGCACGCCCGCCTCCTGGAACGCCGCGACCGCCTCGGGGGTACTCGGCATGTTGGCCCCCTCGCTCACCGCGACGACACCGTTGTGGATGAGGGTCGCCGCATCGTCGCCGTCGAGCTCGTTCTGCGTGGCCGAGGGGAGCGCCACGTCCGCCGCGACCTCCCAGACGCGCCGTCCGGGTACGAAGCGCGCGGAGGTGCGGCGTTCGGCGTACTCGGAGATGCGGGCGCGCTCCACCTCCTTGAGCTGCTTGAGCAGCTCGAGGTCGATCCCTGCCTCGTCGACGACGTAGCCGGTGGAGTCGGATGCGGTGAGCGCGCGCGCGCCGAGCTGGTGCAGCTTCTCGATCGCGTAGATCGCGACGTTCCCCGATCCCGAGACGACCGCCGTGCGTCCCTCCAGGCCCTCGCCGCGCCTCTCCAGCATCTCCTGCAGGAAGAAGACGGCACCGTATCCGGTCGCCTCCGTGCGCACCTCGGCGCCGCCCCATTGCACGCCCTTGCCGGTGAACATGCCCGACTCGTGACGGTTGGTGATCTTGCGGTACTGGCCGAAGAGGTAGCCGATCTCGCGCGCGCCGACGCCGATGTCGCCGGCCGGGACATCGGTGTGCTCGCCGAGGTGGCGGTAGAGCTCCGACATGAAGCTCTGCGCGAAGCGCTCGATCTCGCGGTCGCTGCGGCCGTGCGGGTCGAAGTCGCTCCCGCCCTTCGCGCCGCCGATGCCCTGCCCGGTGAGGGCGTTCTTCAGGATCTGCTCGAAGCCGAGGAACTTGATGATGCCGAGATTGACGGTGGGGTGGAACCTCAGGCCGCCCTTGTACGGACCGAGCGCGGAGTTGAACTGGACGCGGAAGCCGCGGTTGACCTGCACGGCGCCCGAGTCGTCGATCCACGGCACCCGGAAGATGATCTGGCGCTCCGGCTCGACGAGCCGTTCGAGGATGCCCGCCTCGATGTACTCGGGATGCCGTTCGAGCACGGGCGCGACGCTCCCGAGCACCTCGTGAAGCGCCTGGTGGAACTCGGGTTCGCCCGCGTTGCGAGCGACGGCGGTGCGGTAGATGTTGTCGATGTAGGGCTGGAGGTGCACGAGGGAGCTTTCTCCGCCGGAGCGGGGTGGTGCAGCGGGCGACGGCCCGCGGGGCGGTACGTGAGGGAGAGGACGGCGTTCTCGGCCGGGCGCCATGCCCGAGGTCGTCGGGCTTCTGGCGCCCTGGCGGGCGTCCACGGGAACGGTCGAGAAGGCGGGTCACGAACTCAGCCGCCCCCGCATCGTATCCGAGCGCGCCGCGCTCGGCGCGTGCCTCCGCATCCGAGCTCGCCGAGCGGCCGTCCGGTTGGCGCGCGTGCCCGTCGCGGACGGGGTGGGGCGATAGCCTAGGAGGTGCGCGCGGTGCGCCGAGGAAGGGACGCGGATGGACAAGCAGCGAGACTTCGTTCTGCGCACGATCGAGGAGCGCGGTGTGAAGTTCGTGCGCCTGTGGTTCACCGATGTCGTGGGCACGCTCAAGTCGGTCGCGCTGGCTCCCGCCGAGGTGGAGGGTGCGTTCACGGAGGGCGTCGGCATCGACGGCTCCGCGATCGAGGGGCTCACGCGCGCCTTCGAGGCGGACGTGCTCGCGCATCCCGACCCCACGACCTTCCAGATCCTGCCGTGGCGCGGCGAGGTCGACCCCACGGCCCGCATGTTCTGCGACATCACGACGCCCGACGGCCAGCCCGCGGTCGCCGACCCGCGCAACGTGCTCAAGCGAGCTCTCGCCGCCGCGGCCGACCGCGGGTTCACCTTCTACACGCACCCCGAGATCGAGTTCTACCTGCTGAAGTCGAGCAGGCTGAAGAACGGGCGCCCGGTGCCCGTCGACTCCGCCGGCTACTTCGACAACGTGCCGGGCGGTACGGCGCACGACTTCCGGCGCCGCAGCGTGCGGATGCTCGAGGACCTCGGCATCTCGGTCGAGTTCAGCCACCACGAGGCGGGTCCCGGCCAGAACGAGATCGACCTCCGCTACGCCGACGCCCTCACGACGGCCGACAACATCATGACCTTCCGCACCGTCATCAAGGAGGTGGCGATCGAGCAGGGCGTCTACGCGACGTTCATGCCGAAGCCGTTCTCCGAGCATCCCGGTTCCGGCATGCACACGCACGTGTCGCTCTTCGAGGGCGACTCGAACGCGTTCTTCGACGCGGGCGGCGAGTACCAGCTGTCGCAGATCGGACGCCAGTTCGTCGCGGGGCTCCTGACCCACGCCCCCGAGATCACGGCCGTCACCAACCAGTTCGTGAACTCCTACAAGCGGCTCTGGGGCGGCGACGAGGCGCCCAGCTACGTCACCTGGGGGCACAACAACCGGTCGGCGCTCGTGCGCGTGCCGCTCTACAAGCCCGGCAAGGGGCAGAGCGCACGCGTCGAGTACCGCGGCATCGACTCGGCCGCCAACCCCTACCTCGCGTTCTCGCTCATGCTGGCCGCCGGTCTCAAGGGCATCGAGGAGGGCTACGAGCTGCCGCCCGAGGCGGACTCCGACGTCTTCAACATGTCGAGCGCGGAACGCCGCGCCCTCGGGTACCAGGCGCTCCCCTCGAGCCTCGACCGCGCGCTGCTCATCATGGAGGAGTCGGAGCTCGTCGCCGAGACCCTCGGCGAGCAGGTGTTCAACTACGTGCTGCTCAACAAGCGACGCGAGTGGGCGGGCTACCGCGCCCAGGTGACGCCGTTCGAGTTGGAAGCGAACCTGGAGGCGCTCTGACGAGGAGTGCGGTGACCCTCACCGAGCTCGCGCGGCTCGGTTTCGCCGACCTGGGGGGAACCGCAGCGGTCCTCTCGGGCGTGCCGGACGCGGTGGTCCCGCTGTTCTCGTTCGCCGCCGACCCGGACCAGGCGCTTCGCCATCTCCTCGCGTTGCGGGAGAAGGACGCGCGCCGCGTCGATCGTTCGCTCGTCGACGAGGATGCGGCCCGCCGGCTGATCGAGGTGCTCGGCGCGTCCGAGGGGCTCGCCGCGTTCCTCGTGCGTCACCCCGAGGAGCTCGCGGTGCTCGCCGAGCCGCTCGCGGAGCCGCCGACGGTCGTGCACTATCGTGCGGCGCTCGTCGCCGCGGTCGAGGGCGTCGGCGGCGAGGACGCCCGCAATGCGCTGCGGGTGGCGTACCGGCGCGAGCTCACCCGCCTGGCGGCGTGGGACCTCGACCAGCCCGAGCCGATCGAGGTGGTGCCGCGGGTGGCTGCGGCACTCGCCGACCTGGCGGCGGCGGCGCTCGACGCGGCGCTCGTCGTCGCACGGGCGGGCGCGCGCTTCCCCGCGGAGGAGGTCGCCGCGACCCGTCTGGCGATCATCGGCATGGGCAAGTCGGGGGCCCGTGAGCTCAACTACGTGAGCGACGTCGACGTCATCTTCGTGGGGGGCGGCGACGGGATCCCCGACGCGCGGGCGATCGAGATCGGCACGCGCCTCGCGATCGACACGATGCACGCCATCCACGAGCTCGCCGTGGAGCCGCCCCTGTGGGAGGTGGATGCGAACCTGCGCCCGGAGGGGAAGGACGGCGCCCTCGTGCGCTCTCTCGAGTCGCACCTCGCCTACTACGACCGCTGGGCGAAGAGCTGGGAGTTCCAGGCGCTCCTCAAGGCGCGTGCGATGGCGGGAGACCTCGAGCTGGGGGAGCGGTTCGTCGCGGGGGTCGCACCCAAGGTGTGGGCGGCGTCCTCACGCGAGGGCTTCGTCGAGTCGGTGCAGCGGATGCGCGAGCGGGTCATGCAGCACATTCCGCGTGACGAGGTCGACGTGCAGTTGAAGCTCGGGCCGGGCGGACTCCGTGACGTCGAGTTCACGATCCAGCTGCTGCAGCTCGTCCACGGGCAGGCGGATCCCGACATCCGGCAGCGGGCGACTCTCGACGCGCTCGGCGCTCTCGCCGATCGCGGCTACATCGGCCGGACCGAGGCGGCCGAGTTCGGCCGCGACTACCGTTTCCTGCGGCTCGTCGAGCATCGGCTGCAGCTCTCGCGCCTCCGTCGCACGCATCTCATGCCGCGCGGGGAATCCGATCAGCGCGCGCTCGCGCGGGGCACCCGGCTCGCCACCACCGCCGACGGGCTCATCGCGGCGTGGCGCGAGGTGCAGCAGGAGGTGCGCAGCCTCCACGAGCGGCTCTTCTACCGCCCCCTGCTGTCGGCCGTCGCCTCCCTCCCGGAGGACGGCTACGCGCTCACGAGCGAGCAGGCCGAGGCGCGCCTCGCGGCCATCGGCTTCCAGGACCCGCGGGGCGCCCTGCACCACATCGCGGCCCTCACCGGGGGCGTCTCGCGGCGCGCGGCGATCCAGCGCACGCTGCTGCCCGTCATGCTGCAGTGGTTCGCCGAGGGCGCGGACCCCGACTACGGCCTGCTGGCGTTCCGGAGGCTGTCCGACGATCTCGGCGAGGCCTACTGGTTCCTCCGGATGCTGCGCGACTCCTCCGGTGCGGCGCAACGGCTCACCCACGTGCTCGCGAGCTCGCGCTTCGTCGGCGGTTTGTTCGAGCGCTTCCCGGAGGCGACCGCGTGGCTCGAGAACGACGCGGAGCTGCGTCCGCGCCCGCTCGCCGAGCTGCTCGAGGAGACGGACGCCACGATCGCCCGCCACGCGGCCGACGTCGACGCGGCGGCGAAGGCGCTGCGCACCGCGCGGAGGCGCGAGGTGCTGCGTCTGTCGCTCGCCGCGATCGTCGGGCTGATCCGGGTCGAGGAGCTCGGCACGGCCCTGTCCGACGTCACGACGGCGATCCTCACGGGCGCCCTCCGGCTCGCGCACCGCTGGGGCGACGAGGTCGAGTTCGGCATCGTTGCGATGGGCAGGTACGGGGGCGCGGAGCTCGGCTTCGGGAGCGACGCCGACATCATGTACGTGTACCGGCCCGCCGGGTGCGAGCCGGAGGTCGCGCAGAAGCGCGCCGAGCAGATCGTGCATGAGATCAAGCGGCTCACCGAGGACCTGCGCCTGCCGCTCGACCTCGACCTCGGGCTGCGGCCGGAGGGCAAGAACGGCGCGATCGTCCGCTCGCTGGACAGCTACCGCGCCTACTACGAGCGCTGGTCGCTCACCTGGGAGGCCCAGGCGCTGCTTCGCGCGCGGGGCGTCGTCGGCGATGCAGCACTGCTCGCCGACTTCGCGAGCATGGCCGACGAGGTGCGGTACCCGCCCGCCATCACGGCCGACGCCATCCGCGAGGTCAAGCGCATCAAGGCACGCGTGGAGGCCGAGCGGCTGCCGCAGGGTGCCGATCCCGCACGCCACCTCAAGCTGGGGCGCGGCTCGCTGTCGGATGTGGAGTGGCTCGTGCAGTTGCTGCAGCTGGAGCACGCCCACGCGGTGCCGGAGTTGCGAACGCCCTCCACTCTCCACGCGCTCGACGCCGCGGTGGCTGCGGGTCTCGTCGCGGAGCCGGACGCCGACCGCCTGCGCGCCGCCTGGCTCATCGCGTCGCGCGCTCGCTCGGCGATGACCCTGTGGACGGCCAAGACGGCCGACGTGCTCCCCGCGGACCGACGCGCACTGGAGGGCGTCGCGCGGCTCATGGAGTACCCGCCGCACTCCGCGACCCGTCTCGACGAGGACTATCTGCGCACGACGCGCATCGCCCGTCAGGTCTTCGAGCGGCTCTTCTACGGCGCGCGGCTCTGACGACACGCCGAGGCGCGCGAATCCGAAGATGAGAGATCGCGCCCCGATCGCCTGTACCCCGATCGCGGAACGCGTGCCGGGAGACGGGACGCCGTCCGCTCCCGCATGAACCGAGCCGCGGTCGCGTCGGCCGGTGGCGGAGAAGCCTCGCGACCGGGGATTTCTCCGCGGAGCTCCGAGTCCGCCGAGGGCGGAGGACTCGCTCGCGCGCGCTGTCGGCCATTCGGCCGACACGTCCAGCTGAGCCGACGTCGTCTATGAGAGCTCCACGCGGTGCATCCCGAGGCGCCCTCTTGCGGGGGTAGACAGATCGTGCGCAGAATCGAGCCACGAACTGACAGGACATGGTCCCCAGCGTCGCGGATCCACCGAAAGGCCCCCGTGGGCCCGCCGGACGGACGACGAGAGGGGATCCGCGATGTTCATCTTCCTGCTGCAGCTGCGGCACATGACGGAGGGCCACCCGGAGCTCTACCTGTTCGCGGTCTACTCCGCCCTGATCTGGGGGCTGTGGGTGCTCAAGGTCGTGCTGTCCTCCCGCTACCGCCCCTTCACGGGCGACTACCGGGGCACCACGAGCGTCGTCGTACCCGTCGTCGACGAGCCCCTCGAGCTGTTCCGCGACGTCATCGGGCGGATGGCCGAGCAGCATCCCGACGAGATCATCGTCGTCATCAACGGCGCGCCCAACCCCGGGCTGGTGGAGGTGTGCGAGGAGTTCGCGCCGCTCGTGCGCTGGGTGCACACGCCGATCCCCGGCAAGCGCAACGCCGTGAAGATCGGCACCGAGCTCTCGACTGGCGACATCACCGTGCTCGTGGACTCGGACACGGTCTGGACGGAGGGAACCCTCGCCGAGCTCGTCAAGCCGTTCGCCGATCCCAGCATCGGCGGCGTGACGACCCGCCAGCGCATCCTCGAGCCCGCACGCAGCTGGATCACCCGCTGGGCCGACTGGCTCGAGAACTCTCGGGCGCTTTACTCGATGCCGGCGCAGAGCGTGCTCGGGCAGGTCGGCTGCCTTCCGGGGCGCACGATCGCGTTCCGGCGGACGATCCTGACGCGCGTCATGCACGACTTCATGACCCAGCGCTTCCTCGGCGCGTTCCTCGAGGTCTCGGACGACCGAACGCTCACCAACCTGACGCTCAAGGCCGGGTACCGCACCGTCTACCAGTACACGAGCCTCGTCTACACGGATGCGCCGCTCCAGGTGAAGAAGCTCTTCAAGCAGCAGCTGCGCTGGGCCCGCGGCAGCCAGTACAACACCCTGCGGATGCTGCCCTGGATGCTCGGACACGCACCCGTGCTGGCGATCTTCTTCGTCATGGACATCCTGCTGCCGTTCCTGCTGTGGGGGGTCATCGCCGGCTGGGCGTATCGCGCGCTCACCGGTCAGGGCTACAACTTCTACGCAGGCTTCCTCGAGGAGTACGGCCTCCAGTCGGGGGTGGTCTTCGTGCTCGCGCTCATGGTGGTCTCCTCGGTGCTGAGCATGGCCATCCGGCAGCTCCGGCACCTCTCGGAGAAGCCGAGCGACTTCCTGCGGCTCCCGGCCTTCATCATCGTGTCGACGTTCTTCCTCATGCCGATCCGGCTGCTCGGCTTCTTCCGCATGGCGCACGCGAGCGGATGGGGAACCCGCGCGGGCGCGTACGCGGGCGGGGATCCCGTGGCCGCGCCATCCGGGTCGGAGTCCGTTGCCCCGCATCCGAACCGGACCACCGCCGTGCTCGCCCGCGCGGCCGCGACCCCGCTCGGCGTCGCGTCGATCACCGGGCTGAGCCCCAGCGAGCCTGCCGCACCGCAGCGCCCGCCGCGGCGGCGACTCAACCCCCTGGCCGCGATCCCGTACCTCATCGGGTTCTCGATCTTCGCTTTGGAGGCGATGCTCCTTGTCTAGCGCCACCGCCGCCCGCTCCTGGTGGGCCGTGTCACGCACCCGTTCCCGGCTGACCGCCGTCGCCGCATCCGTGCTCGTGCTCGCCCTCGCGGCGGTCAGTGTCGTCGTGTGGACCTCTCCCGAGATCTCGCCCGTGCAGCAGACGATCCGCGCGGCGGAGGAGGTGCAGCGGGTGACGGCCGAGGCGCACGAGCGGGAGCAGCTCCTGGCGCGCATCGACGCGCTCGAGGCGCAGCTCGGCTCGCTCGCCGAAGGCAAAGCCGACGCCGAGCGGGCCCTCGCCGAGAACGACGGCGCTCTCCAGGCCGCGCTCAAGGAGCTGGCGCTCGTGAAGAACGCCCCGAGCAACCGCCACGGCGTGCCCGTGAAGACTGTGCCGCCGCCCGCCGGGTCGGCTGCGCCGCAGCCCACGGCCGTGACCGCGCCGCCCAAGTCGGAGCTCGTGGCCCCGAGCGCCGCGTACTACGGGATGTACACCGAGCAGGCGCCGCACAACTGGGCGACCCTCGACGCGACCTCCGCGAAGGTCGGGGCGCTGCCGAGCATGGTGGGCTACTTCGGCGGCTGGGACGAGGAGTTCCGCTCCGACGCGGTCACGCGGGCCTGGGCACGCGGGATGCTGCCTCTGCTCACCTGGGAGTCGCGTCCCATCGCGGCGCAGAACGACGTCGTGAACGAGCCCGACTACTCGCTCCCGCGGATCATCGGCGGCGCCTTCGACGAGTACCTGCACCGTTACGCGCAGCAGGTCGTCGCCACCGGGCTGCCGCTCGCCATCCGCCTCGACCACGAGATGAACGGCGTCTGGTACCCGTGGTCCGAGACGGACGGCTCGGGAGCGTCGATCAACGGCAACAGCCCCGGCGACTTCGTGAAGATGTGGCAGCACGTGCACGACATCTTCCAGGAGGAGGGAGCGAACGAGCTCGTCATCTGGGTGTGGGCACCGAACCGCGTCGACAACCTGCCCAAGGCGAACCGGGGGAGCGAGTTCCTCGAGCGCCTCTACCCGGGCGACGACTACGTCGACTGGATCGGCATGTCGGGTTACCTGCGGCCGCCCTACGCGGATGGGAGCTCCTACACCTACGATGCCACCTTCGGCGCGACGCTGACCCAGCTGCGCGGCGTCGCCGACAAGCCGATCGTGCTGGCCGAGGTCGGGGCATCCGAGACCGAGGGGCACAAGCCCGAGTGGGTCGCGAGCTTCTTCCAGGCGCTCACGAGACCGGAGAACGACGACATCGTCGGATTCGCCTGGTTCAGCCTCGCCGTCACGACCTACGTGCAGGGCGAGCGGGCCACCAACGACTGGCGCATCGACTCGCGCGCGGACTCGCTCGCGGCGTTCCGCGACGGGCTGGCGGCGCTCGGCGACGGCGTGAGGACGCAGCCGATCGGCTGAGCACATGACACACGGAAACGGGAGGAGCGACGGATGTTCGGGATGATGAGGGACGAGGCGGCCGGATCGCCCGCGCCGCGGCCGCGCATGAGCGTGATCGGCACGGGGTATCTCGGTGCCACGCATGCCGCCGCGATGGCGGAGCTGGGCTTCGACGTGGTGGGTGTCGACACCGACCCTGCGAAGGTCGAGGCCTTGTCGGCGGGGAGGGTGCCGTTCTACGAGCCGGGGCTCGAGGAGCTGATCGCGCGGCACCTCGCGACCGGGCGTCTCCGGTTCACGACCGACCTGACCGAGGCCGTCGCGGTGAGCGACATCCATTTCGTGTGCGTCGGCACCCCGCAGCAGACCGGCAGCCACGCCGCGGATCTGCGCTTCGTGGAGTCCGCGGTGGCGGGGGTGGCGCGGGCGCTCAGCCACGACGGCGTCGTCGTCGGCAAGTCGACCGTGCCGGTGGGCACGGCCGCGCGCCTCCGCGAGCTGCTCGGCGCGCTCGCCCCCGAGGGGGTCGCGGCCGAGCTCATCTGGAACCCGGAGTTCCTCCGCGAGGGGAAGGCCGTGGAGGACACCCTGCACCCCGACCGCGTCGTGATCGGCGGGGCGTCGCCGGGCGCGGCGTCGGCGATGAGGGAGGTGTACGCCGCTCCGATCGCGGAGGGCACACCGTTCCTGACGGTCGGGCTCGAGACCGCGGAGCTCGTGAAGGTGAGCGCCAACGCGTTCCTGGCCACGAAGATCTCGTTCATCAACGCGATCGCCGAGCTCTGCACGGCGGCGGATGCCGACGTCAGCACCCTCGCCGACGCGATCGGCCTCGACGGCCGGATCGGTCGCCGCTTCCTCGACGCCGGCCTCGGCTTCGGCGGCGGCTGCCTTCCGAAGGACATCCGCGCACTCATGCACCGTGCGGGCGAGCTCGGCGCCCTCGAGGTGGTCGGCCTCATGCAGCAGGTCGACGAGATCAACATGGCGCAGCGTCAGCGGGTGGTCGAGATGGCGCTGAGCGCATGCGGCGGCTCCGTGCTGAACGCCCGCATCGGCGTGCTGGGGGCCGCCTTCAAGCCGCTCACCGATGACGTGCGGGACTCGCCTGCCCTCAACGTGGCTGCCGCGCTGCACCTGCGGGGCGCCCAGGTCACGGTGTTCGATCCGGCTGCGGGGGAGACCGCCCACCGGACCTTCCCGACGCTGTCGTTCGCGGACGGCATCCGCGACGCCCTCGTCGACGCCCATGTCGTGCTGCTGCTGACCGAGTGGCACGAGTTCCTGGACGCCGACCCCGTCGCGCTCGGCGAGACGGTGCGCACCCGCACGATCATCGACGCCCGCAACAAGCTCGACGCGGCGCGCTGGTCCGCGGCCGGGTGGACGGTCATCGGGCTCGGTACCGGGGTGACACGGCCCGTGGCCGCACCGCTCGGCGTCCCTGCGGTCGAGCTGCTCGTGTGAGGAAGGCGACCGCCTCGACGCCGGATGGGCCGCCTCCCGAGGGAGACGGCCCATCCGGCGCTGTGCTGCGGTGATGCAGGCGGTCAGACCCCGAAGTAGAGTTCGCATCCCTTCTTGACCCGCTTCACGAAAGCGATGGCGTGTCGTTCTGCGGCCAGCTGCCGACGGACTGGCGGTACTCGGTGGCGTCGGCGGTCTCAGTGAATTCGAGCATGCTGCCGACCTTGGCCACGAGCACATCGCGAACCTCGGCGGGGGTGGCGAAGAAGAACTCCTTGCGCGGGTTCGCCTGGTTGAGCGCGCGGTCGGCGAAATGGCGGTGAAGTTCGGTTTCGAGGGTGACGGCGTCTTCGGAGAAGAACAGGGTGTGGGTGTCGAATCGGAACGGCACGGAAGCTCCGCTGAGCTCGATGATGCGCTCGCGTGGTTCGAGTCGGCGGGTGAGGCCGATCTTGACGACGTTGGGGCCGAACGCGCCTTCGTTGGAGATGACGTAGACGTACCCGGTGCGGATGTTCGCGGCTCGGAACTCGTTGTGCTTGATTGCTCCGTCGACCTGAGCAAGTCGCTCCGAGAGCGCCGGGTCGGTCTCACCACGCGCTCCGAGGGCCGCGATGGTGTTGACCAGATGGGCGCGCTCTTTGTCGAGGCGGGCGCGTTCTTCGAGCAGCTCCTGCTGGACGCGGTTTTCCTCGCGAAGGCGGGCGCGTTCTTCGCGTTCGGCTTCGCGCTCCTCCTGCTTCTTCATGAGCCAGTCGGCGGCAAGCTCGATCTCCTCCTCGCGGAGCGAGTGGAACTCGTCGCTGACGCGCATCTCCATGAGCGCGCCGAGCTTCGCGATGGCTGTACGAGACGCTTCGAGTCGCTTCTTCGCGGTCAGGACGTTGCCGGCCCTAAGGGTGCGGAGGGCGTTGTCGGCTTCGGAGTTGTAGGCGCGCAGCATAAGTTTGCCGAGGTCGTCGGTCATCTTGCGACCCTGTGCGAGGGAGTTGTTGAGCGTGAACCGCTCGGACTTGACGATCGCGCGACCCGACTTCACCAGCTCTGCGATCCGCGACTCCAGGTTCGTGAGACGGTCTTTGTACGCAGCTGCGCTCTCCAATGGGTGGTGATACCGGTAGATGCCGACCTCTTGCAGAACCCGGGCGTCGCTGAGCTCGACGTAGTCGCCCGATTGGAGGGACGCGAGCTGGGCTCGCAGCGACGCGTTCTCCACCTCGAGATATCCGACGCGTGCTGAATCGCCGGTCGGAACTGCAGGGGGTGGTGCTGGCTCGGCGGTCTGTCCAGGAGGCGCGGTATCGCCGGGTAGTGCTGCGGGCTCGACGGTGGCATCTGTGGGCAGCCACAGCACCCACGCTTCGGGCGGCGCAGGCCAAGTTGGATCCGGAGTCCATCCAGCGGGTGGTACCCATCCGGGCGGAGGGGCCGGCCAACCGGGCGGCGGGTTGAACCTCAGACCGTCCGGCATCAGAGCCGTCGCACGCCGGCGGGGTCGATCCCGACCAGACCGTGCGGATTCTTCGAGACCACAGCACCGAGGTGCGTCAGCGTGGCGGCGGGGACGACGTTGGCCAGGTCCAGTTCGCCGAACTGCTCGCGGGTAGTCGCCACCGCCGCGAGCGAGATCCTCGTCGGCTGGCCCGTCGCCGGGTTCGTGGAATCGAGGCCGATCTCGACGGCGATCGACTTGATCAGACCCCGACGATCGGCCTCGAACACCTCATGCAGGGAGCGGAGCGCCACGTTATGCACGATCGCGGCGTAGCGGTCCTTGATGTCCTTCTGCGTTGCCGGGACCGGGGTGATCTCGTCGCTGGCCTTCGTGTACTTGTACGCCTTGATCGCGGGCACCTGATCCGGCGCCGGCAGATCCACGCGGAGGGTGAGCTCTGCCGTTGCCGGGTCGAACTCAGCATCGTGCGTCACCGGGAACCACTCCGGGTACACCGAGTTCGCTAGGACGATACCGACGTACTCCTGAACCGCGTCGACTGTCCCGTACCCGAGGCCGGCGATCAGGGCATCGAGCGCATTGTTCTTCTCGGCGACCTCAGCCTCGCGTGCGGCGCACTCCGCCGAATATTGCGCTTCCGCGGCTGCCAGCTGCGAAAGGCGGTTCTGCTCCGCTGCCTCGTGCTGCTGCTGCGCCGCGGCGCGACGTTCCGGGAGAGAGTCGCTCGCGGCCTTCCACGCCCAGTAGTCGTTCGCGTACTGCTGCTCAACCGCGGCGAGCGCGGCAGCTTCCTTCTGCTTGCGCCCGAACATGCTCGTCACCGGCTCCGGTGCCTGCTTCACCGGAAGCGGCGGGTCCGGGATCACTGTTGCCGAGGTCGGCACTCGAAGGTCCACTCTCGGGAACGGCGGGTGGACTGCGGTCTCGCGAAGCGACTCCAGGTCCACGAAGTCGTCCACATCGAGAGTCGCGGCCAGGAGGTCGTCGAGCTCCGCGTACTGGTCCTCGAGTTCCGCGTTCAGCTGGTCGACCTCGGCCAACTGTGCAGCAACATGCGCGTCGGCGGCTTCCTTCTCCAGACGCCTACGCTCCGCTGCATCCGCCCGCGTCGCGGCCGCGGCAGCCCTCTCAGACGCCCGCCGCGCAGTCTCCGCCTGACGCACGAGCGCAGCCTGCTGACGCTGTGCGGCGGCCTGCCGTTGCTGAGACAGACGCGCCTGATGCTGCATCTCAGCCAAGAACCCGCGACGCCGTGCCACTGTGCCTCCACTCGATCAGCGGAAGTCTATGCGAGGGGTGTGACGGTTGCTCAGCCCCTTTCGGGGAGCGCGGATCGGCACACATCTTCTTCGGTCTCTCCCGACGCCCTGGTCCAACATGCTTCCTCGTTCCGATGCGGCTTCCATCATCTCTGGTTCGAGCCAGCAAACTTGAGTCACCCAAGTCCAGGGATCGCGTCCGCGCGGCTGTGGCACTCCGATTCGCGGATCGCCCACGGGTTCTACATCGCTCCGTCGGTGAAGGTCGTCGATGCCGATCGCGTGGGTGAGCTGTGCAGCCTCGATGAGGCGCCCGGGAACGCAATGGAGCCTCGGGGCCGCCTCCTCAAATACTTGAGAAGTAGGCTCGGACCCCGAGGCTCCAAGGGCCGGTCTTCAGTTCCGGGGTTGCCGTCTACTTAGCAGCAAACACCGGCGAGCGCGGGCCGGAACGCCGAAGCACGGTGATCAGACCCCGAAGTACAGCTCGTACTCGAAGGGGTGCGGACGCTGCGCGAAGGGCAGGAGCTCCTTCTCGCGCTTGTAGTCGAGCCACGCGCCGATGAGGTCCGCCGTGAAGACGCCCCCCTCGAGCAGGTAGTCGTGGTCCGCCTCGAGCGCGTCGAGCGCCTCGCCGAGCGATCCGGGCAGCTGCGGGATGCCCTTGGCCTCCTCGGGCGGGAGCTCGTAGAGGTCCTTGTCGACGGGCTCGTGCGGCTCGATCTTGTTCTTGATGCCGTCGATGCCCGCCATGAGCTGCGCCGCGAAGGCGAGGTACGGGTTGCCGGAGGCGTCGGGCGCGCGGTACTCGATGCGCTTGGCCTTCGGGTTGGTGCCCGTGATCGGGATGCGGATCGAGGCGGAGCGGTTGCCGGCCGAGTAGACCAGGTTGACCGGGGCCTCGAAGCCCGGGATGAGGCGGTGGTACGAGTTCACCGTCGGGTTCGTGAACGCGGCGAGCGAGGCCGCGTGCTTGAGGATGCCGCCGATGTACCAGCGGGCGACGTCCGAGAGCCCGCCGTAGCCCTGCTCGTCGTAGAACAGCGGCTTGCCGTCGTTCCACAGCGACTGGTGCGTGTGCATGCCCGAGCCGTTGTCGCCCATGAGCGGCTTCGGCATGAAGGTCGCCGTCTTGCCCCACTCGAGCGCGGTGTTCTTGACGATGTACTTGAACTTCAGGATGTCGTCACCAGCATGCACCATGGTGTCGAACTTGTAGTTGATCTCGCCCTGACCGGCGGTGCCGACCTCGTGGTGGCTGCGCTCGACCTCGAGCCCCACCTCGATGAGCTTGAGCACGATGTCGTCGCGCAGGTCGGCGTGCTGGTCGACCGGGGTCACGGGGAAGTAGCCGCCCTTGTAGGGGGTCTTGTTGGCGAGGTTGCCGCCCTCCTCCTCCTTGCCCGAGTTCCACGCGGCCTCCGAGGAGTCGACCTCGTAGTAGGACTTGTTCTGCTTCACCTCGTAGCGCACGTCGTCGAAGATGTAGAACTCGGCCTCGGGGGCGAAGTAGGCGGTGTCGGCGATGCCGGTGGAGGCGAGGTACTTCTCGGCCTTCTTGGCCACCTGGCGCGGGTCGCGGCCGTAGATCTCGCCGTTGCGCGGGTTGTAGATGTCGAAGACGATCACGAGGGTGCGCTCGGTGCGGAAGGGGTCGACGTAGGCGGTCGAGATGTCCGGGATGAGCTGCAGGTCGGACTCGTGGATCGACTGGAAGCCGCGGATCGACGAGCCGTCGAAGAGCTGGCCGACCGTGAAGAAGTCCTCATCCACGGTCGAGGCCGGGATGTTGAAGTGCTGCTGCACTCCGGGGAGGTCGGTGAAGCGGATGTCGAGGAACTTGACATCCGTGTCCTTGATGAACTTCAGCACCTCGGAGGAGTCGCTGAACAGGGGCTTGGACATAGGGAGTTACTCCAAGGGCGTGGAACGGGGTGGAGGCTGCGGGTGCAGCCGCTCTGAGGCTAGGGGGACGGCATTTCCCGACCGTGACCGGTTTGTTTCGGGCATGTTACGCGCATCTCCCTAGAGTGGGTCACGTGACCTCCGCCCCCGCCGACCCGGCCGCCAACCGCTGGCCGGGGGAGCGTCTGGGGCTTCCGGAGCACGGTCCGCGCTCGGTGGGCCGGCTCGGTCGGCGCGCGATCGCGATCGTGATCGATTGGGCGGTCGCGTCGCTCCTGTCGTGGGCGTTCTTCCCGACGCATCTCGGCACCGATCCGTTCATCACACTGGGGATCTTCGCCGCGCTCCAGTACCTCTTCCTCGTCGTCGCGAACGGCAGCCTGGGCCACCTCGTCGTGCGGCTGCGGGTGGTGCCGATGGCGGGCGGCTACCTCGGATTCTGGCGCCCGGCGGCGCGGACGGTGCTGCTCTGTCTCGCGATCCCCGCCCTCATCTGGGATCGCGACCAGCGCGGCCTGCACGACAAGGCCGCGGGAACCGTCCTCGTCCGCATCTAGGCCGGAGACCACCCTCTGTACCCCGTCCCCTTGCTTCAGGGGACAGGGAGGAGGAAACTGAGGGTCGATCGAGGCGCACCCGACGTCTCCGCACCGGATTCCGGATCGCGAGGTGGCGGGTATGACGAGCATCGGGCACCACGGTCGACGGGGCGCGCTCGTCGCGGCCGCTGCGCACTCCACATCGCGCCGGACCGTCACCACGGGGGATGCGGTGGTGCGGCAGCTCGTGCTGGCCGCCGCTGTCGTCGTCGCGGTCGTCGTGCTCACCCCCGTCGCCGAGGTCTCGGCCGAGCCCGCGTCGGGTGCACGCGCCTCCCTCGCCCCCACCGCGTCGCTCCCGCCGCTGGTCGAGCGGCTGGACGAGCTGGACGCGACCGCCCACTCGGCACGTGCCGCGCTCGTCGCCTCGGACGGCCACGTGCTCGAGGAGACCACGCGCACCGCCCTCGCCTCCGAGCTCGAGCGCGCGGACGCCGCGCTGCTCGAGTCGCGCGCCGTGCTCGTGTGGCCCCCGGGCTCCCAGCCGAGCGGCGCCCTCGACGAGGTGGCCGTCGCGGTGAGCGGGCAGGTTCACGCGCTCGGGGAGCGCGTCGCCGCGGTCACGGACGCCGTCGCCGCCTGGGAGGCGGAGCAGGCCCGCATCGCCGCCGAACAGGAGGCGGCTCGGGCCGCCGCTGCCGCCGCGGCCCGCACACGCGTCGCAGCCGGGGGAGGTCGCGCACCGGTCTCGGGCGTCGCGCACGTGGAGGGCATCTGGACCTCCGGGGGCCAGGCCGAGATCGACGCCTGCCGTGGCTCCGTCAACGTCCCGGGCATCGCGGGCTACCTCGGTGCCTCGTTCTATGCGGCGGAGCACTGGTCATGCGGGGGCAGCGCGTGGGGGCGGATCGGTGCGGGCGCGATGGTGCAGTTCCCCGGCTACGGCACGTACCGGGTCGCCGAGGTCGTCAGCGGCCTCGTGTACGGCAGCGAAGCATCCGTGGTGCCCGGAGGCTACGCCGGGTACTACCAGACCTGTATCGGGGGAAGCGGCTCGAACATGGC
Organism: Micrococcales bacterium 72-143; assembly: GCA_001898835.1. Classification (GTDB taxonomy): domain Bacteria; phylum Actinomycetota; class Actinomycetes; order Actinomycetales; family Microbacteriaceae; genus Homoserinibacter. The sequence continues at coordinate 376,563 of MKVM01000001.1, read as the reverse complement.
CGTCTGGCTGCTCGAGCGCGTCGGATGACGCGGACGGCCGCGATCAGCGCGGACGCGGGGCGCGCATCCGCTGCGGGTCGATGCCGCCGGGGATCTTGAAGCCCTTGACCTTGGCGACCGAGGTGAGCCGCTTGTCGACCTGCAGCACCTCGGCCTTGGTGAGCTTGCGCGGCAGCCGGTTGAGGCGCGACGCGATCTTGTGCAGCGCCACCGAGTCCGCATCGGGCCCCACGTAGAACAGGTGGACGGGCACGTTGGGGAGCAGCCGCCCGACGGCGCCGCGCTCCTTCTCGAGCATCGGCTGGGTGCGCGAGCGCGGCCCCTCGCCGATGAGCACCACGCCCGGCCGGCCGACCGCGCGGTAGACGGCGTCGCGGGTCTTCGCGCTGAACGCGACGGGCTCCTCGCTGCCGATCCACGAGCGGCGCAGGCCGTTCTTGAGCACGGCGCCGACGGCGCCCGGCTGGCCGGCGATCTGGGTGTAGGCGGCGCGTTCGGCGCGGCGCCCCAGCACGACGAGCACGAGCAGCAACCCCGCGAGCACGCCCGTGACGACCGTCAGGATGATGGCGATGATGCTGTCGGCGAAGAACACGACCGACAGCACGATCGACACCGCGATGGGCACGATGAAGGCCAGGATCAGGTACCAGGTGATGCCGGGGTCGGAGCGGCGGGTCATCTGGAAGACCTGCCACATCTGCTTGATGCGGCCGGGTTCCTTCTCTGCGGTGCTGCGTGCCATGCGCTCCAGCCTAGATGCCGCTAGGACACCGCTTGTGCGAAGCCCGTTTCGCTCTCGGCGAGATGCAGGAGGCCCTCGGGGATGTCCCGCCCCTTCGCCGCCATGGATCGCGCCCAGAGGCGGCCCGCGCGGTAGCTCGAGCGCACGAGCGGCCCGGCGAGCACGCCCAGGAAGCCGAGCTCCTCGGCCTCCTGCTTGAGCTCCACGAACTCCTCCGGGCGCACCCAGCGCGCCACCGGCAGGTGACGCGGCGACGGCCGCAGGTACTGGGTCACGGTGATGATGTCGCACCCGGCGGCGTGGAGGTCGCGCAGCGCCTGGCTGATCTCGCCGCGTTCCTCGCCCATCCCGAGGATGAGGTTCGACTTCGTGATGAGTCCGGCCTCGCGTGCTGCGGTGAGCACCCCGAGCGAGCGCTCGTAGCGGAACGCCGGACGGATGCGCTTGAAGATGCGCGGCACCGTCTCCACGTTGTGGGCGAACACCTCCGGGCGGCTCTCGAACACCTCGCCGAGCAGGGCGGGGTTGCCGGAGAAGTCGGTCGCGAGGATCTCGACACCGGTGCCCGGGTTGGCGGCGTGGATGGCGCGCACCGTCTCCGCGTGCAGCCAGGCGCCCTCGTCGGGCAGGTCGTCGCGGGCGACGCCGGTGACGGTCGCGTAGCGCAGCCCCATCCGCTGCACCGACTCGGCGACGCGCCGGGGCTCGTCGGTGTCGTAGTCGGCGGGCTTGCCGGTGTCGATCTGGCAGAAGTCGCAGCGCCGGGTGCACTGGCTGCCGCCGATGAGGAACGTCGCCTCGCGGTCCTCCCAGCACTCGTAGATGTTGGGGCAGCCGGCCTCCTGGCACACGGTGTGCAGCTCCTCGGACTTCACGAGCGAGTGCAGCGCCGTGTACTCGGGACCCATCTTGGCGCGCGTCTTGATCCACTCGGGCTTGCGCTCGATGGGCGTCTGGGCGTTGCGCACCTCGAGGCGCAGCAGCTTGCGCCCCGCCGGCTCGGCGCTCACGCGGGGACCTCCGCCCGGACGAGGCTTCCCTCGAGGGCGTCCTCGAAGCGGCGCACGACGTCCGGCACCACGTCTGCGGGGGTCACCTCACGGCCCAGCTCCCGGCTCATGGTCGTGACCCCCGCGTCCCGGATGCCGCACGCGATGATCGCGCGGTAGGGCTCGAGGTCGTTGCTGCAGTTGAGCGCGAAGCCGTGCATCGTGACGCCGTCGGCGACGCGGATGCCGATCGCGGCGATCTTGTCGGCGGGGCGTCCGGGCCGTTCGATCCATACGCCGCTGCGGCCCTCGACGCGCGTGCCGACGATGCCGTGGTCGGCGAGCACGCCGATCATCATGCCCTCGAGCCGCCGCACGTAGGCGACGACGTCGATCGGGTCGGCGAGCCGCACGATCGGATAGCCGACGAGCTGCCCGGGGCCGTGCCAGGTGATCTTGCCGCCGCGATCCACGTCGACGACGGGGGTGCCGCCCGGGGGCCTCTCGTGCGGCTCCGTCCGCTTGCCGGCGGTGTAGACGGAGGGATGCTCCAGGAGGAGCACGGTATCGGGCGCCCGGCCGCTCACGACGTCGGCGTGCAGGGCACGCTGGCGTTCGAGGGCCGTCGAATACGACACGGAATTGGCGCTTAGTCCCGCGTCGACGTAGTCGACCACCCCTCCAGCCTAGACGGCGCCTCGGGCCGCGTTGTCCCCTCCACAGGATCGCGGCGGGCGGCTTGTCACGAAGCGAGACGTGCCCGGCGCCGACCCACGGCCGGCGCCGGGCACGATCGCAAGGTGACGAGCTTTCGTGAGCGGCCGGGCATCCGGGTGGTGCGCCTTCTCGAGCGCGACGCGCATCTGGAGACCCTGCTGGTGCGCCTCGACGGCGACGAGCCGCGCCCGGCGGTGCTCGCGCGGGCCCTCGACGGGCTCGGCGCGCGGGCGCGGCGGCGGGAGCTCGCCGCGCTCGATCGCGGCCGCGGGCCGGGGGTGACGCCCGTGATCGACGTCGTGGAGGACGACATGGGCGCCGCGACGCTCCTCGCCCGGGCGCCGGGCACCGGGCTCGCCCGGCTGCTGGCCGAGCGCGAGAGCTGGCAGGCGGGGGAGGCGGTCGGAGTGCTGCTGCCCCTCGTCGAGACACTCGCGAGGCTGCACGACGTCGGGGTTGCGCACGGACGGGTGGCGGCCTCCGACATCACCATCGGTGAGGAGGGGCCGGTGCTCGGCGGATTCCTCCAGGCGGAGCTGTTCGCGGCGCACGCACCCGAGGTGGCCCGGGAGCGCGTCGCCGGGGTCGCGCGCGATCGGGCCGCGATCCGGGAGCTCGCCGTGCACGTGCTGGCACGCGTGGCGGGCGCGCGCATGCCCGCGGCGCGCGAGCTGACGGTCGCCATCGCCGCGGTGCCCGCGCCCGAGGTGCTGGACGCCTTGGCGCGCGGACTCCGCGACCTCGCGGCGGCGGTGCCCGTCGCGATGCCAGAGCCGTCGGCCGCTGCGAGCCCACCCGTGCGCGGAGCGCAGCGCATCGTGCCTGTCACGCGCGAGGTGAGCGCGCCGGACGCGGGCCGGAGGGTGCCTCGACCGCTCGAACGCGTACGGGCGCTCGTCGGCACGGCGCGGGCGCGACTCGACGCCCTCTCGGCCGCGCGGCGACGCACGGCGGTCGGAGGCGGAGCCGCGCTCGCCGTCGCCGCGCTCCTGCTGGCGGTGCTCCCGCCCCCGCCGGCTCCCCATGTGCCGGACGGCGCGAGCGCAGCGACCGCCGCACCGACCGGCACGCCGACCTCCGAGGCACCGGGTGCGGCTTCGGCATCCGGCGTCCGGACCGGCGCCATCTCGGGGGACGACCCGTTGGCGGCGGTCGTCGCGCTTCTCGCGCGACGGGAGGAGTGCCTGGCCGAGCTGTCCCTCCTCTGCCTGGAGGAGGTCGATCAGGCGGGCTCGGCGGCACTCGCCGACGACCGGCGCGGGGTCGAGGCTCTGCGCGGGGGAGGCGAGGCGGCGCTTCCCGCCGTCGACCCCGTCTCTCCGCAGCTCGTGGAGAGGCTGGGCGACAGCGCTCTCGTACGACTGGGGCCGGAGACGGCTCCGGCCTCGCTCCTCATCGTGAGGGGCGAGGCCGGGTGGCGGATCCGCGACTGGATCGCGAGCGACTAGATGCCGAGCGAGCTCCGGAAGTCGCCCGCCTCGAGGCGCGCCTTCACGGCGCCCAGGAAGCGTGCGGCATCCGCACCGTCCACGATGCGGTGGTCGTACGACAGCGCGAGGTAGACGGTCGAGCGGATGGCGATCGCGTCGGTGCCTCCCTCGCTCACGACGACCGGCTTCTTGGTGACGACGCCGGTGCCGAGGATCGCGACCTGCGGCAGGAAGACGACGGGCGTGTCGAAGAGCGCCCCACGCGAACCGGTGTTGGTCAGCGTGAAGGTACCCCCGGCGAGCTCGTCGGGCTTCAGCTTGTTGTCACGCGTGCGCTCGGCCAGGTCGGCGATCTCCTTCGCGAGTCCCGCGATGTCGAGCTCGCCCGCATCGCGGATCACCGGCGTCAGCAGCCCGCGCTCGGTGTCGACCGCGATCGAGAGGTTCTCGGTCTCCGGGTAGACGATGTTGTCGCCGTCGACCGTCGCATTGATGATCGGGAAGGCGCGCAGGGCCTCGGCGGTCGCGAGGGCGAAGAACGGCATGAAGGAGAGCTTCGTGCCGGTCTTCTCCTGGAACGCGGCCTTGACCTCGTCGCGGAGCTGGGCGACCTTCGTCACATCCGCCTCGACGACGGTGGTGAGCTGCGCCGTCGAGTTCATCGAGACGACGGCCCGCTCGGCGACGACCTTGCGGAGGCGCGTCATCGGGACCGTGGTGCCGCGCAGCGGCGAGACCTCGGCGCTCGGGGCCGCCGCGGCGGACTCGGCGGCAGGCGCGGCCGGAGCCTCGGCGGCGGGGGCCGTGGCACCCGTCGCGACGGCGGCGAGCACGTCCTGCTTGCGGATGCGGCCTCCGACGCCGGTGCCGGTCACACCCTGGAGCTCCACGCCCTTCTCGGTCGCGAGCTTGCGCACGATCGGCGTCACGTACCCCGCGTGGGAGGTCGTGGCCGGGCTCGCGGCGGGAGCCTCCGCAACAGGCTGCTCGGCCTGCGCGGCGGGCGCGTCGGCCGCTGCCGGTGCGGGGGACCCTGCGGGCGCGGGGGCCTCGACCGGTTCCGCGCTCTCGGCGGCGGGCTGGGTCGCGGGAGCGGCCGGAGCCTCCGTGGACGCGGAAGGCGCGTCGATCGGGGTCTCGGTGACGGGCGCGGCGGCGGGAGCCTCCGCGACCGGGGTCGCGGCGGCCGGCGCCTCTGCCGCGGGCGCCTCCGGTGCCGGAGCGGCCGGTGCCTCTGCCGCCGGTGCTTCCGCAACCGGTGCGGGGGACTCCGCGGCCGGCGCCTCAGCCGGTGCCGGGGCGGCGGGAGCCTCCTCCGCTGCGGGTGCGGCCGGTGCAGCCTCGCCTCCGCCGGAACCGTCGCCGATGCGCACGAGCGGCGCACCGACCTCGACGGTCTCGTCCTCGGCGACGAGGATCTCCTCGATCACTCCCGCGACGGGGGAGGGGATCTCGGTGTCGACCTTGTCGGTCGAGACCTCGAGCAGAGGCTCGTCGACCTCCACGCGGTCGCCGACCTTCTTCAGCCAGCGGGTCACCGTACCTTCCGTGACACTCTCGCCGAGTGCCGGAAGGCTGACGGATTCGCTCATCGGTGATGCTCCTTATTCAGCCGTGTCGTTCTAGCTTAGCCGCCGGGCTCAGCCGTGGAGGGGCTTCCCCGCGAGGGCCAGGAAGGCCTCGCCGAGCGCCTCGTTCTGAGTCGGGTGGGCGTGGATGTAGGGGGCGACGTCCTCGGGGTAGGCGTCCCAGTCGACGACGAGCTGCGCCTCGCCGATGAGCTCGCCCACGCGCGCGCCGATCATGTGCACGCCGACGACCGGGCCGTCGTTGACCCGGATCGCCTTGATGACGCCGGAGGTGCCGATGATGTGGCTCTTGCCGTTGCCCGCGAGATTGTACTCGACGGCCGTGATGTTCTCGGCGCCGTACTGCTCCTCGGCCTTGGCCTGGGTGAGCCCCACCGACGCGACCTCCGGGTCGGAGTAGGTGACCTTCGGGATGTTGACGTCCTCGACCTTGATGGGGTCGAGGCCCGCGAGCACCTCGGCGACGTAGATGCCCTGCTGGAACCCGCGGTGCGCGAGCTGCAGGCCGGGCACGATGTCGCCGACGGCGTAGACGCCGGGAACCGTGGTCTGCAGCTTCTCGTCTACGACGACGAAGCCGCGGTCGAGCTGCACGCCGACCTCCTCGTAGCCGAGGTTGGCGGTGAGCGGCCCGCGCCCGACGGCGACGAGCAGGATGTCGGCCTCGACGGTCTCCCCGTTCTCCAGCGTCACGACGACGCCCGACTCGTTCTGCGTGACGCCCGAGAAGCGCACGCCGAGCTTGAAGTCGATGCCGCGGCGGCGGAACGCGCGCTCGAAGTGCTTCGAGATGGCCTCGTCCTCGTTGGGGACGAGGTGGGGGAGCGCCTCGATGATCGTGACGTCGGCGCCCCAGCTCTTCCAGACGCTCGAGAACTCGACGCCGATGACGCCGCCGCCGAGCACGGCGACCTTCTTCGGCACGAAGTCGAGGGCGAGCGCCTGCTCGGAGGTGATGACGCGTCCGCCGATCTCGAGACCGGGGAGGGTGCGCGAGTAGGAGCCCGTGGCGAGGATGACGTTGGTGCCCGTGATGAGCTGGTCGCCGACCTGGACGGTGGTGGGGGAGACGAGCCGGCCCGTGCCCTCGATCGTGGTGATGCCGCGACCCTTGATGAGACCCTGGAGGCCCTTCCACTTGCCGGCGACGATGCCCTCCCGGTACGCGGTCACGGCGGCGATGTCGATGCCGCCGAACTGCGTCGTGACGCCGTACTTGGCGGCCTCGCGCGAGACATCTGCGACCTCGGCCGAGTGGAGGAGGGCCTTCGTCGGGATGCAGCCGACGTGCAGGCAGGTGCCGCCCACCTTGTCCTTCTCGATGAGGGCGACGGACTTGCCGAGCTGGGCGTAGCGCAGGGCGGCGGCGTAGCCACCGCTTCCCGCTCCCAGGACGACGAGGTCGAAGGTCTGCTCGGACACTGGAGAAACTCCCTTGCGCTTCACGTGTCGGATGCCCGCGAGATCGGTGGTGTCGCGGAGCGGGAAAGGGCAAGGCGTTCCTTGCCGTGTCGACCCTACTACGCCCCGGCGAGGTGCGCCGTCAGGGCGATGAGGGTGCGCACGGCCACCGCGGTGGGGCCCTTGCCGACGCCGCCGTAGGGGCTTCCGGTGTTGTACGCGGGCCCCGCGATGTCGAGGTGCGCCCAGCCGATCCGGGCGCCTGGGCCCTCCCCGCCGGCCTCGCCGACGAAGGTGCGCAGGAAGTGCCCGGCGACGAGCATGCCCCCCGCGGTGTGGCCCGGCTTGGCGTTCGCGAGGTCGGCGACGTCCGAGTCGAGCACGGAGCGGAGCTCGGGCGGCAGTGGCATCGGCCACATCGACTCGCCCGCCTCCTCCGCGGCGGCGAGCACGCGGTCGACGGCCGCCTGATCGCCCATCACGGCCGTCGTCCGCTCGCCCATCGCGACGCGGGCCGCGCCGGTGAGCGTCGCGACGTCGACGAGGAGGTCGGGACGCTCGACGGCGGCCGCGGCGAGCCCGTCGGCGAGCACGACGCGACCCTCGGCATCCGTGTTGGTGACCTCGATCGTCGTTCCGTTCCAGGTGCGCAGCACGTCGCCCGGCCGGACGGCCGTTCCGGACGGCATGTTCTCGGCGAGGCAGAGCCAGGCGGTGACGCGCACGGGTGCGCCGCGCCGTGCGGCGTCCAGTACGGCCGCGAGGGCGGTCGCCGCACCCGTCATGTCGTACTTCATCGTCGCCATCGAGGTCGGCGGCTTGAGCGACAGACCGCCCGAGTCGTAGGTGATGCCCTTGCCGACGATCGCGAGGTGCGTGGTCGCACCCTCGGGCGCGTAGCGCACCACGACGAGGCGCGGCCCCCGGCTCGAGCCCGCGCCGATGCCGAGGATGCCGCCGAAGCCCTGCGCCTCGAGCTCCTCGGGCTCGAGCACCTCGAGCTCCACGGGCAACCCCTCGGCGTACGCGCGGACGCGGTCGACGAAGGTGGCGGGATAGAGGTCGGAGGCCGGCTCGTTGACGAGGTCACGCACGAGGTGGGTGGCGCGGGCGGTGGCCGTCGCGGCCGTGACGACGCGTGCACCGTCGAACGAGGCGGGGACCCGCAACGCGATGCTGCGCACCGGCCGCTTGGACGCCGTGTCGCCTGTGCGGTAGGCGAGGTACGCGTACGCCCCGCTCGCGGCCGCCTCGAGCACGAGCTCCGCGGTCTCCTCGTCGTCGACGGGCAGGGCGAGCACGATCGACTCGAGTCCGCTCGCGAACCGCCCCGCGACCCCGGCGGCCGAGCGCAGCGCGGCGGGGCCGGCATCCGAGCCGAGGCCGACGAAGGCGATCGGCGCGCGCCCGCCCGGCAGCAGCGGACCGCGGCGGAACTCGTCGGCGGCGCCGGTGACGCCGAGCGGGGCGAGCAGTTCGGCGACCCCGGCGGGGGTGTCGATGGCGAGCACGGGGCCGTCGGCACCCTTCGTGACGCCGATGACCAGGAGGGAGGTCTCGAGCTCGGTGAGCGGGGCGGAGGTGACGGAGAGCTCGGGTGCGGCCATGCGGTCAGGCTAGTCCGCTCACCGGAGCCCTGTTCGCTCTGAGCATGACGCGGGTCGCGGTGTGGCCCGGCACCGTCCGCGAGGCGGCTCCTAGACTCGAACCCATGGATCCGAACCCGCTGTACGAGGTCGTCGGGGACGTCTCCGACGTGCCGACGGGACTGCACCTCGTGGCGGGTCTCACGGGGTTCACCGACTCGGGCACGGCGGTCGGCCAGATCACCGAGCTGCTGCGGGGGCTGCCCGTCGTGCAGGATCTCGTCGTCTTCGACAACGATGCCCTGCTCGACTACCGGGCGCGCCGTCCGGTCATGTACTTCGACGAAGACCACCTCTCCTCCTACGAACCGGCGCGGCTCGTGCTCTCGCTCGTGGAGGACGAGCTGCACCGCCCCTTCCTGCTCCTCACCGGCTACGAGCCGGACTTCCGTTGGGAGGCGTTCACCCGTGCCGTCGTGGAGCTCGTCGAGCGCTTCGGCGTCGCCGACACCACGTGGATCAACGCCATCCCGATGCCGACCCCGCACACGCGTCCGATCGGCGTCACGGTGAGCGGAAACCGCACGGAGCTGACCGACAGCTACTCGATCTGGCGCCCGCGCACGCAGGTGCCCGGCAACGTGCTGCATCTGCTCGAGTACCGGCTCCAGGAGGCGGGCCACCTGACCTCCGGCTTCGTGCTGCTCGTGCCGCACTACCTCGCCGACACCGAGTACCCGGTCGCCGCGGTCGCCGCGCTCGAGAGCATCAGCGCCGCGACGGGCCTCATCTTCCCGACCGACGAGCTGCGCGAGGAGGGCCGCGAGTTCACGCAGAAGGTCGAGGAGCAGGTGGCCGGCAACACCGAGCTCGAGCGGCTCGTGCACACCCTCGAGGAGCGGCACGACAGCTACATGCAGGAGAACCCGCTCCCGTCGCCGCTCGTCGACGAGGACGGCGAGCTCCCGAGCGCCGACACGATCGCCGCGGAGCTCGAGCGCTTCCTCGCGTCGCGCCGCGACGAGCCGCGCGCCTGAACGCGCCCCGCGTAGCCTGAGAGGGTGAACTCCGCGCGATCCTGGCTCGTGTTCGCGGGAGCCGCGTTCGCGTACCTCGTCGCGGTCATGCAGCGGACCTCCTTCGGGATCGCGGGCGTGGATGCGACGGACCGCTTCGCCGTCAACGCAGCCGTCATCTCGACGGTCGCCGTCGTGCAGATCGTCGTGTACGCCGCGCTTCAGGTTCCGGTCGGCGTGCTCGCCGACCGCTTCGGCGCCCCCGTGCTCATCGTCGCGGGGGCCGTGGTGATGGCGCTCGGGCAGGGCGCTCTCGCGATCGCCGACGGGGTCGGGATGGCGCTCGCCGCCCGTGTGCTCGTCGGGATCGGTGACGCCGCGACCTTCGTGAGCGTCATCCGGCTGCTCCCGGGGTGGTTCCAGGGGCCGATCCTCCCGCAGCTCTCGCAATGGGTCGGGATGACGGGGCAGCTCGGCCAGATCGCATCCGTGTTCCCGTTCGCGCTGCTCCTGCATCTGCAGGGCTGGACGCCGGCGTTCCTGGTGGCGGGCGGCGTGGGCGTCATCGCGGCGCTCGTCGCGGGGATCCTGGTGCGGCGCGGGGTCGGGCAGTTGACGACGGGCGAGCTCCGCACGATCGACCCCGCCGAGCTCGGGCTGCGGGCGAGCCTGCGGCGCACCGGCACCCAGCTCGGCTTCTGGGCGCACCTCCTCGGCGGGACCGTCCCCACCATGCTCGGCATCCTGTGGGGCTACCCCTTCCTCACGGCGGGGCTCGGGTACGACCCGGGCACGGCATCCGGGGTGTTCGCCCTCATGGTGGTCGGCACGCTCGTCTCCGGACCGGTCGTCGGGCTGCTCGTGGCCCGGCACCCCCTGCGGCGCAGCGACCTCGCCCTCGGGATCACCTGGTCGGTGTTCGCGATCTGGGCCGCCGTGCTGCTGTGGCAGCCGGTCCCGCCGGTCTGGCTGGTGGCGGTGTTCTTCTTCGCGGTGGGCGTCTGCGGGCCGGCGTCGCTCATCGGCCTGGACCTCGCGCGCAGCCACAACCCCAGCCACGCGCACGGGTCGGCGACGGGCGTCGCCAACTCGGGCGGCTTCGTGGGAGGTTTCGTCTCGATGCTGCTCGTCGGTGTCGTGCTCGACCTCGTCGACGAGGTGCGCGTCGCGGGCGGGGCGCCCTCGCAGCTGTACAGCCTCGACGGGTTCCGGATCGCCTTCCTCGCCGTGTACCTGGTCGCGATCGCCGGCACCGTCGGCGTGCTGTGGACGCGCAGGCACACACGCAGGCGGCTGAGCGAGGAGGAGGGAATAATCATCGCCCCCCTCTGGGTTGCACTCTTCGGTGCGCGCGGCGGGAGGCGTCCTCCGCGTGTGCGAGAATAGACAACCGAGACCCGGTCGAATCCCCGCGTCGTGCAGCTCGGACAGGTGAGAACCCGTCCGGATGCGCGGGGGACTTGACACGGGTCTACGTACTGCCCAGACGCACCCTCCCACCCGCGAAAGGGGTCAGCATGGCCACCCCCCGCTCCACGTCGACGAAGGACACGGTCAAAGACGACCGCACGTCCGAGAAGACGGCGACGAAGACCGCTGCCGCGAAGACCGCGAGCAAGCCGGCCGCGAGCAAGCCGGCCGCCAAGGCGACCGCTCCCGCAGCGAAGCCCGCTGCCAAGACGGCGAAGGCCGCCACCGGAGCCGCCGCCAAGGCGCCCGTGAAGGCCGCGGCGAAGGCTGCCCCGAAGCCGGCGGCCAAGGCGCCCGCCAAGACCACCGGCGGCAAGGCCTCGCCCGCGAAGGCGAAGGACGCGGGGCTCGACGGCGACGACGAGCTCGACGAGGACGCCGAGATCGAGATCGACGGAGAGATCGAGGAGGAGACCGACGGCGAGGCGGCATCCGAGGACTCCGCCGACGGCGAGGACGCCGAGACGCCCGAGGCCAAGGAGGACGCCGGCGAGGAGGACTCGGAGGAAACCGAGGACGAGGAGTCGACGGGCAGCGACGAGCCGCTGCCGACCGGCGCGCTGCGCCTGTCCATGACGGACGACGACGACGAGGTGCCGGTCTACTCGGCCGCGATCACGGGCGCCACCGCCGACCCGGTCAAGGACTACCTCAAGCAGATCGGAAAGGTCGCCCTCCTCAACGCCGAGCAGGAGGTCGAGCTCGCGATGCGCATCGAGGCGGGCCTCTTCGCCGAGGAGAAGCTCTCCCAGATGACCGACCAGGAGAAGCGCAGCCAGCTCGGCCGCGAGCTGTCCTGGGTCGCCCGCGACGGGCAGCGCGCGAAGAACCACCTGCTGGGTGCCAACCTGCGTCTCGTGGTCTCCCTCGCGAAGCGCTACACGGGTCGCGGCATGCAGTTCCTCGACCTCATCCAGGAGGGCAACCTCGGCCTCATCCGCGCCGTCGAGAAGTTCGACTACACCAAGGGCTTCAAGTTCTCGACCTACGCGACGTGGTGGATCCGCCAGGCGATCACGCGCGCGATGGCCGACCAGGCGCGCACCATCCGCATCCCCGTGCACATGGTCGAGGTCATCAACAAGCTCGCCCGCGTGCAGCGGCAGATGCTTCAGGACCTGGGCCGAGAGCCCACCCCGGAGGAGCTGAGCCGCGAGCTCGACATGACCCCCGAGAAGGTCATCGAGGTGCAGAAGTACGGCCGCGAGCCGATCTCGCTGCACACGCCGCTCGGCGAGGACGGCGACAGCGAGTTCGGCGACCTCATCGAGGACACCGAGGCGGTCGTGCCGGCGGACGCGGTGGGCTTCACGATGCTGCAGAAGCAGCTCGAGTCGCTGCTCGACTCGCTCTCCGAGCGCGAGGCGGGCGTGATCCGCATGCGCTTCGGGCTCGGCGACGGGATGCCGAAGACGCTCGACCAGATCGGCGACACCTTCGGCGTGACGCGCGAGCGCATCCGCCAGATCGAGTCGAAGACGATGGCGAAGCTGCGCCACCCGAGCCGCTCGCAGTCGCTGCGGGACTACCTCGAGTAAGCCGGCCGATCGGATGCGCGTGCTGCTGGCCGTCTGGGCGGCCAAGCTCACGGCGGCCCTGCTGCGTGTGCTCGGGCGGCAGGGCACGCACGTGCCGGGCATCGTCGCGCGCCGCATCCACCCGGGCATCATCGGCGCGGTGCGGCATCCGGCGCGCGTCGTCGCGGTGACCGGCACGAACGGCAAGACGACGGTGTCGAACCTGCTCGCCGAGGCGCTCCTCGGTGAGGGCATGCGCGTCGCGAGCAACCGCAGCGGGTCGAACCTCGCCGCGGGCATCGCGTGGGCGCTCATCGCCGCCGTCGACTGGCGCGGGCGGCCCCGTGCGGACGTCGGCGTCCTCGAACTCGACGAGCGTTCCGGGCGGCTCGTGCTGCCCGGGCTGCACCCCGACGTGCTGGTGTGCACGAACCTGACGCGCGACTCCATCAAGCGCAACGCGCATCCGGAGTACATCGCCTGGATCCTCAGCTCCGAGCTCGCCGCCGACACGATGCTCGTGCTCAACGCCGACGACCTGATCGCCTCCTCGCTCGGCGGCGAGTCGAATCCGCGCGTGCACTTCGCGGTCGAACGCCTGCCCGGCGACACGGAGACGCCGACCGGCGCCGCGCTCGACGCGATGACCTGCCCGGTCTGCGATCAGCTGCTCGCCTGGGACTACTGGCGCTTCAACCACATCGGGCGGGCGCACTGCCCCGCGTGCGGCTTCCGCTCACCAGATGCGGCGTACCGCGCGCGGGACATCGACGCGGCTGCGTCGCGCCTGGTGCTCGGCCTCGACGGGGATGCGCGCGAGGCCCGCCTCGTCAACGACAACATCGTCAATGTCTACAACGAGGTCGCGGTCGCCGCGGCGCTCGACGTGCTCGGGGTCGCGCGGGATCGCATCGTGAGCGCGTTCGACACGCTCGTCCCCCCGACGACGCGCTTCGCCTCCGAGCGGATCGGCGAGGTGCTGCTCGTGCGGCTGCTCACCAAGGGGCTCGTGGGCGTCGCGTGCTCGCGCGCCTTCGAGTACCTCCGCTCCTTCCCGGGGCGCAAGTCGGTCGTTCTCACGATCGACGAGTGGAGCGAGCGCGAGAACGAGGTCGAGAACACGGCCTGGATCTACGACGCCGACTACGAGTACCTCGCGGACGAAACCGTCGAGCAGCTCGTCGTCGGAGGCAACCGTCGCTACGACCAGGCGCTGCGGCTCGCGATCGCGGGGGTCGACCCCGACCGCATCCGCACCGCCGCCTCCGAGACGGAGCCCGCCGAGCTCGTCGACGTGGCGCACGCCGACGCCGTATTCAACCTGCACAGCGTGCACAACGCGCTCACGACAGGCAATGCGACGCAGGCGCGCCTGCGCGCGCGGCTCGCCCGACGGGCGGAGGCGGACGCGTGAGCACCCTGACGATCGAGATGCTCTTCCCGGAGGTCGCGAACCTCCACGGCGACAACGCCAACATCACCTACCTCGCGCAGTGCCGTCCGGACGCGCGCGTCATCCGCACGGGTCTCAACGAGCGCCCCGCGTTCCTCGACGAGCACGTCGACCTGCTCTACCTGGGCCCGCTCACCGAGCGCGCCCAGCTCAAGGCGATCGACCGGCTGAGCCCGCACCGCGCGGCGCTCGAGGCGCGGATCGCGTCCGACGCGGTCACCCTCTTCACCCACAACGCCCTCGAGGTGCTCGGCGCCCGCATCCGCAACGACGACATGGGCTACGACGCGGCCGGTCTCGGCATCCTCGAGCTCGAGGCGACGCTCGCGATGATGGGGCGATACAGCGGCAAGGTCATGGGCCCCGTGCCCGAGCTCGGGCCGGAGCACCCGATCGTCGGCTACAAGTCGCAGTTCTCGATGGTGGATGCGGCGCCCGGCCTGGCGGGGTTCCTCACGGCGGAGCGCGGTATCGGACGGAACACGACGACCCCCGTCGAGGGAGTGCGCGTCGGCAGCCTCATCGGCACCTCGCTCATCGGCCCGCTGCTCGTCACCAACCCGCACTTCACACGGTCGCTCCTGGCGCGCCTCGACCCCGATACGGAACCGGCGCTGGCCCACGAGGAGTATGCGATCGCGGCCTACGACGCGCGACTCGCCGAGTTCCGCGACGAGCGGCGCTGGCATCCCGGCGAGCGGCTTCAGAAGCCGATCGCGGCGCGGTAGCGGGGGAGGAGCCCCTCCCGGATGCCCGACACGGAGGGCTTCGACTGATACACACCCGAGTTGGGGTTGCCCTCGATGATCACGGGCCCGTCGGGCGTGATCGCGACATCCCACCCGACGTAGGGCACCTCGGGGATGACACGCGCGGCACGGTCGAGCATCGGGACGACCTGCTCGTACAGGGGAACCGGGAAGCCCACGATCGAGGTGCCGGTGAGCGGGTGCACGGCGTAGCTCGTGCCGCTCTCGTCGAAGGCGGCGAACCGGGCGGTGCCCGTCTCGTCGAGCATCGTGTACATGCCGCCGTTCGAGAAGTTGTCGATGTCGCCGCCGTTGCCGATCTTGAGAACGCTCGCGAGCACGTGCAGGGCGGTGCCGTCGAAGTAGGTGATGACGCGCAGCGAGTTGACGCTCGTCGGGCACAGCGCCGCCATATCGGGGTGCTGGACGATGTAGCCCTCCAGCAGGAACTGCCGCCGCTCGATCGCGGCCTGACGGAACGCCTCCGCATCGGCCACCGCATCCGCCTCGACCTTCTCGATGCCGTACCCGGAGAGGCTGTCGGGCACCTTGAGCATGGCGCGGCCGTGCGAGTCGAGGAAGGCCCGCACCGCGGAGGCGTCGGCCTCGCGCAGGTCGAGCCAGTCGCGGCCGATGAACTCGCCGAACCGGGCGTTGAAGCGCAGCTTGTCGGCGAACACGCGGCGCAGCTCGGGGTCGTTGAGCGTCATCGCCAGGTGGTTGGACTTCGGATGCGTGATGTACGTGCGGCGTTCGGCGCCCGTGAGCATGACGACGTCCCAGTCGAGGTAGTCCTGGAAGCCGAACTCGTAGCGCACCGAGCACCAGAGCATGTCGGCCACGATGAGGAGCCGCGGCTTCTTCGTCAGGGGACGTGCCGCGCCCGCGATACGCCAGACGTTCGCCGGGTTGAGGCGGGCGGCGCGGCCCGCGAGGTACCGCAATCGGCGGCCGAGACCGCCGGGGGCTTCAGCCACTCAGCGATCCCCGACGAGGCGATCGCTCTCGTCGTGCCACTCGAGCGCCGTCTCGATGAGCTTCGGCTTGTACTCGGCGCCGTGGTGGGCGCAGAACAGCAGTTCGCCCGTGGCCAGGGTGACGCGCACGTAGGCCTGCGCGCCGCACATGTCGCAGCGCTCCAGTGCGGTGAGGGCGGGACGCTCCAGCTCGACGGTGCCATCGGTCGTGATCTGAGACATGTCCTGCTCCTTCCCTCGGGTCGCGGTGTGGTGCGTTCACCCATGTAATCACGAGGTTCCTGAAGATTCCGGTTGGCGGCGGGGTATTTCGCCCGTGGCGTACGAGCGGTGCGCGGTGATCCCTCAGATGAGGGTCTCGCCCCGCGTCGCGGGGGAGTCCTAGGGTTCTCGCATGGGGGATGAGTCGACGGAGGTGCTCGACGTCGCGGCGGAGCACGAGGTCGTGCCCGAGCCCGCGGGTGACGAGGGCGTCGCGCGGCGCCGCATCCCGCGTCGCGCCTGGGTCGCGATCGCGGCGATCGGCGCCCTCGTGATCGGCGGCGGCGTGACCGGCGGGGTCGCGTGGGCGAACAAGGTCGCTCACGACGAGGCGGTCGCCGAGGCTCGGGCCGCTCGGCTGGTGACCGTGGATGCGGTGCGCGCGCAGCAGGGGGCGGTCGCGACGCTCGCGAGCTCCGTTACCGATGGCATCGCCGCGCGGGACGCGGTCGCGAGCCAGGTGCTCGCACACCAGGACCTCCTGGGCGGTGCCGAAGCGCTCGCGTCGCTCACCGCGGCGCACGCCGAGTTGGGGTCGGTGCTCGCCGACGTCGTCGGCGTCGACGAGCCCGGCTCCGGCTCCGTCGTTCCCGATGCGGTCCCGATGGAGTTGCCCGACGCGGTCGACCCCACGGCCGAGACAGAGCTCTTGCGCGCGCTCGCCCTCGCCCTGGGCGAGGATGCGGATGCCGCAGAGGCGTCCCGCGTCGAGCTCCTGGCGCGCGCGGCGCGGGTCGACACCGCGTCGGCCGCGCTCGACGCGCGGCTCGGCGAGACCGCGGCGTCCATCGCCGCGGTGCACGAGGCGCTGCTCGCGAGCCACGCGCTCGCCTCCGAGGAGACGCGTGCCGCGGCCGCGACCGCCGTGGCGGCCCTCGACGGTGCGGATGCCGCCGAGCTTCCCGGACTCCTCGCGGCCTACGCGAGCTCGGCATCCGCCGTGATCGCCGCGCACGACGCCGAGGCGGCACGTGTCGCCGCCGAGCAGGCTGCGGCGGCCGAGGCGGCCAGGCGGGCGCGCGGTGGCTCGCGCGGCGGAGGTGGCAGCACCGGCGGGGGCGGTGGCAGCGTCACGGGCGCGAGCGAGCAGCGCGGCGTGCTGAGCGAGACGAACGCCAACCGCTCGGCCAACGGGCTGGGCGGCCTCTCCTGGAACGGCACCCTGGCGTCCCGGTCCTGCTCGTTCGCGGCCGAGCTCGCCTCGCGCAACGGCGACCTGTACCACAGCAGCTTCGGCGGCGGGTTCTCCACCTGGGGCGAGAACGTAGCGTACGGGTACGGAAGCGCCTCGGCGGTCGTCGCCGGCTGGATGAACTCGTCCGGGCACCGCGCCAACATCCTGAACGGCGCGTTCACGATGATGGGCGCCTGCTCCTCGACCTCGAGCACGGGCCGCGTGTACTGGGTTCAGCAGTTCGGGGGCTGAGCACCCGGGTGCGCCTCCCGCCCCGCGTGGGCGGCCCTGGTTAGGCTCGTCCGGTGACCGACTACTCCGCCCGCCATCTCTCCGTCCTCGAGGGTCTGGAGGCGGTGCGCAAGCGCCCCGGCATGTACATCGGCTCGACCGACTCGCGCGGCCTCATGCACTGCCTGTGGGAGATCATCGACAACTCCGTCGACGAGGCGCTCGCCGGCCATGGCTCGCAGATCGAGGTCATCCTGCACGCCGACGAGTCCGTCGAGGTGCGCGACCACGCCCGCGGCATCCCGGTCGACATCGAGCCGAAGACAGGGCTCACGGGCGTCGAGGTCGTCTTCACGAAGCTGCACGCGGGCGGCAAGTTCGGCAGCGGCTCCTATGCGGCGTCCGGCGGTCTCCACGGCGTCGGCGCCTCCGTCGTCAACGCCCTCTCGGAGCGCCTCGACGTCGAGGTCGACCGCGACGGCAAGACCTGGGCGATGTCGTTCCACCGCGGCGAGCCCGGGACCTTCGCGGATGCCGGCGAGCCGACCCCCGACGCGTCGTTCACCCCGTTCGTGTCCGGCAGCGAGCTGCGGGTCATCGGCAAGGTCGCGAAGGGTGTCACCGGCACCCGCATCCGGTACTGGGCCGACCGTCAGATCTTCACCAAGGGCGCCGGCTTCCAGACCGAGGAGCTCTTCGGGCGCGCCCGTCAGACCGCGTTCCTCGTGCCGGGGCTCGGCATCGAGATCCGCGACGACCGCGGCGAGCAGCCGAGCATCGAGAGCTTCCGCTTCGACGGGGGCATCAGCGAGTTCGTCGAGCACCTCGCACCGGATGCGGCGGTCACCGACGTCTGGCGCATCCAGGGGGTCGGCGGCTACGCCGAGACGGTGCCCGTGCTGCAGGAGAACGGGCACATGGTGCCCACCGAACTGCAGCGGGAGTGCGAGGTCGACGTCGCGCTGCGCTGGGGCACCGGCTACGACACGGTCGTGAGAAGCTTCGTGAACATCATCGCGACGCCCAAGGGCGGCACCCATCTGGCCGGCTTCGAGCAGGGCCTGCTCAAGTTCCTCCGCGCGGAGGTCGAGAAGAATGCCCGGCGGCTCAAGGCGGGCAGCGACAAGCTCGAGAAGGACGACGTGCTCGCGGGCCTCACCGCGGTGCTCACGGTGCGCCTCCCCGAGCCGCAGTTCGAGGGGCAGACCAAGGAGGTGCTCGGCACCCCCGCCGTGCGCGCGATCGTGTCGAACGCGGTCGTGAAGGGCCTGCAGGCGCGTTACGCGAGCACGAAGCGCGACGACAAGGCGCAGTCGGCGCTCGTGCTCGACAAGATCGTCGCCGAGATGAAGTCGCGCATCTCGGCGCGCGCCCACAAGGAGACGCAGCGCCGCAAGAACGCCCTCGAGAGCTCGTCGCTTCCGGCGAAGCTCGTCGACTGCCGCTCGAACGACGTCGCCGACACCGAGCTCTTCATCGTGGAGGGCGACTCCGCTCTCGGAACCGCGAAGCTCGCGCGAGACTCGGAGCACCAGGCGCTCCTGCCCATCCGGGGCAAGATCCTCAACGTCCAGAAGGCATCCGTGGCGGACATGCTCGGCAACGCCGAGTGCGCGTCGATCATCCAGGTGGTCGGCGCCGGGTCGGGCCGCAGCTTCGACCTCGATGCGGCGCGCTACGGCAAGGTCATCATCATGAGCGACGCGGATGTCGACGGGGCGCACATCCGCACCCTGCTGCTCACGTTGTTCTTCCGGTACATGCGGCCGATGATCGAAGACGGCCGGGTGTTCGCGGCGGTTCCGCCGCTGCACCGCGTCGTCGCGATCAACCCCGGGTCGAAGCCCAACGACATCATCTACACCTACTCGGAGCAGGAGCTGCAGAGCGTGCTCGCGACCCTCAAGAAGCAGGGCCGGCGCTACCAGGACCCGATCCAGCGGTACAAGGGCCTCGGCGAGATGGACGCCGACCAGCTCGCCGAGACGACGATGAGCCGCGCGCATCGCACGCTCCGCCGCGTGCGCGTCGAGGACGCGGATGCGGCGAACCGCGTGTTCGAGCTGCTCATGGGCAACGACGTGGCCCCCCGCAAGGACTTCATCATCGCGGGCCAGGGACTCGACCGCTCGCGCGTCGACGTGTAGGGCGAGCCGCTACAGGGGCCGACCGATCGACGCGACCACAGCGTCGAGCGGGGTGCCGGACGCATCCCGCTTGGCCCCGGCGTCGGGGAGCGTGCGTGCGGCGCCGTCCGCCGACACGGCGAGTGCCGGTGCCGGGCCCGCCCAGGCGATCGCGAGCGCGCTCTCGCCCTTGAGGAAGGCGTGCGAGCGCACCCCGCCCGTCGCGCGACCCTTGCCCGGGAACTCCGAGAAGTGCGACACCTTCCCGCGGCCGGGATCGGCCCCGGGCAGCGTCTCGGTGGGCGTCGAGATCGTCACGACCACGGCATCCGCGGGGTCGACGGCGCCGAAGAAGAGGACCGTCGCCCCGGATGCGAGGTTGATGCCCGCCATGCCGCCGGCGGCAGCGCCCTGGGGGCGCACCTGCGCCGCGGAGAAGTGCAGCAGCTGCGCGTCGGACGCCACGAACACCAGCTCGTCGGCGTCCGAGCCCTGTCCCACCCCCACGACCTCGTCGCCCGGCTTGAGCGCGATGATCTCGAAATCGGGCCGGTTGGGGTAGCCGCCCGGGGCGACGCGCTTGACGACGCCCTGGCGGGTGCCGAGCGCGATGGGCTCCTCGGAGCTGAGCGAGACCAGCCCGAGCACGCGCTCCTTCTTGTCCACGAGGCCGAGGTAGTCCGCGATCCGTGCGCCCGCCGCGAGCTGCACCGAGTTCGCGGGCACCGAGGGCAGGTCGACGGGGGTGAAGCGGATGAGCCGCCCCCGTGAGGTGATCGCGCCGAGCTCGCCACGGGTGGTGCCCCGCACCGTGGAGAGGATCGCGTCGTGCTTGGAACGGCGGGCGGCGGGCACGGGGCCGTCGACGCCCTCCGGGAGGTCGACGCGGACCGCGCGGCCCGTGGTCGAGAGCACGACGAGCGTCGGGGCGTCCGCGATCTCGAGCGAGACGCCCGCCGCGGCCTTCCGCGCGGCGGAGGCCGAGACCTGCGCTCCCGCCTCGGTCAGCAGGGTGCGGCGCGGGGTGCCGAAGCGCTCGGCCGTCTCGTCGAGCTCGATGCCGACCTGGGTGCGGATGCGCGCCGGGTCGGCGAGCAGCGCCTCCAGCTCGGCGATCTCGGCGCGCAGCCGGTCGCGCTCGGTCTCGAGCTCGATGCGGCTGAACCTGGTGAGCCGCCGCAGCTGGAGCTCGAGGATGTAGTCGGTCTGCAGGGTGGAGAGGTCGAAGACCTCCATGAGCCGGGTGCGTGCCTGGGCGGTGTCGTCGCTGCCGCGGATCACCTGGATGACCTCGTCGATGTCGAGGATCGCGATGAGCAGCCCCTCGACGAGGTGCAGGCGCTCCTGCCGACGCGCGAGTCGGTAGCGGGAGCGGCGGGTGACCACCTGGATGCGGTGGTCGAGGTAGACCCGCAGCAGCTCGCGCAGCCCGAGGGTCTGCGGGCGGCCGTCGACGAGTGCGACGTTGTTGATGGAGAAGCCGTCCTCGAGTGGGGTGAGCCGGTAGAGCTGCTCGAGCACGGCCTCGGGGGAGAAGCCGGTCTTGATGCCGATGACGAGTCGGAGGCCGTTCTTGCGGTCGGTGAGGTCGGTGACGTCGGCGATGCCCGTGATCTTCTTGGCGTTCACCCCGTCCTTGATCTTCTCGATCACCTTCTCGGGTCCGACGAGGTAGGGCAGCTCGGTCACGACGAGGCCCGTGCGGCGCGCGGAGATCTGCTCCACGCTGACCTTGGCCCGGGTCTTGAACGAGCCGCGGCCTGTCGCGTAGGCGTCGCGGATGCCGTCGAGGCCGACGATGGTGCCGCCCGTCGGCAGGTCGGGCCCCGGGACGTACGCCATGAGCTCCTCGAGGGTCGCCTCGGGGTTCTCGAGGAGGTGCCGCGCCGCGCCGACGACCTCGATGAGGTTGTGCGGTGCCATGTTGGTCGCCATGCCGACCGCGATGCCGCTCGCCCCGTTGACGAGGAGGTTCGGGTAGGCAGCCGGCAGCACCTCGGGCTGGGTGAGCTGGTTGTCGTAGTTGGGTACGAAGTCGACGACGTCCTCGTCGAGCGACTCGACGAGCGCGAGCGCCGCCGCCTGCATGCGCGCCTCCGTGTAGCGAGGGGCGGCTGGGCCGTCGTCGAGCGAGCCGAAGTTGCCGTGTCCGTCGACGAGCGGAACGCGCATCGTGAAGTCCTGGGCGAGGCGCACGAGGGCGTCGTAGATCGCCGTGTCGCCGTGCGGGTGCAGGCGGCCCATGACGTCGCCGACGACACGTGCCGACTTCACGTGGCCGCGGTCGGGTCGCAGGCCCATCTCGTTCATCTGGAAGAGGATGCGTCGCTGCACGGGCTTCAGCCCGTCGCGGGCGTCGGGAAGTGCGCGCGAGTAGATGACCGAGTAGGCGTACTCGAGGAAGGAACCCTGCATCTCGGTCGAGACGTCGACGTCCTCGATTCGCTCGCCGAAGGCGAGGGCGGAGGCACTGCCGCCGGCTGCAGGCTGGGTGGGGTCATCGGGCGGAGTCATAAGATCGTCGCCATGCTACCGGCGGCGAAAACGCACAGGCTGAGCCTCGCGGATGTCGTGCCGAATTCCCTCGACGCACTGTCCGGGAGGCGCGGCCGGATGGGGTTGCCGCCCGTCGAGAAGGCCGTCGTCGCGGTGATCGACGGCCTCGGGCATGCGCAGCTCGCCGCGCACGCGGGTCACGCGCGGACGCTCGCCCGGCGCCTCGCGGACGACGCCGCGATCGGTGCCGGGTTTCCCACCACGACGGCCGCCGCCCTCGCGACCCTGACGACCGGCGAGCTGGCCGGTCGGCACGGGCTCGTCGGCTACCGCGTGCTGGACCCCGCACGCGATCGGGTCGTCAACCAGCTGAGCGGCTGGGACGGCCTCGACCCGGCGAGCTGGCAGCGGATGCCGACGCTCTTCGAGCGTGCCGCATCCGCGGGCGTGCCGAGCGTCGCGATCGCGCATCCGAGATACCGCGACTCGGGGTTCACGCGCGCGGTGCTGCGCGGTGCCGAGTTCGTGGGCGCGGCCGACGCGGGGGAGCGCGCGGCGCGGCTCGCCTCCGCCCTCGCGTCGCCGGGACCGGCACTCGTCTACTACTACGTGCCCGAGCTCGACATGACCGGCCACGCCAAGGGCGTGGCGTCGGCCGAGTGGCTCGCGACCCTCGAGGCGGTCGATGCCGAGCTCGCCGCGGTGAGCGCCCTGCTCGGGAGGCGTCACGGCATGCTGGTCACCGCCGACCACGGGATGGTGGATGTGCCCGCTCACGCGCACCGGATCGCATCCGCCGCCCTTCTCGAGGGGGTGCGGCACGTCGCGGGGGAGCCGCGCTGCCTGCAGCTGCACCTCGAGCCCGGAGCGGATGCGATGGCGGTGGCCGACACCTGGCGCACCTCGGAGGGCCGCCTGGCCTGGGTCGCGACGCGCGAGGAGGCGGTGACGGCGGGCTGGTTCGGCGAGGTGGACCCCGAGGTGCTGCCGCGCATCGGGGAGGTGCTGGTCGCCGCGCGCGGCGACCACGCGTACTACGCGGATGCCGACGACCGGGCTCGCGGCATGGTCGGCCAGCACGGCTCGCTCACACCGGCCGAGACGGCCGTCCCACTCCTGCGCTTCGGGGCGTTCGGGTAGCCGTTCAGTCCTCGTCGCCGCGGGCGCCGAAGACGATCTCGTCCCAGCTCGGCATCGAGGCGCGACCACGGCGCTTCCCGAGGGGTCCGGTGGCGCCCGAGGACCCGGACGCCTTCGCGGTGGGCGCATTCGTGAAGTTGGCGGGGACCGGCTCGTCGGGGACGCCGTCGAGCGGCACGTCGACGAGCTTGACCACCCCGGTCGAGGGGTGCGCGGCGAGCCCCTGCTCGCCCTCGTCGAGGTCGAGCGGCTCGCGTTCGCCGCGGCGGCGGCGAAGCGCCTCGAGCAGATCGGCCGTGTGGTGGGTGCCGCTCGGCTCCTCAGCGGGTGCGGGGCGCCCGCCGAACTCGATCTGCGTGAACTCGACAGAGGTCACGACG
Organism: Micrococcales bacterium 72-143; assembly: GCA_001898835.1. GTDB lineage: Bacteria > Actinomycetota > Actinomycetes > Actinomycetales > Microbacteriaceae > Homoserinibacter. The sequence continues at coordinate 353,116 of MKVM01000001.1, read as the reverse complement.
GTCTCCTCGCCGTCCGACTCGACGGCGAAGGCGCCGGAGTCGAACCGCGCGTCGTCGCGCTCGTCGAGCGGCACGGCGCGGAGGCGGGGGATGAGGCTCGGCGGCAGCTCGCCCTGCTGGGACAGCTGCACGGCCTCCTGGTTGAGGGGCTGCAGCGACTGCTTCTTCGGGTCGAATCCCCATCGCGCGTCGCGCTCGATCTCGGCGGCGCTGAACGTGAGCTTGACGATCCAGCCGCCGCCCTGCTCCTTCCAGCTCGCCCAGCGCTCGCCCGTGGCGCCGGCATCCGCGAGGCGCTCCCGGATGACCGAGCCGAAGGTGGCCCCGGATGCGAGGGGGTCGGTCTCGACAGCCATGTGCACGGGCACGTTGAGGGCCGACTCGATGACGTACTCGCGCTCGGCGAGCACGGGCCCCTCGAAGCGCTTGATGTACTCGAGCGACGCGCCGGTCACGCGGGCGACGTCCTCCGCGGTCATCCCGGCGCGGATCTGCGCCTGGATCTCGCGCGGCGCGAGGCGCCGCAGGGGCCCGGGATCGGGCATCGAGGCGCGCAGGCGCGACTGCACGGTCTCGTCGACCTCGACGCGGTACTGCTCCCCGTCGTCCGAGGCGACCAGGAGCGAGCCGTTCTCGACTCCGATGACCTTGAGCTCTTGCATGCTGAACCGACCTCCAGCCGTCAGGATTCGACGCCAGGATGTCATGGCGAGGGCCCGGAACCCGGGAATAACGCGGGCGTGCCGCGAGTTGCATCCGCCGCGGTTCCCGGTGTGTCTGGGAGCCGGCTGGGAGGGTTTGCGCTTCCGCATCCGATGATGCAGACTGACGCCGCTTCACCCGCACGCGCCCGATGGAAATGGATGGGAATGGCTACCGATTACGACGCCCCTCGGAAGACCGACGACGACACCGAGTCGATCCAGGCCCTCCAGGAGCGTGTGCCCGACAAGCTGTCGGGCGTGGTCGACGTCGACGACGCCGACAACCCGGGTTTCGAGCTCGCGGGCCAGGACCTCTCCGATCTCGACCTCGACGTCGTCGTGCTGCCGCCGCAGGAGGACGAGTTCACGTGCGTCAACTGCTTCCTCGTGAAGCACCAGTCGCAGTTCGACCACAAGACCGACCTCGGGCCGATCTGCATCGAGTGCGCTGCCTGAGCCCTCACCGGCCCGCGTCGATCGCCTGCGCGAGCGCATCCGGCCTCCGGCTCGACAGCAGCCAGTAGGGGGTCGGGTCCGCGGGGTCGTCGAGCTCGACCCGCACGACGTCGGGGATCCAGCCGCGGATGAGCAGCCACGCGTCCGCGTGCAGTCCCGTGCCGCGTTCGCGCACCGCGTCCGCGCCGTGCGCCGCGGTGACCCCGCCCACCACGGAGAGCGGCAGGCGGGCGCGGCCCGCGCGTAGCTCGCCGTCGCGCACCTCGACCGTCGGGGTGGTGAGGATCAGCACGGCCACGATCGCCCCGTAGAGCGCGATCGCCACGACGATCCCGGCGATCACCGAGATCGGCAGGAACACGAGCAGCGAGGCCGGGATCACGAGCGCGGTCGCGAGGAAGATCCACGGGGCGGGCCAGAGTCGTTCGCGGTAGGACATCACGCCTATTCGACCATGGACTATCGTCGTGGGGTGACCGAGTCCGTCGAGGTGCTGTTCCGCGGCGACACCGTTCCCGCCTACGCCCATCCCGGCGACGCCGGAGCCGACCTCGTGTCGAGCGAGGACGTCGTGCTCGCCCCCGGCGAGCGGGCCGTCGTGGGCACGGGGGTGGCCATCGCCCTCCCCGACGGCTATGTCGCCTTCGTCGTCCCGCGCAGCGGGCTCGCGGCCAAGCACGGCATCACGATCGTGAACAGCCCCGGCACCGTCGACGCGGGATACCGGGGCGAGATCCGGGTCACGCTGCTGAACACCGATGCCCGCGAGAGCTACGCCGTCTCCGCCGGCGACCGCATCGCTCAGCTCATCGTCATGCCCGTCAGCCGGGCGCGCTTCATCCCGGTCGAACGCCTGCCCGGCTCCGACCGCGGCGAGGGAGGCTTCGGCTCGACGGGCTACTCGACCCGAGGAGGAACCCCATGAGCGACGACCCGATCGACGACGCATCCGCCGACCAGCCGAAGTCCGCACCGGAGGACCGCGCGGAGAACGGCCCGCTCGATGTCGCGGAGGCGAACGCCGTCCGTCCGTACGTCGACCTCGGCGGTGTCAAGATCCTGCCGCGTCCCGAGCTGGCGCTGCGCCTCGAGATCGAGGAGGGCAGCAAGCGCGTCGTCGCCGTGGCCCTCGACTACGCCGAATCGACGCTGCAGGTGCAGCCCTTCGCCGCGCCCCGCACGAGCGGGCTCTGGCACGAGATCCGCGAGCAGATCGTCGAGCAGATCGCCCGCCAGGGCGGCACGACGCAGACCGTCGACGGCCCGTTCGGGCCCGAGCTGCGCGCCGAGATTCCCGCTCCGGCCGGCAACGCGCCTGGGGTGCGGATCGCGCGGTTCGTCGGCGTGGACGGCCCCCGCTGGTTCCTCCGCGGCGTCATCAGCGGCAAGGCGGCGGTGGACGCGGATGCCGCGGCGCAGGTCGAGGACCTGTTCCGCAGCATCGTGGTGGTGCGCGGCACGACGCCGATGCCCCCACGTGACCTCATCCCGCTGCACGTGCCCGCGAACGTCCAGCCGGGCGAGCAGGCCTGATGCCGGCCGGCGGCGAGGCCGACGACCGGACCCCGGACCAGCCGGCCCCGTCCTTCTCCGACGCGATGGCGGCGGCGGCCCGCCGCTCGGGTCTCGGTCATGTGCGACCGGGGGAGGCGCCGAGCGGTCGCGCGCTGCTCGCGGCCGTCGGCGGCATCCGCGGCCTCGTGGAGTCGATCCTGCCGCCGCTGCTGTTCCTCGTCGTGTTCACGATCACGCAGCAGCTCGTCCCGTCGGTGCTCGCGCCGCTGGGCCTCGCGGTCGTCTTCATCGCGGCGCGTGTCGTGATGCGCCAGCCGGTGATGACGGCGGTCGTGGGCGCGCTCGGCGTCGGCGTGTCGGCGGGGCTCGCGCTGCTCAGCGGGCGCGCGTCCGACAACTTCCTCCCGGGGCTCATCATCAACGTCGTGCTGCTCGTGGCGATGCTGCTGAGCATCGCCGTGCGGCGGCCGCTCATCGGCGTGATGGCGGGGCTCCTGACGGGCGACACGGTGTGGCGGGCCGACCCCGCGAAGGCGCGGGTCGCGCTCATCGCGACCGTCCTGTGGGCCGTTCTGCCGGCCGTCCGTCTCGCGGTCGAGGTGCCCCTCTACCTCGCGGACGATGCCGCCGGGCTCGCGACGATGAAGCTGCTGCTCGGCATCCCGCCGTACGCGATCGTGCTCTGGGTGACCTGGCTGCTCATCCGCAGCGCGTGGACCGGCGCGGTGGACGCGGAGGCGTCCGAGAGCGCGTAAGATATCTTGATATCAAGATAAATCGACTCGGGTGCGCCGAGGCGGACAGGCTTAGGCTTGCCTTGCTGGTACGCGCCTGCGTCGGCCGTCAGGATGGCTGAGGCAGCGCATCCGGACATTCGCCAGAGGAGACGATCGTGTCGAGCATCAACAGCTTTTCCGCGAAGGACACCCTGACCGTCGGCGGGACCGACTACGAGATCTTCCGCATCGACACCGTCGAGGGCTACAAGAGGCTCCCGTTCAGCCTCAAGGTGCTGCTCGAGAACCTCCTCCGCACCGAGGACGGCGCCAACGTCACCCAGGCGCAGATCGAGGCGCTCGGCTCCTGGAACCCGGATGCGGAGCCCGACACCGAGATCCAGTTCACCCCGGCGCGCGTCGTCATGCAGGACTTCACCGGCGTCCCCTGCATCGTCGACCTCGCCACCATGCGCGAGGCGGTGACCGCCCTCGGCGGCGACCCCGACCGGATCAACCCGCTCTCCCCGGCCGAGATGGTCATCGACCACTCCGTCATCGCCGACCTCTTCGGCACCGAGAACGCGCTCGAGCGCAACGTCGAGATCGAGTACGAGCGCAACGGCGAGCGCTACCAGTTCCTGCGCTGGGGCCAGACCGCCTTCCAGGACTTCAAGGTCGTACCCCCCGGCACCGGCATCGTGCACCAGGTCAACATCGAGCACCTCGCGAAGGTCATCTACGACCGGGTCAACGGCGGCGTGCTGCAGGCCTACCCCGACACCTGCGTCGGCACCGACTCGCACACCACGATGGTGAACGGCCTCGGCGTGCTGGGCTGGGGCGTCGGCGGCATCGAGGCGGAGGCGGCCATGCTCGGCCAGCCCGTGTCGATGCTCATCCCGCGCGTCGTCGGTTTCAAGCTCACGGGCGAGATCCCCGCGGGCGTCACCGCGACGGACGTCGTGCTGACGATCACCGACATGCTGCGCAAGCACGGGGTCGTCGGCAAGTTCGTCGAGTTCTACGGCGCAGGCGTCGCATCCGTGCCGCTCGCCAACCGCGCCACCATCGGCAACATGAGCCCGGAGTTCGGCTCGACCGCCGCGATCTTCCCGATCGACGACGTCACCCTCGACTACCTGCGCCTCACCGGCCGCGACGAGCAGACCGTGGCGCTCGTCGAGGCGTACGCGAAGCTGCAGCACCTGTGGCACGACGCCGCCCACGAGCCCGTCTACAGCGAGTACATGGAGCTCGACCTCGGCACGGTCGTGCCGTCCATCGCCGGCCCGAAGCGCCCGCAGGACCGCATCCTGCTGTCGGAGGCGAAGGAGCAGTTCGAGAAGGACATCCTCAACTACGCGACGCCGTCGACGACCGACGACATCGTCGACCTCGAGTCGAAGCACTCCTTCCCGGCATCCGACCCGGGCTCGGTCCCGGGGGAGGAGAACGAGGACACCCGCGAGGTGCACATCAACTCCGGGCACCCCAAGAACGCCTCCAAGCCGGTCAAGGTGACGACGCCCGAGGGCACGAGCTACATCCTCGACAACGGCGCCGTCACGCTCGCCGCCATCACCTCGTGCACCAACACCTCCAACCCCTCCGTCATGATCGCCGCCGGCCTGCTCGCCAAGAAGGCCGTCGACAAGGGACTCAAGCGCAAGCCCTGGGTCAAGACCACGCTCGGCCCGGGCTCCAAGGTCGTCACCGACTACTACGAGAAGTCCGGCCTCGACAAGGCGCTCGAGGGCCTCGACTTCTACACGGTCGGATACGGCTGCACGATCTGCATCGGCAACTCCGGGCCCCTCATCGAGGAGGTGTCGGCGGCGATCAACGACAACGACCTCGCCGTCACCGCAGTGCTCTCCGGCAACCGCAACTTCGAGGGCCGCATCAGCCCCGACGTCAAGATGAACTACCTCGCCTCGCCGCCGCTCGTCGTCGCCTACGCACTGGCCGGCTCGATGAACTTCGACTTCGAGACCGACGCGCTCGGCAAGGACGTCGACGGCAACGACGTCTACCTCAAGGACATCTGGCCCTCGCCCGACGAGGTGCAGGAGGTCATCGACTCCTCGATCTCGCGTGAGCAGTTCATCAAGCAGTACGCGACCGTCTTCGACGGCGACGAGCGCTGGACGAGCCTGCCCACGCCCGAGGGTCCGATCTTCGAGTGGGATGCCGACTCCACCTACGTGCGCAAGGCGCCCTACTTCGACGGCATGTCGATGGAGCTGACCCCCGTCACCGACATCTCGGGCGCGCGCGTCATGGCGACCCTCGGCGACTCCGTCACGACCGACCACATCAGCCCGGCCGGCAACATCAAGGCAGGCACGCCCGCCGCGCAGTACCTCGAGGACCACGGCGTCGAGCGCAAGGACTACAACTCCTACGGCTCGCGCCGCGGCAACCACGAGGTCATGATCCGCGGCACCTTCGCCAACATCCGCCTCAAGAACGAGCTCGTCGCGGCGGTCAACGACGGGCAGATCGTCGAGGGCGGGTACACGCGCGACTTCACCCAGGAGGGCGGCCCGCAGTCGTACATCTACGACGCGTGCATGAACTACCAGGCCGAGGGAACGCCGCTCGTCGTATTCGGCGGCAAGGAGTACGGCTCCGGGTCCTCGCGCGACTGGGCCGCGAAGGGCACGAGCCTGCTGGGCGTCAAGGCCGTCATCACCGAGAGCTTCGAGCGCATCCACCGCTCCAACCTCATCGGCATGGGCGTCGTGCCGCTGCAGTTCCCGGCGGGGGAGAGCTGGCGCTCGCTCGGGCTCGACGGCACCGAGATCGTGTCGATCTCCGGGCTCGAGCAGCTCAACGAGGGCGTCACGCCGAAGACCGTGCACGTCACGGCCGAGCCGAGCGAGTTCTCACCCGAGGGCAAGCAGACGATCGAGTTCGACGCCGTGGTGCGCATCGACACGCCCGGTGAGGCCGACTACTACCGCAACGGCGGCATCCTCCAGTACGTCCTCCGCTCGCTCGTGTGATCTCGGCGTAGGGTCGAACCCGTGAGTCTTCTCGAGTCGATCCAGGGTCCCCGCGACCTCGACGGGCTCACCCGCGAACAGCTCACCCAGCTCGCGGGGGAGGTCCGCGAGTTCCTCGTGCGGGAGGTCTCCAAGACCGGCGGGCACCTCGGACCGAACCTGGGCGTCGTCGAGCTCTCCATCGCGATGCACCGCGTCTTCGACTCGCCGCACGACGCCATGGTGTTCGACACCGGCCATCAGAGCTACGTGCACAAGCTGCTCACCGGCCGCCAGGACTTCTCCGGACTCCGCGAGCGGGGCGGCCTCGCGGGCTACCCGCAGCGGGCCGAGTCCGAGCACGACATCGTGGAGAGTTCGCACGCCTCCAGTTCGCTGAGCTGGGCGGACGGCATCTCCCGCGCCTTCGCGATGACGGGCCAGTCCGACCGCTACGTCGTCGCGGTCGTCGGCGACGGCGCCCTCACCGGCGGCATGACGTGGGAGGCGCTCAACAACATCTCCGACGACAACTCGCGTCGGCTCGTCATGATCGTGAACGACAACGGCCGCTCCTACGCGCCGACCATCGGCGGCATGGCGCGATTCCTCAATACCGTGCGCACGCGCCGCGCCTACCGCTCGCTCTACTTCAGCAGCCGCCGGTTCTTCGACCGGCTCGGCAAGCCGGGGCGCGCCTTCTATCGCGGCACCCGCGGCGCCATCCACGGCTTCCTCGCCCGGTTCTCCAACAACGAGGCGCTCTACTCGAACCTCGATATCAAGTACCTGGGTCCCGTCGACGGACACGACCTGGGCTCGCTCGAGGAGGCGCTGAGCCAGGCGAAGGCCTACGACGCCCCGGTCATCGTGCACGTCATCACGCAGAAGGGCCGCGGATACGAGCCCGCCCTCGCCGACGTCGCGGACCAGTTCCACGCGGTCGGCCAGATCGACCCCGAGACCGGCGAGCCGCTCGAGCACCCCAGCAAGCCCTCGTGGACCTCGGTGTTCGCCGACGAGATCCTCGAACTGGCCGAGCGGAACCCGCGACTCGTGGGCATCACCGCGGCGATGCTGCGCCCGACCGGCCTGCACCGCTTCGCGGAGCGCTTCCCGGAGCGCGTCTTCGACGTGGGCATCGCCGAGCAGCACGCGGCGACGAGCGCCGCGGGACTCGCCTTCGGGGGGCTGCATCCGGTCGTCGCCCTCTACGCGACCTTCATCAACCGTGCCTTCGATCAGGTGCTCATGGACGTCGCGCTCCACCGCGCGGGCGTCACCTTCGTGCTCGACCGGGCGGGCGTCACCGGGCCGGACGGCCCGAGCCATCACGGCATGTGGGACCTCGCGATCCTCCAGGTCGTGCCGGGCATCCGGATCGCGGCGCCCCGCGACGCGACGCGGCTGCGCGAGGAGCTCGCGGAGGCCGTCTCGGTCGACGACGGACCGACGGTGCTGCGCTTCTCGAAGGGATCGGTCGGCAACGAGTTCGATGCGGTGCGCCGCACGGAGGACGGCGTCGATGTGCTCCGCGAGGCGCCGCACCGGGACGTGCTGCTCGTGGCCGTGGGGCCCATGGCGGCCCTCGCGATGCGCGTGGCGGACCGACTCGCGGCGCAGGGGATCGGCGCCACCGTGATCGACCCCCGCTGGGTCATCCCGGTGCCGGGCAGCGTCGTCGAGCTCGCGCGCGCGCACCGGCTGGTGGTCTCGATCGAGGACGGGATCCGCGTGGGCGGGGTGGGGACGCGCATCCGCCAGGACCTCCGCGCCGCCGGGGTGGACACCGCGGTCGACGAGCTCGGCCTGCCGGACGAGTTCCTCGAGCACGCCTCGCGCGACCAGATCCTCGAGGACGCCGGGCTCACCGATCAGCGCATCGCGCGCGACATCGTCGCGCAGGTGCTCGGCACCCGCATCCCGGTCGCCCGCCCGCTGCCGGATGAGGTGCGCCGGGAATACGACGTCGAGCACGGCCGTTAGCCCCCTCGTGCCCCGACGCGATGTCGGTGGCGTGCGCTAATGTGGACGCTGTTCACATAGCAGTGACATCCCGGGCCATCGCCCACCACCCACCGGAGGAACCGTGACGAATCACGCCGTCGAGTCGCCCGCCACGAGCGGAGCCCTCGATCCCGCGATCGCCCGACGCAACCGCGTCGCCATCGTGCTCCTGCTCGCCGCCGTCTTCGTGGTCTTCCTCAACGAGACCACGATGAGTGTCGCCGTGCCCGAGATCATGGAGGACCTCCGGATCACGCCGAGCGAAGGCCAGTGGCTCACGACCGCCTTCGCGCTCACCCTCGCCGTCGTCATCCCCGTGACGGGCTTCCTGCTCGAGCGCCTCAACACCCGCCCCGTGTTCATCACGGCGATGTCGCTGTTCTCGACGGGAACGCTCATCGCCGCGACGGCACCCGGCTTCGGCCCGCTCGTCGCCGGGCGCGTCGTCCAGGCCATGGGAACCGGCATCATGATGCCGCTGCTCATGACGACGGTCCTGACGCTCGTCCCGCTCTCCGACCGCGGCCGCATCATGGGCCGCATCTCGATCGTCATGTCGGTGGCGCCGGCGATCGGACCGGCCGTCTCCGGCCTCATCCTGCAGTTCACCGCGTGGCGTGGGCTGTTCTGGGTCATGCTCCCGATCGCGCTCGTCATGCTCGCCATCGGCATCGCGCGTGTCCCGAACGTCTCGGAGCCCCGCAAGGTGCCGCTCGACGTTCCGTCGGTCGTGCTGTCGGCCTTCGGCTTCAGCGGCATCGTGTTCGGACTGAGCAACCTCGGCCTGGCCGCGGAGGGCAAGGCGATGGTCCCGTCGTGGATCCCGCTCGTCATCGGCGGGGTCTCGCTCGGGCTGTTCATCTGGCGGCAGCTGCGACTGCAGCGTCGGGATGCCGCGCTGCTCGACCTGCGCACCTTCCGCTCGCGCAGCTTCACGGTGTCGATCCTGTTCTTCGTGATCCTGATGGCCGTGCTGTTCGGCGTCGTGATCCTCTTCCCGATCTACCTCGAGCGCGGGCTCGGGGTCGAGGCGCTCGCGATCGGGTTGACGCTCCTGCCGGGTGGACTGCTCATGGGGCTGCTCGGCCCGATCGTCGGCCGCCTCTACGACCGCTTCGGGCCTGCACCGCTCGTGATCCCGGGCTCGATCGTTATGAGCTCCGCCATCTGGGCGATGACCTTCTTCGGGCCCGAGACGCAGCTCTGGTTCGTGCTCGTGACCCACATCGTGCTGAGCCTCGGGCTCGGGCTGCTCTTCACGCCGATCTTCACGACGGCGACGAGCGCGCTGCCGCCCCACCTCTACTCGCACGGATCGGCGACGATCGGCACCGTCCAGCAGGTCGCGGGCGCGGCGGGCACCGCCGCCTTCATCGCGCTGCTGGCGATCGGCACCTCGGCCGCCGGCGCGGTGAACCCTGAAGCGGCGACGCCAGAGCAGCTCATCGCGGGCGTGCACTGGGCCTTCCTCGGCGGGGCCATCCTCTCGCCGCTGGCCATCGTGGCCGCGTTCTTCGTGCGGAAGCCGGTGCGCCCCGAGCTCACCGACGAGGAGCTGGCCGCTCCGGCGATGCACTGAGCAGCAGGCGTGCGGCCTCCGTCCGGGAGGCCGCACCCAGCTTGCGCAGGATCGCCGAGACGTGCACCGACACCGTCTTGCGGCTGATGTAGAGGCGTTCGGCGATCTGACCGTTGCTGAGCCCCTCCGCGATGAGCTCCAGCACCTGGCGTTCGCGGGCGGTGAGCTCCTCGGGATCCGTGGTTCGGGTCGGGCCGGAGAGCCCGGCGGACGCGACGAGTCGGTCCGACTCCGTGACCAGCAGCCCCGCTCCCAGCTGCGCGGCGTCCGCCCGGAGGACGTCGAGCGAATCCGCGGCACCCACACGGTCGCCCTGCAGGAGCTGGGCCCGGGCCAGCCCACGGCGGAGCTGGAGCCGCGTGAGAACCGCGGTCTCCGGGGCCTCGGCCTCCCGGAGGGCGGCGCGCCACAGCTCGACGTCGTCACCGGCACCAGTGGCGCCGCCGAGCTCCGCCTCCGTGAAGGCCGCCCACAGCGGGCGCGTCGGCCACGCGTCGCGTTCGATCACGGCACGCAGCCGCGTGACGAGGTCCGCCTGAAGTCCCGGATCGCCCGCCGCCTCGCGCCGCCGCGCGATGATGCGTGCGACGACGGGCGCGATCGGCAGCTCCCACGGCGCCGACGCGAGCCGCTCGCGCTCGACGAGCCTCCCCGCCCACGCCCACGCGGCGTCGAGATCGCCGAGCGCCAGCTCGACCTCCGCGATGTCGAGCGCGAGCCCCGCGGCCACCTGGTCCTCGAAGTCGGCGATCTGCCGCATCGACGGCTCCCATTGCTCGAACAGCGACCGCGCGCGCTCGGCATCGCCGCGCCAGAGCACCGAGCGGATGCGGGCGCGCCGCAGGTACACCCGGAAGACGACGGGCGGCTCCAGCTCGAGCGAGTCCTCGATGAGGGCGTCGGCCCGGTCCCACTCGCCGAGCGCGAACAGCGGGTCGACGGTGTTGAGCGCGAGGATCGCGCCGGAGGTGCGCGCGACGCCCGAGGCGTCGGCGATCCGGATGCCGGCGAGCGCCACCTCCATCGACGCCCGGTACCGGCCGAGGAGGTGGAGCGTGTCCGAGTAGTTCACGTGGTAACGCAGCAGCGCGTCGCGATCGTCGCCCGCCTCACGCAGCGCGAGCGCGTAGTCGGCCGCGCCCTCGGCGATGCGCCCGAGGTGGGTGAGCGTGCCCGCGCGGACGTTCGCTGCGACCGAGCGGATGCGCGAGGCGTCCGCCGGCGCCAGGGCGATGGCCTCCGTCGCGGCCTCGAGCGCCCGCTCGTTGCGTCCCGAGACCATGTACTTGCTCGCCGCCTCGGCGAGCAGCCCGGCGCGGAGGCGCGGCTCCTCCGCGTCGCCCAGCAGCTCGAGCGCCTCCTCGTACATCGTGAGCGAGTCGGCGTGGCCCTGGGTGCCGAGCATGAGCCCGCGGTCGCGGAGCAGCCGTGCCCGCTCGACGCGATCGGCGTCGCGCGCTTCCGCGATCGCGAGATCGATCGTCGCGATCGCGCGCTGCGGCTCGCCGGCGGCGCGCCAGGAGCGGGCGACGAGGCCGAGCAGCTCGACGTGCGAGACCTCGGCGACCGCTGCGGCATCCGGGACCCGGTCCCAGAGCGACAGCGCCCGCTCGCCCAGCTGCGCCGCGCTCGCGTAGGCGAAGGCCGCCCGGCTGAGCCGCATGCCCTCGAGCGAGGTGCGGAAGGCGTGCTCGAGGTCATGGGCCTCGAGCCAGTGCGCGGAGACGAGCACCGCCCGCGCGGCCCGCGCGGCGGGGGCGACGGGTTGAGCGGCGAGGGCGGCCGCGTACCGGCCGTGCACCTCCGCCCGCTCACCGGGCAGCAGCTCGTCGGCCACGGCCTCCCGCACGAGCGCGTGGCGGAAGTCGTAGCCCCGGGCCGTCGTGACGACCACGCCCGCCTCGACCGCCTCGCGAAGGGCGGCGTCGAGCTCCGCGGCCTCGGCGACCACGACCGCCGCGAGGATCTCGTGGTCGGTGCGCCCGCCGCCCGCGGCGAGCACCCGGACGATGCGCCGAGCGCTCGGGCCGAGAGCTTCGTACCGTGCGAGCAGCAGCTCCCGCAGGGTCACGGGCACGCCCGTCGCGAGCTCGCCGCCGCATCCGACGAGCTCCTCGACGAAGAACGGGACCCCCTCGCTCCTGTCGAACACCGTGCGGCTCTGCTCTGCCGTGGGGACGCCCCCGAGCAGCCCCTCGAGCTGGGCGCGCACCTCGGCGGCGTCGAGCCGGGCCAGCAGCACCCGTGAGACGCGACGATTGCGCTCGAACTCGCCGAGCACGGCTCGGAGCGGATGACCGCGGGTGATGTCGTCGCTGCGGTAGCTGAGCACGATCAGGAGCCGCCCCGAGCGCAGCATGCGGGCGAGGAACCGGAGGACGTCGAGCGTCGCGGGATCGGCCCAGTGGACGTCTTCGATGACGACCACGAGCTCCCGATCGGCGGACAGCTGCTCGAGGATCGTCGTCACGACCTCGTCGAGCCGCTCGACGCCGAGCCGCTCGTCGCGTTCGATCGGCGCATGCGCCTCGACGAGCGTGCGGAGCGTCGGCGCGCCGCCGCCGGCCGCCGCGAACACGGCGTCCGAGCCGACCGCATCGACGAGGTCCCTCAGGACGCCGACGAGGGGCGCGTAGGGGATGCCGACCGTGCCGAACTCGACGCACTGACCGCGCACCACGACCGTCCGCTCGTCCAGCTGCGCCACGAACTCGTCGACGAGGCGCGTCTTGCCGATGCCGGCCTCCCCGCCGAGCACGACGACGCGGGGGGAGCCGTGCCGCGCCTCGTCGGACGCGGCACGCAGCTCTCGCAGCTCGGCGGTGCGGCCGACCATGGGCGAGACGGTCTGGATGCGCACCACCTCATCGTGCCACCTGGCACCGACGCGGCGCCCGGACCGTGCGCGGTCGTTCAGCGGGTCACCGCCCGCGGGTTGCGGAGCGGGTGGCGGCGCAGACGGGACAGGAGGTTCCCGCCCGCGCCGCCGCCGGCCTCGGCCGCGCGCTCGACGGCCACTCGTGCGCGCTCCGCAGCGAGGTCGAGCTCGGCGTCACGTGACTCGGAGATCCAGATGCGGTAGTCGCTCGTGAGTTCCATGCCTCCAGCATCGGAACTGAGGTACGCCGCCCGGATCGGGAGGAATCCCTATTTCCGGGCGGCGTGAGCCGGGCCTACCTCAGAAGGATGCCGGACTACCGCACCCCGCGGATGGGCGGGTGGTGGAAGGTGTCGCCGAAGGCCTTCTCGCTCGCGCCGACCCGGTCGAGGTAGGGCGTCGCCCCGCCCATCTGGAACGGCCAGCCCGCGCCGAGGATCATGCACAGGTCGATGTCCTCGGGGGCGGCGACCACGTGCTCCTCGAGCATGCGGTGGATCTCGTCGGCGAGACCGACCTCGAGGCGCTCACGCAGCTGGACGGGGCTGAGCGCCACGGCATCCGCGGGGCGGTGCTTCGCGACGATCTCGAGGGCCTTCTTGTCGTAGCCCTTGATCTTGCCCTTCGCATCCTTCTCGAAGATCGCGCCGTACTCGGCGAGCTCGTGGAGGGCGGGGCTGTCGAAGAAGCGCTCGGGGAAGGCCGCGTGATGCGTGTCGAGCACGTGCGCGCCGACCTTGAGGCCCACGAGGTCGAGCAGCACGAACGGATCCATCGGGAGCCCGAACGGCCGCGCCGCCTCGACCACGTCCTCGAACGACGCACCCTGCTCGACGGCGTGCATGGCCTCGCCGAGCACCTTCGCGAGCACGCGGTTCACCACGAATCCGGGGGAGTCGCTCGTGATGACCGCGTTCTTGCGCAGCTTGGCGGCGGTCGCCATGGCGGTGGCGAGCGCGGCATCCGTGGTCTTCGAGGTGCGCACCACCTCGATGAGCGGCATGACGGCCACCGGGTTGAAGAAGTGGAAGCCCACGAGGCGCTCCGGGTTCTTCAGCTTGGCGCCGATCTGCTCGACGGAGAGCGACGAGGTGTTGGTGGCGAGGATCGCCTCGGGCGAGAGGTACTGCTCCACCTCGGCGAAGACGTCCTGCTTGATGCCGAGCTCCTCGAAGACCGCCTCGATGACCCAGTCGCAGGCCGCGAAGTCGGCCTTGTCGGTCGTGCCCGTCACGAGCGCCTTGAGACGGTTCGCCTCGTCGGAGTCGATGCGGCCCTTCGCGAGCAGCTCGTCGATCTCGCCGTGGATGTACGAGATCCCCTTGTCGACGCGCGCCTGGTCGAGGTCGGTGATGACCACCGGAACCTGAAGCCGCCGCACGAAGAGCAGCGCGAACTGGCTCGCCATGAGTCCCGCGCCGATGACGCCGACCTTGGTGACCTTCTGCGCGAGCTCCTTGTCGGGCGCGCCCGCGGGCCGCTTCGCACGCTTCTGCACGAGGTTGAAGGCGTAGATGGATGCGCGGAACTGGTCGCCGGAGATCAGCTCGGCGAGCGCCTTGTCCTCGGCGAGGAACCCCGTCTTCTTGTCGGTGTTCTTCGCCGCCCTGAGCAGCTCGAGCGCCGCGTAGGGGCTCTTCGCGACCTCGCCGATGCGGCTCTTGAGGGTCTTCTCGGCGATGCCGATCGCGATGTCCCACTTCGCGAGCCGCTCGAGCTTGCCGGGCTCGTTGGGGCGCTTGACCTTGACGGCGCCGGTCAACACGCCGTCCGCCCACTTCAGCGAGTCCTCGAGGAAGTTGGCGGGCGAGAACATGGCATCCGCGATGCCGAGCTCGAAGACCTGGGGGCCCTTGAGCATCCGGTTGTTCTTGAGCGGGTTGGAGATGACGACCTCGAGCGCGTTCTCGATGCCGATGAGGTTGGGCAGCAGCCACGCGCCGCCCCAGCCCGGGATGATCCCGAGGAACACCTCGGGGAGGGCGAAGGCCGGCACCGAGGAGTCGACCGTGCGGTAGTCGGCGTTGAGCGCGATCTCCACGCCGCCGCCGAGCGCGAGGCCGTTGACGAACACGAACGACGGCACGCCGAGCTCGCCCAGCTTGCCGAGGGTCTTGTGGCCCAGCTGCGCCATCAGCAGACCGGTCTCGTAGTCCTGGATCTCGCCGACCTTCGACAGGTCGGCGCCCGCCGCGAGGATGAACTGCTTGCCGGTCACGGCGACCGCGTCGATCTCCTTCGCGGCGGCGCGGGCGGTGAGCTCGTCGAGACGCTCCCCGAGCTCGGTGAGCGTCGCCGGCCCGAGGGTGTTCGGCCGCGTGTGGTCGCGTCCGTTGTCGAGCGTCAGCAGGGCGAGCCGCTTGCCGCTCGGGAGGACGACGTCGCGCACGAAGGAGTGCGTGACCACCTCATCCGGGTCGAGGGCCGCGAGCTTGCCGAAATCGGTCGCGCTGTAGTCGGGCAGCCGGCTGGTGTTCTTCGCCATGGTCACTTCGCTCCCTGGTAGTGGGGGTTCTCCCAGATGACGGATCCGCCCTGGCCGAGGCCGACGCACATGGCCGTGAGGCCGTAGCGCACCTCGGGGTGCTCCTCGAACTGCCGGGCGAGCTGGATCATGAGCCGTACGCCCGAGGAGGCCAGCGGATGCCCGATCGCGATGGCACCGCCCCAGGGGTTCACGCGCGGGTCGTCGTCGTCGATGCCGAAGTGGTCGAGGAACGAGAGCACCTGCACGGCGAACGCCTCGTTGAGCTCGAACAGGCCGATGTCGGTGATCGAGAGGCCCGCCTTGCGGAGCGCCTTCTCGGTGGAGGGGATCGGCCCGATGCCCATGACCTCGGGCTCGACGCCCGCGAAGGCGAACGAGACCATGCGCATCTTGACCGGCAGGCCGAACTCCTTCGCGGCATCCGCGCTCGCGATGAGTGAGACGGTCGCGCCGTCGGTGAGGGGGGAGGCGTTGCCCGCCGTCACGCGACCGTGGGGACGGAACGGGGTCTTGAGGCCGGCGAGGCCCTCCATCGTCGTCTCGGGGCGCATGCCCTCGTCCTGGGTGGCGAGGCCCCAGCCGGCGTCCGACTTGATCGCGACGGGGACGAGGTCCGGTTGGATCTTGCCGGCCGCGTAGGCCGCGGCGACCTTCTGCTGGCTGCCGAGCGCGAAGCGGTCGCTGCGCTCCTTGGTGAGCTGCGGGAAGCGGTCGTGCAGCCGCTCGGCCGTGTTGCCCATGTTGAGCGAGTCGGGGGAGACGAGCTTCTCCGCCAGGAAGCGCGGGTTGGGGTCGGCGTTGAAGCCCATCGGGTGGCGACCCATGTGCTCGACGCCGCCCGCGATGCCGATGTCGTAGGCGCCGAAGGCGATCGCACCCGCGATCGTCGTCACGGTCGTCATGGCGCCCGCGCACATCCGGTCGACGGCGTACCCGGGAACGGAGAGCGGCAGGCCCGCGAGGATGGCGGCGGTACGGCCGAGCGTGAGGCCCTGGTCGCCCTGCTGGGTGGTCGCCGCGATGGCGACGTCGTCGACGCGATCCTTCGGCAGGTTCGGGTTGCGCTCGAGGAGCCCGATCATCGCCTTGACGATGAGGTCGTCGGCGCGGGTGTTCCAGTACTGGCCCTTCTCGCCGGCGCGTCCGAACGGGGTGCGCACCCCGTCGACGAACACGACGTCCGAGCGGTGAGCCGGGGACGAATGGGCCACGATGCCTCCACAGATCAGGGGACGGATGCGGGCGCGCGGGCGCGCATCCGGGTGTCGTTCACGATCCTAGGCAGCGGCCACGGGGCGCGCTCGAATCGTTCGACGGAAGCTACTACGCGTCCGCGGGGGCGGGCCCCGGCGCTTGGCGCGCCTCGACAAACGCGTCGGCGATGAGAGCCGCGAGCTGCTCGAGCTGCCAGGGTCGTGCACCCTGATCGGCGAGCGCGGTGGCGACCGTCTCGGGCGTCGTGTCGGCGGGGGGCGCCCACGCGACCCGGCGCAGGGTCTCGGGCGTCAGCATGTTCTCCACCGGGATGGCGAGCTCCTCGGCGCGCACGGTCAGCGCGGCGCGAGCCAGCTTGAGGCGACGATCGGCCTCCGGGTTCTTCTCGGCCCACACCCGCGGGGCGGGCACGCCGTCGCCCGTGCCGCGCATGCTCGGCGGTTCGGGATCGGCGGTACCGGCTTCGACGGCGGCCCACCAGCGGTCGAGCTCGCGGCGGCTCGCGCGGCCGGTGAAGTCCTTGAGCGCTGCGAGGTCGCGCTTGCTCGCGGGCTGCGCCTTCGCGACCGCGACGAGCGAGAGGTCGGGCACGAGTCGCCCCGGTGCGGTGTCGAGCTGCTGGGCGAGCTCGTCGCGGGCCGTCCAGAGCGCTCGCGCGATCGCGAGCTGGCGGGGCGAGCGCAGCGAGTGCATCCCGGACAGCCGGCGCCAGGGCTCCTGCCGGACGGGGGTCGTCTTCTCGAGCACGGCCGCGAACTCCTGGCGTGCGATCTCCGCCTTGCCCGCCTCGTCGAGGAGCGCGCCGATGCGGTCCCGGAGGTCGGGAAGCAGCTCGACGTCGAGGGCCGCGTACACGAGCCACCCCTGCGGCAGCGGACGCGTGGACCAGTCGGCGGCGGAGTGCGCCTTGGCGAGGTGGATGCCGAGGAGCTCCTCGACGACGGTCGCCAGCCCGACGCGCGGAAGCCCCGCGAGCCGCGCCCCGAGCTCGGTGTCGAAGATGACCTCGGGGTCGAGCCCCACCTCGCGCAGGCACGCGAGGTCCTGGCTCGCGGCGTGCAGGATCCATTCCTCCGGGCGCATGATCGTCTGCAGCTCCGCGAAGGAGCCGATGGCCGGCGGGTCGAAGAGGAAGGCGCCCGCTCCGCGCCGGAACACCTGGATGAGGTACGCCCGCTGCGAGTAGCGGAAGCCGGACGCGCGCTCGGCGTCGACCGCGAAGGGGCCGCTGCCGCCCGCGAGGGCCTCCACCGCCTGGAGGTACTCCTCACGGGTGTCGATGACGTGGACCTCGGGGTGCTCGGCGTCGGCCGTGGGGTTCGCGGAGACCTCAGTCACGCGGGGACCGCCGATGGGGGAGCAGCGACACGGCATCCGACGACGGCGGCAGGCCCGCGAGCATGCACAGCAGGTCGCACCACGCCTCGACCTGGTGGCCCACCTCGGGACCCTCGGGCGACCAGGATGCGCGCAGCTCCAGCTGGGCGGCGTCGCCCTGGCCGGCGAGCTCGCCGAACCCGGTGGAGAGCACCTTGGTGGCGGTGCCCGAGGGGGCGCTGTAGTCGGCGCCTCGGGCATCGAGGGCGTCGACGAGCCACGACCAGGCGACGTCGGCGATGAAGGGGTCGACGCCGATCTCGGTCTCGAGCGGCGCCTGCGCGTAGGCGACGACGCGGAACGGGCCGCCCCATGCGTCCGGCTCCTCGGGATCGTAGAGCAGCACGAAGCGGCCGGTGCCGAGCACCGAGTCGATGCCGTGCACCGTCGGGCGGACGTCGGCGGCGAGGGCGAACGCGTGGGGGGCGAGCCCCGCGGGGGCGGGGATCTCCACGACCTCCATCTCGGGGCGCGGCTCGGCCGCCCGCATCGACGCCACGGCGCGTGCGAACTCGACGGGTGCGCCGGGGTCGGACTCGGGGGTGGTCACGAGGGAAGCCTAGGATTCTGGAACAGGGGCGAGGCGGTGCCACGCCGTCGCCGGATCGGAGGTCGTCGTGCCGCGTCGACGGAGCCGGGGACGCTCCCCGCTGTTCACCGCCCTCTGGGGCGTCCTCGGCGTGGGCGCGGTGGTCGCTGCCGGCATCGCCGTGCTGAGCGCTTTCGTCGCGCGCACGGTCGTGATCCCGCCCTCGCGTCGGGACGACGACATCCGCGTGCTCGGCGTCGATCGGCAGGCGCGCCGCATCCGCCTCTCGGCGACGCCCGACTCGCTGCTGCCCGGGGAGTACAGCTTCTGGTTCTCCGGCGACACCGGGCACGCCCGGGTCGGCGAGATCGTGGAGGTCGACCGCGGCGGCGTGACGCGCGAGCTGCTCGGGGTGGACTTCGGCGACCTGGCGGATGCTCGCCGCGGGCGCTTCTCGGGATGGTTCTGGCTGACGCCGCGCGCGCTCGGGCTCCCGTACGAGAACGTGACGGTGACGACGCCGCTCGGCCCGGCGCCCGCGTGGCTGGTTCCGGCCGCGGACGAGGAGTCGGAGCGCTGGGTGATCCTCGTGCACGGTCGGGCCGTGCGTCGCGCCGAGACCCTGCGCGCCGTCGCCCCGTTCCGCGCTGCGGGCTACCACTCGCTGCTCGTGTCGTACCGCAACGACGGCGAGGCGCCGCACAGCCCCGACTACCGCTACGCGCTCGGCGAGCGCGAGTGGATCGACGTGGACGCGGCGATGGCGTACGCGATCGCGCGCGGAGCCCGGGAGATCGTCCTGATGGGCTGGTCGATGGGCGGGGCGACCGTGCTGCAGGCGCTCACCCGGTCGCCGCGCGCCGCCCTCGTGACGGGCGTCGTGCTGGACTCGCCCGTCGTCGACTGGATCGCGACCCTCGACTTCCAGGCGCGGATGCGGCGCCTGCCGGGCGTCGTCCGCTGGGGCGTGTACACGCTCATCCGCTCGCGGTGGGGGCGCGTCGTCACGGGCCTCGCCGAGCCGCTCGACCTCGCGCGTCTCGACTTCGTGACGCGCGCCGCCGAGCTCGACCGTCCCATCCTGCTGCTGCACAGCGTCGACGACGGCTTCGTGCCGGCGACGGCGTCGATCGCCCTCGCGGCGGCTCGACCCGACATCGTCACCTTCGAGGAGTTCACCGTCGCGCGGCACACGAAGCTGTGGAACTACGACCGCACCCGCTGGGAGGACGCGATCGTGAACTGGCTGGCCGCGCTCGACGCTCAGCGTGCGGACGGCACCAGCCAGCGGGCGTAGACGCCGCCGGCGTCGTCGACGAGCAGGCTCGCGAGCGCGAGGTCGATCGCCGGATGCGCGGCGCCGCCGAGCACCGGCAGCGCGCCGCCCGTGAGGCGCGGGCTCGTCGACAGGCACAGCTCGCCCACGAGTCCGGCCGCCAACAGGGCGGCGGCGAGAGAGGGGCCACCCTCGCACACGACGTGCGGTGCGCCGGCATCGCGGAGTGCGACGATCGCGTCGTCGAGTCCGACCTGGCCACGCGCATCCGGGGGAAGGGGGATGAACCGGTGCGGCGCGGCGAGCGTCTCGATCGTGCGGGCGCGTGCCGACTCCGGGCCGAGCACGAGGAGCCGCTCGGGGTCGGCGACCTCGCCGGGCTGGGCGCCCCGGAAGTCGCCGGACGCCGTGAGCGCGGCGAGGCGCGCGGTGCGCGGCAGGAGGTAGCCCTCGGCGCGCATGCTCGCCGCGCCGACGAGCACGACGTCGCTCTCCGCGCGGATGGCCCCGAGCACCGCGCGATCCGCCCGGCTCGAGAGCGACTCGGAGGTGCCGTCGTCGCCTCGCGCGCTTCCGTCGACGCTCGCGACGAGGTTGACCCGGATGCCCGGCGCCTCCGGATCGCGTCGATACAGCGCCCGCAGCCGCTCCCGTGTCTCCGGCTCACCGACCGCGATCGGCTCGCCGTGCTCGGGGTGCACCGGGCGCAGGATCACGCGGCGGTCTTCTCGCGCACCTGCCGCTGCGTGCGTCCCAGCAGCCCCGACATCCCGCGGATGCGCAGCGGGCTGACGGCCTCGGTGAGACCGATGGTCAGGGGGTAGTCGGAGGGAACGGCGAGCACCTCCGCGACCGTGAGGCCCGCGAGCCCCTGCACGAGGATCGATGCGAAGCCTCGCGTCGTGGGTGCCTCGCGCGGAGCGGTCGCGTGCAGGTGCACGATCCCGTCGTCGTCGATCTCCACGAAGATGTACACCGGCGACTGGCACTCCTCGACGCGCTCGAGCAGGTCGGGGTGGTCGGCGAAGCGCTCCGGCAGCTCGGGCAGCTCGTGCGAGAACTCGAGCAGCAGCTGCAGGCGATCCTGCTGAGACAGCGCGAGGAAGTCGTCGCGGATCTCGGCGAGCTTCGCGGGCAGTTCGCCGCTCACGCCGTCACCGCCGGCGACGGCGTGCACTCAGCGGGCCGGGACGGCGCCGGGCTCGGCACCCTTGACGATGGGGACGCGCACGGCGCTGCCCCACTCGGTCCACGACCCGTCATAGTTGCGCACTCCCTCGAAGCCGAGAAGGTGGGTGAGCACGAACCAGGTGTGGCTCGAGCGCTCGCCGATCCGGCAGTAGGCGATCACGCTATCACCGTCGTTCAGGCCGGCGCCCTCGCGGTAGATGGCGTCGAGCTCGTCCTTCGTCTTGAAGGAGCCGTCCTCGGCCACCGCCTTCGCCCACGGCACGTTCTGGGCGCTCGGGATGTGGCCGGCGCGCAGCGTGCCCTCCTCCGGGTAGGCGGGCGCGGTCGTGCGATCGCCGACGTACTCCTCGGGCGAGCGGACGTCGATGAGGGGGTTGCCGAGGTGCGCGAGCACGTCCTCCTTGAAGGCGCGGACGGCGGTGTCGTCGCGCTCGACGACGGGGTAGTCGACGACCTCGCGGACCGGTACCTCGGTCGTGTAGGCGCGGCCCTCGGCCTCCCACTTGGCGCGACCCCCGTCGAGGAGGCGCACATCCTCGTGGCCGAAGAGGGTGAACACCCAGAGCGCGTACGCGGCCCACCAGTTGTTCTTGTCACCGTAGATGACGACCGTGTCGTCGCGCGAGATGCCCTTGCCGCCGAGCAGCTTCGCGAAGCCGGCGCCGTCGAGGTAGTCGCGCAGCACGGGGTCGTTGAGGTCGGTGTGCCAGTCGATCTTCACGGCACCCTCGATGTGGCCCGTCTCGTAGAGGAGCACGTCCTCGTCGGACTCGACCACGACGAGGCCGGGCTCGCCGAGGTGCTCCGCGAGCCACTCGGTGCTCACGAGGCGCTCCGGGTGCGCGAAGGCGCTGAAGGCGGGGTTCGGGTCGGTCTCGACGGCCATGGGGATATCTCCTTGCGGGTAGGCTCTTGGGGTCCAGGGTAGGCATCCGTCTTCCTGATGCGCAGGGGTCCCGTAAGAGTTCGACACAGACCCCCGGCGCCCCTCCGACCCCGTGTCCAGCCTAAGGTCCCGCATGTCGCTGCCCCCCGCGTCGCTCCTCGACCGCGCACCCGAGATGACGGGGGCCGAGATGGCGTCGTCGTTGGTGCCGCCCCGCCAGTTCGCGCAGGCGACGCTCGAGAGCTACCGGCCGGATCCCGACTTCCCCTCGCAGGCGGCCGCCGTCGACAAGGTGCGGGCGTTCGCGGACGCCATGCGCGGCGTGGGCGGCGCGCGGGGACTGTTCGGCCGGAAGCGGGCACCCGAGGCGAAGCCGGGGATCTACCTCGACGGCGGTTTCGGCGTCGGCAAGACGCACCTGCTGGCGGCCCTCTGGCACCTCGCTCCGGGACGCAAGTACTTCGGCACCTTCATCGAGTACACGGCGCTCGTCGGCGCGCTCGGCTACGCGAACGCGGTCGCGCTGCTGCGCGGGGCGACGCTCGTCGCGATCGACGAGTTCGAGCTCGACGACCCGGGCGACACCATGATGATGACCCGGCTTCTCGGCGAGCTCGCGGGCACGGGAACGCGGATCGCGGCGACGTCGAACACACCCCCCAACGCGCTCGGCGAGGGGCGCTTCGCGGCGGTGGACTTCCTGCGCGAGATCCAGGCCCTCGCCGATCGCTTCGACATCATCCGCATCGACGGGCTCGACTACCGCCGTCGCGAGGTCGAGGGTCACGCGACGGTCACCGAGGACGACAGCATCGATGCGGCCCTCGCGGCGCTCGGCGGCTCCACGACCTCCGACGGCTTCGACACCCTCCTCGCGCATCTCTCGCGCGTGCACCCCTCCCGCTACGTCGGCATGGTGGAGGGGCTCGCGGGGGTCGGACTCCGCGGGGTGCGCACCCTCGTCGACCAGGCGGACGCCCTGCGCTTCGTGGCGTTCGTGGACCGGCTCTACGACGAGCAGGTGCGCGTCGTCGCCTCGGGGGTGCCGCTCGACGAGGTGTTCGGGGCGGAGATGAT
>MKVM01000001.1:0-330221 GCA_001898835.1 Micrococcales bacterium 72-143 | reverse complement strand
GGTCGTCGCCCCGCCGATCACGAGGGCCGCGAGGGAGCCGCCCAGCACGGCGAGCGTCGCGGATGCGACGAGCTCGGCGTCGCCCCGGAACGCCAGCTCGGCCATGAGCAGCGAGATGGTGAAGCCCACGCCGCCGAGCGTCGCGACCACGAGCACCTCGGAGAGGCGGAGCGAGACGGTCCGCTCCGACGGCGGCATCATCCGTCGCGCGAGGAGCGCTCCTGCCGTGATGCCGAGCAGCTTGCCGAGAGGGAGCGCGACGAGCACGCCCCAGAAGACCGGCTGGAGGCCCCCCGCCCTCACCTCCGGGATGATCACCATCGACGCGGTCAGGGCGAAGAGCGGCAGGACGACGCCGTTGACGAGCGGCTCCAGGGCGTGACGGGTGCGCCCGGCGGGCCCGGGGGAGAGGACCAGACCGAGGGCCACCCCCGCGATGGTCGCGTGCACACCGGACTGCAGCACGAGCGCCCAGACGGCGACCCCGAGGATGACGAGCAGGACGGCACGGGCGCGGGCTCCGGGACGTCGTCGCGCGCTCAGCCAGCCGAACGCCGCGATGAGAGGCACGGCGAGAAGCAGCGGGACGGGTTCCAGCTCGCGCGTGAAGAACACGGCGATGATGCCGATCGCGATGAGGTCGTCGAGCACCGCGAGGGCGAGGAGGAAGGCCCGCACGCGCCGCGGGAGGCCCCGCCCGAGCAGCGCGAGCACGCCGAGCGCGAACGCGATGTCGGTCGCCGTGGGGATCGGCCATCCGACGTTCTGCGCCGGGTCGCGCACGAGCGCGAGGTAGAGCAGTGCGGGGACGACGACGCCGCCCGTCGCGGCGACCGCGGGCGCGAGCGCCTTGCGCGGGGTGTCGAGCTCGCCACGGGTGAGCTCGTGCCGCAGCTCGATCGCCGCGACGAGGAAGAATACGGCGAGCAGTCCGTCCGCGATCCAGTGCCCGGGGGAGAGGTCGAGCACGCGCAGTCCGGTGTGCGGATGCGCGTCGCGGAGCGCGAGCATCGCGGGCCCCCACGGCGAGTTGGCTGCGACGAGCCCGAGCGCCGCGGCGGCCGCCAGCATCACCGCTGCCGCGCGTTCGGAGCGGAAAAGCTGCACGGCACCCACTCTTCCATGCGTGCACGGTGGTGATTCGCGGCGAAGCGGCAGCGCGCGGAAACGTGATGTTTACACGCGCGCGTGCGCCGTAACACTCGCGAAACCTGTCACGCGTCGAACGGAAACGTCCCGCTCCCAGACTGGCCCCCGTACCCGAAGGATCCGACGGAGCACACCCGGCGGTCCGATGCAACGAGAGAGGTAACAACCAATGGATAGCGGCAACCTCGCCTGGTCCATCGCAGCGACGGCCCTCGTCCTGTTCATGACCCCGGGCGTCGCCTTCTTCTACGGCGGTCTGGTCAAGGCCAAGAGCGTCGTCAGCATGATGATGATGAGCTTCGGCGCGCTCGGGCTCGTCTCGGTCCTGTGGATCCTGTACGGATTCAACATGTCCGCCATCCCCGAGGGCGGCATCCCGTTCCTCGCGGGCAACCCCTTCGCGGACTTCGCGCTCGGCTCGGCCGACAACGACACCCTGGTCGGGGCCACCTACGGCGCGACCTTCGCGATCATCACCGTGGCGCTCATCTCGGGTGCGATCGCCGACCGCGCCAAGTTCGGCGCGTGGATGATCTTCGCCGGAATCTGGGCCACCCTCGTGTACTTCCCGGTCGCGGCGTGGGTCTGGGGCGGCGGCTGGATCATGCAGCTCGGCAGCTCGCTCGGCCTCGACGTGTCGGTCATCGACTACGCGGGCGGCACGGCGGTCCACATCAACGCGGGTGCCGCGGCCCTCGCCCTCGCCCTCGTGCTCGGCAAGCGCGTCGGGTTCGCGAAGGGCATCCAGAAGCCGCACAACGTTCCGCTCACGCTCCTCGGCGCGTCGATCCTGTGGTTCGGGTGGTTCGGGTTCAACGCTGGCGCCGAGGGCACCTTCAACCTGCTCGGCACCGAGGATCAGAGCGCGGGCCTCATCATCGTGAACACGCTCGGCGCGACCGCCGCCGCGATCCTCGGCTGGCTCGTCGTCGAGAAGATCAAGGACGGCAAGGCCACCTCGGTGGGCGCCGCCTCCGGTGCGGTCGCGGGCCTTGTCGCGATCACCCCGTCGTGCGCGGCCCTCACGCCCGGCTGGGCGCTCGTGCTAGGCGTCATCACCGGCGCGGTCTGCGCCGTCGCGATCGAGCTCAAGTTCAAGCTCGGCTTCGACGACTCGCTCGACGTCGTGGGCATCCACATGATCGGCGGCCTCATCGGAACGATCTACCTCGGCTTCTTCGCCACGGGCACCGGCCTCTTCGTCGGCGGTGACGGCGCGCAGCTGCTCGTGCAGACGATCGCGGCCTTCGGCGTGCTGATCTACTCCTTCGTCGTGGCCTACGTCGTCGGCTTCGCGATCGAGAAGACGATCGGCTTCCGCATCAAGAGCGAGGACGAGCTCGCCGGCGTCGACACGGTCGTGCACGGCGAGGAGGGCTACGTCCTGGCCGACTGATCGGCCCGGTCGACACAACCCGGCGCGGGGCGCCGTCTCCTCGGAGGCGGCGCCCCGTATCGTTGTGCGCACCCCGACGCGTTCCACCCGACCGGAGGCGTGTTGCCCGAACTCCTGCTCATCGCCGCGCTCTCCTGCGCGGTCATGACCGTCGCGGTGCTGCGGATGCTGAGGCCGCCCCGTCCCGTCGAGAGCGTCATCCGCTGCCTGGTCGCCGCCGCGGTCGCGGGGAGCGCCGTGGTAGTGCTCGGCGGGCTCACGGGCGCGGAGACGGCGTCGTTCCTGCTGGCGTCCTCCTTCGCGGTCGCCCCCGTCGCGGTGCTGCTCGGGGGTGCCGCCGAGGAGGCGGCGCCCGGCAGGCGAGCAGTCGCGTGGACCCTCGAGCTCGTGTGGGCGGCGATAGTGTTCCCCCTCGCGGCGATCGCGCCGCCGTTGCTGTTCGCGATGTGCCCCGAGAGCGAGTGCCGTGTGGAGGACTTCGGGGGAGGCCTCGCGCTGCTCGTGTCGGCGTCGGCATCCGTGCTCCTCGCCTGGCGCGCCCCGGGTGGCGGCGTTGCGCGCGAGGGGTGGGGCCGGTTCGCGGCGCCGGCGGGCGTCGTGTGGCTCTCGGGGGTGGTGTGGCTCGCGAGCCTGGAGGGCGTCGTCGACGCCTACACCCCCCGCATCCTGCTCGCGGGCGTCGTCGCGCCGCTCGGGGGAGCCGCGGGCTGGCTGCTCGTCGACCTGCTGCGGCGGGCGGAGCGGCATCCCGTGCGGTCCGTCGCCGACGGGGTGCTCGCGGGGCTCGTCGCGATCATCCCGGGAGCCGCCGGGATCTCGTTCCCCTGGTCCGGCGCGGTGGGGGCGCTGGCGGGCGCCGCAGCCGCGCTCGTCTACGGTTCCCGCCGGCTCTCGTCCGGCGGGCGCGCAGGCCACTGGGCGCTCGTGGTGCTCACGTCGACGGCCGTCGGCTACCTCGCCCCGGCCGTCTCGGGTGACACCGTCGGCTTCGTCTTCTCGGGACGGATCACGGCGCTGCTGCCGCCCGTGGTCGCATTTCTCGCCGTCGCGGCCATCGGGCTCCTCGCGAGCGTCCCCGCATGGGTTCTCGCGCGCCGTGGCAGCCGACTCGATCGATGACGTGGTGGGCGATACCAGACTCGAACTGATGACCTCTTCCGTGTGAAGGAAGCGCGCTACCAACTGCGCCAATCGCCCGCGACGACCATCCTGCCACATCCGGGAGGCGTGTTCGGCACGCGCGGACGCGGGGTCGTCACAGGGGGTGTCCCGGTTTTGACCTCGCGCGCGGATCGGCTACAGTCGAACACGCACACCCCAGCGGTGAGCAACGCGGATGTAGCGCAGTTGGTAGCGCATCACCTTGCCAAGGTGAGGGTCGCGAGTTCGAGTCTCGTCATCCGCTCGAGTTAGGAGTCTCACGGTCCGCTGCGCTAGCCAAGTGCAGTGACCGCACACCTGGTGGCGTGGCCGAGAGGCGAGGCAGCGGCCTGCAAAGCCGTCCACACGGGTTCGAATCCCGTCGCCACCTCACTCACCGGAACCGGGCGCGAGCCACGGAACGGGCGATTGGCGCAGCGGTAGCGCGCTTCCCTGACACGGAAGAGGTCACTGGTTCGATCCCAGTATCGCCCACCATATTCCCGCAACGCGGATCGACCCGGCTCACGGTGATCGAACGGTGACCTCGCGGTCGAATGCGTCTCGACCGCGCTGGTTCGATCCCAGTATCGCCCACCACATCCCCATAGCGCGGGTCGACCGGGCTCGCGGTTCCGGGCGCTCTTCGGCGGTGCCGTCCCGACGCGCCGTCCAGGATCGGGCGACATGCTGATGCGCTGCCTCACCATGAGGGCGTGAGCGTCGTCGGACGGGAAGGGGCAGCCGCCGTCGGCGTCCCCGGCGACGCCTCATCGTTCCGGGCGTCCTACCGCCCCGAGCTCGAAGGGCTCCGCGCCGTCGCCATCCTTCTGGTGGCGGCCTCCCACCTCTGGTGGGGTCGCATCTCAGGCGGCATCGACGTGTTCCTCGTGGTGTCGGGCTACCTGATCACCGTGACGCTCGTCATCCGCTGGGTGCGTACGGGCTCGATCGGCGCGATCCGCTACCTGCGAAGCCTCGGCGCACGCCTCATCCCCGCGGCGCTGCTCGTGCTCAGCGTCATCTCGATCGCGACGTGGCTGATGTTGGCCGAGACGCGCCCCTCGCTGGCCTCGGATGTGCTGCGCTCGGTCGGCTGGTCCGCTCTCTTCGGGCAGAACTGGTACCTGGCGATCGCCACCGACGGCTACCTCTCCGGCGATCGCCTCCTGAACCCGGCCGAGCACTTCTGGGCGCTGTCGATGCAGGTGCAGTTCTACGTCGCATGGTTGCTCGTGGTCGGTGTGCTGGCGCTCGGGCTGCGCCGGGGGAGCACCCCACAGCGGCGGCTCCGAGCGGCGACCACGGTGATCGCCGGCGTCACGCTGGCCTCCTGGACCTGGAGTGTCGTCGAGACCCTCCGCGATCAGCCCCTTGCATACCTCGACACCTCGGCGCGCATCTGGGAGTTCGGCGCGGGCGGTCTCCTCGCGCTGCTCGGTGCGCGCCTCGTGCCCCGAGCCGCCTGGGGTGCCGCGATCAGCTGGCTCGGGCTCGGGATGGTCGTGGGCCTCGGGTTCATAGGCGACTTCGACCCCTGGTTCCCGGGGCTCGCATCCGTCTGGCCGGTGCTGGGCACCGCACTCGTCCTGATCGGCGCGAACTCCGGCTCGCCACTCGGGGCCCACCGTCTTCTCGGCTCGCGGCCGGCGGTCTGGCTCGGCGGGCTCGCGTTCGGCCTCTACCTGTGGCACTGGCCCGTCATCTCGGCCCTCGCGATCCTCCAGAACCGCAGGTCGTTCTCGCTCGAGGAGGGCATCACGATCGTGATCGCCTCGCTCATCGCCGCGTGGGTCATGAAGCGCGTGCTCGAGCAGCCGTGGCAGCGCTGGGGGAGGCGTGCCCCGTGGGCGGCGATCGTCGCCGCGGTGCTGATCGCCGCGCTCGGGGCCGGGACGCTCTCTGCGTCCGACACGCTGGCCCTCAGAGTCGCGACCGCCTCCGCCGCGGTATCGCCGACGACGACGAACGTCTCGTCGCCGCCCACCGCTGCGGTCGAGGAGCCCCGGTACCTCGGCGCACCCGGAGTGTTCCCGGACGCCGCCACGCTGAGGGCTGCCGTCGAGACCTCGACAGCATGGACGGCGCTGCCGGACGGTCTGCTGGCCGACGCCGACGCGGCGACCACCGCGTACAACGGCGAGGAATGCGTCCACGGCAAGACCTGGGCGACGGCCTGCGTCCTCGGGGAGGCGGATGCCACCCGCACCGCGGTGATCGTGGGCGACTCCGTCGCAGGCAGCTGGCTGCCGGCGCTCAGGGGCGCGCTCGGACCGGACTGGCGCGTCGTGCTGGCGACCAACGGAGCGTGCCCGGCCGCCGCGGCTGCGGCCTACTACGACGGTCAGACCGATCCGGCCTGGGTCCCTGCGTGCGCCGCCATACGCGCAGACCGGAACGCGGGGATCGTGTCGACCGCGCCCGACCTCGTCGTGCTTACCAGCTCCGTTCGAACGCTCGACCGCCTGCTGAGCGGGGCGAGCGGTGACGCGGCCCGCGAGGAGTGGCGCCGCGCGATGGAGGAGACGCTGAGGCAGCTCTCGGTGGCGGGTGTGCCGCTCGTCGCGATCGCCCCGCCGCCGCTCGGCGTCGCCGCGTGCGGCAGCGCCGACTTCGAGTCGGACGGCTCGCGCTGCGAGCAGAGGATCACCGAGCAGTGGCGCATCCAGTCCGCAGCAGAGCGCGCCGCGGCCGCGGCCACGGGTGCGGCCTACATCGACACCCGCGGGTGGTTCTGCTCGGTCGCAGGAGAGTGCCCGTGGGCGATCGACGGCTCCGTCGTCCGCGTCGACACGCACCACCTCACGCAGGAGTTCTCGGGCCGTCTCGCCGCGGTGCTGCGCGGCGCCCTGCTCGAGGTCGCGCCCGACCTTCCCGACGTCGGGGTCCGCGGCTGAGGCACCCGTCGACGCCGTCGAGCGGCGACGAGCACGTGCCCCACCCGCACTAGACTCGGGGGAATGAGCGCGCAGACCGGTTTCGACCTGTTCCCCGACCGCGCCGTCATCGCGATCCGCGTGAACGGCGAGCTGAAGGACAAGGCGACCACGGTCACGGAGACGGACGCGGTCGAGCCCGTGGAGGTCGACTCGGCCGACGGCCTGAACATCCTGCGCCACTCGACGGCGCACGTCATGGCGCAGGCGGTGCAGCGCATCAACCCGGAGGCGAGGCTCGGCATCGGCCCGCCCGTGCAGGACGGCTTCTACTACGACTTCGACGTCGCCGAGCACTTCACCCCCGACGACCTGGCGGCGGTCTCGAAGGAGATGGACCGCATCATCCGCTCCGGCCAGCGGTTCGTGCGTCGTGTCGTGACGGACGACGAGGCCCGCGCCGAGCTCGCCGGTGAGCCCTACAAGCTCGAGCTGATCGGCCTCAAGGGCGGTGCGGAGGCAGGCAAGGACGGCGAGAGCGTCGAGGTGGGTGCCGGCGAGCTCACGATCTACGACAACGTCGACCGCGATGGGAACGTGGCCTGGAAGGACCTCTGCCGGGGCCCCCACGTGCCCAACACCGGTGCCCTCGGCGCCTACAAGCTCACGCGGCTCGCCGCCGCCTACTGGCGCGGGTCCGAGAAGAACCCGCAGCTGCAGCGCATCTACGGCACCGCCTGGCCCACGAAGGACGAGCTGCGCGCGTACCTCGAGCGTCTCGAGGAGGCCGCCAAGCGCGACCACCGCAAGCTCGGCAAGGAGCTCGACCTCTTCAGCTTCCCCGACGAGATCGGCTCGGGGCTCTCGGTGTGGCACCCGCGCGGCGGCGTCATCCGCATGGAGATGGAGCAGCACGCCCGGCGCCGGCACGTGGAGGCGGGCTACACCTACGTCTACACGCCCCACATCGCCAAGGAGGACCTCTTCCTCCAGTCGAACCACCTCGTCACCTACAAGGAGGGGATGTTCCCGCCGATCGTCATGGACGAGGAGCGCGACGCGGCGGGCGAGGTCACGAAGCGGGGCCAGGACTACTACCTGAAGCCCATGAACTGCCCGATGCACATCCTGATCTACAAGGAGCGCGCGCGCAGCTACCGCGAGCTGCCGATGCGGCTCGCCGAGAACGGAACCGTCTACCGGAACGAGCTCTCGGGCGCCCTCCACGGGTTGACCCGCGTGCGCGGCTTCACCGTGGACGACTCGCACCTCTTCGTCACCCCCGACCAGCTCGAGGAGGAGGCGACCAAGGTTCTCGAGTTCGTCATCTCGATGCTGCGCGACTTCGGGCTCGACGACTTCGAGCTCGAGCTCTCGATGCGCGACGACGAGAAGTCGAAGTGGATCGGCAGCGACGAGTTCTGGGAGTACTCGACGAACGCGCTGCGCAACGTCGCGACGGCGTCGGGGCTCAAGCTCACCGAGATGCCGGGCGAGGCCGCCTTCTACGGCCCGAAGGTCGACCTGAAGACCCGGGATGCGATCGGCCGTACCTGGCAGCTGTCGACCATGCAGGTCGACCCGAACCTGCCGGAACGCTTCGAGCTCGAGTTCACCGACCGCGACGGCCAGAAGAAGCGCCCCATCATGATCCACCGGGCGCTGTTCGGCTCGATCGAGCGGTTCTTCGCGATCCTGCTCGAGCACTATGCGGGAGCATTCCCGGTCTGGCTCTCGCCCGTCCAGGTCGTCGGCGTGCCCGTCGCCGAGGAGTTCGCGGACTACCTTGGCGGCATCGTCGACCGGCTGCGCGCCGATGGCGTGCGGGCCGAGCTGGATGTCAGCGACGAGCGGATGCAGAAGAAGATCCGCACCCACACGCTCATGAAGGTGCCGTTCCAACTGATCGCCGGCGCGCAGGACCGGGAGGCGGGCACGGTGAGCTTCCGCTTCCGTGATGGGCGACAGGACAACGGCATCCCCGTGGACGAGGCGGTGCGGCGCATCCGCGAGGCGATCGACACCCACGCGCAGGTCTGAGCGGGCCGCGCGCTGTGGCGCAATGATCGTGCGGACAGACGCAGCGATCTTGCGCGTTCCGCTCTAGCGCGCTCCCGCGGGGGAGGGCTACGGTACCCATCAGGCGCTGCCCAGACAGGGGGGTCTACCCGCGAACAGGGGTAGCTGCGCCGGACACCGCACCACCACTCGCGGAAGGGAAGCCATGCGCTCTCGTCGATCTGTCCTCGTGTCCGTCTGCGCCGCGTCGGCGCTCATCATGGGGGCGGTCGCCGCACCCGCGTATGCCGCCGATCCGGTCCCCGGGTTCTCCGGGCTCACCGTGGCGCCGGAGGGACCGCCCCAGGAGGGCGCCCGCACCAAGACCGGCCAGCTGGCGGAGAGCGACCCGGAGCTGCTCGCACGCACGGATGCCGCCGTCATCCCCGTCATGGTGAAGGTCGACGTCGATCCGGTGGCGTCCTACGCGGGCGGGATCGAGGGCTACGCCGCGACGAGCCCCGAGGTGACGGGCAAGGAGCTCTCCCTCACGGACGCCGCCGTGAAGAAGTACCTCGCGTACGTGAAGGGAGTGATCGCCGACACGCAGGCGGCGATCACGAGTGCCGTGCCGAGCGCGAAGGCGCTCGAGACCTACGCGGTCGCGTACGGCGGATTGGCGATGACCGTCAAGGCGCGGGACGCGCGGGCCGTGCTCGCGGTCGAGGGCGTCGCGGCGGTTCAGGACAACTCGCTGCGGCAGCTTCCCGCGTCCGACACGGGCTCCCTCGCGGCGTCCGCCTCCGTCACCTCGGCGAACGGTGCCGCGGTCGCATCCGGCGGCGGCACGCTCGACAACGATGCGAGCACCTTCATCGGTGCGGACGCCGTCTGGCCGTCGCTCGGCGGACGCGACAAGGCGGGTCTCGGCGTCATCGTCGGCGTCATCGACACGGGCATCTGGCCCGAGCATCCGATGCTCGCGGACAACGGCATCCCGAAGCCGGCCGGCGGACCCTGGGCGTGCGACTTCGGCGAGGGCGGCGACCCCGCGTTCAGCTGCAACGACAAGCTCGTCGGCGCCTACGCCTTCCTCGACACCTACGCCGCCCTCAACGAGGTCGGCGAGGAGGACTTCTGCTCGGCGTCCGGCTGCTCGGCGCGTGACTCCGACGGCCACGGGACGCACACGGCCACCACGGCCGCGGGCGACTACGTCGCGAACGCGCCGATCTTCGGCGTCGACCGCGGCCCCGTCAGCGGGATCGCCCCCGGGGCGTCCGTCATCGCCTACCGCGCGCTCGGACCCGGCGGTGGCTACACCTCCGACCTGCTGGCCGCCGTGCAGCAGGCGATCGTCGACGGCGTCGACGTCATCAACTACTCGGTGAGCGGCTCCGCCTCGGTCTACTCGGATGCCGTCGAGCTCGCGTTCCTCGACGCCTACGCCGCGGGGATCTCGGTCAACGCCTCGGCGGGCAACGACGGCCCGGGCGCCTCGACCGCGAACCACGCGGGCCCCTGGGTGACGACGGTGGCTGCGTCGACCTTCGACCGGCAGTTCGCGTCGACCCTGACCCTCACCTCGGCCGACGGCGCGAGCTACTCGAAGGGCGGATCGACGCTGACGCAGGGCGTGACGGACACCCCCGTCGTGCTCGCCTCCGCGGTGCCGGGCTACACGGGCGGCGTACGCTGCCTCGTGCCGTTCCCTGCGGGTTCGGTCGAGGGCCAGGTGGTCGTCTGCGAGCGCGGCGAGAACGGCCGTGTGGAGAAGGGCTACAACGCCCTGCAGGGCGGTGCCGCGGGCATGATCCTCTACAACCCGACCGCGAGCGACGTGGAGACCGACAACCACTTCCTGCCGGCGATCCACCTCGAGGGCCCGAACGACGAGCTGCTCGCGTTCCTCGCCGCGCATGCGGATGTGACCGCGAGCTGGGCGGAGGGGCAGTCGACGGCCGCACAGGGCGACGTCATGGCGGGCTTCAGCTCGCGCGGGCCGATCGGCGAGTTCCTCAAGCCCGACATCACGGCCCCCGGCGTGCAGATCCTCGCGGGGCACACTCCCGCCTCCACGGACCTGGCCACCGGGCCGCAGGGCGAGCTGTTCCAGGCGATCGCGGGGACCTCGATGTCGTCGCCGCACGCGGCCGGCGTCTCCGCCCTCGTCATCGCCGCGCACCCGGACTGGACTCCCGGCCAGGTGAAGTCGGCTCTCATGACGTCGTCGTTGCAGAGCGTGACGAACCCGGACGGCACGCCCGCGGGCGTGTTCGACCGCGGTGCCGGCAGCATCCGCGCCAACCGCGCTGTTGCGCCGACCCTCACCATCAGCGAGACCGCCGCGGACTTCGCGGCGAGCGCCGCCGATCCGCTCAGCAGGCACGACCTGAACATCCCGAGCGTGCTCGTGGACCCGCTCCCGGGTGCCGCGGTGGTGAAGCGCACCGTGACGAATGTGAGCGGCAAGTCGCAGACCTTCCGGGTGAGCTCCTCGATCGCGGATGGCGTGCACGCCTACATCAGCCCCTCGACGTTCAGCCTCGCCCCCGGCAAGTCGAGGACGCTCACGATCGTGCTGAGCGGCATCGGGGCCGCTGACGGCTGGCACCAGGGTCAGATCACCCTGACGCCGACCCGGGGCGGCGCCAACCCCGTCGCGCTTCCCGTCGCGGTCAACGTGGGGGAGGCCTCGCTCGCGCTCGCGCAGTCGTGCGAGCCGACCGAGATCAAGGCGGGCAAGACGTCCACCTGCACCGTGACGGCATCGAGCTCGCTGCCGGTCGACGTGCAGGCGACGATCGACGTGCTCGCGAGCCCCATCCTGAAGGTCACCAAGGTGACGGCACCCGCGAGCAAGCGCCTGCTCGGCGCCTCCTGGACGGGCACCCTCACCGCGGCGCTGCCGCCCACCATCGACGCGATCGACGCGGTGGATCCGGATGACACGGTGAGCGGAGGCTACCTGCCGCTGTCGGCGTTCGGCATCACGCCCGTCGCGGGCATGGGCGACGAGAGCATCGTCAACTTCACCGTTCCGAGCTTCGTCTACGGCGGGGAGGTTTACGACCGGATCGGCGTGGTGTCGAACGGCTACGTCGTGATCGGAGGCGGCGCCGCCGGTGACGTCGAGTACGAGCCCCCGGCCTCCTTCCCCGACCCGGCGACGCCGAACAACGTCATCGCCCCGTTCTGGACCGACCTCAACCCCGCCCTCGGCGGTGCCATCCGGGTCGGCACGCTGACGGACGACGCCGGCACGCAGTACCTCGTGGTCGACTGGGAGGACATCCACGCTTGGAGCGGCGGGAGCGGCAACTCCTTCCAGGTCTGGATCCAGCTCGGCGCGACCGAGAGCAGCTGGATGACCTACGGCGGGTCGCTCACCCCCGACACCGCCTCGGGTTCGCTGACCGGCGCGGAGAACCGCGACGGCACGAGCGGCGTGACGGTCGCCGACGTCGACACGGACGCCGCCTACGTGCTCCACACGAGCCCGCCGACGGCGGGTGGCGCGGTCAGCTTCAGCTACACGGTGAAGGGGCTGCTGAGAGGCACCTGGTCGACCTCGGCGACGCTCCGCTCGGATGCGATCAACACCATCCCGATCGAGGTCACGAAGATCCGGGTGAGGTAACCCGAACCAGGATGCGGGACGCGCCCTCCGCGGTGCGTCCCGCATCCGTGCGCCGGTAGCCTGGCACGTGATGACACGCGACTACGACGGCACCGAGTACGCCGGGGCCGAGCCCGCATCCGACTTCGCGGGGATCCCCGATGGGTTCGGCCGCCTGTGGACGCCGCACCGCATCGCCTACATCGAGCAGGGCGGAGGCTCGCCGGGCGACGACTGCGTGTTCTGCACCGCCCCGACGCTCTCCGACGAGCAGGCGCTCATCGTGCACCGCGGTGAGCGGGTCTACGCGTTGCTGAACCTCTTCCCGTACAACAGCGGCCACCTGCTCGTGGTGCCCTACCGGCATATCGCCACCTACGACGAGGCGGACGACGCCGAGGTCGCCGAGATCGGCTCCATCACCCAGACCGCGATGCGCGTCATCCGCCGCACCTCCCGCGCGGACGGCTTCAACATCGGGATGAACCAGGGCGCGATCGCGGGTGCGGGGATCGCGGCGCATCTGCACCAGCACGTGGTGCCTCGATGGGCGACGGATGCGAACTTCTTCCCGATCATCGCGCGCACGAAGGCGCTGCCGAGGCTGCTCGGCGAGGTGCGTCAGGAGCTCGCAGACGCCTGGCCGCATCCCGCCGGGTGACCAGTCTGCGGCGCGGGCGTGTCGAAGCCGTCCCGGCCGTCGGTCACCGCAGTCGCGACACCTCGAACTGCATCCTCGGGTGCGCGTAGAACTCCTGCGACTCGACGAGCTGCAGCTCCCGCTCGCCCGACTCCTGGGTCGTGCGCAGCAGATCCCAGACGCTCGACGTCGTCCGTGCGAGGGCGTCGGCGGGGTCACGGGTCGCGAGGTAGTGGGCGGTGAACAGCGCCGCCGTCACGTCGCCGGATCCGTTGGCCTTCATGGGCAGCAGCGGGGTCTGGACGATCCAGGCGCCCGAGTCGTCGACGACCATCATCTCGATCGTTCCGGGGTCGCGGTCGGGGCGCTCGACGCTCGTCACGAGGATGGTCCGCGGGCCCATGGCGCGCGCGAGGTCCGCGGACGCCAGGGTCGCCTCGATCGTGTCGGGCTCGGTCTCGGTGAGGAAGCCGAGCTCGAACTGGTTGGGGGTGATGATGTCGGCGACCGGCACCACCCGCTCGCGCAGCAGCACGGGGATGGCGGGCGCGACGAAGCATCCGGATCTCGCGTTGCCCATCACGGGATCGCACGCGTACACGGCCGCGGGGTTCGCGGCCTTCACGCGCGCGACCGTCTCGACGATGACGTCCCCGATGCCCTCCGAGCCCTGGTAGCCGGACAGCACCGCGTCGATGGCGGGGAAGACCCCGCGCTCCTCCACCCCTGCGATCACCTCGCGCACCTGGTCCGGCGCGATCAGCGGCCCACGCCAGGCGCCGTAGCCGGTGTGGTTGGAGAAGTTGACCGTGTAGACCGGAAGCACCTCGACGCCGATGCGCTGCAGGGGGAACACGGCGGCCGAGTTGCCGACGTGGCCGTAGGCGACGGCTGACTGGATGGAGAGCACCTTCACGCCTCCGATGATGCCACCGCCCGATTCGTGGCGGCGTGTGTCGCACGCGGCGGATCGGCCGCCGTGCGGCGGAATAGAATTCCCTCCATGACCACCCCCGATACCGGATCCACCGCTGCGACCTCCCTCGGCACCGACCGCGTCAAGCGCGGCCTCGCCGAGATGCTCAAGGGCGGGGTGATCATGGACGTCGTGACGGCCGAGCAGGCCCGCATCGCCGAGGACGCGGGTGCCGTCGCCGTCATGGCGCTCGAGCGGGTGCCGGCCGACATCCGCGCCCAGGGCGGCGTGGCGCGCATGAGCGACCCCGACCTCATCGACGAGATCATCGCATCCGTCTCGATCCCCGTGATGGCGAAGGCCCGCATCGGCCACTTCGTCGAGGCGCAGGTGCTGCAGGCGCTCGGCGTCGACTACATCGACGAGTCGGAGGTGCTCTCGCCCGCCGACTACGTCAACCACATCGACAAGTGGCAGTTCACCACGCCCTTCGTGTGCGGTGCGACCAACCTCGGCGAGGCACTGCGCCGCATCACCGAGGGCGCGGCGATGATCCGCTCCAAGGGCGAGGCGGGCACGGGCGACGTGTCGGAGGCGACCAAGCACATCCGCACCATCACCTCGGAGATCAACGTGCTGCGCTCGAAGACGAAGGACGAGCTCTACGTCGCGGCCAAGGAACTGCAGGCCCCCTACGAGCTGGTCGCCGAGATCGCGGAGACGGGCAAGCTCCCCGTCGTGCTGTTCACGGCGGGAGGCGTCGCGACGCCCGCGGACGCGGCGCTCATGATGCAGCTCGGCGCCGACGGCGTGTTCGTCGGCTCCGGCATCTTCAAGTCGGGCAACCCCCAGGCGCGCGCGGCCGCGATCGTCAAGGCGACGACCTTCTTCGATGACCCGGCCGTCATCGCGGATGCCTCGCGCGGCCTCGGCGAGGCGATGGTCGGCATCAACGTCGCCGATCTCCCGGCGCCGCACCGCCTCTCCGAGCGTGGCTGGTAGGCCGGGGGAGGGTCTCCGGGTCGGGGTCCTCGCCCTTCAGGGCGACGTGCGCGAGCACCTCGCGGTGCTCCGCGGCCTGGGGGCGGATGCCGTGCCGGTGCGGCGCGCCGAAGAGCTCGACACGGTCGCGGGCGTCGTGCTCCCCGGCGGCGAGTCGAGCGTCATCGACAAGCTGAGCCGCATGTTCGGTGTCGCCGACCCGCTGCGACGCCGGATCGCCGACGGGATGCCCGTCTACGGCACCTGCGCCGGCCTGATCATGCTCGCCGACACGGTGCTCGACGCGATCGACGGGCAGCAGAGCCTCGGCGGGCTCGACGTCTCGGTGCGGCGCAACGCCTTCGGCAACCAGAACGACTCCTTCGAGACGGACCTCGACATCCCGCAGCTCGGCGAGGCGCCCGTGCACGCGGTGTTCATCCGCGCGCCGGTCGTCGAGTCGGTGGGGGAACGGGCGACGGTGCTCGCGTCGCTGCCCGACGGCCGCGTCGTCGCGGTCGAGCAGGGCGGACTCCTCGGCACGTCCTTCCACCCGGAGGTGACGGGCGAGCACCGCTTCCACGAGCGCTTCCTCGACCGGGTGCGCACCGCGTCCTGACGCTGCCATGCTGAGGGCATGAGCCTCTATGCAGACTTCGGGCCGCGCCGCACCGCCCAGATC
This sequence comes from Micrococcales bacterium 72-143, assembly GCA_001898835.1. Classification (GTDB taxonomy): domain Bacteria; phylum Actinomycetota; class Actinomycetes; order Actinomycetales; family Microbacteriaceae; genus Homoserinibacter. The sequence goes on along the minus strand of MKVM01000001.1, from coordinate 314,824 downwards.
GTCGCGGATGTCGTCGCGGTCGTCGTGATCGTGGTCTCGGTCGCGCTCGGCGTCGCCGTGCACAACGCGATCGCCGTGCTCGGCGGCGTGTGGGCGCAGCTCGAGGACGCCGGGAGCGGCTTCGAGGACACGATGGGGGAGATCGGGGAGACCCTCGGCGGCGTCCCGCTCATCGGGGGCGGCATCCGTGGTCCGTTCGACACGGCGGCGGGCGCGGGCGGCACGCTCGCGGATGCTGGGCGCACCGGCCAGGCCGCCGTCGAGACGCTCGCGACGATCGCCGGGTTGGGCGTCGCGTTCCTCCCGATCGCGATCGTGCTCATCGTGTGGCTGTGGCCGCGCATCCGCTTCGCCCGCCGCTCCGCCGAGACGCGCGCCATCCTCCGGCTCGAGGACGGCCGCCTGCTGCTCGCGCTCCGCGCGCTCGACGACGCACGGGCGTCGGAGCTCGCCCGGATCTCGCCGCGCGCCCTGAGCGACTGGCGCGCGGGCACGCCGTCGGTCGTGCACGCCCTGGCGGCACTGGAGGCGCGCGAGGCGGGCGTCCGCCTGCCGGAGCACGTCGCGACGACCGCCTGACGTGGCCCCGATAGACTGGCCCGCGGATTTCTTCGAGAGGAGCACCGTGAGCGGGCATTCCAAGTGGGCGACGACCAAGCACAAGAAGGCGGTCATCGACGCACGCCGCGCGAAGTCGTTCGCCAAGCTCATCAAGAACATCGAGGTCGCCGCCAAGATGGGCGGTGCCGACCTCGCGGGCAACCCGACGCTCTACGACGCCGTGCAGAAGGCGAAGAAGACGTCGGTCCCCAACGACAACATCGACCGCGCGATCAAGCGCGGCGCGGGCATCTCGGGCGAGGCCGTCGACTACCAGAACATCATGTACGAGGCCTACGGCCCCAACGGCGTCGCGCTCATGGTCGAGTGCCTCACCGACAACAAGAACCGGGCCGCGGCCGAGGTGCGCACGGCGCTCAGCCGCAACGGGGCGACCCTCGCCGACCCGGGTTCGGTCGCCTACAACTTCAGCCGCAAGGGCGTCATCTCGATCACGAAGGCCGACGGCGTCACCGAGGACGCGATCCTCGAGGCGGTCATGGACGCGGGCGTCGAGGACGTCGTCGACCAGGGCGGCGGCTTCGAGGTCATCACGGACCCCTCGGAGCTCGTGGCGGCCCGTACGGCGCTGCAGGGCGCGGGCCTCGACTACGACTCGGCCGAGGCCGAGTTCGTGCCGAACCTCAAGGTCGAGGTCGATCTCGAGACCGCGAAGAAGGTGTTCCGCATCATCGACGCCCTCGAGGACAGCGACGACGTGCAGAACGTGTTCAGCAACTTCGACATCCCGGCCGACGTGCAGGCCGAGCTCGACGCCGAGGACTGATCCGATCGCCGGCCAGGCGCTGCGGGTGCTCGGGATCGACCCCGGGCTGACCCGGTGCGGCGTGGGCGTCGTCGACGTGCTGCCCGATCGGCGGGTCTCGCTCGTCTACGTCGGCGTCATCCGCACGCCCGCGGATGCGGAGCTCCCGGCCCGGCTGCTCGCCGTGTCGGAGGGGATCGCGGCCGCGATCGCCGAGCATCGGCCGGATGCGGTGGCCGTCGAGCGCGTCTTCGCTCAGCAGAACCTGCGCACCGTCATGGGCACGGCCCAGGCGAGCGGCATCGCCGTCGCGAAGGCCGCCGAGGCGGGCCTCCCGGTCGCCCTCCACACGCCGAGCGAGGTGAAGGCCGCCATCACGGGCTACGGCTCGGCCGACAAGGCCCAGGTGGGCGCGATGGTGGCGCGGGTGCTCGGGCTCGCCGAGATACCGAGGCCCGCGGATGCCGCGGATGCGCTCGCGCTTGCGATCTGCCACGGCTGGCGCGGGGGAGCGACTGCCCCGGACGCGGGTTCGGCGGGCGGGCTCACCCCGGCGCAACGGGCGTGGCGCGACGCGGAGAAGTCGGCCGGGAAACGTAGACTCTAGAACATGATTTCGAGTGTCCGCGGTCAGGTGCTCCACGTGACGGGCGGTGGCGCGGTCATCGAGGTCGGCGGCGTCGGCATGTCGGTGGCGCTCACGCCCGAGCACGCGCTGAGCCTGCGCATCGGCTCGGAAGCCTTCGTGCACACCGCGCTGATCGTTCGCGAAGACGATCTGAGCCTGTTCGGCTTCGCCTCGCGCGAGCAGCTCGAGCTCTTCGAGCTGCTGCGCGGCGTCTCCGGGGTCGGCCCGAAGTCGGCGCTCGGGGTGCTCGCGCAGCTGAGCCCGGACGAAATCGCCCGCGCGGTCTCCGACGAGGACGACGCCCCCTTCCGGCGCGTGTCCGGGATCGGGCCGAAGACGGCGAAGCTCATCACGGTGTCGCTCGCGGGCAAGCTCGTCGCGCCGGCGCCCGCGCGCCCGGGTGCTGTCGTCGTCGCACCGGATGCGGACGTCGTCGCCGCGCTCGTCGGTCTCGGCTGGCCCGAGCGCACGGCCACGACCGCGGTCGAGGAGCTCGCGGCCGAGCTCGGCGACGCGGCTCCCACCGAAACAGCCGCGCTCCTGCGACTCGCGCTGTCGCGCCTCGGCCCGCAGCGTGCGGGGGTGCGCGCGTGAGCGAGCCCGTCACGGCACCCGACCCGGAGTCCGAGGCCGAGCTCGCGTTCGAGGGCGCCCTGCGGCCGCGCTCGCTCGCCGAGTTCGTGGGGCAGTCGAAGGCCCGCGGTCAGCTCGAGCTGCTGCTGCGCGCGGCGGAGCTGCAGCAGCGCACCCCCGACCACATCCTGCTCGCGGGTCCACCCGGGCTCGGCAAGACCACACTCGCGATGATCGTCGCCCACGAGGGCGCGAGGCCGCTCCGCATGTCGAGCGGACCGGCCATCCAGCACGCCGGCGACCTCGCGGCGCTGCTGTCGAGCCTCGTGCCCGGCGAGGTGCTGTTCATCGACGAGATCCATCGCATGGCCCGCAACGCCGAGGAGATGCTCTACCTCGCGATGGAGGACTTCCGCATCGACATCATGGTGGGCAAAGGCGCAGGTGCGACGAGCATCCCGCTCGATCTGGCCCCCTTCACGCTCGTGGGCGCCACGACGCGCTCGGGCCTCCTCCCCAACCCGCTGCGCGATCGCTTCGGCTTCACCGCGCATCTCGAGTTCTATGACGACGGGGAGCTCGACGAGGTGCTCGCCCGCGCCGCGCGGCTGCTCGGGCTCGACCTCGCCCCCGACGCCCGCGCGGAGATCGCCTCGCGCAGCCGGGGCACGCCCCGCATCGCGAACCGTCTGCTGCGCCGCGTGCGCGATTACGCGCTCGTCCATGCGCGTCCGGCGGACCATGCGGCGGTGCACGCCGCCCTCGAGCTCTACGACGTCGACCCGCTCGGCCTCGACCGCCTCGACCGGGCGGTGCTCGACGCCATCCTGACCCGCTTCGACGGCGGCCCGGTCGGCCTCTCGACGCTCGCCGTGTCGGTGGGCGAGGAGCCCGAGACCATCGAGTCGGTGGTCGAGCCGTTCCTCGTGCGCATCGGCATGATCAGCCGCACGCCGCGGGGACGGGTCGCCACGCCGCGGGCCTGGGAGCACCGGGGGATGCGCCCGGTGCAGCCGGGCCGCGCCGTGGCCGGGACGCTGTTCGACGATGACGTATGATTCTCGGGAACCGCGAAGCCGCGCACCCATAGGCTGACCGCCGTTCTCCATCCATCCCGGAAGGCCCTCTTCTTCACATGCCTGACTTCACTCTGATCCTGCTCGCCGGTCTCCTGGTGGTGATGATCTTCTTCACCTGGCGCAGTTCGCGGAAGCGCAAGAACGAGGCCGAGACGATGCAGAACAAGCTCGTGCCCGGTGCCGAGGTCATGACCCAGCACGGCATCTTCGGCACCCTCATCTCGCTCGACGACGAGAAGAACGAGGCGATCGTCGAGACCACACCCGGCACGAGGCTCCGTCTGCACCGTCAGACGATCGTCCGCGTGGTCGAGCCGGAGGAGCTCGCGCACGCCGATGACGACATCGTGGCCGAGGACGAGGAGCTCGTGGAGGCGACCGACGCCGACGTCGAGCTGCCCGTCGAGGATGCGACCGAGCCGGAGTTCGGTGAGCGCATCGAGAAGCCGAAGCGCAGCCCGCGCAAGAAGCCGACCGAGACCGCCGAGTAACCGGTGGCCGCACGTTCCACGCCGGTCCGGAAGGCCTGGCGCTCGCTCGGCTGGCTGGCCGGCATCATCATCCTGCTCGTCGGGCTCAACACCGCGGGCGCGATCTGGTGGGGCTGGGGCTGGGCTCCGAAGCTCGCCCTCGACCTCGAGGGCGGCACCCAGATCATCCTGACCCCGACGCTCGAGGACGGTCAGACCGTCAGCGAGCAGCAGCTCCAGCAGTCGGTCGAGATCATCCGCAACCGCATCGACGCGGCGGGCGTCTCCGAGTCGGAGATCACCACCCAGGGGGGCGACAAGATCGTCATCTCGATCCCGGGCACCCCCGACCAGCAGACCCTCGAGCGCATCAAGCAGTCGGCCAAGATGGAGTTCCGCGCGGTCCTGCTCGCCGGTGCGCCGTCCACCTCGACGGTGTCGCCGACCGACAGCCCGAGCGACGACGCGACGGCCGACCCGGATGCGCCCGAGACCCCCGCGCCGAGCGACACCCCGACGGCGACACCCACCGACGGCTCCGACACGGCGTGGATCACGCCCGCTCTGCAGGCCGAGTACGACGCGTTCAGCTGCGACAAGCTCGACGACGCCGGTGCGAGCGCCGCGCCCGCCGCGCAGCCGCTCATCACGTGCAACCAGGGCCGCACCGAGAAGTACCTGCTCGGTCCGGTGGAGGTGCAGGGCGCGGACATCTCCGACGCCCAGGCGGGCATGGGCACCACCTCGACCGGTGCGTCCACGGGAGAGTGGGTCGTGAACCTCAGCTTCAACGCCGAGGGCACCGACGCGTTCGGCAAGGTCACGACGCGTATCGTCGTGCTCGACCCGCCGCGCAACCGCTTCGCGGTCGTGCTCGACGGCGCCGTCGTGATCGCGCCTTCTGCGAACGTCGCGATCACGGACGGACGCGCCCAGATCTCGGGCGGGTTCACCCAGGAGTCGGCGAAGACCCTCGCGGACCAGCTCAAGTTCGGCGCGCTGCCCGTCGGCTTCGCCGTCGAGTCCACCGACACGATCTCGGCGACCCTCGGCAACAGCCAGCTGCAGAGCGGGCTCATCGCGGGCCTCATCGGCCTGCTGCTGGTGTTCGTCTACTCGCTGTTCCAGTACCGGCTGCTCGGCACCGTGACGATCGCATCCCTCGTGGTCGCGGGCATCATCACCTACTTCGTCGTCAACATCATGTCGTGGCGCGAGGGATACCGCCTGTCGCTCGCCGGTATCGCCGGCCTCATCGTCGCGATCGGCTTCACGGCCGACTCGTTCATCGTGTACTTCGAGCGCATCCGCGACGAGCTGCGCGACGGACGCGGCCTCGTGGGCGCCGTCGAGGCCGGCTGGAAGCGCGCGCTGCGCACCGTGCTCGCGGCGAAGAGCGTGAACCTGCTCTCGGCGGTCATCCTGTTCGTGCTCGCGGTGGGCTCGGTCCGCGGTTTCGCGCTGACCCTGGGTGTGACGACGGTCATCGACGTCATCATCGTCATCCTGTTCACGCACCCCGTGCTGCAGCTGCTGGCGACGACCAAGTTCTTCTCGAGCGGGCATCCGGCATCCGGGCTCGATCCGACCGCACTCGGCGCGGTCTACCGCGGCCGCGCGGAGTTCCGGATCTCGAAGGACGCCCGTCGTGCCGGCGCGAGCCGTGAGGCGGAGCGTCGCCAGACGATCGCGGAGCGGAAGGCTGCCGAGCTCGAGTCCGCCTCGGCCGACAAGGGTGGCGCGAAGAAGAACGCGTCCGGGAAGAAGGAGGCACGCTGATGGCCGGACCGTTCCAGCGTCTCGGCAACGACCTCTACACCGGTGCGCGCAGCGTCGACTTCATCGGCCGGCGTCGCATGTGGTTCACGATCGCCGCGATCCTCATGATCGCCTCTATCGCTGTGCCCTTCATCCGCGGCGGCGGCAACTTCCTGAACGGCTTCAACTTCGGCATCGAGTTCCGTGGCGGCTCCCAGTTCCTGGTCTCCGAGATCCCGGAGAGCCACGCGGATCCGATCGACGTCTCCCTCGCGGAGAAGGCCGTGCACGACGTGGTCGCGGATGCCGTGGTGCGCGTCAGCACGGTCGGCGACAACGGCGTGCGGGTGCAGACCGACCAGCTCACCGACACGGCGACACAGGAGGTCACCGCGAACCTCAAGGAGGCCTACGCGACCGACTCGGTCTCGGCATCCTTCATCGGCGCCACCTGGGGCGCGGACATCACGGGGAGCGCCCTCCGCGCGCTCGGCGTGTTCGTCGTCCTCGCCCTCGTGTTCATGGCGTTGTACTTCCGCACCTGGAAGATGTCGATCGCCGCCATCCTCAAGCTGCTGCACGATCTCGTCATCAGCGTGGGCATCTACGCGGCGACCGGCTGGGAGATCACGCCCGCGGCGGTGATCGGCTTCCTCACGATCCTCGGCTACTCGCTCTACGACACCGTCGTGGTGTTCGACAAGATCCGCGAGAACACCGCCGAGCTGGGCGACGACTCCGTGCGCACCTTCGGCGAGGCGGTGAACCTCGCGGTGAACCAGACCCTCGTGCGCTCCATCAACACGGGTGTCGTGGCAGCACTCCCCGTCGCGGCGATCCTCTTCATCGGTGCGTTCGTGCTGGGCGCCGATACGCTGCGCGACATCTCGCTCGCTCTGCTCGTCGGCACGATCGCGGGCACCTACTCGACGCCCGCGTTCGGCGCGCCGCTGTACTCGCTGTTCCGCGAGGGCGAGCCGGAGATCGCGAAGCGCGACAAGCGGGTGCTGCAGCGCCGCGGCGACGCGGTCCTCGCCTGAGCCGGTGACGTGCGCGCCTCCCACCTAGAATCAGAGGTCCGGGAGGACGCGCGATGAGCACCGAGACGCAGAACACGGCATCCCGGCGCGCCCTGCTGCCGCGGCTGTTCTCGCGCTCTCAGCCGACCGGTGCAGTCGACCGGCTCCTCAAGACGGTGCGGTCGCATCATCCGAAGGCGGACATCGCGCTCATCGAGCGCGCGTACACGGCGGCGGAACGAGCCCACGACGGCCAGACGCGGCGCAGTGGTGAGCCGTACATCACGCACCCGGTCGCGGTCGCGCAGATCCTCGCCGACCTCGGCATCGGGCCCAAGACGATCGCGGCGGCCCTCCTGCACGACACGGTCGAGGACACCTCGTACACCCTCGACATGGTGCGCGCGGACTTCGGCGACGAGATCGCGATGCTCGTCGACGGGGTCACGAAGCTCGACAAGCTCAAGTACGGCGACTCGGCCCAGGCCGAGACCGTGCGCAAGATGGTGGTCGCGATGTCGAAAGACATCCGGGTTCTCATCATCAAGCTCGCGGACCGGCTCCACAACGCCCGCACCTGGGGGTTCGTGCCGCAGGAGTCCGCCGTGCGCAAGGCGCAGGAGACCCTCGAGATCTACGCGCCGCTCGCGCACCGGCTCGGCATCCAGACCATCAAGTGGGAGCTCGAGGACCTGAGCTTCGCGGTGCTCTACCCGAAGCTCTACGTCGAGATCGAGAGCCTCGTGCGCGACCGAACCCCGCAGCGCGAGGAGTTCGTGCAGCAGGTGATCGATGCCGTGAGTGAGGACCTGCGCAGCTCCCGGATCAAGGGACAGGTGGTCGGCCGCCCGAAGCAGTACTACTCGATCTACCAGAAGATGGTGCTGCGCGGTCGCGAGTTCGACGAGATCTACGACCTCGTCGGCATCCGCGTGCTCGTGGGGTCGATCCGCGACTGCTACGCCGTCCTCGGCGCCATCCACGCGCGCTGGAACCCCATCCCGGGCCGCTTCAAGGACTACATCGCGACGCCCAAGTTCAACCTCTACCAGTCGCTCCACACGACCGTCATCGGCCCCAAGGGGCGGGCGGTCGAGATCCAGATCCGCACCCACGAGATGCACGAGCGCGCCGAGTTCGGCGTCGCCGCCCACTGGGCGTACAAGGAGCGGATGGCGACGGGGCGCGCCGACTCCTCGGCGCAGTCCGGCACCGAGATGGCCTGGCTCGCCCACATCAGCGACTGGCAGGCGGAGACGGCCGACCCGGGGGAGTTCCTCGACAACCTGCGCTTCGAGATCGGGGCGAAGGAGGTCTACGTCTTCACCCCGCAGGGCAAGGTCATCGGCCTCCCGGCGGGTGCGACCCCCGTCGACTTCGCGTTCGCGGTGCACACCGAGATCGGCTACCGCACGATGGGTGCCAAGGTGAACGGCCGCCTCGTGCCCCTCGAGTCGACACTCAACTCGGGCGACGTCGTCGAGATCTTCACCTCCAAGAACCCGGATGCCGGCCCGAGCCAGGACTGGTTGAACTTCGTGAAGTCGGCCCGCGCGCGCAACAAGATCCGCGGCTGGTTCACGAAGGAGCGCCGCGAGGAGGCGATCGAGCAGGGCAAGGACTCGATCGCGCGGGCGATGCGGAAGCAGAACCTGCCGTTGCAGAAGCTCATGAGCCAGGACGTGGTGAACGCGGTCGCCGCGCAGATGCGCTACGACGGCGTGGAGGCGCTCTACGCGGCCGTCGGCGAAGGGCACGTCTCGACGCAGTCGGTGATCGAGAAGGTGCTGGCGTCGCTGCAGACGGAGGTGGAGGCCGAGGAGGAGACCCTCGCGTTCACGCCGAAGGCCCGGGGGCGCGCGTTGCGCCCGAGCGACTCCGGCGTGCTCGTGCGCGGTGCGCCCGACATCCTCGTCAAGCTCGCCAAGTGCTGCACGCCGGTTCCGGGCGACGAGATCGTCGGGTTCGTGACGCGCGGCGCCGGTGTCTCCGTGCACCGTACCGACTGCGTCAACGTCAAGAACCTGCTCGCCGAGCCGGATCGGATGATCGACGTGCAGTGGGCTCCCACCTCCTCGAGCCTCTTCCTCGTGCAGATCCAGGTCGAGGCGCTCGATCGGGCGGGCCTCCTGTCCGACATCACGCGCGTGCTCTCGGAGCACCACGTCAACATCCTCTCCGCCAGCGTCTCGACCTCGAGCGACCGGCTGGCGATCAGCCGCTACGTGTTCGAGATGGGCGACACCGTGCACCTCGATCGGCTGCTCAACGCCGTACGTCGGATCGACGCCGTGTACGACGTCTACCGGGTCAACTCGGGCTGAGGGCGGCGCGCAGCCGCGCGGCGGCCGCGCGCTTGCCGGAGAGGTTGCGGCCGCGGTCCATCGCGGCGAGGGCGTCGGTGAGCTCGAAGCCCCCGACGTGCGCGAGAGCATGCACCGCCGTTCGCTCGACGCTTCCGAACTCCGCCCGGAAACGCGCCAGGTCGATCGCCGTGCGGAGCGGCGAGGTGACGATCGCGCCGCCGAATCGCACGACGTCGCCGGGCCGGAGCACGCTCTCGACGATGTGCGCGCGCTCGGTCGCGGGAGGTCGCCAGCGCGCGTCGAGCGCGACGAGGTACTCGCTGCGCGCCGGGAAGCGATCGGCGGCGCCCCACACCCACGCCGCCGTGCCGAGGGCGGCGACGAGCCGTGTGGGGCGGGCACCGATCGCTGCGGCGGCGCGTGACTCGACGGTGGGGGTCATGCCGATCGGCAGGAAGCCGTCGCCCAGGCGGTAGCACTCCCCGTCCAGCTCGGCGGCTTGCAGTTCGACATCGCTCAGGCCGTCGAGCAGGGGGAACAGCGTCATCCCCTCAGCGTGGACCTCGCGGCCCCCGCCGATGCGCGATCGAGGCCGATCTGTGGGGAACGCGGGCTGTGGAGAACCCGAGGCGGGTCAGCCGAGCGCCGACAGCCAGGCCCGCTTCGCGGCGAGCTCCTCCTCGGCCTTCGCGATCCGTCGCTTGTCGCCGGCGGCCTTCGCCGCGGCGAGCTCGTCCTCGGCCTTCGCGATGGCCTGCTCCAGCTGGGCTGCGAAGCCCTCGGAGCGCGCCTGCTTCTCGGGGTTGGTGCGGTTCCAGTGCTCGTCGTCGAGCTTCCGCACGGCCGTCTCGATCTTGCGCAGGCGATCCTCGATCACGCGAACCTGATCGCGCGGCACCTTGCCGATCTCGTCCCAGCGGCGCTGGATGTCGGTGAGCGTCGTGCGTGCCGCGACGCGATCCGTCGCCGCGAGGAGCGGTTCGGCCTCGTCGAGCAGGGCGAGCTTCTTCTCGAGGTTGGCACCGAACTCGGCGTTCTCGACCGCGTCGGACTCGGCCTTCGCGCCGTAGAGCACATCGCCGGCGGCCTTGAACCGCGCCCAGAGGGCGTCGTCGACCTTCTTGCCCGCCCGGCCCGCGGCCTTCCAGTCGTCGAGCAGCCGACGGTACTCGGGGATGCCCGCCGCACCCTTGTCGGCGAGGGCCTCCGCCTTCTCGACGAGGGTCTGCTTGCGGCCGCGCGCGTCGCGGTGCACCGAGTCGAGCTCGGCGAAGAACGCCTTGCGCGCCGACTCGATCGTCGAGCGGGCGCCACGGAACCGCTTCCAGAGCTCGTCGCCGTCCTTCTTCGGGATGCGCGCGCCGCTGTGCTGCGCCGTCTGCCAGCGGGAGAAGAGCGCGTCGAGCTGAGTCGACACCTGCTTCCACTGCGCCTTCGCGAGGTCCTGTGCGGCGAGGGCCTCCGCCTCGGCGACGATCGCCTCCCGCTCGGCCACCGCATCCGCGACGGCCTGCTGGGCTTCGGCGCTCTGCTTCTCGGCGGCCTCACCGAGGGACTCCTGCAGCTTCGCGAGCCGATCGGAGAGGCTCTGCAGATCGCCCACCGCGTTCGCCGCGGGAATCGTGGGGGAGAGCGCCGCGACCGCCTTGGCGACGTCCTGCGCGGGTGCGCCGCCCCGCAGCCGCTGCTCCAGGAGCGACACCTGCCCCTCGAGTTCGGCGAACTTGCGCTCGTAGTAGGCGAGGGCCTCCTCGGCGGTGGCGTCGGGGTACTGGCCGACGGCCCGTTCACCCTCCGCCCCGCGGACGTAGACCGTGCCGTCGTCGTCGACGCGGCCCCACGGGGCCGTCTGCTCGTCGCTCACTGCATCTCCTGCTTTCGCGTCGTCGGCCGGTGCCTCTCTCCGGCCCGTGTCAGCCTATTGCAGGGTCAGGCTCGTGATGGTGGTGGGTACGAGCGGAGCCCCCGCGCCGGTGCCGTCGAGCTTGTCCGGGTCGATGCCCGCGGAGGTGATCTGCGCGATGAGCTGGTCGAGCCCGCTCGTGATCATCCCGACGACCGTGTAACCGCCCGCGGCATCCGAGGGAAGCGTCGTGTCGGCGGTGACGATGAAGAACTGGTGCCCGTTGCTGTAGGCGTTCCCGGAGGCGCGCGCCATCGCGATCGTGCCCGCCGGGTAGATGTTGTCGGCCGGGGCGTTCTCGATGGGACCGTAGGAGAAGGAGGGGTCACCCGCGCCCGTGCCGTCGAGCGACCCGCACTGCAGGAACGAGAAGCCCTCCGAGGTGGCGAGGCGGTGGCAGCTCTTGCCCGTGTAGTAGCCGTCCTCGGCATCCTGCACCCAGCCGGCGACCGCCTGCGGCGCCTTCGAGCCGTCGAGCGAGAGGCCGAGCGTGATGTCGCCGTTCAGCACGAGCTCGCCCGTCCACGCGCGATTCTCCGCGAGGGAGGCGTCGGGTGCACCGATGTTCTGGCCCGCCTCGGCGCTCGGCGACGGGGATGCGGACGGGGCCGGCGCCGGAGCACCCGGACCCGCGGTGAAGTAGAGCACCTGGGTCGTCACGGCGAGGGCCGCCACGAGCACGCCGCCCACGATCGCGAGGACGTTGTCCCGGCGGCGGCGGCGCCCCTGCTTCTCGTGGACCTCCTGGCGGGCCTGGTATGCCCGGAGGCGCTCGCGCGCCTCCCGCTGGTCGCGCTGCTGCCGACTCGATGCCACTCGCGGTCCTCTCCCACGGATCGGGCCGCATCCCTCGCGGCCCACGTGAACTCTAACGAGCCCTCCTGAGGGCTCCAAACCGGCGACGGCGCGCGTCGGGCGCCCCGGTTAGCATGAGCGCATGACCGGCCAGCAGGGACTCCGCACGGGGTCGACGCCACTGGCCGTGCGGATGCGTCCCACCTCGCTCGAGGAGGTCGCGGGCCAGCGGCACCTGCTGGGCGCGGGCTCGCCGCTCGTGAACCTGGCCCGCGATGCCACAGCTCGCGACGCGGCGGAGGCGTCGGGCTCGGTGTCCGTGATCCTGTGGGGCCCGCCGGGAACCGGCAAGACGACGCTGGCGCAGGCGATCGCGCGCAGCTCGGGGCGGCACTTCGTCGAGCTCTCCGCGGTGACGGCAGGCGTCAAGGACGTGCGGCAGGTGATGGAGGAGGCGCGCTCCACCCGCGACCTCTACGGCGTCTCGACGGTGCTGTTCCTCGACGAGATCCACCGCTTCACGAAGGCGCAGCAGGACGCGCTGCTCCCGGGGGTCGAGAACGGCTGGGTGATCCTCGTCGCCGCGACCACCGAGAACCCGTCGTTCTCGGTCATCGCGCCGCTGCTCTCGCGCTCCCTGCTGCTCACACTCGAGCCGCTCTCCGAGGACGACCTCGGCGTCCTGATCGACCGCGCGGTCGCCGACCCGCGGGGCCTCGACGGCGTGGTGGAGCTGAGCGCCGACGCGCGTGCCGCGATCATCCGGCTCGCCTCGGGCGACGCGCGCCGAGCGCTCACCGCGCTCGAGGCCGCCGCCACCGTCGCCGCCGCCCCCGGCACGGGCGAGGAGGGGCGGACGCCGGAGATCACGGCCGAGATCGTCGCGGCGACGGTCGACCGTGCGCTGCTGCGCTACGACCGGCAGGGTGACGAGCACTACGACGTCATCAGCGCGTTCATCAAGTCGGTGCGCGGCTCGGATGTCGACGCCGCCCTCCACTACCTCGCCCGCATGATCGAGGCGGGGGAGGACCCGCGGTTCATCGCGCGCCGCATCATGATCTCCGCTGCGGAAGACATCGGCATGGCCGATCCGAACGCCCTCTCGGTCGCGGTGTCCGCCGCCGAGGGGGTGCAGCTGATCGGCATGCCGGAGGGGCGCATCCTCCTCGCGGAGGCGGTCGTGTACCTCGCGACGGCGCCCAAGTCGAACGCCTCCTACCTGGCCCTCGACAAGGCGATCGCGGATGTCCGCGCCGGTCGGATCGGGCGGGTTCCGGTGCACCTGCGCGACGCGCACTACCCGGGGGCCAAGCGCCTCGGCCACGGCAAGGGCTACAAGTACGCGCACGACGCCGCGTACAGCGTGGCGGAGCAGCAGTACCTTCCCGACGAACTGCGGGGAACCCGCTACTACGACCCCACCGGCAACGGCTACGAGCGCGAGGTGGGGCCGCGCCTCGAGCGACTCCGGGCCCTGCTCACGGGGCAGCCCATGCCCAAACGCGAGGAGCCGCAGGGGGAGTAGGGATCTCTGGTAGGATCGTCAGGTTCGACTCCGAACACATCCCACCCTCAGATCCGCCGGTCGCGTCGACGTGCGCCCGGAGCGCCGGATGGCGGGATGCACGTCTGTGAGCCGCGAGAGACGCGGCCATGTGTTGGAAGGAACCATCCTTGGTCACCAAGTCCCAGGACCGCCGCAAGGTCCGCCTGTCCCGTGCGCTCGGCATCCCGCTGACGCCGAAGGCCGCCAAGTACCTCGAGAAGCGTCCCTACGCTCCGGGTGAGCACGGCCGCACGAAGCGCAAGGCCGACAGCGACTACGCCGTGCGTCTGCGCGAGAAGCAGCGCCTGCGCGAGCAGTACGGCATCCGCGAGAAGCAGCTGCGCATCGTCTTCAACGAGGCCCGCCGCACGCAGGGCCTCACCGGTGAGAACCTCGTGGAGCTGCTCGAGATGCGTCTCGACGCGCTCGTGCTGCGCGCCGGCTTCGCCCGCACCACGGCGCAGGCCCGCCAGTTCGTGGTGCACCGCCACATCATGGTCGACGGCCAGATCGTCGACCGCCCGTCGTTCCGCGTGAAGCCGGGCCAGCTCGTCCACGTCAAGACCCGCTCCGAGGGCACCGAGCCGTTCCAGGTCGCCGCGGCCGGCGGTCACGTCGACGTGCTGCCGAAGACTCCGGGCTACCTCGAGGTCGAGCTCGACAAGCTGCAGGCGCGCCTCGTGCGTCGCCCGAAGCGCGCCGAGGTCCCCGTGACCTGTGACGTGCAGCTCGTCGTGGAGTACTACGCCGCGCGCTGACGCGCCGAGAATCGAGTAGGGCCCCGCTTCGGCGGGGCCCTTTCGCTTTCAGCGGGCGCTCGCGTCCGCCTCGAGGAGGTCGCGCACGCCGAGCGCGGCGGACGCGTCCATGATCAGGAGGCTCGGCACGCGCGTGCGTGCCATGCCGAGCGCGCTCTTGGCCTTGTCGACGCCCGCGATGAGCGCGATCCTCTCGCGCCCGCGCCGCACCTGCTCGATCGACATCGAGATGAGCATGCCGTTCCAGCGATCCTGCTCGAGGTCGCCGGTGATGTCGTAGAGGTGCCCGAAGATGTCGCCCACCATCCCGTGGGCGATGAGCTCCTCCCGCGTGCGGTTGCGGATGGTCTCCATGACGGAGAAGCCGGGCTGCACGACCTCGGCCGGTGCGCTGGTGGAGTAGACGGTCGTGTCGACCTCGTCCCAGAGGGCTGTCGCCTCGCGGATGACCGGGTCGCTGAGCAGCACCTCGCGCGCCTCGGCGCTCTCGACGGACGCGGGTGCGAGCACGGAGCGTGCCAGGCAGTTGAGCCGCTTGGCCGCCTCGCGGCTGAGCGCGTTGGTGTCGAGGTGCGGGTGCACGGGGTGGTAGCCGCCGATCGCGGGGACCAGCTGCAGTTCGTGCCGGTCCTGGCGCGGGAGCGAGCCGACGAGGGCGTGCAGCGTGTGGCCGGCGGCGAGGCCGACGACGCCCCGCTGCGGCAGGCGTGCGGCGACGATCTCGGCGGCCTCGGCGCCCAGGCTGCGTGACGAACTCACCGCATCCGTTCCGTGGGCCGGGAGGATGAGGCACTCGACGTCGAGCGCATCGCTCAGGTCCGTCGCGAGGCCCGCGGTGTCGGTGTCGGCGGGCACGACCTCGATGCGGACGATGCCGCGATCGCGCGCCTGCTGGAGCATGCGGGAGACGGTCGCGGTGCTCTGGCCGATGACTGCGGCAACGTCTTTGAGGCCCATGCCGCGCAGGTAGTAGAGCTCGCCGACCAGGCGGAGGGTCGCGTCGCGGGATGCCTTGGTGCGCATCTGCCGACCGCCTCTCTTGCGCTGACGCGAACGCGATTCTAGCGGGCGCGATCCCGCGCCACCGGCGTCACGACACGGGGAGCCGATCGGTGCTTGACACGACTCCCCGCGTCTGGTTGATTATCACCACTGCAAGATATTGCATGCAAGTGTTTGCACTCAATGAGGAGAGCGAATTGACCAACCCGAACATCCTCGTGGTCGGCCACGGCCCCTTCCCGGTCTCCCTCGTGGAGTCCGCCCGCATGATCGGCGGGGCGCTCGACAACGTCCGGGCGCTGGGCCTGCAGCCCGGGGTCACGCCGAACGACTTCGCCGCGGAACTGCGGAACGCCATCGCCGAGTCCGCCCCGGCCATAGTGCTGACGGATCTGTTCGGCGGCACGCCCCACAACGTCGCCCGTCTCGTGCTGCGCGAGCACCCGGATGTCGTGCTGATGTCCGCCGTGTCGCTGCCCCTTCTTCTCGAGGTCGCTTTCGCCGACGACCTCAGCCCGGAGGCTCTCGATCAGATGCGCGAGGCGACCGCCGCACGCATCGTGTCGACCTCGACCCCATCGGCGTAACCACCCCCGTCAACGTGCAAGGAGGCACTATGACATTGAAACTGGTCAGAGTAGATGACCGCCTGATACACGGCCAGGTCATCGCCGTGTGGCTCCGCGCCCTCGGCGCGGAGGTCATCGTCGTCGTCGACGACGCGACCGCTCAGGACGACTTCCTCCGGGAAGTCATCGAGCTCGCCGCCCCCGAAGGCGTCGAGGTCGAGGTTCACGGTGTGGCCGATGGTGCCCAGGCCGTGAAGGAGCTCGCCGCGTCCGACATCGCGACGTTCGTGCTGGTCAAGAGCCCGCGGGTCGCCCTGCAGCTCGTCGAGGCCGGCGCCCCCATCGACGTGCTCAACGTCGGTGGCATGGGAGCGGCCCCCGGCCGGTCCCCCCTCTACAAGAACATCTCGGCGAGCCCGGAGGAGCTCGAAGCGATGCGTGAACTCGAACGCCGGGGCACCCGGGTCGAGCTGCGCATCGTCGCGGACGACAGTCCGACTCCGTTCTCGTCGGTCGACAAGAAGAGCGAGGTTCACTCGTGAGGCACCTGTTCACCGCCCGCCCGCGTCGTCGGGTCATCGGGCTGACGACCTCGGGGAAGATCGCCGTCGGCGTCTCCACGGTCATCCTGCTGGTCGGGATCCCGACGATCGCGCAGGCGTACGCGGAGGGCCCCAAGGCGGCCGAAGCCGGCGCCCCGACGGTCACCTTCATCCAGGCGCTGCTGATCGGCCTGGGGTACTACCTCTCGCAGGCCCCGTGGCTCGCGGGCGTGTCGTTCTACACGCTCTACCGTCCGCTCGTCGCGGGTCTGCTCGTCGGCATCATCCTCGGGGACCCAGGGCAGGGCGCCCTCATCGGCGCGGCGATCAACCTCGTCTACCTGGGCTTCATCAGCGCGGGCGGGTCGATTCCCGGTGACCCCGCGCTGGCCGGATGGATCGGCACGACGATCGCCCTCGCGGGTGGTTTGAGCTACGGCGAGGCGCTCGCGCTGGCGGTCCCGATCGGACTGCTCGGCACGCTCGTCTGGAACGCCCGCATGACGGTCGACTCCGCGTTCGCGCACGCCGCGGACCGGGCGGCCGAACGCGCCGATATCGGAGGCGTCGTCCGTGCGAACGTGCTCTACCCGCAGCTCTGGCTGTTCCTGATCACCGCGGTGCCGGTCACGATCGCCGTGTTCCTCGGAACCGGCTTCATCGTCGACCTGCTCGGCACCTTCCCGATCTGGCTGCTGTCCGGCCTGGCGATCGCGGGCGGCGTGCTGCCGGCGATCGGTATCGCGATGAACATGCGGTTCATCTTCCGCGGGAGCGCCGTGCCGTACTTCTTCCTCGGCTACCTCTCGATGGTCATCCTGGGCAGCTCGATGTCGATCATGCTCCTCGCGGTCATCGGCGTCGCGCTCGCCTTCCTCCACATCACCTTCATCGGTGGGGGCGCCGCCCTCGCCGGTGCCAGCACCGGCGGCAGCGGGCGTTCCTCGCTCGCTGAGCGCCGCGCCCAGGGCGCCGCTCGCGTCGCCGCGGGAGACACGAAGGGAGCAGACAAGTGAGCGACACGATCAACAGCGCTCCGGCCGAGGAGTCGGAGGAGTTGGAGAAGCGCCTCACCAAGCGCGACCTGGTGAAGACCTACCTCATCTGGCAGTTCTTCTCGCACTCCAACTACAACTACGAGCGCCTGCAGGCAACCGCCTTCGCGCACTCGATGACACCCGCCATCAAGCGCCTCTACGGGGGCGACGAGGAGCAGACCCGGCAGGCGCTCAAGCGGCACCTGGTGTTCTTCAACACCTCGCCGGACTTCGGCGCCGTGATCCACGGTGTGACCCTCGCGATGGAGGAGCAGAAGGCGAACGGCAAGCCGGTCCCCGACGACGCCATCAACTCGATGAAGACCGGACTCATGGGTCCGCTCGCGGGCGTCGGCGACACGATCGGTCAGGGCATCATGGTGCCCCTGTTCCTGGCGCTCGGCATCTCGATCACCGGCCTCAAGGCCGGAGCCGAGCAGGATCTGGCCGATCTCAACGGAAACCCGCTGGGCGCGATCCTCTACGTCATCCTGATCACGGCGTTCGTGCTCGGGGTGACCTGGGTCGCGATGTCGCAGGGCTACCGTCGAGGCCGCAGCGCGGTCACCGAGGTGTTCAAGTCCGGTCTCATGGACCGGGTCATCCTCGGTGCGGGCGTGCTCGGGAACATGGTGCTCGGCGGTCTCGCCGCGTCGTTCGTGAAGCTCTACGTGGGCGCCAGCATCACCGTGGGCGAGACGCATCTGCGGCTCCAGCAGGATGTGTTCGATCACATCATGCCGGGGCTGCTGCCGCTCGCCCTCGTGCTGCTCACCTGGTGGCTGCTGACGCGCGGCTGGCACCCGATCAAGCTGCTCGTGATCTACGTGGTCGTCTGCATCCTCGGGGCGATCCCGTTCATGGGCCCCGCGCCGCAGTACGTCACCGACGCGTGCGGCTCGTCGATCCTGCAGCCCTACGCCCCCTGCGCGGCGCCCACGGGCGACGACGCCGGTAGCGGGAAGTGATCATGGCGGACGAGCGGATCGGCGCGCGCCCCGCGCTCGGGCAGGCGTACGCCCTGCTCGCGGTGGCCGCGTACGCGACGGTGAACGCGCTCCTGCGTCTCGTCGCGGGGGAGGTCGACGCCTTCCTCGGTTCGCTCGTCCGCCAGCTCCCGCTGCTGCTCATCGCGGGGACCGCACTGCTCGTGCTGCGTCCCCACGTGCTCCGCAGGAGCGCGCCCGTCTTCCTCGGCACCCGGTGGATCCTGGTGCTGCTGGGAGCCGGGATGGTCTCCTTCGTCCTCGGGAACGTGGTGCTCTTCGGCGCTCTCGACCTCGGCGGCCTCGTGGTCGCCTCGGCGGGCGCGCAGGCGGGCATGGCGATCGGGGGTGCGCTGCTCTCCTTCATCGTCCTGCGGGAGCCGCCCACCCGCTCCCAGCTCGCGGGTGTGGCGGTCGTCCTGGTGGGGCTCGCGGTGTTCGCCGTGCCCGCCTTCCAGGGCGCCACGGACGCCTCGTGGGGTATCGGAGTGATGCTCGCGCTCGTCGCGGGCGTCTGCTACACCGTCGCGAACACGGCGTCACGCGCCGTGCAGCGGCGACCCGCGACCTTCCTCGCAGCCCTCGGCGTCACCAACCTCGGAGGAGCGGCCCTCCTGGCGACGATCGTCGCCATCCGCTTCGGGGCCGATCCGCAGCGGGTCGTGGAGGAGCTCGGGCAGGGGCGCATCGTCATCCTGCTCACGGCCGGGGCGGTCAACGCCGTCGCGCTCGCGAGCGTCACCCTCGCGGTGCGGTACACGACCGTCACCGTCGTCGCCACGACACAGAGCCTCGTCCTCGTGGCGGGGGTCCTCATCGGCTGGCTCGCGTTCGGCGAGCCCGTCGGTCCCTCGACGTTCATCGGCGCCGGAATCATCCTGACCGGCGTCCTCATCAGTCACATTCCCGTCCGGAAGCCCCATCGACCCGCACCGGTCGAGACGGTCTCCGCGACCTCGTCCAAGTAGAAAGGCAGGGCACTCGTGTCCATCACCTCACCGACCCGCACGGACACGTTCCGCGCGGGCGCCATCACCCGCGTCCGCGGTGTGGAGCTCGTCGACATCCCCCGGCTCGAGCCGGGCGCGGGGGAGGCGCTCATCCGCATCGAGGCGACCGCCATCTGCACCTGGGAGCAGCGCAGCTACTCCGGTGCGCAGGAGAACACCTTCCCGTTCATCGGCGGCCACGAGATCGCGGGCATCGTCGAGTCGTTCGGCCCCGGCTACACGGGTCCGCTCGTGCCGGGCGACCGGGTGGCGCTGGGCGCCGCGGCGTGCGGCGCCTGCCACTGGTGCCACACCGGCCGCGACCAGGAGTGCGCTCAGCACTACGCCGGCGCCGTCGAGTACGCGCAGGGCTGGGGCCCGGGCGGCTTCGCGGAGTACAAGATCCACCCCGCGAACGGCCTCTACGCCCTCGGCGACGTCCCCGCGACCTCCGGAGCGCTCACCGAGCCGCTCTCCTGCGCCCTGCACGCGGCGAAGCTCTCCGGCGTCCAGGTAGGCGATGACGTCGTGATCCTCGGCGCGGGCGTCATGGGGCTCATGAACGTCATCGCGATGAAGCGGCACGGCGCGCGCGTGATCGTCAGCGAGATCGACCCGGTCCGTCTGGAGAAGGCGCGTCAGCACGGCGCGGACCTGACCATCGACGCGACCAAGGTCGATCCCGTGCAGGCCGTCATCGACGCGACCGAGGGGCGCGGCGCGACGATCGTCGTCGCCGCGATCGGCCACCCGAGCGCGAACGAACAGGGCCAGGCGATGCTCGCCAAGCGCGGCACCTTCGTCGTGTTCGCCTCGGCCCATCCCGAGGTGCCGTTCGAGATCCACCCGAACAAGCTGCACAACCACGAGAAGCGCGTCATGGGCGTCGTCTCGAGCGACCAGGCCGACCTCGCCCTCGCCGCGCGGCTGCAGCGCACCGGTCAGGTCGACCTGTCCACGCTCATCCAGAACGTGTACCCCCTCGAGCGTCTGCAGGACGCCCTCGAGGAGTCGATCGAGCCCGGCTCGTACCGCATCGTCGTCGAAGCCTGACGACCTCCACCGACCCGCGGACGTCATCCACGTCCGCACACCTTGCACCGAAAACGAAAGGCACACCCCCAGATGAACCACAAGACCAACCGCATCCTCCACGCCGACGGCAAGATCCTGATCGTCGCGATGGATCACACCAACTTCCTGGACAACCCGGTGCCGGGCCTCGTCGACTACGAGGGCACCGTCCGGGCGAGCGTCGCGGCGGGTGCCGACGGATTCCTCTCCCCGGTCGGCTCCGCCGCCCGCTACCAGGACGCCTACGGCCGCGCCGCGATCATCACGAGCGTCGACACCGCCGACCCCTTCGGCGAGCTCGCGGTCGACGCGGCGATCCAGGCGGGCGCCGACGCCGTCAAGGCGATGGTCTACCCCTTCGCCGACGACGACAGCGTGAACCGCTCCGCGGCCCTCGCGGCGCGGGCGCACGCGGTCGGCCTGCCGTACCTCGCCGAGCCCGTCCCCGGCGGCTTCTCGCGCGCCGACATGCGCACCCCCGAGATCATCGCCTCCGGCGCGCGCGTCGCGGCGGAGACCGGTGCCGACCTCGTGAAGACCTTCTACACGGGCGACCCGGAGTCGATGAAGAAGGTCGTGGACTACGCATCCCGCCCCGTCATCATCCTGGGCGGCCACGCGAAGGACAGCCTCGGCGAGCTCTTCTCGCTCGTGCACGACGCCATCAACAAGGCGGGCGTCGCGGGCGTCGCGATCGGCACCAACATCTGGACCAACCCGAAGCCGGGCCAGGTGGTGCGCGGCCTCGCCGCGATCCTGCACGAGGGTGCGAGCGTCGAGCAGGCCGTCACGGCCGCGGAGCAGTGGTCCTGATGACGCTCACGCAGACGGCGGACGTTAGGTGGGCGCTGCTCGGCGAGCAGCTTCCGCTCATCGTCGACGGCGAGGAGGTGGTGACCGAGGCATCCGCCGACATCGTCGCCCCGCGCGACAAGGCGGTCGTGGGCAGCTTCTCCGTTGCCTCCACTCGTGAGATCGACCGCGCGCTGGCGGCGGCCCGTCGGGCGCAGCCCGCGTGGGCGGCCGCGCCCGGCTCCGTCCGCGCGAAGGCGCTGCTGAAGGCGGCGGAGATCATGGAGGCGCACGCGGCCGAGTTCGAGTTCCTCGACGCGGTCGACATCGGCAAGCCCGTGATGAACGTGCGGTACAGCGACATCCCGGTGTCGCTCGACGGTCTCTCGTACTTCGCCGGCAAGGCCCAGGACATCGCGGGCCGCAGCGTCCAGGTGGGGGATCCGAACGTCTCGCACCGCCAGATCGTCTCGCCCTACGGGGTCGTCGTCGAGGTGCTCCCGTGGAACGGTCCGCTGTGGACCGGCGTGCAGCGCGTCGCGGCCATCCTCGCGGCGGGCAACGCGTGCATCGTGAAGCCCGCGATGATCGCCTCGGCGTCGTTCCTCCACTTCGCGCGGCTCGTCGCCCCGCTCTTCCCCGCCGGCATCCTCCAGGTGCTCCCGGGCTCAGGCGGGTCGGTCGGGAACGCCCTGGCGACGAGTCCGCTCGTCGACATGGTCTCGCTGACCGGCGGCGTGGAGACCGGCGTCGAGCTGCTGCGCTCGACGGCGCACCAGCTCAAGCCCCTCTCGCTCGAGCTGGGCGGGAAGAACCCGAACATCGTGCTCGACGACGCCGACCTCGAGACGGCACTGCGGTGGAGCACGATGGGCGCGTTCGCGAACTCCGGGCAGGTGTGCGTCTGCGGCTCCCGGATCCTCGTGCAGCGCGGCATCTACGACGCGTTCGCCGAGGGTCTCGCGGAGGCCGCACGTGCACGCAAGGTCGGGGACCCGCTCGACGAGGGAACCGAGATGGGCCCCGTCGTCGGCGGCGACCACTACGACTCGATCTGGAGCTACCTCGACGAGGCCATGTCACGCGGCGACGGCAGCGTGCTGGCCGGCGGTGAGCGGTACGAGGGCGAGCTCGCGGACGGCTGGTACATCCCGCCGACCGTGATCGCCGACGTCGACCCGTCCTGCCGCATCGCGCGCGAGGAGGTGTTCGGTCCGGTGGTCACGCTGACACCGGTCGACGACCTCGACCACGCGCTGCGCATCGCGAACGACTCCGACTACGGCCTCTCCGCCGGCATCTTCACGACGAACGTCGAGCACGCCGAGCGCGCCGCACGCGAGCTCGAGGCCGGGCAGGTCTACGTCAACCAGTGGTTCGCCCCGGGCGTGCTGCAGGCCCCCTCCGGTGGGTACAAGCACAGCGGGTACGGTCTGGTGGGGATCGAGAAGTACCAGCAGTCGAAGAACGTCTTCGTCCGCTCGAATGGATGAGGAGCAGCCGTGAGCGATGACATCACCATGAACCGGGTCGAGACGATCGTCGGTTCGAGGCACGGACTCCACGCGCGGCCCGCCGCGCGGGTCGTGGAGTTCTGCCGTGGACTGGATCACGCGGTCACGATCGGTCGTGAGGGAGGGCCCCAGATCAACCCCAAGAGCCTCGCCATGCTGCTCGCGCTGGATGCGAACTTCGGCGAGAGCCTCGTCGTCGAGTCGGCCGATCCGGAGACCGCGGCGCGGCTCGCGGAGCTCATCGCGGGCGAGCTGGATCGCGACGAGGGAGTCGAGGGGAGCGACTCTTGACCTTCACCGGTCTGGGGGTCGGGAGCTCGGCGGCGATCGGGCCCGCGGTCTGGATGCCGCCGCCGCTCCCGGACCCCTCGGAGGCGCCGTCGTCCCTCACCCCGGCTGAGGAGCTCGAGCGCGCGAACCTCGCGCTGACCGACGTGGCGGCGGAGCTCGCGCAGCGGGCGTCGCGGGCCGACATCACGGGAGCGGATGTGCTGCTCGCGCAGTCGCTCATGGCCCGTGACCCCGTGATCATCGAGGGCGTGCAGGAGGCGACCGCGCGCGGGCTCACCGCGCAACGCGCGGTCCATGAGGCGTTCGCATCGATCGTCTCGCTCCTGTCCGCCCTCGGCGGGACGCAGGGGGCGCGTGCGGCGGACTTCGCCGACGTGTCCCGGCGGGTCGTCGCGCGCATCCAGGGGCTGCCCGTCCCCGGGGTGCCGGAGCGCGATGAGCCGTTCGTGCTCATCGCCCACGACCTCGCCCCGGCGGACACCGCGCTGCTGCCCGAGGGGCGCGTGCTCGCCTTCGTCACGGTCGAAGGCAGCCCCACCTCGCACACCGCGATCCTCGCGCGGGCGAAGGGCGTCCCCTGCGTGGTCGCCTGCGACGCGGTCGTCGACGTCGCGGAGGGCGAGCTCGTGCTCGTCGACGCGGCGGCGGGCGTCGTGGCGCGGGTCGGGGAGGACATCGACGAGGAGGCCGCGGCCCGGCTGCTCGCGCGACGCGCCGCACGGCGTGAGGCGGTCTCCGGCCCGGGTCGGCTCGCCGACGGAACTGCCGTTCCGCTGTACGCCAACATCGGCTCGCTCGAGGACGCGAACCGGGCGCGCGAGGCGGGGGCCGAGGGCGTGGGGCTGCTGCGCACCGAGTTCCTGTACATCGGGGCGAGCTCGGCGCCGACCGTCGATCAGCAGGCCGCGGAGTACGCGGAGATCTTCGCGCGCTTCCCCGAGCAGGTCGTCACCGCGCGCACGCTCGACTCTGGCGCCGACAAGCCGCTCTCGTTCCTCAACCTCGGCCCCGAGGAGAACCCCGCGCTCGGGGTCCGGGGCATGCGGGTCGGCAAGACCAACCTCCAGGTGCTCGACGACCAGCTGGACGCCATCGGACGCGTCACCGCGGAGTCGAGCGCCCGGGTGCGGGTCATGGCGCCCATGGTCGCGGATGCCGAGGAGGCCGCCTGGTTCGTCGAGCGCGCCCGCGCGCACGGCGCCGCGGAGGCGGGTGTCATGGTCGAGGTGCCGGCGTGCGCTCTCGCGGCCGACGCGGTCATCGACGTCGTCGACTTCGTGAGCATCGGCACCAACGACCTGACGCAGTACACGATGGCGGCGGACCGGCAGCACGGCGGCGTCGCGCAGTACCAGGATCCCTGGCATCCGTCCGTCCTGCGCCTCATCGCGATGGTGGGGGAGGCGGGCACCCGCGCGGGTAAGCCCGTGGGGGTCTGCGGCGAGGCGGCTGCCGAGCCGCTCCTCGCCGTCGTGCTGGTCGGGATCGGCGTCACCTCCCTCTCGATGACGCCCGCGGCGCTGGCCGATGTCCGCGGCGAGCTCGCGAGGTGGGACCTCGCCGGCGCACGCGCCCTCGCGGCCGCGGTCATGACCGCGCGCGGCGCCAAGGAGGCGCGCGGCATCGCGACCGAGCGCGCGCCCGAGCTCCGCGTCGCGCCCTGACCACCTGTCGCGCCGCCCCGGATGCCGCAGCATCCGCGGGCGGCGCGATAGGCTGGGACAGTTGCGCGGCATCCGCCGCATGACGTCCGCGAACGAGAAGTGAGGAACACGATGAAGGGTGCACTGCTTCTGATCGCCGGAGTCGCCATCGGCTTCGTCGTCGCACACGAGGTCGCGAAGACCCCCCAGGGCAAGCAGTTCTTCGACGAGGTCGACAGCAAGGCCAAGGAGTTCGGCGACGCCGTCGTGCAGGGCTACAAGGCCCGCGAGTCGGAGTTGCGGCAGGCCGTCGCGAACGCGCAGGACGCGATCGACGACCTCGCCAAGCGCGCCAAGTCCTGAACCCACCCTCCGTCGGGCCGACGGCCCGCGGGCCGCGTCCGGCGCGACACCGTTACGGAGTACCTCTGTGCAGACCGCTGAGATCCAGCGCCGCTGGCTGACCTTCTTCGGCGACCGCGGCCACACCGTGGTCCCCTCGGCGTCCCTCGTGACGGACGACCCGGCGCTGCTGTTCACGGTCGCCGGGATGGTGCCGTTCATCCCGTATTTCACCGGGGTGGTGCCCGCGCCGTTCCCGCGCGCGACGAGCGTGCAGAAGTGCATCCGCACCCTCGACATCGAGGAGGTCGGCAAGACCACCCGGCACGGCACGTTCTTCCAGATGAACGGCAACTTCTCGTTCGGCGACTACTTCAAGGAGCAGGCGATCGCGTACGCCTGGGAGCTCCTGACGACCTCGCAGTCGGACGGCGGACTCGGCTTCGCGGAGAAGGACCTGTGGGTCACCGTCTACGAGGACGACGACGAGGCGTTCGGCTACTGGAAGAGGATCGCGGGCCTCCCGGACGAGCGCATCCAGCGCTTCGGCAAGGAGGACAACTACTGGTCGACGGGCCTGCCGGGCCCGGCCGGGCCGTGCTCGGAGATCTACTTCGACCGGGGCCCCGCCTACGGCCCGGAGGGCGGTCCGGCGGTCGACGACAACCGGTACATCGAGATCTGGAACCTCGTGTTCATGCAGTACCTCATCACCAACGTGCGTTCGAAGATCGACTTCGACATCGTCGGTGAGCTGCCGAAGAAGAACATCGACACCGGCATGGGGATGGAGCGCGTCGCGTTTCTCACCCAGGGCGTCGACAACATGTACGAGATCGACCAGGTCCGTCCGGTGCTCGACATGGCCTCCGAGCTTTCGGGGCGCCGCTACGGCGCCGACCACGACGACGACGTGCGGATGCGCGTCATCGCCGACCACGTGCGGTCGAGTCTCATGCTCATGACCGACGGCGTCGCGCCGTCGAACGAGGGTCGCGGCTACATCCTGCGGCGGCTCATGCGGCGCGTCATCCGCGCGATGCGCCTGCTGGGCGTGGACGCCCCGAGCTTCGCCGAGCTCTTCGACGCGTCGCGTCGGGCGATGCGCGACGCGTACCCGGAGGTCGAGGCCGAGTTCGAGCGCACCTCCCGGCTCGCCCTCGGCGAGGAGGAGGTGTTCCTGCGCACGCTCTCGTCGGGCACGACGATCCTCGACGTCGCCCTCGCCGACACCAAGAAGGCGGGCGACTCGTCCCTCTCCGGCGACACCGCGTTCCTGCTGCACGACACCTTCGGCTTCCCGATCGACCTCACGCTGGAGATCGCCGAGGAGGCGGGCCTCTCCGTCGACCGCGGCGCCTTCGACACCCTGATGTCCGAGCAGCGCTCGCGTGCGAAGGCGGATGCGAAGGCCAAGAAGGCGGGGCTCGCCGACCTCTCGGTGTACTCCGGCTTCCGCGCGCAGGGGGAGACGGTCTTCACCGGCTACGACTACCTCCAGACCGACAGCCGCGTGCTCGGGCTGCTCGTCGACGGGCAGCCCGTCGGGTCTGCGCGGGCGGGGCAGACGGCGGAGGTCATCCTCGCGGAGACCTCGCTGTATGCGGAGTCCGGTGGCCAGGCGGCCGACAAGGGCTCCATCGTGGGCGACGGCTTCGACCTCGAGGTGCTCGACGTGCAGCGCCCCGTGAAGGGGCTCGTGAGCCACACCGTGACGGTCCGCTCGGGCGAGGTCGCGGTAGGGGATGCGGCGACGAGCGTCGTCGATCGCGAGTACCGCCACTCGGCCGCGCAGGCGCACTCGGCGACGCACCTCATCCACGCGGCGCTGCGGCAGACGCTCGGGCAGGAGGCGCACCAAGCCGGCTCGTTCAACAAGGCCGGCTACATGCGCCTCGACTTCTCCTGGAACCAGGCGCTCAGCAGGGAGACCCGCAGCGAGATCGAGGAGATCGCGAACAACGCGGTGCGCGACAACCTCGAGGTCGTGACGCGCATCCTGCCGCTCGACGAGGCTCGCAAGGCCGGCGCGATGGCGCTCTTCGGCGAGAAGTACGGCGACACCGTGCGCATGGTCGACATCGGGGGACCCTGGTCGCGCGAGCTCTGCGCGGGCACCCACGTGCGCACCTCCGCCGAGGTGGGGCTCGTGAACCTCGTCTCGGAGTCGAGCGTGGGGTCCACGAACCGGCGTGTCGAGGCGCTCGTGGGCCTGGACGCCTTCCGCGACCTGGCGGCGGAGCGGGCGATCGTGAGCCAGCTGACGTCGAGCCTCAAGACGCCGCGTGAGCAGCTGCCGGATCGCATCGCCGACCTCGTGGCGCAGCTGAAGGCCGCGGAGAAGAAGATCGCGGCGTTCGAGGCGAGCCGGCTCGCCGGACGGGTTCCGGAGCTCGCGGGGCGGGCCGCACGTGTCGGAGAGGTGCTCGCCGTCATCGAGGACCTCGGCGAGCTGGGCTCCGTGGAGGAGCTCCGCAGCCTGGTCACCTCCGTTCGCGAGCGTCTGCAGTCGGAGGGGGCGGTCGTCGCACTGGCCGCGCGCGTCGACGGCAAGCCTTCCGTCATCGTCGCGACGACGGCGGGTGCGCGCGATGCGGGCGTCACGGCGGGCCCTCTCGCGAAGGGCGCCGCGGGCGTGCTCGGCGGCGGAGGCGGAGGCAAGGACGACATGGCGCAGGGCGGCGGATCGGACGCGTCGGCCCTCCCGGCCGCGCTCGAGAGCGTGCGCACCGCTCTCGCGGGCTGATGCGCCGCGGGGTCCGCATCGGCGTCGACGTCGGGCGGGCGCGGGTGGGCGTCGCGCGCTGCGATCCGGACGGGCTCCTCGCGACGCCGATCGAGACCCTCGCCCGCGACGAAGGCACGGTCCGCGCCGTGCTCGCGCACGCGTCCGAGCTCGATGCCATCGAGGTCGTCGTGGGCCTTCCGCTCTCGCTCAGCGGTGCCGACACCCCGTCCACGGCGGATGCGCGCGAGCTCGCCGGCGAGCTGGCCGCGGCATCCGAGCTGCCGGTGCGGCTCGTCGACGAGCGCCTGAGCACGGTCACCGCGTACAGGCAGCTCCAGGCCGGCGGTCGGCGCGCGAAGGGCTCGCGCTCGGTCGTCGATCAGGTGGCCGCTGTTATCATCCTCCAGAACGCCCTCGACTCCGAGCGGATGGCGGATCGTCCCCCCGGATCCCTCGTCCCCCGCACGAAAGATCCTGAACGTGGCCTCTGAACCGAGCTGGGACGACATCTTCGGCCCGGGATCACTCTCCCCGTCGACCGCTTCGTCGCCCGACCCGGTCGCGACCGGTGGCGAAGCCGCACCGCTGTCCCGTCGCGCCGCGCGTGAGGGCTCGGGCGGTGCCGCGCGGCCCCGCAAGCGGCGTCGTGGACGCGGTCCGTGGGGCTGGATCATCGCGGTCGTCGTCGTGCTCGGTCTCGTCACCGCGGGCGGCGTCTACGTGTGGAGCAACTACAGCGAGAAGATCCAGGACCTCCTCGGCATCGCACCGCCGAACGACTACCCCGGCGAGGGCACCGGCGAGGAGGTGACGATCGTCATCGAGTCGGGCGACATCGGCGCCGACGTCGCGAGGAAGCTCGAGAAGGCGGGCGTGACGAAGACCTTCGAGGCCTTCTACGCGCTCCTCCTCGCCGACTCCAGCATCACCTTCGAGCCCGGCAACTATCGACTGCAGAAGGAGATGAGCGCGGAGGCGGCGCTCAAGGCCCTCCAGGACCCCGCGAACAAGATCATCAACCGGGTGACGATCCCCGAGGGCGTGCGCGCGTCGAGCGCACTCGAGCTCATCTCGTCCGCGACCCAGCTGCCGCTCGAGGAGCTCCAGGCGGAGGCCGCGAACTTCACGCAGTTCGGCATCCCCGCGAACTCCCCGAGCATCGAGGGCTGGCTGTTCCCCGCGACGTACCAGTTCGATCCGGGCATCACGGCCCACGACGCGATCAAGATGCTCGTCGACCAGATGTTCGCGACGCTCGACGCCGCGGGCGTCGCGCCCGAGAACCGTTTCACGGTGCTCACGATGGCGTCGATCGTGCAGCGCGAGTCGGGCCCGAAGCTCGAGGACATGCCGAAGATCGCGCGCGTCTTCCTGAACCGCCTCGACCGCGGCATGAACCTGCAGTCGGATGCGACGGTTCACTACGGCGTGAGCGACACCTCGAGCGTCTGGACCTCGCCGGAGCAGCGCGCCGACGCGTCGAACCCGTACAACACCTACGCGAATCCCGGCCTGCCGATCGGTCCGATCGGACTGCCTGGTGCGGACGCCATCAACGCGGCCGTTCACCCTGCCGACGGCACCTGGCTCTACTTCGTGACCGTCAACCTCAAGACGGGGGAGACCGTGTTCTCGAACACGCTCGCCGAGCACGAGAAGGCCGCCAAGCAGCTGTACTCCTGGTGCAAGGAGAGCGACGAGAACGCCGCCTACTGTGCCTGAGCCCGGCACGCGGCTCGCCGTCCTCGGCTCGCCGATCGGGCACTCCCGGTCACCCGAGCTGCACCGTGCGGCCTACGCGGTGCTGGGGCTCGACTGGGAGTACGGGCGCGTGGAGGTCGACGACGCGGGGCTCGCGGGGTTCCTGGACGGCCTCGGGGCCGCGTGGCGCGGTCTGTCGCTCACGATGCCCCTCAAGCGCCGGGTCGCGGAGCTCGTGCCCGAGGTGGACGAGGTCGCGCGGCGCACCCGGCAGGGCAACACCATCCTGCTCGCCGGCGGGCGCCCCGTGCGGGCCTTCAACACCGACGTGCACGGCATCGTCGCGGCCCTTGCCGGCGCGGGCCGCGGCACCGCGGCCGAGGCGACGGTGCTCGGCGGGGGCGCGACCGCGGAGAGCGCCGTGCTGGCCCTCGAGCAGCTCGGGGCGGAGGTCACCGTCGCGGTGCGCGACGTGGCGCGCGTCGTCGCATCCGGCACCTTCGCGGGCTCGCGGGTCGTCGCGCTCGGGCCCGACGCGGATGCCGCCCTCGCGGGCTCGGATGCCGTGGTGAGCACGATCCCGCCGGGAGCGGAGTTCCCCGTCGACCTTCCTGCACTGCAGCCGCGCCAGACCCTGCTCGACGTGGCGTACGCGCCCTGGCCGACCCCGCTCGCCGCCCGCTGGGATGCGGCGGGCGGCACCGTGGTCCACGGTCTCGAGATGCTGCTGCACCAGGCCGTCCACCAGGTGCGCATCTTCGTCGGCGGAGACCCCGCGGCCCCGCTGCCCGACGAGCAGACGGTCATCAAGGCGATGCGCGCCGCTGTGGAATGATCGGAGGCATGCTGCGTTGGTTGACGGCCGGTGAGTCGCACGGACCCGAACTGGTGGCCATCCTCGAGGGGATGCCGGCCGATGTCCCGATCCTTCCCGAGCAGATCCAGGCGGATCTGCAGCGGCGGAAGCTGGGCTACGGGCGCGGCGCCCGCCAGAAGTTCGAGGAGGACGAGCTCTCCATCTCGGGCGGCATCCGCTTCGGTCGCACCATGGGCGGCCCGATCGCGCTGCGCATCGGCAACACGGAGTGGCCGCGGTGGGTCGACGTCATGTCGGCGACCCCGGTCGACCCCGAAACGCTCCCCAAGGGCCGCGGCGCCGCCCTGACGCGCCCGCGCCCGGGGCACGCCGACCTCGTCGGCATGCAGAAGTACGACTTCCCGGAGGCGCGGAACGTGCTCGAGCGGGCGAGCGCCCGGGAGACCGCGGCGCGCGTCGCGCTCGGCGCCGTCGCGCGGGCGTTCCTGGGCGAGCTCGGCATCCGCCTCGTCTCGCACACGCTCTCCATCGAGACGGTGCGAGTCCCCGACGACGCGCCGCTTCCGACGCCCGACGACATCGAGACGCTCGACGCGGACGCGCTCCGCTGCTTCGACCCGGCCACCTCCGAGGCCATGGTGGCCCGCATCGACCGCGCCCACGACGAGGGCGACACGCTCGGCGGCGTCGTCGAGGTGCTCGCCTACGGTGTTCCCCCGGGGCTCGGCAGCTACGTGCACTGGGACCGGCGCCTCGACGCGCAGCTGGCGGCGGCGCTCATGAGCATCCAGGCGGTGAAGGGCGTCGAGGTCGGCGACGGCTTCGAGACCACGCGGCGTCCCGGCTCGCGAGCGCACGACGAGATGTTCCCCGGCGAGGGCCGCATCGTCCGCGAGACCGATCGCGCGGGCGGCACGGAGGGCGGCATGTCGACGGGCGAGGTGCTGCGCGTCCGCGCGGGCATGAAGCCGATCTCGACCGTCCCGCACGCGCTCCGCACGGTCGACGTCGCCACCGGGGAGGCCGCCCGGGCGCACCACCAGCGCTCCGACGTCTGCGCCGTCACGCCGACCGGCGTCGTGGCGGAGGCCATGGTGGCGCTCGTGCTCGCGAACGCGGTGATCGAGAAGTTCGGCGGCGACTCGGTCGGAGAGACCAGGCGTAACCTCGAGGCGTACCTCGCCGCCATCCCGGATGCGCTGCGCACCGCATCCGCGCCGGCATGACGGGCCCGCTCGCCGTCTTCATCGGCCCCATGGGCGCCGGCAAGACACGCGTCGGCAAGCGCGTCGCCCGCGCGCTCGGCGTGCCGTTCGTGGACACCGACAAGGTGATCGTCGCCGAGCACGGACCGATCGCGGACATCTTCGACGCGCACGGCGAGCCGCACTTCCGCGCGCTCGAGCGCGACGTCGTGCGCGAGGCGCTGGGCGGTGCGGGCATCGTCTCCCTCGGCGGGGGAGCGGTGCTCGACGAGAGCACACGCGAGGCCCTGGCGGACCTGCCCGTCGTCTACCTCCGGATCACGGCCGATGCGGTCGCGGCGCGGCTCGGCGACGGACGTCGTCCGCTCGTCCGCGACGGCGTGGGCGAATGGCAGCGGATCTACGACGCCCGCCGCAGCGTGTACGAGGGGCTCGCGAACGTCAGCTTCGACACCTCGCGACTGCCGATCGACAAGATTGCGGAGGACGTCGTGACCTGGATCGAGCGCACGGGACTGGAGCGGCGATGAGCGAGACGACGGTCATCCCCGTCGCGGGCACCGACGGCATGAAGGACTACGCGGTGCACGTGGGCCGCGGCATTCTCGACTCGCTCGGCGAGCTGCTCCCGCCGCGCGCCGAGAAGGTGCTCATCGTGCACGCGCCGGCTCTCGCCGCGCGCGCCGAGGCGCTGCGCGAGCAGCTCGGCGACCGCCAGGTGCTGCTCGCGGAGGTGCCGGATGCCGAGGGCGCCAAGCGCGTCGAGGTCGCCGCGTTCTGCTGGCAGATCCTCGGCCAGACCGACTTCACCCGCAGCGACGTCATCGTGGGTCTCGGCGGCGGGGCCACGACGGATCTCGCCGGCTTCGTCGCCGCGACCTGGCTGCGCGGCATCGCGCTCGTGCAGGTTCCGACGACCGTGCTCGGCATGGTCGACGCGGCGGTCGGCGGCAAGACGGGCATCAACACGGCGGAGGGCAAGAACCTCGTGGGGGCCTTCTGGGCGCCGCGCGCGGTGCTCTGCGACCTCGCGCTCCTCGACACGCTGCCGCGCAACGAGATCCTCGCCGGCTACGCGGAGGTCGTGAAGGCCGGCTTCATCGCGGAACCGGAGATCCTCGAGCTCGTCGAGGCGGATCCGGAGCGCGCGACCGACCCGACGACTCCCGAGTTCCGGCGCGCCGTCGAGCTCGCGATCGCCATGAAGGCCCGGGTGGTGGGGGAGGACTTCACCGAGCAGGGTCTGCGCGAGATCCTCAACTACGGTCACACCCTCGGGCATGCGATCGAGCACGCGGAACGCTACCGCTGGCGCCACGGTGCGGCGATCTCGATCGGGATGATGTTCGCGGCGGAGCTGTCGCGGCTCACCCGGCACCTGTCCGACGAGGCGGTCGACCGCCACCGCCGCATTCTCGACTCGCTCGACCTGCCGACCACGTACCCCGCCGGACGCTGGCCGACGCTGCTGGCGACCATGCGCCGCGACAAGAAGGCGCGCGGCTCGCTCCTGCGCTTCATCGTGCTCGACGACATCGGGCGGCCGACCACCCTGCAGGGGCCCGACGAGTCGCTGCTGTTCTCGGCGTACCAGGAGATCGCCAGCTGACCCCTCCTCCGGGTCCTCCCGCCCCTGGCGGCCCCCTTCCGCCCCACTTCCGCCTCCTCCGCCCCACCTTCCGCGGGTTGAGTAGCCGCGCAGCGCCCCTCTCCGCGGGTTGAGCTTGTCGCAATCACCCCCGCCACCACGGATGGCGCGAGGGCGTGCACTCCCACCTCCGTGCCGCGCGACAGGGGCCTCGATACACCGCGCTCCGCGCGGCACTCGACCGGCGGCAGGGGTGCGACGATGCCGCTGGTTCGGCTCGCTCCATCGAATTTGAGGAAATTCACTTTGACTGTAGACAAAACCTCTTGTTGGGCATAGCGTGTCGTCAACCCGAGTGAAAGTCCATCTCAATCAGTAGCGGAATCATGGAACACGTCGCTCGGAAGACTCGAGCATCACTGAGCGCGGCCGTCGCGGTCGCGCTGGCCATCCCGATGACCTTCGTCATCGCGGCACCCGCCCAGGCCGTCTGCACCGGGCCGTATCTGTCGACCGATTCGCCCGCGCTCGGCCAAGCGAAGGTGACGGCGAACTGCACCGGCGAGTCGAAGATCAGGGCGGTCAAAGACTGGTACTACACCGACAACACCAACTCGCCGGTCGGCCACACCTACGCACCGTGGATCACGCTCACTTCACAGGCATCCAACGCCTACCTGCCGAGCGGGCGATTCCACAAGGTGAACTACATCCAGACAAGCTAGATTGACCGCCATGTCCGTGTCCCGCTCGGCTCGTATGGGCGGCGTGGTCGTCATTGGGGCGTTAGCGGCCGCACTAGCCGGTTGCGCTGAAGAGTCCCACTCGGATAGCCCGTGGGCCGCAGAGTTCGAGCACGCGCGTCAGGAGGCCGTGACCGACTTCCTGCACGACGTCTTGAGCGATGACGTCATCACGGACGAGGAGTTCCGGGAGGTCCGGCAGCACTACATCGACTGCCTCGGGGACGCGGGCATCAAGGCGGAGGCGTTGGACAACGGCAACTACAACGTCTACACGAACATGTCGGCCAAACAGGAGGAGGCTGAACGCACCTGCTCAGCTGAGACGATCGCGGTGATCGAGCCGCTCTACTACGCCATCCGCTACAACCCCCAGAATCAGGATTTCACGAAGCTGATGCTGGAGTGCCTGAGGAAGGGTGGCTTCGTCGACGACACCTTCACGGGGGCGGACTGGCAGGAGCTCATCTACGAGTTCGCCGCAGTGATGGGCGACGGCTCCGAGGCAAATCCAGGGACGGCCGGGCCGGTTCCGCTGCTTCCGGGCGGAACCCCGATCAATGACCCGCGCGTTCAGGAGTGCTCCACGAATCCGCTGGGCCTGTGAGCGAACGACTGGGCTGGGCGCCCCTTGGGTCACCACCCGCGCGGAGTACCCTCGTCGGATGGTGACGAATCGACGGGAACGCCTGGGCGCGGCCGCGGTCGTCGGCGCGCTTGCCCTCGGTCTTGCCGCGTGCACCGCACCGGAGCCGTCGCACAGCCCGTGGGCTGCGGAGTTCGAGGAGGCACGTCAGTACGCGGTGAACGACTTCCAGCGCGAGGTGCTGAGCGATGACGTGATCACGGAAGCCGAGTATCGGGAGACCCGGCAGCGCTACATCGACTGCCTGGCCGACGCGGGCATCAAGGCGGAGGCTCTGGACAACGGTGGCTACAACGTCTACTCGAACCTGGCCGGCACGCTTGTCGACGCCGAGAAGGCCTGCTCCACGCAGACGATCGGCGGCATCGAGGCGCTCTACGGGGCATCCCATGTCAATCCCCGGCACGAGGACTTCACCAAGCTGATCCTGCAGTGCCTGCGAAAGGCCGGGATCACCGACGACAGTTTCACGACCGAGGACTGGCAGGCGCTGAACGACGAGTACTACCCGGTCACCGATGACAGCAAGATTCCGCCGGACTTCCCCGACGGAACCCCGCTCACCGACCCTCGAGTCGATCAGTGCACGAGCAACCCGCTGGGCCTGTGAGCGAACGACTGCGCTGGGCGGCGATCGTCGCGATCGCGGCACTGGCGATCGGGGTGCTCGTCGGGGTGTTCCTCGTGCCGCCCGTGCTCACGCCATCCGCGGCTCCGGCCCCCGCCACGCGGCTCGTACCGACGACCGAGCGCAGCTTCGATGACGCCCACAAGCTCAGCGCCACCCCCGCACTCACCGACAGCCGCCAGGTGCTCGCGAGCGGCGCGAGTGGCCTCGTGTCCGCGAGCTGGTGCGAGGTCGGCGCGGATGTCGCGACGGGCGCGCCGCTGCTGAGCGTCAACGGGGTCGTCGTGCTCGCGCTCGTCTCCGATGTTCCCCTCTGGCGCGACCTCACCACCGGGACCGCGGGTCCGGATGTCGAGGGCGTGCAGCGTGCGCTGGGGGTGCCTGTGACGGGGAAGTACGACCGTGCGACCGTCGCCGCCGTCATCGCGCTGCAGAAGGCCGCATCCGTCACCGCCTCGGGGAGGCTCACGCTCGACCGCGTTCAGTGGGTGCCCGCGAGTGCCGGGCCGGTCGCCTCGTGCGACGTCGCCGTCGGCACGCCGGTCGGCCCCGGGCAGGCGCTGTTCACGGTGGGTGGCGGCCTCGCGAGCCTGACCCTGCCCGCGTCGAGCTCCGAGCTGCCGGACCGCGCCTACGTCGCGGGGGCGGGGGATGCCGTGGTCCCGGTGCCGGAGGATCGCACGATCACCGATCCCGCCTTCCTCGCCGAGGTCGCCTCCTCGTACGACTTCGCGGTGTGGAAGCGCGAGCAGGCCGACGGCGTACCCGTGCAACTGCGGCTCGCGGAGCCCGTGGACTCGCTTGGGGTGCCGCCGGCCGCCGTCGTGCTCGCCGACGGCGACAGCGGATGCGTCCTCGACGCCGACCGCACACCCGTCCCGGTGCGGATTCTCGCGAGCGAGCTCGGCACCGTCTACCTCGTCCCCGAGCACCCGGTCGCGAAGGTGCTGATCCCCGCGAGCGAGGTGATCGCCGCGTGCCCGTGACCGCGCGCGGCCTCGGGTTCGCGCATCCGGGCTCGCCGCCGCTGTTCTCGGAACTGAGCTTCCGCGCGGACGCCGGGGAGTTGATGGCCGTCACGGGACCCTCGGGCTCGGGGAAGTCGACGCTGCTCTCGCTGCTGGGCGGCTGGCTCACCCCGACGGCGGGGGAGCTCATCATCGAGAACGTCGACCGGCTCGCGCTGGTGCCGCAGAATCCGCACGGCGTCGCGGGGCGGAGCGCCCTCGACCACGTGGCCCTCCCGCTCGTCGCCCGCGGTGTCCGCCGCGGGGAGGCGGATGCGCGCGCCCGTGAGCACCTCGCGCTGCTGCGGTTGTCCGGCGCCGCCGAGCGCCCCTACCGGATGCTGTCGGGCGGCGAGCGGCAGCGGATGCTGCTCGCGCGCGCCCTCGCCGGCGAGCCCGGACTGCTGCTCGTGGACGAGCCGACCGCGCAACTGGATGCCACCTCGGCCCGGGAGGTGTGCGACGCGCTCGGCGAGCTCGGCGGCGCGGGCGTCA
Organism: Micrococcales bacterium 72-143; assembly: GCA_001898835.1. Taxonomy (GTDB): domain Bacteria; phylum Actinomycetota; class Actinomycetes; order Actinomycetales; family Microbacteriaceae; genus Homoserinibacter. The sequence goes on along the minus strand of MKVM01000001.1, from coordinate 278,281 downwards.
TCGTCGTCGTCGCGACCCACGACCCCCGGGTGGTTGAGGTCTGCACGACGGTCGTGGACGTGCTCACGTCGGTCCAGCGCCCCGGCGCCCTCAACGGCGACCCGTCGGGGGAGCGCGACGAGCTCGCGGGGAGCGGTCGGCGTGCGCACCCGTGAGCTCTGGCGGGAGGCGGCCCGCAACTTCGCCGTGGGCGCGAGCCACGGCATCCCGTTCCTGCTCGCGTTCCTCGCGATCGTCGTGCTGTGCTCGAGCATCGTCTCGCGCGCCGTGGTCGGGGTCGCCGCGCACGCCGATGCCTTCCGCGCGGCGGGCGCCTCGGTGTTCCGCATGGATGCGCCGGGGCAGGTCGACGGCGCCGCGTGCGACCGCCTCGCCGAGGTCGAGGGGGTGGAGGCTGCGGGTGCAACGCGTGCCGTGCCCGCGCTGCGCTTCGCCGCACTGCCCGATCTGCCCGTTCCTCTCCTCGAAGCGTCGTCGGGCATGACGGCGTTGCTCGGGGTGCAGCCCGCGACCGTCGACGCCGGGCTGCTCGTCGCGGACAGCCTCGCCGACTCGCTCGGCGTCACGCTCCCGGCATCGAGCTTCCTGGCGGGCGGCGATCGTGGGATCGGGCTCGTGGGCGGCTTCGCCGATCCCGACGACGGGCGCGACCCCACGCTGTCCGGCGCCGCGATCTCGGTCGTGCGGGACCACCGTCCGTTCGACTCGTGCTGGGTGCGGTTCTGGCCGCCGCCCGAGAACGCGGGCGGGATCATGGGGTCCGTCGTGATCGCCTCGGCGGCGGGCACGCCCCCGGCCGCCGTCCAGTGGAACACCACCCTCGGCAGGCGCATCGACTCCCACGCGGAGTTCGCTGCCATCCCCTTCGCGGGCGTCATCGGAGTCGCGACCCTCGTGGCAGCCGTGCTCGGCTACCTCGGCGTGCGGCTGCGGCGGCTCGAGTTCGCCTCCGCCCTGCACGCGGGCGTGCGGAGGCCCAGCCTGACCGGCATCGTGTTCGCCGAGCTCTCCCTGTGGCTCGTGCCGGGGTGCGCGCTTGCGCTCGTCGCCCTCATTCCTGCGGCGACGCTCGGCAACCCCGACCCCCCGTTCGCCGCCTGGCTCGCCGGCGCCCGCGTGGTCGTCGCGGCCGCGGGAGCCTGGATGCTGGCCGCCGCGATCGGGTCTGCGACCGTGCGTGAGCGGCACCTCGTGCGGTACTTCCAGCAGCGCTGAGCGGCCCGCGATCTCGATCCGCCGCGCTCCGCACGGTACTCGACCAGCGAAGGCGGGTCACGGTCTGGTAACGATGCCGTGAGACCTACGGATGAGCCCCGGTTCTGGGCCGCTTCCGGCCCTCGGATGTCCGTGGTTCGGTGTGGTGTGGGGGGTATGAACCGGATCGATCCTCTCGCCCGCGCGGATGCCGCGTTGGGGCGGGTGGTCGCGTTGCAGGCGGAGATCGACGCCCTGTCGGCTCGTCGTGCGGAGGCGATGGTCGAGTTCGGGGAGGCGTTCGCGGAGGCGATGCCCGCGGACCGCTTCCCGCTCCAGGAGCGGTCGCGGCGCGCGGAGTTGGCGGCCGCGTTGCGTGTCCCGGAGCGGACGGCGGAGGGGTTGCTGGGTGAGGCACGGGTGCTCGTGGAGCAGTTGCCGGCGACGCTCGCGGCTCTTGCTGAGGGCCGGTTCTCGTACCGTCACGCGAAGGTCATGGCCGATGAGTTGTGCGACCTCGACGCGGAGGACAGGGCTGCGATCGAGCGGGTCGCACTCGGGTCCGCCGCGACCCAGACGGCGGCACGGTTCACGCGGACGGTGCGGAGGCTGCGGGAGCGTCGCAGTTCGGAGACCATGACCGTGCGGTGCACGGAGGCGTTCGGGGCGCGGGATGTGACGGTGCAGCCCGCCCGAGATGGGATGGCCTACCTCACCGCCTACCTGCATGCGGTGGATGCCGAGGCCATCCAGGAGCGGCTCACCGAGACCGCGCACGACGCCCAAAGGGAGGGCGACCCCCGCACTGTCGGACAGTTGCGCGCCGACACGTTCACGGATGCGCTGCTGGACCGGGACACGAGCCTCGGGTTCGGCCCGACCGCCCGGGAGGTGCTCCGCGCGACCGCGGAGCAGTTGCTGCAGGCCCAGGAGGAGACGCTGGGCCGCTTCCGGGGGATCACCCCGACGGTCATCGTCACGGTTCCCGCCCTCACCCTCCTCGGCGGGGACGAGCCCGGGCAGGTGGAGGGGGTCGGGCCGATCGATCCGGTCACCGCCCGCCGGCTCACGGCCGAGGCGCCGAGACGGGCGCGCACCTCTCGCTGGGCCGCACGAGCTATCAGGTGCCCGAGGGGTTGCGAAAGTGGCTGCGGATCCGTGACGGGTCCTGCCGGTTCCCGGGCTGGGGCATCCGCACCCGACATTGCGACCTCGACCACACCCGCGACTGGGCCACCGGCGGCATCACCGCCCACGACAAGCTCGCGCACCTCTCGCGCGGGCACCACACCCTGAAACACGCGGGCGGCTGGAAGGTCGAGCAACCCCGCGCGGGCACCCTCGTGTGGACGAGTCCGCTCGGCCGGCGCTACACCACCGCACCGGAGGCGTAGCGGCGAGCTGGTTTCGACACGCCCGCTGCGCGGGCTGCTCAACCAGCGGGTCGGCGCGCAGGCAAGTGTCGAAACCGCGTTGGTCGAGTAGCGCCGCAGGCGCGTGTCGAAACCGCACTCGCTAGGCTCATGCCCATGTCGCGCGTCATGGTGCTCAACGGACCCAACCTCGGACGCCTCGGCAGCCGCGAGCCCGACGTCTACGGCCACCAAGACCTGTCGGCCCTCCGGGTGCTCCTCGTCGAGCGGGCGGGCGACGGCGTCGAGATCGACCTGCGCCAGACCGACGACGAGGCCGAGCTCGTGCGCTGGCTCCACGAGGCCGTCGACGAGGGCACTCCGGTCATCCTCAACCCCGCGGCCTTCACGCACTACAGCTACGCGCTGCGGGACGCCGCGGCGCTCGTCACGAAGGCCGGCATCCCCCTCGTCGAGGTGCACATCTCGAACCCGCACGCCCGCGAGGAGTTCCGCCACCGCAGCGTCATCTCGGGGATCGCCACGGGCGTCATCGCCGGTTTCGGCTTCGACTCCTACCTGCTCGCCCTCGACGCCGTTCGCCGCGCCCCGACCGCCTAGCTACACTCGTACGGGCGCACCCGCCCCCATCCCCACGAACGGAACAGCGAACGAGCATGGCCACGACGAACGACATCAAGAACGGCAGCGTCCTCAGCATCGACGGACAGCTCTGGAACGTGGTCGAGTTCCAGCACGTGAAGCCGGGCAAGGGCGGGGCCTTCGTGCGCACCAAGCTCAAGAACGTGCTCTCGGGCAAGGTCGTGGACCGCACCTTCAACGCGGGCACCAAGATCGACTTCGCGACCGTCGACCGCCGCGACTTCCAGTACCTCTACCGCGACGGCGACGGCTTCGTCTTCATGGACACCGACGACTACGACCAGATCACGATCCCGGCGGCGACCGTCGGCGACGCGGCCAACTTCATGCTCGAGAACCAGAACGTGCAGATCGCGCTGCACGAGGGCGAGGCGCTCTACGTGGAGCTCCCGGCATCCGTGATCCTCGAGGTGACCTACACCGAGCCGGGCCTGCAGGGCGACCGCTCGAGCGCCGGCACCAAGCCCGCGACCCTCGAGACCGGCTACGAGATCCAGGTGCCGCTGTTCCTCGAGACCGGCACCAAGGTCAAGGTGGACACCCGCTCGGGCGACTACCTCGGCCGCGTCTGACCCCCGGTGAGCGCACGCACCAAGGCCCGCAAGCGGGCGATCGACGTCCTGTACGGGGCGGACCTGCGGGAGCGCGCCCTCGCCGACGCGCTCGTCGAGGAGGAGCGGCGCGCGGCGCAGCAGCCCGCGCGGGAGGCGTCGTGGCGCTACGCCCGTGACATCGTCGAGGGCGTCGACGCGCACCGCGAGCAGATCGACACGGCGATCGCGGCCCACGCCCACGGCTGGACGCTCGAGCGGATGCCCGTGCTCGACCGCGCGATCATCCGCGCCGGCGCCTGGGAGATCCTGTTCAACGACGAGGTCCCGGATGCCGTGGCGATCTCGGAGGCCGTGCAGCTCGCGAGCGAGCTCAGCACCGACGATTCCGGAAGCTTCGTGAACGGCGTGCTCTCGGCCATCGCGCGCGAGCGCTGACGCCGGTCGGCGCCCACGCGGCGCCATGTTTCAGTTCATGACAGCGCGTTTTGCGGCGCGAGCGCCCGCATCCCTACCGTCGAGCGTGTGACTGTCCTCGACACCCCCACCGCTGCCGCCCTTCCGGTGCGCATCGCGGGCGTCGGGCGCCGCTTCCCGGCCCCCGACGGCGGGGAGCGGGTCGTGCTGCGCGATGTCGACCTCGACATCCGCGCGGGTGAGATCGTCGCCCTGCTCGGGCCGTCCGGCTGCGGCAAGTCGACCCTGCTGCGACTCGTCTCGGGGCTCGACCGCGCGGACGCCGGGCAGCTGACCATCGCGGGCACACCCGTCGCGGTCGTCGACCAGCGCAGCGCCGTCGCCTTCCAGGAGCCGCGACTGCTGCCGTGGCGCACGATCGAGCGCAACGTCGAGCTGGGCCTTCCGCGCGGCACGGCGAGGGCGGCCGGCCGGGCGCGCGTCGCCGAGCTGCTGCGCCTCGTGCAGCTCGACCACGCGAGCACCCTGCGCCCGCGGCAGATCTCCGGGGGGATGGCGCAGCGCGCCTCGCTCGCCAGGGCGCTGGCCCGCAACCCCGGCGTGCTGCTGCTCGACGAGCCGTTCGGCGCCCTCGACGCACTCACCCGCCTCACGATGCAGGACCTCCTTCTCGAGATCCACGCCGCCGAGCCCGCCACGATCGTGCTCGTCACGCACGACGTCGACGAGGCCCTGCAGCTGGCCGACCGGATCGTGCTGCTCGGCTCCGAGGGTGACGCACCGGGCGCGACCATCCGCCGTGTGCTGGAGGTCGGCAAGAAGCGGCCACGCGACCGCGGCGACGCCCAGCTCGCGGTGCTCCGCGCCGAGCTGCTCTCGCTCCTCGGAGTCGAGAGCCACCACCCCGAGAACTACATCACCCAGGCGATCAAGGCCCAGCGCGCGAAGCGCGCGGGCTCCTGAGCGCCGCATCCACCCGCCATCCACAGCAAGGACACCCATGAAGAAGAGCATCCTGGCCGCCGCAGCGGTCGCCACCGCCGCGGCCCTCGCCCTCAGCGGCTGCGTCGCGGGCGAGGGCGCGCCCGCCGGTGACGAGACGCCCTCCCAGGAGGGCTGGAGCGCCACGACCCTCAACATCGACTTCGCGACCTACAACCCGCTGAGCCTCGTCATCAAGGACCAGGGCTGGCTCGAGGACGCGCTCGGCGACGACGTCACCGTCAACTGGGTGCAGTCCGCGGGATCCAACAAGGCCAACGAGGCGCTGCGGGCCGGGGCGATCGACGTGGGCTCGACGGCCGGCTCCGCCGCGCTCCTCGCCCGCTCCAACGGCTCGCCCATCAAGGTGATCGACATCTACAGCCAGCCGAACTGGGCGGCGATCCTCGTGCCGGCGAGCTCCCCCGTCACCGAGGTCTCGGAGCTCAAGGGCAAGCACATCGCCGCCACCAAGGGCACCGATCCCTACTTCTTCCTGCTGCAGACGCTCGAGGCCAACGGCCTGAGCCTCGACGACGTGGTGGTCGAGAACCTCCAGCACGCGGACGGCAAGGCCGCGCTCGAGGCGGGTGCGGTCGACGCGTGGTCGGGCCTCGACCCGCTGCTCTCGACGAGCGTCGCGAACGGCGCATCGAAGATCATCTACGACAACATCGACTTCAACAGCTACGGCTTCCTCAACGCCACCGAGGACTTCATCACGAACCACGCCGACCTGGCGCAGCTCGTCGTGAACGCCTACGAGAAGGCCCGCGCCTGGGCCGAGGAGAACCCCGAGAAGACCGCGGCGATCCTCGCCGAGGTGGCCGGCATCGACCCCGCCATCGCGACCGCCGTGATCGCCGACCGCACCAACCTCGCCGTCGACCCGGTGCCCGGCAAGGCCCAGCTCGACGTGCTGAAGGTCATCGGCCCGGTGTTCGTCGAGTCCGGCGACGTCGCGAGCCAGAAGGCGATCGACGACGCGCTCGACAGCCTCCTCGAGCCGAAGTTCGCGAAGGCGGCCGACCCGAGCGCCCTCTAGCGGGAGCGGATCGATCGCGATGAGCGCGGCGAAGACCACCGGGACGGCGGCCCCCACCGAGGGGGTCGCCTCCTCGGCGTACCAGCAGGCGAGCGTCTACGGCTACTCCGCAGCGGGGCCGGGGCTCGTCGACCGCCGCCGTGCGCGCGGCGAGCGACGCTGGTGGCCGATCGTCGGCGGCGCGCTCATCCCGCTCGCCGTGCTCCTCGCGTGGTGGGCGACGACCGAGTTCGGCGACATCCCGTCGTATCGCCTCCCGTCACCCGCCGATGTCGTGCACGCTGCGGGGGAGCTCGGCTCGACCGGCCAGCTCTGGCGCGACGTCGCGATCTCCACCCAGCGCGTGCTTCAGGGTTTCGCCTTCGGCTCGATCATCGGCATCGTGATCGGATCGCTCATCGGGCTCTCGCGAACCGCGAGCATCCTGCTCTCGCCCACGATCGGGGCGCTCCGCGCGGTGCCGTCGCTCGCCTGGGTGCCGCTGCTGGTGCTCTACGTGGGCATCTTCGAGCCGTCGAAGGTCATCCTCATCACGATCGGCGCGGCGTTCCCGGTGCTCACGACGCTCTCGATCGCCCTGCGCCACGTCGACCCGCACCTCGTGGAGCTCGGCCGCGCGTACGGCCTCGGACGGCTCTCGCTCCTCACGACGGTGCAGCTGCCGGCGGTCATCCCCGCGCTCGTGAGCGGCCTCCGGCTGGCCCTCGCGCAGTCCTGGCTGTTCCTCGTCGCCGCCGAGCTGCTCGCGAGTTCGATGGGGCTCGGGTTCCTCCTCATGGACTCCGGCAACAACGGGCGCGTCGACCGCATCTTCCTCGCGATCATCGTGCTCGCGGTGCTCGGCAAGACGACGGACGCCCTCATCGGGCTGCTGGAGAGGTGGCTGCTGCGGCGCTGGGGGTGACCCCCGAGGCGCTATGCTGGTCACGACACGACGTCCTTTAAGTCCGTCCCGAGAGGCGGGGAAGGGGGTCAGGATGCCGGCACGTACCGTGCTGCAGCAGGCTGACATTCAGCGCGCGCTCACGCGCATCTCTCACGAGATCCTCGAGTCCAATCGCGGCGGCTCGGATCTCGTCCTCCTCGGCATCCCCACGCGCGGCGTCGTCCTCGCGGAGCGGATCGCCGCCAACCTCGAGCGCTTCGAGCCCGGTTCCGGGGTCGTGGGCTCGCTCGACGTCACGATGTACCGCGACGACCTCGCCCGGCATCCGACGCGCACGCCGAGCCCGACCCGCCTGCCCGCGGGCGGCATCGACGGCAAGACGGTCGTGCTCGTCGACGACGTGCTGTACTCGGGCCGCACCATCCGCGCGGCGCTCGACGCGATCGGCGATCTGGGCCGACCGCGGGCCGTCCGGCTCGCGGTGCTCGTCGACCGCGGCCACCGCGAGCTGCCGATCCGCGCCGACTTCGTGGGCAAGAACCTGCCCACCGCGGTCGCCGAGCGCATCTACGTGCGCCTCGGCGAGACCGACGGTGAGGACGCCGTGGCGATCGAGGGCGAGGGGAGCGGCTCGTGAGGCACCTGCTGACGACCGAGGGGCTTCCCCGCGAGCAGGCGCTCGCCATCCTCGACGTGGCAGAGGACATGGCCGAGGTGGCGACCCGCGCCGTGCCGAAGCTGCCCACCCTGCGCGGCCGGACCGTCGCGAACGTCTTCTTCGAGGACTCCACGCGCACCCGTCTGAGCTTCGAGACGGCGGCGAAGCGCCTCTCCGCCGACGTCATCACCTTCTCGGCGAAGGGCTCGAGCGTGTCGAAGGGCGAGAGCCTCAAGGACACCACGCAGACGATCGCCGCCATGGGCATCGACGCGGTCGTGCTGCGGCACTCCGCGTCCGGCGCGGCCGAGGTTCTCGCCGCATCCGACTGGATCGACGCGGCCGTCGTGAACGCCGGCGACGGAACCCATCAGCACCCCACCCAGGGGCTGCTCGACGCGTACACGCTGCGCAAGGCGCTGCACGGGGACGCATCGCGGGGCCGCGACCTCGACGGGGTGCGCGTCGCGATCGTGGGCGACATCCTGCACTCGCGGGTCGCCCGCTCGAACGTGTGGCTGCTCGCGACGCTCGGCGCGCAGATCCACCTCGTGGGCCCGCGCACGCTGCTGCCCGTGGGCGTCGAGACCTGGCCCGTGACCGTCGGCACCGACCTCGACGAGGTCATCGCACAGCGCCCCGACGCGATCATGATGCTGCGCGTGCAGCAGGAGCGGATGCACGCCGCCTACTTCCCGCACGAGCGCGAGTACGCGAACGCCTGGGGGCTCGGCGACGAGCGACTCGCCCGGCTGCCGGCGGATACGATTGTCATGCACCCCGGACCCATGAACCGCGGGCTGGAGATCTCGGCGCGTGCCGCCGACTCGCCCCGGTCGGTCATCCTCGACCAGGTCGCCAACGGGGTGTCGATACGGATGGCGGTGCTCTACCTCGTGCTCTCAGGTTCCGACACGCGGGAGGTCGCGGTATGACGACGGTCCTCATCCGCGGAGCGCAGCTCCCCGACGGCTCGGCGACCGAGCTGCTCATCGAAGGCGGCGTCATCGCCGAGCGCGGCAGCGGGCTGTCGCGCTCCGGGGCGACCGTCGTCGACGCCGACGGGCTCGTGGCGCTGCCCGGGCTCGTCGACCTTCACACCCACCTGCGCGAGCCGGGCTTCGAGCAGAGCGAGACGGTGCTGACCGGCACCCGCGCGGCGGCGGCGGGCGGCTTCACGGCCGTGCACGCGATGGCCAACACCTCGCCGGTGGCCGACACGGCGGGCGTGGTCGAGCAGGTGGCCTCCCTCGGCGCCCAGCACGGCTACGCGACCGTCCGTCCCATCGGCGCCGTGACGGTCGGCCTCGCGGGGGAGCGACTCGCCGAGATCGGCGCGATGGCCCGCTCGCGGGCGGCCGTGCGCGTGTTCAGCGACGACGGCAAGTGCGTGCACGACGCGCTGCTCATGCGCCGCGCGCTCGAGTACGTGGCGACCTTCGACGGCGTCATCGCCCAGCACGCCCAGGAGCCGCGGCTCACCGAGGGCGCGCAGATGAACGAGGGCGCCCTGAGCTCGGAGCTCGGGCTCGCCGGCTGGCCGGCGGTCGCCGAGGAGGCGATCGTCGCGCGCGACGTGCTGCTCGCGGATGCCGTGGGCGCCCGCCTGCACGTCTGCCACCTCTCCACGGCGGGCAGCGTCGAGGTGGTGCGCTGGGCGAAGGCGCGCGGCATCCGGGTGACGGCCGAGGTGACCCCGCATCACCTCCTGCTCACCGAGCAGCTCGTGGCCGACGCCGCCGCGCCGTACCTGCCCCGTTACGACGCCCGGTTCAAGGTGAACCCGCCGCTGCGCCGCGACGAGGACGTGCTCGCGCTGCGCGCCGCCCTCGCCGACGGCACGATCGACATCGTCGCGACCGACCACGCGCCCCATCCGATCGAGACGAAGGAGTGCGCCTGGCAGGAGGCCTCCTTCGGCATGGTCGGCCTCGAGAGCGCGCTCTCGGTCGTGCAGGCCGCGATGGTCGACACGGGGCTCATCGGCTGGGCCGACGTCGCGCGCGTCCTCTCCCGGGTCCCCGCGGAGATCGGGCGTCTCGACGGCTACGACGCGCCCTTCGAGGTGGGCAGCCCCGCCCACCTGACCCTCGTGGACCCGGCAGGCCGCCGCACCTTCGGCACCGACGCGCTGCACGGGAAGGGCGTCAACTCGCCCTACCTGGGACGCGAGCTGCCGGGTCGCGTCGTCGCGACGCTCCACGCCGGCGTGCCGACCGTGCTCGACGGCGAGCTCCGCGACGCCTCGGAGGTGTCCCGTGGATGAGCGCGTGATCCCGGCGCTCGTCGTGCTCGCGATGGTGCTCATCGCCTTCGCGTTCATGGCGCTCGGCTGGCGCAACCGTCGCCGCCGCCAGTCCGCGCTCGACGTCGTCCCCGTGCCGCCCGCCGAGGTCGGCGAGGAGCTGGCGCGGGAGCGGGTGCTCTACGTCGCGACGACGCTCGCGGAGCAGCCGCTCGAGCGGGTCGTCGTGCAGGGGCTCGCGTTCCGGGCCCAGGGCGAGGTGCGGATCGCGCGCGGCGGCATCGTGCTGGACCTCGCGGGCGCGCGCCCCGCCTTCATCCCGGTCGCCGACATCCGGGGCGTCGGGCTCGCCACCTGGGCGATCGACCGCGGCGTCGAGGAGGGAGGCCTCGTCTTCGTGCGCTGGGAGCTCGGGGGCACCGCCGTGGACACCTACCTGCGTTCCGGGCAATCCGAGGCCCTCCTCGACGCCCTCACCGAGCTCTCGCCGAGCGCCGCGGCCGCCGCGCGCACCGGCGACACCCCATCCACCCCCGACGGAGAGGTTTCCGCATGATCGACACCGAGCCCGCGGTCCTCGTGCTCGAGGACGGCACCCGATACCCCGGCCGCGCGTACGGCGCGCGGGGACGTACCCTCGGGGAGGCGGTCTTCGCCACGGGCATGACCGGATACCAGGAGACCCTCACCGACCCGAGCTACGCGGGGCAGATCGTCGTGATGACCGCGCCGCACATCGGCAACACGGGCGTGAACGACGAGGACCCCGAGTCGCGGCGCATCTGGGTGTCGGGCTACGTCGTGCGCGACCCCTCGCGCGTGGTCTCCAACTTCCGCGCGAACGGGAGCCTCGACGACGACCTGACGCGGAACGGCGTCGTGGGCATCAGCGGCATCGACACCCGCGCCGTCACGCGGCGGCTGCGCGATGCCGGCTCGATGCGCGCCGGCATCTTCTCCGGCCCGGACGGCGCGCTCGCACCCGAGGAGCAGCTCGCGATCGTGCGCTCGGCGGCGCAGATGGCGGGGCAGAACCTCTCCGCCGCCGTCTCGGTCGCCGCCGCGACCGTGACGCCCGCACGCGGGGAGCGGCTCGGCAACCTCGCCGTGCTCGACCTCGGCGTGAAGCAGGCGACGATCGACAACCTCGCCGACCGCGGCTTCGAGGTGCACGTCCTCCCGCAGGACGTGACGCTCGCCGGGATCCTCGAGATCGACCCCGTCGCGGTCTTCTACTCGAACGGACCCGGCGACCCGGCCGCATCCACGGACCACGTCGCACTCCTGCGGGGGGTGCTCGACGAGGGGCTGCCGTTCTTCGGCATCTGCTTCGGCAACCAGCTGCTCGGTCGCGCGCTCGGCCTCGGCACCTACAAGCTGCCGTACGGTCACCGCGGCATCAACCAGCCGGTGCTCGACAAGGCCACCGGCCGCGTCGAGATCACCGCGCACAATCACGGCTTCGCCGTCGACGCGCCGCTCGAGGGCGTCATCGACAGCCCCAACGGCTACGGACGCCTCGAGGTGAGCCACGTGGGCCTCAACGACAACGTCGTGGAGGGCCTGCGTGCGCTCGACATCCCCGCCTTCTCGGTGCAGTACCACCCCGAGGCGGCGGCCGGCCCCCACGACGCCAACTACCTGTTCGACCGTTTCCGCGACCTCGTCGCGGCCGACCTCGCGAAGAAGAGCTAAGTGCCCAAGCGCCCCGACATCCAGAGCGTCCTCGTGATCGGGTCCGGCCCGATCGTGATCGGCCAGGCCGCCGAGTTCGACTACTCGGGCACCCAGGCGTGCCGCGTGCTGCGCGCCGAGGGGGTGCGCGTCATCCTCGTCAACCCGAACCCGGCGACGATCATGACCGATCCCGACTTCGCCGACGCCACCTACATCGAGCCGATCACGAACGAGATCCTCGAGGCGATCATCGCGAAGGAGCGCCCGGATGCGGTGCTCCCCACGCTCGGCGGGCAGACGGCGCTCAACGCCGCGATCGCCCTCGACGAGGCGGGCATCCTCGCGAAGTACGACGTCGAGCTGATCGGCGCGAAGGTCGAGGCGATCAAGAAGGGCGAGGACCGCCAGATCTTCAAGGAGCTCGTGATCGAGGCCGGTGCCGACGTCGCGCGCTCGTACATCGTCCACACGGTCGACGAGGCGCTCACGGCGGCCGACGACCTCGGCTACCCGCTCGTCGTGCGCCCCTCGTTCACGATGGGCGGCCTCGGCTCGGGCTTCGCGCACGACCGCGAGGAGCTCGTGCGCATGGTCGGCGACGGCCTGCACCAGTCGCCGACGACCGAGGTGCTGCTCGAGGAGTCGATCCTCGGGTGGAAGGAGTACGAGCTCGAGCTCATGCGCGACACGGCCGACAACACGGTCGTCGTCTGCTCGATCGAGAACGTCGACCCCGTGGGCGTCCACACGGGCGACTCGATCACCGTCGCGCCCGCGCTCACCCTCACCGACCGCGAGTACCAGCGGCTGCGCGACATCGGCATCGACATCATCCGCGCGGTGGGCGTCGACACGGGCGGCTGCAACATCCAGTTCGCCGTCGAGCCGACCACGGGCCGGGTGATCGTCATCGAGATGAACCCCCGCGTCTCGCGCTCCTCGGCGCTCGCCTCGAAGGCGACGGGCTTCCCGATCGCGAAGATCGCCGCGAAGCTCGCGATCGGCTACCGCCTCGACGAGATCCCGAACGACATCACGAAGGTCACGCCCGCATCCTTCGAGCCGACCCTCGACTACATCGTGGTCAAGGTGCCGCGGTTCGCCTTCGAGAAGTTCCCCTCCGCCGATGCGACCCTCACGACGACCATGAAGTCGGTCGGCGAGGCGATGGCGATCGGGCGCAACTACTCGACGGCGCTGCAGAAGGCGCTCCGCTCGCTCGAGAAGCGGGGGTCCAGCTTCCACTGGGATGCCCACCTCGCGCCGAAGGGCGAGCTGCTGGAGGTCGCGAAGACGCCCACCGACGGCCGCATCGTCACCGTGCAGCAGGCGCTGCGCGCGGGTGCGACGGTCGCCGAGGTGTATGCCGCGACCGGCATCGACCCGTGGTTCCTCGACCAGATCGTGCTCGTCAACGAGGTCGCGGACGAGATCGCGAGCCTGCGTCCGCTCGACGAGGCCCTGTTCCGCCTCGCGAAGGACCACGGCTTCTCGGACGCGCAGATCGCGCAGCTGCGCGGCCTCACCGAGACGGAGGTGCGCAACCTCCGCTGGCAGCTCGGGGTGCGCCCCGTCTACAAGACGGTGGACACCTGCGCGGGGGAGTTCCCGGCCCTCACCCCCTACCACTACTCGAGCTACGACCTCGAGACCGAGGTGGCGCCGAGCGGCAAGCGCAAGGTCGTCATCCTGGGCTCCGGCCCGAACCGCATCGGGCAGGGCGTCGAGTTCGACTACTCCTGCGTGCACGCGAGCTTCGCGCTCCACGACGCGGGGTTCGAAACGATCATGATCAACTGCAACCCCGAGACGGTCTCGACCGACTACGACACGAGCGACCGACTCTACTTCGAGCCGCTCACACTCGAGGACGTGCTCGAGGTGATCCACGCCGAGTCGCAGAGCGGCGAGCTCGTGGGCGTCATCGTGCAGCTCGGCGGGCAGACCGCGCTCGGCCTGGCCAAGGGGCTCGAGGCGGCGGGTGTGCCGATCCTCGGCACGAGCCCCGCGGCGATCGACCTGGCGGAGGAGCGCGGGCTGTTCTCGGGCATCCTCGACCGCGCGGGCCTCGTCGCGCCCCGCAACGGCACCGCGACGGATGCGCCGAGCGCCGTCGCCGTCGCGGAGGCGATCGGCTACCCCGTGCTGGTGCGCCCGAGCTTCGTGCTCGGCGGACGCGGCATGGAGATCGTCTACGACACGCCGAGCCTCGAGGACTACTTCGACCGCGTGCGCGATCAGGCGATCATCGGTCCCGGCTCGCCGCTCCTCGTCGACCGCTTCCTCGACGACGCGCTCGAGATCGACGTCGACGCGCTCTACGACGGCGGCCAGCTCTATGTCGGCGGCATCATGGAGCACATCGAGGAGGCCGGGGTGCACTCGGGCGACTCGGCGTGCACCCTGCCGCCGGTGACCCTCGGGCGGGACGTGCTCGACCGCGTCGTCGAGGCGACCAGGCGCATCGCCGAGGGGATCGGGGTCAACGGCCTGCTGAACGTGCAGTTCGCGATCGGCGCCGGGGTCCTCTACGTCCTGGAGGCGAACCCGCGGGCGAGCCGGACGGTACCCTTCGTCTCGAAGGCGCTCGGCATCCCGCTCGCGAAGGCGGCCTCGCTCGTCATGACGGGTCGCTCGATCGCGGAGCTCGTGGTCGAGGGGCTGCTGCCCGCGGACGACGGATCGCGCGTGCCCCTCGACTCGCCGGTCTCGGTCAAGGAGGCGGTGCTGCCGTTCAAGCGCTTCCGCACGCGCGACGGCCATGTCGTCGACTCCGTGCTCGGGCCGGAGATGCGCTCGACGGGCGAGGTCATGGGCATCGACGCCGACTTCCCGCGCGCCTTCGCCAAGAGCCAGGACGCGGCCTACGGGGGGCTCCCGGACTCCGGGACGGTGTTCGTCTCCGTCGCCGACCGCGACAAGCGCGCCGTCGTGCTGCCGGTCCTGCGCCTGCAGCAGCTGGGCTTCGACATCGTCGCGACAGAGGGGACCGCCGAGGTGCTCGCGCGCAACGGCATCCGCGCCACCACGGTGCGCAAGTTCTCGATGGGTCAGGGCGGCGTCGAGGGCACGGTCGTCGACCTCATCAACACGGGCGCCATCGACATCGTCATCAACACCCCCAGCGGACGCAGCGCCCGCGCCGACGGCGTCGAGATCCGCACCGCGACCGTCGCGGCCGACAAGCCGCTCTTCACGACGATCGCGCAGCTCGGTGCGGCGGTCGGCTCGCTCGAGGCGCGCAACGCCCCGGTGCACGTGCGCAGCCTGCAGGACTACGCGGCCGACCGCGCGGAGCGGGCGGCGGCCCGGTGACGGCCTTCGCGGCCCGACTCGCGGGGGTCGTCTCCGCGAGGGGCCCGCTGTGCGTCGGGATCGACCCCCACGCCTCGATCCTCGCGGAGTGGGGCCTCTCCGACGAGGCCTCGGGCGTCCGCGAGCTCGGCCTGCGCGTCGTCGACGCCGCGGCCGGGCGCATCGGCATCGTCAAACCGCAGATCGCGTTCTTCGAGCGCCACGGCGCCGCGGGCTACGCGGCGCTCGAGGAGGTCATCGCGGCGGCGCGGGAGGCGGGACTGCTCGTCATCGCCGATGTGAAGCGCGGCGATGTGGGGTCGACGGTCGACGCATACGGCGAGGCGTGGCTGACCCCCGGCTCGCCGCTCGAGGCGGACGCGATGACCGCGGTCGCCTACCAGGGCTTCGGCTCCCTCGACGGCGTCATCGCTCGTGCCTCGGAGCACGGCAAGGGTGTGTTCGTGCTCGCCGCGACCTCCAACCCCGAGAGCGCCGAGGTGCAGACGCTCCGTGTCGAGGACGGCACGACGATCGCCCGACGCATGGTCGAACGGGCGATCGCCACGGACGGCACGGCCGGTGTCGTGGTCGGCGCGACCGTCGACCTCGCGGCGGTGGGGATCGATCCCGCGGTCCTCGCGAGGGTGCCGGTGCTGGCACCCGGCTTCGGGGCCCAGGGCGCGCAGCTCTCGGCGGCGCCGGAGACCTTCCGGGGCGCGCTGGGGGCGATCCTGCCGAACGTCTCGCGGAGCGTCCTCGGGGCGGGGCCCGACGGGCTCGGCGCCGCGATCGACGCGGCCGCCCGGGAGGTGGCATCGTGGCCGAGGTGAGGATGCCCGAGGTGGACCGCGCCGCGGCCGGGCGCGCGGCGATCGCGGCGCGTCGGGCGCGGGCGGTCGTGAAGGATGCCGTCCATCGCCGGGAGCGCCGCGCGCTCGAGGTGGCGGAGGTCGCCTGGGCCGATCCCGCGTCCCCCGAGGGGACCATGCGGGTCAGGGAGCTCCTCATGAGCATGCCGGGGATGGGTCCCACGCGCGTCGCCCGCACCATGGAGGAGCTCGCCATCGCCGACGCGAAGCGCGTGGGCGGTCTCGGCCCGCGGCAGCGCGAGAAGCTGCGCAGCTGGCTCGGGAGCCGCGAGGGCATCCCCGCCCGCAGCCGGCTCGTGGTGCTCGCGGGGCCCACCGCGGTCGGCAAGGGCACCGTGTCGAGCCACATCCGGGACAACTACCCGGAGGTGCTGCTGAGCGTCTCGGCGACCACGCGACCGCCTCGACCCGGCGAGGTCGACGGCCGCCACTACTACTTCGTTGACGACGACACCTTCGACCGCATGATCGCGCAGGGCGAGTTCCTGGAGTACGCGACCGTGCACAACGCGTCCCGCTATGGAACGCCGCGGCCGCCGATCGACGCGGCCCTCGCATCCGGCCGCAGCGTGCTGCTCGAGATCGACCTGCAGGGCGCGCGCGCCGTCAAGCGGGCGATGCCGGAGGCGCTGCTCGTCTTCCTGCTGCCCCCGAGTTGGGAGGAGCTTGTGCGCCGGCTGACGGGTCGCGGCACCGAATCGGCCGCCGAGCAGGCCCGTCGTCTGGAGACCGCGAAGGTGGAGCTCGCCGCCCAGGACGAGTTCGACGTCAAGGTCGTCAACCACGACGTCGGCCGGGCGGCGCGGGAGGTCGTAGAATTGCTGGCAGTGCCCGGAACCCCGTCCGCGCGCACGCGATCGTGAGGAGAGCCGGAATGGCCGACAACAAGGGCATCATCGACCCGCCCATCGACGAGCTGCTGTCGAAGGTGGACTCGAAGTACCAGCTGGTGATCTTCGCCGCCAAGCGCGCGCGCCAGATCAACGACTACTACGCCGACCTCCACGAGGGCTCGCTCTTCGACAATGTCGGCCCGCTCGTCGACTCGACGATCGACGACAAGCCGCTCTCGGTCGCCCTGCACGAGATCAACGAGGACAAGCTCGTCCTCACCCCGCTCGCCGAGTAAGTCGCCGCCCTGCGATAGCGTCGCGCCATGAGCGATCCGCTGCGCGTCGTCGTCGGCATCTCTGGAGGCATCGCGGCGTACAAGGCCGTGGGCGTCGCCCGGGAGTTCGTGCTGCGCGGGCACGAGGTGCACGTCGTGGCGACGGAGTCGGCGCTGCGCTTCGTCGGACGGCCGACCCTGGAGGCGATCAGCCGCAACCCGGTCGAGACCGAGTTGTTCGACGGGGTCGCCGAGGTGCGTCATGTCGCCCTCGGCCAGTCCGCCGACCTCGTCGTCGTCGCGCCTGCCACCGCCAACACCCTCGCCAAGCTCGCGGCGGGCTTCGCGGACGACCTGCTGGGCACCACGATCCTCGCGTCGACGGCCCCGCTCGTGGTGGCGCCGGCGATGCACACGGAGATGTGGCAGAACGCCGCGACCCGGGAGAACATCGCGACGCTGAGGCGACGCGGTGTCCACATCGTCGGCCCCGCATCCGGTCACCTCACGGGCAACGACAGCGGACCGGGACGGATGGCGGAGCCGGGCGAGATCGTCGACGCCGCGCTCGCCGCCCTGCGCCCACGCGATCTCGCCGGACGCCGCATCGTGGTGACGGCCGGCGGCACGCGTGAGCCCCTCGACCCCGTGCGCTTCCTCGGCAATCGCTCGAGCGGACGCCAGGGGGTGGCCCTCGCCGAGGCGGCCAGTGACCGTGGCGCCGAGGTCGTGCTGATCGCCGCCCATCTCGAGGTGCCGGCGCCGACTGGCGTGGAACTGCGCGAGGTCGCGACGGCCGAGCAGTTGCGCGAGGGAGTGCTCGCCGCTGCGCCCAGCGCAGACGCGGTCGTGATGGCTGCGGCGGTGGCCGACTACCGGCCGGAGGTGGTCTCCGAGGCGAAGATCAAGAAGGAGCAGCAGGGCGACGAGCTGACCCTGCGTCTCGTCCGCAACCCCGACATCCTGGCGGAGCTGTCCGCATCGCCCGTCGAGGGGCGCGTCGTCATCGGCTTCGCCGCGGAGACGGAGGGCGACGACGCCGCGCTCCTCGAGCTCGGTCGTGCCAAGGTCGCCCGCAAGGGATGCGACTATCTGGTCGTCAACAGGGTGGGCTGGAGCGAGGGGTTCGCAACCGAGCGCAACGCGGTCGTCATCGTGTCGAGGGCCGGCGATATAGTGACCCGGGCGGACGGCAGCAAGCGTGAGGTCGCAGACGCGATCCTCGACCTGCTGCATTGATCTGCCTCCGCCGATGCGATACGACATCTCGCCACGACTAGAACAGGCTGCTCCGTGACCTCTGCCCTGCGTCTCTTCACCTCCGAGTCCGTCACCGAGGGCCACCCCGACAAGCTGTGCGACCAGGTGAGCGACTCGATCCTCGACGCGCTGCTCACCGTCGACCCGCATGCACGCGTCGCCGTGGAGACGCTCGTCACCACCGGGCTCGTGCACGTCGCGGGCGAGGTGACGACCTCGGGCTACGTGGAGATCCCCCAGATCGTGCGCAAGCGGATCACCGATATCGGCTACGACTCCTCGGACGTCTGGTTCGACGGACGTTCCTGCGGAGTCTCCGTCTCGATCGGCGGGCAGTCGCCCGACATCGCCCAGGGCGTCGACGACGCGTTCGAAACCCGCGAGGGCACGAGTCACGACGACCTCGACAAGCAGGGTGCGGGCGACCAGGGCATCATGTTCGGCTACGCCACGCGCGAGACGCCCGAACTCATGCCGCTCCCCATCTGGCTCGCCCACCGCCTCGCGGAGCGTCTCTCCGAGGTGCGCCACCGCGGGGAGGTGGACTACCTCCGCCCCGACGGCAAGACGCAGGTCACGGTCGGCTACGAGGGTGTGGTCCCGCGCACGATCGAGACCGTCGTGATGTCGGCGCAGCACTCGCCGAAGGTGTCCAACGACCAGCTGCGCTCCGAGCTCTTCGAGCTCGTCGTGCGCCCCGTGCTCGAGCGCGTCGAGCTGCCCTGGCAGGACGCGCAGCGCTTCATCAACCCGACGGGTCGCTTCGAGATCGGCGGGCCCCAGGGCGACGCGGGCCTGACGGGGCGCAAGATCATCGTCGACACCTACGGCGGTGCCGCGCGCCACGGCGGCGGGGCGTTCTCCGGCAAGGACCCGTCGAAGGTCGACCGCTCGGCGGCGTACGCCATGCGCTGGGTCGCGAAGAACGCCGTCGCTGCCGGCCTCGCCGACCGGCTCGAGGTGCAGGTCGCCTACGCCATCGGCAAGGCGGCGCCCGTGGGTCTCTACGTGGAGACCTTCGGCACCGGCGTGGTCTCGGACGAGGTCATCACCCGCGCGATCCGAGAGGTGTTCGATCTGCGCCCGGCCGCCATCATCCGCGACCTCGATCTGCTGAGACCCATCTACGCGCAGACCGCTGCCTACGGGCACTTCGGCCGCGAGCTCCCCGACTTCACCTGGGAGCGGCTCGACCGCGTCGACGAGCTGCGCGCGGCCTCCGGGGTGTGATCGTGGGGGCGGCCGAGGCGGATGCCGACGCCCCGGTCGAGGGAGCGTCGATCGCGCGAGTCGTCCTCGACACCCCGCTGCCGCAGCTCGACCGGCTGCTCGACTACCGCATCCCGCCAGGACTCGAGGGCGTCGTCCCCGGCGTGCGGGTCACCGTCCCGTTGCGATCCGCGAACCGGATGACGCAGGGCTTCGTCGTCGAGCTCGCCGCCCAGCAGGAGCATCCGGGGCCGCTCTCCGATCTCGACACCGTGGTGTCGCCGGCGCGGGTGCTGCGCCCGGAGGTGTGGCGCCTCGCGCGCGCGGTCGCCGATCGCGCCGCGGGCTCGGCGATCGACGTGCTGCGCCTCGCGATCCCGAAGCGGCAGGTGCGGGTGGAGAAGTCGTGGCTCACCGCCCGGGAGACGGATCGCGCCGAGCCCGAACCGCTGCGGGTTCCCTCGCCCGAGCTGACCGGCTACGGTGCCGACTCCGTCGATGCACTCTCGCCGAACGCGCGCCTCGCCCTCTCGGTCGATCCGGGCGTCGTGGAGGTCGGCGGGGAGTGGGTGGGGCGATGGGCCGTCACGCTCGCCCAGCTCGGCGCGCGCGCCGTCGTGGGGGGTGCATCGGCGATCCTCGTCGCCCCGGACCATCGCGACATCCGTCAGCTCGAGGTGGCGCTCTCCGTGCTGCTGCCGGGGGATCGCATCGTGCGCTTCGACTCGTCGCAGCCCGACGCGGACCGCTACCGCGGCATGCTCCGCGCCATGGGGGAGAGCCCCGTGGTCGTGCTCGGCAACCGCTCGGCCGTCTACGCCCCCGCGACCCGACTCGGGCTGATCGCGGTGTGGGACGACGGCGATCCGCTGCTCGCCGAGCCCCTCACGCCGTACGTGCACGCACGGGACGCCGCCCTCATCCGGCAGGAGCAGCAGGGGGGCGCGCTCGTGTTCGCGGGACACACCCGCACGACGGAGGTGCAGCGGCTGGTCGAGCTCGGCTGGCTGACGGAGCTCGCGCCGCAGCGTCCGCGCCGGGTGCGCGTCGTGCCGACCGCGCAGGCCACCGGCGCCGGCGCGGACGACCACGCGCGCATCCCCAGCATGGCGTGGCGTGAGGCCGCCGCGGCGGCCAAGGCCGGGCCCGTGCTCGTGCAGGTGGCCCGCCCCGGCTACGCGCCCGGGCTGCGCTGCGGCGAGTGCGGCACGGCGGCGCGCTGCCGACGATGCGGGGGACCGCTCCGGATCGAGCGCTCCGGCGCGGTGCCGAGCTGCCTCTGGTGCGGGCTGGAGGAGCGCGCCTTCCGCTGCCGCGAGTGCGGCTCGTCGAAGCTCGTCCGGATCGGAGCCGGATCGGCCCGCACCGCCGAGGAGCTGGGGCGTGCGTTCCCGGGCATCCGCGTGGTGGTCGCGGATGGCGAGCGGCGCGTACTCGAGGTGGATGCGAAGCCCGCGATCGTCGTCGCGACGCGGGGCGCCGAGCCGGTCGCCGCCGAGGGCTACCGCGCGATGCTCCTGCTCGACGGCGACCGGATGGTCGCGCGCGAGACCCTGCGCGTCGCGGAGGACTGCCTGCGCTGGTGGAGCGATGCCGCCGCGCTGGCCGCCGACGACGCAACCGTCTTCCTCGTGGGCGTCGGGGGTCGCCTCGCGACCGCGCTCGCCACGGGGGGAGTCGCGGCGTTCGCACGCGCGGAGCTCGCCGACCGTCGCGCGCTGGGGTTTCCGCCCGCGGTCCGCACGGCCACTCTCGACGGTCTCCCGGATGCGGTCGAGGCTGCTCTCGCCGCCCTTCCCGCCTCCGCCGACACGATCGCAGAGCGCACGGTCGACGGGCGGGCGCGGGCGCTCATCCGTTTCGACTACGCGCACGGCGCCGAGGTCGCGCGGTCCGTGCGGGGCGAGATCATCCGTCAGGCCGCCGCCCGCCGCAAGCCGGTGCCGGGACGGCCTCGCACGGGGCGTGCTCCGTTGCCGCTGCGCGCCCATTTCGACGACGCCGAGCCCTTCGACGAGCCCTGATCACGCCCGGTCCCCTGAGGCGTCACTTGGGGTCGCCTGGGCGCGCCGTCACCCGACACGAGGTGACGCCTCAGAACCCAGGGCAGGATGGGGGGATGCGCCTGATCTTCGCGGGGAGCCCCTCCGCCGCCGTCCCGAGCCTGCGGGCGCTCCTCGACGGGCCGCACGAGGTGGTCGCGGTCGTCACGCGTGAGGACGCGCCGGTGGGACGCAAGCGCGTGCTCTCCGAGACCCCGGTCGCGGAGCTCGCGGCGCAGGCCGGTGTCCCCGTCATCAAGGCGAACCGGCTCGCGACGGTGCAGGACGAGCTGCTCGCCCTCGACGCGGATCTGGGCGTCGTGGTCGCCTACGGCGGGCTCATCCGCGAGCCGATCCTCGGCGCGCCGCGTCACGGCTGGATCAACCTGCACTTCTCGCTCCTGCCGCGCTGGCGCGGCGCAGCGCCCGTGCAGCATGCCGTGATCGCGGGCGACGCGGAGACGGGCGCGGCGGTGTTCCAGCTGGTTCCCGAGCTGGATGCGGGGCCCGTCTTCGCGATGGAGCGCGTGACGGTCGGGCGCGTGCAGACCGCGGGTCACCTGCTCGAGTCGCTCAGCGCTTCCGGAGCGCAGCTCCTCGCCGGCGTCATCGACGCGATCGGCGCGGGCATCGCCGTCGCGCTGCCGCAGGAGGGCGAGGTGACGCTCGCCCCGAAGCTCACCCTCGAGGACGGCCGGCTCGACTGGACGGAGCCCGCGGCGCGGATCGACGCGCGTCGCCGCGGCGTCAGCCCGGAACCGGGCGCGACCACGACCCTCGACGGAGAGCGCTTCAAGGTGCTCGACGCGGTCATCGCCCACGGCGCCCCGCGCCTCGCGCCCGGCGAGGTCGCCCAGCGCGGACGCGCGGTTCTGGTCGGCACCGCCGACGACCCGCTCGAGCTGCTCGTCGTCCAGCCCGCCGGCAAGCGCGCGATGCCGGCCGGCGACTGGTGGCGCGGACGTCCCGCCGGCGAGCCGACGGTGCTCGTGTGAGCCGCATCCAGCCCGCGCGCCGCGTCGCGGCGGAGGTGCTCGCGGCGGTCCGCGAGTCCGACGCGTACGCGAACCTCCTGCTGCCCGCGCGCATCCGCGAGGCGCACCTCACCGGGCCGGATGCGGGCTTCGCCACCGAGCTCGTCTACGGCACCCTGCGCATGCAGGGCTACTACGACCGCGTGATCGCTCTCGCGGCCCGCCGCGACACGGCACGGATCGACCCGCCGGTGCTGGACGCCCTGCGGCTGGGCGTCCACCAGCTGCTGTCGCTGCGCACCGCGCCGCATGCGGTCATCGACGAGTCCGTCGAGCTCGTGAAGCGGGCCCGGAAGGGGTCCGCGGCGGGCTTCGTCAACGGCGTCCTTCGCGCGGTCTCCCGGGATGCGCCCGACACCTGGCGCGCGCGGGCGCTCGACGGGCTCGACGGCACGGATCGCCTCGCCGTCGAGTTCTCGCATCCGGCGTGGATCGTCGACGCGCTGGATGCCGCCCTCGGCCAGGAGGGCGCCCAGGACGAGCTCGCGGCCCTGCTCGCCGCCGACAACGCCCCTCCGCGCGTCGCGTTCGCGGCGCTTCCCGGCCTCGCCGACGCGGCCGCGCTGTCGCGGGACGGGCGGTTCCTCCCCGGGCGGCTGTCGCCCGTGGCACTCGGCTCGACGGGCGGCGACCCCGCGGCGCTCCCCGAGGTCGCCGAGGGCCGCGTTCGCGTGCAGGACGAGGGTTCGCAGCTCGCGGCGCTCGCGCTTACGCGCGCGCGCTCGATCCGGCCGGGCGAGCGCTGGCTCGATCTCTGCGCGGGGCCGGGTGGCAAGGCCGCCCTGCTCGCCGCGGAGGCCGCGCTCGGGGGAGCGCAGCTGGTCGCGAACGAGGTCGTCCCGGCGCGCGCGGGGCTGGTGCGCAAGGCCCTCGCGCCGTTCCTCGGCGAGCCGGACGCACCGCACGTCGTGGAGGGCGACGGCCGCCGCTTCGCGGACGGCGCCGAGCGCTTCGACCGCATCCTCCTCGACGCGCCCTGCACGGGCCTCGGGGCACTCCGGCGGCGTCCGGAGGCCCGCTGGCGCAAGGGGCCGGGGGATCTGGCCGAGCTCGTGGCGTTGCAGGCCGAGCTGCTCGACGCCGCGATCGCGGCGCTCGCGCCGGACGGTGTGCTCGCCTACGTGACGTGCTCCCCGCATACGGCGGAGACCCGCGAGCAGGTCGCGGCGGCGCTCGCGCGGCATCCGCATCTGCGGGTCCTCGACACGCCGGAGGTCCTCGCGCGGGTGGCCTCGGGGCCGCTCGGCCTGCCCGGAGCGCCCTCCGCCCAGCTCTGGCCGCACCGCCACGGCACCGACGCGATGTTCGTCCAGCTGCTCGCTAGGGTCGAGGCGTGAGCCCGCACCGCCCCCGCATCCAGCCCAGCATCCTCGCCGCCGACTGGGCGGACATGCGCACGGAGGTCGAGCGCATCCGCGCGGCCGACGGCGTGCACGTCGACGTCATGGACAACCACTTCGTGCCGAACCTCACCTTCGGCCCGCAGATGGTCGAGACGGTGCAGCGCATCTCGCCCGTGCCGCTCGACGTGCACCTCATGATCACGGATGCCGACCGCTGGGCGCCCGGGTACGCGGAGCTCGGCGTCTTCTCGGTGACGTTCCACGCCGAGGCGACCGCGGATCCGGTCGCGCTCGCCCGCCGCATCCGCGAGATCGGCTCGCGCGCCTCGATCGCCCTCAAGCCCGCCACGCCCGTCGAGCCCTTCCTCGAGCTGCTGCCCGAGTTCGACCAGGTGCTCGTCATGACCGTCGAGCCGGGCTTCGGCGGACAGAGCTTCATGGCCGACATGATGCCGAAGCTGCGCACCCTCCGTGCCGCGGCGGATCGGCACGGCATCGACCTCTGGCTGCAGGTGGACGGCGGCATCGCGACCGACACGATCGGCATCGCCGCCGAGGCGGGGGCCGACACCTTCGTCGCCGGCTCGAGCGTCTACGGCGCGGCGGATGTCGATGCCGCGATCGCGGGACTCCGGGCCGCCGCGCGCCGCGGCTAGGCGTGATGGCCGTTTTCCGGCCTTCACCGCGACGCCGGCGGCGCCCGTCTCGGGCACCGGTTCGGCGATCTGCTTGACTGGAGCCATGACCGACAAGACCAAGCCCGAGATCGACTTCATCGAGGGCCCGGCGCCCACCGAGCTCGTCATCACCGACCTCGTGGTCGGCGACGGCCCCGAGGCGACCCCCGGCGCGACCGTCGACGTGCACTACGTCGGCGTCGACTTCGAGACGGGCGAGCAGTTCGATGCGAGCTGGGACCGCGGCTCGAGCATCCAGTTCCCGCTCGCGGGTCTCATCAAGGGCTGGCAGGACGGCATCCCGGGCATGCGTGTCGGCGGTCGCCGGCAGCTCGTGTGCCCGCCGCAGTTCGCCTACGGGCCGGCCGGCGCGGGCCACCGCCTCTCGGGCCGCACGCTCGTCTTCGTGATCGACCTCCTCGGCGTCAGCTGAGGGCATCCGGCGGCACGCGCGCTCGGCTGGGAGCGGAGGCCGTTTCCGGCCTCCGCCGCGGCGCCAGCGCCGATGGCCGTCTCGGCCATCGGTCCGCTAGTAGCCTTGTCCTCGTGAAGACCTTCGACGCCCTCTTCGAGGAGCTCAGCGCCAAGGCCGTCGCGCGTCCCGAGGGGTCGCGCACCGTCGCGGAGCTCGACGCGGGCGTCCACGCGATCGGCAAGAAGATCGTCGAGGAGGCCGCCGAGGTGTGGATGGCCGCCGAGTACCAGTCCGACGCGGAGGCCGCGGAGGAGATCTCGCAGCTGCTGTACCACCTGCAGGTGCTCATGATCGCGAAGGGTCTCACGCTCGACGACGTGAACCGACATCTGTGAACGCGCATCCGCCCAGATGACCGTTCACAACCCAGAAAGCACCCACATGCTGAGAATCGCCGTGCCCAACAAGGGCACGCTGTCGGAGACCGCCGTCGAGATGCTGCGCGAGGCGGGCTACGCGACGCGCCGCGACCCGAAGGAGCTCATCGTCGCGGACCCCCGCAACGACGTCGAGTTCTTCTACCTGCGCCCCCGCGATATCGCCACCTACGTGGGCTCGGGCGCCCTCGATGTCGGCATCACGGGCCGCGACCTGCTGCTCGACTCGCACTCGGCCGCCGTGGAGGTCGACGCGCTCGACTTCGGCGCCTCGACCTTCCGTTTCGCCGGCCCGATCGGCCGCTTCCAGACGCTGCAGGACCTCGAGGGCGTGCGGGTCGCGACGAGCTACGACGCGCTCGTCCGGGACTTCCTCGCCGCGGAGGGCGTCACGGCGACGGTCGTGCGCCTCGACGGCGCCGTCGAGTCGGCCGTGCGTCTCGGGGTGGCGGATGCGGTCGCCGACGTCGTCGAGACCGGCTCGACGCTGCGCAAGCAGGGTCTCGAGATCTTCGGGCCCGTCATCCTCGAGTCGAGCGCCGTCGTGATCGCCGCGCGCGACGACATCCCGGGCCTCGAGACGCTGCGCCGTCGCATCCAGGGCGTCATCGTCGCCCACCAGTACGTGCTCATCGACTACGACCTGCCCGCCGACCTCGTTGACCGGGCGTCGGCGATCACCCCCGGCCTCGAGTCTCCGACGGTGTCGCCGCTGCGCGACACCGGCTGGGTCGCGGTGCGCGTCATGGTGCCGCGGGCCGACATGAACCACGTCATGGACGAGCTGTACGCGCTCGGGGCGCGCGCGATCCTGGTGAGCGCCATCCACGCCGCGAGGATCTGATGGACGTCCTGGTGCGCGTCATCCCGTGCCTCGACGTGGCCGCGGGACGCGTCGTCAAGGGCGTCAACTTCCAGGGGCTGCGCGACGCGGGGGATCCGGTGGAGCTCGCCGCGCGCTACTACGAGCAGGGTGCGGACGAGATCACCTTCCTCGACGTGACGGCCACCGTCGAGGACCGCTCGACCATGTACGAGACGGTCACCGCGACGGCGGAGCAGGTGTTCATCCCGCTCACGGTCGGCGGAGGGGTGCGCTCGGTCGACGACGTCGCGCGGCTGCTCGGCCACGGGGCGGACAAGATCGGGGTCAACTCGGCCGCGATCGCCCGCCCGGAGCTCATCGGCGAGATCGCCGACCGTTTCGGCGCGCAGGTGTGCGTGCTGTCGCTCGACGTCAAGCGGTCGCCCCGCACGGAGTCCGGCTTCGTCGTGACGACCCACGGTGGCCGCACCGAGACGGATCGCGACGCGCTCGCGTGGGCGCGCGAGGCGATCGAACGGGGCGCCGGCGAGCTGCTCGTCAACTCGATCGACGCCGACGGCACGAAGGAGGGCTTCGACCTCGAGCTCGTCGCCGCGATGCGCGAGCTGTCGCGTGTGCCGGTGATCGCGAGCGGGGGAGCGGGCGCCGCGCGCGACTTCGCCCCCGCGGTCGAGGCGGGTGCGGACGCCGTGCTCGCGGCGTCCGTCTTCCACAACGGCGAGCTGACGGTCGGCGACGTGAAGCACGCGCTGGCCGAGGCGGGAATCGAGGTCCGATGAGCACGTCTGTCGACGGGGTCGTGGAGCGCGCGCGCTTCGACGCGAACGGTCTGCTGCCCGCGATCATCCAGCAGCACGACACCGGCCGGGTGCTCATGCTCGGCTACATGGACGCGGAGGCGCTGCGCCGCACGCTCACCGAGGGACGGGTCACGTTCTGGTCGCGGAGCCGTCAGGAGTACTGGCGCAAGGGCGACACGAGCGGCAACCGGCAGTATGTGAAGGGCGCCGCCCTCGACTGCGACGGCGATACGCTGCTCGTCCAGGTCGATCAGCTCGGGCCCGCGTGCCACACGGGCGCCCACAGCTGCTTCGATGTCGACCCCCTCGATCCCGCGATCGGAGACCGTTCGGAGGCCCCCGAGTGACCACGACCACCCGCGCCGACTTCGACGCGGCCATCGCCGCGGGCCACCGCGTCGTCCCGGTGCTGCGCGAGCTCTTCGCCGACGGGGAGACGCCCGTCGGCGTCTACCGCAAGGTCGCCGCCGGCCGGCCGGGCACCTTCCTGCTCGAGTCCGCCGAGCAGGGCGGCATCTGGTCCCGCTGGTCGTTCGTGGGTGCCGGCTCACTCGGCGTGCTGACGCAGTCGCGGGAGGGAGACGTCGACCGTGCCGTATGGCTCGACTACGGCCTGGATGCGGCACGCGCCTTCGGAGGCGACGTTCCCTCCGCGCCGCTCTCCGCGCTCGACGCGCTCTACGCCCGCTGGCGGACGCCGCCCCAGGAGGGCCACCCGCCGCTCACCGGCGGCCTGGTGGGCTTCATCGGCTGGGAGGCGGTGCGTCAGCTCGAGCACCTGCCGGCGATCCCGCCCGCCGAGGTGCCCATCCCGGGCCAGGCGCTCGCCTTCGTGTCGGAGCTCGTCGCCCTCGACCACCGCACGGGCACGGCCACGCTCATCGCTGCCGTGCTCGGCGACGGCGGGGAGTCGCCGGATGAGGCCTGGGCGGGCGCGCAGGCACGTCTCGACGCCCTGCAGTCGGCGCTCGCACAGCCCTCACCCGCCCAGCTGGCGGAGGTCGACCTCGGCGTCGACCCGCGCCCGCACCACCGCATCCAGCAGAGCGCGTTCGAGGCGTCCGTCGTGCGCGCGAAGGAGTTCGTGCGCGACGGCGACGTATTCCAGGTCGTCATCTCCCAGCGCTTCGACCACACCCTCGAGGCGACGCCGCTCGAGGTGTACCGCGTGCTGCGCGCGCTCAACCCGAGCCCGTACATGTACCTGCTCGCGCTCGAGACGCCGGACGGGGAGCCGTACGCGATCGTCGGCAGCTCGCCGGAGGCGCTCGTGAAGGTGCAGCGCGGGCGGGTGTTCACGCATCCGATCGCAGGCTCCCGACCGCGCGGGGAGACGCCCGAGCGCGACCTTGAGCTCGCGGACGAGCTGCTCGCCGACCCCAAGGAGCAGGCGGAGCACCTCATGCTCGTCGACCTCGCCCGCAACGACCTCTCCAAGGTCTGCCGGGCCGGCACCGTCGAGGTCACCGAGTTCATGCAGGTCGAGCGGTTCAGCCACATCATGCACCTCGTGTCGAGCGTCGAAGGCGACCTGCGCCCCGAGGCGAACGCCGTCGACGTGTTCCGCGCCACCTTCCCCGCGGGCACGCTCTCGGGCGCGCCGAAGCCGCGCGCGCTCGAGATCATCGACGAGCTGGAACTCGCCCAGCGCGGCCTGTACGGGGGCGTGGTCGGCTACTTCGATCTCGCGGGCGACGCCGATCTCGCGATCGCCATCCGCACCGCCACCCTCATCGGCGACACCGCGTACGTTCAGGCGGGCGCGGGCCTCGTGGCCGACTCGGACCCCGCGTCCGAGCACCGGGAGGCGGTCAACAAGGCCGCGGCGCCGTTGCGGGCCGTCGCCGTCGCGAACGCGATGCGCCGGATCGGCGACTCGTGACGCCATCGCGACTGCGCGGGATGCTGCTCGCGGCGACGGCGCTCCTCGCCGCGCTCGTGTTCCTCGCGTGGTCGCAGCCGTGGTTCACCCTCGAGCTGACCGCGTCGAGCGGCGATCCCGTGCCCCTCGAGGTGCGCGGCGACGTGGCCGCGGCGGCGCTCCCGCCGCTCGCCCTCGCCCTTCTCGCGATCGTCGCCGCCCTCGCCCTCGCGGGGCCCGCGCTGCGCACCGTCTTCGGGGTGCTCGAGGCGCTCCTGGGCGGCTGCGTCGTGGCGGTCACCGCCGTCGCGCTCGGCGCCCCCGTCGCGGCGTCCGCATCCGCGGTCACGGAGGTCACGGGCGTCGGCGGGTCCGAGTCGGTCGCGGAGCTCGTGGCGAGCGTCCGCGTGTCCGCGTGGCCCGCGGTCGCGATCGCCGTCGGCGTCCTCGTGGTCGTCGCCGGGCTGTCCGTGGCGCTGACCGCCCGACGCTGGCCGGCATCCGGACGGCGCTACAGCCGCACCCGGATCGAGGCGGTCGGCCCCGCCGCATCCGATCCCATCGCCGAGTGGGACGCGCTGAGCGACGGCGACGACCCCACCGCGCCCTCCCGCTAGACTGACGTCGCCCGGTCACGGGCATCTCGCGGGCCCGGTGCCCGCACGCACGGAGAACACTGGAGAAGGAGTCCCCTGTGAGCGACACGCACGATCCCGGACACGGCAACTCGCCCGCCGCGTGGATCGCGGTGACCATCATGCTCGTCGCGTTCGCCGCCGGCACGGTGTTCTTCTGGCTCGACATGCCGGCGCTCGTCTGGGCCTCGGCCGGCCTGCTCGTCGTGGGCCTCGTCGTCGGTGTCGTCCTCTCGAAGCTCGGCTACGGGGTCAAGGGCCCCAAGTACCTGGCGAAGGCGCACGACTAGAGTGCTCGCCGATCTCGTCGCCGGGGCGCTCGAAGACGCCTCGGACCGTCGCGCTGCGCGCAGTCTCGCCGAGGTGGAGGCGGATGCGCTGGCCGCACCCGCGCCGCGCGACGCCCTCGCGGCCCTCGCCCCCTCGGATCGCGTCAAGATCATCGCCGAGGTGAAGCGCGCGAGCCCCTCTCGCGGCGCTCTCGCCGAGATCCGCGACCCCGCGGCACTCGCCGTGTCGTACCAGACCGGGGGAGCGAGCGCCATCAGCGTGCTCACCGAGCAACGCCGCTTCGGCGGATCGCTCGACGACCTGCGCGAGGTGCGCGCGGCCGTCGAGATCCCGGTGCTGCGCAAGGACTTCATCGCCGAGCCGTACCAGGTGTTCGAGGCACGGGCCGCGGGCGCCGACCTCGTGCTGCTGATCGTCGCGGCGCTCGAGCAGCCCGTGCTCGCCGAGCTCTACGGGCTCATCGGGCAGCTCGGCATGACGGCGCTCGTCGAGACGCACAGCGCGGCGGAGGTGGATCGCGCACTCGAGATCGGCGCGCAGCTCGTCGGCGTCAACGCGCGCAACCTCTCGAGCTTCCAGCTCGACCGCGATCTCTTCGGCTCGCTCGCCGACTCCATCCCTGCGGGCGTCATCCGCGTCGCCGAGTCGGCCGTGAGCTCGCCCGCCGACGTCGCGCACTACCGCGAGGCCGGTGCCGATGTCGTGCTCATCGGCGAGGCGCTCGTCACGGGCGACGATCCCGTGACGACGCTCGAGTCCTTCCTGGCGGCGGGATGAGCGCGAGCATCCGGGAGAGCCTGCGCGGCCTCCCCGGCCCCTTCTTCGGCGACTACGGCGGGCGCTTCATGCCCGAGTCGCTCATCGCCGCCATCGACGAGCTCGCCGCCGCATACGAGCAGGCGAAGGCCGACCCCGACTTCCAGGCCGAGCTCGCGGAGCTGCACCGCAGCTACACGGGCCGGCCGTCGATCGTCACCGAGGTGCCGCGCTTCGCCGACCACGCGGGCGGGGCCCGCATCTTCCTCAAGCGCGAGGACCTCAACCACACCGGCTCCCACAAGATCAACAACGTGCTAGGCCAGGCGCTGCTCACGCGGCGCATCGGCAAGACGCGCGTGATCGCCGAAACGGGCGCCGGCCAGCACGGCGTCGCGACCGCGACGGCCGCGGCGCTCTTCGGCCTCGACTGCACGATCTACATGGGCGAGGTCGACACGCAGCGCCAGGCGCTGAACGTCGCCCGGATGCGGCTGCTCGGCGCCGAGGTCATCTCGGTCACGACGGGCTCCCGCACCCTCAAGGACGCCATCAACGAGGCGTACCGTGAGTGGGTCACGAGCGTCGAGACGACCAACTACATCTTCGGCACGGCGGCGGGTCCGCATCCGTTCCCCGCGATGGTTCGCGACTTCCAGTCGGTCATCGGGGAGGAGGCCCGTGAGCAGCTGCTGACCCACCTCGGGCGGCTGCCGGATGCCGTTGTAGCGTGCGTCGGCGGCGGTTCGAACGCGATCGGCATCTTCGACGCCTTCCTCGACGACGCGGGCGTCGCCCTCTACGGGATCGAGGCGGCGGGCGACGGCGTCGACACCGAGAAGCACGCCGCGTCGATCGAGCGCGGCCGACCGGGCATCCTGCACGGGGCGCGCAGCTACCTGCTCCAGGACGAGGACGGGCAGACCATCGAGTCGCACTCGATCTCCGCGGGTCTCGACTACCCGGGCGTCGGCCCCGAGCACGCGTTCCTCGCCGACATCGGGCGGGCCAGCTACCTCCCGGCGACCGACGCGGAGGCCATGGAGGCGCTCCGGCTGCTGAGCCGCACGGAGGGCATCATCCCCGCCATCGAGTCGGCCCACGCGCTGGCGGGCGCGCTGCGCATCGGGCGCGAGCTGGGACCCGAAGGCGTCATCCTCGTCAATCTGTCGGGGCGCGGCGACAAGGACGTGGCGACCGCGGGTCGCTGGTTCGACCTCTTCGACGACGGCGCGGTGCAGTCGTGAGCGGCGTCGCCGACGCGCTCGGCTCGGGCGCGCTCATCGGCTATCTGCCGATCGGCTTCCCCGACCTCGAGACGAGCATCGACGCCGCGGTCGCGCTCGTCGACAACGGGGTGGACGCCCTCGAGCTGGGCCTGCCCTACACCGACCCGGTCATGGACGGCCTCGCCATCCAGAAGGCCACCCAGCAGGCCATCGAGGCGGGCTTCCGGGTGCGCGACGTGTTCCGGGCCGTCGAGGCGGTGCGCAGCCGCGTCGACGCGCCCGTCCTCGTCATGACCTACTGGAACCCGGTCGTGCAGTACGGGGTGGCCCGCTTCGCCGATGCGCTGCGCGATGCCGGGGGAGCGGGGCTCATCACGCCCGACATCACGCCCGACTCGGCCGACGACTGGATCGCCGAGAGCGACCGCACGGGACTCGACCGCGTCTTCCTCGCCGCGCCGTCGTCGACGGATGCGCGGCTCGCCGAGACCGTGGCCGCGAGCCGGGGCTTCGTGTACGCGGTGTCCACGATGGGCATCACCGGTGCCCGTGCCGACCTGGATGCGAAGGCACGCGCACTCGTGGCTCGGCTGCGGGAGGCCGGTGCGACCGGCACCGACACGATCTCCGCGTGCGTCGGCGTCGGCATCTCGACGCCCGAGCAGGTCGCCGAGGTGCTCGGCTACGCCGACGGCGCCATCGTCGGCTCGGCGCTCGTCACCGCCCTCGCGGACGGCGGCGTCGCGGGCGTCGCCCGACTGGCATCCGCCCTCTCTCACGGAAAGTAGACTCGCGAACGTGATCGCAGCCCCTTTCAGCATCCCGAGCCCTCCGCCGGAGTGGAAGCAGCTCCACATCCCGTTCGGCGAGTGGCTGCACGGCATCCTGCCGTTCGTCCCCGAGGACTGGGCCATCCGCATCACGACCTACGCTCTCGTCATCATCGTCGGCATCTTCGCCGCGGTGCTGATCGCCAACCGCCGCCTCACCCGCCGTGGCGCGGAGCCGTGGATCATCGTCGACGTCGGCATCTGGGCCGTCGTGATCGGCATCATCTGCGCACGGCTGTACCACGTCGCCACCCACCTCGGCGACTACTTCGGCCCGGGCCACGACAACCCGTGGAACCCGTTCCGCCCCGGAAGCATCTGGGCGATCTGGGAGGGCGGCGGCGCCATCTTCGGCGCGCTCATCGGCGGCGCGGTGGGCGTCGCCATCGGCTGCCGGCTGACGGGGCTGCGGTTCTGGAGCGTCGCCGACGCGATCGCACCGGGGCTCCTCGTCGCGCAGGCCTTCGGCCGCCTCGGCAACTGGTTCAACCAGGAGCTCTTCGGCCTCCCCACCGACCTCCCGTGGGGCCTCGAGATCGACCGTCCGAACGCGGCGATCCCCGACGGCATCCCCGCCGATGTGCTCTTCCACCCGACCTTCCTCTACGAGATCCTGTGGAACCTCGCCGGATTCGTGCTCATCATCCTGCTGACCGAGAAGATCACTCGCGTCGTCGGCAAGACGCTGCCGGTGCTGGTCCGCAAGGACTTCTGGCAGTGGGGCAAGGTGCTCGGCCTCTACCTCATCTGGTACGGCATCGGCCGCAGCTGGTTCGAGTCGATCCGCCTCGACCCGAGCGACACCTTCCTCGGCATCCGCTCCAACGTGTGGACCGCCCTCGCGGCGATCGTCGTGGGTCTCATCATCCTCGTCGTCCAGAGCCGCCGTCACCTGGGCGTCGAGCCGGACGTCTATCAGCCCGGTCGACGACCGCTGCCCGCGGCTGCGGTAGACTCCGAGGACACCTATTCGGATTCGGATGATGACGAGCCGGGCGATGGCGCCGCGGAGCTCACCGAAGCTGCCGCCACAAGCGGTCCCACCCGATCAAGCTGAGTTCTGCACACCTCGCTGACGAACCGGCCCGTTCCCACGGTTCCGGTACTCCCTCTCATCAGTTGGGCCATCGACGTCCCACTTCCCGCAAAATCGTGAGGACGGTCGCCATGCCGCAATCGAGCTTTCCCGTCGCCCCGCCGGGCCGCCCCGACGCCTTCGCGCGGTTCAGCGCGGTCCCCGAGGCCCAGGGCATGTACAACCCGCGCTTCGAGAAGGACGCCTGCGGCCTCGCCATGGTCGCGACCCTCCGCGGCACGGCCGGGCATGACATCGTCACCAACGCGCTCGACGCGCTGCGCCACCTCGAGCACCGCGGCGCCGTCGGCTCCGACGCCGGAACCGGCGATGGCGCCGGTATCGTCACGCAGATCCCGGATGCGTTCCTGCGCGCCGTCGCGGGCGTCGAACTGCCGCCCGTGGGCCAGTACGCCGTGGGGATGGCCTTCCTGCCGCTCGACGACGACACCCGCGCCGCCGAGAAGGAGGCCATCGGCCGCATTGCCGAGGAGGAGGGACTCCGCGTGCTCGCCTGGCGCGAGGTGCCCACCGACCCCGAGCACCTCGGAACCCTCGCGCGCGAGGCCGCACCCGCCTTCGAGCAGCTGTTCGTGGCATCCGAGCGCCGCGACGCCGCCGGCAAGCCGCTCGCGGGCATCGCCCTCGACCGGCAGACCTTCCGCCTGCGCAAGCGCGCCGAGCGGGAGCTCGGCTCGTACTTCCCGTCGCTCTCGAGCCGCACGCTCGTCTACAAGGGCATGGTCACGACGCTCCAGCTGGAGCCCTTCTACCCCGACCTCTCCGACGAGCGCTTCGCCACCAAGCTCGCGCTCGTGCACTCGCGGTACTCCACCAACACCTTCCCGTCGTGGCCACTCGCGCAGCCGTTCCGGATGATCGCCCACAACGGCGAGATCAACACCGTTCAGGGCAACCGCAACTGGATGCGCGCCCGCCAGTCGCAGCTCGCCTCCGAGGAGCTGGGTGACCTCCGGCCGCTCTTCCCCATCGTCTCCGAGGGCGCGAGCGACTCCGCCTCCTTCGACGAGGTCGTCGAGCTGCTCACGCTGGGGGGCCGCAGCCTGCCCCACGCGATCATGATGATGGTGCCCGAGGCGTGGGAGAACCAGACCGACATCGACCCCGCGCGCAAGGCCTTCTACGACTACCACTCGGCCCTCATGGAGCCGTGGGACGGCCCCGCAGCGCTCGTCTTCACCGACGGCTCGCTCGTCGGCGCGACGCTCGACCGCAACGGCCTGCGTCCGGGCCGCTTCCTCGTCACCGACGACGGGCTCGTGGTGCTCGCGAGCGAGATCGGCGTGCTCGACTTCCCCGCCGACAAGGTCGTGCGGAAGGGGCGCCTGCGCCCCGGCCGGATGTTCCTCATCGACACCGTCGACGGCCGCATCATCGAGGACGAGGAGATCAAGTCCCAGCTCTCCGCCGCCGAGCCCTACGCCGAGTGGGTGGCCGAGAACCGCATCGAGCTCGAGGACCTCCCGCCGCGCGAGCACGTCGTGCACACCGCCGCATCCGTCACACGCCGCCAGCGCACCTTCGGCTACACCGAGGAGGAGGTGCGCATCCTGCTCACCCCCATGGCGCAGAACGGCGCGGAGCCGCTCGGGGCGATGGGCTCCGACACCCCGATCGCGGTGCTCTCCGAGCGCCCGCGCCTCATCTTCGACTACTTCACCCAGGCGTTCGCGCAGGTCACCAACCCGCCGCTCGACTCGATTCGCGAGGAGGTCGTCACCTCGATGCGCCTCGGCCTCGGCCCCGAGCGCAACCTCCTCGACGCGACGCCCGGGCACGCCCGGCAGATCGTGCTCGACTTCCCGGTGATCGACAACGACGAGCTCGCCAAGATCACCCGTATCGGCTCCGCCGACGGCAAGAAGCTCACCCACATCATCAAGGGCCTCTACCGCTTCGACGCGGGCGACGACGCCATGGAGAAGCGCATCGAGGCGATGTGCGCGGAGGCCGACGCGGCCATCGAGGCCGGCGCGCAGTTCCTCGTGCTCTCCGACCGCGACTCCAACAAGGACCTCGCGCCCATCCCCTCGCTGCTCATGCTCGCCGCGGTGCACCACCACCTCATCCGGCAGGAGACCCGGATGCGCGTGGGGCTCATCGTCGAGACCGGCGACGCCCGCGAGGTGCACCACGCGGCGCTGCTGCTCGGCTACGGCGCATCCGCGATCAACCCGTACCTCGCGATGGAGACCGCGGAGCAGCTCGTCGCGACGGGGCTCATCCAGGGGATCACGGCCGAGAAGGCCGTCAAGAACCTCATCAAGGCGCTCGGCAAGGGCGTGCTCAAGATCATGTCGAAGATGGGCATCTCCGTCATCGGCTCCTACGCGGGCGCGCAGGCCTTCGAGGCCGTGGGGCTCAGCCAGGAGTTCGTCGACCGCTACTTCACCGGCACCACCACTCTGCTGGGCGGCGTCGGCATGGAGGTCATCTCGGCCGAGAACCTCATCCGGCACACGAGCGCCTACCCCGAGAACGCGGGGGAGAAGGTGCACGAGCGCCTCGAGACGGGCGGCGAGTACCAGTGGCGCCGCGAGGGGCCGCCCCACCTGTTCAGCCCCGAGACGGTCTTCAAGCTCCAGCACGCGACCCGCAACCGGCGCTTTGACATCTTCCGCGAGTACACGCGGTCGGTCGACGAGCAGGCCGAGCGTCTGATGACGCTCCGCGGCCTGTTCCGCATCAAGGCGGGGGAGCGGCCCCCCGTGCCCATCGACGAGGTCGAGTCGGTCTCCGCCATCATCTCGCGCTTCAATACGGGGGCCATGAGCTACGGCTCGATCTCCCAGGAGGCGCACGAGACCCTCGCGATCGCCATGAACCGCATCGGCGGCCGCTCGAACACGGGCGAGGGCGGTGAGGATGTCGAGCGCCTGCTCGACCCCGAGCGCCGCAGCCGCATCAAGCAGATCGCCTCCGGCCGGTTCGGTGTGACGAGCATGTACCTCACGCACGCGACCGACATCCAGATCAAGATGGCGCAGGGCGCCAAGCCGGGCGAGGGCGGGCAGCTGCCCCCGCAGAAGGTCTACCCGTGGATCGCGCGCACCCGCGGCGGCACCCCCGGCGTCGGCCTCATCTCGCCGCCCCCGCACCACGACATCTACTCGATCGAGGATCTCAAGCAGCTGATCTTCGACGCCAAGCGCGCCAACCCCTCCGCGCGCGTGCACGTCAAGCTCGTGAGCCAGTCCGGCATCGGCGCGGTCGCCGCGGGCGTCACCAAGGCCCTCGCGGATGTCGTGCTCGTGTCGGGGCACGACGGCGGCACGGGCGCGTCGCCGCTCAACTCGCTCAAGCACGCGGGCACCCCGTGGGAGATCGGCCTCGCCGAGACCCAGCAGACCCTCATGCTCAACGGCATGCGCGACCGCGTCGTCGTGCAGGTCGACGGCCAGATGAAGACGGGACGCGACGTGATCATCGCGGCCCTCCTCGGCGCCGAGGAGTACGGCTTCGCGACCGCGCCGCTCGTCGTCTCGGGCTGCATCCTCATGCGCGTGTGCCACCTCGACACCTGCCCGGTGGGCGTCGCGACCCAGAACCCGGAGCTCCGTGCCCGGTTCACGGGCAAGCCGGAGTTCGTGGAGACCTTCTTCGAGTACCTCGCGCAGGAGGTGCGCGAGTACCTCGCCGAGCTCGGCTTCCGCACGCTCGACGAGCTCATCGGCCACTCCGAGCTGCTCGACGTGGAACGCGCCGTGCAGCACTGGAAGGCCGACGGACTCGACCTCACCCCGGTGCTCGTGGGCCCGGAGTTCCCCGAGGACGAGCCGCGCATCAACCGCCGGCCGCAGAACCACGAGCTCGACGAGCACTTCGACCAGGAGCTCATCCGACTGGCGGCCGACGCGCTCGAGCACGGTGCCCCCACGATCATCGAGCTGCCGATCAAGAACACCGAGCGCGCGGTCGGCACGATGCTGGGCCACGAGGTCACCAAGCGCTACGGCGCCGACGGGCTCTCGCCCGAGACGATCGATGTCACGCTCACGGGCACCGCCGGCCAGTCGCTCGGCGCGTTCCTCCCGCCGGGCATCACGCTCCGGCTGGAGGGCGACGCCAACGACTACGTCGGCAAGGGCCTCTCGGGCGGCGACATCGTCGTGCGCCCGCCGCGCGGCGCACGCTTCCCGGCCGAGCTCAACGTCATCGCCGGGAACGTGATCGGCTACGGCGCGACGCGCGGCACGATGTTCATCCGCGGCAAGGTCGGCGAGCGGTTCCTGGTGCGCAACTCCGGTGCCCTGGCGGTCGTCGAGGGCGTGGGCGACCACGCGCTCGAATACATGACCGGCGGCACCGCAGTGATCCTCGGCAGCACGGGCCGCAACCTCGGCGCGGGCATGTCGGGCGGCGTCGCCTTCGTGCACCGGCTGCGCCGGGAGGCGGTCAACAAGGAGTCGCTCGCGAACGGCGAACTCGAACTGCTCCCGCTCGACCGCGCCGACGTGGAACTGCTGCGCAGCTACCTGCAGCTGCATGTCGAGAAGACCGACTCCCAGCTCGCGCGCACGATGCTCGACGACTTCGAGGCCACCGTCGCCGCGTTCGTCAAGATCCTCCCGCGCGACTACGCGGCCGTGCTGCAGACGCGTGAGGCGGCGGTCGCCGAGGGCCTCGACCCGGACGGCGACGTCGTCTGGACCCGCATCCTCGAAGTGACGGGAGGCTGACCATGGCTGACCCCAAGGGATTCCTGAAGGTCCAGGAGCGGGAGCTCCCGGCGCGCCGCCCCGTCGCGGTGCGCATCATGGACTGGAGAGAGGTCTACGAGGACCAGGACCGCACGCAGCTGCGCCGCCAGGCGGGCCGCTGCATGGACTGCGGTGTGCCGTTCTGCCACCAGGGCTGCCCGCTCGGCAACCTCATCCCCGAGTGGAACGACCTCACCTGGCGCGGGGAGGGCCGGCAGGCGATCGAACGTCTGCACGCGACCAACAACTTCCCGGAGTTCACGGGGCGGCTATGCCCCGCGCCCTGCGAGTCGGCGTGCGTGCTGGGCATCAACCAGCCGCCCGTGACCATCAAGCAGGTCGAGGTGTCGATCATCGACCAGGCGTTCCAGAACGGATGGGTGCAGCCGCACCCGCCGGAGCGCCTCACCGGCAAGACGGTCGCCGTGGTCGGCTCTGGGCCGGCCGGCCTCGCGGCCGCCCAGCAGCTCACGCGCGCCGGCCACACGGTCGCCGTGTACGAGCGCGACGACCGCATCGGCGGTCTGCTGCGCTACGGCATCCCGGACTTCAAGATGGAGAAGCGTCAGGTCGAGCAGCGTCTCGCCCAGATGCAGGCCGAGGGCACCCGCTTCCGCGCGGGTGTCGAGATCGGCGTCGACATCTCGTGGGCCGAGCTCAGGGAGCGCTACGACGCCGTCGTCATCGCGACCGGTGCGACGGTTCCGCGCGACCTCCCGATCCCGGGCCGCGACCTCCTCGGCGTGCACTTCGCCATGGACTACCTCGTCCAGCAGAACAAGGTCGTCGCGGGCGACCGGGTGGCCGAGCAGCTGACGGCGCACGGCAAGCACGTCGTCGTCATCGGCGGCGGCGACACCGGTGCCGACTGCATCGGAACGGCGCACCGCCAGGGCGCGCTGAGCGTCACCAACCTCGCGATCGGCTACCAGCCGCCCGCGGAGCGTCCCGACCACCAGCCGTGGCCGATGGATCCGACCCTGTTCGAGATCTCGTCGGCGCACGAGGAGGGCGGCGAGCGGATGTTCCTCGCCTCCACCGTCGAGTTCCTCGGCAACGAGGCGGGCGAGGTGCGCGCGCTGCGGATCGCCGAGACCGAGTACGTCGACGGCCGGCGCGTGCCGAAGTCGGGCACCGAGCGCGAGATCCCCGCCGACCTCGTGCTCATCGCGATGGGCTTCACCGGCCCCGAGCAGGAGCGGCTCGACGAGCAGCTCCGGGTGCCGTTCGACGGGCGCGGCAACGTCGCGCGCGACGGCGAGTACGCCACGAGCGAGCCCGGCGTCTTCGTGGCCGGCGACGCCGGTCGCGGCCAGTCGCTCATCGTCTGGGCCATCGCCGAGGGTCGC
Source organism: Micrococcales bacterium 72-143 (assembly GCA_001898835.1). GTDB lineage: Bacteria > Actinomycetota > Actinomycetes > Actinomycetales > Microbacteriaceae > Homoserinibacter. The sequence continues at coordinate 238,548 of MKVM01000001.1, read as the reverse complement.
GCCGCGGCCGCCGCGGTGGACCGCTACCTTGAGGGCGACACCGAGCTTCCGGCGCCTGTGCGCCCCACCGACCGCGGCTTCGGGCTCTGAGCATCCGCTCGGACCGAGCCATCCACACCACCCGAATCAGACTGAAGGAACAATGAGACGAGCCAAGATCGTCGCGACGCTGGGACCCGCCACGTCGAGCTATGAGAACCTGCGGGCCATCATCGAGGCGGGCGTCAACGTCGCCCGCATGAACCTGAGCCACGGCAGCTACGAGGTGCACGAGGAGGTCTACGCGAACGTGCGGCGGGCCGCGGAGGACGCCGGACAGCCGGTGGCCGTGCTCGTCGACCTGCAGGGACCGAAGATCCGCCTCGCGAAGTTCGCGGACGGCCCCCACGACCTCGCCGTTGGCGACATCTTCACCATCACGACGGAGGACGTGCCGGGCACCAAGGAGCTCGTGGGCACCACCTTCAAGGGCCTCCCGCAGGACGTGAAGGCCGGCGACTTCCTGCTGATCGACGACGGCAAGGTCAAGGTGCGCGTGCTCGACACCGACGGTGTGAGGGTGCGCACCGAGGTCGTCGTCGCGGGGCCGGTGTCCAACAACAAGGGCATCAACCTTCCGGGCGTCGCGGTCAACGTGCCGGCGCTGTCCGAGAAGGACGAGGCCGACCTCCGCTGGGGGCTCGGTCTCGGCGCCGACTACATCGCGCTCTCCTTCGTGCGCGACGCGCGCGACATCACGCGTGTGCACGAGATCATGGCGGAGGAGGGCCGCAAGGTTCCCGTCATCGCCAAGATCGAGAAGCCGCAGGCCGTCGACGCGCTCGAGGAGATCATCGACGCCTTCGACGGCATCATGGTCGCCCGCGGCGACCTCGCGGTCGAGCTGCCCCTCGAGGCGGTCCCGGTCGTGCAGAAGCGCGCGGTCGAGCTGTGCCGCCGGGCCGCGAAGCCCGTCATCGTGGCCACCCAGATGCTCGAGTCGATGACGCATTCGCCCGTCCCGACGCGCGCGGAGGCCTCCGACGTCGCCAACGCCGTGCTCGACGGGGCGGACGCCGTGATGCTCTCCGGCGAGACGAGCGTCGGCGAGTACCCTGTCATCACCGTGCAGACCATGGCCCGTATCATCGAGTCCACCGAGGAGCACGGCCTCGAGCGCATCGCGCCGCTCGGTACCAAGCCCCGCACGCAGGGCGGCGCCATCACGCTCGCCGCCGCGGAGGTCGCCGACTTCGTCGACGCGAAGTACCTGTGCGTCTTCACCGAGTCCGGCGACTCCGCGCGCCGCATGTCGCGGCTCCGCTTCCGCATCCCGATGAAAGCCTTCACCCCGGAGGAGTCGATCCGTCGCCGGATGAACCTCACCTGGGGCATCGAGTCCTACATCGTCGACCGCGTCAAGCACACGGATGCCATGTACAAGCAGGTCGACGAGGCCCTCCTCGAGAACGGGGTCGCCTCGATCGGCGACAAGGTCGTCGTGATCTCCGGTTCCCCTCCCGGCATCCCCGGCTCCACCAACGACCTGCGCGTGCACGTCGTCGGCGACGCCATCAACAAGGTGACGCCGGTCTGGGAGTCGGGCGACCACGCCGACTGAGCCACCGCACCACAACCCGGGGGATCCGCCCGTCATCCGCGCAACGGCGCACGGATGCGGCGGGTCCCCCGAGTTGCGCCCGGGGACGGGCGCACGCGGCATCCCCCGAATGCGCGTCTTGTCCGACGCGGCCGGGCGCGCGATGATGCCCGGGTGCCGGAGGACAACGCGCAGCAGGTGATCGCCCGCGCCCACCAGCTCTCGCTGATCGGCCGTGACTCCGCCGCCGCGGAATTGCTCGGGCCGTACCTCGCCACGCATCCCGAGGATGCGGAAGCCCTGCGGCTCATGGCCCATGTCCAGCTCGCGCTCGGCAGACCCGAGCTGGCACTCTCCGCTGCCGAACGCGCCGCCCGCCTGAGCCCGGGCGACGCGGAGCCGCTCGTGACGCTCTCCTACGTCCTCCGCGCGGCGGGGCGCGTCCTCGATGCACGTGCCGCGGTCGAGGAGGCCCGTCGTCTCGATCCGCTGAGCGTGCGCGTGCTCTCCGCCTGGATCAGCGCACACCTCGGGGTGGGCAGCATCGGCAACTGGGGCCGCCGGAGACGGCTCCTCGAGGCGTCGGAGGAGCTGCTGCGGATCGCGCCAGATGAGGCCGTCAGTCACCACATGCACGCCCTCGTGCGGCAGGATCTCGGCCAGCCGCGCCGCGCCGACGCCGCCTACCGCCGCGCCCGCGCACTCGACCCGAGCGATCCGCTCATTCGGCAGAACCACGCCGTGCTCGACATCGAGATGAACCGCTTCGGTTCGGCCCTCGCCAGCAATGTCACGCGGCTCGCGACCGAGCCCGATTCCCGGATCGCGATGTTTCACCTCCGCGCGACCGTCAACCAGATGCTTCGCATCGTGTGGATCGCGCTCTTCGTGGTCGGCAACCTCGCCGTGCGGATCGTTGACCTCCAACGCGACTTCGCGCGGATCCAGAGCTTCATCGGATGGTCGGCGGCCGTCCTCTGGATCCTCGTGATCATCATGCTCGTGCATACCGCCGCGACCAGCCGGGGGGCCTTCCTGCGAGCCTTCCGCTCGCTTCCACGAGTCGACCTCGCGCTCACCGTCACGGCGGCGACATTCCTCGCGCTCCTGCTCGGCCTCACGGCGTTCGCCATCGCGCCGTCGTTCGGCCTCGTCGTCGCCGTGTGCGTCGGCTACCTCCTGGGCCTCGGTGCGCTCGGGTGGTCATGGCTCGGCCTGCGTCGCACGCGCGAGGAACTCGAGCGAGCGGGGGAGCTCTGATGAACGACGCCGCGATCGAGGCGCTGCGGCGAGCGGTCGCCGCCGCACCTGACGACGTCGATCTGCGCGTTCATCTCGGCGAGCTGCTCGCGCGGTCCGGGCGTACAGCCGAGTCTCTCGCCGAGGCGGCTGTCGCCCTGCAGCTCGCGCCCGAGAATCTCGCCGCGCAAGCGCTCATGCGCGTCGCCCTCGATCGCTCGGCGGCGCCCGCGGAGCCGACGCTGCCGCATCCGGGCTTCGACTGGGCCTCCGCAGAGGCGCAGCTCGACGGCACCGTCCCTCCCATGTTCGTCACGCAGGGGGCTCCCGACGGCCCGGTATTCGAACGAGAGGCGAGCACGATCACCTTCGCGGACGTCGGCGGCATGGATCGCGTCAAGGAGCGACTCGACGCAGCCTTCCTCGCGCCGTTGCGCAACCCGGAGCTGCGTGCGCTCTACGGCAAGAAGCTGCGGGGCGGTCTGCTCATGTACGGACCCCCGGGATGCGGGAAGACCTACCTCGCCCGTGCCATCGCGGGCGAGCTCGGCGCGGCGTTCATCAACGTCGGGCTCGCCGACGTGCTCGACCCGATGCTCGGCGTCTCCGAGTCGAACGTGCACGAGATCTTCCAGCAGGCCAGGCGCGACGGCCCCACAGTGCTGTTCCTCGACGAGGTCGACGCCCTCGGACAGCGGCGAAGCAAGATGGTCGGCAACGCGATGCGCGGCGTCGTCAACCAGCTGCTCATCGAGCTCGACGGTGTCGCATCCGACAACGACGGCCTCTTCGTGCTCGCGGCCACCAACCAGCCGTGGGATGTGGATCCCGCCTTCCGCCGACCGGGCCGCTTCGACCGCACGGTTCTCGTGCTGCCGCCGGACCTGACCGCCCGTCGCGCGATCCTCGCATCCGAGCTGACCGGACGTCCCGTGGAGTCCATCGACCTCGACCGGCTTGCCGCAGCCACCGACGGCTACTCCGGGGCCGACCTCGCACACATCTGCGAGGCCGCGTCCGAATCGGCGCTCCTCGACAGCGTGCGAACCGGCCGGGTGCGGATGATCGGCATGGGCGACCTCGAGGCCGCCATCCGCGAGGTGCGGCCGTCGATCGGCGAGTGGCTCGACATCGCGCGGAACGTCGTGCTCTTCGGCAACGATGACGGGAGCTACTCCGAACTGCGGGACTTCCTCAAGAGGCGCAAGCGCATCTGACGGTGCCGGTGGTGGGGGTCGAACCCACACGTCCTCACGGACAACCGATTTTGAGTCGGTCGCGTCTGCCATTCCGCCACACCGGCCGGTGCGGGCGCTCCGGGTGGGATCGCCGCGGCATCCTGACGTTACCGTAGGATTCAGGGGTGAGTGAGACGGAAGCAGCCCCCATCGCCCCCCGGCGCGTCGTCGTCGCCGAGGATGAGTCCCTCATCCGGCTCGACATCGTCGAGATCCTGCGCGACAACGGCTTCGACGTCGTGGGGGAGGCCGGCGACGGCGAGACCGCCGTGGCGCTCGCCACCGAACTGCGTCCCGACCTCGTCGTCATGGACGTCAAGATGCCGCAGCTGGACGGCATCTCCGCGGCCGAGCGCCTCGCCAAGAACCACATCGCCCCGGTCGTGCTGCTCACCGCGTTCAGCCAGAAGGAGCTCGTCGAGCGGGCGTCGGAGGCCGGTGCGCTCGCGTACGTCGTGAAGCCGTTCACGCCCAACGACCTGCTGCCGGCGATCGAGATCGCGCTCAGCCGCTACCAGCAGATCGTGACCCTCGAGGCCGAGGTCGCCGACATGGTCGAGCGCTTCGAGACCCGCAAGCTCGTCGACCGCGCCAAGGGACTGCTCAACGAGAAGATGGGCCTCTCCGAGCCGGAGGCGTTCCGCTGGATCCAGAAGGCGTCCATGGACCGCCGCCTCACCATGCACGACGTGGCCCAGGCGATCATCGACCAGCTCGCGCCGAAGAAGTAGCTACCGGTCCCTCAGGTAGTTCGTCATCCGCACGGTCGAGAGCCGACGGCCCTCGTCGTCGGTCATGACGATCTCGTGGGTGCAGAGGGTGCGGCCGAGCACGAGCGCGGTGCAGGTTCCCGTGACCCAGCCCTCGGTGATCGACCGGCTGTGCGTGGCGTTGATCTCGATGCCGACCGCGATGCGCCCGGGCCCCGCGTGGATCGCGGACGAGATCGAGCCGAGCGACTCGCCGAGCACCACGTGGGCGCCACCGTGCAGCAGGCCCACCACCTGACGGTTGCCCTCCACGGGCATCCGGGCGACCGAGTGCGACGCCGACAGCTCGAGGAATTCGATCCCCATGCGGCGGGGGAGCTCACCACCTCCCGACTCCCCGAGTCGGGCGACGAGCTCCGGGTCGAGATCGGGTGGGAGGATGACCATGAGCGCTCCATCGGTCGGGACGGTCGGTGGGGTGTCGGGCCCTCTCGCTAGGCTGGGGCCGTGCCGGAAGAAAAGCCTACGCTCCTGCTCATCGACGGCCACTCGCTGGCGTTCCGGGCGTTCTACGCGCTCCCGGTCGACAGCTTCGTCACGCGCGACGGGCAGCACACGAACGCCATCCACGGCTTCATCTCGATGCTGCTGAACCTGCTGCAGGCGCAGAAGCCCACCCACCTCGCGGTCGCGTTCGACATCTCGCGCTACTCCTTCCGCACCCGCGAGTACGCGGAGTACAAGGGCACCCGCGGCGAGACCCCGCCCGAGTTCGTCGGCCAGGTGCCGCTGCTCGAGGAGGCGCTGCACGCCATGAACATCCGCACCCTCTCGAAGGAGGACTTCGAGGCCGACGACATCCTCGCGACCCTCGCGACGCGCGGCGCCGCCGACGGCTACCGGGTTCTCGTCGTCTCGGGCGACCGCGACACCATCCAGCTCGTCGACGACGACGTCACCCTCCTCTACCCGAACGTGCGCGGGGTCAGCGAGCTGAAGACCTACGACACGGATGCGGTGCTCGAGCGCTACGGAATCCGCCCCGAGCAGTACCCCGAGATCGCGGCACTCGTCGGCGAGACGAGCGACAACCTGCCCGGCGTCGACAAGGTGGGCGAGAAGACGGCCGTCAAGTGGATCCAGCAGTACGGCACGGTCGACGAGCTGCTCGCCCACGCCGACGAGATCAAGGGCGTCGTCGGGCAGAACCTGCGCGACCAGCAGGACCGCGTGGTGCGCAACCGCCGCCTGAACCGCCTCGTGCGCGACGTCGAGCTGCCCTACGGTCCCGCCGACCTCGAGCGCCAGCCGATCGACCCGACCGCCGTGCGCGCGGTGTTCGACCGCCTCCAGTTCCGCACCCTCCTCGACCGGGTCTTCAAGATCGAGGGCGCGGCCGCGGACGCCGTCCTCGTCGAGGCGGACGCCGACGCGCCCGGCGCGATCACGGCGCCCGTCGTGCGCACCATGATCGACGAGGAGCTCGCCAAGTGGCTCGCGACCCAGTCGCAGGGCGGCACCGTGCCGCTCGGGCTGCGGATCGCCACGGTGAACGGCCAGGTCGAGGGCTTCGGCATCGCGAGCCTCACCGAGACCGCCTGGGTGCCCTGGGCACCCAGCCGCCCCGACTACACGGCCCTCGAGGCCTGGCTCGCCTCCGACGCCCCCAAGTATCTGCACGATGCGAAGCGCCAGCTGAAGACGCTGCACGCGGCGGGGCTCGCGCTCGACGGCGTCGCGGGCGACACCGCCCTCTCCGCCTGGCTGCTGCGTCCCTCGACGAAGGCCGACAGCCTCGGCGGGCTCGTCTACTACTACCTCGGCGAGACCCTGCCCGAGCCCGACCCCAGCCAGCTCGTGCCCGAGACGGAGGCGCTGAGCCCCGCCACGGAGGCCTGGTACCTCGTGCGGCTGCAGGCGGAGCTCGATGCGCGGCTCGACCCCGGCTCGCTCGCGGTGCAGCACGACATCGAGGTGCCCCTCGTGCCGGTGCTCGCCCGGATGGAGCTGCAGGGCATCACGGTGTCCGACGAGGTGCTCGGCGAGCTCAACTCCCGCCTCGGCGCGCAGGCCGCCGAGATCGCGCAGCGCGCGTACGCGGAGATCGGACGCGAGGTCAACCTCGGCTCGCCGAAGCAGCTCCAGGAGGTGCTCTTCGAGCAGCTCGGCATGCCGAAGACCCGCTCGAACAAGACCGGCTACTCGACCGACGCGCAGGCGCTCGCCGACCTGCAGGAGCAGCATCCGCATCCGTTCCTGGAGCTGCTGCTGCAGCACCGCGACGCGACGAAGATCCGCCAGATCGTCGAGACCCTGCAGACCTCGATCGGCGCCGACCGCCGCATCCACACCACCTACGAGCAGACGGGCTCGGCTACCGGCCGCATCTCGTCGAACGACCCGAACCTGCAGAACATCCCCGTGAAGACGGAGGTCGGGCGCGAGGTGCGCGCGGCGTTCCTCGCCGGGGAGGGGTTCGAGACCCTGCTCACCGCCGACTACTCGCAGATCGAGATGCGGATCATGGCGCACCTCTCCGAGGACGCGGGGCTCATCGAGGCGTTCCACTCGGGCGAGGACCTGCACCGCTTCGTCGGCGCGCGCGTGTTCCACGTCGAGCCCGCCGACGTGACCCCGCTCATGCGCACCAAGGTGAAGGCGATGTCGTACGGTCTCGCCTACGGCCTGAGCCCGTTCGGCCTCAGCAAGCAGCTGCGCATCGAGGTGAGCGAGGCCCGCGAGCTCATCGCCGACTACTTCGCCCGCTTCGGCGCCGTACGCGACTATCTGCGCGGCGTCGTCGAGCAGGCCCGCATCGACGGCTACACGACGACGATCTTCGGGCGCCGGCGGCCATTCTCCGACCTCAGCTCCACCAACCGCGTCCTGCGCGAGAACGCCGAGCGGCAAGCTCTCAACTCGCCCATCCAGGGGTCCGCCGCCGACATCATCAAGCGCGCGATGCTCACCATCGACGCCGAGATGCGGGCGCAGCAGCTGTCGTCCCGGATGCTCCTGCAGGTGCACGACGAGCTGGTCTTCGAGGTCGCCCCGGGCGAGCTGGAGCGGATGCGCGACATCGTCACCGCGGGGATGGCGGGCGCCGCCGAGCTCTCGGTTCCGCTGGATGTGCAGATCGGGACTGGCCCCAACTGGGACGCTGCAGCACACTAGACGGAACGCATCCGCGCCGTCACGTTGGCGAAGTGGCCGAGAGGAGAGCCGATGCCGGAACGCACCGTCGTGGTCGCCTCGACCGTCGGGCTGCACGCGCGCCCGGCCGCCCTCTTCTCGCAGGCGGCCGCGCAGGCGCCCGCCCCCGTCACCCTGACCGCGGCTTCCGGGCGCAGCGTCAACGCCGCGAGCATCCTCGGGGTGCTCTCGCTCGGCATCGACCACGGCGAACGCGTCACGCTCGTGAGCGATGACGCCGACACGCTCGACTCGCTCGTGGCGATGCTCGAACGGGACCTCGACCGCGAGTAGCCCGAGGGGCAGACGCGGGACCGAGGTCCCGGGCGGCGCGTCGGCGCCCCAGCCTAGGGTGGACGCATGACCCTTCGAGAGCCTCAGGGCGCCGGCGAAGCACGCCCCACCACGCCCATCGACGCGATCGCCGAGGAGTGGGTGTCCACCCTCGTCGACCTCGTGCCCGACGTCGCCATCTACATCGGCGTCCCCGGGCGCACGGGGGAGTACGGCGACCTCTCGCCCGCGGGCCACGACCGCCTCGCTGACGCCACGCGCGACCTCGTCCGTCGGCTCGAGGCGGCGGAGCCCGTGGATGCCGTCGACGAGGTGACGAAGGCCGACCTCCTCGCCGAGTCGCGGCTGTCGCTCGAGGCACACGACGCGCGTCTGCACCTGCGCGACCTCAACGTCATCGCCTCTCCCGCGCAGGAGATCCGCGAGTCGTTCGATCTCATGCCGACGGCCTCCGCCGAGGACTGGGCCACGATCGCCGAGCGGCTCGGCAACCTTCCCGGGGCGGTCGCGGGCTACGTCGAGACGCTTCGGTCAGGCATCGCGGAGGGCGTCGTCCCGGCGAAGCGCCAGGTGCGCGAGGTCGCCGAGCAGGCGCGGCGCAACGGCCGCACCGACGGCTTCTTCGCCGAGTTCACCGGGGGCGCCGCACTCGACTCGGGCGAACTGCCGGAGAGCCTGCGTTCCGACCTCGCACGCGGGGCGGACGCCGCCGCGGCCGCCTACCGTGACCTCGCCGACTTCCTGGAGACCGAGCTGCTGCCGGCCGCATCCGAGCGGGACGGCGTCGGCCGCGAGCTCTACGCGCTGCGGTCGCGGCACTTCCTGGGGGCCGAGATCGACCTCGACGAGACCTACGAGTGGGGCGTCGGAGAGCTCGAGCGCATGATCGACGAGCAGACCCGCGTCGCCGACGAGGTCCTGCCGGGCGCGAGCGTCGAGCAGGCGGTCGCGCACCTGGAGAAGGACGCGAGCCGCAAGCTGCACGGCACCGACGCGCTCAAGGCCTGGATGCAGGAGCTCAGCGACCGCGTCGTCGACGAGCTCGGTCGCACCCACTTCGACATCCCCGCCCCGGTGCGCGCCCTCGAGTGCATGATCGCCCCCACACAGGACGGCGGCATCTACTACACGGGCCCCTCCGACGACTTCTCCCGCCCGGGACGGATGTGGTGGAGCGTGCCCGAGGGCGTCACCGAGTTCGACACCTGGCGCGAGAAGACCACCGTCTTCCACGAGGGCGTCCCCGGGCACCACCTGCAGATCGGGCAGGCCGTCTACAACCGCGCCGAGCTCAACACCTGGCGGCGTCAGCTCGCCGGCACGAGCGGCCATGCCGAGGGCTGGGCGCTCTACGCGGAGCGGCTCATGGAGGAGCTCGGCTACCTCGACGACCCCGCCGACCGCCTCGGCATGCTCGACGGGCAGCGCATGCGCGCCGCCCGTGTCGTGCTGGACATCGGCGTGCACCTCGGCAAGCCGAAGCCGCGCATCCGCGGGCTGGAGGACCTGCCGTCCGACGGTGTCTGGGATGCGGACTTCGCCCTGGAGTTCATGCGCCGCAACGTCAACATGGACGACGCGTTCGTGCGCTTCGAGGTGAACCGCTACCTCGGCTGGCCGGGGCAGGCGCCCTCGTACAAGGTGGGGCAGCGCATCTGGGAGCAGATCCGCGACGACGCGCAGCGTCGGGCGGGGTCGGCGTTCTCGTTCCGGGACTTCCACAAGCACGCGCTCGACCTCGGCGGCGTGGGACTCGACACCCTGCGCACCGCCCTTGCACCGTGACGCGCCCCGCGCATCCGGGGGCGCCCTGGGCCGCCGCGCTCGGCGACCGCGTCGAGCAGCTGTCGCCCGCCCTCCAGGCCTACTTCGGCGGCGTGCCGTACGGCGCCCACGGCATCGGCGAGGGCGTGTTCACGACCGTCGGCACCCCGCGCGTCTGGCTCTGGCCGCTGCTCGCCGTGTTGGGCCGGTGGAACATCGTCTGGCCCGTGTGGGAGCGTGAGGTGCCCTTCACGATCGTCAACGTGCCGACGCCGCACGGCCTCGTCGCGGTGCGCCGCTTCCGCTTCGCCGGTGGCGACCGCACGATGACCGACCGCATCATCTGGACGTCCCGGGGTCTGCGCCAGCGCCTCGGGGCGGGGGAGCGGGTCGTCGCCGAGATGCACGTGGCGCCCGAGGAGGGCGGGCTGCGTATCGACTCGGGTCGTGTCGGCATCCGGATGCTGGGCCTCCGCTTCTCGCTGCCGGCGAGCTGGTCGCCGCGCGTGACGGTGCGCGAGCGCACCCTCCCCGACGGGCGCCAGCACGTCTCGCTCACCCTCGACCTGCCGCTCGTCGGGCGCGCCTACGAGTACGCGGGCGCGTTCGACTACCGGGTCGAGCAGGTCGCCCCGGGGTTCGCGTGAGCGCGGAGGCGGCGAGCGGCCCGGTCGTCGTCGCGGGCGCGTCGGGCTTCATGGGCCGCTTCCTCGTCGAGGGATGGCGCGCCGCGGGCCGCGAGGTGCGCACGATCGGACGCGGGGCCGCGGACGCAGGCTGGGGCGACACCGACGGCATGCGGCGGCTGCTCGACGGCAGCGCCCTGCTCGTGAACCTCGCGGGCAAGAGCGTGAACTGCCGCTACGGAGCGGAGAATCGCGCGGAGATCCTGCGGTCACGCGTGGAGACGACAGCGGAGCTCGGCCGCGCGGTCGCCTCCTGCGCGGCGCCGCCCCCGACGTGGATCAACTCCTCGACCGCCACGATCTACCGCCACGCCGAGGATCACCCGCAGACCGAGTCGACGGGGGAGCTCGGTACCGGGTTCTCCGTCTCGGTCGCGAAAGCCTGGGAGGAGGCGTTCTTCGCCGCCGAGGTTCCCGAGACGCGCCGTGTCGCCATCCGCACGGCGATCGTGCTTGGCGACGGCAGCGCGCTCGTGCCGCTGCTGCGGCTCGCCCGCTTCGCTCTCGGCGGGCCGCAGTGGGACACGCCCTGGTTCTCGACGCGCGCCCGCCGCGAGGCGGGGACCCAGCACGAGTTCCGCGCGCGGTGGGGTCGCCAGATGTTCAGCTGGATCCACCTCGACGACGTGGCCGGCGCCATCGACTTCCTCGAGCGCCGCGCCGACCTCGACGGCGTCGTCAACCTATCCGCCCCCGACCCGGTGACGGGCGTCGAGCTCATGCGCACGATCCGGAAGGCGCTCGGGATGCCGTTCGGCGTCCCCGCCCCGCGCCCCGTGCTCGAGGTGGGGGCCTGGCTCATCCGCACCGAGACCGAGCTGCTGCTCAAGAGCCGCTGGGTGCTGCCGGAGCGACTGCTGGGGGCGGGCTACGCGTTCCGCTACCCGGAGCTCGGCCCGGCGATCCGCGACATCGTCGCAGAACGCAGGGGAGTGCGGTAGTCTGGAGAGTCACTTTCGTGACATCCCTATCCGCGTGCCCGCGGAGCACCCCGGCTTCATCGCTCCTCGGGCCCCGACATGTCCATCCTCCGGAGCACCCACTACATGACTACCGCAACGACCGCCTCGGCTACCAAGCAGGTCGCCATCAACGACATCGGATCTGCTGAAGACTTCCTGGCCGCGGTCGAACTGACCCTCAAGTTCTTCAACGACGGAGACCTCATCGAAGGCACCGTCGTCAAGATCGACCGCGACGAGGTCCTCCTCGACGTCGGCTACAAGACCGAGGGTGTCATCCCCTCGCGCGAGCTCTCCATCAAGCACGACGTGGACCCGACCGAGGTCGTCTCGGTCGGCGACAGCGTCGAGGCGCTCGTCCTCCAGAAGGAGGACAAGGAGGGTCGCCTCATCCTGTCCAAGAAGCGCGCCCAGTACGAGCGCGCCTGGGGCGACGTCGAGAAGATCAAGGATTCCGATGGCGTCGTGACCGGTTCGGTCATCGAGGTCGTCAAGGGCGGCCTGATCGTCGACATCGGCCTCCGCGGCTTCCTGCCGGCCTCGCTCATCGAGCTGCGCCGCGTCCGCGACCTCACGCCGTACCTCGGCCAGGAGATCGAGGCGAAGATCCTCGAGCTCGACAAGAACCGCAACAACGTCGTGCTGAGCCGCCGCGCGCTGCTCGAGCAGACGCAGTCGGAGTCGCGTTCGACCTTCCTCAACAACCTCCAGAAGGGCCAGGTCCGCAAGGGCGTCGTGTCCTCGATCGTCAACTTCGGCGCGTTCGTCGACCTCGGCGGCGTGGACGGCCTCGTGCACGTCTCGGAGCTCTCGTGGAAGCACATCGAGCACGCGTCCGAGGTCGTCGAGGTGGGCCAGGAGGTCACCGTCGAGATCCTCGAGGTCGACCTCGACCGTGAGCGCGTGTCGCTCTCGCTCAAGGCGACCCAGGAGGACCCGTGGCAGGTCTTCGCCCGCACCCACGCGATCGGCCAGATCGCGCCGGGCAAGGTCACCAAGCTCGTCCCGTTCGGCGCGTTCGTGCGCGTCGCGGACGGCATCGAGGGCCTCGTGCACATCTCGGAGCTGTCGGGCAAGCACGTCGAGCTCGCCGAGCAGGTCGTGTCGGTCGGCGACGAGGTGTTCGTCAAGGTCATCGACATCGACCTCGAGCGTCGCCGCATCTCGCTGAGCCTCAAGCAGGCCAACGAGGGCATCGACCCGCACAACACCGAGTTCGACTCGGGCCTCGCCGCTCTGTACGGCATGGTCACCGAGTACGACGAGCAGGGCAACTACAAGTACCCGGAGGGCTTCGACCCGACCTCGGGCGAGTGGCTCGAGGGCTTCGAGGCCCAGCGCGACGCGTGGGAGGCCGAGTACGCGGCCGCCCAGGCCCGCTGGGAGGCCCACAAGAAGCAGATCCTCGCGGCCGAGGAGACCGAGGCCGAGCTCGAGGCGCGTCCGTCGGGCAACTCGTTCTCGTCGGAGGGCTCGATCAGCGGCACGCTCGCCGACGACGAGTCGCTCGCGGCGCTGCGCGAGAAGCTCAGCAGCAACTCCTGAGCGATCGCGCTCCCGTCCGGATGGCCGGTCCCCTCGGGGGCCGGCCATCCGCCGTTCCGGGCCTGCAGCGGTGACCGAAGTGCATCCGCGAGGCGGACGCGTCTCGAGACCGGGCTAGCGGAGGAACTCGGGCGGCGTCGCGGCGACGGCGGCGCGCTCCCGGCGGCGACGGCGCATGCGGCGCACCAGCAGCACGAATCCCAGCACCATGAGGCCGAGGCCCAGCAGCACGAGGATGGGCGCGACGAGGGCGAGGATCACCATGACCAGGCTCGCGCCGTCCTCCGCGGTGCTCAGCACGGGAGCCGCGACGCCGCCGGTGGCGAGGTTCGCGACGGGCCGGACCGCCATCTTGCCGAGGTGCACGAGCAGCGCGAGCCCGATGCCGATCGCGATCGGGATCCATGCTCCCGAGGTGAAGAAGCTCCCCGGGTCGTCGACGGCCACCGTCTCGGTTCCGATGCCGCCCGCGAACACGATGCCCCCGGATGCCGGACGCACGACGGTCTGGATCCAGTCGTTGACGCTGTCGACCGCCGGCACCTTGTCGGCGACGATCTCGACGACCAGCAGCACGCCGATGATGACGAGCACCCACTCGTTCGACAGCCACGTCCATCCGCTCGGCAGCCCGATCCAGTCGAACCGCGCGGCGAGCCCCATCACGAGCAGCGGGATGTAGGCGTTGAGTCCCGCGGCGGCCGCGAGTCCGGCACCGGTGAGCAGCTCGAGCATGTCGACATCGTACGGGCGGGGCATCGGACGCCGCAGCCCCTCCCGGCACGCGACCGCCGTCTCCAGTCGGGCGTAACGCGGCAGCGGTCGGCACGCGGGCCTGCCACGATGGGGGGATGCTCGTGGCGCTCACGGGAGGCATCGCCTCCGGCAAGTCGACGGTCGCGCGGCGGCTCTCGGAGCTCGGCGCGGTCGTCGTCGACGCGGATGTCATCGCGCGCGAGGTCGTGGAGCCGGGAACCGCGGCGCTGGCCCGGATCGCCGAGGAGTTCGGCCCGCGGGTCATCGCGGCGGACGGCAGCCTCGACCGCGGCGCACTGGGCGCGATCGTGTTCGGCGACGAGCGGGCCCGCGCGACGCTCAACGCGATCACGCATCCGGCGGTGGGCGAGCGCTCGCGTGAGCTGTTCGCGGCCGCGCGCGCGGCGGATCCGGAGGCGATCGTGGTCTACGACGTGCCGCTGCTGGTGAACGAGCGCGGCGAGGGGCGGGCCGACGAGTTCGATAGGGTCGTCGCGGTGAGCGCCGACGAGGAGACCCGTGTCCGCCGGCTCGTGGAGCTGCGCGGCATGGACGAGGGCGAGGCCCGGCGCCGCATCGCCTCGCAGGCGCCCGAGTCGGCGCGGCTCGCGATCGCGCACGACGTCATCGACGCGAGCGGCACCCTGGAGGAGACGCTCGCCCAGGTGGATGCGCTCTGGTCGACCCTGCGCGGTGTCGGAGGCCGTGCCTAGGCTGGACCCATGCAGCCGACGCGTTCCGTGCGTCCGTTCGAGGTCATCTCCGAGTACACCCCGAGCGGCGACCAGCCCGCCGCGATCGCCGAGCTCGCCCACAGGGTGCAGGCCGGCGAGAGCGACATCGTGCTGCTCGGCGCGACAGGTACCGGCAAGTCCGCGACCACCGCCTGGCTCATCGAGCAGGTGCAGCGCCCCACCCTCGTGCTCGCGCACAACAAGACCCTCGCCGCGCAGCTCGCCAACGAGTTCCGCGAGCTGATGCCGAACAACGCCGTCGAGTACTTCGTCAGCTACTACGACTACTACCAGCCCGAGGCGTACGTCCCCCAGACCGACACCTTCATCGAGAAGGACTCGTCGATCAACGCGGAGGTCGAGCGGCTGCGGCACTCCACGACCAACTCGCTCCTCAGCCGCCGCGACGTGGTCGTGGTCTCGACCGTCTCGTGCATCTACGGCCTCGGCGCCGCCGAGGAGTACCTCGGCGCGATGGTGGCGCTCCAGGTGGGCGACCGCATCTCGCGCGACCGCCTCATCCGGGGCTTCATCAACATGCAGTACGAGCGCAACGACGTCGACTTCTCGCGCGGCAAGTTCCGCGTGCGCGGCGACACGATCGAGATCATCCCGGTCTACGAGGAGCTCGCGGTGCGCATCGAGATGTTCGGCGACGAGATCGAGGCGCTCTACGCCCTGCACCCGCTCACGGGCGACGTCGTGAAGCAGATGGATGCCGTGTCGATCTTCCCGGCCACGCACTACGCCGCGAGCCCGGAGGCGATGCACCGCGCCATCCGCTCGATCAAGGAGGAGCTCGCCGAGCGCCTCCCCGAGCTCGAGAAGCAGGGCAAGCTGCTGGAGGCCCAGCGGTTGCGCATGCGTACGGGGTTCGACCTCGAGATGATGGAGCAGATCGGATTCTGCAACGGCATCGAGAACTACTCGCGGCACATCGACGGTCGGCAGGCGGGGGAGCCGCCCAACACGCTGCTCGACTACTTCCCCGACGACTTCCTCGTCGTGATCGACGAGTCCCACGTGACCGTTCCGCAGATCGGCGCGATGTACGAGGGCGACGCGAGCCGCAAGCGCACGCTCGTCGAGCACGGGTTCCGGCTGCCGAGCGCGCTCGACAACCGCCCGCTGCGCTGGGAGGAGTTCCTCGACCGCGTGGGGCAGAAGGTGTACCTCTCGGCGACGCCCGGGCGCTACGAGCTCTCGATGGGCGACGGCGTGGTCGAGCAGATCATCCGCCCCACCGGCCTCGTCGACCCGCAGATCGTCGTGAAGCCCTCGAAGGGGCAGATCGACGACCTGCTCGAGGAGATCCGTCTCCGCGCCGAGCGCGACGAGCGCGTGCTGGTCACGACTCTCACGAAGAAGATGGCCGAGGAGCTCACCGACTACCTCACCGAGGCGGGGGTGCGGGTGCGCTACCTGCACGCGGATGTCGACACCCTCCGGCGCGTCGAGCTGCTGACGGAGCTACGTGCGGGTGTCTACGACGTGCTCGTGGGCATCAACCTGCTGCGCGAGGGCCTCGACCTGCCCGAGGTGTCCCTCGTGGCGATCCTCGACGCCGACAAGGAGGGCTTCCTGCGCAGCTCGACCTCGCTCATCCAGACGATCGGCCGTGCGGCCCGCAACGTCTCGGGCGAGGTGCACATGTACGCCGACCAGCTCACCGACTCGATGAGGATCGCGATCGACGAGACGAACCGGCGCCGCGAGAAGCAGGTGGCGTACAACGTGGAGCACGGCATCGACCCGCAGCCGCTGCGCAAGCGCATCGCCGACATCACCGAGGTGCTCGCACGCGAGGAGGCCGACACGGCGAAGCTGCTCGCGGGTCGCAGCGGCCAGGACGGCTCGAAGCGCCGCTCGCCGACCCCCAACCTGCGGCGCGAGGGCGTCGGCGCCTCAGGCGCCGCGGAGCTCGAGACGATCATCGCCGACCTCAACGAGCAGATGCTCCAGGCGGCAGGCGAGCTCAAGTTCGAGCTCGCCGCGCGGCTCCGCGACGAGCTCTCCGAGCTCAAGAAGGAGCTGCGGCAGATGGAGTCGGTCGGCCATGTCCGCTGAACGCGCACCAGCGGGCCATGCGCGGTGGCGCCCGAACCGGCGCGATGTCGGAGGCCGCCCGTAGAATCGGTTCAGTGTCGATCACCCCTGTTTCCGGTAGCCAGAAGCTCAGCGTTCGGGGTGCCCGCGTCCACAACCTGAAGGACGTCGACCTCGAGATCCCGCGCGACTCGCTGGTCGTCTTCACGGGGCTCTCCGGCTCCGGCAAGTCGAGCCTCGCCTTCGACACGATCTTCGCCGAGGGGCAGCGCCGCTACGTCGAGTCGCTCTCCGCGTACGCCCGCCAGTTCCTGGGCCAGGTCGACCGGCCCGACGTCGACTTCATCGAGGGCCTGAGCCCCGCCGTCTCGATCGACCAGAAGTCGACCAACCGCAACCCGCGCTCGACCGTCGGCACGATCACCGAGATCTACGACTACATGCGTCTGCTCTGGGCGCGCATCGGCGAACCGCACTGCCCGGTCTGCGGAGAGAAGATCCAGCGCCAGACCGTGCAGCAGATCGCCGACCAGCTCATGGAGCTGCCCGTCGGCACGCGCTACCAGGTGCTCGCGCCGGTGATCTCGCAGAAGAAGGGCGAGTTCGTCGACCTCTTCAAGGAGCTCTCGGCATCCGGCTACTCCCGCGCCATCGTCGACGGCGAGCTCGTGCAGCTGTCCGAGCCGCCCGCCCTCAAGAAGCAGTACAAGCACGACATCGCGGTCGTGGTCGACCGCCTCGTCGCCGCCGACGACCTGCTCACCCGCCTCACCGACTCCGTCGAGACCGCCCTCGGCCTCGCGAGCGGCGTGCTCGAGATCGACTTCGTCGACGAGCCGGAGAACTCCAAGAGCCGTAGGCGCACCTTCAGCGAGAAGCTGTCCTGCCCGAACGGTCACCCCATCCAGCTCACCGAGATCGAGCCGCGCACCTTCTCGTTCAACGCACCGTTCGGCGCGTGCCCCGAGTGCTCCGGCCTCGGCACCAAGATGGCGGTCGACACGACCCTCGTCATCGGCGACCCCGAGCTGTCGCTCAACGAGGGCGTCATCCTGCCCTGGAACCAGGGGGGCAAGGGGCTCTACAGCTACTTCCAGCGGCTCCTGCAGGGCCTCGCGCGCGACCTCGACTTCTCCCTCGACACCCCGTGGTCCGAGCTGCCGGATGAGATCTGCACCGCGATCCTGCACGGCAACGACTTCGAGGTCACGGTGCAGTGGCGCAACCGCTTCGGCCGCACCATGAAGTACTCCACCGGGTTCGAGGGCGTCATGCCCTACATCGAGCGCAAGTACCACGAGGCGGAGTCCGACTGGTCGCAGCAGCGCTACGGCGAGTACCTGCGCGAGGTTCCGTGCCCGGTGTGCGAGGGCAAGCGGCTCAAGCCCGAGGTGCTCGCCGTGCTCGTCGCGGGGGAGAGCATCTCCGACGTCGCCGAGCTGAGCCTCGCCGACTCCTACGGCTTCATGGAGCGGCTCGAGCTCTCCGAGCGGGAGGCGCGCATCGCCGCCCAGGTGCTGCGCGAGATCCGCCTGCGCCTCGAGTTCCTGCTGGAGGTGGGACTCGGCTACCTGACGATGGCCCGGGCCGCGGGTTCGCTGTCCGGCGGGGAGGCCCAGCGCATCCGGCTCGCCACCCAGATCGGCTCCGGCCTCACCGGGGTGCTCTACGTCCTCGACGAGCCGTCGATCGGCCTGCACCAGCGCGACAACCGTCGCCTCATCGAGACGCTCGTGAAGCTCAAGAGCCTCGGCAACACGCTCATCGTGGTCGAGCACGACGAGGACACCATCCGCACCGCGGACTGGATCGTCGACATCGGGCCGGGGGCGGGGGAGCACGGCGGCCAGGTCGTGCACTCGGGCGGCTACCAGGCGCTGCTCGACAACCACGGCTCCGTCACAGGCGACTACCTCGCGGGCCGGCGCGCGATCGCGATGCCCACCACGCGACGCCCGATCGACAAGAAGCGTCAGCTCACGGTCGAGGGCGCGCAGGCCAACAACCTGCAGAACGTCACCGTGAGCTTCCCGCTCGGCGCCTTCGTCGCCGTGACGGGCGTGTCGGGCTCCGGCAAGTCGAGCCTCGTCAACGACATCCTCTACAAGGTGCTCGCCAACCAGCTCAACGGCGCCCGCCAGGTGCCGGGGCGCCACAAGCGCGTCACGGGGCTCGAGCACCTCGACAAGGTCGTGCACGTCGACCAGGCGCCGATCGGACGCACACCGCGGTCGAACCCGGCCACCTACACGGGCGTCTTCGACCGCATCCGCACGCTGTTCTCCGAGACGATCGAGGCGAAGGCCCGCGGCTACCAGCCCGGCCGGTTCAGCTTCAACGTCAAGGGCGGCCGCTGCGAGAACTGCGCGGGCGACGGCACCATCAAGATCGAGATGAACTTCCTGCCCGATGTGTACGTCGTCTGCGAGGTGTGTCACGGCGCGCGCTACAACCGCGACACCCTGCAGGTGCACTACAAGGGCAAGAACATCGCCGAGGTGCTCGACATGCCGATCTCGGAGGCGGCCGAGTTCTTCGAGCCGATCACCGCGATCCACCGCTACCTCAAGACCCTCGTCGACGTCGGGCTCGGATACGTTCGGCTCGGGCAGAGCGCGACGACCCTCTCGGGCGGCGAGGCGCAGCGTGTCAAGCTCGCGACCGAGCTGCAGAAGCGGTCCAACGGTCGCAGTGTCTACGTGCTCGACGAGCCGACGACCGGGCTCCACTTCGAGGACGTCCGCAAGCTCCTGGAGGTGCTGAACGGCCTCGTCGAGAAGGGCAACTCGGTCATCGTGATCGAGCACAACCTGGATGTGATCAAGAGCGCCGACTGGATCGTCGACCTCGGCCCGGAGGGCGGGTCCGGCGGCGGCACGGTCGTCGCCACGGGCACCCCCGAGCAGGTCGCCCGCAACCCGAAGAGCCACACGGGTGCCTTCCTCGCCGAGCTCCTCGACGCGGCCCGCACCAACGAACAGATTGCGGGTCAGGGCCGCCGGAAGGCGGGCTGAGCGTGGCACCCGCGCCGCGCGCGGACATGCTGCCCTGGCGCCCGAAGCCGGGGGAGATCCCCGCCGCGCCCGGCGTCTACCGCTTCACGGATGCCGGCGGCCGCATCCTCTACGTGGGCAAGGCCGTGAACCTGCGGCAGCGGTTGGCGAACTACTTCCAGCCGCTCCGCAGCCTCCACGAGCGCACCCGGCATATGGTGCTCTCGGCATCCAAGGTCGAGTGGACGGTCGTCGCGAGCGACGTCGAGGCGCTCCAGCTGGAATACACCTGGATCAAGGAGTTCTCGCCGCCGTACAACGTCAAGTTCCGCGACGACAAGAGCTACCCCTACATGGTCGTGACGCTGGCCGACGAGGCGCCGCGCGTCATGGTCACCCGCAACCATCGCATCCCGGGTGCGCGCTACTTCGGCCCCTACCCGAAGGTCTGGGCGGTGCGCGAGACGATCGACCTGATGATCAAGGCCTTCCCGATCCGCACGTGCTCGGACGGGAGCTACAAGCGTGCGATGCAGACCGGCCGTCCGTGCTTCCCGGGGCAGATCGGCCGCTGCGGCGGGCCGTGCTCGCAGAAGGTCACGGTCGAGGAGCACCGCCAGATCGTGGACCAGTTCGTCGCGTTCATGGCGAGCCACGATCGCAGCGTGATCACCCTGCTCCAGCGGGAGATGAAGGACGCCGCCGCGGCGTTCGAGTACGAGCGCGCCGCGAGGATCCGCGACCGCATCCAGGCGCTCGAGAACGTGCTCGAGAAGAGCGCCGTCGTGCTGCCCGACGCGACCGAGCTCGACGTCTTCGGGATCGAGGAGGATGAGCTGGCCGCCGCGGTGCAGCAGTTCGTCGTGCGCGGCGGGCGCATCCGCGGGGTGCGCAGCTGGGTCGTCGACAAGGAGCTCGACATCAGCTCGGGCGAGCTCGTCGAGTCGGTGCTCGAGACCGCCTACGAGACCGAGCAACCGCCTCGGGAGATCGTGGTCCCGGTGCTGCCCGACGACGCCGCCGCGCTCGAGCAGTGGCTCGGCGCGCGACGGGAGCGCAGCGCCGTCACCCTGAAGACCGCCCAGCGCGGCGACAAGGCCGCCGTGCTGCAGACCGCGACCCTCAACGCGAAGCAGGCGCTCGCGCTCTACAAGACGCGACGCACGGCCGACTACGTGGCCCGCAGCCAGGCGCTCACGGAGCTCCAGGAGGCGCTGGGGCTCGCCGAGGCGCCCCTGCGGATGGAGTGCTACGACGTCTCGCACCTCGGGGGCACCAACGTCGTGGCCTCGATGGTCGTCTTCGAGGACGGCCTCCCGAAGAAGAGCGACTACCGCAAGTTCGCGGTGACCGGCACCGTCGACGACACCGAGTCGATGGCGCAGGTGCTGCGCAGGCGGCTCGCGCGCCTCGACGAGGACGACGCCCCTGACACCGAGGACGGCGCGCGGCCCCGCAAGAGGTTCGCCTACCGCCCGGGCCTCATCATCGTCGACGGCGGGGAGCCGCAGGTCAACGCGGCCGCCGCCGTGCTGACCGAGCTCGGCATCGACGACATCCCGCTCGTCGGTCTCGCCAAGCGCCTCGAGGAGGTGTGGGTGCCTGGCGATCCGTTCCCCGTGATCCTCCCGCGCGGGAGCGAGGCGCTCTTCCTGCTGCAGCGCATCCGCGACGAGGCGCACCGATTCGCGATCACCTTCCAACGGCAGAAGCGGCGGTCGGACATCGGCACCGTGCTCTCCGAGATCCCGGGCCTCGGCCCCGCACGCTCCAAGGAGCTCCTGCGCCACTTCGGCTCCGTGCGTCGTCTCCGCGCGGCCACGCCCGCCGAGATCGCCGAGGTGCGGGGGATCGGCCCCCAGCTCGCCGAGTCCATCGTCGCTAGGCTGGGATCGGCGGCCGCGGAGGGCGCCGTGAGCCCCGACGAGCAGGAAGACGAGGCATGAGCGACGGAAACGCGCGCGAGATGCTCATCGTCACCGGCATGTCCGGGGCGGGTCGTTCGACCGTCGCCAACGCCCTGGAGGACCTGGGCTGGTACGTCGTCGACAACCTGCCCCCGCAGATGCTGCGCCCGCTCGTCGATCTCGGCGCGCACACGGGTGAGGCGATCCCCAAGATCGCCGCGGTCATCGACGTGCGCGGGGGACGGCTGTTCGCCGACGCCCAGCAGACGGTCGCCGAGCTGCGCGAGTCGAGCGACGCCCGGCTGGTCTTCCTCGACGCCACGGATGCCGCGCTCGTCCGCCGCTTCGAGCAGGTGCGGCGTCCGCATCCGCTGCAGGGCGACGGCACGCTCCTCGACGGGATCGTCGCCGAACGCACGCGCATGGCCGGCCTCCGCGAGCAGAGCGATCTCGTGATCGACACCTCCGAGCTGAACATCCACCAGCTCGCGACGCGGGTCGCGGAGCTGTTCGGGGAGGAGTCGGCGCCGTCCCTCAAGCTCACCGTCATGAGCTTCGGCTTCAAGTACGGGCTGCCCCCCGACGCCGACATGGTGGCCGACCTGCGCTTCCTGCCGAACCCGTTCTGGATCCCCGAGCTCGCGCCCCTCACCGGGCTCGACGACCGGGTGCGCGACTACGTGCTGAGCCAGCCCGACGCCCCGGAGTTCGTCGAGCACTACGTCGCGGCGCTCACCGCGGTCGCCGACGGCTACCGACGCGAGAACAAGCGTCACGCTACGATCGCCATGGGATGCACGGGCGGCAAGCACCGCTCCGTGGCGGTCACCGAGGAGGTGGCGCGCCGCCTCCGAGCGATCCCCGGGGTCTCCGTCACGGTGCGGCATCGCGACCTCGGGCGCGAATGACCGGGCGGATCACAGGCAAGCTGAGGAACGGCGAGAGATGAGGATGAGCGCGTGGCACTGACGGCGGACGTCAAGGATGAGCTCGTCGCCGTCGAGGTGAGCAAGACGAGCGTGCGGGCTGCCGAGCTCGCCGCGCTCCTGCGCTTCTCGGGCGGCCTGCACATCATCTCCGGACGCATCGCCGTCGAGTCCGAGCTCGACTCGCAGAAGGTCGCCCAGCGCGTGCGCCGCGACCTCGCGGAGCTCTACGGGGTGCGGTCCGAGGGCAAGGTCATCAGCTCGGGGCCGGGGAAGGGCGCGAGCTACGTCGTGCGCGTCGTCGACGGCGGCGAGACCCTCGCGCGCCAGACCGGCCTCCTCGACGCCCGCCGGCGCCCGATCCGCGGCCTCCCGAACCGTCTCACGACCGGCAACCGCGAGGATCTCGCGGCGATCTGGCGTGGTGCCTTCCTCGCCCGTGGCACCCTCACCGACCCGGGCCGCTCGGCCGCGCTCGAGGTCGTCTGCCCCGGTAACGAGGCCGCGATGGCGCTCGTCGGCGCCGCCGGTCGGCTGCGCATCCCCGCGAAGGCACGCGAGGTGCGCGGTGTGCACCGCGTCGTCATCCGCGAGGGCGAGGCGATCGCCGCGATGCTGCGCCTCATGGGCGCCGCTCAGGCCGTCGCCGCGTGGGAGGAGCTCCGTCAGCGGCGCGAGGTGCGCGCCACGGCCAACCGCCTCGTCAACTTCGACGACGCCAACCTCCGCCGTTCCGCGCAGGCCGCCGTCGCCGCCTGCGCGCGCGTGGAGCGCGCGTTGGAGATCCTCGGCGAGGAGGTGCCCGACCACCTCCGGTACGCGGGGGAGCTGCGCCTCGGGCACCGCGACGCGAGCCTCGACGAGCTCGGCCACTTCGCCGACCCTCCCATGACGAAGGACGCCGTCGCCGGCCGCATCCGCCGCCTCCTCGCCATGGCCGACAAGCGCGCCGGCGACCTCGGCATCCCCGGAACGGACGCCAACCTGCCCCCCGAGTTCGACGAGTAGAGCTCGGGCCTCGAGACCTCAAGAAGGAAGAAGGAGAACCATGGCCGTCTACAGCCTCCCGGATCTGCCCTACGACTACGCGGCGCTCGAACCGAGCATCAGCGCCCGGATCATGGAGCTGCACCACGACAAGCACCACGCGGCGTACGTCGCGGGCGCCAACACCGCACTCGAGAAGCTCGAGGAGGCGCGCGAGTCGGGTGACTTCACCAACGTCCCCAAGCTCGAGAAGGATCTGGCCTTCCACCTCGGCGGCCACGTCAACCACTCGATCTTCTGGAAGAACCTCTCCCCGGACGGCGGCGACAAGCCGGTCGGCGAGCTCGCGAGCGCGATCGACGAGTTCTTCGGGTCGTTCGACAAGTTCGTCGGGCACTTCAGCGCCGCGGCGAACAGCCTGCAGGGCTCCGGCTGGGCCGTGCTCGCCTGGGACCCGGTGGGCGCGCGCCTGCTCGTGCACCAGCTCTACGACCAGCAGAGCAACACGCCTCTCGGCATCACGCCGATCCTGCAGCTCGACATGTGGGAGCACGCGTTCTACCTCGACTACGTCAACGTCAAGGCGGATTACGTGAAGGCGTTCTGGAACATCGCCAACTGGGCGGATGCGGGTGCTCGCTTCGAGGCCGCGCGCTCGGGGGGTGCGGGGCTGCTGCTACTGTCGTAGCAGGCGAAGCGGCCGGGGCACGCGCTCCGGCCGCATCCCCTTTCACACACCACAATCAGACACATCGCGCCCCCAGCGCACATCAAGGAGATCACGTGTCCGTCAAGATCGGCATCAACGGCTTCGGCCGGATCGGTCGCAACTACTTCCGCGCAGCCCTCGCCCAGGGCGCCGACCTCGACATCGTCGCCGTGAACGACCTCACGGACAACAAGACGCTGGCGCACCTGCTCAAGTACGACTCGATCACGGGCCGTCTCGACGCCACGGTGGAGTACGACGACGAGAACATCATCGTCAACGGCAAGCCCATCCGCGTCTTCGAGGAGCGCGACCCCGCGGCGCTGCCGTGGTCGGACTACGGCGTCGAGATCGTCATCGAGTCGACGGGCCGCTTCACCAAGGCGGTCGACGCGCGCAAGCACATCGACGGCGGCGGCGCCAAGAAGGTGCTCATCTCCGCTCCCGCCACCGGCGAGGACGGCACGTTCGTCATGGGCGTGAACGAGGACACCTACGACCCGGCGACGCAGAACGTCATCTCGAACGCCTCGTGCACCACGAACTGCCTGGCGCCGCTCGCCAAGGTGTTCAACGACAACTTCGGCATCGAGCGCGGCCTCATGACGACGGTCCACGCCTACACGGCCGACCAGAACCTGCAGGACGGCCCGCACAGCGACCTCCGCCGTGCCCGCGCCGCCGCGATCAACATCGTCCCGACCTCGACGGGCGCCGCGAAGGCGATCGGCCTCGTGCTGCCCGAGCTCGTCGGCAAGCTCGACGGCTTCGCGCTGCGCGTCCCGGTGCCCACCGGCTCGATCACCGACCTCACCGTCACCGCGACGAAGTCGGCGACGGTCGACGAGATCAAGGCCGTCTACAAGGCCGCCGCCGAGGGTCCCCTCAAGGGCATCCTCAAGTACACCGAGGACGAGATCGTCTCGACCGACATCGTGACCGACCCGCACTCGGCGATCTTCGACGCCGGCCTGCTGCGCGTCATCGGCGACCAGGTGAAGCTGTCGGCGTGGTACGACAACGAGTGGGGCTACTCGAACCGCCTCGTCGACCTCACCGAGTACGTCGCCGAGCGCCTCTAAGCGATGGCCCTCCGGACGATCGACAGCCTGGGAGGGCTGTCCGGCAAGGTCGTGCTCCTGCGCTGCGACCTCAACGTTCCTCTCAAGGACGGTGTCATCACGGACGACGGGCGCGTGCGCGCGTCGGTCCCGACGATCCGCCTGCTCCTCGAGCGGGGCGCGAAGGTCGTCGTGATGAGCCACCTCGGTCGTCCGGAGGGCGCACCCGACCCCAAGTACTCGCTCGCCCCCGTCGCGGTGCGCCTCGGCGAGCTGCTGGGCGTCGACGTCGCCTTCTCGCCCGAGACGGTGGGGGAGACGGCCGCCGGCGTCATCGACGCGGCGCCGACCCCCGGCGTCGTGCTGCTCGAGAACCTCCGGTTCAACCCGGGTGAGGCGTCCAAGGATGCGGGCGAGCGCGAGGCGTTCGCGGCGCAGCTGGCCGCCCTCGGCGATGTGGTCGTCTCCGACGGCTTCGGGGTCGTGCACCGCAAGCAGGCGAGCGTCTACGAGCTCGTCCAGGCGCTCCCGAGCGCCGCCGGCCTCCTCATCGCGGCCGAGCTCGAGGTGCTCGACAAGCTCACAGAGAACCCGGAGCGTCCCTACACGGTCGTGCTCGGCGGATCCAAGGTCTCCGACAAGCTCGGCGTGATCGGTCACCTGCTGCCGCGCGTCGACGCGCTGCTCATCGGCGGGGGCATGCTGTTCACCTTCCTCGCCGCCCAGGGGCACAAGGTCGCATCGAGCCTCCTCGAGGCCGACCAGCTCGACACCGTTCGCGGATATATGGCCGAGGCGGCCGAGCGGGGCGTCGACCTCGTGCTCCCGACGGATGTCGTGGTCGCCTCCGGCTTCTCGGCCGACGCCGAGCACGTGGTCGCCCCGGCGGACGCCATCGAGGACACGCCGTTCGGCGCGTCCGGCATCGGCCTCGACATCGGCCCCGACACCGCTGCGGCCTTCGCGGACCGTGTCCGCGCTTCCCAGACGGTGTTCTGGAACGGCCCGATGGGCGTGTTCGAGTTCCCGGCCTTCGCGGCGGGCACCCGCGCGGTGGCCGAGGCGCTCACCCACGTCGACGGCCTCGGCGTCGTCGGCGGCGGGGACTCCGCCGCTGCGATCCGCCAGCTCGGCTTCTCGGACGAGCAGTTCGGTCACGTGTCGACGGGTGGCGGAGCGAGTCTCGAATTCCTCGAGGGCAAGAAGCTGCCCGGTCTCGACGTACTCGGATGGGAGAGCTGATGGCCACCGCGCCCCGCACGCCGTTCATCGCCGGCAACTGGAAGATGAACCTGGACCACCTGCAGGCGATCGCCTTCGTGCAGAAGCTCGCGTGGACCCTCAAGGACAAGAACCACGACTTCGGCGACGTCGAGGTCGCAGTGTTCCCGCCGTTCACCGACCTCCGCTCCGTGCAGACCCTCATCGAGGGCGACAAGCTCGAGCTGAAGTTCGGTGCCCAGGACCTCTCGCAGCACGACGCGGGCGCCTACACGGGCGAGATCTCGGGTGCGTTCCTCGCGGCCCTCGATTCGGCGTACGTCATCATCGGCCACTCCGAGCGTCGCCAGTACCACGGCGAGACCGACGAGCTCGTCGCCGCCAAGGTCGCGGCGGCACACCGTCACGGGATCGTCCCCGTGATCTGCGTGGGCGAGACCGCGGAGGACCTCGAGCAGCACGGACCGAGCGCGGTGCCGGTCGCACAGCTGCGCACGGCGCTCGAGGGCGCCGCCGCCGGTCGCGAGATCGTGGTCGCATACGAGCCGGTCTGGGCGATCGGCTCCGGCCAGGCCGCCACGAGTGCCCAGGCGCAGCAGGTCTGCGAGGCGCTGCGCGCGGTGATCGCCGAGGTGCAGGGTGACGAGGCGGCCGCGGCCACGCGCGTCCTGTACGGCGGTTCCGTCAAGGCGGGCAACATCGCGGGCTTCCTCAAGGAACCGGATGTCGACGGTGCGCTCGTCGGCGGCGCGAGCCTCCAGCTCGAGGAGTTCGCGAGCATCGTGCGCTTCAAGAGCCACGTCGGCACCCTCTGAGCACCGCCCTCGCTTATACTGATCCTCGGCCCTCCGGCCGACCCGCAAGCCCGAAAGTCAGGAAGACACTCGTCATGGACGTTCTCTGGTCGATCGTGCAGGTCGCCTTCCAGATCCTGCTCGGAATCACCAGCCTCCTGCTGACGCTGCTGATCCTGCTGCACAAGGGGCGGGGCGGCGGCCTGTCCGACATGTTCGGCGGCGGCGTCACGAGCAACCTGGGCGCCTCGGGTGTCGCGGAGCGCAACCTCAACCGCATCACGGTCGCGCTCGGCATCACCTGGTTCTTCTCCATCGTGGTGCTGGGCCTTCTCACCAAGTTCGGCGTCGGCGCCTAGCGCGCGGCCTCCACCACCACACGAGGAGACGACATGGCATCGGGCGGCAGCGCTATCCGCGGTTCTCGCGTCGGTTCTGGCCCCATGGGGGAGCAGGACCGCGGCTACCACGCGGATCGCATCGCGATCTCGTACTGGGACGCACTCGGCAACGAGACGGTTCGCTACTTCGCGGCGAACCTTCCCGAGGAGGAGATCCCCGAGACCATCGACAGCCCCTCGACGGGGCTGCCCGCGGGCCGCGACAAGGAGAACCCGCCGTCGCTGCAGAAGACGGAGCCCTACAAGACGCACCTCGCCTACGTGAAGGAGCGTCGCAGCGAGGCCGAGGCCCAGCAGATCCTCGAGGATGCGCTGCAGCAGCTGCGCGAACGACGCGGCACCGCCTGACCGCGCAGTCCCTGCGCTAGAACGAGGGGACCTCGTGCGCCGCGGTCCAGAACCGCTCGCGCGTGAGCAGGTTCTCCGGCACCTCCGCCGCGGCCTCACGGTCGACGAAGAACACCGTACGCTGGCGACCGCGCACGCCGGCAGCCGGCACGTCGGCGGGGTTCGCATCCGCGAGGGCGAGCCCGAGAGCGCCGGCCTTGTCGGCCCCGGCCAGCACGAGCCACACCCGCTCCGATGAGTTGATCACCGGCAGCGTCAGGGTGAGACGCGCTGGCGGCGGCTTCGGCGAGGCCGTCTCGGCGAGGACGACGTGGTCGCGATCGCGCACCGCCTCGTGGTCCGGGAACAGCGAGGCGACGTGTCCGTCGGGGCCGACGCCGAGGAAGGTCAGGTCGAACACCGGATGCGCCGCTCCCGCGGGCGCGGCGGCCGCGAGCTCGGCGGCGTACGCCTCCGCGGCCTCCTGGATGCTCGCGTGCTCGCCGAGCGCGGGGAGCGCCTTGATGCGCTCGGCGGGCAGCGCGAGCCCGTCGAGGAGCGCGCGGCGCGACTGCGTCTCGTTGCGTTCCGGATCGCCTGATGGCAGGTAGCGCTCGTCGCCCCACCAGAACGTCACGCGGGACCAGTCGACCTTCGCCGCGGCCTTCGACGATGCGACGGCGGCGAGCACGGCTTCGCCCATCGTGCCGCCCGTGAGCACGACATTCGCCTCGTCCTTCTCGGCGAGGGTCTCTGCGATCCGCTTCACGAATCGCGCCGCCACCGCGGTCGCGAGTTCGGCCTTGTCGTCGTAGACCCGGACGCGTCGCTCGCTCACGGTCACTTCCCTCCGGACCCGACCCCTTCGGCGGGCGCCTCCAGCAGCGCGAGTCCCTTCTGGACGACCTCACCGAAGAGGTCGTCAGGGTCGAGCCTACGCAATTCCTCGGCGAGGCAGTCGCGCAGGCTGCGGCGGGGCAGCGAGATGTCGTGCGTGGGCTGGCCGGGCTGCTCGAGCGTCGCGATGTTCGGCTGGGAGCGCTCCAGGCGGATCTCGCCCGCCGCCCGCTGCATCGTCACCCCGTGGATGCCGCTCGAGCCGAGCGAGGAGGTGACCTCGAGCTCGACGGGGGCCTCCAGCTGCAGACGCAGCCACGCGGCCAGCAGCTCGGTCGAGGGGGAGTCGGCCGCGCCGCTCACGCACACGCTGTCGACCGGCTCGTACGGCGGCTGGTCGAGCACCGCGGCGAGCTGCGCGCGCCACAGCGTCAGACGGGTCCACGCGAAGTCGCTGTCGCCCGGCTTGTAGTTGCGTCCGAGCATCGTGAGCGCGGCCACCGGGTCGTCGTGCTCAGCCGCGTCCGTGATGCGTCGCTGCGCGATCCGGCCGAGGGCGGATGCGCTGGGCACCTCGGGAGCCACGCCCGGCCACCAGACGACGACCGGCGCATCCGGCAGCAGCAGGCTCGTCACGAGCCCCTCCTCGTCGGAAGCCGCCGCACCGTAGGCGCGCAGCACGATGACCTCGCTCGCTCCGGCGTCGCCGCCGACGCGGATCTGGCCGTCGAGCCGCGGATCCTCCTCGGTGCGCTCGGGGCGACGCGAGAGCACGATGACGCGCATCGGGTGCTCGCGGGAGGCGTCGTTGGCGGCCTCGATGGCCTCCTCCTCCTCGCCGAGCGAGGTCGCGATCACGAGGGTGAGCACGCGGCCGAGGGCGACCGCGCCGCCCTCCTCGCGGATCTTGACGAGCGCCTTCGAGATGGCGCTCGTGGTGGTGTCGGGAAGGTCGACGATCATGATTCTCTCCGGATGTGCCGTGTCGGGATGCGAGGGCCCGAGGCCTTTCGCATCATGGACGACGCCAGGTGCGGCCGTCGCGCTCGAGCAGCTCGTCGGCGGACTCCGGGCCCCAGGTGCCCGGCTTGTACTGCTCCAGCGGGCCGCCGAGGCTCTCCCAGTACTGCTCGACCGGGTCGAGGATCTTCCAGCTGAGCTCGACCTCCTCGTGGCGGGGGAAGAGCGGCGGGTCGCCGAGCAGCACGTCCAGGATGAGGCGTTCGTAGGCCTCCGGGCTGGCCTCGGTGAAGGCGTGGCCGTAGCCGAAGTCCATCGTCACGTCGCGCACCTGCATGCCCGCGCCCGGCACCTTGGAGCCGAAGCGGATGGTGACCCCCTCGTCCGGCTGCACCCGGATGACGAGCGCGTTCTGCCCGAGTGCCGAGGTCTGCGACTCCGCGAAGAGGTACTGCGGCGCCCGCTTGAAGACGACGGCGATCTCGGTGACGCGGCGCCCGAGGCGCTTGCCCGCGCGGAGGTAGAACGGCACCCCCGCCCAGCGGCGGGTGTTGATCTCGAGCTTGAGCGCCGCGTAGGTCTCGGTGACCGAGTGCGGGTTCATGCCCTCCTCCTCGAGGAAGCCGAGCACCTTCTGACCGCCCTGCCAGCCGCCCTCGTACTGTCCACGCGCGGTCGCCGTCGCGAGGTCCTTCGGCAGGTGCACCGCCGAGAGCACCTTCTCCTTCTCGGCCCGCAGGTCGGCCGCGTCGAACGACACCGGCTCCTCCATGGCCGTGAGGGCGAGCAGCTGCAGCAGGTGGTTCTGGATGACGTCGCGCGCCGCGCCGATGCCGTCGTAGTAGCCGGCACGGCCGCCGACGCCGATGTCCTCGGCCATCGTGATCTGCACGTGGTCGACGTAGTTGGCGTTCCAGATGGGTTCGTAGAGCTGGTTCGCGAACCGCAGCGCCAGGATGTTCTGGACCGTCTCCTTGCCGAGGTAGTGGTCGATCCGGAACACGCTGTCGGCGGGGAACACCGACTCGACGACGTCGTTGAGCTCGCGTGCCGACTGCAGGTCGTGCCCGAAGGGCTTCTCGATGACGACCCGTCGCCACTGACCGGGCACCTGCTCCGCGAGCCCGGAGCGGCGCAGCTGCTCGGTGACGAGCGGGAACGACTTCGGCGGGATCGACAGGTAGAAGGCGTGGTTGCCCATCGTGCCGCGCGTGCGGTCGAGCTCGGCGAGGGTGTCCTTGAGGCGGTCGAACGCGCTGTCGTCGTCGAACTCGCCCTGGACGAACCGGATGCCCTGCTTCAGCTGGCGCCAGACGTCCTCGTCGAAGGGCGTGCGCGCGTACTGCTTGACGGCGTCGTGCACCTCCTTCTCGAAGTCCTGGTCGGCCCAGTCGCGGCGGGCGAAGCCCACGAGCGCGAAGCCGGGCGGCAGGAGTCCGCGGTTGGCGAGGTCGTATACCGCCGGCATGAGCTTCTTCCGCGACAGGTCGCCCGTGACGCCGAAGATGATGAGGCTCGACGGTCCCGCGATGCGGTTCAGTCGCCGGTCGGACGGAAGCCGGAGCGGGTTGTCGTCCCGCGTGATCTCCGCCGGCATCGCTCAGCCGATCCGCTCGCGCAGCGTCGCGACGCCGTCGACGACGTGCGGGAGCGTGAGGGTCAGCACGGGTCGGCCATGCTCGGCGAGCACGCTCGCGTCGCCGGCGGCCTGGGCCTGGATCAGCTGCCCGAAGGTGAACGGCCGGTCGGGGATATCGAGGTCGCGCTCACCTGCGCCCACGATCTGCAGGAACACGCCGACGGCCGGGCCGCCCTTGTGGAACTGGCCGGTCGAGTGCAGGAACCGGGGACCCCATCCGAACGTCACGGGACGGCCCGCGCGGCGAGCGAGCGCGTCGCGGAGGGCGGGGAGTCCCGGGAAGGCGGGACGGTCGAGGTAGGCCTGAATGGAGACATAGCCGTCATCCGGCAGCGCGGCCAGGAGCGCGTCGATGGCGCCGTCGAGCGTGTGGTCGGCGATCTCCAGACCGCCGGCGGTGCGCACCTCGATGCCGTCGCTCGTGAAGAGCGCGGGCGTGGGCTCCGGGCGGGCGTCGAGGAGGCCGCGGGCGGCGATCTTGGCGGACTCGACATCCGGCTGGTCGAAGGGGTTGATCCCGAGCAGGCGCCCCGCGACCGCGGTGGCGTACTCCCAGACCAGCAGCTGGCCGCCGAGCGACCCGGAGACCTCGATCTCGCCGTCGCGCACCTCGCGGGTCTCGCGCTCGTTCGCGACGAGCCGCACGATCTGCACGTCGGGCAGACCCGCGGTGACCT
Organism: Micrococcales bacterium 72-143; assembly: GCA_001898835.1. GTDB lineage: Bacteria > Actinomycetota > Actinomycetes > Actinomycetales > Microbacteriaceae > Homoserinibacter. The sequence continues at coordinate 206,364 of MKVM01000001.1, read as the reverse complement.
CGTAGGAGTCGACGTCGAGCACGACGGGGAGGATGCCGGTCCCGTCCTTGCCGGTGGACTCGGCGATGAGCTGCTCCACCCAGTCGCCGAAGCCGACGATGTGGGTTCCGTCGGAGACGATGCCGAGCTTGTCGCGCAGGGGAGTGGTGCCGGCGATCGCGGCGCCCAGCACGAGCCCGGGGTTCTTCTCGGAGTCGATCGCGAGCTCGAGCGACACGGCCTGGGCCTCGTCGAGCAGCTCTGCGATGTCGACACCGGCGAGACCGCTCGGCACGAGGCCGAAGGCGGTGAGCGCCGAGTAGCGGCCGCCGACGGTCGGGTCGGCGTTGAATACCCGGTAGCCGTCGGCACGCGCCGACTGGTCGAGCGGCGAGCCCGGGTCGGTCACGACGACGATGCGCTCCGTCGGGTCGATGCCGGCGTCGCGGAAGGCCCTCTCGTAGACCCGCTTCTGGCTGTCGGTCTCGACGGTGGAGCCGGACTTCGACGAGATGACCACCGCGGTCCTCGTGAGGCGGTCCTCGAGGGCCGAGCGCACCTGAGCGGGGTCGGTCGAGTCGAGCACCGTGAGCGGGACGCCGTAGGTGTTCGCGATGACCTCGGGAGCGAGCGAGGAACCGCCCATGCCGCCGAGCACGATGTGATCGACGCCCTTCGCACGGAGGTCGTCCCGCAGCGCCAGGATGTCGTCCACGAGTCCCTCGGAGACCGCGACGGCCTCCGTCCACCCGAGGCGCTTCGAGGCCTCGTCCTCGGCTGCGGGGCCCCACAGGGTCGCGTCGAGGGTCGTGATGCGGCCGGCGACGCCGTCCGCGACGAGCTGAGGCACGTGGCGTGCGACGGCCTCGGCCGCCGCACCCGTCACGGCGACCGTCACGGTCACTTCGCCGCCTCCAGCGCCGCCGTGACCGTGTCGAGCAGCTCGTTCCACGACACGATGAACTTCTCGACGCCTTCGCGCTCGAGGGTGTCGGTGACGTCGTCGTAGTCCACGCCGACCGCGGCGAGAGCGTCGAGCACGCCCTGGGCCTCGGCGTAGGAGCCGGTGACCGCGTCGCCGTGCAGCGGGGCGTGGTCGTAGGTCGCCTCGAGGGTCTTCTCGGGCATCGTGTTGACGACGCCCGAGACCGCGAGCTCGGTGACGTACAGGGTGTCCGGCAGCGAGGGGTCCTTGACCCCGGTGGACGCCCACAGCGGCCGCTGCAGCTTGGCGCCCGCGGCGAGGAGGGCCGTCGCGCGGTCGCTCGCGAACTCCTGCTCGAAGAGCTGGTAGGCGAGCTGGGCGTTGGCGATGCCCGCCTTGCTCTTCAGGGCGAGAGCCTCCTCCGTGCCGATGGCCTCGAGGCGCTTGTCGATCTCGGTGTCGACGCGCGAGACGAAGAACGAGGCGACCGACTCGATGGTCGAGAGGTCGATGCCCGCGGCCTTCGCCTTCTCGAGACCGGCGAGGTAGGCGTGGATGACCTGGCGGTGGCGCTCGAGGCTGAAGATGAGCGTGACGTTGACGCTGATGCCGGCCCCGATGACCTCGGTGATCGCCTCGAGCCCCTCGAGTGTGGCGGGGATCTTGATCATCGCGTTCGGCCGGTCGACCTTCGCCCAGAGCTGCTTGGCCTGCGCGATCGTACCTGCGGCGTCGTTCGCGAGCCCCGGCTCGACCTCGATCGACACGCGGCCGTCGACGCCGTTCGTGGCGTCGAACACCGGGCGGAAGATGTCGGATGCGGTCGCCACGTCATCCGTCGTGATCTCGAACACGGCGTCGGCGACGCTCGCGCCGGAGGCCGCGAGCTCGGCGACCTGCGCGTCGTACGCCTGGCCCTTGGCGAGCGCCGCGGCGAAGATCGTCGGGTTGGTGGTGACGCCGACGACGTTGCGCTCGGCGATCAGCTTCTCGAGGCCGCCGGAGGCGATGCGCTCGCGCGACAGGTCGTCGAGCCAGATGCTGACGCCGATGGCGGACAGCTCGGCGGTCTTGGTGGTGTCGGTCATGGTGCTGGATCTTCTTCCGTTGAGGGGACGGGTCACTTGCTCGCCGCGGCGAGGGATTCCTTGGCGGCGGCCACGACGTGCTCGGTCGTGATGCCGAACTCGCGGTACAGCGTCTTGTAGTCGGCGGAGGCGCCGAAGTGCTCGATCGAGACCGCACGGCCGTTCACGCCGAGGTAGGGCGCCCACGTGAGCGCGAGGCCGGCTTCGACCGAGACGCGCGCCGTGACGGCGGCCGGGAGCACCGACTCGCGGTAGGCCTCGTCCTGCTCGGCGAACCACTCCTGGCTCGGGAACGAGACGACACGCGCGTTGACGCCCTCGCCCTTGAGCTGCTCGCGGGCCTCGAGGGCGAACTGCACCTCGGAGCCCGTGGCCAGCAGGATCACGTCGGGCGTGCCACCGGGCGCCTCCGCGAGCACGTACGCACCGCGCACGGCGTTCGAGGCGGACGCGAGCGTCTCGCCCTCCGCCGCGCCGTCGCCGCGCTCGAAGACGGGCAGGTTCTGGCGGCTCAGCGCGATACCCGCGGGCGCGTGGCGGCGTTCCAGGATCGTCTTCCATGCCCAGGCGACCTCGTTGGCATCCGCCGGGCGCACGATGTCGAGGCCCGGGATCGCGCGCAGCGTCGTGAGCTGCTCGATCGGCTGGTGGGTGGGGCCGTCCTCGCCGAGCGCGACCGAGTCGTGCGTCCAGACGAAGATCGAGGGCACCTTCATGAGGGCCGCGAGCCGCACCGCGGGGCGCATGTAGTCGCTGAAGATGAGGAAGGTGCCGCCGAAGGCGCGCGTGTTGCCGTGCAGCACGATGCCGTTGATGATCGCGCCCATGGCGTGCTCGCGGATGCCGAAGTGCAGCACACGGCCGTAGGGGTCGCCCGACCACTCGTGGGTCGACCACTGAGTGGGGATGAACGACTTGGCGCCCTCGATCGTCGTGAGGTTCGACTCGGCCAGGTCGGCCGATCCGCCCCACAGCTCCGGGATGACGGCGCCGAGCGCCCCGAGCACCTTGCCGGATGCGGCCCGGGTGGAGAGGTCCTTGCCCGCCTCGAAGACGGGGAGCGCGTCCTCGACGCCCTCCGGCAGCTGTCCCGCCTCGATGCGGTCGAACAGGGCCTTCTTCTCGGGGTTGGCGGCGGCCCAGGCGTCGAAGCCCTTCTGCCACTCGGCCTTGGCGGCCTCGCCCCGCTCGATCGCCTTGCGGGTGTGCGCGATGACCTCGTCGGCGACGACGAAGGTCTCGGCGGGATCGAAGCCCAGCACCTCCTTGACGGCCGCGAGCTCGTCGGCCCCCAGCGCGGACCCGTGGATCTTGCCCGTGTTCTGCTTCTTCGGGCTCGGCCAGCCGATGATCGTCTTGAGGATGATGAGCGAGGGCTTGTCGCGCTCGCCCTGCGCCGCGAGGATCGCGTCGTAGAGCGCCTGGACGTCCTCGACGTACTCGCCCGTCTTCTTCCAGTCGACGGTCTGCACCTGCCAGCCGTAGGCCTCGTAGCGCTTCGCGACGTCCTCGGTGAAGGCGATGTTGGTGTCGTCCTCGATGGAGATCTGGTTCGAGTCGTAGATCGCGATGAGGTTGCCGAGCTGCTGGTGGCCGGCGAGCGAGGACGCCTCGGCGCTCACGCCCTCCTGCAGGTCGCCGTCGCCCGCGATGACGTAGGTGTAGTGGTCGAAGGGGCTCTGGCCGTCGGCCGCATCCGGGTCGAACAGGCCGCGCTCGAAGCGCTGGGCGTAGGCGAAGCCGACGGCGGAGGAGATGCCCTGACCGAGGGGGCCGGTGGTGATCTCGACGCCGTCGGTGTGGCCGTACTCGGGGTGGCCGGGGGTCTTGGAGCCCCAGGTGCGCAGCGCCTTGAGGTCGTCGAGCTCGAGGCCGTAGCCGCCGAGGTAGAGCTGCACGTACTGCGTGAGCGAGCTGTGGCCCGCGGAGAGGATGAAGCGGTCGCGCCCCACCCAGTGCGTGTCGGAGGGGTCCTGACGCATGACCTTCTGGAAGAGGAGGTAGGCGGCGGGCGCGAGGCTCATCGCCGTTCCCGGGTGGCCGTTGCCAACCTTCTCCACAGCGTCCGCGGCGAGGATGCGCGCCGTGTCGACCGCCTTCTTGTCGAGCTCGTCCCAGGAGAGTGCTGCCACGTGAATGTCGACCTTTCGCATGCGGGGCAGCTTCTGCGCCCCGGGGTGGTGTCCGCTCGCCAAATCGGACTTCGACGGCGCACCGTGCGCACCGCACATCGTCGGGGACGAGGATGGGGGAGGCGCGCGCGGTCGGCGAGCAAGGCCAGCATAGCGAGAAGCCCATTCCCCCGTCGGACGCGCGGCGGGGCTTGACATCGCTGCGGCGACGTAGACTGGATCACAGCCGAGCCGATCCGAGGAGCCATGCAGCAGTCCGCCCGAAGCGCCCCCGCGCCGGCGTCTCCCCAGATGCCCGCCGCCGACGCCTCGGCGAGGGAGACGGCCCCCGCATCCGGCCGGATCGGCTTCCGCCGCAAGGCGCTCGCCTACCTCGCGCTGACCAAGCCGCGGGTCATCGAGCTGCTGCTCGTCACGACCGCTCCCGTCATGGTGCTGGCGGCCCAGGGTCACCTCGATCTGCGGTTCCTCGGCCTCCTGGTCGCGACGCTCGTCGGCGGTGCGCTCTCGGCAGGCAGCGCGAACGCCTTCAACTGCTACATCGACCGCGACATCGACCGGGTCATGAAGCGCACCCAGAACCGTCCGCTCGTGACGGGGGAGCTGAGCCCGCGCGAGGCCCTCGTCTTCTCGTGGGTCACCGGGATCGTCTCGATCGCCGTGCTGTGGGTTTTCACCACCTGGCTCGCCGCCGTGCTCTCCGCGGTGGCGATCGCGTTCTACGTGCTGATCTACACCCTCATCCTCAAGCGGCGCACCCCGCAGAACATCGTGTGGGGCGGCATCGCGGGCTGCATGCCGGTGCTCATCGGATGGGCCGCCGTCACGGGGACGCTCGACTGGGCGCCCGTCATCCTGTTCGGCATCGTGTTCCTCTGGACACCGCCGCACTACTGGCCGCTCTCGATGCGCTACAAGGACGACTACGCGGCGGCGGAGGTGCCGATGCTCGCCGTCGTGCGCGGGCGCACCGCCGTGGGGCTGCAGGTCGTGCTCTACGCATGGGCGACGGTCGTCTGCTCGCTGCTGCTCGTGCCGCTCGCCCCCATGGGCGTGCTGTACACGGTCATCGCGGTGCTGTCGGGCGCGTGGTTCCTCATCGAGTCGCACCGCCTCTACGCGGCGGCGATCCGCCCCGGCGAGGTCAAGCCCATGCGGGTGTTCCACGCGAGCATCACCTACCTGACGCTCGTCTTCATCGCGGTCGGCGTCGACCCGCTGCTGTACGCGCCGATCCCGTCGCTGCTTCCGTGAAGCTGCAGACCCCCCTCGGCTGGGCGGCATCCCGCTGGACCGTCGGTCCGCGCGCGCTGCGGTGGGGCACCACGGCCGCGCTCGTCGCATCCGTGCTCATCGTGCTCGGCGGCGTCACCGTCCGTGTCACGGGCTCGGGCCTCGGCTGCCCGACCTGGCCCACCTGCACCGAGGACTCGCTCATCGCCACCCCCGAGCTCGGCATCCACGGCGCCATCGAGTTCGGCAACCGCATGGTCACGACCCTGCTCATCGCAGCCGTCGGCTGGGCGATCGTCGCCGCCCGGCTGCAGAGCCCGCGTGACCGCACACTGACCCGGCTCGCCTGGTCGATGTTCTGGCTCGTCGTCGCCAACGCGGTCGCGGGCGGATTCACGGTGTGGTTCGAGCTCAACCCCTGGATGGTCGCCGTGCATTTCGTGCTCGCGATGGGACTGCTCGCGTGCGCCACCTTCACCTGGCATCGCGCCCGCTGGCGCGGGGGAGAGGGGCCCCGCCCGTCGGCCGCATCCCGCGGGCTCGCGTGGGCGCTCGTCGCCGCGACGGTCGGCCTCGTGCTCGCCGGCACGCTCGTCACCGGATCCGGGCCGCACGCGGGCGACTCGAAGGACGTTCCGCGCATGGGCTTCGACTGGACGGTCGTGGTGCTCGTGCACGGATGCCTCGCGCTCGTCGTGCTCGTGCTCGCCGCCGCGCTCGCCTTCCGCCTGCGCACCGAGGAGGGCGGCAGGCTCGCCCTCGGACGGGTGGGCATGTTCCTGCTCGTGCTGCTCGCGCAGCTCGCCGTCGGCACAGTGCAGTCGCTCGTCGGCCTGCCCGAGGTGCTCGTCGTCCTGCACGTCGTGCTCGCGGCGCTCGTCTGGGTCGGCGCGCTGCGCGTGCTGCTCGACACGGACCCGCGGCTGTGGGCCGTGCGGGAGCGAGTGACCGTCGATACGTCCCGTCCTCCACAGCCGTCGCGGGCGTGACCTTTCCCGAGATTGCGCCCGGACTCTAGAACACACGTTCGAGCTTTGGGATGATGGGGTCATGGCCTCGATCACCGACTCCCTCGCCCTCGTGGGTGATCGGTCGGTGCCGTTTGTGCCCATCGCAGCGGGGTCGTTGACCGACAGCGAGTTGTTGTCGACGCAGCGTGATATCGCGCAGGTGCGTCGCCGGCTGGATGTGCTGGCCGCGAGTGTGGCGGGTGAGGTCGCGCACCGTTCGCGCCGGGAGCTCGGGCATGCGGGTCTTGCCGCGTCTCAGGGGGTGCGATCGGCGGAGGAGCTGATCGCGAGGGTGACCGCGACCTCGCGGCGGGATGCGCACACCCTGGTGAAGGCGGCGGAGCTGCTGCCGGCACTGGCACGGGATGATGTCGCGCCGGTTGCGCCGACCCCGGCCTGGCGGGCGGTGATCGGGGACGCGGTCGCCGCCGCGACGGTTTCGGTGGAGGCGGCGGAGGTGATCCGCACCCGGCTGGGTCAGGCATCCGAGGGTGTGTCGGAGGAGGCACTACTGGACGCGGCGACCGCCCTGATCGAGGTGGCACCCGGTCTCATGATCGAGGCTCTCGCGGTCCGTGCCGCCCGTGCCCGTGACGAGCTCGACCTGGCCGGTATCGCGGGGCGGGAGAACGCCCTCCGCGACAAGCGATACCTCCGCGTCACGAAGCAACTGGATGGCATGACCCGCATCAACGGGCTGTTGGATCCGGAGTCGGCGGCGATCGTGGTGCCGGTGTTGGATGCGGCGACCTCGCCCCGGCGGGGTGGCCCCCGGTTCGTGAACCCGGACGCTCAGCAGCGTGCCGAAGACCTCATCCGGGATCAGCGCAGCACCGAGCAGCTCACCCTCGACGTCCTCGTGGAACTCATCCGGGTCGGTGCCCGGGCGGATGACGGCACGCTTCTTGGAGACCGGAAGCCCACGGTGCGGATCCTGGTCACCCAGGCGGACCTGGATCGGCGTGCGGGTGCGGCGTTCTTCGACGGGCACCCGGATGCGGTGTCGATTCAGACAGCGGAACGGTTCATCTGCGCGACCGGTGCGGTGCCGATCTTGTTCGACGGCGACGGACGCATCCTCAACCTGGGACGTGAGCAACGCCTGTTCTCGGAGAAGCAACGTGTCGCGATGGGGGCGAGGGATGGTGGCTGTCTGATGTGCGGGGCACCCACCTCCTGGTGCGAAGCACACCACATCGACCACTGGGACGAGCACCACGGCAGAACCGATGTGAACGACGGGGTACTGCTCTGCAGGTTCTGCCACCTCAACATCCACAACAACCACTGGCGCATCCGAAGATCAGGCGGCTACTACCGACTCGAAGTACCCGACCGGGACGGGGTGCTCCGCAGCACACCCCTGCCTTCCCGCAGCCCCGCACACCAACGACTCCACGCCACCGCATGAACTCGGCACCCCACCCCACCCACCCCGCCGATCGCCGCGGGGAATGCCGCCGGTCGTGCAGCCGCTAGGCGGCGCGTCGAAAGCTGGACCTGTAGACTGGGCAGGTTGGAGCGCGCGGTTCCTCGTCCCGCCCCGACCACCCGGAATGCCGACACGAGCGGAATGGTTCGCTTCGGTGGAAGAGAGGTAGCCCCATGTCAGACGTGCTCATCGACCGTCCGGAGCTCGCGAGTCTCGGTCAATACGAGTTCGGCTGGTCCGACTCCGACGAGGCCGGCGCCTCGGCGCGCCGCGGCCTCTCCGACGACGTCGTCACCGACATCTCGCGACTCAAGAGCGAGCCGGAGTGGATGCTCAAGACGCGCCTCAAGGCCCTCAAGCTCTTCGACATGAAGCCCATGCCGACCTGGGGCGCCGACCTCACGGGCATCGACTTCGACAACATCAAGTACTTCGTGCGGTCCACCGAGAAGCAGGCGACCAGCTGGGAGGAGCTCCCGGAGGACATCAAGAACACCTACGAGAAGCTCGGCATCCCCGAGGCGGAGCGTCAGCGCCTCGTCGCCGGTGTCGCCGCGCAGTACGAGTCCGAGGTGGTCTACCACCAGATCCGCGAGGATCTCGAGGCGCAGGGCGTCATCTTCCTCGACACCGACACGGCCCTCAAGGAGCACCCGGAGATCTTCCAGGAGTACTTCGGCACCGTGATCCCCGCCGGCGACAACAAGTTCGCCGCGCTCAACACCGCGGTCTGGTCGGGCGGATCCTTCGTCTACGTGCCGAAGGGCGTGCACGTCGAGATCCCGCTGCAGGCCTACTTCCGCATCAACACCGAGAACATGGGCCAGTTCGAGCGAACGCTCATCATCGCCGACGAGGGCTCCTACGTGCACTACATCGAGGGCTGCACGGCGCCGATCTACAAGTCCGACTCGCTGCACTCCGCGGTCGTCGAGATCATCGTCAAGAAGAACGCCCGCGTGCGGTACACGACCATCCAGAACTGGTCCAACAACGTCTACAACCTCGTCACGAAGCGCGCCCGCGCCGAGGAGGGGGCAACGATGGAGTGGATCGACGGCAACATCGGCTCCAAGGTGACGATGAAGTACCCGTCGATCTTCCTCGTGGGGGAACACGCCAAGGGCGAGACGCTCTCGGTCGCCTTCGCGGGCCCCGGCCAGCACCAGGACGCCGGCGCGAAGATGATCCACATGGCGCCGTACACGACGAGTTCGATCGTGTCGAAGTCGATCGCCCGTGGCGGAGGCCGCGCCGGATACCGCGGCGAGGTGCGCGTCGAGGCGAACGCCCACCACTCCGCCAACACGGTGCGCTGCGACGCGCTGCTCGTCGACACGATCTCCCGCTCCGACACCTACCCGGCCATCGACATCCGCGTCGACGACGTGCAGCTCGGCCACGAGGCCACCGTCTCGCGCGTCTCCGAGGAGCAGCTGTTCTACCTGCAGTCCCGCGGCATGCCCGAGGATGAGGCGATGGCGATGATCGTGCGGGGCTTCATCGAGCCCATCGCGCGCGAGCTGCCGATGGAGTACGCGCTCGAACTCAACAAGCTCATCGAGATGAGCATGGAAGGCAGCGTCGGCTAAGTGAGCACCCCCGTTCAGACTGAACAGCACGGCCTGACGGAGCACTCGCACGGAGGATGGGCCACCGTGCCCGTCCAGACCCGTTCCGAGCGCTTCTCCTCGACCGTCCACTCCGAGTTCCCGGAGGTCACGGGGCGCGAGGCGATCTGGAAGTACAGCCCCGTCGACAAGCTCCGCGAGCTCATCGACGGCGAGCTCGACGGCGCCCCCTACGCGGTGCTGTACCCGGAGGCGGCGGGCACCACCGTCGAGTGGGTCGACCGCTCCCACGAGCTCGTCGGCGCCGCCGGAACGCCCGAGGACCGCGCCGCCGCGAACGCGTGGACGAGCTTCGAGAAGGCGCTCCACATCCGGCTCGAGGGCGAAGCCGAGACCCTCACCGTGACGCGCGCGGGGCTCGGCGACGCGCCGCGCGCCGCCCACACGCTCATCACGGCGGCGAAGGGGGCGACGGGCCTCGTGGTGCTCGACAGCCAGGGCGTCGCCAAGCTCACCGAGAACCTCGAGATCGTGCTCGAGGCCGACGCGAACGTCACGGTGGTCTCCGTGCAGGAGTGGGACGACACCGCCCTGCACCTCGCGAGCCAGTTCGCCCGCATCGGCCACGGCGCCACCCTCACGCACATCATCGTGTCGCTCGGCGGTGAGATCGTGCGCGTCAACCCCTCCGCCCACCTCGCGGAGGAGGGCGCCGAGGCCGAGCTGTACGGTGTCTACTTCGCGGACGCCGGCCAGCACCTCGAGCAGCAGGTGTACGTCAACCACGACGCCCCGCACACCCGCAGCCGCGTGACCTACAAGGGCGCACTCAACGGCGACGGCGCGCACACCGTGTGGATCGGCGACGTGCTCATCGGCCGCACCGCGACCGGCACCGACACCTACGAGCAGAACCGCAACCTCGTGCTCTCCGACGGCACCCGCGCCGACTCCATCCCGAACCTCGAGATCGAGACGGGCGACATCGAGGGCGCGGGCCACGCATCCGCCACCGGTCGCTTCGACGACGAGCAGCTGTTCTACCTGCAGGCGCGCGGCATCCCGGAGGACGAGGCGCGCCGTCTCGTCGTGCTGGGCTTCCTCAGCGAGATCGTGCAGAAGATCGGCGAGCCCGTGCTCGAGGCACGCCTCCACGAGGCCCTCGAGGCGGAGCTGCAGGCGGCCCGATGAGCGGGCAGAAGGTCTGCGCGGTCGACGAGCTGAGCGTGTCGTCGGCGCGCCGCGTCGTGCTCGACGGCGTCGCGATCGCGGTCGTGCGCGACTCGGCCGGCGAGGTGCACGCGATCGGCGACACCTGCACCCACGGCGACATCTCCCTCAGCGAGGGATTCGTCGAGGACGACGGCCTCGAGTGCTGGGCGCACGGCTCCAAGTTCTCGCTCACCACGGGCAAGCCCCTCAACCTCCCGGCCTACGAGCCGGTCCCCGTCTTCGCGGTCGAGATCATCGACGGCGACGTGTACATCGACCCGAGCGCACGGCTCGCGGTCTAGGAAAGGCGAAACGCATGTCCACTCTGGAGATCCGCGACCTCAAGGTCTCGATCGAGACCGACCAGGGCACCAAGCACATCCTCAAGGGCGTCGACCTCACCATCAACGAGGGCGAGATCCACGCCGTCATGGGCCCCAACGGCTCGGGCAAGTCGACGCTCGCGTACACGATCGCCGGCCACCCGCGCTACAAGGTCGAGGGCGGATCGATCACCTTCGACGGCCAGAACGTGCTCGAGATGAGCGTCGACGAGCGCGCCCGCGCGGGTCTCTTCCTCGCGATGCAGTACCCGGTCGAGATCCCCGGCGTCACCGTCACCAACTTCCTGCGCACGGCCAAGACCGCGATCGACGGCGAGGAGCCCTCGATCCGCCACTGGGGTGCGACCGTGAAGGATGCGATGGGCAAGCTGCGCATGGACCCGTCGTTCGCCGCGCGCAACGTCAATGAGGGCTTCTCCGGCGGCGAGAAGAAGCGCCACGAGATCCTGCAGCTCGAGCTGCTGAAGCCGAAGTTCGCGATCCTCGACGAGACCGACTCGGGCCTCGACGTCGACGCGCTCAAGATCGTCTCGGAGGGCGTCAACCGCGCCCACCAGGAGACGGGACTCGGCGTGCTGCTCATCACGCACTACACGCGCATCCTGCGATACATCAAGCCGGACTTCGTGCACGTCTTCGTCGACGGCAAGGTCGCCGAGGAGGGCGGCCCGGAGCTCGCCGAGCGCCTCGAGGACGAGGGCTACGACCGCTACCTGGTCGCCCAGGCGTGAGCCCGGCATCCCGCGTAGCCTAGGCACATGCCCACGTCGCTCGAACCCGCGCTCTTCGACCAGGTCGAGGAGGGGCTGAAGGACGTCATCGACCCCGAGCTCGGGGTCAACATCGTCGACCTCGGCCTCGTCTACGACCTCGCCTGGGACGACGAGAACGACGCGCTCATCATCTCGATGACGCTCACCTCGGCCGGCTGCCCGCTCACCGACGTCATCGAGGAGCAGGTGGCCCAGTCGCTCGACGGCATCGTCGAGCGGTTCCGCATCAACTGGGTGTGGATGCCGCCGTGGGGCCCCGAGCGCATCACCGACGACGGGCGCGACATGATGCGCGCGATCGGATTCTCGATCTAGCTCGGGCCGCTCGGGGGTGCGGGGACGCGGCCTCGGAACGCACGGGTCAGGAGCGTTCGATCACCTCGGCCGCCAGCTCCAGCCCCGAGAGCAGCAGCTCCGCGCCCAGCCGGAAGGCGGCATCCGAGGTGTCCGCGGTGCCTGCTGCGACGGCCCCCAGGCTGTCGGCCTGGAGGCGCTGCTGCGCGAGCGACGCGTCGCCGAGGATGAGGTGCAGCAGTGCCGTGGCGACGAGATCCGCGGTCTCGGCGTCGTGCCCTCGGCCGAGCGCGGCTGCGAGACGGGCGTGGGCGGCATCCGAGCCGAGTCCGAGGGCGCGCGTGCTCAGCACGACCTCGGCCCCGTCGCGGTACGCCAGCAGCGCGTCGCGCACGTTCACCGCCTCGGCGAGCGTCGCCTCGTACCAGCCGAGCTCGGGGGAGGGGGAGGGCCTCGCGGCGTCCTGGATGCGGTCCGCGACGGCGGCGAGCAGGGTCTGCTTGTTCTCGAAGTGGTGGTACAGCGCGCTCGGCTGCACGTCGAGCGCGGCGGCGAGACGCCGCATGGTCAGCTCCGGCAGCCCCCAGTCGTCGAGGATGCGCAGCGCCGCGTCGACGACGGACGCGCGGTCGTGACGTGCATGCGGTTCCGGGCTCACGCCTCTCACTATACTGAACGCCGTTCACCTGAACGCTGTTCACTCATGCCGAACCCGAGGACCACCATGACCGACGCCCCCCGCCGCTTCGACACCCGCGACATCGCCCGCATCGCCGTCTTCGCCGCCATCATCGCGGCGCTCGGCCTCATCGGACCGATCCCGGTCGGCCCCGTGCCCATCACGGCGCAGACCCTCGGGGTGATCCTCGCGGGCATGGTGCTCGGCGCGTGGCGGGGGGCGGCGGCCGTCGCCGTGTTCCTCGCGCTCGTCGCGGTCGGGCTTCCTCTGCTCTCGGGCGGTCACGGGGGTGCGGGCGTCTTCGTCGGCGTCACGGCCGGCTACCTCTTCGGCTGGATCCCGGGCGCCTTCGTGACGGGTCTCATCGCCCACTCGGGGCGAGGTCGGCTCTCCTGGTGGCGTGTCGCCCTCGGCGGCGTCGTCGGCGGCATCCTCGTCGTCTACGCCCTCGGCATCCCGGTGGCGTCCCTCGTCGCGAAGCTGCCGCTCGACGCCGTCATGATCGGCAACCTCGCCTTCATCCCGGGCGACCTCGCCAAGATCGCCATCGCCACGGCCCTCACGATGACGCTGTGGAAGGCATACCCGCCGGTGTTCGGCGCGCGTCGCGAGCGCGCGCTCGCCGCTCGCACCGCACCGGCCGCGGCAGACGCGACGGACGCCTCCGCACGATGAGCACCGCCGAGGAGCGCGCCGCGCCGGGCTCGAACGAGATCGCCCTCGACGGCGTCGCGGTCGAGCTGGACGGGCGGCGCATCCTCGAGGACGTCACGGTGCGCCTCGCACAGCACCGCATCGCCGTGATCGGGGCCAACGGATCCGGCAAGTCGACGTTCGCGCGCGTGCTCGACGGCCTCGTGCGTCCGACGCGGGGCACCGTGCGCGTCCACGGCCTCGACGTGGCGCGCGAGCTCTCCCGGGTGCGCGCCGAGGTGGGCTTCGTGTTCACCAACCCCGACGCGCAGATCCTCATGCCGACGGTCGCCGAGGACGTGCGGCTCTCGCTGCGGGGAAGCGGCCTCGCCCGCGCGGAGGTCGACGCCCGCGTCGACGCCGTGCTCCGCCAACACGGGCTCGGCGACCACGCGGATGCGCCCGCCTACAGCCTCTCCGGCGGGCAGAAGCAGCTGCTGGCCCTCGCCTCCGTGCTCGTGCGCGAGCCGCGGCTCGTGATCGCCGACGAGCCCACGACGCTGCTCGACCTCGGCAACGCGCGACGGATCGGGCGGATGCTCATCGACGACCTCGACGCGCAGCTCGTCCTCCTCACGCACGACCTCGAGCTCGCCGAGCGCTGCGACGTCGCCCTCCGCTTCCACGAGGGCCGGCTCGTCGAGGTGGGGCAGCCTGCGGATGTCGTGCGCGCCTACCGCCGGGAGTACGCATGATCGCCCTCTACCTGCCCGGCCGCAGCATCCTGCATCGCGCACCCGCGGGGGTGAAGCTCCTCGCGCTCCTCGCCCTCGCGCTGCTGATCTCCCTGTGGCCGCACACGGGCGTCACGATCGCCCTCGCCGGCCTGGTCGTCGTCGCGCTGTACGCGTTTGCCCTCCTCCCGCCCGTGGTGCTGCTGCGGCAGCTGTGGCTCGCGAAGTGGATCGTGGTGCTCATGGTCGTCACGCAGCTCGTCTTCCTGACCCCCTGGGACGCGCTCGTGAACACCGTCCGCGTCGTCTCGATCGTGCTGCTCGCGGCGCTCCTGACCCTCACGACCCGCAGCGAGGAGCTGCTCGCCGCGCTCGAGACCGGCATGCGGCCCCTCGCGCGCCTCGGCGCCGATCCGCGTCGGATCGGACTCACCCTCTCGCTGGCCATCAGCATGCTGCCGGTCGTCGCCGGGATCGCCGAGCGGGTGCGCGACGCGCAGCGCGCACGCGGCGTGCGGCTCGGTTTCCGGATCGTCGTGCCGGTTCTCGTGCTCGCGCTCCGTCACGCGGACGACGTCGCCGACGCGCTGTCGGCGCGGGGGGCGGACTGATGCGGGATGCACCGCTCGACTCGCACGGAATCCGGGTCCACGGGCTCCCGATCGACGCGGAGACCCGCTGCGTGCACTGGAACGGGCCGAGCGACGTCGTCGCCATCCGCTTCCACTGCTGCGATCGCTTCTACCCGTGCCACGACTGCCACGAGGCGGTCGCCGACCACCCCTCCGAGGTGTGGGATGCCGACGAGCGCGAGGTGCACGCCCTGCTGTGCGGCGCGTGCGGCGCCACCCACGCGATCGAGACCTACCTCGGCGTCGAGTCGTGCCCCGCGTGCGGGGCCGCCTTCAACCCCGGCTGCCGTCTCCACCGCCACCTCTACTTCGGCTGACGCGAGCGAGACGACGAAGGTCCGCCCGCACGACCTAGACTGGGAGGCTGGCCCCTCGGCCGCGCCCCCCACCCACTCACCGAAGGACACCCCTGTGCTCGCCGTGCATGACCTCCAGATCCGCGTCGGCGCGCGGCTGCTCATGGAGGATGTCACCTTCCGCGTCGACAAGGGCGACAAGGTCGGGCTCGTGGGCCGCAACGGCGCCGGCAAGACGACACTCACGAAAACGCTCGCGGGGGAGACCCTGCCCACCGACGGGCGGATCGACCGCACCGGCGAGATCGGCTACCTGCCGCAGGACCCGCGCTCGGGCGACCCCGAGGAGACGGCGCGCACCCGCATCCTGAACGCCCGTGGGCTCGGGCACGTGGTCGCGGAGCTGCGGAAGGCGACCGAGGAGATGGCGAGCCCGGATGCCGCGGTCGCCGACGCCGCGATGTCGCGCTACGCGCGCCTCGAGGACCGCTTCCTCGCACTCGGCGGCTACGCGGCGGAGGCCGAGGCGGCCGCGATCGCGTCGAACCTCGCGCTGCCCGACCGCATCCTCGACCAGCAGCTGAAGACGCTGTCGGGTGGGCAGCGCCGGCGCATCGAGCTCGCGCGCATCCTGTTCTCGGGCGCCGACACGATGATCCTCGACGAGCCGACGAACCACCTCGACGCCGACTCGATCGTGTGGCTGCGCGAGTTCCTCAAGGCCTACCAGGGCGGTGTGATCGTCATCTCGCACGACGTCGACCTCGTCGAGGAGGTCGTCAATAAGGTCTTCTACCTCGACGCGAACCGCCAGGCGATCGACATCTACAACATGGGATGGCGCCACTACCTGAAGCAGCGCGAGGCCGACCAGGAACGTCGCAAGAAGGAGCGCGCGAACGTCGAGAAGAAGGCGACCGCCCTCCAGCTGCAGGCCGCGAGGTTCGGCGCGAAGGCGTCCAAGGCGGCGGCCGCGCACCAGATGGTCGCTCGCGCCGAGAGGATGCTCTCCGGGCTCGAGGAGGAGCGCGCCGTCGACCGCGTCGCGAAGCTGCGCTTCCCTGATCCGGCGCCGTGCGGCAAGACGCCGTTGCAGGCGTCCGACCTCTCGAAGTCCTACGGCTCGCTCGAGATCTTCACCGCCGTCGACCTCGCGATCGACCGCGGCTCGAAGGTCGTCGTGCTGGGACTCAACGGCGCCGGCAAGACCACGCTGCTGCGCATCCTGGGCGGCATCGACGCGCCCGACACCGGCGAGGTGATCGCCGGGCACGGTCTGCGGATCGGCTACTACGCGCAGGAGCACGAGACGATCGACGTGAGCCGCACGGTGCTGCAGAACATGACCGCGGCATCCCCGAACCTCACCGAGACCGAGGCGCGCAAGGTGCTCGGCTCGTTCCTGTTCACGGGCGACGACGGGCACAAGCTCGCCGGGGTGCTCTCCGGCGGCGAGAAGACCCGCCTCGCCCTCGCGATGATCGTCGTCTCGGGCGCCAACGTGCTGCTGCTCGACGAGCCCACCAACAACCTCGACCCGGCGTCACGCGAGGAGATCCTCGGCGCGCTGGCCGGATACACGGGCGCCGTGGTGCTCGTCTCCCACGACGAGGGGGCGGTCGAGGCGCTCAACCCCGAACGCGTGCTCATCATGCCCGACGGCGTCGAGGACCACTGGAACCCCGAATACGCTGAACTGATCAGTGTGAGCTAGACGCCGCGATAGTCCGCAGCGTACGCTCCGCCGGCCGCGCGCGAGCGCCCGGCTCCGCTGGTGTGAGCTAGACACCGCCCCGAAGGAGACCACCACCGCATGCCCGAGCTCATCCTCGCCGGAACCGACCAGCAGTCCGTGCCCTTCGTGATCGGCGTCGCCGAGAGCCTCGGCTACACGGCGACCCAGCCGACGCAGGGCCGCATCAAGCTCGAGCGGGGCAGCCTGCCGCTGACGCTGTTCGCGGGTGCCCTGGCGGGCAAGAAGTTCCACATCAGCTTCACCTTCGACGTCGGGGTCGACGAGCACGGCAACTCGTGGCTGCGGTTCGATCAGGATGGCGCGTTGGGCGCCGTCAAGGGCGGTGCGCTCGGCTACGCGAAGAGCAAGGACGAGTACGCCGCCTTCCTGAACGCCGTGCGCGCCGAGGCGGCGCAACGCGGCGTGCTGCTCGGCGAGCGCTGACGCGACCCGGGAGCCGTCAGCGCGCGTCGAGGCGGTCGAGGATCGCGTCCTCGACGTCCGCGTCGTCGTGACGGCGTTTCGGCGCACGCGCGGCGGCCTGCTCCTCGACGGGGAGCGCGGCGATGCGCCGCTCCCGACGCCACGCCCAGAACAGCCCGACGAAGGCGAGCACCCCGAACGCGATCCACTGCAGCGCGTAGGAGAGGTGCATCCCCTCGTCCTCCTGGGGACGCGGTGCCGCGGCCGGCATCGGGGTGGCCGCGGGGTCCTCGCTCGCCACGACCGCGTAGGCGCCCGTGTAGCCCCTCGCGTCGAGCCCCGCGACGATCGACGCGACGTCGATCGAGGGGATCTGCCCCTCGGGCGCCGTGCGGCCGGGGAGCCTGGGCTCGGCGCCGCGCAGGCGGGCGACGACCGTCACCTGGCCGTCCGGGGGAGCGGGCACGGCATCCGGGAGCGAGTCGACGCCGTTCCCGAGCGGCAGCCAGCCGCGGTCGACGACCACCACCGTGCCGTTCTCCTGGCGGAACGGCACGAGCTGCTCGAAGCCGGGGGAGCCGCCCAGCACCCGGTTCCGGACGAGGAGCGCGTCCTCCGACAGGTACTCGCCGGTCAGCACGACCCGGGTCCACTCGTCGTCCTCGTCCCAGGCGTCGAGGCGGGGGAGCACCTCGCCGACGGGCACGGGCGTCGCGTCGTAGTTCTGCTCCACGCGGAGGTTCTCGGCAGCGGTATCCGCGCGACGCGCCCACTGCCACCACGACAGCAGCCCGCAGGCGAGCGCGAACACGACCGTCAGTGCCAGGTAGGCGCTCCAGCGCCGCCAGCCGGTCACCGGACGACGCACCTCCGTGTCGCTCATGCCGGATCCGGCACGCGGTCGAGCTCGACGTCGAGCGCCGTGACCTGCACGGGGAAACCGCGGGTGCCGAGGTAGTCGGCGAGCGTGTCGCGATGCTCCTCACAGGCGAGCCACACCTTCACGCGCTCGGCACCGTGGATGCGGGGGTTGCGCCAGTTGACCCGGAAGGCGGCGTCGCGCATGCACCCGGCCGCCGAGCAGCGGATGCCGGGGTCGCCGAGCCCGATCACGGCCGCTCCCCGGGCTCGCGCCGCGTGAGGGCTCCCGGACGCCGCACCCGGCCCCGGTCGCCGCCTCCGACGTTGTTCGCGATGACCACCGCGAAGTAGGGGAGGAACACCGCGCCCGCCGCCGGGATCAGCAGCCACCAGCCCGGCACCACGAGGCACAGCGCGATGCAGACCACCCGGATGCCCATCGCGAGGGTGTACTTGAGCATGCGCGAACGGCGCTCCTCGTCCGGTGAGGGCGGGAGCTCCGTGACGACGTGCGAGCTGTGACTGGCGATGAGCCAAGCCTACGCTCGCGCGCCGGTAGGCTCCTGAACCATGACCTCTCGCACCGTCCTCGTCACCGGCGGCAACCGCGGCATCGGCTACGCGATCGCCGCCGAGTTCCTCGCCCAGGGCCACCGCGTGGCCGTCACGGCCCGCTCGGGACAGGGTCCTGAGGGCACGCTCACGGTGCGCGCCGACGTGACGGACGCCGCATCCGTCGACGCCGCCTTCAGCGAGGTCGAGGAGAAGCTCGGGCCGGTCGAGGTCGTCGTCGCGAACGCCGGGATCACACGCGACACCCTCCTGCTGCGCATGAGCGAGGAGGACTTCACCGACGTCATCGACACCAACCTGTCGGGGGCGTTCCGCGTCGTCAAGCGCGCGTCCAAGGGGATGCTGAAGGCGCGCTTCGGCCGCGTCGTGCTCGTCTCGAGCGTCGTCGGGCTGCTCGGCAGCGCCGGGCAGATCAACTACGCGGCGTCCAAGTCGGGCCTCGTCGGCATCGCACGCTCCCTCACCCGGGAGCTCGGATCGCGCGGCATCACCGCCAACGTCGTGGCGCCGGGCTTCATCGAGACCGACATGACCGCCGAGCTGCCCGAGGAGCAGCAGAAGCAGTACCTCGCGCAGATCCCCGCGGGCCGCTTCGCCTCCCCGACGGAGGTCGCGCGTGTCATCGCCTGGCTCGCCTCCGACGACGCCGGCTACATCTCCGGCGCCGTTATCCCGGTCGACGGCGGCCTCGGCATGGGGCACTGACGGAGGCCCACGTGTCCCGGGTCACCAGCGCCGACGTCGCCCGCGAGAGCGGCTTCTCGCGCACGACCGTGAGCTACGTGCTCAACGACGCTCCCGGGGTGTCGATCTCGGAGGCCACCCGGCGCCACGTGCTGGAGACCGCCGACCGCCTCGGCTACACGCCGTCCGCGCCCGCCCGCGCGCTGCGCTCGGGCCGGAGCGACGTCGTGCTGTGCGTGCTCCCGGACTGGACGGTCGGGCCCGTCATCGACACCCTCATCGACCACCTCACGACCCTCTTCGCCGAGCACGGCCTCGCGCTGCTCGTGTTCAACGACCGCGACAGCCGACCGCTCACCGAGCTGTGGCGCGCGGTGACGCCGCGTGCGGTGCTCGCGCTCGGCCCGCTGACGGATACCGACGCGGCCGCGATGCGCACCGCGCGGATCCCGGTGGTGGGCTCCGCGCTCGACGAGGACCCGCATCCGGAGACCTTCGCGGTTCCACAGCACGGCATCGCCGAGCTGCAGGTGGAGCACCTCGCCGCGCGCGGGCACCGGGTACTCGCCTACGCCGCACCGAGCGACGAGCGTCTGGCCGCGTTCGCGGAACGCCGCCTCGCTGGAGCACGCGCGGCCTGTCGACGACTCGGGCTCCCCGAGCCCCGCACGCGCACCGTCGAGCTCGAGATCGCCTCGGCGGCGGCCGCCGTGCGCGCGTGGCGCGCCGACGACTCGGTGACGGGCGTCGTCGCCTACAACGACGAGGTCGCCTTCGCGGTGCTCGCGGGTGTGCGGGCGGAGGGGCTCGTCACACCCGACGACGTCGCGGTCATCGGGGTCGACGACATCCCGCTCGCCCGGCTCGCCTCGCCCGCGCTCACGACCGTCTGGCAGGCGATCGACGCCCAGGCCGAGCACCTCACGGCGTCCGTGCTCGCGGCTCTCGGTCATCCGGTGCCGCCGCCGCGGCCGGTCGGCGAGCTGTTCCACGTCGTGGAGCGCGCCTCGACCTGAGCAACGAGGTGCCCCCGGCTCGCGCCGGGGGCACCCGCGGCTCACGAGAAGGTGAACCAGTTGAGGTTGACGTAGTCGGCCGGCTGTCCGGACTCGAACGTCAGATACACGGTGTGCACTCCCGTCGTGCCCTGGATGTTGGCGGGCACGCTCTGCCAGTTCTGCCAGCCTCCCGTGCTGCCGATCGCGAAGCTCCCGATCGGGGCCGAGGTGAGGCCGTCGAGGCGCACCGTGACGAGCCCGCTGACCCCGGCACCCGCCCCGGACGCGACCCGCGCGGTGAACTGCGTGCGCGCGGTGCTCCCGAAGTCGACGCCGTCGAAGCGCAGGTGGTCGCCGTTGCCGATCCAGCCGACGTTCTGGCCGCCCCCGGTGTCCGAGGTCGCCTCCGTCTGCACGCCCGACATCCCGCTGTACGACTCCGCCTCGATGCGGGAGGTCGCGTCGACGGTGCCGCCGGAGCCCCCGCCGCCGCTGGTCGTCACCGTCACCGTCGAGCTCGCGCCCGAGCGGTTGCCCGCCGCATCGAACGCGCGCACCGCGAAGGTGTAGCTCGTGGACGCCGCGAGCCCGGTCACCGACGCCGTGGTGCCGTTCACCGTTCCGATGACACCGCCGCCCGAGAGCACCTCGTACCCGGTGACGCCGACGTTGTCGGTCGACGCCGTCCAGGACAGCTGGGTGGAGCTCGAGGTGGTCCCGGATGCCGTGAGCCCCGCCGGGACGGACGGCGCCGTCGTGTCGCCGCCGGTCGATCCGCCGCTCGACGATGCCACGGAACGCGCCGGGACGTTCAGTGCGACGCCGTCGGAGAAGTGCACCGTGATGGCGGACCCCGACATGTTCGCGGCCTGGTGGTTGCGCACTCCGTTCTTCGTGAACACCGCGTAGAGCGGGGTGTCCGCCGTCACGGAGCGGTCGACGGTGCCGACCGCGGAGAGGTTCTTCAGCCAGTAGAAGGTGTGCGCCCGGGACTCGCCCTCCTCCACGGCGTACGACCCCGCCTGCGCGCGGAACTGCCCGAGTGCCGTCGGAGCGTCGGCAAGCGCCTGGAACTCCCAGATGATGTCCTGCCAGACCGTCGCCGGCCCTCCGTTGTTCGTCTGCAACTCGATGAGATTGCGGCCGATGTAGGCCGGGTCGTAGCCGAGGTAGAGGTGCCCGGCGGTGCTCGGCAGCAGGTTGATGCCCTGGATCATCTCCGGCTCCGCGCTGAACCACGTCGCGTACGCGCCGCCGTCACCCCACACCATGCCGACCGTCGAGTGGCCGAATGCGGCGGGGAACGCCTCGTCGTCGGTGTCGAACCAGTAGTTGTGGATCGCCGACGCCTGCGTCGTGTACAGGTAGATGCCGAGGTCGCGCACCGTCGTGTTGCCCGTCGCCTGGCCCCACAGGATGAGGCCCGCGGCGAAGTTCATCCCCTCCGACGACGACTCCTGGTTGTTGCCGGCACCGAAGGAGCCGTGACCGGAGGCCCAATCGTGACCCGCATAGATGTCGAAGTCGCGCAGGAACGGGAAGCGCGTGTCGGCACGATCCCAGTTGGCGGCGTCCTTGATGATCGTGTTCACCATCCCGCCGTAGGCGGAGTTCGCGGCCCACGCGGGGTCGAACTGCGCCACGGTGGCTGCCGCCACGACGTAGTAGCCGTAGTGGAAGTGGTGGTCGTTGAGCTCCGTGTCGGAGCCGTACGACGCGGGGTAGCCGATGAGCGTGCCCCAGCTCGGGTTGTAGGAGAACAGTCGCTGGGTCTCACCGGGGGAGGCTGTCATCCAATCCGTGAGCCGGGTGCGCACCGCGCCGATCAAGGAGTCGCGCGCGGCGGTCTTTCCGGTGAGGTTCGCGAGCTGGATGACCTGCGTGGCCCGCCCGAGCGCCTTGCCGGTCCAATAGGTGTCCTCGCCGAAGCCGGCGAACGGGTCGCCGCTCGCGACCTGGTCGACGTAGCCGGAGAGCTGCGAGAGGTCGGCGCTGCCGGATGCGAAGCCGGTGTTCGCGAGCTGCGGGAGCACGCCGTTGAAGGTCGACACGGTCTGGAACTGGCTCGATCCGATGACGACGCGCATCGGTCCGCGCGGCGACATGTAGGAGTAGGCGCTCGGCGTGGTCCCGCTGAGCGCGTCGCGCTGGTGCGGGTAGAGCGCGAAGACGGTGCCGTTCGCGCCGCCGCCCTGCTTGGCGACGGTCGTGAACGCGTAGCTCGCGGTGAGCTTCGCGGTCGACTCGTTGTACGACCACGACACCCGTGTGCCCGTCACGTGGTTGTGCGCGTAGGGCGCGTAGGCGTCGAGCGCCGCGCCCCGCGCCGTGTCGTTGCTGCTCGTCGGCAGCACCGCGACGGAGAAGAAGGCGCCGCCCGCGAGCGAGGAGCCGATCGTCGTGCCGGAGACGTTCCAGCTCGATCCGCTCGGCCCGAACGCGGCGTAGTCGTGCCCGTTGACGGTGAAGCCGATCGCGCCGCCCGAGTTGCGCCACACCGCCGGGGGTGCGGTGAGCGTGAGCCGCACATCGCCCCCGGTCTTGGTGCCGTACACGAAAGGCAGCCCGTGGCCGATCGTGGCCCGCAGGCTCGTGCCGCCGCTCGCCCAGAGCTCGGTCACGGTCCAGTCGCTGTAGTCGTCGACCTTTCCCGCGGCGCTGAGCCCCGCGATGCCGATGCGGAAGTCCTCCGCGTAGTTGTAGTGGTACTCGGAGACGCCCGTCGAGGTGCCCGAGATCGCCGCGTTGGTGGGATAGCTCACCCCGAGCCCGTTGGTGAAGGAGTGGAAGGCGAGCGGATGCGCCATGAGGTTGGCGGACTCGTCGGTGCAGTTCACCTTGTTCCACAGCAGCGAGGTCCACCAGTCGTTGGTGGGCACCGCGCCCGCGGGGAAGTTCGCCGTCGTGCGGGACCGCGGGTTCATGACGCCGCCCGCGCAGTCCTGCGGCGCGGCGCCGCCCGCGGGCGTGCCCTCCGCGTAGCTGCCCGCACCGACGGTGACCGCGGATGCCCCGGGCACCGGCAGCACAACCGCCTGGAGCGCCGACGCGAGGAGCGCGGCGAGGGCGGCGAGTGCCAGGGCACGGACCGCGCGGGGCCTGGCGCCGATCGGCGACGCCCCCGCTTCGAGATTCTCTGACTGACCGGACACTGAGGACTCCGTTCTCGAGACGCCCGGATCCGCATCGACCCGGACGGCCGCCGCCCCGTCGCGACGGACATAGTGACTCGTGTCACTTCTTCACGCGCGACAGTACTGACACCCCCGTTCGGGAGTCAAGGATCGGGAAATGACCGGGGATCAGCGCCCCAGCCCCATGAGGGACAGCAGCATCGAGAGGTCGCGGTCGTCGAGCAGCACGTCGGCGACATCCCGCACGGGCGCCTTCGCGTCGAAGCCCACCGAGAGGCCCGCGAGAGCCATCATCGGCAGGTCGTTGGCGCCATCGCCCACCGCGAGGGTCTGCGCGATCGGGACGCCCGCGGCGTCCGCCCACTCCTGGAGCGCCTCCGCCTTCGCGGCGGCGTCCACGATCGGGGGGATGACGCGGCCCGTGAGCACACCGTCGGCCACCTCGAGCCGGTTCGCACGCCAGTGGTCGAGTCCGAGACGCTCCGCGAGCGGGTCGATGATCTCGTGGAAGCCTCCCGACACCACCGCCACCTGCCCCCCGGCGGCGTGCACGGCGGTGATCATCTCCGGCACGCCGCGCGTGACGGTGACGCGCGTCCCGACCTCCGCGAACACCGAGTCCGGAAGCCCCGCGAGCGTCGCCACCCGCTCCCGCAGGCTCTCTGCGAAGTCGAGCTCGCCGTTCATGGCGCGGAAGGTGACCTCGGCCACGGCGTCGAGCGACCCCGCCGCCTCGGCGAGCAGCTCGATCACCTCGTCCTCGATGAGGGTGGAGTCGACATCGAGCACGACGAGGAAGCGAGCCATGGCGCGGGGGAGGTCCTTCGGGTGCGTGGGGTGGGGGCGGAGCGTCAGTCGACGCGGACGCCCTTGCCGACGACCGTGATGCCCGACTCGGTCACCGTGTATCCGCGGTTGCGGTCGGCGTCGTGATCGACCCCCACGGTGGCCCCGGGTGCGACGACGACGTCCTTGTCGAGGATAGCGCGCTGCACCGTGGCGTTCGCGCCGATCTCGACCCGCTCGAACACCACCGAGTCGGTCACGTGGGCACCGGATGCGATCGTCACCCAGGGACCCAGCACCGAGCGCTCGAGGTGCCCGCCCGACACGACGCATCCGAGCGACACGATCGAGTCGATCGCCGTGCCGACGGTGTTCTTGCCGTCGCGCACGAACTTCGCGGGCGGCGAGTTGAGCTGCTGGCTGTAGATCGGCCAGGCCTGGTTGTACAGGTTGAAGACCGGCAGCGCCGCGATGAGATCCTGGTGCGCCTCGAAGAAGGAGTCGATCGTTCCCACGTCACGCCAGTAGAAGCGGTCGCGGTCGGTCGCGCCCGGCACCTCGTTCTGGTTGAGGTCGTAGACGGCGGCCTGCCCGCGCGCCACGAAGTCGGGCACGATGTCGCCGCCCATGTCGTGGTTGGAGTCGGCGCGCGCGCCGTCGCGCTGCACGGCGTCGATGAGCACGTCGGCGTCGAACACGTAGTTGCCCATCGAGGCGAGGATCTCGCCGGGGGAGTCGGCGAGACCCGTGGCGTCCTTCGGCTTCTCGCGGAAGGCGGCGATCCGGGTGGGGTCGCTCTCGTCCAGCTCGATCACGCCGAACTGGTCGGCGAGCGCGATCGGCTGACGGATGGCGGCGACCGTGACGCCCTGGCCGGAGGCGATGTGCGCCTGGATCATCTGGCTGAAGTCCATGCGGTACACGTGGTCGGCCCCGACCACGACGACGATGTCCGGCTTCTCGTCCCGGATGAGGTTGAGACTCTGCAGGATCGCGTCGGCCGAGCCCGAGAACCAGCGCTTGCCGAGCCGCTGCTGCGCCGGGACGGACGCGACGTAGGCGCCGAGCATCCCCGACAGCCGCCAGGTCTGCGAGACGTGCCGGTCGAGCGAGTGCGACTTGTACTGGGTGAGCACGACGATCTGCCGCAGCCCCGAGTTGATGAGGTTGGACAGCGCGAAGTCGATGAGCCGGTAGCCCCCCGCGAACGGCACCGCGGGTTTGGCGCGGTCGGCGGTCAGCGGCATCAGCCGCTTCCCCTCCCCACCGGCGAGGACGATGCCGAAGACCTTGGGCGGTGCTGCCATGGCATCACCCTAGGACAGGGTGCGGGGGTGTACTAGCGTCGACAGGCATGCGAGTCGATGTTCTGAGCCGTGAGTATCCGCCCGAGGTCTACGGGGGTGCCGGCGTGCACGTCGCCGAGCTCGTCGCGGCGCTCCGGCGCGACGTCGACGTCGTCGTGCGCTGCTTCGGACTGCCGCGCGACGAGCCGCACACCTACGCATACCTCGTACCGCCGCAGCTCACCTCGGCCAACCCCGCTCTCGCGACTCTCGGCGTCGACCTGCAGATGGCCGAGGACGTCGCGGGTGCCGATCTCGTGCACTCGCACACCTGGTACGCGAACGCCGCCGGCCACCTCGCGAAGCTGCTGCACGGCATCCCGCACGTCGTGACCGCGCACTCGCTCGAGCCGCTGCGCCCCTGGAAGGCCGAGCAGCTCGGCGGCGGCTACCGCGTGTCGAGCTGGATCGAGAAGACGGCGTTCGAGGCGGCGGATGCGGTGATCGCCGTGAGCGCCGGCATGCGCGCCGACATCCTGCGCTGCTATCCCGGCATCGACCCCGCGCGCGTGCACGTCGTGCACAACGGCATCGACCTCGAGCGATGGGCCCCCACCGAGGACGCGGCCGTGCTCGAGCGCTTCGGGATCGACCCCGGGCGTCGCAGCGTCGTCTTCGTCGGACGCATCACCCGGCAGAAGGGGCTGCCGTACCTGCTCGCGGCCGCTCGGCGGCTCGAACCGGACGTGCAGCTCGTGCTGTGCGCGGGGGCACCCGACACGCCCGAGATCATGGCGGAGGTGCAGGAGGGCGTGCGCGTGCTGCAGGAGGAGCGCGAGGGCGTCGTCTGGATCGAGGAGATGCTGCCGCAGCGCGAGCTCGCCGCCGTGCTCACGGCCGGGACGGTGTTCGTGTGCCCCTCCGTCTACGAGCCTCTCGGCATCGTGAACCTCGAGGCGATGGCGTGCGGTCTGCCCGTCGTCGGCACGGCGACGGGCGGCATCCCCGAGGTCGTCGCCGACGGGCTCACCGGGCGTCTCGTGCCGATCGAGCAGGCCGACGACGGGACGGGCACGCCCGTCGACCCCGAGCGGTTCGTCTCCGACCTCGCGGCGATACTGACCGAGGTGCTGGCCGACCCCGCCACCGCCCGGCTCATGGGGGAGGCCGGCCGCCTGCGCGCGGAGGCCGAGTTCAGCTGGGCGAGCATCGCCGAGCGCACGCGCGCCGTCTACGCGAGCCTGCTGCCCCCCGAGGAGGGCACGGGCGCCTCCGACGGCGACTAGGCTGGGGGGATCATGGTGCCGGTGCTGGAGCTCGAGGACGTCTCGGTCGTCCGCGACGGGAACACGATCCTCGATTCTCTCAACTGGACCGTCGAGTCCGACGAGCGCTGGGTGATCCTCGGCCCCAACGGGGCGGGCAAGACGACGATCCTCAACCTCGCCTCGGCCCACCTGCATCCGAGTTCCGGCACCGCCCAGGTGCTGGGCGAGCGGCTCGGCCGCGTCGACGTCTTCGACCTGCGCCCCCGCATCGGGCTCGCCTCGACCGCGATGGCGCGCCGCATCCCACGCGACGAGACGGTCTACGACGTCGTGCTGACCGCCGCCTACGCGGTGACGGGACGCTGGAACGAGGAGTACGAGGACGTCGACATGCGGCGCGCCGAGCGGGTCATGCGCGAGTGGCGCCTCGACGGCCTGCGCGATCGGCTCTTCGGCACGCTCTCCGACGGCGAGCAGAAGCGCGTGCAGATCGGCCGCGCCGTGATGACCGACCCCGAGCTGCTGCTGCTCGACGAGCCCGCCGCGAGCCTCGACCTCGGCGCCCGCGAGGAGCTCGTGCGGCTGCTCGGCGACTACGCGGCCACTCCGGACGCGCCCGCCATGGTCATGGTGACCCACCACGTCGAGGAGATCCCCGCGGGGTTCACCCACGCGCTGCTGCTGGCCGAGGGCCGCGTTCGGGCCGCCGGCCCCATCGCCGAGGTCATCACGGGGGAGCGCCTCTCGGAGGCGTTCGATCTGCCGCTCGTCGTGTCGACGAGCGAGGACGGACGCTTCGCCGCCCGTGCGCGCTGGAACTGACCGTCTGCTAGAATTGCTAGCTGGCCCTTCGGCCTGCCAACTTTCCCATCCACTTCCGACTGAGGTACCTCATGAAGACCGACATCCACCCCGACTACCAGGCGATCGTCTTCCGCGACCTGGCGAGCGGCGAGACCTTCCTCACCCGCTCGACGCTCACGAGCGAGAAGACCATCGAGCTGGACGGCGAGACCTACCCGGTCGTGGACGTCGAGATCTCGTCGGCCTCGCACCCGTTCTACACGGGCAAGCAGCGCATCCTCGACAGCGCCGGCCGCGTCGAGAAGTTCAACACGCGCTACAAGAACTTCGGCAAGTAAGCCTCCGGTTCACCTGCGCACAGGGCCCCGTCCGCGGACGGGGCCCTGCTGCATGTGCGGGGCCGCCGTCGGTCGGAGGTGAGCGTCAGAAGCCGAAGGCCTGGGCGCGGCGGCGCTCCCACAGCGGCAGGAGCTCGTCGAGCGTGAGAGGCGCCACCTCCACGCCGTCCAGGTCGAGGTCGGGGTCGTCGACCCACAGCAGCTCCTCGATCTCGCCGGACGCCGTGACCTCGCCCTCGGCGACCATGGCGAACACGGCCGCGAGCACGACGGTGTTCTCCTCGTTCGCCGCGACCGCGCGGAACAGCCCCAGGTACTCCGCCGTCGCGGTGTCGAGCTCGACCCCGATCTCCTCGGCGAGCTCGCGCGTGAGGGTCTCGATCGCGCTCTCGCCCTCCTCGATCTTGCCGCCCGGCTGCATGAAGTGCCTCGTGCCCGCCTTGCGCACGAGCAGGGTGCGGCCGTCGGCGTCGGTCACGATCGCGGCCGCGATCCGCAGCACCGCGGGCCGCCCACCCGTGCGTTCCAGCACCTCCGTGTCGGGCTCCTCGAGCACATCGGGCGTGTCCGCGTCGTCGCGGGACTGCTCCGGCTCGGCCACCTCCACGAGCTCGACGACCTCCACGGATTCGACGACCTCGACCTGGACCTCGACCGCCGGCTCGTCGAGGAGCGGCGGCGCGGATGTCGGCACCAGACCCGGGTACGCCTCCCGCGCGTCCGGCGGGCCCGCCTCGATGGGGCGCGGCGCATCCGGAGCGGGCGCGAGCTGCAGCCCGAGCGGCCGGCTGAAGTCGATCACGGGGACGCGCCCGAGGCGCGGCTCGAGCGGGGGGATCGGCTGCGTGTCGCGGTAGGCACCCGGATGCGCGGGGTACTTGACCGGCCACGCGGTCGACGCGGTGAAGCTCTCGTCGCCCTTGCGGCGGCGGATGTAGTCCTGGAAGCGGCGGGCCTGCTCGGCGTACCAGATCTCCTGCCGCCCGTGCAGGTCGGAGATGGGGATGTCGAGCTCCTCCGGCCGGGCGGCGACGAGCGCCTGCGCCACTCTGCCGGCGGCGATCGCATCCGCGCCCGCGTCATGCGCGTCGTCGAGAGCGACGCCGTAGTGGGCGGCCGCGGCCTCCAGGGTGCGCTTGCCCTTGCGGTAGGTGTCGACCTGCTTGTCGAGCACGAGCGGGTCGACCACCGGTGCGGGCTCGACGAGCGGTTCGAGCTCGTTGCGGCGGCACTCCCGGTCGAGGAGGGAGAGGTCGTAGGGCGCGTTGTAGACGACCACCGGGATGCCGAGGCCGAACAGGGTGCGCAGCGTCTGGGTGATCTCCGCGACGACGAGCCCGGTGGGCCGCCCCTCCGCACGGGCTCGCTCGGTCGTGATGCCGTGCACCGCCGATGCGGCCTCCGGGATCTCGACCTCCGGGTCGGCGAGCCAGTCCCAGCGCTCGAGCACCTCCCCGTCCGCTCCGATGACGGCGATGCAGGCGGTGACGATCCGCGCGGTCTCGACGTCGACGCCCGTGGTCTCGAGGTCGAACACGCCCAGGCGATCGGCCCAACTGGTCATGGCCGAAGCCTAGGGCCGCCCTCCGACGCGGGTCAGAAGGCGCGCGGGAGCGCCGCGCGGGGCTCCCCGAGGTGCAGCCAGTAGAAGCTCTGCGTCGCGAGGGTCAGGGTGAGCACGCCGTCGTCGCCGACGGTGGGGAAGGCGCCGCCGCCGAACAGGTCGTAGGGCGTCACCCCCTCGTCGCCGTTCAGCTCGACCGACACCGACACCGGGTTGTGCGAGAACGAGAACACGCACAGCACCCGCTCGGGGGCGTCGCCGAACGCCGTGCCGGATCCCTCGTACTCGCGCACGAAGGCGAGCACCGACTCGTGGTTGGTGCGCAGCACGCGGATCGTACCGAGGCCGAAGGTCGGATGCGCCTTCCGCACGTGAATGACGTTTCGGATCCAGTGCAGCAGGGAGCGGGACTGGGCCAGCTGCGACTCGACGTTGACGAGCGTGTAGTTGTAGACGAGCGACTGCACGACGGGCAGATAGAGCTTGCCGGGGTCGGCGGTGGAGAACCCCGCGTTGCGGTCGGGCGTCCACTGCATGGGGGTGCGGGACGCGTCGCGGTCGGGCAGCCAGATGTTGTCGCCCATCCCGATCTCGTCGCCGTAGTACAGGAACGGCGAGCCCGGCAGCGAGAACAGCAGCGCGTGGGCGAGCTCGAGCTCGGCGCGCGAGTTGTCGAGCAGCGGCGCGAGGCGGCGGCGGATGCCGACGTTGACGCGCATCCGCGGATCGTAGGCGTACCAGCCGTACATGGCCTGCCGGTACTCCTCGCTGACCATCTCGAGGGTCAGCTCGTCGTGGTTGCGCAGGAAGACGCCCCAGCCGGCGCCCGTCGGCACCTCGGTCGTCTCCGAGAGCACGCGCTGCAGCTCCTGGGCCGACTGCGCGCGCAGGGAGTAGAAGATGCGCGGCATGACGGGGAAGTCGAAGGCCATGTGGCACTGCGGGTCCTCGTCGGTCCCCATGAACTCGACCACCTCGGCGGGCCACTGGTTCGCCTCCGCGATCATCACCCGGCCCGGGTACTCCTCGTCCATCATGCGGCGCACCGCCTTGATGAAGTCGTGGGTCTCGGGCTCGCCCTCGCCCGTGCCCTCCTCCGACTCGTAGAGGTAGGGGATCGCGTCGAGACGGAAGCCGTCGACGCCGAGGTCCATCCAGAACCGGATGATGTCGAAGACCGCCGCGTGCACCGCGGGGTTGCGGTAGTTGAGGTCCGGCTGGTGCGAGAAGAAGCGGTGGAAGTAGAACTGGCGCCGCTCCGCGTCGAAGGCCCAGTTGGAGTCCTCGTAGTCGGTGAAGATGATGCGGACGTTGGGGTAGCCCTCGTCGGTGTCGCGCCAGACGTAGAAGTCGCCGTAGGGACCCTCCGGGTCGCTGCGGGACTGCTGGAACCACTCGTGCTGGTCGGAGGTGTGGTTGAGCGGCAGGTCGATGATGATGCGCATGTTCCGCTCGTGCGCCTTCGTGACGAGCTCCCGGAACTCCTCCAGCGTGCCGAACTCCGGCAGGATCGCGCGGTAGTCGGCGACGTCGTAGCCGCCGTCGCGCAGCGGCGACTGGTAGATCGGGGGGATCCAGAGTGCGTCGACGCCGAGCCACTGCAGGTAGTCGAGCTTCGAGATCAGACCGCCGAGATCGCCCGACCCGTCGCCGTTGGAGTCGACGAAGGACCGCACCATGACCTCGTAGAACACCGCACGGCGGTACCAGTGCGGGTCGAGGGTGAGGCCGGGCAGCGTGATGGGAGCCGTGAACGTCACCGTCCGAGTCTGGCACCTGCCGCGGCTTCCCGCGCGCCTAGAATCGCAGGGATGTCCGTCCCGACCCCGCACGCCGAGGCCCTCGCCCGCATCCCCGTAAGAGAGCGCGAGCTCGAGATCCTCGGCTCCCGCACCCGCTTCTGGGACTTCGGGCCCGAGGACGCCCGCGACGTCGTCGTGCTCGCGCATGGCTACCGCGGCGACCACCACGGGCTGGAGGCCGTCATCGCGCGGCTCGACGGCATCCGCGTCATCAGCCCCGACCTCCCCGGGTTCGGGGTGTCGACGCCGCTCACCAAGGCGCCGCACTCGATCGCGGGATACGGGCGCTGGCTCGGCGGCTTCATCGCCGCCCTCGGACTGTCCGCGCCGCCGGTGGTGCTCGGCCACTCCTTCGGCTCGATGATCGCCTCGCACGCGATCGCCGACGGGATGCCGGCGCGGGCGCTCATCCTCGTCAACCCGATCACGACCGACCCGAAGGTCGCGGCCGGCCGGGGCATCACCGGCGCCACACGCGCCTTCTACGGCGTCACGCGCGCGATGCCGAACGGCCTCGCCCGCGTGTGGCTCGGCAACTGGCTGATCGTGCAGTTCATGAGCATGAACCTCGTGAAGACCCCGGATGCCGAGCTGCGCCGCTGGATCCACGAGGAGCACCACCGATACTTCAACGGCTTCTCCGACCCGCGCACGGTCGCCGAGGCGTTCGACGCCTCCGTCAGCACCGACGTGCGCGCCGCCGCCGCGCGCGTGGACGTGCCGACGGTGCTCATCGCCGGGGAGCTCGACCGGATCGCCCCGCTCGACGGCCAGCACAGCGCCGTCGGGCTGTTCCCCGACGCGCGGCTCGTCGTGCTGCCCGGCACGGGGCACCTCGCCCACTACGAGACGCCCGAGCTGGTCGCCGCGGCCATCCGCGACTTCCTCGCGACGCTGCCCGCGAGCGCGCCGCCGGGGGCGGCCCGGTGAGGATCCTCGTCGACTGCCGCTACATCCGCTACCCGCGGCACGACGGGATCAGCCGCTACACCGCCCACCTCGTGACGGCGCTCGCGCCGCTCGCGCGGCAGGCGGGGCACGAGCTCGTCATGGTGGTCTCCGACGAGGGCCAGCTGGCGATGCTGCCGGAGCTGCCGTGGGAGCTCGCGACGGCCCCGACCAGCCCGCGGGAGCTGACGATCGCGCGACGGCTCAACGCCTTCGAACCGGACGTCGTGTTCAGCCCCATGCAGACGATCGGCTCGTGGGGGCGCCGCTACGGGCTCGTGCTGACGCTGCACGACCTGATCTACTACCGCAACCGCACGCCGCCGCGCGATCTCGCCTGGCCCATCCGCCTCATGTGGCGGCTGTACCACCTCGCCTGGTGGCCGCAGCGGATGCTGCTGAACCGCGCCGACGAGGTCGCGACGGTCTCGGCGACGACGCGCGAGCTGATGCGCGAGCACCGGCTCACCGATCGGCCGATCACGGTCGTGTCGAACGCGGCCGACCCCGTCGACGCGGACGCCGCGCGACGGCAGCCCGCCGACCGCGAGCTCGTCTACATGGGCTCGTTCATGCCCTACAAGAACGTCGAGACGCTCGCGCGGGCGCTCCACGAGCTGCCCGGCCACCGGCTGCACCTGCTCAGCCGGATCTCCGACGCCGACCGCGCCCGGCTCGAGGCGCTCGCCCCCGGGGGCGCGCTCGTCGTGCACGACGGCGTGACGGATGCCGAATACGGCGAGCTCCTGGACCGCGCCCTCGCGCTCGTGACGATGTCGCTCGACGAGGGCTTCGGCCTGCCGCTCGTCGAGGCGATGGTGCGCGGCACGCCGGTCGTGGTGTCCGACATCCCGATCTTCCGCGAGATCGGGGGAGAGGCGGCCGTGTACGCCGACCCCCGCGACGTCGGCGCGGTGGCTGCCGCCATCCGCACGCTCGACGATCCGGAGGAGTGGGCCCGACGCTCCGCCGCCGCCCGCGAGCAGGCCGCCGTCTTCGACTGGAACCGCTCCGCGCACACGCTGCTCGAGCTGCTCGAGCGCGTCGCCCGCGCCTCCGTCCGCTGAGCGGTCGGTTTCCGGCCCCATCCGACCCTCATGAGGCCGGAAACCGACCGGTCAGCGGCTGACGGCGAGCACCTCGCCGCCGGCGAGCCGCACGAGCTCGGCCGGGGCGATCGCGAACACCGAGGATGCCGTGCCCGCGGCGGCCCACAGCGTCTCGAGCCGCAGCAGGTCCTCGTCGATCACCGTACGCAGGGGTGCGGGATGCGCGAGCGGCGGCACGGCACCGATCGAGTAGCCCGTGGCCTCCTTCACGGTGCGGGCGTCCGCCTTGCCGAGGGCACCCCCGAGACGTGCGCCGAGGGCATCCGTGTCGACGCGGTTGGCGCCCGAGACGAGGACGAGCAGCGGCTCGCCGTCGAGCGTGAACACGAGGCTCTTGACGATCGCCGCGACGGGGCAGCCGATCGCGTCCGCGGCGTCCTGCGCCGTGTGGGTGCCCTCCGGGAACTCCCGCACCGCGGGATCGAGACCCAGCGCCCGCAGCCGCCCGGCGTAGTCGGCCGCCGCCATCAGGCGTCCGTCCGCTGCAGCGTCTCGCCGTCCTCGGCCGCCTCGACCGCGTTCTGCTCGTCGAGGTCGTCGCACTCGGGAAGCAGCGACTCCTCCTCGATCGGGTCGTCGAAGGCGATGAGCTGCAGCGCGCCGTCCTCGACCCGGAAGCTGTGCACGGAGGCGT
Source organism: Micrococcales bacterium 72-143 (assembly GCA_001898835.1). Classification (GTDB taxonomy): domain Bacteria; phylum Actinomycetota; class Actinomycetes; order Actinomycetales; family Microbacteriaceae; genus Homoserinibacter. The sequence continues at coordinate 172,450 of MKVM01000001.1, read as the reverse complement.
TCGTGATGCGCGGATGCTGCGTGCCGGGCTCCGCGGTCTGCAGGACGGACCGGATCGCGCCGCCGTGGCTCACGACGACGAGCCGCTCGCCCGGGTGCCGCTCCGCGAGCGCGAGGAGCGCCGGCACGACGCGCCCCGCGACCTCTGCCCGCGTCTCCTGGCCCGGTGCGCGCACGCCCTCCGGGTAGAGCGCCTCGATCTGCTCGAAGCTCATGCCCTCGGCGGCGCCGTAGTCGCGCTCGACGAGCGCGTCGACATCCGTCACCTCACCCAGCCCGAGGCGGTCGGCGATGATCGCCGCGGTCTCGTGGGCGCGGGAGAGCGGGCTCGCGTACACGGCGTCCCAGCGGCGCCGGCCGAGCAGCTCCGCGGCCTGGCGGGCCTGGGCGCGTCCGGCGTCGTTGAGGGGGATGTCGGTGCGGCCCTGGATGCGGCGCGCCGCGTTCCAGTCGGTCTCGCCGTGGCGCACCAGGTACAGCTCGGTCATGGATCCTCCGCATCGGGCGTACCCGCCCGGAGGATCGAGACTACCGAAGCCGAGCCGCGAGGGCGCCCAGCACCTCGGAGGCGCCCGCGTCGATCTTGAGGCTCGCGCGGCGGTCGCCCCGCGTCTCACCGCGGTTGACGATCACGACGGGCATCCGCGCCTTCGACGCCTGGTCGAGCAGCCGGATGCCGGAGTTGACGACGAGTGAGGAGCCCGCGACGAGCAGAGCATCGGAGCCGCGCAGGATCGCCCGCGCGGAGGCGAACACGGTCTGGGGCACGAACTCGCCGAAGAAGACGACGTCCGGCTTGAGCATGCCGCCGCACACGGTGCACGCGGGCACCACCATCCGGTCGACGTAGTCGATCTGCACGTCGCCGTCGGGGCCCGACTGGATCGCATCCGGGTAGCCGAGCCACGGGTTCTCGCGCGCCATCCGCTCGGCGATGTCGGCGCGTGCGAAGGTCTGACCGCAGGTGAGGCAGCTGACGCGACGCATGGCGCCGTGCAGCTCGACGACACGACGCGAGCCGGCGCGGGCGTGCAGGCCATCGACGTTCTGCGTCACGATGCCCGTCACGACGCCGCGCTCCTCGAGCTCGGCGAGCGCGCGATGACCGGCGTTGGGGCCTGCTGCGGAGAAATGGTTCCACCCGAGGTGGCTGCCCGCCCAGTAGCGCTTGCGCGAGCGCTCGTCGCCCAGGAACGCCGAGAACTCCATCGGCTTGCGATGCACGGGTGCGCCCGCGCCGCGGTAGTCGGGGATGCCGGAGTCGGTGGAGATGCCCGCCCCGGTCAGCACCGCGATGCGGCGCCCGGCGAGGAGGCGCTCGGCCGCGTCGAGCGCGGGCGCGAGCGTGCCCGTCGCATCGCCGGGTGCGGGAAGCGTCGCGATCGACATGGGGCCTCCTTCCGCGCTCTCACTGTAGGACGCGCAGTTTTCGGGCATGTTTCGGCGTGCTGGCAGAATCGGCGTATGCAGCTCGTGCCGGTCGACGACCCCGCCGACCCCCGGCTCACCGACTACCTCCGACTCACCGACGTCGTGCTGCGCCGCCTCTCGGAGCCGGAGGGCGGCCTCTACATCGCCGAGTCGACGAAGGTGATCCAGCGGGCGCTCGAGGCGGGGCACCGTCCGCGATCCGTGCTGCTGCAGGAGAAGTGGATCCCGGATCTCGAGCCGCTGCTCGCCGAGGTCGACGTGCCGGTCTACCTCGCCCCGCCCGAGCTGCTCGAGCAGATCACCGGCTTCGTGCTGCACCGCGGCGCGCTCGCCTCGATGCACCGACCCGAGCTGCCGTCGGTCGCATCGCTGCTGCGCGACGCACGCCGCGTCGTGGTGCTCGAGGACATCGTCGACCACACCAACGTCGGGGCGATCTTCCGCGCGGTCGCGGGGCTCGGGGCGGATGCTGTGCTCGTCACGCCGCGCTGCGCCGATCCGCTCTACCGTCGCTCGGTGCGGGTCAGCATGGCGGCGGTGCTGCAGGTGCCGTGGACGCGGCTCCCGGAATGGCCGCAGGGGGCCGAGGAGCTGCACGCGGCGGGCTTCGAGATCGCCGCCCTCGCCCTCGACGACACGGCGGTGAGCCTCGACTCCTACGCCGCATCCGCCCCCGAGCGTGTCGCGCTGCTGCTCGGCACGGAGGGCGACGGCTTGAGCCGTGCGGCGCTGCGCAACGCCGACCGGGTGGTGACGATCCCCATGCAGCGCGGCATCGACTCGCTCAACGTGGCCGCGGCATCCGCCGTCGCCCTCTGGGCGCTGCGCGTCGGCTCATAATCGGCGGACCGCTGCGCCTCGGCCGGTTCCCGGGCGCCTGCCGGGATAATGCTCCGGTGCCCCTCAGCCGACGCCAGATCTACCGTCGACGCCGGATCCTCGTCTTCGGGACGCTCTTCGCGGTGCTCGGCGGCATCGCCTACCTGCCGCTGACCCTGTTCGCCCCGGTCGGGGAGACGGATGCCGCGATCGCGGCCCCCGAGATCGCGACCCCCGCCGCCGCCGAGACCGCACTGCCCGGGTACGGGGCCTCCGCGATCGCGGCGATCGGCTACGACGGGCTGCTCGCGCAGGCGGGCACGACCGACCCGCTGCCGATGGCGAGCGTCACGAAGGTCGTCACGGCCCTCACCGTGCTCGAGGCGCATCCGCTCGCCGTCGGCGAGCCCGGGCCGTCGATCACGATGACCTCGGCGGATGTCGGCTACTACCGCGACTACCTGGCGCGCAACGGCTCGGTCGAGCCGGTCAAGGCCGGGCAGGTGTACACCGAGCGCGAGCTGCTCGAGCTCATGCTCATCCCCTCGGCGAACAACTACTCGAAGTCGCTCGCGGTCTGGGCCTTCGGATCGCTCGACGCGTACCTGTCGGCCGCCCGCGACTGGCTCACCGCCCACGGGCTCTCCGGCATCACCGTCGTCGACACCTCCGGCCTCGACCCCGGCAGTGCGGCGACGGCTGCCGACCTCGTGACGCTCGGCGAGCTCGCACTGCAGAACCCGGTCGTCGCGGAGATCGTCGCCACACCCAGCACCTCGCTGCACGACGTCGGGACGATCGACAACACCAACAAGCTGCTCGGGTCCAACGGCGTCGACGGCATCAAGACGGGCACGCTCGACGGCGCCAACCTGCTCTTCTCGGCGACCATCACGGTGGGGTCGCGCGAGATCGACCTCGTGGGGGTCGTGCTCGACGGGCCCGACCACGGCACGATCAACTCCGCCATCCGCTCCATGATCGAGCAGGCGCAGGCCGGCTTCCACGAGGTGCCGCTCGTGACGGCCGGCACGGTGCTCGCGAGCTACGAGACGCCGTGGGGGGAGAAGGCGGATGCCGTGGCCGCGCAGGACGCCACGGTCGTCGTGTGGGGCGACACGCCGATCACGGCGCAGGTGACGGCGGACGACATCCGCCTCGCAGCGAAGGGCGTGGAGCTGGGGTCGGTGGTCTTCACGGCGGGGGCGCAGACCGTGACGGTGCCGCTCGTGCTCTCGCGCACCGTCGAGGACCCGGGCCCGTGGTGGCGCCTCGGCCATCCGGAGATCATCTTCGGCATGCGCTGAGCGCCCCGCCGGTCCGTCACTCCCTGAGTGGTCGGTTTTTCGCCTCAAACGCGACGCTTGAGGCGAAAAACCGACCACTCAGCGGGGGAAGGGTCAGTCGTCGCGGGCGACGCGCTCTGCGGCGGGGCGCTTGGGGGTGATGCCGTCGCCCGAGGAGGTTCCGCGGATGCGACGCAGGATCCAGGGGCCGAAGTACTCGCGCGCCCAGACGATGTCGTCGATGCGTGCCTGTCGCCACGGAACGGCGGGCAGTGGCTCCGGCCGGTGCGGCTCCAGCTCGTTCTCCACGCCCAGGGCGTCGAGCACCATCCGCGCGATCGTGTGGTGCCCGGTGGGGGAGAAGTGCAGCCGGTCGGGCGCCCACATCCGCGGGTCGGCGAGCTCCCGCAGCGCCCACATGTCGGCGACGATCGCGTCATGCGTCTTCGCGATGTAGTGCAGGTTCTCGTTGTAGATGGCGACCTTGCCCCGGATGCGGCCGAGTACGGGAGTCCCGCCGATGTCCGGCCCGTTGAACAGCACGACCGTCGCGCCGTCGGCGCGGAGCCGTGCGATGCCGCCCTCGAGCCTCCCGGCGACCTCGTCGGGGTCGGTGCCGGGGCGGATGATGTCGTTGCCGCCCGCCGAGATCGTGATGAGGTCGGGTCGCAGCTCGAGCGCGGGCTCCACCTGCTCGTCGAGGATCTGCTGCAGGAGGCGCCCCCGGATGGCGAGGTTCGCGTACGCGAAGTCGTCGACCTGGGCGTCGAGCACCTCGGCGACGCGGTCCGCCCATCCGCGGTTGCCGCCGGGCACGCGCGGCTCAGGGTCGCCGATGCCCTCGGTGAACGAGTCTCCGATCGCGACGTAGCGACGCCAGGGGTGCTGCTCGGCCATATCACCAGGATGCCTCATTCCGCCAGGGTCTTGCCGGACGGCGCCGCGCGGGATTGAGTGGAACGCGTCGGCACCCCCGGACGAGGGCCGACGGAAAAGGAGTGACCCATGGGAATCCTCGGTTGGATCGTGCTCGGCCTCATCGCCGGTGCCATCGCGAAGCTCATCCTGCCCGGCAAGCAGGGCGGCGGCTGGATCGTGACGCTCCTCCTGGGCATCGTCGGCGCGCTCCTCGGCGGCTGGATCGGGTCGGCGCTCTTCAACGTCGGCCTTCAAGAGTTCTGGGATTGGCGCACCTGGCTCCTCGCGATCGGCGGGTCGATCATCGTGCTGCTGATCTGGGGCCTCATCTTCGGGCGCAAGCGAGCCTGAGGCGCCTCGCCGAGAGCCCGCCACGCAGCGCGCGTGGCGGGCTCCCGCGTTCCCACTCCGGGGTCGGCCGTCGATGACAGGATGAGCGCGTGAGCAAGCAGGACGGGTCGACGCGCCAGGTGAGCGCGGACCCCGTCGACGACCCGGCAGCCCACATCATGCACGTCGACATGGACGCCTTCTTCGCATCCGTGGAGCTGCTGGACCGGCCCGAGCTGATCGGCAAGCCGGTCATCGTGGGGCACCGCTCGCAGCGCTCCGTCGTCACCGCCGCCACCTACGAGGCGCGGCGCTACGGCGTGAACTCGGCGATGCCGATGGCCCTCGCGCTGCGTCGCTGCCCGCACGCCGTCGTGCTCGAACCCCACTTCGAGCGGTACGCCCACTACTCGCGCCGGGTCATGGCGATCCTCGGCGACATCACGCCGCACGTCGAGCAGCTGAGCGTCGACGAGGCCTTCCTCGACGTCGCGGGCGCGCGCCGGCTGCTCGGCGGCTCGTGGACGATCGGCACCGCGCTCCGCGAGCGGGTGTTCAGCGAGACGGGGCTGCGCTGCTCCGCGGGGGCCGCATCCACCAAGTTCGTCGCCAAGCTCGCCTCGAGCCGCGCCAAGCCCGACGGGCTGCTCGTGGTGCCCGCCGCCCGCACCGTCGAGTTCCTGCATCCGCTGCCGGTCTCCGCGCTGTGGGGCGTCGGCGGCAAGAGCGAGGAGGTGCTCGTGCGCCTCGGGCTGCGCACCGTGGGCGACCTCGCGCACGCGCCGCACGAGATGCTGCGGCGGGCGATCGGCGACGCGGGGGCCGAGCGGCTGCACGAGCTCGCGTGGGGACGCGACCCGCGTCAGGTCACCCCGGGGCACGAGGAGAAGTCGATCGGCCACGAGACCACGTTCGAGACCGACCGCACCGACCCCGCCGAGCTGCACCGCGTGCTGCTGCAGCTCGCCGACGGGGTCGGCCAGCGGCTGCGACGCGCGGGCGTCACGGGCCGCACGGTGGCGATCAAGCTCCGCTTCGACGACTTCACGACCATCAGCCGCTCGCGCACCCTCGCCGAGCCGACCGACCTCGGCAGGCGCATCTACGAGGAGGCGCGCAAGCTCTACGACCAGGCCAACACCTCCCGCCGCCCCGTGCGGCTCATCGGCGTGCGCGCCGAGCAGCTCACGGGCGACGTCGCGGCGCTCGGCCTCTGGGACGACGACGGAGACTGGCGGGAGGCCGAGCAGGCGGTCGACGCGATCGCCGAACGCTTCGGCGTGGGCGCGGTACGCCCGGCGGCACTGCTGAAGCCCGCCGTGCGGCGCCGCTTCGGCCACGGCGACGACTGACGTCCGCGGCCGCGACTACGCTTCTGTCGAGTGAGCGAGGTATCGGGGGAGCGCGTGTTCCGCGCGACGGCAGCCGCCGATCACCTCCCCCCGAGCTTCCCCGAGCGCGCCGCGTGGGGCACCGCGGGCAAGCTGCGGGCCTGGCAGGAGGAGGCGCTCACCGCCTACTTCGACCCGGCGGCGAATCCCGCGAGCCGACGCGACTTCCTCGTCTCGGCCACCCCCGGCGCCGGCAAGACGACCTTCGCGCTGCGCCTCGCATCCGAGCTCCTGCAGCGCCGCATCGTCGACCGCATCACCGTCGTCGCCCCCACGGAGCACCTCAAGGTGCAGTGGGCGGATGCGGCGCACCGCGCCGGCATCCGGCTCGACCCGCGGTTCAGCAACCGGTACGGGCGCGAGTCGCGGCAGTTCCACGGGGTCGTCGTGACCTACGCCGCCGTCGCCGTGCGCGCGAGCCTGCACCGCGAGCTCACGAACTCCGGGCGCACCCTCGTCATCCTCGACGAGGTGCACCACGCGGGCGACGCCCTTAGCTGGGGTGACGCCGTGCGGGAGGCGTTCGAGGGCGCCGAGCGGCGGCTCTCGCTCACCGGCACGCCGTTCCGCAGCGACACCTCGCCCATCCCGTTCGTGCGCTACGCGCGCGACGAGCGCGGCATCCGGCTGTCGCAGACCGACTACGCCTACGGCTACGGGCGCGCCCTCGCGGACGGCGTCGTGCGGCCCGTGGTGTTCCTCAGCTACGCGGGCTCGATGCGCTGGCGCACGCGCGCCGGCGACGAGATGGAGGCCGCCCTCGGCCAGGACGACACGCAGGACGTGACCGCCCAGGCCTGGCGCACCGCCCTCGACCCCGGCGGCGACTGGATGCCGGCCGTGCTCTCCGCTGCCGACCGGCGCCTCCGCGAGGTGCGCCAGCACATCCCGGACGCCGGGGGTCTCGTGATCGCGACCGACCAGGCCGCGGCACGCGCCTACGCGACCATCCTCACCGAGCTCACCGGTACCCCTCCCGTCGTGGTGCTCTCGGACGACGCCGGCTCCGGGGAGCGCATCGCGGCCTTCGCGGAGGGCACCCAGCGCTGGATGGTCGCGGTGCGGATGGTGTCGGAGGGCGTCGACGTGCCGCGGCTGTGCGTCGGGGTGTACGCGACGAGCGCCTCGACCCCCCTCTACTTCGCCCAGGCGATCGGCCGCTTCGTGCGCGCCAGGCGGCGCGGCGAGCTCGCGACGGTGTTCCTGCCGAGCGTGCCCGTGCTGCTGCGGCTTGGAGCCGAGCTCGAGCGCGAACGCGACCACGCCCTCGACCGCGAGACGCCCGAGGGCGCGCTGCTGGAAGACGCTCTCCTCGACGACGCCAACCGGCAGGAGGAGACCTCCGCGGAGCTCGCCGACGAGTTCGAGTGGCAGGCGCTCGCCTCCATCGCGACCTTCGAGAAGGCGATGTTCGATGGGCACGAGTACGGCGCCCTCGCGACACCCGGCAGCCCCGAGGAGTGGGACTTCATCGGCATCCCCGGCCTCCTCGACCCCGAGCAGGTGTCGGAGCTGCTGAAGCACCGCCAACGGCGCCAGGCGCGACGTGCCGAGGAGCGCGCCGAGCGCGGCGAGGAGGAGACGCAGCCGCAGCCGCTGCACCGCACCCTCAGCGAGCAGCGCCGGCTGCTCAACAGCCTCGTCAGCATCCACGCGCGCGGCACGGGGCAGACGCACGCGCAGGTGCACGCCGAGGTGCGGCGGATGTGCGGTGGCCCGGAGGTGGCCCGCTGCACCGTCGCGCAGCTGCAGGCGCGCATCGACCTGCTGCGCCGCCGCCTCGGATCGGCCTGACGCCGCTCAGCCCCGATCCCAGCCGTTCGACCCCGGCCGTTCACCCCCAGAAATGCAGGAGTTTCTCGCCGTCATACCCCGCAGAGGCCGTATCTCCGGACCTCCGCCGAGGACTCTCCTGCATTTCTGGCCCTCGGGGGGGCGGCGGACGGGGGAAGGGGAGAGAGAGGACGGGGGACGGATGATGCCGTGCGCGGCACGCGAACGCGGGTAGCGTTGAGCCATGTCTTCGACCCTCGAGAGCTCCCGGCTCGAGACGCTGCGCGCCGAGTACGACGCCCTCCGCGCACGCGGTCTCTCCCTCGACCTCACCCGCGGCAAGCCCTCCGCGGCGCAGCTCGACCTCTCGAACGCGCTGCTCGGCATCGACCTGTCGGACGACTACCGCGACGCCGCCGGCACCGACCTGCGCAACTACGGCGGAACGGACGGCGTGCCCGAGCTGCGGGCCATCTTCGCCGAGCTGCTCGGCATCCCCGTCGACCAGCTGCTCGCCGGCAACAACGCGAGCCTCCAGCTCATGCACGACACGGTCGTCCACGCGCTGCTGCACGGCGTCGCGGGGGGCGAGCCGTGGATCGGCCAGGACGTCGCGTTCCTCTGCCCCTCGCCCGGCTACGACCGCCACTTCGCGGTGACCGAGGCGCTCGGCGTGCGGATGATCCCGGTCCCGTACCAGGAGGACGGCTCGCTCGACCTCGCGGCCATCGAGCAGCACCTCGCCGACCCCGCGGTGCGCGGCATGTGGCTCGTGCCGATGTACGCGAACCCCACGGGCGCGGTCATCGACGAGGCGACGGCGCGCACGCTCGTGTCGCTGCCCGCCGCATCCGACTTCCGCATCTTCTGGGACAACGCCTACGGCTGGCACCACCTCACCGAGTCCGAGCCGGCGCCGCTCGACATCCTCGGCCTCGCCGCCGAGGCCGGCAACCCGGACCGGGTGTTCGTGTACGCGTCGACCTCCAAGATGACGCAGGCGGGCGCCGGGGTGTCGTTCTTCGCCTCGAGCCCGGCCAACGTCGCCTGGTTCCGCACGCACAGCTCCGTGCAGACGATCGGCCCCGACAAGCTGAACCAGCTCCGCCACGCGCGGTTCTTCGGCGACGCGGAGGGGGTGCGCGCCCACATGCGCCGGCACCGCGAGCTGCTCGCCCCGAAGTTCGCGCTCGTCGACCGCATCCTCACGGAGCGGCTCGCTGGCCACGCGCAGTGGACGAAGCCGCAGGGCGGCTACTTCGTGACCCTGTACGGTCCCGACGGCACCGCCGCGCGCGCCGTGCAGCTCGCGAAGGAGGCGGGCGTCGCGCTGACCCCCGCCGGCGCCGCGTTCCCGTACGGCGACGACCCCCGCGACCGCGTCATCCGCATCGCCCCGTCGCTCCCGCCGGAGGCGGAGCTCGAGGCCGCCCTCGACGCCCTCGCGACCTGCGTGCTGCTCGCGGAAGCGGAACTGACCTCCTGACCAATCGCGCCCCAGGGCGATGGGGACCGCAACCGGTCTGCCCGACGTACTACGGCAGGTCGGCGCGACCGCGCTCGTGCTGACCTGCCGAGCGACGCGCCGCGGATTACCGCGGCGCCAGACAACTCAGCGGAAGTCGCGCGAGCGGTGGGGCACGCCCGCCCGCAACGGCTCGATGCCGTCGGCGAGCACGTTGACGACCCCCTCGGGGCTCCTCTCGAGGATGCCGCGCACGATGACCGCGGGCTCGTCGCGGGCCACCCGGCGGTGACGCGCCCAGAACCCTGCGCCGCAGATGACGTTCACGAGCCCCGTCTCGTCCTCGAGGTTCATGAAGGTGATGCCGGATGCCGTGGCCGGCCGCTGGCGGTGTGTCACGAGGCCGGCCACCTCGATGCGCCTGCCGGGCTCGGCGGTGCGCAGCTGCACCGAGCTCAGCACCCCCCGCGTGTCGAGGATCGGCCGGAGGTGGCGCACGGGGTGGTCGTCGGGGGAGATGCCGGTCGCCCACAGGTCGGCCGCGAGCGTCTCGAACGCCGTCGGGTCGGGGAACAGCGGAGGCTGCACGGCGAGGACCGTGCCGGGGAGGAACTCGGCGCGATCCTCGGACGCCGAGCCGGCCCGCCACAGCGCCTCCCGCGTCGACACCCCGAGCGGCTCGAACGCGCCCGCGGTCGCGAGCGACTCGAGCTGCGCCGTGGTGAGCCCGACGCGCCGCACCAGGTCCTCCATGTCACGGAAGGCGCCATCCGCCTCCCGGTCGGCCACGATGCGTTTCGCGAGCGTCATCCCGATACCCCGCACCGCGCCCAGCCCGAGCCGCACGGCCACGCCGCCGTCACGGCGATGGGAGCGTGAGGCATCCGGCGCCTCCGGGTCGAAGGTGCCCGGATGCGGTTGATTCCACTCGAGGCATAGATCGAGGCCCGTCGCGCACGGTGGCGCGCCCTCCTCGAGCGGCTCGAGCCCCGCATCCACTCCGGAGCGCAGGATGTCGGGCCGCAGCACGCGCACCCCGTGCCGCCGCGCGTCGGCCGCGAGGGAGGCAGCGGAGTAGAAGCCCATGGGCTGGGCCCGCAGCAGCCCGGCCAGGAACGCGGCCGGATAGTGCAGCTTGATCCACGAGCTCGCGTAGACGAGCAGCGCGAAGCTCAGCGAGTGGCTCTCGGCGAAGCCGAAGTTCGCGAATGCCTGGATCTTGGCGTAGATGTCGTCGGCTGCAGCGCCCGTGAGCCCGTTCGAGGCCATGCCGGCGTAGAGCTTCTTCCGCAACCGGTCGATGCGCTCGTGCCCGCGCTTGGATCCCATCGCGCGCCGCAGCAGGTCGGCGTCCTCGCCCGAGCACTCGCCGACCGCCATCGCCATCTGCATGAGCTGCTCCTGGAACACGGGGACCCCGAGGGTGCGCTCGAGCACCGGCTCGAGCTTCGGGTGCGCGTACTCGACGGGCTCCAGACCCAGCTTGCGACGCACGAAGGGGTGCACGGCGCCGCCCTGGATGGGCCCCGGCCGCACGAGCGCGATCTGCACGACGAGGTCGTAGAACCTCCGCGGCTGCAGGCGCGGCAGAAGCCCCATCTGAGCCCGCGACTCCACCTGGAAGACCCCGATCGAGTCGGCGCGGCACAGCATGTCGTAGACGGCGGGCTCCTCCTTGGGGATGGTCGCGAGCTCCCACGCCTCCCCGGTTGCCTCGCGGATGAGGTCGAGGCAGTGCTGCAGCGCGGCGAGCATGCCGAGGCCCAGCAGGTCGAACTTGACGAGCCCCATCCAGGCGGCGTCGTCCTTGTCCCACTGGATGACGGTGCGATCCTCCATGCGGGCGTGCTCGATCGGCACGACCTCGCCCACCGGCCGGTCGGTGAGCACCATGCCGCCCGAGTGGATGCCGAGGTGCCGGGGCGCCTTGAGCAGCTCGCGAGCCAGTTCGAGCACGGGGCGCGGGATGTCGGAGTCGGCCACGGCATCCGCCTCCAGGTTCCAGGCGTGCGCGTCGACCTGCTTCGACCACGCGTCCTGCTGGCCGGGGCTGTAGCCGAGCGCCTTCGCCATGTCGCGCACGGCGTTCTTCGGGCGGTACTGGATGACGTTGGCGACCTGGGCGGCACGGCGGCGCCCGTACTTGCCGTACACCCACTGGATGACCTCCTCGCGCCGGTCGGAGTCGAAGTCGACGTCGATGTCGGGCTCCTCGTCGCGCAGGCTCGAGAGGAAGCGCTCGAACGGCAGGCGGTAGCGGATCGCGTCGACCGCGGTGATGCCGAGCAGGTAGCAGACGGCCGAGTTGGCGGCCGAGCCGCGCCCCTGGCACAGGATGCCCTGGCTGCGGGCGAAGGCGACGATGTCGTGCACGATGAGGAAGTAGCCGGGGAAGTCCTTCTGCTCGATGACGGCGAGCTCGGCCTCGATGCGCGCGCGACCGGCCTCGTCGAGCGCGGGGTAGCGATCGGGCACCCCCGCCCAGACCAGCTCGCGCAGGTACGACATGGGGGTGTGCCCCTCGGGCACCTCCTGCCGGGGGAGCGCGGGCTTGGCACGCCGCAGCGGGAAGGCGAGCGACGCCGCGAGCTCGAGCCCGTGCTCGATCGCGCCGGGGTAGCGGGCGAAGCGCTCGCGCATCTCGCGGCCGGAGCGCAGGTGGGCGCCCCCGGTGGCCGGAAGCCAGCCGTCGAGCTCGTCGAGGCTGCGTCGGGCGCGCACGGCGGCGACGGCCGCGGCCAGGTGGCGCCGGTCGGGGCTCGCATAGTGCACGTTGCCGGTCGCGAGCACGGGGAGCCCCCGCGCGGATGCCAGCTCGGCGAGCGCGTCGTTGCGGTCGGTGTCGAGGGGGTCGCCGTGGTCGATGAGTTCGACGTGCACGGCGTCGGGCCCGAACAGCGCGACGAGTTCGTCGAGGGCCCGGCCCGCCGCATCCGCCCCGCCCGACTCGAGGGCCTGCCGCACGGCGCCCTTGCGGCATCCGGTGAGCACCGCCCAGTGGCCCTCGGCTGCGGCGGCGAGCTGCCCGAGCTCGTAGACGGGGCGGCCCTTCTCGCCGCCGCGCAGGTTCGCCTCGGTGAGGGCCTGCGCGAGCCGGTGGTAGCCCTCGGTGCCCCGGGCGAGCACCACCAGGTGCTCGCCCTCGGGGTCGGGCTCGCCGTTCTGCGGGCCCCGCAGCCCGAGGGAGAGCTCGGCGCCGAACACCGTCGCCACGCTCGAGCTCTCGGCCGCCTCGGCGAAGCGCACGAGCCCGGCGAAGGTGTCGTGGTCGACGAGGGCCAGGGCGCTGAGGCCGAGACGCTCGGCCTCCTCGAGCAGCTCCTCCGGCGAGGACGCCCCGTCGAGGAAGCTGTAGCTCGAGTGCGCGTGCAGCTCGGCGTAGGGGAGCGCATCGGGGTCGCGCACGAGCTCGCGCGGCGGGACGTACGGTCCGCGCTTGCGGGAGAAGGCGGGGCCGTCGCCTCCGTCGTGCGCGTCGTCCTCCGCGGGGCGGCGGCCCGAGAGGGTGCGCTCGAACTCGGCCCAGGGCACGGGCGGGTTGTTCCACCCCATCAGTCGTATCGCCCCTCGGCCCACCAGCCCTCACCGTCGAGCACGAGCAGCCACGCGCATCCACTCGCGTCGACGGCCTGCACCCGATGTGCGGAACGCGCGGCCTGCGGATCCCACCAGCGCTCCTCGAGGGGCCACGGCCCCGCCCAGGCGGTGAGGTCGCGTCGTGCGCCGGTCTGCGACACGATGACGGCCGGCGCCGCGCTCACCCTGCCGCGCTCGTCGAACGTCACGGGTCGGCCGCGGGCATCCTCGACGCGCAGCGGGCGCGGCACCGCGTAGACGGTCGTGGGCGGCGGGTCGGGCAGCACCCCCGGCCAGGGATGCGAGCGCTGCCGGGCGACGGACGAGCGGTCGCCCCACGGTACGAGCGTCTGCCGGTCGGAGGGGCGCCGGCCGCCCGAGAGCTGCGGCGTGAGCACCCCGCGATGCCCGACCATGCCCTGCACGCGCGAGAGCACCGAGTGCACGCGCTCGTCGGGCCCCGTTCCCCACAGCCCGGTCTCGTGCACGTGCACGGGATCGACCGCCTCGGGGCTCACCCGCACGCGCGCGACGGGGGAGCGCAGCGTCTCGGCGGCCTGCAGCTGCCAGCGCACCCGGTCGACGACCTCGGCGGGGGAGAAGGACCGCGGATGCAGCCACACCCGCTCGTCGAGCTCGCCGTTCTCGCCGCGCAGCTCGACGCGCAGGGCCGTGCAGACGAGCCGCTCGCCGAGCAGGGCGCGCACGAAGTCGTCGCACGCCGCCCGCACCCCGAAGGCGACCTCGTCGACGCGGGAGGCGCCCGGCTCGAAGTCGATGACGGCGTCGATGTCGCGAGGCGGGATGCGCGGTGTCGCAGGGCGGGGGTCGCTCCCGCGGGCGAGCGCGTGCAGCCGTGCGCCGAGCGGACCGAACCGTGCCGCGACATCCGCCTCCGTGAGCGCTGTGAAGGCGCCGAGGGTGCGGATGCCGAGGCGCGGCAGCAGGGACGCGAGCTCGGCGTCGCCGAGCACGGCGACGGGCAGCGGGGCGAGGAAGGCACCCGCCCCGCCCGCCGGGACGATGCGCACCGCATCCGCCCCGCGGGACCCGCGCAGCCCATCCGCTCCGCGCGCCGCGAGCTCCGCGGCGAACAGCCCGTCGGCGACGCCGACACGGGCGCCGGACGCCCTGACCCCCGCGACGAGTCCGGCGACTGTGCGCGCCGCCGCGAGCTCGCCCCCGTAGTAGCGGGCGGGTCCGCGCGCGCGGATCGCGGCGGTGCCGGGGGTGAGCGGATGCCAGCCGGGCAGTGCCCGTTCGAGCACCGACAGCACGGGCTCGAAGGCGCGGGATGCGATCGCCGGGTCGTCGCGTTCGACGCGCAAGCCGGTGCATCGCCCTTGCGCCTCACGCTGCCGCATGCCGAGCCGCACCCCCTGGGCACGGGCGGATGCGGTGCAGGCCGTCACGACGCCCGCGGCGACGAGGGCGACCGGTTCCGTCTCGGGGACGCGGTGCTCACGCGCCTGCGCGCGCACGGCCCAGTCGGGCACGTGGAGCACGAGGAGTCGGGGTGGGGAGCCCATGCCCCATTATCGAACATACGTTCGAGCACGTCAATCCGTCGCGGTCAGCCGACCAGCTCGATCTCCGCGGGCACGAGGGCACCCGGCTCGAGGCCCTCGGCACGCCGCACGCGAGCGCCGACGACGAGGCTGTAGGTGCCGGCGCCCGAGGGGAAGATCGACGTGGACCAGCGCGTGCCGCCGACCCGCGCCACGACCTTGACGGCCCCGAAGCCGGCCCGGGGGAGCGCATCCGCCCATTCGTGGATCTCGGCCGAGGCCTCGGGCGGCAGCTCCACGAAGTACCAGTCGTCGTGAACCCGCGCCTCCCAGCGCCGCAGCTCGGACTCGAAGCGGTACCGCATGGCGTTCAGCCTAGGCATCTCAGCCGAGCGCCCGCAGGCGAGCGGATGCGGGCCGCTCGTCTGCGGCGCGTGCGGCGACGGCGGACACCGCGCCCGTCGCATCCGGTAGCCAGAGCCGGCGGGAGCGGGTTCGCCCCTGCCAGGCGGGGGAGCTCGACGCGACCGTCACCTGACGCGCCGCGAGATGCCCGAACCCCGCCCCGACGCCCGCCCAGTCGCTCTCGGTCACCGTGAGCCTGGCCTGTGCGCGCGGCCAGTCGCGCGTGGCGACGAGCACCGCCCCTCGCTGTCGCAACCGCGCCGCGAGCCGCCCGGCGAGAGCCTCACCCACCCGTGCCCGGGCGGGCGGCTGCACGAGCACGACGGCCACCGCGTCGAGGAGGGCCGAGACGACGGCGAACCACTGCTCGCCCGGCTGGGGGACGAGCACGAGCCGCTCCAGCTCGATGCCCGCGGCAGCTGCGGCCTCGACGCCCAGGTCGGGCACGCCCACGACCGCGCACCAGGCCCCCGCCCGGCTCGGCTCCCGCAGCAGCTCGAGGGCGAGCGCCGTCGAGCCCTCGACGACATAGCTGCCGCCCGCCGCGAGCGCCCCCTCCGGCAGGAGCTCGGCGAGCGCCGCCGAGGTCGGGAGGGCACGGTCGGCGAGCCGGGTGCGCTGCATGCCGTGGATGCGGTCCTGCAGACGCCGGATCTCATCCGTATGCGCCGAGTCGAACATGTGTTCGATGATACGCCGTGACTCCGACGCCCGGCGGGGGAGTCCTCAGCCGAGCGGGGTGAGCACCGAGACCGCGTCGGGTGCCGAGAGCGTCGCCACCCAGCTGAACACGACGAAGGCGATCACGTTCACCATGACCGTCACCCAGAACACCACCTGGAAGCTCATCTTGACCGTCTTGTGCCGGAACACCTGCTGGGCGATCACAGCGCCCGGCCAGCCGCACGCGAGGCCGAGGGCGAGCAGCGATCCCTCGCTGAGCCGCCAGCCCTCCGAGGCCGCCGCACGCTTGTCGAGCGCGTACGCGACGAAGGTGGCGAACGACATCCCGAGGTACAGGATCCACACCCAGTACGGGATGGGACGGATGAGCGCCACCACGAACGCGATGCAGATGAACCCGAACACCGCGAGGTAGCCGAGCCGGCTCGCGCGGTTGGTGGGGGCGAGACGCGGATGCGGCGCGGGCTCGCGCGCGGGCCGCGGCACCGCCGACTGCACCGTGGCGCGGCCGGCGCGCGGCTTGCCCTCGCGCGAGTACTCGAGCTCGTAGCCGATCTCGTCGCCCGCGAGGGGACGCGGGTCGCCCTCGCCGAACGCCGAGATGTGCACGAACACGTCGGGTCCGCCGACGGCCGGGGCGACGAAGCCGAATCCGCGTTCGTCGTTCCAGGTCGTCAGCACACCGCTCATGCGCACCGGGCCGGGTTTCATCCTGTGGGGGATGCTACGTCGCATCCGCGCGAGAGGGGAACGACCCGCGGCGCGCCGTCCCTCCCGTATCCGGGGGCAGACGCATCCGCCTGCCCTCGGATGCGGGGCACGCCATCCGGCACCCGGCGCGGTCGGTCGCGCAGGCGTACCCTCGGCCACCATGAGATTCGGCGTGCACTTCATGGACTTCACCCTCCCCGGCGAACCGGGCAGCCTCGCCTCCGCCATCGCCCGCACGGCGCGGGCCACCGAGGAGGCGGGAGGCTCGTGGTTCACCGCGATGGACCACTACTTCCAGATGGAACAGTTCCGCACGGCGCACGACCCCATGCTCGAGGGCTACACCCTGCTCGGCTTCGCCGCCGCGCACACGTCGCGGGTGCGCCTCGGCACGCTCGTGACGGGCGTGACCTACCGGCATCCGGGGCTGCTCGCGAAGGTCGCGACGACGCTCGACGTGCTCTCCGAGGGGCGCGCGATCCTCGGCGTGGGGGCCGCCTGGTACGAGCGGGAGCACCTCGCGCTCGGGGTGCCGTATCCGCCGCTCGCGGAGCGCTTCGAGCGCCTGGAGGAGACCCTGCGGATCGCGTTGCAGATGTGGGATCCCCGCGACGAGGGCCCGTTCGACGGGGTCCACTACCACCTCGCCGAGACGATCTCGCGGCCCGCACCCGTCTCCCGCCCGCACCCGCCGATCATGATCGGTGGCAACGGCGAGCAGAAGACCCTCCGGATGGTGGCGCAGTACGCCGACATCGCCAACTTCACCGTCAACGAGCCGGAGCAGGTGGCGCACAAGCTCGGCGTGCTGCGCGCCCACTGCGAACGCCTCGACCGCGACTACGACGCGATCGAGAAGACGGTGCAGGGGGGAGTGCTCGACCCGCTGGCCGAGACGGATGCCTTCCTCCGCCGCATGGAGGAGCTCGCGGCGCTCGGCGTCGAGCACGTGCAGTTGCGCAACGTCGCCCCGGACCCCGCCGGCTTCATCTCCGAGTTCGGTGAGCGTGTCGCCCCGCGTCTCGCGGAGATCGAGCCCGCGGGCCGCTGAGCTCGGCGGTCGCGCCCGGCGCTCACGCCGAGGCGGCAGCTTCCCCACCGCCTGAGGCCGCTCATCCGACGCCGCGGAGAACGAGTTCGACGGCGAAGTCGAGCTCGCGGCGGGAATCGGAGACGTCCTGCCCGCCGGCGTCCGCCAGCCGTGGGAAGCGCGTCGCGACGGCTTCCGCGAGCCACGGCGCGGGCCGCGCCTCGCGCAGGCTGGCCTCGAGGGAGGCGTAGCTGCGCACGACGCTGTCCATCAGGAGCGCGAACCGGAGGGGCTCGATGTCGATGCGTCCCTCGATGACGCCCACGAGGGCGTCGATCCACGCGTAGGCGCGCGGTTGCGTCGGCATGCGGGTGGGGCGGACACCGCTCAGCCAGGGATGCTCGGCGTAGCGGTCCGACAGCGCGGCGGCCCACTGGCGGCAGCCGGCCCGCCAGTCGTCGCC
Source organism: Micrococcales bacterium 72-143 (assembly GCA_001898835.1). Taxonomy (GTDB): domain Bacteria; phylum Actinomycetota; class Actinomycetes; order Actinomycetales; family Microbacteriaceae; genus Homoserinibacter. The sequence continues at coordinate 154,661 of MKVM01000001.1, read as the reverse complement.
CGCCAGCTCGGGTGGGTCGCCGATCGCTTCGTCGACCATGAGCTCCACGAGCTCGGCCTTGGATTCGACGTAGCGGTAGACGGCGGTCGTCGTCATGCCGAGCCGCTCGGCCACGCGGCTGAACGAGACGCCGTCGAGGCCGTCCTCGTCCGCCAGTTCGACGGCGGCGGAGGCGAGCTCGCCCGAGCTCCAGCGTGATCTCGGTCCGTGGGCGGGCGCGGCGCCCAGGCCCCAGAGTCCCCGGAGGGCTCGGTCCTCTTGACTGTGCATGGCGTTCACTGTAGCGTCCCTTACTGTGAATGACATTCACAGTAAGGGAGCCTCCATGACCACCATCCTCATCACCGGCGCCTCGTCCGGCATCGGGGCGCGGGCGTCCGCGCTGCTCGCCGACCGCGGCGCGGCGGTGTTCGGCGCCGCGCGCACCACGGATGCGATCGCACGCATCCCCGGCGTCACCCCCGTCGCGCTCGACCTCACCGACGACGACTCGATCCGCGCGGCCGTCGCCGGCGTGGCCGAACAGGCCGGGGGAGTGGACATCCTCGTCAACTGCGCGGGCTACGGAGAGTTCGGCAGCGTCGAGGAGACCGGCCTCGAAGACGCGCGCCGACAGCTCGAGGTCAACGTCGTCGGAGCCGTCGGCCTCATCCAGGCCGCCCTCCCGCACATGCGCGCCGCAGGCCGGGGACGCATCGTGAACGTGTCGTCGCTCGCGGGGGAGTTCGCCTCGCCGCTCGGTGGCTGGTACCACGCCTCCAAGTTCGCCCTCGAGGCGATCTCCGACTCGCTGCGGGGCGAGGTGCGGCAGTTCGGCATCGACGTGAGCGTCGTGCAGCCGAGCTACGTCGCCACCGACTGGCACGACGACGCGATGAACCGACTCGCACAGGCCTCCGACCGCGGGCCGTACGCGTCGATGGCCCGCTCCCTGCGGGCGTACTTCGCCGACCCGCGTCTCGTCCGGCAGTTCTCGACCCCGGATGCCGTGGCATCGGTGATCGCCACGGCCGCGCTGTCGGCGCGACCACGCACCCGCTACCGCGTCGGACCCGGTTCGGGCCTCGCGGTCGCCCTCGCGACCCTGCTGCCCGATCGCGCGTTCGACGCCCTCACCCGCAAGCAGTTCGGCTACGCCTGAGCCGCCCGACCCCCATACGGAGACCCATGGACACCCTCATCTCGCTCACGGCCATCCTCGCGATCCTCGGCACCGCCGTGATCTACGGCGCCGACGTGCTCGCCGCGGTCGTGCTCCGCCCCGTCTACGCCGGCGTCGACGACCGCACGCTCGTGCAGGCTGTCGGCCGCGGCCACCACTTCGGCGACCGACGGCTGCCGATCGCCGGCATCCTGGGCGTCATCTTCACCGCCCTCACCGCCCTGCTCGGCGTTCTCGCGGGCATGCCGCTCGCCGGAGCCGCCGCGTCGGGGGCGCTGCTCCTGCTGCTCGGCTGGCTCGTGCTGTTCGCGCGGATCGCCCAGCCGATCAATCGACGACTGAGCGCCGCCGCCCTCGCCGACGAGACGCCGGAGGATGCGCGTGCGCTGCAGTCCCGATGGGAGTCGATCATCACGCTCCGGGCCTGCATGCAGGGGGCCGCGCTGCTTCTGCTGTGCGTGGCGCTCGCCATCGTGTGACGGCGGCGAGAGCGGATACGACGAAGGCCCCGGACGCATCGTCCGGGGCCTTCGCACTCGCGTGCGCGAGGGGGGACTTGAACCCCCACGCCCTATACGGGCACTAGCACCTCAAGCTAGCGCGTCTGCCAATTCCGCCACCCGCGCGAGTGCGATCCTCACCAGGAGGACCGGAGATAGACCTTAGCACGGTCCGACGGGCGGCCGCGCACGCCCCGGGCGCGGGTAGCGTGGAGGGATGGACGGCGCACTCGAGGACACCGCCCGGATCGCCCGCGACCTCATCCGCTTCGACACCACGAACTGGGGCGGCGGCCGCGCGAACGGCGAGACGGAGGCGGCCGAGTACGTCGAGGCCGAGCTCAGGGCCCTCGGCCTCGAGCCCGGCCTCTACGACGCTGCCCCGCGCCGCACGAGCGTCGTGGCGCGCGTCGAGGGCGCCGACCCGAGCCGCCCGGCGCTCGTGGTGCACGGGCATCTCGACGTCGTGCCCGCCGACCCCGCGAACTGGAGCGTCGACCCGTTCGCGGGCGAGGTCCGCGACGGGATGCTGTGGGGCCGCGGCGCCGTCGACATGAAGGACATGGACGCCATGATCCTCACGAGCCTCGGCGACATCCTGCGGTCCGGACATCGGCCCGCTCGCGACCTCGTCGTCGCGTTCTTCTCCGACGAGGAGAACGGCGGCGTCTTCGGCTCCCACCACCTCGTGACCCATCGCCCTGAGCTGTTCGCGGGCGCCACGGAGGCGATCAGCGAGGTGGGCGGTTACTCGGTCGACCTCGGGGGCAGGCGGGCCTACCTGCTGCAGACGGGGGAGAAGGCACTCGTCTGGGTGCGCCTCGTCGCGCGGGGGGTCGCCGCGCACGGCTCGCGCGTCATCCGCGACAACGCGATCACGCGCCTCTCCGAAGCGGTCGCGCGCATCGGACGCCACGAGTGGCCCGTTCAGCTCGGCACCACGACGAGCGCCATGCTCGCCGGCGTGCGGCGCCTGCTCGACGCGAGCCCCGACGAGGACCCCGTCGCCCTCATCGAGCGCACGGGCGTCGCCGCGGGCTTCCTGCGCGCCACGGTGCGCACGACGTCCAACCCCACCGTGCTGCAGGCGGGATACAAGCACAACGTCATCCCCGATCGCGCGGAGGCGCTCGTCGACATGCGTCCCTTCGCCGGGCAGGAGGACGAGGCGCTGGCGACCCTGCGCGGGCTGGCGGGCCCGGATGTCGAGGTCGAGGTCGTGCACCACGACGTCGGACTCGAGAACCCCTTCGCGGGCGCGCTCGTCGAGCGGATGGTGGGCGCCCTGACGCGGCACGATCCCGACGCCGAGGTGCTGCCGTACCTGCTCTCCGGCGGGACCGACAACAAGGCGCTCAGCGAGCTGGGCATCGCCGGCTACGGCTTCGCGCCGCTGCGTCTCGGTCCCGGGCTCGACTTTCCGGCGATGTTCCACGGCGTCGACGAGCGCGTCCCCCTCGACGCGCTCGCGTTCGGCCGCGCCGTGCTGACCGACTTCCTGCTCGAGGCCTGAGCAGCGCGCCCGGGCCCGTCATCCGCGCGGCGGACGGCATCCGCCTCCGCCCCTGACAGAATCGACCCCCGTGGACTTCCTCGAAGCGATCATCCTCGGCATCGTCCAGGGCCTGACCGAGTTCCTGCCGATCTCGTCGAGCGCGCACCTGCGCATCTTCGGCGACCTCGTGGGCTGGGGCGACCCGGGCGCCACCTTCACCGCGATCACGCAGCTCGGCACCGAGACCGCGGTGCTGATCTACTTCTGGAAGGACATCACCCGCATCATCGGCAAGTGGTTCCGCGCACTGTTCCCCGGGGGCGGCGGCAAGCGCTCCGCGGGTGTCCAGAAGGGCGACCCGGATGTGCGGCTCGGCTGGCTCATCATCATCGGCACCGTGCCGATCGTGCTCGTCGGGTTCTTCCTGCAGAAGTACATCCGCACCTCGCTGCGCTCCCTGTGGATCGTCGCGATCGTGCTCATCGCGTTCGGCCTCCTGCTGTGGCTCGCGGACCGGCTGGGGCGTCGCACGAAGGCCATCGAGGCCGTGAGCTACCGTGACGGCATCCTCATCGGGCTCGCACAGATGCTCGCCCTCATCCCGGGCGTGAGCCGCTCGGGCGCGTCCATCAGCGCGGGGCTCGCGCTCGGCTACACGCGGCCCGCGGCGGCGCGTTTCGCGTTCCTGCTGGCGGTACCGGCGGTGTTCGGCTCGGGCCTCTACGAGACCTACACGGCGCTCAGCTGCGAACCCGGCGTGGACGCGGCGTGCGGGGAGGGCTACGGCCTCGGTCCGACGATCGCGGCGACGGTCGTGGCGTTCGTCGTCGGTCTCGCCGTCATCGCGTTCCTCATGCGCTACCTCGAGAAGCGGTCGTTCCTGCCGTTCGTGATCTACCGCATCCTGCTCGGCGGCACGCTCATCGCCCTGCTCGCGACGGGCGTGCTCCAGGCGTAGCGCCCGTCGGCGACCGTGCCTACGGCGTCGGCGGCTGGTCGCCGTCGCGCTTGCGCAGGTAGCGCTCGAACTCCTCCGCGATCGCCTCGCCGGATGCCTCGGGGGAGTCGACCGTGTCACGCGCCTGCTCGAGCTGCTCGATGTAGGCGGTCATGTCGTCGTCGTCGCTCGCGAGCTCGTCGATGCCGCGCTCCCAGGCCTCCGCGTCCTCGGCGAGCGAGCCGCGCGCGACGGTCAGGTCGAGGAAGTCCTCGAGCCGCTCGATGAGGGCGAGCGTCGCCTTCGGCGAGGGCGCGTTGTGCACGTAGTGGGGCACCGATGCCCAGATCGAGACGGTCGGGATGCCGGCCTGCTCGGCGGCGTCCGCGAGCACCGAGATGATGCCGACGGGACCTTCGTAACTCGAGCGCTCCAGCTCGAAGCGCTCCCGCACGGATGCGCTCTCGCTCGACGCGAAGACCGCGATCGGCCGGGTGTGCGGCACGTCGGCGAGCATCGCCCCGAGGAACACGATGCGCTCGACACCCGCGACCGCGACCGCGTCGAGCACCTCCTCGGCGAAGGTCTTCCAGCCGCGCGAGGGCTCCGTCCCGAGGAGCACGTGGATGCCCGGTGTGCCGTCGACGGGCCCCGACAGGATGACGCTGGGCCAGGTGAGAACCCGCTCGCCCTTCTCGTCGAAGGTGCTCACCGGCCGGTTGAACTGGTAGTCGAAGTAGTCCTCGGGCTCCACCTCGACGAGTGGGACGAGGCCGAGCTGGTCGCGGAGGCCGCGCACGGCGGTCGACGCCGCCTCACCCGCGTCGTTCCAGCCCTCGAAGGCCACGACGAGCGTCGATCCGCCCTGACCCCAGTCGTCCTCTGCCTGCACCGCTCCGCCTCTCCGCCCCTGCCGGGCGTCCGTCTCAGGATAGGCCCGCGCCCGTAGACTTGCCGGTCGTGAGCACCCCCCACCCCGCATCCGTGGCCGCCGTCCTCTGGGATATGGACGGCACGCTCGTCGACACCGAGCCCTACTGGATGGTGGCCGAGCACGAGCTCATCGCCGAGTGGGGCGGCACCTGGACGCACGAGGACGCCCTGCAGCTCGTTGGCCAGGGGCTGTGGAGCTCGGCGCTCGTCTTCCAGTCGCGCGGGGTCGGCCTCGAGCCCCAGCAGATCATCGACCTGCTGACCGACCGCGTGCTCACCCAGATCGCCGACCACGTGCCGTGGAGGCCCGGGGCGTGCGAGCTGCTTGCCGAGGTGCGCGCCGCAGGAATCCCGACCGCCCTCGTGACGATGTCGATCCGGCGGATGGCGGACACCGTCGTCGCCGCGCTGGAGCACGAGCTCGGGGGGCCGGCGTTCGATGTCGTCGTCGCGGGCGACGAGGTGGAGCGGCCCAAGCCCTATCCGGACGCCTATCTGCGCGCGGCGGAGCTGCTGGGCGTCCCCATCGCGGAGTGCGTCGCCGTCGAGGACTCGGAGCCCGGCGTCGCCTCCGCCGTGTCGTCGGGCGCAACGACCTTCGCGGTGCCATTCCACGTGCCGCTGCCGGCGAGCCCCGCATACGCCCTGCTGTCCGACGGCCTGGCGGGGGTCGGGGTCGACGAGCTCCTCGCCGAGCACGCGGCACGCCGGGGCGAGGAGGTCGCACGGTGAGCGTCTTCGCGGCCGGCGACCGCGTGCAGCTGACCGGCCCCAAGAACCGCCTGCACACGATCACGCTCGAGCCGGGCAGGCAGTTCCACACGCATCGCGGGATGCTCTCCCACGACGCCCTCATCGGGCTGCCGGACGGCTCCGTCGTCGAGGCCTCCAACGGCGACTCCTACCTGGCGCTGCGACCGCTGCTCTCCGACTTCGTCATGTCGATGCCGCGCGGCGCCGCGATCGTCTACCCCAAGGACGCCGCCCAGATCCTCGCGATCGCCGACATCTTCCCGGGTGCCACGGTCGTCGAGGCGGGCGTCGGCTCGGGCGCCCTGTCCCTCTGGCTGCTGCGCGCGATCGGCGCGCACGGGCGCCTGCACTCCTTCGAGCGCCGCGAGGAGTTCGCCGAGGTCGCACGTGCCAACGTGACGGCGTTCCTGGGGGAGAGCCCCGCGAACTGGTCGATCGGTATCGGCGACCTCGCCGACGCGCTCCCGGATGCCGTGCAGCCCGGCACCGCGGACCGCGTCGTGCTCGACATGCTCGCCCCGTGGGAGTGCCTCGACGCCGTCTCGGACGCGCTCGCGCCCGGCGGGGTGCTCATCTGCTACGTCGCGACCGCCACCCAGCTCTCGCGGGTCGCGGAGGCCATCCGGGCGACGGGCCTCTACACCGAGCCCAGCTCGACCGAGACGCTCGTGCGCGGCTGGCACGTCGAGGGGCTCGCGGTGCGGCCCGACCACCGCATGGTCGCCCACACGGCCTTCCTCATCTCCGCGCGCCGGCTCGCGCCGGGCGCCGTGCTGCCGAAGCCCGCGCGCCGCGCCTCCAAGTCGGACTACGACGACGAGGACGTCGAGCTCTGGACCCCCGGGGCGCTCGGCGTGCGCGACAAGACCGACAGGCGCATCCGCCGCGTCGTGCGCGACGCCCAGCAGCTCGCCGACCGCACCGCGCGCCGCACCGACGCCGAGACGTCGGGACCGGCCGCGACGGAACAGTAGACTCGTCTCGCCTCGTGCATCCCCTTCGCCGCCTGTCAGGAAAGTAGGCATCGTGCGCCGTACCTCCGCGCTCGTCAGCTCCGTCGCCCTCGTGACGGTGCTCTCCGCCGCGCTCGTCGGATGCGCCGCCTCGCCCGACGACGTGACGGCGTGCACTCCGGCTCTGGCCTCCGGCAACGCGTCGTCGCTCGTCACCGCCACGGGCGAGGTCGGGTCGGCCCCGAAGGTCGAGGTGCCGGCGCCCCTCGTGTCGCCCCAGCCCCAGCGCAGCGTGCTCGAGGAGGGGAAGGGCCTCGTCGCGCGGAAGGGCATGACGGTCGACTTCGACGCGGCGATCTACGACGGCGCGACCGGCACCCAGCTGCTCGAGACGAAGTTCGACGGCACCCAGGGCGTGCGGTTCCGCGCCGGCCTCAAGACCTCTGCACAGCAGAAGGAGGTCGGCTCGCTCGCGACCTCGCTCGTCTGCGCCCAGCCCGGTCAGCGCATCGCGCTCACCACCACCGCTCTCGACTCGGGGCTCGACCTCTCGAGCGTCGGCATCAGCGACGACGACCACACGATCGTGGTCGTCATCGACGTGCAGGAGGTCTTCCCCGGCAAGGCGGACGGCCTGAACCAGCTCCCGCAGGACGGCATGCCGGTCGTCGTGACCGCCCCCGACGGCACGGTGGGCATCACGGTGCCCTCCGGCATCAAGGTGCCCTCCAAGGACCGCACGGCGACGATCAAGCTCGGCTCGGGTGCCCGGCTCGCGAAGGGCGACCTCGCGGTGCTCCAGGTGGCGAGTTGGAGCTGGCCGACCGGTGACGACGCCACCATCAGCCAGAAGTCGTCCACGTGGGATGTGGGCGGCACGCCCAGCACGCTCGTGCTCACCGACGAGGGCGACCAGGCGGTTCCGGCCGTGCTGCTCGACGCGCTCGTCGGCACGCCCGTCGGCTCGCAGGTGATCACGGTCATCGCGCCGAAGGGCGACTCCACCGAGGCGACGGTCTACGTCATCGACGTGCTCGGCATCCAGACCTTCCCCGCGACGAAGTAAGACCCATCACGAGCGCGAACCCCGCCCCCGCCCCGGTTCCCGTCGAGGATCGGCTGTTCAGCCTCGTCCTCGCGCTGCTCGCGACCGAGTCGGGGCTCACCAAGACCGAGATCCTGTCGAGCGTGCGCGGCTATGCGCAGCGCTACGTGCCGGGTGGCGACAACGCGAACCTCGAGCGGCAGTTCGAGCGCGACAAGGACGACATCCGAGAGCTCGGGGTACCCCTCGAGACGATCGAGCCGCTCGGCGAGCCGGGCGACAACCACAACCTGCGCTACCGCATCCCGAAGGGCGCCTACGAGCTGCCCGACGACATCCGCTTCGACTCGGACGAGGTGGCCCTGCTCGGGCTCGCCGCGATGGCCTGGCGCGAGGGCTCCCTCAACGCCGAGTCGCGGCGCGCGCTCGTGAAGCTGCGCGCCCTCGGCATCTCGGCGGACGAGCCCGTGCTCGGCTACGCCCCGCGGCTGCGGCTGCGCGACGCGGCGTTCGAGCCCCTGACCCAGGTGATCGACCGCCGTCAGCTCGTGCGCTTCGACTACCTGAAGCCGGGCGAGGCCCGCGCCCGCACGCGCGAGGTGATCCCGCTCGCGCTCGTGCAGTACGACGGGCGCTGGCACCTCTCCGCCGAGGAGGTCGCGACGGGGGAGCGCAAGACCTTCCTGCTGCGGCGGATCGTCGGCAAGGTGACCCCAGGCAAGGCCGCACCCGAGCGCCCGGGCGACCACACCGCCCGTTCGCTCGCCGAGCTCGAAAAGGTCTGGCAGCGGGGGATCGCCGACATCGAGGTGCGGGCGGGCTCGGATGCGGCGCTGCGTCTCGCGCACCGCCGCGGCACCGAGGAGATCGCCCCCGGCATCCTGCGGGTCCACTTCGTGGACCTCGCGATCCTCGCCGACGAGCTCGCCGGCTTCGGCCCCGAGGTGCTCGTCGTCGAGCCTCCGGCGCTGCGCGCCGCCGTGATCGAGCGACTCGAGAGGACGGTGGCCGACCATGGCTGACAAGCGGCATCGCACCCCCGCGCGCTCGGTCCCGCCGCCCGGCTCGCGCGACAAGCTCGCCTTCCTGCTCGCCCTCGTGCCGTGGCTGCTCGAGCACGACCGGGTGAGCGTGCAGGAGGCGGCCGCGCACTTCGGGGTGAGCGAGGACGACATCCGCGCCTCGGTCTCGCTCGTCGCGATGAGCGGCGTGCCCGGCTCGACGGCGACCTACCAGCACGAGGACCTCTTCGACATCGACTGGGACGCCTTCGAGCAGGACGACGAGATCGCGATCACCCAGCACGTCGCGATCGACGAGGCGCCGCGGCTGTCCGCGCGCGAGGCCGCGGCCCTGATCGCGGGCCTGCAGTACCTGCAGTCGCTCCCCGAGAACGCCGACCGCGCCGCCATCCGCGGGCTCGTCGAGAAGCTCTCGCGCGGGGCCTCGGGCACGCCCAGCCAGCTCGCGGTGGCGGGCGGGCCCGACAGCGAGGTGCTGGGTCTCGTGCAGCGCGCGGTCGCCGAGGGCAGGCGCGTGCGGTTCGCGTACCTCAACTCGCGCGGCGAGCGGGAGGAGCGCGACGTGGATCCGCTTCGGGTCGAGTCGATCGACTCCGACTGGTACCTGCGCGGCTGGTGCCACCTGCGCCGGGCGCTGCGCACCTTCCGCTTCGACCGGATGAGCGACATGGTCGTCACGGAGCTCCCGATCGAGCACGACGCCTCCGAGGTCCGCCTGCCCGACACGCTCTTCGAGCCGTCCGCTGAGGATCTCGAGGTGACGATCGAGGCCACGCCGGAGGTGGTCGGGCTGCTCGCCGACTACATCCCGGACGGCGCCCTCACGACCGAGGTGGGCGACCGCATCCGCACGACGTTGCGCGTCTCGCACTACCACGGCCTCAAGCGGCTCATCGCGGGGATGCCGGGCACCGTCCGGGTCGTCGCCCCCGACCAGGCCAGGCGGGCCGTCGCGGAGTGGGCTGCGGCGGGGCTCAGCCGCTACGCGTAGACTGGGCGCAACCGCATCCGACGACGAGGACGTGCTCATGTTCATCCACCCGCTCTTCTGGAACCAGCCGTGGACCTGGGTGATCATCCTGCTCGTCGTCCTCGTGCTGTTCGGTGCGACGCGCCTCCCGGCCCTGTCGAAGAGCCTCGGCCAGTCGATCAAGATCTTCCGCAACGAGGTCAAGTCCGACGAGACCTCGTCGGGCACCACGAACGCGGAGGCCGGCGAGGCCCCCAAGGCGACGGACGCCTCGCCGAACGACAAGTCGTAGGCGCGTGGCCGGCGGCACGGCCCGAGCGAATCCGCGCAAGAGCAACCCCGAGCGGCGGATGTCGCTCGCGGAGCACCTCATCGAGCTGCGCAAGCGGCTCACCCGCGCCGGGGTGGCGATCCTCGTCGGGCTCGTGCTCGGCTGGATGGTCTACGACCTCAGCTGGTTCGGCGACCTGATCGACCCGGTCGTCCCGGGCGCCTCCGAGGCGCTGGCCGGCCGTGGCACCTGGGCGGCCATCTCGGGGCCCGTCTTCCACATCGCCGATCAGCTGGGCCTCGACCCGGAGAAGATCACGCTCAACTTCTCGAGCCTCACGGGTGCGCTCGACATCCAGTTCCAGGTGTCGCTCGTGGTGGGCATCATCGTGTCGAGCCCCGTCTGGCTGTATCAGATCTTCGCGTTCTTCGTGCCCGGGCTCACCCGCCGGGAGCGGAGGTACGTCTTCGGCTTCTTCTTCTCGGCCGTGCCGCTGTTCCTGCTCGGATGCGCCGCGGGGTGGGTGGTGCTGCCGCGCATCATCGAGTTCATGTTCACCTTCGTGCCGCCGGGCGCCTCGCAGCTCTACGACACGAAGACGTACGTCGACTTCATCCTCAAGCTGCTGCTCGCGACGGGCATCGCGTTCGTCATGCCGGTGTTCCTCGTGCTGCTGAACTTCGCGGGCGTGCTCATGGGCTCGACGATCCTGCGCGGCTGGCGCTGGGCGGTGCTCATCATCGTGGTGTTCACCGCGATGGCGACGCCCGCCGCCGACCCGATCTCGATGCTGCTGCTCGCCCTCCCCATGGTGGTGCTCTACTTCGGGGCCGTCGGGGTCGCGCTCTGGCACGACCGGCTGGCGGCGCGACGGCAGGCCGCCTTCGAGGCGGACGCCGGCCTGAGCGGCGCATGAACGCATCCGACGGGGCCGAGCTCTCGCCCGCGGAGCGCTATGCGGCGTTCCGGGCACGCGCGCGCACGCCCGAGCTCGAGGTTTTCCGCGCCCGCCTCCCCGTGGAGCTCGACGACTTCCAGGTGGAGGCGTGCCGTTCCCTCGAGGAGGGGCGGAGCGTGCTCGTGGCCGCGCCGACGGGCGCGGGCAAGACGATCGTGGCCGAGTTCGCGGTGCACCTCGCCCTCGCCGAGCGCTCCGCCAAGGCGTTCTACACGACGCCGATGAAGGCCCTCAGCAACCAGAAGTACGCGGAGCTCGCATCCGAGCACGGCGCGGCGAACGTCGGCCTGCTGACGGGCGACACCAACATCAACTCGGGTGCCCGCATCGTCGTCATGACGACCGAGGTGCTGCGCAACATGCTCTACGCGGACTCGCCGCTGCTCACCGACCTCGCCTACGTCGTCATGGACGAGGTGCACTACCTCGCCGACCGCTTCCGCGGGGCCGTGTGGGAGGAGGTCATCATCCACCTCCCGCGCGAGGTGCGGATGGTGTCGCTCTCCGCCACGGTGTCGAACGCCGAGGAGTTCGGCGACTGGCTGCAGGCGGTGCGCGGCGACACCGACGTGATCGTCTCGGAGCGGCGCCCCGTGCCGCTCGAGCAGCACGTGCTGGTGCGCGGCAAGCTCGCCGACCTCTTCGACGGCGCGCAGTCGCCCGACGCCCCGCCGCGCGTCAATCCCGAGCTCGCGCGCCTCGCGATCGCCGGCGGGCGCGGGGCGGGCACCTACCGCGGGCCGCATCCGGGCCGTCACCAGCGCAAGGGCGAGGTGCTCCGCGACCGCATCTCGCGCCCGGAGGTGGTGCGTCTGCTCGAGGACCGCCACCTGCTGCCGGCCATCTTCTTCGTGTTCAGCCGCAACGGATGCGACCAGGCGGTCGAGCAGGTACTGCGCTCGGATGTGCGCCTCACCGAGCGCTGGGAGCGGGACGAGATCCGCCACCGCGTGGAGGAGCGCTGCGCGGGCCTCCGCGACGAGGACCTCGGCGTCCTGGGCTACTTCTCGTGGCTCGAGGGGCTCGAGCGCGGCATCGCGGCCCACCACGCGGGGCTCATCCCGACCTTCAAGGAGGTCGTCGAGGAGCTCTTCCAGCGCAAGCTCCTGAAGGCGGTCTTCGCGACCGAGACCCTCGCCCTCGGCATCAACATGCCCGCGCGGACCGTCGTGCTCGAGAAGCTCGAGAAGTTCAACGGCGAGACGCGGGTGCCGATCACGCCAGGGGAGTACACACAGCTCACCGGCCGCGCCGGACGCCGCGGCATCGACGTCGAGGGGCACTCGGTCATCCAGTGGGGCGCCGGGCTCGACCCGCAGGCCGTGGCGCAGCTCGCCTCCCGCCGCAGCTACCCCCTCAACTCGAGCTTCCGGCCCACCTACAACATGGCCGTCAACCTCATCGAGCAGTTCGGCCGGGAGCGCACGCGCGAGATCCTGGAGAGCTCCTTCGCCCAGTTCCAGGCGGACCGCGCCGTCGTCGACCTGGCCCGCAAGATCCGCGAGCAGGAGAAGTCGCTCGCCGGCTACGCGGAGGCGATGCGCTGCCACCTGGGTGACTTCGGCGAGTACGCCGGCATCCGTCGCGAGCTGAGCGACCTCGAGCGCAAGCAGTCGCGCGCCCACGAGGGCTCACGCGGTGAGCGGGAGCGGCGCCAGCGGCAGATCGAGCAGCTGCGACGGCGGATGAAGCAGCACCCCTGCCACGCCTGCAACGACCGCGAGGCGCACGCCCGCTGGGCGGAGCGCTGGTTCCGGCTGAAGCGCGACACGGAGCGCCTGGCCAGCCAGGTGCGCGGGCGCACAGGCGCCGTCGCGCAGGTCTTCGATCGCATCACGGAACTGCTGCTCGACCTCGGCTACCTCGAGCGCGACGAGCACGGACGGCTCGGCGTCGCGGCTCCCGGCAGGCAGCTGCGCCGCATCTACGGCGAGCGGGACCTGCTCGTGGCCGAGTGCCTGCGGTCGGGAGCGTGGGAGGGTGCGGATGCGCCGACGCTCGCCGCCCTCGCGAGCGCGCTCGTCTACGAGCCGCGACGCGAGGACGCCGGCATCGTCCGCGACTTCCCGCGCGGTCGGTTCCGCGAGCTCTTCGAGGCCACCGAGCAGCGTTGGTCGATGCTCAGCACGCTCGAAGAGGAGCGCCGCCTCCCCGAGACCGGCCCGCTCTCCGCCGCGCTCGCGACCGCCACCCACCGCTGGGCCCAGGGCGGGCGCCTCGACCAGGTGCTGCGCGACACCGACCTCGCCGCAGGCGACTTCGTGCGCTGGATGAAGCAGGTCATCGACCTCCTCGACCAGCTGTCGCTCGTCGCCGACGGACCGCTCGGGCGCACCGCGCGCACCGCCATCGACTCCGTGCGACGCGGCATCGTCGCCTACTCGAGCGTCGGCTGATCCCCAGCGTCCGCGCCCTAGGCTGAGCATCCGATGTCCGACGCCGTGCCCGCAGCACCCGACCGCACCCGGCCCTTCGTGCCGCTGTGGGGCGCCGTGCTGCTCGCCGCGGCGGCGGGGCCGATCACGGACGCGGCCTTCCCCGACCTCGGCTGGTGGCCGCTCGCCTTCGTCGGCGTCGCGATGGTGCTGGTCGCCGCGCAGGGACGCCGTGCCGCATCCGGCTTCCTCGTCGGGTTCCTGTTCGGGCTGAGCTTCTACCTGCCGCACATCCCCTGGATGACGGAGTTCCTCGGCCCGGACGAGCCGTGGATCGTGCGCGCCGTCCCATGGTTCGCGCTCAGCCTCTTCATGGCCCTGTGGTGCGGCCTCGGCACCATGCTCATCTCGATCGCGACCCGCGTCGTGCCGCGGGCCGTGCGCGGACCCGTCGGCCGCCTGCTGTTCGTCCCCGCCGTGATCGCCGGACTGTGGATCGCACGGGAGGCGATCGCGAGCGTCTGGCCCTACGGCGGCTTCGCCTGGGGCCGGATCGCGCAGTCGCAGTCGGACAGCCCGCTCGCGCCGCTCTTCGCCTGGCTCGGCATCGGCGGCGTCGGCTTCCTCATGGTCTTCCTCGTCGCGGTCGCCGTCGCCGCGGCGCGCGAGGCGGGCGCGGCGCCCGTGCTGCGCGTCATGCTCGTGACAGCCCTCGCGGCGATCCTCGTCGCCGTCCCCGCGTTCCCCGTGCACACCGCCGGATCCCTGCGGGTGGCGGCGGTCCAGGGCAACGGCAAGACGGGCTACTTCCACCACGCCGAGAACGCGGAGGACAACATCCTCGACCAGTACGAGGCCACCGAACCGGTCTACGCCGAGGACGTCGACGTCGTCGTCTGGCCCGAGGGCGCGAGCGACCTCGACCCCCTGCGCGTGCCGTGGGCCGCGGACGTCTTCGACTCGGTCGCAACGGCCGCGGACGCACCGCTCGTCGGCTGGTCGGTCACGAAGCGCGGCGACGAGTACTTCAACACCTCGCTGCTGTGGCGCGCGGGGGAGGGGGCGGTCGACCACTACGACAAGCGGCATCCGGTGCCCTTCGGCGAGTACGTCCCCGACCGAGCGGTGTGGCGGCAGTTCGCACCGGAGCTCATCGACCTCATCCAGCGCGAGTACACGCCGGGCACGACGGATGCGGTCATGGACGTCGGCTCGCACGGCCGCAGCGTGCTCGCGGGCTTCGCGATCTGCTTCGACATCGTCGACGACGCGCTCATGCGCGAGGGGGTCGAGGAGGGGGCGCAGCTCGTGCTCGCCCAGACCAACAACGCCGACTTCGGGCAGACCGACGAGAGCGTCCAGCAACTCGCGATCGCCCGCATCCGGGCCATCGAGCTCGGGCGCTCGGTCGTCAACATCTCGACGGTCGGCACGAGCGCCGTGATCCTGCCCGACGGCACGATCGTCGACGAGCTCCCGCGCTACACCGCCGGGGCGATGGTCGTCGACGTCCCCCTCAGCACGACGACGACCCCCGCGGTCGTGATCGGCCGGGGGGTCGAGTGGGGCGTCGCGGCGTTCGCGCTCGGCGCCCTCATCGGAGCGGGCCTCGGCGGAGGCCGACGCTCACGACGGGTCGGCTAGCGCAGCGACCACCCGCGGCCGCGTCAGGCGCTCTTGCTGCTCTTCGCGGCCTCGCCGCGACGTGCGCGCAGGTAGGCGAGACGCTCCTGCAGGAGCTCCTCGAGCTCCGCGCGGGTGCGACGCTCGAGCAGCATGTCCCAGTGGGTGCGGGGCGCCTTGGCCTCGGCGGTCTCGCTCTCGACGAGCTCGCCGTCCTCACCGATGAGGCGGCCCTCCTGTCCGGTGCGCGGCGACTCCCAGGTCTCCGGCACCTCCGCCTCAGCGGCGAAGACGACGTCGAAGGTCGTTCCGTCGTCCGTGCGGTACACGGCCTTCTTCCGGGGCGAGAACTCGACTCCCTCTTCGCTCTGCATGCTCTGAGCTCCGAGTCGCATCCCGCGCAAGCTGCGATCCGCCATCGTGTGGCCTCCTCTGTGCGCCGTGTCGGTGTGTGCGCGTCGTGACGCGCACGGGCGAGGCGATCCGGTGGGGCCGCTCGTCACCCGAGTACAACGTCTACGGTGGCGGATCCCATCCCCGCGCACGCCCGTTTACAGAGCATTCCCAGCCACCTCGGCCCGCATTGGCAGCGGATGGGGGACGAGCGCGCCGCGCGGGAGGGTCAGCGGGTTCCGTGGCGCTCCGCCACGAGCGGCACCGCGAGGTCCGCGCGATCCGTGACGATCCCGTCGACGCCCGCATCGAGCAGCCGCACCATGTCGGCGGGGTCGTCGATCGTCCAGATGTGCACCTCGACACCGGCCTCGTGGAAGCTGCGGATCGCGCGCTCCGTGACGATGGAGGCCCCCGCGACCTTCACGGGGAGCTGCACGGCGTCCACGTCCGCCAGGACGCGCCGCAGCAGGCGCATGGCACCCACGCGGGCGGCGTGGGCGGCGGGCAGGGCGCCACCCGCCGAGATCGACGTCGCGACGCCCGGCAGCTCGCCGACGACCGCGAGGCGGCGCCCGGTCGAGAACGAGCCGATGAGCACGCGATCGGTCGCGCGGGCGTCCCGCACCGCCTTGATCGTGCCTGCCACCGCATCCGCCGACTTGACGTCGATGTTGAACCGCGTCTCGGGGAAGGCGTCGAGGGCGTCGGCGAGCGAGCAGTACCCCTGCCCGGTGCCGAGCGGCACTCGACGCAACTCGGCGGCGGTCAGCTGAGATACCTTCACATCGCGTCCGATCAGGCGCCGAAGATCGGGATCGTGACTGACCATCGCGATTCCGTCGGCTGAGCCGTGCACGTCCGTCTCGATGTGCGTGGCGCCCACGTTCACGGCGTGCAGGAACGCGAGAAGGGTGTTCTCGGGGGCATCGAGTGCGAGCCCCCGGTGCGCGAGCACACGCGGGGGAGCGGGGGAGAGGTATCCCGTCGGCTCGTCCCTACGCGCGCGGCGCGGCATCCGTGCCCGGCGCCGCGGAGTGCCGTGGCGCGAAGAAGCCCTCACCGATGCCCTTGAGCGCCTCGGTGAGCTCGCTCGGGATGATCCAGAGCTTGTTCGACTCGCCCTCGGCGAGCTTCGGAAGCGTCTGCAGGTACTGGTACGCCAGCAGCTTCGAGTCGGGGTCGCCCGCATGGATCGCGTGGAACACCGTCTGGATCGCCTCGGCCTCACCCTGAGCGCGCAGCACCGCCGCCTTCGCGTCGCCCTCCGCCTGCAGGATCGCCGCCTGGCGCTGGCCCTCGGCGCCCAGGATCGCGGCCTGCTTGGTGCCCTCCGCGGTCAGGATGGCGGCACGCCGGTCGCGCTCCGCGCGCATCTGCTTCTCCATCGAGTCCTGGATCGACACGGGCGGGTCGATCGCCTTGAGCTCGACGCGGCTCACGCGGATGCCCCACTTGCCGGTCGCCTCGTCGAGCACGACGCGCAGCTGGCCGTTGATGTTGTCGCGGGAGGTGAGCGCCTCCTCGAGGTTGAGCCCGCCGACGACGTTGCGGAGGGTCGTCGTCGTGAGCTGCTCGACGGCGCCCAGGTAGTTGGCGATCTCGTAGGTCGCGGCGCGCGCATCCGTCACCTGGAAGTAGACGACCGTGTCGATCGACACCACGAGGTTGTCCTCGGTGATGACGGGCTGCGGCGGGAACGACACGACCTGCTCGCGCATGTCCACGAGGGGGCGCAGGCGGTCGATGAGCGGCACCAGGATGTTGAGGCCCGGGTTGAGGGTCTTATGGTAACGGCCGAGGCGCTCGACGATCCCCGCGTACGCCTGCGGGATGATCCGGATCGACTTGAACAGGATCGTCAGCACGAAGATGACGATGATCGCGACGATGACGAACGTCACGACGGTGGGGACGATGTTCTCGTCGTTCACGGGGCGGCCTCCTCGGGGGTCGGGTCGGTTGCGGGCACGATGACGGCCGTCGCACCCTCGATCGCGGTCACCACGATGCGGGCGCCCTCGTCGAGCCCCGCGGGGGCGATGCCGTCGGCGACGCGCGCCGTCCAGACGTCGCCGTTGGCGAGCTTGACCTGGCCGGGGCCGAAGCGGAAGTCGACGGTGACGGTGCCGCCGAGTCCCAGGAGCGCGTCGACGTTGCTGCGCGCCGGATCGGCCCCGCGCCGCAGGGCGTGCAGGAGCGGGGGTCTGACGAAGAGCACGAGCACGAGCGCCAGGACGGCGGCGACGACGAGCTGCACCCACCAGGGCCCGCCCACGAGCCCCGTGACGAGTCCGCCGACGGATCCGAGCGCCAGCATCAGGAAGGTGAACTCGAGAGTGTTCACCTCGATGATGATGAACACGAGGATGAGGCCCAGCCAGACGACCCAGGCCCAGCTGGAGATCACATCGGGTTCCACGGCGGCATCCCTTCGACGTCGTTGCTCGAAACTATCACCGGCGGGACTCCGGCGTTCGGATGCCTGGGCGGATGCCGACGGTCGCTAGGGTGGGGGATCGTGAACGACGTGCTCCCCCCCGACTCGCTGCGCGGTGTCCGCGCGCTCATCACCGGCTCCTCGCGCGGCATCGGCGCCGACACCGCGGCCTATCTGGCGGCCGCGGGCGCGAAGGTCGTCATCAACTACCGCAACAAGGAGGCGCGCGCCCTCAAGGTCGTCGCCGGCATCGAGGAGCGCGGGGGAGAGGCCATCGCGGTCGGGGCGGACCTGACCGATCCGGCATCCGTCGCGACGATGTTCGCCGAGGTGCGCGAGCAGTGGGGCGGGCTCGACCTGCTCGTGCTGAACGCGTCGGGCGGCATGGAGTCGGGGCTCGGCGAGGACTACGCCATGCGCCTCAACCGCGACGCGCAGGTCAACGTGCTCGATGCGGCCCTCCCGCTGCTCGGGGCGGGCTCGCGTGTCGTGTTCGTCACGAGCCACCAAGCCCACTTCATCGAGACCGTGCCCACGATGCCCGAGTACGAGGCCGTCGCGCGGAGCAAGCGTGCCGGCGAGGACGCGCTGCGCGCCCGCATCCCGGAGCTCGACGCGGCGGGCGTGGCGTTCGTCGTCGTGTCGGGCGACATGATCGAGGGCACCATCACCGCGACCCTCCTCGAGCGCGTCAACCCGGGCGCGATCGCCACGCGGCGCGAGGCGGCGGGCAAGCTCTACAACGTCGCCGAGTTCGCGGCGGAGGTCGCGCGTGCCGCCGTCGAGGACGTGCCCGCCGACCACACGCGCTACGTGGGCGACGTGAGCGACTTCGTCTCGGGCAGCTGAGGCGGATCACGTGGTGAGCGCCCGCCGGCACCGGCTGGTGTCGCGGGTGCTGCTCTTCGACCGCGACGACCGCGTGCTGCTGTTCCTCACGACGGCACCGGACTCGTCGGGCGTCGCCCGCTGGCTGACGCCCGGCGGGGGAGTCGACCCCGGCGAGAGCTTCGAGGAAGGCGCGCGCCGCGAGCTGCTCGAGGAGACCGGGCTCGCCGTCGACGCGCTGCGCGGGCCGGTGTGGGCGCACGACTACGACGTGGAGTGGGACTCCGCGGATCACGACACCGGCCACGCCGAGTTCTACGTGCACGTGACGGATGCGTTCGAGCCGTCGCCCGACGGCTGGACGGACGAGGAGCGGGTCGACGTGCTCGAGCACCGCTGGTGGAGCCTCGCGGAGCTGCTCGCCGAGCGCCCCCGGTTCGAGCCGCCCGAGCTCATCGAGCTGATCCGGCGCGAGCTGCCGTCCTGCGGCGCCTGAGGCTCGCCGGATTCGTACCCCGAACCGGGGATGGTGGACCGAGCTGTCGAGGGGCACTCTGTAACCCATGGAGCTGCCCGAGCTCGCACCCGACACCCTGACGTCGCTCGGCGTCGCGGCGGGACTGGTCGTGGTCGGATTCCTCGTGCTGTGGCTCGTCGTGCGCTCGGCCGTGCTGAGCGCGCTCACGGCCCACGAGAGGCGACGGAGCCGCGGCGAGGGCGCGTCGTCGAGGAATCTCCGGGATCGCGCGGGGGAGCGGGCAGTGGCGTCTTCGCGGCCCGCCGCGCCGCAGGCTCAACCGAGCCCGAGCCCGGGGCCCCTGGACGCCGAGGGGCGGCCTATCGTGTCGATCTCGTCCACGGGGTCGCTGCCGGTCGCAAGCCCGCCTGCGGCCGTACCTGCGGCATCCAGCCCCGAGCCGTCGCTGGCGGGCATGCCGGTACCGTCGCTCGCTCCGCCGTCCGGGATCTCGCCGGCGTCGGCGAGCCCGTATGGCCGCACGGAGCCGCCGGTCGCCGCGCCCGCGCGTCCGAGTCCGCAGCCCGCGGCGGCCGCCGCCGCAGCAGCCGCCCTGTACCGCTCGCACCCCGCGGCCTCGCTCGCGGGGCAGCCTCCGCCGACCGCGGCGCCCCCGGCGGCGCCTCTGCCGGTCGTCGCGCAGCCGGCGCCGCCGCAGCCGGCCGTCCAGCCCGTGCCGCAGCAGGTGCAGCTCGCGCCGAGCGTGCCGCCCGCTCCCGGAGGAGCGCCCATCGTTATGTCAGCATCCGATCCGAGCTGGGCGCCGCCGAGCGCCGCGACGGCGAATCCGTACCATGTCGCGGGCGACGCGCCGGCGCGCGCGCCCTACGAGCTTCCCGTCACGGACCCCGCTGCGCCTCGTCGGTACTGATGTCGTAAGCGACCGGGGTCCAAGAGGATCAACGGACGCACGCCCCTTTTCGCGTGGACTGGATCTATCACTGATAAGCATAGTTATGTCAGATGGACCCGAAGGGCCCCGCATTCGCAGGATGTCGACATCCGCTCGATATCCTGCGTTGACCACCACCGCGAGAGAGGCCGCTCCCCGTGTCAGATCCGACCGTCGGCGACGACGTCCTGCCCACAGCCGCCGAGCCGACGACCCCGCCGTCGCCCACGACGCCGACGGACGCGACAGTCCCGGCCGCGCCGAGCCCGGACCCCGCAGCTCAGCTGGACGCGGGTGCCCCGCCCACACGTCGCCGCTCGCGGGGCTGGATCGTCGCGGTCGTGCTCCTGAGCGTCGGCCTCGCGGCGGCCGTCGGCGCGGCCGTCTGGTACTTCCTCCAGCTGGAGCAGGCCAAGGCGACGATTCTCGACCACGAGCGCGAACTGCAGGAGCAGCGCGAGCTCATCGACCGCAAGGACACCTTCGGCACCGCGATGAACGAGCTCCTCGCCGAGGTCGGCGAGTACGAGGGCGTCCCGCTCGCCTCGCTCATCCCGTGGGACAGCTATCAGCTCCTCGCCTCGCAGGCCTGGGCGCGGCGCTGGAACCCCGAGGGCCTCGACAAGAGCATCGCGGCGGTCCGTGAGGCCCGCGCCCAGCTCGTCACCCAGCGCGAGGCCGCGGTCGCCGAGGCTGCCGTCAACTCCTCGGGAAGCGCGTACGAGGCGACCCTCGACCAGCTGGGACACGGATACGTCACCTGGCGCCTCGACGACGCCGACACCCTCTGCGAGGACGACGTGCTCGCCTGCGTCACCTCCGACGATCCGCTCGTCGTGCACGTGGACGCGCCGGATGACGCCCTCCCCTACATGACGGATTGGATCCGCACCGGCCTCGCGTACCACGAGTTCGCGCACGTGCTGCAGTTCACCAACCCCGAACCGACCGAGACCGCGGTCGCGGCCTTCGGCGGGGACGTCGAGACGATGGCCGACTGCTACGCCCTCACCTACCTCGACGGCTGGACACTCGACCATCGCGTCTGGGTGAGCAGCTACCAGTACTGGGACGTGAACATCGGCTACGGGTACACCTGCGACGAGTCGCAGCGTCAGGTCATCCGCGACTGGTCGGCAGCGCTCGGCGTGCAGTCGCGGCAGATCGGCGTCCGCTGACACGGTGTGGCAGGCTCGAGGATGTCGCAGGATCGCGACATCCTGGCGATCACACCGCGACACCGCATACCTAACGTCGATGACATGACGAACACGAACCAATCCCCCCGCCCTCGCTGGTCGGCGCTCGCCGGCATCGCGCTCATCGGCGCCACGGCGCTGAGCGGCTGCACGCTCCGGTTCACCGAGCCCGGCACTCCCCCACCCTCGTCCCCGTCGGACGAGGCACCCTCGGCCTCCGACCCCTCGCTGGCCGGCGACCCGCCCGCGGATGACGCCCCCCGTGACCGCGACGCGTACATCGCGCGGGCCGACCAGACGGTGCCCTGCTCCCCCGGGCTCGACATCGGCACCCACGGGGGCATCATCCGCGTGGAGGGCGACTGCGAGACGCTCACTGTGAGCGCGGATGCCGCGGTCGTCGTCGCCGACAACGTCGGCACGCTCACCGTCACGGGCTCGGCCTCGACGGTCTTCGTGCTTGACGTGAGCAGTCTTCACCTCAGCGGGGACGCCAACCTCATCACGTGGACCGGCACCACCCCCATGGTCGCCGACGACGGCACCTCCAACACGATCGGGAAGGACCTGCGATGAGCACCGACGACGTCACCGGCGCCATCCCCTCGCCGGAGATCCCCGCGGCATCGGCCGCGTCACCCCAGTTCGTGCCCGCCGCACCGGCCCCTAGCGGCCGCACCAACGGATTGGCCGTCGCCGCCCTCGTGCTCGGACTGCTCGGCTTCTCGATCATCCCCGTCGTGCTCGGCCACGTGTCGCTCGCGCAGATCAAGAAGACCGGCGACGGCGGCGCCGCGATGGCGATCGTCGGGCTCGTGCTCGGCTACCTCGGGATGCTCGCCTGGCTGGTGATCCTCGTCATCGTGATCGCGGGGCTCGTCTGGGGTGCGGCAGCCGGCAACGGACGCGGGTTCTAGACCGTGACCGACGCGACCCGCCCCGCGTTGCTCCTCGTGGACGACGACGCCGCCATCACCGACGGCCTCGGCGCCTTCCTCGAGCGAAGCGGATACGCGGTGCGGGTCGCGTCCGACGGTCGGCAGGCGCTCACGGCGGTCGCGGAGCAGCGCCCCGACCTCGTGGTCTGCGACATCGTCATGCCCCATGTCGACGGCAGAGAGTTCGTGCGACGCGTCCGCGCGGGCGGCGACTGGGTGCCCATCATCCTGCTCACGCAGCTCGGAGAGCCGTACGAGCGGAGCGCCGCGCTCGACGAGGGAGCCGACGACTACCTCGGCAAGCCCTTCGATCCGCAGGAGCTGCTCTCCCGCATCCGTGCTGTGCTACGCCGCAGCGTGCCCGGGCAGCGCCCCCTCGCCGCGAGCGACCGGCTCCAGGCGGGCGAGCTCGTGCTGGATCGCACCGCGCGGCGGGTGCATCTCGACGGACGCGAGCTCGTCCTCACGCCGAAGGCGACCACCCTGCTGGACTACCTCATGACCCACCCCGACGAGGTGCTCCCCCGCGAGCGGCTGCTCGCGGCGCTGTGGGGTTTCGAGTTCGCGACGAGCACGCGCGCCGTCGACCATCGCATCGCCGAGCTGCGCCGCGTGCTCGGCGACGACTCCAGCGATCCCCGCTACATCGAGACGGTGCAGAGCATCGGCTACCGCTTCCGTGGGCCGGTGAGCGTCGGATGAGACGCCTGGTGCTCGTCTGGGCGGGGGTCACGCTGCCCGCGGCTGCCGGCGTCGTCACCGCCCTCGTGCTCGCGCTGGCGGGGGTGCGTACGCAGCTCGAGGTCGCCGTCGGGCTGCCCGGTCTCGTCGCCGCTGGCGGCATCCTCCTGAGCCTCGCTGCGTTGTGGGCCGTCGTGATCACCCGCGCCCGCACGCGCCGCGAACGGGAGCTCGCATCCGCGCGGGACG
The DNA here is from genome assembly GCA_001898835.1 of Micrococcales bacterium 72-143. Lineage (GTDB taxonomy): Bacteria > Actinomycetota > Actinomycetes > Actinomycetales > Microbacteriaceae > Homoserinibacter. Next base: position 131,527 of record MKVM01000001.1, on the reverse strand, counting down.
CCGCCGTCACCGAGGGACGCGAGCTCGAGCGCGCCGCGCACCGCCGGTTCCTCGCGCGCCTGGATCACGAGCTGAAGAACCCTGTCACCGCCATCCGCGCGACGATCGCGGCGGATTCGGACCCGCAGGCCGGGCCACGCGGCGCCCTCGCTGTCATCGACGCCCAGGCGACACGGCTCGCGACCCTCGTCGGCGAGCTGCGGAAGCTCGCCGAGCTGGAGACGCGTCCCCTGGACCTCGAGATCGTCGACCTCGAGCATCTGGTCGCGGACAGCATCGAGGGCCTCGCGGCCCTGCCGGATGCGCGAGCGCGGGTGACGCTGACCGTGACCAGGGTCCCCTGGCCGGTACCGCCGTTGAACGCCGATCCCGACCTGCTGGCGGTCGCGGTCGACAACGTGCTCGCGAACGCGCTCAAGTTCGGAGACGGGCCGGTGGAGGTGCGCGTCCGAGAGGACGACGGCTGGGCGGTCGTCGAGGTCGCCGACGCCGGACGCGGCATCCCCGCGGACGACACGGACGCGGTGTTCGACGAGCTCGCGCGCGCTCGCAACGCACGCGACGTCGGCGGATCGGGCATCGGTCTCTCGCTGGTTCGCACGGTGCTGCGCCGCCACGGAGGCGAGGTCGAGCTCCGTTCGCGGGAGGGAGAGGGAACCGTGATCACCCTCCGCCTGCCGGCCACCTGAACCGCGCTACGCGGTGAGGGCACCGGCGAGCACATAGCCGGCCAGCGCGAGGACCACGAGGCCCACCAGGAGATCGGTCCACGTCGCGAGCGACTCCTGGGCGTTCTTGCCCTTCTTGGCGACGTGCAGAAGACCCGCGATCAGCAGGAACACACCACCCGCCGCACCCGCCGGCAGGGCCCATCCGGGAACGAGCGCGAGGAGCCCGGCGAGACCCATGCCGATGTTCGCGGTACCGAGTTCCTTGACGAGCTGCTTCTCCTGGACGCTCGGGGTGACCGCGCCGAGGATCTCGGCCGTGGGTCCGCGACCCGAGACCTGGGCGAGGCCCGCCAGCAGCAGCCGCGTACCGACGCCCCAGAACACCCACCACATGCCGAACACGAGTACGGGGTCGCCGCCCCCGACCGCGAGCTGGACGGCGCCCGAGACGAGCGGCAACGCGACGGTCTGCGCGAGCACCACGATGGCGTAGCCCATGGCACGCCCCCTTCCTGATGTCGGTACGGTAGCGCCGCCGCGGTACCGTGACTGGTGCCGCGCCGGACGCCGCGCGGCCGCACGACGACGGAGGACGGATGACGGAGCTCAACTGGGCGGGCAACGTCGCCTTCGGAGCCGCCCGCGTCGCGACACCGGCCACGCTCGCCGAACTGCGGCAGCTCATCACCTCCGCGGATCCGGGCTCGCTGCGTCCGCTCGGCACCCGGCACTCCTTCTCCCGCATCGCCGATACGACCGGCACGCTCGTCTCCTCGGCGGGATTCGCCGACCCGGCGGGCGTCGCGATCGCCTCCGACCGTGCGAGCGTCTCGGTGCCGGCCGGCATCCGCTACGGCGAGCTCGCCCGCGCGCTCGAGGCCCGGGGCCTCGCGCTCGCCAACCTCGCCTCGCTCCCCCACATCTCGGTCGCCGGAGCGATCGCCACAGGCACCCACGGCTCGGGGGTGCGCAACGGTTCACTCGCAACCGCCGTACGGGCTATCGAGTTCGTCGACGGCACGGGCGAGCCGGTGACGCTGCGGCGAGGCGACACCGACTTCGCGGGAGCGGTCGTCGCCCTCGGCGCGCTGGGGTTCACGACCCGGCTCGAGCTCGACGTCGAGCCGAGCTTCGAGGTCGCTCAGACCGTGTACCGCGGCCTCCCCCTCGCCGCGGTGCTCGATCGCTTCGACGAGGTGGCCGCGCTCGGCTACAGCGTGAGCCTGTTCACGACCTGGACCGACCCCGAGGTGGTCGACCAGCTCTGGCTCAAGCGGCGCGGGGATCGCGACGCACCGGCGCCGGAGTCGGTGCTCGGCGCCCTCCCCTCCCCCGTCGAGTCGCATCCGATCGCGGGCGTGGACCCCGTGCACTGCACGCCGCAGCTCGACGCGCCGGGCGCGTGGCTCGACCGCCTCCCCCACTTCAAGCTCGAGTTCACCCCGTCGAACGGCGCGGAGCTGCAGAGCGAGTACCTCGTCCCCCGCGACACCGCGGTCGAGGCGATCCGTGCGGTGCGCGTGCTGGCCGACGACATCCGTCCGCTCCTCCAGGTCACCGAGATCCGCGAGATCGCCGCCGACGAGCTGTGGCTGTCGGGCGCGTTCGGCACGGATGCGGTCGGCATCCACTTCACCTGGCTGCCCGAGCAGGACGCGGTCGACGCGCTCCTCCCGCGCCTGGAGGAGCGACTGCTGCCGCTCGGCGCCCGCCCGCACTGGGGCAAGCGCTTCCACGCGGATGCCGAGGCGCTCGTGCCGCTCTACCCGCGCCTCGACGACTTCCGCGCGCTCGCCCGCCGCCACGACCCGCGGGGCGTCTTCGTCAACGACTTCCTGCGCGCGAAGCTCGCGCTCTGAGCCGGGTGGCGCGTCAGGAGGCGCGCCACCATCGGTCGTCGGGTCCGACCGGCACGGTGCGCTTGTGCCGCGTCGCGAGGTACCGCGCCTCGAGCGCCTCCGCCACGGCGTCGTCGACGTCGAGACCCTCGAGGTAGTCATCGATCTGCGCGTAGCGGATGCCGAGCTCGGCCTCGTCGGTCTGGCCCGGACGACCGTCGAGGAGGTCGGCGGTCGGCGCCTTCTCGTAGAGCCGCTCCGGCGCGCCGAGCTGCACGAGCAGCGCACGCCCCTGGCGCTTGGTGAGGCCGCTGAGCGGGAGGACGTCCGCGCCACCGTCCCCATACTTCGTGAAGAAGCCGGTCACGGCCTCCGCCGCGTGGTCGGTGCCGACGACGAGCGCGCCCCGCTCCCCCGCGATCGCATACTGGGCGACCATCCTCACGCGGGCTTTGACGTTGCCCTTGTGGTAGTCGGCGAGCGGATGCCCCGCCTCGCGTTCGTACTCCCCGTCGATGCCGTCGACCCCGTCGGCGATGTCGAAGACGATCGACTCGTCGGGGGCGATGAAGCCGAGCGCGAGCTGCGCGTCCGCCTCATCGGCCTGCACCCGGTAGGGCAGCCGGACCGCGATGAACCGCGCCTCCCCGCCCTCCTCGCGGATGCGCTCGACGGCCAGCTGCGCGATCCGCCCCGCCAGCGAGGAGTCCTGCCCGCCGGAGATGCCGAGCACGAGGCCCCGCGCTCCCGTGGCGCGGAGATAGTCCACCAGGAAGTCGCGCCGGCGCTCGATCTCCCCCGCCGGCTCGATCTGCGACACGACGCCGAGGGCGTCGATGATCTCGCGTTGCAGTTCACGCACGGCCGCGTCCCTTCCATCCGGAAGAGGCCAGCCTATTCCGCCGATGTTACGGGCGGATGGCGCGCGGCTCAGTCGGTGCCGAGGTCGAACGCGGCGCCCTCGGATGCGGCGTCGATCGCGTCCTCGATGGCCTCCTCGGCATCCGTCACCGGCTCCGCGGCACCCAGGATCTGCTCGGCCGCGCCGGTCTCCAGACGCCCGACGAGCTCGCCCGTCGGCCCGCCGATGAGCCCCTGCGCCGCGTACTGCTCGAGCCGCGAGCGGGAGTCGGCGATGTCGAGGTTGCGCATGGTGAGCTGGCCGATGCGGTCGTCGGGGCCGAAGGCCGCGTCGCCCACCCGCTCCATCGAGAGCTTCTCGGGCGCGTAGCTGAGGTGCGGCCCCGTCGTGTCGAGGATCGTGTAGTCGTCGCCGCGGCGCAGACGCAGCGTCACCTCGCCCGTCACCGCCGAACCGACCCAGCGCTGCAGCGACTCGCGCAGCATGAGCGACTGCGGGTCGAGCCAGCGCCCCTCGTACATGAGGCGCCCCAGGCGGCGCCCCTCGGCGTGGTAGTTCGCGACGGTGTCCTCGTTGTGGATCGCGTTGAGCAGCCGCTCGTAGGTGATGTGCAGCATCGCCATGCCGGGGGCCTCATAGATGCCGCGCGACTTGGCCTCGATGATGCGGTTCTCGATCTGGTCGGATGCGCCGAGCCCGTGGCGGCCGCCGATCGCGTTCGCCTCCAGCACGAGCGCCACAGGATCAGAGAACTCGACCCCGTTGATCGCGACCGGGCGGCCGGCCTCGAAGCGCACCGAGACCTCCTCGGTCGCGACCTCGACGTCGTCCCGCCACGAGGCGACGCCCATGATCGGATCGACGATGTCGAGACCGCTCGAGAGCTCCTCGAGGTTCTTCGCCTCGTGGGTGGCGCCCCAGATGTTCGCGTCGGTCGAGTACGCCTTCTCTGTCGAGTCGCGGTAGGGGAAGCCGTGCGCGACGAGCCACTCGCTCATCTCCGTGCGGCCGCCGAGCTCGGTGACGAAGTCGACGTCGAGCCACGGCTTGTAGACGCGCAGGCGCGGGTTGGCGAGCAACCCGTAGCGGTAGAAGCGCTCGATGTCGTTGCCCTTGTAGGTGGAGCCGTCGCCCCAGATCTCGACGCCGTCCTCCTTCATGGCGCGCACGAGCATGGTGCCCGTCACGGCGCGGCCGAGCGGCGTCGTGTTGAAGTAGGTCTTGCCGCCGGAGCGGATGTGGAAGGCGCCGCACTGCAGGGCGACGAGCCCCTCCTCCACGAGCGCCGTCTTGGCGTCGACGAGTCGCGCGAGCTCCGCGCCGTACTCGAGCGCGCGGCCCGGGACGGCCTCGATGTCGGGCTCGTCGTACTGGCCGAGGTCGGCCGTGTAGGTGCACGGGATGGCGCCCTTGTCGCGCATCCACGCGACCGCGCAGGAGGTGTCGAGGCCGCCGGAGAACGCGATGCCGACGCGCTCGCCGACGGGGAGGGAGCTCAAGACCTTGGTCACCGGTCCAGCCTAGAGCGCCGCGCATGCCGCCCCGGACGCGCGTCCCCCGGACGGGACCCGCGGATTCCCACGGATTCGGGCTATCCGCCGGTATCCTGTGGGGATGGCGGACCAGCGGCGCACCCCCGGGTCGCAGACGTCTCTGCGCGAGGCGAATCGCGGCCGCATCGTCGACGCCGTCAAGAAGCACGGCGGGCTCACCCAGGTGGAGCTCGCCGGGGCCACGGGCCTCTCCCCCGCCACGGTCTCCAACATCGTCAAGGAGCTGTCCGAGTCGGGCGTGCTGAGCACCTCGAAGTCGATGCGCTCGGGCCGCCGCGCCCAGTACGTGACGCTCGCGCACGCCTCGGGCCTCGTGTGCGGCATCCACTTCTCCCAGCGCCACCTGCGGATCGCGCTCGCCGACTCGAGCCTCACCGTCGTCTCCGAGCACGAGATGCCGCTCGCCCGCGACCACCGCTCCGACAACGAGATCCGCCGCGTCGGCATGCTCGTCGCCGACATGCTCGACAACGTCTCCGCCGAGCGCGACGAGCTGCTCGCGGTCGCGGTCGCCGTCTCCGCGCCGATGGATGCCGCGAGCGGCATGGTCGCGCGCCCCGGCATCCTGCGCGGCTGGGAGGGCATCGCGATCGGCGATGCGGTCGAGCGCACCCTGCGCGTCCCCGTCGTCGTCGACAACTCCTCCAACCTCTCCGCGCTCGCCGAGCACCGCCTGGGCGCCCTGCGCGGGCAGGACGACGCCATGTTCATCGAGGCGAGCGACGGCATCGGCGCCGGCATCCTCGTGGGCGGCCGCGGCTACCGCGGCGCGAGCGGCAGCGCGGGCGAGTTCGGCCACATGGTCATCGTCGAGAACGGCCCGCTGTGCCGCTGCGGCAACCTCGGATGCCTCGAGGCGATCGCGGGCGGCGACGCCGTGGTCGAGGGCCTCAAGTCGCACTACTCGGGCCTCAAGCTGAGCGACGTGATCGTGCGCGCCATGGCGGGCGATGACGTCTGCATCCGTGCGATCGCCGACGCGGGCGCCCACATCGGCGTCGCCGCGGCGAACGTGGCGAGCATGTTCGACCCGGCCCGGATGGTCATCGGCGGCCACCTGGCACGCGCCGGCGAGCTGCTGCTGGGACCGATCCGGCAGGTCGTCGACCGCTCGCTCGCCACCCGCCTCGCACCCGCCCCGGAGATCGTCGCGGGTCAGCTGGGGCCGCGAGCCGCCCTGGTCGGCGCGCTGTCGACGGCCGCCGAGCACTCGAGCGCGTTCCCCGCCGTCGCCGGCCCCGCCGACCTCCGCGTGGCTCTCGGGTGACGCGATGACCCGCACGCCCCGGGCGGTCGTCCTCGCGATCGCCTCCCTCGTCGCCGTCCTCACGCTGGGCGGCTGCACCAACGGCGTCACGACGGGCGTCTCGGGCGACCCCGCCCACGCGAAGATCGGCCTCCTGCTCCCCGACTCCGTGACGGCCCGCTACGAGAGCGCCGACCGCCCCTACTTCGAGCAGCGCATCGCGGAGCTCTGCGGCGGATGCGAGGTGCTGTACGCGAACGCCGACGGCGACGCCGCGAAGCAGCAGCAGCAGGCGGAGTCGATGCTCACCCAGGGGGTGCGGGTGCTCGTGCTCGACCCCTTCGACGGCGTCGCCGCCGCCTCGATCGTGGGCCTCGCGAAGGCGCGCGGGGTGCCGGTGATCGCCTACGACCGCCTCATCGCGAGCCCCGACCTGGCCTACTACATCTCCTTCGACAACGAGCTCGTCGGCCGTCTGCAGGCCCAGGCGCTCGTCGACCGGCTCTCGGAGCTCGGCGTCGCACCGGGCGACGGCGGCATCCTCATGGTCAACGGCTCGCCGACCGACAACAACGCCTCCCAGTTCAAGAAGGGTGCCCACGAGGTCATCGACGCGAGCGGCTACGAGGTGCTCGCCGAGTTCGACACCCCCGGCTGGGATCCGGGGAAGGCGCAGGACTGGGTCTCCGGGCAGATCACCCGCTTCGGCTCGCGCATCGTGGGCGTCTACGCGGCCAACGATCCGACGGCCGGCGGGGCGATCGCCTCGCTCAAGGCGGCCGGCGTGTCGCCGCTGCCGCCCGTCACGGGCCAGGATGCCGAGCTCGCCGGCCTCCAGCGCATCCTCACCGGCGACCAGTACATGACCGTCTACAAGGCGCTCAGGCCCGAGGCGTTCCAGGCGGCGGAGCTCGCCGTCGATCTGGCGAACGGCCGCATGCCCGAGGGCAAGGTTCAGGTCGACGTCGGCGACGCCGCGATCCCCTCGTTCCTGCTCGAGCCGCTCGCGGTCACCCGGGGCGAGATACGGTCGATCGTGATCGCGGACGGGTTCTTCACGGTGAAGCAGCTGTGCACCTCCGACTACGCGGCCGCCTGCCGTGAGGCGGGCGTCGCATGAGCGTCGAGGCGCTCGCGCCGCTCGCCTCGCCCGGTCCGGTCGACCGCGTCCCGGTGCTCTCGATGCGCGGGATCTCGAAGAGCTTCGGCAAGGTGCAGGCGCTCGACGACATCCACCTCGACATCTTCGCGGGCGAGGTGGTCGCGATCGTCGGCGACAACGGGGCGGGCAAGTCCACCCTCGTCAAGATCCTCGCCGGGGTGCACCCGGCCGACGAGGGCGAGATCGAGTTCGAGGGACAGGCGGTGCAGATCCCCGACCCCTCGACGTCCCGCGCGCTCGGCATCGCGACCGTCTTCCAGGACCTCGCCCTGTGCGACAACCTCGACGTCGTCGCGAACCTCTTCCTCGGGCGCGAGATCGCGGGCGTCGCGCTCGACGAGGAGGAGATGGAGAAGGACGCCTGGGAGCTGCTGCGGCAGCTCTCGGCGCGCATCCCCTCGGTGCGGGTGCCGATCGCGGCGCTCTCCGGCGGACAGCGGCAGACGGTCGCGATCGCCCGCTCGCTCATCGGCGACCCGCGCGTCGTGATCCTCGACGAGCCGACGGCGGCCCTCGGCGTCGCGCAGACCGCCGAGGTGCTCAACCTCATCGAGCGCCTGCGCGAGCGCGGCCACGGCGTCGTGCTCATCAGCCACAACATGGCCGACGTGCAGGCGGTGGCCGACCGCATCATCGTGCTGCGCCTCGGCCGCAACAATGGTGACTTCCTCGCCTCCGAGGTGGGCTACGAGGACATCATCGCGGCGATCACGGGTGCGACCGAGCACGCCCGTCCGCTGCCCGATCCGCCCTACCGGGGCCCCCGGCGGATCGGACCGGTCGCGTGACCGAGGCGATGCATCCGGAGTCCGCCCGCAGCCGGGCGGCGGCGCTCGTCGACGAGGTGCGCACGCGGCTCACCGGCAACCTGGGGTCGCTGCCGGTGGTGGTCGGTCTCGTCATCATCTGGGCGGCGTTCCAGGTCATGAACCCGAGCTTCCTCTCGGCCGACAACCTCGTGAACCTGACCCTGCAGTGCGCGGCGGGCGGCACGATCGCGATCGGCGTCGTGCTCGTGCTGCTGCTCGGCCAGATCGATCTCTCCGTCGGATCGGTGAGCGGGCTCGCGGCCGCGATCCTCGGCGTCGGGCTCACCCAGCTGGGCTGGCCGCTCGTAGTGGCGATCCTCGCCGCGCTCGCGGCGGGCGCCGCCATCGGCCTCCTGTACGGCCTGCTGTTCACGCGCTTCGGGGTGCCGAGCTTCATCATCACCCTCGCGGGCCTGCTGGGGGTGCTCGGCCTGCAGCTCAAGGTGCTCGGCCCCAACGGCTCGATCAACCTCCCCGCCGACTCCCCGCTCGTGCTCTTCGCGACCAGCTGGTTCCTGCCGCCGTGGGTCGCCTACCTCCTCTCGGCGTTCTGGGCGGGCGGGATGTTCACCGCGGCCGTGCTGCGCAGGCGGCGCCGGCTGCGCGCGGGGCTGACGATCAGCCCGCTCGGCTGGCAGGCGGCGAAGGCGGGCGGGCTGCTCGTGCTGTGCGTGCTCGCGGCGAGCTACCTCGCGACCAACCGCGGTGTCGGGGTGATGTTCGTCTTCTTCATCGTGCTCGTCATCGTCATGGACGTCGTGCTCACGCGCACGAGGTGGGGCCGCGAGGTGTACGCGGTCGGCGGCTCGGTGGAGGCGGCGCGGCGCGCCGGCATCCGGGTCGGCCGCGTCTACATCTCCGTCTTCGTGCTGTGCTCGACGTTCGCGGTCGTCGGCGGCCTGCTCGCGGCGGGGCGCCTCATGTCGGTCAACCTCAACTCCGGCGCGGGCGACACGAACCTCAACGCCATCGCGGCGGCCGTCATCGGCGGCACGAGCCTCTTCGGCGGGCGCGGCTCGGCGTGGAGCGCACTGCTCGGCATCACCGTCATCCAGTCCATCTCGAACGGGCTCACCCTCCTCAACCTCGACTCCTCGATCCGCTACATGATCACGGGCGGCGTGCTGCTGCTCGCAGTCATCATCGACTCGCTGTCGCGCCGCTCGCGCGCGGCCCACGGACAGGCCTGACGACCCCCGAACCGCATCCGAACCGCAGGAGACCCCCATGACGGACGACGAGGTCCGCTCCCCCGCCCCGGGCCGCGCCCGGCAGTCCGAGATCTTCCGTGCCGGGGCGTCGGGAGCCCGCCCGGCGGTCCCGACCGGCTGGGGCGCGCTCGTCGCCGCTGCCGAGGGCGCCATGTCCGCGGACGCCTGGGCCTACGTCGCCGGGTCCGCGGGCCGCGAGTCGACCGCGGAGGCGAACTACGACGCCTTCGACGCCTGGCGGCTCGTGCCGCGGATGCTGCGCGACGTCTCCGATCGCGACCTCTCGGTGGAGCTGTTCGGCCGACGGCACCCGACGCCGCTGCTCGCCTCGCCCATCGGCGTGCTCGAGCTCGTCGACCCGGATGCCGACCTCGCGATCGCGCGCGCCGCGGGCTCGCTGGGCATCACGGGCATCGTGTCGAGCCAGGCCTCGCATCCCATGGAGCGCATCGCGGCGCTCGGGGCGGGACCGTGGTGGTTCCAGCTCTACTGGTCGAGCGAGGACGCCCTCGTCGAGAGCTTCGTGAGCCGCGCCGAGGCCTCCGGCGCGGAGGCGATCGTCGTGACGCTCGACACGGGGATGCTCGGCTGGCGGCCCCGCGACCTCGACCGCGGCTTCCTGCCCTTCATCCGCGGGATGGGTATCGCGCAGTACACGAGCGATCCGGTGTTCCGCGAGCTCGTGGCACGGCGGATGGCGCGCCCCGCGAGCGGCGAGCGGCCGCGTGTCACCCCGGCGGCCGTACGCACCCTCGTCGAGATGACGCGGCGGCATCCGGGCGGCTTCCGGCAGAACCTGCGCTCGGGCGAGCCCCGCGTGGCCGTGGAGACCTTCCTCGACGTCTTCTCGCGCCCCTCGCTGGCCTGGTCGGACCTCCCCTTCCTGCGGGCGCGCACGAGCCTGCCGATCGTGCTCAAGGGCATCCAGCATCCCGACGACGCACGCCGCGCGGTCGACGCGGGCGTCGACGGCGTCATGGTGTCGACGCACGGCGGACGGCAGGTGGACGGCGCCGTCGGCTCGCTCGACGTGCTGCCGGGCGTCGTGGAGGCGGTCGCCGGACGGGTCCCCGTGATCCTCGACTCGGGCGTGCGCGGGGGTGCGGACGTCGTGCGCGCGCTGGCTCTCGGGGCGACCGCGGTCGGCGTGGGCCGGGCTTGGGTCTACGGGCTCGCGATCGCGGGTGAGGATGGCGCGCGGCAGGTGCTGCGGGATCTCGTCGCGGAGACCGACCTCACGCTCGGGCTCGCCGGGCACCGCGCCGTCGCCGAGCTGATCCCCGACGACGTCGTGCGGATCTGACGGAACTCAGGCGCGCGTCGCCGCGACCCACTGGTCGAGCTTGGCGGTCGCGGCGCCCGAGTCGATGACCGAGGCGGCGACGGCGATCTTGTCGCGGAAGCGCGAGCGGATGTCCTCCTCGCCCCGCGTGGGGTCGAGGGCCAGATCCCAGGCGACGAGGCCCGCGGCGGCGTTGAGCAGCACGATGTCGCGCACCGGCCCCGTCTCCCCCGCGAGGACGCGTCGCGCGACGGCGGCATTGTGAGCGGGGTCACCGCCGCGCAGATCGTCGATGGACGCGCGCGGGATGCCGAGGTCCGCAGGATCGATGTCGTGCTCGTCGACGGCGCCGCGCGACACCTCCCAGATGTGGCTGTGGCCCGTCGTGGACAGCTCGTCTAGCCCGTCGTCGCCGCGGAACACGAGGGCCGTGGCCCCACGGGTCTGGAAGACCCCGACGATGAGCGGCACCTTGTCGAGGTTCGCGACCCCCACGGCGGAGGCCTCGGGCCGCGCCGGGTTGCAGAGCGGGCCGAGGAAGTTGAAGACCGTCGGGATGCCGAGCTCCGCGCGCACCGGGCCGGCGTTCTTGAAGCCGGGGTGGAAGTGCGAGGCGAAGACGAAGGTCAGCCCGGTCTCCGCGAGCACCTGCGCGACCCGCTCCGGCTCGATCATGATGTCCGCGCCGAGCGCCGACAGCGTGTCGGAGGCGCCGGATGCCGAGCTGGCGGCCCTGTTCCCGTGCTTGGCGACCGGCACCCCGGCCGCGGCGCACACGATCGACGACATCGAGGAGACGTTCACGGTGCCGAAGCGGTCGCCCCCGGTGCCCACGATGTCGAGCGCCATCGGGTCGATCGGGAGCGGCTTCGCGGCCGCGAGCACGGCATCCCGGAACCCGACGATCTCGTCCACCGTCTCGCCCTTCGCGCGCAGCGCGATGAGGAACGCGGCGATCTGCGCGGGCGTCGCATCCCCCGACATCACCTGACCCATCGCCCAATCGGCCTCGGCGATCGAGAGGTCACCTCCCGCGAGGAGTTCGGTGAGCACGGCCGGCCAGGTCAGTTCGGTGGGCATGGGCACGATCGTAGCGACTCGATTCGCACCCGATCCGGGCGGGAATCCACGCGACAGGCGCTCCCCGGTGAATTCGCCGTGAGCGATATCGGCCATAATGGACGGGTGACCACTACCTCCGCCGTCAGCGCCCCGAGCACGCCGGTCATCCACCGACCGAACACCGTGGCGGTGGGCACCATCGTCTGGCTCGGCAGCGAGGTCATGTTCTTCGCCGGCCTCTTCGCGGTGTACTTCACGCTCCGCGCGATGTCCCCCGAGCTGTGGGCCGACCAGACCGCCAAGCTCAACGTCCCGTTCTCGCTCGTCAACACCCTGATCCTCGTGTCGTCCTCGTTCACGGCGCAGTTCGGCGTGTTCGCGGCGGAGCGCATGCAGCCGCGCCGCACGGGCGGGGTGTTCGCCCTCACCAAATGGGGCATGGTCGAGTGGTTCTTCCTGAGCTATGCCCTCGGCGCGGTCTTCGTGGTCGGCCAGATCTACGAGTACGGGATGCTCGTCTCCGAGCACGTCGGCTTCCAGTCCGACTCCTACGGCTCGGTCTTCTACTTCGCGACGGGCTTCCACGGCCTCCACGTGACGGGCGGTCTGATCGCCTTCCTGCTCGTCATCGGGCGCACCTTCGCGGTCAAGAAGTTCACCCACAAGGAGGCGACGAGCGCGATCGTCGTCTCCTACTACTGGCACTTCGTCGATGTCGTATGGATCGGCCTGTTCCTCGTCATCTACGTCCTCAGATAGCCCGGCAGAACGGATCCACTCCACGATCATGGCGACCTCCGCTTCCTCAACACGTTCCCGCCGCGCCGGACGGCGTTCCCCGCTCGCGTCGGGTGCGCTCCTGCTGATCGGCCTCCTCGCCACGGGTGGCGCGTACACCGCGTTCACCGCCGGATCCACCGCGGATGCCTCGAGCGAGACGCAGGTGGCCAAGCTCACCGAGGAGGGCGCGAAGCTCTTCGCGGCCAACTGCGCGAGCTGCCACGGCCTGCAGGCGCAGGGCACCGAGGACGGCCCGAGCCTCATCGGCGTGGGCGCCGCAGCCGTCGACTTCCAGGTCGGCACGGGCCGCATGCCGATGGCGGCCTCCGGCCCGCAGGCCGAGCAGAAGCCCGTCCAGTTCACCGAGGAGCAGATCGCCGCCCTCGCCACCTGGGTCGCCTCGCTCGGCCCCGGCCCCGCGATCCCCGACGAGAAGTACCTCGCGGGCGACGGCGACCTCGCCGTCGGCGCCGAGCTGTTCCGCATCAACTGCGCCATGTGCCACAACGTCGCGGGCGCGGGCGGCGCGCTCACGCAGGGCAAGTTCGCCCCCGGCCTCATGGGCGTCTCCGCCAAGCACATCTACGAGGCGATGATCACGGGACCGCAGAACATGCCGGTCTTCAACGACGCCAACATCACGCCCGAGGACAAGTCGGCGATCATCACCTACCTCAAGTACCTCGAGAACAACTCCTCCCCCGGCGGGCTCGACCTCGGCAACCTCGGACCCGTGTCGGAGGGCCTCTTCGTCTGGATCTTCGCTCTCGGCGGGATCGTGGCGATCACCGTCTGGCTGACCGCGAAGTCGAACTGACGCGTGAGCACGGAAACACAGGAAGGGAATCGCATGGCAGGGACCGACGGGGCCGAACCCGGCACCGCAGTCGAGAGGCACGAGCACGCGCCGCTGCCCTCGGGCGTCGCCGTCATCGCGGATGACCGCGTCGAGAACCCCGGGTTCCCGCCGTACCGGCCGCGCGTCTCCGACACCGACCCGGTCAAGGAGCGCCAGAACGAGCGGCGTATCTTCTGGCTGTTCCTCGTCTCGATGGCGGGCAGCGTGTTCGCGGTCGTCGCCTACATCGTCTTCCCCATCCACGAGGGCGACATGGGGTCGGTGCGCCTCAACAACCTCTTCCTGGGCCTCGGCTTCGCCCTCGGGCTGCTCGGCATCGGATTCGGCGCCGTGCACTGGTCGAAGTCGCTCATGGACGGCCACGACATGGTCGAGCTGCGGCACGAGACCCGCGGCAACCCCGAGACCGTCGCGCGAGCCGCCGAGATCTTCACCCTCGGCAACAAGGAGTCGGGCTTCACGCGTCGCAAGCTCATCCGCAACGGCCTCCTCGGCGCCCTCGCGCTCGCGCCCCTCTCGGCGATCGTCATCTTCCGCGACTTCGCCCCGGCCGAAGACCCGGTGAAGCTGCTCAAGCACACCATGTGGGAGAAGGGCACGCGCCTCGCGCGCGACCCGAACGGCGTGCCGATCAAGGCATCCGACGTCACCATCGGCTCGGTGTTCCACGTCATCCCCGCGAACCTCCACGAGTCGGACCACCCGCTCGAGGAGAAGGCCAAGGCGGCCGTGCTGCTCATGCGCCTCCGCCCCGAGGACCTTCACGTCTCGGAGGAGCGCAAGGACTGGAACTTCCGCGGCATCGTCGCGTACTCCAAGATCTGCACGCACGTCGGCTGCCCTGTGGCTCTCTACGAGCAGCAGACCCACCACCTGCTGTGCCCCTGCCACCAGTCGCAGTTCGACATCACGCGCGAGGCCGAGGTCATCTTCGGGCCCGCCAAGCGCCCGCTGCCGCAGCTGCCCATCACCGTCGACGAGGAGGGCTACCTGATCGCGCAGAGCGACTTCCACGAGCCCGTCGGCCCGAGCTTCTGGGAGCGTTCGCTGTGACCGCCACCGCCACCACGTCGCCCGAGGTGATGGAGACGACGCCTCCCCCCGGCAAGGGCATGCGCTTCGTCAACGGCGCCGCCAACTACATCGAGGACCGCACGAGCCTCTCGGGCTTCGTCAAGGAGCTCGGCCGCAAGATCTTCCCCGACCACTGGTCGTTCATGCTCGGCGAGGTCGCGCTCTACAGCTTCGTCGTCGTGCTGCTGTCGGGCACCTTCCTGACGTTCTTCTTCCAGGCGTCGATGGCACCCGTCATCTACGAGGGCTCCTACCCCACGCTCAAGGGCGTCGAGATGTCGGCCGCCATGGCTTCCACGCTCGACATCTCCTTCGATGTGCGCGGTGGCCTGCTCATGCGTCAGGTGCACCACTGGGCGGCGCTGCTGTTCGTCGCCTCGATCGGGCTGCACATGCTCCGGGTGTTCTTCACGGGCGCCTTCCGCAAGCCGCGCGAGATCAACTGGGTCGTCGGCTTCGTGCTCTTCGTGCTCGCCATGGGTGAGGGCTTCACCGGCTACTCGCTCCCCGACGACCTGCTCTCCGGCAACGGCCTCCGCATCATCGACGGCATGGTCAAGGGCATCCCGGTCATCGGAACCTGGATCTCGTACCTGCTGTTCGGCGGCGAGTTCCCGGGCGAGGCGATCGTCGGCCGCCTCTACACGCTGCACATCCTGCTGCTGCCGGCGCTCGTGGTCGCGGCCATCGGTGTGCACATGATCCTGCTGATCGTCAACAAGCACACCCAGTTCGCGGGCCCCGGCCGCACCGAGGGCAACGTCGTGGGCAACCCGATCATGCCGGTGTTCGCGGCGAAGGCCGGCGGGTTCTTCTTCATCGTGTTCGGCGTGATCATGCTCATCGCGTCGACCGTCACGATCAACCCGATCTGGAACTACGGCCCCTACGACCCGTCGCCGGTCTCCGCGGGAACGCAGCCGGACTGGTACATCGGCTTCGCCGACGGCATGCTGCGGCTCATCCCGCCGCACCTCGAGACCGAGATCTTCGGGTTCACGGTCACCTGGTACATCCTGATCCCGATCGTCGTGCTGCTGGTGTTCCTGCTGCTCGTGGCCTTCTACCCGTTCATCGAGGCGTTCGTCACGGGCGACAAGCGCGAGCACCACATCGCGGACCGTCCCCGCAACGCCCCGACGCGCACCGCGATCGGCGCCGCGGGAGTCACCTTCTACGCCGTGATGTGGGCCGCCGCGAGCTCCGACCTCATCGCGACCCACTTCCGGCTCTCGATCGAGGGCGTGACGCACACGCTGCAGGTGATGCTCATCGCCGGCCCGATCGTCGCCTACCTCGTCACCAAGCGCATCGCGCTGGCCCTGCAGAAGAAGGATCGCGAGATCGCGCTGCACGGCTTCGAGTCGGGCCGCATCGTGCGTCTCCCGGGCGGCGAGTACATCGAGGTGCACGAGCAGCTCTCGGACTACGAGCGCTGGCGTCTCGTGAGCTACGAGGACTACGCCCCGCTCATGGTGCGCCCCAACGCCAAGGGGCGGATCACCTTCGGCACCAAGGTGCGCGGGGTGCTGTCGCGCTGGTTCTTCGAGGACCGCATCGCGCCCGTCACCCGCACGGAGCTCGAGGCGTCGAAGCACGACCACCACTGAGTCGCACGGACGTTCAGAGGGGGCGGGGCCGACAGGCCTCGCCCCATCTGCCGTTCTCGCGCGGGGTGAGCGATACTTGACCCATGGAGCTCTCGCTCATCCTCGGCATCTCGTTCGCCGTCGTCGCGCTGACGGGTTGGGTCGTCGCGGCGATCCTGCTGCGTCGCCGGGCGCGGCGCGCCGGCGACACCCACCTCGCCCCCTCGGATCAGGCGGCCGCCCTCCGCGGTCACAGCCTGCACGAGCAGGCTACCGCGGGTCAGATGGCGGCGATGACGAGCGCACAGCGCCAGTAGTCCGCCGCGTGCGGTCCGACCGTCACGCTCAGAAGAAGCGCCGCATGTACTCCGCCGACTCGTGGAACCCGAGCCGGTCGTAGAAGCCCCCAGCCCGTCGGCTCGCGACGGTGAGCTGCGTCACACCGCGGCGTACGCACTCCGCCTCGACCGCCTGCACGAGCGCGGTGCCGTAGTCGTGACCGCGCGCATCGGAGGCCACCACGATCTCCTGGAGCTGCGCGGAGGGACCGTTGGTCGACAGCAGCGGAACGATCGTCGTGAGCGCGTACCCGCGAATGCCCTCACCGTCGTCGACGACGTGGAGCAGTACGGTGGGCTGCTCCCCCGCCAGGTAGGACGAGATCGTCGCGTCGAACGCGGTGCGATCGGGGGCGAACGCGTGCCCGAGCTGCTGGACGAGGATGAAGATCGCGTCCTCGTCGCCCGCACGGGCCTCGCGCACCGACATCAGCGGGCGAAGTTGCCGCGGTAGTACTCGTAGTTCCAGCCGACGATCGCGATGAGCGCGATCGGGCCGCCGATGAACGACACCCAGGGGCCGACCGCGAGACCGGTGAACACGAACGCGAGGCCGAAGGCGAGCGCGAGCGGCCACCAGCTCCACGGGCTGAAGTGCCCGATCTCGGGGTCGTCGTCGTCGATGTCCGCCGTCAGGCTGTCCTGGGCGAGCTCGCCGCCCTGCGCCTTGTGCACGCGGCCCAGGTAGAACGCGAGGAAGAACGCGAGGATCGCGGAGAGCGTCATCGCCACGGTGCCGACCCACTCGATGTGGTGCACGTCCCAGTTCACGGTGATGCCGACCCAGATCGTGTAGGCGGCCGCGGACAGGAGGAAGAAGACCCCCAGGATCCACATCAGGTTCGCATTGGTGCGCATGGCTCTACTTCACCTCTCCGTCGGCGAGATCGACGACCGGGGCGTCGGGGGCATCCTTCGCCGGCCCGATGCCCACCTGAACGGTCTCCGGGTGGTGCAGATCGAAGGCCGGCGACTCCGAGCGGATGCGCGGGATCGACGTGAAGTTGTGGCGCGGCGGCGGGCAGGACGTGGCCCACTCGAGCGAGCGAGCGTTCCCCCACGGGTCGTCGACGGTGACCTTGGGCGCCTTGCGCGCCGTGATCCAGACGTTCAGGAAGAACGGGATGAGCGACACCGCGAGGATCGCCGAGCCGATCGTCGAGAGCTGGTTCTCCCACGTGAAGCCCTCGCCCGCCAGGTAGCCGGCGTAGCGGCGCGGCATGCCCTCGACGCCCAGCCAGTGCTGGATGAGGAAGGTCGTGTGGAAGCCGATGAACAGCAGCCAGAAGTGGATCTTGCCGAGCCGCTCGTCGAGCATCTTGCCCGTCCACTTGGGCCACCAGAAGTAGAAGCCCGAGAACATCGCGAAGACGACGGTTCCGAACACCACGTAGTGGAAGTGGGCGACGACGAAGTACGAGTCCGAGACGTGGAAGTCGAGCGGCGGCGAGGCGAGGATGACGCCCGTGAGCCCGCCGAACACGAAGGTCACGAGGAAGCCGAGCGCCCAGATCATCGGGGTCTCGAAGGTGACCGAGCCGCGCCACATCGTGCCGATCCAGTTGAAGATCTTCACGCCCGTGGGCACCGCGATGAGCATCGTCATGAGCGCGAACCACGGCAGCAGCACGGAACCCGTGACGTACATGTGGTGCGCCCAGACCGTCACCGAGAGGGCGGCGATCGCGATCGTCGCGAAGATGAGCGTCTTGTAGCCGAAGATCGGCTTGCGGCTGAACACCGGGAAGACCTCGGAGACGATGCCGAAGAACGGCAGCGCGATGATGTAGACCTCCGGGTGGCCGAAGAACCAGAACAGGTGCTGCCACAGGATCGTGCCACCGTTGGCGGGGTCGAGCAGGTGGGCGCCGAAGACGCGGTCCGCGCCGAGCGCGAACAGCCCGCCGGCGAGCACCGGGAAGGCCAGCAGCACGAGGATCGACGTCACGAGGATGTTCCAGGTGAAGATCGGCATGCGCCACATCGTCATGCCGGGGGCGCGCATCGTGATGATCGTCGTGATGAAGTTCACGGCGCCGAGGATCGTGCCGAAACCGGACATCGCGAGGCCGAAGACCCAGAGGTTGCCCCCGAGCCCCGGCGTGAACGTCGTGCTGGAGAGCGGCGCGTAGGCCGTCCACCCGAAGCCCGCCGCGCCCTGCGGGGTGAAGAATCCGCCGACCGCGATGAGCGAGCCGAAGGTGAAGAGCCAGTACGCGAAGGCGTTCAGGCGCGGGAACGCCACATCCGGCGCGCCGATCTGCAGCGGCATGATGGCGTTGGCGAAGCCCGCGAACAGCGGCGTCGCGAACATCAGCAGCATGATCGTGCCGTGCATCGTGAACAGCTGGTTGTAGGCCTCGTTCGTGGGCAGCACGTCGACGCCCGGCGTGAAGAGCTCCACGCGGATCACGAGCGCCAGAACGCCGCCGATGCAGAAGAAGATGAACGAGGTGATGAGGTACAGGTAGCCGATCGTCTTGTGGTCGGTGGTGGTGATCCACTTGACGATGGTGTCGCCCTTGCGGGTGGGCTTCGCGGGCGGCGTGGGACGCGCCTGCGTGGTCTGCTGCGGGGCCGGAGCTGTGGTCGTCATCCGGATCAGTCCTCGTTCTCGCTCAGGCTCGACGTGCCGTTGCCCGGCAGGTTCTGGTTCACGTTGTAGTCGGGGCCGAGGCGGCCCTCGTTGCCCGCCGCCCGCAGCTCCTCGATGTGGGCCTCGTACTCCTGCTGGGAGACGACGTGCACGGTGAACAGCATGTCGGCGTGATACTCGCCGCAGAGCTCGGCGCACTTGCCCCGGTAGACGCCCTCCTTGAGCGGCGTGAAGTACATGTAGTTCGACTTCGCCGGGATCATGTCCTTCTTGTAGAGGAAGTTGATGATCCAGAAGGAGTGGGCGACGTCACGGGACTCGAGCTGGATCTCGACCTTCGCGCCGACCGGCAGGTAGAGGGCCGGAAGAGTCTCCTCGTCGAGGTTGCCCTCCGCATCCGGCTGGGCCTGCACGCCCTTCGTGTAGACGTCCTCGTTGAGGTAGTTGAAGTCCCACGACCAGCGCTTGCCGAACGCCTCGATGCGCACGTCGGGGTTGCCCGGGTCGGCCTCGATCGCCGTCTGATCCCGCGCCGTGAACGCGAAGAAGCCGATGATGAGGATGAACGGCACGACCGTGTAGAAGATCTCGATCGGCATGTTGTAGCGCAGCTGCACCGGAAGACCCGTCTGGCCCTTGCGGCGGCGGTAGACGATGGCCGCCCACAGTGCCAGGGCCCACGTGACGATGCCGACCGCGAGCAGCACGACCCAGGACGTGACCCAGAGGCCGATGACGCGGTCGGTGTGGTTGGTGGTGCCCTCACCGCCCGGCAGGAAGCCGTTGAGCTGCTCCTGGGTGCAGCCGGCCAGGACGACGGCGACCGCGAGGCCGATCGGGACGACCGCCCAGCGGGCCAGTCGTGAACGCTGTGGGCGGTTGGATCGCACCGGGAACCTCTCGGACAGACGACGTGGTGATTCACCAGCAGTCTATAGCCGAACGAGCCCCCCACCTTGCGGAGGGAGGCTCGTGTCCGGATGGCTCACCGGTATGCGCAGTGGCCTCAGTGGAAGGAGTCACCGCACGCGCAGCTGCCCTGAGCGTTCGGGTTGTCGATCGTGAAGCCCTGCTTCTGGATGGTGTCCTCGAAGTCGATCGAGGCCCCGTCGAGGTAGGGCACGCTCATCTGGTCGACCACGACCTCGACGCCGTCGAAATCGCGCGTCGCGTCGCCGTCGAGCAGACGCTCGTCGAAGTACAGCTGGTAGATGAGGCCCGAGCAGCCGCCCGGCTGCACGGCCACACGAAGACGCAGATCGTCGCGCCCCTCCTGCTCGAGGAGCGACCGCACCTTCTGCGCGGCGGTGTCGGAGAGGGTGACCCCGTGGGTCGTCTCGAGCGTGTCGGTCATGAGGCGATTGTAGCCGCCGATGCCGGGCGCACGCCTGGTCAGCGGGAGGCGAGCCGTGCGAGGAGGAGCGCCTCCCCCAGGATCGCCTTCTCGAGGCTCGGCACGTGCAGCGACTCGTTCGGGCTGTGCGCGCGAGAATCCGGGTCCTCGACGCCCGTCACCAGGATCTGCGCCGCCGGGAACCGCTCCGCGAGCTCCGCGATGAACGGGATCGACCCGCCGACGCCCATCTCGACCGTCTCGTTGCCGAACGCCTCCGCGAGCACCGCCTTCGCATCCGCGACCGCCCAGCCGCTCGTGTCGACGAGGAACGGCTGGCCGAGGTCGAGACCGTCCACCTCGAGCTGCGCGCCGAACGGCGCGTGGGCGCGCAGGTGGCCGATGATCGCCTCGTACGCCTCCTCCGCTCGCTGACCCGGCGCCACACGGGCGCTCACCCGCACCCGCACGCTCGGCACGAGCGTGTTCGAGGCATCCTTCACGCTCGGCGCGTCGATGCCCGTGATCGTGACGGCCGGCTGGTTCCAGATGCGCGAGATGATCTCGCCGTGGCCGATCGGCGACGCGTCCGGCAGCAGCCCCGTCTCGGCCCGCAGCTGCGCCTCGTCGTACGCGGGGGTCTCCGCCTCGCGCGAGGTCAGCCCCGCGACCGCCACCGAGCCGTCCGCGTTCCAGAGGGAGTCGAGCATGCGGATCGCCGCGAACATCGCATCCGGCACCGCACCCCCGAACATGCCCGAGTGGGAGGCGTGCGCGAGCGTCGTCACCCGGAGGTTGAAGGCGACCGCGCCGCGGAGTCCGACCGTGATCGCCGGGACCTCCGTCGACCAGTTGCCCGAGTCCGCCACGACGATGACGTCCGCCGCGAAGGTGTCGCGGTAGTGCTCCAGGAACGTCGAGATCGAGCGGGAGCCGAACTCCTCCTCGCCCTCCACATACAGGACCAGGCCGATCTCCGGGTCGCCGAGCACCTGCTGGTAGGCGCGGATCGCGGCCAGGTGTGCGACGACACCCGCCTTGTCGTCCGCCGCGCCGCGACCGTACAGGCGATCGCCCCGAAGCGTCGGCTCGAAGGGCTTTGACTCCCAGTGCGCCTCGTCGCCGGGAGGCTGCACGTCGTGGTGCGCGTACAGCAGGATCGTCGGCTTGCCGTCCCGCGCCGCACGCGTCGCGACCACCGCCGGCTGGCCGAGCGCATCCGAGCCCGGCTCCGAGACGGGCAGCTGCACCACATCCACCTGCTCGAACACCCCGAGACCGCGCGCCAGCTCCGCAACGCGCTCCGCGCTCGCATGCACGTGCGCGAAATCGAAGCCGTCCCACGAGACCGAGGGGATGCGCACGAGGCCCGAGAGCTCGGCGATCGCCGTCGGGAGACCCGCCGACACCGCCTCGCGCAGCTCATCGGCTCGGGGGGTGGAAGCGGACGCGGACGACGGGTGGGACTCAGCCATGCAGGTAATCTTAAAGCTCCCGAGCAGCGAGGAACCCCGTGGCCAAGAACACCCCCGACGACACGACGCCCACCCCGGACGCCGCCGAGGAGAACGCCGTCGGCAAGGGCCGCGCGACGCCCAGCCGCAAGGAGCAGGAGGCCGCGCGCAAGCGCCCCCTCGTGCCCGACGACCGCAAGGCGGCGCGCCAGGCCTCCAAGGTCGAGCTCAACGCGCAGCGCGACCGCGCCCGGCTCGGCATGGAGCGTGGCGAGGAGAAGTACCTGCCGGCGCGCGACAGGGGCCTGCAGAAGCGCTACGTGCGCGACTACGTCGACGCCCGCTGGAACGTCGGCGAGATCCTGCTCCCCCTCATGGTGCTCGTCATCCTCACCTACTTCATCCCCAACCAGTACGTCGCCATCTACGCCCTCACCGCGGTGTGGGCCGTGCTGCTGTTCGTCGTCATCGACTGCCTCTTCCTCGCCCGCACCCTCCGCAAGAAGCTCGGCGCGAAGTTCGGGGCGGACAAGGTGGAGAAGGTGGGCTGGTACGCCGCGATGCGCGCGGCCCAGCTGCGTCCGCTGCGCCTGCCGAAGCCGCAGGTCAAGCGCGGCGAGTTCCCGGCGTAGCGCGCCCACGCTCGCGGATGCGGGATGGCTTTCGAGTCGCATGCCCCCGCGTGCCGCCTGTCGGCGGCGCGCTCCCGCCAGTCCCGATGCCAGCGACTCGAAAGCCATCCCACACCCGCTCGCTGAGCATTCCGAAGGGCTGCGCAGCGAACGCGCGAATCCCCAGGCGGTCGAGGGCGACCGGCGGAGCCGGACGCGTCTCGGGGGGGCACCCGAGGTCAGGCGCGGCGGAGGCCGCGGTTCACGGCGCGCGCCCAGAAGGGTCCCTCGTAGAGGAACGCGGTGTAGCCCTGGATGAGGGTGGCGCCCGCGTCGAGACGCTCGCGCACGTCAGCCGCGGTCGTGATGCCGCCGACCGAGATGATGCACAGCTCCGGGCCCACGGCCGCGCGGAGCAGGCGGAGCATCCCGAGGGAACGCGGTGCGAGAGGCGCGCCCGAGAGCCCGCCGTCACCCGCGGCCGCGACCACGGCAGGGTCGGTCGCGAGGCCGTCGCGCGAGAGCGTCGTGTTGGTGGCGACGATGCCGGCGAGACCGAGGCGTACGACGAGCTCGGCGATGCGCAGCGCCTGCTCGTCGGTCAGGTCGGGGGCGATCTTGACGAGCACGGGGACGCCGCCCGCCGCATCCCGCACCGCCGTCAGAAGCGGCTCGAGCTTGTCGAGCTCCTGCAGGCCCCGGAGCCCGGGCGTGTTGGGCGAGCTCACGTTGACCACGAGGTAGTCGGCGTGCGGCGCGAGCAGCCGGGTGCTCGCGAGGTAGTCGGCGACGGCGTCCTCGACCGGCACGACCTTCGTCTTGCCGATGTTCACGCCGATCACGGGACGGATGCGCGCCCGCCGCGCCCGTGCGATCCGCGGAGCGCACACCTCGGCGCCCGCGTTGTTGAATCCCATGCGGTTCACGACCGCGCGGTCCGGGATGAGCCGGAACAGCCGCGGCTTCGGGTTGCCGTCCTGCGGCTGCCCGGTGATCGTGCCGACCTCCACATGCCCGAAGCCGAGCGCGCCGAGCCCCGCGATGCCGAGGGCCTCCTTGTCGAAGCCGGCGGCGATCCCGAACGGGGACGGGAACTCGAGGCCGAGCGTCCGCACCGCGAGCGAGGTGTCGGGCCGGGTGAGGGCGCGCGTCAGGGACCGCAGGCCGGGCCAGCCGAGCACGCGGATGACGACGAACGCGAGGTGGTGAGCGGTCTCGGGGTCGAAGCGCGACAGGACGAGCCGGAAGAGGAGACGGTACATGCCGCCCCCAGGCTAGCGGCTCACGGCTCCTCGGCCGGCGCGGCCGGCACCGGTTCGACCGCCTGGGCGTGCTCGACGCGCAGCAGGGTGATCGCCGACTCGAAGTCCTCGAGCGAGTCGAAGCCCTGGTAGACGCTCGCGAAGCGCAGGTAGGCGACCTCGTCGAGCTCGCGCAGCGGCGGCAGGATGGCGAGGCCGATGTCGTTGGCGTCGATCTGCGCGACACCCGTCGCGCGGATGGTCTCCTCGACGCGTTGCGCCAGCAGCGCGAGGTCGGTGTCGCTCACCGGTCGGCCCTGGCAGGCCTTGCGCACACCCGAGACGATCTTCTCGCGGCTGAACGGCTCGACGATGCCGGACCGCTTGATGACGCTGAGGCTCGCGGTCTCGGTCGTCGAGAAACGGCGACCGCACTCGGGGCACTGGCGACGTCGACGGATCGACAGACCGTCATCGCTCGTCCGCGAGTCGATGACCCGGCTGTCGGGGTGACGGCAGAAGGGGCAGAACATCCCCTCCAGGGTAGCGCCGGTTCAGCCGCGGAAGCGGATGTCCACCGTTCACTCGAAGCGACGCGCCACCGCGTCGCCGTGAGCGGGCAGCTGCTCCGCGTCGCTGAACGCCCGCAGGCGCCCGGCGACCTCGGCGAGGCCGTCGCGGCCGTAGCGGATGACCTGCTGCGGGCGGAGGAAGGTGGCGGCGCCGAGTCCCGACGAGAACCGGGCCTGCCCGCCCGTCGGGAGCACGTGGTTGGATCCGGCGAGGTAGTCGCCGAGGCTCACGGGCGAGAACGCGCCCAGGAAGATCGCGCCGGCGTCGGCGATGTCGGCGAGCACGGCATCCGGGTCCGCCGTCTGGATCTCGAGGTGCTCGGGCCCGTAGAGGTCGCTGAACTCGGCGGCGGCGGCGAGGTCGTCGACGAGCACGACGGCCGACTGGGGCGCGTCGAGCGCGGCGCCCGCACGCTCGCGGTGGGTCGTTGCGGCGAGCTGGCGTTCCAGCTCGGCGACGACGGCCTCCGCGAGCTCGGGCGCATCCGTCACGAGGATCGCGGCGGCGAGCTCGTCGTGCTCCGCCTGGCTCAGGAGATCGGCGGCGACGAGCACCGGGTCGGCGGCGCCGTCGGCGATCACCAGGATCTCGGTCGGTCCGGCCTCGGCATCGATGCCGACCACGCCGCGCACGAGCCGCTTCGCCGCCGCCACGTAGACGTTGCCGGGGCCGGTGACGACGTCCACGGCCTCGAGGCCGGCATCCGGCACCCCGTAGGCGAGGGCGCCGATCGCACCCGCGCCGCCCATCGCGAACACGTCGGTGACGCCGAGCAGCCCCGCCGCGGCGAGGATCGTCGGGTGCACGGAGCCACCGAACTCGGCCTGCGGCGGCGAGGCCAGCACGACGGATGCGACCCCGGCGACCTGCGCGGGCACCACGTTCATGACGACGCTCGAGGGGTAGACGGCCTTGCCGCCGGGCACGTAGAAGCCGGCGCGGCGTACCGGCTGCCAGCGCTGCTCGACGCGCGCATCCGGCCCGAGCTCCGTCACGGCCGGCGCCGGCACCTGTGCGGCGGAGGCGAGGCGCACGCGCGCGATGGCCTCCTCGATCGCGGCACGCACCTCGGGGGCGAGCCCCTCGACGGCGGCCGCGATCTCGTCCGCGCTCACCCTCAGGCGGGCGGGGCGCACCCGGTCGAACCGCTCCGACTGCTCGAGCAGCGCCTCGGAGCCCCTCGAGCGCACCTCGTCGATGAGCGCGTGGGCGGCCTCCGTCGCCACGGTCACGTCGACGCGGGCGCGCGGGATGAGCGCGCCGAGCTCGGCGCGCGTCGGACGGGTGCCACGGAGGTCGAGCGTCTGGATCATCGCGAGACAATGCTAGAGGGGCGCGGAATGCCCGGAGAGCGTGCGAGGTTGAAGATGACGATGGAACACAACAGCGAGCAGCACGATCCGCGCATCGTCGACGACCTCTCCGCGTTCAAGCTCGCGTTCCGCCGGCTCGCCGCCGGGGTCTCCATCGTGACCGCGCTCACGCCCGAGGGGAGGCCGGTCGGCTTCACCGCGACCTCCCTCGCCTCCCTCGCGGCCGTGCCGCCGCTCGCGACCTTCAACATGGCGCGTGTCGCGAGCGCCTGGCCCGCGATCGAGCAGACCGACCACGTCATCATCCACATCCTCGGCGCTCGCAACCGTGCCGCGGCCGAGCAGCTGGCGGCCGACCACGACAAGCGCTTCGAGGGCGACCACTGGGCGCCGGGTCCCCTCGGCCTCCCCCTCATCAAGGACGTCCCCGCCTGGATGCTGGGCCGCATCGTCGGCCGTTACCCCGTGCACGAGAACGCCGTCATCGTCGTCCAGATCGAGGACGGCGGGCTCGGCGAGCCCGACGACGCCCTGCTCTACCACGAGCGCCGGTACTTCCGTCCGGGCGAGACCGCCTAGAGCGACCGCTGGCTCGCGCCTTCGATGTGCGCGCGCAATCGCGTGCGGCAGGTTCGATACGTGTCCCGCCGCGCCGACGCGCGGCGCGCCGCTGCTCACCGGCGGGAATAGGCGCCGGCGCGGATGCTCAGCGGGCTACGGCCGGATTTCGGTTCCGAGTCGCTGGCATCGGGACTGGCGGGAGCGGGCCGCCGCCAGGCGGCACGCGGGGGCATGCGACTCGGAACCGAAATCCGGCCGTGTCCCGCGTCGGTGATCACACGACGCAGTTGGGGCCGAGGAGGCTCTTGAGCTCGCCGTAGAGGTCGGCGGTGACCGACACCGGGTACGGGATCTCGAAGAGCCGCGCGGAGTCACCGCGCACCAGCCGCAGCCGCACCTCGTTGTCGCCCTGGTGGCGGATGAGCACGTCGCTGAGCGCCGACACCACCTCGGTCGTCGCCCGGTGCTCCGGCACCTGGATGACGAGCGGCCCCGAGCCGAGGCTCTGGCCGGTGTCGGGCTGGAACATGCTCTGCGCGTGCAGGCCGATACCGTCGTCGCGCTGGCTCACGCGGGCCCGGATGACGGCGATGGTGTCGCTCTGCAGGCCGGGCGCGAACTCCTGGTAGGTCTTGCCGAGGAACATGACGTTCACCTCGCCGCCGAAGTCCTCGACGGTGACGACGCCGTAGGGGTTGCCCGACTGTCGCGCCGTGCGATGCTGCACGCTCGTGAGGAGGCCGGCGACGGTGACGGTCTCGCCGTCCTGGATGGACTCCGAGGCGAGCAGTTCGCCGATGCCGATCGAGGCGTGCTTGGCGAGCAGCACCTCGAGCCCGTCGAGCGGATGCTCGGAGACGTAGAGGCCGAGCATCTCGCGTTCGAAGGCGAGCTTGTCCTTCTTGGACCACTCGGGGCGCTCGGGCACGTGGTCGACGGCGGCGGGCTCGTCCCAGAGCGAGTCGAAGTCGAATCCGACCTGGCCGTTGGCCTCGTTGCGCTTCACCGAGACGGCCGACTCGACGGACTCCTCATGGATCTCGATGAGGGCGCGCCGCGTCGTGCCGAGCGAGTCGAAGGCGCCGGCCTTGATGAGCGACTCGATGGTGCGCTTGTTGAGCGCGGTGAGCGGCACCTTGCGCAGGAAGTCGTGGAAGGAGGTGAAGGCGCCCTTCTCCTCGCGGGCAGCGCGGATCTGGTCGACGACGCCGAAGCCGACGTTGCGCACCGCGCCGAGGCCGAAGCGGATGTCCTCGCCGACGGCCGCGAAGTAGCCGATCGACTCGTTGACGTCCGGGGGCAGCACCTGGATGCCCATGCGGCGGCACTCGTTGAGGTACATGGCGAGCTTGTCGCGCGCGTCGCCGACGCTCGTGAGGAGCGCCGCCATGTACTCGGCCGGGTAGTGCGCCTTGAGGTAGGCGGTCCAGTAGCTGAGCACGCCGTAGGCGGCGGAGTGCGCCTTGTTGAAGGCGTAGTCGGAGAACGGCAGCAGGATGTCCCACAGCGTCTTGATCGCCGTGTCGGAGAACCCGCGCTCCTTCATGCCGTTCGAGAAGCCCTCGTACTGCTTGTCGAGCTCGGACTTCTTCTTCTTGCCCATCGCACGGCGCAGGATGTCGGCCTGGCCGAGCGAGAAGCCCGCCACCCGCTGCGCGATCGCCATCACCTGCTCCTGGTAGATGATGAGGCCGTAGCTCGTGTCGAGGATGTCTCTGAGCGGCTCCTCGAGCTCCGGATGGATGGGCACGATCGCCTGCTGGCCGTTCTTGCGCAGGGCGTAGTTGGTGTGCGAGTTGGCGCCCATCGGACCCGGGCGGTACAGCGCGATGACGGCCGAGATGTCCTCGAAGTTGTCCGGTCGCATGAGGCGCAGCAGCGAGCGCATGGGCCCGCCGTCGAGCTGGAAGACGCCGAGCGTGTCGCCGCGGCCGAGCAGCTCGTAGGCGGCGGGGTCGTCGAGCGCCAGCTCCTCGAGCCCGGGGCGGAAGCCGCGGTTCGCCTCGATGTTGTCGAGGGCGTCGTCGATGATCGTGAGGTTCCTGAGGCCCAGGAAGTCCATCTTGATGAGGCCGAGCGCCTCGGCGGCCGGGTAGTCGAACTGGGTGACGATCTGGCCGTCCTGCTCACGGCGCATGATGGGGATGATGTCGATGAGCGGCTCGCTCGACATGATGACACCCGCGGCGTGCACGCCCCACTGGCGCTTGAGCCCCTCGAGGCCGCGCGCCGTCTCGAAGACGGTGCGCGCATCCGCGTCGGTGTCGAGGATGGCGCGGAAGTCTCCGGCCTCCTTGTAGCGCTCGTGCGCCGGGTCGACGATGCCGGTGAGCGGGATGTCCTTGCCCATGATGGCAGGCGGCATCGCCTTGGTGAGCTTCTCCCCCATGGAGAACGGGAAGCCGAGCACCCGGCCGGAGTCCTTGAGCGCCTGCTTGGCCTTGATGGTGCCGTAGGTGACGATCTGCGCGACGCGCTCCTCGCCGTACTTCTCGGTCACGTACCTGATGACCTCGCCCCGCCGACGCTCGTCGAAGTCGACGTCGAAGTCGGGCATCGAGACGCGGTCGGGGTTGAGGAAGCGCTCGAAGATGAGCCCGTGCTGCAGCGGGTCGAGGTCGGTGATCTTCATGGCGTAGGCGGCCATCGAGCCGGCGCCCGAACCGCGCCCCGGTCCCACGCGGATGCCGTGGTCCTTCGACCAGTTGATGAAGTCGGCGACGACGAGGAAGTAGCCGGGGAAGCCCATCTGGGTGATGACGCCGGTCTCGTAGTCGGCCTGCTTGCGCACCTCGTCGGGGATGCCGGACGGGTAGCGCTCGTGCAGTCCCCGCTCGACCTCCTTGATGAACCAGGTCTCCTCGGTCTCGCCCTCGGGCACCGGATAGCGCGGCATGTAGTTGGCGCTCGTGTTGAACGCGACGTCGCAGCGCTCGGCGATGAGGAGTGTGTTGTCGCACGCGTCGGGGTGGTCCCGGAACAGCTGACGCATCTGCGCGGGCGTCTTCAGGTAGAACTCCTGCGCGTCGAACTTGAAGCGCTTGGGGTCGGCGAGCGTCGACCCCGACTGCACGCACAGCAGGATCTCGTGCGCGGACGAGTCGTGGGCGTGCGTGTAGTGCAGGTCGTTGGTGGCGACGAGCGGCAGCCCGAGGTCTTTCGACAGGCGGATGAGGTCGGTCATCACTCGACGCTCGATGCCGAGGCCGTGGTCCATGAGCTCGACGAAGAAGTTGTCCTTGCCGAAGATGTCGCGGAACTCGGCCGCCGCATCGCGGGCCGCCTCGTACTGCCCGAGCCGCAGCCGGGTCTGCACCTCGCCGGACGGGCAGCCGGTGGTGGCGATGATGCCCGTCGCGTAGTTCTGCAGCAGCTCGCGGTCCATGCGGGGCTTGAAGTAGTAGCCCTCGATGGAGGCGAGGCTCGACAGGCGGAACAGGTTGTGCATGCCCGCCGTGTTCTCGGCCCACAGGGTCATGTGCGTGTAGGCGCCGGAGCCGGAGACGTCGTCCTCTCCCCCGTCACCCCAGCGCACGCGCGTCTTGTCGGTGCGGTGGGTTCCCGGGGTGAGGTACGCCTCGGTGCCGATGATGGGCTTCACACCGTTGGCGTTGGCCTGCGACCAGAAGTCGAAGGCGCCGAAGTTGTTGCCGTGGTCGGTCACCGCGATCGCGGGCATCCCCTGCGCGGCGACCTCCTTCATGAGGTCGGACACCCGGGCGGCGCCGTCGAGCATGCTGTATTCGCTGTGCACGTGCAGGTGCACGAAGGAATCGCTGCTCGTCACGCCTTCTCCGGTCGGTGGTCCCCCCAGCTTAACCGCCGCCGGTGACGGAGCGACGACGAGGCGGCGTGTCGACGCCATCCGCTATCCCCTCGACCCGACCACGAGGATTCGATGCGACCGCGCTCGGATCGGATCCGGGACGACGCGCCGCGGATCACCACGGCGCCGACGGCTCAGTCCGCGCGGAGGACGTCGAGGGCGTGCTGCAGATCGTCGGGGTAGCGTGTCTCGAACTCGACGTGCTCGCCGCTGCCCGGGTGCCGGAATCCGAGCTTCACGGCGTGCAGCCACTGCCGCTCGAGCCCGAGCCGCGCCGCGAGCGTCGGGTCGGCGCCGTACAGCAGGTCGCCCGCACAGGGGTGCCGCTGGGCCGCCATGTGCACGCGGATCTGGTGCGTGCGCCCCGTCTCCAGGTGGATCTCGAGGAGGGTGGCCGACCGCATCGCCTCGAGCGTGTCGTAGTGGGTCACCGCGTGCTTGCCGTCGGCGGTGACGGCGAACTTCCAGCTCGACCCCGGATGCCGGCCGACCGGCGCGTCGATCGTGCCGGAGAACGGGTCGGGATGGCCCTGCACGACGGCGTGGTAGATCTTGTCGACCTCGCGGTCGTGGAACTGGCGCTTCAGCTCGCTGTAGGCGCGCTCGCTCTTGGCGACGACCATGAGGCCGCTCGTGCCGACGTCGAGCCGGTGCACGATGCCCTGACGCTCGGCGGACCCTGAGGTCGCGATGCGGTAGCCGGCCCCCGCCAGCGCGCCGAGCACCGTCGGCCCGTCCCAGCCGGTGGCCGGATGCGCGGCCACGCCCACCGGCTTGTCGATGACGACGAGGTCGTCGTCGTCGTGCACGACGTGGAAGCCGGGGACGAGCTGCGGGACGACCGCGGGCTCGAGCTTCGGCATCCACTCGACGTCGAGCCAGCCGGGCCGCATCCGGTCCGACTTTCCGAGCACGACGCCGTCGAGGCTGACGCCGCCCGCCTCGAGCACCTCCTGCGCGAAGGTGCGCGAGAAGCCGAGCAGTCGGGCGACTGCGGCATCCGCCCGCTCCCCGACGAGCCCGTCGGGAATCGGCATGCCGCGGCTCTCGGTCACTCCTCCGACGCCCCGGGCGCGTCCGGCTTCGGGATGCGTTCGATCGTCTCCGACGCCTTGGTGCCGTCCAGTCGCACGCCGCGCAGCGTCAGCAGCAGGAAGAGGCCCATGGCGGTGCAGATCGCGATGTCGGCGATGTTGAAGATGGCCGGGAAGCCCCAGACCTGGATGAAGTCGATCACGTGCCCTTGGCCGAAGCTCGGCTCGCGGAACAACCGGTCGGTCACGTTGCCGAGCGCGCCGCCGAGCAGCAGCCCGAGCATCCACGCCCAGGCCGCCGACTTGATCCGCTTCGCGAATACGACGATGGCCGCGATCACACCGAGCGCGACGATCGACAGGATCCAGGTGAACCCGCTCGCGAGGGAGAACGCGGCCCCCGAGTTCTTGACGAAGTGGAACTGCAGGATCTGCCCCAGCACCGGGACGATCTCGCCGACCTCGAGGTTGCTGACGATGAGGTACTTCGCGAGCTGGTCGACGGTCAGGATGCCGATGGCCACGACGCCGAGCAGCACGAGGGCGCGCACGCTCACGCGCGCGCGCCCCGTGTCGTCCGGCGTGCGCTGGGGCTCAGTTGCCGCCAAGGCCGGGGAACTCGTTGTTGCGCTGCGAGTAGGCCGGGTACTCCGGCTGCTGCGAGGTCTGCTCGGGCTGCTGCGCCGGGAACTCGTTCGTCACCTGCGGGGCCGGGAAGCCGGCGTAGGCGGGCGGCGTCGAGGCGCTCGACGGCTGCGGCGCGGGAGCCTGGCTGTAGTCGCCGAACGACGGCGCCGGGTACTCGGGCGCCTGGGGCGCGTCCGTGGCAGGGGCATCGTAGGCCGGGGGCACGTCGACGACGGGTGCGTCGTAGCTCGGGGCCTCGTAGCTGGGGGTCTCGAAGGCGGAGGCCTCGGGCGCATCCACGAGCGGCGCGGCGTAGGCCGGTGCGGCCGAGCCGAGCGCGGGCTGCGACTCGGCGGCGGCGAGCGGCGCGGCCGACTCGAGCTCGCGCAGCTGGCCCTCGATGTAGCCCTTGAGCTTGTCGCGGTACTCGGACTCGAAGATGCGGAGCTCCTCGACCTGACGCTCGAGCCCGGCCTTCTCCGCCTCGAGCGTCTCGATCGCGGTGCGCTGCTGGGTCTCGGCGTCGGAGACGAGGCGTGCGGCGGTCGCGTGGCCCTCGGCGATGAGCTGGTCGCGCTTCTCCATGCCCTCGCGCACGTGCTCCTCGTGGAGGCGGCGGGCGAGCTGGAGCAGGTTGTTCGTGTTGCTCTGGTCCATCGAACCGGCGTCCGCACCGCCGAGGTCGGCGGCGGGCGCGGGAACCGGGGCGGCGACGGGAGCCGCGGCCACGGGCTCGGGCGCGACGACCGGTGCGGGGACGGGGGCGACCGACGGCGGTGCGGCCGCGGCGAGGGGCGCCTGGCTCGCGGAGCGCTGCAGCTCGCTCACCCGCGCGTCGGCGGCGACGAGGCGCTGACGCAGCTCCTCGTTCTCCTGACCGAGGCGGCGGAGCTCGACCACGACCTCGTCCAGGAAGTCGTCGACCTCGTCCTGGTCGTATCCCTCACGAAACTTCGTGGGGTTGAAACGCTTGTTGACGACATCTTCCGGCGTCAGAGCCATGACCGCACCTCGATTGCTTTCCTCATCCGGTTCCCGAATCCCTCAACCGTAGCAAGGTTCATGCCCCGGTTGAGAGTCGCGCGGTGACCAGATTACCGCCCGACGGCTGGGAGGACGCTGCCCCCCGTTCGGTTGCCAGTGAGGATGGTGTGGCTGGTGTGGTCTCGACACGCGCCTGTGGGCGCCGCTCGACCCGAGGGTTCGGCGCTCAGCCCGCGAAGAAACCCGCGTCGACCTCGGACTCGGCCTCCGCCTGGTCGCCGCTGACGGCGACATGCTCGGGCGAGAGCAGGAAGACCTTGTTGGTGACGCGCTCGATCTTGCCGTAGAGGCCCATCGAGAGGCCGCTCGCGAAGTCGATGAGGCGACGCGCCTCCGGCTCGCTCATCTGCGACAGGTTGATGATGACGGGAACTCCCTCGCGGAAGCTCTCGGCGATCGTCTGGGCGTCCTTGTAGTGGCGCGGGTGCACCGTGAGGATCTCGTTCATGCCTGCGGGCGCGGTGCGCGGCGCGGGGGCGCGGCGCAGCGGGGTCACCGGGGCCGGGCGTGCGTTCGCGGGCGCCGAGTGCTCACGGGGCGCGGGCGCCGCCTGCTCGGGCGCGACGTCGTCGTAGTCCTCATCGGCCAGGCCGAGGTAGACCATCGTCTTGCGCAGCGGGTTCGCCATGACATCCTCCGGATCGTGCGGTTCCTGTTCCCGAGATTAACCGCGCTCCGGCCGCTTTCCCGTGATTGCCGTGCCGATGC
This sequence comes from Micrococcales bacterium 72-143, assembly GCA_001898835.1. Taxonomy (GTDB): domain Bacteria; phylum Actinomycetota; class Actinomycetes; order Actinomycetales; family Microbacteriaceae; genus Homoserinibacter. The sequence continues at coordinate 98,270 of MKVM01000001.1, read as the reverse complement.
GGAGGTGTGTCGCGCCCTCGAGGATCGCCGCCGCGTAGTCGCCCGACATGCCCGCCGAGATGCGGTCGGCATCCGGGGCGAGCGAGCGCACGCGCTCCGAGACCTCGCGCAGGCGCGCGAACGCGGCGCGGGGTTCCGCCCCGATGGGCGCGACCGCCATGACCCCCACCAGGCGCAGCCCGGGGGTGCGGAGCACGCGTTCCGCGAGGCGCTCGGCATCCGCGGGGGTCGCCCCGCCGCGCCCGGGCTCGCCCGACAGGTCGATCTCGAGGAAACCCTCGAGCGGCGGGGCATCGGTGGCCGCGAGGGCGTCGACGAGCGAGTCCCGGTCGAGCGAGTGGATCGCGTGGGCGTACCGCCGGACGGCGCGCGCCTTGTTGCTCTGCAGCTGGCCGACGAAGTGCCAGTTCAGCCCGAGGTCGGCGGTCTCGGCCGCCTTGGCCTGCGCCTCCTGGTGGCGGTTCTCCCCCACGTCGCGCACGCCGAGGGCGGCCAGCTCGCGCACGAGGGAGGCGGGGTGGAACTTGGTGACGACGATGCGCGTGAGCTCGCCCGGATCGCGTCCGGCCGCGCGCGCGGCATCCGCGATCCCGGCGTCGACCGTCGCGAGCCGCTCGGCGAGCGGTGCGTCGGCGCTCATGCGCTACTTGAGGAAGTCGGGGATGTCGAGGTCGCCCTCGTCGTCGAAGTCGTCGAGCGACGCCACGACGGGCACCTCCGGCTCACGCGCCCAGCCCTCGGGCTGGGGCGCGCCGTCCTCGGCAGCCGCAGCCACGGCGACGGGCACGGGCGCCTCGACGTAGTTGCTGCGCTTTTCGCTGCTCTGCGGCCGGACGGTCGGCTCGCCGCCGTCGAAGCCCGCCGCGATGACGGTGACGCGCACCTCGTCGCCGAGCGTGTCGTCGATGACGGCGCCGAAGATGATGTTCGCCTCCGGGTGCACCGCCTCCTGCACGAGGCGCGCCGCGTCGTTGATCTCGAAGATGCCGAGGTTCGAGCCGCCCTGGATGGAGAGCAGCACACCGTGCGCGCCGTCGATCGAGGCCTCGAGCAGGGGGCTCGCGACGGCGAGCTCGGCCGCCTTGATCGCGCGGTCCGCGCCGCGGCTGGCGCCGATTCCCATGAGCGCGGAGCCCGCACCCTGCATGACCGACTTGACGTCGGCGAAGTCGAGGTTGATGAGTCCGGGCGTCGTGATGAGGTCGGTGATGCCCTGGACACCGGCGAGGAGCACCTGGTCGGCGGTCGAGAAGGCCTCGAGCATGGAGATGCCGCGGTCGCTGATCTCGAGCAGTCGGTCGTTCGGCACGACGATGAGCGTGTCGACCTCGTTCTTGAGGGTCGCGACGCCGATCTCGGCCTGGGCCTGACGACGCTTGCCCTCGAAGCCGAAGGGCTTCGTGACGACGCCGATCGTGAGCGCGCCGATGGACTTCGCGATCCGCGCCACGACGGGCGCGCCGCCCGTGCCCGTGCCGCCGCCCTCACCCGCGGTCACGAAGACCATGTCGGCGCCGGCGAGGGCCTCCTCGATCTCCTCCGCGTGGTCCTCGGCGGCGCGCCGGCCGACCTCCGGGTCCGCCCCGGCGCCGAGGCCGCGCGTGAGCTCGCGGCCCACGTCGAGCTTCACGTCGGCGTCGCTCATGAGCAGCGCCTGGGCGTCGGTGTTGATGGCGATGAACTCGACGCCGCGCAGGCCGAGCTCGATCATCCGGTTCACCGCGTTCACGCCGCCGCCGCCGATGCCGACGACCTTGATGACGGCGAGGTAGTTCTGGTTCGAAGTCACGTCCGGCCTCCTGGAGAAAACCTTCAACCTCTACTTGAGGTTTGGAGTCTTTCTCAGTACTGTTGTGTGCCCTCACGGTAAGCGCGGCAGGCGGTGCGCTCCGTGCGACACCCCGCGTGTCGCGAAACGGAGGCCGGCTCAGCCCGCGTGGAAGACCGCGGTGCCCGGGGCGGACACGTCGTAGACGCCCGGGCCCGAACCGGCGTGGATGGCGACGAGCGCCGCGAGCACGCGAGCCTTGTGATCCGAGTCCGTCGCGCTCCCCCACACCACCCGCTGCGTCGAGCCGGCGAGCGTCAAGGTCACGTCGTCGCGCGTCGTCGCGGAGATGCTGTCGAGCTGATCGCGCACCGAGGCGGGCAAGGCGAGCAGCACCTCGGCGACCGAGCGGAACGCGACGCCGTCGACGTCGCCGCGCCCGAGCTCGATGAGCGGAAGACCCGCGGGACGCTCGGGACTCGTCGCGAGCACGACCCCCGCGGCGTCCACCACGTCGAAGGCGCCGCCGTCGACCATCACGCCGACCGGCGTCCGCTCCACGATGTGGAGGATGAGCGTGCCGGGCGGCAGGATCTCGGTCGAGTAGCTGCGGATGAGGGTGAACTGCGCGAGCTGATCCCGCAGCTCCCCCTCGTCGAGCAGTGCGAGCGGGGTGCCCAGCTGGCCGTCGACGGCGTCCACGAGCTGCGCCGGGTCGAGGCTCGTCGTCCCCTCGACGCGGATCTCGCGCAACGCCAGCAGCGGCGAGTACACCGCGCCCAGACTCAGCCCGACGAGCGCCACGACGAGACCACCCGCCGTGAGCCACGCGATCCGGCGGCGGCGCGTGCGACGGGTGAAGCGGCGGAGCTCGCGCTTCTCGGCGCGCTTGCGGGCGCGCTCGGCAGCCCGCAGCTCCGCCTCGGCCACCCTGCTCGCCGAGGGACGCGGGGGGCGGCGAGCGGCGCGCTCGCGCGGCGGCGCCGCCTTCCGCGGCGCCGGATGCGCCGGACGCTGCTCCTGCGGAGCCGCCGCGGCGCGGGCCGCCTTCGGCGTCTTCGCCGGCTTCCGCTCCCGGGGGGTCCGCGCCGGCTTGGGCTCCGGGGCCTGAGCGGGCGACGCGTCGAAGCCCTCGGGCCGCCTCATCGGCGCCGCCCGATCACGCCTGCTCCGCGCCGAGCGCCGCGACCACCTGAGGGATGATGCGGTAGACGTCGCCGCAGCTGAGGGTCATGACGAGGTCGCCCTCGCGCGCGATCTCGGCCACGCGATCCGCCGCCGCCTGCCAGTCGGGCAGGAAGTCGACGTGCGCGGGGTCCGCGAAGCGCTCGGCGACCAGCGCACCCGTGACGCCGGGCTCCGGGTCCTCCCGGGCGCCGTAGACGTCGAGCACGACCGTGTGGTCGGCGAGGCGCTCGTAGACCTCGGCGAACTCGCCCGCCATCATGCGGGTGCGACTGTAGAGGTGCGGCTGGTGGATGGCGATCACCCGTCCCTCGCCGACCACCGAGCGCGCCGTCGCGAGCGCCGCGGCGACCTCGGTCGGATGGTGCGCGTAGTCGTCGTACACGCGCACGCCGCGCACCTCGCCGTGCAGCTCGAACCGCCGCCCGGTGCCCGCGAAGGCCTCGAGCCCCCGCACGATGCCCTCCGGGTCGAATCCGAGCGTCGCGAGCACGGCGAACGCACCGGCCGCGTTGAGGGCGTTGTGCGCGCCAGGAATCGCCATCCGCACGGGCAGCTCGCGCCCCTCGTGGACGATCGTGAACGCGACCGGGCCGTCGGCGACGACGTCCCGAACCCGGACCTCGGCATCCTCCGCGAGACCGAAGCTCACAACGCGGGTGCCGGTCAGCCGCCGCGTCACGGCGAGGGCGCCCGGGTCGTCGCTCGAGGCGACGACGAACTCGCTCGCCCCCTCGGCGAACGTCACGAAGGCGTCCTCGAAGGCCTCCTGGGTGCCGTAGTGGTCGAGGTGATCGGCGTCGACGTTGGTGATGAGCGCGACCGCGGTGTCGTAGAGCAGGAACGAGCCGTCCGACTCGTCCGCCTCCACGACGAAGAGGTCGTCGGTGCCGAAGGACGAACTGCGCCCGTAGCCCGCGATGACGCCGCCGTTGACGAAGCCGGGGTCGACGCCGAGCTCGCGGAGGGCGGTCGCGATCATGCCGGTCGAGGTGCTCTTGCCGTGCGCGCCCGCGACCGACACGACGCGATGGCCGCGGATGAGCCAGTTGAGCGCGAGGGAACGGTGCAGCACCGGGATGCCCTCGGCCAGCGCGCGGCGGTACTCGGGGTTGTCCTCCCACAGGGCACCCGTCACGACGAGGGTGTCGGCGTCGCCGACGTTCGCGGCGTCGTGCCCGATCGCGATGCGGGCGCCCGCGGCGCGCAGCTCGGCGACGGCATCCGACTCGCGCACATCCGACCCGGTCACGCGGTGGCCGGCCTCGAGCAGCAGCCGAGCGATGCCGCTCATCCCGGATCCCCCGATGCCGACGAAATGCACCGCGCCGAGCTCCTCGGGCAGCTCCTGGTCGAGGTCGGGCTTGATCATCCTGTCAACGCTACCCGTCCGCCCCGGCGGTCGCCGACGGCGACGCCGGTGCCGCGCGCAACGCCTCCTGCACGAGGTCGACCAGGCGGTCGGCGCCGTCGCGGCGACCGGTCGCGGCCATCCGCGCAGCCATGTCGGCGACGAGCGCAGGATCCTCCAGTAGGCGCAGGAACGGGCCCCGCACCCAGTCGGCGTCGAACTCCGAATCGGGCACGAGCAGCGCGCCGCCCGCGTCGACCGACTCGCGGGCGTTGAGCGCCTGCTCGCCGTTGCCCACGGCGTAGGGCACGAACACCGCCGGGATGCCGAGGGCCGCGAGCTCGCTCACGGTCGCCGAGCCGGCGCGCGACACGGCGAGGTCCGCGGCCGCGAGGGCGAGATCCATGCGATCGCAGTAGGCGAGGATGCCGTAGCCCGGAAGCCCCGGATCCTCCACGGGCGAGCGATCGCCCGTGATGTGCAGCACCTGCCAGCCCGCCGCGAGCACGGCGTCGACGGCACCCGAGATGCCCTCGTTGAGGCGGCGCGCGCCGAGGGAGCCCCCCGTCACGAGCAGTGTGGGACGCCCCTCCGCGAGCCCGAACTCCGTCAGGGCCTCCGGGCGGGCGACGAAGCGGTCGAGCGTCTCGATCTCGCGACGCAGCGGCAGCCCGACCACCCGGCCGTGCCGGATGCGGGTGCCCGGGAACACCGTCGCGACGTACCGCGTCCGGAGCGCCCCGTAGCGGTTGGCGATGCCCGGGCGTGCGTTCGCCTCGTGGATCACGAGCGGCAGCCCCTCCCGATGCGCCGCCGCGTAGGCGGGCGCGGCGACGTAGCCTCCGAAGCCCACCACGGCGTCCACGCCCCGCTCGCGGATGATGTCGCGCACGGTGTCGACCGACGCACGCCAGCGGGACGGGAAACGCAGCGCATCCGCGTCGGGGCGGCGCGGGAACGGCAGCCGCGGCACCGTGACGAGCTCGTAGCCACGCAACGGCACGAGACGCGCCTCGAGACCCTCGGCCGTGCCCAGCACGAGCACCTCGGCGTCCGGCTCGCGCTCGCGGATGCGGTCGGCCGTCGCGAGCAGCGGGTTCACGTGACCGGCGGTCCCGCCGCCCGCCATCAGATAGACGGTCAACGCAGCGACCCCTCGGATACGGCGTCCCGTCGCGGATCGCGGCGCGCGAAGGACAGCACTATGCCCACCGCGACGAGGCTCGTCACGAGCGAGGAGCCGCCGGCCGAGATGAACGGCAGCGGCACGCCCAGCACCGGCAGCAGGCCCAGGACGACCGCGATGTTGACGAGCGCCTGGCCGATGATCCACACCATCGCGACGCTCGTGGCGAGCCGCGCGAACGGGTCGACCTGGCGCCGGACGATGCGCACGAAGCAGATCGCGAGCACCACGAACAGGGCGACCACCAGGAGCGCGCCGACGAGACCGAGCTCCTCGCCGACGACCGCGAAGATGAAGTCGGTCTCCGCCTCCGGCAACCAGTTCCACTTCGACTCCGAGTTGCCGAGGCCGAGGCCGAACACGCCGCCGTTGGCGAGCGCCTGCCAGCCGTGCAGCGGCTGATAGCAGTACCTGCCGAGGAGAACCGGGTCGCCCTCCAGGCACCCCGTGAGCCACGCGTCGATGCGGTCGCTGCGGGACGAGCTGATGCGGATCGCCACGAATGCGCCGAGCGCCAGCACGGCCGTGATGGCGGTCATGATGCGCAGCCGGATGCCGCCGAAGAACATCGCGCCGAGCACCATCGCGGTCAAGATGATCGTCGTGCCGAGGTCGTTGCCGAGCATGACGAGCAGGAGCGCGCCGCCCGCGACGGGTGCGAGCGGCAGCACGTATTGCTTCCACTCGTTGTTCTTCCAGTCGTTGATGACGGGTGCCTTGCGGGTCACGATGAGCGGCAGCCACATCACGAAGGCGAGCTTGATGAACTCCGAGGGCTGGAAGGAGAAGCCCGCCACGGTGAGCCAGTTGTTGTTGTAGCCCCCGCCGCCGATCGCCACGACGAAGGCCTGCAGCACGAGGGCGCCGAGGACTGCGTGCCACGCCCACCGCTTCCAGAACACCGTCGGCGCACGGGAGGCGATGAGCATGAGCGGAACGCCGATCGCGGCGAGGATCGCCTGCCGGCTGGTGCGCGCGAAGAAGTCGTTGTCGGACACCCACGACTCGATCGACGACGACGACAGCACCATCACGAGGCCGAACACCACGAGGAAGACGGTGGTGCCGAGCAGGACGAAGTACTCGGGCGTCTCGGCGGCGAAGATCCTGCGCACGCCCACGACGGCGGAGCGGCCGCGGCGCTCCGGCTCGGGCTCAGGCGGGGTCGCTCCCGGACGCGGGCGGGCCGGGGGTCTGGTCGTCGTCATGCGTCGCCCCTCCCAGGTGCCTCCGCACCGCCTCGGCGAACCGCGTGCCGCGATCCGCATAGTCCGTGAACTGGTCCATCGACGCCGCCGCCGGCGCGAGCAGCACCACGTCCCCCGGCCGGGCGACGGATGCGGCCGCGCGCACAGCCGCGGACATCACGTCCCCAGTCTCCGGTTGGTCCACCTCGAGCACCCGGACGTCGGGCGCGTGTCGTCCGAACGCGGACCGCAGCGCGTCGCGGTCGACGCCGATGAGGACAGCCGCCCGAAGCCGCCCCGCGTGGCGCTCGACGAGGGGCGCGGGATCGACGCCCTTCAGCAGCCCGCCCGCGATCCACACGACGCTCTCGGCGGCGCGGAGCGACGCGTCGGCGGCGTGGGCGTTGGTGGCCTTCGAGTCGTCGATCCAGACCACGCCGTCGGCGCTCGCGACGACCTCGGTGCGGTGCGCGTCCATCCGGAAGCTCGCGACGGCCGAGCGGATGCGGTCGGGCTCGACGCCCGCCGCGCGCGCGAGGGCCGCGGCGGCCAGCACGTTCTGCACCGAGTGAGGGGCGCCGAGCCCCGCCTCCCGCAGCTCCGCGAGCGTCGTGAGCTCGAGCGCCTGACTGCGGCGCTCCTCGAGGAAGGCGCGGTCGACGAGGATCCCCTCGATGACCCCGAGATCGCTCGGCCCGGGCACGCCGAGCCCGAACCCGATCGCGCGGCAGCCCTCCTGCACCTCGGCGTCCTCGACGAGGTGCATGGTCGCCTCGTCCGCGCGGTTGTAGACGCACGCGACGCGGGTGTTCTCGTAGACGCGCCCCTTCGCGGCCGTGTAGGCCTCCCGCGAGCCGTGCCAGTCGAGGTGGTCGTCGGCGATGTTGAGGCAGACGCTCGCGAGCGGCGCGAGCGCGCCGCCGTCGTTTCGGTGGCTCCAGTGCAGCTGGTAGCTCGAGAGCTCGACGACGAGCACGTCGAAGCCCGCCGGGTCGCGGATCGCGTCGAGCACGGGGATGCCGATGTTCCCCGCCGGGGCCGCGCGCAGCCCGCCCGCGACCAGCATGTGCGCGGTGAGCTGCGTCGTCGTGGTCTTCCCGTTGGTGCCCGTCACGAGGATCCACTCGACCGCCTGGCCGTCGGGTCGCGGCACCTTGTCCCGCAGCCGCCAGGCGAGCTCGATGTCGCCCCAGACGGGGACGCCGGCCTCGGCCGCCCAGGTGAGGAGCGGATGGTCGGGGTGGTAGCCGGGCGAGACCACGACGAGCTGCGGGGCGAAGGCGAGCAGCGCATCCGGCACGCCCGCGTCGTCCGGGTGCTGCAGGAAGCGGGCGCCGATCACGTCGAGCAGCTCCCGGTGCTGGTCGCTCCCACGCGCCGCGACGACGAGCACCTCGGCGCCCAGCTCCATGAGGGTGTCGGCGACCGAGAACCCGGTCATCCCGAGCCCCAGCACGGCGACCCGGAGGCCGGACCAGTCGGCGCGCCAGCTGGTCAGCTCCGCGAGCGGCGCGCTCAGCGGATCGCCCATTCGAGGTAGAAGGTGCCCACGCCCGCGGCCACGAACAGCGCCGCGATGAGCCAGAAGCGCACGACGACCGTGATCTCCGCCCATCCCTTCAGCTCGAAGTGATGGTGCAGCGGGCTCATGAGGAAGATGCGCCTGCCCTGCCCGTATCTCCACTTGGTGAGCTTGAAGTAGGCGCGCTGCAGGATGACGGAGCCGGTCGTGATGATGAACAGGCCGCCGATGATCACGAGGAGCAACTCGGTGCGGCTGAGGATCGCGAGCGCCGCGAGGGCGCCGCCGAGGGCGAGCGATCCCGTGTCGCCCATGAACAGCTGCGCGGGCGAGGTGTTCCACCAGAGGAAACCGACGAGGCTCCCCGCGATCGCGGCCGCGACGACCGCGAGGTCGATGGGGTCGCGGACCACGTAGCACTTGAACGCGACGTCGAGATCGATGTTCTCGTTGAAGCACGACTGGTTGAACTGCCAGAAGCCGATGAAGATGTACGCCGAGACCGCGAAGATCGAGGCGCCCGTCGCGAGGCCGTCGAGGCCGTCCGCGACGTTCACGCCGTTCGACGCCGAGATCGTGATGAGGTTCACCCAGAGCAGGAACAGGATGACGCCGATCACCGGGCCGAAGGTGAACAGGTCGAGCCACGGCAGATCACGGACGAACGAGATGTACCCGGACGCGGGGGTCAGCCCGTTCTCGTCGGGGAAGTTGAGCGCGAGCACGGCGAACACCGTCGCCACGATCGCCTGCCCCACGACCTTCGACCATCCGCCGAGGCCGAGGCTGCGCTGCTTGCGGGTCTTCAGGAAGTCGTCGACGAAGCCGACGATGCCGAGGCCGACCATCATCCCGAGCACCAGCACGGCGACGCCGGTCCACGGCACGTCCATGATGAGGTGCGCGACCAGGTAGCCGAAGACGGTGCCCGTGATGAATACGATCCCGCCCATCGTCGGCGTGCCGCGCTTCGTGTGATGCGTCTGCGGCCCGTCGTCGCGGATGAACTGCCCCCAGCCGAGCCGCTTGAACAGCCGGATCCAGAGGGGTGTGGTCAGGAGGGTGAACGCGAGCGAGAAGCCGCCGGCCAGCAGGAGAACGATCATGCGCCGGCCCCCGCCTCCGCGAGACGGTCGCCCAGCAGTCGCAGGCCCGCGGAGTTCGACGACTTCACGAGCACGAGGTCTCCGGGGCGCAACTGCTCACGCAGCACATCGTAGGCGGCGTCGAGGTCGGGTACGAGCATCGACTCCCCGTCCCACGAGCCCTCGAGCCCCGCGGCGGCGTGGATGTGGCGGGCCGCATCCCCGACGACCACGAGCTGACGGATGTCGAGTCGCACGACGAGGCGTCCGATGCGGTCGTGCTCCTCCTGGGCGTACTCGCCGAGCTCGGCCATCTCGCCGAGGACGGCGACGGTGCGCCTGCCCTCGTCACGGCCCAGCTGGGCGAGGGTCTTGAGGGCGGCCGCGGTGGAGTCCGGGCTGGCGTTGTAGGCGTCGTTGACGATGACGACGTCGTCGTCGCGCGTCAGCAGCTCCATGCGCCAGCGCTCGGCGCGCGGCACGGTGCCGAGGGCGGCTACCGCTCGGCCGAGGTCGACGCCGAGCTCGCGCGCGACGGTGAGAGCGGCCAGAGCGTTCATGACGTGGTGCTCGCCGAGGATCCGAAGGTGCACCGGGATGCGCGCACCGTCGGCGACGAGTGTGAACTCGGTCCCGCGGATCGTCGTGGAGACCTCCTCGGCACGCACCTCAGCACCCCGCGACAGGCCGAAGCCGACGACGCGCGCAGCGGTGCGGTGCGCCATCCGGGCCACGCGCTCGTCGTCGACGTTGAGCACCGCGACGTCGCGGGGGGTCAGCTCGGTGACCATCTCCGCCTTGGCGGCCTCGGTCGCGTCGATCCCGCCGAACCCGCCGGCGTGCGCGAGGCCGACCTTGAGCACGACGGCGATGTCGGGATGCGCGATCTCGACGAGCCGCGCGATCTGGCCGGGACCTCCGGCACCCATCTCGAGGACGAGGTAGCGCGTCGCCTCGTCGATCCGCAGCATCGTCATGGGCGCACCGACGTGGTTGTTGAACGAGCCCTCCGCGGCCACCGTCGGCCCCTCCTGCTCGAGGATCGCCCGCAGCAGGTTCTTGGTGGTCGTCTTGCCGTTCGAGCCGGTGACGCCGACCACCCGCAGGCGGCCGCCCGCCCGCACGCGCTCGAGCACCTCATGGGCGAGGGCCGCGAGGGCCGCATAGCCGTCGGCGACGACGAGCTGGGGCACCGGCAGGCCGAGGTCCTCCCGGCACACGACGAGCGCCGCGCCCGCATCGACGGCGGCCGGGGCGAAGAGGTGCCCGTCGCTCTGCTCGCCGGGGAGCGCGAAGAAGATGGATCCCGCGCCGACGCGGCGGGAGTCGGTCTCGACCGAGCCGGATACCACGGCATCCGCCCGGGCGCCAGGCGGCAGCACGAGTCGGCCGTCGAGGACCTTCGCGAGCTCCTCGAGGTGCAGCGGGATCATGCCCAGCCCGCCTCACGCAGCGCGGCCCGCGCCTCCTCGCGCGCCGAGTACGGCGTGCGCACCCCGCGGATGTCGCGGTAGTCCTGGTGCCCCGGGCCCGCCCACAGTATGGAGTCGCCCTCCCGCGCGAGCCCGACGGCGACGCGGATGGCCTGCTCGGGCGGGCTCACCTCGTGGATCTCGGGCTGATGCTCGGCGAGCGCAGCGCCCTCGAGCAGTGTCCTGCGGATCGACACCGGATCCTCGAAGCGCGGGTGATGGTCGGTGATGACGAGGATGTCGCACCCCTCCGCCGCGACGCGCGCCATGTCGTGCCGCTTGGTCGCGTCGCGATCCCCGTCGGCGCCGAAGACCATGATCGTGCGCCCCGGCGTGAACTTGCGCACGGCGGCGAGGGTGTTCTCGAAGGCGTCCGGACTGTGGCCGAAGTCGACGTAGACGCTCGGCCCGCGGTCGCCGGAGACCCGCTCGGTGCGGCCCGGCAGGTAGGCGCGGATGCCGCCGTCCGCCTCGAGTGCCGCCCCGATCGCCTCGAGCTCGAAGCCCGCCTCCACGAGCATCACGATCGCGAGCGCCGCATTGGCCGCCATGTGCCACCCGATGAGCGGCTCGCGCGTGACGAGCTCGCGCCCGTCCGGCCCCGTCACCCGGAACTCGGTGTAGGCGGCGGTCTCGTCGAGCACCTCCACGGTCCACTCGGCGGATTCCACGTCCTCGGGACTCGCGTGGCCGAGCGTCGCGATCGTCGTCACCGGGATGCGGGATGCCTCCACCACGCGGCGTCCGTACGCCGTGTCGAGACAGACGACGCCGCGACGCGCGTGCTCGGGGGTGAACAGCGGGAGCTTCGCCTGGAAGTACTCCTCCATGTCCGCGTAGTCGTCGAGGTGGTCGTGGCTGAGGTTCGTGAAGCCGGCGACGTCGAACACGAGGCCGTCGACACGGTGCCGCGAGAGGGCCTGCGCGCTCACCTCGACGGCGACCGCCCGCACCCCGGCCTCCCGCATCCGGGCGAGCAAGGCGTGCATCTCGCTCGCCTCGGGGGTCGTGAGGAGGCTCACGACGGAGAGCTCGCCGATGTGGCGCTCCGCCGTCGTGGAGAGCCCCGTGACGAGGCCGAGCTGGCGCAGCACCGCCTCGAGCAGGTAGCTCGTCGAGGTTTTGCCGTTGGTGCCGGTCGTCGCGAAGAGCAGCGGCGGGTCGTCGTCGGTGCGGTATACCCACGCCGCGATCTCGCCGAGCGCCGCACGCGGCGAGGGCACGAGAACGATCGGCAGCCCGCTGCCGGCGGCGAGCTCGGCGCCAGCCTCGTCGGTGACGACAGCGACCGCGCCGCCCTCCGCCGCCGCCTCCGCGAAGGCGGCGCCGTGCTGCTTGGCGCCGGGCACCCCCACGAAGAGGTCGCCCGGATGCAGGTCGCCGGTCGAGAGGGTCACGCCCGTGACCTCGACCCCGTCCAGCTCGCCGCGGTGGTCGAGGCCGAACTCCTGCACGAGCGTCGCCAGCGGACGCGGCGTGGGGTGTTCGGGGCGGAGGATCGGAGGGATCCGTGAGCTCACGCTGCGTGGCCTCCTGTGTCTCGGGTCGTCCGCCTGGTCTCCCCCGCTGGTTCGCTCACCAGGTGAGGGGGTTGTCCGGTGCGGGCACCGTCGACGGGGTCACCCGGTAGGTCTTGATGACCTGCTTGACGATCGCGTTGAAGGTCGGCACCGCCGCAGACGATGACTTGATAGTAACCGGCTTCGCGAAGGTCACGACAATGGCGTACTGGGGGTCGTCGACCGGGAACATGCCCGCCATCGAGACGATGCGGTCGGAGCCGTAGCCGTTCCCGTTGGCCACCTGCGCCGTGCCGGACTTGGCGGCGATCCGGTATCCGGGCACCGCGAGCTGGGCCGCGAACGGGTGCTGGGTCGTCATGCCCTCGAGCATGGTCACCACGTCGTCGGCCGCCTGGGTGGACACGACCCGGGTACCCTGCGGATCCGGGACGTCGGTGTAGCTGCCGTCCGGCTTCTCGCAGCCCTCGACAAGCGTGAGCGGGATGCGGACGCCGTGGTTGGCGAGCGTCTGGTACATGCTCGCGACCTGCGCACTCGTGGCCGTCATGCCCTGCCCGAACTGCTGGGTCACGGAGGTCACGGGGTCGCTCTCGGAGACCGAGCGCACGAAGCCGCGGTTCTGATCCTCCCCGAGGAAGCCGGCCCCGGATCCTTCGGTGCCGAAGCCGAACTTCTTGAGGTACGCGATGCGCTGCTCGAGCGGCATGAGCTCGGTCATCTGCGCGATGCCGATGTTGGAGGAGTTCACGAGAATGCCGGCGGTCGTGTAGTTGACGTCGCCGTGCCAGAACGAGTCGGTGATCGTCGCGTGGGTGCCGGGGATGTGGTAGCTCGCGTGCACGGTGAACGGCGTCGTGCGGGTGAGCTTGCCCGCGTCGAGCAGCGAGGCGACCGTCGCGGGCTTGATGACCGAGCCCGGCTCGTACGGAGCGGTGAAGCTGCGTGCACCCGAGTCATCGGCGGATGCGGAGTTCAGGTCGTTCGGGTCGATCGACGGCCAGTCGGCCGCCGCCCGGATCTTGCCCGTCTTGACCTCGACGACGAACGCCGTCCCCCACTGGGCCCCGATCGCCGTGCCCTGCTCGGCGAGCGCCTGCTGCGCGAACCACTCCAGGTCGGAGTCGATCGTCAGGTGCACGGTGCCGCCGTCGATCGCGGGCTGCTCCACGACCTCCGACCCCGGCATCCGCACGCCGTCCTCGCTCACGGCGTAGCTCACCTCGCCGTTCTCGGAGGCGAGGCACTGGTTCCACTGGTACTCGGTGCCCGAGAGCGGCCCATCCGTGCCCATGAGCCCCACGAGGTTGCCGGCGACGGCGCCGTTCGGGTAGCTGCGGGCCGGCTGCGGCTCGCTGTAGACCCACGGGATGCCGAGCTTCTTGACCTTCGTGAAGGCGTCGAGCTTGACGCCCTTGACGAGGTACGCGAAGTTCGCCTTGGGGTCCTTCATCAGCGCGTCGAACATCTTCTGCACGTCTGCGCCGCCGACCGCCTCGGAGATCTGCTGGAGCGCGTCCATGATGCTGACGTGGACGGTCTTCTTCTGCCCGTCCACCTCGACACGCCGCTCGAAGCCGTCCGGGTCGACGTTGACGGGCGCCGCCGTGATGTTGAAGCGGTCGACGCTCGTGGCGAGCACCGTGCCGTTCGCGTCGACGATGCTGCCGCGCGTGCCCCACAGGGTCGACGTCGTGTAGTTGGAGCCGGCGACGGTGCGGTACGTGTCCGCGCGCACCACCTGGATGTCGACGAGCCGGACCGAGAACACGACGACGATCGCGAGCACCGCGACGACGGCGACCGCGAGCCGGCGGCGGGATCTGCGGGCCTCGATCACGATCCTCCCCCGGTCAGCGCGTCGTCGGCGACGGTAGCGTGCCCGACGCGCCGCCCACGGGAGCGACACCCGGCTGCGCGGTTCCGGCGGCGCCCGTGCCGGTCGCGTCGGTCGCGTCGGTCGCCGCGGTGCCCGCGCCGTTCGCCGCCGCCTGCGCCCGCGCGATCGCGGCGGGGTCGAGCAGGTTGGAGCCGTCGGCGAGCAGCGCGTTGCCGATCAGGTTGCCGCCCGTGCCGACGAGCTGCCCGCTCGGGGCGGAGGCCGTGCCGAGCGCCTGCCCGGTGGCCACGTCGAGGAAGACCGGGTTGCCGCTCGAGACCATGCCGAGCGCCGCCGCGTTCGCCATGAGGCTCTGGGTGGAGCTGAGCTGGTCGAGCGTCTCGGATGCCGCGTGCGTCTCGCGCGCGAGGTCGCGCTTCTCGGTCTGCAGGCCCTGGATGCGGTAGGCGCCCTCGGCGAGCACGAGGCTCATGAGCAGCTGGGCGAGCAGGATGGCGCCGATGCCCGCGATCGCGACGAGCGCGGCGTAGATGCGCGGTCGACGGCGGCGCTGGGCCCGCGTCGGCGCGATGTCGAGATGCCGACGGGGCGCCTCGTCCTCGCGGGCCGGGGCCGGCATCCGGACGGCGGTGGCGGTGCTCATGCGGCCTCCCGGATCCGCTCGGCGGCGCGCAGCCGCACGGGGGTGGCGCGCGGGTTGCGCGCCCGCTCGTCGTCGTCGGCGAGCTCGGCGCCGCGGGTCAGCAGCGTCAGCTCGGGGCGGTGCTCGGGCAGCTCGACGGGAAGGCCGCGCGGCGCCGTCGAGGTGGAGCGGGCCTGGAGCTCGCGCTTCACGATGCGGTCCTCGAGCGATTGGTAGGCCATGACCACGATGCGGCCGCCGACCTCGAGCGCGTCGACCGCCGCCGGGATCGCGCGCTCCAGCACCGCGAGCTCCTGGTTGACCTCGATGCGGAGCGCCTGGAACACCCGCTTCGACTGGTGGCCCGTGCGGCGCGCGGCCGCGGGGGTCGCCGCGTCGATGATCGCGACCAGTCGGGCGGAGCTCTCGATGGGCGACGTGCGGCGCTCCTCGACGATGCGGCGCGCGTAGCGCGGGGCGAGCTTCTCGTCGCCGTACTCCCAGAAGATGCGGCGCAGCTCCGCCTCGTCGTACTCGGCGAGGACGCGGGCGGCGGTCAGCTCGGCCGTGTCGTCCATGCGCATGTCGAGGGGCGCGTCGTGCGCGTAGGAGAAGCCGCGGTCGACCTCGTCGAGCTGCATCGAGGAGACGCCGAGGTCGAAGAGGATGCCGGCCACCCGCGCGATGCCGAGCTCGTCGAGGGCGTCCGGCAGCCGGTCGTACACGGTGTGGACGAGGTGGATGCGGTCGGCGAACGGCGCGAGCCGCTCCCCCGCCAGCGCGAGCGCGTGGCGGTCGCGGTCGAGCCCGACGAGCTGGATGCGGTCGAAGCGGGCGAGGAGCGCCTCGGCGTGGCCGCCGAGCCCGAGCGTCGCGTCGACGACGACCGCACCCGGCGCCGCGAGGGCGGGGGCGAGCAGGTCGAGGCAGCGCTCGAGGAGGACGGGGATGTGGCGGTCGTTCATGGCCGTGCGATGGTCCGCGCCCCCGGATCCGATCCCCATCCGCCGCCACCTGGCACCGGGGAAGGTGCGCCAGGGAGCGCGGCTGAGGGTCGCATCCGCGGGTTCAGAACAGTCCCGCGATCACCTCCTCGTCGGTGTCGGCGAAGTCGGCCTCGGTTGCCTCGTAGTAGGCGTTCCAGGCCGCGGTGTCCCAGATCTCGGCGCGGTTGCCCGCGCCGATGACGGTCAGCTCGCGGTCGAGTCCCGCGTACTCGCGCAGCATCGGCGGGATCGTGACGCGGTGCTGCTTGTCGGGCATGTCCTCGGCGGCGCCGCTCAGGAACATGCGGAGGAAGTCGCGGCCCTTCTTGCCGGTGACGGGCGCCTGCCGGGCGCGCTCGTGCAGCTCCTCGAACTCGCGCTGGCTGAAGAGGTAGATGCACCGCTCCTGGCCGCGGGTCATCACGACGCCGTTCGCGAAGTCGCCCATGAACTTCGCCGGAAGGATGATGCGCCCCTTCTCGTCGAGCTTGGGAACGAAGGTGCCGAGCAGCATGTCGTCCCCCTTCGCTCCGGCCGGATCCAGGTTTGCTCCACTTTACTCCACACTCCACCACCAAACAAGCAAAATCAGGGAAAAATAGACACAGAGACCCGCAACACGCCTGAAAACACAAGGGAAGCAGGGCGTGGAGGAAGGTGGAGGGCTTTGGGGTGGAATCGCCCCCACGCAGGCATGCGAAAAGGCCGGCCCGAAGGCCGGCCTCACGAGGTCAGAAAGTGCGGGTCGGGGTGCGGATCAGTCCCGCGTGCGCGGACGGGACGGCACCGTGAGCCGCAGCGGCGGCGCCACGACGAGCACGACCCCCGCGAACATCGCCGCGAAGCCCAGGATGCCGACGAGCGGCTGCCGGACGATGACGCCGGTGACGAGCAGCGCGAGCCCCAGGAGCACCCCGATCGCGGCGACCACGATGGCGGTGCCGTTGGCCCGGCCCGGGCGCGCGCCGACGGTCGTGACGTCCTCCGCCTCACTGTGGTAGAGGTTGCGCTCCATCTCGTCGAGGAGGCGCTGCTCCTGTTCCGAAAGCGGCATCTCGAGCTCCTTCAGGCATCCGGCGCCCACGGGTGTCGCCGGTGACTCGATTGTAGGCGCGTGTCGGCTGGCTAGGCTAGGCGCGTGCCTGGGAGTACGCGGTTAGTCGACCGCATAGCCGTTCGGATCGACGACGCACTCGCCGCCCATGAGACCGCCCTCGCCGAGATCTCCCCCGACCTCGCCCCCCTCGTGCAGCAGGCGCGCGAGCTGCTCACGGGCGGCAAGCGGTTCCGGGCGCTGTTCTGCTACTGGGGCTGGCAGTCGGTCGCCGCGATCACCGCCGACGGCGAGCTCGCCGAGCTCGACGGTCCGGACGCCTCCCAGGCGCTCCCCGCCGTCGTCTCCGTCGCGGCGGCGCTCGAGCTCTTCCACGCGGCTGCCCTCGTGCACGACGACATCATCGACAGCTCCGACCTGCGCCGGGGGCGCCCGTCCGCCCACCGCGCCTTCGAGACGCTGCACCGGCGGCAGGGATGGGACGGTGACGCGGCGGCGTTCGGCACCTCGACCGCCATCCTGCTCGGCGACCTGCTCCTCGGCTGGAGCGACGAGCTCTTCGAAGAGGGGCTCGCCGAGCTCGCCGACCGCGAGGCGGCCAGATCCGCGCGCGCCGAGTTCTTCCGGATGCGCACCGAGGTCACCGCCGGCCAGTACCTCGACGTCCTCGAGGAGGACTCCTGGCGATCCCGGCCGGATGCCGAGGCGCTCCCCCGCGCTCACCGCGTGATCGTCTACAAGTCCGCCAAGTACAGCGTCGAGGCTCCCCTCGCGATCGGCGGAGCGCTCGCGGGCGGGTCGCTCGCCCAGCTCGCGGCACTGCGCGAGTTCGGGCTCCCCCTCGGCGTCGCCTTCCAGCTGCGCGACGACATGCTCGGCGTCTTCGGCGACCCTGAGGTGACGGGGAAGCCCTCGGGCGACGACCTCCGGGAGGGCAAGCGCACGGTGCTCATCGGCCTCGCCCGGCAGAAGATGCCGCCGACGGCGGTGCGGGTGCTCGACGAGCTGCTCGGCGACCCCTCGCTCGACGACGCGCAGGTGCGGATGCTGCAGAACACCGTGCGCGACAGCGGCGCGGCCGACCAGGTCGAGCGGATCATCGCGCACAACGTGCGCGTCGCGCGGGAGGCCCTCGCCGAGGCCCCGCTGAGCGGTTCGGCGCGGGAGGAGCTGTCGCAGCTCGCCGATCGCGTCACCCGTCGGGACGCCTGACCCCCTCGCCGCCTCCAGGATACTCCCCCAGCCTGCGCGGCCGCCCGGTGACAAGTCGCCGGGCCCGTGTGACGATGGCAGGCCGCCTTCATCCCACCGCATCCCTGGAGCCGCCACATGACCGCGCCCCTCTTCGACCTCCCCGATCGTCTCGCCGCGAAGGCGGATCCCGCGCTCATCGCGGGAGACGAGCGGCGGTTCGAGGCGATCGCCGCGGCCGTCTCCCGGCAGCTCGCCGAGCTAGAGGCGCGTCTCTCGGCCGCGCGGCTGCGGGAGGGCGAGAACAACCAGGAGGTGCTCGAGCGCGACCTCGAGGTGCACGAGCTCGCGGGACGCATCCGGATGCTGCGCCGCTTCGGCCTCGACGTGTGCCTCGGGCGCATGGTCGCCGCGGACGACGCCGAGCCCGTCTACGTCGGCCGCCTGAGCCTCGCCGACGCGGACGGCACCCGCCTGCTCGTCGACTGGCGGGCGCCCGCCGCCGAGCCCTTCTTCGCGGCGACGCACGCGGACCCCATGGGCCTCGCGAGCCGCCGTCGTTACCGCTGGACGCGCGGTCGCGTCACCGACTACTGGGACGAGGTGTTCACGGCGGAGGGGCTCGAGCAGAACGCGGCGCTCGACGACCAGTCGGCGTTCATCGCGAGCCTCGGCGCCAGCCGGTCGCCGCAGATGCGCGACGTGCTCGCGACGATCCAGGCCGACCAGGACGCCATCATCCGCGCCTCCTCCCGCGGGCCCCTCGTGGTCGACGGCGGCCCGGGCACGGGCAAGACCGTCGTGGCGCTGCACCGCACCGCCTACCTGCTGTACGCCGACCCGCGGCTCGGGCATCGGCGCGGCGGCGTGCTCTTCGTCGGTCCGCACGAGCCCTACCTCTCCTACGTCGCCGACGTCCTGCCGAGCCTCGGCGAGGAGGGCGTGCAGACCTGCACCCTGCGCGACCTGGTGCCCGAGGGCCGCGGCGCCGGCGAGGAGACGGATGCCGAGGTCGCGCGCCTGAAGGCGTCCGCGCGACTCGTCGACGCCGTCGAGAACGCGGTGCGCGGCTACGAGCGACCCCCGGCGGACGAGCTCTCGGTGGAGACGCCGTGGGGTGCGGCCTGGATCGGCCCCGCGGAGTGGGCGGAGGCCTTCGACGCGGTCGAGCCGGGCACGACCCACAACGAGGCCCGCGCGGTGGTGTGGGAGTCGGTGCTCGAGATCCTCACCGACCAGTTCGACACCGAGACGCCCCCGCACCTCCTGCGCCGCGCCCTCGCGCAGCACCGCGAGCTCACGCGCACCTTCGCGCGCGCCTGGCCGCTGCTCGATCCGGCGGGTGTCGTCGCCGACCTGTGGACGGTGCCTGCCTACCTCCGCATCACCGCGCCCTGGCTCGCGGATGCCGAGGTGGAGACGCTGACGCGCGAGGACGGCAGGGCCTGGACGACCGCCGACCTCCCCTACCTCGACGCCGCACGGGCACGTATCGGCGACCCGGACGCGGCACGGGTCGCCCGCCTCCGGGCGGCGGCGCTCGCCGAGGAGCGCGAGGTGCGCCAACGCGTCGTCGACGACCTGATCGCCGCCGACGACGACCACGAGGGCGAGGTGCAGGCGCTGCGCCAGGAGCCGTTCGCCGATCGGCTCATCGACGAGGACGCGCTCCCCGCCCTGACGCCCGACGCGCTCGCCGGCCCCTACGCGCACCTCGTCGTCGACGAGGCCCAGGAGCTCACCGACGCCGAGTGGACGATGCTGCTGCGTCGCACCCCCTCGCACAGCCTCACGATCGTGGGCGACCGGGCGCAGGCGCGACACGGGTTCCGCGAGAGCTGGGAGGACCGGCTCGCCCGTGTCGGGCTGCCGCAGGTGCGGCTCGCCTCGCTGACGGTCAACTACCGCACGCCCGAGGAGGTGATGGCGCAGGCCGAGCCCGTCATCCGCGCCGCGATCCCGGACGCGAACGTGCCGGTCGCCATCCGGCGCAGCGGGTACCCCGTGCGACACCTCCCCCGGAGCGAGCGCGACGCCGTGCTGGATGCGTGGCTCGTCGAGCACGCGGAGGGCGTCGCGTGCGTCATCGGGGACGAGGGCTTCACCGGATCCGCCCGGGTGCGCTCGCTCACGCCCCAGCTCGCGAAGGGACTCGAGTTCGACCTCGTGCTGCTCGTCGCCCCCGAGACCTGGGGCGAGGGGATCGAGGGCGCCGTCGACCGCTACGTGGCGATGACGCGCGCGACGCAGCAGCTCGTGGTGCTGACGAGCTAGAAGGCCAGCGCCTGCGCGACGCGCCGCACCTCGGCCTTGCGACCGGCGCGCAGCGCCTCCACCGGGGCGACGCCGAGCGTGTCGTCCTCGGTGGTGAGCCAGTGCATGGCCTCCTCGTCGGTGTAGCCGGAGTCGGCGAGCAACATGAGCGTGCCGCGGAGCTCGTGCAGCGGCTCGCCGTCGCGCAGGAACGCCGCCGGCACGCGCAGCACCCCGTCGACGCGTAGGGCGAGCAGCTGGCGGTCTTCGAGGAGCCGGTGCACCTTGCCGGGTGTGATGCCGAGGGCATCGACGAGATCGGGGACGGTGAGCCACTCGGAGGCGGGTTCGGTCACCCTCCTAGCGTGCATGACGCACCCGCCCGACCCGCAGGCGCGAAATGTTACGAACAGATGAACTCAAACAACATGAGCCACGGTAATTGACACTATTAAACATCTGTGACACGTTATCCCCGAACCGGAAACGCCCCGGGCCGGGGGGAAGGCAGGACGGCGATGCAGCACACGCATGAGGTCGAGGATCGCGCGCGCGCGGTGTTCGCGGGCCTCGCACCGACACCGTCGGCCCCTCCTCGCGCGCCGCGCGAGACCGCCGTCCCCGCAGCCATCGCGAAGGGCATGATGGCGACGATGCCGATCGTGCTCACCGGCGCCCTCACGGTGACCGGCGCCGTCGCCTCGGCGGATGCGGCACCCTCCGCGGAGCGGAAGCCCGCGAAGCCGAAGACCACCCTCGGCAGCACGGTACGCGCGGCCGTCGCCGCCGCATCCGCCACGAGCGCGGTCAAGGCGCAGGCCTCGGCCCCCGCGAGCTACACCGTCAAGGCGGGCGACACCGTCTCGAGCATCGCGGGGCGATACGGGCTCGCGACCGCGAGCGTGCTCGCCCTCAACGGCCTCGGCTGGAAGTCGCTCATCTTCCCCGGCCAGGTGCTCAAGCTCACGGGCGGCGCCTCCACTCCGGCGCCCGTGCCCGCCGCCCCCGTCGCCGCGACGACCGGGGGGCGTTACACGATCCAGAAGGGCGACACCATCAGCCGGATCGCCGCCAAGTTCGGCGTGTCGACCCAGTCGGTGCTGACCGCCAACGGCCTCGGCTGGTCCAGCATCATCTACCCGGGTCAGACGATCGCCATCCCCGGCACGGTGCTCGCCGCCGAGAACGTGTCGTCCGTCACGCCGGCCCAGCCCACTCCCGCCCAACCGGCCCCCGCGCCCGAGCAGCCCGCCGAGCCCACCACGCCCGTCGTGTCGAGCCCCGCGCCCGTGCTGAACTCGAGCTACCTCATCAAGTCGGGCGACACCATCTCCTCGATCGCACGCACCTTCGGGGTGAGCATCCAGGCGATACTCGACGCCAACGGGCTGTCCTGGTCGAGCATCATCTACGCGGGCCGCGCTCTCACCGTCCCCGGCGTCAACGTCGTCCAGGACGGCACCACCGTCACGGGGCTGACCTCGGAGATGGCGGCCAACGCGCGCATCATCATCCAGGTCGGCCGTGAGCTCGGCGTGCCCGACCGCGGCATCGTCATCGCGCTCGCCGCCGCCATGCAGGAGTCGAGCCTCCGCAACATCGACTACGGCGACCGGGACTCGATCGGCCTGTTCCAGCAGCGCCCGAGCACCGGCTGGGGCACGAAGGACCAGATCCTCAACGCCTCGCACGCCGCGCGCCTCTTCTACGGCGGCCCCTCGAACCCCAACAAGGGCAAGACCCGCGGGCTGCTCGACATCGCCGGCTGGCAGTCGATGAGCCTCACCCAGGCGGCGCAGGCCGTCCAGATCTCCGCCTACCCGAACGCTTACGCCAAGTGGGAGACGAGCGCAACCTCGTGGCTGGCGCAACTGGGCTGACCGAGCCGCTCGAGACGGTGCCGGTGGCCGCGTGGCAACCGGGGTACTCAGACACGCCCTCCTACACTCGAAAGGTGAGCACGAGTACCACCGATCCCTTGATCGGCCGCCTCATCGACGGGCGGTATCAGGTGCGCTCCCGCATCGCCCGCGGCGGGATGGCGACGGTGTACCTCGCGACGGATCTGCGCCTCGAGCGGCGCGTGGCCGTCAAGGTCATGCACGGGCACCTGGCCGACGACAGCCAGTTCAAGCAGCGCTTCATCCAGGAGGCGCGCTCGGCGGCGCGGCTCGCGCACCCCAACGTCGTCAACGTCTTCGACCAGGGGCAGGACGACGACTCCGCCTACCTCGTCATGGAGTACCTCCCCGGCATCACGCTGCGCGACCTCATTCAGGAGCACGGCGCACTCACCGCCGAGCAGACGATCGACATCGCCGAGTCCGTGCTCGCCGGGCTCGCTGCCGCGCACAAGGCCGGCATCGTGCACCGCGACCTCAAGCCCGAGAACGTGCTGCTCGCCGACGACGGCCGCATCAAGATCGGCGACTTCGGCCTCGCGCGCGCGGCATCCGCCAACACCGCAACCGGGGCGGCCCTGCTCGGCACGATCGCCTACCTCTCCCCCGAGCTCGTCACCCGTGGCATCGCGGATGCCCGCAGCGACATCTACGCCGTCGGCATCATGATGTTCGAGATGCTCACGGGTGAGCAGCCGTACAAGGGCGAGCAGCCCATGCAGATCGCCTACCAGCACGCGAACGACTCGGTGCCCCCGCCCTCGAACGCGAACCCCCGCGTGCCCGCCGAGCTCGACGAGCTCGTGCTGTGGGCGACCGCGCGCGACCCCGAGGAGCGTCCGCGCGACGCGCGCGTCATGCTCGAGCAGCTGCGCGACACCGAGACCCTCCTGCACACGGCGCTGCCCACCTCCTCGACCGCCGCCCAGAAGACGATGGTGCTGCCCTCGGCCCGCCAGAACACCGCCGAGACGCAGGTGCTCGGCGGGCGCGCACCGCTCGCCGCGCAGGAGACGGGCCCGGTGAGCCCCAACGCGGCGAAGCTCACGCAGAAGGCCGGCAGCCGCCGGAAGCGCGGCTGGCTCGCCTTCGTGCTCGTGCTCGTGCTGGCGATCGTCGGCGGTGGCGCCGGCTGGTGGTTCGGCGCGGGCCCCGGCGCCCACATCACGATCCCCACGTCGATCAGGAACCTCACCCCGGAGGCCGCGACGGCGCAGCTGACGAAGCTCGGCATCCCGGTGAAGGACACCACCGAGGACTACAGTCTCGAGGTCGCGGCCGGGCTCGTGTTCGACACCGACCCGCCGCTCGGGGCCAGCATCCGCAAGGGCACCTCCGTCGTGCTCAAGGTCTCGAAGGGGCCGCAGCCGACCACCATCGGACAGCTCGCCGGCCTCAGCCTGACCGACGCCGACGCCCTGATCGAGCAGGCGGGCCTGCTGCGCGACGAGGACGTGGACTACGTCTTCAGCGACAAGGAGAAGGACGTCGTGCTCGCCGCGGCCGTCACCGTCGACGGCGCGCTCGTCGATGTCTCGCAAGGCAGCGACGCACTCTTCCAAGGCCAGACGGTCGCCGTCAAGGTCTCCGCCGGCATCCTCCCCCCGATCCAAGGCATGACCGAGAATGCGGCGCGCGCCGAACTGGAGAAGGCCGGGCTGAAGGTGGATCCCACGCCGCAGCGCAACTACAACAACGATGTCGAAAAGGACCTCGTGATCGGCATCGTCGACCAGGGTGAGCTGCGCCCCGAGGACACCGTCATCCTCAACGTCTCCGACGGACGCGAACCCGTCGCGGTGCCGAACGTCGTCGGCGAGACCTGGGCCGTCGCGAGGCCGAAGCTCGAAGCGGCGGGCTTCAAGCTCGACTACAACGGATTCGTCGACGCGTTCCCGAGCGCGTTCGTCGTGTCGAGCGTCGACCCCGCGCCGGGGACCACGCAGCTGTACGGCTCGACGCTCAAGGTCAAGTTCTCCGGCTGAGCGGGCCTCCGCTCGCGGAGGCGCTCACCGTGCGGAGAGCTCCTCCGCGACGAGGAACGCGAGTTCGAGCGACTGCATGTGGTTGAGGCGCGGGTCGCACAGCGACTCGTAGCGCGTCGCCAGGGTCGCCTCGTCGATCATCTCCGAGCCGCCGAGGCACTCGGTGACATCGTCGCCCGTGAGCTCCACGTGGATGCCGCCCGGGTGCGTGCCCGCGTTGCGGTGCGCCTCGAAGAAGCCGCGCACCTCGTCGACCACGTCGTCGAAGCGCCGCGTCTTGTAGCCCGTCGGGGTCGTGATGCCGTTGCCGTGCATGGGATCGGTGACCCACAGCGGAGTCGCGTCGAGGCCCTTGATCGCCTCGAGCAGCGGCGGCAGTGCGTCGCGGATCTTGCCCGCGCCCATCCGCGTGATGAAGGTCAGCCGGCCCGGCTCGCGCTCGGGGTCGAGCTTGTCGATGAGCCGCTCCATCGCGTCGGCCGTCGTCGAGGGCCCGAGCTTCACGCCGATGGGGTTGCGGATGCGCGAGAAGTAGTCGACGTGGGCGCCGTCGAGCTCGCGTGTGCGCTCCCCGATCCACAGGAAGTGGGCTGAGGTGTTGACGGGCGTGCCGTTGCGCGAGTCGATGCGTGTCATGGGCCGCTCGTAATCCATGAGCAGACCCTCGTGCGAGGTGTAGAACTCGACGCGCTTGAGCTCATCGAAGTCGGCACCGGCGGCCTCCATGAAGCGGATCGCGCGGTCGATCTCCTTCGCGAGCCCCTCGTAGCGCTGGTTGGCGGGGTTCGCCGCGAAGCCCTTGTTCCACGAGTGCACCTGACGGAGGTCGGCGAAGCCGCCCTGCGTGAACGCGCGGATGAGGTTCAGCGTCGAGGCGGCCGTGTGGTAGCCCTGCACGAGCCGCTTCGGGTCGGCCTGACGCGATTCGGCCGTGAAGTCGTAGCCGTTCACGATGTCGCCGCGGTAGGCCGGCAGCGTGACGTCGCCACGGGTCTCGAAGTCGCTCGAGCGCGGCTTTGCGAACTGCCCCGCCATCCGGCCCATCTTCACGATCGGCATCGAGGCGCCATAGGTGAGCACGACCGCCATCTGCAGCAGCGTCTTCACGCGATTGCGGATCTGGTCCGCGGTCGCCCCCGCGAAGGTCTCGGCGCAGTCGCCGCCCTGCAGCAGGAACGACTCGCCGCGCGCCGCGCGGGCGAGACGGTCGCGCAGGATGTCGACCTCACCGGCGAACACGAGCGGCGGGAGCGTCGCGAGCTCCGCTGACGCCGCGGCTACCGCATCCGGGTCGGACCACTCGGGCTGCTGCTTGATGGGCAGCTCGCGCCAATAGTCGAGACCGGCGATCACGGCGGGATCTGCCTGCACAACGGTCTCGGACGGGTCTACCACGGGTGGTTCCTCTGGCTCGGGTGTCGGATGCGGGCGGAGAGCCCAGCAGTCGAGCCTATCCGAGGGCCGATGCCGACGCTGACGGGCGAGGCGGCGCGCTCGGCGGCTGCGCGGCTACTCGGCGGCCGGCTTCGCCTGCGGGCGCCCCTTGACGCTCGAGGCGTACACGTCGACGTACTCCTGGCCGCCCAGATGCGCGAGCTCGTACATGATTTCGTCGGTCACCGAGCGCAGCACGAAGCGGTCGCCCTCCATGCCCGCGAAACGGGAGAAGTCGAGGGGCTCCCCGAACACGACGCCGACCTTGCGCACCTTCGGCAGCTTCGCGCCGATCGGCATCACCTTCTCGGTGTCGACCATCGCGACCGGGACGACCCGCACACCCGCTTCGAGCACCATCCGCGCGATCCCCGTGCGGCCGCGGTAGAGCCGTCCGTCGTGGCTGCGGGTGCCCTCGGGGTAGATCCCGAGCCAGCCGCCCGAGGCGAGATGGTCGAGACCGGTGTTGAGGGAGGCCTCGGAGGCCTTACCGCCCGAGCGGTCGATCGGCAGCTGCCCGATCGAGAGGAAGAACCAGCGGACGATGCGGCCCTTGATGCCGCGGCCGGTGAAGTACTCGCTCTTCGCGAGGAAGCGGATCTGCCGGTCGACGACGAGCGGCAGGAAGATCGAGTCCATGAACGAGAGGTGGTTGCTCGCGAAGATGATCGCGCCGTCGCGCGGCACGTTCTCGTACCCGCGCACCCACGGCCGGAACACGGAGAGCAGGAACGGGCCGACGATGACGTTCTTCAGGAACAGGTAGAACACGTCGCGCCTCCCTTCCGCCGTCCGATTCTAGGCGCGACGGATGCCGCGCAGCTCATGCTTCTCACGCGTTCGCGTGGGTGCGTGCCAGGTCCGCGGCGCCGACGACGCCCGCGTCGTTGACGAGCTCGGCCGTCGCGAACCCCGGCTCCGGGTGGAACCCGCGGGCCGGCAGGTGCGCGAGATACGCCTCGCGGATCGGCTCGAGCAGCAGCTTTCCGGCCGCCGCGACGCCGCCGCCGAATACGAAAACCTGCGGGTCGAGCACGGCGCTGAGCGAGGCGGCCGCCTGGCCGAGCCAGCCGCCGAGCTCGCGCAAGGCGTAGAGGGCGCCCGGGTCCTCGGCGACGATGAGCTCGTACACGTGGTGCCCGTCGAGCTCGCCCTGCTCCTCGCGCGCCGCCGCGAGGGCCTGGCCGATGCCGCGCTGGTCGGCGATCTCGTTGGCGAAACGCAGCAGCGCCCGCCCCGAACCGTACTGCTCGATGCAGCCCCGCTGCCCGCAGCCGCACGGGAGGCCGCCCGGCACGACGCGCATGTGCCCGATCTCCGCGGCCGCGCCGAATCCGCCGCGCAGCAGGCGCCCGTCGGTGACGATCGCGCCGCCCACCCCGGTGCCGATCGTCAGCAGGGTCATGTCACGGTGGCCGCGACCGGCGCCGAAGCGGTACTCCGCCCAACCGGCCGCATTCGCGTCGTTGTCGATCGTGATGTCGAGACCCGGCAGCCTGGCCGCGAGATCGGCCCGCAGGGGCTCGCTGCGCCAGGGGATGTTGGGCGTGTAGTACACCGTCGACTGGGCGGCGTCGATGAAGCCGGGAGCCGCGACCCCGACCGCGGCGAGCTCCTCGGCGCCCCGCAGGCTCTCCACGACCTCCACGACGGCCCGGATGATCTCGGCGCCGTCGCCGGCTGGCGTCGCGCGACGCTCCTGGCGCACGATCGTGCCGTCCTCGGCGACGAGTCCGCCCGCGATCTTCGTTCCGCCGATGTCGATTCCGATGGCATGCACGAGGGACGAGTCTATCGATCGGGCCCCGATCGCGGAGATCCGCGCCCGGCCCGGCGCGGCCGGGGGACGCGCCGGGTTACAGTGGAGGTCACACCCGACCGGTACCGAAGGAGCTGCCGTGAACGAGATCTACGTCCCCGCCGTCGTACCCGCCGACCCGGAGGCCAACGCCACCGATCTGCTGGTCGAGCGCGTCGCCCAGACCCCGGATGCGCCGCTCTTCGCCCTGCCCACCGCCGACGGCGGCTGGGAGGACGTCTCGACCGCCGAGTTCCACCGTCAGGTGGTGGCGCTCGCCAAGGGCCTCATCGCCGCCGGCGTCCAGCCGGGCGACAAGATCGGCTTCATCTGCCGCACCCGCTACGAGTGGACGCTCATCGACTTCGCGACCTGGTTCGCGGGCGCCGTACTCGTTCCGATCTACGAGACCTCAGCCCCCTCCCAGATCGCCTACACGCTCACCGACTCGGGTGCGAACGCCATCATCGTCGAGACGGCGGAGCACTTCGCCCGCTTCGACGAGGTGCGCGCCGACCTCCCCCAGATCGGAAAGGCCTGGCAGCTGCACCTCGGCGACCTCGACAAGCTCGTCGCCGGCGGCGCGGAGGTGAGCGACGCGGAGGTCGAGGAGCGCCGAACCCGGGCCAAGGGCTCCGACCTGGCGACCCTCATCTACACCTCCGGCTCGACCGGCACCCCGAAGGGCTGCATCCTCACCCACTCCAACTTCGTCGAGCTCTCCCGCAACGCCGCGGTCGCCATGGCGGAGGTGCTGGAGGGGGGCGCGTCGACGCTGCTCTTCATCACGACCGCACACGTGTTCGCGCGCTTCATCGCGATCCTGTCGGTGCACGCGGGCGTCAAGGTCGGCCACCAGGCAGACACCAAGCAGCTGCTCCCGGCGCTCGGCAGCTTCAAGCCGACCTTCCTCCTCGCCGTGCCGCGCGTGTTCGAGAAGGTCTACAACTCCGCCGAGCAGAAGGCGGCCGCCGGCGGCAAGGAGAAGATCTTCCACAAGGCGGCCGACGTCGCCATCGCGCACTCGAAGGCGCTCGACGCGGGCAAGGTGCCGTTCGGCCTCCGCATCCAGTTCGCCCTCTTCGACAAGCTCGTCTACAGCAAGCTCAAGGAGGCGATGGGCGGCCGGGTGCGCTACGCCGTGTCCGGCTCGGCGCCGCTCGGCCTGCGCCTCGGACACTTCTTCCGCAGCCTCGACGTGAAGATCCTCGAGGGCTACGGGCTCACGGAGACGACGGCGCCCGCGACCGTCAACGTGCCCGCCAAGTTCAAGATCGGCACGGTGGGGGCGCCCATCCCCGGCGTCGGCATCAAGATCGCCGAGGACGGCGAGGTGCTCGTGAAGGGCGTCGACGTGTTCGCCGGCTACTGGAACAAGCCGGAGGCCACCGCCGAGGTGTTCAGCGGCGACTGGTTCCACACGGGCGACATCGGGTCCCTCGACGACGAGGGCTACCTCACCATCACCGGCCGCAAGAAGGAGATCATCGTCACCGCGGGCGGCAAGAACGTGGCGCCGGCCGGCCTCGAGGACCCGATCCGGGCGAACCCGATCATCGGGCAGGTCGTCGTCGTGGGCGACCAGAAGCCGTTCATCTCGGCGCTCATCACGCTCGACCCCGAGATGCTGCCGGTGTGGCTCAACAACAACGGAGAGGCCGGCGACATGAGCCTCACCGAGGCGGCCCGCAACCCGAAGGTGATCGCGGAGGTGCAGCGGGCCATCGACACCGCCAACGCGAAGGTGTCGCGGGCCGAGTCGATCCGCAAGTTCAAGATCCTCGACATCGAGTTCACCGAGGACGGCGGCCACCTCACCCCGAAGATGTCCATCAAGCGCAACGTCATCGTCAAGGACTTCGCGCCCGTCATCGAGGAGCTCTACTCGGGCAACCCGGTCACCGAGGGCATCTCCCTGCGCTGAGTTGGTTGGCGCCGCGGTAATCCGCGGCACGTCGCTCCGCGAACGGCACGAGCGCGGTCGCGCCGTCCGCTGTGGAGACCCCGCCAAGTCCCGCGGCGCGTCGCGAGGAGGCGGAGGGGCCGGATGCGTCCGGCGCCCTCTGCCCTTTCAACTCGATGCGCTGGCTGAGGTTCCGCCTTGCCCGAGGAGGCGGGGTCGGATCGTGCTTCCGGGACGCTGGCATCGGGACTGGCGGGAGCGCGCCGCCGAAGGCGGCACGCGGGGGCATGCGTCCCGGAAGCACGATCCGTGCCCGCCGACGTCGCGGCTAGGCCTGGAACCAGTCGGCCCGGCGGATGGCGCGCATCGCCTCGCGCTTGGTCTCCGGCTCGAGGCCCTCGATGTAGAGCTTGCCGTCGAGGTGGTCGGTCTCGTGCTGCAGCGCCTGCGCCATGAGCCCCTCGCCCTCGAGCACGACCTCGTTCCCGTCGACGTCGACGCCCGTCACGCGCGCCCAGGGGTGCCGCATCCGCGGGAAGTAGAAGCCGGGCACCGAGAGGCAACCCTCGTCGACGAGCTCGGGCTCCCCCGCCACCTCGAGGACGGGGTTGATGACGTAGGAGATGTCGCCGTCGATGTTGACGCTGAAGGCGCGCAGGCCGACCCCGATCTGGGTCGCGGCGAGACCCGCGCGGCCGGGCAGCTCGACGGTCTCGACGAGGTCCTCGACGAGGGCGCGCACGCGCGGGTCGCCGGGGTCGGCGATGGGGTCGGTGCGCGAGCGGAGCACGGGGTCGCCGAAGAGGCGGATCTGTCGTTCGGTCATGGGGCGGGTCACGCGTTCCGGGTGGTCGGGAGGCCGTCCATGACGAGCGCGGCGAGCTCGCGGGCGGAGGCCCGGGTGAAGGGCCTGAGCTTGCTCCACCGCACGACGGAGCCGGCGGCGAGCTCCGGGTCGTACGGCATGCGCACGACGGACCGCACGCGGGAGGCGAAGTGGGCGTCGATCTCGTCGAGCTTGACGAGGTTCGTGCCGTGCGTCGCGGTGTTGATCGCGACGACCGCGTTCCGCACGAGGTCGCCGTAGTTGTTCGCCTCGAGCCAGGTGAGGGTCTCGGACGCGAGGCGCGCCTCGTCGACGCTGCCGCCGGAGACGACGACGATGCCGTCGGCGCGCTGCAGCGTGGCCCGCATGACGGAGTGCACGATGCCGGTGCCGCAGTCGGTGAGGCAGATCGAGTAGTAACGGGAGACGAGGTCCGCGACGACGTTGTAGTCGTTCTCGTCGAACGCCTCCGACAGCAGCGGGTCGGTGTCCGATGCGAGCACGTCGAGGCGGGTCTCGTCGCGGGACACGTGGGCCGAGAACTCGTTGAAGTCCTTGATGGCGGCCGCGTGGGTGACGATGTCGCGCACCGTGGACCGGGTCTGCCGGGCGACGCGCTCGGAGAGGGTGCCGCGGTCGGGGTTCGCGTCGACGGCGATGATGCGGTCCTCGCGCACGTCGGCCAGCGCCATCCCGAGCAGCGTCGTGACGGTCGTCTTGCCGACGCCGCCCTTGCGGGTGAGGATCGGCACGAAGCGGGTGCCGCCCTCCAGCCGCTTGCCGATGCGGGCGTCGAGCGCCTTGCGTTCGCGCACCTTCGGCGAGTCGCCGAGGTTCACGAGGTGCAGGGTGCTCGCGTACACGAAGGCCGGCCAGCCGCCCTCGGGGGCGTTCCTGTTGCGCTTGGGCTCGAGCAGGCGGTCGGCGGTGAGCATGGCGGCCGGCTCCGGCGTCGAGGAGACGCCGCGCTTGCGGTCGCGGCGCGAGTACAGCTCGTCGTCCGCGGGCAGCGGCACGACCGTGTTCTCGGAGGTCGGGGCGGCCTCCTCGTCGGCGACGTGCACGATGTCGGAGACGACCTCGATCGTGACGGTCCCCCCGCCCGGTCCCTCGACCATCGGCCCGACGGCGCTCGGCGTGGCGACCACCTCCCCGAGGGTCACCTTCTGCTCGTCCTCGGGAAGCTCGTGCTGCGGCGCGGGCAGCTCGATCGAGACGGTGAGGCTCTCGGGAAGCGCCGACGCGAGGAGGGCGTCGCCCTCGTCCGGGAGCGCGCCCGTGCTCCGGGGGTCCTCCCCCTCCGTGTTCCGCACCATGTGTGCGACCCTACTGGACGACGACGAGCAGGTCCCCGGCGTCCACCTGCTGCGTCGACGGGATGGCGAGGCGCGCGATGGTGCCCGCGACGGGCGTCGTGATGGCGGCCTCCATCTTCATCGCCTCGATCGTCGCGATGGGCTGCCCCGCCTCCACGCGATCGCCCTCGGCGACCTTGAGCGTCACGACCCCCGAGAACGGCGCGGCGACCTGGCCGGGCTTGCTCGTGTCGGCCTTCTCCGCGCTCGCCGTCTGCACGGCGATCGAGCGGTCGCGGACGAACACCGGCCGCAGCTGCCCGTTGAGGGTGGTCATGACGGTGCGCATGCCCTTGTCGTCGGCCTCGCCGATCGCCTCGAGACCCACGAACAGGCTCACGCCGGGGCCGATGTGCACGGTGTGCTCGACGCCGGGCTTGAGCCCGTACAGGTAGTCGACGGTGTCCACCGCCGAGAGGTCGCCGAACAGCTCGCGAACCTGCTCGAACTGGCGGGTGGGCGCGGGGAACAGCAGCCGGTTGAGGGTCTCGCGCCGCGCGGCGGTGTCGCCGGCGAGTCCCGCGCGGTCGTCGTCGCTCAGCTGCTCGACTCCGATCCTGACCTCGCGGCCCTTCAGCACCTTGCTGCGGAACGGCTCCGGCCATCCGCCGGGCAGGTCGCCGAGCTCGCCGGCCATGAAGCCGATGACCGAGTCGGGGATGTCGTACTTGTCGGGGTTCTCCTCGAAGTCGGCCGGGTCGGCGTTCGTCGCGGCGAGCTGCAGCGCCAGGTCGCCGACGACCTTGGACGAGGGCGTGACCTTGGTGGGGCGACCGAGGATGCGGTTGGCGGCCGCGTACCAGTCCTCCACCTTCTCGAACTGGTCGCCCAGCCCGAGCGCGATCGCCTGCTGGCGCAGGTTGGACAGCTGACCGCCGGGGATCTCGTGGTGGTAGACGCGGCCGGTGGGCCCCGGGAGGCCGGACTCGAACGGCTTGTAGGCGCGGCGCACGGCCTCCCAGTAGGGCTCGAGGTCGCTCACGGCGGCGAGGGAGAGACCCGTGTCGCGGTCGGTGTGCGCGGTCGCGGCGACGAGCGCCGAGAGGCTCGGCTGGCTCGTGGTGCCAGCCATCGGCGCGCTCGCCGCGTCGACCGCATCCGCGCCGGCCCGGCTCGCCGCGAGCAGCGTCGCGAGCTGGCCGCCTGCGGTGTCGTGGGTGTGCACGTGCACGGGCAGGTCGAAGCGCTCGCGCAGGGCCGCGACGAGCTTCTCGGCGGCGCCGGCGCGCAGCAGGCCCGCCATGTCCTTGATGGCGAGGATGTGGGCGCCGGCCTCGACGATCTGCTCCGCGAGCCGCAGGTAGTAGTCGAGGGTGTAGAGGTCCTCGGCGGGGTCGAGCAGGTCGCCCGTGTAGCAGAGGGCCACCTCGGCGATCGTCGAGCCGGTCGCGAGCACCGCGTCGATCGCCGGTCGCATCTGGTCGACGTCGTTGAGGGCGTCGAAGATGCGGAAGATGTCGACGCCGGTCGCGGCCGCCTCGCGCACGAACGCCTCGGTGACCTCCGTCGGGTACGGCGTGTAGCCGACCGTGTTGCGCCCGCGCAGCAGCATCTGGATGGCGATGTTCGGCAGCGCCTCGCGCATCGCGGCGAGCCGCTCCCACGGGTCCTCTCCGAGGAAGCGCAGCGCGACGTCGTAGGTGGCACCGCCCCAGGCCTCCACCGAGAGCAGTTCGGGGGTGAGGCGGGCGACGTACGGCATGACGGCGACGAGGTCCTTGGTGCGCACGCGCGTCGCGAGCAGCGACTGGTGGGCGTCGCGGAACGTCGTCTCGGTCACCGCGAGGCTCGTCTGCGCGCGGAGGGCGGACGCGAAGCCCGCAGGCCCGAGCTCGAGAAGGCGCTGGCGCGACCCCGCGGGGGCGGGCGTCGCGAGATCGAGGGGCGGGAGCTTGAGCGCGGGATCGATCGCACCCTCTCCCGCGCCGTTCGGGTGGTTGACGGTGATGTCGGCGAGCCAGTTGAGGATCTTCGTGCCGCGGTCGCGCGACTCGCGACCCCGCACGAGCCAGGGGCGCTCCTCGATGAACGAGGTCGACACGTCGCCGGCGAGGAAGTCGGGGTCGTCGAACACTGCCTGCAGGAAGGGGATGTTGGTCGCCACCCCGCGCAGGCGGAACTCGGCGAGGCCGCGGCGCGCCCGGCGCACGGCCGACGGGAAGTCGCGCCCGCGGCAGATCATCTTGACGAGCATCGAGTCGAAGTAGGGCGACACCTGGGCGCCCGCTGCGACGGTGCCGCCGTCGAGCCGGATGCCGGCGCCGCCCGGCGAGCGGTAGGTCGTGATCTTGCCCGTGTCGGGCCGGAAGCCGGCCGCCGGGTCCTCGGTCGTGATGCGGCACTGGATGGCGAAGCCCCGCGGCTGGAGCTCCTCCTGGCTGAGCCCGAGGTCGGCGAGGGTCTCCCCCGCCGCGATCCGCATCTGCGCCTGCACGAGGTCGACGTCCGTGACCTCCTCGGTGACGGTGTGCTCGACCTGGATGCGCGGGTTCATCTCGATGAAGACGTGCTGCCCGGCGCGCTCGCCTGCCGTGTCGAGCAGGAACTCGACGGTGCCCGCGTTGACGTAGCCGATCGACTTCGCGAAGGCGACCGCGTCGCGGTACATCGCCTGGCGGATGGTGTCGTCGAGGTTCGGCGCCGGCGCGATCTCGACGACCTTCTGGTGGCGGCGCTGCACCGAGCAGTCGCGCTCGAAGAGGTGGATCGTCTCGCCTGTGGCGTCGGCGAGGATCTGCACCTCGATGTGACGCGGCCGCACGACGGCCTGCTCGATGAACATGGTGGGGTCGCCGAAGGCGCTGTCGGCCTCCCGCATCGCCGCCTCGAGCGCCGGCCGCAGCTCCTCGCGCGTGTCGACGCGCCGCATCCCGCGACCGCCGCCGCCCGCGACCGCTTTCGCGAAGACGGGGAAGCCGATCTCGTCGGCGCCGCGCAGCAGCTCCTCGATGTCGGTCGTCGCGGGGGTCGACCTGAGCACGGGCACGCCGGCGGAGATGGCGTGCTCCTTCGCGGTGACCTTGTTGCCCGCCATCTCGAGGACGTGCTCTCCGGGGCCGATGAAGGTGATGCCGTTGGCGGCCGCCGCGGCGGCGAGCTCCGGGTTCTCGGAGAGGAAGCCGTAGCCCGGGTAGATCGCGTCGGCGCCCGACTCCTTCGCCACCCGGATGATCTCGTCGACGTCGAGGTACGCCCGGACCGGGTGCCCCTCCTCGCCGATCAGGTACGCCTCGTCCGCCTTGAGGCGGTGCATCGAGTTGCGATCCTCCCAGGGGTACACGGCCACCGTGCGGGCGCCGAGCTCGTAGGCGGCGCGGAACGCGCGGATGGCGATCTCACCTCGGTTGGCGACCAGGATCTTCGAGAACATGCGGTCCTTTCCTGCCTCTGGGCGGGACGCGGCGGGGGGCTTTGGCTTCTTTCAGACTAGTGAAGGTAGGGTGGCTTCTCGTGCACGTTCTGAGCGTCAGCTCCCTCAAGGGGGGCGTGGGGAAGACCACGGTGACGCTCGGACTCGCCTCCGCGGCCTTCGCGCGCGGCATCTCGACGCTCGTGGTCGACCTCGATCCGCAGTCGGATGTCTCGACCGGCATGGACATCAACGTGGCCGGCCACCTCAACGTCGCCGACGTGCTCGCCTCCCCGAAGGAGAAGATCGTCCGCGCGGCGATCGCGCCCTCCGGCTGGACGCGCGGACGCACCGGCAAGATCGACGTGCTCATCGGCTCGCCCTCGGCGATCAACTTCGACGGGCCGCACCCCTCGATCCGCGACATCTGGAAGCTGGAGGAGGCGCTCGCGCACGTCGAGAAGGAGTACGAGCTCGTGCTCATCGACTGCGCGCCGTCGCTCAACGCGCTCACCCGCACGGCGTGGGCGGCATCCGACCGGGTCGCGGTGGTGACCGAGCCCGGCCTGTTCTCGGTGGCGGCCGCCGACCGCGCCCTCCGCGCGATCGAGGAGATCCGGCGCGGCATCTCGCCGCGGCTGCAGCCTCTCGGCATCATCGTCAACCGCGCGCGCGTGCAGTCGCTCGAGCACCAGTTCCGCATCAAGGAGCTGCGCGACATGTTCGGCCCGCTCGTGCTCGCACCGCAGCTGCCCGAGCGCACCTCGCTGCAGCAGGCGCAGGGTGCCGCGAAGCCGCTGCACGTGTGGCCGGGCGAGGGCGCGCAGGAGATGGCGCACAACTTCGACGTGCTGCTCGAGCGCGTGCTGCGCACCTCGCGGCTGCACGAGGTGCAGCCGAGCTAGCCGCCGCTGTTGTGCAGGAGATCTGCTGTTATGCAGGAGATCTCACGCGGTTGTCAGGTTTCCTGAGTCGACTCCCCCGGATTTCCGGGGCATTGCGCGCCGGCCGCCGCGTCGCCTCCTGCACAACAGCAAGCAGGGGAAGACAGCGGGCCGCAGCGCGCGGCGTCAGCTCGCGGGATGCTGCCGACCGGTCAGAGGGCGAAGCCCGCCAGCGCCGAGCGCTGCTGAGGGGTCAACGGGAGCCGGGCGCTCTCCGTCGGGTATATCTCCGCGCTCTCCCACGTCGATCGACGAACGCTTGAGGCCACGCCGATCCGCCGACCGCGCACGGCGAGGTCCGTATGGAGTTCCTTCGCGTCGAAGAGGTAGACGAAGTCGATCCGCCACGGCCGGGTCGTGCCGGCTGACGAACGCGCAGCTGACGCGGGCCCGGTGAGAACCAGGTAGTAGTCCGGTGCCCCCGACGGCGACAGGTCCAGGATCCCTTCCCGTTTGAGATACCACTTGACGTTGACGCTGCGGCCTTCGAGAGGAGCGCCCGTGAAATACCCGTCGATCCCCCGCTGATTCGCCGCGGAGTTCAACGAGATGCCGAACACCTGTGATGCGATCCACTCCGCCAGGTGCCCACTGGTCATCGGCCGCCCGATGACCTCGGCGATCTCGCAATCCAGCTGATTGCGCTCCCGGAGCTTCGCAGCGACGGCCTCGAGACCCGCCGTGTCCATCCCGGCGGCGTCAGCTGGCGGCGCGCTTGGCGCGGCGGGCGGCGAGCTCGTCGGCCGGGTCGACGCTCGTGGAGTCGAGCTCGACGAGGCTCGACTCGACCTCGCGCAGCACCTTGCCGACGGCGATTCCGAACACGCCCTGGCCACGGCTGACGAGGTCGATGACCTCGTCGTCGGAGGTGCAGAGGTAGACGCTCGCGCCGTCGGACATGAGGGTGGTCTGGGCGAGGTCGTTGACACCCGACTCGCGGAGCTGGCCGATGGCCGTGCGGATCTGCTGCAGTGAGATGCCGGTGTCGAGCAGGCGCTTGACGAGCTTGAGCACCAGGATGTCGCGGAAGCCGTAGAGGCGCTGCGAGCCGGACCCGGCGGCGCCGCGGATGGTCGGCTCGACGAGCTCGGTGCGCGCCCAGTAGTCGAGCTGGCGGTAGCTGATACCGGCCGCACGCGCCGCGACGGTGCCGCGGTATCCGGCCGTGTCGTCGAGATCGGGCAGGCCGTCGGTGAAGAGGAGGCCGAGGTCGTAGCGTGCCCCCGCGTCGCGGGCGCTCTGCTCGCCGGTGTCGCTCATGTCGACCGTCCTCCCTGGTGCGCGCCCGCCACTTAACCTTCAGGTTGAAGTTGAAGTTCAGACTCGCCGTCTTCGTCCACGGTACCCACCCGGGCGGGCACCATCAATCACATCCGCACGAGCGCTCGGCGTGTCGCGCCGAAAAGAGTCAGAGACGGCCGAGAGCCGAGCGGATGAGACTCGAGCGGACCACCTCGAGCTGACCCGCGATCTCCCGCGCGAGCTCCTGCGCCTTCGCCCGGCTCGACGCGTCCTTGCGGCGCGCGATGGGGATGAGGGCCGACTCGATGAGCCCGAGCTCCCGCTCCGCCGCGGCACGGAAACCGCGGAGGTGCCGGGGCTCGATGCCGGAACGCTGCAGCTCGACGAGCGACTTGAGCACCGCGAGCGAGTCCTCGCTGTAGTGATCGGCCGGCACGATGAGCGACGCCGAGATCGCATCCTGCAGCAGCATCGCGTTGGCGCCGGCCTCCCGGATGAGCTCCTCACGCGTCAAGCGCCGCTCGCTCGGCAGCATCGACGGCGCCGTGACCGTGATACCGCCCGGCAGCGTCGGCTCACGACCGGCGTCGAGCTCGTCGAGGTAGGTGCGGATGACCTTGAGCGGCAGGTAGTAGTCGCGCTGCATCGACAGGACGAGGCGGAGACGCTCGACGTCGGCGGGCGAGAACTTGCGATAGCCCGAGTCGGTGCGGGCCGGGGTGACCAGCTGGCGCTCCTCGAGGAAGCGCAGCTTCGACGGGCTGAGGTCGGGGAACTCCGGGTTGAGGCGCGCGAGCACCTGGCCGATGCTGAGGAGCTGGGGCCCGCTCTGCGAGCGAGCCGCCGAGGACGCCGGCATCAGCGGGTCGGCACGCGGTCGGCGCGCGAGGCGTAGAACGTCAGTCGGAACTTGCCCACCTGCACCTCGGCGCCGTCGCTCAGCAGGGCCGAGTCGATGCGCACGCCGTCGAAGTAGGTGCCGTTGAGCGAGCCGAGGTCGCGTACCTGGAAGGCGGTGCCGGTGCGCACGAACTCGGCGTGACGGCGCGACACGGTCACGTCGTCGAGGAAGATGTCGGCGTCGGGGTGACGACCCGCCACCGTCGAGTCGGCGTCGAGCAGGAAGCGCGCCCCGACGTTCGGGCCGCGACGCACGACCAGGAGGGCCGAGCCGGAGGGCAGCGCCGCGATCGCGTCGCGCTCCTCGTCGGACACGCCCGCCTCCATGGCGGCGAGCTGGGTGCGGAAGTCCTCGGTGAAGTGGGCGGTCGTGTCATTCGACGCCGGATCCGGCACGGCGGGGGTGTTCACCGCATCCGCTGCTCCCGTGCCGTTCGGGATGTCTGTGGCGTCGTCGACCATGGCGCCCTCCTTCAGTCCCCCAGGGTATCGGATGCGCCCGCGTCCGCCACCCGGTCGGAGGAGCGATCCTGGCGCACCAGGCGGATGGTCTCCCGCAGGTAGAGCACCCCCGCCCACCAGTAGAGGAACGCACCCCACAGCGCGAGCGCCCAGCCGACGGGGTCGCTCACCGCGGCGATCGCCGGGAACGCCGCGCCCAGCACGAGCGTCGGCAGTGCGAACAGCAGCGAGAAGGTCGCCACCTTGCCGAGGTGGTGCACCGGCAGGGGCCCGTAGCCGTGGCTCGCGAGCACCGGGCCGAGCGCCACGATGCCGACGTCGCGCAACACGATCACCGCGACGAGCCACCACGGCAGGAAGCCCTGCCAGGCGAGCCCGATGAGCGTCGAGAAGATGAACAGCCGGTCGACCGCCGGGTCGAGGATCTGGCCCACCCGGCTGACCTGGTTGAAGCGTCGCGCCACGAAGCCGTCGACGAAGTCGGTCACGCTCGAGACGACGATCACGACGAGCGCCCAGCCGTACTGCGCGGTTCCGAGCAACCAGAGGAACACCGGGATGAGCGCGAGCCGCACCACGCTGAGGGCGTTCGGAACCGTCACGATGCGCTTGCTGACCGCCTGCATCCGACCTCCCTCGCCGCGAGTCTAGCGATGCGTAGGATGCCGCCATGACCCCGCTCCTCCTCGTCATCGCCGTCGCGGGCGCCGTGTGCGCCTTCTGCTGGATCGCCTCCCTCGTGACGAAGGACACCTCCTGGGTCGACCGCATCTGGTCGATCGTGCCCGTCGTCTACGTGTGGATCTTCGCCGGGGCGGCGGGCTTCGCCGACCCCCGCCTGCTCGTGATGGCCGCGCTCGTCACCCTGTGGGGCGCGCGGCTCACCTTCAACTTCGCTCGCAAGGGCGGCTACACGGGCATGGAGGACTACCGCTGGGCGGTGCTGCGCGGCCGGATGACGGCGGGCCAGTTCCAGCTGTTCAACCTGTTCTTCATCGTGCTGTACCAGAACGCCCTGCTCGTGCTCATCACGCTCCCCGCCCTCACGGCGCTCGAGCATCCCGCGCCCTTCGGACCGCTCGACGGCGTGCTCGCGATGCTGTTCCTCGCCGCCCTCGTCGGCGAGACGGTCGCCGACCAGCAGCAGTGGAACTTCCACCGGTGGAAGGCGGCGGAGGTCGCGGCGGGGCGGGAGCCGTCGCCGCGCTTCCTGCAGGCGGGGCTGTGGCGCGTCTCGCGGCATCCGAACTTCTTCTTCGAGCAGGCGCAGTGGTGGCTGTTCTTCCTGATGGGAGCCGCAGCCGCAGGCACGGTGCTGCTGTGGACCGTCGCGGGCGCCGCACTGCTGACCGTGCTGTTCGTGGGGTCGACGATCTTCACGGAGTCGATCTCGCGCGGCCGCTACCCGGAGTACGCCGACTACCAGGCGCGCGTGTCGCCCATCGTGCCGTGGTTCCCCCGCGGCGGTCCCGTAGCGGCTCCGGAGGCCTGAGCGCAAGGGGTTTTCGCGATTTCGGGCACGGCGGTTGACTGATCACGGTCGAACGGACGCCACCGGCACCCCGGCGGGCACCGCGACCGTGACGGCATCCCCATCCGGGGTGCCAGAAGGAGAAGCCACCATGAACATCCTCGCCATCATCATCGCGATCGTCGCACTGATCCTCCTGTTCACGGGCGGTTTCGTGCAGTCGCTGAACTTCCTGCTCTGGGTGGGGATCGTGCTGCTCGTCATCGCGGGGATCGTGTTCCTCATGCGCTACATCAGCGGACGCCGCGTGTAGCCGACAGCGCACGAACCGGGCCGGGTGCGGACTCGCCGTCGTCACGACGGTGACCGCACCCGGCTCGCGCGTTAACGTGGGGTGATGTCGTGCATCCGCTTCAACACCCCCGCGCAGCGCGCGCAGCTCGCGGCGCTCGCCCCCGGCATGCTGACGCCCGAGGAGATCGCGGCGCAGCATCCCGCTCCCCCGGTGACCGACTCGAAGATCCGCCGGCTGCGGCTGCTCGCCGCCGACGCCAACCCGAAGATCCGTGAGGCCGCCGCGAGCTCGTACCACGCGCCCGTGGACCTGTACGAGACGCTCGCGCACGACGCCGACGAGGGTGTGCGCGCGGTCGTCGCCCGCAACACGGCGACCCCCTGCGACATCCTGCGCGAGCTCGCGCACGACGAGTCGCCCGTGGTGCGCGGCTGGGTCGCGGTGAACTACTTCGTGCCCGCCGACGTCATGGGCGAGCTCGCCGAGGACGAGGACGCCGTCGTGCGTGGGCTCGTCGAGTGGAAGGCGACCCTCGCCGCGGAGGCGGAGGCCGAGGCGGTCGCCGGCTAGCGGAGGATCGCCTCGGCGAGCTCCGGGTCGAGCTCCGCGAGCTCGGTGCGCCAGGCGGGCCAGCCGACCGCGACGCCGGGATGCAGGGGCAGCCGCTCGACGTCGTCGAACGGAACCCAGCGCAGCGACACCGACTCCGCGTCCCCGATGACCGGCTCGAAGAGCCGGACGGCGCGGGCCAGCACCGTCGTGTACGACCAGTAGCCGTAGTCGAGCGCGGACTCGCCGAGCACGGTCACGAGCTCCGGCCGCACACCCGCCTCCTCGTTCGCCTCGCGGAGGGCGCCGTCGACGGCGCTCTCGTGCTCGTCGTGGCGGGCGCCGCCCGGGATGCCCCAGGTGCCGCCGAGGTGGCTCCACTCCGCGCGCAGCTGCAGCAGCACGCCCGCGGCGGGGTGCGCGAGCAGCAGGCCGGCAGCGCCGAAACGCCCCCAGTAGCGGCCCTGCGGTCCGTCGACCCAGGCATCCCCGGGGCCGTGCGGGCGGCGGGCGCGGGGATCGTGGACGGCCCGGGTCATGTCGCCAGCCTATGCCGCGCAAGGTGCGGGGCCGCCGATGCGACGCCGTGTGAATGGCTCCGAGGCGATCTCGGAGGCCCGGCGTAGGCTCCCCCGCATGACTCGCGGCATCGTCCCCCCGTACCTGCTGGCGCGCATCGCGGATGCCGACGCCGAGCGGTTCCCGACGGCATCCGCGGCGGCCCGCCGCACCCTGCGCATGGACGCGCCGCGCAAGTCGGCGCGTCTCACGCTGAGCGTCGACGGCGACACCCTCGTGGCGGAGCTCACCGACGCACCGGACCGGGAGATCTCCGACGCGGGCGGCCGCGAGGTGCTTCCGGGCCGCGTCGTCCGCCGCGAGGGGGATCGGCCCACCGGCGATGCCGCGGCCGACGAGGCCTACGACGGGCTGGGCGCCACCTTCGACCTGTTCTCGGAGGTGTACGGGCGCGACTCGATCGACGGCGCGGGACTCCCCCTCCGGGCGAGCGTGCACTACGGGAAGCTCTACGACAACGCCTTCTGGGACGGCGAGCGGATGGTGTTCGGCGACGGCGACGGCGAGGTGTTCCAGCGCTTCACCCGCTCGCTCTCGGTCATCGGCCACGAGCTGACGCACGGGGTGACGCAGTTCGCCTCCGGTCTCGTCTATCACGGCCAGTCGGGGGCGCTCAACGAGTCGGTGTCGGACGTGTTCGGCGCGCTCGTCGAGCAGTACGCACGGAGGCAGACGACGGCCGAGGCGAGCTGGCTCATCGGCGCCGAGCTGTTCACGGCGGAGGTGCAGGGCGACGCGCTGCGGTCGATGCGGCATCCGGGCACCGCATACGACGACGACGTGCTCGGCCGCGACCCCCAGCCGGCGCACCTGGACGACTACGTCGAGACCGACGAGGACGACGGCGGCGTGCACCTCAACTCCGGCATCCCGAACCGCGCCTTCGTGCTCACGGCGGACGCCCTCAGCGGGAACGCATGGGAGCGTGCCGGGCTCATCTGGTACGACACCCTCACCGGTGCGCTGCCCCCGGACGTCGACTTCGCCCGCTTCGCGGCCGCGACGGCACGCGCGGCCGTCGCGCGTTACGGTGGGACATCGGCGGAGGCCGACGCCGTGCGCGCCGGCTGGGAGGGCGTGGGAGTGACGATCGATGGCGGACGAGCCTGAGCCGACGCACGGCGCGAACACCGAGGGTGCGACCCCGGCGGTCGACATCCGCGTGACCCGCACGGGCGGGGTCGCCGGCGTCCGGCGCGGGTGGAGCGTGGAGTCGCCGGACCCCGCGCCCTGGCGGCCGCTCGTCGAGGCCTGCCCGTGGGACGACGAGCCCGACGGGGCCCTTACGGGCGTCGACCGCTTCGCCTGGCGCATCGAGGTGCTCGCCCCCGAGCCCCCGCGCAACGCCGAGCTGCCCGAGCGCGCGCTTCACGGGCCGTGGCGCGAGCTCGTCGAGCGCGTGCGCGACGAGGGTGCTCCCGTGCGCCCTGCACCCCGAGGGGCGTCGGATGGCTGAGGCTGCCGTGCGCATCGACGCCTGGCTGTGGGCGGTGCGCGTGACGAAGTCCCGCTCCGCCGCCACGGCGCTCTGCAAGGCCGGCCATGTGAAGGTCGGCGGCGAGACGGCGAAGCCCGCGCAGACGGTGCGCCCCGGCGTCGAGATCCGGGTCGTGACCCCGCACGGTGCCCGCGTCCTGGTGGTGCGGCAGCTGCTCGTGAAGCGGGTGAGCGCCGCGCTCGCCGCCGCCGCGTTCGACGATCTGACCCCCGCTCCCCCGCCGAAGGAGGAGCGCACCGTCTTCGCCCAGCGCGAGCGCGGCGCGGGACGGCCCACCAAGCGCGACCGCCGCGAGATCGAGCGGCTGCGCGGTCACTGACCCCGCGCGGCTACTGCGCCGGGAGCGCCTGCTCGATCGCCGCGATCACCTCGGGGGCGTCCGGCTGCGTCGAGGGGCGGAAGCGGGTGACCGTGCCGTCGGGGGCGATGAGGAACTTCTCGAAGTTCCAGGCGACCCGCCCGGCCTTGCCCTCGGCATCCGGAACCTGGTGCAGGCTCGCGTA
Source organism: Micrococcales bacterium 72-143 (assembly GCA_001898835.1). Taxonomy (GTDB): domain Bacteria; phylum Actinomycetota; class Actinomycetes; order Actinomycetales; family Microbacteriaceae; genus Homoserinibacter. The sequence goes on along the minus strand of MKVM01000001.1, from coordinate 55,054 downwards.
GAGCGGATGCTTGTGGCGCCCGTTGACCCGCGTCTTCTCCATCAGCGGGAAGGTGACGCCGTAGGTGGTGGAGCAGAACTCCTTGATCTCCTCCGCAGACCCCGGCTCCTGCCCGAGGAACTGGTTGCACGGGAAGCCGACCACGGTGAAGCCGCGATCCGCGTACTCCTCCTGCAGCCGCTCGAGCTTCTCGTACTGCGGGGTGAGGCCGCAGCGGGAGGCGACGTTGACCACCATGACGGCCCCATCGCCGTAGTCGGCGAGCGTCGTGCTCGCGCCGTCGATCGTCGTCAGGGGGATGTCGCGGATGTCGCTGTCGGCCACCCGCCCAGCCTACGAGCGCCGCGCCGCCTACGCTGGATGCATGGCGACCGAGCTGGCCCACGAACCGGACGCGCACCGCTACACCCTGCGGCGCGACGGGGCGATCGTGAGCGTGCTGGAGTACCGCGACCAGGGTTCGAGCGTCGTGTTCCACCACACCGTGACCGTGCCCAACCAGCGCGGGCACGGATACGCGGCCCAGCTCGTGGAGTTCGCGGTCGACGACGTCGAGCGGTCCGGCCGCACCATCACCCCGACGTGCTGGTACGTGGCGGACTGGTTCGACGCGCACCCGGAGCGCGCGGGGCTGCTCGCCCGCTGATCCCGTATCCGGGTGCGGGCACTCAGCGCGGCACGAGGCGGAAGACGCGCAGCACGCGCCCCGAGGCGCGCTCGTAGCCGCGGTATCCCGGCCAGTTCTCCTCCAGCACGCGCCAGGTCTCCTCGCGCTCCTCATCGGTGACCAGCTCGGCCCGCACCGCGCGCCGCTCGCCGCGGTAGTCGACCTCCACGTCGGGGTGCGCGATGAGGTTCCAGGTCCACGCGGGATGCTCGGGGCGCGCGAAGTTCGACCCGGTGATGTAGATCGTGCCGTCGTCGAGGGGGCAGCACATGAGGAGCGTCTCGCGGGGCTCCCCCGTCTTCGCGCCGACGCTGTGCAGCTTGAGCGACGGGACGACCGCGCCGCTGAGCGGCCCGCGGCGCCCTCCCGTGACGCGCGCCGCGAACCGCTCGAGCGGGGGCATCATCCGCGGCCCGTAGCGGCGGAAGAATCGCGTGCGGCTGAAGCGCGCGACCACGACGCGGACGGGGCGGGCGGACACGCTCTCACCCTACGCAGCACGGCTCGATCCTGCGCGGGGCGCGCCCCTCGTTCTGGGGTGGGCCCGTGCGCGAGCGGTGACCTGCGCGTAACACGCCGGAGACATTCGGTCCCTTGACTGGACCCATCGAGTTCATCATCACCGCGCCGTTGCGGGTTCAGCGGAAGGCGACGACATGATCGACGACATCCTCGGCGAGTGGGATCTCATCCTCGGCGAGAGCGGCAGGGGCGACTGGGACGGGCGGATCGCGTTCCTCGAGCGCGACGGGCGCCTGCTGGTCCAGGATGCGGACCCCGAATCGCGCTCGACACCGAGCAGGGTCGAGGTGACGGGCACGACCCTGCGCTTCGAGATGCTCTCCGCGGGCTCGTCGCGAGGGAACGCGCACCACACCTTCGAGCTCACGCCCGCCGCGGACGGCACCCTGCGCGGTACGCGGCGGCGGGGGCTGCTGGCGCGAACGCCGCTCGTGGGCGTCCGCGCAGCCGGCACGGATGCGGCGGTGCCCTCCCCCGGAACGTCGGAGGAATCCTTGTTGACGGCGGCGGTGGGCAGCGAGGCGCTGGCGGAGGTCAGAGCACGCGCCGCGGCCGCCGCCGAACACGCGAACCTGGCGGCCGCGCAGGCGGCGGCCGCCGCGGCGGAGGCCGAGGCGATGGAGGCCATCGAGGTCGCGCGGCTGGCGGCGGCACGGGTGACGGCGGCGCGCGCGGCGGTGCGACAGTTCGGCCCGACCGTCCAGATCGCGGAGATAGCGCGCGAGGTACCCTCCGAGGTCTTGGCGATCTTGCCCGCGCCCTCTGCGGCGCCCGTGCTCGCCCCGGCGCCGCGGACCGGCACCGCCGTGCTGGACGACACGACCGCGGCTGAAGCGTCGGAGGCGGCCTCTGAGGAGGAGTTCGGCGACCCGGTGGCGGGCTGAGTGCGGCGAAACCGCATCCCGGCCGCGTGCCGGGGGCTACAGCTCATCGGTCTCGGGGTCGGATGCCGACAGCATGACGGTGAACGCCGCGGCCACCTCGGAGAGGACCAGCTCGCCGGTGATCGCGTCGTAGTCGAACAGCTCCCCGTAGCGGCCCCAGTCGATGGCGATATCGAGTTGCTTCTCTGCGTCCTCGGCGCTGTACCCGCGACGGAGCAGGTCACGGAAGAAGTCGTCACGCAGGGCACCGTCCGCGCTGTTCTGCAGGGCCTTCACGATGGTGCCGACGAGGGGTGCGCGTTCGACGGCGAGGGTTGCGAACACCTCCTTCGAGTGCAGGATGTCCGCCGTGTACCAGGCTCGACCGGCCTCGGTGAGGAACGCCTGGGCCCCTTCGACGTCCAGGAGCCCGAGCATCCGGGCCGCATCGACAAGGGGCAGGAGATCGTCGACATGGAACGAGAGCTCGTCGGCGAGGTCGGGCAGGTCGGTTTGACCGTCGTGCGAGTACACGATCTCGACCAGACCGGCGAGGCCGCCCACGCTGGCCTCGGGCAGCGGATGGGTCAGGGGGCCCGGGGTCGCGGCGCGCTCGGCGGCGGACCTCTCGTCCCGGCCCGTGAGAATCGCGTAGAGCCGGTCCACCGCGGTCTCGAAGGTGGGGCTGCGCCGGTCCCTGGGTCTGGGCAGCAGGATCGGGACCTCGGCCTTGATATGGCCGGGATTCGAGCCGAGCACGAGCACCCGGTCTGCCAGGAGCACGGCCTCCTCGATGTCGTGGGTGACGATGCAGATGCACTTGGTGGGAAAGTCCGGCTGCGCCCACAGCGAGATGAGCTCGCCGCGCAGGTTCTCGCTGGTGAGCACGTCCAGGGCGGAGAACGGCTCATCCATCATGAGCACGTCGGGCTGCAGGACCAGGGCACGTGCGAAGCCGACCCTCTGCCGCATCCCACCTGACAGCTCGCGCGGATAGGCGTTCTCGAAGCCGTCCAGCCCGATCTGGTCGATCGCGGCGAGCGCACGTCGGCGACGCTGATTCTCGTGGACGCCCGCGGCGCGCAAGCCGAGCTCGACGTTCTCCTGGACCGTGAGCCAGGGCATGAGGGCGAAGGACTGGAACACCATCGCGGCTCCCGGATTGGCGCCGTCCAGCGGAACGCCCCGATAGCGGACCTCACCATCCGTGGGACCGATCAGCCCGGCGAGGGTGCGCAGCAGGGTCGACTTGCCGGAACCGGACTTGCCGAGCAGGGCGACGACCTCGCCCTCGTACAGGGTCACGTTCACGTCGTCCAGGACGCGCAGGGTCGAGCCGTCGGCCGAGGGAAACGAGGTCGAGAGGTGCTTGGCCTCGATCAGCGGGGTACGCGCCGGGGTGCGGGGTGCGACCATGACGCTCACCTCCTTTCGTCGTTCGGTTCGGGTTCAGCTCAGGGACAGGCGGCGCTCGGCATACCCGTACAGCCGGCGCCAGAACAGGCGGTTCAGCGCGACGACGAAGACGCTCATCACGATGACGCCGACGAGCGTCTTGGCGAAATCGCCGGCCGCTGTGGACCCGGCGATATAGGCGCCGAGTCCATTCGCGGTGAGGGTCCGGTCTCCGTAGGAGACCACCTCGGCGACGATCGAGGCGTTCCACGCTCCGCCCGCGGCGGTGATGCCACCCGTGACCCACGAGGCGAAGATCGCCGGTCCGTAGAGGTAGCGCCAGGTCTGGACGCGATTCAACCGCAGGCTGAGGGCGGCCTCGCGCAGGTCGTTGGGGATCGCGGCGGCTCCCGCGATGACGTTGAACAGGATGTACCACTGGGCGCCGAGGGCCATCAGGAAGATGCCGCCGACGTTCAGATCGACGCCCGTGCGGATCAGCACGAGTGTGGCGAACGGGAACAGGAAGTTCGCGGGGAAGCTCGCGAGCACCTGCACGACCGGCTGGGCGAATCGGGTGACCCGCGGACTGAGCCCGATCCATACCCCGATCGGAACCCAGATCAGGGTTCCGATGACGAGCAGCACCAGCACGCGCGCGAAGGTGATGACGCCGAGGCCCGCGGCGACGACGAACTCGTCGAGGCCCGCGTGGTCGCCGATGAACATGAGCATCCGGATCAGGCCGGCGGCGATCAGCGCGCACACGATCACGGCGAACACGATGTCCCCGGCACGGCGACGCGACCGGTTGACCCGCAGCGGCCGGTCGGCGCGCCCGAACGGCCGGGTCGCCCGCTCGAGGCCCGCACCGAGCGGTCGCAGGCCGCGCGCGACGAGGGCGGGGATGGTCGAACGACGCAGAACGTCGAGGACGATGCTGCGCTGCTGGTCGACGGTCACGGTGTCTCCGGCCCGAAACCGCTCGGCCCACGCCGTCAGCGGACGCCAGAAGACGAAGTTGACGCCGAGAACCATCACGACCATCACCCCGATCGCCAGCAGCAGCCGGCCGACCTCCTCGTTCCGCGACGCCGCGGCGACGTAGGAGCCGATGCCCGGGAGTGCATAGGCGCGGTTGTTGACGCTGACGACCTCGGATGCGATCAGGAAGAACCAGCCCCCGCCGAAGCTCATCATCCCGTTCCAGACCAGCGGGATCGTCCCGTTCGGTACGTCGAGCTTCCAGAACCGCTGCCATCTCGTCAGCCGCAGCAGCCGGGCCGCCTCGTCCAGATCTCGCGGCTGGGTGATCAGCGACTGATAGAAGGAGAAAGTCATGTTCCAGGCCTGGCTGGTGAAGATAGCGAACACCGCGGCGAATTCCAGGCCGAGCGCGGTTCCGGGGAACAGCAGCAACCAGACGGGCAGTGTGATGGACAGGAAACCCAGGACCGGGACGGACTGGAGGACGTCGAGCGCGGGCAGCAGGATCTTCTCGGCCCGCCGGAGCCTGGCGGCCGCGGTGGCGTAGACGAAGGCGAACAGCGTCGAAATCGCGAGAGCCGCGAACATGCGCAGCAGCGATCGGGCTGCGTAGTAGGGCAGGTTCACCGGATCGGTGGAGACTTCCGCAGGGGCGGAGACCTGATCGAGCGGTTCGGCGAGCCCTTGCGAGAGCTCGACGAACAGCCAGAAGACGACCGCGACGGCTACCACGGCGACCACGTCGGAGACGATGTGGCCGCGGGTACGCAGCGAGACATCCTGGTTGGTGAAGGAGCGCGGCGAGGGCATCAGGGTTCTCCTGTGGGTGGCGACGCGTGCGCCGCGCCGGCACCGCTCAGTGCATCGGCGTCGCGCGAGACATGGTGAGCTGCAGGCTGGGTCTCGCGGGGTCGGTACTCACGCTGCCCACCTCCTCGGTCGACGGACTGATGGCCGACGCCATCGAGCATAGTCAACGTTCAATGACTTGCGCATATCGCAGATCGTTGGATGATAGACGGATGGAACCGCGACCGGGGCCTCCCACCGCAACCGACGCACAGCTCGCGGCGGCCGCAGCGACGTTCGACATGCTCTCCGTTCCGAGTCGGCTCCATCTGGTCTGGCTGCTGGCTACCGGGGAGTTCGACGTGTCCACCTTGGCGGAGCTGTCGGGATCGAACGTGCCGGCGGCCAGCCAGCACCTCGCGAAGCTGCGTGCTGCCGGGATCGTCACAGCCAGGCGCGAGGGGCGTCGGCAGCTCTACCGGGTGGAGGACCCGCACATCCTGACGGTGATCGAGCAGATGTTCTCCCACATCGCCCCGGACGGCACGCTCGCCGGCTCGGCCGACCAGCGCCGCCCCCCGCGGCTGCCGAGATTCGAGCCCGCGGAGCCGGTCAGTCGACGGGGGTGATCTCCTCCGCCGTCCAGCGCACCGCGAGCACCTCCGGGGTGCGGATGACATCAGCGATCGCCAGCTCGATCTGATGGTCGTCGCGCTCGAGACTGTGCACGCTACCGGTGATGACGACGATCTCGTCGGGGAGGTCCGTCGCGGCGATGGATCTCACGGTCAGGTCGGGACGATGGACGGCATCGAACACGACGGCGCGCACCGCGACCTCGTGCTCGCGGGCGCAACGCACCTCGAAGAGGTACTCGACCTCGGTGTTCTTCTCCCGGCCGGTCGAGCCGGGGCGCCGGTCGAGCAGCCGTCCGAGCGGGCGCAGCAACATGTTCGCCGCGATCACGACGAACGTCCCCGCCCCCGCGACCCAGACGAGCCCGCCTCCGGCCAACGCCCCGACCGCGGCGGATGCCCAGAGGGTGGCGGCGGTGTTGAGCCCCGAGATGGAGGCGCCCTGCTTCATGATGACGCCGGCGCCGAGGAAGCCGATGCCGGAGACGACCTGCGCCGCGACCCGGGTGGGATCGGCGTCCGGCCCGCCGAAGCTGTAGGCGCCCATGATCACGAACAGGGTCGACCCTAGCGCGACCAGCGCGTTGGTTCGCACCCCGGCCGTGCGCGCACGCCACTGGCGTTCGACGCCGATCGCGGTTCCGAACGCGACGCCGGCTGCGATCCGGATCGCGATGTCGATCACGTCGATCACGGCTGGCTCCTCGTGATGGTGCGGGGTGCGACCGACGATGCCGGCCGCACCCCGCGGCGGGTGGCGGTCAGATCCAAGTGCCGAACCGGCGGATGAACGCCCGCTTGATCAGCTGCGCCACCAGGCAGTAGCTCAGCAGCGTGCCGAGGAGCCAGGGGAAGTACGTCCAGGGCAGGGGGACCAGCCCGAGGGTCGCCCCCCACCCGGTGAACGGCAGGAGCAGCCCGAACATGCAGACCGCCCCGGTCGCCAGGATCACCGGCAGGCTCGCCCGGGACTGGATGAACGGAATGCGGCGGGTGCGGAGCATGTGCACGATCAGCGTCTGGGAGATGATCGACTCGATGAACCAGCCGGACTGGAACAGGGCCGCGTGCTCGACGCTGTTGGCGGCGAACACGAACCACATGAGCGCGTAGGTCGTGAGGTCGAAGATCGACGAGGTGGGGCCGATGAGGATCATGAACTTCGACAGGCTGGCCGATTCCCACTTGCGCGGCTTCCGGATATCCCCTTCGTCCACTCGGTCCCACGGCAGGGTGAGCATCGACAGGTCGTAGCTCAGGTTCTGCACCAGGACGACGAGCGGGATCATCGGCAGGAACGGGAGCATGGCGCTCGCGACCAGCACCGAGAACATGTTCCCGAAGTTCGACGAGGCGGTCATCTTGATGTACTTCATCGTGTTGACGAAGGTGCGTCGCCCCTCCAGGACCCCGCCCTCGAGCACGGTGAGATCCTTCTCCAGCAGGATGATGTCGGCCGACTCCTTCGCGATGTCCACCGCCGTGTCGACGGAGATGCCGACGTCCGCCGTGCGCAGCGCGGGTGCGTCGTTGATGCCGTCTCCCAGGAACCCGACGGTGTGGCCGCGCGCACGCATGGCCTCGACGATCCGCGCCTTCTGAGCGGGGGTGACCTTCGCGAAGACGGTGGTGCGCTCCGCGAGGACGCCGAGCCGCTCGACCGGAAGGTCGTCGATGTCGCTTCCGAGAACGATCTCGCCGGGGTCCACCCCGATCTGGCGGCACACGGTGGCGGCGACGAGCGGGTTGTCCCCGGTGATGACCTTGACGGCCACACCGTGCTCGCCGAGGCTCGCGATCGCCGCCCCCGCGGTCGCCTTCGGCGGGTCGAGGAAGGACAGGAAGCCGACCAGGGTCATGTCCCGCTCGTCCTCGGCGCCGAACTCGGCGAACCGGCCCTCGCCGTCGGGCGCGACCGCGCGCACCGCCACCGCGAGCACGCGCATCCCGAGCTCGTTCTGCTCGGCGACCAGCGCCTCCAGCTCAGCCCGGCGTGCCGCGATGAGCGGCAGGCTCTCACCGTCCCGGAGCTCGGTCGTGCACTGCGCCATCACCTCCTCGACGGCCCCCTTCGTGACGATCAGCTGCTCGGAGCCGTCGCTGACGACCACCGACATCCGACGACGGACGAAGTCGAACGGCACCTCGTCCACGAAGGCGTAGTCGCGCTCCACCCGATCGATCCCCCGCTCGCCGGCCGCGTCCAGGACCGCTGCATCCAGCAGATTGCGCAGCCCGGTCTGGAAGTGGGAGTTCACCGTCGCGTAGCCCAGCGTGACGGCGCTGGATCGACCCTCGACGTCCAGGTGACGCTCGAGCACGATCCGGTCCTCGGTGAGCGTTCCCGTCTTGTCGGTCGCGAGCACGTCCATCGCGCCGAGGTTCTGGATGCTGTTGAGCCGCTTGACGATGACCTTCCGGCGAGCCATGAAGCTCGCACCTCTGGCCAGGCCCGCCGTGACGACCAGCGGCAGCATCTCCGGGGTCAGGCCGACGGCGACGGTCACCCCGAAGAGGAACGCGCTCGTCCAGTCCTTGGTGATGCCGTTGACGATGAACACGATCGGCACCATGACGAGCATGAACTTGATCAGGGTGAAGGTGACCCTCTTGATCCCCTTGTCGAACGCCGTCTCCGGCCTCGTCCCCACGATCGCGGACGCCATGCTGCCGAAATAGCTCAGCTTCCCGGTGCCGATCACGACCGCGGTGCCCGAGCCCGAGACGACGGAGGTCCCCATGAAGCCGAGGTTCGGTGCGTCCAGGATGCCGGCCTCGGTCACCGACTCGTCCGGCTCGGCCGACTTCTCGGCCGGCAGCCCCTCGCCGGTGAGCGTCGCCTGGTTGACCTGCAGATCCTTGGTGCGCAGGAACCGCACGTCGCCAGGGATCATGTCGCCGGCGGCGAGCTGCACGATGTCACCGCGCACGAGCTCCTCGATCGGAAGCTCGCCCGTCACCGGCTTGCCGCCCACCTGCCTGGTGACGGCGGCCGTGGTCCGCACCATCGCCTTCAGCTTCTCCGCGGCGCGGGAGGAACGGTACTCCTGCCAGAACCGCACGACGACGCTGGCGAGCACCATGATGCCCACCGTGACGACGCCGGTGTAGTCCGGCCCGTCGTGGGGATCCGCGAAGAGCACGTCGGTGAACACCATGACCACCGCGAGGAAGATCAGGATGAGGATGAAGGGGTTCACGAAGGCCCTCAGGAACTGGACGACCGCCGGCGCGGGCTTGTCGTGGCGGACCTCGTTCGTGCCGTAGCGAGCGCGGAGCCTCGCCACGGCCTCCTCCGTCAGCCCGAGGGGGCTCGTGGCGAGCGATGCCAGGGTGGACTCCGCGGGGAGCATCGCCGACTCCGCGAGGATCCGTCGCTGCCCGGCGGCGAGCGCGGGTACCGAGGTGTCGTGCCGACGGTTCCTACCCCGGGCGGGGCGGAGGGGCGAGCGGGACGTCGTCCCGGCCGGAGTGGTCGACAGTTCGTCGAGTTCGGTGTCGAAAGTGCGCATGGTTGTTCTCTCCAAGCTGGGTCAGGCGCGGCGGAGCCACCGCGAGCCCAGCGGGCATGCGCAGGCGGGTCAGAGCCGCAGAAGGGTCGGTGCGGGCGTGCTCCAGCGGTAACGGAGGTGTCGGATTCGGAACCGAACCGTCGTGCCGCTGGGGCGGGTAGATCGACTGTGGTCGTCGCTCACGACGGATCACCTCCTCACGTTTCCGAGGCCCATCGGGCCCGACGTGACAGCTTTGCATATACTCAATGAGTTGCGCAAATAACAGAGGGTTTGTACGCGGGTGCGCGAGAAGAGACGAGCACCGCGATCGCATCCACCGACACCGCCGGGAGCTGACCCATGGAATCGCGTCACCGCCGAGTCGCCGTCGTCATCGTCGTCGAGACCCTGGCCGCACTCGGCGTCGTCGGCGCGATCGTCGCCTCCGCCGCCCAGGCGCCGGCGCTCGGAGGGCTCGCGCTGTCGGCGGCCCTCCTCGCGAACGCGATCCTCACCGTCGCCGCACGGAGAGCCCGACAGCGGATCCGAGGGTCGCGACGAACGAGAGCCGAGCGCGACGATGCGCGGGACCGACCGTGACCGCTGCGGGCCCGACGGCTCACGCGAGCGCGACGGGGGTCATCGATTCGCCCCGGAGCCCCGGTCGACCGCCAACCAGACTCCACCCCTGACGCGACCGCCGCTCAGGTGGCACTTATCTGACGCACAGCTGAATGAGGATGATGGGCGGCGTGGCACATCCGTCAATCCTCGCCAGACCCTCGGTGCGCGTCCTCATCGTCGACGACGAACCCAACCTCCGCCACCTCCTGTCCGCGGTCCTCCGCAAACAGGGGTGGGAGGTCGACGTCGCGGGTTCCGGTCGAGCGGCGATCGAGGCGGCCCGGCGGGTCCGCCCCCACCTGATCGTGCTCGACATCGTGCTGCCCGACATCGACGGCGTGCAGGTGCTCCGCACCATCCGGGGCGAGCTGCCCGACAGCATGGTTCTGTTCCTCACGGCCAACGGCACCGTGGCGAACCGCATCGACGGCATCGCGGCGGGAGGCGACGACTACGTCACCAAGCCCTTCAGCGTCGAGGAGGTGGTGGTGCGACTGCGCGGACTCCTGCGGCGCAGTCCCATGCTCGCGGCGAGCGCGCCCACCCCCGTGCTCGAGATCGGGGACCTGAAGCTCAACGAGGACAGCCACGAGGTGACCCGCGCCGGCGTCGACGTTCGGCTCACCGCGACGGAGTTCGCTCTGCTGCGATTCCTGATGCTGAACGCCGATCGGGTGCTCAGCAAGGAGCAGATCCTGGATCGGGTGTGGGAGTACGACTTCGGGCGCGAGTCGAATATCGTCGAGATCTACATCTCCTACCTGCGCAAGAAGATCGACCACGGGCGGCCCCCCATGATCCACACCATCCGCCGGGTCGGGTACATCCTGCGCGAGGCGCCCTCCGACGCCGCGGTGCGGTGATGCGCGCGGAGCGGAAGATGCGCACCACCCGCGCGCGGCTCGTGGTGGTGGTGTCGGGCCTGCTCCTCGCCGCGCTGGTGGTGCTCGGGGCGATCTCGATCATCATCCTGAGACAGAACTTGGTGAGCCAGGCGGAGACGACCCTGTATCTCTCCAACGAGAGCGCGCGAAACCAGGTCGAGGCGACCCTCGAGCGCACCGGCGCCCTGCCCGCCTTCGACGACTTCTCGATCGTCGTGCCGCCGGACGGGTTCTTCCTGGTGCTGGAGGGCGATACCCCACGGTTGTCGGCCTTCTTCACCCGGGACTACTCCTACCGTCCCCTGTCCGCGGCCGAGGCGAGGGAGCTCCGGAGCCGGCCGTTCGCGCTGGACGACACCCGCACGATCCGGCTGAGGGACTACGGCAGCTACCTCGTGACCGCGAGCTCCGTCGAGGGCGCGGAAGGCGTCACATACACCGTCCTCAACGGTGTCGGGCTGACGGACACGGACGCGGTCGTCACCACCTACGTCCTGTGGATCACGGCCGTCGGCCTCGCGGTCGCCGTGCTGGCGGCCACCTTCGGGTATCGGCTGATCGCGCGCGAGCTGGATCCGCTGGAGCACGTCACCCAGATCGCGCAGCAGGTCACGTCGACGCCGCTGTCGTCCGGCGAGGTCGCTCCGCAGGGCAGGGTTCCCCGCGACCCGCGGCTGCGGGGCTCGGAGGCGGATCAGGTGGCGATGGCGCTGAACCGGCTGCTGGAGCACGTCGAGTCGTCGCTCAACGCGCGCCATCGCGCCGAGGAGTCGATGCGGCGCTTCATCGCCGAGGCGAGCCACGAGCTCCGCAACCCCCTCGCATCGATCCGGGGCTACGCCGACTTCTACTCGCAATCCCCCGCCGACCGGGCCGAGATGGCGAACGCGCTCGGACGGGTCGGCGCGGAGGCGAGGCGGATGAGCGCGCTCGTCGACGACCTCCTGCTGCTCGCGCGGCTCGATGCGGACCCGCAGGTGAAGGAGGAGGAGGTCGACCTCTCCCAGGTCGTGCTGGAGACCGTCTCGGACACGCGCTTCGCCTTTCCCGCGCACTCGTGGCGGATCGCCCTCCCCGACGACGCGGTGACGGTGACCGGCGACGAGGACGCGATCCGGCAACTGCTGCTGAACCTCGTCGGCAACGCCGGTCATCACACCCCGGATGGCACCGAGGTGCGCATCTCGATCACGAGCGGCGACGACGACGTGGTGCTCGCGGTGGAGGACGACGGCCCCGGCATCTCGGCGGAGGCGATTCCCACGCTCTTCGACCGCTTCACGCAGGTCGGAGGCGAGACCGCGGGCACCCGGAGCTCCACCGTGGGCCTCGGTCTCGCGATCGTGAGGGCGCTGGCGACGGCATCCGGCTACGAGGTCGCGGTCGACTCCGACGCACGGGGGACGCGGTTCACGGTCACGATTCCACGGCGTGCGGGGCATGCAGAGTCGCAGCCGGAGCCTTGACGCCCGTGAAGACCCAGCGCCGATAGACGAGGAACCGCACGACGGCGCCCAGCCCCAGGCCGACCACGTTGCCCGAGATGTTGTCGGCGAGCGCGGAGGTGAGGCCGAGCACCGTGTGCGAGACGAACAGGCACGCGAGGGGCACCGCCATGGTGGCGAGGCTGACGGCGAAGAACCCGAGCATCTCGCGGGCGGGGGTGCCGGTGCGCTCGGCGGAGAAGGACCAGTAGCGGTTTCCGACCCAGTTCACCGAGATGGCGACGGTCGTGGAGATGACCTTCGCGATCAGCACGGCGCCCGCGACGGAGCCGGGTGCGAGCACACTCGACCTCAGGATGTTGAACAGCCCGACGTCGACGACCACTCCGATCGCGCCGACGGCGCCGAACGCCGCGAGCTGCCTCAGCAGTACGCGCATCTTCACGATGTGCCGCCCCATCCCAGCCACTTCGACACCCAGACGAGGCCGTAGGGCATGAGTGTGCGCGCGGTCCTCCAGTTGTGCGCGAGCCCCGGGAACACGCGCAGGGTGGTCGTCTGCCCCTGCGCCCGCAGCGCGTCACGGATCTGCGTGGCCTCCCGGGTCGGCTCGCCGTCTCCCTGCCCGAGGAAGATCTTCTGCGTCGTGGCGGCCCCGCGCGCGGCGATGACGTCGAGCGGCGTGTTGCGCGCCCTGGCCGCAGGATCGGCGACGACGGCCGCCGTGTAGGGCGTCGTGTACGGCATGATCGACACCACGCCGCCGAAGAGCTCCGGGTGGTGCAGCCCGTACAGCAGCGAGCCGAGCCCACCCGAGGACATCCCCGCCACGACGCGGTGCTCCGCGTCCGCGGCGGTGCGGAAGTTCGCATCCGCCCACGTCACGACATCCTTGGTCACGAAGGTCTCGAGCTGCGGGCCCCCGGGGATGTCGAGGGGCTCGTCGTCGACACGGTCGGCACCGGCGTTCAGATCGGGCGACACGGCGATGACGGGCGGGATGCTGCCCGCCGCGATCAGGGTGTCGAGCAGGTAGTCGATCCGGCCGCCCGCGAACCAGTCCGCCGCGCTGCCGGGCGCCCCGTGCAGCAGATAGACCACGGGATAGCGCGCCGTGTTCCCCGGTGCGTCGTAGCCGGGAGGAAGGTAGACCCACGCCCCCGTGCTGGGAACCCGGGGAGCCGTCGAGGGCACCGCGGCGAGGAAGGCGTAGCCGCGATCGTCGGTCGTGACCCGCGCCGCCGACTTCCCGGGCACGGCCTCCGAGTCGGGCGCGACCACGGCGGTCGTCGGGAACTCGGTCACCGGCGCGCGCAGCTTGTCGTCGACCCAGCGCGTGAGCGTCGCGACGGAGGGGAAGTAGCCCACCCAGGTGTTGACGCCGAGCGCGAGCGAGACGGCGAGCAGGAGGGTGCCGAGCGTTCCCCAGCCCGCGATGCCCGCGACGCGACGCCCCCGACGACGCGCGCGGCGCGCCGAGCGCACCGCGAGCACCACGGCGGCGACGGCCAGCACCAGCGCGATCGCCGAAGGCCAGTAGGTCGAGAGCAGATCGACGCCGGGATCCTGCAGCAGGGCCGGGGGAACATCGATCGGCGCGTCCGGATCCATGCCGGCACCTCCTTCCGTCGGGGCGCTGTCGCTGCCATGAGCCGCACCCGTCGGGCTCGGTGGTCCGAGCGTAAACAAATGCGAGAGGCGTGAACGGCGAGACGGGCGAAGTCATATCCGGCTCTTATGCGGCGGCTACATCCTGGGTCGCGACGGCACCATCGGGGTCGTCGACGGAGAGGAGGAGCAGATGAGCGCGCTGCCTGGAGACATCGCCGGCGGACGCCTCGGCGTGCACCCGACGAGGACGAGCGCATCGGCGGCGCTCGCGCGCGGCCGGCGGGGGGCCCGCCTGCTCTCGGGCGTGCCGCTCTGGACGGGGCGTGTTCTCCAGCTCGTCGCCGTCACGATGCTCGTGATCGCCTTCTCCGACGTCGTACTGCCCGAAGGGGTGTACTGGGCGACGTCGTACTTCGCCGTGCTGGGGCTCAGCCCCGAGCCGTTCGTCTTCAACGCCGTGCTCCTGTTCGTCGTCGGGAGCGCCGCGAAGCGCCGGCTGCGCGGAGCGATGCTGTTCCTGATCCTCTTCGAGCTGCCGACGGTGCTGATGCCCGTCGTGAACCTGATCAGCGTCGGACCGCGCAACGCCACCTTCTTCGCGGAAGGCGGCACCGCCGATCTCGTCGCGGCCGCGGTCGCCGTGGGCTTCATCGCGCTGCTCATCGCCGCCCGCCGGGAGTTCTCCGCGCGCGCCGAGCCCGCGTCCTACCGGCGCGCGCTCGCCGTCTTCGTCTGCGGCGTGGCGGTGGCGGTGGTCGTGGGCGGGCTGCTCTCGCAGTACGCCGATCCCTCGATCTCGGTGTCGGACGGCTGGTGGTGGTCGCTGCACGCCGCGACGGGCATCTATCCGAGCGACTGGCTGCTGGATGGCTCGGCCGACCGGCTGAGCACGGGTGTCGAGCTCGCGGTCACCTCCCTCTCGGCGAGCGCGCTGCTGCTGGCGCTGTGGGTTCTCCTGCGCAGCGCACGGCAGCGTCGGCTCGTGACGGAGGTCGAGGAGCTGGGTGTGCGGCGCATCCTCCGCACGAGCCGCAGCGAGGACTCGCTCGCGTACTTCGCCACACGGCGGGACAAGTCGGTGGTCTTCTCGACCGATCGCCGCGCGGCGGTCTCGTACCGCGTCGTGAACGGCGTGGCGCTCGCCAGCGGTGACCCCCTGGGTCCGGAAGGCGCGTGGGTCGCTGCCACCGAGGAGTGGCTCAAGGTCGTGCAGGGCTACGGCTGGCGCCCGGCGGTGCTCGCCGCCACGGAACGAGGCGCTGACCACTACGCCCGGTACGGCATGCGCGGGGTGTCACTCGGCGACGAGGCGCTTCTGCATGTGGACGGCGCACGGCGCGACGCGGTACTGCGCTCTCCCCACATCGACGCGGCCCGTCGCCGCGCACGTCGCGCCGGATACACGGTGAAGATCCGCCGCCAGCGTGATCTCGCGCCGGAGGCGCTCGAGCGGATCGAGGCGCTCGCCGAGCTGTGGCGCGGCGCCGAGAGCGAGCGCGGGTTCTCCATGGCGTTGTCGCGGATGGGCGATCCGAGCGACGGCGACTCGCTGATCGTGACCGCCCACGACGGCTCGGACGAGATCATGGCCCTCCTGGTGTTCGTGCCCTGGAACGGCGACGGGATCTCGCTCGACGTGATGCGACGCAGCCCGAACGCGGTCAACGGCACGACCGAGTTCCTCGTCGCGACGCTGCTGGCGGAGGCCGAGACGCTCGGGCTGCGACGCATCTCGCTCAACTTCGCCGTGCTCCGGGACGTGCTCGTGCGGGGCGCGCGGGTGGGCGCCGGCCCGCTGCTCCGGGCGAAGCGCAGGATCCTGCTGCTGCTCTCGAGGCGGTGGCAGCTCGAGTCGCTCCGGCGGGCGAACGAGAAGTACGAGCCGGACTGGCGGCCGCGCTTCCTGATGTGGTCCCGACACACCTCCCTCGGCGGCGTGATGCTCGCCGTCGCCCGTGTCGAGGGGTTCGCGGGCTCCGCAGGCTCTCGGCGTGCGGGGGCGGGAACGCCACGGAGCGCAGCGTTCCTGAAGGCGCTGGCGGCGGAGCGGGCGCGCACGGAACCGCGCGACGGATCCGCGGCACCGCTCTCGCCGCGGGCGGCCGAGGTGCTCGCCATGCGAGCGGGCGGCGAGGAGCCATATCCCGCGGTCGTTCCGCGCACCCACGCGCTCGCCGAGCTGCGCGCTCACCTCTCGGGGCGCGCATCCGTCACGGGGCGCATCATCGGCCGCCGCCGGCACGGTGGGATCGCGTTCCTCGACCTGATCGAGAACCACACCCCCTTCCAGGTCATCGCGACCGCGCACGACACCGCAGGCTACGAGGCACTGAGGCACGCCCGCCTGGGAGACATCGTCTCGGTGACGGGCGAGGCGACGCTCAGCGACACCGGCGAGCCGAGCCTGCTCGCCGAGTCGTGGGTCACCGCGTCCAAGTCGCTCCGGCAGCCGCCCGACCGCCGCATGGGCCTCACCGACCCGGAGGCGCAGGTGCGCCAGCGGCACGTGCACCTCGCGAGCTCCGACGAGGCCGCCGGGCTCCTGCGCGCCCGCTCGCGCGCGGTGCGAGCCCTCCGCGACCGCCTCGTCGACGAGAGCTACATGGAGGTGGAGACCCCGATCCTCCAGCGCATCCACGGCGGCGCGAACGCGCGCCCCTTCCGCACCCACATCAACGCGTACCATCGCGACCTGTCGTTGCGCATCGCGCCGGAGCTGGCACTCAAGCGCCTGATCGTCGCCGGGTTCCCACAGGTGTTCGAGATCGGCCGCAACTTCCGGAACGAGGGCGTCGACAGCACGCACAACCCGGAGTTCACCGCTATGGAGGCGTACCGCGCGTTCGCCGACTACACCGACATGCGGGAGCTCGCCGAGCGCCTCGTGAAGGACATGGTGGTCGCGGCGGCGGGGAGCCCGACGCTCCTCACCGCCGACGGGACGCGAGTCGATGTCTCGGGAAGCTGGCGCGTGGTCACCGTGTGCGATGCCCTCACGGAACGCATCGGCGTTCCCATCTCGATCGACCTCGAGCTCGGCGTGCTGCGCGAGCTCTGCGCGGTCTACCGCGTCTCGGTGACCGATGAGGACACGGCCGGCACGATCATCGAGCGGCTGCACGAGGAGCTCGTGGAACCCGAGACCGTGCTCCCCACCTTCTACACCGACTTCCCGTCGGACACCTCGCCACTCGCCCGGCCCCACCGGCGGATCGAGGGGCTCTCCGAGCGCTGGGACCTCGTGGCGCTCGGCATGGAGCTCGGCACCGCCTACTCGGAGCTGGTCGACCCCATCGAGCAGCGCCGCCGCCTGACCGCGCAATCGCTGCGCGCCGCCGGGGGCGACCCGGAGGCGATGGAGCTCGACGAGGACTTCCTCGCGGCGCTCGAGTTCGGGATGCCGCCGACCGGCGGTCTCGGGCTCGGCGTGGACCGGATCGTGATGGCGGCTACCGGCGCGACGATCCGGCAGACACTCGCCTTCCCGTTCGTTCGATGAGGGCGCTCGCCCAGCCGAGGAGCCACTCGAGAGGCCCGCGACCGTAGCGACGCATCCACAGCCAGGCGAAGACCATGAGCCCCGCCGTGAACGCGGCGAGGGTGAGCACGCTCTGAGCCCCGCGGAAGGAGTGCCCGGTGACCGTGGTGATCACGGCCATCGCCACGATGTGCGCGGCGTACACCGAGAGCACCATGGCGCCGAGGGGCGCGACCGCCGAGACGGCGACCCCGATCCCCCACCGGATGCGCCCCGCATGCCCGTCGGCCCACCGCGCCGCGTCGCCGAGGGGAAGCAGCAGCGCGAGCAGGAGCGCGCAGACCCCCAGACATCCGAGCACGTCCGCCCAGCTGCCCGAGTGGGGCGCGGGCGCCACGAGCCACAACCAGTCGCCCGTTTCGGTGACCCCGCGCTCATGGAAGAACAGCCGGGCGAACTGCTGCGCCGGGTCCCGTCCGTCCGCGGTCGGGAGGGAGGCCATGATGCGCTCGGCCGCTCCGTTGTAGAGCACGAGCGTCGAGAGCCCATAGCCCACGCCCATGAGCGCGACGCCCGCGACCGCGAGCCCGCGCCGCACCGGCGCCGAGGCGAGGTCCATGCGACCGGCGGCGAGCCCCGCGAGCACGAACGGCATCCAGGTCAGCGCCGGGTAGTCGCCCGCCACGAGCAGCGCCCACACGGGGTTGCCCGGCAATTCGACGGCAGAGCGCGCCAGGAACGACAGCGGCGGGCCGGCCACCGCCCAGCCGAGCGCCACCGCGATCAGCGCGCGCACGCCGAGCCGGCGGAACGGCAGCACGAGCACGAACCACACCGCGAAGTAGGCGAGGATCACCACGACCGGGGTGCCGAGCAGCATCAGGGCGACGCCGCACAGAGCGATCAGCGCGGCGCGGATGAGGGTGGGCACCACCGCGGGCTGCGGTCCGCTCACCGCGCTGCCGCGCCCGAGGTTCAGGGAGATCCCGGCGGCGAACGCGAACATCGCCGGCATCCGGGAGTGGAAGATCTCCCATTCCCAGTGCACCGTGCCGAACCCGTCGCCCGCCGTCCAGGCCGCGGGACCGACGTGGGCCACCAGCATGCCGAACACGGCGACGGCGCGGAACAGGTCGAGGCCGACCAGCCGCCCGAGCTGCCGCGGCGGGAGGGCGGGCGCCGGCGCGGTCATCGCGGCCTCACCGCATCCGTAGGCGACGCGGTGACGCGCACGGGCCCGGACCCGAGCCGCTTCACGAGGAAGCCGAACCATCCGAGATACAGGCTCACGAGGAGGACCTGCGCGCGCTGCGCGTAGCCGCCCCCGCTCATCAGCCGCCCCTCGTCGGTGCTCAGCACCGCGAGCACCGAGACGAGCACCGTGACCGCGACGATCGAGACGACCAGGGCGAGCAGCAGTCGGCGCCCGACGGGACGATCCCACCCCGCATCGCGGCTCACCGCAACGGCGAGCAAGACCGCGGAGACCAGCAGGGCCGCCAGCGCGCCCGCGCTGCTCACCGTGTGGATCTGGTGCGCGAGCCCGAGAGTGTTGGCCGCATCCCCGCGGGCGCACCGGAGGCTGGCCGAGCTCGCGCAGGCCATCGGCGACGACGCGTCGACGATCGTCAGCACCGCGAACCCGGCGAGCGCGAGGGTCGCCCCCCTGCGGGCGACCGCGCCGCCGCTCCTGCCGCCCACCAGCAGGGCGATGAGCACGAGCACGCCGGTGGTGAGGTCGAGCGCGCGGAAGAGCCACCCGAGCGGCTGGTCCGCGGCGGCGAGCTCTGAGAGGTACGAGCCGGCCGGATCCAGCGGGAAGCCCGCAACGGCCTCCCAGGGGAGGCCGGAGTAGGCGATCGCCGCGGCCAGCAGCAGGATCTGCATCGCGGTTCCCCGCCTGTCGGTGCGCACGGGCACACCGTACGGAGGGCGCCTAAGACGCAGCTAAGCGGGCCGCTTACGTTGCGCTTAGCTTCGGCTCCTAGCGTCGCCATCGTGACCACGACACTCGCCCCTCCCCAGGTGGCGTCCGCTCCGCAGCGGGGCACGCGGCATCCCGCGGTCGCGCCCGCCGCGATGGGGATCGGCGCCGCGCTGGTGACGGCGATCGGCAGCGGCGTCCCCTCGATGTGGGGCGACGAGGCCGCGAGCGTGATGTCGGCGCAGCGGCCCTGGGAGTCGCTCTGGGCGATGGTGGCGAACGTCGACGCGGTGCACGCGGTCTACTACGCGATGCTGCACCTCTGGATCGACGTGTTCGGCGCATCCGCTTTCTCGGTGCGCTTCCCCAGCGCACTCGCCGTCGGAGCGACCGTCGCCGGGGTCGTCGTGCTCTGCCGCTCGCTGACGAACGGCCGCATCGCCGTGCTGGCGGGCATCGTGTGCCTTCTGGTGCCCCGGATCGGCTTCATGGCCGCCGAGGCCCGCTCTGCCGCCATCTCCGCCGCCCTCGTCACGTGGCTCACCGTGCTGCTGCTGCACCTCGTGCGCACCCGCGAGGTGCGTGCGCGGTGGTGGCTCCTCTACGGCGGTCTGCTCGTCGTGAGCGTCCACGTCTTCCTCTACACCGCGCTCGTCGCGGCTTTCCACCTGCTGGTGCTGCTCGTGCTGCGCGCGCCCCTCCCCAGCTGGGGGCGCTGGGGAGCGACCACCGTGCTCGCGGCCGTCGCCTGCCTCCCCTTCGCGATCGTCGCCATGGGGCAGCGTGGGCAGATCGCCTTCCTCGCACGCAGAGACGTCACCAACCCCGTGATGATCTTCGTGGACCAGTGGTTCGGGTCGATCCCCATCGCCGTCGCGGCCTGGGCGGCCATCGTGTTCGCCATCGTGTGGGCGCTGCGCTCGCGCGTGCGACTCCCGGCGCTCCCGGGCGACGCGGGTCGGCGCACGCTCATCTGGATCTCGACGCTGTGGCTGCTCGTCCCGATGGCGGGGCTGCTGCTCGCGAACGCCGCGGCGGGCCCGCTGTACACCGGTCGGTACCTGTCGTTCAGCGCGCCGGCCGCGGGCATCCTCATCGCACTCACCGTGGCGCTCATCCGGCCGCGCCCCGTGGCGCTGATCGCGGGCGCGGTCGGGCTGGTGCTGGCCGTTCCCTTCGCGACCTCGCAGCGCACGGAGAACGCGAAGTTCGGAAGCGACTGGGCTCAGGTCTCCGAATACGTCGGGGCGAACAGCCGCCCGGGCGACGGCATCGTCTTCGACGAGGGCGTGCGCCCCTCGCGCCGCCCGCGCCTCGCGCTCCGTCTCTACCCCGACGGGTTCCAGCACACCGTCGACCTCGGTCTGGTGCGCTCCTACGAGACCACCTCCGGTCTCTGGGACACGGTCACGACGCTCAGGGAGCTGCCCGATGCCCTCGGTGATCGAGAGCGCGTCTGGGTGGTCGCACGCTCGGCCGACGGCACCGCCGACGACGAGAGCTTCCTCCAGCGGGCCGGCTACCACCTGACCGACACCCACACGCTCGCGCGCGACGTCATCCGCCTCTACTCGAAAGGAATCTCATGAGAACCCTCGTCATCGTCCCCACCTTCAACGAGGCGCCGAACATCCTGCACACGCTGGACGAGATCTCCATGTACCTGCCCTCGTCCGACGTGCTCGTCGTGGACGACGGATCGCCTGACGGCACGGGAGCCCTGGTCGCCGGCCGAGCGCTCGACGACCCGCGGGTCTCGCTCCTCGAGCGCGAGCAGAAGAACGGGCTCGGCGCGGCGTACCGCGCCGGCTTCGACTACGCGCGGGCGCACGGCTACGAGGTCGTCATCGAGATGGATGCCGACGGATCGCACCCCGCGGAGCGCCTGCCCGCCCTCGTGGAGGCGCTGGCCGCCGCCGACGTCGCGGTCGGCAGCAGGTGGATCCACGGCGGGAGCGTCGCGGGCTGGGCCCTGCACCGACGCGCGCTCTCGCGCACGGCGAGCAGCTACGTGCGGCTCATGCTCGGTATCCCCGTGCACGATGCGACGAGCGGGTTCCGCGCCTTCCGCGCCGAGGCGCTGGAGGTCATCGACGCCTCCTCGACGACCTCGAACGGATACTGCTTCCAGATCGAGACGCTCCATCGCGCGGAGCGCTGCGGCCTGACCGTCACCGAGGTGCCGATCGCGTTCGCCGAGCGCGCCCACGGGCACTCGAAGATGACGGGCGGCATCATCGCCGAGGCACTCACCCGCGTCATTCGGTGGCGTCGCCACCCGTACAGCCCGAGCACGCCCGCTACGGCCCCCGCCGCGGTCGCGCCCGCCCCGGTCGCGGCGGTCTGACGGTCATGCAGGACGCCGCACCCCAGCCCGCTATCCGGGCCGCCCTCGAGCCGCGCACCGATCGGCGACGGGGGTCCCTCCGCTCCGCGTTCCGGGACTTCGGTCGGCCGCCACGCCTCATGGGCGTCGACGTCGCCCGCGGCCTCGCCGTCTTCGGCATGATCGGCGTCCACGTCGGCATCGCGACCGGCTTCGAGGCGGGGAACCCTCTCACCTGGACCGCGCTCGTCGAGGGGCGGTCCTCCATCCTGTTCGCGGTCGTGGCCGGCATCTCGGTCGCACTCGCCACCGGGGTGCGGGTGAGGCCGACGGGTGAGGCGCTCCGCAGCGCCCGCCTCCGCATGGCCGGGCGCGCACTCGCGGTGCTCGCGATCGGCCTGCTGCTCGAGCTCCTCGGCAGCGGCATCGCCGTCATCCTCCCCATCTACGGGGTGCTCTTCCTCATCGTGATCCCGTTCCTCGGTCTGCGCCGCCGAACGCTCGTCATCACCGCGGTGGCGCTCGCCCTCGCGGGGCCGACGCTCATGGCGCTCGTACGCGCTCTCGCCCTCGGCGGGAGCGGCGCCGGGGTGGACTTCCTGATCGCCGGTTCGTACCCGTTGACGGTCTGGCTGCCGCTGATCCTGGCGGGCATCGCGGTGGGCCGCTCCTCCCTCGGCGAGACCCGGACCGCGGCGGCGGTCGGCGGGATCGGCCTTCTGCTCGCGGTCGGCGGCTACGGCGTGGGCAGCGCCGTCAATGGCACACCCGACGGCTGGGCCTCGATGTCCTTCTCCAGCAGCTCGTTCTCGTCCTCGTCCTCCGGCATAGTCCCCGGTGACGGACTCGACCTCACGGGCAAGAGCTGCATCACGAAGTCGCCCGGCACCGTCACCTGCTTCTCCGACACCGTCGGCGGTGGCTCAGGCGCCGGCGACAAGGGATTCGGAGTGCCGGGCGGCAACTACCTGGAGCGACTCGGTGCATCCGATCTCGGTGCGGCCGTATCCCAGGCGTGGGGTGTCTCCCCGCACTCCGGTGGCACCTTCGAGATCATCGGCTCGGGCGGCTTCGCGCTCGCGATCGTGGGTGCCTGCCTGCTCCTGGCGCGACCGCTCCGCTGGCTTCTGCTTCCCGTGGCGGCGGTCGGCTCGATGCCGTTGACGGCCTACTCGGCGCATGTAGTCTCGTTCGCGGTGCTCATCTCCCCGCTCGCGCTCGCCCCCGGACTCGCGGGCTTCGGCCCCGAAGGCACCAGCACGCTCTTCTGGCTCGCGTGCATCGGCACGCTCCTGGTGGGCTGCACAGCGTGGGCCCTGGCCCTCGGCCGCGGACCGCTCGAGCGCGTCACCGCGTGGGCCTCTCGCGCGGTCGACCGCCCGGGGCCGGCCAAGGAGGATCTCCGCGACGCCGTCGTCGGCTGAGGCTCGACGCGCTATCCGGCACGAGTCGGCCGCAGCGGTCGGCCCGCTAGCCTGAACCCGTGGCTCAGGTGGTGATCTACGGGCGGAAGGACTCTCTGGCGCGGCATCGCGCCGCGATGTCGGCAGCGGTTCACGAGGCGATCGTGGTCGCCCTCGAGTATCCGCCGGAGAAGAGGTTCCAGCGTTTCGTGGGGCTCGATGCCGAGGACTTCGTGTATCCCGAGGATCGCGGTCGTGACTACACGATCATCGAGATCTCGATGTTCGAGGGGCGCTCGGAGCAGGCGAAGCGGGCTCTCATCGCGGAGCTGTTCGCCCGCGTCGAGGCCGCGACCGGCATCGCGCCGCACAGTGTGGAGATCACCATCACGGAGACGCCTCAGGTCAACTGGGGCATCCGCGGGCTCAACGCCGCCGATCTCAGCCTCGGCTACCGCGTCGAGGTGTGACGCCGCCTTCGTCCGGCTCGATACAGCCTTTCGTTAATTCACGATTCCCTGTACCATCACGCTCATGACGATCACCGTCCCCGCGGCGAGCGCGACGCACACCGCTGCCCTGGCGCGCTTCGGGCACGCGCTCGCCGACCCCACCCGCACCGGCGTGCTGCTCGCCTTGCGCGAGGCACCCGCCTACCCCTCCGACCTCGCCGACGCCCTCGGCGTCTCCCGGCAGGTGATGTCGAACCAGCTGGCCTGCCTGCGCGGCTGCGGGCTCGTGGAGGCCGTGCCCGAGGGCCGTCGCACGTGGTACCGGCTGGCCGACCCGCACCTCGCGCCCGCCCTCGATGAGCTGCTGCGGGTGACGCTCTACCTCGAGCCGGGCTGCTGCTCGGGCGAGAGCTGCAGCTGCGCATGACGCTCGCACCCGAGCGCCGCGCCGTGCTGCATCGGCGCGTGCGCCTCATCGTGGCGTTCACGATCTCGTGGAACGTCCTCGAGGCGGTGGTCGCGGTGACCGCCGGCGCGCTCGCGTCGTCCGCCGCGCTCATCGGATTCGGCCTGGACTCCGTCATCGAGGTCGCCTCCGCCGCCGCGATCGCGTGGCAGTTCACCCGGAAGGATCCTGAGCGCTGGGAGCGCGCGACCGTGCGGGCGATCGGCATCGCGTTCTTCGCGCTCGCCGCCTACGTGACGGTCGACGCGATCCTGGCGCTGAGCGGCATCCGTGAGCCCGAGCACAGCCCCGTCGGGATCGGGATCACGGTCGCGAGCCTCGCGGTCATGCCCGCCCTCGCGTGGGTGGAGTTCCGCACCGGGCGCGAGCTGCGGTCGGCGAGCGTGCAGGCGGATGCGAAGCAGCTGCTGCTGTGCATCTACCTCTCCGGCAGCGTGCTCGTGGGGCTGCTGCTCAACGCCCTGTGGGGCTGGGCGTGGGCCGACGCGGTCGCCGCGCTCGTCGTGGCGGCGCTCGCGGTGCGCGAGGGGATCGAGGCGTGGCGAGGTGAGCTCGAGTCTCCGTTCGAGGTGCTCGAGGAGCTGGACGAGCACGAGGCGGAGGGCGAGGGTCGGTAGCCTTCGACGGTGGGCTTCTCGCCGCTCGGCCTCGTCGTGGGCCTCGCCGTGCTCGCGCCGAACCTCCTGCTGCTGCGCTTCCCGCCGCGCGATCCGCTCCCCCGCGTCGCCGTGCCGCGGATGCTGAGCTGGCTGGAGCGCGCCGGGCACGCGCTCTGCCTCGTCGTGCCGGCGATCACCGGGCCGGGACCGATCGCGTGGTGGTGGGTGGCTCCGGTGGTCGTCGCGCTGGCGCTCTACTACGCGCTGTGGGCGCGCTACCTGCGGTCGGGGCGCCCCGTGTCCGCGCTGTACCGCCCTCTGTGGCGAGCGCCCGTGCCGATGGCGATCCTCCCCGTCGCGGTGTTCCTGTCGGCCTCCGCGTGGCTCGGCGACGTGTGGATCGCGGTGGCCGCGCTGGTGCTCGCGCTCGGCCACATCCCGGTCGCCGTCCTCAACGCCCGTGCGCTGGGCGTGCTGCGGTGACCGGGCCGGTGCAGCTGCCCGGCTCAGAGAGGGCGAGGCCAGACGCGACGAAGCCCTGGTGAGATCTCCGTCCCACCAGGGCTTTCCGGTCGGGCTGACAGGATTTGAACCTGCGACCCCTTGACCCCCAGTCAAGTGCGCTACCAAGCTGCGCCACAGCCCGTGGCTTGTGCCGTCATCCGGCACGGCTCACTACCTTACCGTGTTCCCGCGGGCGCCATGACCGCGGGCGGTGTCAGGCGCCGAGCTTCGCCCTCACGTAGCCGACGATCGCGTTCGCGTGGCCGTGCCCCAGGCCGTGCTCCGCCTTGAGCCACTCGACGACCTCCATGTGGCGGTGGTCGTCGAGGCGGTCGGCGGCGAGGTCCAGCCAGTGCTGGATCGGCTGACCGTAGCTCTTCTCGATGCTCGGGAAGTAGGACGCCGGGCCGGTGAGCTTCTCCCCGGGCTGGACGGATGGTGCGGGCACGCGCGGCATCCGGCCAGCGTAGCCCGCCGCCCCGCTAGCCTCACCTCATGCATCCGCTCGATGCCGCCGACCCCCTGCGTGGCTACCGCGATCGCTTCGTGCCGGGCGACGGGCTCGTGGCCTACCTCGACGGCAACTCGCTCGGCCGGCCGCTCAGAGCGTCCGTGGAACGGCTCGAGCGCTTCGCGCGGGAGGAGTGGGGCGGACGCCTCATCCGCGGCTGGGACGAGGGCTGGCTCGAGCTGCCGCTCGCCCTCGGCGACGAGCTCGGCGCGCACGTGCTCGGAGCCGCACCCGGTCAGGTGGCGGTCGCCGACTCCACCTCGGTGCTCATCTACAAGCTCGCGCGGGCGGCCGTCGACGCCCGGCCCGGACGCGACGAGGTGCTGCTCGACCGCGGCAACTTCCCGAGCGACCGCTACCTCCTGGAGGGGATCGCCGCGGAACGCGGGCTCACCCTCCGCTGGCTCGACCCCGATCCCGCGGGAGGCGTGACCCCGGAGGCGGTCGCGGATGCCGTGAGCGAGCGCACCGCGCTCGGCCTGTTCAGCTCGGTCGCCTACCGCTCGGGCTTCCTCGCCGACGCGCCCGCCATCACGGCGACCCTCCACGACGCGGGAGCCCTCGCCATGTGGGACCTCTGCCACAGCGCCGGCGTCGTCCCGACCTCGCTCGACGCGTGGGGTGTCGACCTCGCGGTCGGCTGCGGGTACAAGTACCTGAACGGTGGGCCGGGCGCGCCCGCGTTCCTCTACGTGCGGCGCGAGCTGCAGGGCGAGCTGCGGCAGCCCATCCACGGCTGGATCGGCTCCCGCGCGCCCTTCGAGATGGGGCAGGGCTACGAGCCGGCGGACGGCATCCGCTCGTTCCTGACCGGCACTCCCCCGATCGTGGCGATGCAGCCGCTCGTCGACATGCTCGCCCTCCTCGCGGAGGTCGGCATCGACGCGGTGCGCGCCAAGTCGGTCGCCCTCACCGAGCACGCGATCCGGCTCGTCGACGGCGAGCTGCCGGACGCGCGCCTCGCCTCCCCGCGCGACCCCGCCCGTCGCGGCGGGCACGTCACGATCGACCACCCGCGCTTCGCGCAGCTGCTGCCCGCGCTGTGGTCCGCGGGCATCATCCCCGACTTCCGCCGGCCCGACGGCCTGCGCCTCGGCTGCTCGCCGCTCTCCACCTCCTTCGCCGAGCTCGAGGCGGGCGTCGCCGCGATCCGGGACGCGCTCGCCGCCTGATGCCGGACCCGCCCCTCCCGCCGCGTACCCTGGGGCGGTGACCGATGCGACCGCCCACCTCGACGCGCTCACCCGGGTGATCCCCGACTTCCCCGAGCCCGGCATCCTCTTCCGCGACCTCACACCCGTCTTCGCCGACGGCGTGGCCTTCGCCGCGGTGACGGATGCGCTGGTCGCCCCGTTCGCCGGAACCTTCGACGTCATCGCCGGGGTCGAGGCTCGCGGCTTCGCGCTCGCCGCGGCCGCCGCGGCACGGTCGGGCCACGGTCTGCTGCTCATCCGCAAGGCGGGCAAGCTCCCGGGCGCGACCCTCAGCGAGAGCTACGCCCTCGAGTACGGCGAGGCGACGCTCCAGGTGCACGCCGACCAGCTGGCGGCCGGCACGCGCGTGCTGCTCGTCGACGACGTGCTCGCGACCGGGGGCACCCTCGGCGCCTCGCAGCGTCTCATCGAGCGGGCCGGATGGTCGCTCGCCGGCACCGCGGTCGTACTGGAGCTCGACGGCCTCGGCGGCCGCGAGCGCCTCGCACCGAACGAGGTGCTGGCCCTGCAGCGCGCCTGAGGCGCGCCCCACGGCCTCAGGAGGGCGATGCCGTGCGCTCCTCGGGGTCGTTGGGGGTCCAGCCGTACCATCCGCCGTCGGCCGCGATGACGGTCCAGTCGCCGCACGCGTAGGCACCCGTCGCCGCATACGGATCCGGTGCCCCTTCGAGTGCGTAGCTAGGCCCCGACTGCCGTTCGACCTCGGCGCAGAGCCCCCCGTCGAGCTCCGCCTCGCTCGAGACGAGCATGACGACGACGTTGCCGTTCATCGACTCACGGATGCGGATGTCGTCCGCATCGTCCGGCACCCACGGAGCGCTCCCCGCCCAATCGGTCGTCAGCTCGGTCACGGTGGAGAACCGCTCGCTCCGCTGCTGGTACACGACCTCGTCGACGAGCGAGCACCCGCTCAGCACGACGGCGGCGGGGATGACGGCGGCGAGCAGGAAGGCGACGGTGCGACGGTGACGGATCATGCCCCCAGCCTGTCGCCGGGCGCTTCCGGGTGCGTCGGACCCGGGAGTGAAACCGCATCCGCCGCGGGAATGACCGCCGCGACTCAGCGCAGCGAGCCCGCCATGCCCATCCGCGCCAGCACCACGTTCTCCACGAGCTGGACGAGGTTGTAGAGACCGAGTGTCACGAGCGTGATGACCGCGACCGAGGCCCACAGCTCGTCGAACCGCGCCGCCGCCGAGAACTTCTGGATCATGCCGCCGATACCCGTGCCGGTCGACAGCCACTCCGCGAGCAGCGCCCCCGTGACCGCACCCGGCACGGAGACCCGCGCCGCGACGAAGAGCGACGGCAGCGCGCCCGGGACGCTGACCTTCCGCAGCTGGGTGAGCCGGCCGCCCCCATACACGGCGACCAGGTCGAGACTCTGGCGGCCGGCCCGGGAGAGCCCGAACATGACGGAGGCGAGCGCCGGGAACAGCACCACGATCGACCCGATCACGGCGACCGACGCCACCGTGCCGCGCCCGGTGAGCAGGATGATGACCGGCGCGATCGACACGAGCGGCACCGTCCGCAGCACGAGAGCGAGCGGCATGACGCCGGCCTCGACCGCACGTGACAGCGAGAACAGCACCGCCAGCACGATCGCCACCGCCATGCCGACGAGCCAGCCGAGTGCGGCATCCTGCAACGTCTGCGCGAGCAGCGGGGCGAGAGCTGCGCGATGGGCTTCGGCCGACTTCGCGGGATCGGTGCCCGGCGCGTCGACGAAGAGGTAACGCCACACGTCGAGCGGCCCCTTCGCGACGTAGGGCGAGATACCCGTGAGGCTCACGACCGCCTGCCAGAGCAGCAGCACGATCACGAGCGTCAGCAACGCGTTCAGCAGCGATCGACCGACGGTGCGGGCGAGAGCCCACCCCCGATCGCGGCGGATGCGGCGGCGGGTCGCGACGTCGTGTGCATCGGCTCCCGCCGTGAGCGCATCGAACTGCGCGAGCGTCACGGCACGGACCTCCCCGCCACCCACGGCGTCACCAGCCGAACCAGCAGGCCGACGAGCGCGTAGCCCACGAGCGCGACGAGCGCGCACAGCAGGAACACCGCCCACACGCGCGTCGAGTCCAGGTTGCCCTGCAGGCGGATGAGCGTGATGCCGACACTGCGGTCGGTCGCCCCCATGTACTCCCCCAGCACCGCTCCGAGGAACGCGCTCGGCACCGCGATCTGCAGCGCGTTCAGGACGGCGGGCGCCGCCGCCACGAGGCGCACCTTGCGCAGCTGGGTCCAGCGTCCGCCGCCGAACACGCGCACCACGTCGAGGCTCGCACGGTCCGCCGCCCGGAACCCGGCGAGCGCTCCGACGACGGTCGTGAAGAACACGGCGAGGGCGGCGAGGAAGACGGCGGTGGCGGAAGGATCGCCGGCCTTCTTCGCCCCGCCGAGCACGACGATCGCGATTCCCCCGACGGCGACGACCGGCAGGCAGTACGACACCACGGCGACCTGGGTGACGATCGGCTCGATACGCGGCAGCAGCAGCACCGTCGCGGCCAGCAGCAGGGCGATGCCGTTGCCCCAGGCGAAGCCGAGCAGCGCCTCGGTGATCGTCACCTGGAACACCGACCAGTACGCCGCGGGCCCGTCCGCGACCAGCTGGGCCAACACGGCGACGGGGCTCGGCACGGGCGTGAAGTCGGTGCCGGGCGGCGGGGTGAACACGGTCGCGGACAGCAGCCACCACGCGGCCACGATCACCGCCGCGCCGACCACCCCGGCGACCCAGCGCGACATTCCGCGCCCGCGCGATCCGCTCGAGCGGGCCACCTCAGGACTCCGCCTCGGCGTGCCCGTCCGCGCCGAACAGCAACTCGGATGCGCGGTCGACGAGCGCGTGGAACTCGGGGCTGCGCATCAGCTCCGGAGTGCGCGGGCGCGGCAGGTCGACCTCGATGATCTCCTTCACGCGTCCCGGCCGCGGCGACATCACGGCGACCCGGTCGGCGAGGAAGATCGCCTCCTGGATGCCGTGGGTGACGAGCAGCGTCGTGGCCGGCTTCTCGGTCCAGATGCGCAGCAGCTCGAGGTTCAGGTTCTGCCGGGTCATGTCGTCGAGGGCGCCGAACGGCTCGTCGAGCAGCAGCACCGAGGGCTTGAGCGCGAGCGCCCGCGCGATCGAGACGCGCTGCCGCATCCCGCCCGACAGCTGCGCGGGCTTCGCCTTCTCGAAGCCGCCGAGCCCGACGAGCGCGATGAGCTCGTCGATGTAGGCGTCGTCCGCGCGGCGCCCGGCGACCTCGAAGGGCAGCCGGATGTTGCTCCGCACGCTGCGCCACGGCAGCAGCGCGTGGTCCTGGAACGCGATCCCGAGCTGGCTCGTGCGCCGCAGCTCATGCGGGCTCCTCCCGTCCACACGCGCCTCACCCGTCGTCGGCTCCTCGAGATCGGCGAGGATGCGCAGGATCGTCGACTTCCCGCAACCCGAGGGGCCGAGCAGCGCGAGGAACGACCCCTGATCGGTATGCAGTTCGGTGTCCTGCAGCGCCTGGACGCGGCGACCGCGACCGGCGTCGAAGGTCTTGCTGAGACCGGTGATCCGGATGCCGGTGCCCGGGGTGGACCAGGCACCGGCATCCGGGGGTGCGGAGGTGCTCATGCTACGGAAGGTATGCCTTCAGCTCGGGATGCTCGGCGTAGATCTCGTCGATGATCGTCGTGTCGAACAGCTTGTCGACGGACACCTTCCAGCCCGCGGCCTCGAACGAGGCGACCGTCTGCTTCTTGAGCTCGTCGGAGATCGTGAACAGGCCGTTCGCCTCGGTCTCGGGCGTCGAGATGAGCGCCTTCTCCGCCTCGAGGCCCTTGCCGGTCTTCACCGGGTCGAGAGCGCCGAAGACCGACTCGAGCCCATCTGCGTTGTCGGCCGCGGCCTGGTCGTAGTACTTCTCGATGAGGGCGACGGAGTCGTCGGTCGGGTTCTTGAACACGTCCGTCCAGCCCTTGATCTCGGCGATGAGGAACGCCTTCAGCAGCTCCTTGTTCTCGGCGAGGTACTGGTCTGTCACCGAGAAGGTCTCGGCGACGTAGGGGACGCCGTTGTCGGCGTACGGCAGGTTGGTGATCTCGTAGCCGGCGAGCTCGACCGTGAGGGCCTCGTTCGTGAGGTACGCCATGAACCCGTCGACGTCGCCGTTCATGAGCGGCGTGGGGTCGAAGTCGACGGGCACGACCGTGACCTGGTCCTCGGAGATGCCGTTCGCCGCGAGGATCGCCTTGAACACGCTCGCGTTGGAGTCCTGCACACCGATCTTCTTGCCGATGAGGTCCTGGGGAGTTGCGATGTCCGCGCCGTCCTTCAGCGAGAGGATCGTGAAC
This sequence comes from Micrococcales bacterium 72-143, assembly GCA_001898835.1. Lineage (GTDB taxonomy): Bacteria > Actinomycetota > Actinomycetes > Actinomycetales > Microbacteriaceae > Homoserinibacter. The sequence continues at coordinate 23,926 of MKVM01000001.1, read as the reverse complement.
GGGTTCTTCTGGAACGTGGCGGCGATGATCTTGAGCGGCGCATCCTGCTCGGCGATCGCCGCGCCGATCGACGCGGCATCCGACAGCGCGACCTGCACGGTGCCGGAGAGCAGCTTCGCGACCCCCGTGTCGGGTCCCGAGACGCCGATGACGTCCGAGAAGCCGGCCTCGTCGTAGTAGCCGTTCTCGTAGGCGTAGAACTCGCCCGCGAACTCCTCGTTCTTGATCCACGAGTACTGGACGCTGATCTCGCCGTAGGAGGCCGACGCGTCGTCGCTCCCCCCGGGGGCGGGCGTGTCCCCGGACGAGCAGGCGGCGAGGACGAGTGCGGCGGAGACGGCGGCTGAGGCTGCCGCGACGACGCGGGCGGTGCGGCGGGTGGATGCCATGCGGATGCGGATCCCTTCGGATGCGGGGTGGCGGAATGTGATGGGAGCGACGCTAGCCATGGCAGGTTTCGCCGTCCGCACCCCGGTGTTTCGGGAACGTTACGCACGCCGCCCGGTCGAGCAGGATGCGAGAAGCCGCACGTCGCCCGCACCCGCTACCGTCGAGCCATGACCGATCACCCGGCCGACCAGCACGACACGATCCGCGTGAGCGGGGCCCGCGAGAACAACCTCAAGGACGTGAGCCTCGAGATCCCGAAGCGCCGCCTCACCGTGTTCACGGGCGTCTCGGGCTCGGGCAAGAGCTCGCTCGTCTTCGGCACGATCGCCGCCGAGTCGCAGCGCATGATCAACGAGACCTACAGCTCGTTCGTGCAGGGCTTCATGCCCTCGCTCGCGCGGCCCGAGGTCGACGCGCTGTCGGGCCTCACGACGGCGATCATCGTCGACCAGGAGCGGATGGGCGCCAACTCCCGCTCCACCGTCGGCACGGTGACCGACGCGAACGCGATGCTCCGCATCCTGTTCAGCCGCCTCGGCCAGCCGCACATCGGCTCGCCGCAGGCCTTCTCGTTCAACATCCCGACGGTGCACGGCGGCGGTGCGATCACGATCGAGAAGGGCGAGGGCACCACGAAGGTCGTTCGCGACTTCGCGCAGCTCGGCGGCATGTGCCCGCGCTGCGAGGGCATGGGCAGCGTCAACGACATCGACCTCACCCAGATCTACGACGCATCGAAGTCGCTCGCGGGCGGCGCCATCACGGTGCCCGGCTACACGCCCGACGGCTGGGCGGTGAAGCTGTACGCGGAGTCGGGGTTCTTCGACCCCGACAAGCCCCTCGGCGAGTACAGCGAGACCGAGCTGCACGACCTGCTCTACAAGGAACCCACGAAGGTCAAGGTCTCGGGCATCAACATCACCTACGAGGGACTCATCCCCAAGGTGCAGAAGTCGATGCTCTCGAAGGACCTGGATGCGATGCAGCCGCACATCCGCGCCTTCGTCGAGCGGGCGGTCGCCTTCGCCCCGTGCCCCGAGTGCGGCGGAACCCGGCTCAACGAGGGCGCCCGCTCGTCGAAGATCGCCGGCATCAGCATCGCCGACGCCTGCGCCATGCAGATCAGCGACCTCGCGGAGTGGGTGCGCGGGCTCGACGAGCCGAGCGTAGCCCCGCTGCTCGCCGGGCTGCGCGAGCTGTTCGATTCCTTCGTCGACATCGGGCTCGGCTACCTCTCGCTCGACCGGCCGTCCGGCACCCTGTCGGGCGGCGAGGCGCAGCGCACCAAGATGATCCGGCACCTCGGCTCATCCCTCACCGACGTCACCTACGTGTTCGACGAGCCGACGATCGGCCTGCACCCGCACGACATCCAGCGCATGAACGCGCTGCTGCAGCAGCTGCGCGACAAGGGCAACACGGTGCTCGTCGTCGAGCACAAGCCGGAGGCGATCGCGATCGCGGACCACGTGGTCGACCTGGGCCCCGGGGCGGGCTCCGCGGGCGGCACCGTCTGCTTCGAGGGCACGGTCGAGGGGCTGCGCGCCAGCGGCACGCTCACCGGGCGGCACCTCGACGACCGGGCGCGCCTCAAGGATGTCGTGCGCACCCCCAGCGGAAAGCTCGAGGTGCGGGGCGCCCGCACGCACAACCTGCGCGACGTCGACGTCGACATCCCCCTCGGCGTGCTCGCGGTGGTCACCGGGGTCGCGGGCTCGGGAAAGAGCTCCCTCGTCCACGGCTCCGTCGCCGGCCGCGAAGGCGTGGTCGCGATCGACCGGGGCGCCATCCGGGGATCGCGTCGCAGCAACCCGGCGACCTACACCGGACTGCTGGAGCCGATCCGCAAGGCGTTCGCGAAGCAGAACGGGGTCAAGCCCGCCCTGTTCAGCGCCAACTCGGAGGGCGCCTGCCCCAACTGCAACGGCGCGGGCGTCATCTACACCGACCTCGGCCCGATGGCCACCGTCGCGACCCCCTGCGAGGTGTGCGAGGGCAAGCGCTTCGACTCCTCGGTGCTCGAGTACACGCTCGGCGGGCGCGACATCAGCGAGGTGCTCGCGATGCCGGTCGAGGAGGCGGAGCGCTTCTTCGCCGAGGGCGAGGCGAAGGTCCCCGCGGCCCACGCCATCCTGAGACGGCTCGTGGACGTCGGGCTCGGCTACCTGACGATCGGCCAGCCCCTCACGACCCTCTCGGGCGGCGAGCGCCAGCGGCTCAAGCTCGCCACCGCGATGGCCGAGAAGGGCGAGGTGTACGTGCTCGACGAGCCCACCACGGGCCTGCACCTCGCGGACGTCGAGAACCTTCTGGGCCTGCTCGACCGGCTCGTCGAGTCGGGACGGTCGGTCATCGTGATCGAGCACCACCAGGCGGTGATGGCGCACGCCGACTGGATCATCGACATCGGCCCGGGCGCCGGGCACGACGGCGGCCTGGTCGTCTTCGAGGGCACACCGGCCGCGCTCGTCGCCGACGGCTCCACACTCACGGGCCGCCATCTGGCGGAGTACGTCGCCGCGGTGTAGTCATGGAGGCATGCCCACACTGCACCTGACCGGGGAACCGGATGCCGACCGCCTGCTCTCCGAGAGCCCGCTCGCGCTGTTGATCGGAATGCTGCTCGACCAGCAGGTGCCGATGGAGACGGCGTTCGCCGGACCCGAGAAGCTGCGCGTGCGAATGGGCGGCACCCTCGACGCCCGCACGATCGCCGACGCCGACCCGGAGGCGATGGCCGAGCTCTTCAAGGAGTCCCCCGCGATCCACCGCTTCCCGGGCTCGATGGCGGCGCGCGTCCAGACGCTGTGCCGCACGATCGTCGACGACTGGCACGGCGACGCATCCGCGATCTGGACGGAGGGCGAGCCGAGCGGGGCGGAGGTGCTGAAGCGGCTCAAGGCGCTGCCGGGCTTCGGCGACCAGAAGGCGCGCATCTTCCTCGCCCTGCTCGGCAAGCAGTACGGTCTCGACGCCGAGGGGTGGGAGCAGGCCGCGGGCGACTACGCGCAGCCCGGCTCGTTCCGCTCGGTGGCCGACATCGTCGACCACGAGTCGCTGCTCACTGTGCGCGCCCACAAGAAGGCGATGAAGGCAGCCGCGAAGGGCTGAGCGAGGCGGTCAGCCGATCCCGAGCTCGGTGAGGGAGCGGCGGATGGTGTCCGCCGAGGCCGCGAAGCGCTCCTGCTCCTCTGCGTCGAACGGCACGTCGATCACGCGGCGCACACCCGTGGCATCCACAACGCTCGGCACCGACAGCGCGACGCCGCTGACCCCGTGATATCCGTCGAGCACGCTCGACACCGGCAGCACGGCGCCCTCGTCGCGCAAGATCGCCTCCACGATGCGGGCGCCGGAGAGCCCGATCGCGTAGTTCGTCGCCCCCTTGCCGGCGATGACCGTGTAGGCGGCGTTCTTGACGTCGTCGGCGATGCGGTCCAGCTCGGCGCGCTCGAGCGGGCCGTGCCCCGCATCCCAGTGCTCGAGGGGCACCGGTCCAATGCGCGCCTGCGACCACAGCGGGAACTCGGAGTCGCCGTGCTCGCCGATGATCATGGCGTGCGTGCTCGACGCCGCGACCCCCAGCCTCTCGGCGAGCAGCCAGCGCAGGCGGGCCGAGTCGAGCACGGTGCCGGAGGCGAACACCCGTGAGGCGGGCAGGCCCGAGAACTCGTGCGCCGCGACCGCGAGCACGTCGCAGGGGTTCGAGACGATCACGAACACGGCGTTCGGCGCCCGCTCGACCAGCTTCGGCATGAGCTCGCGGATGATGCCCACGTTGACGCCCGCGAGCTCGAGTCGCGTCTGCCCGGGCTTCTGCTTCGCGCCCGCGGTGACGACGACGACGTTCGAGCCGTCGACGACCGCGAGGTCCGAGCCGCCGCGGATGCGCGAGGCGCCCGTGAACGGGGTGCCGTGGGCGAGGTCGAGCACCTCCGCCTCCACGCGCGCCGTGTCGATGTCGTAGAGCGCGACCTCGCGGGCGGACTCGCGGATGAGGGCGGCGTAGGCGAGTGAGGTGCCGACGGCCCCCGCGCCGATCACGGTCAGCTTCGCGTTCTCGATGACGGCCATGCTCCGATCCTGGCGGATGCGCGGCCCCGCCGACAGGGCGGAGGTCCCGTCGGGATGGGCGGCTCAAGGACGCACGAGGGGCAGGAACACCTCGTCGACGATCGCGACGATCTCCTCGTCGGGCACGGGTCCGAGACGCAGGATCGCCTCGGAGCGGAAGAGGTCGAACGCGGACCGCATCGCGCGTTCGGAGAGCCCCGGCCGGGCCTCGCCCCGTGCGACGGCACGGGCGACGATCGCGGGGACGAGGCTGGGGCGCTCGCCGAGCATCCGCGTACGCAGCTCGGCGGGCGTGACGCCCGTCTCGGCGTAGAAGCCGGCGAGCTGCACACTCAGCACGACCCACATGCCGAGCCGGTGGGCGTTGGAGAAGCGCAGCAGTTCGAGCATGTCCTCGCGGAGGCTGCCGGTGTCGGGCGAGACGGTCGGGGTGCGCTCCCCCAGCCGACGGACGGCGGCGAGCACGAGGTCCTCGCGCGTGGGCCAGCGGCGGTAGATGACGGCGCGGCTCGTTCGGGCGCGCGTCGCGACGGCCTCGAAGGTGAGCCCGCCGTAGCCCTTCTCCGAGATCTCCTCCCAGACGGCGTCGAGGATGGCGTTCTCGAGTTCCGCCCCGCGGCGGCGCGTCGCCTTCTCAAGAGTCACTTGTGTATCTTAGCGCGGCGGCGTATCTTCACAAGAGACACGTCCGTTTCTTATTTTCCGGCAGGCTCCCCATGACCGACAACCCCGCATCCGCACCCGCCGCGCCCCGGGCCGACCAGCGCATCCCCCGCACCGTGCTGAGCACCGTGTGGGTGCTCATCATCGGCGGCTTCGCCGGGATCCTCGACACCACGATCGTCGCGATCGCGATCGACACGCTCGCGCGCGAGTTCTCGGTGCCCGTGTCGACCATCCAGTGGGTGTCGACCGCCTACCTGCTCGCCCTCGCCGTCGCGATCCCCCTCACCGGATGGGCGCAGGCGCGGGTGGGCGGCAAGCGACTGTGGATCGGCGCGCTCACACTCTTCCTGCTGGGCTCGGTTCTGTGCGCGTTCGCCTGGGACTCGACGAGCCTCATCGCGTTCCGCGTGGTGCAGGGGCTCGGCGGCGGCGTCATGTTCCCGCTCATGCAGTCCCTCGCGGTGCAGGCGGCGGGCGGCCGCACGAAGGGCATGGGCAAGATGATGGCCATCGTGACCGTGCCCGTCGCGCTCGGACCCATCCTGGGGCCCGTCATCGGCGGCATCATCCTCGACAACCTCAGCTGGCAGTGGCTGTTCCTCGTCAACGTGCCCGTCGTGCTCGTGGGCATCGCGCTCGCCGCCTGGAAGCTCCCCGACGACTCCGCCCGACGCACCCGGGCGAAGCTCGACGTCGTCGGCCTCCTGCTGCTCGCCCCGGGGCTCGCCCTCATGCTGCTCGGCCTCTCCAACGTCGAGACGGGCGACGGTGTGGGCAGCGTGCCCGTGCTGCTGCCGCTGCTGCTCGGCACCGCCCTGGTCGCGGGCTTCGTCGTGTGGTCGCTGCGGCGCGGCGAGCGGTCCCTCGTGCAGCTGCGGCTGCTCGGCCGTCGTCAGGTCGGCAGCGCATCCGCCGTGCTGTGGCTCTCGGGGGCGGCCCTCTACGGCGCGATGCTCCTCCTGCCGCTCTACTGGCAGGTGCTGCGCGGCGAGACGGTGTTGGCCGCGGCGCTTCTGCTCATCCCCCAGGGCGTCGGATCCCTTGCCGCCCGCCCCATCGCCGGCCTCCTGATCGAGCGGATCGGGCCGCGCGTGCTCGCGATGATCGGATTCGGGGTGATGGCGCTCGGCACTGTGCCGTTCGCGCTCGCCGATCCCGGAACCTCCAACGCCTGGCTCTCGGCGGCGCTCGTGGTGCGCGGGCTGGGGCTCGGCACGGTGCTCATCCCGCTCATGACGGTCTCGATGACGGGCCTCAGCCACGACGAGATCCCGCAGGCGACCATGATCACCCGCATCGCCCAGCAGGTGGGCGGCGCGTTCGGCACCGCCGTGCTCGCCGTCATCCTGACGACGATGCTCGACGGCGTGACGGATGCCGCGGGCGCGACCGACGCGTTCCACGCCGCGTTCTGGGTAGCGACGGGCGTCTCCGTGCTCGCGCTCCTCGCGAGCCTCCTGCTGCCCGGGCGCGGCCACGACGACGAGCCGACCCTCGCCGAGGCCGAGCTCGCGGAGGGCAAGCTCGCCTCCTAGCCGCTGAGTGGTCGGTTTCTGGCCCCAAACCCATGGAATGGGGCCAGAAACCGACCACTCAGGGATGGCGGGTCAGCGAATGCGCTTCTCCCGTATCCGCCCGCGCCGCGGCGCGGCTCCGTGGCGCACCGCGACCGAGACGGCCGCGGCGCGCACGGCGCGAAGGTCAGAAATGACCTTCGCGGAAGCCCCGCCTCAACGGCGGCGCTTCTCCCGCACGCGCATGTTGACCACGATCGGGGTGCCCTCGAAGCCGTAGACCTCGCGCAGGCGGCGCTGGATGAAGCGGCGGTACTGCGGGTCGAGGAAGCCGGTCGTGAAGAGCACGAAGGTCGGCGGGCGCGTCGCCGCCTGCGTGCCGAACAGGATGCGGGGCTGCTTGCCGCCGCGCACGGGGTGCGGGTGCTCCGCGGTGAGCTCCGCCAGCAGCGCGTTGAACTTGCCCGTGGGGATGCGCGTGTCCCAGCTCTCGAGCGCGGTCGTGAGCGCCGGCACGAGCTTCTCGAGGTGCCGCCCGGTGCGTGCCGAGATGTTGACGCGCGGCGCCCACGCGACGTGCGCGAGGTCCTGCTCGATCTCGCGCTCGAGGTAGCGGCGACGGTCGTCGTCGAGCAGGTCCCACTTGTTGTAGGCGAGCACCAGCGCGCGGCCCGACTCGAGCACGAGGTCGATGATGCGCAGGTCCTGCACGCTGATCGGCTCGGTGACGTCGAGCACGACGACCGCGACCTCCGCCTTCTCGAGCGCCGCCGCCGTGCGCAGCGAGGCATAGAAGTCGGCGCCCTGCTGCAGGTGCACGCGCTTGCGGATGCCGGCGGTGTCGACGAAGGTCCAGATGCGGCCGCCGAGCTCGATCTGCTCGTCGACCGGGTCGCGGGTCGTGCCGGCGAGCTCGTTGACGACGACGCGCTCCTCGCCCGCGGCCTTGTTGAGCAGCGAGCTCTTGCCGACGTTGGGCCTGCCGAGGATCGCGACGCGACGCGGGCCGCCGATCTCCTGCTTCGCGACAGCTGAGATCTCCGGCAGCACCGTCATGACGTGGTCGAGCAGGTCGGCCACCCCGCGCCCGTGCAGTGCCGAGACGGGCCACGGCTCGCCGAGCCCCAGGCTCCACAGCTCGGCCGCCTGCGGGTCCTTGATCGCGTCGTCGGCCTTGTTGGCGACGAGGATGACGGGCTTCCTCGCCGCGCGCAGCATCCGCACGACGTGCTCGTCGGTCGCGGTCGCGCCGACGTTGATGTCGACCACGAACAGCACCGCGTCGGCGAGGTCGACGGCGACCTCCGCCTGCGCCGCGACGGAGGCGTTGATGCCCGCGGCGTCCGGCTCCCAGCCGCCCGTGTCGACGACCGTGAAGCGGCGCCCCAGCCACTCGGACTTGTAGGAGACGCGGTCGCGCGTGACGCCCGGCACGTCCTCGACGACCGCTTCGCGGCGCCCGATGATGCGGTTGACGAGGGCCGACTTGCCGACGTTCGGGCGGCCGACGATCGCGAGCACGGGAAGTGCCGGAAGGTAGGTGATGCCATCGGGGCCGGCCTCAGCCGCCTCGAGCACCTCGAGGTCGTCCTCGTCGAGCTCGTAGTCGGCGAGCCCGGCCCGCAGGGATGCGGCGCGCTGCTCGGCGACGTCGTCGTCGAGCTCGGCGAGTCGGTCGGCGAGGCCGGGGTCGACCTCGCCCGCGTATTCGGCGCCCGCGTCCTCGACGTCGAACTCGGGCTCGAGGGGGGCGTCCGGTTCGCGCTCGGTCATGTCGTGTCCTGTCAGTCTGAGGTCGTGTCGTGCACGGTGTCGTGCACCAGCTCGACGACCGCCTGGACGGTCTGGTCGAAGTCGAGCTCGGTCGAGTCGATCGTCGCGACGCCGGGCGCCGCGGTCAGGAAGTCGACCACCTGGGAGTCCCGGGCGTCCCGCTCACGCAACTGCTCCGCCGTCGCGGCGGCACCGGGTGCGAGTTCGGCGGATCGCCTGGCAATTCTAACCGCCTCGTCGGCGGTCAGCAGGATGCGCACCTCGGCGTCCGGGGCGACGACGGTCGTGATGTCGCGCCCCTCGACGACGATGCCGGGCGCTGTCGAGGCACGGATCATCCGGCGGAAGGCGTCGTTCAGCGCGAGGCGCACCTCGGGCACGCGGGCGACGTCGCTCACGACCGCGGAGACACGGGGGTCGCGGATGGCGGATGTCACGTCCGCGCCGCCGACCGTCACGACGGTGCCCTCGTCGGTCACGACGGTGTCGTAGGAGAAGTCGTCGAGCAGCGCAACGACCGCGGCGGCGTCCGCCGTGTCGACGCCGCGCTCGAGCGCGAGCCAGGTGAGGGCGCGATATGCCGCGCCCGTGTCGAGGAAGGCGTAGCCGAGCGCGCGCGACGCGGCCCTGCTCACGCTCGACTTGCCGGAGCCGGCGGGGCCGTCGACGGCCACGACGACGGGCGAGCGGCTCACCGCTCCGCCTCCATGAGCGTCCAGCCGCGCTGCTCGAGCGCCTCCGCGAGCCGGTGCGCGGCCTCCGGCACGACCGAGATCTCCGCGAAGCCGACCTTCGTCTCGGGCGAGTGCTCGAGGCGCAGGTCCTCCATGTTGACGCCCTCCTCGCCGATCTCGGTCAGCAGGCGCGCGAGCTGACCGGGACGGTCGTCGATCTTGACGACGAGCGCCGTGTAGCGCTTGTCCTGGCCGTGCTTGCCGGGGATGCGGGCGACTCCCGTGTTGCCCGCGACGAGCGCCTCGGCGATCGCGCGGCGCGAGTCGGGCGCGTCCGGGTCCTCGAGGGCGGCGATCACCGTGTCGAGCTCGTCGCGCAGCGGACGCAGCACGGCGGCCACCTCGGCGGCGTTCGCCCCGAGGATCTGCACCCAGAGCTCGGGGTTGCTGCCCGCGATGCGCGTCGTGTCGCGCAGCCCCTGACCCGAGAGCCCGAGCGCGGCACCCGAGCCGTCGCGCAGCCGGCCCGCGAGCAGGCTCGCGACGAGCTGCGGCGCGTGCGAGACGAGCGCGACCGCACGGTCGTGATCGGCCGCGTCCATCTCGATGGGGATGGCACCGAGGTCGAGGATCATGTCCTCGATCGCCGCCGCCCGGCGGTAGCTGATGCCCGGATGACCCGCGAGCACCCAGGGCCGCCCGACGAAGAGGTCGGCACGCGCCGACACCGCCCCGCCGCGCTCCCGCCCGGCGAGCGGATGCGAGCCGAGGTACCGCGAGAGGTCGGCCCCGCGGGCGCGCAGCTCCTCGAGGGGCGCGTGCTTGACGCTCGCCACATCCGTCACGAGCGCGTCGGGGAAGCGCTCGAGCTCACGCGCGACGACCTCCGCGACGACGTCCGGCGGCACGGCTACGACGATGAGGCCCGGGGCGTCGTCCGCGGCGGGCGCACGCCCCGCGCCGTAGGCGATCGCGAGGGCGCGGGTCGCGGGCGAGGCGTCATCGACGACGACGTCGACTCCCTGCGCGGACAGGCCGAGCCCGATGCTCGCGCCGAGCAGCCCGGACCCGACGATCCGCACCTGGGCGTCGAGACGGCGGTCGGTCATCGGCGTTCCTGCTTCGGGCTCGGGGCCGCGTCGCGGCCGGCGTCGCGCGCGAGGGCCAGCAGCGCGCCGACCTCCACCTTAGTGAGGTCGCGCATCCGCCCCGCCCCCAGCGAGCCGAGGTGCAGCGGGCCGAACTGGCGGCGCACGAGCTCGATCACGGGGTGCCCGACCGCGGCGAGCATGCGGCGCACGATCCGGTTGCGGCCGGAGTGCAGGGTGACCTCCACGATCGTGCGATCGCGCGAGGACTCCCCCACGACGCGCACCCGGTCGGCCGAGATGGGCCCGTCGTCGAGCTCGACGCCCGCGCGCAGCCGGCGCAGCGCATCCGCCTTCACGACGCCGCGCACCGTCGCCAGGTAGGTCTTCTCGACGCCGAACGAGGGATGCGCGAGCACGTGGGCGAGTTCGCCGTCGTTCGTCAGCACGAGCAGGCCCGTCGTCTCGGCGTCGAGCCGGCCCACGTTGTAGACGCGCTCCCCCGCCTGCTCGGCGTAGCGCGAGAGGTCGGGGCGGCCGTTCTCGTCGGACATCGTGCTCACGACGCCCTTCGGCTTGTTGAGCATGAGGTAGCGCTTGGCGGTGTCGAGCTGCACGGGCACGCCGTCCACCTCGACACGATCGGTCGCGGGGTCGATGCGGGTGCCGAGCTCGGTCGCGACGCGGTCGTTCACCCGGATGCGGCCCGCGACGATGTACTGCTCGACGACGCGACGCGAGGCGACGCCGGCCGCCGCGAGCACCTTCTGCAGACGCTCGCCCTCGGGCTGGGCGTCGGGGTCCGGGCCGCCGCTCATCGGGCGCCGAGCTCCTCGAAGCCCTCCACGCCGTCGGGCAGCAGGGGCGAGATCGGCGGCAGCTCGTCGAGCGAGTTGATGCCGAGCTGGGTGAGCAGCAGGGGTGTCGTCTCGTAGTGGATGGCGCCCGTCTCCGCGTCGGTGAACGCCTCGGTGATGAGACCGCGGCCGAGCAGGGTACGCACGACGGAGTCGACGTTGACCGCGCGGATGGCGGCGATCGAGCTGCGCGCGATGGGCTGCTTGTAGGCGATCACGGCGAGGGTCTCCAGCGCCGCCTGCGAGAGCTTGGTGGGGCTCTGGGTCAGCACGAAGTCGCGCACGACGTCGTCGTGCTCGGCGCGCACGTAGAGGCGCCATCCGCCTCCCACCTCGCGCAGCTCGAAGCCGCGCCTAGGGCCACCCGCCGCGCCGTCGTAGTCGGCCACGAGCCGCTCGATCGACTGCCGCACGGCCGGCACGGGCGACCCGAGCGCCGTCGCGAGCGTCACGAGGGGAAGCGGCTCGTCGGCCACGAGCATGATCGCCTCGAGCCGCCGCTCGAGATCCACTGCCGGGGCACCCTCATCCGTCGTCTCATCGGTCATAGTCGGCCCCCAGGGTCGCGAGTTGGTCGTCGTTCCAGTGCGCCGCGGTCCACCGCAGCGTGATCTCGCCGAGGGGCTCGAACTGCTCGAAGCTGATGGCGGCGTGGCGGTAGAGCTCGAGCACGGCCAGGAACCGCGCCACCACGACGCCGCGCTGCTCGGCTCCCGCGATGAGCTGGCGGAAGGTGGTCGCCTGGCCGGAGCGCAGCAGCGTGACCACGACCGCGGCCTGCTCGCGGATGCTCACGAGCGGCGCGTGCAGGTGGTCCAGCCCGACGACGGGGATCTCCCGCGGCGCCATCGCGAGCGCCGCGAGGGCGGCGAAGTCGTGCAGGCTGAGCGTCCAGACGAGCTCGGGCGTCTGCCGACGGTACTTCTCCTCGAGTCGCACCGAGCGCGCATGACGCCCCGACTCCGCGTCGAGGTGCCCCTCGAACCAGCGCGCCGCCTCCTTGAAGGCGCGGTACTGCAGCAGCCGGGCGAACAGCAGATCGCGCGCCTCCAGCAGCGCGACGTCCTCGGCGTCGACGAGTTCGCCCTGCGGCAGGAGGCCGACCACCTTCAGGTCGAGAAGGGTCGCCGCGACGACGAGGAACTCGCTCGCCTGCTCCAGCTCCTCGAGTCCGTCGAGCCCCTTGAGGTAGGAGATGAACTCGTCGGTGACGCGCGAGAGCGAGACCTCGGTGATGTCGAGCTCGTGCTTGGTGATGAGCGACAGCAGCAGGTCGAAGGGGCCGTCGAAGTTCGACAGCGTGAGACGGAACCCCGCGTCGACGGGGGCCGTCTCGGCCTCCCTCTCCGCGATCGCCTCGTCCATCCTGCCGAGTCTAGAGGCCGCGACGGGCCGCGACGTCAGGCGGCGGCGTGACGGAACACGAGCTCGCGGGCGAGCTGACGGTACTGCTCGGCGGCGTGGTGATCCGGGGCGAACTCGGTGATCGGCGTGCCGGCGACCGAGGCGTCCGGGAACTTCACCGTGCGGTTGATGACGGTCTCGAGCACCCGATCCCCGAAGGCCTCGACGACGCGCTCGAGCACCTCGCGCGAGTGCAGTGTGCGGGGGTCGTACATGGTCGCGAGGATGCCGTCGAGCGTGATCGCCGGGTTCAGCCGATCGCGCACCTTGTCGATGGTCTCGACGAGCAGGGCGACCCCGCGCAGCGCGAAGAACTCGCACTCGAGCGGGATGAGCACGCCATGCGCCGCGGTCAGCGCGTTGACCGTGAGCAGGCCGAGCGAGGGCTGGCAGTCGATGAGCACGACGTCGTAGTCGGCCGCCACCTGGCGCAGCACGCGCGCGAGGATCTGCTCGCGCGCGACCTCGTTGACGAGGTGCACCTCGGCGGCGGAGAGGTCGATGTTGGCCGGGATGACGTCGAGGCCGGGGGTGCCGGTGTGCTGGATCGCGCCCGCCACATCCTTCGCCGACCCGAGCAGGAGGTCGTAGATCGTCGTGACGTCGTGGGTCTGCACGCCGAGGCCCGCGGACAGGGCGCCCTGCGGGTCGAAGTCGACGGCGAGCACCCGGCGTCCGTAGGCGGCGAGCGCCGCGCCGAGGCTGATCGTCGTCGTGGTCTTGCCGACGCCGCCCTTCTGGTTGCAGAGGGCGATGATGCGCGCGGGCCCGTGCGACTTCAGGCGCTTCGGCTCGGGGAACACCGTGACGGGCCGACCCGTCGGGCCGAGCTCCACGCCCAGGTCCTCGAGTCCGGCGAGTTCGTTCGCGGCCTCCCATTGCGCAGTCATATCGCGAGTGTACGTCGGGGGTCGGAGGCCGCCGGGCGGCGACAGGCTGCCCCTCCGCGGTTCGCCTCACTCTCAACCAGAGGTTGATACTCGGCCGATCGCGGACCGCGTCCGGGCCTCACCGCGCCCGCGGGTGCGCCTGCTGGTACACGTCGCGCAACCCGTCGATCGTCACGTGCGTGTACAGCTGCGTCGTCGCGACGGATGCGTGGCCCAGCAGCTCCTGGACGACCCGCACATCCGCTCCGCCGGCGAGCAGATGCGTCGCGAAGGAGTGCCGCAGGCTGTGCGGCGACACCTCCACCGTGAGACCCGCCCGCTCGGCCGCGGAACGGATGATGAGCCACGCGTTCTGCCTGCTGAGGCGCGCGCCGCGAGCACCGACGAAGAGCGCCGGCGTCGCCCGCGCACCCGCCACGAGCAGCGGCCGCGCCCGCACCAGGTACGCCTCGATCGCGGCGCGCGCGAAGGAGCCGAGCGGCACGATCCGCTGCTTGTCGCCCTTGCCGATCACCCGGATGAGCTCCGGAGTGCCCTCGGCGCCCACGAGGTCGTCCACGTCGAGCGTCACGGCCTCCGAGACGCGCGCACCCGTCGCGTAGAGCAGCTCCAGGAGGGCCTTGTCGCGCAGCCGCACCGGGTCGTCGCCATCGGTCGCGGCGAGGAGCGCCTCGACCTGTGCCTGCGTGAGCGCCTTCGGCAGCCGCTTCGGGAGCTTCGGCGCGATGAGCGACTCGGCGGGGTCGGCCTGCAGCACCCCCTCCTCCACGAGGAACCGCGTGAACCCGCGGATGGAGGAGATCACGCGCGCCGTGGAGCTCGCGGCGAGCGGCACCTCCCGGTCGCGCAGGCTCACGACGTAGCTGCGCACGGTGTCCGCATCCAGCGCGGCCGCGTCCGTCACGCCGCGGGTCTCGAGCGCCTCGAGGAACCCCCGCAGGTCGCGTCGGTAGGCCGCCACCGAGTTCGGGGAGAGCCCGCGCTCGATCTCGAGGTGACGCAGGTAGCGGTCGTTCTGCCGCCTGAGCGCGGTGGCGCTCAGGGCGGAGGCCGTTTCCGGCCTCCGCGCGCCCCCAGCGCCGACGCCCGTCTCGGGCGTCGGGTCAGCCGCGGGCATGGGCCGCGAGCACCGCGACGAGCAGGATGGAATTGCGGATGCGCCCCGCGAGCGCCGCCTCGACCGCCTCCGAGAGCGGCACCCAGCGCAGCAGGATCTCCGCCTCCTCCTCGGTGCGGGCGAACGCCTCCGGGGCGGCGGAAAGGCCGCGCGCCTCGTAGACGCGGATCACCTCGTCGCTGCCCCCGGGCGAGGTCGCGAAGACGATCAGCTCGCTCCAGTCCGCGGCGACGAGGTCGACCTCCTCGGCGAGCTCGCGTCGGGCCGCCGCGAGCGGGTCCTCGCCGTCGACGTCGAGCAGCCCGGCGGGCAGCTCCCAGTCCCTGCTGCGGATCGGATGCCGGTACTGGTTGATGAGCAGCACCCGGTCGTCGGCGCTGCGCGCGAGCACCGCGACGGCGCCCGTGTGGTCGACGTAGTCGCGCTCGAGCTCGTGGTCGCCGAAGCGGAAGCGGTCGCGGCGGATGTCCCACACACGCCCCTCGTAGACCCGCTCCGACCGCACGACCTCCGCCGGGTCGGAGAGGTCGGCGAGCGGACCGTTCATAAGCCGGTCGAGCTCGGCGGGCGTCACGGGGTCAGACCTCGGCGGGCTCGGCCACGGGCGCCACGGCCTCGCCCTCGGGCGCATCCGCACCCTCGACCTCGAACAGTCGCGTCGCCTGCTGGCGCTCGAGCGCCGCGCCCACGAGGCCGCGGAACAGCGGATGCGCGCGGTTGGGCCGCGAACGCAGCTCCGGGTGCGCCTGCGTGCCGACGTAGTACGGGTGCACCTCGCGCGGCAACTCGACGAACTCGACCAGGCCGTGCTCCGGGTTCTTCCCGGAGAAGACGAGGCCGGCGTCGGCGATGCGCTCCGTGTAGTGGTTGTTGACCTCGTAGCGGTGCCGGTGGCGCTCGTGCACGACGCCGGCGCCGTACGCCTCCGCGACGACCGATCCGGGCGTGAGCTGCGCCTCGTAGAGCCCCAGGCGCATCGTGCCGCCCAGGTCGCCGTGCTCGAGGATGTCGACCTGCTCGGCCATCGTCGCGATCACCGGGAACTCGGTGTCGGGGTCGAACTCCGAGGAGCTCGCGCCCGGCAGTCCCGCCACATTGCGCGAGTACTCGACGACCATGCACTGAAGGCCGAGGCACAGGCCGAGGGTCGGGATGCCGTTCTCCCGCGCGAAGCGGAGCGCGCCGAGCTTGCCCTCGATCCCGCGCACACCGAAGCCGCCCGGCACGCAGATGCCGTCCACGTCCGCGAGCATCCGCGCGGCGCCCTCCGGCGTCTCGCACTCGTCGGACGGCACCCAGCGCAGCGCCACCTTCGTCTGGTGGGCGAAGCCGCCCGCACGGAGCGCCTCGCTCACCGACAGGTAGGCGTCGGGCAGGTCGATGTACTTGCCGACGAGCGCGATCGTCACCTCGTGCGCCGGCTCGTGCACGGCCTTCAGCAGGCCCGACCAGCCGGTCCAGTCGACCTCGCCGGCCTTCTCGTCGAGGCCGAGCTGCTCGATGATGTAGGCGTCGAGCCCCTGCTGGTTGAGCATCGTGGGGATGTCGTAGATCGACGGCACGTCGACCGCGTTCACGACCGCCTGCTCGTCGACGTCGCACATGAGCGCGATCTTGCGCTTGTTCGACTCCGAGACGATGCGGTCGCTGCGCAGCACGAGCGCATCCGGCTGGATGCCGATGGACCGCAGGGCGGCGACCGAGTGCTGCGTCGGCTTGGTCTTCTGCTCGCCGGAGGCGCCCATGAACGGCACGAGCGAGACGTGCACGAAGAACACGTTCTTGCGGCCCAGCTCGTGGCGCACCTGGCGCGCCGACTCGATGAACGGCTGCGACTCGATGTCGCCGACCGTGCCGCCGATCTCGGTGATGATCACGTCGGGGGCGGGGGTCCCGTCCTCGCCCGGCTGCGCCTGCAGCCGCATCCGGCGCTTGATCTCGTCGGTGATGTGCGGGATCACCTGCACGGTGTCGCCGAGGTACTCGCCGCGCCGCTCCTTCGCGATGACGTTCGAGTAGATCTGGCCCGTGGTGACGTTGGCCGCCTGGCTGAGGTTGATGTCGAGGAAGCGCTCGTAGTGGCCGATGTCGAGGTCGGTCTCGGCACCGTCGTCGGTCACGAAGACCTCGCCGTGCTGGAACGGGTTCATGGTGCCCGGGTCGACGTTGAGGTACGGGTCGAGCTTCTGCATGACGACGTGCAGACCGCGCGCGGTGAGGAGGTTGCCGAGACTGGCGGCGGTGAGGCCCTTACCCAGCGAGGAGACGACGCCCCCGGTGACGAAGATGTGCTTGGTAACGGCTGATCCCGGATTGTTCACCACGGGGTTTCAGCATATGACACGAAACGGGGCGCGCGCTGCGACACGCGTCAGCGGCCCGCCAGCTCGAGCAGTTCGCGGGCGTGCGCGAGCCCGCTCTCCGAGTCGGGGAGCCCCGACAGCAGCCGGGCCATCTCCGCGGCCCGCTCCCCCGCGTCGACGCGGCGCACGCTGGATGCGGTCACCTGCCCGTCGCGGTCCTTCTCCACCACGAGGTGGTTGCCCGCGAAGGCAGCCACCTGCGCGAGGTGCGTCACGACGATCACCTGGGCCGTCTCCGCGAGCCGGGCGAGCCTCCGCCCGATCTCGATGGCCGCGGCGCCGCCGACCCCCGCGTCGACCTCGTCGAAGACGAACGTCGGCACCTGTCCCAAAGCCGCCAGCACGACCTCCAGGGCGAGCATGACGCGCGAGAGCTCGCCGCCCGACGCGCCCTTCGCGAGCGGACGCGGCTCGGTGCCCGGGTGCGGCTGCAGCAGGAACGCGACCCGGTCGCGTCCGTGCGCGGCGAGCTCCCCATCCTGCACCTCGACCACGAGGCGCGCGTCGGGCATGGCGAGCGCGGCGAGCTCGGCGGAGACGCGCTCGGCGAGCTGCTGCGCCGCGGCGCGGCGGCCGTCCGACAGCCGGTCGGCCAGGGCCACGAGCCGCTCGTGGGCTGCTCCCACCTCGTGCTCGAGCGCCCGGATGCGGTCGTCGTCGCCGTCGAGCTCGACGAGCCGCAGACCCGCCTGCTCGAGCCGCTCCACGACCTCGTCGAGGGGGGCGCCGTGTTTGCGCGAGAAGGCGGCGAGAGCGGCACGCCGCTCCTGCACCGCCTCGAGCTCGCCCGCGGCGTCGACGTCGAGCCCGGAGAGGTAGTGCGACAGCTCGCCCGACACCTCGGCGAGCTGGAACGACACCGCGTCGAGCCCGTCGCGGGCGGGCGCGAGCGCCGGGTCGTGGTCGGCGACGCGGGCGAGCGCGCGACGAGCCTCTTCGACGAGCGACACGGCATCCGGGTGGTCCTCGCCGGACTGCGCCGAGATCGCCTCCTGCGCGAGCGTCGCCGCGATGCGCAGGTCCTCGAGGTTGCCGAGGCGCTCCGCGCGCGTCGCGAGCTCCTCCTCCTCGCCGGGCGCGGGCGCGAGCTCCTCGTACTCGACGAGGTCGAGGCGCAGCTGCTCCGCCTCCCGGGCGCGCGCGTCGCGGTCGCCCGCGAGCACCTCCAGCTCGCTCGTGAGCGAACGCCACTCCTGGTACGCCTGCGCGTACTCGCCGAGCGTCACCAGGTGTCCCGCGCCCGCGGATGCGTCGAGCGCGTCGCGCTGCGCCGCCGCCGAGCGCAGGCGCAGCTGATCGGACTGACCGTGCACCACCACGAGCCGCTCGCCGAGCTCACCGAGAACGCCCACCGGGGTCGAGCGGCCGCCCACCACACCGCGGCTGCGGCCCTCCGCCGACACGGTGCGGGCGAGGATGAGCTCCGCCCGCCCGTCGCCGATCGCGTCGAGGTCACCGCCCGCCTCGCGCACCCGCTCCGCCACCTCGCCCGCCTCGGGCACGAGCCAGCGCCCCTCCACGCTCGCCTGGGCGCTGCCCGCGCGCACGCTCCCCGCATCCGCGCGCTCGCCGAGCAGCAGCGCGAGCGCCGTCACGACCATCGTCTTGCCCGCACCGGTCTCGCCGGTGACCGCCGTGAAACCGGGCCCGAGCGGCAGGCGCGCGTCGCCGATCACCCCGAGGCCGCTGATGGACAGCTCCTCGATCACGGCCGGCTCCGCTCCTCCGTGGCCGAGCCCTCGGATGCGGGGCCCCGCCACCCGTCGACGGGCAGGGCGAACTTGTTCACGAGCCGGTCGACGAACGGCCGCGGTGCCAAACGGGCGAGCCGTACCGGCTTCGGCGAGCGACGCACGATGACGCGCGCACCCGGCGGAAGCTCGAAGGTGCGGCGCCCGTCGCACCACAGCACGCCGACGCCCTGCGAACGCTCCAGCAGCTCGATCGCGACGGGCGACTCGGGGTCGACCACGAGCGGGCGGGCGAAGAGCGCATGCGCCGACAGCGGCACCATCAGGATCGCCTCGAGGCTGGGCCAGACGACGGGACCGCCCGCGGAGAAGGCGTAGGCGGTGGAGCCGGTGGGTGTCGACACGACGACGCCGTCGCAGCCGAACGTCGAGAGCGGCCGCTGGTCGACCTCGACCACGACCTCGAGCGAGCGCTCCCTGCTGGCCTTCTCGACCGTCGCCTCGTTGAGGGCCCAGGTGTCGAAGACCACCTCGTCGCGATGCTTCACACGCACCGAGAGCGCCATCCGCTCCTCGACGACGTAGTCGCCCTCCAATGCGCGCTGCACGGTCTCGTCGAGGTCTTCGCGCTCGGCCTCCGCGAGGAAGCCGACGTGCCCCAGGTTCACCCCGAGCAGCGGGGCGTCGCACCCGCGCGCCAGCTCGGCGGCCCGCAGGATGGTTCCGTCACCGCCGAGCACGATCACGAGCTCGAGGGCCGACTCCGGCACGTCGACACCGAGCAGCGCGAGGGGGGCGAGGTCGGGCGCCGCCTCGCGCAGGTCGGCGAGTTCGTCGTCGGACACCACGGGCGTGATGCCCGCGGCGATCAGGCGGCGGCAGACGTGGATGCCGGCCTCGAGCGAGTCGGCGCGGCCGGTGTGGGCGACCACCAGCAGATGGCGGGCGGCGTCGGTCATGCCCCCATTCTGTCGGATGCATCGGACGCGCGCCGCGCTCGTGCACAGCGCCCTACGCGGGGAGGCCTCCCCATTTCGAGCAAATATCGCAACGAATACGCTCGAGGCGTTCGTCCACCCTGGGAAGGAAACTCACATCGTGCGAAACACTCGCGTCCTGCTCGCCTCGCTCGGCGGTCTCACCCTCGCGGCGCTCATGGTCGGCTGCGCGCCGAGCAGCCCCTCCGAGAAGCCGTCGGCGCCCGTCTCGCAGGAGGCCGACGACGATGAGAAGACCGCTGCCTCCGAGGGAGGCGACGTCGCCTGGGCGAAACCGGTCACCACGCCCGGTGACAAGATCACGACGATCACGGGCGACGGCTTCGAGGTCGCGGTCTACCAGGTCGGCACCGCGACCGCGCAGAAGACGGGGCAGTTCGTGACTCCCGAGGGCAATCCGGTGATCGCGATCGGCGACGAGATCGTATTCGTCAACTACGTCGTCACCAACACCTCGGGCGCCGACATCCCCCTGAGCTTCAACCTGGTCGGCGTCGACGCCCGCTACGCCGATTGGCCCTACCTGCAGGGCATGGACAGCATCGTCGACAGCGCGCTCTTCGAGAAGATGCAGGTCAACTCGAGCGCCTTCGCGCTCGGCGCGACCGAGGCGCCCTTCGTGTGGCCGGCGGGGAGCTCGTTCTCCTACGGGCAGAACTTCCTCTACGAGAAGGGCGGGGCGATCACCTTCTCCGCCACGTTGACGCCCGCCGACGAGAACGGCGATCTGGTGCACGACAAGCGCCAAGAGGTCAAGGTCGACGCGACGATCTCCTGATCGCTCACGCCAAGCGCGACACCGCGTCGCGGAGCCGCCCGGGGTCGGGCGCTCCGCGGCGCAGGTGCACGAGGTACTCGCGGTTGCCGCTGCCGCCGAGGATGGGGCTGTCGACGATGCCGAGCACCCCGAGGCCGAGATCCCACGCCGCCCACAGCACCGTGCTCGCGGCCTCCTGCCGGAGCGCGCGATCGCGCACGATCCCCTCTTTGAGTCCCCCGCGCCCCACCTCGAACTGCGGCTTCACGAGCAGCAGCAGCTCGGCGTCCGGCTCGGCGAGGGCCGCGAGCGGCTCGAGCAGCTGCGTGAGGGAGATGAAGCTCAGATCGCCCACGACGAGGCTCGGCCAGCCCGTCCGCTCCAGCTCGCCCGCGTAGCTCGAAAATGCAGGAGATTCCCGCGTGAGGTGCCGCAGATTCAGGCCCTCGAGGTTCGCCACGCGCGGGTTCTCCTGCATTTCTGAAGCGAGCTGGCCGTGGCCGACGTCGACGGCGAACACGCGCGAGGCGCCCCGCTCGAGGAGCACCTGCGTGAAGCCGCCCGTCGAGGCGCCGGCGTCGAGGCACACCCGGCCCGCGGGGTCCACGGCGAAGGCGTCGAGGGCCGCGAGCAGCTTGTGGGCTCCGCGGCTCACGTAGTGGTCGGCGCCCTCGATCTCGAGAACGGCATCCGGTGCCACCCGCGCCGAGGCCTTCACGGCGGGGACGCCGTCGACCGTCACGAGGCCCCGTGCGATCGCCTCGACGGCCGTCGCCCGCGACCGCGCGAGCCCGCGCCGGACGAGCTCGGCGTCGAGCCGCGCCCCGGATGCGTCAGGCATGCGGACGCGGCGCGTCCCCCGCCTCGAGGCGGGCCCGCAGCTCGTCATGCAGCTGCGCGAGGGCGGAGGCCCGATCGGCGAGCTGCTGGTCCTCGATCACGCGGAGGCGCGACACGAGCGCTCCGGGGTCGCCGTCGCGCGGCTCGGGGGTCTGATCGGTCACGGTCACGAATATAGTTCCGGCGCCACGTCGAGCGCGTAGATCGGCACCCCTGCCCCCCAAACCGCCGCCGCGGCCGCCCGGATGCGGTCGATCGGAGTGCCAGGAGTCTCGAGCGCCAGGCGCTCGCCCTCGTGCCGCACGACGGCGGTTCCGACGCGCACGCGGCGCACACCGGCGATGTCGCGCGCGTCGTGCGTTGCCGGATAAGGCTCGTCGAGGCCGCGGAGGTCCTCGAGGATGAAGTCCGGACGCGAGTCGGCGGGTGCCGCGAGCAGCTGCTTCGGCCCGTCGATCCCCGTCAGCACGAGCACCGACGCCATCCCCGCCCGCCGGGCGCCCAGGATGTCGGTGTCGAGCCGGTCGCCGATGAACAGCGGGTGCTGCGCCCCGAATCGCGCGACCGCGACGTCGAAGAGCGCCCGCTCGGGTTTGCCGGCCACCACCGGCAGCCGGCCCACCGCCGTGTGCACGGCCGAGACGAGGGTGCCGTTGCCGGGCGCGGTGCCCCGCGCCTGCGGGATCGTCCAGTCGGTGTTCGTCGCGACCCACGGGATGCCGGCGTCGCCGCCCTTCAGGGCGAAGGCAGCCTCGGCGAGGTCCGTCCAGGCGACCTCGGGAGCGAACCCCTGGACGACCGCCGCCGGGGCGTCGTCCGCCGACCGGGTGACGCGGAAGCCCGCGCGCTCCACCTCGGACACCAGTCCGTCGCCGCCGACGACGAGGATGAGCGCACCCGGGTCCACGAGCTCGGCGAGCAGCACGACGGCCGCCTGCGGCGACGACACCACCTGCTCGGGCGAGGCGTCCAGGCCGAGCTCGCGCAGCTGCGCGGCGACCGTCTGGGGGGTGCGGGAGGCGTTGTTCGTGAGATAGCCGAGACGTCGGCCGGACGCGACGGCGGCGTTGAGCGCCTCGACCGCGTGCGGGATGGCGCGGTGGCCGGCGTACACGACGCCGTCGAGGTCTGCCAGCAGCACGTCGACGCCGGCGAGCGGCGGCGCGCCATCCGCCGAGGTCACGCCTCCGCGTCCTCGGTCGTCTCCGGGGAGTCGAGGTCCTCATCGACGAGCTCCTCGACGATCTCCACCGTGTCCTGGCCCTCGGGGATCGCGGCCTCCTCGAGCGCCTGCGCGGCCCGATCGGAGCGCTGCCACCACTCCTCCGCCTCCGCGGTGCGCCCGAGTTCCTCGAGCACCGTGGCATAGGCGTCGAACAGCGCGGGGCTGTAGGAGAACGCCCGCTCGGGGTCGAGCAGCGGGATCTCCAGCTCCGACAAGGCGAGCTCCGGCTGTCCGAGGTCGAGCCGTGCGCCCGACATCGCGATCGCGAGCGCAGCCTGAACCGCGGGCTCGAGACTCGCGCGGGGCACGGAGCGACCGAGTTCGAGCGCCTGCTGCGGACGCCCGACCCCTCGCTCGGAGTCGACCATGAGCGGCAGCTGGTCGTCGCGACCGGTGATCCGGCGGTACGTGCGCAGCTCGCGCAGCGCCAGGGCGAAGTCGCCCGTCGCGTAGGCGGTGATCGCCGAGGTCTCCCGCACGACGCCGATCCGGCCGGCGCGCCGCGCCGCCGCCAGCGCGTGCCGGTGCGCGAGGGCGGGATCGGCCTCGATGAACCGACCCGCCATCACCAGGTGCTTCGCCACCCAGTCGGCGTTGTCCTTGCTGAGGGTCTTCAGCTCGATGCGTGCGGCTCGATCGAGCTGGTTCGCGGCGACGTCCTCCGGGATGGGCGGGTCGTCGTGCCGCGGGCGATCGCCGTCGCGAGGACGATCCTTCTGCCCGCCACGATCGGACGGGCCATCGCCCTTCTTCTGCCAGGGCTTGCGATCGGATGCGGATCGCTCGCCGGGCTTCGCGTCGCGGCCCTTCTTCCAGGCCGGCTTGTCACCGCTGCGGCTCGTAGGGCCGCCCGGCTTCCGCGGCCCGCGGGCGCCATCGCCCGGACGCTTGCCCTGCGGCCGCTTGCTGTCCTCAGCCATCACACTCCCGTGGTCGGTTCATGCTACGACCCGGTTCGGGTCGGAGCGGGCCTTAAACGACGAAGGCCCACCCGGTGTACGGGTGGGCCTCCTCGAAAGAAGTCCGGCGGTGTCCTACTCTCCCACAGGGTCACCCCTGCAGTACCATCGGCGCTGAAGGTCTTAGCTTCCGGGTTCGGAATGTAACCGGGCGTTTCCCCTTCGCTATGGCCGCCGAAACACTATTGATTTCTCAGTCAATGTGCTTCGAATGCGATTCGAAGCAGCTCCCGACCGTCAATCGGGAACCACAAAGTGGACGCGAGCAACACGATTCTAAGAACTCATGTGTTGTCAAGTTATCGGCTTATTAGTACCGGTCAGCTCCATGGGTCTTTAGTCCCCACTTCCACATCCGGCCTATCAACCCAGTAGTCTAGCTGGGAGCCTCTCCCCCTAAGGGATGGAAATCTCATCTTGAAGCCGGCTTCCCGCTTAGATGCTTTCAGCGGTTATCCGTTCCGAACGTAGCTAATCAGCGGTGCCCTTGGCAGGACAACTGACACACCAGAGGTTCGTCCGTCCCGGTCCTCTCGTACTAGGGACAGATCTTCTCAAATTTCCTACGCGCGCAGCGGATAGGGACCGAACTGTCTCACGACGTTCTAAACCCAGCTCGCGTACCGCTTTAATGGGCGAACAGCCC